>NZ_CP159331.1:0-300000 GCF_045055775.1 Leeuwenhoekiella sp. LLG6367-2.1
ATGAGTATGACTGCGCAAACAGTTTGGGATAATTGTCTCTTATTTATTCAAGACAATATAACCCCGCAGGCTTACAAAACCTGGTTCGAACCCATTAAGGCGGTTAAACTTACAGATAATGCTTTAAGTATACAGGTTCCTAGTAAATTTTTTTACGAGTGGCTAGAAGAGCATTACGTTAAACTTTTAAAAGTTTCGCTTACAAAAGAGCTTGGGGAAAGTGCAAAGCTGGTTTATGTAATACGTATGGAAAACACCTACGGAAACAGACAGCCTTTTACAGAAAAAATTCCAAGTACAAACAGACCTTCTACGATGAAGTCTCAGGAGGTTGATGCTCCTTTTAAAAACAAAAATCCAGAGCTTAAGAATCCGTTTATAATACCTGGAATTCGCAACTTACAGATTGAATCTCAATTAAACCCAAATTATAATTTTGATAATTTTCTGGAGGGAGATTCTAACAGATTAGCTCGTTCTGCAGGTATGGCTGTTGCCAACAAGCCTGGAGGCACGTCTTTTAATCCCTTATTAATATTTGGTGGTGTTGGATTAGGTAAAACACACTTAGCACACGCTATAGGTGTTCAAATTAAAGATAGATATCCAGAAAAAACAGTTCTTTATATTTCCGCAGAAAAATTTACGCAGCAATACATTGAGTCTGTAAAGAAGAATAACCGTAACGATTTTATACATTTCTATCAGGTCATAGATGTATTAATTGTTGATGATATTCAATTATTATCTGGAAAAGCAGGAACACAAGATGTATTTTTTCACATCTTCAATCACTTACATCAAAACGGAAAGCAAGTCGTTCTTACAAGTGATAAAGCTCCTGTAGATATGCAGGATATAGAACAGCGTTTATTATCTCGTTTTAAATGGGGTCTTTCTGCAGAATTGCAGCAACCGGGATTTGAAACACGCGTTTCTATTATTAAAAATAAACTGTATCAAGATGGTGTCGAAATGCCAGAAGATATTGTGGAGTTTTTAGCAAATAATATCAAAACTAATATTAGAGAACTAGAAGGAGCTATCATATCCTTAATTGCTCATTCTTCGTTCAACCGAAAAGAAATTAATCTAGAGCTTGCAAAACGTATTGTTGACAACTATGTGAAGCATACTAAGCGCGAGGTTTCTATTGAATATATCCAGAAAGTAGTAAGCGACTATTTTCAAATGGATGTAGATACATTACAATCTAAAACTAGAAAAAGACATATTGTTCAAGCCCGTCAGCTAGCTATGTTTTTTGCAAAAAAACTTACTAAGGCTTCTTTAGCAAGTATAGGATCTCAAATAGGAAAAAGAGATCACGCAACGGTATTACACGCTTGTAAGACTGTAGATAATTTATCTGCAACAGATAAACAGTTTAGAAAATATGTAGAAGATTTGAACAAGAAACTTACGATGTAAGTCTCTTGTTCAGACCTTTTTTTTACAATTCTTTTCATCAAGATTAACTTCTTATTTTAAAAATTCTTGAAATGAAAACACATATTCTTATGGTCTGCTTAGGAAATATCTGCAGATCTCCCTTGGCTGAAGGATTATTAAAATCTAAACTGGATCCCACAAAATTTCAAGTAAATTCTGCCGGTACCGGTTCTTGGCATATTGGTAGTTTGCCAGACTCAAGAAGTATAGCTGTTGCTCAAAAAAATGGAATTGATATTACAGATCAACGTGGTATGCAATTCAAAACTGCACATTTTGATGCGTATGATCACATATTCGTTATGGATATTTACAATCACGAGGATGTACAGAATCTAGCACGCTCAGAAGCTGATAAAGCTAAAGTGAAACTCATTCTAGACGAGTTATTTCCTGGCGAAAAAGTAGATGTTCCTGATCCTTATAACGACAGTTTGAGAGGCTTTGATTCTGTTTTTGAAATGCTCGATGAGGCAACTTCAAAAATCGCAGAACGAATGACTAAGATATAACTACGACTTATGCATATAAATTCAACATTTGGAAAACTTTATTTGATCCCTACCACTTTAGGTGAAACGGCTCCATTAGAAGTAATGCCTGGTATGGTGCAGAAAATTGTTTATGAACTTGATGAGTTTATTGTTGAAAATGAAAAAACCGCACGTAGATTTATCAAACAGCTTTGCAATGACAAATCGCAACCAAGTCTTAGATTGCACGCTCTAAATAAACATACAGATATTACAGAAATACCCACTTTTCTAGATGCCTGCCTTAAGGGTATATCTATAGGTTTAATGTCTGAGGCCGGGGTGCCGGGTATTGCAGATCCTGGCGCAGACATTGTGCGTCTGGCTCATGAAAAAGGGATTCAGGTTGTTCCTCTTGTAGGTCCTTCTTCCATTCTAATGGCAATGATGAGTAGTGGTATGAACGGACAAAATTTTGCTTTTAATGGCTATTTACCCATTGACCAGAAAGAAAAACGTCAAGAATTGAAGAGATTAGAAAACATATCAAGAGATTATAATCAGTCTCAATTGTTTATTGAAACACCTTATCGAAATAACAAACTTATTGAAGAGCTCTGTAATTCATTAAATGCATCGACCAGACTTTGTATAGCTTGTGATATAACCCTACCCACAGAGTTTATAGTCACTAAACCGATATCTATGTGGAAAACTAAGCAACCTGATCTACACAAAAGACCCGCATTATTTATAATTCACGCATAAAAAAAACGACCTCTTTGAGGTCGTTTTTTTTTTAAATTTAGTTTCTATTTAACTTTCTAAATCTACCTTAGCATTTTTATTTGCTTCGATAAAAGAGATATCATAACCGCCAAATTTCTTAAGGTAACTGTGTACCGAAGTACCAAATGCATCCTTAAATCCATCTGCACCTCCAGAACGTAAATAGTTTTTTACGCTTCCAGGTCCTGCCAGATGAGCGGCTGCTAAAATCCCTGATTCTGTAATCGTAATACCGTTCATTTTTTTACCGCTAAAACGCTTAATGTCTTTGCGTAAAACCCATTTGTTACGCGAAGCATTTGCTACAAATGCTTTTTCCTGCAAAACTGGGTTTTCTAAAAATGCGTCAGTATCTGAAATACCTAATAAAAGTAACGTGCTTCTACCAAATTGATACTTACCTAAATATCCAAACTGGTTTATACGTTTGTAATCATTTTGTGACTCTTTAAACCCTAAGGCTTCTTTAAAACCGGTAAATGATTTGCCGGTGGTCGCTAAACTTGAATTTTTTGTTTCATCAAAAATAGTAGAAGAATCTAACTCGTCTGCCTGAGGAACTGTATAAAAAAGTTCTAAACCATCAGTAGAGTTGTCAAGAGGCATTTCTGTATCTTTTATAGACATACTTAGTGCTACAAGACCAAATACAGAAGGGAGCGCTGCTAATTTTACTATGTTTCTTGTCATAAATAATTTTTCAGACTGGTAGTCAAACGCTACTTATATACCTGTCTATATTACTCGGCAAATATACAACTTTTAATTAAGTTGCTGATAATGAAATGGTTAAGCTTTTTATAAAATTAAAGTTTTCGTTATTATTCGTTACTTTTAATCTTCATTTACTCATTTAGCTACCGTTTTTAACAAATTTTGCAGCTTCCATTGCATATAAATCAAAATTTTAACATATATCAGTTATCTGTTAATTCCCTGATTATTAATCCAGTCTATATATTGCTTTCTATTTGCATTATGCTGACCTATTGTTTTTGCAAACAAATGATATCCGGGTTTAGAAACGTTAGCAACAAAGAAATAGTATTCATGACTTTCAGGATTTAATACTGCATTAATCGCAGAAAGGTCTGGCATAAAAATAGGTCCGGGAGGTAAACCCGCATATTTATAGGTATTGTATGGAGAATCTGTCTCTAAATCTTTGTATAAAACACGCTTAATTACACGATCAAAATCATTAGATTCTTTTTTCACGGCATAGATTACAGTGGGATCTGCATCTAAAGTCCAGTTATTGTGCAATCTATTTAGATAAACACCTGCTACACGCGGACGCTCATCATTTTTTGCGGTCTCCTTTTGCACTATAGATGCCAGAGTATACACCTCTGCAGGCGTTAAATTTTGTTTTTCGGCTTTTGCCAATCGATCTTCAGTCCAAAATCTTTTATACTCCGTAAGCATTTTATCCCGATAACCTACTGCATCTGTATTCCAATAAAATTCATAGGTGTTTGGCAAATACATACTTAAAGCAGTTTCTTCAGTAAACCCATTAGTTTCGAGAAATTGCGTGTCTTTAAATGCTTTCATTAAAGATGTACTGTCTGCCTCTAGTTGTTGTGCAATTCTACCCGCAAGATCCTCTAATCGTTCTTGATTATTAAATGAGATCTTAATAGGAATATTACCGCTGCGTATGGCATTCACAATATCATTATTATTACTTCCTTTTTTAATAATAAAATGTCCCGCCTTTATATTTCCTATATATCCTTTACGCTGAGCCACTTCATCAAAGGAAGTCTTATCCTTCAAAAGAGGCTCTAACTCCTCTTGAACATCTTGATAAGATGCATTTGTAGGTATATAAACATGAGCTTCTTCATTATTGAAAGCAGTATTAGGCGTCAAAAACTTTCCGTAGATCGTATAGGCGAAAAAACCTGCTATTATCAATCCAATAATTGCCGTAGCGGCGATAATTCGTTTTATATACATTTTTATTTTATTAGTTGGTATAAATACTCATTTTGAAACTTGCCTGCTATGCGTACCCAATCTTTTTTAAGACCTATGGGTATGAATCCTTGATTTTCAAACAAATTAATACTTCCTGAATTTGACTCTAAGATATTAGCATATAATTGATGAAGCTCTAAGACGGTAAAACTATATTTAATAATTAATTCTAGAGCCTCTGCCCCATAACCCTTTCTGCGTTCTTTATTATCAAAAATGAGAATACCCAGACCTGCCCTACTGTGCTTGGGCTCAAAATCAAATAGATCGATCATCCCTATAGGTTCACACGTATCTATTTTGCAAATAACCAAGCGTAATTGCTTGACTTCAAAAATATCGCGATGCGAATTTTTAAGATATTGCTTAAGTAAAAATCGTGAAAATGGAGTGATCGTAGATGTAAGCTCCCAAAGATTTTCATCATTCTCAATCTTAAAAACGAGATCTAAATCTTCAGGTTCAAGAGCTCTAAGATAGACCAGATCACCGGTTAGCGTTATATGGGCCATACTCCTGTAAAAACTTGTTTAGCGGGACCTATAAGAAATATATTTTTATACCCTTCTTCGATCGCTTCAAATTGTACTTCAAGGTCTCCACCAGCTACTTGCAGTGCAATTTTAGATTCATTTGTTTTTCCAAGCTTATGTATTGCAAGAGCAACTGCCGTGGCTCCCGTACCACAACTCAAAGTCTCATCTTCTACACCACGTTCATAAGTACGCATTTTGTAACCTGAAGATGTTTTCTCTACAAAATTGATATTACTTCCAGATTTACCATATAAATCACTATATCGTATCGCTGCACCTTCTTTCTTTACATCGTATGATTCTATATCATGAACCCAAGTAACATGATGTGGCGATCCTGTATCTAGAAATAAATACGAATCGTTATTTTTTATATTCTCAACATCCTGCATTTTGAGATGTACTAAATCATCTTTGATTACAGCCTCATGAATACCATCTACCGCTTCAAAAGTTGTTGTTTCTGATATTACGCCTAATTCTTTTGCAAATGCCACCAGGCAGCGACCGCCATTACCACACATGGTACTTGGATTGCCATCTGCGTTAAAATAAACCATTGTAAAATCTAGCGTATCGTGATTCTCAAGAAGCATTAAACCATCTGCTCCTATGCCAAATTTACGGTCACACATGGCTTTAATAAGTTTGGTATTATTTTTGGAAAACACATGCTGCCGATTGTCAATAATTACAAAATCGTTGCCAGTTCCTTGGTATTTATAAAATGATAATGCCATTTTAAGTATTTTGAATAAGCAGGCAAAAATACATAAAGCAAGAATTCTAATGCTTGTTAAAGACTAGTTAAATACTGCAACACCCATTATTGACGGTCGTATTTAATTTGTTATATAAAAAGAAAACTATTTATGAAAAAATTTGCAAGCCTATTGTTTGTTGCCATCTTAGGTGGTGGTATTACTCTTGGAGCGTATAAATTCCTAGAGGAAGAGACTGGAAGTGAGATCACAACTTTAGCTTCAGAATCAAAATTTAGTCCCGTTAGTTTTAATGGTACTCCTATTACTAGTACAAATGCCGATTTTACCGAAGCGGCAGATCGTACCGTGCACGCAGTGGTACACGTCAAGAATGTGCAGGTATCGAGACAACCTCGTAGTTTACAGGATCTATTTTATGGAGGTGGGGAAATTAGAAAAGGATTAGTTGGTGCCGGCAGCGGTGTAATTATTTCTGCAGATGGATATATCGTTACTAATAATCATGTTATTGATGGTGCCACAGAACTTGAAGTTTCTTTAAATGATAACCGTACTTATAAAGCTGAAGTAGTAGGTACTGATCCAAAAGCAGATATCGCACTTATTAAAATCGACTCAGATGGTGAATTACCCTATCTGCCTTTTGGAAATTCAGATAATGTACGTATTGGTGAATGGGCTCTAGCGGTAGGAAATCCGTTTAATCTTACCAGTACCGTTACAGCTGGGATTATTTCAGCAAAAGCTCGTGATTTTAATGAACTTGATGGAAATAACCAATCGTTTATTCAGACAGATGCGGCGATTAATCCGGGAAATAGCGGTGGCGCCCTCGTAAATATCAATGGAGAATTAATAGGTATTAACACCGCGATTACTTCGCAGACTGGAAGTTATGTAGGCTATGCATTCGCTGTACCTTCTAATAATGCGCGTAAGATTGTTGAGGATATTATGGAATACGGCGATGTACAACGTGGTATTCTTGGAGTTTCTGGAGGTAGCATGAATTCTAACTATGCAAAGGAATATGATATTGATGCCGTTGAAGGTTTTTATATCGATTCTGTTGAACCTGAAGGAGGAGCTGAAAAAGCCGGACTAAAAAAAGGGGATGTAATTGTCAATATTGATAATGTAGCTATAAGAAAATTTGCTGATCTGTCTGGTTATTTGGGATCAAAACGGCCAAACGATGTGGTTGAAGTAACTTATATACGAGGAGATGATAAAAAAACCACTTCTGTTAAGTTACTTAAATACTCCTCTTATATTATTGAAAAGCCAGGTCTTGAAGTTCGTGAGATTTCAAAAGAACTTCTAAAAGATTATGGAGCCCAGAATGGAGTTGTAATAGCACAAGCGACAAATGATCAATTAAAAAGATATGACCTTAGTGGCATCGTTATAACTGCCATTGATGATCAAAAAGTAAAATCTGTAGATGATGTTAAACGAATTGTTTCGTCTAAAGCCTCTAACGAGCCTATAAGCATAAGCTTTGCAAGCAAAGGCGGAGAAAAAAAGCAGATTATTTTTCAATAAAATTTTCCTGAATTAAAAAAGCCCTTCAATTAGAAGGGCTTTTTTTTGCACTATACTTTACATGAAGTCTGAAAAACTAAGCAGGAATAAATGCTAAATTTTAGGAGTTGAAATTATAATGATTTAATTATGACAAATAGATCATTAGAAAGGGAATTGATTATTTTTGCGTACTAATTATACTAATACGGAAAGCATCTCGTTTTCCCAGAAACAGAAAAACGTCAAACCAGAAATGAATACATTTAAAATTAGCCTCATAATTGCATTATTTACACTCACAGGATTGAGTGCTCAGGAAGTAGATAATGTACCTAGTGAAGAGCCTAAAATCAATACAATTAACCAGCAGTTTACAGATTTATTTGAGAACTCAAACAGCTGGGAAGAGTACAAAAATATCAAGAAGAACTTATATTTAAAACTTCAGCAAAATACTGTTGATAGTATATCAAGTTTAAAACAAACAATAAGCACCCTTCAGCAAGAAATAGATTCTAAACAATCATCTGTCAAAGAATTAAATGATTCGTTAGCTGAAACTAAGAATACCCTTTCTTCGACTATAGATGAGAAAGACTCAATTAACTTTTTTGGGATACCAATGAGTAAAGTAGGCTATATGACTATGATGTGGGCTATTGTTGGGGTATTAGCATTAGGACTGGTTTTATTTATCTACAAGTATAAAGGTAGTAATGCACATACGCAGGAAGCGCAGAAAAAATTAAATGAAACTGAAATCGAATACGATGAATACCGTAAAAAAGCTTTAGAAAAAGAGCAAAAAATGGGTCGTATGCTTCAGGACGAACGCAATAAAGCACTCAAAAGCCCTAAAAAATAGTACTTTTGGTGATTCACAAATTGTGTTTATTCATTAAGTTATTTTCCTAAAATGCGCATAGATATTATCACTGTTGTCCCTGATCTTCTAAAGAGTCCGTTTGAAGCCTCTATTATGCAACGGTCAATATCTAAAGGGCTTGTCGAAGTACATTTTCACAATTTGAGAGATTATACAGATAGTTCCTACAAGCAAATTGATGATTATCAATTTGGTGGTGGAGCCGGTATGGTTATGATGGTAGAGCCTATCGATAAGTGTATATCTGCACTTAAAGAAGAGCGCGACTATGATGAGATCATATATATGACTCCAGATGGCGAGACTTTAAATCAAAGTATCGCAAATCAAGTGTCTTTACTTAATAATGTAATCATATTATGTGGTCATTACAAAGGTGTAGATCAGCGTGTAAGAGATCATTTTATAACCCGTGAAATTTCTATAGGAGATTATGTACTTAGTGGTGGCGAATTAGGAGCATTAATTTTATGTGATGCTGTAATACGGCTTATACCCGGTGTTTTGGGTAATGAAACATCGGCATTAACAGATTCTTTTCAAGACAATTTACTTGCGCCACCGGTTTACACACGACCTGCTGAATACAAAGGATGGAAAGTCCCCGAAATTTTAACTTCTGGGAATACGCCAAAAATAGAAAGTTGGCGAGAAGAACAAGCTTACAAACACACACTTAAGCGCAGACCCGATCTTTTAAAAGATTAAGTACTATTTGTAAAAAAAATAAAATTAATGGATTGTTAGATTTAAAAATAATCCTAAATTTGCAGCCTGTTAAGAATAACCTCTGGCGATATACGTGAATGTTGCTTTTATAAAATTTAAAAAATCTCAAAAATGGAAGATTTAATCAGTTTTGTACAAAACGAATTTGTAGAGAAAAAAGAATTCCCAGAATTTGGTGCTGGAGACACTATCACTGTTTATTACGAAATTCGTGAAGGTGAAAAGAAACGTACTCAGTTCTTTAGAGGTGTTGTTATACAGGTACGCGGTACAGGTGCAACACGTACATTTACAATCAGAAAAATGTCTGGTACTGTAGGTGTAGAACGTATATTCCCAATAAACCTACCTGCTCTTCAAAAAATTGAAGTTAACAAACAAGGTAAAGTACGTAGATCTCGTATCTATTACTTTAGAGGTCTTACTGGTAAGAAAGCTAGAATTAAAGAAGTTAGAAAATAATTCTTTATTACGTATAGTATTTAAGATGCCTCTAGAAATAGAGGCATTTTTTATGTTTAAGCTTATTAACAAAAGTTAATAAGCTTTATTTATAAGATGTTTAAAACTAAATAGTTGAAAAAACTATATCGTTTTCAAATAATTTAGTAAATTAGTATATCAAAAGTTTAGTAATACTTTTATTTATTCTGAAAAGTATTATTTGTTGCCTGTACAGTTATGAAGCACAACACGTGTTCAGAATTTTAAAATTTCATAAATGTAGAGGATCGGGGTTAAATGACTAATCCCTATGTATTGATTTACGGTGTAAGTACTAATATTCTTACTAAAGAACTTAAAGGGTTCACCGGTAAAAAATCAAGCCATTTGAAGCTCTATTAAGATTATTAAATCTTAATAGAGCTTTTTTATTGCTATCGCGTAGTTATGCGCTATTACACACCTTACATCAATAGCATTAACAACAATTTAGGTGTTAAAATGTGCTTTAAAATTCTATATTTGCAAACTGAAAAAAATAGTAAAATCAATTTTAGATTTTATATAATTTATACTGGATTATCTCCTTGGAAAATGAAGTGATCCTAAAACCAAGATTTAAAAATAAAACTTTCTATGTCAACCAAAACGTCTACAATAGCATACACAAAAACAGACGAAGCACCGGCTTTAGCTACTCATTCTCTTTTACCGATAATCAGAAAATTTGCCAAAGCTGCAAATATCGAATTAGAAGTTAAAGACATTTCATTAGCAGCACGATTACTGGCTGCATTTCCAGATTATCTTAACGAGGATCAAAAAGTTGAAGATGCGCTTGCTGTTCTTGGAGATCTTGCTAAAAGTGCAGATGCAAATATTATTAAGTTACCTAACATAAGTGCTTCTATTCCTCAACTTACTGAGGTTATTAAAGAATTGCAGGCAAAAGGATTTGCAGTTCCTAATTACCCGGAGGAAACTACTACAGAAGAACAAAAAGAGCTAAAACAACGTTTTGCTAAAGTATTAGGTAGTGCAGTGAATCCAGTATTGCGTGAAGGAAATTCAGATAGACGTGCACCTAAACCGGTTAAAGAATACGCAAAGAAAAACCCACATAGTATGGGTGCCTGGAGTAGTAATAGCAAATCTCATGTTGCAACAATGTCTTCAGGAGATTTTAAATCTAACGAGAAATCACTTACTCTTTCTGATGCAACCGAAGTTACAATCGTTCATACTGACGCCAGCGGAACCACAACAAATCTAAAAAGCAATTTAGCGCTTAAATCTGGAGAGGTTATAGACGCTACGGTGATGAGTAAAAAATCATTACTATCTTTCTTAAGCGAACAAATTGAAGATGCTAAAGCAAAAAACATTTTGCTGTCTGTTCACTTAAAAGCAACAATGATGAAGGTTTCAGACCCTATCATTTTTGGTCATGCATTACGCGTTTACTTTAAAGAGGTTTTTGAAAAATACGGAGAAGAATTAAAGTCAGTAGGTGCAGATGCTAAAAACGGACTAGCAGCTTTACTAAGCGATATTAAAAAATTACCTGAAGCTAAAAGTCAGGAGATTGAGCAAGCAATTGCTGATACGCTAGAAAACCGCGCAGATCTTGCTATGGTTAATTCAGATAAAGGCATTACCAACCTTCACGTTCCTAGTGATATTATCATTGATGCTTCTATGCCCGCAATGATAAGAAACAGCGGTCAAATGTGGAATTCTGCAGGGAATTCTCAAGATACTAAAGCTGTAATACCAGATAGCAGTTATGCTGGCATATACCAGGAAACTATAGATTTCTGTAAGGAGCACGGTGCCTTTGATCCTAAAACAATGGGAACTGTACCTAATATAGGTCTAATGGCTCAAAAGGCTGAAGAGTATGGATCTCACGACAAGACTTTTGAAATTCCACTTGATGGTAAAGTTGATGTAATTGATGCATCAGGTAATGTCCTGTTATCACATAACGTTGAAGCAGGTGATATCTGGAGAATGTGCCAGACAAAAGATGCTCCTATTCAAGATTGGGTTAAATTAGCTGTAAACCGTGCAAGAGCTACCGGTACTCCTACCCTATTTTGGTTAGATGAAAATCGCGCTCACGATTCAGAATTAATTTCAAAGGTTAAGCTTTACTTACAAGATCACGATACTGAAGGTTTAGACATTCAAATTATGTCTCCTGAGAAAGCAACACATTTTACGCTTAAAAGAATGAAAGCTGGCGAGGATACAATTTCGGTAACCGGAAATGTATTGCGTGATTACAATACAGATTTATTTCCTATTCTAGAAGTAGGAACGAGTGCAAAAATGCTTTCAATTGTTCCTCTTATGAATGGTGGAGGTCTTTTTGAAACCGGTGCCGGTGGATCTGCTCCTAAACACGTTCAGCAATTTGTAGAAGAAGGTCATTTACGTTGGGATTCGTTAGGTGAGTTTCTTGCCTTAGCAGTTTCGCTTGAACATGAAGCGGAAGCTAACGGAAATCAAAAAGCACTTGTTCTTGCAGAGTCTCTTGATGAAGCAACTATTAAATTTTTAGACAACAACAGATCTCCTTCACGTAATGTAAACGAGTTAGACAACCGTGGAAGTCATTTTTATTTAGCTTTATACTGGGCTCAGGCTCTAGCAGCTCAAGACAAGGATAAGGAACTTCAGGTACATTTTGCAGAGATTGCAAGTGAGCTGGAAACAAATGAAGATAAAATCTTATCTGAATTATTAGAAGCTCAAGGAAAAACGGTTGACCTTGGCGGCTATTATTTTCCAGATGATAATAAAGCTTCAGAAGCAATGCGTCCTAGTGCAACATTTAATGCTATTATAAATTCATAATTGAATTTTTATATCAGTAAAATGGGTTTTGAAATTCTTTCAAAACCCATTTTTTTTGTTTGAAATACTACCCATAGAAATCTTACGAGTCAATTTGTGATTTAAAGAGTAAAGTCAACTAATTTTGAAATAAAAAATTGATTAAGAACTATCTCATTCTATTCTTCATCATTGGAATAGCACACGCCGGATTAAGTCAAAACAAATACACTTTTAGTGGTATTGTTTCTGCAGCATCATCAAATGAAACCCTTATAGGTGTTAATATCCTCATTCCTCAATTAAATACCGGAGCAGTTACTAATGAGTATGGCTTCTACTCTATTACACTTCCGGAAGGTACGTATGATATTCAAATAAGCTTTTTGGGCTTTGATCCCATTACTCAAAAACTAAACCTTACTCAAAATACAAAACTGAATTTTAGCTTAGAAGAATCAACCGAAGCTTTAGACGAAGTTATTATCCAAGAGAACATCGAAAAACTAAGCATCAGAAAACCTCAAATGAGCGTTAATGCACTTACTGCTTCGACTATAAAACAAATTCCGGTTGCTTTTGGGGAAGCAGATGTAATCAAATCAATTTTATTATTGCCCGGTGTAACCAGTGCTGGGGAAGGCGCTAGTGGCTTTAATGTGCGAGGCGGTGCAGCAGATCAAAATTTAATTTTGCTGGATGAGGCTATTATTTTTAACTCATCCCATTTATTTGGTTTCTTCTCTGTATTCAATCCAGATGCCATCAAAGATCTGAAATTATACAAAGGTGGTATTCCTGCAAAGTATGGTGGACGGGTATCTTCGGTATTAGATATTTATCAAAAAGAAGGAAACAGTAAAGAGTTTCACGCCAATGGTGGTATAGGCGCCGTAGCAAGCAGACTTTTAGTAGAAGGACCTATTCAGAAAGATAAATCGGCGTTCTTAATAGGCGGTAGAGCGTCTTATGCGCATTTGTTTTTACCGTTGTTTGATCTGGATAACAAAGCTTATTTCTATGATTTGAATGCAAAATTTAATTACAAATTAGATGATACTAATAATTTTTACTTATCCGGTTATTTTGGAAGAGATTTGTTTAGCGTAAGTGAAAGCTTTGTGAACATATATGGAAATGCGACTATAAATTTGAGATGGAACCATATATTTTCAGATAAATTATTTTCTAATCTATCTCTTATATATTCTGATTACTACTATGGATTAGAATTGGATTTTGTCGGTTTTCAATATGACTCCGGAATACGCAATTTTAATCTCAAATACGACCTTCAGCATTATATAAGTAACAAACTGAAATTGAGTTACGGCCTCAATAATATTTATTACCGCTTTAATCCCGCTACAATTGAACCTAATCGTGATGATTCTGGAATTGTAGCCTCTCAACTCATTCATAAATTTGCCAATGAATTTTCGGCATATCTAGAGGCAGAACACGATATTTCTGAAAAACTAACATTAAGATACGGCTTGCGAGTAAGCCACTTTACTAGATTGGGTCAAGACGAGTTTAATAGATATCTCAATGATAATCCGTTGACTTATGACGAAAATTTAAAAATTTACCAACCAGCAGTGCCGTCTGAAGTAGATCGCAACACTGGTACATTGGCAACATTTACAAATCTAGAACCCAGAGCATCGCTATCTTATGTTTTAAACAACACAAGCTCAATAAAGGCTAGTTATAATAGGATGGCACAATACTTACATCTTATTTCTAATACTAACGCCCCTACTCCACTAGATGTTTATGCTCCGAGCGGTCCTTATTTAAAACCGCAATTACTAGATCAATATGCTGTAGGTTATTTTAAAGAACTCGCAGGCGGAGATTATTCTCTGGAGACTGAAGCTTTTTATAAAGATGTGCAAAACCGACTTGACTATCGCAACGGCGCGCAACTTATAGCAAATGATGCAATTGAAGGTGAAGTACTGGTAGGTAAAGCCCGTGCGTATGGACTTGAGTTTTTAGCACGTAAAAATTCTGGTGACTTCACAGGATGGTTAGCATATACTTTATCTAGAAGTGAGCAACAAACACCTGGACAAATGCCTGGAGAATTAGGTATAAATAACGGGGATTGGTATGCTTCAGCTTATGATAAAACACACGATATAAGCGCTTATATAAATTATAAAGCAAGTAAAAAATGGAATTTTAATGCCAATTTCATTTATCAAACGGGCCAACCTACAAATTATCCGGTGAGTCAGTCTCAGTTTCAAGATCTAATCACTTCTAATTACGGAATGCGTAATCAGGAGCGCCTACCCGCCTATAATCGGTTAGATATTTCAGCTACACTTACACCATCAAAAAATAGTGAGCGTCGGGTTAAAGGAGAATGGGTTTTCAGTATTTATAATGTGTACAACCGTATGAATGCTGCATCGATAAATTTTAGACAAAATGAAGATACCGGAGTTAATGAAGCTGTAAAGACTTCGATATTCGGGATATTACCTTCAGTAACTTATAATTTTAAATTTTAATGCAAACCATATCAAAATTCTTATTGGCTAGTGCTTTCCTGCTGCTTATTATTAGCTGCCAGGAAACCATAGATGTTGATTTGCCACAAACTGAAGAACGACTTGTTGTAGATGCCCTAATGCGTATTCCCAAGGCAAATACGACATTTGTAGAAGCCTCACTAAGGCTTAGTTTAACAACAGGTTTTTTTGAATCTACTATTCCTACTATTGACGATGCATTAGTCACTCTTGATAGCGCATCAGAAATGTATACACTTACATCCAATGGCAATGGTTTTTATAGTGCGATGATTCCGCGAGATCAAATTGATCAAGATTTAATGACTCTTCGTGTGTATTATAATGATGAGATTTACACAGCTACCGCTAAGTACATTACAGCCGTACCTATAGAATCTCTTGAGCAAGGAGATGGAAGTTTATTTTCTGGCGATGAAACAGAAGTGATTGTCACATATACCGATACACCCAATCAGGATAATTATTATCTTTTTGATCTGGATCAAGGTGAATACCTTACCAGTGAAGATACTTTTTATAAAGATCAGCGTTTTTCCTTTTCCTATTTTTATGAAGATTTAGAGCCGCAAGACACGCTTAATATAGAACTTATAGGTATAACAAAACCATTTTTTGATTATATGAGTATTGTCATAAATCAATCTGGTACCGGCTCTGGTAATCCTTTTGCCGCCCCTCCCACCGAAGTGCGAGGAAATGTCACAAATGAAACCAATGAAGCTAATTATCCACTTGGGTACTTTGCAATTGGTGAAGTTTATACAAACCAATTAATAATTGAATAACTTTGAATCCTGTTGATTCTGTAGAATTGATAGCAATATATATTAGTCCCCATGAGCTTTACCAAAGTAACTGAACAAGATTCAAACCATTCTGATTTAGAAACTAAATCTGTCTCTGAATTACTATCGGCTATTAACAACGAAGATAAAACTGTACCCTACGCAGTAGAAAAGGCTTTACCACAGATTGAACGATTAGTTAAAAAAGTAGTCGAACAATTAAAGTTAGGCGGAAGACTTTTTTATATGGGTGCAGGTACAAGTGGTCGCCTTGGCGTTGTTGATGCATCTGAGTGTCCACCTACTTTTGGAGTACCTCACGAATTAGTCATCGGGTTAATTGCCGGAGGTGAAACTGCAATACGTAAGGCAGTCGAATTTGCTGAAGATAGCACCGTTCAAGGCTGGTCAGATTTACAACAGTATGCGATTTCTAAAAATGATATTGTAATAGGTATAGCTGCATCTGGTACGACACCCTATGTATTACACGCATTAAAAAAATGTAATGAAAATGGTATATCTACCGGAAGCATAACTTGTAACGCTAATTGTCCAATTTCCTTAGAAGCACAACTACCGGTTGAAGTGGTCGTAGGACCAGAATTTGTAACCGGAAGCAGTAGAATGAAAGCAGGAACAGCTCAAAAACTCGTGTTGAATATGATTTCTACAGCAACTATGATTCAGCTGGGAAAGGTGAAAGGAAATAAAATGGTCGATATGCAATTGAGCAATGATAAACTTGTAGAACGGGGCATTCGCATGATTCAGGCAGAACTACAAGTCTCTAATGAGGAAGCTGCAAAACTTTTAAAAGAATATGGCTCTGTACGAGGTGCCGTAACCAATTATATCAAATAAAATGGGAACAGATAAAGATGCATTAGCAAAGGGAGTACAAACAATGGCGATGTCGCTGTTATTTATGTTCTTAGGCCCAGGTCTTATATACCAAGCTTTTAAAAATCAAGAACATCCACTTTATATCCCCGTACTTGTATTAGGTGGTGTTGCCGCGGTACTAGCGATTTACTTTGGTTTTAAAGGCATCAACCGTATTATGAATTCGATGTTCGGTAAAAAGTAAAAGCCAAATTTCTAATTAATAGACAAATAAAAAAGCCTTTACAAAATTGCAAAGGCTTTTTCTATATACTCTATGAAATTGCTTATTTAGCAAATTTCTTGTATTTGTTCTTAAACTTGTCAATACGACCAGCAGTATCTACTAATTTAGATTTACCGGTGTAAAATGGGTGTGATGATCTTGAAATCTCCAGTTTTACCAATGGGTAAACTTCACCTTCTACTTCAATTGTTTCTTTTGTATTGGCAGTAGATTTAGTTAAAAACACATCATCGTTAGACATGTCTTTAAATGCTACTACTCTAAAATTTTCTGGATGTATCTCTTTTTTCATCGTAAAATGCTTTAAAATCTGCTGAATTTTGAGGTGCAAATTTAGAAATAATTTATAATCTAACAAGCCTATTTTCAATAATATTTATCTTTTCTTTAAAAAAGATTCTAATTGTAACATTAAGTAACTAATAACTACTTATGAGTTATTAAAAATATAGGTCTATATATACCTAATACTTACTTTTACAAACTTAAATCTTAACCAAGATGAACGATCAAAAACAAACTACAGGTAAAGTCGCTTTAACTTATGGAACCTTACTAGGTGTATTATCTATAATACAAGCTGTTATTCTTTATATTACTAATAGTCTACTCGATCAAAACTGGATTACGGCTGTAATAGGTTTTGCTATTATGATAGGTATGATCGTATACGGTCAAAAAGTCTATAAGAATGGGAATGGCGGTTATATGAGTTTTAAAGAAGCTTTAAAAGTGGGTGTAGGTATTGCAATTACCGGTGCACTTATAGCTGCTGTTTATAATTTTATCTTCTTAACTTTTATTGAGCCAGGATTAGTAGATCAAATTGTAGAAAAGCAACGCGAAGCGATGATCGAGCAATCTCCAAATATGACAGATGCACAAATAGATCAAGGTCTTGCTATGGCAAGTAATTTTGCGCGTCCTTGGGTACAATCTTCATTTCAAATTGTGGGCGGTATCTTTTTTGGTTTCATTATATCACTTATAAGCGGTCTCGTACTTAAAACAGAGAATCCGTATCAAGATTAATACAGTATGCAACTATCGGTAGTTATACCTCTTCTTAACGAAAAAGAATCTATACAAGAGCTTTATAACTGGCTTTTAAAAGTTATTACTTCAGAGCAATTAACGTATGAGCTTCTATTTATAGATGATGGTAGTACAGATGGTTCTTGGCAACTCATTGAAGAACTTTCAGAAAGCAATCCCAATATTAAAGGATTACGCTTTAACAGAAACTATGGCAAAAGCCAGGCATTAAATGCCGGCTTTCTTGCCGTAGAAGGTGACGTGGTTATTACTATGGACGCCGATCTTCAAGACAGTCCAGACGAGATACCAGAACTTTACAGGCTGGTAAGTGAAGAGGGATACGATATTGTTTCAGGATGGAAAAAAAAGAGATACGATTCTGTATTAGCAAAAAATCTTCCGTCAAAATTGTTTAATGCTGCTGCCCGTAAAACCAGCGGACTCCAATTGCATGATTTTAATTGTGGCTTAAAAGCATACCGCAACGAAGTCGTAAAAAATATAGATGTATATGGCGATATGCATCGTTATATTCCTTTACTCGCAAAAAATGCAGGCTTTACAAATATTACCGAAAAGACAGTACAGCACCAAGCTCGCAAATATGGCCAAACAAAATTTGGCGCAGACCGGTTTATAAAAGGGTTTCTAGACTTATTAACGATCTGGTTTGTAACCCATTTTGCAAAACGACCTATGCATTTATTTGGTACACTTGGAGCCATTATGTTTTTAATAGGTTTTGGCCTTCTAGCCTATTTAGGTATCGATAAATTATTTATAAATACTACAGCTCGTTTATTAACACAGCGCCCCCAGTTTTATGTTGCACTTACAAGTATGATTATAGGTATGCAACTCTTTATCGCCGGTTTTCTTGGCGAACTTTTACAGCGTACAAAAAATGAAAGACCCAGATATCTTATAAAAGATAAAAAGGGATTTTAAGTAAAGTGTACGTTAATCGAAATGACTATTTTTGAATTTAAACTAATTAATTGCGCACTATGAATCCTGAAATTACTGCGAAAGCGGAGGCATGGTTATCTCCAACCTTTGACGCAACCACTCAAGAGGAAGTAAAAAAGTTAATAGCAAATAACAGCGAAGACTTAAATGAGAGTTTTTATAAAAATCTAGAATTTGGTACGGGAGGAATGCGCGGTATTATGGGCGTAGGTACAAACCGAATCAATAAATATACATTAGGAAAAAATACACAAGGCTTATCTGATTATCTTAAAAAGTCTTTTCCTAATGAGACTCCAAAAGTTGCAATTGCTTATGATTGCCGTAACAATAGTAAAGAGCTTGCCCAGGTTGTTGCAGATGTTTTTTCTGCAAATGATATAAAAGTATTTCTATTTAGTGATTTAAGACCTACACCAGAATTAAGCTTTGCGGTTAAGCACTTAGATTGCCATTGTGGTATTGTACTTACTGCAAGTCACAATCCGCCAGAATATAATGGTTACAAAGTGTACTGGCAAGACGGAGGACAGCTGGTACCACCACAAGATTCTGAAATTGTTGCGCTTATCGAAGAACTCGATTACAGTGCAGTTAACTTTTCAGCAAAAAAGGAGCATATCACCTATATAGATAAAGAAGTTGATCAAGCTTTTATTGAAGCTTCATTAGAAAACGGAAGCTTTTCTGAACTTAATAACCACCGTGATGATGTAACAATTGTTTTTACGCCGCTACATGGTACTTCGGTAACTATAATTCCTGATGTTCTAGAGCAAGCCGGTTATAAAAATGTACACGTTGTAGAAGAACAGCGCGAGCCTAATGGTAATTTCCCTACGGTTAAATCCCCGAACCCAGAAGAGCCAGAAGCCCTTAAAATGGCAATGGATCTTGCTGAAGAGAAAAATGCAGATATCGTAATAGGTACAGATCCTGATTGCGATCGTCTGGGTATTGCTGTTCGTGATAATTCTGGCAAATTGGTTTTACTTAACGGAAACCAGACTATGGTTGTTATGACCGACTTTTTACTCGATAACTACTTTGAGCATAACAAGACAAACGGCACCGAATTTATAGGCTCTACGATTGTTTCTACACCTATGATGGAAGTTTTAGCAAAATCCTATGATGTAGAATGTAAACTGGGTCTTACCGGTTTTAAATGGATTGCTAAAATGATTAAAGATCACCCTAATCAACATTTTATAGGTGGTGGTGAAGAGAGTTTTGGCTATATGGTAGGCGATTTTGTACGCGATAAGGATGCGGTGACCGCTACCCTACTTGCTTGTGAGATTTTGACTAAAGCAAAAAGTGAAGGTTCGTCATTTTATAAAAAATTACAAGATTTATATGTAAAGCACGGGTTTTACAAAGAAGATCTTACCTCTCTAGTTAAGAAAGGAATATCTGGAGCAGAAGAGATTAAAAAAACAATGGTAAATCTGCGTGAAAACCCGTTGACAACAATAATTGGAGAACGTATTGTGCAGATAGATGATTATGCAAGTTCAAAATCATTAAAAGTAAATACTGGAAGCTCTACAGATATTGAAATACCTAAATCTAACGTTCTGGTTTACCACACAGATAAAGGTTCGCGTATAGCAGCCAGACCAAGTGGTACAGAGCCTAAGATTAAATTTTACATTAGTGTAAATGATACGGCAGACAGTCTGGAAGATTTAGAACAAACAGAAAAAAAGCTTGATGATAAAATAGCAGGAATTCGTAAAGAATTAGGTCTGTAACAAGTTATCAAATCATTTTAGCTAATCATTTAAATCCACCAGTATTTTAAATCACTGGTGGATTTATAATTAAGAATAGATATTAAATTTCACAAGCTCCAGAGCTCTATGAATTACTTCAAACAAATATTACAATTTGCGATTCCCTACAAGCGCTTTGCGTTTCTTAATATCATTTGTAATATACTTTACGCTATTTTTAGCACCTTATCTTTTTTAGCACTAATCCCGGTTATCGAAATTCTTTTTGATAAAAGCAAGCGCGTTACTATCCTTCCGGTTTGGGAAGGCTGGGGCTCTGCAAAGGATTATGCGGTGAATTACTTTTACTATAACGTAAGTGAGCGTGTTGCAGATAACGAACTTTCGGCACTTGTTTTTATATGTGCAATTGTGGTTATCCTATTTTTTCTTAAAAATATTTTTGGCTACCTGGCAACTTTCTTTATTACCTTTTTACGCAATGGCGTGATGCGTGATGTACGTGATGCGATTTATGATAAGTTACTGGAGCTTCCTATCTCCTACTTTTCAGAAAAAAGAAAGGGAGATACTATTTCGAGAATTACCGCAGATGTAAATGAGGTAGAACATTCTTTTCTTTCTATTTTAGAAATGGTAGTACGTGAACCTTTGACTATCATTTTTACAATTATAGCAATGGTTATAATAAGTCCGAAACTTACCTTATTTGTGTTTGTGTTTTTACCTATTTCAGGTATAATTATTTCACGCATAGGAAAATCGCTTAAGCGGAAATCGAATAATGCACAAGAAGAAAACAGCACATTTTTATCGATAGTTGAAGAAACCCTGTCCAGCTTAAAAATTATAAAAGGTTTTAATGGAGAGAATCAATTTAGAGCCAAATTTAGATCTAGCACCGGCCGCTTAAATTCGATATTAAATAGTCTTGTTAATCGTCAAAATCTCGCATCACCAACAAGTGAATTTTTAGGGATTTTTGTAATTGTGATTATTCTATGGTTTGGAGGGCAAATGGTACTTATAGAAAATACGCTCGAAGCATCACAATTTATAGCCTTTTTAGGATTATCTTATCAGATACTTACACCGGCAAAGCAAATAAGTAAGGCGTCGTATAGCGTTAAAAAAGGAGATGCTGCGGCAGAACGTATTTTATCTGTACTTAATACGGAAACAATTATTAAAGACAAACCAAATGCACAAGTTGCAGCAGATTTTTCAGACTCGGTACACATTGAAAACATAACATTTAGCTATGAAGATGAGCCGGTACTTTCAAATTTTAGTGCAGTAATACCTAAAGGCAAAACAGTGGCCTTAGTAGGGCAAAGTGGTAGCGGAAAAAGTACAATAGCCAATCTGGTCACTCGTTTTTATGATGTAAATGAGGGAGCGATAAAGCTAGACGGGATAGATTTAAAAGACCTTACAAAAAATTCGGTACGCGCTCAAATGGGATTGGTAACCCAGGACTCTATTCTTTTCAACGATACGGTACGAAATAACATTTTATTAGGAAAGCCAGATGCTAGCGATGAAGAAGTGATAGGTGCGCTTAAAATTGCTAATGCCTGGGAGTTTGTTTCTGAATTGCCACTTAGACTAGATACCAACATTGGGGATAGCGGAAACAAATTAAGTGGTGGTCAAAAGCAGCGTCTTTCTATTGCCAGAGCGGTTCTTAAAAACCCTCCTATTATGATACTGGATGAAGCAACCTCTGCTCTGGATACTGAAAGTGAACGACTGGTGCAAAAAGCACTTGAAAATATGATGATGAATCGTACATCTATCGTAATTGCGCACCGCCTTTCTACTATACAGAATGCTGATGAAATTATCGTAATGAATAAAGGAAAGATCGTAGAACAAGGAAAACATCAAGAATTATTAGCTTTAAACGGAACGTATAAAAAACTGGTAGATATGCAGTCTTTTGAATAAAATGTTTAATTCTTAATAGTACTAGATTTAAAAAAAATGCCTCGAAGATTAAATCTTCGAGGCATTTTTTTTATGATTACTATTTTATTCACTGCATTTTTATACAAGACATTAAAATTTGTTTTCATAGGTGAAACCGTATTGTTCAATATTGGTGCAATTATAAGACGAACTCTTTTTGAAATTTCGTTGTATTTATAGTTTTCTGTAATCTAAATATCTAATAATTAACTACATTTAATTATAGAATGTAATTGTAAATATTTACAACTAGTTACAATCATTTAATACAAAATATATAAAATGGATATATGTGTACATGTACACATATCCAATTGTTGGGCGCAATTATTCACAAAAATTCTGCTGACCTAATTATATTGAAATCTATGAAAAAATGTTTAAGATTTATATTCATTGTAGTCTGTGCATTCAATTGTAACGCACAAAAATTAAATACTTCTCAAGATAGCATCAAAGTCTTTTATGATGAGCTGTTTTCTATTATGGAAAACGAATATTTATATAAAGACAATGTAAATTGGAAAGAAATAGAACCAAAAGTTCGGAAAAATTTAAAAGAATATATAGATTTCAATAGTTCATTAGAGGAAGTCACAACTTTATTTAATCTTCTAAATGCAGACCATTGTAAAGTTTATTACAATCAAAACACATATTCTGGCAATTTTGAAACACCAACTCAAAAAGATTTTAGTGAACAATGGGTAAAAAAATACTCGACTAAACCAAATTTTGAAGTCAAAGTATTAGATAATGAATATGGATATATTCTGATGCCAGGAATAATGTTTGAGGATGTTAGCTCGAAAAACATTCATAAACTATCACAACCGATGTATGATGAAATTTATAATATCAAGAGTTCAAAAAATATAAAAGGTTGGATTATAGATTTACGATTTAATACGGGTGGGAATATTACACCTATGCTTTTAGCATTATATGATTTTCTAGGTGATAATGATGTTTGGGGTGTACTTGATATTAATAAAAAGAAAGTTACGAACGTAAAATTATCAAATGGAAAATATATAAATAATTCTAAGAAAAGCTCTTACATAAAGCCAAAAGGAATGTTGCTTGATGAAGCTAAGGTTGCAATCATAACCAATTTAGCTACAGGTAGTTCAGGTGAAGTAACGGCATTAGCTTTTAAAGGAAGAAAAAATGTGAATTTCATAGGAGAAAAAACGAATGGTAAAACAACAACGAATACGCTTGCTAATTTACCATTTGGGGCATATATGGCTTTAACCGTGGGGTATGATTGCGATAGAAATGGGAATTTTTATGAGCAAATCATTCCAGATGTCAAAGTTTCAAAACAAGACAATTTTGAAAATTTACTTCTAGATAGAAATATTCAAGAAGCAATAGAATTTATATCAAGAGGAGAATAACTTCGCCCAACAACGTATATCGCAAATGGCGGGTTTATCAGAAAAGTACTAAATTAGTTTTCATAATAAACAAAACCGTTAAGCCGACAAATCCGCATACATAATTCCGCGCCACTTGTCGATATACGAGACCGTTGTGCATAATTATGAAAAACATCCAGATTTTAATAATGTTTCTATTTTCAATTGGAGTTTCAGCACAAGATGTAACTGAAATTAATTCTGATTTAAAACTATCTGATTCGCTTACTTACGAAACAGAAGTCCGAATTTATCAAGGTGGTGGAATAACCAATTATTCTTCTCTTTTTAGAATGTTCAAAAATAAATCGCAGAAATGGACAGCGGAATTTTACGAGCATTACGCAAAGGTTGACGGACAAGCGGAGTTACGGACTGACAAACGAACATTAAAATCAAAAAATGATATGGAATTTGTTTTTCAAAACTTTTTACGGAGCCATATTTTGGAATTACCCAGTTTGGGCGAAATTCAATGGAAATTAGTAACTCGTGGAAACGTGGAAAAAGTAAAAAAACAATATCGAGGAAAAGAAATTGAAGAATATGAATTAACGAACAAACAGATTGCGATTTTAGACGGAGAAGGATTTAAAATTCAAGCTAAAGGTTGGAATCGAGCCAACGAATTTGAATTTTCTAATCCCGATGGATATTTAAAACATTACCCAGAAATTGACGAACTGATTTATATGTGTGAGATTTTGAATGTAATCCGTACCGAATTTGGAATATGGAAAAAATAACTATGCACAACAATGTATAACCGCAATTACGGCGGATTCGACTACGTCCGAATCCACTCGGAATTGCTAAAGTCTGTTCTAAACCGAAAAATAGTAACTTAAAACCCGTAACTGACGGTTATACGAGACCGTTGTGCGTAATTAGAAAAAAAATGAAGAAATTTAATACAGGTAAAGAAGCTCAAGAGTATTATAAAAAAATAGCTGATACTAAATTTAAAAAAACGATTGATTCGTTAGGCTTGTCTACGCAAGAAATTGAAACACTAAATATTGAACAACTTCAAAACAAAATTGAATTTATCAACAAAATTTTAAGCGATGATAAACGTCTTAGAAAACTTGGAGACTTAAATTATTTTCTAGACGAGGATTATTATGTACCAGAAAATAATAGAGGTCAAGCTGTAGGTTATGGTTATGATATTGCAAACAATCTAATTGCAAAGAAAAGAGAGATTTTAGAAATAATCAGAAAATCTTCGAGAGAGAATAAAATACAATCGGTTACTGAATTAATCAAAAATATTGGAGATAGTAATCTTAAAGATAAAATATCTCAAGAAATTCAAGAGTTAAATGACCAATCAGGAAAATTTGATGAACAGGAAAAAGAGATTGATAAAGAAGCGGAGCGAATTAACTCAATGAAAGAAGAGTTAGAAATATCTAAAGGCAAACTAGATTTATTAGATAAGAAATCACAAATCTGGCTCAAGATTTTAGCAAAAGAATCAATAGCTTCAATTATTGGTGGATTGATATTATTCATAATGAGCATATGTATATTGGTTGCAATGTTTCTAAAGCTTGATACTTCAAAAATTGTAGAAAGTGCATTTCTATTGATTTTAGGGTACTTCTTTGGACAATCCGTTTCGAAAAAATAACTACGCACAACAATGGCTATAAGTAATTGCTTGTTCTCGCCTACTTTGGAAATTCCTGCGGAATTTCCAACTTGGTGTGTACTTGCAAAGTTAAGTGCTAAACCACGCAACTACTCATAGCCGGAGACGTTGTGGTGCATATAAACAAAACTCTGAAATGAAATTAAACTTCGCCAAATTTTTGATAATTATTCTGCTTTTGGCAAGTTGTGGGAATAAGAAAAAAGAAATTAAAGAATATGGATTTAAACAAATAGATGCCGACAGTATAAGTGTTTCTATTCGAATATCGGAATTCGACAATTATGAAAATTTACTTGACCGACTTAAAGAAATTGTCTGTTTTGACAGTATTCCTAAAATTGTCCTTGAAACGGAAAACAAAATACGGAATATCTATCCGATTGAATACTGCGAAATCCCAATGTTTCATCCAAGATTTCGAAACACTTTTTTCATTCAAATGGACAGTTTTATAAAAAATGAACGGAAAGTCGAAATATCTGAATTAAGTACTCTGATGAAACAGAATTTTGAGAATATGGGCGTTAAAGAAGGTTTTGCGGACAGTCCAGAAAAAGTGTTATTCATATTTGAGTATTATGAAGATAAATGAGTCGACGGAATTGAAAAATACTTAAAAGCAATTACAGAGTCTTATGACTATATTAAATCTGAAAACGAATTGAAAATTGCTTTTTGGCCAAAAATTGATGTTATACCTGATTATGAAAATGGAGAATTACGATATAAAACAACTGAATAAATACGCACCACAACAATGTATAACCGCAATTACGGCGGATTCGACTACGTCCGAATCCACTCGGAATTGCTAACGTCAGTTCTAAACCGAAAATTAACACATATTTACCCGTAACTGACGGTTATACGAGACCGTTAGCACTAATTTGAAACAAAATGGAAAAGACTACTAAAAAAGAAACTCTACCAGAAGATATTAGAAGCAAAATAAAGGACCGCGAAAGTTGGTTTAAAATTATTGGTGGACTTATTCTTTTAGCGTTAATAGCATATAAAGTAGCCGTTTCAGAATTAAACTTTGATTTCTCGAAATTTGAATTTTCAGATCTACTTTCTCTGACACTAGCTATTTTTTCAATTGGACTTTCAGTAGCATTTTATTTCAAGGCCACTGATACAAGTAATAAATTCTATGACAATACTTATAAGTTTACTAAGGAAATCTCCGAAATATTAGGAAGAATTGAAGCAGGATTTGGAGAGAGGCTAAAACATCTTGATGAAGGTTATACAGGACTTAGGGATAAATTTGACGGATCTCCTAACAATAATAACAATGAAGAAATTGAAGAAGCCAAGAAAGAACTTGAAACGGAAAAAGAGCAGCTAGAATCGGAAATGAAGCAGAAAAATGAATTGCTGAATGAATTAATGAATAAGGCGCAACTAGGAGATACTGAAAGAGAAGAATTTACAGAGCGAATAAATCAAAGAGAAGAACAAATTCAAAAATTGAGTTCTGAATTGCGTTTCCTAAACAGAAGACTACGCAACGCTGAAAGATCTAGAGAAAATGACTTTATACACAGCATTGATAATATGATGCGAGAACGTTTAATGCGATTTATTTCAAAAGATGTAGATATAAATATGTTGCTTGATGCGCCTATTGAATTTCTTGTAAGAAGAGTAAAATATGATCCATCAGAACATCCCGAATCATTGACCTTTCCTTTGCAAAAAATGGGATTTTTAGATGGAGAAATGAAATTCACAGAAACAGGTGTTGAACTTTTGAGAAGTATTGCAAGAAGAATGTAAAAACTAGTGCTAACAATGGCTATAAGTAATTGCTTGTTCTCGCCTATTTCTGAAAATTCGTGAGGAATTTCAGTTTGGTGTGTACTTGTTAAGTTAAGTGCTAACCAACGCAACTACTCATAGCCGGAGACGTTACCACACATTAACGAAACTCAAATGAAAAGAATAATTTTTACTTTAATTTTCACTTTCTGTTTTACGAATATCTATTCTCAAGATACTTACGTGAAATTACCAACTGTGAAAAATAATTGTCCGACAATCATTATTGAAAAAGACATTATCGGGAATGAAAGTGCTATCGGAACAACAAAAGAATTGATTGATAAAATAAGTGTCATTAAAGGCAAAGCAAATCGGAAAGAACATAAATTCTTCAATCTGACTGAAAACGGAATTATTTTTGTCAGTTTAAAGAAAGAAACTGCTTTTAGAACACAATCTGAATTGAATGAATTTTTCGGAATAGAAAAAGATAACGGAGTTTATGTAAATGGATATTTAATAGAAAATTCTGATTACAAAATTGCGACTGAATGTATTATGGAAATTGAATTGGTGGAACCTGATTCTGAAAACAAACTTGAAAAGAAAGCAATTAACGTTTGGACATTGACCAAAGAAGAAAGAATTAATGGTTGTGAAAGACAGAAGGTGAATTAAAATAACGATTTGCCAACACCGTGTATAATTCATTGCTAATACTCGCCTACTTACGAAAATCCTCACGGATTTTCTATTTGATTTGTATTTGCTAAATTTAGTGCTGAAACACGCAACGAAATCATACACAAACACGTTCTACGCAATTTGACAAACCGTCATTTCCTGAAATAGGTTGACCAAAAATCAATCATTTAATTCAGGATCAAGATGAAAGACAACAAACCTCCCTGCTCAAAAAAAGAGTACCAAAAAGTAAGTTTTGAACTCAAACTAATGATCATTGACCAAATCCAGAACGGTCAGATCTCTGTTAACTACGCTGCCAAATCCTATAACGTTTCAAGATCTTCTATTGATTATTGGCTAAAAAAATACAGTACCTTAGAACAAAAGAAACGAGGTATGAGTAAACAAGATGAGATCAAAAAGCTAAAAGATAAGATCGAAGAACTCGAGTTTATCAAAGAGTTTCAAAGGGATTACATCGCTAACCTGGAGAACCTATCAGGACTCGATCTGGCAAAAAAGCATTTGCCCGAAGCATTGGCCAAAGAAATAGAAAAACGCAAAAGAGACCTTTTAAAATGAAATGGGTCTACCAATGCTTCGGGATATCTAAACAAGCTTTTTACAAGCGTCTGGCAACACATCAAAAGTCTAACCAGCAAGAACAAGCCATACTTAACCTTGTTGAACAGGTCAGAAAGGAAATGCCAAAAACGGGCAGTTTAAAGCTGTATAAATCAATCAAGCCGGCACTTATTGAAAAGAACATTAAAATGGGAAGAGATCGTTTCTATCTACTTCTTAGAAGACATCGCCTGCTCATACCCAGAACTAAAAGAGCACACATTACAACAAACTCTAAGCATCATTTTTATAAATATCCCAACCTGATTAAAAACTTCATCCCTACAGCTGCAGAACAGCTGTGGGTAAGCGATATCACCTACATTAAAACAGATAGTGGTAATGCATATCTGGCGCTGGTAACAGACGCTTATTCTAAAAAAATTATGGGTTACAAAATCGATGATCATATGAAAACAAGCCTCTGCATTGATGCGCTCAAAATAGCTTTAAAACAAAGAAAATACCCCGACCAAAAGCTCATTCATCACTCCGACCGCGGTCTGCAGTACTGTAACCCTACCTACACTAACTTCGCGGAGAGAAACGGGATCAACATCAGTATGACCCAGCAATACGACCCCTATGAGAATGCCGTAGCCGAACGAATAAACGGAATATTAAAACAGGAATTTGGATTGGGTAAAACAATTGTGAGTCTGAAATTAGTTCAGAAAATGGTGAAAAGAGCAGTCAAAATCTACAATTCAAAACGAATGCACTACAGCCTGGAGTTTAAAACTCCAGACTTTGCTCACAGTAATCAAAACCATAATTACAGACAATACAGAAAAATACCGATATTAGTAACCCAATAAAAACAAAATAGTAAACCGGCAACTGGTCAACCTATTTCATTACAAGACAAAAATGGAAGATTGTAAGAAACTTTACAAAATAAGAACAGAAGCTTTAGAAAAGGCAAGACAAAATCACGACTATAAAGAAAGGATTAGAATATATGAGGAACAAACCATTTATTATCCTTCTGACCATAACAATCCTCCTGAAATTTTAAAAAAATTACGGTCGACATATAAAGGAAATACAATAGAATATCTAAATGACCTTTATTTTGAAACTTTAGAAAAAATCCAAAAAGCTGATAAGGAAAATAATATAAGCGAATTACTATTAAATTGTCAAATTAGTATTGGACTTATAGAGCCCTTAATTTGCTACAATTACAAACACTACAATAGTTTTGATATAAAAAGCATTCCAGCTATTTGCAAAGGACTTATATATTTTTCTGTAAATGGAATAAAAGGACAATTAAAAAATATAGCGGATATAATTGACTTTTTTGATGAGTTAAAATTTTACAAATCTGACGTCGAAGAAGCATTCGAAAGAGTAAAACTTTCATCAAGAATTTATAATACAATTAAAATTAAAGGAGACTTTCAACAGTCAAAACTTAAAAAGGAATTAGACTTTGACAATGGCAGGTTTATAGCATCAACTGTTGGATATATGATAAAAGCAGATAAATTAAATAAATACAAAATAGGGAAAAATACTTTTCTTAAAATTAAATAAAAACGACACCACAACAAAGAACTGAGGTGAAAAACAACTCTTTTCTTGATTAAATTAGTAGACCTACGTATCCTTTGCTAAAATCTGTAACTACAGACCTTAACTGTTTTATTTATACTTTTTTATACTATCCTTTTAGAAAGAATGTAAACAAGATTTTCTTTGTAGGGTAATCCTGATTTAGCAATGATAAAGGCTTGTTTTAATAACTTATTGGCTACTGCGATTAATGCTAATTTCTTACTCAAGTTTTCCTCTCTTTACTACCTCAATGGTCGGAGATAACTTGCTGCAATTGTTTCATAGATTTCCTTGCAGCCCTTGTTTTGCTTACAGGTATTAAAGGCACATAAAAATAAAAGATTTCTGTGCTCCTTATTACTGTATCTTCTCTAGTTTATTCATTACTCTGATCGCGGGTTGCAATACTGTAATCCTGCTTATACCTCCTTTGCTGAATTAATGGGATTAATAAGACCCTATTTACCCAAAGGACCAGACTTCAAAACGATCTCAGAAAAGCAGCTTATAAAAAATCAAACAGCACTACATAACGGGCTCAGAAAAGTATTGGAATGCAGAAGACTATTAAAAGCCTTAAAATAGAATCTTCCAGATTATCAAATCTTAAATGAAGGCTTTTTTAAAAGAAAAAACTAAATTGAAGAAGTATAAATTAATAAAACTTCTCGCGTTAAGATATTGATCATGTCAAATATGAAAAAACTAATACTTTTGATTATACCTATACTATTTATTTTCTATTCGTGCGACAAGGATGAATCTGAAGAAATTATTATAGAAGAAGAATTGATACTTCCTAAATTACTTACTAATCAAGCTCGAAATTTGACGGTATATTCAGTAATTTTAAGTGGTAAAGTATTAAATATTGGTAATTCTGAACTCACTGAGCAAGGTCTTTTAATAGGGCATTCACCTAATCCTACAATAGAAAATAATATAAATAGGCTTGAACTGCCAATAAATGAAGGTAATGAATTTTCAATTGAATTAATTGAACTTGAACAAGGTGCGACGTATTATGTTAAAGCGTATGCCATAAATAGTGAAGGTACAGGTTATGGAAACGAGATACAATTTACTGCCTTAAATGAAAAAGTGTTTGAAGGTGACGTCACCTTATCTACACAGGAGCAGGTAAATATATTTGGCGCTAATAATTATCAGACAATCAAAGGTAGTTTGACGATTGAAGGCACTGTAACCGACCTTAATCCACTGAAAGATTTGGTATTTGTGAACTATGAATTAAATATAAAAGGTACATCGATATTAAAGAATTTTGATGGACTTCAAAATCTAAAATTTGTTGGGAGACATTTAGTTATAGATAACAATACATCATTGGAAAATTTTGTAGGTATAACTAACTTGGGAGAACTTCCCATTCTAGAGGTAATACGCAATCCTAAAATTAAAAACTTGGAGGGTTTTGATTCTTTATATAAAATAGGAACTCTAGGAATTGGGTTAAATGACAACCTCAAGAATTTGATAGGATTAGAAAGCCTATTATTGATTTATAATAATCTAGCAATTAATTCGAATCCCAAAATTTTTAATCTACAAGGTTTAAACAATCTTTTAATTATAAGAGGATCTACATACATAGGCGAAAATCCTTCCTTGACCAATCTGAACGGATTGGAGAATATGGTAGACTTGGATTATTTATATTTAAACAATAACGAAACTCTACTTCATATTGATGCTTTAAAAACATTAAACACTTTTAATGCTTTAAAAATTGACGGGTGCAATGCTTTGACTCAATTACCCGTTTTCAAAAGCATAACAGTAATGAGTTCTATTGAAATTAGATACGGTGGAGGCTTAACAAGTTTAGAAGGTTTTAAAAATCTAAAATCTGTTAGAAATTTACTTTTTTTTCAATCTGACATTTTGAGTTTAGAAGGTCTTGAAAATTTGGAGTATATCGATAATAAATTTGAACTCATTTCCTGCGATAATCTTATAGATTTTAAAGGTTTTGAAAATGTAAAATCTATAGGAAGTGGCAGCTTTTATTCTGGATTGACAATAAATGAAAATCAAAATCTTATAAGTATGAATGGTTTGCAACGTTTAACAGAAGTTAATGGTTCATTAAATGTAACATCAAATAATTCTCTCACAAGCTTTGATGGTCTTCAGAATTTGAAATACATTAAAAAAACGATGCATCTAATTCAGAACGAATCACTTAATGATATTAATGCTATCTCAGGAATAGTCACACTAAATGGATTTGTTTTAGAAGGAAGTAATAACTTAACGCAATTACCAGTATTCAATAATTTAACTCAATTAGACTATATATTTATCGCATATGGTGGAGGATTAACCAATTTAAAAGGATTTAATAAGTTACAATTTGTTGAAGAAATAACCTTTGAAGAATCAAACATTACTACTTTAGAAGGGTTAGAAAGCTTAGAAAAAATTGGGAAAATATTAAAAATTCAACGCTGCGATAATATGCTTAATTTAGAGGGATTGACTAATGTTAAGTCAATTGGAAATGGCTTTTCAGATCAAGGGATAAGTATAAATTACAATAGAAAAATAAAAAATTTAACTGGGTTAAATAAATTAGCTCAAATCAATGGGACTTTAGAAATAAGAGGAAATGATTTCTTAGAAAGTTTAAACGGATTGGAATCTATATCTATGATTGATAAGAATATAGAAATATACGGAAATTCAGAATTATCAAATTTTTGTTCCTTAGCATCTTATTTCACTAAAAACTCATATAAAGGAAACTACATTGTTGAAAATAATCTTAGAAATCCGTCTATACAAGATCTAGTAGATGGAAATTGTAATTAAATTTTTGTCAACCATTCATACTATTTATTATCGGTAAGTACTTACATTTCAAAACATCGCGACTCTTTTATCTTGAACATATTTGCTAAATTAGGTGCTGAACCACGTGATTAACCATACACACTACCATAAAAAACATATATGAAAAAAATCCTACTAATCTTACTATTTGGTGCTTTAATTAGTTCTTGTTCCTCCTCAAAAGTTGGAAATGATAACACCAAATACTTCGACGAAAACAATGTCGAAATAAGTAAATCAAAGTTCAACCGTATTCGTTCTACAAATAAATTATTAGATACTCCTGGAGATTCTGCTAATCATAAAAAACTGACTTTAAGAGAAAAAAGTGGGAAAATAACAAATAGAGTTTTATTGGAATCACTGCTTGAGAAAGAAACAAACCAAGAAATAGATTCAACCAAACCAATAGTTATAATTTACTATCCAGGAAAAGACCCTTGTCATTCAAGTGGTTCAGCTACCAAAGAATCAAGGAAAGTTTGGTTCGCACAATTAGAAGATGGAATAAATCAAATTGCTCAAACTAAACCCATTTATATATATAAAAATAATGATGGTTTAGAAAAACAAGATGGAGGTTTGACTTGGTACAAAGACCCAGAAGGAATTGTCGAAAGATTATTTTTTGAATATCATTATCCTTGTAGCAGTTTTGTAGTAATCTCAAAAGACGGAAACTATATTAGTTATTTCGGCGAATTTGCAAAAGACTATGTTTGGGAAGCAACTCAACGTATGAATAAATAAATTCCCCGCAATTATTAATGAATAAATTAACCAGAAGATAATTTATTAAACGAGAAATTTTGGCCTCAACTGGATTAGGTCATTTAAATGCATTTTAGTTCGAGAAATAGGAGTGGAATTACTTTGACTTCCCTCGCCTACTCACAAAATCCTTTTAGGATTTTGTGAGTATTTTTTTTTTAATTTGTTACACAACCACTACTCCATTCACAACATTTCGGGCAGCCAATACAATTGAGCAATCCAATTAGACAACTCAGTGAGTTTTGTTAAAAATTATTTATGGTCTAGAATACTTTTGGCCATAAATAAATATCAAACGATGAATAAAATTCTAAAGCGAGTAATACTCTTTCTGGTAGTTAACATATGCTTATTCTTCTTGACTGCATTTGTACTAATCAATTGGCCAATACCTAAAAAAGAATCTACCAAAAATTATGATTACAGTTCGATAGATACGCTTTCAGTAAAAAGCTTTAAAAAACAAGAGCACTGGATTTCAATGCGCGATGGCAATGAATTATTTAGTCAAATTTATCCTAGTGAGTCTAAAACTGTTTTAATTTTAATTCACGGAAGTGGATCAGAAAGTCGATACCTGGAACCACTAGCAGGAACTATTTCTAACGATAACTTTGCCACTGTAATTACACCAGATTTGAGAGGTCATGGACGTAATCTCAAAGATCAACCAGACATTAATTACATTGGTCAATTAGAAGAAGATATCGAAGATATTATCAACTACGCAAAAGAAAGTTTGAAGGCTAAGAAAATAGTATTAGCAGGACATTCTTCCGGTGGCGGTTTAGTTTTAAGATATACCGCTAATGCAAATCTAACCAAAGTTGATAAAGCAATAATGATAGCTCCATATCTAGGACACGACGCTCCTACTGTAAAACCGAAAAGTGGCGGTTGGGTAACAGTTGGAATCAAAAGATGGGTTGGTTTATCGATGCTTAATACTATAGGTATTGAAAATTATAATAAAAAACCGGTTCTCTTTTTTAACAGACCTAAAGCTTATGAAGACAGCCTACAGAATAAATCCTATTCCTACCGTATGGCAGTCAATTTTGCGCCTAAAAACTATAAAGAGGACATTAACCACCTACAAACAAGCAGCTTAGTTTTAGTGGGTTCTGAGGATGAAAGTTTCTATCCCAATAAATTCAAGGAAGTTTTTAGTCCGGCTTCTCGATACGTCGATATACAAATCTTGCAAGGTGTAAATCACCTAAACATTGTGAAGGATAACGAAGTTTTAGAGAAAATTGAGAAATACCTATCCAATTAAAGATTTGGAAACGGTTACCAATTGCAGTGAATCGCTAAAGATTATAAATGGTATTCGACAATAAAAATGGATTCTATCAACAACTACAGAATTCAAAATCGAATAATTTTCTGTTTGAAATTTTAGACAAAATATTTCCACTGAAAAGCAGAACCTGCTTTTGCTAAATTATTAAGATTGGAAATATAGTATTCTGCACCTCAATCTTAAAAAATAGTATTAAATTTTAAACGTATTAAAAAATCTATAGCCACGTAAAAACGCTGTAATGTCAATAACAAAAGAATCAGATTTACTCGGAATGAAAGAAATTAGTGAAGTTGTTGGAACTACACTAAAATTAATGAGAGAATATGCTAAAGTGGGAATGTCAACGAAGACTTTAGATGAATATGGTGGCGAACTATTAAAAAGTTATGGTGCTAAATCAGCACCTTATGAAACTTATGGATTTCCGGGTTATTCTTGTATAAGTATAAATAATGAGGCAGCACACGGAATACCCTCTGAAGAAAAAATATTGAAAGAAGGAGATTTGATCAATATTGATGTTTCCGCAGAATTAAACGGATTTTGGTCTGACAATGGGGGTTCTTTTGTTCTCGGAAAAGATATTCATAATCACCAACCTCTTGTAGATGCTTCTAAAACTATTTTACAGAAGGCAATAAAGAGTATTAAAGGCGGAGTGAAAATTTCTGAAATTGGATATCTAATAGAAACTGAAGCTAAAAAGTCTGGGTTTAAAGTTATTAAAAACTTGGCTGGTCATGGTGTGGGCAGAAGTTTACACGAAGAGCCTGAAAATATTTTAAACTATAGAGTAAAAAGTAACAGAGAACGTTTTAAAAAAAATACCACAGTTGCAATTGAAACATTTATTTCGACAAACTCAACTGCTGCAGTAGAATTGAACGACGGCTGGACGCTGGTAGGTAATAAAGGTGGATATGTAGCTCAACACGAACAAACAATATTGGTAACCGATACATACCCGGTGATTTTAACCAAATCGAATGAAATTTATAATTAATTCCTACTCTTCCCTACAACTAAATATATTCTTTAATTAACTTTTCAGTGGGCATTAGCAAGTTTAAGCGCTTAAACAACGTAATTAATCTTACAAAACTGTTAGCTTTAGTAAAACAAATTAAATGATGAGAAAACTTTTTAGTCTATTTGTCCTATTTACATCTTTCATAAATGCTCAAACTTTACAAAATGTAGATTTAAATTCTTCTCGAGAAAAAGATATTCCTGAAAATGATCAAATAAAGATTGAATTAAAAATGGGGGTTCAAAATGAGGACTTAAGAACTTTTTTTGACTTTGAGAATATATCTCAATCATTATTTAAGATCTCTGGACCTACAGTTAAAAACAAAGCTTTTGTAATTACCTTAAAAGAATTTAAGGAAGGTGATCTGGTGAAAAAAGAAACTCTTTTCGATGAAAGAGATAGTGAATTTTTCAAAACTGATTCTACCACTATGTCATTCAAATTACTGACTAAATTAGATGATGAAAATTTAAAAACCTGGATAAGAGGTGTAAATTTTGGCAGTAAAAAATCCTATTTCGCTTTAGAAGAAAAAAATAAAACCCGCTATGCAACAAAAGATTTTATTGGAGGAAAGGATTATTTAATAGAAGATATTAAAAAGCCTTTCTACTTACTGGCTATCATAACTCCATACATCACAGAAAGCGGTGCAGGTCAATATTGTCAAGTTGCTTATTCTGAAATTAATCCAGAGAACTTCGGGAAAAAATTTGCTATACCTCATTATTTTCTTATTCAAATGGAATTTCTAGAATAAAATATTTGCTGAAACTATAAAAGAAGGTTCAAATTCAACCATCGTGCTCACTTTAAACAGCCAACTAACAAATTATTCTCGCGAGCTCGCATTATTTTACTCGAGGACTAAGCGAAAGAATAATTCTAAAACAACTCAGTAATTCAATAGTTTCATTAGCGCTACAGCTTTATTCTTATCCCATTTTTTTGATCCAGCTTGGGTGATATTCCCGCTACTTTTAATTCCACAGGATACCATATTATTTTAGCCGAAATCTAAAAATTCCACCGATTTCTCTTACGCAGTAAATCATATTTACGGCTTAAAACAAGAGTTCGCTGAAAAGTTGAACGCATTCGCTGATCGGTTTTATCTAGTACCCTAAAAACAGTTACTTTAGTTTCATAATAACTTATAAATCAGGTTAAAATGAAAAAATCGATCACAAAAAATCAAATAAATATCTCTATTGCAGTTTGTGTTGCTATAATCTCTACCGTATTTATTTGCTGTTCAAAAAGCGAAGATGGTGTCGTAACCGCTGAACAAGAGGAAGAAACAGTAACTGAACTACACGCTGCATTTTCAGCATTTAACCCCGAGGCAACTACTATTTATCTCGATGGATCTAAAGTGGTTATTGAAACCACCGGTCTGCCTAATCACGAGACCGTTTACTGGGGCGAAGGGCACACACTTTACAAAGAAGAGGCAGATGTTGATAGAACTCCGTCTATTATGTCTAGCAACAACAACGACGTGACGATTTCGGTAGATGCTACTCCTAATCTCACCGGTAATTCGGTAGCTACACAGCTTAACACTATTGGGATCGCAGTGAGCGGCTCCTCTATATTTAACGATCAGGAAGGTGGCGGTGCTTTAGATCAGGCAGCAGGGAGTTTAGACTGGACTGGTGCGCATATTGGGCCGGGTGTTTATCACTACCACCTAGAGCCAAAAGCTTTTACAGATGATGATGATGCATTAGTGGGTATTCTGCTGGACGGCGTTTTTCTTTACGGGAGAAAATGTAATTCAACCGGGAGCTACCCTACAGATCTGGATGCTTCGGGAGGTCACATCACATCCACGCAATACACTGCGGGCGAAGAAGAATACCATTATCACATAATTAACGAACTCTACTCAAACACGGGATCTTACATTGCATTTGCAGGACCGTATCAAGGATATTAATAATCGCTATGAAAGTTTTAGTTTACCTAATACCATTATTACTGGGTTGTAGTTGTACCAAAACTATAGACACTAAAAGCAACTCTTTAAACAAATCAGCTTCAGAACTAGCTCTTGTTATAGATACGACCGAAGTTTTAAAAGAAGATCTGGTACTCAATCAGAATGAAGGAAAGTGGTATTATAATAATATCCCTTATTCAGGATATTCTTTAAAATTTCATTCTAATGACACGCTGGGCGAAAAGTTGCGATTTCAGAATGGAAAAAGAACGGGAATTGCCAGAAAATGGTCGGCAAATGGAGTTCTGCGTATTGAATCTTACTACAGGCAAAACAAATTAGACAGTACGTACACTACCTGGTGGGAAAACGGAGTTCTGGCTTCGCAATCCTATTATGAGCAAGGGGAAAAACAGGGCGTAGAAAAAGAATGGTATCCCACCGGGCAGCTTGCTAAAAAGCGCCAACTGCTTAACGGAAATGAAGAAGGCTTGCAACAAGCCTGGTTGCAAAACGGAACGCTATACGTGAACTACGAAGCAAAAAATGGTCGCATTTTTGGGATGCGTCGTGCCAACTCGTGTTACAGGTTAGAAAACGAACAAATCATTAAAGATGAAAAAATATAATTTTTTAATAGGTATCCTACTTCTTTTAGTGCTCAGTTGTAAGAGCGAAACAAAACAGGAAAAAACCGAGGTCGCTGAAACTAGCCGGGTTGCATATTTGCCGTACTACGATGATGAGTCTTTCACCCCACGATGGATAACACCCAATAGCGCAGATGAAAAAGCATTCCATAAAATACCTGATTTTAATTTTGTCAATCAATTGGGAGAACCAGTAACCCAGCAGACCTTTGAAGGGAAAATTTACGTTACAGATTTTTTCTTTACAATTTGTCCTGGGATTTGTCCACAAATGACAGATAACATGTTTAAAATTCAGGAGGAATTTAAAAATGATGAAGATGTTCTCTTGCTCTCTCATTCGGTAATGCCCAGTACAGATACCGTTGAAGTTTTAAAAGAGTATGCAGAAACCAATAGTGTTATTGATAATAAATGGCACCTGGTTACAGGCGATAAAAATGAAATCTATTCATTAGGCAGAGATCAGTACTTTGTAGAAAATGATTTGGGTGAACCTAAAAGCATAGACGATTTTTTACATACCGAAAACTTTCTACTTATTGATAAAAATAAACATATCAGAGGCATTTATAACGGCTTAAACAGAGCCTCCATTGCCCAATTAATTACAGACATCAAAACGCTGAAAAAAGAAAACTAGCTATTTTAGATACTTCATAAAAAACATTCGAGAATTGGTTTAGAATTACTAATTTATGTTTTGAATTTGACCGCACCTCACAAGAAGTTATGGATGCCTAATTTTTAACTGTACTTAATGCTATTCTATACGACGACTTTTACTATGAAGAATCTAATACTACTCCTGCTAATTTTAATTTCTACGTCAGTTTTTTCTCAGAAATCAGATTATAAGGTCTCCTCCTATTTAACGCCGGGAACAAAAGCACCAAATACGCATTACATAGGTGAAGCCTGGTTAAATAGTATTATACACGATGATCAGGAACTGGGCTATGCGATTACAAAAGCTACATTTAAAGCAAATTCTACCTTAGACTGGCACAAACACGGCTCGGCACAAGTTTTAATAATCGTAGATGGCGAAGCTTATTATCAAGAGCGAGGAACCCAGCCCGTGATTTTAAAAAAAGGGGATATAATTAAATGCGAGAAAGATACAGAGCATTGGCACTCTTCAACAAAAACAAGTGATGTGACCTATCTGGCGCTATATGGTGAAGAACAGCCTACCACCTGGACCGAAGTAGTTACGCAGGAATATTATGATAGCGTAGCAGAAAAACTAACAAATCACTAAACATAGCTCTACACAAGCCTTTTAAATTTCTAATGGAATACGAAAGCGAAATGATAACAATTAGATACGCTAAAGAACGATTGACTAACAATTTAAGATTGGGGTTATTCTTTTTTGGTACGGGTTTGTTACTCTTTGTGGTAGAACTATTAGTCACCGGAGCGGATAATTCACTATCTGTTATAGGAAGTGGACAAATTTTTGGAGGCACTACTCTACTTGGTATATATTATTTTGAATATAAAAAGCAATACCTCACACTTAGAAATGGAGTATTGACTAAGCACACGTTATTTCCAAAACATATTCATCTTACCCAACTTAAATCGATTAAAGAATTTGCCGGCGATTTAAAGCTTATTACCTCAAAACAAGAATTTATAGTTAACACCCAAATTGTAGATCCCATTTCACTAGCAGAACTAAAAAACGAACTGCAGCGTTATGATTTAAATTAAAATATCTTCATTGCGCATTTAATTTGATTTCTTCGGAATAGGCTCTTCTCATACAGTAAACCGTGAGGTCTGTACTTTTAAGTAAATCCCACCACTTCAAAATTTCATCAATTACAGATCTCTGTAAATTTGGTAGTACTTAATACCTTACATTTATCTTACAATCAGCTTTCAACGAATTATTAATAGTTGCAAGCATTTAACAATGAATAGTTAACGGAAATATAAGTGCTTGTACTTATATTTGGTTACAAAACATTTAAGAGAAACATTGAGACCACCGAAACTTACAGATAAGCAAAAAGAAAGATTACGGATTTTAGAACCGAAATTAAAAATTGCTATTGGGGATAGAGATTTTGAAACAGCAAAGAGGTTGGTCGTGGACTTACAAACTGTTCTTCGTAAAACTGGACACTTAACAAGACTTCTGCAATCAAAAAATAGACTTTATGAATTGGCTTTGGAACTTGATGAGCTAGACTTTGCGATTAGAGGCTTGGAAGAAAACAGAAAACTGGTTTCGGATAGAACAAGACTATATTTGGAAGCTACTGCGCTTCTGGCTATTTGTTACCTGCGAAAAGAAGAAATAGAGAAAGCTAAACCATTAATAAAAGAAGTTCTTCACAATGATTCAGTCATAAAATCCGAACGCACTAGAAGTCAATTTAGAAAGGAAATTATAGACCGATTTAATGAAGAAACCGCATTGTATTCATTAAAAAACAAAGAAGAAGAGCACTTCACCGAGGAAGAATTAGAAAAAGAAATAGTTAAACTTGTTACAAGAAAAACTGAATCTGAAATCTATCTTTCGTTAGGCAAAAACGTTCCCCAACACACTAAATATTTACTGTTTCAGGTACACGAGTTTTCAACTAAACAACTTCCTTCTGCTGAAAGATTAGCTTTACCAAGCCCAGAAGAAAAAATTAAAGATAAAGAAGTTGGTAAAACTGTATTTCAATCAGTCAAAAGAGTGTTGTATAATTCTCTTTGTGACCCAAAAAGTGAAATTTATCAAGTTTGGTTTAAAAACGGAATGGGAATGGTTTTAAGCAAAAATTACATCAGAAGTGCAGTAATCGCTTGTTTAGCTAGTCTAGGAATTGGGATAAAAATGATTTCGGCAACAATAATCGCTTTAATTATGAAATTCGGACTTGAAGTTTATTGCGAAAAATATAAACCAGCTGATTTAATGGAATTACGTGGAAAATAAAAAACGTTTTGTAACAATATATAACCGCAATTACGGCGGATTCAACTACATCGGAATCCACTCGAAATTGCTAACGTCTATGACAAGTCGAAAATTAACGCATATTAACCCGTAAATGACCGTTGTGCATAATCCAAAAATCATGCTAAAATTGAACATTTGAACTGTAAAAGCCAACCGTAAAAACAGCAAATTTATTTTTTCCGCCACGAAGAGCCAAGACTTAAAAAATAGCTATTTCTTACCAACGCACGTATAACAATATAGGAAACTGCAAAGAAGTAAACTGCTAATGAGGTAAATTATTAAATTGTTTGAAAAAAGAAGAATGACACCTTTTTTCTAACGCTCTAAATCAAAATGAAATGTTGAAAAAAATTACTCTGAAAGGAGAACAAAAAAAAGTATTATTCTTACCACCAACAAACCCAATTCAAATAAAAGGAGTTGCTGGAAGTGGAAAAACTACAGTTGCACTTTATAGAGCAAAACATTTACTTGAGACACAAGCGAATCTTTTTAAAGAAACAAAAATCGTAATATTTACATATAATAAAACACTTGCAGCTTATATAACAGCTATCAAACCATATATAAATGGAGGTTATCAAAAAGATAGCGATGAACTCAAACCTAAAACAGCAGATGGACTAAATGTCCAAATAATAAATTTTCACAGTTGGGCCTTTCGTTTCGCAGGAATTAAATACAACCAAACCATAATGCAATGGACTCAAATTGAATATATAGAAGACATAATCAGCGGACTGTCTTCGAGTACATCCAACATTTTAGATAAAAGTGCAGAGTTTTTTCAAGAAGAAATATCTTGGATGAAAGGTAAATTGTTCAATTACAAATCAGAATATCTTGAAGCTGCGAGAACAGGAAGAGGAACTTCTGACCGTGTCACAAAAGTAGATAAAGAAGTTATTTGGGTAGTTTACGAAAAATATAATCAGGAATTAAAAAAAAGAGGTCAAGTAGATTTTGATGATTATGCAATTCTTGCATTAAACAAAATACAAAATGATAATAGTTTTATTCCACCATACACTCACATAATAATTGATGAAGCACAAGATTTAAATAAAGCACAAATTCTAACTATTTCAAGTTTAGTAGATACAGAAACAAACAGTTTATCAATAATTGCTGATGCAGCACAACGTATTTTCAAGAGTGGTTTCGTTTGGAGCGAAGTTGGTATTAATGTAAGAGGTGGTAGAACAATTGAATTTAAGAAGAATTACAGAAATACTGTTCATATTGCTAAAGCTGCACTTTCTCTGCTTTCAAACGAAAAAGACCAATCGGAATTTACAACAGTAGAAACTGCATTAACAGGTGGAGAAAAACCGAAAATCGCTTATTATTCAGACTTTTACGATCAATTAAATCATCTTGACGACCAACTAACAATACTAAAAAACAATAGTAATCTTAAAAGTACGGTTGTTTTACATAGGTCAACAAGTGGAGTAAAGAAAATAAAAGCATTTTTAGATACAAATGGTTTTTCTACAGAATTAGTAAAATCCAATCTTGCAGTAAATTATGGAAGTGATAGCATTAAAATATGTACAATGTCATCAGTAAAAGGACTTGAATTTAACAATGTAATTATCCTAGACTTAAATGATGATATTATACCTTATCCACCAGGTTTTATTGAAACCGATGATGAATTTCATATTTCAACAGAGCGAAGATTACTTTATACTTGTATGACAAGAGCAAGAAAAAAACTATATCTATTTTCAAGTGACAAGTTAAATCCGTCAAGATATTTGAAAGAAATAAACTCTAGTTTATTAGAAAATATAAGTCCAAAAAGTTTTTCTAAAAAAACTTATGATGATGACTTACCTTTTTAAAAATAAACTATGAGTTTAAAACCAAACCATATAGAATTTCAGAAAGAAATAAAACATAGAGAAATCGAGTGTTTAATTCATTTTACGCCAACCATAAATTTATTCAGTATTTTAGAAAATAATAAATTAATGAGTAGAGCTAAATTGGAAAATTTAGACATTGAGCAATTTGATATTTTAGATTATGTTCAATTTACAGATGACGTAAGATATGATGATAAAAATTATATTAACCTTTCTCTATCAGGTCCAAATACCTTTTTATTTTCAAAATTTAGACAAAAAACTAAAGAAGACTTTACTATAAATTGGTGTGTAATTAAAATAAACCCCAAACATATTTATGATAGTGAAACTCTTTTCGCAATCACAAATGCAGCTTCAAATGGAGCTAAAAGACAATACGGTATTTCTGGAGATTTGGATAAATTCAAAATGCTTTTCACAGAACAATTAAACATAAATACTTACAATGGTATTCGCACTATTTCCAGAAATTCAGCTCACTCAAAATATCCAACTGATGTCCAAGCAGAAATATTAGTAAAAGATAAAATTTCATCAGATAGTATTTTAGCTGTTTGTTTTGAATCAGAAGAAAAAATGGCAGAAGCTAAAGCTGCAATGTCATCTTTTGATACAAGTAAATTTATAGTTAATAAAGAAATATTTTCACCAAATCGTTCAATATGAAAGCAGAATCAAAATATAAAGGTAGCTTAAAACTGGCAGCTATTGGAGACGCTTTAGGCTGGATGACTGAATTTGAAAAAAGTCAAACCACTTTGAAGAAAAAATTTGGAACTGATTACATCAATTCATTTCACGATTGGGAAAAAAATGTTGGTGGTAGATTTTACGGTTATGTAGATAAACTTAATTCAGGTTCCTATTCAGATGATACTCAACTCTTACTTTCAGTCGCTCGTTCAATCAACAAAGATGGTTTTGTCGACCAACAGTATTTTGCAAAAAAAGAATTGCCAGATTGGTTACTTTATTCAAGAGGAGCAGGAAGAACTATTAAAAATGCAGCTCGAAAAATAGAAAGAAAATCAGCTAAATGGAATAACAACTTTTTCACATTTAAAGTAGGTAAAGCTACAATCGACTATAGAGAAAGTGGTGCAAATGGTGCAGCAATGAGAATATTGCCAATTGCATTGGCAAATTTCGGAGAGCAAGAAAAAATCAAAGAAGAAATCTTTGGAAATAGCATAATAACTCACGGACATCCAAGAGCAATTTTAGGAGCAATGCTTTATGGTTATTCCGTTGATACTATTTTGAGGTTTAATCCTGATAATTTTAACTACAAAAACTATCTTACCGAATTAGGAAAAGATATTCATCAAAAATTCTCTATTGACTTTTTAGATAATCCAAAATTAAGAAGTTGGGAAGCTGAATGGAATAAAAACTCTAAAGAACCTTTTAGAATTTTATTCAAATCAATACTTGATGAAACACAAGAATATTTAAGAACAACGTATAAATTGATTACTAATAATTCATCTGATTTTGATACGTTATCTAAACTTGGCTGTTATAAAAACGAGACGAAAGGTTCAGGAACATCTACTGTAATTGCAGGTATTTTTTTAGCTTGTAAGTACTCGAAAGAACCATTAAAAGGAATTGAGCAAGCTGTAAATTCAATTGGAACTGACACAGACAGTATTGCTGCATTTGCAGGTGGCTTAATTGGTGCTTTACACGGGCAATCTATTATTCCATCAAAATGGAAAAATGTTCAAGACCTGGATTATATTGATGCAATTTCAATTCACTTACTTGAAATTTCCGAAAGTCGAGCAGATTTTAATAAGATAACAATCACAAAAAAAACTAAATCTATTTCAGAGATTGAAAATGACAGTTTTGAAATTAACGACAGAGTCTTTCTTGAAACTTTAGGAGATGGAAGAATTGAAGCAATTGACAGACAAAAGACTTTAACAAAAGGAAAATACAATCTGATTTTAGATGTTCAATTTGACAATGGACAATTTTGTCGATTTGCAAAATTATTGAGTATTGTAAAAGAAAATAAATCTGAATTATTTACGGCGAGTTTGGAAAAAGAAGTAAACCTATGGAATGGACTTAATTTAGATTACAAATCAAAAGAACGAATTGAAAAGTTTATGGAATCTCTAAACGTAACGGATAAAAAGGAATTTAAGGAAATAATAAAGTTAATAGAAAAAAGAGTCTAACGCTAAAAGCCATAGACATTTGCAATTCGCACCAGCAAACACTACCCAAAAAAAAGCAAAAGAGTATGTCTTGCCAACGCTCACATTTGAACTGATTGAATACATTGGAAAACCAATCGAAATGAAAAATAAAATAATATTAATAAGTATTATAATCGGATTTATCTCATTTGTAAAAGTTTATTCTCAAGATGAAAATCTGATAAAAACTGAATATAAAACTATCGTAGAAGGAACTGACTCGCCAATTCCTGACTTACAAATTGTCTGTTTTAATAAGTATTTTAATAAAGACTATTTACCAGCAGATTTTAGAAAAAAATATAACCTTGACGATAAAACCCTTTATAAAAAGAAAATGTTGGTTGAGATTTTCCAATCTGACAAAAACAAAAAAGGATTTGACAAAATTGAACTCATCGAAATTATGGAGAATAAAAAATATCTTGTTATCGAATATAATCTTGTGAATTCAAATACAGAAAATGATGATAAGGAATTATCACCTTTTTTAATTGTTCAGGTTCCGAAATCTAAAAAGGAAATTAAGTTTATAGTCAACGGAAGAGAATTAGGAAAAGCGACTGAACTTTACGTAGAGTAAAATAACCGAACCTAACACCATACAAAATCCATTACTAGTTCTCGCCTACCTACAAAAATCCTCGCAAATTCTCTATTCGGTTTGTATTTGCTAAATTCCGTGTTTAATACGTAACTAATCTTATACCCAAATTAGTTGCAATACGACCTAAATATGAAAGAAGGATTAATTAAAGATACTTACGAACTCATTTTTAAAGAAATTCAAACTGTAATTACAATTTTCTATATTTTGATTGTGGGTATTGGAATGCTTTTTACGTATCAAAAGTACTCAGAATTCGGAATTAATATTTTTGATTATGCAGATGTTTTTGATTTTTTAGTAGCTCCTTTTTCTGATTTTAAAATAGTATTATTTTCTACCATAACAATACTATTAGTTTTTCTCTTTTTTAAACTTGATAGTCTCTATAAAAGAAAATTTCCGAAGAATTACTCGAGTATGAACTTTGGTTGGGATAAAAAAAGCTGGTTCAACTCATACAGGTACTCTTTATTTTTTATTCTTTTCATTTTATATATAAATCTTTCTGCTGATGTTTATGGGAAATTCACAAGTAAACAAACAAAAAGAAAATCACCTATAAACCTAAAGTATTCCGACAATGAAACTATCAATGGAATACTAATTGGAAAAACAAAGGATGTGATTTTTTTATTGCAGGGTAAAAAGGTAAAAGCAATTCCGATAAATTCAATAATTAAAGAATTTGAAATAGAATAAAGCTGCTAAATCCGTAGTTAATTGGTACTAGTTTCTAGTCTATAGCGGAAACATATGTGATACTTGACCAACGATCAAAATAAAATACTGTGGGCAACAACATATACAAAAATAGCTCATGCTATTGCTAATACTAAAGCTTAAGGCCTATTTGGATAATCGGTAAAAATTATAATTGCGACAATTCCCTTTAAACTAAGATCCATACACAATCCTATTTCTAACAAACACAAAAGCATCCTGATGAAAATAAGCACGTTTTTCATTTTTATATATCGCAATTTATAGATATGTTTGTAATATGAATTTAAAAACAGCAACAGAAATTGGTAAATGTCTATCTAACCAGATCAGGTTTCAGATATTGGAATGGCTGAAAGAACCAGAAAAAAACTTTCCACCTCACGAGACCTTAAAACATTTTAATGATGGCGTTTGCGTGACTTATATTCAAGAAAAAGCCGGTTTATCTCAATCAACTATTTCAACATATTTGACTAATATGGAGAAATGCGGACTTTTAATATCAACAAGGCATGGAAAATGGTCTTATTTAAAAAGAAACGAAGAAACAATTAAACAGTTTACCGATTTTCTAATGTAAAAAAAATTAGAATTACATATCGATAATTCGCTATATAACAAACTATGAGGACACTAATCGACATTTTAGGATGGTCTGGTTCGGGGTTCATAATCCTTGCCTATGCCCTAACCCTTATTCAAAATAGAAAATATTTAGATTATGGTAAATATTTAAACTTGCTTGGAGGCCTTTTAATAGCTATTAACTGCTATTACTACAATGCAATTCCGCAATTTGTAACTAATTTACTTTGGAGTGTCATCGCCACTTTAACCATATACAAGTCGCGAAATAAAAAAGAGAAATGTAACAAAGCTCAATGCTTATCTTAAAATTCAAGATCATGAAAATTTTAATAATTGGAGGAAATGGGACAATAGGAAAAACTATTGTTCGACACTTTAAAGAAAACTACGAAATTTTAATCGCCGGCCGAAGCAATGGAGATGTACTTGTCGACATTGCAGACAGTAGTTCTATAAAATCTATGTTTGAGAAAATTGGCAAAGTAGATGCTATCATCTGTATCGCCGGAGAAGCCAAATGGGCAGATTTTAATGAGCTTACCGAAGATGACTATTATCTAGGATTAAAAAGTAAATTAATGGGACAGGTGAACCTTGTACGCATTGGACAGAATTATTTAAATGCTAATGGCTCAATTACGCTATCTACAGGAATTTTGGCAGACGACCCAGTTGTAAAAACAACAAGTGCGTCTATGGTAAATGGCGCAATACATAGTTTTGTACAAGCTGTTGCGCTTGAAATTGAAAACGGAATTCGCGTAAATGCTGTTTCTTCCGGAATGGTGGAAGATGCTTTTGAAAAGTATAAAGACTATTTTCCAGGACATAACCCAATACCAATGGATAAAGTAATTAATGGATATGTTAGAAGTGTAAACGGGAAAGGAAACGGCGAAATAATTAGAATTTACAACTAAAAAGTTGCGCACAATGTTCTAATGAGTGGTTCTAAAAAGGTTAAGGCTTATTGAAAATTTGCCTTTAGCGCAATCTGAAAAGCCAACCTTTAGGACCGCTTTATTTTTTGTACACTACCTTTAGTAGAAATACAACCAAAATCTTCGTGAAAAATAGATTTGACTATGCATTCCATATTGAAGCAGATTTCATTTAAAATACGTACGAGATTCTAAATAGATTAACGACTGTTCGTATCAACTCTAATACGATAATTCAAAATGAATATTAAGTTAATATTAGAAATTCTTAATGAGAGTAATGGCGTTTGAATTAAAACATCTTCGTGTCACATTTAAAATTGATTTTTTTCGAAAAAAGCGCTTCTCATACAGCAAACCGTGAGGTCCATAATTTTTAAGTAACTCTCCCCCACTTTTAAATTTCTCAATTACAGATTCCTGTAATTTTGATAACCCTTAATACATTACATTTATCTTAAAATCAGCTTTCAACGAATTGTAACTAGTTGCAAGCCCTTAGAAATGAATAGATAATGAAAATAAGTGCTTGTACTTATATTTGGTTGTTAGGCAGTAATTTAAAAAAACATACATAATTGAAAAAAATTGATTTCCATATTCACACCGTTCAATCTGTAAGCGACAGACATTTTGAATTTGACATAGAATCACTTCAGGAGTATGTAAATCTTCTTAAAATTGATTGTATAGCTATTACTAATCATAATTTGTTTGACAAAATCCAATTTCAAGAAATATGTAAAAAACTTGAAATTAAAGTTTTTCCTGGAATCGAAATTGATTTAGAAGGAGGTCATTTATTATTAATATCTGAAAATGATATTCTTGATGATTTTGCTATAAAATGCCAAAAAGTAAAAGACCTTATTCCTACCAAAGATGATTCTATAAATTATGAGCAATTAATTGATATTTTTCCTAATCTCAATGATTACCTTTTAATTCCTCACTACGATAAAAAGCCAAATATTAAACCAATCACCTTAAAAAAATTAGGAGATAACATCATTGCAGGAGAAGTAACTAGTTTAAGAAAATTTAAAACTTGTATAAAAGAGGCTGATAAACTTACACCTCTAATTTTTAGTGATTGTAGGTTTGTTGAAAATATGTCTTCATATCCAACAAGACAAACTTATGTTGATGTTGAAGAGACAACATTAAATGCTATAAAAGGTTGTTTATATGATAAAACTAAAGTCTTTCTTTCAGAAGAAGATGGAAATGACTTTTTTCAAGCGACTGATGATGGAATTATGTTGTCAACAAGTTTAAATGTAATCGTTGGAGGTCGTTCTTCTGGTAAAACATATACACTCGACAAGATTTGCGAAAATTTTGATAACGTAAAATATTTAAGACAATTTTCTTTACTACAAAATGACAAAGAGAATTTCAAAAAATTAGTTACAACAAGACACAGTTTAGTTACGGAAAATTATCTCAAAGAATTTAAAGATGTTGTTTTAGACGTAAATGAAATAGATTTAAAATCTAATGAAATTTCGCTCGACAAATATTTAATTTCTCTAAAAAAATATGCTTCTGAAGCTAATAATTTAGATACATTTTCAAAATGTAAATTGTATAATGAAACGAAATTCACACTTGATAGTTTAGAAAATCTTAAAAAGTTAATATCTGCTACAGAAACTTTACTTGAAACCAACGAGTATAAAGATATAGTAAATAAGCACGCAACAGATATTAGTTTAAAGAATTTAGCTATTGAACTAATTCAAAAGTACAATGAACTTTATGAGCAAAATCTAAAAAAAGATTGGACAAATAATTTAATAGAATCTATAAAAGATAGTTTGAAATTTCGCTCAACAACAACATCTATTGAGGAAGTTGATTTTTCAAAAATTCAATCAGAGAAAATTAAAGTTGAAAAGTTTATTAAGTTGGTTAAAAATGTCCAATCTGAAAAAATTATTGATAGTAAAGAAATACGAGGTTTTAAAGTTTTAGCAAAAACGAAAAAATATACAGGAGCTGGACAATTAAAAAAGAAAAGTAAAACCAATTTACGTTTTAGTGATGCGTTCAATAATTACGAGAATCCATATAAATTTTTAATTTCTCTTCAAAACGTAGGAATCGAAGAAACTGAATTCTATAAATATTTTGTAGATATCGATTACAGAACATTAAATAAACACGGCTATGAAGTTTCAGGTGGAGAACGTTCTGAATTTAATTTACTTCACGAAATAAGTGATGCATTAAAGCACGATTTGTTATTGATTGACGAGCCAGAATCTTCTTTTGATAATATTTTTCTTAAAAGCGAGGTAAACGAATTAATTAAAGAAATATCAAAGGAAATTACAGTAATTGTTGTTACTCACAATAGTACTATCGGAGCATCAATAAATCCTAATCACCTTGTATTTACGCAAAAAACTGTTAATGCAGGAAATGTTGATTACAAAGTGTTTTTTGGTCATCCAACTAGCAAAATATTAAAAAGTGTTGGTGGAGAAACAATTAAAAACTTAGATGTACTTCTAAACTGTTTAGAAGCAGGAGAAGATGCTTATAACCAAAGAAATATAACGAATTATGAAATTCTTAAAGATTAATAATAACCAAGCCTTTTTCCTAAAAGATAAAGCGGAACCGGAAAATTGGACTGAAATTGACAAAATAGAAAAAGAAGATTTAATGAAACTTCTAGATTTCGCAATTGAAGAAGATTTTGAAATGGACGTTTATGATGAAAATAATTTGGCGAATAAAGCACATCAAATAATCTACAAAGGTATTTATGAAAAGCTTAATACGTTCTTAAATAATAAAGACCGTTTTAAAGACGAAACAGAAGCAATTTATAAAGAAGCTTTGGAAAAATATCAATAAAAAAACTACCGCCAACACCGTATAAAATTAATGGCTAGTTCTCGCCTACTTCTGAAAATCCTGGATTTTCGGTTGGTACGAACTTTAAATTTTGTATTATTCACCATAATTACACCTAGCTGAAATCCTTGTAAACAATTTAACAAAAACGAGAAAACGAAATAATAATGGCAAAATTTTTGAACACGACAGGTGTTTCATATCATTTAGAAGAACTAATAAAAACAACAAAAGACAGACTTATTTTGATTAGTCCATATCTTCAATTTCATAAAAGAGTAAAAGATAATTTGGAAAATCTAAATATTCAAAAAAGAGATATACGAATTATATACAGAGAGAATAAATTACAGGTTGAGGAAAGTAATTGGTTAGAAAGTCAAATTGGAATAAGAACAAGTCTTTGTAATTCTCTTCACGCAAAATGTTATCTAAATGAGAACGAAGCAATTGTAACTTCAATGAATTTATATTCATTCTCGCAGCAGAATAATGACGAAATGGGAATTCACGTTACAAAAGAAAAAGACGCTGAATTATATAATGACATATATGATGAAGTTCAAAGATTGTTGACCATTAGCGAGGAAATAAGAGTATCTGTCAAAAAAGTCGATAAGGAAATAGAAAAGAAAACTGAAAGCACAATAAAGAAAGTTCAGGAAAGTAAAGATCACTCCAAATCTAAGTTATTAACAACCAAGGAGTTATCTAATTTAACTGGATTAAGTAGTCGAAAAGTTAATAAGTTGTTTACAGACAATGAACTAATGTATAAAAAAGAGGATAATTGGATAACAACAAAACGCGGTAAAGAAACTGGTGGAATTGAGAAAAACGGACAATATGGGCAATTTGTTATTTGGCCAGAAGATATTGCGAAACATATAACCGAATAAAAAAACTATGCAAATGGCTTTGAGTAATTGCTAGTTCTAATCTACCACTAGAGTTAAATGCTAACTCGCGCAACTAATCATAGCCGTGACCGTTGAAATCAATGTAACCAAATTCTAAATGAAGAAAAACCCAAAAATATTTTCAATTTCAATCACATTAGTTATATCTGCGATTTTAGGATATATAGCAATTGGAGTTTTTAAAGAATATGGTTGGACAGTATTTCTTATTATTCCATTCTTAATTGGATTTCTTCCACCTTTTATTAAAGGAAAGTTATCGGAAATAAATAAAAGAGATAGTTATAAATTAAGTTTTCTAACACTGGGAATTGTTTTAATTGGACTTTTAATTTTTGCAATTGAAGGAATGATTTGTATTGCAATGTCTTTACCATTAATCGCTTTATCAGTTTGGCTTGGCTCTTATTTAGGATTTAAAGCAAACTCTGGAAAGTGGATAAATCCGACAAATACAACAATTGGACTTTTAATCATTTGTTTGAGTTCAATGAGTTTCGACTATGTAAATGAGCCTGAAAATTTAATTCCTGTTAAAACGAAAGTTATTGTTAACTCAAATATTGAGAATGTTTGGAAAAACGTTGTGACTTTTGACAAAATAGATGCACCTAATGAATGGATATTTAAAACTGGGATTTCATATCCTACTGACGCAACAATCAAAGGAACTGGAATTGGAGCAATAAGGTATTGTAATTTTACAACTGGTAGTTTTGTAGAGCCAATCACTACTTGGAACGAACCGAATTTATTACAATTTGACGTAAACGAACAACCAATTCCAATGAATGAATTTAATCCATTTTGGGATATTCATCCACCACATTTAAATGGTTATTTCAAGTCATATAAAGGACAATTTAAACTGACCAAAATTGGCGAAAACAAAACGGAACTAGAAGGAACGACTTGGTACAAAGTAGATATTACACCAGAAATTTACTGGAAAACTTGGTCTAACTTTATAATTCACAGAATACATGAACGAGTATTGAATCATATAAAAATAGAATCTGAAAATAAATAATATTTCAAAACCATATAAGTAATTGCTAGTTCTCGCCTACTGTATGAATTTAATGCTAACTCTCGCAACTCACATTATTATTCGTGATGTAATCCAGAGTATCGACAAACAATATATTGAATGAAAAAAACAATCCTAATCGCACTATTTCTAGTTATTGGAATTAAAATTAATGCTCAGGAATTAGCGTGTTCAGATTTTAAAAATGGAAATTTCTATGTTCCAGCAGATAAGGAAACTTTACTGCCCTATAAAATAATTCGAAATGGAAATCACCAAACTGAAATAGTTGAAGACCCAGAAAATATTCTTGGAGCAGATTTTAATAAAATTGCTTACGAGATTATTGAATGGATAGATGACTGTACATATCGACTCAAGTTTGACGATTCAAAAATGGAGTTAACCGAATATCAGAAGTTTTTGAATGACAATATTGGGATTTTAAATGAATTGGTAAAAATAGTAGGAAAATGTTTTTATTTTAAATCCACATTAAGTGTCAATGGAGAAACGCATCAAATGACGGGGAAAATATGTAAAGAATAAGACTGTATCTAATTATCAGAAATTCTTGAAGAATACGATACGCTTAAAGGAAGTCAAAAAAATATTATTTACATACTCCAGAAATATAATAATTTTGAAGCCAAACGCTATTTATACCGCAGACCACCGAGTATAAAACTGAAAAGAAATTATAAAAATGTATAAGAGAGAAATATACTGGATACTAGGAACATTAGGCAGTGTACTAATTTTGATATATTCAATTTTTGGAGTTGATGGTTTACAAAATGAAGCCGTTACTACTATTAATAGTTACGACACCTATTATGTAATTGCTAATATTTACCTTATTTGTGCACTGGTAACATTTATTTTCTTCGTTGTTTACCTAATCCGGATGCTGCTTAATAATTTTAAAAATGCAACTGTAAACAGCATCTTTATGATTTCAGATATAGTGCTAATTATAATCTTCACATTTCTTATTTCCTGGGTTAATTCAATAAGTTCGATCTCTACTACCTCATATTCACCTTCAGCTGGCGCAATTGACGAAAATACCGGAAATCTGTGGCATACCGTTGAGTACAGCTTAATAAGCACCCAACTTATTTTAATAATTCTCCTTGCTGTAAGTGGTGTGAAAACTGGATTACATCGTAAACAAAAGGAATAAAAATACAAGACCCAACCAGGGTTAATTGTTAATTGACATCCACTTTTGGTAAACCTTTAGGATTTGCCTTTTGTATTATTTGGTAAATTAGTTAACCAACTAAAGCACAACTTATATACAATAACGTTATGTGATTGCGTAATGCAAAACAGAGTATGATATATATCACCAGGTTTAATTTTGATGTTAGCACTATGGATTCAACAACTACATTAAGTTGTATAAACTGTAACAAAGCCGTACAGGATGCACTTTATAACACAGAGTTTCTTCCCAATCTATTTAAAATTATTAGCGGCTTCCTTATACTGGGAATTATTGTAATGGTGTTTTCCTACTTTTCCTTTAAACACTATAAAAAACGTTCCAGCCTTAATCCAGATAAATTATTTTTAAATCCGGTTCCATTAACCACTACTTCAATAATCCTCGGCATTGGGATTGGTGGTTTTATAGATGGCATTTTCCTGCATCAGATTTTGCAATGGCACGGTATGGTTTCAAATAAACTACCTATAGATACTATTGTAGGCAAATCGGTTAACATGTTTTGGGACGGAATTTTTCACGTGGTAACGCTTTTAGCAGTTGTAGTTGGTATTGCCTCTTTAGTAAGATTGCTAAAAAGAAAGAATATCAACCCATCTCCCAAATTGGTCTGGGGCGGATTGTTTGCCGGCTGGGGAATCTTCAACTTGGTAGAAGGCCTTATTCATCACCACCTCCTTAAATTTCATAATGTAAATGAGTTTTCAATGCAGCAAGATCTATGGAATTATGGATTTCTAGCTAGCGGTGTTCTCTGCATAACAATCGGTTTTGTGTTTATTTACAATCGTTCTTATTACACCACACGACTAGAAGAATAACAAATCTGTCTTATTTTGTTTAGTGAGCTCCTGGTTATTTTCGGTAGCTTTATCATTCATCTAAAAATGATAGTATGTCGCTAGAAAATAAAGTTATTCTTATCACAGGAGCATCACGCGGAATAGGTCGCGAAGTAGCAATTTTACTCAGTGAAAATGGTGCTAAAGTTGTCGTGAATTATTCAAGTAGTGAAGAGGAAGCAAATAAAACTGTTGCGCATATCACAAATCATGGAGGCAGCGCCATAGCTGTAAAAGCCGATGTGAGCCGGAGAGATCAGGTGACCATGCTATTTGATAAGACCCTAGCAGAATTCGGTAAACTAGACGTTTTGATAAATAATGCCGGGATTATGGATAATAAATTTCTGAAAGACCATACACAAGATGATTTTTCAAAAGTTTTTGAAATTAATGTACGCGGCGTTTTTAATACACTTCAGGAAGCTCACACGAAGCTCGCTGATAATGGAATAATTATTAATTTTTCATCGAGCACCACAAAATTAATGCTTCCTAAATATGCCTTATACTCGAGTACCAAAGCGGCTATTGAGCAGATGACACGCGTATTTTCTAATGAAATTGGAAGAGGTATTTCTGTAAATGCAATTGCTCCAGGACCTACAGCTACAGAACTATTTAATAAAGGAAAGTCACAGGAAACTATTGATCAGCTTAGTTCAAAAAGTGTTTTTAATAGAATTGCCGAACCTTTAGATATTGCTAAAGTTGTTCTTTTCCTTGCAAATGAGGATTCTAAATGGATTTCAGGACAGGTTATTTACGCAAATGGCGCTATGATATAAATGCCAAATTTCTCTTCTGAAAATTTAGAGGAGGTTTATCATATTTGAAAAACGGGTTTTATGAAAACAATTTTCTTAGTTGCTTCCCTCCTTTTTGCTTCACAAGTCGATTGTCAAATTTCCTATTCGGGGAAAATAGGTAAGTCACCTATCAAGCTCGTTCTACATCAATATTCCGATGGAGATTCGCGTGCCTTTTACGCGTATGATAACTATGATACCCCCATTAACATCGATGGATATTTAGATAAGGGTGATTTAAAACTTTTTGAAAACGATAGTTTAGGTACTACAGCAGCTACATTGACTTTCAGAAATTACAAAACTTCTAGAAAGAACCTCATTGGTGATTGGATCAATGCAGATCATTCTAAACATTATAAAATTTTTCTGAAAAAAGATTTTAGTATAGATCCTGGAGCAGATATTCAATGGTCTTCGAGAGAATTAATTCAGCCCATAACTACAGCAGACCATTATTTTAAATTAGTTACGCAGAAAGAGAAAAACCAATTCTACGCGCGCATTATAGCAGTAAAAGTTTTTCAAAAGCGCACCGATAAATTAATTCAAACCCTTAGTCTGGATTGTCAATTACTCGGAATAGATAACTTGCAAGTTGGAGATTATAATTTTGACGGGTTGCAAGATTTTTCAGTATTTGAAGCCAGTTATGCCGGAGCGAATACTTCCAGAATTTTCATTCTTAGAAATCCCAACTCAGAAACGTACAGCATCAGCAACTTTAGTGGTACGTCCTTAGAATTTGACCCTGAATTAAAACGGATCTATGAGCATAATCAATGCTGCGCAGGCACAAGCATAATTAATTCGACTTACAAAGTGGTAGATAACGTTATGGTGCTTCTAGATACTAATTGTCTTCAATATGATGAAACTACAGAAGAATACATCGAGGTAGATTGTGAGTAAGTTCTACCCTCATTAATCTCGGTATATAATTCATCCTGCAAACAAGTTAACTCAACAACTTCAATTGTAAATTTTAGCCATAAAAAAACCCGATGCAAATGCATCGGGTTTTTGAGTATTAATAACCAGAGAAACTCTGGAGGTATTTAATTTTAAGGTTACAAATTACTTAACCTCTTCAAAATCTACATCTTCTACATCACTTGCAGAAGAACCATCAGCGCTGTCTCCAGCTGGTTGACCTGCATCAGGACCTGGTTGTGCACCACCTTCAGCCTGAGCTTTGTAAATCTCTTCAGAAGCAGACTTCCAGATCTCGTTTAGATTATCTAAAGCAGGAGTTACTTGCTCTAATTCACCAGTTGCGTGCGCTTTTTTCAAGTCTTCTAAAGCACCTTCGATTTTGGTTTTATTATCAGCAGATAATTTATCACCAGAATCTTTCAACAATTTCTCAGTTTGGAAAACCATCTGGTCTGCCTCGTTAAGTTTGTCTACTTTTTCTTTAGCTTTCTTATCAGACTCTGCATTTGCTTCAGCATCTGCTTTCATCTTTTTAATTTCCTCTTCTGTAAGTCCTGAAGAAGCTTCGATACGAATATCTTGTTTCTTACCAGTTGCTTTATCTTCTGCACTTACTTTAATGATACCGTTAGCATCAATATCAAAGATAACTTCGATTTGAGGAGTACCTCTTTGTGCTGGTGGAATACCATCTAAGTGAAAACGACCTATAGTCTTGTTATCATTTGCCATTGGGCGCTCTCCTTGCAATACGTGAATCTCAACACTTGGTTGATTGTCTGCAGCAGTAGAGAATACTTGTGACTTCTTAGTAGGGATAGTTGTATTAGACTCAATTAATTTTGTCATAACACCACCCATAGTTTCAATACCTAAAGAAAGTGGAGTTACATCTAATAAAAGTACATCCTTAACGTCACCAGTTAATACACCACCTTGTATAGCAGCACCTACAGCAACAACCTCATCAGGGTTTACACCTTTACTTGGTTTCTTTCCGAAGAACTTCTCAACAGCCTCCTGTACAGCAGGAATACGTGTAGAACCACCTACTAAGATAATCTCATCGATGTCACTCTTAGAAAGACCTGCAGCTTTAAGAGCAGTCTCACAAGGAGCAATAGTTCTTTTTACTAAATCGTCTATTAACTGCTCATACTTAGAACGTGTTAATGTGCGTACTAAATGCTTAGGTCCACTAGCAGTAGCTGTTACATATGGCAAGTTAATTTCTGTTTGGTTTGAAGAAGAAAGCTCAATTTTTGCTTTCTCAGCAGCTTCTTTTAAACGCTGAAGTGCCATTGGGTCTTTACGAAGATCCATATCTTCTTCAGACTTAAACTCTTCTGCTAACCAGTTGATGATTTTGCTATCAACATCATCACCACCTAAATGCGTATCACCATCTGTTGCAAGTACTTCAAATACACCGTCACCTAACTCTAAGATAGAAACGTCATGCGTACCACCACCAAAGTCAAATACTACGATCTTTTGATCTGTACTTTTCTTGTCAAGACCGTAAGCTAATGCAGCAGCCGTAGGCTCGTTAATTATACGCTCTACTTTAAGACCAGCGATCTCACCAGCTTCTTTTGTAGCTTGACGCTGAGAATCATTAAAGTATGCAGGTACTGTAATAACAGCTCCAGTCACTTCGTGACCTAAATAGTCTTCTGCAGTTTTCTTCATTTTTTGAAGAATCATTGCAGATAATTCTTGTGGAGTATAAAGACGACCGTCAATATCAACACGTGGAGTATCGTTATCACCTTTCTTTACGCCATAAGCAACATTCTCTAATTCTCTATTAGACTCAGAAAATTTGTTACCCATAAAACGCTTAATAGAAGATATCGTTTTGGTTGGGTTAGTAACAGCTTGTCTTTTTGCAGGGTCACCTACTTTGATTTCACCGCCTTCAACAAATGCTATCACAGAAGGAGTTGTTCTTTTACCTTCTGCATTAGGTATAACAACAGGCTCGTTACCTTCCATCACGGCAACACAGGAGTTTGTTGTACCTAAATCAATTCCTATGATCTTACTCATTATATATAATTTTAAGTGTTATTAATTTTATTCAGGCTGTTAAAGTCAATCTTTGTGCCACTAGATTAACACTGTCAACCTGTCATAATTTTATTTAGGGCAAGACAGTAATTTTGCCAAACCGCGCATTACTGTCGGGCTATACATTGCAATCTGTCGCAAAAAGAGCGACAGGATTTACATTGCTATCCCTCTTGCAGTTATTAATTACTTCTAACCTACATTTGTAAACAAGGCAACAATTAGCATTATTCAAAAATCTTAATGACCGCAAAAACTAAAATTTTTACTAGAAGTCTCGTTCTCCTTTTTGGTATTTATATCCTTCTTGGTCTCCTTCGATTGCTGCTTGTCAAACTGTATCCGCAATTTTCTGAAACCGACTATCAACAGAGCCAACTTCAGAATTTACTGCAATCAAATCCTTTGCGCGCCGGTATTATGATTATTCTCGTTGCACCGGTTATTGAAGAGCTTATGTTTAGAACCTTAATTAAGCCTTCTCATACAGATCTGGTACTTTTTATTGCAGCCTGGCCGGTTTTTATTGCTGCAACCTACATCCCTCCAGATGTGCATTGGTTTTTTAAAGTAAGTTTTCTGGCCGTAGTTCTGGCGTGTCTCACTTATATAGGTACTCAATTAATAAACCCATTTAAAGCAAGACATCTGCGTAGCAAAATTTCAAGCTGGTATATTCCTATTTGGATTTTGACCTCAATTCTTTTTGGACTTGTTCATATTACCAATTATGTAGAGACCTTTACCCTCAATGTTCCGCTATTCTTATTAATCGTGCCCCGCATCGTCGCAGGCTTCATTTTTGGATATATAAAGATTAAAAACAAACATCTGGGCTGGTCGATCGCCATGCACAGTATGAATAATGCAATCCCAATCTCGATGTTGCTTTTAGCTCACTAAGCCTGCTAGCTAAGACCAGTTAGAATCAATTGCGAGTAATTCTGACCATTGCGTGGTGTATCTGGGGCTACGGTCTTTTTTTATAAGCTCCCACTTTTCTTGCCGGTTTCCTACAAGACCGGAGTTTACTGTAGATTTACCATACTTCTGATTGAGCTTATCTACAGTTTGCATAAGCGCAGACCGCTCTTCGGGATTTACCGATTCAAACATATTCATCTGTACAAATTCTTGCGGTATGAGTCCGCTAAGATTTACTCCTACCTTCTTATACCTATAACCAGACTTATAAATAGTTCGTAATGCTTTAGTAGCCTCACGGGTTAGAATAAAAGTATCGTTTGTGGCAGTTGCTAAGGTTACCGTTATGCTATTTGAATATTGCGCATCCCGGTCACTATGATAATTGGTTTGTAAAAAAACCTGTATAAATTGAGCACAGGAGTTCTGTTTCCGCAGTACTTCGCTTACTTCACTTATATAATACGCACAAGCTTCTTCTATAAGTCCCAGATCGGTAAGTTTATTACCAAACGATTTTGCAGTACCTATTGCTTTTTTGGCTTTCGGAAGCATTTCTAAACTTAGACAGGGTTCTCCTCGCAATTCTCGCCAAATACGCTCCCCTACTACCGTCATATTTTTACGCACCCACTCAAGGGATACTTCGTAGGCGAACTGGTGAGCAGTAAAAATGCCTCGGTTATTTAATCTTTGGCAATGTTTTTTACCTATTCCCCACACGTCTTTAATCTCGGCATCTTTTAAAGCCTGCGTGCAGGCTTCAGGTGTTTCTAGAACACATACATGCTTATAATGAGCTATTTTTTTTGACATACGGTTTGCCAACTTTGCTAACACTTTTGTAGGCGCGATCCCTACTCCTACCGGTAAACCAGTATTTCTAAATATGGTGTTCTTTATATGATGACCGTGAGCATTTAGGTTCACAAAACGCATATTGGCAAGATCTATAAAAGACTCATCGATACTGTAAATTTCTACTTGCGGTGAAAATTGCTTTAGCGTATTCATCACCCGCTGAGACATCTCTCCGTACAACGTATAATTAGAAGAGAAAAAAGAGACTTCGTGATCTATAAGTAACTGCTTAATCTTAAACACCGGTTCAAACATAGGTATCTGAGTAAGCGCTTTAGCTTCTTTATTCGCTGCAATTACGCACCCGTCATTATTACTCAATACCACCACCGGCTTTCCCCACAAATCAGGTCTAAAAACCTGTTCGCAGGATGCATAAAAACTATTACAATCTACCAGAGCTATCATTACACAGCGTGTATTATATACGTGACTACTCCCCAGAGCACCGTATCAGAATCCTCAAAACTATCTTTTGCTATACGGGCTACCGTAAAATCACCGTCTTTCACAATAACGGCTAACTTCCCGGCAGTAGCGGGTAACGAGCGATCTATAATCAACACATCACGGTTACAAATCATATGTTCCCGCCACCCATCACCTTGAATTCGTATAAAAAAAGTAGCATCCCGATTACGTGTAAGAATGAGATTTAAATCTATTGTACTTTCCAGATAATGCGTCGCCGGACTCGGAAACCCAGTTTGTTCAGAACTCCCGGCTTTATGTGTTTTATCGGGCCGCTTAATTTTATGTATACTTTCAAATTCCATAGATCGCAAAATTATGGAATATTTCCAATAAATTGGATTTAATCCGTGTTAATTAAGTTGGTCGAACTAAACTTTTAAGCTCTTCTAAAAATTATATATTTAGCCCAAATTTCAGGTATGCGTAAAATTGAGAGTATCAGCGTTTTCGACATGTTAAAAATAGGTGTGGGACCATCGAGTTCGCACACATTAGGTCCTTGGCGCGCTGCTTTGAGATGGATTGAAAAATTAAAACAGAAAAATAAATTTGATAATGTAGTACAAATCACGGTTGAATTATATGGATCGTTAACCCTAACCGGTAAGGGTCACGCGACAGATATCGCTGTACTTTTAGGTCTGGAAGGTTTAGATCCTAAAACGTTTCCTATTGCTGAAATCAATACGGTAATTGATCGTATCACTACAACGGGACAAATTCAATTTAATAGAGAACGCACCCTTAATTTTAGCCCCGATAGCGGAATTATTTTCAATAGAAAATTTAAAGAGTTTCATCCTAATGGTATAACCTTTAGAGCCTTATTAGCATCAGGAAAGAAAACATCTGATACCTTTTATTCTATAGGTGGCGGATTTGTGGTGCAAGAAGAACGTAAACGTTCAAAAATTAAGCAGGAGCAACTTAAGCAGTTTCCGTTTCCTGTAGAAAGTGGTCTCGAGCTACTTGCTTATTGCAAAGCCGAAAACAAAAAGATATCCGAGATCGTTTGGGAAAATGAAAAGTCGCTTGCCAGCGAAGAGCAAATTAACGAGGGATTACAAAAAATCTGGGAAGTTATGCTCGACTCCATGTACACCGGTTGCCATACCGAAGGTATCTTACCGGGCGGACTCAATGTACGTCGAAGAGCTTTTGATACACACAAGACCTTAATTGGAGAAAGCCAATACGCTAACGCTGATGAATGGATTGAGTGCATACGCGGTACAGAAGTAAAATTTAGACAAATTCTTAAATGGGTTTCTTGTTTTGCACTGGCAGTAAATGAGGTAAATGCCTCTTTAGGTCGCGTGGTTACAGCGCCTACAAATGGTAGCGCCGGTGTAATCCCGGCGGTGATGATGTATTATCTGGTAATCGAAAATCACGATGCAGATTTTGAAGATGTCAAGCAGTTTATGCTTGTGGCTGCAGAAATAGGCAGTCTATTTAAAAAAGGTGCAACTATCTCTGCCGCTATGGGAGGCTGCCAGGCAGAAATAGGAGTTTCTAGCGCAATGGCTGCGGGAGCACTCACCGAGCTAATGGGAGGTTCTCCAGAACAGGTTTTGATGGCTAGCGAGATTGCTATGGAACATCATCTGGGATTAACTTGTGATCCCATAGGCGGTCTGGTACAAATACCCTGTATTGAGCGCAACGCTATGGGAGCAATTAAAGCGATCAACGCTTGTGAAATGGCATTAGATACAGATGCTAAAAATGCTAAAGTGCCCCTTGATAAAGTGATAGAAACAATGTGGCAAACAGCAAAAGATATGAATTCTAAGTATAAGGAAACAAGTGAAGGCGGTCTGGCGGTAAACGTTGCTCTTAGCGATTGCTAACGCAATTCTAATCGTTTTAATAATTGACGTACTTCTTTTGTCTCGGCATAATCTGTGACCGATCTACTCGATAGGGTTTCTGCCTCGGGGAGAGCTCCGTTTTCTATAAGTTTCTTTATAAGAATCTCATTAGACATTCCGGCTTTGACAGCCCAGTGCAGTGGAGTTTCCCCAATCTTATTTTTAGCATTTATATTAATCCCTGATGCAATTAGCAAATCAAGCAGATTTTCATCTCCCGAATCGTAGCGGTAGCTAATAATATGTAATAAGGTATTGCCCTCCACATCGGTAATACTTGCGGGTAAATTTTGTTTAAGTAATACAGGGATAGCATCATTAAAATGAGACTTTGCCGCTTCCATTAAATCAGACTCCTGTACAGCGGCACCTCGGCGTAATGCGATTTGTAAGGCATTTTTATTTTTATATTGAAAAGCGGCTTTAAATGCAAAATCGGGATTGGCGAGCCTTTCTATTAAGAAGTCTGCAGCTACATTCATATCTTTTTCAATTGTTTTTGAAAGGAGACGTTCACTTAAAACAGAAGGTTCAGCCTGCTCTAATAATTGAGCAACTATGCGCTCATTGTCTAATGCAATAGCTAGTTCTAGGTTTTCTTTGCTAACCCTTACTTCTTGTTTAAGGGCATCCTCAATAATCTCCGGACTCTGCAACTTAATTAAATCTGTAAGTACCAGATTTAAGTCAACCTGCTTTGTAGCTAATAACAGTGCTACAAGCTCCTTGGTTTTAGCAGCTGCTGCACTTTTTATTAATGAAGCATCTGCAGTATTTACACCTTGACCGATGAGATATTCTAATATTTCTACATTGCCGATATTGACTGCTGCTTCTACAACTGTTTGCGGATTACCGCCTTCAGAAGTTAATAATTGCAACATATCGATATTTTCATTTTTAACGGCCAAATCCATTGAAGTATCTAGCTCTACCTTATGTTCTTTACCTGCTAGTATATACCTCGCAAATTCTAATTTATCTAAGGAAACTGCAGTGGTTAAAGCCAGCTGACTGTCGCCCTTATATTTTTCGATAAGCTCTTTATAAAGCTCAAAATCATTGTTTGATACTGCATATTCAAAAACACTGTCTGCAGCTCCACCTTTTTTCAGACTTAAGCGAATGGCGTCAACATTATTCAGTTTCAGTGCTTGGTTTAAAGCAAATGCTACCGAACCTCCAGAATCTAAAGCCTGCTTAAGTATATTGATATTGTTATTTGATATTGCCGTAGTTAAGACCTCATCTGTAATAGTTACGGCTCCCTGATTTGCAAAATAATCGAATAGTACCTCATCATTAGAAGCAGCAACCACTTCAAAAACTTGAGAAGAATTCTTAGAAACCGCTTTTACCAGATCTAAAATCTGCGGACTATCTGCATCAAGTGCGAGTTTTAATATCTCTGGATTTGCAGAAGCCCCGTAATCAATAAATTTTTTAGTTAGTTCTTCATCCCCATTTGCCACGGCGATTGCTAGCATATTTTCTTCGGCAACAAAACCCTCATAATCTAAAGACATCAAAGCTTTAATCACTTGATAATTATTCAGCTTAGCAGCAAAAGCGACATCATTATTAACCGATTTTGCTCCTGTTCTCAGAAGCGCGTGTATAACTTCGGGCTCTTGATATGCGACGGCTTTATAAATCATATTATTTTTAGGCACCGCTCCACGCTCTAGCAATGCGATTACTTTTTCCTTAGCAAAATAATCGGGATCAAACGCCAAATCCAGATCATCTGTACTTGGGATTACACCAAAATCAAACACCAGATTTAATAAATCTGCAGTTTCAAAATTTTGAATAATTGCTTTTACCACCCCATCGGTTCTGCGAGAAGCTCCTTTGATATACAATTTTTCAAGATTTGCAGTGTCTCCACTTGCAGCCGCTGCAATTAATTCAGAATCTAATGAGTAATTATATCCACTCGCCAGAGATTGAAGATTCTTTTTAGTTTTGACCAATTCGAGGCTATATGCCACATTAAAAACGTCCTTATCAATGGTGGTAATCGTCACCTCTTTATAAACCGGTTTTACAAGTGCCTCTCTAAAATAGGTACGAGCCTCCTCGCTACCCGATACAAATAAGGTTGTTCTGTTGGCTCCTTTTACCAGCTTTTGAGTATCGTCCCAAACGCTTACATAGGCATTTTTCAATTCTTCCGGAGAGATGGTAAATTCAAGAAGCTTATTTACATTTATTTCTTCTTCAGTTAGAAGTGTATTGAGATCAACCCCGTTATAATCGATGAGCGGTGTCGTTTTCATAGGTTCCCCGTGCTCATTAAAACTTCCGAAGAATAAATCGCCTATATAACTTTTAGCATCTTGCTCTTCGGTACCTACCCGCTGTTTGATTAGTTTTCCTATTTTCTGAGTAAACTGAAGCGAATATTTTTTAAAAAACACGGCCGGACGCATTTTTGTTTGCCAGGAAACCGATTTAAGCCTGGAGGTTTCAATTGCTTCTTGCAAACTTTTTCTCTTTAGTTCGATATCTTCTATATCGGGAAAGTTGGTTGCGGTTAATAAGTTCGTTATTTCAACAAATTGTGCGTCTATGACTTGGGCATTTTCAGAATTTACGCTTTGTTCCCAGCGTTCGTCCCACATTTCGGTGGTTGCTCCTCCTTGTGTATAATATTGCGCCGGTGCCAGGTGGATGTATGGATCTGTAATCGCGGTATTTTGTTGCTGTTGCGTAATGGATTTTAAAACGGCAGCTTTAAATTCATTCTCGGTGTATGGTGATTCAACAAAATCCTGCCGACGTATTGCATTTTTACTTATAAATTTTCCGCCATACGTTACCTGTGTGCTGTAATGCGTACCAAATTTAGATATAAAGCCTTGAGGCGAAATATCTCTTCCTAATCTAACTACCGCATCTCTAAACGTTTCAGAAAGAGGTTGGTTAGCCAATTGGCGCTCGTAGACAGGTTTTGTTCTTAAACAGAAAACGATTAAAAAATCTTCTGAAGTTTCTAAGGCATTCGCCGTGTTGTAAACCGAAGAAAATCGGGAAGAAAGTGGTCTTTGCAGGCTATCGGCTTTTAATACTTGCTTTTCAAAGTCGTAGGCAGATGTAATAAACTCATAGTTGAGTTGCGAATTGAGTTTGGTTTTCAGCTTAGATGCGGTAATCTCTTTTGGGTAGTTAAAAATGGCAGAAGTAGTTCCGGAAATAACGGAAACCTTACTATAATCTAAAGGATCCATAAATCGAATATCTACTGAAAATCCAGGAGATAAAAGCGGTCGATTCGAGGTTTCTTGCTGTGCTAAAACCGCCGAAAAACTAATAAAAAATAGAAAATATAAAAAACTGAACTTAATCAAAATCGTACCCTTTTTAGTTGGAGTTAATAAAATTTGATCAAGGGGAGATTATAGCATAAGGGGTTGAAAAGATAGACAATTACTTCATATCAAAAAGAAAAACTAGATACAATCCGTTTTTATTCGAGTATCTACAATATAAATGATTTTCCACATCTTATTTTCCAATACAAGCTGAAAATTATTTGTTCCGCAGTGACTGGGGTTACCATTTATAAAAAAGGTATAAGGCGTCCATACATTTGCCATTAAAGCATCTTCTTTTACGATGTATTCTAAGATTTCTTCTCGGAATTCAATGGTTTTTGGAATTGATGCTATCGATTTAAGAAAATGACTGAAACTAGTTTGGGTAATTACAATTTCTTGCTCTTCGTCACTACTTATAGATTCCATTCTTATAGAATCGTTTACCAGTAGGCGCATTGCTGTGGTATCTTGTCTATGAAATGCTTCAAAAAATTGAATGATTACATCTTTTGGTGTAGCTTGATTTTGAGCAAGTAAGCCATACGGAAAGCTGAGTAAAGCCAATAGCATATACGTTTTAATCATTGTAAAATAAGCTTAGGTAGTTAATACCTTAGTAATTTACTATTTTTACGCGCACAAAAACCGCAACAATGTCTGCAAGTAAAAAAGAATACAAGCGTATTACTGTAAAATCACTAACTGAAATGAAATCTCAGGGTGAGAAAATCGCTATGCTTACCGCTTATGATTACACCATGGCTACTATAGTTGATAGAGCCGGGATCGATGTGATTTTGGTAGGCGATTCTGCCTCTAATGTAATGGCCGGTCACGAGACTACGCTACCTATTACTTTAGACCAAATGATCTATCACGCATCATCTGTAGTACGTGCTATTAAGCGTGCCCTTGTTGTAGTTGATTTGCCTTTTGGGAGTTATCAAAGTGACCCTAAAGAGGCTTTACGTTCTGCAATACGTATAATGAAAGAAAGTGGTGGTCACGCGGTTAAACTAGAAGGTGGTACTGAGATTAAAGAATCGGTTAAACGCATACTTCATGCAGGCATACCGGTAATGGGACACCTGGGCTTAACGCCGCAATCCATATACAAATTTGGCACCTATACAGTACGCGCAAAAGAGGAACAAGAAGCAGAAAAATTAAAACAAGATGCGTTGTTATTAGAGCGTTTAGGTTGTTTTGCTGTAGTATTAGAAAAAGTACCTAATCAACTTGCTCGTGAAGTTGCAGAGAGTCTTACTATCCCGGTGATAGGAATAGGCGCCGGTAATGGTGTTGACGGTCAGGTATTAGTAATGCACGACATGCTGGGAATGAGTCAGGAATTTAGTCCGCGTTTTTTAAGAAGATATCTTGATATGCATACACAAATGACCGGTGCGTTTGAACAATACATTACCGATGTGAAGTCTCTTGATTTCCCTAATGACGAGGAACAATATTAAGCTGAAAAGTCGTCCATAACCAAGTAATAGCTATACCTATTTGAATTCAGAATCTACACACAGCACTAAAGATAATCTTCAGGTAATTTATGAAGACAATCATCTAATCGTGATAAATAAACGTCCCGGAGACATTGTACAGGGAGATAAGACCGGAGATACACCTTTAAGTGATGTAGTAAAAAATTATATAGCTGAAAAATACAATAAACCGGGAGCTGTATATCTGGGCGTTGTACATCGCCTGGACCGGCCAACTAGCGGAATTGTAATTTTTGCGCGTACTTCAAAAGCCTTACCGCGTTTAAACAAATTATTTGCTGAAAAAGAGGCGAAAAAGACTTACTGGGCGGTTGTAAAAAATACACCTCCTAAAGCAGCAGATACACTTATACATTACCTCAAACGTAACCCTAAGCAAAACAAGAGTTATAGTAATGTAAAAGAAGTGCCAGATAGCAAAAAAGGAATATTAGACTATCGCATAATTAAGGAGCTAAATAATTATTTTCTTCTTGAAATAGATTTACATACCGGTCGTCATCATCAAATACGTTCGCAACTGTCAGCTATTGGCTGTCCTATTAAAGGAGATTTAAAATATGGTTTTGATCGCAGTAATCCCGACGGAAGTATTCACCTTCACTCCAGAAAATTGGTTCTCATACACCCGGTAACTAAAGAAGAACTCACGTTTGTCGCTCCTCCTCCTACTGAAGATTCTATTTGGAAAGCCTGTACTGACAATTAGATACGTATTAGCAGTCGTTAAAGTTTAACTGCTTTGGATTTGTTGTTTTTTTTAGCCGTTCTCAAACTTTCAATTACCACTGCACTTAAAATTAGCAATCCGCCAAAGAGTGTTGCAAGCTTCGGGATTTCTCCTAAAAATAGTATTCCTAACAAGATCCCATAAACGGGTTGCACACTACTTATAATACTCGCTGTTGTAATTGAGAAATACCGAAACGTTAGAAGAAACAAGGTATGCCCTACAGCAGTGGTGACGAACGCCAAAGCGATTATAAAAAGTATATTTTCTTGTAAAGCTTCGGTGGTTGTGTCAAGACCCAATGGGATAAGTAGAACACCTACAATGACTACCTGGTACCACATTAATAAGCTTCCGTGGTATTTTGCTACTTGCTTTTTCATTAAAATGTTACGCAACGCATAGGCAAGCGCAGAACCTATTCCAAAAGCAACAGCCTGTGTATATTGATTTTCAAAATCAAGGTCAGGAATTAAAAATGCGATTCCTGCCAATACTAACAGACCTAAAAAAAGATGTATTTTTTGAAAAGGAAGTCGCAATAATAGCGGTTCTAAAATACTGGTGAGTGCTGGATATGTAAAGATTGTCAACATACCTATAGCTACATTACTCAGTTGTAAAGCTTTGAAATACGCGACCCAATGTATCCCCATAAGCAAACCACCTAAAAAAACTTGTAATCGATCTTCTTTATTTATCTGGAGGCTAATACGTTTCCACCTTAAAAATAAATACAAAAATAGACCCGCTAAAAGTGCTCGCCACGCTATAGTAACAACTGGTGGCATAATAACAGCTCTTCCTAAAACCCCACTGGTACTCACCAAGAGCATAGCCAGATTGAGTTGTAAAATATTTTTAATAAATGTATTAGGAGCTGCTGACAAGAAATATGAATTTTTTAGATTTAAATATCAAGTACTTTTTAAGTCACCTTGATGTAATTTAAAGGTAAGTTGTCTCTATAGTATTATCAATGAACTATCTGTTTAAAACCTGGGCCTTTTCTTTGATGATCTCAGCAACTGGACGGTTTTGAATTCTACTGTCTAACCAACTTAGGATGTCAAGATATAAAAAGGCACGTCGTTCATAAGGATCTTCCTCATAAATTTCCAGTCGGTTTCTGAGTTTTATAAATTCATTTTTAATCTCTCCCGGAAACACTTCGCCTAAGTTTCGTAGAAACTTTATCATTTCTTTCTGTACTTCATGAAGATCATCCATCTTAATGAGGAACTTATAGGTGCTCTTCAAAAGCGTTTCCAAATGATAATCCATACCCGCTTCATAATGCGCAACAAGATTTAAAATGCGGGCAAAACACATAAGATCTTCTCGCATTTTAAGAGATTTATTATTGATGATACGGCTTAGGTATTCTATACACTTTTTGTTTTGTCCAGATCCAAAATACAAACTCGCGATTTTATAGTAAAACACCATTATATGGTGTTCATCCATTCGTTGACGAGACTGTTTGAGGTACTTCTCAATTGTGTTAATGAGACCGTCATCTGTAGTAAAATCTCCTACCATAAACTTTAAATTCAGCTTATGCGAATACACGTATAAAAATTCGAGTATTTCTAAATTATCGCTACGCGGAAAGTCTTCATTTGCAAGTCTGTCTTCGAGACCATCAAGGACCTCTTTAAATTTTGTATGATGTTTTAAATAGAATAGAGATTCTAGTAAGTAGTGATTTCCTTTCAGATAAAAAACCGGATTTCTACCTATCATAGAAGGATTTTCTTCAAAAAGCTCTACAAATCGGGTTGCATATTTAAAGCATGAAACAAAATCCTGTACTAAGAAGCTGTACCATAAAAAGGCTTTGTATAGCCATAATTTCTCTCTAAAGCCTAATTTGCTCAAATCATAGTTAGGCATAGCATTACTAAAATAGGCAGCTATCTCCTGGCGTTCTACATCACTACGCACATACCCGGTTTTGAGCATAATACCATACAACTGCAGGGAAAGATTGGAGAGTTTGCTGGTCATTAGATTCTGTACACTTAAATCTTCGGCCTCCTTTGCCAGCTCCTCTGCACGCGTACTCATACTACGCGTAATGTATTGAGTTTCGATTACTTTTTCTAACTCAACGATTTCATACGCTACATTTTTCTCTTCGTTATCAATCGCCATATGTTTAGCTTTCTCCAGTAATTTTAGAGACTGCTGGTACAAACCTTTTTGGTATAAAACAGTGGCAAAGTCCAGTTGTTCTCGTATTTGCACACGTATATTTTGATGTGCCGGACTCAGCCTCAATGAGATAAGAATCTGTTTGTATAAATGTGCTTTAAGGTTAGAGAGTTGTTGCTTTTTTACAATGTTATTCTTGAAAATTTCGGTTTCATCATACGTATTCATCTTATCTAGCAGATTAAATAACTGCAAATATTTTGAATCGGCATTCCCATCGAGACGACCTACATAAAGCTTGAATTGTCTTTTCTCAGACTTCGATAAGGACTTAATAAGCACATAAAGAGAATCTTTTGAATCATTTGCTGTTGTAATGATTTTACGCATAATAATTTGATTTTCAGTAAATTAAATAATCCTAAAATTACTTAAACATCGTAGGGTTTTGATCAAATAGAATATCAAAAGTACCACCATTCTATATATTCACAATTAAATTGAGAAAAAATCCACTTATGAGTGATAATAAAGTCCAAATTTTTGACACAACCTTGAGAGATGGGGAACAAGTTCCCGGATGCAAATTAGATACTAATCAGAAATTGATTATTGCTGAGCGTCTCGATCTGCTGGGTGTTGATGTTATAGAGGCTGGCTTTCCTATATCCAGCCCTGGAGATTTTATATCTGTAGAAGAAATCTCAAAGCTTGTAAAAAATGCCACCGTTTGTGGTCTTACCCGTGCGGTAAAGAAAGATATAGAAGTTGCTGCTCAGGCATTACGTCATGCAGTTAAGCCGCGTATTCATACTGGAATAGGTACAAGCGACTCCCATATCCTACATAAATTTAAGTCTAATCGCGAAGAGATTTTAAAGCGCGCTTACGACGCGGTAGCTTATGCAAAAACATTTGTTGAAGATGTAGAATTTTATGCTGAAGATGCAGGTCGTACAGACAATGAATACTTAGCTCGGGTTTGTGAGGCAGCTATAAAAGCCGGTGCGACCGTTTTAAATATTCCGGATACAACGGGATATTGTCTACCGGAAGAATATGGTGCTAAGATTAAATATTTAAAAGAAAATGTAAAAGGTATTGAACGTGCGATTTTGTCTTGCCATTGCCATAACGATCTGGGGCTTGCTACCGCAAACTCGATCGCCGGTGTCATTAATGGAGCTCGACAAATAGAATGTACTATAAATGGTATAGGAGAACGTGCAGGAAATACATCTCTGGAAGAAGTGGTTATGATATTGCGTCAACATCCTACTCTAGGTTTAGACACCAGTATAAATTCACGTTTACTTTATGATACCAGTAGAATGGTAAGCGAAAAAATGGGTATGCCGGTGCAACCAAATAAAGCTATTGTAGGATCTAACGCATTTGCGCACAGTAGCGGAATTCATCAGGACGGAGTAATCAAGAATCGGGAAACCTATGAAATTATGGATCCCGAAGAAGTAGGTGTTACCGAAAGTGCAATTGTACTTACCGCACGTAGCGGTAGAGCGGCTCTTGCTTATCGATCTAAAAAAGTAGGTTATGAATTAACTAAACTTCAGCTTGACGATGTATACGACGTCTTTCTTACCTTTGCAGATAAGAAGAAGGAAATCATCGACAATGATATTCATGAGATAATGAAAGTTGTAAAAATTGAAGCTCCGGTTGAAGCTTAACGTTTTATATATTAGTGTTTTAATAAGGATTCTTGTATAAGAATCCTTATTTTTTACTTAAAAAATTTAATTATTGAATGTGTTCGATAGCACAACTAATAAATGATAATAGTACGTTCTTAAGAACGAATTGATATAACAATGGCAGGAAAAACATTATTTGACAAAGTCTGGGATGCTCACGTAGTAGACACGGTACCTAATGGTCCGCAAGTTCTTTATATAGATAAACATCTTATTCACGAAGTAACAAGTCCGCAAGCATTTTCTGAACTTGAAGAACGCGGTATTCCCGTAGCACGACCAGATCAAATCGTTGCTACCGCAGATCACAACACCCCTACTGTAGATCAACATTTACCAGTACGTGATTTACTATCTCGTAACCAATTAAAACAATTGAGTGATAATTGTGAAAAACACGGGATTACTCTTTATGGTTTAGGTCATAAGTATAATGGTATTGTTCACGTTATGGCTCCTGAGCTTGGTATTACCCAACCGGGAATGACTATGGTTTGTGGTGATAGCCATACTTCTACACACGGAGCATTTGGTACAATTGCTTTTGGAATAGGTACGAGTCAGGTAGCGCAGGTGTTTGCCAGCCAATGTCTCCTGTTGACAAAACCAAAAAGTTTACGCGTCAATGTAACCGGAAAATTAAAACCAAATGTTCTTCCTAAAGATGTGATTCTATATGTAATATCACAAATAGGTACAAATGCAGGTACCGGTTATTTTTGTGAGTATGCAGGTAACGTTTTTGAAGAGATGTCTATGGAAGGTCGAATGACCGTATGTAATATGAGTATCGAAATGGGTGCCCGTGGCGGTATGATTGCTCCAGACCAGACAACATTTGACTATGTTAAAGGTCGTGAGTTTGCTCCTGAGCAAGCAGAGTGGGATAAAAAACTAGCCTATTGGAAAACATTACCCACAGATGCAGATGCCGTTTTTGACAAAGAGTATTCTTTTGATGCGGCTGATATAGAACCGATGATTACCTATGGTACAAATCCGGGAATGGGTATAAAAGTTACCGGCAATATTCCCGATAAAGAAGATGTAAATCTTGAGAAGGCTCTGGCTTATATGAACTTCAAAAAGGGAGAAAGTCTTATTGATAAGCCCATAAATTATGTGTTTATAGGGAGCTGCACAAATAGTCGAATTGAAGATTTTAGAATAGCTGCAAACTTTGTAAAGGGTAAACAGAAAGCTGCTAATGTAAATGCTTGGTTAGTTCCAGGGTCGCAGCAGGTAGCAAAACAATTAGTAGCCGAAGGCTTAGATAAAATATTTACTGAAGCTGGTTTTGCACTTAGACAACCGGGATGTTCTGCTTGTCTGGCAATGAATGACGATAAAATTCCGGAAGGAGAGTACTGTGTTTCTACATCAAACCGAAATTTTGAAGGAAGACAGGGTCAGGGTGCTCGTACTATTTTAGCAAGTCCGCTAATGGCGGCAGCTACCGCAGTTTCAGGGAAAATTACAGACATCACAAAACAATTTAACTAAAATGGAAAAGTTTATCAAACTTACAGATACAGCAGTTCCTTTACCTATAGAAAATATAGATACAGATCAGATTATTCCTGCTCGTTTTTTAAAATCCACAGATAAGCAGGGTTTTGGTGATAATGTATTTAGAGACTGGAGATTTGATCACGAAGGCAATAAAAATGAAAATTTTGTGCTTAATGATGACACGTATTCTGGTTCTATATTAGTAGCTGGTGACAACTTTGGTTGCGGTTCTAGTAGAGAGCACGCAGCTTGGGCGATTGCAGGATACGGATTTAAAGTGGTTATAAGTAGCTTCTTTGCAGACATTTTTAGAGGCAACGCCTTAAATAATGGAATTTTACCTATACAAGTAACACCTGATTATTTAAAGAGTTTGCTTGACGTTATAAAAGAGAAGCCAGATACCCAATTAACTATTAATCTAGAAGATCAAGTTTTAAGTTCGCCTGTGGGTGAATTAGAATTTGAAATCGACCCGTATAAAAAAGTATGTATGATTAATGGCTATGACGATATCGACTTTTTAATAAGTAAAAAAGAAACTATTGAAGCTTTTGAACGTGAACAAACGTTTTAAAAACTCAAAAACATCAAATATGACGTTAGTTTTGAACGTTTTGTTCAAAGCTAGACGATAGCAATAATTATCAAAAACCTCACGTGTTTCAACTGCGTGGGGTTTTGAACTAAAAAAATATCTATGAAATTTAATATAGCAGTTTTAGCCGGAGATGGTATTGGACCCGAAGTGACAGAACAAGCAATCAAAGCATTAGATGCGATTGCCGATGTTTTTGATCACTCATTTGTTTATAAAAATGCATTAGTTGGTGCGTGTGCTATAGACGAAACAGGCAATCCCCTTCCCGATGAAACTATCGAGATTTGTAAGGAAAGTGATGCTGTACTTTTTGGAGCAATAGGTCATCCTAAATATGATAACGATCCTTCAGCTAAGGTAAGGCCAGAACAAGGTTTATTAAAACTTAGAAAGTCTCTAGGCCTTTTTTGCAATATTAGACCGGTTAAAGCATTTGACCGATTAATAGATAATTCTCCACTGAAACGAGAAATAATTTCAGGTACTGATATCTCTATTTATCGCGAATTAACCGGAGGAATTTATTTTGGTGATAAGCACCTTAGTAAAGACGGTCAGGTGGCAACCGATGGTTGTTCTTATTCGGTAGAAGAAATTAGCAGAATTACACACCTTGCATTTAAAGAAGCACAAAACCGAAGAAAAAAACTAACCCTTGTTGATAAGGCTAACGTCTTAGAAACTTCTCGCTTATGGCGTAAAACGGTTACTGAAATTGCAAAAGACTATGCAGATGTCGAACTTGACTTTCTTTTTGTAGATAATGCAGCTATGCAGATGATCTTAAACCCTAGTAAGTTTGATGTCATTCTTACTGAAAATCTATTTGGTGATATCATATCAGACGAAGCATCAGTGATTGGAGGTTCTATAGGTCTTTTAGCTTCAGCTTCAGTAGGAAGCACTGTTGGGATGTTTGAACCTATTCACGGTTCGTTTCCGCAGGCAACCGGAAAAAATATTGCAAATCCGCTAGCTTCCATATTATCTGCTGCCATGATGTTGCGACATTTAGATTTGCATAAAGAAGCTGCAGCTATAGAAAATGCAGTTGAAAAATCACTGGAATTAGGAATTACAACAGGTGATATTAATCCTAAAAAACCTTTTACAACAGCTAAAGTAGGAGACTTTATTGCCGATTTCCTAACGCATCCTGAAGATACCAATCGCAATTTTAAAAATATTCATATGGGACAGAGTACCATTATCTAAATGAAATTAGCCAAGAGGTTTTAGATATAAGACTTTTGATAAATAGAAAAAAGCGACCCGATATGGATCGCTTTTTTTTCGTTAAATTACTGCGTATAAACCAATTACTATGCGTATTATAAATCTTATTCATACCTTATTTTCGGTTCTTGCATTATTCTCTGGCGCCTTTGTGTTACTCAATATAAAAGGCACTAGACTTCATAAACGTATCGGCTATTTGTATGTATTGAGTATGCTCATCCTTCTTTTGACCTCTTTTTTAATCTTTGATTTATTCGCCGGGTTCGGCCCCTATCACGTTTTATCAATTGTCTCTCTCGTGACACTTTTATTGGGTATGTATTTCCCTTTGTATAAGCGCACCTATCGCGGATGGGTATTGCAGCATTATATGTGGATGTCGTATAGCTACGTAGGTTTGCTTATGGCAGGCGGCTCCCATTTATTTGCATTAGTTCCGCATTGGCCGATTTGGTTAAGTATTAGTCTATTTTGGGTTCTTCCCTATCTTCTAGGATCTATCCTTATTTTCACAAGACGAAAAAGAATACTTCAGCAATTAAAAATGCGCTCGGGATTGGATATAATTGTACGATAAAAAAAACCGCCCGGAAGATCAAAGCTGGGCGGTTTCCAGTGGCAAATTTGCATCACCACATTAACACTAACTAACTAATTTAATTCCAACCGCCACCTAAGGCTTGATACATATGGACATACGCGTTCATTTGATCCATCTTAGTTTCAATTAAATCAAAGTTAGAATCTAATGCATCCCGCTGAGTCATTAAAACTTCCATATAATCGGCCCGTGCAGATCTAAAAAGTTTATTAGAAATTTCTACAGATCGGTTAAGAGCGTCCACTTCCTGTGCTTTCAAAGCATAACTTTTAGCCAAGTTATCCACTTTAGAAAGTTGGTTTGCTACTTCGATATATGCATTAAGCACCGTTTTCTCATAATCAAATACTGCCTGAATCTGTTTAGCATTTGCAGTCATATATGCAGCTTTGATTTCATTTCTATTAAGTAAAGGAGCTGTCAATTCACCCGCTATAGAATACAAAAGAGACTCAGGACTATTCAATAAGTATTTGGGATTAAACGCCTCATAACCTATACCTGCACTAATTCCTAATGAAGGATAAAAACGAGCCTTAGCAACTTTAACATCGAGCTTTGCTGCAGATAGCGCGAGCTCGGCTTGTTTTACATCGGTGCGATTTTCTAACAACTGAGCGGGAATTCCAGAGGTTATCGTTACAGGATTCAAATCAACCAATTTAGTAGTACTGCGTGCTACTTTCTGTGGAAATCGGCCCACTAAAAAGTTAATTCGGTTTTCAGTTTCAATAATGCGCTGTTGAATATCAAATTGTAAACTCTTTGTATGCAATACTTCAGCTTCAAATCTTGAAACGGCGAGACCAGTTACACGCGCAGCTTCTTTTTGAAGCTTAATTATCTCAAAAGCATTATTACGTATTTCGATATTTCTGTTTACAATTTCTAATTGATTGTCTAGTGCCATCAACTCGTAGTAAGATTCTGCAAGTTCACCTACGAGTTGCGTAACCATAAAGTTTCTACCTTCGAGGCTGGACAGATAATTGAGAACTGCAGCTTTTTTAGAGTTGCGTAATTTTCCCCAGATATCTAATTCCCAGCTTGCCTGAAGTCCAAATCTATAATTTGGCAACGGCTCCGGAAATTCTACTCCATCTTTAATTTCTGTATTTGCATCATTAGCTCCCTGACTGGTGTATCTTCCCACTTTTTCAGTCTCTGCAGCAGCTCCAAAACCTACAAATGGTAAGTACTCCCCTTTTCTAGCTTTGATCTCGGCTTTAGAAATAGAAATTTCTTGAAGCATAATATTTAACTCTTGATTGTTTTGCAAAGCCGTATCAATCAAGACTCCTAAATAAGGATCTGTAAAATAGTCTTTCCAGTTTACAAGAGTAGTCTGTACAGTATTTGTGGTAGCAGAGTAAGTTTCTGGCAGATTAATTTCTACATCACGTTCTATAAGGCCAGGAGCTTTACAGGCTGAAAACGAGAGTAGTAAAACAACTACTCCCGTATATATTAAATTTAGTCTATTTATCATCTTGATCATCATCTTCTAATTTTGAAAAACGGTCTATTTCATTTACAAATCCTTCAGACAAGGAGTGATCTTCTTCATCTTTAATAAGCGATCTGCCTTCTGCCAGTGATCCAAAAATGTAATACAATCCCGGAATTATAAGTACTCCGAAAAGAGTTCCAAATAACATTCCGCCAAGAGAAGAAGCACCGATCGTTCTATTACCTATGGCTCCTGCTCCTGAAGCAAGTATTAATGGAATAAGACCTGCTACGAAAGCAAACGAGGTCATTAAAATAGGTCTAAAGCGAACGCGAGCACCTTCAATGGCTGCTTCTAAAACTGTAGCGCCCTGGCTATGTTTAAGAACAGCAAATTCTACAATCAAAACTGCATTCTTTCCGAGGAGACCTACAAGCATTATGAGTCCTATTTGAGCATAAATATCATTTTGAAGTCCCATTGCCTGAAGCAATACAAAAGATCCTAAAAGCCCAATAGGAATTGAAAGAATTACCGCAAGCGGAATTATAAAACTTTCATATTGTGCAGCGAGTACAAAGTATACAAAAGCTAATACGATCCCGAATATATACAAGGCTTCATTACCTCTACCTGCCTCATCATAAGACAACCCTTCCCAAGCGATATCATAACCTTGTGGTAGTGTTGTCGCAGCTACTTCACGTACAGCGGCAATTGCATCTGCTGTGGTATATCCTTTTGCAGGTTGACCTTGTATTGCAGCAGAATTATACATATTGTAACGTGTTACTTCATTTGGCCCCTGCGTTTTCTTAAGCTTCATAAATGCCGAATAAGGAACCATCTCACCGGTATCATTTTTTACATACAGATTTAAAATATCTGAAGGTAGTTTTCTAAACTGCGGATCAGACTGCACATAAACTTTGAAAAAGCGACCAAATTTTATGAAGCCCTGCTCGTAGGTACTACCTATCATGATGTTTAGGTTTTCCATCGCTTTGCCAATAGAAACTCCTTTTTGCATCGCTAGATCATTATCGATCTCAAGTTCGTACTGCGGATAATTTGCAGCAAAGAAGGTAAACAATCCAGCTAGCTCCTTACGTTTGCCCAGCTCATCCATAAAATTTTGATTTATTTTATCAAAATCCTGATAATCGGTATCTGTAGTTTTATCAAGCAAGCGCATAGAAAAACCTCCTGAAGATCCAAATCCTGGAATAGCCGGCGGTTCAAAATACTCAATTACTGCACCTAGATTTTTAGATTTCTCTTCCAGTTCTTCCATTATTTCGGTAACTGTATGTTCCCGTTCATCCCACGGTTTTAAGTTTATTAAACAAGTTCCGGCATTAGATCCACGGCCCTCGGTCATTATCTCATAACCGGCTAGAGAAGAAACCGATTCTACCCCTGCTACTTCTTCACAAATTTTCTGAAGTTCTAAGGATACTTTGTTTGTACGCTCTAGCGTAGCTCCCGGCGGAGTTTGGATAATCGCATAGATAGTTCCTTGATCTTCGCTGGGGATAAATCCTGATGGTAAAATCTGATTTTCCAAAAATATCAAGCCACAAACGACGGCAAGTACTCCAAAGGTTAAAACCCTCCTACTCACTATAGATTTTAGAACGCCTACATACCTTCCGGTAAGCCTGTCAAACCAATTATTAAATCCATCAAGTGTTTTAGTTAATAGGTTTCCTTTTTTCTCTTTTCCGTGGTTATTCTTTAAGAGCATCGCACATAAAACCGGCGTTAGCGTAAGAGCTACCACTGCAGAAATCACAATAGAACTCGCCATGGTAATTGAAAACTGCCTGTAAAATGTTCCTACCGGCCCAGACATAAAAGTTATAGGTAGAAAAACCGAAACCATCACGGCAGTAATTGCAATAATAGCCCCAGAAATTTCTCCTAGAACAAGCTTAACTGCTTTGTATGGAATAATAGAAGGAAACTCGTGAAACTTTGCATGTACCGCTTCAACGACTACAATCGCATCATCTACTACAATACCTATCGCGAGTACTAAAGCAAATAAAGTAACCAGATTTATAGACATCCCAAACAGCTGAATCACAAAAAAAGCACCAACCAAAGAAACAGGAACCGCAATAATAGGTATCAACGTAGATCGCCAGTCTCCTAAAAAAATAAATACAACAAAGGCTACTAAAAGAAAAGCATCTCTAAGCGTATCGATTACTTGCTCTATGGAAGCATCCAGAAAATTTGATACGTCATAACTAATATTATAATCCATTCCCGGAGGGAAATCTGCTTTCATTTCTTCGAGCTTCTCTTTAACCTCATCAATAACTTCACTCGCATTACTACCGTAATTCTGTTTGAGTACAATTGCAGCAGAAGGATGGCCATCAAGGTTTGAATAGATGTCAAAAAATTCACTTCCTAACTCTACCTTTCCTATATCTTTTAAATGAATGCTTTCTCCCTCTGCATTAGCGCGTATAACAACATTCTCGTATTCTGCAGGTTCATTAAAACGACCTTTATAGGTAAGAACGTACTCTAAAGATTGGGCACTTATACCAGAACTCTGTCCTATTCTACCGGGTCTTCCTATTATACTCTGTTCCTGCAAAGCTTCCATTACTTCTTCGACAGAAATGGAATACGCACGCATGCGTTCTGGATTTAACCAAACGCGCATCGCATAACGGCGACTTCCTAAAATTTGAGACCGCGCCACCCCTTTGAGTCGGTTTATCTCAGGAATCATTTTTACATCTGCATAGTTGTATAGAAATTTTTCATCCATACCCTTATCTTTAGAATACAGATTCACATACATCAACATACTGGGCTGCACTGGCGTAATAACGACACCTTCCCGTTGTACCAACTCAGGTAAGAGTGGCATAACCTGATCTACCCGCGTTTTCACGCGTACAACAGCATCATTAGGATCTACACCGGGTTCAAAAATTATACGTAATGTTGCCTCTCCTGCACTAGTTGCATCAGTGGCCATGTAACGCATATTTTCTACTCCATTAATGGCATTTTCAAGTGTAATTAATGTTGATTTCACCAATACATCTGCACTCGCTCCAGGATAAGCGATGAATATATTTACAGTCGTAGGCGCAATTTGCGGAAACTGGGAGATAGGAAGCTGCTTAATAGCAAGCGAACCTATAAATAAGATAATAATCGAAATTACTATCGCAAAAACGGGTCTTTTTATAAATTGACTAAACATGTTTTTTCGTTTTAGATTTGATTACTCGGCGTACAAATCAAGATTAGAAATCACAGATTCAGCATCTTTAACTTCATATTTAATTTTATCATTTTCGCGAACAAGACGTAAACCTTCAAGAAGTATATGATCGTTTACAGACAAGCCTTCAGAGACTACATAAATATGCGGGAGCTCATTGATTATTGTAATCTCGCGTGACTTTATCTTGTGATCTTTATCAACGACATAGACATATTTTTTATCAAGAACTTCAAAAGTGGCTTTCTGCGGGATTAATAGAGCATCTGTAATAGGTATGGTAACATGTACATTGCCGGTCTCGCCGTGTCTAAGTAAACCTTCAGGATTAGGAAAAGTGGCTCTAAATGGAATATTACCGGTTTCGTTATTAAAATCTGCTTCAATTGTTTCTACAACTCCGGGATGCTTAAAGTATTTGTTGTTTGCCATTAGAAGATTTACCTGTGGCTTATCGGTTTTTGTGATATTCTCCTGGTAGTCCAGATATTCAGCCTCGGGTACATTATAATACACCCACATCGTACTGTTATCAGATAGATTTGTTAGGAGTTCGCCTTCATCCACGAGACTACCTAATCTTACGTGAAAGCGGTCAACAATACCATCAAAGGGTGCGCGTATTTGAGTAAATCCTAAATGCACATTAGCGAGAGACAGCTCGGCATTTGCTTTATCCATTTTAGCCTTTGCCATTGCTAGTTCGTTCTTAGAAACTACATCACTATCTGCTAACAGTTTTGTGTTCTCATATTCAATTTTAGCTACTTCAGCCTCAGCTTTAGATTTTTGTACTTCGGCTTCATAAATTCGGGGAAGTATTTGAAAAAGCAACTGACCTTCTTTTACAAACGCTCCTTCATCTACATATATCTTCTGAAGATATCCTCGCTCTTGAGCACGCAGTTCTATATGCCGACTAGATTGAATTTGTGATACATAGTCTTTTGTTATAAGTGTATCTTTTTGGATAGGGTTTGTGACTAAGAATTTTACTTCTTCTTGTTTTTCGTGGTGTTCTGATTTACAGCTTACGTGGAACAATAGTGCTCCAAAGCCTAACATCATGAGCATTCTTTTCATGGTGACTTTAATTACAAATAGTTAGATTAATGTGAATGCCTTTTCAGAATAGAAAAGACGTAGATATCCTGTAAAGTTTTTGAACAATTGTTTTGAATACTTTAAACAGAATAAGCGTTTAGCCTACAGAGAAGTAGGCCAGAAGAGTTTTAATCACAGTCTGAAAACCTGAAAAAGCAGGTAAGACTTAACAGAAGAGCAAGCAGGAATGATTGCTTCTGCATCTAAATAATTGTATTTGTAAACGTAAAAATGCTTGATAACAGCAGCAGGAAGGCCAAAGAAGGGTATAGTGCTGCTAAGGTGTTTGTCTTTTGAAGCAGAATCACTTTCTTCAATCTCAAATTCAGCAATAGAGTACTGCGGAAAACTTCCGGGTGCGTTTTTGTCTATATGCTGAAGACCCTGATAATCGATCTCAGCAATAGATATAGATTCTCCACCCGTATAAGCAGCTACACTCGATAGATTTATAAAACCGGTAAAAAGAAGTATAACTAAAGAAAGAAGAATTCTCATATATCTTTTTGAGTAAGACAAGGCAAATTTATAATAAGATGCTATGAACTACAAAATTTGAAAAGCACTATTTACTGAACTTAAGAACTTAAACAAATAAGCATTAAAAATTAAAAAAAACAGGCAATACTAATAATAACCAACACTTTAATTGACAGAATATTCAAAAATTCTACAATAAAGGCTTTTAATAAGTAATCTAACTTCTATTAAATTCAAATAAACTGAATTCTTTTTCTGAAAAAATTGATAAATCAGTGCATTTTGAATCATTCGGAATTAAAAATACGTACTATTCAAACACCTTTAGCTTTTATCTAATGCCGTTGAAACTTTGCGCATCTTTTCGGTGATCTCAGCAAATCCAGGATTGTGTATACTTCCTAAATGTGTGTGCTTTCTACCAGAATCTGGTTTGTAAGTTCCTGCTTGAACTTCTCCTCCTACTGTTTTGTAAGCCTCTCTAAATGATTTGCCTTCCACAACCAGATTATTGATACTATCCACCGTAAAAATATATTTGTATTTTTCTTCGGTGAGATTGATGTCTTTAACTACTATCTGAGCAATGCTATAATCAAATATTTCAAGAATATCTTTTATGTTCTCTATCGCATTTATGGTATTTTCTTTAAGCAATTGATAATCTCGGTGATAACCACTAGGCAAGTTATTCGTAATTAAAATCATCTCTGTGCTTAATGCCTGAATTTTATTACACTTACCGCGTATCAATTCAAAAACATCCGGATTTTTTTTATGGGGCATAATGCTGCTGCCAGTCGTTAATTGCTCGGGAAAACTTATAAATCCAAAATTCTGACTCATATACAAACAAATGTCCATTGCAAACCGCGATAGCGTATTTGCCAGACTTCCTAGCGTAGATGCAAGAGTTCGTTCACTTTTACCTCTAGACATTTGAGCTGCAACCACATTGTACTTTAAAGTTGCAAAGCCCATTTCTTTAGTAGTAAGGTTTCGATCTATAGGAAACGAACTTCCGTAACCTGCTGCAGATCCTAACGGATTTTGATCTACAATTTGTAAGGTAGCATTAAGCAGCGTGAGATCATCTATTAGCAATTCTGCATACGCAGAAAACCAAAGCCCAAAGCTACTAGGCATTGCTACTTGTAAATGCGTGTACCCGGGAAGTAATTTATCCTGATGTTTTTCAGCAAGTTTCATTAACGTATCAAACAGTGAGACGGTACGTACCCGTATTTGCTGCAATTGATCTTTATAATATAAATGAAGTGCCACAAGAACCTGATCGTTTCGTGATCGCGCAGTATGTACTTTCTTACCGGTTTCTCCTAAAATAAGAGTAAGTTCTGCTTCTATCTTGCTATGAATATCCTCATACTCCGGTTCTATAAAAAAATCAGGGTTTTGGGTATGGGCTTCAAGAATTTCTAATTGAGGTAAAAGGCTATCAAGCTCTTGAGCACTTAGAATTCCTATTTTCTCAAGCATAATTACGTGTGCTCGCGTTGCCTGCACATCATACTTAGCAATATGTGTATCGATCTCACGGTCATTACCTACCGTAAAATTCATAATTTTATTGTCTATTGTGGCTCCTTTATCCCAAAGTTTCATAGTTACTTTTTTTAGTTTTGAGAAGATAAAATCGACCCTAACTTACCCCAAGAGGGATTATTTTTATTGAAATTGTAATCGAATTCGGTAGTACAACGTTTTGAAATTTTCTCGTATTTACTACTTATTATTATAAAATGCTTTCCAGCAAATCTATATAAATCTGTATTCCCTCTTCGATTTCTTTAACGTAAATATACTCATCTGCGCTGTGTGAACGGGTACTATCACCCGGCCCTAACTTTAATGACGGGCAACTTAAAACCGCCTGGTCGCTCAATGTAGGTGAACCATAAGTGCTTCTACCTAGAGCAATACCCGCTTTTACTAGTTCGTGATCCTTAGGAATAGAAGACGAATTTAAGCGTAAACTTCGTGGTTTTATAGAATCGCAAGGTGCTTGCGCTTGTAATAAATCTGCAATTTCCTTATTACTATATTGATCATTAACACGTACATCAACTACCAGATCAATGTCTGCAGGTACTGCGTTATGCTGTTTACCACCTTTTATTTGAGTGACTGTCATTTTAACTTCTCCCAAAGCCTCAGAGACTTTCTCAAACTTAAAATCCTTAAACCATTGTAATACCGGGATACAATTGTAGATCGCATTATTGTCATTAGGATGTGCCGCGTGTGAAGGAGTACCTAAAACCTGAGCATCAAAGACCACAAGTCCCTTTTCTGCAATAGCAAGATTCATCAACGTAGGCTCACCAACAATAGCTACATCAATATGGGGTATAACTTTAAGCATACTATTTAACCCATTAGGACCGCTACTCTCTTCCTCACCACTCGCAACCAGAACTAAATTATACTTAGGATTTTCATAGGCAAAGAAATACGTAAAAGTTGCAATTAATGAAACCAGACAACCACCAGCATCATTGCTACCCAAGCCGTATAATTTGCCATCTTCAATATCTGGAGAATATGGATCGCGTGTGTAGCCGTTATTAGGCTGAACAGTATCATGGTGACTATTTAAAAGTAAGGTGGTTTTTCCTTCTTTAAAATTTTTATTAGTTGCCCAGATATTATTTGCCTGTCTTTGAAATGGAATATCATATCTATTAAACCAATTTTCAATAAATGTAGCCGTACCCTCTTCTTCAGATGAAAAAGACTGTGTTTTAATTAGATTTTTTAATAATTCTAGCGCCTCTTGCGTAAGTTTCTCTATGTTCATTACAGTCGTAAGGTTGTAAAATTAGTATTGGTATTTTGTAGCATTTCAGGTTTGCCAAGCTGAACTTTACTTACTCCACCTTTTAATGCATAAAAGCAATTTTCTAACTTCGGAAGCATCCCATCTGCAATAATTTTGTCTTCTAATAATTCTGAATATTTAGAAGTATTTATCTCCCGTACAACAGAGTCATCATTGGCAACATCAAGCAATACGCCAGACTTTTCAAAGCAGTAGTTAAGCGTAACCTTGTAACTTTTAGAAAGCCCTATCGCAAGCTCACATGCGATTGTATCAGCATTTGTGTTTAGCAATTGACCTTTTCCATCGTGAGTAATAGCGCAAAATGCCGGAGTAATACCTATATTAAGTAATTTATCTATAAGCTCACTATTAACACCCACAACATCTCCAACAAAGCCAAAATCGACGTCTTTTACCGATCTTTTTACTGAATAAATTGTATTTCCATCAGCTCCAGAAAAACCCAGTGCATTGCAATTTCTGGCCTGTAAACCCGCGACAATATGTTTATTTACCTTACCGCCGTAAACCATGGTGATTACCTCGACGGTCTCAGCGTCTGTAATTCTACGACCATCTTTTATTTTTACAGCTATACCTAAACGTTCTGCAAGTTCAGTGGCTAATTTCCCTCCTCCATGAACCAATATTTTAGGCCCTTCAAGGTTGGCAAACAAATCTAAAAAGTGCTGAAGATCTTCTTCTTTTTCAATAATATTTCCACCTACCTTAACGATATGGAGATTTCTCATAAGAATAGCGTTAATTTAGGTTCTCTAAAATTGATTTGAGAATTACCTGAGCAGAATAGGTTCTATTATTTGCTTGTTCAATCACTACCGAATTCTTTCCATCTAAAACACTATCGGTAACGATTACATTTCTTCTAACCGGAAGACAATGCATAAACTTGGCATCTCCTAACTTCTCTTGAGTTATTGTCCAGCTCGCGTGAGAATCTGTTGTGGCAAGCACTTTGCCATAATTTTCATAGTTACTCCAGTTTTTCACGTAGACAAAATCTGCATCCTTTAATGCAGCATCCTGATCATATTCTACTACCGAACCTTTTACAACAGCCTTATCCAGTTCGTAGCCTTTGGGATGTGTGATCGTGAAATCGACATCCATTTTCTGCATCATTTCTATAAATGAATTTGCTACCGCGTGAGGTAAAGCTTTAGGGTGCGGTGCCCAACTTAAAACCACTTTGGGCTTTTTCTTCTTTGCCAGTTCTGTGATAGTAATAGCATCTGCAAGTGCTTGCAAAGGATGAGCTGTTGCACTTTCCATATTAACAATAGGAACGCTCGCATACTTAACAAAACTAGAAATTACATATTCAGATTCATCTTTAGCTTTATCTGTTAGAGTAGGAAATGCGCGTACAGCAATAATATCTGCATATTGAGAAATCACTTGCGCAGCCTCTTTAATATGTTCTGAGGTATCAGCATTCATAACAGTACCATCTTCAAATTCTAATTTCCAGGCATCACTATTAAAGTTCATCACCGTGACATCCATTCCCAGATTGCTTGCAGCTTTTTCTGTACTTAACCGGGTGCGTAAGCTGGAGTTGAAAAATAGCATGACAAGGCGCTTGCGCTTACCCAGTTGCTCGTAAGCGTATGGATTATTTTTAAGTTCGCGAGCTTGCGCGATTAGTTCTTGTAGATCTGTAATGTCGTCTAAACCGGTGTATTTTTTCATTAGTTGATTCCTGTCAAAAGATAAGTAGCAGCCGAAATCTCTGCTTAGTTAATTATAATTTTTCTAATTCTATTTTAAGTGCATCAAAAAATTGATCTATATGCACATTTTGCACTGTTAACGGAGGAAGAATGCGTATAAGATTCTTATTCTTTGCACTTCCTGTAAAAATATGCTGGTCGTAAATAAGCTGTTTTCTCAATGCCGAAGTATCAAAATCAAATTCAATTCCTAACATCAAACCACGTCCTTTTACACCTTTGATTTGAGGAAAATCTAATGCCCTAGCTTTAAAGTGATCTGAAACCCGAAGGGCATGTTCCAGAAGGCTCTCTTCTTCTAAAACTTCAAGAACTGTTAGTGCCGCAACACAAGCCAGATGGTTTCCTCCAAAGGTTGTTCCCAACATTCCAAATTCTGCTTCTATTGAAGGATGAATCAAAATGCCTCCCACTGGGAAACCATTACCCATACCTTTAGCCATCGAGATTAACTCGGGCTGTACATCGTACTCTTGAAATGCAAAAAATCTTCCTGTACGACCAAAGCCGGCCTGTACCTCATCAGCGATAAGCATTGTTCCGGTTTGCTTGCACAATTTATCAATCCCTTCGTAAAATTCTTTTGTGCTTATATCTAAGCCTCCTACTCCCTGAATAAACTCTACAATTACTGCACAAACATCACCCTTAGCAAGTACACCTGCTAACGCATCAAGATCACCTAATGGTAAAAACTCAACCTCTTGTTGTGCATTTATTGGAGCAACAATCTTAGGATTATCTGTAGCTGCAACTGCGGCAGATGTGCGCCCGTGAAAGCTATTGTTAAAGGCCACAACCTTTTTTCTTCCTGTTACAAAAGAGGCTACTTTAAGTGCATTTTCATTAGCTTCTGCTCCGCTACTGCACATAAATAATTGATAATCTGGACATCCAGATTGAACCGGTAACCGTTCTCCAAGTGCTTCTTGCAATGGATTGTGCACTGCATTACTATAAAACCCAATATCTCCTAATTGCTTTGTTAAATTCTCCACATATTTAGGATGCGAGTGACCTATAGAAATCACAGCGTGACCTCCATATAAATCCAGATACTTAGTGGGTTTTGAATCATAAACCCAAACATCCTGAGCTTTTATCGGGGTTACGTCATACAACGGGTAAACATCAAATAGACTCATTATTTCTGATCAGATTTTATAATATTAATTTTATTAAAAGAAGCTACCATCCCCTGAATTAGAGAAGAACTCAAGCCTTTATGTTCCATTTCATTTAATCCTTCAATCGTACAACCCTTAGGTGTTGTAACACGATCGATTTCTTCTTCGGGGTGATTTCCCGAATCTATAAGCAATTTTGATGCACCATTACACGTATGCATAGCCAATTCTTGTGCTTCCTTTGCATCAAATCCCAGTTGTATAGCGGCCTGAGTGGTGGCACGAATCAGTCGCATCCAGAAGGCAATTCCGCTTGCGCAAACCACAGTAGCTGCCTGCATTTGAGTTTCTGGTATAATCAAACTATTTCCTAAACGATTAAAAATGGCCTCCGCAATTTTTATACGCTTAATTCCTTTTTCATTACTGGCAAGACAGGTCATCGATGCGCCCACTGCAATAGCCGTGTTTGGCATCGCACGCACAATAAACTGATCTGTACCTACAATTGCTTCAATTTGAGAAATTTGATATCCCGTAATGGTAGATATAAGTATATGTTTATCTGTAAGATGATCTTTTATGTCATTTAAAATAGCACTTAGTTGCGCCGGCTGCACAGCAAATATTAAAATATCAGACTTTTGTACTGCCTCTACATTATCTGAAGTAACAAATACATTTTTATACTCTGCATAAGATGCTATTCCCTCGGGATTACGACGGGTCATAAATAATGAGGTTATTGCATTATTTGTAATTAGACCTTTGGCTATTGAAAGGCCTAAATTCCCGGTTCCTATAATTGCTATTTTCATATGCTGTCCTTTATGTAAATTTCGCGAAGGCGAAAGCAACTTCTTTTATAGTGTCATTATTGCTTAAAAAATTCATTTCCTATTACTTCAGATTATGCTCATCAGCTAATCTTAAAGAAATTATTAAAAATAGCTGCCCTTAAGGTTAAGCCCTTCAACCTGCGGAAGCCCAAAGATAAGATTCATATTTTCTACTGCTTGACCAGATGCTCCTTTTAAGAGATTATCTATACAACTGGTAATTAACAGTTGACTTCCCTGTTTGTATAAATGAATCAGGCATTTATTAGTATTTACTACCTGTTTCATATGTATTTCTGCATCTGAAACAAATGTAAACGGGGCATCTGCGTAATAGTCTTTGTACAACTTCTTTATCTCATCAAAGGCGCCATCAAACTTGGTATATGCAGTTGCAAAAATTCCTCTCGAAAAATTTCCGCGATTTGGCAGAAAAAATAATTCTTTATCAAAACCAGATTGAAGCTGAGCGACAGTCTGATTAATTTCACCCATATGTTGATGTGTGAATGGTTTGTAATATGAAAAGTTGTTATCTCTCCACGTATAATGAGTAGTCGCAGAAAGTGAAGTGCCCGCACCAGTAGCACCCGTAACAGCATTTATATGGATGTCATTTGATATTTTTCGTGCATCTGCTAAGGGCAATAATGCTAATTGAATCGCTGTAGCAAAACAGCCGGGATTTGCAATAGATCCGGCTTGCTTTATAGCATCTCGATTAAGTTCTGTCAAACCATATACAAACTCTCTACCTTCAAAATCTGCATCTGCTTTTAATCGAAAATCATTACTTAAATCAATAATAACTGTAGATTCAGTAAAGTTATTTTCCTTTAAGAAAGCTTTAGAATTTCCGTGTCCTAAACACAAAAAAACCACATCTACAGAAAAATCAATTGCGTCTGCAAAACGTAACGATGTGCTTCCTATCAAATCCTGATGCACATCACTAAGCAAGTTTCCGGCATTAGAGGTGCTGTAAACAAAACTCAATTCTACAAAGGAGTGGTTTAATAAAATACGCAACAGTTCTCCTGCTGTATATCCTGCGCCACCTACTATACCTGCTTTAATCATGAGTTTCCGTTTACGTGGTTGTAAATCTTATTTTGGTTTCCGGTGATTTTTATAAATCCTTTTGCATCGTCGGCTGTCCATCCCTTATTCATCTCGCCATATGCTCCAAAAGATGCATTCATCAAATCGTGATCAGATTTTATACCTTCTAAAGTAAATCGATAGGGATGTAATGTTACATACACATCACCTGATACATTTTTCTGACTATCTTCTAAGAAGGCTTCCATATTACGCATAGCCGGATCTAAATATTGACCTTCATGCAAATGCATTCCATAGAAATTAGCTAGATAATCTTTATGCTGCATTTGCCATTTTGTAAGCGTATGCTTTTCTAATAAATGATGCGCTTTAATTATTATCACTGGTGCGGCCGCTTCAAAACCTACGCGACCCTTTATCCCTATAATAGTATCTCCTACATGAATATCACGACCTATACCAAAAGGTGCCGCTAATTTTTGCAGGCTTTCTATATTCTCTACGGCACCGGCAGCCTTACCATTTACAGCTGTTAATTCGCCTTTTGTAAAGGTTAGAGTAACTTGTTCTGATTCGTTTTTTTCTACTTGTGAAGGAAAAGCAGATTCTGGCAATCCCTGATGAGAAGTTAAGGTCTCACTACCTCCTACACTTGTTCCCCATAATCCACGGTTCACAGAATATTTTGCTTTCTCCCAAGCCATCTCCACACCGTGGCTTTTTAAATAATCGATTTCCGCTTGTCTTGAAAGTTGTAAATCTCTTATAGGAGTAATAATTTCTATTTCTGGAGCAAGTGTTTGAAAAATCATATCAAAACGAACTTGGTCATTGCCAGCTCCCGTACTTCCGTGAGCAACATATTGCGCATCTATTGATTTTGCATAGTTTATAATCTCAACAGCCTGAATAATACGTTCTGCGCTTACTGAAAGTGGATAGGTATTATTTTTTAATACGTTACCATAAATTAAATTCTTGACAACCTTATCATAGAAGCGGTCTACAGCTTGAATATTTTTATAGGTTTTAGCTCCTATTTTTAAAGCTTTAGACTCTATTTCGTCAATTTCTTCCTGACTAAAACCTCCTGTATTAATACTTACAGCATGTACTTCAAATCCTTTTTCTTCAGATAGATACTTAGCGCAATAACTTGTGTCAAGACCGCCACTGTAGGCGAGAACTAATTTTTTCATTCTAATATGGTTTATTCTAGACTCTACAGAGTCTAAACAATTTAATCTTGTTTCTTTTTATCTTTTTTCAAGAACAAATGTTCTTTAATACTTTTTAACCGTGTAAAAGCTTTTGGGTTCATTTGCTTTACGTCTTCAGGTATAAGCATTTTTTTCTGCTCTTCTTTTGCAGGATCGTATAACATTCCAGTACACAAACACATTTTTTGTTCAGTACGCTGTAAAATATCATAATTACGACAGGTTTGGCAGCCTTTCCAGAACGTAGGATCATCGGTAAGTTCTGAAAAGGTTACGGGACGATATCCCAAATCTGAATTAATTTTCATAACGGCAAGACCCGTAGTGATACCAAAAACTTTTGCATCTGGATATTTATGGCGAGAGTGTTTAAAAATAGCCTCTTTAATTTGCCGTGCAAGACCACTGCCTCTATAATCAGGGTGTACAATAAGACCACTATTAGCGACAAATTTGCCATGTCCCCAAGCCTCGATATAACAGAAACCAGCAAATTTATCACCATCAAGTGCTATAACAGAATTTCCGTTTTCCATTTTGGTGATTACGTACTCCGGTGTGCGTTTTGCAATACCGGTACCACGTACTTTAGCCGATTCTGCGATCGTATCGCATATATATTGTGCATATCCCGCATGGGATTTATTAGCAATAATAATTTCCATATTCTTTTGAATTGGAAGTTAGAAAAAAAGTGAAATTGATATTGAAGACGGAACCGGACTCACCTAAGTTCCCAAGAAAACTGCACCCACTAGGGGCGGCGACGCTCATGACGGCGTACAGGAATACATACCAAAGAAGTATGGGTCTCAACTGGATACAATGACAAAACAGCAGCCTTGATAGCTTGCTTCAGTACATTTATATGTAAGTTTATTCCTTTCATTTATTCTGCTAAAGTACAAAGTAGATTTAAACGACAGTCCAATACTGCCTGGAAATGTCAAATAAATCTACTTTTTTATGATTTCTTCAAGTTTCAGTTCGATAATAATTTTTCACTGCTATATTTCTAACAAAATATGCTTTTGACAATTATTATAACAAGTAATCTGTACTTACGAAGTTAGATTTCTTAGTATCTAATAACTCATTTAAGATTGCATTATTATATTCATTGTCTTTTGAAGCCACAAATGTGCGTATCGAAAAGGAACGCAAAGCATCGTGTACACTTAAGGTTCCTACTGCAGAATCTTTTCTTCCTGTGAATGGATATACATCTGGCCCACGTTGACACGAACTATTAAGGTTTACACGGCAAACTAAGTTTACTAAAGTATCTATAAGCGGCGCTAATGCCTTAACATCTTTTCCAAAGAGACTTACTTGCTGGCCATAGTTGGACTCTGCCATATCATCTAGTGGCTCATCTATATGTTTAAAAGTAAGTATAGGAACTACAGGACCAAACTGCTCCTCTTGATATACCAGCATATCTTTTGTTACCGGAAACAAGACTGCAGGCCATATGAAATTTTCAAAATGAGTACCCCCTTTGGCATTAAGAACTTGCGCTCCCTTTGCCGTAGCATCATCTATAAGCCCTTGAATATAAGCAGGTTTTGAAGGTTCTGGTAAAGGTGTAAGTTTTACGCCATCTTCCCAAGGCAGTCCAAACTTCAACGCATCAACTGCTTCTGAATATTTTCGGTTAAATGTCTCTGCAATATTCTCGTGTACATAAATCACCTTTAGAGCAGTACATCGCTGACCATTAAATGAAAGCGTACCTGCAATACATTCTGCAACAGCAAGATCAAGATCTGCATCTGGTAAAATTATTGCAGGATTTTTTGCTTCAAGGCCAAGTACCAATCGCAGACGATTTTGTTTAGGATGTAATTTTTGTAATGCGTTTGCAGACGAACTGTGCCCTATTAGAGCCAAAACATCTATTTTTCCCGTTTGCATTGCAGGAGAAGCAATCGCTCTACCTCTACCAAATACTACGTTAACCACACCTGGAGGAAAACTTTCTTGAAATGCTTCTAGCAATGGTGCAATTAATAGAACTCCGTGTTTTGCAGGTTTAAAAACAGCTGTATTCCCCATAATTAGAGCTGGAATAAGCAGGCAAAACGTTTCGTTAAGTGGATAATTATAAGGTCCCAAACATAATACTACGCCCAATGGTCCTCTACGTATATGTGCATGTATCCCGTCTTGCTTATAAAATTTAGCACTATCACGATCCATATCCTTATAATCTGCAATAGTATCATTGATATACTCAACGGTACGATCAAACTCTTTTTGGGAATCGGGAAAATTTTTCCCTATTTCCCACATCAATAGTGTTACAATAAGCTCCCGCTTAGTTTTCATTTTTTCAACAAAAGTCTGCATACATTTAATGCGATCTGCAACCTTCATAGTTGGCCATAAACCTTGACCTCTATCATATGCTTTATGAGCGGCATCAACAGCTAATAGTGCTTCCTCTTTACCAAGACTGGGAGTTGAGCCTAATCTTGTGGGTCGACGCTCACCATCAACCTCTGTATGAATGCTTGAATAAACCTCTGCAGTTTCTCCTTCCCATGTTAAAAGCTTACCATCTATGAGGTAGGTTCTCTGCTCTATTGGCTCAACTTTAAATTGCTCTGGTATTTCGGTTGTAAGTGGTTTCATATGGATAGGTTTTGTAGTTGCTTCTTGATTGAAAAAAGAAATAGCTTATATCAAAAATTCAAATAAATCAGGTTTATCATTTAAATACTCACCGAAAAATTTACGGCTTTTCATACGTGCAATTAAGGGTTCTAAACTTGCCGAATCTTGAATTTCAATTCCTACTACGGCTGGACCATCTTCCCGCGATGTCTTCTTTTTATATTCAAAAAATGTAATATCATCATTGGGACCTAATATCTCATTCAAAAATTCGCGTAACGCTCCGGCACGCTGCGGAAAACGTATAATGAAATAATGTTTTAAACCTTGATATAACAGCGCACGTTCTTTAATTTCTGCTGTACGGGTTATGTCATTATTACTTCCGCTTACGATACAAACAATATTTTTCCCCTTAATCTCATCAGCAAATTGATCTAGAACTGATAAGGTAAGTGCTCCTGCAGGCTCTACTACAATAGCATCTTTATTATAAAGATCTAATATGGTCTGGCATACTTTACCTTCCGGAACAGTTACCATTTTATGTAAGTACTCCTTGCATATAGCAAAATTGCGATCGCCTACCCGTTGCACCGCAGCGCCATCTACAAATTTTTCTATTAATCTAAGTGTTGTGTTTTCCTTATTAAAAATAGAAGTACTCATTGATGGGGCACCTTCAGGCTCTACACCTATTACTTTGGTTTTAGGAGATAGTAAATGAAAAATAGTACTCAATCCTGAGGCAAGACCACCTCCACCTACGGGTACAAAAACATAATCAATCTCTTCTTCAGCTTGTTCAATTATTTCTAACCCCACAGTCGCCTGACCTTCTATGATTTTTTCATCGTCAAATGGGTGAACAAATATTTTACCCAGCGCATCACATTCAGTTTTGGCCGCTTTGTAAGCATCATCAAAGGTATCTCCTGTTAGAATTATTGTCACATAGTCTTCTCCAAACATTTTTACCTGCTCAGTTTTCTGACCCGGTGTGGGAGCAGGCATAAAAATGGTACCTTTTATTTTTAATTTTGCACAAGCAAATGCAACACCTTGTGCGTGATTACCAGCACTGGCACAGACAATTCCCTTATCCCGATCATTTTGCGATAACGAACTTATTTTATTAAAGGCTCCTCTAATTTTATAGGACCGCACCTGTTGCAAATCTTCCCGTTTAAGAAGAATTTTTGCCTCAAATTTGCGTGAGTAATTGAGACTGGGCAGTAATGGAGTTAAAGCTGCAACACCCTTCAAGGTTGCTGCAGCCTTCTTTACATTTTCTAATTCTGGGAAATATGAGATTTTTAAGTCGCTCAAAATTGTAATTATTTTGATTGACTAAACTTGGTTATTCGGGTGTAACCAAGTTTAGTATATACAGTGATTTAAAAAGAATTTTAAGCGGTAACCGGCTCTGCCGACGCTACTGTCTTAACTTCTTTCATGGCAGTCATAGATTCTCTTAACCACGCTCCTACTTCTTCAACTTCGTGACCTCGTATAGCGTCGTTCACTGCAATAAGTGTTTTATTATCTACACCATTATCTTTTGCGAAAGCTTTACCAATGATATTTGTATCTACAGATTTCATAAAATCTGTCAAAAGAGGCTTGCAAGCATGGTCAAATAGATAGCAACCGTATTCTGCAGTATCTGAGATAATACGATTCATCTCAAATAATTTTTTACGCGCAATAGTATTTGCAATTAACGGAGTTTCGTGAAGCGATTCGTAATAAGCAGACTCTTCAATAATACCCGCTTCGGTCATCGTTTCAAAAGCTAACTCTACTCCTGCTTTAACCATTGCTACCATTAATACGCCGTGATCAAAATATTCTTGTTCAGAAATCTCAACATCTCCGGCAGGGGTCATTTCAAAAGCGGTCTCTCCAGTTGCAGCACGCCATTTTAAAAGGTTTTCATCGTCATTTGCCCAGTCTTCCATCATCGTTTTGGAGAAATGCCCTGAGATAATATCATCCATATGCTTGTGAAACAACGGACGCGTAATCTCCTTAATTTCTTCAGCCAATTCAAATGCTTTAATTTTTGAAGGATTGTTTAATCGATCCATCATATTTGTTATACCACCGTGCTTTAAAGCCTCGGTAATAGTTTCCCAACCATATTGAATCAACTTAGCGGCATAGCCTTTGTCAATTCCTTTTTCAACCATTTTATCGAAACAAAGAATAGAGCCGGTTTGAAGCATACCACATAAGATAGTTTGCTCACCCATTAAATCGCTTTTTACCTCAGCGACAAATGAAGATTCAAGCACACCTGCTCTATGACCACCCGTTGCAACAGCATATGCTTTAGCCTGATCTTTTCCTTTTCCTTCAGGATCATTTTCAGGATGTACCGCTATCAAGGTAGGAACCCCAAAACCACGCTTATATTCTTCACGTACTTCAGAACCAGGACATTTAGGCGCACACATAATAACGGTAAGGTCTTCCCGTATTTGCATTCCTTCTTCTACAATATTAAAACCGTGGCTATAAGCTAAAGTTGCTCCTTTTTTCATAAGAGGCATTATCGCCTTTACAACCGCAGTATGTTGCTTGTCTGGTGTAAGGTTACATACAAGGTCTGCTGTGGGAATTAATTCTTCATAAGTCCCAACAGTAAAACCATTTTCTACAGCATTCTTATAAGATGCTCTTTTCTCTTTAATAGCACTTTCGCGCAACGTATATGAAATATCTAACCCACTGTCTCGCATGTTTAATCCTTGATTTAATCCCTGCGCTCCACATCCTACGATTACAACTTTCTTACCGCGTAATGCTTCTATACCATCTGCAAACTCATCAGACTCCATAAATCGGCATTTTGCCAGCTGAGCTAACTGATCTCTTAAGGATAGTGTATTAAAGTAATTTGACATTTTAATGTATTTTATTGATTATGATTAGTTGTTTTATTCTGCAAATTCGGCAAGCATCGACGATATTTTCATCTCATCTTTTGTAACAGCAATACGACCAGAACGTACAAATTGCATTATCCCAAAAGCACTTAACTCTCGATATAATAATTCTATTTCAGATCTGCGGCCTGCTTTTTCAAGCACAAAAAACTCTTTATTTACGGTTACAATCTGAGCGTTACTTTCTTTTATAATATTCTGAATCTGACGTTCTTCAAATAGCAAATCAGATTTAATTTTAAAAAGACAGGTTTCTAAAAATATGGTTTGCTCATCGGTATGATAAAATGCCTTAATAACCTCCACTTGCTTTTCTAGCTGACCAATTATTTTCTTAATTCGCTCTTCAGTTATATTAATAACTATCACAAATCTTGATACACCTTCGATCTCAGACATCGAAGTATTCAGACTTTCTATATTAACTTTTCTACGTTGAAATATTGCCGAAATACGATTTAACAAACCGATATTATTTTCGGTATAAATAGAAACTGTAAATGTTTTTATCTCGCTCATACTATTCTAATCTTATATCTGAAACTGATGCTCCTGATGGTATCATTGGGAACACATTGTCTTCTTTTTCTACGCGTACTTCTAAAAAGTAGGGTCCTTCTGATGCTAACATGGTTTCAATCGCTCCGGCAAGATCCTCGCGTTTAGTCACTTTCTGAGCATCTATAAAATACCCCTTAGCAATCGCTACAAAATCTGGATTTACCATTTCTGTAGATGCATATCTGCGGTCAAAAAACAACTGCTGCCACTGGCGAACCATTCCGAGAAATTCATTATTGAGTACGACAATTTTCACAGGGACTTTGGTTTGAAATATGGTACCTAATTCCTGAATGGTCATTTGATATCCCCCGTCACCAATTATAGCAACGACCGTACGGTCTGGCGCACCCATTTGTGCACCTATAGCTGCCGGAAGAGCAAATCCCATAGTACCTAGTCCGCCAGAAGTAATATTACTTTTAGAGTGATTAAATTTTGCATAACGGCAAGCAATCATCTGGTGCTGACCAACATCGCTTACAATTACAGCATCACCCTTAGAAACCGTATTTATACCCTCAAGAACCTCACCCATCGTAAGACCTTCTTTTGTAGGGTGAATATCTTCGCTTATGATTTTATCATATTCGATCTGATATAAATCTTTAAAACGCTGATGCCAGTCTGTATGCTCTTTTGTATCTAATAAGGGCAATAGTGCAGCTAAAGATTCTTTACTGTCACCTAAAACAGCCAGGTCTGCATTTACATTCTTATTAACCTCTGCAGGATCAATTTCAAAATGAATTACTTTAGCTTGTTTTGCATAGGTATTTAAATCTCCGGTTACCCGGTCATCAAAGCGCATACCTATTGCGATTAATAGGTCACACTCATTGGTTAACATATTGGGTGCATAATTACCATGCATACCTACCATACCCACATTTAAGGGATGCTCTGTAGGAATTGCAGAAACTCCGAGGATCGTCCAAGCAGCCGGAATACCAGATTTTTCAACTACTGCTTTAAATTCTGCTTCGGCTTTGCCTAGGATTACACCCTGTCCCCAAACTATAAACGGTTTTTTAGCATTATTAATTAGTGCTGCCGCAGCCTCAACATCGGAGTGATTAAGCTTCGGAACCGGTTTATAGCTACGTATTGCAGTACATTTTTTATATTTAAAATCAAGCTCAGCAAACTGTGCATCCTTTGTGATATCAATCAAAACAGGACCTGGTCTGCCACTACGAGCGATGTAAAATGCTTTTGCCAGTACTTCAGGAATTTCAGACGCTTTTGTTACCTGAAAATTCCATTTTGTAACCGGAGTAGAAATCCCAATGATATCTGTTTCCTGAAAGGCATCACTCCCTAATAAATTTGAAGCTACTTGACCAGTAATGCACACCATAGGTGTTGAATCTATTTGTGCATCTGCAATACCAGTTATAAGATTTGTTGCTCCCGGTCCCGATGTAGCAATAGCCACACCCACTTTACCACTTACACGGGCATAACCCTGAGCAGCGTGGGTAGCCCCTTGCTCATGACGGGTAAGAATGTGGTTAATTTTATCTTGATATTTATACAACTCATCATAAACGGGCATAATCGCACCACCCGGATAGCCGTACAATGTATCTACTCCTTCAGCAAGAAGGCATCTTATGATTGCCTCTTTACCTGTAATTCGCTCTGTATCTTGCGAATCTGTAGCTTGCAATTTAATAGTTTGTGTTTCCATAAGCCTACTTCTACATTTCATCAGTCACACATCCTTCTGATGCAGACGATACTGTTTTTGCATATTTATAAAGCACTCCGCGCTCAAACTTTAGTTTTGGAGCAACCCATTTCTCTTTTCTCTTTGCCAATTCTTCTTCAGTAACATCTACTGAAATTGTATTGGCTTCTGCATTAATCGTAATAATATCACCGTTTTCTATAAGTGCGATATTCCCCCCGGCTTGTGCCTCTGGAGTAATATGCCCCACTACAAATCCGTGTGTACCTCCAGAAAAACGACCATCCGTAATTAAGGCCACCTCTTTTCCTAAACCTGCACCCATTATGGCTGCTGTAGGTTTTAGCATTTCTGGCATTCCTGGTCCGCCTTGTGGTCCTTCATAACGAATAACCACCACATCGCCTTTTTTAACTTCTCCTTTTCCTATTCCTGCATTTGCAGCATATTCTCCATCAAATACGCGTGCAGTACCGCTAAAATGAAGACCTTCTTTCCCTGTTATTTTTGCCACACTACCTTCTGTAGCTATATTTCCATATAGAATACGTATGTGTCCCGTTTCTTTAATAGGGTTTTCTTTAGGGTGAATTACATCCTGCCCTTCAATAAGATCAGGAACTTCAGCTATATTTTCGGCAAGTGTCTTACCAGTTACTGTTAGGCAATCTCCATGAAGCATTCCTTCAGCAAGCATATATTTTAAAACTCCAGGAACGCCACCTACATTATGAAGATCTTCCATAAGGTATTTACCACTAGGTTTTAGATCTGCTAAAAACGGGGTAGTATCACTTATTCTCTGAAAATCTGCTAACTTAAATTCGAGTTGTGCAGCTTTCGCAATAGCCAAAAAATGCAAGACTGCATTTGTAGATCCGCCAAGAACGGTTACTAAGCGCACCGCATTTTCTAGGGATTTTGCTGTAACTATATCACTAGGTTTAATATCTTTTTCAATCAGGTTTTTTAAGGCTGCACCTAAACGTTTACACTCTTCTTCTTTGTTACTACTTACTGCAGGATTTGACGAATTATAAGGAAGGGACATTCCCAAGGCTTCTATCGCCGAAGCCATTGTATTTGCAGTATACATACCTCCACAAGCACCAGCACCCGGACAGGCTTTATTGATCACACTTTTAAATTCTGTCTCATCAATTGCTCCAGACATTTTAGAACCCCAGGCTTCAAATGCTGAAACCACATCTAACTTTTTACCATTATGGCATCCTGGGGCAATTGTACCTCCATAAACTAATATAGAAGGTCTATCTAATCGCAACTGCGCCATTAAAGCACCGGGCATATTTTTATCACAACCTACCACGGTTACTAGCGCATCATAGCTCATAGCTTGTACTACAGTTTCCATTGAGTCTGCTATAATATCTCGAGATGGTAGCGAGAAGCGCATTCCGGGAGTACCCATAGAAATACCGTCACTCACTCCTATTGTATTAAAAATAAGACCTACCAGTTCATTTTTATCTACGCCTTCTTTCACATAAGTGGCCAGATCATTAAGGTGCATATTACAAGGATTACCTTGATATCCTGTACTTGCAATACCTACCAGAGGTTTTTTAAAATCTTCGTCTGTAAGACCTATTGCGTGAAGCATTGCTTGCGCCGCTGGTTGTGTAGGGTCTTGAGTTACTGCTTTACTATATTTGTTTAATTCCATTTTTTTAAATCTATACCGAAATTAATTAATCCTGTTTTTAAGTCTATCGTAACTAAAAAGCTTTGAATATATCAGATTAAGAATAAAATTATATATTTTGCTGAATATCAATTTATTAACCTAAAAATACTACTACGCCCAACTCATAAAATCTATTTAAAATTCCTTCTATGATCTATTTGCAGGTAGTTAGTTTTCAAAAAAAAACCTCCTAATTAAGGAAGTTTAAATTTGCTTATGTGCGAGAGACTACCGCTTTAAATAGGAACGTTTTCTTTTAGTCCTTAAACTGATTTTTTCTACGTTCAAAATTATTCAATTTAAAAACTATCAACTCTAATTCAGCCGTCAAATGCCGTCTTTCAAGGTATTTTTAAACATCGTTCAAACAAGACTACATTCAGTAGAGACCTATTAACAGATCATTAGTGGATATATGGTTTTAATGCAATTTTGATTGATGTGTTTTTGAGATAAATTCAGAATAATTGCGTCAAGTAGATGTCATTCCCGCAATCTTGTAGTAAAAAGTAAATTAAGAACAATCAAAAACGGTGAATACTCATCTGGGATGAATACTCAAACTATACGAGTTAATTCCCAATTCAAATTGGGCTATTAAAGAAATAAGAGACCTATTCTAGTATTTTACCATATTTAGTTAAATCTGGTGTAAAGCCTAGTGATGAGTACAGTTTTCTGGCTTTTTTATTATCATCAAAAACATTTAGAGTAAGTAAACTATAGCCGCAATCCTTAGTCCATTCTTCGGCTTTATTCATTAGCATTTTTCCGATTCCGCGACCTCTGGCTTCAGGAGAAACGATAATATCTGCTATATGACCGTGAGGTTCTCTGTGGTAATAATCGGTTCCTATTTCTAAGAAAATAAAGCCTAGTTGTTGTTTAGTTTCTTCATCTTCAGCAATAAAAATAGCGTTATCCTTATTTCCGTCCAGAATTTCAGCTTTAATAATACGCTGATCAATATCGAGCATCACATTAGGATCGCGCCAATGCGGTAACTCAGGATCTGTAAGGCTGGGAAGTAATTCTAAAATAAAATTTGTATCACGTTTTTCTACGCGTCTTATATTTACTGAAGGCATTTTTGAGTGGTTTAGATTCTGAAGTTACTCAATTCATTTTTTTCAATTGGTTACCCGAACGAATTGAATATTAGAATTTGTTAAAATACACCGTTTTTTTGTTTACAAACTCTTGTATTCCGTCTATTGAAAGTTCGCGACCATAACCCGAAATCTTAGTTCCTCCAAAAGGTAAACGTGGGTCACTTTTTACAAGATCGTTTACAAAAACTGCCCCATCATCAAATCGAGGAACTAATCGTTTTGCACGATCGTGATCTTCTGTAAACAAAGAAACTCCCAACCCAAAGATAGATTGGTTAACAAGATCAACGGCTTCATCTTCGGTTTCAAATATTGTAATACCTATAACAGGTCCAAATGTTTCTTCTTTAAATAATGGCATCTCTGAGGTTACATTTCCCACAACAGTAGGTTCAAAGTAGGCTTTATTGCGGTTTCCTCCTAAAAGGATTTTTCCGCCGGCATCTACTGTTTTATTCAGTTGTTCTTCGAGTTCCTCAGCAAGATCTTCGCGCGCCATTACACCTATATAGGTATCTTCTTGTAACGGATCACCACTTTTCAACTCTTTTACAGCCTCTAAAAATTTACTGGTAAAAGAATCGACAATATTTTTGTGAACCAGCAAACGTTTACCCGCAATACAACTCTGTCCTGTATTCTGATAACGTGCTGTAACTGCCTTTTCTATGGTTTTTTCCACATTGCAATCTTCAAAAACTACAAGCGCATTACTACCACCTAATTCAAGCACCGACTTCTTAATCTCGCTACCAGCAGTAGCTGCCACGGCTTTACCGGCTGGTGTACTCCCTGTAAGTGTTACTGCTTTTACCTTAGGATTCTTAATCACATCCTCAATTTTAGAACTACTTAAAGGCAGATGCGTAAAGCAATTTTCTGGGAAACCGGCACGCTCAAAAACCTTTTGTATATTATCTGCACTTCGCATAACGTTACTCGCGTGTTTTAAAATACCTACGTTACCTGCCATTAAAGCCGGTGCTGCAAAACGAAATACCTGCCAAAACGGATAATTCCACGGCATAACCGCCAGAACAACACCTATGGGTTCATAACTAACATAGCTTTCTTCTGCATCGGTTTCTATCATTTTTGGAGCCAAATGATGCGCAGCCTGATCGGCATAATAATCACAAACCCAAGCACATTTTTCAATTTCAGCAATGGCTTGAGAAATAGGTTTTCCCATCTCAAGTGTCATGGTGCAGGCGTACTCTTCTTTATTTTTGCGTAACTCTTCCCCGGCAGCTTTCATCAATTTACTGCGTTCTGCAAAAGAGGTAGTTCTCCAGGATAAAAAACGATTGTGCGCTTGATCTATAGCACTTTCAGTTTCTTCGATGGTTAATTCTTGAGTTTCGAATTCAACCTTTTGATTGTAGGGATTTACAGACTTGATCATAATATATTTGCACTAAATTTCTTTAAAGTTAGCAAGGGTGCGGTAAAGCCGAGGTTGGATTAAGATCACTTTAACTATGAAAATGGGTGTGTTACTGCGAGTATATTAATAGATCAACTTCAACACTTCTATTCTCAACGAAATAAGTCAAACTGTTTATAAGTCGTTTACAACTCTTTTGGCTTCATTCTTGAAGCCTATTTTTAATAATTAATTTTAGAAAACTTCTTTTATGAAAACTCGAGACACTCAATTAATCGACATCAGACCAGAAATACCTTCTGCTAAAATAAATGATCAAATGAGTGCCGAAGAGCACTTTCAAAATGCAACACTCAGACCGATAGCAAAACTTCAAAATGATTTATTGGTAGAAGCGTTTAGAAACTATATCACAAAACATAAAAATGTCTATTATAACCTTACGGTAGAAAAACGTATGGCTTACATAGAAAATGCAATACAGAAAGATATTAAATTCAGAAATAGCTTAAAAGGTATGCTTATTGGTCAATTTACTCTTGATGAATACCGAACTTATATTCAGAACTCTTCGGCATTAAATAAGCGTATGATGAATCTGGTACGCGAACGCATACAAAGCAATATTCAATTGCTTGAAAAGGAAATGGCGGTTTAAAATCGCTTAGCTAATGTATTTTACACTGAATAAAGTAAGATACCTCCAATAATTGCAAAAGCGAGAGCGGCATAAGTTACATTTTTCCATTTCTGAGATATTATGTCGCTTTTATAAACTCCATAAAGACCCAGTGGCGGAAATAAAATCAATAAATACCCTACTATATAGTTATTATACCATTTTTGTTTGGCTTCCATCGTTTAAGAGTTTTAATTATTCTTATTGAATTTAAGGTTTTTTTCTAGATTCTCTTTCCTAATCTGGACTATTCACAATAATTTAAAGAGATAGATTAAGTTACGAACCTGTAAATTAAACTACCAGATATAAAAAATCCCTCTAAACAAAGTCTAGAGGGATTTTTTATATGTGTAAGCTCGTAGCTCTTAAACGTTAAATAAGAAGTGCATTACATCACCATCTTTAACAATATAATTTTTTCCTTCTACACCCATTTTACCGGCTTCTTTCACTTTAGCTTCGCTACCAAATTTTACAAAATCTTCATAGCCTATAACCTCTGCACGTATAAATCCTTTTTCAAAATCGGTATGAATTACTCCTGCAGCCTGTGGCGCAGTAGATCCTATATTAATTGTCCAGGCACGTACCTCTTTTACACCTGCAGTAAAATAGGTTTGTTGCTTTAGTAATTTATAAGCAGCACGAATTAATTTAGCAGAACCCGGTTCGTCAAGACCTATATCTTGCAAAAACATCTGGCGCTCTTCATAATCATCTAGTTCTGTAATATCTGCTTCGGTACCTACGGCGAGTACAAGAACTTCTGCCTTTTCATCTTTTACAGCTTCGCGTACTTGCTCTACATATGCATTACCATTTACGGCAGAGCCTTCATCTACATTACATACATACATTACCGGTTTATCTGTAATAAATTGTAATGGCTTTACATATTCCGCGTAATCCTCATCAGAAAACTCAATAGCACGTATAGAAATACCCTGCTCCAATGAAGTTTTGATTTTTATTAAAACTGTCTCTTCTTTTTGAGCATCTTTATTACCAGTACGGGAAGCTTTCTTTACTTTTTCAAGCTTCTTCTCAACCGTTTCAAGATCTTTAAGTTGTAACTCAATATCTATCGTTTCTTTATCTCTAACAGGATTTACGCTATTATCAACGTGAACAATATTATCATTATCAAAACAGCGTAACACGTGTAGAATAGCGTCAGTTTCTCGTATGTTTCCTAAAAACTGGTTACCCAGACCTTCACCTTTACTTGCTCCTTTAACTAATCCTGCAATATCTACGATATCTACAGTCGCAGGTACTACACGCTCAGGATTTACCAATTCTTCAAGCTTTAAAAGTCTTGGATCTGGTACATTAACCACACCTACATTAGGCTCTATGGTACAAAAAGGAAAGTTTGCACTTTGTGCCTTAGCATTTGACAAACAATTAAAAAGAGTTGATTTACCAACATTTGGCAATCCTACGATACCTGCTTTCATTACTATAATTTTTGGAGGCGCAAATATAGGAAGCTTCTATAGATTTTAGGACTATACTGAAACAATAATTAGGAGATGTTTACGGTCTGGATTTTAACGCAACTATTTATAGTATTCCATCCTTTTTTAAAGCGCTATTATATAGTGACACTTTAAACTAAGGAATTATATAAATAACAGAAAGATCACAGCTGTTAGCTATTTAATTTAAACCTGAGGCAAAAAAAAAGCCCGGCAGTTGCCGGGCTTTTTTTTTAAAATTTTGGTTCCTATTTATGATGCATAAATGCTTGTTTTGCAAGCAACTCTTCTTCAGACTCTACGTGGTTATCATCGGGCACACAACAGTCTACAGGACAAACTGCAGCACATTGTGGCTCTTCATGAAAGCCCATACATTCAGTACATTTATCTGGAGCTATGTAGTAAACCTCATCACTTATTGGCTCTTGAGTTTCTTCTGCATCTACTTCTTTACCATCTGGTAAAACAACTTTTCCTTCAAGGTCTGTACCATCTGCGTAACGCCAATCATCTGCACCTTCGTAAATTGCAGTATTAGGACATTCTGGCTCACAAGCCCCACAGTTAATACATTCATCAGTTATTATAATTGCCATAGTATAATCGTTTTCTTATCCGTAATTTTGCCTTAATACTTATAATTGGTCGTAAAATTACAAATCAAATGTAAGATTTAAGTTTATCAGTAATACACCTTTTAACGGGTATTATGTTTTAATATCAACGTACAAAATTAAGGTCTGCCCTTAACTCTACCAAACCATTTATGGATTTAAACCAAAGAATTACTGCATTCTCAAAGCTGGGTCTTTTTTTAACCGATTTTCTTTCTACGGAAGATAAAAATGAATTAGCCTTAGCTAATACGGAACGTTTACAATTAGAATTTTCTGAAGTACTTGTAGCTGCTGAGCGCAAAAATGCCTGGTTTACCCCAGCATACTTAAAACTTGCACTTACAGGATGGGCAGAATCACTTTCAGTGGATAATTTGAACAACTGGATTTCTGCATATTCTTTTTCCGAAAAAAGCCTATCAAAAAAAGTAGCTGTGATTATGGCAGGAAATCTTCCGATGGTAGGATTTCACGACTTTTTGAGTGTCCTTATAAGTGGACATTCGGTTGTAGCAAAATTATCATCAGATGATAAATTAATTCTTCCATTTCTGGCAAAAGTATTAATAGAAATAGAGCCTGAATTTGAAACTAAAATTGAATTTACAGAAAGTAAGTTAACCGATTTTGATGCGGTCATCGCTACGGGAAGCAATAACACTGCGCGTTATTTTGAATATTATTTCAAAAATAAACCTCATATCATCCGTAAAAACAGGAATGCTGTTGCCGTACTGCAGGGAACAGAAACCACCGACCAACTAGAAAAATTAGGAGATGATATCTTTAGATATTTTGGTATGGGTTGCAGAAGTGTCTCCAAAATTTTTGTCCCTAAAGACTACAACTTCGATGCCTTTTATCAAGCTATGTTCACCTACAAGGATATTGTAAATCATCACAAGTATGCTAATAATTACGATTACAATAAAGCTGTCTATTTAATGAGTTTATTTCCTATACTCGATAATGGATTTCTTGTATTAAAAGAAGAAGAAACATTCTCCTCTCCTATCTCGGTAGTATTCTATGAGCATTATGAAAATATTGAAAGTTTACAAAAACAATTGCAAGAAAAAGAGGAAGAAATACAGTGTATAGTTGCATCTGGTTTTGATCAAAAAGAAGTAAACTTTGGACAGTCGCAAAAGCCAAAACTTAATGATTATGCCGATGGTGTAGATACCATTGCGTTTTTATTAAAAATATAGATAATATAAACCTATAAATTATCAATTTATTAAGTTGTTTTCTTAAGGTTTTAGGCATCTTTGCAATGCTTTTTAAAGAGAACAAACAGTCATAAGAATGCATGTCGATTCTTCTAGATTGTACTTTAAAATCCGTAATTTTTCGACTTCAAAAACAACGATAAGCAGATCAAATATTCTATCCATGAAAAAACATAATTTCAGTGCCGGACCAAGTATTCTTCCACAAGAAGTGCTTAAACAGGCCTCTGACGCCGTACTTAATTTCAACAACTCAGGTCTTTCTCTTCTAGAGATTTCTCACCGTAGTAAGGACTTCGTAGATGTAATGGAGGAGGCTCGTGAACTTGCTCTTCAGTTGCTAGGCCTTGAAGGTAAGGGTTACAAAGCCTTATTTTTACAAGGTGGCGCTAGTATGCAATTTGTTATGGCTGCATACAATTTATTAGAAAATAAAGCTGGATACTTAAATACAGGTACCTGGAGTGATAAAGCTATTAAAGAGGCAAAACTTTTTGGTGATGTCGTAGAAGTAGCTAGTTCAAAAGATAAAAATTTCAATTATATTCCTAAGGATTACGCTATCCCTTCAGGATTAGATTATTTACATATTACTACGAATAACACCATTTTTGGTACTCAATTAAAAAATATTCCTGCATTAGATATCCCACTAATTGCAGATATGAGTAGTGATATTTTCTCTAGAGAATTAGATTTTACAAAATTTGACCTTATTTATGCTGGTGCTCAAAAAAATATGGGTCCGGCAGGTACTACCTTAGTAGTTGTGCGTGAAGATATTTTAGGCAAGGTTACACGTAAAGTACCGGCAATGTTAGACTACACGCAGCATATATCTAAAGGCAGTATGTACAATACACCTCCTGTATTTGCCGTTTACACTTCTCTATTAACACTAAAATGGTTAAAAGAAAATGGTGGTATTAAAGGTGCTGAAGAAAACAATGATAAGAAAGCTACATTAATCTATTCTGAAATAGATTTAAATCCATTATTCACAGGATTTGCTGCTTTAGAAGATCGTTCTACTATGAACGCTACCTTTAATCTTACTGAAGATAATTTAAAAGAAACCTTTGATACTATGCTTAAAGAAGCTGGTATTAGTGGAGTTAATGGTCACCGTAGTGTAGGTGGTTATCGCGCTTCTATGTACAACGCCTTATCGCTTAAGAGTGTAGGTACTCTTGTAGATGTTATGAGCGAACTAGAGCGTAAAGCTTAAAAACAAGATTATTAAATAAGTGTAAATCTTATTACTAACACGTGCTTTGGTCACGTAAATTCTAAATAATAATGATGAAAGTTTTAGCAAACGATGGCATTTCTCAATCAGGCGTTGACGCCCTTCAAGAAGCCGGTTTTGATATCATTACAACAAAAGTTGCTCAAGAGCAATTAGAAAATTATATCAACGAGCATAAAATTGATGCGCTTCTTGTACGTAGTGCGACTAAAGTGCGTAAAGAGCTTATCGACGCATGTCCTAGCTTAAAGCTTATAGGCCGTGGTGGTGTAGGAATGGACAACATTGATGTTCAATATGCAAAAGACAAAGGTCTTAGCGTAATAAACACACCTGCATCTTCATCTGCTTCTGTAGCAGAGCTTGTTTTTGCTCATTTATATGCTGGAGTAAGATTCTTATATGACGCTAACCGTAATATGCCACTTGAGGGCGAGTCAAAATTTGGTGATCTTAAGAAGGCTTACGCTAAAGGTGTAGAATTAAGAGGCAAAACATTAGGTGTTATTGGTTTTGGCCGAATTGGTCAGGCTACTGCTAAAGTTGCCTTAGGAGCAGGAATGAAAGTTATATTTTCTGATCCTTATATGGACAAGGCTGAAGTTAAACTTGACTTTTATGATGGTCAGGAAGTTACTTTTAATTTTGAAAGTAAGTCAAAAGAAGAAGTTCTTAGAGAAGCAGATTTTATCACATTACACGTTCCTGCACAAAAGGAATATGTTATAGGTAAAGCAGAACTTGAACTTATGAAAGATGGTTCAGCTCTTATAAATGCTGCTAGAGGTGGTGTTGTTGATGAGATTGCGCTTATTGACGCATTAGATTCTGGTAAACTTGCATTTGCAGGGTTAGATGTTTTTGAAAGCGAACCTAAACCGGAAATTCGTATTCTAATGCATCCAAAAATTACATTATCTCCTCACATTGGTGCAGCGACAAACGAGGCTCAAGACCGTATTGGAACCGAATTAGCAGAGCAGATACAAGCAATACTTAAATAATTATTTTTTTATAAATATCAAACAAAGCCGAAAGAGATTTCGGCTTTGTTTATTTTATCAAAACCTTAAATTCCTGTTAAAAAATAAAAACACTTCTTATATTTAGGGTCTAACTATAATTTAAAAAGAAATGGCGGGGTTATTAGATTTATTAAATAGTGATTTAGGAAAGCAACTTATAAGTGGTGCCAGTGCTCAAACAGGTGCTTCAGAAAGTAAGACTGCAGAAGTCTTAAGTATGGCATTACCGGTTCTTCTAGGAGCAATGAAAAAAAATGCTCAAACTCAAGAAGGAGCTAGCGGTTTATTAGGTGCTTTAAGCAATAAACATGATGGTAGTATTCTAGATAATTTAGGCAGTTTACTTGGCGGCGGAAATGTCGATCAAAGTGTTATGAATGATGGTGCAGGAATATTAGGTCATGTTCTAGGTGGTAAACAACCGGTTGTAGAAAATACTCTGAGTCAGAAAACAGGTTTAGATGCCGGAACTATAGGACAAATATTAAAAATTGCCGCTCCTATTTTACTTGGCGTAATTGGAAAACAAACCAAGCAGAATGATGTTAATGATTCAAGCGCACTCTCTAGTATTTTGGGAAGTATGCTTGGAGGTCAACCCAAAGGAAATCAAAGTCTAATAGAAAGTCTTATCGATGCTGACGGTGATGGGAGTGTTTTAGATGATGTTGCAGGTATGGTTTTAGGATCTAATAAAAACAAGGGCGGCTTAGGCGGTATGCTGGGTGGCCTTTTTGGAAAATAGATTTATCGTTCTGAATATAGATAAAGCCGCTTTTAAGCGGCTTTTATTTTGCTGAAAATTTGGCAAGAGTTTTGTAGCTTTAAAAGAAAAAGCATGAAAACATTTATTTACTTTCTAGTCGGATTAGGTTTGATTTACGGTTGTGCCAGCACGCAAACCGATAAAAAGATGATTGGTGAAAATCCCACAGCTACAGAAAATGACACCGTACGTATAGCAAATGATAGTCTCGAATACGAGATTCTTATAATAGAACCAGGATTTAATACATTTCTCAATTCTATTGCCAGACCCGAAGGGTACTACTCTCAAAATTACTTAGAGAATAAAAATAAATTTCTTGTTATTGAGTATAATCAGCGTGTTAATCAACCTTTTCAATACAATCCTGAATTGTATCCTTTACAAATAAATTATGACGGTAATGTTGATTATGGTTACGATGTAAATTACAAATTGTATAACTACTTTGTCTTTTTCAGTAGAACCTACAATCAACGATTTAGTGTACCCACTAGAATATAAATCCTCACTTTTGTTTAAGTTGGGAATACTATATTTGCGCCGTGAAAAAATTTAAAGAAAACTGGGAGATAACCCAAAACTGGCAACTATTTTATCCCATCTTCGGTATGCTCCTCGCGCTGGGTTCAGGATTATTAATAGCTTTTCGTTTTAGTGATTCTTTTGAATCCGGAAGCATTGAACAACTTATTTTTATAGTTGTCGCTACATTAGTACTAACCTATATTTTTATTAAAGTAAGTTTGTTCTTTTTCAGTAAACTTAAAAATAGATGGCTTTTAGAGTATAGATGGGAGTTTATTGCGGTTTTTATTGTATTTGCAATCACCGGTTCAACCGCAGGAAGGATTTCAAGTCCGGTTATGGAGTTTATTGGCTTAGATTATGAGTCGATCTCGGGCTGGTTATATTGGCCACTACGCATTATACTTATTTTTCCGTTATATCAAATTTTGCTATTAATCGTAGCCTGGATTTTTGGACAGTATAAATTTTTCTACAGTTTTGAAAAGAAAATGCTTTCGAGAATGGGACTGGGTTTCTTATTTAAAAGTAAAACTGAATAAAACAAAAAAGCTCTGTAATTACAGAGCTTTTTTAATTCCACAGAATCAACTCTATTTCTTTTCCGATTCCTGAGCAAAAAGATCGAGATAGGCCTGACCTAAAAACTCTACAATCATTCCTGCTGTGAGGCCTTCATACCCTGTATGATTTATTGCTATATCTCCTGCTCTTCCGTGTAGATACACCCCAAATATTGACGCCGTAAGCGGATCATATTGTTGCGCGATTAATCCCGTAATGATACCGGTAAGAACGTCGCCGCTTCCTCCAGTTGCCATACCTGGATTACCAGTGTTATTCACATAATATTTACCTTCAAATACAACGATTGTATGCGCATCTTTCAAAACCAATATACACTTGTATTTATCTGAAAATGCTTCTGCTTTTTTAAGTTTTTCAAAATCATCACTCCAGCTTCCTATCAAACGCTCCAGCTCCTTAGGATGAGGGGTAAGCACCGAATACTGAGGTAGCAACTCAAGTAGATCATTGTTTTCGCTAAGCATATTTAAGGCATCTGCATCTAAAACAAGTTGGCTTTCATTTTGTTTCAAAAAATTCTTAAACGCATCCTGGGTAGTCTTGGCCATACCTAGTCCCGGTCCTATACCTATGACGTCTGGTTGCAAATCAAATTTTATTTCTTCAAGAAAATCACCATTATGTCGATCTGTAACCACCATAATTTCGGGGGCTGCAGATTGCATAATAGGCATACCTTGGCGTGTTGTGTAAGCTGTAACCAGTCCACTTCCACTACTCAAAGCTGCTTTTCCACTGAGAATTGCAGCGCCCATTTTACCGTAACTACCAGCAATTATTAAACTGTGTCCATAGGTGCCTTTATGGCTGAATTTTGACCGTGGCTTGTACATTTGTTTTGCTTCAGCCTTACCTATTAATTGTGCTTTAGTTTCTACAGAATTTAAGTAATTACGATCAAGACCTATATCTAGAACTTCCCAACTGTTGATATGTTTTCCGCCTTGCGGAAGGAAAAAAACAAGTTTTGGAGTTTGAAAAGTAAGCACCACCGTAGGCTTCAAGACCACTTCATCTTCTAAAAGTTGATCTATAGCCATTCCTGAAGGAACATCTATCGCGAGAACATATGCCCGACTTTCATTTATATGATTAAAAAGTTTTTGAACCCAGGAATCAGCTGGTCTGTTAAGCCCAATTCCAAAGATGCAATCCACTATTAAATCCTCTGGTTGAATATCTGGGAAGTCATTTTCAGATTTTATAAGTTGTGGCCAATTTTTAGTGCTGTTCTTTAATACAGATAATGCGTTAAGAAAATCTGTAGATCGTGATTCACTATAGTTAACTATATAGGTAACTACTGAATATCCATTCTCTATAAGATTACGTGCAATTACAAGTCCGTCTCCTCCATTATTCCCTGTACCACAAAATATTTTGATATTCACCGGCTGATTTTGTAATCGCTGATGTAAATAGTGGTAAGCATATCCTCCCGCACGCTCCATAAGATTAAAGGATGGGATGTGTTCTGCTTGTTCTGTTGCTTTATCTGCTGCGTAAATCTGCTCTTTACTAAGTATCTTCATAATATTTTAATGAGTCTTTTGAACAATTCGTAAGTATTGAAGTGTTTTTAAGGTATTATTAATAAATAACCTTTTTAAAATCCTAAGGCTGCTAATTCCTCAAAAGTAACTGCTAAGCCTTGTCATTCAAGGTAAAAATAATACTTTTGAAAGCAACAGTTAATAGCTATGAAAGCAAATACTTGTATTACAAACTTCACAATTGCAACCCGTATTGGTTTTGCAACTGCTTTCATTATTACCCCTAGGGGTATTATATAAACATATAACTTCGTTTCTATTCGTGTTTACACGAAACCAACTCATATCTTATTCATATCAAACACAAAAGCCATGCGTGTTTTAAAATTTGGCGGTACTTCTGTAGGAAGTGTTGCAAACATCAACCAAGTAATCAGCATTGTTTCTAAAGCTGCTGAAAATCAAAAAATAGCCGTTGTAGTTTCTGCCTTAGGTGGTATTACAGATTTACTTATGCAATGCGGAATTGAGGCTAGTAAAAAAGATGAATATGCTTCAATTTTTGAGGAAATTGAACGTAAGCATCTTGACTTTATAACCACATTGGTCAAAGATGATGCTGAAGCACTTGCTGAAATTCAAAATCTTCTTAACGATCTAAAATCTCTATTGCAGGGTATATTTTTAATTAATGAACTGTCCCCAAAAACTGTAGATAAACTCTTGGCTTTTGGTGAGATTTTATCTTCTACTATAATTGTAAGAGCGATGTACGCTCAGGGTCTTGATGCCACACGTAAAGATAGCCGGGATCTTATTACCACAAACGATAAGTACACTAAAGCCGGTGTAAACTACAAGGTAACAAATAGCCAGCTAGAATATTACTTTGCAAAAGCAACTCAAAAAATAACGGTTCTACCGGGTTTTATTGCTAGTTGTGCATCTGGAGAAACGACTACCTTGGGACGTGGAGGGTCAGACTTTACTGCTGCCATAGTAGGCGCAGCTTTAAATGTGGAACAAGTGGAGATCTATACAGATGTAAGCGGAATGTATACCGCTAATCCAAAACTTGTAAAACAAGCGAAGCCTATAGACACAATATCTTATCACGAGGCGATGGAACTTTCACATTTTGGAGCAAAAGTGCTTTATCCTCCTACCATTGTTCCAGTAATGAGCAAAAACATCCCTATTCGTATAAAAAGCACATTGCATCCTGAAGAGTCCGGTACGCTTATTCAAAATCAAGTGGGAATTAATGAGAACCCTATAAGAGGTTTAAGCAACATCAACAATGTAGCTCTTCTAACCTTAGAAGGTGGCGGAATGGTAGGAATTCCGGGAATTAGTAAGCGCCTTTTTGAAACTTTAAGCAATCAAGGGATAAATATTATCCTGATAACTCAAGCTTCAAGCGAACATAGTATCTGCTTAGGGGTAATGGAAGAGGATGCAGGAAAGGCTAAACTAGCCATTGATGAGGAATTTGAGTATGAGATTTCTCTGAATAAAATTGACCCGCTTACAATGGAAATCGGTCTTAGTATAATTGCCCTGGTTGGAGACCAAATGAAAAGTCATCAGGGAATAAGCGGTAAAATGTTTAGTACATTAGGTAAAAACAACGTTAATATCCGAGCTATAGCACAAGGTGCTAGTGAAAAGAACATATCTGCTGTCATTGCTCAAAAAGACGTTAAGAAAGCTTTAAACAGCCTACACGAGCGTTTCTTTGAAGCACAACGTAAACAATTAAACTTATTTATTACCGGTGTTGGTAACGTAGGTGAACGATTGCTAAAACAAATAGAGCAACAACAAGACTATTTAAAAAAGCAACTTAATATCAATATGCGTGTTCTGGGACTAAGCAACTCTCGAAAAATGCTAATTGATGAAAACGGAATAGATTTATCAAACTGGAAGGCATTGCTAGAAGAGGGAACGCCGGTAACACTAGATTCTTTTCATAGCGCTGTAGTAGAGTTAAATCAGCGTAACAGCATTTTTGTTGATATTACAGCAAATGCAGATGTTGCAGCAATGTATGGCAAGTACCTCAAACAAAGTATTGCGGTAGTAGCTTGTAATAAAATCGCTTGCTCCTCAGATTATGATAAATACAACGAATTAAAACATTTAAGCAAAACATATAACGCTCCACTCTTATTTGAAACTAATGTAGGCGCGGGATTACCTATTATAGATACATTAAATAACCTCATCGCATCGGGAGATCGTGTAAAACGTATCCAAGCTGTATTATCGGGTAGTTTAAATTTTGTATTTAATAATTTTAAATCTGGTGATAGTTTTTACGATGTTGTACAAGCTGCAAAAGCAGAAGGCTACACAGAGCCAGATCCTCGTATTGATCTTAGTGGTGTAGATGTTGCTCGCAAAATTTTAATATTGGCTCGAGAAAGCGGACTCAAAATCAATTTAGAGGATATCACTAATGATCCGTTTTTAACCCAGAACAACCTAGAAAGTACAGATGTTTCTCATTTCTTTGAAACATTAAAAGAAGATGCAGCTCATTTTGAAAAACTGGTTGCAGATGCAGAAGCTAAAAATCACCGTCTAAAATATGTTGCTCAGCTAGATAATGGCAAAGCAAGCTTAGGCTTACAGAGCGTACCAGAAGGGCATCCTTTTTACGATTTGAAAGGCTCAGATAATATTGTTTTATTTTTTACTGAACGTTATCCAGAACAACCTATGCAAATTAAAGGTGCAGGTGCAGGAGGAGATGTAACCGCTTCCGGACTTTTTGCAGATATAATTAGAACTGCAACATTCTAAAATCATAATTCTCAAAGTATAGCTAAGAAAATTGAATGCCTATTCAATTTTCTTAGTTTTCTTCTTCAATCTTGAAAACAAAACAATGAACGAAATACGGGTTTTTTCTCCGGCAACTGTAGCTAATGTAAATTGTGGATTTGACGTTTTGGGTTTTGCTCTTGACGGTCTTGGCGATGAAATGGTACTACGAAAAGTACTAGAAAAAGGAATTAAAATCACTAAAATAACCGGCGCAGATTTACCTTTTGAACCTAAAGAAAATGTTGTGGGTGTTGCAGGATTAGCTATGCTAAATTCACTTGATTTAGACTTTGGTTTTGAAGTTGAAATACATAAAAAAATTCGTCTTGGAAGCGGAGTTGGAAGTAGTGCCGCAAGTGCTGCAGGTATCGTTTATGGCATCAATCAATTTCTAGAAAGACCTGTTTCAAATTTAGAACTCACAGCTTTTGGAATGAAAGGAGAAGCAGTTGCAAGTGGCAATGAACATGCAGATAATGTTGCTCCTTGTGTGTATGGTGGCTTTACTTTAATCACAGGTTATTCCCCTTTAAATATTGTTTCATTATCGGTTCCTGATGATCTTTATGTGACGATAATTCATCCTCAAATAACAATCAAAACCAAAGAAGCTAGAGCGATTTTACCCAAGCAAGTTTCCTTGCAAAATGCTATAAAACAGTCTGGAAATTTGGCCGGATTAATAGCCGGACTTTACACAGAAGATTACGAACTAATCGCATCGAGTACTCAAGATGTTTTGGTAGAACCGTATCGCAAAAATCTAATCCCAAATTTTGATTTCTATAAACAAACCGCACTCGAAAATGGTGGTATTTCTTTTGGAATTAGCGGTTCTGGACCTTCAATGTTTACCTTATGTAAGGGTGTTAAAGATGCTGGTAATGTAGAAGTTGCATTATCAAATGCATTGAAATTAAAAAATATGCAAGGAGATAGTTATATATCGCCAGTTTCAAAATTTGGAAATCGAATTTTAGAACAAAAATAACAATCAAAAAGCAGACTTGGAATTATTCCTAGCTGTAGGAAAAGACAAAAATCACCGATTTTATAACCACGAATACGATACAAAAATGATCTATTATAGTTTAAACGGAAAGGCAGCAAATGTAGGTTTAGAAGAAGCTGTTGTTCGCGGCATTGCTCCCGATAAAGGCTTATATTTTCCTGAAGAAATTAAACCACTTCCCTCCTCTTTTTTTGAGAACATAGAATCGCTTTCAAATAATGAAATTGCCTTTGAAGCAATCAAACAATTCGTAGAAGGAGTTATCCCCGACGAAGCTTTAAAAGACATAATTGAAGATGTACTTTCTTTTGATTTTCCGGTTGTGGAGATCGAAGAAAATATTGGAACACTAGAATTATTTCACGGTCCTACTATGGCATTTAAAGATGTTGGTGCTCGATTTATGGCTCGTTGTCTCGGGTACTTTTCTGCACAAAATAAAAAGCAGGAACCGGTAACAGTTTTGGTTGCAACAAGTGGAGATACCGGAGGGGCTGTTGCACGTGGTTTTTTAAATGTGGAAGGGGTTGATGTGGTCATTCTTTATCCAACAGGTAAGGTTAGTGATATTCAAGAAAAACAGCTTACAACTCTGGGAGCAAATATAACAGCTCTAGAAGTTGATGGTGTGTTTGATGATTGCCAAGCTATGGTAAAAACTGCCTTTTTAGATGGAGAAATAACTTCTAAACGCAAACTTACATCTGCCAACTCGATCAATATTGCACGTTGGATTCCGCAGTTATTTTATTTTCTATTTGCCTACAAGCAGGCAAAATCTAAAGGCAAGGAACTTGTTTTCTCTGTGCCTAGCGGTAATTTTGGAAATATTTGCGCAGGTATGGTTGCTCATAAATTAGGAATGCCCGTTAAGCATTTTGTTGCCTCTGTTAATAGCAATGATATTGTTCCTGAGTTTTTAAAAACGGGAGTTTACAAACCTAAACCTTCGGTAGCTACTATTAGCAATGCGATGGATGTGGGTGATCCCTCAAATTTTATACGCATTCAGAAATTATTTAATAATGATCTCGAAGCGCTTTCAAAAAAACTTTCATCGTTCTCCTATACAGATCAAGAAACTAAGGAGGCTATGCAGCATATTTACAAAGAAACCGGTTATATAGCAGACCCTCACGGAGCAGTAGGTTATTTAGGTCTTAAAGATTATTTAATAAAACATCCTGATGCTTATGGCATTTTCCTTGAAACTGCTCATCCTGTTAAATTTTTACCCGTTGTAAATGAGGTGATTGATGCAGAAATTAGTATTCCTTCTCAAATTGAGCAGGTTATCCATAAAGAAAAGCAAGCCATAGCTATTAAAAATTACGATCAATTTAAAGCGTTTTTGTTGAAGTAGTCGGTGCGCTTTTCAGTGTAGTTTTGATACATTTGTGGACTTAAAATTTACAGATGAAATCTACAGCACTTACTAAAATACACGAAAGTCTTGGAGCTAAAATGGTTCCTTTTGCAGGCTACAATATGCCTGTTTCTTACGAAGGAATCAACATAGAACACGAGACCGTGCGCACTGGTGTTGGTGTTTTTGATGTATCACACATGGGTGAATTTCTAGCAATAGGAGAAAACGCCCTAGCCCTACTTCAAAAGGTGTGTAGTAACGATCTTTCTAAACTTAAAATAGGTGGCGCTCAATATAACTGCCTTCCTAATAATGAGGGGGGAATCGTAGATGATCTTATCGTTTACCGCATACGAGAAAATGAATATCTTCTGGTAGTTAATGCTTCAAACATTGAGAAAGACTGGGAATGGATTAGTAGTCATAACGATCTGGGCGTTGAGCTTAAGAATATTTCAGACAACTTTTCGCTTTTAGCAATTCAAGGACCTAAAGCTATCGAAGCTATGCAGTCTCTTACGGAAACTGATCTCTCTGCTATAAAATTTTACAATTTTGAAGTTGCCCCTTTTGCAGGAATTGATCACGTGATTATAAGTGCTACAGGATATACTGGAAGTGGCGGATTTGAAATTTATTGCCATAACGAGTTCGCAGAACAATTGTGGACTAAGGTTTTTGAAGCCGGAAAAGAATATGGTATCAAACCTATAGGTCTGGCTGCTCGTGATACATTACGTCTGGAAATGGGATATTGTTTGTACGGAAACGATATTGATGATACCACGTCGCCTATCGAAGCTGGTTTAGGCTGGATTACAAAATTCACTAAAGATTTTATAAATGCAGAGGCTCTTAAAGCCGAAAAAGAATCGGGTCCTACCCGAAAACTTGTAGGTTTTGAACTTCTAGAACGGGGTATACCTCGTCACGGTTATGAGATTGTAGACGCAAATGATACTGTAATAGGTGTGGTAACATCTGGAACAATGTCTCCATCTCTTTCAAAAGGGATAGGACTTGGTTATGTGAAAACTGAAAACACGGCAGTAGATACCGAAATTTTCATCAAAGTACGCAATAAAAACATAGCCGCTAAGGTTGTTAAATTACCTTTTTACAAAGGTTAAATTAAGCAAGTTATCCCGAACCAAAATTCACATAGAATACTCATTTTAGGAGCCAGTGGGTTTCTAGGTGGTGCCTTGTATAAAGAATTACACAGGTATTATGATACCTATGGTACTTATCATACTGGTAAAATATTTTCAGACAACAAACATTTTATTCGTTTTGATGTAGTACAAGATAGCATATATGAAGTACTCAATTTTGTAAGACCTAATATTGTTATTTCTGCAATTAGAGGTGACTTTCAAGGTCAGGTTGAAGCACACGAGGATTTATGCGATTATGCAAAGCGTACCGGTACTTTTGTGATCTACCTGTCTTCTGCAAATGTCTTTGATGCGTTTACAAATTACCCAAGTTACGAACTTGATAAAACCTTGTCTACAAGTAAATTTGGTAAACTGAAAATACGCTGCGAGAACTTTTTTCTCAACTATTTACCAGAACAGCAATATGCCATTATACGGTTGCCAATGGTTTTTGGGGCTAACTCTCCACGTGTACGAGAAATCAAAAATGCCATTTTACTTCAAGAGCAAGTTGAGGTTTTTCCCCATTTAATAATGAATACAAATACAGATAAAAAATTGTCTCAGCAGATTCATTATATTATAAATAGAAAACGATTTGGGATTTTTCATTTAGGAAGTAATGATTTGATTCATCATCAGGAGTTTATTAATGAAATTGTACAAAAACTAGATTTAAAGATCAAACCCAATTTTAAGTTGGTTTACACTTCCAATTTTGACCGGTATTTAGCTGTACTTCCCAAAGACAATAAATTACCAGGACATTTAGCGATTACCAATGAGGAAGTAGTGGCAGAATCGTATGCTTACTAAGCTATACTATGAAATATAAAAAACTGTTTATCTATTCGGCTTTGCTCCTTTTACAGATAGCAGCTTTAAAAATTGTCGCACATTTTCCGCTTTTTATTGAAAATTTCTATAGTACTGGCTTCTACTCTTACAGTTCTAAAGTGTTTCGATTCGTATTTGGGTGGTTACCTTTTTCCTTTGGTGACGTGATGTATGCGATATTAATTCTCTACCTAGTTATTTCGCTTTTAAAATTAGTAAGAAACAGATTTCAAACTATTTTGAAGTTTTTGACTGAAGGAATTTTGCTAGCTAATGTCCTTTACTTCAATTTCCATATTCTGTGGGGTCTCAATTATTACAGGCTTCCCCTACACGAATCCTTATCGATAGAAAAAGATTATTCTACGGAAGCTTTAGTGAGCCTTACCCAAAGACTCATAAAAGAATCAAATAAACTACATAAGCAGCTACAGTCTAATGATAGTCTGGCAGTAGAATTTAAGTATTCATTAGCTGAAGTATTTGACAAAACTCCCGAAGGTTATGCTATAGTCGAAGATAATTTTCCGCAGTTAGACTATACTCCTAAAAGTATTAAAAACTCACTCTTTAGACTTCCGCTTACCTATATGGGGTTTGGCGGCTATTTAAATCCCATCACGCAAGAAGCTCAAATAAACGGTCTTATGCCTGCGCATCGATGGCCGCTTGTAGCTTGCCACGAAGAGGCGCACCAGTTAGGATTTGCTAAAGAAAATGAAGCCAACTTTATAGCTGTGATGGCAACCACAAATAATCCTGATCCATACTTTAAATATTCAGGATATATCTTTGCCCTAAGATATTGCTTAGGAGAAGTATACAATCGCAACCGTACTATGGGTGAAATCCTAAGTACACAAGTAAGTCCAGGTATTGTGGCTAATTATAGAGAATCACAGGATTTCTGGAATGCTTATGAAAATCCTATCGAACCCATTCTTGCAATTGTTTACGGTAATTATCTCAAAGTCAACAACCAACCTTCGGGGATGCAAAGCTATAGCTATGTAGTTGCTCTACTTGTGAATTATTTTGAGAATAAAACTACATTGCCTTAAAAACGTTAAATTATTCCTAATTAATTACAATTTTCAGCTAACAAACTGCACAAAAAGTATCTTTAAGAAACTCTAAACAATTTGTTAAAAATGAAAAAAAAACTATTCTTCTCCGGATGGTTTTTACTCATGTGTTGCTTTTTATCTGCACAAGAGTATTTTCCGGTAAATGATGGTGTCAAAACCATTAACACTAACTACACACTTTTTAAAAACGCAACCTTGCACCCCACTCCCGGGGAGGTTGTTTCAAACGGAAGTTTACTTATTAAGGATGGCAAAATAGTATCTGTTGGCAAATCTGTAAATGCGCCTAAAAATGCCGTTATCGTTGATCTGATGGGAAAACATATCTATCCGTCATTTATTGAAATGTATTCTACTTTTGGGGTAGAAATCCCAAAACGCGAGCGTAATGGTCGTAGTCCGCAATATGAGCCAACACGTGATGGCTACTATTGGAATGATCATGTAAGAGCAGAAACAAATGCGCTGAATAATTTTGAATATGATTCTAAGGCAGCTAAAGAATTAATGGAAGCTGGCTTTGGTGTTGTAAACACCCATAAAGCAGACGGCTTAGTGCGTGGAAATGGAATCTTAGTCGCACTTAATGATAATGGAGGGACATCAGAACGCTTATTAGAAACTCGTTCTGCCCAATTCTTTTCTTTTAATAAAAGTAATCTTTCTCCACAGTCTTATCCTGGTTCGATAATGGGAGCTACCGCTCTAATAAGACAAGTATTTGAAGATGCAAAATGGTATAAGGGCGGAAATATAGCAACACAAGATTTAGCTCTTGAAGCCTTAAATGCAAATATGGATTTGCCTCAAATATTCTATGGTGACAATCTTTATGATGATCTGCGTATTGCTAAACTTTCTAAAGAAGTAAATGTGCCATTTATTATTGTGGGTGGCGGCGATGAATATAAACGTATAGGTGAGATTAAACAAACCGGTGCATCATACATCATTCCAGTAAATTTTCCGGAAGCTTACGATGTTGAAGATCCGTATCAGGCATCTTATGTAAGTTTAAGTCAAATGCTAGAATGGAATCAAGCACCTACAAATCTTGCGGCTATGCAAGATAACGGACTTAAATTTGCCATTACCACCACAGATTTAAAGTCTCCAGATAAATTGATGACAATGCTTCGTAAAGCTTTTAAATATGGCTTAAAAGAAGAAACTGCATTAAGAGCTCTTACTACTATACCTGCAGAACTTTTAGGTAAATCTAAAGAAATTGGATCATTAACTAACGGTGCTTGGGCAAACTTACTCATAACATCAGGAACCATTTTTGATAAGGAAACTATAATCTATGAGAATTGGGTTCAGGGATCACAAAATGTGATTAAAGATGCTTCAATAGTTGATATTGATGGAAATTATGCGCTTGCTGTAAATGGAAAAACCTATGATATGGAAATCTCTAAATCTTTAGAGAAACCGGCAGTAACTGTTAAAAGCGGAGAAACCAAATTAGGATCTAAAGTATCGTATTCTGATGGATGGTTAACTGTATTATTTACCGGTGAAAATTCAGACAATAAAGAATACACTCGATTAACTGCTCAGGTAAATCCTAATGGAAAATGGTCTGGAACAGCAATTCTACCTAATGGGAGTGAAAGTAATTTCACAGCTACTAAAAAGGAGGATACGGTTTCAAAAGAATCTGATTCTAAAGATAAAGAGGATTCTGATAAGGAAGAAGAGGCAATTGAAGTAATGCCACTTACCTATCCTAATATTGCTTACGGCTATAAAGAGAAACCAAAAGCACAAACCATTTTATTTAAAAATGCTACTGTTTGGACAAATGAAGAAGCAGGAATTCTAGAACAAACAGATGTTCTAGTGAGAAATGGGAAAATAGCAGCTGTAGGTAAAAACCTCAGCGCTGGAGGAGCACAAGTAATTGATGCCACCGGGAAACATCTTACGAGCGGTATAATTGATGAGCATTCTCATATAGCTGCATTTGATGTTAATGAATCTGGGCAGAACTCATCTGCAGAAGTACGTATGCGGGACGCTGTAGATCCAGACGATATTGATATCTATCGTGATCTTGCCGGTGGAGTGACCACTATTCAACTATTACACGGCTCAGCAAACCCAATAGGTGGTCAATCTGCTGTTATGAAACTTAAATGGGGATCTAGTATTGACGAGATGGTTCTTGACGATATTAAGTTTATAAAATTTGCTTTGGGAGAAAATGTAAAACAATCAAATTGGGGTAGTTTTAGTCGTTTCCCACAAACCCGTATGGGAGTACAGCAAATGTTTACAGATTATTTTCAGCGTGCAAAAGAATATGAAGTAAAAATGAAAAGTGGCAAACCCTATCGTAAGGATTATGAGATGGAAACGCTTGTAGATATTTTAAACGGTGAGCGTTTTATATCATCACACTCGTATGTTCAAAGTGAGATTAATATGCTTATGAAGGTTGCCGAAGATTTTGATTTTAGAGTAAATACATTTACACACATTCTTGAAGGCTACAAAGTTGCAGATAAAATGGCTGAACATGGAGTTGCAGGCTCAACCTTTAGTGACTGGTGGGCTTACAAATATGAGGTTAATGATGCAATACCATACAATGCTGCAATTATGTGGAGTGCAGGTGTGTTAACCGGTATAAATAGTGATGATGCAGAAATGAGTCGCAGATTAAATCAAGAAGCTGCAAAAACGATGAAATATGGTGGCGTCCCAGAAGAGGAAGCTTGGAAATTTGTTACGCTTAATCCTGCAAAAATGCTACACATAGATGATCGTGCAGGTAGTATTAAAGAGGGTAAAGATGCCGATTTAGTATTATGGTCAACATACCCTATGTCTGTAAGTGCAGTGGCAGAAAAAACACTTATTGAAGGTGCTGTATACTTTGATATTGAAAAAGATAAGCAACTACGAGAAGAAGTTAAAATGCAAAAGAACAAGCTAACTACGCTTATGTTGTCTGCAAAAAACAAAGGTTTAAAAACTCAACCTGCGAAAAAAGAAGAAAAACAGCGATTAGATTGTGACACTTTAGAAACACTAGATTAATTATGAAAACGCTAAATAAATTATTTATAGCGCTGTTCTTTGCTACACTATCTATGCAAGCACAGCAAACACCTGCCATAGCACAAACGGGCGAGATAACGTTAACCGGTGCTACTGCCCACATAGGCAATGGAGAGGTAATTGAAAAAAGCCTGATTTTTATTAAAGACGGAAAAATTACCGGTGTCTATGACGCACGTACAACAAAAATGCCCCTACGTGGTGAGATCATTAATGTAGATGGTCAACATATATACCCGGGATTTATTGCTCCTGACACCACTCTAGGTCTGGTTGAAATTTCAGCGGTTAGAGCTACTGAAGATCAGGACGAAGTAGGAGAATACAATCCGCATATTGAGGCAATTGTGGCTTATAATGCAGAATCTAAAGTTGTAGAAAGTATGCGTCCTAATGGTGTGTTAATTGCGCAGGCTGTGCCTCAGGGCGGCACGATTTCAGGACAATCATCTGTAGTACAGCTCGATGCCTGGAACTGGGAAGATGCTGCTGTTAAGCGTGGAGACGGTATTCATTTAAACTGGCCTAACAGCTATCGACGAGGCCGCTGGTGGGAAGGTGAAGATCCTGGCTATAGCCCTAACAAAGATTACAAATCTGATATTACCGAAATCGAAAACTTTATAGCTCAATCTAAAGCTTTTACCTCGGGAGATTCTTCAGTTAAGAATTTGCCTTATGCAGCAATGCAAGGTATTCTTGATGGGACTCAAAACTTATATATTCACGTGGATTCTGAAAAAGAGATACTCGATGTATTAAAGTTTAAAGAAGCTATGAATATTGAAAAAGTAGTATTAGTAGGTGCATATCGCGGTTACAAAGTAGCGGACGCCATTGCTAAAGCTAATGTTTCCGTTATTCTTGCTCGCGTACATAGTTTACCAGATACCGAAGATGATGACTATAATATTTCTTTTAAAATGGTAAAAGATCTTGTTGACGCAAATGTTACCGTAGCCTTAGGAAATAGTGGTGAGTACTGGCAATCCAGAAATATTCCTTTTTATGCAGGACAAACTACTGCTCACGGCCTCAGCTTTGAAGATGCATTGCAGCTTATAACAAAGAATCCTGCAACCATATTAGGAGTGTCTGATAAACTAGGAACATTAGAAGCTGGTAAAGATGCTACACTTATTGTAAGTAAAGGAAATGCTTTAGAAATGAGTGGTAATACCATTAGCCACGCATTTATTAATGGAAGATCTATAAGCCTTGAAAGTCATCAGACTGAATTATACAAGCGCTATATGGAAAAGTATGAACGTGCTAAATAATAAATAAACCTATCATTTATAACATAAAAGGTTCGGGATATAATCCCGAACCTTTTTTTTGGTAATCAAATGTATTGTCACTTGTTAAAAACAGATCACTTATAGTGAACAATTCATACAACGCATAATCACAGTTAATTCAAATTGTATAAATAGAATTTAAGGCTATAAAAAAAGCCCGATCGCAAGATCGGGCTTTAATATATGTATTAATTATGAAGCTAATTATTTAGATTCAAGAGCATCTAATTTAGCTTTGTACTTATCTGCCTCAGTAGTGTTACCTAACTGAACATGGATGTTGTATAACGTACGTACCGCTTCAATATTAGATTCTTCACCCGCAATAGCTTTCTCTAAATAAGGAACAGCTTCACCGTAAAGAGCTAAACGTTGTTTCTTTAACTCGTTATATTTAGCATTATCAGCTTTAGAATTACCTAAGGTATTCATTTGCTCAATGATGTCTTTATCTTTTCCAAGCATTAAAGCAGCTATATTCAAGTTAGCAGCGCTGTAATCAGGATCTATTTCTAAAGCCTTCTCGTAGTAACCCATTGCTTTTTCCATATCATCAGCCTTAGCAGCACCTACACCTAAATTAAAATATAATCCAGGATTATTAGGGTCCTTAGCGATAACCTTGTTCATAGCAGCCTCATATTCAGTAGTCATATCCATTTTAAGATACACATCTGCCGCAGAGCGTAAAAGAGCATCATCATCTGGATTTTCAGCAAGAGCATCATCTATAGCAGAAATTGCTTTATCATTTTCACCTTCTTGAACATAAATAAGTGCGATATTTTTTGCAATCTCACCTGCACGAGACTCAGTAACTTCTGTTTGTGGATCTTCGTGAGTGCCAGATTTTACAAATAGATCACGTTGTTGTTTAGAATTAAAACTCTCAACTTGACCGTTATCTTTGTTCTTTGCAGTAAACTTTGTTTCAACACCGGTGTAACCTAATGATTTTAACTGGCTATAGTAATCTAAAGCAGTAGGGAAATCTTGTGCATTAACAGCGTTTGATGCCGCAAAATATAAATAAGATGTATCCTTCTGAGTTAGCGTATACAGTTTATAAAGTTTAGTTGCTGCATCGCTATATTTTTCAGCATTTTGATCATCTACAGCAGATGAAATAACTGCATTCATAGCTTGCTGCTTATATTGAGTTGCTTCTTGACCATATTTGCTACCGTCATTAAACTCATTTACTTTTGTGAAAGCTTCCATAGCTTTTAAAAGATCTTCAGACTTTTTGTTGTCTTCACCTCCTAAAAACGCTCTACCTTTTATAAAGTAATAGTATTCTTTTTCCTTTTCGTCCATCTGGCTCATCATACCTTCAAGACCACTAATTTCTGTTTGAGCTTGAACAAAACTGCCAGACTCAACTGTTTTTTCCGCAGATTTAATCTCTTTCTTCTGCGCAAAAGTTAAAGCGGTAACAGATAGTGCCGCTATTACTAAAGATTTTGTTTTCATTATTTTACTAATTTTAATATTCAACTTTGGTTATTCTTCTTCGTCAGAAGAAGGTTTATCATTATTTAAATTTTCGTCTGCAGCGGTTGAATCTACTACTGTAGCATCGATATCTTCAATATCTTCATCATCAATTGCGTCTTCATCTTTCTTCACTTTTGTTACCGCAGCAATGGTGTCCCCATTTTTTAAATTTATTAAGCGCACACCTTGCGTAGCTCTACCCATTACACGCAATTCTGAAACTGCCATTCTAATCGCAATACCAGATTTATTAATAATCATAAGATCATCATCATCTGTTACATTATTAATTGCAACTAAATTACCAGTTTTTTCTGTAATAGAAATAGTCTTAACTCCTTTACCACCACGATTTGTAACGCGGTAATCTTCAACTAAAGATCGCTTACCATAACCGTTTTCAGAAACAACTAATATGTTAGATTCTGAATCGTTGACAGCAACCATCCCTATCACTTCGTCATTATCATCTGCAAGAGTTATGCCACGCACACCAGATGCGTTTCTACCCATAGGTCTGGTTTTCTCTTCTTCAAAGCGTATTGCTTTTCCAGATTTAATTGCCAATACTACTTGACTATCTCCGGTTGTAAGTTTTGCAGAAAGCAGTTCATCATCATCTTTTATAGTAATGGCATTGATTCCATTTGTACGTGGACGCGAATATTGCTCCAGAGATGTTTTCTTAACCTGGCCTTTTTTCGTAACCATAATGACATAATGACTGTTTATGTACTCTTCATCTTTAAGATCATTAGTACAGATAAACGTCATCACTTTATCATCTGGCTCAATATTAATAAGGTTTTGAATAGCACGGCCTTTTGACGTTTTACTTCCCTCAGGAATTTCAAAAACACGCATCCAGTAACACTTACCTTTCTGGGTGAAGAATATTAAGTACTGGTGATTTGTACCTACAAAAAGATGCTCTAGGAAATCTTCATTTCTCGTAGTCGAACCCTTTTGCCCTACTCCACCTCTATTTTGAGTTTTATATTCTAATAGTGAAGTACGTTTTATATAACCTGCATGCGAAATAGTCAATACTACTTTCTCATCAGGAATCAAATCTGTAATACTTACATCGCCACCTGCAAAATCAATAGTAGTACGGCGCTCGTCACCATATTTATCTTTAATTTCTTGTAGCTCTTCTTTTATAATTTCCATTCTACGCTCTTTGCGGGCAAGAATGTCTTTTAGATCTTCAATAGTTTTAACTATTTGCTCATATTCTTCTCTTAGTTTGTCTTGCTCCAGTCCAGTTAATTGGCGTAGACGCATCTCAACTATTGCTCTAGCTTGAATTTCTGAAAGATCAAAACGCTCCATTAACTTAGTACGCGCCTCTTCGGCATTGCTACTAGCACGTATAAGAGCGATAACTTCGTCAATATTGTCTGATGCAATAATTAAACCTTCTAAAATGTGAGCTCGCTCTTCAGCCTTTTTAAGAAGATATTCAGTACGTCTAACGACCACCTCATGACGGTGCTCAACAAAATGATGAATCATATCTTTAAGATTCAACATTTCTGGTCTTCCTTTTACTAAGGCAATATTGTTTACACTAAACGAAGACTGTAAAGCTGTATATTTATATAAGGTGTTAAGTACGATATTAGGAATTGCATCACGTTTTAAAACGTAAACAATACGCATCCCATTACGATCAGACTCATCACGTATAGAAGCGATGCCATCTATTTTTTTCTCGTTAACAAGATCTGCGGTCTTCTTAATCATATCAGCCTTATTCACCTGATATGGAATCTCATTTACAACAATACATTCACGACCTCTAACCTCTTCAAAAACAGCCTTTGCACGCATAACAACACGCCCTCTACCTGTTTTAAATGCCTCACGTACACCTTCATAACCGTAAATAGTTCCTCCGGTAGGGAAATCTGGTGCAGTAATATGCTGCATCAGTTCGTCTATTTCGATGTCGTTATTTTCAATATATGCAGATATTCCGTTTATAACTTCGGTTAAGTTATGAGGCGGCATATTTGTAGCCATACCTACTGCAATACCTGAAGCTCCATTTACTAAAAGACCAGGAATACGAGTAGGTAAAACTTTAGGCTCCTTAAGTGTATCATCAAAGTTTAATTGATGATCTACTGTGTCTTTATCTATGTCTGCAAGCATCTCCTCAGAGATTTTGCGCATACGTGCTTCTGTATATCGCATTGCTGCAGGACTATCTCCATCTACAGAACCAAAGTTACCTTGACCATCTACAAGCATATATCTCAGAGACCACTCCTGGGCCATACGCACCATAGTATCATAAACTGAAGTATCACCGTGTGGGTGATATTTACCAAGAACTTCACCTACAATTCTAGCAGATTTTTTATGTGCGGTGTTAGATCTAACACCTAATTCATGCATTCCAAATAAAACACGTCTGTGTACAGGTTTTAAACCGTCTCGTACATCTGGTAATGCACGTGACACGATGACCGACATTGAATAGTCAATGTAGGCTGATTTCATCTCATCTTCAATGTTGATAGGAATTAACTTCTCTCCTTCAGCCATATGTATTTATCTTTAAATTTTTGGTTTAAACAGTAAGGGGCAATATACGTTTTTCTCTTGTGTTTTCGGTATTTAGCAACTCACTGTATATGGTTTTTATTAACAAAAATATGTTTCCCTTTTTAATAAGTATGCTTAACTTCCATTGTCACTTTAAAACTTATTTTGTCAATTTACTTAAAGTGATATCAACGGAACGGTTTTTGAATTGATATTCAAAAACTATAGAAAAAGATAGGAGAGTTTATGGATGATAATTTTTCACCACGAGTTAAAGATGTAATTGCTTATAGCAAGGAAGAGGCTTTACGTCTAGGTCACGATTTTATTGGAACCGAACATCTTATGTTAGGTCTACTACGTGACGGTAGCGGCAAGGCTATAGAAATCCTTGAGGCATTAGATATAGATCTAAGTCACTTAAGACGAAAAGTCGAGATTTTGAGTCCGGCAAATCCCACTCCGGGATCGGCCAGCAGCGAAAAGCAAAATTTACATTTAACGCGACAAGCAGAGCGCGCATTAAAAACCACTTTTTTAGAAGCTAAACTTTTTCAAAGTTCTTCTATTAATACAGCGCATCTTTTACTTTGTGTATTACGCAATGAGAATGACCCAACAACCAAGTTGCTTAATAAACTAAAAGTAGATTATGATAATGTAAAAGATCAATTCAAACTTATGATGACAAGCGATGATGATTATATAGAGCCTATAAAGAGTGAATCTTTTAGTGATGATGATACAACGTCTGAGTCGTCAAAAGACAACCCTTTTAATGCTCCAGGAAATAAAAGCAACAAAAAGTCTAAAACACCTGTTCTAGACAACTTTGGGCGTGATCTTACAGCAATGGCCGAGGAAAATAAACTGGATCCTGTTGTAGGTCGTGAGAAAGAAATAGAACGCGTTTCTCAAATATTAAGTAGACGTAAGAAAAATAATCCGCTATTAATTGGAGAACCGGGTGTGGGTAAATCTGCTATTGCAGAAGGTCTTGCGTTACGAATTGTAAAACGTAAGGTTTCACGTATACTTTTTGATAAACGTGTTGTGACTTTAGACTTGGCGAGTTTAGTCGCGGGTACTAAGTACAGAGGACAGTTTGAAGAGCGTATGAAAGCCGTTATGAACGAGCTTGAGAAAAATAAAGATATAATCTTATTTATCGATGAAATTCACACCATTGTAGGTGCAGGTGGAGCGACTGGTTCACTAGATGCGAGCAATATGTTTAAACCTGCTCTAGCACGTGGCGAACTGCAATGTATTGGAGCAACTACTCTAGATGAATACAGACAATATATCGAAAAAGACGGCGCTTTAGAAAGACGTTTTCAAAAAGTAATAGTAGAGCCTACAAATGAAGAGGAAACCATAGAGATCCTAAATAATATCAAGGATAAATATGAAGATCATCACAATGTAGTCTATACACCTGAAGCGATAAAAGCCTGTGTAACGCTTACAAGCAGATACATGACAGATCGTTTTCTTCCGGATAAAGCAATTGATGCTTTAGATGAAGCTGGTTCTCGTGTGCATATTATAAATATTGACGTTCCGAAGAAAATTCTTGATTTAGAACGCCAACTTGAAGAAGTGCGCGAACGCAAAAATTCTGTAGTTAAAAAGCAGAAATATGAAGAGGCAGCTAAATTACGGGATGACGAGAAAAATATTGAGAAGGAGTTAGCAACTGCCCAAGCTACTTGGGAAGAAGATTCTAAACAACATAAGGAAACGGTTACCGAAGATAACGTTGCCGACGTTGTTTCAATGATGTCTGGAATACCGGTTACACGTATTGCAAAAACCGAAAGTAATAAACTAGCCGAATTACCTAATTCTATTAAAAACAAAGTAATAGGTCAGGATGAAGCGGTTGCTAAAGTAGCTAAAGCTATACAACGTAATCGTGCTGGATTAAAAGATCCTAATAAGCCAATTGGTTCTTTTATTTTCTTAGGACAAACTGGTGTAGGTAAAACGCAACTTGCAAAAATTTTAGCCACCGAGTTATTTGATAATGAGGATTCACTGGTACGTATCGATATGAGTGAATACATGGAGAAATTTGCAGTCTCAAGACTTATTGGAGCACCTCCGGGATATGTAGGTTATGAAGAAGGTGGACAGCTTACTGAGAAAGTAAGAAGAAAGCCTTATGCTGTTATCCTGTTAGATGAGATTGAAAAAGCTCATCCAGACGTATTTAATATGCTGCTTCAAGTTCTTGATGATGGTTATCTTACAGATTCTCTAGGTCGAAAGATTGACTTTAAGAATACGGTAATCATTATGACTTCAAATATTGGAGCTCGTAAGATTAAAGATTTTGGACAAGGCGTAGGTTTTGGTACTACAGCGCGAAAAGATCAGGCAGAAGAAAATGCTAAAGGAATTATTCAAAATGCATTAAAAAAAGCATTTGCTCCTGAATTCTTAAATCGAGTAGATGATGTTATTGTATTTAATGCTTTAGATCGCAAAGAAATACACCAGATCATCGATATCGAATTGAAAAAGCTTTACAATCGTATTCAATCACTTGGTTATAATTTAGAATTGAGTGACAAAGCAAAAGACTTTATTAGCGAGAAAGGTTTTGATAAAGAATATGGCGCAAGACCATTAAAGCGAGCAATTCAAAAATATATCGAAGACGCTCTTGCAGAAGAAATTATCACTGCAAAAATAGGTGAAGGCGATAAAATCTTTATGGATATCGAAGAAGGTAAAGAAGAATTGACCATCAAGATTGAAAAGACTGAGAATTCTACACAATCTTAACTTCTTAATTTATAACTATTTAAAAAAGAACCACTTATGTGGTTCTTTTTTTTATAAATAACATTTTCTTAATTTATATTATTTATAATTTAGTTATATTTAATTATGGCATCATTGAGGAAAATTATACATCTACGTTCTGGAAGAATTGAATTCGATGAATTCTGTGCACTAGGATATGTAAAATCAAATATCAACTTTGATGAAGACGATCGTGTTTCCTTTTTAAATGCTTGCTTAGATCATTATAATGGCCATCCATTCGGTTATATTTCAGTAAGAGAACATTCTTACAGTATTAACCCTATGATTTATACAGAACTTAATAAAGTAGAAAGTTTAAAAGCATTTGCTATTGTTTCTGATACAAGTATTGGTCGAGGTAATGCAGAAATTGAAGGAAAATTTTACAAGAAACCTTTTGGGATATTTGGAGCTAAAGAAGATGCCATTCAATGGATGAATGAAGAAATAATAAAAGCTATAGAAAAGGAATAAAAAAAGGTGCTAATAGCACCTTTTTTTTGTTAGTCTTTAATCCGTATCGGAATAACTCTTCCTTTGTTAGGTCGAGGTTCTGTATTTATTAAAAAAGTATATACCCACATTAGGGTAAAAGATGGGACGATATCTGTAAATGGAAGTATCTCTTCTATAAAAACTAATATCGAAGCAAATTTTCCTTTACGACCGGGATACATTTTTGACATTTGTTTAGCTGCAACTGGAGCCCACGCCAAGTCTAAGAAAGGCCCTACTACAGGAATTGCCATACTCAGCATACCAACTGCATCAAAAAATATCCCCTTTACCAGTAAATTATAATCTAATGCTTTCATAACATTTTGTTTTTATAAATATAAAGCAAATAACCTGCCATAGTTAGCTTAAATCAGAACTAATAAGCTTAAGAAACTCATTTCTAGTTTCAATCTTTTCAAATTGACCTCTAAACCCAGAAGTCGTGGTTGTAGAATTCTGTTTTTGGACCCCACGCATCATCATACACATATGTGAAGCTTCAATCACTACTGCAACACCCTCAGGTTTTAAAGTAGTATTAATACATTCTAAAATATCGTGAGTTAGACGCTCTTGTACTTGCAATCTTCTAGAAAAAACATCTACGATGCGCGGCAGTTTACTAAGACCCACAATGCTCCCATTAGGTATATAAGCAATGTGTGCCTTTCCGAAGAAAGGTAATAAGTGATGTTCACATAGCGAATATAATTCGATATCCTTCACAATAACCATCTCTCTATAATCTTCTTTGAACATTGCTCCTTTTAAAATTTCTGCAGGATCAACATCATAGCCACTTGTTAAATACATCATTGCTTTTGCTGCACGTTCCGGAGTTTTAAGAAGACCATCACGAGTGACATCTTCTCCTAAATCTTTTATAATGGACGAGTAGCTATCTTTTATCTCATCTTTCAAGTCGATATTATACTCTTCAAATTTTTTATATGGCGACATAAATATGTGTTTTATTAAAGGTAGGATTCTAAAAGCTGTTCTTTAAAAAGCTTTTTAATTTTAGCGATTTTCGGATCTATTATGTATTGGCAATAGCCCTGAAGTTTATTGTTATTATAATAAGAAGCATGATCATCTTCTGCATCATAAAATGGCATTGCCTGAGTAACCTCTGTAACAATTTTAGAATCAAAAATATGCTCTTTTTCTAATATTTCTATCATTGCATTAGCCTCATCACATTGTTCTTGAGAATGATAGTAAATAGCACTTCGATATTGGGTTCCCACATCGTTTCCTTGTCTGTTGAGCGTCGTAGGGTCGTGAGTAGTAAAAAATACTTGAAGCAACTCTAGATAAGATATTATTGCGGGATCATATTGAAGTTGTATGGCTTCAGCGTGACCTGTTCTTCCCTGACAGACTTCCCGGTACGGTGGATTTTTAATTTTTCCTCCCGTGTAACCACTTTTTACATTATATACACCTTTAAAACGTTGAAAAACCGCCTCTGTACACCAGAAGCATCCGTTTGCAAAAGTTACAGTTTTCAAATTAGTATTCATAGCTTAACAAATTTAGATGCTAGAAGCATCTTAAAATTCAGTTTAACGTATTGTTAATACAACTACAGAAATCATTAAACAAAATGATAAAATTTTGTGTTAACAACAATTATTATGTTTAGTACATTACCTTTGAAATCTTAACAAGATATACTTATTTCTGAAAATCAAAGTGTCGTTGAAGTAGTCGGTTTTAACCCACTTTAATTACAGTTTAAAGATTCATAACTTCTTATGATTAAAGCTGAAAATATTCTAAAATCTTACGGTGACGTCCAGGTTCTAAAAGGTGTCGATCTTTTAATTAAAGATGCCGAAGTTGTGTCTATTGTAGGCGCAAGTGGTGCCGGCAAAACCACACTTTTACAAATTTTAGGAACTTTAGATCGTGCAGATAAACACGCTAATACAAATCTGTATATAAATGATATTGAAGTTTCTAAGCTGAACGAAAGAGAACTCAGTCGATTTAGAAATTTAAACATTGGGTTTATCTTTCAATTTCATCAATTATTGCCCGAATTTACCGCTTTAGAAAATGTTTGTATCCCTGCTTTTATAGCAAAAAAGGAAAAGGATGTTGCTGAAAAGAAAGCTAAAGAACTTCTTGATTTTTTAGGACTTTCGCATCGTATGCACCACAAACCAAGTCAACTTTCTGGTGGTGAGCAGCAGCGTGTTGCCGTTGCACGTTCTCTTGTTAATGAGCCCGCTCTCATACTAGCCGATGAACCTTCTGGAAATCTGGATAGCGAATCTGCAGAAAATTTACATAAATTATTCTTCAAGCTTCGTGACACCTATAATCAGACGTTTGTTATTGTAACTCATAATGAAGAATTGGCTGAAATGGCCGATCGTAAATTAACCATGGTAGATGGCAAAATCATCTCTTAAACTTTCTAAAAGCGAGCTTAAAGAATTTCTAGATGAGAAGGCTAACATATATGAAAGCCCACAATTTATAGGTACAGACCCTATCCAAATTCCTCATCAATTTACTAAAAAAGAAGATATAGAAATTATAGGCTTTCTGGTTGCAACTATAGCTTGGGGAAATCGCAAAAGCATTATTAATAATGGTAATAAACTTATTGAATTACTTAATAATGATCCTTACGATTTTGTACTAAATCACGGAGCTGATGATCTAAAACCTCTTCTTAATTTTGTACATCGAACTTTTAATGGTACAGACTTAATAACTTTTGTCGAAAGTTTAAAAAACATCTATTTAAACCACGGTGGTTTAGAGCTCATTTTTCAATCTCAGAATGCTAATAAAGATTTACAACCTGTTATAAGCAGATTTAAATCTATTTTCTTTGAAATACCTCATACAAACCGTACCCAAAAACACATTAGTGATCCGTTAAAAAACTCTGCGGCAAAACGTATAAACATGTATTTGAGATGGATGGTACGACCAGCGACAGCTGGAGTAGATTTTGGCTTATGGAAAAATATAAGTCCAGGGCTACTATCTTGTCCACTTGATGTACATTCGGGTAGAGTAGCTCGTCAATTAGGCTTACTCACACGTGCACAAAATGACGCTAAGGCTGTAGCAGAGCTTGATAATAAATTGCGAAAATTAGAACCTAAAGATCCTGTAAAATATGACTTTGCCCTGTTCGGTTTAAGCGCTTTTGAAAAGGATCTATTTTAACCAGTTATAATTGTATTTTTGCAGTATAATTATTGCTGATTAATAATCCCATTAGCCATAACTCCCTCTTAAAGACCCTTAAATATATATGCAATCTCAACCTATTCCAGAAAATGAAGCTTCTCGCCTATCACAATTAGAACAATTGCGTTTGTTAGATACTGCATCAGACACAAATTTTGATGTTATCACGCGTCTGGCTTCAACAATTTGTGAGGCACCTGTTTCATTAATTTCACTTGTAAGTGAAGATAGACAATGGTTTAAATCTAAAGTTGGTTGGGATATTTGTGAAACTGATCGTGAGGTGTCGTTTTGTGCGCACGCTATAATGGATCCTAAGAATATTACAGTTGTTCCAGACTCAAGACTGGATGATCGTTTTAAGAATAATCCGCTGGTGCGTGCAGATTTTCCGGTAATATTTTATACCGGAGTTCCATTACTAACTCCCACGGGAGAAGCCTTAGGTACTCTTTGCGTTATAGATAGAAAACCCAAGACACTTACCGACACACAGTTAAATGCACTAAGAGATCTGGCTACGCAAGTAGAAAATCTTTTTGAACTTAGAAGAAATAATTTACAATTAAAGAAAATTGAAAAACTTTTAAATGCAAAAAACGAACAATTAAAGACCTTTGCAGGTGTAATATCTCACGACATGAAGATGCCGCTAGCAAATATGATTGTCACCACAGATATATTGAGAGCTAAATATGCTAACCAATTTGATGAGCAGGGAAATGAATATCTTTCGTATTTAAAACAGTCCTCGTTTTCCCTTAGTGATTATATCGATAATCTACTTTCCTATTACGAGAGTGAAGATTTGACTATACAAAATTTAGAAAATTTTGAACTCAATCATCTGTTAGAAGAACTAATCGATCTCTTAAATATTAACGAAGATTATATTATAAATTTTCCAGACAAAAATCTGGAATTACAAACGAATCGTTCTGCAGTAAGTCAAATTCTCATTAACTTAATCACTAACAGCCTTAAGTATAATGACAAGGAAACTGGTATTATCGATTTTAAATGTACCGAAGATCATGCTTACTATTACATCCAGATAAAAGATAATGGTAAAGGAATATCTAAAGATAAGCAGTCTTCTATTTTTGATTTGTTTACTGTAGCTTCAGAAACAGATAATAAAGGAAAAAAAGGAAATGGAATTGGCTTATCTACTGTGCGCAACCTAGTGAATTCTTTAGGCGGAATTATTAGCGTAAATAGTGATGGAATTAGCGGTACTACCTTTGACTTTACTATTAAAAAAGTTGCTTCAAAAAATAACTAGTTTGTAGTATCTTTATTTTTCACAAAAAAACCAAAGTTCTGAACGAGAGAAAGAGACAAGAAGCCGTAGATTCTTACAAATTAGTAGGCACCTTACCTGAGAGAAGTTATGATGACATCACTCAGATTGCCGCATACATATGTGATGCGCCCATATCGCTTGTTACGATGTTAGACTACAATCGTAACTTCCTGAAATCTCATTATGGTGTCCCGTTTTCAGAATCTCCGCGTAAAATATCTTTTTGTACGCACGCGATACAATCTCCAGAATCCATTTTTGTAATACCAGATGCGCGTAAAGATGATCGGTTTAAGAATAACCCCTTAGTTACCGGTGAGATGAAAGCCATTTTCTATGCGGGTGTACCTTTAATAGATAAGGGCGGACACGCATTGGGCACTTTATGCGTTTTTGATCACAAACCGCGCACGCTTAGTGACAGACAAAAAAATACCTTGATTGCTTTAGCTAATCAAGTCGTTAATTTATTTGAGCTTCACCGCCAAAACTTAGAAAACAAAGCTTTACAAAAGAATCTGCTTAAGAAGAATAGCCTTTTAAAAGATTTTGCAGGGGTAGTATCTCACGATATGAAAATGCCTTTGGCTAATATCATAACTACAACAGATTTATTAAAAGCAAAGTATAAAGAACTTTTAGATGAGAAGGGTCTCGACTATCTCAACTATCTTAAAAGTTCGTCGTTCTCCCTTTCAGAATACATTAATGGAATTTTACTGCATTATGAAAGTGATAATCTTACCATAAATCAGCGTGAGCTTTTTGATATTCACGACTTACTGGAGGAGCTTGAGGATTTACTTAACGCAGATTATAAGTGCGTTATTCATTTACCCGAAACCAATCATCTTATTAATTGCAATAAGGTTGCTCTTAATCAGATATTCTTAAATCTTATAGGTAATAGTTTAAAATATTCTGATAAAGAAAGTCCGGAGATATATATTTCTTTTGATGAAAATGATGATTTCTATTTATTTGAAGTAAAAGATAACGGAATAGGTATTGCTCCAGATAAGCTAGGAGAGATTTTTGATTTGTTTACTATTGCAACAGACAAAGATAAAAACGGCAATCGCGGTAATGGCATAGGATTATCTACCGTTAAGAAGTTAGTAACAAATTTAGGCGGAAAAATAAATGTAACTTCAGAAATTGGGAAAGGGACAACTTTTAAATTTACTGCTCGTAAAGCGGATATCCTTACACAAATAAGTGGACCCGAATATGACACATCTAAAAGCTATAAGAATTAGAAATTAAGGAGAAGGATATCGTTATTGTCTTTGTAAAACACTTATTTTCGTCTCGGCTAATTAGCGTTTAACTATGCAGTTTAAAAATCCTGAAATACTCTACGCTCTTTTTCTGCTGCTTATACCTATTTTAATACACCTATTTCAATTAAGACGCTTTAAAAAGACTCCGTTTACGAATGTAGTTTTTCTTCAGAATGTTATTCAAAATACACGAAAAAGCAGTTCTATAAAAAAATGGCTCATACTTGCTATACGTTTAATTGCACTGGCCTGCCTTGTTATAGCCTTTGCGCAGCCCTATTTCCCCGCATCGTCAGGCGCTACAAAACCTAAAGAAACCGTTGTTTTTGTAGATAACTCTTACAGTATGCAAGCCACCGGTAAAAAAGGTAATTTGCTTACGGAAGCCTCACAAGATCTTCTATCCCATTTACCAGACGACCAGTTAGTAACCCTAGTAACCTGGGATGAAGTATTTAAAAAATTTAATATTCAAAAAGATAGAAATATCCTTATTGATCTCGATTTTACTTTAAAAACTACAGATAGTAAAAGCCTGCTGTTGCGGTTAAACACTCTTTTTTCTAAAGATCTCAATACTGAAAAACGACTAGTGCTTGTTTCAGATTTTCAAGATTTCGACCTTTCTAATCTTGCAGATACTTCATCTGTAAAAATTTATCCGGTATTACTAGATCCGGTTGCATTTGAAAATTTTTCAATAGATAGTTTAACTATCGAGCGTAATGCAGATTTGTACGATCTAAACGTCCTTGTCTCCAGCTCTTTTAAGTCTGAAGATCAATTGCCTGTTTCTTTATTTAATGGCAACGAACTTATCGCAAAATCTTCGGTTAAATTTTCATCTAGCGACACAGCTTCTACGCAATTTCAATTGCCTGCAGATAAAGCTATAAAAGGAATGATACGCCTTGATGATGCTGCTCTAGAATATGATAACAGTTTCTATTTTAGCATAAATAACGCATTACCTCTTAAAGTATTAGCTATTACAGATGAAAGTTTTGACTTTCTAAAAAAGCTATACAGCGCAGCCAGTTTTGAATTTGTTTCGGTTTCTGAAAATCAATTAGACTATGCACTTCTTGCAGATCAGGATCTGATTATATTAAATGAAATTAATAGTATTCCTATTTCACTTATTAATAGTCTAAAGTCACACACGCAAAAAGGAGGAACAGTTATATTAATTCCTTCTACGAGAGATCAACCGGAAGCATATTCTAATTTACTTACCGCTTTCGGGATGCAACCCTTTACAAAAACAATAAGCACGCCGAGCTACATCACGGGTATAAGTTATGATCACCCTCTTTTTCAGAATGTATTTAGCGGCAGATCATCTAATTTGCAGTCTCACATAGTTAATTCGTATAGCAAGCTCAATACCAACAATCCCATACTAACATTTGAGAATGGAGACCCATTCTTGACAGAAAATAATAATCTGTATGTTTTTACAGCCTCATTATCTTCTTCAAATAGCAACTTCGTTAAAGGACAATTGATAGTTCCTACTTTTGATAAGATAGCACTTCAAGCACTTTCTTTACCAAAACCCTATTATACACTAGGCACTAACGCAACATTTGATATCAAAACTGATCTTGCCACAGATGCCGCGCTCGTACTTGAGAAAAAGAGCAAACAATATATTCCTCTACAACAGAAACGTGGTGATAATATATCTGTTTCTACCTCACAAGGCATTACAAATGCAGGCCTATTTGAAGTGAAATACAAGAGCGACACAATTACTACTGTAGCTTTTAATCACGATAGAAAAGAAAGTAAGCTTCAAAGCCCAGTCACACAAACTAATAATGAAATCGAATTTTCTTCTACTATAAAATCACTTTTTGATACACTAGAACAAGAGTCAAATCTTAATTTGTTTTACAAATGGTTTGTTATTTTTGCACTGCTGGCTCTTCTGGCAGAAATGCTCCTTTTAAAATTTCTTAAATGAATATACGCATCACACAAGCAACTCTTTTAGATGAGAGTAATGACCACCACGGTAGCGTGGTCGACATTAGAATAAAAGATGGAATTATAACTGATATTGCCCCAAAATTGAATGCTACTAAAGGGGAGCAACATGTAGACTTTGAAAACCTAACAGTTTCACCGGGATGGTTTGACAGCAGCGTTTGTATCGGAGAACCTGGCTACGAAGAGCGTGAAACTATAAAAAACGGACTTCTGGTAGCAGCAAAAAGTGGTTTTACTGCTATAGCTGTAAATCCCAACACCTATCCCGTAACAGATTCTAATTCGTCTGTTTCCTATCTTATAAATAAAGCTCAAAATAATGCAGTTAGCTTACACCCTATTGGTTCTCTAACCCGTAATGGTGAAGGAGTTGATCTAGCCGAATTATTTGATATGACTAAGGCAGGAGCAATCGCATTTGGAGATTATCAACACGCAATAAGCAATCCTAATCTTCTTAAAATAGCGCTGCAATACACGCAAAGTTTTGACGGACTTGTTTTATCCTTTCCGCAGGAAAATGATCTTGTTATTAAGGGAATGGCGAACGAAGGAGAAATTGCTATTAAATTAGGATTAAAAGGTATTCCTGCCCTGGCAGAACATTTACAAATTGCCAGAGATTTATACATTCTAGAATATACTGGAGGTAAATTACATATACCTACCATTTCTACGGCACAAAGTGTTGCTCTTATTAAAGAAGCAAAGGCTAAAGGTCTTGATGTAACTTGTAGTGTTGCGATGGCAAATATTTACTATACAGATAGTGAACTGGAAGAATTTGATACCCGTTATAAAGTTTTGCCTCCACTACGCAATGAGACAGATCGTAAAGCTTTAATTGCAGGCTTAAAGGATGGTACCATAGACATGGTTACCAGCGATCACAATCCGCTTGATATCGAACAGAAAAAATTAGAATTTGACCATGCAAAATTTGGTACAATAGCTCAAGAAGCGACACTTGGAGCTTTGCTAACTTTAGTTACAGAGCGTCAAGCAATACACCTACTCACAGCAGGAAGATCTAGATTTACCGGCGAAAAAGCCAAAATTGTTGTGGGTGAGCCTGCAAATATAACCTTATTTACAGCTAAGGGAACAAGCACTTTTACAAAGGAAAATATATTATCAAAATCTAAAAATGCAGCATTTCTTGGTGCTAAACTGAAGGGAAAAGTCTACGGAATCATTGCAAATAATCAATATATAGCATCATAAATAATGACAAACGAAATAATCAAACAAGGTAAGACTACAGCCATAATTGCATACCTAAGTATGATTGGAACCATAATAGCATTATTTATGAATTCTGAACCAAAAAACTTATTTGCAAGATTTCATATTAGACAAGCTTTCGGGATTTTTATCGCCTTCTTTGCACTCGGTTTTCTAGTATCCTATTTAAATAGTTGGCCGGCAACCATAGGCTTCTATATTTTTATAATAGTACTTTGGGGTTATGGTATAGTTAGTGCTTTTCAAGGCACATATACACCCGTTCCTATACTAGGAAAACAATTTCAAAAATGGTTTACATTTATACAATAAAATGAATACACTTTCACTTGAACATTTAATACAACGACCTAAAAATGCCGGTTCTGGCAAGGCACCACTTATACTTCTACTCCACGGTTACGGCAGTAATGAAGAAGATTTATTTTCATTTGCTCCAGAGCTGCCAGACCATTATTTTGTGGTCTCTGCAAAAGCTCCACGCCCTATGCAACCTTCAGGAAATGCCTGGTATACGATACACTGGGATGCTACAGATGGAAAATGGTCTGATGATGAAGAGGCTATAGAATCTCGCGAATTAATTTCTAAATTTATTGACGAGGTTATAACGACATATGATGTAGATCCTGCAAATGTTACTCTCTTGGGATTTAGTCAAGGTTGCATATTAAGTTATGCAGTTGCATTGACCTATCCTGAAAAAGTAAAAAATATCATTGGACTCAGCGGATATGTTAATCCAGATATTACAGCTCCTAAATCTGATTTAGATGCCTACAAACATTTATCGGTATTCTCATCTCACGGAAGTGTCGACCAGGTCATACCAGTAAGTGCAGCAAGACAAATCCCAGCCTATCTCGACAACCTGGGCATTTCGGTAAAACTAAATGAGTATCCAGTAGGCCACGGTGTAGCACCACAAAACTTCTATGATTTAAAAGATTGGCTTTTAAACCATTAAGGATAAAGGACACTTTGAAGCGTTTCAAATGAAACGCTTCCGTCTTTTGACACATCATAAAGTAATATAAGTTCGCCCCAACGCTTACCATCACTAAAATCTGCAATAACCCATTTGTGATTGAGCACTTCAATTTTATTAATTTGAAACACACTGTCACCGCTGCTTTCATAAGTAACCAGCGGATTTCCTGAAGTTCCATTTTGACTTATAAGTGCAGATTCTATTCTCTTATCTAAATCAGTATAATCTATATCAAAATTTTCAAAATAAGAATAGGCATTGTCGTTATCAACCAGCTTAAAATAACGCTCAGATTGTCCTTCAGCATTTTGTGATATTGAATCTGCTTTCTGAAGTTTTTCTTCTAAACGCGCAATTTGTTTTTCTTGATTTTCATAGATCTTTGTCGAATTTGTATACTGAAAAACAATCCACAAGGCTGCAAATAAGAACAGATACAAAAAGATATTTCTTCGCATAATTATATTTCTAAGGTTAAGCCATCATAAGCGAGATGTACATTTTCAGGAAGACGCTTTTCGACATCTGCATGAAATCCAAGTAAATGACTTATATGTGTAAAATAGGTTTTTTTTGGTTTTAGCTCTTCAACAAAAGCTAAGGCTTCTTCAAGATTAAAGTGAGTATAATGCTCCTCTTCACGCAATGCATTAACAACTAAAACATCAAGATTTTTTAGCTTTTCTTTTTCTTGATCACTTATCGTTTTAACATCGGTGAGGTAAGCAAAATTTTTAAATCTATATCCAAAGACCTGAAGGTTGCCGTGTAAAACATCTACAGGAATAAACTCCAGATCATTAACTGTAAAAGGATTATTATTTACAACTTCATTAATTTCTACAGCAGGAGCACCCGGATACCGATTTTCGGTTTGAAATATGTAATCAAATCTCCTTTTTAATTCAGAAATAACACGTTTATGCGCATATATAGGTATATCACCTTGTCTAAAGAAAAATGGACGTATATCATCTAGACCAGCGGTATGATCTGCATGTTCATGGGTAAAGAGTAATGCCTCAAGATGGGTGACGTTCTCACGCAACATTTGTTGCCTAAAATCAGGACCACAATCAATTACATAATTCGCATTATTATAGTTAATTAAAATAGAAACACGCAGTCTTTTGTCTCGTTCATCGTGACTTTGACAAACGGGATGTGAACTGCCTATAATGGGGATTCCCTGTGATGTTCCTGTGCCTAAAAAGGTAACTTTCAAACCTGCAAAATTTAGAACAAAACTACACTTAATTTTTTGTAAGCCCTACCATTTTGTTACCTTTAACCCCTGAAGGAACTAACCTATATTCACCCAAAACTTAGCACAATGCCTATAACAATTCAAGGTGACAAAGAGTTTGAAAATATCCCCTCTCTAATCAATAAAGCACTACGCATAAATCTTAATGAGAACATCTACGGGACTTTTGCAGAAATTGGAGCAGGACAAGAAACAGTAAGGCATTTTTTTAGAGCAGGAGGTGCCAGCGGTACTATCGCAAAGGCAATGTCTGCTTATGACAAAGATTTTAGTGATGCTGTTTATGGCGTAGAAGAAGACCATCGCTACGTTACTGAAGCACGTTTAAAGAAAATGCTTACTCACGAAACAAATCTATTAGAAAATAGAATTTCACGTGAAAAGCACCCTAACAAAATCTATTTTACCTACGCAAATACCGTTGCTACAATAGATTTTGCTAAAAAATATAAAGGCCACGGTTGGGTTGGAATTAAGTATCAAACAGAACCGCAAGCAGAATTTAATGAGATTATACTTCACGTACGATTTCACGAGACTGATGCACGTTTACAGCAGCTAACGTTGGGTACGCTGGGAGTAAATTTGATTTATGGTGCCTATTACAAATACGACTCTCCTAAAAAACTTTTACGTTATCTATATGATCATATCGATAAAGATCAAATAGAGATCGATATGATCAATTTTTCTGGACCTGAGTTTGAACGCGTTGATAATCGTCTAATGAGTTTACAACTTGTTAAAAACGGTTTTACCGATTCTGTAATGTTTGGACCAGACGGAAATAATGTATTGGCTGCAAAAATTCTTTACAAGAAAAATATACTAGCCCTACGCGGAAGTTTTAGACCGGTTACCAAAGTAAATACAGATATGTATCGTAAATCTTTGGAAATATTCTTAAATGAAAACCGCGTTAAAGAAGAAAATACTCAAGTGATTTTTGAAATTACCTTATCTAACTTACGTGCTGAAGGGGAGATTGACGAAGAGGATTTTATGGCTCGTGCTCGTTTACTGTGTAACCTTGGGCATACAGTAATGATTTCAAATTTTCAGGAATATTATCGACTTGTAGAATATTTCTCCAGATACACAAAAGAACGTATGGGTCTGGCTATGGGAGTTAATAACCTAATAGATATTTTTGACGAATCATACTACAGACATTTAAGTGGAGGTATCTTAGAAGCTTTTGGGAAATTATTCTTTAAAGATTTACGCGTTTATTTATATCCTATGCGCGATCCTGAAACCGGAGAGTTCTTCACAAGCGAAAATTTAAAAGTTCATCCTAGAATGAAAGAACTCTATAAGTTCTTTAAATATAATGGTCGCGTTGTTGATATCGAGGATTACAATCCTGAAATTCTGAATGTTTTTTCTAGACAAGTACTAAAAATGATTAATAACAATGAGGAAGGATGGGAAGCTATGCTACCTTCAGGAATTGCAGATCAAATAAAAGAGCAGCGCTTATTTGATTATACTCCACCTGCGGAAGTTATAGAAAAGTAATCATCTTTATATAGAATAAAAAAATCCCGAACTTTTTAAGTTTGGGATTTTTTTATTCTATTAATTCAATTCCTGAATCAGCTCAGAAATCGATAACCGCTTTTGATCGCCGGTTTTCATGTTTTTTAAAGTATAAACGTCTTGCTCTATTTCTTCAGCTCCTGCAAGTACGACAAATTGAATATTACGCTTATCTGCGTGTGACATTTGTTTTTTCATCTTTGCCGCATCAGGATATAACTCTGAGGTAATACCCGCCTCTCGCAACTTCTTCACGGCTTTTAAACAATACAAGGATTCTGTTTCCCCAAAATTAATGAATAATAATTTTGTTCCCTTAAGTGCCTGATCAGGAAAAAGATCTAATTCTTCTATTACTAAATATATGCGGTCAAGACCAAAAGATATACCTACGCCACTCATATTTTTTAAACCAAAAATACCCGTAAGATCATCATAACGACCTCCTCCACCTATACTGCCCATAGCAACAGTTTTGGGAGCTGCAACTTCAAAAATGGCTCCGGTATAATAATTAAGACCACGTGCCAGGGTTACATCAAGATCTAAAGAAATTGTACTAAGACCTAAAGCTTCAATTTTTGTATTTATATATTCTAGCTCCTCTATTCCTTTCTTTCCAATTTCAGAATCTGCCAGTAAAGCTTTAAGCAAAATTAATTTATCAGCAAAATTACCGTGTACTCTAAAAATGGGTTTTACACGTTCTATAGCTGTCTCAGAAATACCTTTTCCAAGCATTTCTTTAATCACCCCCTCCTCACCTATCTTATCTAATTTATCTAATGCTACTGTAAAATCGATAAGTTTATCTGCTTCGCCTATAGTTTCCGCCAGACCAGAAAGAATTTTTCTATTATTCATTTTTACGGTAACACCTTCAAGGCCTAAATCTCCAAAAACCGCATCATATAGCTGGATGAAAGCCACTTCCTGCAACAAGCTATCTGAACCCACTGCATCTGCATCACACTGAAAAAACTCTCTAAAACGGCCCTTTTGCGGTCTGTCTGCCCTCCATACCGGCTGTATCTGATACCTTTTAAATGGAAATTCTATTTCATTCTGATGCTGCACCACATAACGGGCAAATGGCACGGTAAGATCGTAACGTAACGCTTTCTCTGAAATTTCTGAAGTAAGCGCATTACTATCTTTAGAAGATAAATTTGCTTCAGAAGCTTTGCTCAAATAGTCTCCACTATTGAGAATTTTAAAAATGAGTCGGTCCCCTTCTTCGCCGTATTTCCCCATAAGGGTATTGCTATTTTCAAAAGACGGAGTTTCTATGGATTGAAAACCAAACAATTCAAAATTGTGTCGAAGTATATTAATTATATAATTACGTTTTGAAACTTCTTCTGGAGAAAAATCACGAGTCCCTTTAGGTATGCTGGGTTTTTGAGCCATTTTTAAATATCTATAATGAGCTATAAAGCTGAATTTTATTTAATCTACGCACCATCACGAATGCGAAGCTGCAAATATCTTAAAAAATTGAGGGTTTGGCACTTCTTATTTTCCATAAAACAGTAACTTTTTAAGAGTTTGTAAGACCTATAGATTCAAAACGTAATTTTATGTTCTCACTTTTTAGGGAAAATCTTCGTATTGCCTTTGATGCTATACGTAGTCAGCTTTTAAGAACAATACTCACCGTAGTTATTATAGCTATAGGAATCACAGCTTTAGTAGCTATTTTAAGCCTTGTAAAAGCTTTAGAAAACACAATAAGTAGTGATTTCTCATCAATGGGATCTAACACATTTAATATTCAACGTTACGAGTTCACTACGCAGAGACGTGGAAGTGGAGAAACCCAAAAAATAAACCCCACCATACGTTATACACAAGTAAAAGATTTTGAAGACCGGTATACGTTTCCAATGACACACGTTGCGGTTTCCTTTACAGGAACTACAAGCGCCGAAGTAAAATATGAAAATCTAGACACAGATCCCGAGGTGACGGTATTAGGTACTAATGAGAATTTTCTGGAAAATTCTGGTCTAGAGCTTGATCAAGGTCGTAATTTTAATCAGTTTGACATCAACAATAATAATAACGTTTGTATACTAGGTAGTGATTTTAAAAACGGACTTTTAAAAAATGTAGATCCTATAGATAAAACTATAAGCATACGAGGTACAAAGTTTAAGGTCATAGGTACTCTAGAAGAAAAAGGATCGACGTTTGGGAATAGTCAGGATTTACGCGTTCTTATTCCTATTCAGATTGCTCGTTCTATGTTTACGGCTCCTAATATCAATTATACACTTAGTGTAAAAGTAGATGATAAAGAACTTCTGGATGGAGCTCTAGATGAAGCTATAATTACTTTTAGAAATGTAAGAAAATTAGCTCCGGTTGAAGAAAATGACTTTGGTATAGGCCGAAGTGATGATCTTATTAATCAAATTTCTCAAATAAGTGGTTATCTTTCTATGGCGGCGTGGATTATAAGTATGATCACCGTATTAGGATCATCTATTGCTTTAATGAATATAATGCTGGTTTCCGTTACCGAACGTACACGGGAAATAGGCGTCAGGAAAGCCCTAGGTGCTAAAAAATCTATTATTGCTGGTCAGTTTTTAATGGAGACTATCATAATAGGTCAGTTTGGTGGTATATTAGGGATACTTCTGGGCATCTCAATTGGTTTACTTATTTCATCTGTTGCTAATTTCAACTTTACTACTCCGTGGATGGCGATGTTATCTGCAACAGCTATCACCATTATAGTTGCAATAATTGCCGGTTTGTTTCCCGCTATTAAAGCAGCAAAATTAGATCCTATAGAATCTTTACGATATGAATAACTCGTCAATGAATTCAAATTAATATAGGGAATAACAGAATTAAAAAAAAAGCCTGTCTGATTTTATCAGACAGGCTTTTTTTTTAATTGAAGTCAATTCTAATCGACTTCTACAAACTTCTCAAACCAAGAGAATAAATCACCTTGTGTAATAGAAGCTCCTTGTCTTATAAGAACAAAAATATCATTGTTACGATCGTCTGATAGCAATTTACTTGAACTATACAGATTTACTTCATCTTTCATAAAGTTGTTCTGAAGCCATTTGTAGCCTGCAGGCGTTGTGATATCGATACCTTTATCTTCAACTTCAATTGAAATCATACTAATTTTCAATTCTCCAACCTTAAACAAAAACATATGTTGCGGAGAAAAATGCTCAAGATATTCTACTTTACTAAGAACTCCTTCCCAAACTAGATCACTAAAAACATCCAGTTCTTGCTCAGCAACTTCCGGTTTATTTTTTTTGATTGATTCCCATTCTTCAGCAGTAATAGACTGAGTTGCCAGAAAGTTTATAAACTCCTGATGCATCTCCTCTAATTGCTCTTTTGTAAGTCTAATATATTTCATTAGAAAAAATTTAAAATAAAAAAAGCTCCCGCGAGAAGCGGAAGCTTTAATCTATATTTTGAATGTATTAAGCTTCTGCTATAACATCAAATGTAAGGTTTGCAACTACATCACGGTGAAAACGAAGACTAGCTTCATATTGACCTAAACGTTTGATGTTACCACCTGCAATTGTAATATATTTTCTGTCTATCTCTACGCCATTTTTAGCAAGAGCATCTGCAAGATCTGCATCTGTAATAGAACCGAATAATTTATCTGCTTCACCAGCTTTAGCTGTAAGTTTGATATCTAAACCATTTAACTTTTCAGCTTGAGATTTTGCAGCATCAACAACTTTCTTGTCTTTGTAAGCACGTTGCTTTAAATTTTCAGATAACACTTTCTTTGCAGAAGGTGTAGCTAAAATTGCATGGCCTTGTGGGATAAGAAAATTTCTTCCATAACCGTTTTTAACAGTTACTAGATCATCAATAAATCCTAGATTATCGACGTCTTTCTTTAAAATAACTTCCATCTTAATCTAATTTTTATTTGTATAAATCTGTTACGTAAGGCATAAGTGCAAGATGTCTTGCTCTTTTTACAGCCACACTAACTTTACGTTGATACTTCAAAGAAGTACCCGTAAGACGGCGTGGTAATAACTTACCTTGCTCATTTACAAAAGAAGCTAACCAATCTGCATCTTTGTAATCGATATATTTTATACCAGAACGCTTAAAACGACAGTATTTTTTTGTCTTTGAGGTTTCAATATTTAACGGAGTTAAATATCTGATTTCCCCATCTTTCTTAGCTTTTGCTTGTTGCTCTATAGATGATGCCATAACTATGCTTTTTCTTTGTTACGTTTTCTACGCTTCTCAGCCCACTCAATAGCGTGCTTGTCTAAGCTTACAGTTAGGAAACGCATAATACGTTCGTCACGTCTAAACTCTAGTTCAAAACTCTTGATAACCTCTCCAGGTACCGTGAATTCAAAAAGATGGTAGAAACCACTTTTTTTGTTTTGGATTGCGTAAGCTAATTTTTTTAGCCCCCAATCTTCTTTGGATATCATCTTGGCGCCGTTAGAAACAAGAAAATCTTCAAATTTCTTTACTGTTTCCTTTACCTGGTCATCAGATAAAACGGGATTCAAGATGAAAACAGTTTCGTAATGATTCATAAAAAATGTTTATTTATATAAAAATGAGTGCAAAAGTAATATTATTTTCTCAGTTATCAAATGCTATTGCCATAAAAAATGAGCATTAATGCTGCTTAATCTCCTTGTAGCTTTACAGAAGTTAAAAAAAATATCGATGAAATACACAATTTACTTGGTAAATACTTATATTGCAACTAGATTTGTTGAACTAACGTTATCTCATTTATTATTTTGGAAGAACTCATATTAGACTGTGCTGTAGTAGATGACTCTAGCTTACAGCGTCTTGCAATAGTTAAGATGATTAAAGATCATCCTAACCTTCGTTTAGCGGCTCAATACAACAATGCCATTGAGACTAAAAACGGACTCCTGGAAACTAAGGTTGATCTTATTTTTCTTGACATAGAAATGCCTATTCTTACAGGATTTGATCTTCTTGATGACCTAGTACACAAGCCTCAGATCATTTTTGTAACCGGTAAAACTAAATACGCTTATAAAGCTTTTAATTACAATGCAATAGATTACTTACGCAAACCGCTTACAAAAGATCGCTTCCTTAATGCGGTACATAAAGCAATAAATTTACATCGCCTTAAGACTGAAGGCAGTGTAGAGGATGATGATTACATCTTCGTAAAAAGCAATCTTAAAAAGAAAAAAGTTTTTCTAAATGACCTTAAGTTTATCGAGGCTTTAGGTGATTACGTGAAGTTGGTTACTTACAACGAACCAATTATTGTACTTTCTACAATGAAAGCTTTTGAAGAACAATTACCTTCAGAACGATTTATGAGAATACATAAATCCTATATTATCAATCTTGATAAAGTAGAAAAATACAATAGTAGAAATATTGAAATTGAAGGCGATAAAATCCCTTTAAGTAGACACAAGAAAACAAAACTTATGGAGGCACTTTCTTCCTAATAAAATATCATTCTTTATATAAATCCCGGCTATGTCCGGGATTTTTTATACCTAATAGTTATCTACGTTAATCACTATCTTGACACTTCTAAACTGTGAAATACTTAGAAAACTTGTACGTACTTTTAAAATTGCCTGTTTTGTTTTAGTAAGACTTTGCTTACGTGGAATTTTTATAAGAATATTTCTGTGATATTCATTACGTATACGGGAAACCGGAGGTGGCTCTGGGCCTAAAATCTCATCTCTAAATATATTCTTTAGTGCTTGCCCTAGCCATTGAGACGCCTCTTCGATTTTCTGAAAATCTTTATGCTTTAAAGTAATTTTAATTAATCTACAGAAAGGCGGGTATTTATAGATATGCCGCTCTTCGAGTTGCTCATGATACATAGCCTCATAATCATTCATAGACACTTGCTGTAAAATCTGATGATGCGGATTGTAACTTTGTATTAAAACCGCTCCTCGTTTTTCTGTACGCCCAGCCCTACCAGATACTTGCTGTATGAGTTGAAAACTGCGTTCGTGCGCTCTAAAGTCTGGAATATTCAGCATATTATCTGCATTTAAAATCCCTACCAGCGTGACATTTCTAAAATCTAAACCTTTTGTGAGCATTTGTGTGCCCACAAGTATATCTATTTCCCCCTGCTCAAAAGCTGTAATTATTTTTTCAAAACCAAATTTCCCTCGGGTAGTATCTGAGTCCATACGACCTATAGAATAATCTGGATATAAAGCTTTTAATTCTGTTTCTATTTGTTCAGTACCAAAACCTTTAGTATCTAATTCTACACTACCGCAAGCCATACATTTTTGAAGCATTGCTATGTGATATCCACAATAATGACAGCGCAACTGCTCTTTGTGCTTATGATACGTTAAGCTTACATCGCAGTTAGGGCATTGAGGTGCGTGCCCACACGTGTTACACTCTAAAATGGGAGAATACCCTCTTCTATTCTGAAATAAAATCACCTGCTCTCCTAAGGCTAAAGCATCAGTAATTGCGCGTTGAAGATCATCACTAAAATGCCCGGTCATTCGTTTTTTGCGTTGCCGATCTTGAATATCAATTATGCTATTTTCAGGCATTAAAATATTACCGTAGCGCTCCTTCATAGTCACAAGACCATATTTTCCACTACTGGCATTGTAATAAGTCTCTAGAGAAGGAGTTGCAGAACCTAAAAGCACTTTAGCATTTTGTAAACTGGCAAGAACTATCCCCGCATCTCTCGCTTGATATCGTGGTGCAGGATCATATTGCTTGTAACTACTCTCGTGCTCTTCATCAACAACTACAAGTCCAAGATTACTAAACGGTAGAAAAAGTGCACTACGCGCACCAAGAATCAACTGCGCTTTAGATTCTTTATTTAATACATTATTCCACACTTCTACCCGCTCGTGTACCGAGTATTTAGAATGAAAAACAGAAAGTTGATTTCCGAAATATTCCTGAAGTCTAGATACTAATTGTGTTGTAAGCGCTATTTCGGGTAATAAATATAAAACTTGCTTACCAGCGTCTAAATAAGATTTGATCAAATTTACATAAACTTCTGTCTTGCCAGAAGCTGTAACACCGTGTAGTAAACAAACCTCGTGATTACTGTAGGATTCTTTAATTTCTTTTAAAGCACGCTCTTGCTGATTATTTAGATCTTTAATCTGAGAATCTTCTTTTCCCGAATAAATAATTCGATCTTTTTGAATTTTGTAAGTTTCAAATATACCTTTAGAAACTAGTGCCTTTATTTGTGCCGCAGTCGCCGAACTAGCGTCTTGAAGGTCTTTACTTTTTATAGCTTTTTTAGAACGTGCTTGTAATGAAAAATAGGTTAGTAAAATTTCACGTTGTTTAGGCGCTTTATCAAGTTCGTCTAATGCTTGATGCATCATCTTCTCCACCTCATAATCGGGAGTAAGTCGCACGTAGCTAATTAATTTTGGTTTATAACTTTCATAGATTTCCTGATCTAGCATAACCAGATCGAGATCAATCAACGTTTTAATACTGGGTAAAACTCTTTTTTTGCCCAGTAGTTGCATAACCTCACTAATACGCAAAATAGGCTTATTCTCAAATGCCTGAAGTATCATTTCGGCCTCTTCATCTAGCACGTCGAGATGCGGTTGACTACTATTTTTTACAATTCTTTTAATTATAGTCTCGCTTTCAAGTAAAAAGGCACCCGGCAGTGCTGCTCTCATCACTTCTCCCAGCGTGCACATATAATACTCTGCCATCCACTGCCAGAATGTAAGCTGCTCAGGATGAACAATAGGGGTCTCATCTAATATTTGTTCTATTTCTTTCGCCTCGTAAATACGTGGCTCATTTTGATGAACACTTAGCGCCATCGATGTATAAATCTTACTTTTACCAAAGGGTACAGCAAGCCTCATCCCAGGCTTTATAAAGGAATATTCAGTTTCGCTTATACGATAAGTGAAAGCATTATCTACGGGAATGGGCAAAATTACGTCTACGAAATACACCAAGTAAAGATAAAAAAAAGGCTGTTTCTAGATTTAGAAACAGCCTTACATTATAGATGGAATTTTGTGTTAGTTTACACGTGTCCAATATTGTGTTCTTCCTAATAATGAAAACCCAACATAACCCCTAACCTTAAGCTTATTAGGACTTTCAAGCTCCATTAGGCATTTGTATAATTTCCCGCTTTGTGGATCAAGAATCTTACCGTCTGCGTACTCATTACCATCTTTCTCAAGACCTTTAATGATTACAAGACCTTTTACAGGCTTACCATTATCTGCACCGGGACAGTCCATACATTTCACATCCTGACGGTCCTTATTCAGAATTTCAATTACTTTACCATACACCTTGCCGTCTTTCTTATAAACTTCTACGATAGATTTTGCATCACCAGTCTCATCATCGATGGTTTTCCATTTTCCAGTAACATCTTGAGCAAAAACTCCTGCTGTTCCTATAAGAGCCAAAATTAAAAATGCGCATAAATTTTTCATAATTCTAATTTGAGGGGTTATTTATTAAGTGATTCGTTAAATCTACATTAATATTAAGAATTTTTAACATTATCTGTAAAATTATTTTTAATTCTTTTTCAGCAGTTCGTGTCGTCTCTTCAATCTGTACATAGTTGCATTTAGTTCAAAACCCAATAGCAACAAATTTGAATTTAGCCAGATATAAACCATCATAATTAATAGCGCACCTATCGAACCATATAACTGGTTGTACGTGGAAAAATTATTTATATATATTCCGAAGAAATAAGTTGTGACAACAAATAATATTGTGGTCAATGTTGCTCCAATTGAGAAAAACCGAGCATTCTTTCCTTCTTTAGTACCAAAATAATATAAAGTAGCTACCACACCATAAATGAGTATTAATAAAGCTACAAAACTTCCCAATTGAGATATAAGCTTAAGCGTACTTTCATCCACAATATCTCTACTCTTTAAATCAATAATAATATACTGAAAATAAAGAACTGCTATTACAGTAGCAAGCAACAACAATGCCAATAATAAGGATACGGCTAATGCTATAAAGTATTGACGTACAAGCGGTCTATTTGTAATAGAATGAAAACTATATTCAAACCCCGTAAATATTGCATTAACACCATTAGCCATTAAAAAGATGGCAAATATTAAAGTAAATGAAAGTAAACCACCGCGTGGATTGGCTGCAATATCTAACAGAATAGGATCGAAAAACTCTTGTGTTTGTGGGGGGAGAATATTATTTATAAATGCTAAAAATTCAGTTTGAAACCCATCAATCGGGACATAGGGTATAAGGTTAAGAACAAATAAAAAGAACGGAAAAAGTGCCATAAAGAAGCTAAAAGCAATAGCACTTGCTCGTGTTGCAAATGTGCCTTTAATAATTCCTACCGCATACATTTCCCAAAAATCGTGTAAAGAAAGCCCTTCAAACCCAGGAAGTATCACACCTTTTGCCCATTTAACTACGGGCAGCAAAAATTTTATGGTCAGCAGCTTTTCTTCAAACTCCTTATCCATTTAAACAGCTTTAAGGCTTAAATCCATATTATATACAGAATGAGTCAACGCGCCACTAGATATAAAATCTACACCGCATTTTGCGTACTCGACTAAAGTTTCTTCATTAATACCTCCAGAAGATTCTGTGAGACATTGATCACCTATGATTTTTACCGCTTCGCGTGTATCTTCGTAATTAAAATTATCTAGTAAAATTCTATAAACTCCTCCTGCATTTAAAATCTCTTTTACTTCTTCAATGTCTCGCGCTTCAACTATGATTTTAAGATCAAGCTTATTTTCTAGTATAAAATTTTGTGTTTTTGTTATCGCTTGAGTAATTCCTCCTGCAAAATCAATATGATTATCTTTTAGCATCACCATATCGTATAAAGCAAATCTGTGATTTTCTCCTCCTCCTATTTTTACGGCAATTTTTTCAAGCGCGCGAAAACCAGGCGTAGTTTTACGTGTATCTAATATTTTTGTCTTTGTACCTTCAAGTAAGGATGCGTATTTATTAGTTTTTGTAGCTATGGCACTCATACGTTGCATAGCATTAAGCACGAGTCGCTCTGCTTTTAAGATGCTTTGTGAATTACCAGTTACATAAAACACGATATCTCCTATCTCTACCTGCGTACCATCTTCTATTAAAATTTCAATTTCTAAATCTGGATCTACATAGGCAAATACGTTGCATGCAAAAGATACCCCCGCTATTATACCCGCTTCCTTAACCAGTAGTTTTGCTTTTCCGCTAGCGTCTTTCGGAATACAGGCTAAAGAACTATAATCTCCAGGACCTACGTCTTCGCGTATGGCATTTGCGATTATAAGATCTATCTCCTTATTAAGGGCTGCTTGTGTAATCATAATTTGCTATAGGTTTTTGCTAAGTTAGAAAAAGAACCCGCCAATTTACAACTACCATTTGCAATAATAAAAAAAGAAGGCTCCGTTTTATAAATGGAATACCATATTAAAAATATTATTTTTGAAATATGAATATCAAACTTCTTTGCATTGGCAAAACAGATGACAGCAATCTTGACGAACTTATTTCGGTTTATGTCAAAAGATTAAAACATTATGTGAATTTTGAGCTAGAGATAATTCCTGATCTCAAAAAGACTAAAAACTTGTCTGAAGAGCAGCAAAAGGAAAAAGAAGGTGAATTAATTTTATCAAAAGTTAATGCACAAGATGAATTAATTCTACTTGACGAGAATGGCAAAGACTTCAGTAGTGAGAAATATGCCGATTACCTACAAAAGAAGATGAATAGCGGTATCAAAACGCTGGTATTTGTAATTGGTGGGCCTTATGGTTTTTCTTCAGAGGTATATGCTAAAGCTCGTGGTAAAGTTTCATTATCAAAAATGACTTTTTCCCATCAGATGATTCGTCTTTTTATCACAGAACAAATTTATCGGGCATTTACAATTTTACGCAATGAACCTTACCATCATAGGTAAAACTTATGTTAGGCTTCTTACTTAATAGGAAGCCAGATTTCTTCTTCAGATTCTGGATTATTAGGACCGTAATAAGTATCTCCAAGTAACTCAAAGTGTGAACGATCGTCTATTTCATAGATAGAATTAGGTAGCCAAGTAGTATGAATATAATTGAAGGTTTCGGCAAATTGAGCTGCCGGTCCTTTGTGAATAAATACGGCATACGTTCCTGCTTCAATCACAGATTTTTGCATTTCATGAGGTACAGAATCAAAACTACTCACCTCCACTGCCGCCCAACGCTCAAACACTGTTTTAGGAGTAAACTTTTCTGCATTAATATCTAGAGGATATTTTTGCAGGGAGTAGAAGTGGCTCCCTATTCTATTTGAGACTTCTTTGTGTCGAGCCATAAAATTTCTCCACAGAACCGAGGTGTCATTAGCTGAGAATGTTGTTGTTAAACATACTCCTATAATCTTACGGTCTACTATATCAATAATCTTAGGTTTCATTATTATTCGGCTAGTTCAAGATCTACTAGTTGGGCTTCTTCCCGTAGTAATTTTCGCTGCTGTTTAATAGTAAGTGTACTTCCGTCGTGACTCCAACCCGGAGGACCAAAGATGTACATAAACTTATCGTAGAGTTTAGGAGACTTTTTTGTATCTAACCAAATATCTTTATACTCATGAGTAAGAATAATTAAAGGATTGTACGAATTAGGAGCGTGAGTAACGCCGTATTCGATTTCGATATCCTCATCAAACTCTTTAAAGGTTCCAAAAATACGATCGAAGGTGTTTAAAAATCCGCCATGATTTTTATCCATATATTCAAGATTTCTGGCGTGATGTACTTGGTGCATCGTATGGGTATTAAAAACTTTATCTATAATACCGAGTTTTGGAATATACTGGGAATGTAACTGAAATTGCCATAAAGCCTCAATACCCAAACATACTACAAGCATTTCTGGCGGAAAGCCAATTGCTACGATCCATACATAAAAAAGAGGTTTGTAAAATATAGTAAACCAGCCATTACGCACGGCGGTTCCTAAATTAAAATTATCTGAAGAATGATGCACTATATGTGCGGCCCAAAAAAACCGAACCATATGATTTTGTCTGTGAAACCAGTAATAAGAAAAATCATCTGCTAACTGACATAGAATCCAAACATACCAGGCGTAACCAAAAGAGGTCCATCCCATAATATTAGTACGTACACCATCTATCTCTGGGTTGAAAATATCGTAAACCCAATTAAAAAGAAGAATTACAGTGATGGTTTTAACCAGCGGAGCAATAAGTGTAGAACCAATACCCATAACTAAACTTGCAGTAAGATCCTTCCATTGATACAGTTCTTTTCTATCAGAATGTTTACTGTAAGTAAGTTCGACAAGTATAAGCCCTAAAAAACAGGGAACTCCGTAAATTAACGGGTTTGTAATATCCATAAAGTTGGTTTGATGTCAAAAATAAAGTATGCAAGTCACAAATCACAGAGATTATATATAAAGGTCTAATAATTAATTAATTCGTAATAATTAGCTTTTTTTTGCCTCTTCCCAGAAAATATCCATCTCTCTTAATGTCATATCCATTAAGTCTTTATTATTCTCTTTGGCTTTTGCTTCTATATATTGAAAACGTTTAATAAATTTTTTATTTGTTCGTTCGAGAGCGCTTTCAGCATCAATATTTAAAAAACGCGCATAATTAATCATCGAAAAAAGCACATCACCAAACTCGGCTTCCATTTTATCTTGGTCTTTAGCGTCTACCTCAACTTTAAATTCTGAAAGTTCTTCTTGCAATTTTTCAAAAACCTGTTGTGGCTCTTCCCAGTCAAAACCTACACCGGCAACTTTATCCTGAATTCGTCCTGCCTTTACTAATGCTGGTAATGATCTGGGAACACCTTCAAGAACAGATTTTTTCCCTTCTTTCAGTTTTAGATTCTCCCAATTACGCTTTACATCTTCCTCATTTTCAACTTTTACATCTCCGTAAATATGGGGATGTCGAGAAATTAATTTTTCGCAAATGCTATTTGCCACATCTGCTATATCAAAGTCACCGGTTTCACTCCCTATTTTTGCGTAAAAAACAATATGCAATAGCAAATCGCCGAGTTCATTTTTTACTTCGGTAAGATCATTATCTAAAATTGCATCTCCTAATTCATAAGTCTCTTCTATAGTTAAATGACGTAGACTTTGTAATGTTTGCTTTTTGTCCCAGGGACATCCTTCCCGCAGTTCATTCATTATGGTTAGCAAACGATCTATTGCCTTTAACTGCTGTGCTCTGTCATTCATAGTAGATGCATATTTAAACTAAAAAACCACAATCTGAAGTCTTCAAATTGTGGTTAAATTATAAAAAGTAATTAATTTATTTCTTTCGGGCTGCAGTACTTTTTGCACTAGCGCCTTTTTTTGCAGTAGAAGATTTTGCTACTTTACTCTGTGGGTTTGCAGATTTTACTGTTTTAGGTTCAGCTTTTACTGCAGCTTTAGGTTTTGAATCTTCGGTTGAATCTTCAGAATTCTCAGTCTCTTTTTCACCCAGAAGATCATTCTGTTGTAATAAATTATACCACTGAATAACTTTTTTAATGTCGCTAGGGTAAACGCGATCTTCATCAAAATTAGGAAGTATTTCAAAGAAATAGGCTTCTAACTCGTCTTTAGATGATTTATGGTCGATGGCTTTCCCTCCATTTTCTTTAACTGATATTTTAGCAAAAACTTCACGTAATGGAGATTCTCCATCTAATGTATAAATAGATATTTCTGAAAGCACACTTACATTATGTCTTAGTCCTACCGGCATTTTCTTACCATCGGCAAGTGATTCTGCAATAAAACCAGAACGTGTTTGCGCACGTAAATGATATAATCCAGGCTTACCTGAAATGGAAACTATTTTATCTAAACTCATATTATATTTTTATCCGCGAGAGCGGGTTTAATTTCTAAAATTATATTCTCTAAAAGGGTGGCAAATATCTAGGCTCTTTTTGAATTTTCAAAATTTATTAAAAGCCTAAATTCAATTTAACGCATTTTCTTATCTGGAAAACGCATTCTATAATCTGCATTTGTTTTTCCTTTACTTATACCGGCTAATTTGCTTTTAATAATACGCTTTTTTAAGCTACTTAATTTATCGGTAAATAAAATGCCTTCAATATGATCATATTCGTGTTGAATAACGCGGGCCAGCAAACCATCAAATTCTTCAATATGCTCATTAAACTCCAGATCTTGATATTTAATTTTGATATTAGGACATCTAAAAACATCTTCATTAACACCGGGAATACTAAGACAACCTTCGTTAAAAGCCCATTCATCACCAGTTTCTTCTAGTATTTCTGGATTTATAAATGCTTTTTTAAATGTTTTTAAACGCGTTTGCTCCTCTTCAGATAAATCTTCATCATCGGCAAATGGTGTTGCATCTACCACAAATAAACGAATAGCTTTTCCTATTTGAGGTGCAGCAAGACCTACTCCACTTGCTCCATACATCGTATCAAACATATTAGCTACAAGCGTGTCTAATTCCGGAAAATCCTTAGCAATAGGTGCAGCCTTTTTTCTTAAAACAGGGTCGCCATAGGCAACTATAGGTAAAATCATTAGTCTTTAATTTTATTATTCAGTTTATTTTCTAGCAATCTTATAAATTATATAGATAGGATTGTAGAATTATTGTAGCACTTATTTCATCTAAAAGTGCCTTATTTTGTCTTTTCTTCTTCTTTACACCACCAGCAATTAATGATTGGGCAGCCATTTTAGAAGTAAATCGCTCATCTACACGCTCAATACGCACAGTAGTAATTTTCTCTAAATTTTCTCGAAATTTACTAATAGCCACCTCCACATCTGAAGCACTGTTATTCATACGTTTAGGCTCTCCTAATAGTATAAGTTCAACTTGTTCTTTTGCCAGATACTCTTTTAAAAAGCTAAGCAAATTTTGAGTATCTACGGTAGTTAATCCAGATGCGATGAGTTGCAACTCATCTGTTACCGCTATACCTGTACGCTTTGTACCATAATCTAACGCAAGAATACGAGCCATAATATTTTTTGGCAAAAATAAGGCTTTAAAACTTATAGCGGGTATCTTGGTTTTTTTATTGTGCCTAAACTATCTTTAGCCTCTAAATCTTTTAAAGATTTATTTATTTAAATAACCGGAAATCTTATTAAATGAAACAAGTACAAAATGTAATTGAAGCTGCTTGGGATGATCGATCTCTTTTAACTGAGAAAGTTACTCAAGATGCAATACGTGAAATAATTGAACTTCTAGATAACGGAACATTGCGGGTTGCAGAACCAGATGGTGACGACTGGAAAATTAATGAATGGGTTAAAAAGGCAGTTGTACTTTACTTCCCTATTCAAAAAATGGAAAAGCTTGAAGTGGGAATTTTTGAATACCACGATAAAATGCCACTTAAAAAGGGGTATCAAGACAAAGGAATACGCGTTGTACCTAACGCTGTTGCGCGCCACGGAGCTTATATATCAAAAGGTGTAATCTTAATGCCTAGTTATGTAAACATTGGGGCCTATGTTGATGAAGGTACTATGGTAGACACCTGGGCAACAGTAGGTAGTTGTGCACAAATAGGTAAAAACGTTCACTTGAGTGGTGGTGTAGGTATTGGTGGCGTTCTAGAACCTTTACAAGCCGCTCCGGTAATAATTGAAGATGATGCTTTTATAGGTTCTCGCTGTATTGTTGTTGAAGGAGTACGAGTAGGTAAAGAAGCTGTTTTAGGTGCTAATGTTGTTCTTACAGCTTCAACAAAAATTATCGATGTTACCGGCGACAAGCCTGTAGAAACTAAAGGTTATGTTCCTCCTAGATCTGTTGTAATTCCTGGTAGTTATACTAAGAAATTTGCTGCAGGAGAATACAATGTTCCTTGTGCACTTATTATAGGTACTCGTAAAGAAAGTACAAATAAAAAGACATCTTTAAATGATGCTCTTCGCGAATATGATGTTGCAGTATAATTAGGCAATAGTAGAATAGATATCAGGATTTAATTTAACGAATCCGCTTTTTTTGATTTTAAGTTTTAATGAAAATACTAATCATAAAGAACAAACGGATTGGAGATGTTCTTGTAGCTTCTATAGTTGCAAATAATCTTAAAAAAATCTATCCTGATTCTCATATTACTTTTCTATGTTATGATTATGCAGCGCCCGTTTTGCTGCATAATCCTAATATAGATCGTGTTTGGCAAATAAATGACCAAGAGTTAAAGCAGGGATTAAATTTATTTAAGCTCGCTAAAGAATTGCGTGCAGAAAAATTTGATCTTATTATAGACTTGTATACTAAGCTTCAAAGTCAGATTATATCTGTTTTGAGCAGCTCAAAAAAACGAATTGGTTTTGATAAACGTGTTATTCCGTTTGCTTACACACACAAGATTCCAATCTTAAAAAATAGAATTTCAGACTACGGAAAAGCTATAGACGACCGCCTTAATGTTTTGAGATTTCTCAATTCTAATGTTCCTCTAGATCCCCATCCTAAATTATATATTTCTCAAAATGAACAAACTACCATAGAAAGTTTGCTCAAGGATAAAGGTTTTGTAATAGGTAAACCCAGTGTAATGATAGGTGTTCTGGGAAGTGATCCCACAAAATCGCTACCCCTCGCCTATGTAGCAGAACTTATAGACTACATTAGTACGCATTACGATGTACAAATTTTGCTGAATTATATTCCCGCACAACGACCTCTGGTAGATAAGTTACTAGCTCTTGTTAAAGATAAATCGCAAGTGCTACCTGAGATAATGGGAAAAAATATACGGGAATACATATTGATTATGAACAATGTAAACGTATTATTCGCAAATGAAGGAGGTGCCGTACACATAGCTAAGGCACTCGACAAACCTACTTTTACATTATATTCTCCTTATGTAAATAAAGAGCATTGGGCTACATTTGAAAATGATCATAAAAACGAATCGCTCCACTTAAAGGAACTCAAGCCAGAATTATTTAGCGATATATCATCTAAAGAAATAAAAAAACAAACTAGCGAATTATACAATCACTTTAAACCTGAAAAAATAATACCGCGTCTAGCTTCTTTCTTAGATAAAAATCTTACTTCTTGACAATACCATAAGGTGTAAAAATGCTTTTATCAGATTTTGTAGCATCACGTATTGCTCTGTTTTTAGTTATTGATTCTTGATTCTTGTACCCTCTTGGATGATCCAGGTGTAAGCAAATTGCACTATAGCGTATTTGTTTTCCTTTTATACCAAGATTAACGAGTCGCTCTCCTAATTCGCGATCCTGTCCTCCATACTGCATACGCTCATCAAAACCATTTACTGCGAGAATATCTTTTTTCCAGCCAGAAGCATTGTGGCCATTCCAGGTAGGTTTTGTAGGAGTTATAAAATTTAAAAATTTCTCTTGTAGAGCACCGGAGTCAATTTTGTTATTCTTGAAAGATTTTGGCATACCCCGCTCCAACAGCCATTTAACATCAAAGCAGTTTTCTTGCTCTATATCGCTATTGCTGATTGCTTTTGAAGTAGAAAGCGGAAGCATATGATAACCACCACTTAAAAAATAACCTGTTTCTTTATATTTAACGTGTTGTTCCACAAAGTCTTTCCGTGGAATACAGTCTCCATCTGTCATTATCACATAATCACTATTACATGCCAGAAGTGCTTTATTTAAAATTTCAGATTTCTGAAATCCGTTATCTTCATGCCAAACGTGAATAATAGAAATATCAGTTTTTAATTTAAACGTATCAATAAAGTCTTTCGTTTCAGATTTTGAACCATCATCGGCTATAATGATTTCGAAGTCTCGGTAGGTTTGCATAGTAAATCCTACAAGTGTCTTTTCGAGCCAATCGATAGCATTATAGGTACTTATGATTACTGAATTTGCAGGCTGCTTCATCGATGAAAAATTTCTGTAAAATTAGTTATTTTTGCCCTACTAACATCTCTCAAAATTGACGCATACTCCTATTACCGTTATAATTCCTACCTACAACGAGGAACATTTTATTAAGCAAGCCCTACAAGCTGCGAGTTTTGCAGATGAGTGCATCGTTATCGACTCCTATAGTACAGACCATACTTTAGAAATAGCTAAAGGTTTTAATTGTAAAATCTTAGAACGAAAATTTGATGATTTTTCAAGCCAAAAGAACTTTGCCATTAAAGAGGCTAAAAATAATTGGATTTTTATTCTTGATGCAGACGAATTCTTATTACCAAAACTGCAAAAACAAATTATAAATGCAGTTTCTTCAAATCAACATAAAGCATATCGAATACTACGTCGTAATTTTTTTATAAATCGATTTTTAAAAAATGGTAGTAATGGTCGGGATTCAGCTATACGACTTATTCATAAAAATTACTGTCATTATGAAGGTCTCGTTCATGAACGCATGATTGTAAATGGTTCTATAGGTTTACTACCAGCATTTATGTATCATTATACGTATAGCAATCTTCGTTCATTCTTAAGCAAAAAAAATAAATACTCTTCTTTTCAAGCACATCAGAAATACAATAAAAATTCAAAAACCTCCTACCTACACTTGCTCATAAAACCATCAGGAAGATTCTGGGGTGAATATACTCTTAAAGGTGGTTTTCTTGATGGGATAGCAGGATTAACCAGTACTCGTATGAACGGTTATGGCGTACTAAGCAGATATGTAAAACTTCGTAATCTCAATACTAAGACTAAAGAGGAACGGCTTCAAAATTATGATAGCTTTAGCTTGTCTTTAAATACCTATGCGCACTCACACCCTATTAAAAAACCACTGTTAGGTTACTTTAGCTTTTTGTTATTACCTAAACTAACTTTTATAAAGTATTATCTATTGAAGGGAAATGCCTTAAAAGGAAAAGATGGCTATGCGCTAAGTTATCTTTATAGCTTTCAAAAGTTTCAGCAATTAGTTTATGGATGGCTAGAAAAACGTGGTCTCGACTAATTAGTTTTCCAGAATTTCAACTTCTTTTTTAAAGCTTTTTTTCGGTAGAACTTCTGTTGAAATTCGGTGGTATAACTCCACATACTGGATTTTGTTTTGAGAAGATCGTAACCGCCTAGTGCTGCATATTCCGTAGCCATAATATCGATCATCTCTTTATGTGGTGTAAGTCTGCTGAAATTTCGCATTCGGGTCTCAAAATCCAGATCACCAAACTCCATTCGATTTAAATCGACAAGATAAAAATCATAACCCTTCTCTTTTTTTACAATTAATGTATTTCCGGGAGAATGATCTAAGAAGTGAATTCCCTGTTCGTGCATTCTAAACGTAAATCCTGTAAATGCTTTAAGTATCTCTGTGCGGTTAGGATAATTTTCGTCTTCAATAAGTTTTCTATAAGTTAAGTCGGCATTTAAATTGTCACAGATATAAAAACTTTTTCCAAAAAATAAAATGGATTCTTCAGTTGCATATGCTATAGGCTTAGGAGTTAAAACTCCTTTGCTCAATAGCTGCTGAGCATACTCAAATGAACGTTGAGCTTTTGACTTTCTTAAGAACTTGTAAGCAACTTTGTTGATTAAATTAGGAACTTTAAAGGCTTTTATAGCCACCTCGTCACGGTCTAACTGAAATATTTTTATCTGATTGCGTGAGCCATCAGAAAGCATTCTACCTTGTTGCTCAAAATTTTCGAGTAAGGCTTGTAGTTCTATAAGACTATTTTTATGACTTTTGTCAACGACGATTTTCATAACTCAAATTAGACAGCAAAAATAGTTTTAATTATACGAGTACTCAAACGGGATAGCTATTTAGAATGAAGCAAATTTTTTTAGAATCACATAATATCAAGAATCCGTATTTTGGTTTTGGTCAATTTAATTACCATTTGATTAAAGCACTTTATTCAATTAATGATCCAGAATTTGAATTTACACTTCATGCTAAGGATTTCTCTAAACTTAAAGATGAATTCGGTTCCCACTTTAATTACAAAAAGTATAAGTCAATTACAAGATATCCTTTATTTAGGATAGCAAAGCGCTATGATCTTTGGCACTCCTTAAATCAAAATATCAAAATTGAACCTCGTCATAAAATTCCGTATGTAATGACCGTTCACGATATTCATTTTATTGATGAAAAAGGTGATGATGAATCAAAGCAAAGATTTATTGACAAGCTGAATAGATGCAGTGCTATAATATATATTTCAAAATTTGTCCAGCAGCATACACGGGAACACTTTAAAATTCCGAAAGTGCCAGAATATGTTATTTACAATGGAAATACCATCTTAAATTCTGAATTACCTGAAACGCATAAACCTTCTTATTTGCCTATACGCAACTATTTATACAGTATCGGAGAATTTACAGAACGCAAAAATTTTGGCTCTTTAGTTAAAATGCTAGCTTATCTTCCAGACTATGATTTGATCTTATCCGGCAATTCAGATAAGCCCTATTACAAAGAACTGTTGACGCTTATTGCAGAATTAAATCTTACAAATCGCGTGCATATAACGGGAAAAGTAAGCGATGAGGACAAGAAATTCTATATGAAAAATTGCAACGCATTTGTATTTCCGTCTCTTAGAGAAGGTTTTGGCATCCCTCCTATTGAGGCAATGACCTTTGGCAAACCTGTTTTTATGTCAAATAATACATCCCTTCCCGAAATAGGTGGTAGCGATGCATTTTACTGGGACCATTATGATCCCGAATATATGGCTCAAATATTTTTAGCGGGTATGAAAAAAAGCGATAATGATCCTGATTTTTCTAAGCGGGTTAAAGATCACGCAAACAGCTTTAATTGGAATGAAACAGCACGTAACTATCTGGCAGTTTATAAAGAGGTTTTATCATAAAGTCAATTTATTTAAGAGTAACCAAAGTATTCTTCTTTTCTTCCATTAAGAACCTCTCAATTACGCTGGTGATTTAATTCACAAAAGGAAAATAAATACCGACTTTTACAAAAAAGTTAAGACCTAGCTCAATTTATCATTTTTATGGCCGCTAAACGATACGAACAGAATATTATTGATGAAGTAAATGAATCTTTAACCATACTTAAAAGAGGTGGACTTTTGCTCTACCCTACTGATACGGTATGGGGAATAGGTTGCGACGCTACTAATGCTGAAGCAGTAGATAAAATTTTTGCTTTAAAAAAACGCGCTGAAAGCAAATCACTAATATGTCTTGTAAGTGACTTTAAAATGCTGAATCAGTATATAGAAAATATTCCGGAGATCGCTTACAGTATTTTAAAATATGCAGATCAGCCTACAACAATAATTTATGATGATCCTATTCGCATTGCTGAAAATCTAATTGCGGAAGACAATACTCTGGGAATACGTGTGGTTGAAGATGGATTTTGTAAGGCATTAATTAAAAAACTCGGAAAACCATTAGTTTCTACATCTGCAAATATTAGCGGTGAAAAAACACCTATGCGTTATCCAGAAATATCCCAGCCTATTTTGGAGGGAGTAGACTATATCGTAAATTTGCAACGCAAACATAAATCGACCAAATCTTCGACAATTATTAAGTTGAAAAATAACGGTCAGGTTGAGATTTTACGAAAATAATACTACATGTCAATCCCCAAATATCCGGAAGCCTTAAAGCCTAAAATCTTTGATGTAATCTCACAAGCTTCTGAAGAATTAGCATTAGAAAGCTACGTGATAGGTGGATATGTGCGTGACTTTCTTCTAAACCGTGGCTCTGCAAAAGATATAGATATCGTAGCAGTAGGCAGCGGTATTGAGCTTGCTAAGAAAGTTGCTTCTTTACTAAAACATAAGCCCAAAGTACAAGTTTTTAAAACCTACGGTACCGCTATGCTTCGTGATGGAGATATTGAGGTAGAATTTGTAGGTGCGCGTAAAGAATCTTATACAGAAAACAGCCGCAATCCTGTGGTTGAAAACGGTACTCTGGAAGACGATCAAAACAGGAGAGATTTCACGATTAATGCGTTAGCTATCAGCTTAAATAAAGCTACACTCGGGAATCTAATTGATCCTTTTGATGGTATTATTGATCTAGAACGGGAGCTTATACGTACGCCGCTAGATCCTGATATCACATATAGTGATGATCCACTCAGAATGATGCGGGCGATTCGTTTTGCAACTCAATTAGATTTTACAATCGAGCGTAAATCTCTTGATGCCATTACTGAAAATAAGGAGCGTATAAAAATAATTACAAATGAGCGCATTGTCGATGAGCTCAATAAAATTATGCTAAGTACAAAACCCTCAAAAGGTTTTCTGCTTTTAGAAAAAACAGGATTACTCCCGCTCCTATTGCCAGAGCTTACAGCTTTAAAAGGTATTGAGGAGAAAGAGGGCCAAAAGCATAAAGATAACTTTTACCACACATTAGAAGTTGTGGATAATATTTCTGAAAATACCTCAGACCTTTGGTTACGGTGGGCAGCATTATTACACGATATAGGTAAGGCTCCAACAAAGCGTTTTGATAAAAAAATAGGTTGGACATTTCACGGTCATGAATTTGTAGGCTCAAAAATGGTTTATAAACTCTTTAAGCGCTTAAAGATGCCGCTTAATGATAAGATGAAACTCGTTCAGAAATTAGTTTTGATGAGTTCGCGACCTATTGTGATTGCTGAAGACTTCATAACAGACAGCGCAGTAAGAAGACTCATTTTTGATGCGGGAGATAATCTCGAGGAATTAATGACACTCTGTGAAGCAGATATTACTACCAAGAACCCGAAACGTTTCCGTAGATATCACAATAATTTTAAAACTGTGCGCTCTAAAATTGTTGAAGTTGAAGAGCGGGATCACCTTCGTAATTTTCAACCACCAGTAAGTGGAGAAGAAATCATGAAAACATTTTCTTTAAAACCATCTCGGGAAATTGGTTTGATTAAAGAAGCGATTAAAGAAGCTATTCTAGAAGGTGAGATTCCTAATGAATATAGTGCTGCGCATAAATTTATGCTTCAAAAAGGTGCAGAATTAGGCTTAGAAGTGGTAACTAATTCCTAGATATCCAATGTATAGAAAATCGATAATAGTAGCCTTAATACTGGTTTATCTGGTAATAATAGCTGGGGCTGTAGTGCGTATGACAGGCAGTGGAATGGGATGTCCAGACTGGCCAAAATGTTTTGGATACATAATTCCACCTACAGAGCAAAGTCAGTTGGACTGGCATGCAAATCAATCTTACAAAAAAGGTCAGGTTATTATTTTTGAAGAGTCATTGCGAATAGCCAAAGAAGATTTCAACACGAGTAACGCCTTTGAAGCAAAAAACTGGAATGGGTATGACAAACACGATTATGCTGTTTTTAATCCCTGGCATACGTGGATAGAATATGTAAACAGATTGTTTGGAGCATTAGCCGGACTTGCATTTTTAGTTATGCTAGGAGCTGCTCTATTTAAAGAGCGTAATAAAAAGCGTATCACACTCTCTATCATTGCTGTCCTTCTAATAGGTTTTCAAGGGTGGATAGGCGCAACTGTAGTGTATTCTGTACTATCTCCTGTGCGTATTACAATACATATGGTAATCGCACTTGTTATAGTTGCATTGCTTATTTATATGCTTTACGAGGCTACAGAACATAGCTTAAAATTTAAATATGATGCGTCATTTAAAACCGGGATGCTGGTTGCTCTGGTGCTTACACTGGTTCAAATAATATTAGGTACACAAGTACGACAGCACGTAGATGACACTATAGATAATGTGGGTTACGCCGCTAAATCATTATGGTTAGAAAGACCGGAGCTAACCTTTTACATACACCGCTCCTTTTCGGTAATTGTATTTTTATTAAATGCATGGTTATTTCAGAGAAACAGAAAAAAAGGATTGGGTCATAGTTCGTTTAATTGGGTGGTTTTACTAATATGTCTGGAGATACTTACCGGTATTTTAATGTATTACTTAGATTTTCCATTTCTATCTCAACCTTTACATTTAGTAATTGCCTCTGTTTTATTTGGAATTCAGTACTATATTCTACTTACTGCATTTAAAGAAAAAACAGTCCATAATACCACGACTCTAGTCTAAATTGTATCTTTGCCAGCACCCTAATAAAGGGTTTGAGGCATTGCCTCGATGTCAATTATTTCACAATTAAAGATTTGAATACCTAAGCTTAATAAGCTATGTATTTATAAAATTACACGCTATGATTTACCGTTTTCGCATCATTTTAGATACCGAAGAAGATATTTTTAGAGACATAGAAATAGAACAATCTGCAAGCTTTGAAGATTTACATAATAGCATTACCCAAAGTTTTGGTTTTGATGGTACAGAGATGGCCTCATTTTATGTAAGTGATGATGAATGGACTCAAGGTGAGGAAATCGCATTATTTGATATGAGCGATGCAGAAGTGCCACTCAGAACGATGCAGGACACTTCTCTTGAGCAAATGCTTAATCAAGATCAGACGCGTATGATTTATGTCTATGACTTTTTTAACCTATGGACATTTTTTGTAGAGTTAGCAGAAATCACAGAGCCCGACGAGAGTGTATCTTATCCTAATTTGATGTATGTGTTCGGTCAAATTCCTGCGCAAGCACCAGAAACAGATTTCTCTGGAGAGGAGAGCGACCAAGATGCAGACGACTTTGATGACGATGACGATCCGTTTGATGATGATTACGATATTGAAGATTATGAAGGTCTTGATTTTGATGAGAATTGGAATTAAATTCCAGAGTTCAAAATTTTGATGCGTGTGCTAACAATTAAACTTAATTAATGATCAATTTATATTCTACGCAAATAGAATCACTTTCTATTCATCGTATTGGTAATAAAAGTCGTGGTGAAGGCGCTTTTATATCTAAAGAGCGTTACGCTCTAAATGACGAAATCACACCCCTGTTAAAAGAATTCTTTTTTAAGCCATTTCGCGAAAAAGAAGAAAATTATTACCAGTTTGTTCATGAATCAGATTTAGAATTTCATTCTCTGTACAATTTGATTACATCTCTTTTTGCAAATCCTGCAGATTCACATAAAATATCGAGTGAAATTGCCTCACTTCTTTATGAGCAATCAAGTCACCCGCATATTAAAGCTGGCGAAGTATATGTAGCACACCTAGAAAATGTAATGCTTGATAATGAAAAAGTAGATGCTGTAGGTATATTTAAGTCTGAATTAAAACAAGATTTTCTGCAATTTGAAGAAGCAGAAAGCAATTTGAATATGCAATTAGAACAAGGTGTTAATCTTAGTAAACTAGACAAAGGCTGTCTTATCTTCAACAAAAATGGAGAAAACGGCTATAAAATTCTTTCTAGTGATTCTAATCGTTATGACACCAAATATTGGCTAGAAAACTTTCTAGGTGTTGATATGCTTGCCGATGAGAACTTCTATACTAAGAAGTATTTAAAGTTCTGCCAGGACTTTGCTAAAGACGTTGTATTACCTGCAGAGGATAAAAAAGAAGAGGTAATGTTTATGAATCGTGCTGTTAACCATTTTGCAAAAAATGATGAGTTTGTAGAGCAAAATTTTATGAACGAAGTAATGGAAAACCCAGCGCTAATTCCTGAATTTAATAACTACAAGTTAGAAAAAGCTCCAAAATATAAAATTGAAGATCTTACTTCATTTCCTATTGCCAATACTGCGGTTACTGCAGCCCGTAAAAAAATTAAAAGTGTTATCGAACTCGACACACACATTCAGATTAAATTAGATTTTATAAACCCTGAAAGTGCAGAGAAATTTGTAGAAAAGGGATGGGATGAAGAGCGCCAAATGTATTACTATTTGGTTTACTTCAATAAAGAACAAAAATCAAAAGCTTAAAATTAAAAAAACCGAATCTTTTCAGATTCGGTTTTTTTTTGCTTGTAATTAAGCAAGTTCTTTTACTTGGTCCTGATAGGTTTTAATTCGATCTCTAAGTTTGGCAGCCTCCATAAAGTCAAGTTCCTTAGCTGCAGCTTCCATTTTTTTACGAGTATCGCGTATAAGTTGTTCGAGCTTTGGTTTACTCATATACGTAGTTTCTGGTTCTGCTGCTAAATTTAAAAGTTCCTGAGCCTCTTGCTTAAATTTATCTGTTTTTGCCAGTGCGCTATCCAGAGATTTTTTAATAGCTATAGGTTTTAAACCGTGCTTCTCATTAAAATTAATCTGTTTCTGTCGTCGATAATTAGAATCATCTATAGTTTCTTGCATACTACGCGTTATTTTATCTGCATACATAATAGCAAGACCATTAATATTACGGGCAGCCCGCCCTATTGTTTGAGTAAGAGAACGGTTACTTCTTAAAAACCCTTCTTTATCGGCATCCAGAATTGCTACTAAAGATACTTCTGGTAAGTCCAGACCTTCACGTAATAAGTTAACACCTACAAGTACATCAAATATACCTTTTCGCAAATCAGACATAATTTCAACACGCTCAAGTGTATCTACATCAGAGTGAATATAGCGGGTTCTTATATTTACACGAGTCAGGTATTTTGTTAGTTCCTCAGCCATACGTTTTGTAAGAGTAGTTACAAGCGTACGCTCATCTTTATCAACTCGCTTGCTTATCTCCTCAATAAGATCGTCTATTTGATTAAGACTCGGTCTTACCTCAACAATAGGATCTAATAAACCAGTAGGGCGTATAATTTGCTCTACATACGTACCTTCAGACTTTTGTAATTCATAATCTGCAGGTGTTGCACTTACATAAATAACCTGATTTTGTAGTTGCTCAAATTCTTCAAATTTTAATGGTCTGTTATCCATCGCAGCCGGTAACCTAAAGCCATATTCTACCAGATTTTCTTTACGACTACGATCTCCACCGTACATCGCACTTACTTGAGAAACAGTTACGTGACTCTCATCAACAACCATTAAATAATCATCAGGAAAATAATCTAATAAGCAGAAAGGTCGCGTACCGGGTTCTCTACCGTCGAGATATCGTGAGTAATTTTCAATACCACTGCAATACCCCAACTCGCGAATCATTTCAAGATCAAAATTTGTTCGCTCTTCAAGTCTCTTAGCTTCAAGATGCTTTCCTATTTCTTTAAAATATTCAACCTGCTTGACCATATCAGATCCTATCATATCTATAGCCCCCTGTAATCTGTCAGGACTGGTCACAAACATATTTGCAGGATAGATATTCAAGCGACTGTACTTTTCTAATATTTCATTAGTTGTAACATCAAAAGCTTCAATCTCTTCAATCTCATCACCAAAAAAATGCACTCTAAATGCGTGATCATCGTAACCCGGAAAGATATCTACAGTATCTCCTTTAATTCTGAAGTTTCCGCGGTTAAAATCTCCTGTAGTACGGCTGTATAAACTCTGCACTAATCGCTTAAGCAATTGCGTGCGAGAGATAACCATATCTCTTTCAATGCTAATTACATTTTTCTGAAATTCTACGGGATTTCCTATACCATACAAACAAGAAACTGATGCAACCACAATAATATCGCGCCTTCCAGATAACAGGGAGGAAGTCGTGCTTAATCGTAACTTTTCTATCTCTTCATTAATCGATAAATCCTTTTCTATGTATGTACCAGAACTCGGTATATAGGCCTCTGGCTGATAATAATCGTAGTAAGAAACAAAGTACTCTACCGCATTCTCAGGAAAGAAAGCTTTAAACTCACTGTATAGCTGTGCTGCTAGTGTTTTGTTATGAGCTAAAACTAATGTGGGTTTTTGTACTTCCTGAACCACATTTGCGACGGTAAAGGTTTTACCACTCCCGGTAACTCCCAACAAAGTTTGATAATGTTCGCCGGCTTCCAGACCTTCAACTAGTTGTTTTATGGCTCCGGGTTGATCACCAGCTGGTTTAAACTCTGAATGTATATTGAATTTCAAAATATCAAGATTATTTATTAAGCACGTTAATGCCAATCCAGTCAGATATTAATGAAAAATTAATGCAATTAATACTGACTCTCCTTTTAGATTAATTACAAAATTAAACTATTTGAGATACAGCTTAGGTGCAATATGTCTTAGGAGAAACTTAAAGTTTTTCTCCATCCTAATTTGAAAAGTATTTAGCGCTTTAAAGTGAAATGTGATTTAAATATCCTGCCGTCTTCTAAAAGAACATCAAACCAGTAATCACCAGACGGTAAATTCTCTCCTCTAAATGTACCATCCCATCCCAAGCCTAACGGATTTAGTTCTTTGAGCAATTTACCATACCTGTCAAATACTCTAATGACTGTACCGGGTTGTACCATATCACTTATTCCCTGCACCTGCCAAGTGTCATGGTACCCATCACCGTTAGGTGTAAAATACTTCATAAAACCGATTATGCTAAATTGTTTTTCAACAATTCCGCAACCTTCTTTTGAACGTACATAAACCGTATGAAATCCAGGCAATAAACCGGAAAACTTATTGTCATCTTGATAAGGACCTATAGGATCGTCTAATGTAAATTCATAAGCTCCACTACCGGAAATAGTAATTACAGCTGTATTATTCTCACTAGCGTCTGTTACTACAATATCCTCGATTATGGCTGCTTCTTTACGATCAATTGTAAATGTAAGTTCTCTATAACATCCCGTTAAATCATCGGTTACACGCAATGTATGGTCACCAATTAAATTTGTTTGCAAGTCTGGTGTTGTTTGTCCCTCGGGTAACCAGAGATATGTATAACTTCTTGAAGTATCTAAATTTGAATAATCTGGACTGTAGGTTTGTAATTCTGGGAATAAAGCAACACAATAAAAAGGTTCATCAGGAAGAGTAAAATCAGGTCTTTTATTTGCTTGTAAATCTAGACTACTAATAGCGTAACAATCATTAGCATTTTCTACGCGTGCATAAATAGTTTGAAAATCTTGAGTGGCGTTTGTATATCTAATAGGTAATAGCTCGTTAGGATCTTCTAAAAGAGCTCCACGTTCAGTTAAATAATAAAACACATCTGGAGCACCTGTGCTAGCTCCAATCATTTGTGAATCTGCATCCCTTAAATTAAATTCTGAAAAACCAGTATCACTAAGATCACAATTTTCTAATACTCCTGAAGAGGCTGCGGTACTACTAACACTTAGATTAAGCGCTGCGGCAATTGAACAACCAGCGGGATTAGTAATCTTTGCGTATAGTATTTCTGAAGGAGACTTATTTTCATATCCTATGGGATCAATAGCATTTATTCCTAAAATTGCCTGTGTAAAGCTTGGATGATACGTAATAACTAAATTAGGATCACCGGCCTGAAAAGCTTCGTCTGCCTCAGAAAGATTAAATACACTCAAACCATCTGCATTAGCTGCATCTTCACACTGCACTAATCGAGAGCCCCCATTAGCAACAGGCAAGGCATAATAGGTTACCTCAGCATATCCTATTTTTTCACAACTGCCATCATTTGGATCTAATCTAAATTCATAGTTTTCGGTATAGGGCAAGGAGACACCTGTTTTTTGACTAATATTTAAAAAGAAATTCGTTTCCGAAGGAATCTGTGTTCCATTTAAATACCAGCTATAGGTGGCTCCTGTTACAGCTCCATACTTCAGAGTATAGCTACTTCCTTCACATAATGCGAGTTTTTTAGTATCCTCATTATTTTGAATGATATCTAATTCATTAAATAACGATTGGTTAAATGGAGGTAGCCCCTGATAACTTATACCAGATCCCAGATTAACAGCTTTATCTTTGTAATTGCTCGCAAGACCGGGATTATTGGGATTTTCAATGACTCCCAAATAAGGTAAACCAACATCATAAGCTAAACTCAGCGCTCGATAAATTTTACCATTGGGAGCTAGCTGTAAACTTCCCCTAAAATAACTTTGTTGATCAAGTAGTACTTGGCTACCTGAAATGTTTGAAGCGGCTAAATCATATTGAATTAACGAAGAATAGTGACCACCGGGAAGAGGATCATTATTATTATTGGAACTATTTAAATATAAATAGCTGTTATTAGGTGAAAACTCTACTCCGTAGGCAGCTCTATTACTACCATTTATAGCTAATTGATTCACATTACTGGCAATACCAGTGGCTGGATCAAAATCTGCTAAAAACAAGCCATCCTCCATATTTGCTAGAGCAATTTTTTGACCATCTGGAGAGAACTTTAAATTTCCTCGGTGATCCTCAACCGAAATCCTTAGGTTAGTTTTAACCGGACTTGCTTGTAGACCGCTGCTATTAATTTCATAAGCATATAGAGTGGTCAAAAAATCCTCATTACCACTAGCACTTGAAAATGTCACCATCCAAACGCTGTTTGTAACACAACTTTTAATAACCGCACTTAATTTTTCTGATGAATAATTGAGAAGCTTTCTATTTTTTAAAGTGACCTCTCCCTGCGGATCTGAATTAAAACTAACGACACTATAATTTAAGCCCTCATTAGGATCTGTTTGACGTACACGGGTATCTATTGTAAAAATATAATAGACTCCCGGTGTGTTGGGTTGAGGTATTATAATGGCAGATTGAGTACTTGATGGATTGCCATACAAATTTTCACCATTAGTCATCACCGAATGATCTGACCTATAAACCGTTGTGCCATCTGTATAAAATAACAAAGCGCCATTTTCATCGCTTATTGTGGCGCTTCCTTCTAGAGTCGACAATTTTCCGTTGTTAAGAACTGTCGGAGTAGAACTACTAAAATTAAGACCGGCATTTCCTTCAAAGTACCAATTATTAGCTTGTCCTTGTGCGTGTAGTTTTAAAACTGAGCAGATAAGAAGTAAACAGAAAAATATTCTTTGTAAGGTAGTTTTTTTCAAGAGGCATCAAATTTCGCCTAATTTAGACCATTATCAGCACAAATGAAAAAACTATCGGTAACAGAATAAGAAAAGAGATTAAGTGATGAATTATTACAAATCACGCTTCTTAAGCAAAGCGTAAGCACCATAAATGAATAGGAATATCCATACCAAAACGATGAGAGCTTCATACCAATGTAATGCGTAATCTATTTGTATATCTGCCTGCAGTTGGTTTGCTGCTGCTTCAATAAAATTAAGACGCTGAAAAGGGAGATTAATTAAATTTTTCATTGCCTCTAAAGGGAAAAACTGAACGATACTATCTGCTAATTCAGCACTTCCTTTCCATCTTAAAATACCATAAAAAATATTTTCAAAAATCCACCAGACAAATAGAAAGCCGAGTGCAAATGCAGAACGCTTAACTAATACGCCTAAGAATAAACAAAAAGAAAAGAAACCAACTAATTTTAAAAAATACGCCAATAGAAATTCCATTTCCCGAGTAACGATACTAAACTCGGTATAATCTGAAAATGAGTAACCAAGGATAAGCGTCATTATAAACATAAACAGCGTAGAAAGCAGCGCAAATACGACAACTGTATAGAACTTCGAAAGCATAAATTCTTTCTTGCTCAAGCCGTCGATTAAATTCTGCTTTAACGTACGGTTGCTATATTCATTAGAAATCATAGAAACAATAACAATCGCCAAAAAGAATTTTAAGGTAGATGCCACCCAGGTATTAAAGTGCCAAATAAATGGAAAGTTAAAAATCCCTTGATCTGCAATACGTATCTGTATATCACCCAAATTGAACTCGATAGAAGCGATAAGCGCGATAAATGACAGAATCACAAAGTATGCTATACTCAATACTTTTGAAGATCGACTGTGTTTAAGTTTGTAAAATTCTATTGAAAGTAATCGTAACATCCGGATGTTTAGTTTAGGTTGGCAGTAAGTTGTAAAAATTGTTCTTCAAGACTTTCTTTACGCATTACTAAATGAGAAAGAACGATATTCTTTTGAAATAAGTAACTGTTCAATGCTTCCGCAGAAAGCGGATTTTTCAAGAAGGCAGTGATCAATCCATTTTCTTCTTTTAAAGATGAAAAATCGGGATGTGTTTCTAGTGCTAATATTAAATCTTGTTGGCGTTCACAACGCAACTCAAAGAAGCCGTGACTCGCATTAAGTTCATCTACAGGACCAGAATATAATTTTACACCATTTCTTATAATCACCACGTGGGAGCAAACTTTCTCAACCTCATCGAGCAAATGCGATGCTAATAGAATGGTGGTTCCGCCAGAGGCTATATTTTTTATAATTTCCCGTATTTGATGAATTCCCTGCGGATCTAAACCATTAGTAGGTTCATCAAGAATTAATATTTCGGGATCATTTAATAAGGCAGACGCGATCGCTAATCGCTGCTTCATTCCTAAAGAGAATGTACTGAACTTACTATCTTTTCTATCAAGAAGATGAACAACCTCTAATTTCTCCTCTATTTTTTTTGGATCCACATCTTTAATCGTACAAACCAACTTTAGATTTTGGGCTGCAGTCATATAGGGATAAAAGTTAGGTCGCTCAATTATTGCTCCTACCTTTTTAAGTGCGTTATGTGTGGTATCGCTTCCATCAAACCATTTAAAATCTCCGGAAGTCGCATTAACTACATTGAGAACCATACCTAAGGTTGTGGACTTACCACTACCATTAGGTCCTAAAATTCCGTAGACGTTTCCTTTTTCAATGGTAAAACTCAGATCATTTACAGCTTTTACTTTTCCGTAATGCTTGGTGAGATTTTTAAGGGTAAGAATTGTATCCAAAAGCGTAATTTTAAGATTAGCGTTCTTTAACAAGACGATCTTATACTTGTTTTGTTACAGCTCTTAGTACCTTTGTAAAAATCCCTCTTAGTTATGGAAGACAAATTGATGTCACGTAAAAAACCCACTTACCCTATTAATGATACTCTAAAAGAGTATTTGACTAAATATAATAGGGAAATCAAAATACCGGTATTTTATGAAGACCTACTTCGGTTCTCTGGCGGAATAAATATCTATGATAAAAACGATAATGATACGCTGTGGATAAGCGTTTATTACTCAGAATTTGAACGTGTAGAGTTAGAAGAGAGTTTAAAGAAGGTCTATACTATATTGCATTCCGATGGTAGTGAAAGTATGCTTCCGTTTTTAAAAGTTGCGGCAATTGACTACTGCACTTTTGGCAATTCAAAACCTTTCAGAATAAAAATCAATAATATTTACAATGACAACTACACGTATTTTTATGTAAAAAAAGCAGATGCCAGTCGTGTGTATGGGCTAGATCTCGAGCATATTTTATCTCCTAACCGTATTAACTTCCTGGTTTATAAAGACACATTGATTGAGGAGCATATTGTAGGTATTCCCGGCGATGTCTTTATATCAGAATATTTGGATAAATGTGATGACGTAGGCAAAGCGCAATTAGCAAAGGAATTTGTGAAATTTAATGAGCGTTGTATGATATTACTTCTGGGAGATATGCGTTCCTATAATTATGTAGTAATTCCTACCCACGATTTTGATCATATTAAATATAAAATAAGAGCTATTGACTTTGACCAGCAATGCTTTGAAGGGAATTACAAAGTATACAAACCGCATATTTTTAAGGAGAATTTTAAAATGGTTGAGCTTGTTTCTAGTAGACTTAGAGATAAATCTATAGAGCAATATCGAGAAGAAGAACGTGCTGTACTTGCCAAACGAATTATAACTTCAAAAAACAGATTGAGGAGGTTACTTAAATGTATGAGCCAGGATACCATATCTAGTGAAGAAAATCTACACAACTTACGTGGTCAACTTTATGAGTATACGATGGATATGAAATTTAGACGCGCACAATCTATGGGACAAATTGTAAAAACCGCTCTCGCCTTTGTCAAACGTAATTATGAAGATGTAAGTATGAAACGTATTATGCAGGCACGCTATTAAAAAAAAAACCGGTCTTAAGACCGGTTTTTTTTTGGTTTGAACATTAATAAACTATAGGTTTAAAACGATCTTCTTTTGTGCTATTCTTAGAGAAATTAGCAGCTGTTTCAATAAGAGCCAGATGTGAATATGCCTGCGGAAAATTACCTAAAAGACGTTTTGTTTTGAAGTCTATATCTTCACTAAAGAGTCCAAGATGATTACTATACGATAATAATTGGTCAAAATACTTAATCGCCTTTTCTTCCTCTCCTATTTTATACAAACTATCAATTAGCCAAAAAGTACATATTGTAAACGACGAATTAGGCTCTCCAAAATCGTCATTATTTCTATAGCGATACATTAAACCATCTTTGCACAATTCACGTTCTGTGGCTTGAACAGTTGATATATATCGCGGATCTTTTGCATCTAGAAATCCATATTGCTCCATAAGCAAGGTGGAAGCATCTAAATCTTTTGAACCATATGATTGGGTGTAAGCTTGCTTCTCTTCACTCCACGCGTTCCTACAAATATCATCGTGAATCTCTTTACGTAATTCTTCCCATTCACCCAGATTGCCGCGTTCTAAAACACACGCAATTTTTATTGCGCGGTCGATTGCTACCCAACAAAGTAATTTTGAAAAGGTAAAGTGTCTATCTTCTGTGCGCAATTCCCAAATACCTTTATCGGCTTCTTTCCAGTGTTGTTTGACGATTTTCACAATACCTAAAATTACCATCCACAGTTCTTCGCTATTATCAAGTGTAGTTTCAAACTGAAGAAATTGCTGGTAGATCACTTCCATTAAAATACCATAAATATCATTTTGTCTCTGTATATAAGCCGCATTACCTATACGTACAGGTGATGAGTTTTTATAGCCAGAAAGATGATCTAAAGTTTCTTCGGTTAATGTTTTCTCACCATTAATACCATACATAATTTGCATCTTCTCATCTTTATCTGGTAATGTGTCAATTATAAACTGAAGAAATTTACGTGCAGATTTAGTATGTCCTAAACTTGATATAACCCGTATTACCATAGAGGCATCACGTACCCAACAAAATCTATAATCCCAGTTACGTACTTCTCCTATGGTTTCTGGCAAAGAGGTAGTTGCTGCGGCAAGTACTGCTCCAGATTTTTCATAAGTGAGTGCTTTTAAGGTTAAAGCACTTCGCATAATTTCCTTTTGATATCGGCTGTATTTAGTGGTTTTGTCTGCCCAGTTCATCCAATATACTTTTGTACGCTGAAATTTTAAATAGGCTCGATCCAGAGATTGTTCCATCAATTTCTCGTGATAGGAGATCAGGATATAAATATTAGAAGTAAGGTCTATTTTTTTTCCTTGTAGAACGTCTTCCTTATTTAAATCTGTATAAAGGTATAAGGAATCATACTTTCCTTCTTCAGTATAACTTTCAAGATAATCCTCTTTATTAACCGTAAACGTCTTATTGCGGGCATATTCTAGTTTAGGATCATATTTGCAGATAAATGAAGGCTTACCCTTTACAAGACGCACAAAACGAATGATATCTGGCGGTGCATAAAACTTTCCGTCTGGTTTCTCATAACGCGGCATAAAGTCAAAAACTTCAAACGCATCATTGCCATTATCAAACATGGTGCGTATAATATTTGTATCCCACATATATTTCTGAGTAATTGTATAATCTGCGGAAACTTCAAAACTTTGAAATCCTCCCTTTTCTTCATCGAGCAGTTTTGCAAAGACCGAGGGCGAGTCAAAAATGGGCAAACAACACCAATCTATTGATCCCTTATCAGATATGAGTGCTGCACTTCTACAATTTCCTATGATTCCATAATTCAAATTATCCATAAAGTATTTTAAATTCTAAAGTTCTATTAAACCCGTGGTCTAAAACTTATTGTTTTCCGAAATTTAAGCATTACTAAAAACTTAATCCGCTATCTCCTGATTTTATGAGTAAAACTATCATTATTTCAAATCGGCTTCCATTACAACTACAAATTGAAAATAAAACTGTTCATGCAACTCCTAGTGTAGGTGGTCTGGCGACAGGTATGAAATCTGTTCATAAAGACAGTAATGGCGTTTGGATAGGCTGGACAGGTCTAACCGAAGAAGAAATACCTGCAAATCTCCTCGATGATGTTATTGAGGCGACTATAAAAGAACAATGTATTCCCGTATCTCTAACAAAAGAAGATATAGACGGATTCTATTACGGTTTCTCCAACCGCACTATCTGGCCTTTATTCCATTATTTTATGGAATTTACGGAATTTGAAAAAGAAAGTTGGCAGAGTTATGTTACTGTAAATGAAAAATACGCTGAAGTTGTTCTTGATAATATCGAAGAAGGTGATACCGTGTGGGTTCACGATTACCAACTTATGCTTTTACCGGCACTAATAAAAAAGAAAAGACCAGACGTTCAAATAGGTTTCTTTTTACATATTCCTTTTCCTTCTTATGAAGTATTTCGCACGCTTCCGTGGAGAGAGGAGATCTTGAAAGGTCTATTAGGGTCAGACTTAATAGGTTTTCATACGTATGATTATCAACGTCACTTTTTAAGTTCGGTATCCAGAATTTTAAGACATGAGGTTGGTTTTAATGAGATCACTTTAAAAGATCGCATTGTTACTGCAAACTCCTACCCTATGGGTATCGATTATAACAAATTTGCAAAGGCGGCAGCTAAACACGATGCGACAAAAAATCAATCAGAATTACAAAGAAGACTGGATATTCATATTGATACTACTCCAGATGCAAAAATGATTCTATCTATAGATCGCCTTGATTATAGTAAGGGAATTGCAAATAGATTGCGGGCTTATGAATATTTTCTTGAAAAATACCCGGAGTTCAAAGAGAAAGTTCGTCTCGTTATGCTAGCCGTACCTTCTCGCTCTAATGTTCCTCAATATCAGCTGCTGAAAAAAGAAATTGATGAGCTTGTAGGCCGCATTAACGGAAAGTTCTCAAGTGTAAGCTGGACGCCAATTTGGTATTTCTACAGATCTATGCCTTTTGAAAACCTCATAGACTTGTACACCACGTGCGATATAGCTCTTTTAACGCCCATTCGTGATGGGATGAACTTGGTTGCCAAAGAATATATTGCGACCCGTACAGATGAAACTGGTGTTCTTATTTTAAGTGAAATGGCAGGTGCTGCTCAGGAAATGAGTGAAGCACTTATCATCAATCCAAACAACTTTGAGGAAATTGCTGATACGTTGAAGCAAGCCATTGAAATGCCAAAAGCAGAACAAATTAAGCGCAACAAATTTCTGCAAAAAAGATTACGAAGATATAATGTAGAAAAATGGGCAGATGATTTTATGACCTCATTACAAGACACAAAACACAAGTCAGACATTGTAAAAGCGATTCAAATGACAGAGAAGCAAGAAAGTGAAATGCTAAAAGCTTATAAAAATTCTGAAAAGCGCATATTATTTTTAGATTACGATGGTACACTAAGAGCCTTTGTAAATAATCCTGAAGATGCAAGTCCCGATGAAGAATTACTCGAATTAATAAACACTATTCAAAAGCAGGAAAATACAGAAGTTGTAATCATAAGTGGCCGTGACCGTCATACCTTAGGTTCGTGGTGGCAACAAATCCCAATCACACTAATCGCTGAGCATGGCGTCTGGAAGAGACCTATAGGTGGCGAGTGGGCAGTTACCGAAAATCTAAAAAATGACTGGATGGATACAGTGCGTCCTATTTTAGAAAAATTTGTCGATCGCACGGCAGGTACTTTTATTGAAGAAAAAAATTATTCTTTGGCTTGGCATTATCGCAATGCAGATCCAGATCTTGGTGAAATACGAGCAGGAGAATTATCTTCTGTATTAAAGGAGCTGTCAGCAAATAATGACTTGGGGGTCCTTGACGGAAACAAAGTTCTCGAAATTAAAAACAGCACTATTCATAAAGGAAAAGCTGTTACCAAGCATATATTTGAAAAAGATTATACCTTTCAGTTTGCAATAGGTGATGACTGGACAGATGAATATATGTTCCAGGATTTACCTGATGAAGCTTATACTATTAAGGTAGGCTTACAGAAAACTGCGGCAAAGTTCTATGTTGATGACACAGAACGTGTACGTGATTTACTTAAAAAGTTTGCAGCTCAAGATTAATTTAAAATTCAATTAATTATATGAAATACATTTATTCCCTTGTTTTGGCATTTTGCATCACATCGCTAAGTGCGCAGACTAATGTTCCGTCAGAAACAGATTTACGCATTTATGGAATTATTGATGCCGTATCTGCCACAAACATTGAAAAAGATGTACGTGCACTGGCAGATTTTGGAACGCGTAATACGTTTAGTGATACAGTAAGTGAAACTCGTGGTATAGGTGCGGCGCGCCGTTATATAAAAAACGATTTTGAAAAAACATCAAAAAATTGCGGTTCTTGCCTTGAAGTATTTTATCAGAAAGATCTAGTTACTCCAGATATGGGAAGTCGTATTCCTAAGGAGGCGTATGTAGTAAATGTTGTTGCCATACAACGCGGTACAAAATATCCTAATCGATTTATCATTATGAGTGGAGATATAGATTCTCGCGCTAGTGATACTATGGATTTTGAAACCGATGCTCCAGGTGCTAATGATAATGCCAGCGGAATGGCAGGAACAATGGAGGCTGCTCGTGTCTTATCTAAATATAAATTTGAGAACAGTATTGTTTATGTAGGTTTATCTGGAGAAGAACAAGGTCTGTTTGGTGGTAAGGGTTTAGCTGACTATGCCAAGAAAAATGGCTGGGAGATAATAGGTATTCTTAACAACGATATGATAGGTAATATTGAAGGTGTAGACGGAGTAATAAGCAATCGCGATTTTAGAATTTTTTCAGAACCCGTACCGGCAAACGAGACAGAAAAGCAGCGCAATGCACGTAGATTTTATGGTGGTGAGGTAGATGGCAATTCTCGCCAATTAGCACGCTATGTGCATAAAACTGTTTCTAATTATATGCCAGAAATGAACCCAATGATGATTTATCGTCTTGACCGTTTTGGGAGAGGTGGGCACCATCGACCATTCAACGATTTAGGTTTTGCAGGTATTCGTATTATGGAAGCCCACGAAAATTATACTCAACAGCATCAGAATATCCGCACAGAAAATGGAATTGAATATGGTGATACTGTAGAACACGTGAATTTTCCGTATACAGCTAAACTTACTGCTGTAAATGCAATTAACCTTGCCAGCCTTGCCTGGGCTCCTCCTGCTCCACAAACTGTAGAGATAGGTGGTATTGTAGAGGCAAATGTAAAACTGAAATGGGCCAAAGTCGATGGCGCTGTAGGTTATAAAATTTACTGGAGAGATACTACTTCACCTACCTGGGATCATAATCGATATGTAGGTGATGTTACACAAACAACGCTGGAGGGTATCGTCATTGATAACTCTTTCTTTGGCGTTGCAGCTGTAGGTGCAAATGGTCACGAGAGTCCAGTAGTTTTTCCAAATGCCATAATGAGATAAAGAATAGAACACACCCAAACATAAATTTATTGTGAAAATTCCGGTGGTAAACGCCGGAATTTTCTATATTCAGCAAATAGATTTTCAATTATAATAACTATTACCTTTCATTAATTTAGCTTTTTAAATGTCTCGTATTTCTTATCATTTCCACTGTATTCTGCAAGCAAAACTTAATTTTTTCATTTCCATTTGTATACTTTTTCTCTTAATTAGTAGTTGTGCCAAAGCCCAAATTGCACCGTCACAATATTCAAGAGAAGACATTTTAAAAGGTAGTATTACGCCAGAACGAGAATGGTGGGATGCAATACATTATGATTTAACAATTCAAGTTAAGCCAGAATTAAAATTTATTACAGGAGTCAATAACGTTAGTTACAAAGTCCTAAAGCCGTATCAAATTATTCAAATTGATTTGCAAGAGCCTATGAAATTGCTGGCAGCAGTTCAGGATGGAAAAGAATTATCCTTTAGAAATGAAGGAGCTGCTTATTTTATAAAACTTGACAAAAAGCAGAAGAAAGGAAAGCTTAATGAACTTGTACTGAAATTTGAAGGTAGTCCGGTAGAAGGAAAACGATTACCGTGGGATGGCGGTTGGACCTGGCAAGAAGATGCTAACGGAAAAACCTTTGCCGCAAACGCAAATCAAGGAATTGGTTCTTCTGTGTGGTGGCCTAATAAAGATATTCCCTATGACGAAGTTGATGGCTTAGATTTTCACATTACTGTCCCAAAAGGATTAGTTGCAGTCGGTAATGGTAAATTGGTGGATTCTTCCTCAACTGAAGAAACTACAACGTACAACTGGACAGTTAAAAACCCAATTAATAGCTATGGTATAAGTGCAGACATTGCAGATTATGCTCACTTCTCTGATTCTTATACGGGTGAAAAAGGAACTCTAGATCTTAATTTTTATGTATTAAAAGAAAATCTTGAGAAAGCAAAAGAACAATTCAAACAAGTTCCGCAAATGCTTGAAGCTTTTGAACATTGGTTTGGACCCTACCCATTTTACGAAGATGGGTACAAGCTTGTAGAAGTACCTTATTTAGGAATGGAACATCAGAGCAATGTAACTTATGGAAACGGCTATTCTAATGGTTACCTCGGAAGAGATTTATCTGGTAGTGGCTGGGGATTAAAGTTTGATTACATCATCATTCACGAATCTGGCCACGAGTGGTTTGCGAATAATATTACAAATAAAGATGTGGCAGATATGTGGGTTCACGAAAGTTTTACCACTTATTCAGAAAATCTTTTTGTTGATTATTATTACGGTAAAGAAGCTTCATCAGATTATGTAATTGGTATGCGAGGTTCAATACGTAATGACCGCCCCATTATTGGTACTTATGGTGTAGATCAAGAAGGTAGTGGTGATATGTATTTTAAAGGAGCAAACATTTTGCATACCCTAAGACAACTCATTGAAGACGATGAAAAATGGCGTGAAATATTAAGATGTTTGAATACCGAATTTTATCATCAAACCGTTACTACTTCGCAGGTTGAAAATTTCATAAGTAAAAAAAGTAATATTGACTTATCCCAGTTTTGGGAACAATATCTACGTACCACGATGATTCCTAAGTTAGAATATGTAATCGATGGAAGCACGTTGAAATTCCGTTATACAGACATTGTTGAAGATTTTGATATGCCTGTTCAAGTAAATGTTAATCAAACAACCGAATGGATCTACCCAACTGCAGAATGGAAAACTCAATCATTTGATGCATCTATATCTGACTTTGAAATAGACCGTGATTTTTATATAGAATCTAAAGAAATCAAGTAAAAGTGATAAAATATAAACGCCCACTACTCTATTAAAAAAATGCTGACGAATCGTGCGCTTGTCTTCATAAAATTATATAGATAGAAAATAGCTCGTTTTTATAAAGCATCTTCTGATGTATCCAATATATGCGCGGGGAAGAAGCGGTGCAAGTTGATATTTTTATATTGACTATAAGATTTGAAAATTAGATAAATATAGTCGCAAAAAGTACTGCTACCAACCATATGAAAAGCGTCCGGAGCGCCGTTAATAAACCCTATATTAATCATTTTGATCAAGGAGGATTAATTCATGATACTGTTTATAAATTCTATTTAAACCGCAAAAGAAAAGGTTCATTGAGCACTCTGGATGATGTAGAAAACGGAAGTGTTCCTGACGATCTACAAGCTATTTCAACAGCAATCTTAGAGAATTTTGTCCTTGGCTATCGTAAAAGTTATCTGTAATGGCTTAATCAAAGCATAAGAGAAACAACTAGACAAAAGTGTATCGAACAGATTATTAAGTTGTGTAAGCAAAATAGGAAGCAACAAACTTAAATCAACAAAAAGCCCAATGTATTTTACATTGGGCTTTTATCTAAACAAGCACTAAAATCAACTTTATCTTACTGAAAATTTAAAGCTGGTAGTGGTTCTATACGTTTCTCCTGGTTTTAACAGTGTTGAAGGAAATTCTGGTTGATTAGGTGAATCCGGATAATGCTGCGTTTCTAAACAAAATCCACTTCTCAACGCATAGGTACCTTCTCCTCCTTTCTGAGTTAGAGTTCCGTCTAGAAAGTTCCCTGTATAAAACTGAATTGCAGGCTCTGTCGTCATCACTTCCAGAAATCTTCCGCTACTTGGGTCATATGCGGTAGCTGCTAAATGCATAGCGCCATTCTCGTCATTTAGAATCCAACAATGATCATAACCCTGTCCTTTTTTAAGCTGATCGTTCTCAGCATCAATTTCTGCTCCTATTGGTTTCGCTTCACGAAAATCAAAAGGTGTACCTTCAACAGAACGTAACTCTCCAGTTGGAATTAAAGTCTCATTCACCGGTAAAAATTGATCTGCATTCAGCATTACTTCCGTATCCAATATAGTGTTGTCAAAATCACCAGAAAGATTAAAATAAGTATGTTGCGTGAGGTTTACTACAGTAGGCTTATCTGTTGATGCCTCATAATCAACCTTAAGCGTATTGTCAGCTAGTAGCGTATAAGTCACCATTGTTTCTAAATTACCGGGATAACCCTGATCACCATCAGGACTGGTATAGGTTAACTTTACACCTACATTCTCACCATCTTCGAACTCCTCAGCTGCCCAGACTATTTTATCAAAGCCCTTTCCTCCATGAAGACTGTTAGGACCATCGTTAGTAGGTAATTGATATTCCTCTCCATCAATAGAAAATTGACCTTTTGCAATTCGGTTTCCATAACGACCAATCACGGCTCCAAAAAATGGTGGGTTACCCGATGTATATTCTTCTAGACTATCATGTCCCAAAACTACATCCTTAAAGATGCTGTCTTGACTGGGAACTTTTAAACTGGTAATAATACCACCATAAGTGATAATATTAACTTCCATCCCATTTGCATTTACAAGACTGTATTTTTCAACTGCAATGCTATCTGAAGTCATCCCAAAGTCAGATTTGGTTATAGTCGCTTGAGTCATTTCTTTCAAAACTACGGTTTCTTCTTTCTTAGGCTTATTTTTACAATTCACCAGTGAAAAGGCCATCCCTAATAAAACAGGAACAACTAAAAAATTTCTATTTAATTTCATAATTCGATTATTTAAAACTACATACGATGCTGAAAGATATGATAATAGGCCTCATTAGCATTTATCGTATCCTTAAAATCACGCACTCGGGTTTGATCGTCGATCACAAGCAATTCGATACCTGCGATGTCTGCAAAATCTTCCATAAACTCTGTTGTTACTGCCTGACTATAAACCGTATGGTGTGCCCCTCCTGCAAGAATCCAGCTGGTCGCCGCGATATCAAGACTGGGTTTACAATCCCATAGTACACGTGCGACAGGAAGATTAGGCAAATCTGCTTCAGGCTTAATAGCTTCTACTTCATTAACGATTAAACGAAAACGATTACCCATATCAACTAAAGAAGCATTGATCGCCGGACCTGCAGGTGAGTTAAACACCAAACGTGCCGGATCTTCTTTACCGCCAATTCCTAGTGGATGTACTTCACATTTAGGTATAGCATCTGCAATAGACGGACAAATTTCAAGCATATGTGAACCTAAAACGTAAGAGCCTTGTGGTGTGAAATGATAAGTATAGTCTTCCATAAATGAAGTTCCACCTTCAAGACCAATGGCCATAACTTTCATAGCACGGGTCAAAGCTGCCGTCTTCCAGTCACCTTCTCCACCAAAACCGTAACCATCAGCCATAAGGCGTTGCGTTGCGATTCCTGGTAATTGTTTGAGTTCACCAAGATTTTCAAAGGTATCTGTAAATGCGCCAAAACCACCTTCCTCTAAAAAGGCTCTTAAGCCTAATTCAATTTTTGCAGCATCTATTAGAGACTGGCGTTTTGCTCCACCTTCTTTTATAGAATCATTAAGCACATATTCGGTTTCATATGTTTTCAATAAAGCATCCAGATCTTCCTGTTTGATCTCTTTGATCTTATTGACAATATCAGATGAATCAAAACCATTTACTGTAAATCCAAAACGCATTTGTGCTTCTACTTTATCGCCTTCTGTTACTGCAACCTCTCGCATATTATCACCTATACGAGCTACTTTAAGATTTTGAAATTCATTCCACCCCAAAGCAACGCGTGTAAATACCCCAAGTTTGTTCTGTACGCGTTTATCGCCCCAATGTCCTACAATTACTTTTCGTTTCTTACGCATACGAGACATCATAAAACCAAATTCACGATCACCGTGGGCAGATTGATTTAAATTCATAAAATCCATATCAATCTCGCCCCAAGGAATCTCCGCATTAAATTGTGTGTGTAAATGGCAGATAGGTTTTTGAAGAATATTTAAACCTTTAATCCACATTTTCGCTGGTGAAAATGTATGCATCCATAATATTAAACCGATGCAATTTTTAGTGCTGTTAGCTTGCAGACATAAATCTGCAATCTCATTAGGGGTCTTTACTAGATCTTTATAGACGATATTAACGGGAATAGCCGAAGAATCGTTAAGCCTATTAGTAATTTCCTGCGAATGGGTAGCAACTTGTTTAAGTGTTTCTTCGCCATATAAATGTTGGGTTCCTGTAACAAACCAAACCTCGTATTGGTCAATGTTGTAATTCATAGAATCTTGTAATCAATTATGTTAATTATAATGTTTAAGAGAAATACGTATAGATCGCAACTACAGCGATACAAATAAATACTCCAGCCGGTTTCAGATGTTTCCAAGGTGTGATATCTACCTGACGGGTGTATTCTTCCGTATAGTTGGTCTCCCGAGGGAAGAACTTACTAACGCTAAATAAAATGATTAATACTAGTCCGAAAATAATTCCCATAATATGCAAGAAACTTGGAAAGGCTTCTTTTGCTATTTGTACGAGTTCTGAAGCATCGGTTACGCCTCCTACTTCTGCCGCAGCAACCGCATTACCAGTAATAATAGGCTTAATGATGTATAGTGTTATTAGATAAGTTACAACAGCAAAAACTATTGCGATGTTTGCCGCTTTGCCTGAAACACGCTTAGAAAAATAGCCTACTAAGATTATGGCAAGAATAGGCACACTAAAAGAGCCGTTAAGTTCTTGTAAATAGTTGAAAATACCTCCCTCTACTCCGTATAACAGGGGCGCGATTGCCATAGAAAAAATCGCAAGGAAAATACCGAAAGTTTTACCGGCACGTACCACTTGCTTTTCTGATGCATTATTATTAAAATATTGTTTGTATAAATCAAGACCAAATAAAGTGACTGATGAGTTAAGTGCAGAGTTAAAAGAACTTAAAATCGCACCAAACAAAACAGCAGCAAAAAAACCAACAAATGCTGTAGGTAATACAGCCTTTACAAGCATTGGATATGCTTCATCGGCATTGGCAAGGTCACCATTAAAATATTGAAAGGCAATAATACCTGGAAGTACCACAATAATAGGACCTAAAATTTTTATAACTGCTGCAAGACATAAACCCTTTTGACCTTCAGCAAGGTTCTTTGCTCCTAATGCTCGCTGAATAATCGCTTGATTAGTTCCCCAATAGTAAAAGTTCACAATAAGCATTCCAGTAAATAAAGTCGTCCACGGCACTGAAGAATCTGGTCCTCCCAAAATATCAAACTTTTCTGGAAGGTTTGTAGTAAGAACATTCATTCCTTCGATTACGCTACCATCACCTACAGCCATCAAACCAAATATAGGAATCAATAATCCTCCTATTATAAGACCTACAGCATTTATAGAGTCTGAAACTGCAACTGCTTTCAACCCTCCAAAAATCGCATAGATAGATCCGATGATTCCTATTCCCCAAACCGTAAACCAAAGTGCAGATTCGGGAGCAAGTCCTATGCGCTCTGGAATATCAAACATAGTGTTAATAGCTAAAGCACCAGAGTATAAAACTGTTGGAAGCATTGAAATCGCATATGCCATTAAAAATAAAATGGACACAATCGTTTTCGTAAGTTTTCCGTAACGTTTCTCTAAAAATTGAGGAATCGTGGAAATACCTCCTTTTAAATATTTTGGAAGCAATACAAAAGCCGTAAATACCATCGCTATAGCAGCCACAATTTCATAAGCCGCGATAAGAATTCCTTCACTAAAGCCTACTCCATTTGTACCAATAATTTGTTCAGTCGATAGATTGGTTAATAACAGTGAGCCTGCAATTACAGGTCCTGTTAAACTGCGCCCCCCCAAGAAATATCCGTCAGAAGTGGTCTCATCTGTGGTGCGAGAGGCGAAATACGAAATAATTGCTACCAGAAGTGTGAATGCGGCAAAAGTGATTAATCCCATAATATTAAAAGGTAATTGATTAGTTTATAAATTAACAGCCCTGACCATAGTACGCGTCTTTACCATGTTTACGTTCATAATGCTTTTTGATTAAAGATTCTTTAAGTCGTGGGGCGCTGGGATTAATCTGAAGTGTTAAATGCGCCATACGGGCTACTTCTTCTAAAACTTTACTATTATAGACCGCCTTTGCAGCTGTTTCTCCCCATGCAAATGGACCATGATTCCCCAAAAGTACCATATGTACTTCTTTATAATTTAAGCCTTTGTCTTTAAAACAATCTAAAATCTGTATTCCCGTATTGTGCTCATAGTTACCAGCAATAAGGTCATCGTGCATAGGAGGCGCACAGGGTATATCTGCCGTCAAATGATCGGCATGTGTGGTTCCAAAAATAGGAATGTCCATCTGTGCCTGGGCCCAAGCTACCGAATAGGTCGCGTGCGTGTGTGCGATACCGCCTACATCTTCCCAATGCTTATATAAATACGCGTGTGTTTTTGTATCTGAAGAAGGACGCTTATCGCCTTCTACAATGTTGTTATCATAATCAACGATAACAATATCTTCCGGTTTTAGGGTTTCGTATGGCACACCGCTAGGTTTGATTGCAAATACGCCATTTTTACGATCTACCGCGCTTACGTTACCAAAAGTGTAAACAACCAGACCTAAAGCGTCTAGCTCCATATTAGCTTCGTAGCATTCTTCCTTTAAAGATTTATACATGTTCTTTGATGTTCTTTTTCGGTTTGATAATATGTTTCTCAACAAAGTCACTTAAAACTTCATAGCGTTGCATCAACGCAGCATATTCAGCTAGATGTTCTTCCTGCGGAAAATATTCTGCCTCATAATCACTGCCCAAAGTTTTGCTGGCTTCAATAACATTAGGATAAATACCTGCCGCTACCGCAGCGTAAACAGCCGCTCCTAAAGCCGGTGCTTGATCTGAAGCTGCAACTTTGATAGGTACATTGAGTGTATTTGCCAGTGACTGCATAATAAATTTAGACTTACGCGCTACACCACCAATACCTACAACGGTTTTGATCTCGATGCCTTCATCCTCAAAACGGTCTAAGATTTTTTTAGAACCAAAACAAATTGCATTTACTAATGCTTTAAAAATATGCGGAGCACGGGTTCCCATATTCAAATTGGTCATTGCAGCTTCCAGTTCCTGATTTGCATCAGGAGTACGTCTTCCGTTGATCCAATCTAGTGCGACCGGGATCGCTTCATTATGCGGAATAGCCTCAGCAGCATCAGATAATTTTCTAATAAAATCTGATTCTATTTCAGCTTTCAATTTTTCTTTTTGTTCTTCGGAAAGAATATCTGAAGAAAGCACGAGATTATTCAAAGGCCAACTCAGCACGTCTTTAAACCAAGCGAGCAAATCTCCAAAGGCAGACTGACCCGCTTCAAGTCCCACAAGACCCGGAATCACCGAACCGTCTACTTGACCGCAAATACCGCGCACGGTTTTATTTGCCGTAACCTCAGGTGCAGAGACACTAATATCACAGGTAGATGTACCCATTACACGAACCAAAGTGTGCTCTTCTACTTTTGCTCCTACCGCGCCTGCGTGCGCATCAAAAGTACCAACTGCTATAACCGTATCTGTAGTCAGGCCTAATTTCTCAGCCCAAGCAGCACTCAACTTACCGGCTACTTCGTCTGAAGTATAGGTTTCGACGTAAAGTCGGTCTCTTAATTGTGCCAAATACGGATCTAGCTTTTCTAAAAAATCTTCAGGAGGAAGTCCATTCCAGCTCTCGTGCCACATCGCTTTGTGACCGGCGGCACAACGACTGCGTTTAAAATCTTCTAGAGCTACGTTGTCAAGCAGAGCGTATGTAATCCAATCACAATGCTCCATCCACGAATGTGCAGCTTGCTTAACCTGCTCATCTTCCCGAACTACGTGTAGAATTTTAGCCCAAAACCATTCTGAAGAATATATTCCTCCTTCATATTTTGTAAAGTCTTCCCCACCCCAAGTACGCGCCAAGTGATTGATCTCATTGGCTTCAGCGATTGCGGTATGATCTTTCCATAAGACCATCATTGCGTTAGGGTTATTTTCAAAATCTTGGGTAAGTGAAAGTGGAATACCTTTTATAGTTACAGGAATAGGTGATGAACCTGTAGTATCTATACAGATTCCTTTTATAGATGCAGCGGGAACACCACTTCTAGAAACTACAGCCTTTATAGTGTGCTCCAAACCCTCTAAGTGATCTAATGGATGCTGGCGAAAACGATTTTCTGAAGCCTCACAAAATAGACGTTCTTTCCAACGTCTGTAATAACTTACCTCTGTTTCAATTTCCTGACCATTTGATGTATCAATGAGAACTGCTCTTACAGAATCTGAACCGTAGTCCAGCCCTATTACATATTCTTTCATAAACTAAAATGATATTACCTAACAAATCTACTATAATCTAATCTAAAAATGTAAAAATGACACTTAATATTTTATATATATTTTAAGGCTATTTATTTAATGGGTATTCTTATGATATTTAATGAATAGGCTGCTGTCTTATAGGACGCAACATTGCCTTTTACTTTAATTTCTTCAGAAACCGGATAGATTTTATCTTGTGATTCAAAAGAATTTTCTTGTGAAAGATTCTCGTCTTTAAGAACCACAACCTTTCCGTTACCCTTGATTTTTTTTCCTTTAAAATTTAGAGAAACCTCCTGAGCATCGCTAGATGTATTCACCACCTTTACAATAACTTCACCAGTCTTAGAGTCTAAAGTTGCAGATGCATAGAGGTCATGTTGACCTACTAATGTCTCTCCATCCTGAGTTACTGAAATCAGATCGGTTCCTTTATTAGTTGAATATAATTTCTGTACATAATAATTAGGTGTACCGTACGATTCCAGATTGTTGAACCAGATCATATCTGGTGTCCACTGCCACCCGTCTTCGTGTGCCATTAGTGGCGCGTAAGACGTAAGTTGAACCACCTCAGCATTACGTTCTAAACCAGTCATAAAAGCAGCTTCAGCAAGTGCGGTATCCCAATTGTTTTTATTTTCCGGACTTGCAATAGCAACACTTTGGGCCGCATACTCTCCTGCAAATATTTTTGGTCCATTACGATCGTAGCTGTCGTAACGTGTTGCATTTTCTTTAAACCACTCGGGACTTCTGTAGTAATGCTCATCGATGATCTCTGCTCCAATGGCTTTCAATTCTTTCATACCATACTCAAAATAGTCCCCGTCAGGAAAAGGCCCACTTCCTGAAACAATTATAATCTCCGGATATTTTTCAGAAATGGCTTCATTGAACACTTTGTATCGCTTAATATACTCCGGTCCCCACTGCTCATTACCAACTCCAATAAATTTCATATTGAAAGGCTCAGGATGTCCCATATCTGCACGTACTTTACCCCAAGGTGTTGTGATATCTCCATTTGCAAACTCGATCAAGTCAAGCGCATCCTGTACATAAGGATCCAGTTCATCCATCGGCACTAATTCTCCAGTATTGAATTGACAAGCGATCCCACAACTTAAAATTGGAAGCGGCTCCGCGCCTAAATCTTCAGAAAGCTGAAAATATTCGAAAAACCCTAAACCGAAAGATTGGTAATAATCTGGTGTTAATCGATGATCAAACTCTGTATTCCACCGATTTACTAAACTTGGGCGTTCTTCAACAGGACCTACGGTTTTTTTCCATTGGTAGCGACGCGCCAACGTTCGACCTTCTACAATACAACCGCCGGGAAATCTTAAAAACCCGGGATCCAGATCATACAATAATTGAACAAGATCTTTACGCAAACCATTCTCGCGACCATTCCAAGTATCAGTAGGAAATAAAGAAACCATATCCAGCCCTAATTCTCCGGTTCCTTCAAAGGTTAGTTTTAAAGAACCTTTCATAACAGTTTTATTCGGAATGAATTCTGCTTTGTAATTTTTCCATTCTGAACCAGAAACCGGCACCGAAACCTCAGCAATTGACGTTCCTTCTTCATCTAAAAGTTCTGCTTTTATTGCTGAAACTGCACCTTCCATTAGTTTGGCGTCAAAAGTAAAGCGATAGGTGTCTCCTGCTTTGATTCCCATACCTCGGAAGCCTTCATTGTGCAATTCATAGCCTTCTGCATTTTTAACCTGAACTTTGATGAAATTTAAATTTCCTTCTCCTTCAAAATATTTTACAGGCAATGCAAAACCCGATTCATTATTATACGAGTGTCTATTACTATTGGGCTGGGACCATCCCATCATAGGGATCGTAAACTCAAATGAACGGTTTTTAACCATCTCGGCATATAAACCACCATCGGCCGCAAAGTTAATATCTTCAAAAAAAACACCGTACATCGTAGGTTGTATGGGTGCAATCGTTTTGCTCATATCTACCATTAATTCTTGCTGTGCAAAAAGGGCATTACCTGCCAAGAAAGTACCGGCTAGCACAGCAGCAAGACCTGCTTTTTTAAGTGTTTGTGTGATCATTTTATACGTGTGTTTATGCGTTTTTATTTTTTAGTTGCGGAAATGCTCAATAAGCGTACTCCGTAAATTCCGGCCGTGGTGGATCCTTCTTCGGCTTCAAAGCGTACAGTTAGAATTTCATTACTTGCTGCAAGTTCCTGGGGAATCGTATAATCAACTTCAAAAAAGTCATTCCCACGAGTTTCTTTTAAATGCGGTTCGGCAATTGTTGTCCCGTTTATCATAATCATAAACTTGCAACCAGCGTCTTTTCCGAAATAGGTCACGCGTAAGGTTTTAGCTTTGGTTTTTTTATTACGTAAATCATAACTGAACCAGCCTTTAGCGTCTCGCCAGTGTCTATTTTGATTTAAACCATTATTTGAATTTTCAGATAAAATTCCGTGGTCAGACTCCGGTTGTTGTTCGCCCGGAGCCACAAAATCTAATGTGATCTTACGTAAATAGGCTTCGGCTTTTTGCTGCTCTTCGAGCTTTCTTTGTTTCTTCGCTAAACCTTCCGTAGTCTCCTTTTTAAAGTAAATCGAATAACGCTTCTCGTGAATTTTATAAAATGGCTGAAGCACCAAATCTGAATAAGATTCAGGATAAAACAAATCAGGCGCAGCAAAGTGCAACGGCTTACCTTCAACTGGTGTAATCTCGTTTAAAAGATTCGCTCCATTTTCTGTAAGAAACATCGGCGCTTCAGTCAAAGGTAAAAATGGACCGTCTGCGATGTGACCTCCACGACTATCGTCAGCAAAAAGTCCGTCTTGATCTTCATCACCGGTTACGGCAGCCAAAACAATTGGACCATATTTTACAGAAACATAGCCTGAATCATCAGGCAATTCTTCTAAACTTAGATGCATCGGTAATTCCATCTTAATGCGATCGCCATCTTTCCACTTCCGCTCTAAGGGAATATAAGAACCCGGAGTAGCAATGACTTTTTGTAGTTTATCATTTACATAAACCTTCAGTTCACCGGCATTTACCCATTTTGGATAGCGCAACATCAAAGTTGCCTTGGTTTTCTTTTTGCTGTTCCAAACCAGCTCAGTTGATGCTTCCTCAGGAAAGTTTGTTTTTTGGGTTAGCCTAGCTTTTTTCTCTTCCCAGTTCACTTCCGAAGGAATAAACAAATTCACATAAAGTTTATCCTCTTTTTTGGCATAAATAAGTTCGTTGTACTTGGTATGATTTTCCATCCCCGAACCCACACAGCACCAAAAACTGGTTTCCGGCTGCGAATACACGCGATAATGACCGGGACGAATGGGTGTGAAATACACGAAACCACCTTCAGGATTTTGAGAAGATAGTATATGATTGTAGAGTCCACGCTCGTAAAAATCAATGTAGTTCTCATTTGCGGTATCTTCAAACAAGAGCTTACTCAACTTGAGCATATTGTAAGTGTTGCAACTTTCTGGCCCCTGCTCGCTGCTCACCACCGACGAGAAATCATCTATTGGATTAAAATGCTCGCGCACGCTGTTCCCGCCGATGCTAATCGAACGCTGCGTTGTAACATTATCAAAGAAATTTGATGCCGCGTCGTGGTAAGCTTTAGCCTCTTCTAACTGACTGATGCGTTCAAAACCAATAAACTTAGGGATTTGCGTATTGGCGTGCATTCCGGTTAAGATATCTTCATTTGCCGCTAGCGGTTTTAACAGGGCGTGCTGTGAAAAATCTTCGGCGAGTTTCAGGTATTTTTTATCATCTGTAATCGCGTAAACCTCAGCAAAAACTTCGTTGAGTCCGCCATGTTCTGAGTGTAGCATATCTTGAATTTGCACCTCGTTTAGATCGGCAGTAATATCCAAAAACCAATCAGTCAACTCAATGAGCATACGCTTTGCCTGCGGAAGTTCTGCGTGAACCCACGCATCCTTTAATCCGTTGAAGGTTTTATGGATGTTATACAGCGGCACCCACTTATCGTTGAGACTGAAACTTCCTGCGTTGATCTTTCCTGCTTTAATTTCTGCCCAAAGCGCATCGCTTCCCGGCACGCCACCAATGTAACCGTTCCCATTTGCTTTTTGAACGCGATCTAATTCCGCTAATGCATACTCTAGCATCTCTTTAGCCTTTTGATCTCCGGTAGAAGCATAATACATCGACAATGCCGAAATATAATGTCCAGCAGTATGTCCGTCAAGACCGGTATTTTCCCAGTTAGTATAGGAATCGGCTTTAGGATCAAGACCAGCTTCACGTAAAAACGGAGCGAGTAGTCGATCTACATCCAGCGCTTGTATGTATTTAAAATCGGTTAGTGCCGCTTCTTTAAAGACTCCGGATTCAACCGAAACCGCATTCAACGGAAAAAGCGAAACCTTCTCCTGCGCTTCAGCTACAGCATTTAATAAAAACAGGCTAACAACTATATATTTTATTTTAATCAAGTACATTGTTTTTTAAGATTGGCCAACCTTCAGCATCCCACTGAAGTTCAGCAATTTTTAATTTTGGCGCACCATTATCATTAGCATCATACGCGTGAAAAATGATATAATTCTTTCCGTCGAAAGTGTAGGTGCTGTTATGCCCCGCGCCATACCAATTGTCATTTCCTTCAATGATCAACGTACCGCCGCCGTTGTTTAAGGCAACACCATCTTTATCTACATAGGGCCCCGTCGCACTTTTAGATCTTCCAACCACTACTTTATAAGTACTGTTTTCGCCCCGACAGCATAAATCCCAAGACAAGAACTGATAATACAAATTTCCTTTTTTAAAGATAAAAGGCGCTTCTAGCGCTGCATCTCCAGGGTTGGCATCTGCCAGATCAAAAGAGCGTTCCCTGCGCGCGATCGTATGCCATTCTTGTGGTTGTGCAATTGACATTAAATCGTCTGAAAGCTTAACCATTTTGAGTCCATCCCAAAAGGAACCATATGCTAAATACGGGGTGTTATCGTCAAATACTAAATTGGGATCGATGGCATTCCATAAATCACGATTTGGAACCGACTGAATTACGATACCCTGATCTTCCCATTTGTAATTAGGATCATCTGCATCAAGTGTAGTATTGATGGTTAACCCGATCGCTGAAGTGTTTTTTGCAAATGCAGAAACTGAATAATACAGATAGTATTTTCCATTATGAAATGTGATGTCAGGAGCACAAATATGATTATTAAAATCAGCCGAAACATCATCTGCCCAAACCGGTTCTTCAGAAAAAACTTGAGGTTCTTTTTCCCAGTTCTTCAAGTCTGGCGAACTGAATACTGAAATTCCTCTTCCGGTGCAAAAGAGATAATAGGTATCGCCCTGCTTGATCGCAACCGGATCGTGAACGCGGATTTCTTGTGCGAGAAGGCTATTGAACACTAAAAGACTAAAAAAGGTAAAAAGCGTTTTCATAGTTTAGTTTTCTGGTTGAATTCCTTCTGAAGTCATTACGATAGGTTTGATCGTGCCGTCTTCGTTGTAGTATAAACGATCTACACAAACCGAACGGTGAAAACTGCTACCGTGAGTAGGAATGCTTCCGTTATGATAAACGAAGTACCATTTGTCTTTAAATTCATTAATCGACTGATGGTTAGTATTGCTGTTACCGGCAACATTGTCTAGTGTATATACTTTAGCTGCGACAGACTCCTCCGGTTCTTTAGGAGTCATTGATGTTGCAGGCGCTTCACCCCTTTCTCTCACCGGTGAATCTGAAGAGCAAGAAGTTGCCATTGTGAACAAAAAAATTAAAAGACCTTTATGTAAAACCTTTATAATTCTTTTATTTCTTTTCATAGCAATGGGTTTATTTGCCTTCTAAGACCACTACCGAAAATGCCGGCAACGTCACTTCCAAGACACCTTTCTTGAATTTAAAATCTTTAAATCCTTCAGGCATGATATGCTCAGGATCTTCAAAAGAATTGTGATCTTGAAGTTTTTCTGAAGCTAAGATTTCAGCAGAAAAATCTTTGATGTTCAATTCGCTTAAATCGATGCTCACGATATTTTCCTTATGCGCATCGATATTTACTAGAGAAATATGCGTTTTACCGTCAGCATCTTTTGAAGCCGATGCAGAAATTGCAGGAAGCTTGTCTCCGTTTAGTATATAATCTGGCGTATCTAAAACTATAGGAATCAATTGAGCATCTTGGTGCACCATATACATTTTTAAAATGTGGTATGTAGGCGTTAAGATCATTTGCTCCCCTTTTGTAAGTGCAACTGCCTGCAAAACATTAACGGTTTGCGCCAAGTTTGCCATTTTTACACGATCACTATGGTTTTGAAAAATATTCAATGTAGTCCCCGCGATTATCGCATCACGCATTGTATTTTGCTGATATAAAAACCCCGGGTTGGTACCTTCTTGTACTTCGTACCATCCACCCCACTCGTCAACAACAAGATCAACTTCTTTGTCCTTGTCATATTTATCCATAATCGCAACGTGTTTGGTGATGAGCTCGTCCATAAATAAGGATGACTTCATCGTTGTAAAATATTGCTCTTCAGAGAACGTAACATCAGGTCCTTTTGCTCCCCAATCGATCACAGAATAATGGTGCAGCGCTACCCCGTCGATTAAGTTTTTAGGAATGTTTTTCATCAACACTTCGGTCCAATTATAATCTGCGCTATTTGCTCCCGAAGCAATTCGGTATAAACCGTCTTTATTATTCCAGCTACCCATGAATGTGGCATACTGGCGATATAAATTAGCGTAGAACTCCGGCTCCATATTTCCTCCGCAGCCCCACATTTCGTTTCCTACGCCCCAGTACGTTACGCCCCAAGATTTCTCGCGGCCGTTTTCCTTACGTAAGTCGGCCATCGGGCTGGTACCATCGTGATTCACATATTGCAGCCAATCTGCAAATTCCTTTACGGTACCGCTACCTATATTTCCTGCTAAATACGGCTCGGTATCTAACGCTTCACAAAGGTTTAGAAAGTTGTGTGTACCAAAACTATTATCTTCAGTCACTCCACCCCACCAAGTATTTACGATCGCAGGACGATCTTCTAGAGGACCAATACCATCTTTCCAATGATACGTATCGGCAAAACAACCTCCAGGCCAGCGCAGGTTAGGAATTTTGATTGCTTTTAAAGCATCAATCAAATCGTTACGTACACCATCTGTATTTGGAATAGGGCTATCCTTCCCTACAAAAAAGCCATCATAAATAGAACGTCCTAAATGTTCTGCAAAATGTCCATAAATATGTTTACTTATAGTTGGCGCGTCTTGTGAAGGTTTTAAGATAATTGATGCATCTTGAGCATTTAGAAGTGAGAAGCAGCAAAACGTAACTATGAAAACACCTATAATTTGTAATTTGTTTATCATCTGTAAATAATTTGATGTTTGAATTAATATTCCACTCTACAGAACATTAATTTAAAGGTTATTAAAAATGAGATTTTGGGGAACATTTTAAAAGTTCCCCAATTATCTTAGATAACAGTGGAGATTCAGAGAAATTATATACAGAGATATGATTTATTATACAGGCAAATTTTCTGTCTAAAATTCTTAAATCTATATTTTTATTTGAACCATTTAATTCGCTGAATTTGGCAATAGATTTGGATTAACGTCTAATTCAGTCTGCGGAATCGGTAAATATTTTTTGCCCGCAGTCCAAGAATTAAAATCTCCATCGTGATTTTGCAATTCAGATAGCTTTGCTGAATCATACAACCAACTCCATCTTATAATATCATGTATACGAAACCCTTCGATAGCAAATTCTAGTGCACGTTCATGAGCTATCTGATAACGCATTTGCTGTTATCGATAATTTAATTATAAGTGTTTGTTCTACATTTCCAAATGTATACAATCATCTCAGAATTAAAAAAATATATTTTAAAAACTTTTATTTTATACTTGTGTACGATTATGAAGACGATATCTATTGGCATAATTGTGTTATTAACATTTATATTTAGAGCTTTCCTCGGGTATATTCTATAAATTCGCTTTTTAAAAATTGTATTGCCATGCTAAATAATTACAATGCCGAGGACAAAGTGCTTCTTGCGGTAGATTGTATCATTTTTGGATTTGATCAAGAGGATTTAAAGATTCTTTTGATTAAGAGGGATTTTGAACCAGAAAAAGGAAAGTGGTCTCTTATAGGCGGTTTCCTAAAAAAAACTGAGACTTTGGATGATGCAGCAAATCGTATTTTGCATCATCTCACAGGTTTTGATGAAATTTATATGGAGCAACTTTACAATTTCAGTAAAATTGACCGGGATCCTGCAGAGCGTACACTTTCGGTAGCTTATTTTGCTTTAATTAATATTGAAGATCATGATGAGAAACTCATTGAACAGTATTCTGCTAAATGGTTCAGTATAGAAGAAGCCCCTTCCCTCATATTTGACCATAATCAAATGGTACAAAAGGCCATATTGAGATTGCGTCGCAGAGCCATATCAAAACCTATAGGCTTTGAACTTCTTCCTGAAAAATTTACCATGCGCCAACTTCAAAAACTTTATGAGTCTATTTTAAACGAGAAGTTAGACAAACGTAATTTTATAAATAAAGTGAATGGCCTAGATATTCTAGTTAAGCTAGAAGAGAAAGATATGACATCATCAAGGAAAGGATCATTTCTCTACCAGTTTGATAAAGAAAAATACGATCGAAACATTGAAGACGGTATTACCTTTAAAATATAAACCTGTATTTCATTAGACATAACACTGTTTCTTAAGAGAATGCTAAAATCCCGCCTTTGTCTAATAAAATCAGATTTCTTTTAAACAAAACTGTACATTTGCTTAGCTACAACGAGCAAATCCATACATGAACGCTATAAAAACATCATTTAGCATCAAAGACTTAGAGTGCCTGGGTGGTATTAAAGCGCATACAATACGTATATGGGAACGTAGATATAATTTACTGAAACCAGAGCGATCTGCAACAAATATCAGATACTACTCCTTATCAGATTTAACCAAGTTACTCAACGTTGCATTCTTACTCGATCACGATTATAAAATTTCTAAGATCGCTGAAAATTCGAGTAAAGAAATAGGCAATCTCGTAGCGACGATAGTTGAGAGTAGTGATTTTGGTTGCAACGCCAATGCGCGTAATTCCTTTAAAATAGCAATGATGAATTTTGATCAAAAGCTATTTACGAAAACGTACAATGGTCTTTTAGAAACATATAGCTTTAGAGAAATATTCTTTCAAATTTTTATTCCGCTGTTAGAAGAAATTGGTCTTTTATGGCAAGCCGGAGTAGTTAATCCTGCACACGAGCATTTTATAAGTAATTTAATAAAGCAAAAAATACTTTTACTTATAGAAAGAACAGATGCTACTGAGAGTATAAATACCTCAAAAACATTTATTCTTTTTCTTCCTGAAAATGAAATACACGATCTCGGTTTAATGTATTTAAATTATGAGATCGTTTCCCAAGGATATAAATGTATTTATCTGGGGCAAAGTATTCCGACAGAAAGTTTGAAATACTTGATGAATAACCAAACCAATGCCTGTTTTGTTTCGTATTTAACTGTGAAACCTAGTGAAATATCAGTTTCAAAATTTGCACAAGATTTTAATACAGATTTGGAGAATGAAGATGCTCCACTATTTCTTTTAGGTAGGTTAGTTCAAAATGCAGATACAGATCAATTACCATCAAATGTAAAATTAATTAAATCTATAGCAGCTTTTAGGGAGCTTCTATAACTATAAAATATGTCAAAAAAAATCGTCATTTTAGGTTCAGGTTTTTCATCTCTTGCTGCCGCTTGCTATCTTGCTAAAGAAGGTAATTCTGTAGCAATTTTTGAGAAAAATAGTTCTCTAGGCGGCAGAGCGCGCCAACTTAAGAGAGATGGTTTTACATTTGATATGGGTCCTTCCTGGTATTGGATGCCTGATGTATTTGATCGTTTTTTTGCAGATTTTGACAAAAAAACCTCAGACTATTATTCACTAGAGAAATTAGGGCCGGCTTATAGTGTATACTTTGGTGTTAATGATTATATAACTATTGAAGATACATTAGAAAAAATAAAGCAAACATTTGAGCAACTCGAACCGGGAAGTGCCGCAAAATTACAGGAATTTATAGATGAAGCTGGTAAAAATTATGACGTTGCTATCAAAGAACTAGTGTATAGACCCGGCGTGTCACCATTAGAATTGGTCACTCCGGCAACCATAAAAAAAATTGGATCTTTCTTTAGTACAATTAGTAAAGAAGTACGTAAATCATTTAAAAATGAGCGTCTTGTTGAAATTTTAGAATTTCCGGTTTTATTCTTAGGTGCAAAAGCGACAAAAACTCCTGCATTTTATAGCTTTATGAATTACGCAGATTTTGGGATAGGGACTTTTCATCCTAAAAATGGTATGTTTTCAGTTGTAAGCGCAATGGTTGATCTAGCTAAAGAATTAGGTGTTCAGTTTAATATAAATAGTGAAGTTAGCCGTATTAGAACTGAAGGAAACAAAGCTGTAGGTATTGTTGCCAACGGGAAAAATATAGAGGCTGACGTAGTTCTGAGCGGTGCAGATTATCATCATACCGAAACTTTAATTCCGAAGAATCTAAGACAATATTCTGATCAGTATTGGGAAAATAAAGTATTTGCTCCATCCTCTTTATTATTCTATGTAGGATTTGATAAAAAAATTAAAAATGTAAATCATCATACTCTCTTTTTTGATGTAGATTTTGAAAAGCATGCGCGTGATATATATGATGTTCCCGAATGGCCGGACGAACCCTTGTTTTACGCTAATTTTCCTTCAATAACAGATAGCTCAATGGCTCCGGAAGGACAAGAGGCTGGCTTTTTCCTAATACCACTTGCTCCCGGCTTACATGATACGCCAGAACTGCGAACGAAATATTTTGATAAAATCATAGATCGTTTAGAACATTTGACTAATCAACAGGTTAAAAAAAATATTATATTTAAAGAGTCCTTCTGCGTAAACGATTTTATTGAAGAATATCATTCCTATAAAGGTAACGCCTATGGTATGGCAAATACATTATTACAAACTGCCTTTTTACGACCAAAATTAAAAAGTAAAAAAGTTGAAAATCTGTACTTTACCGGTCAACTTACTGTACCGGGACCAGGAGTACCTCCATCTCTAATTTCAGGTAAATTAGTTGCAGGATTGATTACAAAAAAAGAATAAGAAAAAGAATGAAAGAGATATTTGACCACGTTTCATTGGCCTGTTCGCAGACAGTAACAAAAATGTATAGTACATCGTTTTCAACGGCTACAAGGATGCTTGCACCCAGCATACGTAAGGATATTCATAATATATATGGCTTTGTACGCTTTGCCGATGAGATTGTCGACTCATTTCACGACTACGATAAGCAAACACTCTTCAGTAGATTTGAAGACGATTTAGAATTTGCGCTAACCGATAAAATTAGTCTCAATCCTATTCTTAATTCTTTTCAAAAAACTTTTCATGATTATCAGATAGAAAAGCATCTTGTAGATTCTTTTATGAACAGTATGCGATTAGATTTAAGTAAAAGCAAATACCTCACGGAAGAAGAATATAAGAACTACATCTATGGATCTGCAGATGTTGTGGGCTTGATGTGTCTTACTGTTTTTGTGCAAGGAGATAGAGAGAAATACGACGAACTTAAAGAATCTGCTATGAGTTTAGGTTCGGCATTTCAAAAGGTAAATTTTCTTAGAGATCTTAAGGCAGATCATGAAGAGTTAAGCCGAACTTATTTTCCAAATACAAATCTCAATGAGCTTGATGAAGTTTCTAAACAACAAATTATAGCAGACATCGAAGCAGACTTCGCCAAAGGACTTTCAGGAATCTGTAAACTTCCGGTAGAGGCAAAATTTGGAGTTTATACCGCGTATAGATATTATAGAAAACTTTTGAGTAAATTAAAGAGCACACCCTCTTTAGAAATTAAAAATGCACGTATACGTGTTCCTAATTATGTAAAAGCATCTCTGCTCGCTCGCAGTTATGTAAAATACCGATTAAACCTTATTTAAAATGCAAGCACTTCTTTGGATATTTGTTTTTTTACTAACCTTCGGAATAATGGAATTTATGGCCTGGTTCACACACAAGTATGTGATGCACGGCTTTTTATGGTCTTTGCATCGCGATCATCACCATAAAGATCACGGGTCTTGGTGGGAACGTAATGACTTTTTTTTCATCTTTTATGCGTTAGTAAGTATAGGTTGTTTTTTACTATGGCAATATGAAAATGTATGGATAGGTTTACCTATTGGTTTAGGCATATTTGCTTACGGGGTTGCTTATTTTATGGTTCACGATATTTTTATTCATCAGCGGTTTAAATTATTTAGAAATGCCAACAACTGGTATGCAAAAGGCATACGCCGAGCACATAAAATGCATCACAAACACTTAGGAAAAGGTGATGGTGAATGCTTTGGAATGTTGGTTCCGCCAATGAAATACTTCAAAAGATAAATGAGTTTTTTAACCGCATCTTGGAAAAAATTATGCTTTGCCAATTATGCGGTGGATCCTGCTATACTCAAACCTTACTTACCTGCACATACAGAATTAGATTTCTACGAAGGTAAATGCTATGTAAGCCTGGTAGGTTTTCTATTTGATGATGTAAAATTGAAAGGTATATCAATACCGTTTCACAAACGTTTTGAGGAAGTAAATCTTCGTTTCTATGTGAAACATTTTGATGGTAAGAAATGGAAAAGAGGAACCGTTTTTATTTCAGAAATTGTAAATAAGCCAGCAATCGCTTGGGTTGCAAATACCCTTTATAATGAGAATTACAGTGTATTTAAAATGCATTATAAACATGATCTAACTTCCGAAGAAAATTTTTTCAGTTATGGTGTTTTTTATGAGGATAGTTGGCAGTTATTACAAGTAACGACTGCTCCTAAACCTGAGGTTTATGCCAGCGGTGGTATTATAAGTTTTATTACAGAACACTTCTGGGGATACAGCATAAAGGATAGCTTAAACACCTGGGAATATGAAGTAACTCATCCTATATGGAAATCCTATAAAATTCTTGATTCTGAGATCCTCTTTGATTTTGGAGGTATTTACGGTAGCGCTTTTGAAGACTTATCACATCGGCAACCTGATAGTATACAATGTATGGAAGGCTCTCCTATAACTATAGAAGGAAAAAAACGTATTAAAGGATAATTACTGTAAATCGGTTATCTAAGGGATCAAGTGCCTCAAATAATGCGGGTATCAACTTATCACCGTGCTCCAGATAAAATTCAGAAAAATTCATAACACGTTCCTGTAAATTTTGAGAAGGAAATAATTCATTCTGAATACTAGTAAACCGCTGAATATGGTCACCTAATTTTTTCTTTTGTGCGGTTAATAAACGCTTCTCTAAATTATCTAAGCCTTTTAATTGCTTAACTTCCTGAGCTTTTACTGCTCCTAAGAAAGATGCATCTGTTTCTGAAGCAATCTTATATAAATCCTCAAACTGACGTATCAAGTGCTCCTTTTGTTGAGAAAAATCAACATCGATATTTGAGATTTTTCTAATCTTTCTGTTGATTAAATCGTTCTGTTTTAAAAATATCTCCTCTAAACTTAAATCTAATTTATTAAGCTTTTGATGTTGCTTCTGGGTGATTAATAATGCAGAATTACGCAACATTAAAACTGGGAAAGTGACATTTACTTTATCAAAAAAGCTCTTTAATTCTAACCAATAAGCAATTTCACCACCACCACCTATGTAAGCAAGGTTTGGCAAAATAACCTCTTGATATAGCGGTCGCATGATAACATTAGGACTAAAGCGCTCTGGATGCTCCTTTAATTCTGTTATAATCGCATCTTTAGTAAAAACTAGATCTGTATTATTAATGTAAAACTGGCCTTCCTTCTCGAGAATACGCTCTCTTGAATTAGGTAAAAGATAAAAGAGATTGATCTCACGTGCATTGACTTGAACAGGATACCCTTTATTTTCTAATTCTTCGGCTTGTGCTGTAACGTATTTATAGGCAATTTGATCTACAAGCTCTTGTTCAATAAATGGAGTAAAAACTCGTTTTAAATCTTTATCGTTTCCATCTACAATGACCAATCCATATTTACCAAATAGGGAATTGGCTAAAAAACGGGTAGCGTTGGCTAGATTATCCTGATTTATATAGGCATCTTCAAAAAGTGTGCACAAGTCTTTGGCAATTTGTGTCGTGCCAAATTCTGCACAAATAAGTTCAAGAATAGCTTCTAAACCAAATGTGTCAAATGCTCCAACTGCTCCCTTATTATTATCAAGAACATCCTCCCTATTCCATTGTATTTTTTTCCCATGTATTCTAAAGTAATTGATTTCGTCAAAATCGTGATCTTCTGTAGCCATCCAATAAACAGGAACAAAATTTGATTTTGGATATGCCTCTTTCAGCGTTTCCGCTAACTTAATGGTGCTTATAATTTTATATAAAAAATAAAGAGGTCCTGTAAAAAGATTAAGTTGGTGACCCGTCGTTACAGTGAATGTATTCTTTTCTGATAATGAATTTAAAGCTGAATTCACGGCCTCATCAACTTCAGTATTCTTGTATTGAGCTTTTAAAGCAGATACCAATACAGATCTGTTTTCTTGCGAAAAATGTTTACGTTCTAATTGATCTTTAAAATTTTCTAAAGAGGGAAAATTGGAGTAAAATCCCTTTACAGCCTCATCTTCATCAAGATAATCACAGATAAGTTTTGAAAAATAACCAGTTTCTTTATAGGGAAGGTAATGTTTGGACATTGAATATTATTTTCGAGGCAAAATTAAACGTATAAATGGGTTTAGCCCGCTAAAGTTACGTTAATTAGAAGATATGACTTTCTATCAATTTTAGTAGATTTACTACTTAACAACGCAGCAATCCTATGAGAATTAAACTAGCCATTTTATCTTTTTTTATTACCTCTTTATCATTTTCACAAACTATAAAATCTCCGGAAGAATTTCTCGGATATAAAATAGGCACGCAATTCTCAAGACATGCTGATGTTGTTGCTTATTTTAAGCACGTTGCAGAAAATTCTCAATGGGTGACCTATACCGAGTATGGAAAAACAAATGAGCGCAGACCACTAACCTATGCCATTGTCACAACTCCACAGAATCAAAATAATATTGAAAATATACGTTTAAACCAACTCAAAAATGCCGGTGTAGAATCTGGCTCTGCAAGTCCCGATAAAGCAATTGTATGGCTTAGTTATAATGTACACGGCAACGAGGCCAGTAGTACTGAGGCTTCTATGATAACGCTATACGAACTTATCACAAATAAAAAAGAATGGTTAGAGAACACTGTTGTTATTATAGATCCTTGTATTAATCCAGATGGTAGAGATCGCTATGCAAACTGGTATAATAAAGTAAAAGCTACGCCCTACGATACAAACCCCGATGCCGAAGAACATAATGAGCCTTGGCCTGGAGGTAGAGCGAATCACTATTTATTCGACTTAAATAGAGATTGGGCTTGGGCAACACAAGTTGAAACGCGCCAGAGATTAAAAGTATATAATAGTTGGATGCCTCATATTCATGTAGATTTCCATGAGCAAGGTATTAATGAACCTTATTATTTTGCACCTGCCGCAGAGCCATTTCATTCTATTATCACACCCTTTCAGAGAGATTTTCAAACTTTAATAGGAAAAAATCACGCCAAGTATTTTGACCAGAATGGATGGCTATTTTTTACTAGAGAACGCTTTGACTTGCTTTATCCAAGTTATGGAGATACGTACCCAACTTATACTGGGTCGATGGGTATGACTTATGAACAAGCAGGTGGTGGAAGCGCTGGTTTAGGGATTAAAAAATCTGATGGAAGCATTCTTACCTTAGTAGATAGAGTTGCACATCATTTTACAACCGGAATCTCTACTGTTGAGATGGCTTCAGCAAATATTGAAAAGCTAAATACTGAGTTTGCAAAATACTTCAGTGCTGCAAATGTCAAATACAAAAACTTCACATTAAGTGGGGAGAAAGATCACCTACAGGCATTAATTGATCTTTTAGATGTTCACGGTATTCAATATACTTTTTCCGAATCTGGAAAATCTACGGGTTACAACTATACAACTGGTAAACAAGAAACTCTTACTTATGATGAGGCGATTAATATAAGTACAAATCAACCAAAAGGTAAATTAGTGCACGTTTTATTTGAGCCAGAAGCAGCACTATCTACTCCACTTACTTACGATATCACTGCGTGGAGTTTACCTTATGCGTATGGCTTAAATGCTGTTGCAAATACTAAGCCCGCTACTGGCGGCACTTTTAAGTCTAAAATGCCAATGCTAAACACTCTGTCTAAAACCGCTCCGGGATATTTATCAAAATGGAATAGTATGACAGATGCTAAGTTTTTAAGTGCTCTGTTACAAGCAGCAATTAAAGTGCGTTTTTCTGAAAGAGAATTTGTTATTGACGATATCACGTATTCCGCCGGAACTTTGATAATAACACGAAGTGATAATAATGCGTTAGAAAATTTTGATGACGTATTGATACAGATCGCAAATAAATTTAATCGAACGCTCACGCCAGCATCAACAAGCTTCGCTTCTTCAGGACCAGATTTTGGATCGCCTTATGTAAAGTTGATCAATAAACCTAGAATTGCGGTTTTTACGGGAGAGCAGACATCTTCTCTTAGTTACGGAGCTACCTGGCAATTCTTTGAGCAGCAGTTAGAATACCCCATAACTTCCATTGCTGTTTCAGAAGCAGATCGTGTTAACTGGTCTGATTATGATGTTTTAGTTATGCCTAATGGTCGTTATAAACTTTCAGAAAACACATTATCACAATTAAAAAGTTGGGTACATACGGGCGGAAATTTAATTGCTGTAGACGGTGCCCTAAAACTCTTTGCAGATACAGAAGATTTTAATTTAAAAACGGTACAGTTTGAATCCCCTAAAGGTAAAGACTCAATAACCTCAAAATTAATACCCTATGCAGACCGAGAAATGGACAGCTCAAAAAGCCTAATCAGTGGTAGTATTTTTAAAACAGATGTAGATTCCACACATCCTTTAGCTTTTGGATATGAAAACACCTATTATTCCTTAAAAATAGGTGATGATGCGTATTCGCTACTTGATGAAGGCTATAATGTCGCATATCTAAATGATAATCCTCAAAGCACATCTGGATTTGCAGGTAATGAGGCACTCAATAAACTTAAAAACAGCCTGATTTTTGGTGTAGAACCTTTAGGCCGAGGTACAATTACATATATGGTAGATGATCCGCTATTTAGAGCTTTCTGGGAAAATGGTAAACTCTTTTTTGCAAATGCGCTTTTTAAAAATAATCCTAATAATTATCGTAAATAATTTGACACTAGCACCTTTAGAACTTAAAATATTAGAGAGTTTCATACTTCTAGGAGTTCTTATTCTCATACGATACGCTGTATCTAAACTTATCGTGCGTAGATATATACGCGCCAATTTTGATATAACTCGCAAACAAATAACGATCAAACTTCTAAACACGCTGTTTTTTGTGGTGCTCGGTTTCTGCCTTGCAGTTATTTGGGGTTTATCGGGTGCAGATGTAATTGCAGGTATTGGATCTGTCGTTACAATTTTGGGTGTTGCATTTTTTGCTCAGTGGTCTTTGCTAAGTAATATTACATCAGGTCTGATTCTATTTTTCAACCACCCTTTAAAAATTGGTGACTATGTAGAAATTGTAGATAAAGATTTTCCTATGGCTGGAAGAGTAGAAAATATAACTTTATTCTTTCTTCATCTGCGTAATAAAGACAATCACGTTTATACGCTTGCAAATACTATTGTAGCCCAGAAGACTATGCGAATTATGAAACCAGAAGAATATTTTGAAGAAATGGAACAACTGGAAGATGAAAAAGAAAATAAAAACATACCTGGAGAAGAATCTGCACTTGATTAATTTTATGAAAAAACACTTTATTCACTTAAGCCTATCGGTATTTGTTCTTGCCTCATGTGGTTCAAATAAAACCGAAATAACTAAACCGGAAGAATCAAATCAATTTCAAGTTGATTATGAATCGTATACTTTAGATAATGGTCTAACCGTGATCCTTCACCAGGACTCTTCAGATCCTGTGGTTGCTGTGGCCCTGACTGCACACGTAGGTTCAGCAAAAGAAAAAGAGGGACGCACGGGATTTGCACATCTATTTGAACATTTACTTTTTCTAGAATCTGAAAATTTAGGTAAAGGAGGACTGGACCAAATGAGTGCTCGTGTAGGGGGTAGTGGTGCAAATGGCTCTACAAACAGAGACCGCACAAATTATTTTCAAACGGTTCCTAGCGATGCCTTAGAAAAAATGATCTGGGCAGAAGCTGATAAATTAGGCTATTTTATTAATACCGTTACAGAACCTGTACTTGCGAAGGAAAAGCAAGTGGTTAAAAATGAAAAGCGTCAAAGCTATGATAACCGACCTTATGGTCATCAAAATTATGTGATTCATAAAAATTTATATCCAAAGGATCATCCATACAATTGGCAAGTAATTGGATCTTTAGAAGATCTGCAAAATGCTACCCTTTCTGACGTAAAGGAATTTTATAACCGCTGGTATGTTCCTAATAATGTTACTTTGACAATTGCAGGTGATTTTGATACACAGGAAACTAAAAATTGGATTAATAAATATTTTGCTGAAATTCCTCGAGGCAGTGATATACCTGTAGTTGAAAAACGGGTACCAAAACTTACCAGCATCAAGAATTTATATTATGAAGATAATTTTGCCAGACTTCCGCAATTAACGATGACTTGGCCTGCTGCTCCAGAATATACTAAAGACTCTTATGCGTTAGAAGTTTTAGCTAACTTTTTATCAAATGGAAAAAAAGCGGTTTTAAATACGGTTCTTATAGATAGTTTGCAATTAGCTGCAAATCCCACTATGCGATACGGAGGATCAGAACTTTCTGGGGAGATAAATTTAAGTGTGCGTGCAAATGCAGGCGTAGATCTGGATTCTGTATATAAAGCAATTAATAAAGCATTCATGTTATTTGAAGAAAATGGAATTTCTAAAGAAGAACTTGAACGCATTAAAGCAACACAAGAAACTAAATTTTACAGCAGTCTTAGTAGCGTTTTAGGAAAAGGGTTTCAGTTGGCTCAGTATCAAATATTCGCAGGAAATCCAGGCTATATTAATGCAGATTTAAAGCAAATTCAAGCTGTTACTATAGCCGATGTAAAATCGGTTTACGATAAATATATTAAGGATAAAAATTACGTAACCACAAGCTTTATTCCTAAGGGTGATATCGCTTCAGCGCTCGAAGGAGCACAACGCGCAGAAGTAGAAGAAGAACAGATTGTAAATGGTGCTGAAGATGAGTTTGATCCATCAATAACTTCTGAATATGAACGGTCCTATTCCTCTTTCGATCGCTCTGAAGAACCGAAATACGGCGAAGCCCCAATATTAAAAATTCCTGATGTCTGGACTGCAGAATTAGATAATGAACTTAAGATTCACGGTATTCAAAGTGACGAAGTACCACTCGTAAATTTTCAATTCACCATACAAGGCGGATTATTAACAGAACCAGATAAGAAAGAAGGCGTTGCAAACCTAACTGCCGCATTGCTTACTAAAGGAACGCTTCATAAAACTCCTGCAGAATTAGAAGATGCCTTAGCACTTTTGGGGACTACCATAAATGTGCGCGTATCAGAAGAAAATACTATACTTCAAGGAGTAACATTATCGCGCAATTTTGATAAAACAATGAATCTCGTTGCCGAAATTGTATTAGAGCCACGATGGGATTCTACAGAATTTATTCTGGAGAAAAAAAATATTCTTACTCGGTTAGAACAGCAGAAAGGCGACCCTGGCAGTATTGCAGATATTGCATTTGCTAAAGCTATTTATGGTAAAGATCACGTTTTAGCCAAAAATCGCTTAGGAACTATCCAATCTGTAAAGGATCTCACAATTGAAGACGTAAAATCATATTATAATCTTTTTGCTCCTAATATCACTACCTTAGAAGTTGTAGGAGATTTAAGTCAATCAGAAATAACTAGGGCTTTAACAACGCTTAACTTAAAATGGAAATCAAAGAATATTAGTATAAGTAAACCTTCAGCAACAAATCAAATAAACAATCCTATTATTTATTTTATAGATGTTCCTGGAGCAAAACAATCTCAGTTACGTTTTGGATATGTAGCTCTTTCTGCCACTGATACGGACTATTTGCTGGCACAAATGATGAATTATCGTTTGGGAGGTGGTGGTTTTGCCAGTGATCTTACGCAAATGCTTCGTGAAACTAAAGGATATACTTATGGAGTTAGATCGCGTTTTGACGGTAGTTCCTTACCAGGGCCTTTTATGATTTCTAGTGGAGTGCGCAGTAATGTAACAGCAGAGAGCACAGAGCTAATACGTGAGATTATGCAAAATTACGCAGATAATTTTGACGAGCAAGATTTAGAGTTGACTAAAGGGTATTTCCTGAAAAGCGATGCTCGAAATTTTGAAACTTCATCGGCAAAAATTGACTATCTCAATAAAATCGCCACACTTGGTTTTAGTCCAGATTTTATAATTAAAAATCAGCAGACTATTAAGAATACTACAACCGATGAAATGAGACAAATGGCTTGTAAATACGCAGATCCATCTAAATTGGTCTATGTTATAGTTGGAGATGCTAGTACACAATTAAAGAAAGTTCAGAATTTAGGTATTGAAGTTAAGCTAGTAAATGAAAATCTAGACTAATTAATAAGCTCTGAATAAATAATTCAACTTTCAGTCTTTTTTGAAAACTAATATTGTAGTTTTATAACTATAATATTAGTTTTTATTTTTATGCGTATTTTTTTCTTTCTGATTTTACTTAGCTCCTATCGGGTTTCGCACAAAAAACATTGAATGGTCAAGTCTATAGCGCCAGGGATTCAACGGCGCTTGAAGCAGTTTCTATATATTTTGATGGCACCACATTAGGAACTATAACAAATAGCTCTGGTGCCTATTTCATACCTATTCAAGAAGGAATTAAAAGTTCGTTAGTAATAAGTATGCTGGGTTACGCTCCGGTTTACGTATCAAATTATTTAAATACAAACGGACAAATAGCACCTATTTATCTTACAGAAAATACAGAAGAACTTAGTGCTGTACATATTGAAAATGATGATTGGTCACGTAAAAAAAAACTAAATGTTTTTAGAAAAGAATTCTTAGGAAATTCTCTGCAAGCATTGGAATGTAAAATTTTAAACGAAGATGATTTAAAACTGCATTACAGCAAATCGACTAAACAACTTACAGCCTGGGCAGATGTTCCCTTAGTTATAGAGAATAAACACTTAGGTTATCTGGTAAATTATACCTTGACAGACTTTCAAGTCAACTATGAAAAAAGTTTAGAAACTGGTTTTACTTATGTACATCAAGTATACACCGAAGGCTTTACATTTTTTAAAGAGTTAAAGAAAAAAACCAAAAGAAAGTTTACAGTAAATAGACAAAAATCCTATTTGGGGTCGACTTTGCACTTTTTACGCTCCCTATCCCAAGAGCAATTAACAGAGAATAGGTTTAAAATTTACTATAAAAGCTTTGAAATTGCTCCATATTCACGTTTTAAACTGCAAAAAGAAAATTCTTCAATGTATGTAGAACTTACTGTAGATAAACTGAGTATATTATACAATAATGAAGAGCAATCATTCATACAAGCTCAGGCTCCATTTGTAATTGATGCTTTTGGAAATCATTCTCCGGCTTCCGCATTAAGTACAGGAGGTGTTATGTCTTTAAAAAGGTTTGCTTTTATGCTTCCGCTAGATTATAAATTCCGTCAGGAGTAACTTTTCCGAATGCATTCATTTTTGAACTCTAAATCTTCAGAGTCAAAGTAATGAATATCTATTGCTTAACAATAGGCTCTGCATACAAATCAAAATCTTCGGCCTCTGTTATTTTAACCCAAGTGAATTCACCTGTCTTTAAATAATGAGTTGTAGCATCTATGAGTACCTCATTATCAACATCTGGAGAATCAAACTCGGTACGACCCACGAAGTAATTTCCTTCTTTACGATCTACCACGATACGGAACTCCTGCCCTATTTTTTGTTGATTGAGTTCCCAACTAATTTGAGATTGTAAGGCCATTATTTCATTCGCACGCTCCATTTTTACTTCTTCAGGTACATCATCTTCGAGATTATACGCGTGTGTATTTTCTTCGTGTGAGTACGTAAAGCAACCTAAACGTTCAAAACGCATTTCTTTAACCCAGTCGCGTAACAGTTCAAAATCTTCTTGCGTTTCCCCAGGATAACCTACAATAAGCGTAGTTCTTATGGTCATCTGTGGTACTTTTTCTCTAAAGGTTTTAAGTAACGCGTTAGTCTTTTCATAGGTAGTACCACGACGCATAGATTTCAATAATTTGGTCGAAATATGCTGTAAAGGAATATCTATGTAATTACAAACTTTAGGTTCATCATTCATTACGTCAAGTACATCTTCCGGAAAACCGGTTGGGAATGCATAATGTAGACGTATCCACTCAATACCTTCTACTTTAACGAGTTCTCGTAGTAATTTTGCTAATGCGCGTTCTTTGTATAAATCTAACCCGTAGTAGGTAAGATCCTGAGCTATAAGTATTAATTCTTTAATACCGCTAGCTGCAAGCTTTTCAGCTTCAATTACCAAGTTTTCTATAGGTGTACTTTTGTGGCCTCCACGCATTATCGGGATTGCGCAAAAGGAACACGGTCTGTCACAACCTTCGGCAATTTTTAAATATGCATAATTTTTTGGAGTTGTGGTTAAACGCTCTCCAATTAGTTCGTGCTTGTAATCTGCTCCTAATGCTTTTAACAGACCTGGAAGTTCTGTAGTTCCAAAATATTGATCTACATTAGGAATCTCTTTTTGTAAGTCTGGCTTATAGCGCTCAGAAAGACATCCTGTAACAAAAACCTTGTCTACAATACCATCCTCCTTTTTCTGAACATACTCTAAAATGGTATTTACAGATTCTTCTTTTGCATTCGCAATAAACCCACACGTATTGATAACCACAACATTACCCTCCTTTTCGTGTACTACCTCTTTATTATTAGCACGCAATTGTCCCATCAACACTTCACTATCATAAACATTCTTAGAGCAACCAAGGGTTACTACGTTTATTTTGTTCTTCTTTAGGGTTTTAGTACGCATAAGGCTATTTATTTCGGGGCGCAAAGATAACACAATTTCAAGGTTTATAGCCCTAAATTACCTTAATCTTAGATTTGGAAAAAATACGTTTTCAGAAAACAATAATTAATTTTCAAAATCAGCTGGAGTCTTTCTCTTTTTAGAAATCACCTCATACGCATACGCAAGTTCCAAAAGTTTTGCTTCAGATAAAGTAGGCGCAATAAAAGTAAGTCCCATAGGCTCATTTGTATCTTTATACCCCATAGGTACGGTTATCGCAGGATATTTTGCAACAGCAGCAAAACCTGCCATGTAGTTATTTATAGACAATACGGCATCAAGATTGTTCGATCTAATAGGTTCATCAAAAAATTGTCTTCCGTTGCGTTCTAAAGTGTCTTTAATAGCAGCAAACTCTTCCGTAGAAGCAGAATCTGCAAGCACACCGTAAAGTAATCCTTGACCGTAAGGCATACGTATAAGTGAGTCTTCTTTATTAAATGCTGTAATTTCAGTAAGATCTTTAAGGGCCAGCTCTTTGGAGCCGTATTTAGTTATATAATCAGGAAGGTCTTTTTGCATATCGAGATTCAACAATCTTAAAAACTGAGGTAAATCAATTTCTGGACGCTCTAATTCTACTAATATTGCGCCCGCTTCTCTTAATTCACGTACTGCAGTAACGTATAATGTATCTTTATAATTATTATAATATCCTAAACGAATTCCTTTCAGATATTCAGTAGGGTTAAGGTTTTTTAATGCGGAAACATAATCGGTTTTTGGAGCTTTTAGAGAAACTGCTTTAGAATCTTCACTATCTAGCCCCGTCATTGCCTGGAGTAAAATAGCATTGTCAACTACAGATCGTGTCATAGGTCCTGGAGTGTCGAGTGTACTCGAAATAGGAACGATTCCACCCCTAGATAATAGACCTATAGTAGGCTTAAGTCCCACTATAGAATTTGAACTTGAAGGCGATAGTATAGAACCACTGGTTTCTGAACCTACTGCAGCAACAGCAAAGTTTGCAGCCATAGAAACTCCACTTCCCGAACTCGATCCGCCGGTATCGTGAATTTTTCTTCCGTAAGGGTTCAAAGTTTGACCGCCTATAGCCGAATAACCACTGGGGCAATCATTACAAAAGAAATAGGCCCACTCACTTAAGTTTGCTTTACCTAATATCAAAGCTCCATTTGCTTTGAGTTGCTTTGTGATAAAGGCATCTTCTGTATTATTATTTTCAAATGCTACTGCTCCGGCAGTCGTGGGCATTCCTGAAGCATTAATATTATCTTTAAGAAGTATAGGCATCCCATAGATCGAATAGCTGTCTATTTCTTTTTTAGCTAAATCCAACTTTTTAGCTTCGGTAATTACATTAGGATTTAATGCTATTACAGAATTTAAAGACAGCTCATTATTTCGGTCGTATTTCTTAATACGGGTCAAATAAAATAAAACCAAATCCTCATAAGTCAATTTTGCTTCAGCTATTGCGTTTTGAATTTCAGGAATTGTTTTTTCAAAAGCTAAGTTTTTTACACGTGTATAATCCGTATCGGTAAATTGATCCAAATCTTGATTAAAAGGTTCCCAAAGTTGGTCAACATCTAAAATCTTAGAATCTAATACCGAATATTCACGTTCTTTTAAAGTAGAATCTTTTACTACATCATTAGATTCAGTTCTTTCAGAATTTGAATGTTCCTTGCACGATAAGATGGAGCAGAATGAGAGGAAAAGTAAAAAGTGTTTCATAAAGTTCAATTTTCATCTAAAATACAAAAAGGCATCTCACAAATGTGGATGCCTTTTTAAATTTTATAAATTCAGTATACTTAAACTCTAAAGAAAGAATCTACGAATTCAATTTTATTAAAGACTTGTAAATCTTCTATGCCTTCTCCTACTCCAATATATTTTACAGGAATTTGAAACTGATCGCTTATTCCTATTACAACGCCTCCTTTTGCAGTACCGTCTAATTTAGTCACTGCAAGCGCAGTTACTTCTGTAGCTGCTGTGAATTGCTTTGCCTGCTCAAAAGCATTTTGTCCGGTAGAACCATCTAATACTAATAATACTTCATCTGGAGCATCATCAATAACTTTTTGCATAACCCGTTTAACTTTTGTCAATTCATTCATCAAATTGACTTTATTATGTAAACGACCAGCAGTGTCTATGATTACCACATCGGCATTCATTTTAACGGCGCTTTGTACTGTATCAAAAGCAACCGAAGCAGGATCACTTCCCATTTGTTGCTTAACAATAGGAACATCAACTCGGTCTGCCCAAATTTGAAGTTGGTCAATTGCAGCAGCTCTAAAAGTATCACCGGCACCTAAAACAACCTTAAGCCCTTTCTTCTTAAACTGATGCGCTAGTTTACCTATAGTTGTTGTTTTACCCACTCCATTTACTCCTACGACCATTATAACGTAAGGCTTTTTTGCAGGTACAGTAAAGTCTGTTGCCTCTCCACTATGAGTTTCACTCATAATACCAGCAATTTCTTCTCGAAGAATAGTATTTAACTCCTCAGTACCTAGATATTTATCACGAGAAACGCGATCTTCAATACGGTTGATAATCTTAATGGTTGTAGCTACACCCACATCACTGGAGACTAAAACGTCTTCCAGATTATCAAGAACGTCATCATCGACCTTATTTTTACCGGCAACTGCTTTACCTAATTTACTTAGGAAATTTGTATTTGTTTTCTCCAGACCTTTGTCCAGAGTTTCCTTTTTATCTTTAGAAAATATTTTTTTAAAAAAACTCATCGTATTCAGGATGCATTTGTTAGCACTGCAAAGGTATTCCCTTTATGACTATTTAGAAACCTCAAAAAAGAAAAATACAAAAAGCCGTCACGCATAGCGTAACGGCTTGTTATATATCTGTAAAAGATATTATTTTTTATCTAAAAACTCACCAACAGCTTCTGGAGCCATAACAGCTTCAACGAAAGTGTAAGCACCTGTCTTAGGAGATTTCACCATTTTAATGGCTTTAGTCAAACGTTTTGACCCTGTCTGTAATGTTGCTACTGATTTCTTTGCCATGTCTTATTTTATTTCTTTGTGAACAGTCATTTTATTCAAAATAGAGTTGAATTTCTTCAATTCCATTCTATCTGGGGTGTTCTTTTTGTTCTTAGTAGTAATATAACGAGAAGTTCCCGGCTTTCCGGAAGCTTTATGCTCTGTGCACTCTAATATTACCTGTACTCTATTGCCTTTCTTTGCCATAATTGCTGGTCGTTATATCGTTATTACTTTTTAAGAAAGCCTTTTGCACGCGCTTCTTTAAGCACAGCGGTAATACCCTTCTTATTTATATTTTTAAGAGCGGCTGTAGAGATTTTTAATACTACCCACTTATCCTCTTCCGGGATGTAAAAACGTTTTTTGATTAAATTGGCATCAAATTTACGCTTGGTCTTATTCATCGCGTGAGAAACATTATTCCCTACCATTGCTTTTTTGCCCGTAAGCTCACAAACTCTTGACATGATTCTAAAACTTTATATTGTGTTACTGAAAAACAGGGTGCAAATTTACACAACTTAAACAAGTTGAACAACTTTAAACACTAGTTTTTTAAAATTTCTTTTTGTAAAAGCTCAAATGCTTTGTAAACTGTCTTTGAAACCACACGTTCCCGATGATTTCCCATATTATATTTTACTGAAAAAACATGGGTTGGTGTAGCGATTCCTATAAAAACTGTACCCACTTCGGCATCAGATTCTCCTTTTGAAGGTCCCGCATTTCCCGTTGTAGAAATTGCAAAGTCTGCTTTATACCAATTTCTAACCGCTTCTGCCATAGCTTCTGCTACTTCTCCACTTACAACCGAATGCTTATCAATTAGTGCTTGATCTATCTTTAAAAGCTCTACTTTAGAATGCGTTGCATAGGTAACCATTCCTCCTTTAAAGTAAGAAGATACACCGGGAATCGCAGTTATAGCAGCTGCAATACGACCTCCTGTACAACTTTCGGCTACCGCAAGTGTTTTTTCGTTTTTAACTAACAAATTACCTACCACGTGCTCTATTGATTCACCATCATCATAGCCCACAATAATATCTCCTATAAGCAAGTTTAATAATGCGATTTGATCATCGAGATCTTTATCCAGCATAGCCTTGTCTGCTCCCTTTGTAGAAAGTCTTAAACGCACCTTGCCTAATGCTGGTAAGTATGCTAATTTAATTGACGGTGGTAAATTATTTTCCCAATCTTCAATAATAGCTGCTATTTCACTCTCACCCACCCCGTACGTTTGTAACGTACGATGAACGATAAATGGTCTGTTAAACTCTCTTTGAATACGCGGTATAATTTCTTCGGTCATTATAGCCATCATTTCAAAAGGCACACCGGGCATAGAAATAAAAACGGTATCACCAGAGGTTATCCACATTCCTGGAGCAGTACCATAGGTGTTTTTTAGAACAGAAGCTTTGCTCGGCACTAAAGCTTGAGATCTATTAGCAGGTAATATAGGTCTGTTTACATGATGCTTAAATAAATTTTCTATGTGTTCTAAAACTGCTTTATCTTCTACTAAGATATCGTCAAAATATTCACATAGGGTATGCTTAGTAACATCATCTTTTGTAGGTCCCAGACCTCCAGTAAGAATCACTATATCTGCAGTTTTCTCAGCAGATTCTAAACTATCTAAAATATGTTGTTTATTATCTGAAATTGAAGAAATCTGATATACTTCTACGCCTATTTTATCAAGCTCTTTGGCAATAAATGCTGAGTTTGTATCAACAATTTGCCCTATAAGTATTTCATCTCCTATTGTAATAATATGTGCCCGCATTACATTTTCCAATCTTTGCGCATCTCAACTATGGCATTATTCGTAAGTTCTATAATTGTATCTAACTGAGGTCGTATTGCTGAAGTAGGTTTAGCACTATCTGCCCAGCGTTCCATCGCCGAAATTTCGCGTATGAGATCTATGCCAAACATTTCTAAATTTGGCTTCATTTTATGCGCAAATTGATAGGCCATTTTATGGTTATCATTATTAATAGCTAATTCCATACTTTCTAAATCTGGGGGAATTTCTGAAAGAAAAGCCTCTACAACAGATTTCATAAATTCTTTGTCACCGCCAGACATATCTTCTAGCTGGTATAAGTCGTAATGTGTAGGCATCGTCATTTTATATTTAGGGTGAATGATTCTTCAGAATTTAAATATCCCGTTAACTTATCATCTATAGCAACCGGTCCTACTCCCGCAGGCGTACCGGTAAATAGGATATCTCCTATCTTTAATGTCATATACTGAGAAACATATGCGATTAAAGTATCGATATCATAGATCATGTTCGCAGTATTTCCTGATTGCACAATTTTATCATTTTTTTTCAAATGAAAATCTATATTATGTAAATCTTTAAATTTTTCTTTTTCAACCCATTGACCTATTACGGCAGATCCATCAAAGGCTTTAGCTTTTTCCCAAGGATGACCTTTTTCTTTACAAGCACGTTGTAAATCACGAGCAGTAAAATCTATCCCTAATCCGATCTCATTATAATACTTATGCGCAAATTTTGGTGCTATATATTTTCCTAATCGATTAATACGCACCAGAACTTCTACCTCATAATGAACTTCATTGCTAAATTCAGGAATCACAAATGGATGTTTGTTTAATAAAACCGCAGAATCTGGTTTGAGAAAAAAAAGAGGCTCACTAGGCATTTCGCTATTGAGTTCTTTTATGTGATCACTATAATTCTGACCTATACAAATGATTTTCATAGTTAATCTGTAAATAAAATTTTAAATGCCGGTGTAGGCAACTTTCCATTCATAGCGCTAGCAGCTGTATTTAAAAGCTCTATAGATTTCCAACCTTCTATACTTCTATAAAAAGCACTAATTTCTTTATCGTCAGGGCTTGTTTCTACACCTTTAAATACTGGAGCATACCTATCTACAAGGTATTCTTTATACCCTATAGAGTCATTTACTTTAATAGTATAAGACTCTGAGAATTTATTTTCCTCAATAAAAATGTGTTCTACTACCACAAAGAAACCTTCCTGAGGCACATTAATTTTATAGGGTATTAAATCAACTTTTAAGTTTTGTTTACCTTCTGGTTTGTCTATTATCAGATCGGCTCCCAATAAGTCTTTACCGGGCTTATTATCTGTATCAACACTTAATACACGTAATCTAAATGTTGCTTTTTGACACGGTTTCCCTAGTATTTTGTAAAATTGAATTTCAACCGATTTCAGAAAACACGCCTTCTCAAATTTTTCAGGGCGCTCATAATATCTTGCCAAAGCAGAAGGATAAGCTCCACCACTAAAATTACCTAAACCTACTATTTGCTTGCCTCTAAATGAATTTACACGTTCCTGATTTTCAAAGTGCATCTTATACAAATTCACTTCAGAAAGTGTATTTAGCTCCTGATTGAGGGAAACCGTACTATTTAATAGATCTGAAACTTTTAACGTACGTTGCTCGTAACCAACACAACTGATATACACAGATTCATCTTTAAGTCTTTCTTTAACTGTGAACCTAAAACTCCCGTTTGCATCAGCTGAAGTGCCTATTTTATGATTCACAAAAATCATATTCACAAAAGGAATCGGTCGTTTTGTCTGCGCATCAATTACGCTTGCATTGATAACCAGATCCTGTGCTACGATTGTCCCGGTACCTAATAGAAAAAATAAAATGAGAGCCTTAAACATTAGTCTTTAAAATAACTTTGTATTCAATTTTCTCAACTTGATAGCAGTTAGCACTTTCTTTGTGTAAAGAGGAAAATCTGCATTCTGAATCCATCCAAAATAGCCCGGCTCATTATCCAATACGTCTTCCACTTTTTTACCTTTGTGCTTTCCAAAAGAGAAGATCTCTTCGCCTTCTTTATTAAATGCAATAAAGCCTGCAAAGTCAGCAAATCGCTTTCGAGCACTAAATTCGGCTAAGCTCTTCATATTGTTTTCAAGATCCTCATATCGATCTAACTGTGCTTTTAACACCTCATATGTTGCGATAGTATCTGCTTCTGCACTATGTGCATCTTCTAGACTTTGATTACAATAAAATTTAAGGGCTGCAGTAAGGGTACGTTGCTCCATTTTGTGAAAAATAGTCTGCACATCAACTGCGTGTCTATTTTTCATATCAAAATCTACATCGGCACGTAACATCTCTTCTGCAAGTAGCGGAATATCAAAACGATTTGAATTATAACCGGCCAGATCAGAGTCTTTAATTAAATTATTGATCTCAACAGCAAGTTCTTTAAAGGTAGGTTTATCTGCAACATCCTCATCCTTTATACCGTGTACAGCAGTAGTTTCTGCAGGAATAGGTATCGTAGGATTTACTAACCACGTGTGCTTCTCTTCCTTGCCGTTAGGAAAGACTTTTAAAACAGATATTTCAACAATACGATCGTGCGCTACATTTATACCCGTTGTTTCAAGATCAAAAAAGCAAATAGGTCTCGTTAGATTAAGATTCATCTTTTAATATTTTAAATGCAAAAGTAACATTTAGTAATTTCTGCGTCGCTAAAAACTAAAGTAAATGGGGTTTAGAATTTTTGATGATCATTAATTTAATTAAAGTGATCCTAATAAATATAAAAAAACAAATGCCAGAGAAAACTCTGACATTCGTTAGCAATAAATCTGCATTTTAAACTTTCTTTTTCAAGTACTTTAAACTTCTCTTGAGCTATCCCAAGCCTCAAGATATTGTGCTACTCGTTGTACAAACTGACCTCCTAAGGCACCATTAACCACGCGATGATCGTAAGAATGAGATAAGAACATTTTATGTCTAATTCCTATAAAATCACCCTCTGGAGTCTCGATAACAGCGGGTACTTTACGTATAGCTCCTAATGCTAGTATCGCTACTTGTGGTTGATTAATAATAGGAGTTCCCATTATACTGCCAAAAGTACCTACATTAGTAACCGTGTACGTACCTCCTTGAGTATCGTCTGGTTTTAGTTTACCCATACGCGCTCTAGTTGCTAAATCATTGACCGCTTTTGCCATTCCTACGAGATTCAATTGATCTGCATTACGAATTACAGGCACTATAAGATTTCCATCTGGTAAGGCTGCTGCCATCCCAAGATTAATATTTTTACGCTTAATTATTGTATCTCCATCAACGGCAATGTTAATCATTGGGAAATCACGTATAGCCTTAGCTACAGCTTCCATAAAGATGGGAGTAAATGTAAGCTTCTCACCTTCTCTCTTTTGAAAGCTACCCTTAATACGTTCTCTCCAGTTCCAAATTGCGGTAACATCAACTTCAATAAAAGATTGTACATGTGCCGAGGTTTGAACCGAGGCTACCATATGCTTTGAAATCATTTTGCCCATGCGGGACATTTGTATAATTTCATCAGCACCATTCACAGAAACTGGAGTTGCCATTTTAGATGTATTATCCACTGAGGAAGTCTCTGCCTTTTTGTTTTCTGAAGATTTCTTTGCTGAAGATGCGCTTTCTTCTTTTCCTTTTTTGCCAGAAGCTACATAAGCCAAAATATCATCTTTAGTAACACGACCCTCAAGTCCGCTACCATCTAACTTATCTAACTCATCCTGACTAATCCCTTCTTGCTGCGCTATATTTTTTACTAGCGGAGAATAAAAACGCTCTCCGTCATTCGAAATAGTTTGATTTGCAGAAACCTCACTTTTTGCTTCGTTAACCAAAGATTCTGCTTCTTCTGCAGCTGTCTCCACTTCCTTGTCATTTGAAGAATCTTCTGTTTCTTCTTTTGATTCTGAATTTGAACTAGAAGAAACTCCGTCTGCCGAAGTTTCTATAATTGCAATAGTTTGGCCTACTTGAACAACATCATCTGGTCCAAATAATTTTTCTACTAATACCCCTTCAACTTCACTAGGCACTTCACTATCAACTTTATCTGTAGCAATTTCTACTACGGGCTCATCAAGTTCAATAGTATCACCTACTTCCTTGAGCCAGTTTGTTACCGTAGCTTCTGCAACGCTCTCTCCCATTTTCGGTAACTTAAGTTCAAATTTTGCCATATTCGTAATAAAAAGATTAGTGTGCTTTATTTTTTGCGAATTTAATAAAAAATAATGTTTTATTATCAGATATTTTTTACTCGCCTACCAACTTATAATTTCTCCTAACTCTGAAGAAGAATCGCTGCCTGCGATAAAATTACAATTTGAAGGGCGTATGCGGAACCTATTTTGATTGTTTTTTAACAAACAGATACTCTCTAATATTGCTTCCACATTTAAGTCATTGAGGTCGTAGACAATAAGTGAATCTGCAACTCTCGACGCATTCAATTTTTTTAAACTGATGGTTTTTAATTCTCTTTCACTTAAAAAAAGACTATCATTTGCTGAGTTAATAGTATCAGTAACCCAAAATTTTCCACCATTTAATGGTATTAATTTCTTTTTAGATTGAGGAGTCTTATGCGTTAATATCATCAGTTTTAGGGTTGTTTGTATTAACCAATTCGTTGCCGCATTAGATTTATGATGTTTTCTATTAAAGATTTGCATAGCACCATAAAAGCGCCTGGCATATACTTTATCTTTTAAACTGCTCTCTCCTTTAAAATGAAGTGCTTTAACAGATCCTAAATAGTAATTAGAATATCCTTTTTGAGTAAGTCTATAACTCAGATCTATATCTTCTCCATACATAAAATAATCTTCGTCAAAACCTTGTAAATCTACATATACAGACCTCTTCAAAAACATTAAAGCGCCTACCAGCACTGGTACTAGACCATTTTCATCTTGAGCTAATTGGTTTGCATAATAGGTAGCGTTATCACCTAACAATTTAGTCAATGAGACTTTTAGAGTCGGAAAATTACGCTTGCTCTCTGGTAAATAATTCCCGGTGCCATCGATAAGCCTAATACCTAAAGCTCCAAGATTTGAAATACCTTCGATGTATTCAAAAATCTTGGTAAAACAATTTTCGGGAATAACAACATCGGGGTTTAAAATACATATGTATTCCCCTTTGGCGATAGCCACACCTTGATTGTTACCCTTTGCAAATCCGACATTTTGAGTATTAGCAATTAATTTTATCTCCAGAAAATTTTCATTGAGCATAGAAATACTTGAATCCTGAGAATTATTATCTACTACTATAATTTCTGAATCAATATTTAAAAGGGCACGAGTAACGCTCTCTAAACACAATTGTAGAAAATGTGGGACTTTATAGTTAAGTACAATCACCGATAATTTCAACGGCTAACTTTTTAATGAATTCTCAAAGGGAACTCTATGCAAAATACTGCGACCTAAAGTAACCTCATCTGCAAACTCTAGCTCATCGCCCACCGCTATACCCCTAGCTATTGTGGAAGTTTTAATATTAAAACTTTCAAGCTGTCTAAAGATGTAAAAATTGGTAGTGTCGCCTTCCATTGTAGAGCTCAGCGCAAAAATAACCTCATCAACAAATCCAGACTTTACTTTTTCAATAAGCGAATAGATCGTTAAATCCTGAGGACCTATACCATCAAGAGGAGAAATTTTGCCTCCTAAAACGTGATACTGACCTCTATACTGACTCGTATTTTCAATTGCCATAACATCACGCACATCTTCAACCACACATATTATCGATGCATCCCGATTGGGATTTGCACAAATCTCACATAATTCTACATCAGAAATATTGTGACAATTCTTACAGAATTTGATTTCTGTTCGTAACTTCAGTAAAGCTTGAGTGAGTAATTGTGTTTGATTTTCAGACTGTCGAAGTAAATGTAAAACCAGCCTCAACGCAGTACGCTTACCAATACCCGGCAACTGTGACATTTCATAAACGGCCTGTTCTAATAATTTAGACGAAAATTCCATAAGCTGTAAAGTTAGAAAACATTTAGAGTAATTAATTCTTCAATAAGTTTTCCTTAACCTAATGCATCAAGCCAATTTTTAAATTTATACTTAAAAACCTTTGAGATTTTGCAGTTATCTAGAACACTATATGAAGGCCTTCTGGCTTTCGTAGGAAATTCTGACGATTTAACGGCTGTAATTTCTGTTTGAGAATTATGCTTGTTTAAAATGGCTTTAGCAAAATCAAACCACGTGCAACTACCGCTATTACTAAAATGATAAATGCCACGCGTCTCTGATGATAGTTGCGGGATATATCTTAAAATAAAATCAGCTAATTCTTCTGCTCGTGTGGGACTCCCCCACTGGTCATTTACCACGCTTAGATTTGCATTTTTAGCGGCAAGATCTAAAATTGTTTTATAAAAATTCTTTCCATAGTTACTGTAAAGCCAGGAAGTTCTTATAATCCAAAAGGCAGCTAAGTTTGAATCGAGAATACTGTTCTCTCCCGCTAACTTAGAAGCCCCATAAACCGTCTTGGGATTTGTCTCGTGTTCTTCGGTGTAGGGTTCTAGTCCTTCTCCGTCAAAAACATAATCTGTTGAAATATGTAGGAGTTTTGTTTCATTTTCTTTACAAAATCTCGTGATTGTATTAACCGCCTCAGCATTTATTTGATAAGCTCGATCGCTTTCTTCTTCTGCAAGATCAACTCTCGTATAAGCTGCTGTATTAATTATTATATCTGGCTGAATAGTAGTCAGCACATCATAAACTTGTTCTACAGAAGTAATATCCAGGTTCTGTTTATCTAAAAAAGTAATTGAATAATTCCAATTAGTTGAAATACTCTTAAGACATTGTCCCAGTTGTCCGGAAGCTCCCGTCACCACTATTTTAATAGATCTCTTAGACATCTAACTTTGATGTTATTGCTGCAAAATCTAAACCTTTGATATCTTTTTCTGAAAGAATAAAATTGACATTTGCAGGCCACACATGAGCATAGTTCTCATCATTATACTTTAGTGTCAATTCGTGCTCTGGATGGTAGTAATTGTCACAGCTATATGTGAAAATAGTATCTTCTTCTAAGACTAAGAAACCATGAGCAAATCTGCGAGGTACAAATAATTGTTTTTGATTTTCTGCTGTAAGTTCTACATAATAATACTTACCAAAAGTAGGTTCTTCTTTTCTGAGGTCTACAACCACATCTAAAACCGCCCCTTGAATAACCCGAATTAATTTAGCTTGACTAAAAGTTCCTTTTTGAAGATGCAACCCTCTCAATACATTTTTTTGAGATTTAGACTGGTTATATTGTACAAAATGAGGTTTCAATCCCGTTGCTATCTCAAAAGACTTCGCATTAAATGCTTCAAAAAAATAGCCTCTGGAATCGCCGAATACGTTAGGCTCCATCAACCATAAATCTTTAAAACCTGTATCTATAAAATTCATTCAACTAGTGTTTTTAGGTAGTTGCCATAGGCAGATTTACCATAATTTGAAGCTATAGCGTGTACTTCCTTAGTAGAAATATAATTCATTAGCAAAGCAACTTCTTCAATACATCCTATTTTGTATTGTTGTCTGTGTTCAATTGCTTTTACAAAATCTGTAGCTTCATTAAGTGAATCTATTGTTCCAGTATCAAACCAAGTCATACCCCGATTCATTATACCTACTTTAAGTTCGCCCAACTCGAGATATTTATTTTGAATGCTTGTTATTTCTACCTCTCCCCGATCTGAAGGCTCAACTTCTTTTGCAAAATCAACAACCCGGTTATCAAAAAAATACAAGCCCGGAATTGCATATTTTGATTTAGGGACTTGAGGTTTTTCTTCAATAGACAAAACAGTTCCGTCAGAATCAAATTCTACCACTCCATATCTATTAAGATCTTTAACGGGATAAGCAAAGATTGCTCCACCCTCTATCTGTGTGTGATCTTGTAGCATTTTACTAAGTCCACTTCCATAGAAAATATTGTCTCCTAAGATAAGGGCAACAGAATCTGTACCTATGAAATCTGCTCCTATAATAAACGCTTCTGAAAGACCATTAGGATGCTCTTGAATAGCATATTCAAATTGGCAACCCAGAGCAGAACCATCACCTAATAAATTTTTAAATGCAGTCTGATCATGCGGAGTAGTGATAATAAGTATTTCTCGTATTCCCGCCAGCATTAAAGTCGAAAGCGGATAATAAATCATAGGCTTATCATAAACAGGTAATAATTGCTTACTCACTGCCACCGTCAAAGGATATAAACGAGTTCCAGAACCACCAGCGAGAATAATACCTTTCATAAATTGAAATTAAGAGTTTAAATAATGTGCGCTATAATAATTTTGGTACTTGCCGTTTTTGATATTGAGCAACCAGTCTGTATTGGCAAGATACCAATCTACAGTTAATTGCAAACCTTCTTTAAATGTTACTGAAGGCTCCCACCCCAGTTCCTCTTTTATTTTTGAAGCATCTATCGCGTAGCGTTTGTCGTGACCCGGCCTATCTTTCACAAACTGAATTAATTTTTCACAAGAACCCGGTTTACGATTTAATTTCTCATCCATTACTTCACAAAGTAATTTTACTAATTCCAGATTTTTCCATTCATTAAATCCACCTACGTTGTAAGTTTCTTTTAATTTTCCTTTGTTGAAAATGGTCTCAATAGCTTTTGCATGATCAACTACATATAACCAATCTCTGGTATAATCACCATCACCATATACAGGTAACATTGATTCTTCAATACAATTATTAATAAACAAGGGTATTAATTTTTCAGGAAATTGATTAGGCCCATAATTGTTACTGCAATTTGATATCTTATAGGGTAAGCCATAGGTTTCCCCATATGACCTCACAAAATGATCAGAACTTGCTTTTGAGGCACTATACGGTGAGTTAGGATCATAAGCTGTAGTTTCTGTGAATAACCCGTCTTGACCTAGAGTACCATACACTTCATCTGTACTTATATGATAAAATAAATTTGATGTGTATGGTGCTTTCCAATATTTAAGACAGATATTTAAAAGGTTTACAGTACCTATTATATTAGTTTTTACAAAAATTAAAGGATCTTTAATGGAGCGATCCACGTGTGATTCTGCCGCAAGATGGATCACCTTATCAAACTTGTATTGCGAGAATAAACTATCAATCTCCTCGAGGTTGTTGATATCAGCTTTTAAAAAATTATAATTATCTGCCTGTTCTACATCCTGAAGATTTTCAAGATTACCAGCATAGGTTAAAGAATCTAAATTATATATATGATCTGCTTTTCTATTGTTAACAAAAAGCCTCACTACGTGTGAGCCAATAAAACCTGCACCACCGGTAATAAGTATATTCATAATCGTTCTTTAATAATTTTTAAAATTCTCTGAGCAGTCTTGCCATCACCATAAGGGTTATGTGCCTGACTCATTTTATTATAAAGATTAGTATCATCCAGTAAATTAAGTATCGCCGTCATCATCTTCTTAGGGTCTGTACCTACTAGAAGTACGGTACCTGCCTCTACTGCTTCAGGTCGCTCGGTAGTTTCCCGAGTAACTAAAACCGGCTTCCCTAAGCCGGGAGCTTCCTCTTGTACACCGCCACTATCTGTTATAATTAAGTAAGAGTTATACATTATCCAAACAAAGTCTGGATAAGATAACGGTGCGATTAAAAATACATTGGAAATTCCGCCTAGAACTTCGTAAACTACTTTTTGAACTTTTGGATTAAGATGTACCGGATAAATTAAATTTACATCTGTTCTGTTAAGCGCAATAGTCCTCAACACTTCACAAGTACGTCGCAAACCTCCATTAAGATTTTCACGCCGATGCCCGGTTATAAGAATATTTTTTTTTGTGGAATCTATTAGTGGCTCCGTAAATTTTGGCGCTTGTTTTTTAAGACTTTCTACAGTGCTGTGTAGTGCATCAATAACCGAATTACCTGTCACAAAAATAGTATCCTCATCAATATTCTCTGCCCGTAAATTAGCTTTTGAAATAGCAGTAGGCGCAAAATGAAAGTCTGCAAGTCGGCCTGTAATTTGTCTATTCATTTCCTCCGGAAATGGAGCAAGCTTATTAAGTGTACGTAAACCGGCTTCAATATGTCCCACTTTAGAACCTGCATAAAAAGCGGCTAAACTAGCAGCCATTGTCGTGGTTGTATCACCATGTACAAATACTAAGTGAGGTTTGTAATCCTCTAAAGGTGTTTTTAAAGCGTTTATTACTCTACCCGTAAGATTGTATAAATCCTGATTTTCTTGCATTAAATCCAAATCGTAATCTGGAATAATGTCAAAAAAATCGAGCACCTGATCTAACATTTCACGATGTTGTGCTGTGATACATACTTTGGTTTCAAAATGAGATGAAGCCTTAAAAGCATTTATTACGGGAGCCATTTTTATGGCTTCGGGACGTGTCCCAAAAACAAATAAAATTTTTTTTAAGTTGCTAGAGTCTTCCATCTACACCTTCTTTAAAAAAGCCTTTTACATCATAAACTATGGCATTTTCTGCTTTTAGTTTATTTATATCGAGTGTTTCAAACTCACGATGTCCTACAGCTAAAACTATAGCATTAAATTTATTCTTATAAACCTCATTTAAAAGTTCAAAACCGTACTCCTTCTTTACAAGTTTAGCATCTGCCTGAGGATCAAATACCGACACATTAGCACCGTATTCTTTTAAATCATTAATAATATCTATGACGCGAGTATTACGTACGTCTGGACAATTTTCTTTAAAGGTGATTCCTAATATAAGAATCTTACTATTCTTTAACTTGATGTCCTTTTGCGCCATAAGCTTTGCGACCTGCGATGCTACAAAGGGTCCCATACTGTCATTTAGTTTACGACCTGCCAGTATTATTTCGGGGTGATACCCTACCTGCATCGCTTTTTGTGCTAGGTAATATGGATCTACTCCTATGCAATGCCCACCTACAAGTCCGGGTTTAAATGGTAAAAAATTCCATTTTGTTCCTGCTGCTTCTAGTACTTGTTGGGTATCTATATTAAGAAGATTAAAAATCTTTGCTAGTTCGTTCACAAAAGCAATATTTATATCACGCTGTGAATTCTCAATTACCTTTGCGGCTTCAGCCACTTTTATTGAAGCTGCTTTATAGGTGCCTGCTGTAATTACAGATGCGTAAAGTTCATCGACTTTACTAGCAATTTCTTCAGTAGAACCAGAAGTTACCTTTCTAATTTTATCTACTGTATGTATTTTATCCCCGGGATTTATACGTTCTGGGGAATATCCTGCATAAAAATCAGTATTAAATTTTAACCCGGATTCTTTTTCAAGAATTGGCACACAAATTTCTTCAGTTACCCCCGGATAAACGGTAGACTCATAGATTACTATATCTCCAGTTTTAAGATATTGTGCTACAAGTTCGCTGGCTTTAACTAATGGTGATAAGTCTGGAGTGTTATTTTTATCAATGGGTGTAGGAACAGTAATGATAAAAACAGTAACATTCTTTAAATCTTCTTTTAACGTTGTACAATAAAGACCTTGATCATCAGAATTCACCGTTTTGAGAACCTGTTTCAGAATAAGCTCTTCTACTTCGCCAGTATGATCATAAGCCTTGCTTAAGTCTTCTATTCGGGATTCATTAATATCATAACCCACTACCGAATAACGCGATGCAAATAAACGAGCTAATGGTAATCCCACATAACCCAAACCAATAATACCAAGTTTCATTCTTATGATTTCAAATTTTTCACATACCAGTCAACTGTCAAATCGAGACCACTTTCTAAGTTATATTCTGGATTGTAAGCCAGTAGATTACGTGCTTTAGTAATTGATGCTAATGAATGCGGTACATCCCCTTCACGCTCTGGACCAAAGTTAGGCTGAAGATCAATTACTTTATCATCATAATTAATAAGTCTATGCTTCAATAAATTTAATAGTTCTATAAGAGAAGTTTGCGCGGCGCAAGCAACATTGTAAGTCTCATTTAAAACACAATCACTGGTCGCTGTCAAAGCTAGTAAATTTGCCTGAACCACATTCTCAATGAAAGTATAATCACGTGAGAAGGATCCGTCTCCATTAATTGTGGGACTCTTATGATTTAGTAATGCTTCTACAAATTTGGGGATTACTGCTGCATAAGCTCCATTTATATCTTGTTTTGGACCAAAAACATTAAAGTAACGCAGTCCTATGCTATTAAAATTATAAGTTTTCTTATAAACCGAGGCATAATTTTCATTGACTAATTTTGTGAGTGCATAGGGAGAAAGCGGTTCACCTATTTCACTTTCTATTTTGGGTAATGCCTGCGAATTTCCATAAGTTGAAGAACTTGCCGCGTATACGAAATTCTTTATTTCAGCAATTCGAGAAGCTTCAATTATATTTAAAAACCCTGTGATATTTACTGCATGGGTTGTTAAAGGGTCTTTTATGCTACGAGGTACACTTCCTAGAGCTGCCTGATGACTAACCCAGTCACAACCTTGAGTAGCTTCCAGACAAATGTCATAATTGCGAATATCCCCTTCTATTAATTGAAAGTTAGAATTAGACTCAAAATCCTGTATGTTTTCAAACTTACCCGTCGAGAAATTATCTAAACAGCGCACCTTAGCACCAAGCTGAAGTAATTTATCTATTAGATGTGATCCTATAAAACCGGCTCCTCCGGTTACGAGAATCACCTTATTTTTAAAGTCAGAACTTTCTAATATATTCATACGGGGATGGGTGGGTTGATTTTGTGGCTTACGAATATATACTATACCGCAACCAAATTCAAATTTAACTTATCCTTAACTACCCTACTTGCACCCAGTCCCTTATAGGGTTTTAACAGTTATTAATTCTTACCGTTAAATTTATATTAAACGCCTATAAGCGCATTATTTACGCTGCTAACAGTGGTAAATTTGATTCAAACAATAAAATTATCAAAACTATGAATTACCTCAATTTAGATACCGAAAAAACCAAGAAAACTGTAAAAGAATTAAATACGCTTTTAGCTGATTATCACCTTTACTACCAAAAATTAAGAAACTTTCACTGGAATATAATTGGTGAGAACTTTTTTGACTTACACATTAAATTTGAGGAAATGTATAATGATACATTAATCAAGATTGATGAGATCGCAGAACGCATACTTACATTACGTTTTCAACCGGTGAGTAATTTATCTGACTATATTAAAATGTCTGAGATTAAAGAATCACCAAGTGAGGTAAAAGACATTGAGATGATCGAAATCTTATTAGAAGATCACGGGAAGTTGCTAATACAAATGCGCAAAACTGTTGGAATTGCTGACGATGGTGGCGATGAAGGTACAATTGATTTGCTAGGTGCGTACATACGCGAACTAGAAAAAACAAGCTGGATGCTAGACACTTGGAAGATGAATAAAACCGCAAACCATAAAAAATCGTAAATTATACCATAAAACTAAATCCAATATATGTACATTCTACAAGAAGCTACAAACAGTGACTGGACCTTTGCTGGTTATGATTTTCATAAATTAATTGAGAAACTCCAAGGATGGGGTGAGAGCTTTATCCTTAAGCTTCCTAATTTCATAATAGCAGTTCTAGTCTTTATAGCTTTCTGGATTTTTGCTAAGTATGTTTCAAAATTTGTGCGTAAAATTTTGATGAGTACCGTTAAGCAAGATTCTATTCGCATTATGGCTGGAAAGACCTCCTTTGCCATAACTGTTCTTATAGGCTTCTTTGTAGCATTGGGCATTATGGACCTAGACAAAGTACTTACGTCTGTTCTTGCAGGTGCTGGTGTCGTGGGTCTTGCAATTGGTTTAGCACTTCAGGGTACACTTAATAATACGTTTAGCGGAGTAATATTAAGTTTTATGCCAAAACTACAATTAGGTGACTGGGTAGAGTCTAATGATTATGCTGGTTTTGTAGACGAAATAACTTTACGCAATGTTACACTCAAACAGTCTGACAATAATTATGTAATCATACCGAACTCTAATATTGTAGATACTCCTTTTAAAAACTGGAGTCAGACGGCACGATCTCGTGTATTTGTTAATTGTGGAGTAGGTTATGAAAGTGATCTTGAGCAAGTAAAAGAACTAACCTTAAAAACTCTAGCAGCTGAATTTGAACAATCTCCAGGTGAAGAAATCGAATTTTTCTATGAAGGATTTGGAGATAGTTCTATAAATTTTGTTGCCCGTTTTTGGTTTCCTGTTACTAAACGTAAAGATATGTTAGTAGCTCAGGACCGAGCAATAATTGCAATTAAGAAAGCTTTTGATGCTAATGATATTAACATCCCATTCCCAATACGTACATTAGATTTTGGTAAAAATAAATTCAGATCAGAGACGTTAACTATAGCAAACTCAAATGGATCAGAATCTACTCAAGATAGCTAATGATGTTAAAAAAACTTTTTGCTCTTTGTATACTTGCCAGCCTTATAGGATGTCAGGATTTTGGAGAGTTAAATAAAATTGGTAGCCTTACCCGAAGCCTTTCTGAGGTTTCGGGCATTGCTACTTTTAATAATGACTCATTAATTTATGCAATTGCAGATCACGGAAATCCCAATACGATCTACGGAATAAATACCCGCGGAAAAGTAATGCGTGAAATCATAATTAAGAATGCTCCTAATGAAGATTGGGAAGATCTTGCGACAGATTATGATGGCAATTTGTATATATCTGACACTGGGAATAATGAAAATGATCGTGCTGATCAATTTATATATATCCTGGACGATTTTAAAAATTCGATAAGTAAAGCAGATACTTTAAATGCTTCAAAAATAACCTTCACTCTTTCAGATCAGGTAAATTACCCTCCTAATCTTAGTGACCTCAACTTTGACATCGAAGCTTTGATTTATAAAGAATCTTATCTTTATATGTTTACGCGTAATAGAAGTAGAAATTTTGATGGTGTTACAAAGGTCTATAAGTTACCGGCACGGCCCGGTGATTTTGAAGCGCAACTTATAGATAGCTATACCGTTTGTGATAATCTAGAAACCTGCGCTGTAACTGGCGCTTCTCTTTCTCCAAGCGGTAAAACACTAATTTTACTTACCGCTGATAAAGTTCTTAAGTTTACCGGTTTTGAAGATGAAAAATTCTTCTCGGGTTATGTACAATCAATTCCTTTCGGAAATACCTCCTTAAAAGAAGGTGTGACTTTCAAAAATGACTCGATTTTATATGTAGTTGATGAAATTAGAGCCCAGACCGGTGGAAATCTTTATGAATTCAATTTATATTAATACCTATTGAATTTATTTACCGGGCAACTTCTTAAATAGAATTTCGTTTTATAGTATTTTACCTCAAAGTTAAGATCACTATGAATCCCCAACAAATTGAAGAAATTCTTGCCGAAAACGAAAAGCTAAAAAATATTCTGGGAGAACAGGACGAGCGAAAAAAAAGAAGGCGTAATCTAGGCTGGAATTTTTTAAAGCGTTCCTCAGGATACGTTCTAGGATCTGAGCTTAAAAGAAGTATTGAGCGTTTTCTAGAAGAAATGGCAGAGCAACAACGTGTTTCTAGAGAAACGCTATCAGATTTATTAACAAGTATTATTATACGTCTTACACGCGTAGGATTTCTACTCGTAATTACGGCTATCCTTCCTTCTATACTCCTTATTTTTCAGACTTACTATTTAGCTAAACAGAATACGCTAATTACCGGACAGAGTGAGATGTTTAGACAACAAAACAACCGTCTAGATCAGCAAACTTACCTGCAAGAAGCAGACAGACGTGGTCAAACTCTTCTCCTTATGGATAATATGCTTCAGGAAATTAACACTGAAATTAGCAGAGATCCTCAAAATAAATTAAATGATGCTACCGCTGGTAGATTAATTGCCTTGAGCAAAATTTTAAAACCGTATCGATATCTCGAAAATGACAGTCTTACAAAAAATATTGTGAGTCCTGAAAGAGGGTATCTATTAATCTCACTTCTAGAAACCGGCATCAATCTTAGAAGTACTGCACGATCTCGAGCTAATGGAATTTTACTGGAGCGTATTGATTTTACCTATTCAGAGTTACGAAATGTCACTTTGAAAAAAGCAGATTTAATTGAGATTGATTTGTCTCACGCAGATATGCGTAATTCAAGCTTTAATGGGACAGACTTTGAGAAAGCTACATTTTATAATGCCAGTATATCTCAGGCAGATTTAAGCTATACCAGTCTTAAAAATGCAGATTTAAGAAATGCTACACTTCAAAATTCAATATTAGATTATGCCAATTTACAAAAGGCTAACCTATCAAGTTCAAATCTTAAAAATGTGAGTCTTTTGAAAACAGTATTAAAAGAGGCAACTCTTACAAATGCGATTGTACATAAAACCTTTGAACGAGATGCTAAAATGCAACTGAATAAAGATCAAAGCGAATGGCTTTTTAGCAACTATGAAGTGACAGAAATAGACACAGACAGCTATCAATTATTACCTATAAACTAAAAAAACCGGCTAGTTAATCTAGCCGGTTTTTTAATTTAAAACTTATTTTTTCTTTAAAAGCTTCAGCTGAAATAAATCTTTACGGCGGTCATTTAAATTGTGAACGCTACCAAATTGATTCAGTTCTTTCAATAAATCAAGATCTACATCTGCAACTAAAATCATTTCGGCATTAGGTGTAGCTTCCGCTTTAACTCCATTTGTTGGAAATTGAAAATCGCAAGGTGTAAGAACCATACTTTGTGCAAATTGCATATCCATATTGTGAACCTTTGGAATATTACCTACACTTCCTGCTATTGCAACATAGCATTCGTTCTCAATAGCTCGTGCCTGAGCACAATGTCTAACACGACTGTATCCATTTTGAGTATCTGTAAGAAATGGTACAAAGAGAATATCCATCCCCTCATCTGCTAGAATACGGCTCAATTCTGGGAACTCAACATCGTAGCATATAAGAATTCCTATTTTACCACAATCTGTATTAAACGTTTTTAAAACATCGCCTCCCGTCATACCCCAAACTTTAGCTTCATCTGGAGTTACATGCAGTTTGTAAAATTTCTCTACCGTACCATCACGCTTGCACAAGAACCCCACATTATACAGTGTGCCATCTTCTATATAAGGCATACTGCCCGTAATTATATTTATGTTATAACTTACAGAAAGTTCCGAAAAACGATCGCGTATGCGCTCGGTGTACTTAGCCAGCTCCCGAATTGCGTCGGGTTCAGACAGGTGATTATATGCAGCCATTAAAGGTGCATTAAAAAATTCTGGGAAAAGAGCAAAATCAGATCGATAACCAGATATCGTATCTATAAAATATTCTGCCTGTTCTATAAGTTCTTCAAAATTTTTATAGGTACGCATTTGCCATTGTACGAGTCCTAATCGTACTACGGTTTTAATGGCATTTGGTTTTTTTATAGGTTTTTGATAATAAATATTATCCCATTCTAAAAGTGCAGCATAATCTTTAGACTGTCTGTCACCTTCGAGATAATTGGTAATTATACGCTTAACGTGAAAATCATTGCTTAACTGAAAATCGAGAACAGGATCATTAATTTCACGTGTACGTACTTTCTCAATATATTGCTTCGGTGTGAGATCTTTGGCATATTGATGATAATTAGGTAATCTTCCACCAAAAACTATTCGTTCTAAATTAAGATTCTCACATAATTCTTTTCGGTAGTCATAAAGTCTACGTCCTATACGCATCCCTCTATATTGGTGAGCGATAAAAATATCTATTCCGTAGAGTACATTCCCCTTTGGAGTATGCGTACTAAAAGATTCATTTCCTGTAATTTGAGCATAAGTATGAGAGTCTTTAAACTTGTCATAATCTACAATAATTGATAAGGCGCAACCGGCGATTTCACCATTCACTTTCACAACTACTTGCCCTTCAGGAAAAATAGAAATTAGTTTTTGTAATTCTTTTCGTTTCCAATACGGATCAGGAATATTAGGATAAACAGCAATCATTATCTCCTTCAATTCCTCAAAATCCTTGACCTTTAAATATTCCAGATTTATAGTATCTACGCGATCTGGCTTATCTACATTATCTATGCTATCTATATTTTCCATATGTTTTTATTGCCTTTCGGCGAAAAAATTAATTTTTTTAAAAATTGAATCCAAATCCAAAAGAAACTCGGTAACCTTCATCAGATTTGAATAAATTAAACGTCCCACTAAGGGCATCAGCACTGTTAACCCAGAAACCTATACCGTAAGAGTCGTGCCATTTTTTTGAATTCATATCATAATCAGACCAAACTCTCCCGATATCATACCCTCCAAAAACACCTATTTGCAATGGTAAAAATCCTGTCTTAAACGTATCGAATGCATATCTTAAATCGCCAGATGCAGAAAAAGAACGCTCTCCATTAAAGCGTTGAAAGCGATAACCACGCAACCCGGTATTTTGTCCCAATACCGCTGCCTGATAAAATTCGGTATTATCACCAAATCTAAATTGACCGCGTGCTGTAGATTTAAGAACTAATTTTCTATTTGCACTTACCGCATTGTAAAAACCAAGACTCGGATTCAAGTAGGCAAAACGTCTTCCTGTTTCAGTCAAACTATTTGTAAATCCACCATTAAGAATAAAATCCATACCTCTTGAAGGTGCTAGTGCATTATCCATACTGTGATATTCATAACTTGCGTCTAACGTAGCAAATACCTTACGTTTGTCTTTTTCAATTTCATCTACGCTATCTACAAATCGCAAATCGTTATCAGCAATTTCAACACCTTGAAAAACCCCACGCACCGAAAAAGTACTACCATAATCTGAGTTTTTCAACAAACCTACTGAAGCTTCTAACTGACTTAAACGCACTCTGTTGAAATCCAGACCGCGTTCATCATCAAAATTTTGAGTGCCATTACCATACCCAAAAAAGTTAAGTGCAAAATTAGGAGTTGTATATCTTCCTCCTAAAATCAAATTCCAGTCATTTAAAATACCTGCAAATTCTCCTTCGTAATTAAAATCAAATCCACTAGTTGCAAAAAAGTATCCGGCTTTAAAACGGTGCTGCTGTGAAAACGGATTTTGATTAAACCCTTGAACTGTATAAACGTCAGAAACACCTAGACTTATACCGTTATCAGGATTATAACCAAATGCAGGGGTAATGATATTAGTTCTTAAAATCTGTTTTTTATAATTATAGGTATTGTAGTCGTAAACGTCTGTAAGTCTAAAATTCGCTCCACCTCGTTCTTCAATTGTGTTTGGTAGACTCTCGTGATCGTATATTTTTAGATTTTTCCCGTTCTTTATACGGTATATATCATTGTTTTGACCTCCTATAATTCGCATAAATATAGGAGCTCTGCCGCTACCAATTACCTCAAATACATCATCATCATCAAGTCCATAAATCCATAATTGCTTGGTTTCCGAAGTTAAATAGGTGCGATTCTTTATAAGTTCCTCTTTTTCCCCATCTATAATTCGCCATACTTTTACGGTCGTCTTTTCATTCTCTCGGGTAATTTCAAAATAGTCATCTTTATCTGTCCCGGTAACCATTTGCAATTCAGCTAAAAAATCGTAAAATGTATTTGCGATTTTCACGAGGTTATCACGACGACCTTTTAAGCTGGTTTTAATCTGATCTATAGATTTACCGGCGCGAACTTCAACCGGTAAATCATTAAATGCATCTTCAATAATAGCATCGGTAATATGGTCTTGAATATATTTTGCTTCAACAACCCATTCTGCCCGATCTGTTTGTTGAGCGAGTGCCCTATCGAGTTTTACACCGGCATTATTAAACCATTTAATATCGTTAAGATTTTCATCATAGACTTGAAATTGTCTCGCGGCTCCAAATAAAGTTCTGGCAATATCTAAAATAGCGCCATCAAAATTTGTAAACACCTGATCCCGATCACGAGGGATAGGTACAAACACATCCTTTCCATTTTTATCTTTAAATTCTGCCCAGCGCCATTGATCATTGTGACGATCCCAATCACCAATTAGCATATCAAACATACGAGCTCTTACGTAAGCCTGCTCATCTATAATATTATCTTCATCACTGCGTAGTTTATGCAATATATCATCTGTACTTTCTATATCATCAGGATAATTAAATACAGCTCCATCAAATTCTTCAGTAGGTCGTTCTACTATCATATACAACTGATCGCCATAATCATCATTATAACTCTTCAAGGCAGGTTGTTTAGGTACATAGTAAAGTTTAGGATTAGTATTGAGTACTTGTACCGCGCTACTAAGCCTAGGTATTGCAAAAGCTCCATAAGGATGTGCAGCGGTATAAAAATCCTGAATTAATGATTCGGGCAGTGTGTTTGCTAAATCTTCTTCGACATCAGCATTTTGCTTTAAGATAACTTTTTGCAAAAACTGAACGGCACTTTTGCGTAATGCTCGCATATTATATTCCTTACCGGTTTTATCTTTTAACCGTAAAGAAATTGTCTGGTGCCCACCTCCCGGCCTTATCACCTCTAGTCCGCCATAAAGTGTATCTAAAAGTGCAACCGGAGCTGTAACTTTTTTACCATATACATCCCGATAATGCTCGCCCCAAATTTTATCAAAAACATCAGACTTATCCGTCTCTTCGAGGTTGTAAACAGATGCTTTAATCGTTTTTGGAAATTGTGTAGGGATTATAGAATAATCTTTAATTTCTTTAGGTGGAAAAACTTCTTTCTGAAAGAACAATTTTAATTCACCACTTTCTGCGTCAGGACCAAAGAAGCGCACCCACGATGATCCATCTTTAAAAACGGTATATACTGAAAATCCTTCGTAATCTGAACTAAAAAGTCCGTCGTTTCCTAAATAGGCATAAGAAGATTTTGATCCTGAACCAGATACAATTTGCTTGACCTCCTCGTGCTCAATATATTGTAAACCGTGCTCGTGTCCCGAAGCAAATATAAGTTTGGGACTTCCCTGTCCCAAAACGCGTATGCGCTTCATCAATTCGTTATACTTTTCATTAAAACGATCTTGCTTAGAAACGCCACCTTGGGTACGTATTTGTGTAACTAATGAAGCTAGTAAAGGAAGAGGAATTTTCTGCTGCGATGGGTACAGGTGTTTGTCTATAGCAAACTTACCTCCGTGCACTCCATTTGTATACATAGGGTGATGCATAACAACAACCAGAGTCTTTTGCTGATTTTTTTTAATCTCACCCTCTAACTCGATAAAAAATTTCTCTCTATCTTTTATATTATCACATTTAGTATTTATCTCGGGATTTTTGTCCCAATCTTCCAGATACCATTGTGTATCTAAAATTATCATGTGAACCTCATCATTGATGTCGTAGCTCAGCAATGGACAACCATCTTTAGGGAGAAAAATATCCTCATTCTGGGTGATTTCTCTCAGGTAATCTTGTTCTCGGTTAAGACCAGTTAATCCTTCATTGTACCAATCGTGATTTCCAGGAATAAAAATAGCTTTTCCTTCAAATTCGGTTAGCGATTCTACCTGAGCGTCTAGTCTATGCTGTGCTAATGCGCGGCCGGCATCAGATTTAGGAGGCATCCCAATAGGGTAAATATTGTCACCCAGAAATATTGCAAAAGTTCCCTTTGTGTTTTCAGTTTTTAAATAAGACCTAAATAATTCCAGACCTACCGTGCTCTCACCTAGTTCTGCATCTCCTGCATCTCCTATTAAATAAAATGTACTTTCTACTTCTTTTGAAGTCGGGAAAATACCTTGCTCTACTTCTGCTTTAAATCGGGTAGAATATGTGGCACATGCCGAAAAGATTAAGGAAATAAGAAGTGTTAGAACTATGTTATTTTTTGTCATGAAAAATTTATTGGAAATTCTTTTTTGTACTTTTCCTTCACTTTAATACGTACAAATATATGCCTGAAACTGAAGAAAATATTTCGAACTCTATTTCAAATGCAGACCAGTTTGTTTTAGAACTTTTTAAGGAAAAGCTTCCTAATAGTTACTTATATCATAATTATAACCATACAGCACGAGTTGTTAAAAGTACTAAAGAAATCGTCGAAAATTCTCAAATTAATGTTAAACAGAAAGAGGCATTAATACTGGCTGCGTGGATGCATGACACGGGTTATGTGGAGAACCGAGATCAACACGAAGACGCTAGTATTGAAATCGCTAAAAAATATATGGCCGACCAAAATATCGACAGCGATATACAAACCATGGTTATAGAACTTATCGCTTCTACAAAAATGGGAGTCGAGCCGAAAAATGAATTAGAACGAATCTTAAAAGACGCCGATGCTTCACATTTTGCCAAAGATTATTATGCGCAAACCAGTGAATTTTTAAGACAAGAATTAATTCTAACAAATACACAAAAATTCACTCCAGATGAGTGGCGCGAAGAAAATATACAGATGTTTACTAATAAGCATCGTTTCTATACCGATTATGCAGCACGTAACTGGAAGAATCAAAAAGATGAAAACTTAATTGAACTTCTCAAAAAAGTAAAAAAGAAAAGAAAAAAATATAAAAAAGAAGAGATTAAAGCTAAGCTAAAGGCTAAATATAAGGATGAAAGTCCCGATCGTGGAGTTCAAACATTGTACAGAACTACCTTACGTAACCATATTAAATTAAGTGATATTGCAGATACTAAAGCAAACATCTTGCTATCTGTTAATGCAATTATTATTTCACTTGCCTTATCTAATATGATACCGAAGTTAGATGCTCCCAGTAACCGACACTTACTTATTCCTACTTTAATCCTGGTTGTATTTAGTGTGGCATCTATAATAATGTCAATTTTATCTACACGTCCTAATGTAACCACAGGAGAGTTTACAAGGGAACAGGTAAAGAAAAAACAAGTGAATATTTTATTCTTCGGAAACTTCCACAAGATGAAATATGAGCAATATCAATGGGCAATCAATGAGATTATCTACGACAAAGATTATATCTACGAAGCTTTGACAAAAGATTTATATCTCTTAGGCGTAGTTCTTAACAAAAAGTATATGCTCTTGAGAAAAACCTATACGGTATTTATGGTAGGGATTATTGTTTCCGTAATAAGCTTTATAATGGCTTTCTGGTTAATCTAGAATTTCCATTAAATCCTCATAAGTAATTATCTCCTCAGCTCCCTTTCTAGGGAGCTTTGTAGTATAAAGCACATCTACTCGAATTGCCTTAAGACCTACAACTCCCTGAACATCCTCTAGTTCTACATACTCAATCTGAGGTCCTAAATATTCTTTACGTTGTAAATATTTTATGTAGCGTGTGTATTCTTCAGCATCTGAGTCTTGTGAATAAATTATAGCAATCTTACCTTTTTGGGTTATACGCTCATCGCTACCTTTTACAAGCGCTTTATCAATACGTTTTTTGATAATTTCGTAACGAGCATTGTAAGTACCATCCACATCAAATTTCTTCTCATCCATTCGGTAACGAATAGAAAGTGTTGTACTAAACACAAGTATTAAGGATGCAGCATCTAATTGAAGTTCTGCACCTTCTTGTTTGTGATAGAAATTATTTTCCATCTCACACATCGTACACAACTGCCACAATCTCAAGTTGTACAGGTAAACCTTACTAAACTTATTGCTTGGCGTCATTGAAGCACCTATGTAGATATTATGATCTACACCGTCAGTTTTATAGCGTTCAAAATAATGAGGAAATATTAGCTGAGCTTCTTGTTGTTTGCGATCTAAGAAGGTTGCCATATTTTGGTTTATCAACTGTACGGTATCATCATAATTTTTACGGTTCTTATAAATTAAGCCCGTATCATTATTTATCGATTCTTTATATAAATCTATTGATTCCTTTAACTCAGGAACTTGAGTATTTAAATGATTCAATAATGGATTAACCTCGTGCTGAAGTAAATTAAACACTTCATTTTCTGCACTTGCGTTAAGTGACTTTTTAATATTTAAAGTAAACTCTTCTATTCTAAATTTTACCTGTTCGTAAATAGGCATAGGAGAAGACTCTAAGGCCAGATCTAGTATGCGATCTACCATATCAAGCTGTATAAGTATATCTTTTTGAATAGCTTTATTACGCTCTTCAGAAGACCCTACAATATCAATTTGACCATATAAAGGATACACATCTTCAAAAGAAATATCTTTGAAAGAAGCAAATTTTCCTTCATTTTGGTTCGCTATAAATTTTTTCGCTTCTTCTTCAAACACCCACAAAACACTGGGGTGAATACTGGTACACTCACTTTGAATAACTGCTTTAATTCTGTTTTCTATATCAAATCGTTTACGCTCTAAAGTAGAAACTAAAAAGGGCATAACTTCATCAAGCTTGGTCGCGTTAAGACTATGCAATTTATTACGTTCAAAAGATGCAAGTTCTAATACTCCTAGTAACCTGTTACCCTTTGCAATAGGTGCCAGAATACAACTTTGAATATTCTGTGTAAGTAAATTTTCTGCTAATAAATTGTGTTCGTTTTGTTCAGCATATTTATGCGTATCCGGAATAACAAAGTATTTTTTATCTCTTACGAGTGTATTATATGATTGCTCGCACATGCTACGACGGCAATCATTTTTTTGCTCCTCATTAAGAATAAAACTATCGGCAAGATTGCCTTCCATTTTATTAAAGCTATCACTGTCTGAATTAAATTCTGTAAAACCTATACGCAGATCGGGAATATTATAAATTGACTGAAATATTTCAGAAAACTGTTTTATACTACCGTCTTTAAATGATTTATCTGCTAGCAGCGTACTCTTTAAGTCTGAAATCGAATCATCTATAGTAACGTCTGTAAGACTTAAAATAGCTATACCTTTCATCTTCCAACTATTGATAGGGAAGTATTTTTCCCACATCTCAAAATCATCGACATTGGCTATAAGCGTATTTGCAATTTCCTTAGTAATCTCAACTGCGTTTTCAGTAGGCTCAATGTAAATAAAGTCTGCATTCATTGTTGCCCGGTAACTTCTCCAAATTCCATTTTTATCAGGAATATCATAATACATAGGCTTTATGTAATCTATATCATACCCGTAATAGGTGTTTAATATAATTACACAACCCATAACATATAACGATTTTCGATCCAGATTACGGAGCTCCAATTCAAAATCGGGACCCGCATTCTTTAGTATTGAAGCAAATCGCTTTGTAGGATTAAAGAGTTCGTTATGAAAAGGAATACACGCAGCCTTTATCTCATTTCTGGTTAATGCTGCCGGGAATAAATTATCAAGAAGGATTGTAGTCGCCTCTTTGTATTGGTCTATATTATCGCAATCACTTATACCCGCTATTAACTCTGGATAAGATGCCGCATAATCAATAATTGATTGCAAATAATTCTTAGTTATTGAACTTTGAGATTGTTCCATACGCTTCTTAAGCATTTCTAAAACCTTAGAAAAACTTAGTTCAACTGTAAATGGAAAATTCTGTAATTCATTCATGTGCAGGACAATTATTATATAAAGTAAATAAAATACTTTGGAAAGTTACTCGTTACGTTAGTCTTTAACAAAGAATTAAACTTACAGGTTTATTGTAATTCTTTTCAAAAATCGCGCCCAAATGAAAACGTGACAGAGCAGCTTAAAAAATTGCAAAATCCCGTATATTGCAGGCTTAATTTAAAATAGAACTAATGAATAAATTTTGTTTTGTAATAGCTACAGCGCTATTACTTATATCTTGTAGTAAAGAAGCAGATTTTAAGATTGTAGGAACTACACCAGATATTAAAAACGGTACAAATGTATTCCTTCAAAAAATAGATGAAAATAATAGACTAGCTAACGTAGATACTACTGTCATTAAGGAAGGGAAATTCAATTTTGATCCAGACCAAGTATCGAGTCCGGAAATGCTTATTCTGAGTTTTGAAAATCTGCAAGGTAACATCATTATTATTGCTGAAAATCAAGAAATAAATATTGAAGCTTTTAAGGACAGCTTATATACTTCTAAAATTAAAGGTGGAGCAGAAAATGACTTTTTTAAAGTGTACTATGATGATGTAGTAAACTCTAATAAAGAAAAGCAAAAACTACAGCAAGATGGCGCAATGGCTATGCAACGTGGAGATACTGCTAAAGTTGCAGTAATACGTAACGAATTTGATGCTATCAATGATGCTGATAAGCGCCGACGCGTTTCATTAATTAAAGAACATCCTAGTGAGTTTGTAAGTGTAATCATACTTTCTGACCTTGTAGGTACTCGTATTATTGAAGCAGATGAAGCAGACAGCTTATTTAATTCTCTTGACCAGGACTTACAAAATGCAGATAAAGGAGTCAAGTTAAAGGAGATGATCGCGCAATTAAAAGCTTCAGAGACTGCTTCAGCTCAAGCAGAAATTGGAAATAAAGCTCCAGAATTTACGGCTCCTACCCCAGAAGGCACGCAATTATCTTTAAATGAAGCTATGGGAGATAAATATACCATTATCGACTTTTGGGCAAGCTGGTGTAAACCTTGTCGAGAAGAAAATCCTAATGTGGTATCTGTTTATAAAAAATACCACAACAAAGGTCTTAATATAATAAGCGTATCACTTGATCGTGCAGAGGCTAAAGAAAAATGGCTTACCGCTATTGAAAATGATCAAATGAACTGGTTCCACGTTTCAAATTTAATGGAATGGCAAGATCCCGTTGCTCGTAAATATGGCGTTACTGCAATACCTGCAACTTATCTTCTTGATGAAAATGGAATCATTATTGAGAAGAACTTAAGAGGAGCAGATCTTACAGCTAAGATGCAGGAACTGTTTGGAGAAATATAATTAATAAGTTGTTTAAAAAAAATGCTGTTCTAATCTGTGATTAGAACAGCATTTTTTTTGATTGTACTCCTATTAAAATTTATTCTTAGAATATAATTCTGTTACATTACTAGAACAGAAGATTATTTAAAACAAAAAAACCGATTCAATTGAATCGGTTTTTTTGTTTATATCACAGAGTGATTAAGCCTCCATTGAAGCTTGTACCCCTGCAGACAATCTTTTATATGTACCATTTTCAAGACGTTCTCTAATTGCATCAAATGCTATAAGTGTCTCTTCAACATCTTCTAGTGTGTGCGATGCAGTAGGTATTAAACGTAATAATATAAGTCCTTTAGGAATTACCGGATAAACAACAATAGAACAAAAGATACCGTGGTTTTCACGTAAATCTTTAACTAAAGCCATAGCCTCAGGAATACTTCCTTTTAGGTATACCGGAGTTACACAACTTTGAGTTGTACCTATATCAAATCCGCGCTTTTTAAGTCCAGACTGTAATGCATTTACATTATCCCACAACTTCTCACGAAGCTCTGGCATAGAACGCAACATATCTAAACGCTTTAGGGCACCTACAACAAGTTGCATTTGCAATGACTTTGCAAACATTTGTGAACGTAAGTTGTATTTTAGATAATCTATAATTTCTTTATCTGCAGCAATAAAAGCTCCAGTACTTGCCATAGACTTTGCAAACGTTGCGAAGTATACATCAATTTTATCTTGAACACCTTGCTCCTCACCTGCTCCTGCACCTGTAGCTCCAAGTGTACCAAAACCGTGAGCGTCATCAACAAAAAGTCTGAAATTGTATTTCTCTTTTAAAGCAACGATTTCCTTTAGACGTCCTTGCTCTCCACGCATTCCAAAAACACCTTCAGAAATCAGAAGAATTCCTCCTCCGGTTTGCTCAGCAAGTTTTGTTGCACGTTGTAAATTCTTTTCGATACTTTCTATATCGTTGTGTTTGTAAGTAAAACGCTTACCCATATGTAGACGTACACCATCTATTATACAAGCATGTGCATCAACATCGTAAACGATAATATCATCCTTAGAAACCAAAGCGTCTATGGTAGAAACCATTCCTTGATATCCAAAGTTTAATAAGTAAGCAGCTTCTTTGTTCACAAATGAAGCCAACTCAGTTTGCAATTGTTCGTGAAGTGTTGTGTGACCACTCATCATTCGGGCTCCCATAGGATAAGCCGAACCGTAGTCTGCAGCAGCTTCTGCATCAACTTTACGCACTTCAGGGTGATTTGCCAGCCCTAAATAGTCATTAATACTCCAGGTAATAACATCTTTACCTCTAAATTTCATTCTGTTAGAAATAGGCCCTTCTAATTTTGGGAACACAAAATATCCCTCTGCTTGCTCTGCCCATTTACCTAAAGGACCTTTGTCCTTATAAATTTTGTCAAATAAGTCTCTCATACATCAATATTCATACAAAAGCATGGTCTAATGCTGTTTGTAATTCATTCTAATTTCTTATCAATTTAAGGATTATGTATTTAAAAGTTGCCTAAGATCAAACCTATAAATAATGCGCGAAAATACACTATTTTACAAATTCTATCTTATCAACTGCAATTTCGTTTTGACTATCAAAGAAGCCCTGTTCATTCATCCAGTCATCGCTATAAATTTTACTCATATAGCTTCTACCGTGATCAGGAAATATAATTACCACCTTGCTGTTTTCGTCAAACTCACCATTGTCGGCCATTTGCATTGTACCTTGTAATGCAGCACCACTAGTGTATCCTACAAACAAACCTTCAGTTCTGGCAATTTTACGAGCAGTGTGCGCACTGTCTTCATCAGAAACTTTTTCAAAATAATCGATTACATCAAAGTCTGTAGCAGACGGAATCAAATTTTTACCCAGTCCTTCTATACGGTACGGGTAAATTTCATTCTTATCAAATTCCTGAGTTTCGTGGTACTTCTTCAAAACACTTCCGAAGGCATCAATTCCTAAGATTCTAATGTTTGGATTTTTCTCTTTTAGAAAACGTGCAGTACCAGATATGGTTCCTCCTGTTCCACTGCAAGCTACCAGGTGGGTAATCTTACCTTCCGTTTGCTCCCAAATTTCTGGACCAGAAGATGCATAATGCGCATCTGCATTAAGCTTGTTGAAGTATTGATTTATATAGACTGAACCTTCAGTCTCGCTGTGAATGCGCTTTGCAACTTGATAATACGATCGCGGATCGTCTGCAGCTACGTTTGCGGGACAAACATAAACTTTTGCTCCCATCGTGCGCAAAGCATCTATTTTATCTTTTGAAGATTTTGAACTAACGGCTAGAATACATTTGTAACCTTTAATTATACTTACCATTGCAATACTAAATCCTGTATTACCAGATGTCGTCTCTATAATTGTATCTCCAGGCTTAAGAATACCCTTTCGTTCTGCATCCTCAATTATATATAGAGCAATACGATCTTTTGAAGAATTTCCCGGATTATATGCCTCTACTTTAGCAAAATATGAACCCGGAAGGTCTTTTGTAATCCTATTTAATCGTACTAAGGGAGTGTTCCCTATTAACTTCAAGACGTCATTATAAACGTTAAGGTGTTCTTTCATAGAAGAATAATCGTTTCGAGTGCTCTTTTAGTATTTCCTAAAACCGTTATTTAAAACCTTGCAAATTTACGGGAAATATTTGAATTACTTGGTTTTTCCTGCTAAATCAATTAAAAAAGCATAATCCTGAGCGGTTTCTTTCAAGGCTTCAAAACGTCCTGAAGCCCCGCCATGGCCTGCATCCATATTTGTATTGAAGTATATTTTTGTGTCTGCCGTATTCTTATCTCGCAAACGTGCAACCCATTTTGCAGGTTCCCAATACTGTACCTGACTATCGTGATAACCTGTAGTAACTAAGATATTAGGATATTCTTGTACTTTTACCTGATCGTAAGGCGAATACGATTTCATATACTCATAATAATCCTTATCATTAGGATTACCCCACTCGTCATACTCAGAAGTCGTAAGTGGTATGCTATCGTCGAGCATCGTAGTAACTACATCAACAAATGGAACAGCTGCAATAACACCGTGATAAAGCTGCGGCGCCAAGTTAATTACAGCTCCTATGAGCAAACCTCCCGCAGAACCTCCATAGGCATATAAATTTTTACTGCTTGTATATCCTGCTTCAATTAAATGTTCTGAGCACGCTATAAAATCGGTAAACGTATTCATCTTACGCAACAGCTTCCCATCTTCATACCAGTGACGACCCATATACTCTTCTCCGCGAATATGCGCGATTGCAAATATAAAACCAGCATCAAGAAGACTTAATCGTGATGTCGAGAAAGAAGGGTCTGTTGTAATCCCGTAACTTCCGTATGCATATTGAAGAACAGGATTAGCTCCATCAAGCTGAATTCCTTTTTTGTAAACTAAAGATATGGGAATATTCACACCATCTTTTGCCTTAGCCCAGATTCTCTTTGACTCGTAATTTTCTTTATCAAATTCGCCTCCCAGCACCTCAATCTCTTTCAATACTTCCTTTTCTTTCGTTACCATATTAAATGAAATAACTGAAGGTGGTGTATCTAACGAATTGAAAGAATATCGAAGAAAGTGCGTATCAAAATCCGGATTTATTCCCGTATAAGCAGTATAGGTTTCGTTCTCAAAAGGCAAATAATAATCTTCAGTATTATCCCAACGTTTAATATTTATTTTATTTAAACCATCATTACGCTCTTCTACTACCAGGAAATCTTCAAAAATCTCAACATCCTCTAACAAGGTATCTTCCCTATGTGGTATCACATCTACCCAGTTCTCTTTAGCTGTTTGAGATACAGGGGTTTTCATCAACTTAAAGTTTATGGCATTGTCTTTATTTGTAACTAAATAAAAATCTTCCCCAAAATGCGATACACTATATTCAAGTCCTCTGGTACGTTTCTGTAAAACTTTGAATTCAAATTCAGGTCCTTTTGCTTCTGTATATAAATACTCGGTGGTTAAAGTACTTGAAGATCCTATAAAAATATAATCACGGGATTTTGTCTTAAAAACTCCTACATCAAAAGTCTCATCCTCTTCCTCAAATACCAATATATCTTCAGAAGAATCTGTACCTAATACGTGCTTAAATATCTGGCTGCTTCGCAATGTCTGCGGATCCTTACGTGTATAAAAGAGCGTTTTATTATCTCCCGCCCAGACCGCACTTCCTGTAGTGTTTTTAATACTTTCTGGATAAAGTGCTCCGGTTTTTAAGTTTTTGAATTGTAACGTATACTGTCTTCGGCTTACTGTGTCAATCCCAAAAACTGCCAGTTCATTATTTTCTGAAATGGAGTATCCTGCCTGATTAAAATAAGAATGACCTGCTGCCATCTCATTATTATCAAATAGTATTTCCTCAGGAGCTAGCATGAGTTCTTTTCGTCGACAGTATATTGGATAATTTTTTCCTTTCTCAAAGCGGGTATAATACCAGTAGCCATTATATTTATAGGGCACACTCTCATCATCTTCCTTAATACGCGCCTTCATCTCCTCAAATAATTTTTGTTGAAGCGGTTTTGTATGAGCCGTCATCTCCTCATAATACCTATTTTCTGCTTCTAAATAGGCAAGCACGTCTGGAGAGTCACGCTCATTCATCCAGTAATATTCATCTATGCGTACATCACCATGCTTTTCTAACTCATACGGTATTTGCTTAGCATCTGGTGGTAAAATAGGATTCTTCAAAGTATATTTATATTTAATAAAGGGTTGGCAAAAGTACAGGTAATACTAGATATCTTAAGCATTTTTTAAATATTCTTCTTCTCTAGTTCCTGGTCTAAAATTGTATTTTTGAAACTTAATTAAAATAAAAAATTATGTTTGGAGATATGATGGGCATGATGGGCAAAATCAAAGAAGCTCAACAGAAAGCCGAAGACACTAAAAAACGTCTTGAAACTGTTTATATAGATGAGAAAAGTAATGACAATCTATTAGAGGTTACCGTAAGTGTTGCAGGGGCGGTTAAAAAGATTAATGTTAGTGATGAACTTCTGGAAGATAAAGATCAACTTGAAGATTACTTGATTTTAACGCTAAATAAGGCGCTTGCCCGAGCTAAAGCTAGTTACGATCAAGAACTAGCTGCTGTTGCAAAAGAAGGAATGCCAGACATTCCGGGTCTAGATATGTTTAAATAACAACTTTGCTGCAGACACTTATACATTATAGTTTACACTTAATTGCACCCGGGCTAATTGCCTGGGTGTTTTTTAGAAAAAACTGGAAAAAGGCTTATTTAATAATGATCTTAACGATGCTGGTAGATGCAGATCATTTGTTAGCCAATCCTATTTTTGAACCTGATCGCTGCAGCATTAATTTTCACCCATTGCATTCTTATGTAGCAATTGGTTTTTACACTTTCTTTCTTTTTATTCCGAAGTTACGCGTTATTGCAATAGGTCTACTTTTTCATATGCTAACCGATTACCAAGACTGCTTGTGGCACTAATATATTTATCTACTTACTCATGTTGAAAGGCGTACATCACATTGCTATAATTTGTTCTAATTACTCCATATCCAAGAAGTTCTATACTGAAGTTCTAAGACTTGAAATTCTCAAAGAAACATATCGTGAAGAACGCAAGTCTTATAAATTAGATCTTGCCTTAAACGGAAATTACATAATCGAACTTTTTTCATTTGAAAATCCGCCGGAACGCACTTCGAGACCTGAAGCAAACGGTCTTAGACATCTAGCTTTTTCAGTAGAAAATCTGGACGCAGCAATTCAAGAATTACAATCTAAAACTATTCAAACAGAACCTATACGCGTCGATCCTATTACAGGTAAACGATTTACATTTTTTGAAGATCCAGACAAGTTGCCGCTCGAACTCTATGAAGAATAAGCCGGCTCGTCTTTAGCTTCAAATAATTCGCTTACGATTTTATACGATTTTAAGCGTGCTGAGTGATCGTAAATATGAGAAATTACAATCAATTCATCTACCTGCGTTTCTTTTTGAAACTGTGCTAATCCTGCTGCTACGGTTTGTTTAGACCCGATGAAACTGTAATGCATCATTTGTTCAATTTGCATACGCTCCATTTGGCTCCATTCGCCTTGCATACTGGCTACGGGAGGAGAAAGTGGTTTTCTCGTATTTCTTATAACGCCTAACATAAAGCGCTTAGCACTAGTTGCAAGCCGCTGAGCTTCCTCATCTGTATCTGCAGCGATAACATTAATACAAGCCATAGTGTACGGCTTGTCTAGTTGAGAAGATGGTCTAAAATTTTGATGATATAAACGCAGAGCATCGTGTAAATGTGTGGGAGCAAAATGACTTGCAAATGCATAAGGCAACCCTTTTTTACCGGCTAATTCTGCGCTAAAAGTGCTTGACCCTAACAAATATAATGGTAACTCCACACCTTCTCCAGGAGTAGCACGTACCGCTGCTGTAGCATTCTCGCTAGATAAGTAAACCTGAAGCTCATCAATGTTATCTGGGAAATCCTGTACTGTTTCTTGTCGGTATCTACGCAACGCCATTGCAGTACGCTGATCTGTTCCCGGCGCTCGACCCAATCCAAGATCTATTCGGTTAGGGTATAGAGTTCCTAAAGTTCCAAACTGCTCTGCAACGACTAAGGGTGCATGATTAGGAAGCATAACTCCTCCAGATCCTACTCGTATTGTTGTAGTACCGCCAGCGATATGACCTATTAAAATGGTAGGCGCAGAACTGGCAAGACTTTCCATATTATGATGTTCTGATATCCAGAATCTTGTATATCCTAATTTTTCTACGTGTCTGGCTAGATTAAGACTTCTCTGAATTGCCTCTGATGCGGTAACACCCTCAACAATAGGAACCAAGTCCAAAACTGAAAATCTAGTATTTAAAAGTGCTGTTGATACATTATTTTCCATACATTATATGTCGGTTTTCAAGCGTTTGCCTTACGATAAATTAATACCCATTTACAACTCTTATCTATGATAATTAACGACACTTTTAAGATTTCTACTCTGTATCAAAGCATTAAACACATAAGAATCTGTATTCTTTTTTTATGTATCCTTTTATGCAGTTGTGGATCAAAAAATACAGAACCCAGAACCAGTCAGTCAATTAATATAGGGTGTTATGGGTATATTAAAAATGGAGACACGATTACTATTAAGGTCATTCAAAATGATTCTATCATAAAAGCCGCTCTAATGTACAAATGGGCAGAAAAGGATAAGAATGTCGGTGAATTTGAAGGTGTACAAATAGGTAATAGAATACGTGGTTTATACACCTTTACTTCTGAAGGCATAGTAAGTAAACGTGAGATGATTTTTAAAATAGAAGACAGCTCCTTAATTGAAGGCTATGGCGAGACTGTAAACAGTGCAGATTCAGTTTATTTTAAAGATACCGACAAAATTAAATTCAATACAAAAATGCCTTTCAAATTAGGCAATTGTATTTACTAATCTAAGTAGAAATTGTATTTTAGCTAGGTTATTTAAGTAAAATTACCTCCTAAATTTATATAACCGCTCAACTGATATTGACTCCCAAACGATGGTTTGGTTAACACCTATTCATGAAAAAAAAGAGACCTTCTTTAAAAGATATTGCTGAAGTATTAAAAGTTTCTACAACGACAGTTTCCTTTGTCCTAAACGGCAAAGGCGAAGAAAAGAAAATTTCTAAGCAACTCATAACTAAGGTTGAGGATTATCTTAAAGAAATAAACTACAAACCTAACCTTGTTGCAAGAAGTCTACGTACCGGAAGCTCTAGAGTAATTGTTTTTATGGTGGAGGATATTAGCAATTATTTCTTTTCTAAAATAGGTCGCATTATTGAGGATATCGCTTACCAAAATGATTATAGGGTTCTCTTTTGTAGCACAGAAAATAACACAAAACGTGCGCAAGGTTTAATACAGCTTTTCCAAGAGCGACAAGTAGATGGTTTTATAATAGTTCCTCCTATTGGTATTGAAGAAGAAGTTATAAATCTAATAGAAAACGACACACCTGTTGTTTTATTTGACAGAAAAATAAAATCTGTAGATGTAGATTCGGTAACGCTAAATAATTATGAGGGAGCTACACTTATTACAGAACATCTTATTGAAGAAGGATTCTCCAAAATGGCTTTCATTACTATTGATCTAGACTTACTGCAAATGAAAGATAGAATGCGGGGTTATCTTGACACGTTAGAGAAAAATAATATGGAACCCCTTCTACTAGAAATTCCTTATAATACTGCGAATGCGGTAGCTTGCAATACTGCTATTACACTGTTTCTTATTGAAAATCCAGATATTGATAGCATCTTTTTTTCTACAAATTACCTTGCTCAATACGGCCTCAAAGCGCTTTCAAACTATAATGAGCAATTGATAAAGAAATTAGGAATAGCGTGTTTTGATGATAATATATTCTTTGAAATGTACTCACCATCCATAACTACCTTTGCACAGCCTATTGAACAGATGGGAGCTCAGCTAATGGATATTATGTTCGATAAATTAAATAATAAAGAAAATAAAACAGCCAATAAAGCTCGTGTTTCAAACGGTAACCTAATTATAAGAGAATCTTCGCTACGTAAAGAATCGATGCCATCTCAATAATAATCCTTCTCAATGATTCAATATAAGAATCAATTTTATAGAGAATAAATAAAATTTAAGACCTTAATTTTATCATTAAGATTATTTTTGCAGCGTGAAAAATCTCGTAATAATATTTGCTTTTTTAATGGTAATGCGACCCGCATTCCCATTTATGGAGTATTTACTTGATTATGAATATATAAGCAACGTCCTTTGTGAGAACAAAGATGTGCCTGAAATGAGTTGTAATGGGAAGTGCTATCTAATGAAGTCTCTGGCTGAAGCTTCAGAGAAGGAGTCCAGTCAAAAGAAAAAAAACAATTCTGCTTCCATTGAGCTATTACCTTTCATTTTAGTTGATTCAGCTAGTTCTACACCCGCTTATTATTTAGAGTATGCTTCTGTAGATTTTCCTATAGTATTAGACATCTCCTCAGTTCAAACCTTCAATAGCCTTCTGCGTCCTCCTATTGCTTAATTAGAAATAATATTTTTCCTAATTAAACATTTTACAAGATGCGTATTATAAAAAACACACTTGTGGTTATAACGTGTTGTGCCCTTTTGGGGATATTCAATTCGTGCCAAAATACCACAGAATTACAAAATCAATACAACAGTTTATTTGAAGAAGTTATCGCTGTGCACGATGAAATAATGCCAAAGATGACGCAGTTATCAAAATTGCAACTTCAGATAAAAACAGATACTTTAATACAAGTAGACACAAAAGATGAGGCTCTTAAAAAACTACAAGCCTCTGATGATAGAATGATGACCTGGATGCACACATTTACAGATGAATATGTGAAGGATCGCAAACCGGTCTCCAAAATGTCACAAACTGAACTTGAAAACGGTATCGAAGGTCTTCATACAGAACTCGAAGAGGTTGAGAGTTTAAGAGAATTCACTTACAGTAGTATTGACCTGGCTGAAGAAATTTTAAATAACTAATTTAAGTTGAAAATTTTCTGGCCTCTTATTGCTGCATTTATAATACTGCGCCCGCTTATACCTATTGTTAACTATATAGTCAATTATGATTATATAGTAGATGAGTTGTGCGTAAACCGTGACAAGCCAGAACTTAATTGTAATGGTAGGTGTTATCTTATGCAGGCTCTCGCAGACGAAGCTTCTAAGAAAAAAGAATCTGAAGAACGTGGGGCTAAAAATAATTTGAACAGCAACATCGCTTTTTTTCATGCCCCAGAACAACTTTTAGAGTTATCCCTACTAAAATTAGAATCTAAGAACATCGTGTGTGACACGTATGTTTCCACTCACACAATTCAGTTTATTCAAAAATTGATAAAACCTCCCATTGTATAAGAGCAAGTTTTAATAATAAGTACAGGTTAAATTAAGTGCAAGACCTGTTTTAATAACTAAAACGGTATTCATAATTGAATACCCACTAATCTTATACAATAAAATGAAATCATTAAAAAACATACAATATCTATTTCTAGCTCTAAATATACTTATTACATCTTGCTCAACAGACGACGATTCTTCAGAGAATTTATCTGGTGAGAATAACCTGACTATGGAGTTTGATAACAGTGTTAATGGAGATGACTTAATCCTCAACACCGCCGCATATACAAATAGTAATGACGAGCGTATTACTATAAATCGCTTTAATTATATTGTAAGCAACTTTGTACTTATCGACTCTGAAGGCAATGAATTTACCTACCCTAAAGATGAAAGTTACTTTGTAATTAGTGAAGAAGAAGGTCTCAATGAAGTACAGCTAACAAACATTCCTGCTGGCGAATATGTTGCTCTTCGATTTGGTGTAGGCGTAGATCAGGAAAAATATCTTCAGGGAGCAGAAGGTCAGGGCAATTTTTTACAAACTGCAGAATCTACAAATATGCTGTGGTCCTGGCTTACAGGCTATAAGTTTTTAAACTTTGAAGGATCATTTACTACTGCTACAAGTACTGAAGCTCAGGATTTTAAAATTCATATGGGAAGTCACGGCAGTAGTCTTGATAATTACAAAGAATTTACAGTAGATCTTCCTACAAAAGCTCTTGTAAGTTCTAATCTAAGTCCTATAGTGCATTTTAAAGTTGATGCGAATCAAATTTTAGACGGTCAAAACAAAATACTACTCAGTGAAAAATCTGTAGTTATGATTGACGAGGTGAAGAGTCCGCAGATTGCTACAAATGCAGCTACAATGTTTAGCGTAGATCATATTCATAATGGTGAAAACCACGATCATTAATTAAATCTAAAGTCTGGCAGTAGTTCTGCCGGACTTTAATCTATAAGAATATGAGAAATTTATTCAAATATATCTTGATCTGTGGACTCGCTTTTCTTCTAGGATGCTCATCAAATGATGATTCAGCATACGTTGCTATAGATGAAAATCTTGAAGTTGCTATTCCGGTTAATTTTCCAGAAATAAATTATGATCTTGATTCAAATCCAATTACAAAAAATGGTTTTGAATTAGGTAAAAAATTATTCTATGACGGTAAATTATCTGCAAATGGTTTTATTTCCTGCGGATTTTGTCACGAGCAACGCACTGCCTTTACGCACCACGGGCATCAATTTAGTCACGGTATTGACGATCTCGAAGGGACACGCAATACACCTGCAATTCAAAATTTAGCTTTTCAAACTGAATTTGCCTGGGATGGCGCCACTTCCCATCTCGACCTCTTTCCAATTATCCCCATAACTAATGAAGTAGAAATGGGGGAAACCCTATCTGCGGTTTTGGCTAAATTGAAAGCAGATGTCGAATATCAACGTTTGTTTGCTTCAGCTTTTGAAGATGCCGAGATTAATAATGAAAATTTCTTAAAAGCACTCGCCCAATTTATGGTGATGATGATTTCTTCAAATTCTAAATATGATAAATACGTTAGAAATGAAGACAATATTGAATTTTCAGCAATAGAAAAAGAAGGTTACGCCATTTTTGAATCTAAATGTACGAGTTGTCATAAAACAGATTTATTTACCGATAATAGTTTTAGAAACAACGGACTTCCACCCTATCCTGGTCTCAATGATCTAGGAAGAGCAGCGGTTAGCGGAAGTCTATCAGACAATTATAAATTTAAAGTTCCAAGCTTACGCAATGTCGCTCTCACAGCACCTTATATGCATGATGGCCGCTTTGGTAGCTTAGAATCTGTTCTTAACTTCTATAATTCTGGAGTAATCAATTCTGAAACTTTAGATCCTCAACTTAAACAAAATAGCAGACTAGGAATAGCATTGAGTACAGAGGAGCAAGAAGCATTAATTGCTTTCTTAAACACCCTTACAGACACTGAATATATTACCGATTCTCGCTTTGCAGAATATTAAAAATATCGAAATGAAAAAGTTTATATATATACAACTCATTTTTGCATTTAGCTTATCGACATTCGCTAGTGAAGAAAATACAAAATCCCTCTACTATAATAGCAATCCATTTTATAAATACACGTATGAAGATTGTGACTTTTGTGGTTGCGGAAGCTCGGGCGGTGGTATGGGCTACGGTACGGTAGGAAATGAAAATTTTATAGGACTACGTTATATCTATCAAAGTTATAAATCACGAGATGGGATTTTTAATAATTCACCATGGGTCGATGAAAATTTTAATACACTTCAGTTATGGGGAAAAATTCCGGTGACGAAGAAATTGAGTTTAACTGCTATCGTTCCTTATCATTTTCACAATCGGGAGTTTATAAACACTACAACGCAACGTATAGATGGTCTAGGAGATATAAGTATTCTTGCTTTTTATTCAGTCATTACACCGGTACCCGACGGCCTTTTTGAAAATCAGCAATCAAAATACAAACATAGTCTTGAGCTGGGTGGTGGTATAAAAATACCTACCGGTGATTATAACCGGTTAAATAACGCTGGAAGTGTAAACCCTAGTTTTCAAGTGGGTACCGGAAGTTATGATTATGTGGCTGCCCTAAATTATTCGGTAGGATATAAAAATTGGGGACTTGGTTTTATGACCAATTATACATTCAAGACTGAAAACAAAGATGAATATCATTTTGGAGATCAATTTACCTATGGTGTAAATCTATCTAAGGTTTACAATGCGGTTAAAATTGACAAAATCATTCCATTTATAGGACTTACCGGTGAGGTATTCAATGAAAATGAAAGTTATGGATTGCCTGTCGCTGACACACAAGGATCTGTTTTATTTACAAGAATAGGTACAGAATTATCTTTAGGAAAATTAAGCACCGGTGTAAATTTTATGCTACCCCTAACCCAGGATTTAAACTCGGGTAATGTAGAAGCTAATTATCGACTGGGTTTACATTTAAATTATACATTATAAATCGAATACTTTAAAAAATTAAGCCTCTACTAGAACTATTTGTTTATGTAGAGGCTTTTTCTTTAGAAGAAAACTGCTAAAAAAAGCGACTTAGTTGCCGTACCTATCTAAAATGATCAAAATTATTACCGATAAAAGTAGTAATCAAATATCTGCAATTAAATATTTCTAGAGGATTTATTTAAATTTGATACTATATCCGTTGAACGCTCAAAATGTTATTTATGAATAAATGGGATTCTTTAAGCTGGTCATCAACCATCACAATAGTTATAGCTACTTTATTCATTTACCTAGCTGTAATCGCTTATACACGCATATTTGGGAAACGTAGTTTATCTAAAATGTCTAGTTTCGATTTTGCAATGACTATTGCGGTAGGATCAATAATTGCAACTACTATTTTATCTAAAAATGTAGCTATTATCGAAGGTGCATTAGCCCTATTTATGCTTTACTTTTTTCAATTTGTAATAGCATTAATGCGGAAAATTAAACCTCTAAAAAAAATCATAGATAATGAACCTCTACTGTTAATGGAAGATGGTAGAATATTAGAAAAAAATTTAAAAAAAGTACGACTCACCGAAGATGATCTTAGGTCAAAATTGAGAGAATCAAATGTTATGAATCTTACTGAAGTAAAGGCTGTCGTATTTGAAACAAAGGGCGATATTATTGTTATACACTCTGCAGATGATTCGAGAAAACTTTCTCCTTGGATGCTGAAAGATGTAAAAAGAGAATAGTCCTTCGTTTTGTAAATACCATAAAGCCTCTCCGGCTTATCAAAATAGGAAAAGTAGCTTTAACATTTAAAATTTGATTTTAACACAAATTCCTAACCACCCGTTAAAACCCTATTAATTAGAATTTTATAAACTTCTCTGTACTGGTTAATATCTAAATTAGTAATTATAATAGTTTGTTTAAACTTTTAATAATTCTAAAAAAAACAATTAATCATGGAGAATCCAAAAACAAAATATCCACAACCGCCCTTTGATACTAAAATGCAAGATGAACCTGGTGTAAGTTCAGAAATGAGTCCAAAACCAGATTATGGAAAAGACAGTTACAAGGCCGCCAATAAGTTAACAGGCAAAGTCGCAGTAATTACAGGAGGAGATTCTGGAATAGGAAGAGCCGTATCTTATGCTTTTGCTCTTGAAGGCGCAAAAGTTGTCATTAGCTATTTAGATGAAGATGAAGACGCAAAAGAAGTGGCGCGTGAAATTGAAGAAATGAATGGGGAAGTACTGATTATTTCTGGAGATATTCGAGATGAAACTCATTGCAAAAAAATTATTGATGAAACCATAAATAAATTCGGCAGGTTAGATATTCTAGTAAATAACGCGGCTTTTCAAATGGCACATTCCAGTCTTCAGGAAGTTTCTGCTGAAGAGTGGGATAAAACATTCAGAACAAATATTTACGCTCCATTCTATTTATGCAAAGCTGCAGAACCTCATCTAAAGCCTGGCAGTAGTGTAATTAATACTACATCTGTAAATGCGTACCAACCCAGCGAAAGCTTAGTTCCCTATGCTGCCACTAAAGGAGCAATAAAGAACTTTACATCAAGTATGGCTCAATTATGGGGAGAAAAAGGGATACGTGTAAATGCCGTAGCTCCGGGACCTATATGGACACCCCTTATACCAGCAACTTTACCAGAAGAAAAAGTAAAAAACTTCGGAAAGAAAACACCACTTGGACGACCGGGACAGCCCGTAGAAATGGCTCCCATTTATGTTCTTTTAGCTTCAGATGAAGGAAGCTATATTTCAGGAGCAACTGTTGAAGCGACCGGAGGTCGTTACACGATATAAAATATAAACTGCCGTTTTGTTAATTGTCTATTGGCATCCCGCAAAACGGCAGTTTTTTTTATTGCTTCTTTTGATCTTTTGAATCATCTGCAGCCATAAACCATTGAGGCAATTCACTTACCGGAGCAATGGTAAAATCTGTAATTTTCCAATGTAAAGCTCTTATAATTTCGTAGCCCTCTTCAATATCTTTGAGTGTAAAATCATCAGTTACGACAACAGCTATCTCCCCAAAATAAACTTGCCCGTGCTCTCTAAATCGCACTTTGGACTCTTTTACCCACGACCACGAATTTACAGTTTCTTGTATATCGTGAATTAAAGGATCTTTCTTTCCCGTTGTCAAACTAAGCGGATGCCTATCCATAAGATCATATATCGCAGTAACTAAATATTTATAACCATCTTTTAAAACTGAAAAAGAAATAAATAAGGCTGCCACAGCATCAGCCCACCATAAGCCCATATAAATTCCTAAAATTCCTAAAATTGAGGCTAGCGCAGTCATATAGTCTGCTTTTTGAGCCATTGCATCTATATATAGTACCTTATTGTGTAACTTTTTTGCAAGTGGTAATTTGAGTTGTCCTAAAATAACTGCAGGTAACGAACTATAAAGCAACACCATAATCATAATCCATCCCATCCATATTTGCTGACCAAAGACAACCTGATTACCTATAGAAGGCCGCTCTGCATTTATTAAAGCAATTGAAGAATCAACTAGTAAAAAACTTCCCATACCAAACAAAGCAACTGCTCCAGTTAAGAATGAGATACTAAAAACACGATGATATCCATAAGGAAAAGTGGTATTGGGCTTTTTTCTATTAATTCTAGTGGAAATTAAAAAGACCAGAGAAGGGATCAAACTAAGAACATCTTCAAGCCAGGCAGATTTCATAGCTTGCGAAGATCCCATTACCAGATACATTGCAATAACTACTGTTATTAGATATCCTAAGGTTATCCACTCTAGACGTACTGCTTTACTTAGTTTTACGCGTAAGCGTTCTGGCAGTTCAAAGGTGTAGTTACCCTTCATAATTTTTTAGATATGATATACTGTTCTAATTCCTGAAGCAGTCGATTCTCCCCATGTGGAATCAAAAACACATGTTTTTGATCATAAGGCAAGGTGGGAGTCACTCTTTTTTTCCAGCTCGTTTTTTTCTCAAAACCTCCACAAATAATGTGTAAATCAAAAGTTTCCAATTTTTTAATGAGATCACTTTCTGAATCTAAAACATAACTTATTTTTAAATTCTTTTCTTCAGCAAATTTTTGTAGAAATGTTACTTCAGATCCATAAACACTATCTCCTACATAAGCAGAAAAAGGAGGATTCATCACTACTCCTATTTGCAACTTGCCTTGCTGAGCTGTTTGATAGGAATTTGCAGCATCCCGTGGTGCATCTTTGCAGTTTACCGCCAGCGAGATGAGGATTACGTATCCCAAAAGAATGTTAAGATTCATTCTCATCAAATTTATTGTTACTGAGCAAGATTCCATATGGACGCAAAAGCGGAATATGTAGAAAAACAACCGATATGATTGCCATAAGTGGAATTGCGATAACCATACCAATTACACCCCACAGCATATTGCCAATAACAACAACTAATATGACTACAAAGGGATGTAAATCTACCCGGTCCCCTACTACGTACGGTTCTAAGATGTAGCTTTCGACAAACTGGGCAATGCTAAAGGTTGCTATAATTCCTATAAGCACAGAAATCTCTCCCGATGTTACATATCCCAAAGCAATAGCGATAAGAATCCCTATTATATTTCCTATATATGGGATTAGGGTTAATAGAGATGCGAGTAAACTAATCAAAATAAAATTGTCTATTCCAGAAATACCTAATCCGATTGCATATAATACAGCTAAAATCCCCATTAATATTAGCTTCCCTATCATATATTGTGGAGCAACAGAAATTGATTTTTGCAAAATTACTCGCACCTGATCTTCTTTTTCATCCGGAAAAATGCGAATTAGAAAACGCTTGAATTTTCGGCGGTAACACAGTAAAAAATAGATATATATAAAACACAATAAGTAATTACCGATAAATGCGGTAATACTACTCAGGTATCCAGCAGTTTTATTAGATTCTAAACTTGAATTTAATACCGATTCATCTTGTTTACCAGATTTAAAATCATCTTCACTTAAAAATGTATTTTGAGTAGCATAACTCTTTAGCTGCTCAATTTTTGGCTCCATCTTTTCCTTTATTTGAGGCCAATCTTTAACAAAGTTTTGAACTTGTAACGAGATAAGTAAAACAATACCCAGTGAAAAAATAAACAATACAATAGTCCCTATTAAAGCAGCGAATGACCGAGAAAGTTTTTTTTCAAGTTTTTGAACAAAAGGAAGAATTATCAGAGCCATAATAAAAGCTGTGAGCAACGGCGCAAGAAAATTTTGAGCTTCTACTAATGACAAGATTAAAAAATAACTTGTGAGTACAATTAGCGTGACTTTTAATAAAATTCCTTTCTTATACATACTGATTTCTTTAATCTTAAAAATAAAAAAAGGAAACGGCATTTCGCCCTCTCCTTTCTTTATGTTTAGTATTATTCTATGGTGTTAATACTACTTTAACACAATTGTCTTTTTTGTGTTTAAAAAGTTCGTATGCTTTAGGCGCATCAGCTAGTTTCATACGATGCGTTATTATAAAACTAGGATCGATCAATCCTTCTTCAATTTTCTGTAAAAGAGGTTTTAGATAACGCTGTACGTGCGTTTGCCCCATTTTGAAATTAAGCGCTTTATTCATTGCAGCACCAAATGGAAGCTCATTAACCATTCCTACATAAACCCCGGGAATTGATACAGTTCCTGCTTTTTTACAACTCATAATTATTTGCTGCAATACATAAGGTCTTGACATAGGTAACTGTAATACTTCTTTCGTTTTATCTATCACCTTACCTATCATAGTGTCACCGTGAGCCTCTGCACCTACAGCATCTATACAACTATCTGGTCCTTTGCCATTTGTCATTTCCATCAGAATTTCATAAACGTCATCACGATCTGTCGTTTTAATAACTTCTACGGCAGAGTACTGCTGTGCCAGTGCCAAACGTTCAGGAACATTATCAATGGCGATTACGCGTTTAGCTCCCAGCATCCAGGCACTTTGAATAGCAAATTGCCCTACCGGTCCACATCCCCACACAGCAACTGTATCACCTCTGGAAATATTGGCATTTTCTGCAGCCATATATCCTGTCGGAAATATATCAGACAAAAACAACGCCTGATCATCGTGCAAACTTTCAGGAACTTTCACAGGTCCTACATCTGCATAGGGAACACGCACATATTCAGCCTGCCCACCGTCAAAACCTCCTAACATATGAGAATAACCAAATATTCCCGATATCGAATGTCCTAAATTTGCTCTAGCCAAATCAGGATTAGGGTTTGAATTATCGCAAAGAGAAAATAGCGTGTCGTGACAATATTCACAATGCCCGCAAGCAATTGTAAAAGGAACAACGACGCGATCTCCTTTTTTAAATTTCTGAACACTGCTTCCTACTTCTACGACTTCTCCCATGAATTCGTGCCCTAGAATATCTCCCTTTTTCATAGTAGGAACTAATCCGTCAAGAATGTGCAAATCAGAGCCGCAAATAGCTGTTGATGTGATTTTAATTATAATGTCATTCGCTTCTTTTATTTCTGGATCAGGAACGGTATCTATACGTACATCGTTTCTGCCATGCCATACTAATGCTTTCATAATAAATTGTTTTAGATTAGAAATAGAGAACTTCATCTGCTTAAACAACATACTCGCTAATCAGAAAAGAAGATCTCTTCGTACGTTATGTACTTTAAAATAGCCTGTAAAAAATAAAGCCTGCTCCTGATTCTATAGAATTGAGCAGGCTTTAGGTTTAATCAGATTGTTTAGCCTTTGAGCTTATCTATTGTTGATTTTAATAAAGACTTATCGGTTGACATTTGCTCCTTTTGAGCAAACGCTGCTGGATCTGCCTTTCCTAAATCAGGTTTGCGCCCCAGTGGTTTAGCTTTCTCAAAAGTAAATGTGCCTTTTCCGTCTATAGATTTACCTTCAGACCATCTTCCTTTTGCTTGAGATTCCCCATCGATATGGGTAGATAAAAAGTTATAGTTATTCTGCTGGTTTTCAAATTCCTGCGGAAAACTATTAGGTATAGGATGATTTCCTTCTAAGCCACCTATCTCTTCCAGCACTGCTAACCATTGGTTTTGATGCATGGTATCTCGTGCAATAAGGAAAGCTAACATATCTTTCATCCCTTTATCATCTGTAGCTTGCCACAATCGAGTCGCCAGCGTTCTCCCTGCAGACTCTGCAGTGACATTTGCATACATATCGGCCGCAAGATTTCCGGTTCCTATAACCCAAGATCCATTAAACGGAACTCCTGAGCTGTCTACTGCCATTGCAGATAAACCGCTAGAAAGAATATGCCGAGGATTTGCACCTCCCATAATCTGCTCCATAAAAGGATCTTTTGCAACATCATCTTTTAAATCATTTGAGGCACCCTCAAGATTTAAAGCTACTGCAGTGGCAAGCAATTCTATATGTGCCATTTCTTCGGTTCCGGTTTCCAGCAACATATCGCGGTATTTAGCTGGACCTCTCGCTCCAAATGCCTGAAATAAATACTGTAGACAAACTTTCATTTCTCCCTCAATACCTCCAATTGCCTGCTGAAGCATTTTTGCAAATTGCGGATTGGGTTTATCTACTTTCACATCATACTGTAATTTTCCATCGTGGTAAAACATAATCGTAATTTTTAATGTTAGTTTAATTTTTAATTACGTATTTCTTAATACGCTTACTTAAAGACTGCTTTAGGAATTAAACTCTTAAAGCAGAATTACTTTTAAACCATTTGAATAAAATGAGATAAGAATTAGATTTCTAAAAACATGCTTTTAGAAATTTTGCCTAACTCAAATTCAAAAAGGTGTTCACTTCTTATTTTGCTTTTTGATTAATATTGTCTTCTGCAATATCATTCAGCAATTCATCAGCTTTATACTCTTGCTTCAAGGTCTTGGCTAGCTTTTCGGCAATGTCCTCATAACCCAGTTGATTGCAGTAGTTAATAAGCGTTCCATAACCTGAAATCTCATAATGTTCTACACGCTGAGCCTCTGCAATTAAACCTGCGTCTTTAACATCATCTGGAGCTTCTTCTTTTATAAAATCTTCAGCTTCCTGAATAAGACCTTTCATAGCCTTACACTCTTCTCCGTTTGGATCAATGTCCAGCTTATCACAGATTTCTTCAATGCGCTGTTTATGTTTTAAAGTCTCCTCGTAATGATCTTCAAAAGCTTTTTTAAGCTTTTCATTAGTAGCTGCTTCTTTCATTTTAGGTAAAGCATCAACTAGCTGACTTTCGGCGCTGTATAGATCCTGAAGTTGGTGATTAAATAAATCTTTTAAATTTTTCATAGTTGCTAATTTTAATTTTGGTTAATAGGATTGTTGGATGTCAATTGATTTCTTTTAATCCAGTTTAGCGTATAAAAATCGGCTACACGCATCTGCACAATTTTTACAAGCTTCTGCACAATGTTGACAGTGATTTGCTTCGTGCTGCCTGCACTCTTTTTCACAATTCTGACAAATTTTTATGCAAAATTCTACTAGCGTAGAAATCTGATCTCTAGGCATATCTATACACAATATTTTGGCAAGAGTGCTACATGTTTCAGCACAAACGCGATCATATCGTATGCAGTTGACCATATTTTCGATATTCGTTTCATCTAAACAAGCATCTGCACAATAGTTGCAGTAGCTGGCACATTCATTTAGAATACTTACTAATTCTTCGTTTCTCATAGTGTTTGATTTTAATTAGAATTTATTTATAGTATCTCTCAAAATTCCTATGCTCTGTATTCCATAATTTTTCTTTAGGAAGACTTTTAAAATAGGCATAGGTCTTTTGTAGCCCTTCTTCTCTTGATATCTGTGGCTCCCAATCCAAAATTTCTTTTGCTTTTGAGATATCTGGTTTTCTTTTTACAGGATCACCTTCCGGAAGCTTGTGCGTAATAATTTCTAGTGGTTTGCCAATCACATCAGAAATTTCATTTGCCAACTGATTGATCGTTATTTCTTCTGGATTGCCAATGTTAACTGGCAAATGATAGTCACTCATTAATAGCCTGTAAATACCTTCGACCTGATCCTCGATATAACAAAAGGAGCGTGTTTGTGATCCATCACCAAATAGTGTTAATGGTTCGTCTCTCAAAGCCTGACCAATAAATGCCGGAATTACGCGACCATCATTTAATCGCATCCTCGGCCCAAACGTATTAAAGATGCGTACAATACGTGTTTCTATACCATGGAACCTGTGATAAGCCATCGTAATAGCTTCCATATATCGTTTAGCTTCGTCATAGACTCCGCGAGGTCCTATGCTGCTCACATTACCGTGATAACTTTCATGCTGCGGATGTTCTAACGGATCTCCATAAATCTCTGAAGTCGAAGCGATGAGTATACGAGCCTTCTTAGCTTTGGCAAGACCTAGTAAATTATGAGTGCCCATTGCACCTACCTTTAAAGTTTGTATGGGAATTTTTAAATAATCGATAGGGCTGGCAGGCGATGCAAAATGAAGTATGTAATCTATATCTTCATCCATCGATATATACTGTGTCACATCGTGATTATAGAATGTAAAACGAGGATGCTCTAGCAGATGCAAAATATTTTGCAAGTCACCTGTAATGAGATTATCCATCCCGATAACACGGAAATTCTCATCTATAAATCGGTCACATAAATGGGATCCTAAAAAGCCGGCTGCTCCGGTAATAAGTACAGTTTTCATAACACGAAGGTTTAGGCATTGTCAACAAATTTGCAAAAGCGACTTTCTTCTCCGTCTTTGGTTTTTTCCTGATAGAGGAACTGTAAATTATTCTCATCAAAAATGGTAAAGAATTTATTCCATTCTATATTTTCCAGACTTTCCTCTGCTCCTCCAGGAAAATTGATTCGCAGAAGACCATCGGCTTTGCCAGTGCTCTTATCTCCTGTGCCAGCAACAATAGCCGGTTTTCCATTTCTGGAAGTAACCCAGTTCTTGATGGTGTTGTGGTCTGTAGTAGTTATTGATTCGTGATCAGACATAGCTCTTTTTTTAGTGGTTATTTTTTCGTTTTAAGTAATACTTCTTCACTCCAAGGTTTGCCGGTTGCCGATAAAAACTCAGAATAATTCCAGGTTTCCATACTAGATTGTAATGTCTTATCCTTGATAGCGATGTAAGTTTCATCTTCGGGCGTAGCGGTTACTCTAAATCCGCAGCTGCTTAGCATAGATAATATGCCCTGATGATTAGGCACCCACCAATTTGTAGGATCTCCTGCCAGCTTATGCTCAATAAATGACATAGAAGGCCAACTTTTAGATTGTAAAATTTCACGATCATGAAAAGCAACATCTTCCGGGATATCTTGCTCTTCGCTGTTAGGGAGGGATAATGTTTGAAAAACCATCATTCCATTCGCTTTTTGAGATAAAATATCTAGAGCCAGCAAGGGATATCTCAAGTGATAGAACACGCCCATAAACCAGATCAAATCATACTTTTCTGGTTGTTGTGCAAGATCATACACCTGCATTTGCTTGAATTTAATTTTATGCTCCAGACCAAATTGTTTTGCCGTCCAGCGACCTTGTTTTAAATAGTGTTCATCCAGATCAATAGCCAGTACCTCAGCTCCACGTTTTGCGAGTTCGATCGCATAGAAACCGGCGTTACAACCTATATCCAGTACATTCCATCCTTTTAAATCCTGCGGAATTTCTGCTTGAATTTTCTCCCATTTAAAGCCCGGAAAATCTCCCAGGAAATGATTAGGAGCAGTTACGGTTCCATCAGGTAAATGAATGTTGTGAAACCAAGGTTCAAGTTGTTCTATTTGTTTTTGGATATCCATTTATTCAAACTTTTAATAATTGGTGTACTTCATTAACTGCTGCTTCAAGCTCCTTAGCCCGTACTGCAGCTGTATGGTATTTTAAAACCTTAGCACGCGCATTTTTTCCTATTTGCCGGCGTTCTTCTTCATCTATCTTTTTAAAATAATTTAAAACCTGTTCTGTATTTTCAGCGATTAGTAGTTCGGTTCCCGGATTGTAGAAGGTTTCTATACCCTCCCAGTAATCTGAAATAACGGGTACACCACAAGCTGCAGCTTCAAAAAGACGTACGCTTGGCGAATAGCCAGCCTTAATCATATCTGCACGCGTGACATTAAGGGTATATTTTTGAGTATTATAGAAATGGCGATGATCTGCAGGCGGTAAGTGAGCGATGCGTTTTACATTAGAAGACCACGGGTAATCTGCAGGGTACTGAGGTCCTGCAACAATAAATACTTCGTGTGAATATTTTGAGGCTGCCTTATTAAGCAAGCGCTCTACAGTAGGTTGCCTGTCATCACTATAGGTTCCTAAATACCCCATTTGCCAGCAATTTTTAGTTTCTTCGGGGTAATACAATTGAGGATCTACTGAACAATACAATGCTCTGGCTATAGGTGAGCCATAATTATTTTCCAGGTGCTTTAGAATAGGACCTCCGGAAAATGACAAATACAAATCATATTTACTAATAAGATCTGGATGTAGATATTCAAAATCTCCTTTCTCTAATTTTGCTAATGTTATCGGAGTGTCGATATCATAAAAAGCTGTAATTCCCTGGGCAGTACTAATTACCCACTCACCTACCTCAACTCCAGATTGTACATACGAACCCACAATGACTACATCTGCCTCGGCCACTGCCTTAGAGTAATTGTTTTTTAAATCGTTAACCGAAGTATATAGCTGTAGTTCACAAAAAGAAGGCTCTGGCATATCCCGATGCTTGGAATAATAAGGAACATCGTGTTCCAGAAAAAGTATTTGGTGACCTAAAGCTGCTAGCTCTCTTAGCAATGCCCTGTATGTTGTAGCGTGACCATTTCCCCAGGAGGACGTAACGGATAAGCCTATAATTACAAATTTCATTTCCTTATATATTAAGTGTTAAACGCCCTGCTGCTCTTTATTTTGCAACTTTTGATTGATAACCGACTCGAGTAATTGAGCCCTATGTTCATACGTATGCTTTGCCAATACTTTCTTATAAGCAGCCTCACCAATTGCTCTGGCTCGCTCTGTGGAAAGACTTCCCAGAATTTCCTCGACTTCCTTTCCACTTTTTGCAACAAGAATTTCTTCTCCGGGTTCAAAAAAACTATCGATACCTTCCCAGTAATCTGTGATAATACAAGCAGCGGCACCCGCAGCTTCAAAAACTCGCGTCGCAGGAGAAAACCCATACTTTGCCATACTGTCCCTGCTGATATTAAGAACTGCCCGAGGCGTACAATTGAAGGCATTATGATCTTTTGTATATACGTGCCCTATATAGTTGACATTTTGTGGTAAATCTTTATCGCCCCAGCCACTTCCACCAAGAACAAATTGCTTTTCTGGTAAATTTTGTGCGGGTTTTAAAAAGAACTCTTCCACCCGCTTTTCCCGATCAGGCAACCGGTTGCCCAAAAATGCCAGAGTACCTTCAAAATTTGATTCTGGGTCTAACGGATAATGAGTTTCATTATCCAGAGCGTTATAAATAGGAATACACTTTTTTGCACCGTGTCTTTTGTATGCATCAATTACAGGTTGTCCTCCACCGTAAGTAAGCACCACATCGTATCGCGCAATGAGATCATTAAAGGGATCTGCAGGATGAGTTTCAATACGGTCTAAAGTAGCAGGTGCATCAACATCCCAGAAAATCACCATATTATTATCGGATTTCAAACCTGCTATTTCTTTTTCTAAAAATTCATCAAATGCCCCAACCCCGCTAGCTTTTATAATTACATCAGCCTCTTCTGAAGCCTTTCTTAGCAATCCTCTTAAGGTGACTTTATCATTAGGATAAACTAACACACGGCACCAGTGCGGATCTTCAATATCTCTGTGTTTTTGCCGATCAAGGATATCGGGTTCATAAAAGGTAATATCGTGCCCCATATTATGTAAAGCCTTTACTATCCCGCGATAGTAAGTGGCAGCTCCATTCCAATAGGCCGAAACGATACTGGATCCAAAAAAGGCTACGTTCAGTTTATTCATCATGATTAATTTTCATTTGTACCGCTAAGGGTGATTCTATCTCATTTAAAATGTTTTCCAATTCTTCTACCCTTTTGCTGCAGGTGTGTTTCTGCTTAATTGTTTCCTGACCTTGTATCGATAAGCTCTGTGCCAGCTGCGCACTTTTAAGCACTTCGGCTATTTTATATCCCATTTGATCTCCGTCTGCTGCCATCAAATAATCAGCTCCGGCATCAAACAAGTTTTCTGTATCTCGCCAGGGCGAGCAAATAAGTGGAATTCCGCAGGCCATTGCTTCAAAAGGTCTGATGGTAGGAATTCCCGGCAGCATTTCTACATAGGGTCTGCGAGGTACATGAACCGTTACTTTGTATTTAGAAAAAACCTCTGGCACTTTATAATTAGGTAACCATCCTCCATACTCGATTCCTGCTTCTTTTAAAGCTTTCAAAGCCTTTTCTGGATAGCGCACACCATACACCTTGGCTTTTATACCTAACTCTTTTACAGGTTTTATCAGGAATTCCATAAGCTCTTCGGTGCGTTCGTCATCACCCCAATTGCCTATCCATACAAGATCTCCTTCTTTTTCCTGATCACGATCTGCCTTAAACAAATCTGTATCTGCAGCCTCGTGCCAAGTCCATACCCTATCTATCCAATTATTCTGCTCATAAATCTGTTTGATAACTTTTCCAAAAACCAGAGCTCCATCATAATTTGTAAAATCATATTGAGCCATACTTGACACATCAGAAACTGCCCGGTGGTGGGTATCGTGAAAAAGTAATTTATATCCTACCTCTTCTTTAATGGCTCCGAGAGCGGCAACCAATTCTGGAGCGTTCCATTCGTGTACGATCACCACATCTGCATCAGATACCAGATTTTTATAATCGGTTGCCTCAGCATCATAAAAGTGAGGTTCTAACGTGGGATAGTAACGTTTAAATTCGTTAGCCTTTTCTGCTCCATAATCCTTTGTAAGATTGCGTAGACTCCAGTTATCACGAGGCTCATATACAATTACCTCATACTCTTTCTTCTGGAGTTCTTTTACAACTCCTCTTAAGAAATGAGCGTTGCCGTGATTCCAGTCAGACGTGAGAGAATGGTAAAACATCACTATTTTCATACACTTTTTTGTTTTAGTTTTTTCTTTAAATTCCGCAGCAGATAGGTATACAAGCGCATATACTCCCTTGCCATTTTACTCGCTGTATAGGTTTGTGATCTTTGCTTTGCTTTAAAAGCTTGTACTTTCAGGTATTCGCGATTATCTATTAACTGCTGAATTTGATACCACAGTTCGTCTTTTTCATTGGGATTAAAATAGACGGCTGCATCATCCCATAGTTCTTTAAGCGTTCTTAGATTGCTTAATACCAGAGCGCAACCTGCTTTAGCAGCTTCTAAAATGGCAAGACCAAAAGGCTCATACTTTGCAGGACTGCAAAAGATTGCTGCTCTCTGCATCCAAGCATTTAATTCTTCAGACGTTAACTGTCCCAGCATTTTTACATTTTGAAGTCGCACCTCAGCTCCTGAAGCGGGATTTGTAGAATTTCCTGCTACATAAACCGGCCAGGAAATTTCTTTAGCACAAGCTTCCAGCAGTTGTAAATTTTTTGCCTCGTCCCAAACACGTCCAGTGGCTAAAATGAAGTTTTCCTTTTTTACTTCGGAAGAAGGACGATCTTCTCGCGCATTGTAAATAACCATCCCCGGACTATCGATATCTAAGATCGTGGTCGCCTGAAGTAACAATTCTTTAGAAGGTGCCACTACGCGGTCTGAAGCTTTCAACGTATTCTGAAGTAAATTCAAATACAAATTCCACGCCTGTGGAATAGATTCCTTATGCACCGAACGCCACCAAGTTGCTACACAAGAATGATAAACAGTAATTATAGGACACTTCCAATCTGGATGTATTTTGGCAAAGTTATTAAGGTGAATAAGGTCTGGCTGAACCTGCAGGTAAATACTATGTAGCCAGTGCTGTGCCTGATCTACATCTTCCCACGGATTTTCCATCCATTCCAGTTTGTAGTTGCTATCGTAAAATGTCACATTTTCTTTGAGAGCATCAACCTCTTGTCGCTGTGACTGGGAAGCAAAACCGCCCATAGCAGCAAGATGCACCTTCACCCCATAAGTCTGTAACGACTTACAAAGCGTAATACTGTAGGTCCACACCCCACCCACGGTATCTGTAGTCATGAGTATGTGAAGCTCATCTTGCATAAATACGATCTATTAGTGTTGCGGTTTTTATTAATTCTTCTGCAGTAGTAGCATCATAGCCTTTACCATTTAATATATCTTCAACCCAAACGACTCCCGCGCGACCGCCCCAAGAATCTGGTGGTGTAACTAATACTTCGGTCTGGGTTCCGTTGTATTTTTCTGCGGTAAAATCATAAAAGGAACCTTCCACATTTTTAAATGCTAGTCCTCCCTTAGTACCATAGAAACTGGCATGTATTTCAGCATCTTTACCTGCAGGTAGATGCCACGAACATTTAAGATTTATGTTGATGTTCGTTTCAGTAAGAAAACTTATGCTGGCATAATCTTCAATTTTATCTTCAAAGAGCTGCAACTTTTTTCCTTGTGCATACAAGTCACTTCTCACTTCTTTAATCTCCGGAAAACCAAGACTCCATAAAGCAAGATCAATAAGGTGAATGCCTAGATCCATCACGCAACCTCCACCTGATCGCGGAAGGTCATAAAACCACTCTTTATCAGGACCGTAAGCATTATGAAAGCACAGATCAATAGCATAAACCTCCCCAATTTCGTTGTTAATCAATCGCTTATAAACCTCCTGAAATGCCTTTGTATAGCGATAAGACAGATCCACAGTAAGTAATTTATCTACAGTTTTAGAGGCAGCTACTACCTCTTTCACTTCATCTGCAGTTCTACCTAATGGTTTTTGACAAAAAACAGCTTTACCCGCATTTAGGGCAGCAATACTTTGTTCTGCATGAAGTGCACTAGGTGTGGCGATAACTATTCCGTCAAGAGAGGTATCGTTATACATTTCTTCTGCATTTTCGACGCAACAAGCATCTGGTGCATTTTGAATAGCTTCTTCAGCATTTTGTGAATCGGGTTCACAAATGACAGTAGCCTTGCTGGGGCTGTGGTTAAGTAATGCCTGCATCCTGTTACGACCTATCCAACCCACTCCTAGAAATCCCAGGTTAAGTTTTTTCTTTTTATCAGGTATAGCTATCATTTGATTATTGATTTAGAATTAATGCCTTTATAAAACCATCAGGTCTATTTGTTAAAAGCTGGTATGCTTTTTCAATATCCTCAAGGCTATAGGTATGTGTGAAATAAGGAAATGGGTCCATATGTCTGTAGCGTATTGCTTCGATAGCTTCTTTTATTCCTTTTACATAATTTTTGCTATCTCGTTCATGAGCACTTATCATGTCTATTCCTCGCCAATTAAGCATTTGCACATTTATAGTACGCATCCCATCCTGGTGATAGCCAGCCACTATTAATTTCCCTCTTTCTGCTGTAAGCTCAATACTAAGGTTAAGCGGCCATTCTATTCCCGTTGCTTCAATTACACGCTCACAAAAATTACCTCCGGTTATCTTTTTTACTTCCTCTATAATCTTATAATGGTCATCTAGTTTTATGGTATGATCCGCACCAGCGTTTGCGGCTTCCTCAAGAGAAAATTCACGTCTAGAAATACCAATTACCTTTGCTCCTGCAGATTTAGCCAATTGAATAAGCAGCAATCCCATAAAACCACAACCAACTACTGCAACAGTTTGTCCTTTCTTTATTGCACTGCGCGAGAAAATATTCATCACGCATCCTAGCGGTTCTCCGGGAAACGGATAACCATCTAAAAAGTCAGGCAATTTTACAAGGTCCTCAGCACGTGCAATGTCGTGTGTTGCATAGGCTTTGTAAGAAAGTCCTGTTACGCGTTCCCGTTTAGCAAACCCCTGAACACCTTTACCCACTGCATCAATCACGCCCCAACCTTCATGACCCGGAGCTCCAGCTTCACGTGGATAATCAAACCAATCTCTTCCTTCCCAGACCGGAATTGTTGACGCACAAACCCCACAGCCCTCTATTGTAACGCGCACTTCACCCTCGCCAGGTTCTGGGAGTGTTTCTTGTGTAATCCCAAACTGCTGAGGAGCTTCAATTATCGCTGCTTGATAACCAGCTGCCTGATAGGGATTTTCCGGGAGTTTCTGTAATTTTCTAGTCATTCTCATAGTGCTAGAGCTTTAGGATGAGTAGGATTATCTTCTAATGTAAGGTCTCGGGTATCGCACAACCATTCCATTAAAGTTTGTATTCCTGAATCAATATCAAACCGAGGCTTCCAGCCGGTAACTGTTGAAAATTTTGAAATGTCTGATACATAATAATATTGATCACCTGTACGCCAGTCATCAAAAGAAATACTCATATCTTTCCCTGTCTTGGTTTTGATAATTTTCAATATTTCAAGTAAACTGGTTGTATTATCAGTGCCGCCTCCAATGTTAAATACCTGCCCCGCTGTTTTATCTAACTTTGCATAGGCTAGAAGAAAAGCGTCTACCAGATCTTCTACAAAAAGTATATCTCGTACCTGCTTACCGTTTCCGTAGATGCAAATAGGGCGATCTTCTAAAGCACTGATTAAGAAATGAGCTACCCAGCCCTGATCTTCGGTGCCGAACTGATGCGGACCATAAATACAGCTCATTCTAAAAACAACAGTTTTGAGTCCGTATGAGCGGGAATAATCGAGAATATACTGGTCTGCTGAACCTTTAGAACATCCATACGGGCTATGAAAATCCAAAGAGCGTGATTCACCAATTCCAGAATTTAAAATCCTTTCATCTTTGGGCAAATACCGTGTTTGTGTCTCTTCGATAGTCACCCCATCAAGATTGCCGTAAACTTTATTGGTTGAGGTAAAAAATAAAGGCGGCTGGTGTGGACTCGTTCGTATAGCTTCCAAAACATTAAAAGTTCCTTTTAGATTAACCTGAAAATCATCTAAAGGGTTTTCTATTGAAGTAGTAACCGCAACCTGAGCTGAAAAATGAAAAACTGCTTCTGCATTTAGAACACATTGTCTTAATACCAACTCCTCACGTATGTCTGCGATTTGAACCAAAAGTTGCGTATCATATTGCTTTTTAAGTTCTTTGAGATTTTGTTCTACTCCCTCGCGAGCTAAGCTGTCGTAAATCATAACTTTTTTACCCTCACTTAAAAACCGCTTTGCCAGATTAGTCCCTATAAATCCTGCGCCACCAGTAATAAGAACGTATTTTTCTTCGGAATTTATCTTATATGATTTTGAAATATAATCGTGAGTAAATATGGCGTCGAGTCCATATTTTTCAAGCAATTTGTAAAGTAATTTTTTTGAGCCATCTGGCTTCTTTAAACCAAAATGATACTCGCGCTCGTCTAAATGAAAACCTCCCACTGTGGCGTTTTTAGCAGCCAAATCGTTTAAACTATACCAGTATACACGGTCAGCTTCGGTTTGTAATACATTTTTAAATTCTTCATATTGTTTAACCTCATCGTGTTGCCATGTTGAAAATCCAACTTCTGAAATCCATAATTCTTTATTCAGATCAAAACGTTTCAACACCTTTTTTACAGCATCAATCTTTTCTTTCCAACCGTTCCACTGCTGATCAAAAACATCTGGAAATCCGTGTATTCCTATGGCATCAATATGTGTGAGCGTATCCCGTTCTGCCATCATTTGCAGCCAGTTTGGATCTATAGGACTCATACCACCCAGAACCGTTTTCTTGCCTCGTTGCTTTGCCCAATAGGCTGCCATATCTATCATTTTTGAAAACTTATACCAGGAGAAATCCATCGTAAAATCATACTCCACGCTGTTATTAGGTTCGTTCCAGAGTTCTACCCATTCAAAATAGTTTCCATATCTACTTATAATCACATCTATAAAATCTGCATATGCTTTAAGATCTTTGGGAGGTGCAGAAGTACGGGGAGCTTCTCCTATAGATGGTGGTGTGTATAAGATGCACGGCAATATTTCAACGTGCTTGCTTAATTCTTCAAAAAGCCAGTCGTACCATTCTGGAGTACCCTCAACATACCAATCTGCCCACGAAATTCCCGTTCTCAAATGCGTGATACCCAGATTCTGAAAATCGCGTATAGCCTTTGTTACTTCTTTATATTCCCCCGGGCGAAACCACTCCAGGATGCCCACTATGGGTCGTTGCTGTAGATGCGTCATAATATTTTATTTTAAACCGTTAGCCCTCTAGATTCTAATTCTGTACTAGCTTGATTTACTTTATCGGTAGCGATTTGATCTTTAAGCCATTCTGCAAGCTCATACAGGCCATCTTCAAAATTTACCTGAGGTTCAAACCCCAATTCATTTTTGATTTTAGTAGTATCTGCAAAACAATGCCTTATATCCCCTACCCTGTATTTCCCATTTACTTCAGGTTGAATGTCTTTATTCATTACTTCAGCGAGCTTTTGTGCAATGGAAGTAATTGTATATTGATTGCCGCTGCCCACATTGTATACTTCCCCATTAGATTGCTCTGCTTCCATAGCCATACGACAAGCACGAGCCACATCCTTTACGTGTATAAAATCTCTTTTCTGATACCCATCTTCAAAAATCATTGGAGGTTTATCATTGAGTAAACGGGATGCGAATATTGCTAACACTCCGGTGTATGGGTTGGATAAAGCTTGTCGGGTTCCATAGACATTAAAGAATCGCAATGCTGTGGTAGGAATATTGTATGCTTTACCGGTTATGAGGCTCAATCGTTCTTGATCATATTTAGAAAGAGCATAAACCGAGGATAGTTTAGGGGTTTTTGTCTCTGGAGTTGGTATAGGTTTCAGATAGTTTTCTTTCTCGATCATCTCCCACTTATCAGATTTTAAATCTGATAGTTTACGCTCACAATGTTCCTTTAAATTGCCATCTATATCCTCATACAAGCCTTCTCCATAAACACTCATACTCGATGCTACAATCAATTTTTTTACAGGATGGTCAATAAGTGCCTGTAAGAGTGTAGCTGTACCTACATTATTAACATCTGTATACTCACGGATCTCATACATACTTTGCCCCACACCTACCAACGCCGCCATATGAAAAACCGCATCAATGCCTTCAAGCGCGATACGAATATCATTTGCATTGCGCACATCACCAATTTGTAATTCCACTTCAGGGTTGAGGTAATCTGGACGTTTTTTTTCTTTGCCGTGTACTTGCTCAGAAAGGGTATCTAACACCCGTACAGTATACCCCTGCTCCAGTAATTCATCTGCGAGATGAGATCCTATAAAGCCGGCTCCACCAGTTATGAGAATATGTTTTATCATTATTTTGTTTTTTTGTTAGTTGTTAAAAAGATTGATTAGCGGGCCGTGTAATTAATTTGTTTATTACAGCGTGGCCTGGTTTATTGAGAATGTACCAGACATCTTCTGCAATATCTTGTGGAGAAAGTGGATCGGGCCCTAGGTCATTAATTGATATATCACCCGAAATTTCATTATCAAAAAAAGATGTATCTGTAATTCCTGGTGCTATAATCGATATTTTAATATGTGGTAACGTCTCTAGTCGTAAGGTTTCTGCAACAACTTCTAAAGCGGTTTTTGAAGCACTGTAAATCCCACCGTATGGGTGCGGCTGATTTGCAGCTACCGAAGAAATGAAAATAACATGACCTCTTTTCTTTTTGAGCATAGCAGGTACAAATGCCCTGATGCAGCGCAGACTTCCCATAAGATTGGTGTTAAGAATTGCTTCCCACTTTGAGGGATCTCCCTCTGTCAATTTTTCTCGTATTCCTCTGCCTGCATTTAAAACCAGAATATCTGGTAGGCTAAAATTTTGAGTAAGCTCTTCAAATAAATCATCTATTTCTTTGGCTTTCGTAACATCGCATTTATTAAAAAAAACGTCATTAGAAGAAGGGGGAAGTACATCAGCTACGGCAACATTCATTCTATTTTTCAATAGTTTATATGCAATAGCAGAACCTATCCCATTACTTCCCCCGGTAATTAATGCTGTAGGTTGATGTATGTTATGTTTTAAAGCCATAGGTCCTTAACATTTTGCTCAATTGAATACTTGTGATCTAGAGAAAAGCCATTTGCAGGCAGTGAGGATATTTATCCCTTTATGATAAGATCAAAGCTAGAGGAGCAGCCTGTTAACTTTTATAAAGACAATTTTAAAATTTTATGAAAAAAATATCTTTTTAACATTTAATCTGAGTTATGTGATTAAAGACATTGGTGGTAAACAGAAAATTTTTTTTCCAATCTGGAGATAAGAATTAAAGCGAATACAGAGATATCAGAAGAAAAAACGTTTAAAATCCAGGAGGTCTACAAAGCGATAAAAAGTGCCAATTAGTAGCAATTGTTAACGATTAAAAACTGCAATTGATGATATCAATTTAATTATTAATGAAAAAAAGTTTATTCCTAAGCTGGAAGAAGTGCAACACTTTAAAACAACTAATTTCGAATTTATCTAACAAAAATTCTCCAATTTGAAATCAGTATTTGTAAGTTCTCCTAACATTACTCATATATTTAAAGCTTTGAGTGAGGCTTTCCAAAGCAGCGTAAAAGTCTTAGCTAACCAAAATTATAGAATTGAGATTCCTAAACAAATTGGCGAAGGGTTTATTGAAGGATATGAATATAGCTGTGGTATACGATATATTAACTACAACTGTCAATTTTATGATGATGTAGAACTTGTTTTTGCACCAAGTTTATACAAATTGTTATATTTCTTTTATGTGGTCGAGGGTAAGTTTACAACGATTTTAAACCAAAATCTTATTTATAAATTTAATCCTTATCAAAGTACGCTTCTAAACCATCCTTCAACTGACTCATTTTCTATACACTTTAAAAGATATATACGCGTAAACATAAATTGCTTATCTATTGATACCTATACATTCTTAGAAAGCCGTAAGTATGATGCAGATCTTAATATTCACCTTAAGAATCTCTTTAATTTTACAAATGACAATATGATACATCATTGTCATTATGATTTACAATTATTAGAAGTATATCAAAACATCAATTCATTTGAAGGAAAAGATTTTTTCAAAATTATATATGCTGAAGGAAAACTGTTGGAACTAATTACAATTCATCTTCAGGAGTATTTGCGAAGTATGGAGTATCCACTGCCTCCACACTATTTAACGCCCTATGAGATTGAAAATTTAAAAAGAATTCCAGATTTAATTGATAACAATCTTGCCAAGCGCCCAAAAATTAAGTGGTTTGCACAAGAAATTGGTATGAATAGCAACAAACTTCAAAAAGGCTTTCAGGAGTTATATAAGGAAACTGTTAATAGTTATATTCAAAAGAAACGCCTTAGCTCATCTAAAAAATTGCTAGTCACTACAAATTTGAATATCTGTGAAATAATTGGAGAACTAGGCTTGACTAGTAAAAGTCATTTTTCTAAAATATTTAAAGAGAAATATCATATGTCTCCATCAGAATATCGTAAAAAGTTTAAAAAGGGATTAAACTAACATAGAATATTTAAAATTCAGGTATTTAACAATTGCATTAAAATACCATCTGAGATGGTATAGGAATATTTATGTCCAAATCTTTATTCCTATGTGGATAAAATATTATTATAGGCGGATATTATGATAGATAACGGACTTACATATGAACCTTAGATTAAAACATCCATCTATGTTATGTGATGTGTTACTACTTCTATAATAAAACAAATAGCTTTTAATTTATAATCTGCCACTTCGATTTAAACTTCCTATTTATAATAAGACGAATTTTGGCAACAATATCACCTCTCCACTAATTCCTTTAGAAAGCGGAAAAAAGCATTTTTAAAACAGAGAAACCTAGAATTCTAGCCGTTTCAGAAAGTCTTAATTTCAACCTATTTTCACATTTTTATAATATTATTTTAAACAATCTTTAACATTATTTAAAATATACCGTCACTAAAATAATCGAATCCGATACTTTTTAATTATTGTCTATATTAATTTTAAATGAAATTATGAATTAGATAAAAATTATACATGAGATTCTTTCATTTTAGCTTCTTGCTTTTAATTCTTCTTTTCCTTCTAAGCTGCTATGTGTTTAGTGAATTAAGTCTATTACTTTTACTAGTTAATTTGACATTATTATTACTAGTAGGTGTCTATAGAATAGCATTATTAATTAAGTATCCTGTTAAAAAATCGTCAGAAGCAAGTTTAATTGACGAGTTAAAAATAAGCATACATCTTCAGGTCAATGAGGAACCTATTAAAGTCGTTTACAATGCAATTCGTTCCATTTGCAATCAAAACTATTCTAATTTTGAGCTAATTATTTTATTGAATAAAAGTGCTACACCTTTAAAATGCACGCTTATTAAGTTCTGCCAGAAATACAACCAATCTATACGGGTTTTTTCTAGCTATGAGAAAAATTCAGAAAATTTCCACCGTGTTATATGTAATTCAATTGTATCTAAAGATGCTCAATATATTCTCACTTTAAAAGCGCGTTATGTATTACAACCTAATGCCTTATCGACAGCATTAAAGCAAATCAAAGAATACAGCACACACGCTGTACAATTTCCTATAGGATATTTTAATGAAGCTCCCTATAATTTAGGAATAAAAGAAGAGCTAGAACATTATTATCACTACTACTCAGATAATATAGATTCTTCTTTAAATTTTATGCCGGCAGACAGTATTATTATCTTAAAGAAAGAAGTCTTTGAAGCTACTAATTATCAATACTCCACAGATATTTCTGAAGTTACCAGACTTGAAATTCTTTTTCGAGAAAATAACTACAAAATATACCATTCTCCTTCTGTTGTAGGATGGGAAATAATTCCCGAAGGGCTTTTAAATTTAAATTTTTACCAGAAAAAATGGATATCGGCCAAGCTTAATATCGTTCAGAAATTATGGAAATCAAAAGTTTTACCACTTCAGGTAAAATTGATTTCAACAATACGTTTGACCGTCTGGCTCAATTTTACTGCTCTTCCTATAATCGCTTTTTTATCAAGTATTTTTTTACCACTACATCCTGAAGAAATTCAGCCAGTTATTGCAATGTCTATCGCTTCTTTCTATCTGCACTTTATTATACAATTTGTATTATTTGGAATATCAACCAAATTTAATGTCATTAAACAGACAAAGGGTTTTTTAGCCAATACAAATACCATATTACAAGGAGCATTTTACTGGTTTTATAATTTCATCCTTTCAAAAAAAGAAACCACTGCAGGTGTTTCATTTCAGCATTCACGAGTTTATCAAATAAGCATCTACCTCTTTTTAGCTTTATTGCTATGCTGCTGTACACTGCAGTTTATTTATACACCCTCACTAGCATTTCCCTCCTTCATTCTCTTTGTGATAGTTACAACCTCTCACATAAATAGTAATAGAGAATTTAGAAATGTTAGAGAGAATCTTACTAATTCAATTTATCCCATCAGCTAAGATGCTGCTAACAAAAAATTTTACCCGTTATGAAATATGAATCATTTTATCCCCGACAAGAAGATAGCGATTTTGAAATGGGGAACAACAAACAGAAGTTTCATAGATATACGCAGGCTATATTAAATGGTTCTATACCCAGAGCCCCAGAATTTGTAAAAATGCTACAGCTCTATAAAAGTTGGCTGTTTACAGATAGTACAACTATTTTAAATAGTAATGATATGTACGAGGAGTATCGGGATTATTTTAAACAAAATGCCCAGCAGTATACCTTTTGTAACTTTATTCTCTCTTTAGATTGTGAAAATCCAGTGAGCAGAGATATTCATTATTTTGCCTCCAAGTACAAACCGCTGCAAGAGCGCTTTTTTTCCTTTTGTAATACGATTAAAAATTATGAACTGGTTCTTTTTTTTCAACATCTCGAGAAATTTCCATTCTCAAAAAAGTTAAATCGTATTCTTAAACGGCGTAAACGAAAACTTCAAACACCAGACGAGAAGAAAGCATTTATATTAAATTTATTATTAACTCATCCTTCCTTTAAATTTATACATTATCCCATAGCTTTATTTCCGTTTCACAAAGATCCAGAGCATACTCCGCTTCAAGAACAAATCTCTTGGTTTGCTAATTATAGAAAATGGTTTAAGGAGTCTGAAGTTCATTTTATTATTCCGGATACAATCTATACTAAATTTGAAGATTTATTTTCTAGAACTCGGGTTTCTGAAAAAAATATGGAGATTCAATCATCTATAAAATACAGTACATTTTCTACCGAAGACGGCTTGAAACATAAAAGTCACAGGGAGAAAACTTGTGGATCTCTACTGGATATTCTTCAGCGTGTAAATAAAGATATTATACATATTTCATATATAGATGACATAGAAAAAAATTGCTATCAAAAGCAACGCACAGAGCAACGCCAGATATTGCAGGGAAAACTCATGCTCCTTCTACAAGAGCAACAAGATCACATTCAATATTTATCTGATAGCGAATCAACTAAAGGTCATTTAAAAAAAATATATAAATGGTATAAGACAAATTTTGTGGAGTTTATACCTTCTATAGAAAGTTATCCTATAATTGAGCAAAAGAACATTCTTTTAGATCATATAAACCAGCCGCTACGTGTATGTGGAGTGACAGCTCTTGATGATACAAAAGAATTTCTCCCACATCTTGTAGAAAAGGAAAATGGAAATTATATTATTGAATATATTGACAAAAAGGAACTCAATAAGTTCTATAGCTCGTCGCAAGACGTATCTGACAAAAAAGAATATATATGTCTTTTAGATATTTGTTGTTCTGTAAAGAATTTAAAAAATCACTATAAAACTGAACTGTTACCGAAGTCCAATTTTGAAAATCACTGTTTCGATTGTCTAGAAAATAGTAATTTTTGGATGGATAGTTTAAAATGGAACACCTGTTTAATAGAGTTTCCAGATACTGTTTTTTGTTCGCTAAAGGGTCTAAACGATTTACTAGAAAAAAACCACCAATAACCCAAGTTATATCATTAAATACTAATAAATTATGTCAACCACATTATTAATAATCGTTGCGACCATTTGCTCAACGATAACGATGACCACGTTTAGTTACCTCCTCTCCTATTTTATCAAAAAACAATATAGGGAACCCGAGCTATTGAATTTACTAATATGCAAAAGCAAATTTATACCTATAGAAGCTTCTAAAAATCATCCACTAGGTTGGATAATACATTTCAGTATTGGTTTAGTCTTTGATGCTGTTTTAATTCTATTATGGTCTAATTATAGTTTAAGCAGTTCCTGGCAATCGGGAGTTTATTTAGGAATTGTTCTGGGCATTATTGGAAGTATAGGCTGGACCTTGTTTTTTAAAACAATTTATAAGCCGTCTCACATTGACTTCTGGTATTTTGTACACCTAATTATCGCTCATATAATATTTGTCCTTACCGCATTAGCCTTATACAAAATCAATTGATTTTATATTGAATTTCGTGAAAGCAATAATCTATTTAAATGAAAAGCGAATATTCCATGTAATAAAAAAGGAAGATAAACTGTAAAATCAACTTAACAGATTTAGGAATGTATGGTGATACATTCCTAAATCTTTTTTATTCTAAAACAGACGATGTGTGTTTATTTATTTTTGAATCCAGAAAAAGGTATTCATTAGGAACTAAAACCAGCATTTGTTTATTTTCCCCGTCTTGAGGCAGATAATATATTCTCAACTTATAAGTATCTGGTAGAACCTCACTACAAAATTCCCCACTCTCTTTATCAAATCCACCATCTTCTGTAAAAGCAATACTTATAATCTGAGTATTACTAAGAAGATTAATCTTTTTTAACTCTGTCTGCGTTAAACTATATCGATTGAGTATTTGGTTTAAGGCTTTGTGAAAATGGTTGTTGTCGGAGAAATACATAACTGGATTGTTTTGATTTCTATCAAATTTATGAAGACATGAATACTTAAAATATATAATTACAAAACATTTAATATGATAACTAAAAATACAGTTAACCTAATCTAAAATTAACATTTGGATGATTTTAGGCTTTAAGATTTAGAAATATAATTTTAGATAATTTTTACATATTCAGCTAAACCTTAGTTAATTGTATTTAAATCCTGAAGGGTATTAGTAACTTGAAGTAAAATTTAAAGTACTAATCAAAAACTAAAATTATGAGTATTGTAAAAATCATCGAAGTAATGGCAACTTCAACTGAAAGTTTTGAGCAGGCTACTAAAAATGCTCTGGAGCAGGCCAGTAAATCAGTAAAAAATATCGAATCTATATATGTAAAGGAAATGAATGCCAAAGTAGAAGATAATAAAATTGTCTCCTACGGCGTAAATGCAAAAATATCATTTGCTGTAAACTAACTGAATAACTAAGTTATTTCAAATAAAGGGTAGACATTTTGTTCTACCCTTTTTGTTTTAAGAAATGCTTTATGCTGTCTGCACACAACTTATAGCGGGAAATTTGCTGGTAAAATAGAAGTAGAGTTGATTCTTAAACGTGTGCTGATTCTTATCTATTATTTTTTATCTAAAATAGCTATTATTGGGTAATTAACTCTTTTGTTTCCCCTTTTTTAATTTAAGAAAGGCAGAAGGAGAAATATTATATTTATTCTTGAAGATTCGTGAGAAATAACTTCTACTTGAAAGTCCTATAAGATCTACAATTTCAGAAATATTATGATCTGATTTCTCTAATAGGGTTTTTGCTAAATCGAGCCTTCTCTCAATCACATACTCATTAACTGTAGTATTGTATAAATACTTGAATCCTTCTTGCAGTTTTAAAGCTGTTAGTCCTACTTCCCTGGCAAGTTGCGGAACAGTTGTAAAATCGAGGATATTCTTATTAATGATTGAAACGGCTTTTATAACTTGTTTTAGTTCAATTTTGCGCAATACAATATCAATTTCCTTGTCTTGATACTGTAAGATTTGAAGATTTAAAAGCTGTAAAGCACCTCCATTCCAAACCAATTTTTGAGATAGGTCTGAATTTGTTTTCTTTTGTAAATCATCAAAAAGATCTGCCATTTCCAGACAGTACTTACCGTGATAGTAAAATTCTTTAGTCGCTTTTTTATCTTGGAAGAGAAAGCTTAAATCATCAGAAATGTTCTTTATTTCGCAATTAAATTGTTTGCTAAAAACTTCTCGATTCATTTCTAAACTATTAAGGCAAATTCTCATACCCCCTTTAAAATTGAAAATATGTCCATTATTTGCTGTACTGGCTACAATTGCATTTTCATATTCTTCTACTTTATGTTCTACATGTTCTTTCTCAAACCTATGAATGAGTTGGCCTTTTTCACAATATAGAAATTTAACAGGATGAGTTTTATCTACTATAAAATTAAACTGGGTGTCCTGGTGAAAAAAGCAATCATAAAATATAATGCCCAGACCATTTTTAAAATCCATTCCACGTATAAACCCTTTACCTATTTGAAAAGGAAGTTGAACTGTATATTCATCACATTTTCTAGTTACAGGTACATCCAAAGCAAAAGCAATATCTTCTAAAACTTCTTTTAAGGGCAAGGATTTTACTAGAATAGAAATCATTATTTTTTGATTTTCATGAATATATATGCACCTACATAATTTCACAGCTCTCGATGGTTAATAAATATTTTGCACGAAAGCGTGTAATAGTCATTAAGAATACCCGCGATAACTGGGTATTTTTAAAGGTTAGGACAGCAAGTCTGCAATAGTAAAAATTTAGTAGGGAATTAATATTTAATCCGTTCAATAGGGTTAACAATTAATTCAATAAGATCAATAGAACCCTTAATTGGGAAGGGTTTTCGTGCTATCGACCATACAAACAGTTTGTTACATAAACCGTGGCTTACATAAAATGAAGAGGGTTTGAAGCAGCCATAAGTTTATTGTGTAACGATGTCTATACCCGCCTATTTAGGAGAAGAGATAAAGTTTTTTAATATAAAAGATAAGTCCTCAAAATGAGCTTCTTAAATGTAGATAGAAATAACCAGAGTATAGGGTAAAATCGATTTTATTAAAGATAATAGCAGACCGAATTTAATTTTGATCCTTAAACAGCTCTACCCGGTCGAGAACGAAAAATATATTTATGAGCAAACAGCAAATAACAAAGGATAATTGAGCAATTTTTTGAGCATCTTCTACCAGATTTGTAAATCCAATTAATAGACTTATTTGTGCCAAAAAAATAAAAAGTATGATGAGGCGTAACATAACATTTCTTTTATGATTATTTAATGACTGGAGACATTAAGTCCTCAAAATCTTGCATTGATCTGGTTACTTATTTTGTAACTTTTCTTTAATCATTGCTCTGATCTCAACTATGATTTCTGCTGTACTCTTATGTAAAACAGATGAAGTACTTGCGTAGTTTTTGTTATTCATCACTAATAAAATTTATTGTTTTGATCTTAATCTGGCTAATCAACACAAATTTTGAGTCGCATTCGGGTAAATAGCATCTTAAAAAATGCAAAGCATTATTATAAAAAATAAAATTATCTAATAGGTCAGGCAACGATTAATCAGAAAATCCAGCCTTCTATTTATTTTAAAATTAGAAGGATATGCTAATTCTAGATAGTTCTAAAAAACTTATTATTAGCACGAAAGTCAAGCTGTATTATTAATTTTTTGTTAAATAAAATAACGCAGATTCATCAATTATTGTTTTTAATAATCTTTTACACAATTCTGTTAATCTTCTTTTCAATAGGATCATTATAATTTTTAGTTATTCTCGAATTTTAGAATAACAACCAAAAATTAACCAATGATTTTAAATATCTATGCTAATGATCCGCTGTCTTTGCAGGAAAACTTAAAGCACACTTTTGATGCTATATGTGAAAAAAATGAATTTGGAAAAAGAGCAATTCTAGACCATCCTCAGGGAGCTGGTGAAGTCTATTGCCAGGAATTCCATGATGGCGTATCTATGGAACTTTATGACTGTACATTTCGAGAAGACATCACGATTAATATACAAACAGCAGATGCTAATCCTCTATATTTCCTGTATTCCCTTTTACCAGGTGTGGGATTCTCACATCTCCCTAGAGGACTTGGTAATTTTCAAGCGGCAGTTGTAAGATCTTCTAAAAATGATCCTTTAGAAATTTACTTTCCTAAAGATATACCCATCCAGCTCCTCATCTTTAAAATTGATAAAGAGCTTTATTGTAAAAACCGTAACAAGCTGATTGCAAAGAAAGAAGCCCTCCAACATCTATTTGAAGAACAAGAAACGGTCTCAACTGCGCATCTCTGTTCTCCTAATATCTGCATAGCAGACTTATACCAAAAACTTTCACTTAGCACATTAAAGGATCCTAACGGCATCTATTTTCTTGAAGCCGAAGCAAACCTCATAGTAGGACACATATTAACCCAATATGTAACTGATAATAATCTAGAGGAAACAAATTGGATTCTCACAACATCAGAACTGGAAAGAGTGAGACAAATGGCAAATAGAATATGCCAGGATCCAAGTGACGCCTACACAATACAAGAATTATCCCGTAGAACAGGCCTCAATCCCTATAAATTACAGGAAGCCTTTAAACATCTTTATAAGAGCACTGCAGTTAAATTTATACAAGAGAAGAGATTGATCAAAGCAGCAGAACTACTAGGTACCAGTGAATACAATGTGACACAAGTGGTTGAAGAAATTGGTTTAAGCAGTAAGAGCTATTTCAGCAAAATCTTTAAAGCTAAATACAGCTGCAGCCCTAAAGAATATCAAGATCAATTTAAAAATCGTAAAATCCTTTCGATAAAGGTTTAGCCTTTAAATTTATATAATGAAGCTTTTATAAATCTACTATTATCTAATACTTGAACATGCTATGCAAATGTTACACGACCTTCTTGAAAAACAATTGAGAAACCTCTATGCTGCAGAAACCCTAATTTTAGAGGGATTACCTGAAATACTTAACCACGCCTCTGATAAGGGCTTAAAAGACATTATAAATGCCATAGTAGAAGTCACAGAACAGCAAAGGTCGAGATTGAAGAAAATAGGAGATTATTTGAATTTTAAGGTGACTGTAAGGGATGGGAAAATAATTAAAGGTCTTCTCGAAGAAATGAAAGAGTTGTTTGAAGAGTTTTCTAAAGGAAACCTTTTGGATATAGCGATTATTTCACAATTACAACACATTCAACATTTTCAAATATCTGCATATGAGTCCACGTTGCTTTATACAAAAACGTTGTTATTAGAAGAAATTAGCTCTATACTGGATGACACCATTGATGAGGCATATATGGCTAATGAAAATTGCAGTAGATATATGAAGCTCCTTTTATCAAGAAAGAAGCGATAGGTGTATTTCAAGGGCTTATAGTATACGCTATCTTAAAAATCAACTTCTACTTTCAGGATCATCTTATATTCTATCGAATCGCTATCTAACGTCATTCTCGACATACTATAGCGGATAATAAAACAGATAAAACAAAAAAGCCTGTCAATCTAAGATTAACAGGCTTCTAATACCCACTTGAAGTGGTTTGTCGGGGTGGCAGGATTCGAACCTGCGACCTCCTGCTCCCAAAGCAGGCGCGATGACCGGGCTACGCTACACCCCGAGGTGTATTTTCTAAAAATGTTTTGCGGAGAGACAGGGACTCGAACCCTGGCGACAGTTACCCGTCGACAGATTAGCAATCTGCTCCATTACCACTCTGGCACCTCTCCTTAAGAACGAAGCGTCTCTCTCAAAACGCGGGTGCAAATATATATCAAAGTTTTGAAGTAATCAAAGGTTTTTAGCTATTTAATTAAAAAAATTTTCGAATATTTTTTAACCTCCTGAAAACAAGATTGTCAGCTTAAATATTATTCTGGGTATTCTATTCTTAAATGATAAATATTGTTCAATTTAGACTTAAGAACTTTTTTTATCACTTGTATTTCCTTGAATGTAATGTTGGCATTTAAAAACTGATTATCGTCCATTTGCTTATTCACAATCTTCTCTACAAAAGAATCAATTAGTACAGATGTAGGATTTTTCAAACTTTTACTTGCCGCTTCTACACTATCGGCCATCATAAGAATTGCAGTCTCTTTACTAAATGGTAAAGGTCCCGGATATCTAAAATCCTCAATATTCACATCCTCATCTTGTTCTTGAGCTTTTTTGTAAAAATAATATACAGTACTTGTACCGTGATGTGTTCTTATAAAATCAATAACTCGATCTGGCAAATTGTTCTTACGTGCTATTTCAATACCATTGATTACATGATCTATAATAATTCTGGCACTTTCATAAGGTGACAAATCTTCGTGGGTATTTATACCTGTAGATTGATTTTCAGTAAAATCTGTAGGATTTGCCATTTTACCTATATCGTGATATAACGCTCCTACCCTTGTGAGCATAGAATTTGCCCCTATCTCATTAGCCGCAGCTTCAGCTAAATTTGCCACATTTAAACTATGATGAAACGTTCCGGGTGCTTTATTCGCTAAGTCTTTTAATAGTTTTGAATTAGTATCTGTAAGCTCGAGCAGCGATAAATCACTTACTAGACCAAATATCTTTTCGTAGGCATAAATTAACGGCTGAACAAATAAGGTGGCTAGACCGGTAATTATAAACATACTAAAGGTTTCCCATTCTAAATTATCTATAGTTCCCTCATGAATGATATGAAATGCAAAGTATCCCAGTATATAGATAAAGGTTATTTGCCCGACCGATATAAACAGATTAGCTCGCTTATACAATTCAGATACAGTTAGGATGGTAACGATACCTGCTATTACTTGCAGAAACATATATTCTGAAGTGTTAGGCACAATAAAACCTAATAGAAGTATTGATATAACGTGTGTAAACATTCCTAAACGCGCATCAAAGAACGCTTTAATAACTAAAGGCAAAATGCAAAGCGGAACTACATACACATAATTCGCATCATATTTTACAATAATGGTGGTTAGCAAAACCATTAAAATAATATTGAAAAATATAAATGTGACCTTCGTATTATTTTCAAAAACGGCTTCTCTATAATTTCGAATAAATAGTAAAAGCATGGTGAGTGCTACAGAGACAAGTAAAACATAACCAAAAACCACCCAATTGTATTTACTGGCAGTCCAACTCTGAGATTCATATTCAGCTTGTAAAGATTTTAGTATTTGATAGGTATTTTGTTCTACTATTTCACCTTTAGCAACAATTCTGCTACCTTTATTGACTACTCCTTTTGTTGGCGCTATTTTGCTTAATTCGGCATTTAACTCCTTATTTGTCAACTTTTCGTCATAAACAACATTGGGTTGTACAACATCAAAAAATAATTCTTTAAATCTATTTACAGACTGCACATAAGGACTGTTAACTAGCCTCCTATTTATTAAAATAGTTATTTCATCTGTGGTGTTTAAATTTTCAATAGAGGTCTCTTCAATTTCATTTCCTCTTCTTAGATAAACTTTACGACCATCTTCAAATGAAGCTATATCACTTATAACCCCATATTTGTAAATATCTTCGAGAATTTTAGAACCAAAACTTTTTAGTTCTTTCTGCCGATTTCTAAAAATAGAGTCTGTAAATACAGAAGCAAACTGATTTTCGTAGGCTGCTTTAGATTCATTTGCTATATCCTGATCATAAATAAAATAGGGAATAATATTATTCTCTGCTTCAGATCGTTCTTGCTCAAGTTGATCCTCACTTTTTAAGATGGCAAAGTCTACGGGAGCATACAAATTATCGTATTGCCAAGGTTTATTTTGCTGAAAATCAAATTGAAACTTACCACTCTTCGGAAAAAGATAGACGATAAGTATGGTACTCACTATACATAGTAAGATTTTATATAAAGAACCTTGATTCTTGTAAAATTTATTTAAAATATCATTCATATAGCTGAAGAAAATAATCACAAATCGCGGTAGCGCTGCTTAATCAAAAAGCAACTTACAGGTTTGTAATTAAAATATTGAATCTGCATAAATTTTAAATTAATCTATAAAATTAATTTCTATGCAAAAGTAAAAGTACTAAAATTAAATGGTAGCTATTCTAAAGAAGGCTGTATGCTAATAATAACGTTTTCGTAAATATTTGACTAAATTTACAATCACTAAAAACTTACTTAAAAATACACATATTATGCATAAAGAAGTTGTAATTGTATCTGCTGTTCGTACTCCTATTGGGAGTTTTATGGGAAGTTTATCTTCCTTGACTGCTGTACATCTTGGAACAACCGCTATAAAAGGCGCACTTGCTAAAATAAATTTAGATCCTGCCCTGGTTACCGAAGTTTTTATGGGTAATGTGGTTCAAGCAGGTGTTGGTCAAGCTCCAGCACGACAAGCTGCTTTAAATGCGGGAATACCAGATACTGTACCCTGTACGACTGTGAACAAAGTTTGCGCATCTGGGATGAAAGCCGTAATGCTTGCAGCGCAGTCTATTGCTCTTGGAGATAATGACATTGTAGTTGCGGGAGGAATGGAAAGTATGAGTCAGATACCGCATTATGTACATATGCGTAACGGAAATAAATTTGGTCCGGCTACCTTGATCGATGGTATGCAGAAAGATGGTCTCGTAGATGCATATGACGGGAATGCAATGGGAGTTTGTGCAGATTTATGTGCATCAGAATATAAATTTTCTAGAGAAGAACAGGATGCATTTGCTATTGAGAGTTATAGAAGATCTGCAGCCGCCTGGGAAGCAGGACACTTTACAAATGAAGTTGTGCCTGTCGAAGTGCCTCAAAGACGCGGAGAACCTATTATGGTATCTGAAGATGAAGAATTTAAAAACGTAAGAATAGATAAAATCGCAAGTTTAAGACCGGCTTTCTCTAAAGAAGGTACTGTAACTGCTGCAAATGCTTCTACAATAAATGATGGTGCCGGAGCGGTGATTGTTATGAGTAAAGAAAAAGCAGACGAATTAGGACTTGAAATTCTTTGTACTATAAAAGGATATGCAGATGCGGCTCATGAACCAGAGTGGTTTACTACTGCTCCCTCAAAAGCGCTACCTAAAGCCTTAGCTAAAGCTGGTGTAAAGCAAGATGAGATTGATTTTTTTGAATTTAATGAGGCATTTTCAGTGGTGGGCTTAGCAAATATGAAAATTTTAGGACTTACCGCTGATAATGTAAATATAAATGGTGGCGCTGTTTCATTAGGTCATCCCTTAGGTTGTAGTGGTGTTCGTATTTTAATCACTTTGATTAACGTTCTTAAGCAAAAGAATGCTAAACTTGGTGCGGCAGCTATATGTAATGGAGGTGGTGGAGCATCAGCAATGGTGATTTCTAGATAAAATCTTTGAGATGTTTCTAATCTCATTGGTAGGTAAAAACCATTTGATTTACTTTTACAAAAACTTCAAAACCGCCTGATGAATTACGGCATTTGCCCATTAAGTATTGTACCTATGCGTTCAGAGCCTGCAGATCAGGCCGAAATGATTAATCAAGTACTTTATGGTGAACATTTTAAAGTACTTGAGATTCGGAAAAAATGGAGTCGCATTCGACTTGCTCACGACAAATATGAGGGATGGGTAGATAATAAACAGTATAAGGAAATTTCTGAAGATGATTATACTGTTGCAGAAGATAGGAAACCCATCTTAGCAAGTGATTTGTTGCAAATGGCTACTTCATCTGATTCCCATATTTTAAGTCTTCCATTAGGTGCTCAACTGGCTAACTTAGATTTAACCGGAGATCAATATGAAGGAAATAATATAAGTTCAATCAAGGCTAAAACCTCATTTATAAATACCGCATTTCTTTATTTAAAAAGTCCGTATTTATGGGGAGGCAGAACTCCATTTGGGTTAGACTGCAGTGGATTTACTCAAATGGTTTATCGACTCAATGGTCACTCCCTTTATAGAGATGCATCACAACAGGCAGCTCAAGGAGAAGCTTTAAGTTTTATTGAGGAAAGTGAACCTGGAGATTTAGCCTTTTTTGATAACGATGAAGGCCGAATTACTCACGTGGGCATCATGTTACAAGACAATTATATAATACATTGTCACGGTGAAGTACGTATAGACCGCATAGATCATACTGGTATTTATAATGCTGAACGTCGCACGCATACTCATAAACTTCGGGTTATAAAGCGCATAGTTTAAAAAAACAAAGGCTATTATTTTAAAAATAATAGCCTTTGTTTTTTTTTACTTACATATAATTATTCAGCTTCATTTTGAAATTTAGCTTTCTTGGATCCCGCATAAATATCATACTTTACTAATCTTGATTCTAGAGAGCCATTATAAAGTTTAATCTTTCGAGAAGTACGTAATCCCACATGTTTAAGCGATTCTAGGTTTGATGTAATAAACCAGGCCTCAGTATCCTTATAATTCTGTTTAAGCGTATCCCCTATATTTTTATAAAAGGGCTCCATATCAATTTCTAATCGCTCCCCGTAAGGTGGATTAAAGACCATATGTAAGTGGCGTTCTTTTTCCTTTTCCGTATTAAAAAAATCGGCTTGCTTAATTGTTATAAATTCACTTAGCTCGGCATTCTTAACATTTTCAATAGCTTTTTCAACTGCTGATGGAGCTTTGTCATATCCTGAAATCGTAAAATGAAATTCCCTTATTTTCTTCAGTGCAGACTCTTCAATAACATCAAATAAATCTGGATCCCAATCGTGCCAGTTTTCAAAACCAAATTGTTTTCTATTTAAGTTAGGCGGTATATTACAAGCAATCATTGCTGCTTCAATTAACATCGTTCCACTACCACACATAGGATCTAAGAAATCACTATGACCTTTCCAACCAGCGAGCATTAGACATCCCGCGGCTAAAACCTCATTAATAGGCGCAATATTAGTCGCAAGTCGATAACCTCTTTGATGTAGTGAAACTCCACTGCTATCTAAAGAGATGTTACACGTATTATTGCGTATATGAATATCAATACTTAAACTTGGAAATTTAAGATCTACATCTGGGCGTTCTCCTGTATTCTCTCTAAACTGATCTACTACAGCATCTTTTGCCTTTTGAGCTACGAACAATGAATGCGTAAATTCCTCACCGCTTATTGTCGCATTAATAGCAAACGTGTCGTTTACTCGCATATATTGACTCCAATCAATGCTTTTTACTGCATCATATAAAGCATCCTCATCTTTAATTGTAAAAGTCTTAAGTGGTTTAAGGATCTTAATAGCAGTCCTACAACACAAATTTGCTTTATACATAAATCCCTTATCACCGCTAAAGGAAACACTTCTCGTACCTATTTCTACATCTCCTGCACCTAATTCACGTAATTCTCGCGCTAATAATTCCTCAAAGCCAAACATAGTTTTGGCGAGCATTTTAAAGTTACCTTCCATTGT
>NZ_CP159331.1:305000-307500 GCF_045055775.1 Leeuwenhoekiella sp. LLG6367-2.1
ATACCTTCAGTATAGTGGGTTGCCCCATTCGGATATCTGCGGATCAATTTGTATGTGCCAATCCCCGCAGCTTTTCGCAGCTTATCACGTCCTTCATCGCCTCTGAGAGCCTAGGCATTCCCCATACGCCCTTATTTAGCTTATTGTACTTCTTGCTCTTATAAGGACTAGGTATTGCTACCAAGCCTTTCTATTCTTTATTCTAATGAGTTCTATCTATAATATATAATTAACTATTACTAGCTAACTAAAAATTTGTTTCTCTCGTATTCTTATTATTTCCCAATATGTCAATGAACGATCGCGAGTCGCGATAGACAATTAAATCATCTATGCTACTCACCGCAAGCTCTGAAGATAATATCTCATATCTTCAGGCATTGCCTGGTGGAGAATATCGGAGTCGAACCGATGACCTCCTGCGTGCAAGGCAGGCGCTCTAGCCAGCTGAGCTAATCCCCCATTATTTAAAAGCTAGTTAACAGTTATTAGTTAACAGTACTTATAACGGCTACTCAACCTCTAAAATTTCCTTCAATATCTTTTTTATGAACTAAATGTCTCAAGCTTTAACCTAAAACATAGTATGTGCCTTAGCACACAGTAGTCTCAGGCAGACTCGAACTGCCGACCTCTACATTATCAGTGTAGCGCTCTAACCAGCTGAGCTATGAGACTGTCCTTTATTTATCAATCGAATGACTCACTAATTAAAGTGAGCCATCAATCGAAAAATATCTTGAATCAACAACATTAAAAACTAAAATAAGTATTCGAACTTTTCTTTCCTTATAGTCGCGTCTTTTCTACCCATTGGGTAGAGAAGCTCTAGAAAGGAGGTGTTCCAGCCGCACCTTCCGGTACGGCTACCTTGTTACGACTTAGCCCCAGTTACCGGTTTTACCCTAGGCCGCTCCTTGCGGTGACGGACTTCAGGTACCCCCAGCTTCCATGGCTTGACGGGCGGTGTGTACAAGGCCCGGGAACGTATTCACCGCATCATGGCTGATATGCGATTACTAGCGATTCCAGCTTCACGGGGTCGAGTTGCAGACCCCGATCCGAACTGTGATAGGTTTTATAGATTCGCTCCGCCTTGCGACGTGGCTGCTCTCTGTACCTACCATTGTAGCACGTGTGTGGCCCAGGACGTAAGGGCCGTGATGATTTGACGTCATCCCCACCTTCCTCACAGTTTGCACTGGCAGTCTTGTTAGAGTTCCCGACATTACTCGATGGCAACTAACAACAGGGGTTGCGCTCGTTATAGGACTTAACCTGACACCTCACGGCACGAGCTGACGACAACCATGCAGCACCTTGTAATCTGTCCGAAGAAAAATCTGTTTCCAAATCTGTCAGACTACATTTAAGCCCTGGTAAGGTTCCTCGCGTATCATCGAATTAAACCACATGCTCCACCGCTTGTGCGGGCCCCCGTCAATTCCTTTGAGTTTCATTCTTGCGAACGTACTCCCCAGGTGGGTTACTTATCACTTTCGCTTGGCCACCCAGCTCTCAATCGAGCCGGACAGCTAGTAACCATCGTTTACGGCGTGGACTACCAGGGTATCTAATCCTGTTCGCTCCCCACGCTTTCGTCCATCAGTGTCAATCAATTATTAGTAGCCTGCCTTCGCAATTGGTATTCTATGTAATATCTATGCATTTCACCGCTACACTACATATTCTAGCTACTTCATAACAATTCAAGACTAACAGTATCAATGGCAATTCTACAGTTGAGCTGCAGACTTTCACCACTGACTTATTAGTCCACCTACGGACCCTTTAAACCCAATGATTCCGGATAACGCTTGCACCCTCCGTATTACCGCGGCTGCTGGCACGGAGTTAGCCGGTGCTTATTCTTACGGTACCGTCATCAGCCTACACGTAGGCCTTATTCTTCCCGTATAAAAGCAGTTTACAACCCATAGGGCCGTCTTCCTGCACGCGGCATGGCTGGATCAGGCTTTCGCCCATTGTCCAATATTCCTCACTGCTGCCTCCCGTAGGAGTCTGGTCCGTGTCTCAGTACCAGTGTGGGGGATCTCCCTCTCAGGACCCCTACCTATCGAAGCCTAGGTGTGCCGTTACCACACCTACTAGCTAATAGGACGCATGCTCATCTTGTACCGTAACCTTTACTATATAAATGATGCCAATCATATAGACTATGGAGGATTAATCCAAGTTTCCCTGGGCTATACTCCAGTACAAGGCAGATTGCATACGCGTTACGCACCCGTGCGCCACTCGTCAGCTTCCCGAAGGAACTGTTACCGTTCGACTTGCATGTGTTAGGCCTGCCGCTAGCGTTCATCCTGAGCCAGGATCAAACTCTTCATCGTAGTGTTTTTTATAATATCCACGATATAAGGAAATTTAATTACCTACTCCTAAAAGTAGGTGCTCAAAATGGTTATTCTAGTCTTTAATTCAAATATTATCTATCTCTAAATAATACGCGTTGTCAATTCAATATGTCAAGGAACTT
>NZ_CP159331.1:312500-890000 GCF_045055775.1 Leeuwenhoekiella sp. LLG6367-2.1
GATATGCGATTACTAGCGATTCCAGCTTCACGGGGTCGAGTTGCAGACCCCGATCCGAACTGTGATAGGTTTTATAGATTCGCTCCGCCTTGCGACGTGGCTGCTCTCTGTACCTACCATTGTAGCACGTGTGTGGCCCAGGACGTAAGGGCCGTGATGATTTGACGTCATCCCCACCTTCCTCACAGTTTGCACTGGCAGTCTTGTTAGAGTTCCCGACATTACTCGATGGCAACTAACAACAGGGGTTGCGCTCGTTATAGGACTTAACCTGACACCTCACGGCACGAGCTGACGACAACCATGCAGCACCTTGTAATCTGTCCGAAGAAAAATCTGTTTCCAAATCTGTCAGACTACATTTAAGCCCTGGTAAGGTTCCTCGCGTATCATCGAATTAAACCACATGCTCCACCGCTTGTGCGGGCCCCCGTCAATTCCTTTGAGTTTCATTCTTGCGAACGTACTCCCCAGGTGGGTTACTTATCACTTTCGCTTGGCCACCCAGCTCTCAATCGAGCCGGACAGCTAGTAACCATCGTTTACGGCGTGGACTACCAGGGTATCTAATCCTGTTCGCTCCCCACGCTTTCGTCCATCAGTGTCAATCAATTATTAGTAGCCTGCCTTCGCAATTGGTATTCTATGTAATATCTATGCATTTCACCGCTACACTACATATTCTAGCTACTTCATAACAATTCAAGACTAACAGTATCAATGGCAATTCTACAGTTGAGCTGCAGACTTTCACCACTGACTTATTAGTCCACCTACGGACCCTTTAAACCCAATGATTCCGGATAACGCTTGCACCCTCCGTATTACCGCGGCTGCTGGCACGGAGTTAGCCGGTGCTTATTCTTACGGTACCGTCATCAGCCTACACGTAGGCCTTATTCTTCCCGTATAAAAGCAGTTTACAACCCATAGGGCCGTCTTCCTGCACGCGGCATGGCTGGATCAGGCTTTCGCCCATTGTCCAATATTCCTCACTGCTGCCTCCCGTAGGAGTCTGGTCCGTGTCTCAGTACCAGTGTGGGGGATCTCCCTCTCAGGACCCCTACCTATCGAAGCCTAGGTGTGCCGTTACCACACCTACTAGCTAATAGGACGCATGCTCATCTTGTACCGTAACCTTTACTATATAAATGATGCCAATCATATAGACTATGGAGGATTAATCCAAGTTTCCCTGGGCTATACTCCAGTACAAGGCAGATTGCATACGCGTTACGCACCCGTGCGCCACTCGTCAGCTTCCCGAAGGAACTGTTACCGTTCGACTTGCATGTGTTAGGCCTGCCGCTAGCGTTCATCCTGAGCCAGGATCAAACTCTTCATCGTAGTGTTTTTTATAATATCCACGATATAAGGAAATTTAATTACCTACTCCTAAAAGTAGGTGCTCAAAATGGTTATTCTAGTCTTTAATTCAAATATTATCTATCTCTAAATAATACGCGTTGTCAATTCAATATGTCAAGGAACTTTCTCTTAATAAGAGAACTTCTTCGGTAGATGCTAAGGAATCGAACCTTAATTTTTATTGCCAAATCACCCTTTTTCAATGTGCATCGCTTGCTCTGAAAGCGGCTGCAAATATACAACCTTTTTTATTTACCAAACAAGCTAAAAATTATATTTTTTTTAAGCTAATTTCTAATAAATAACTCAAGAACTAAACCCAATTTCCATACCCGAAAACCGGAGGGCAAAGATAACACCCTTTTTTAATTCAGCAAGCTTTTTATTTGCTTTATTTTTATAACCTCTCTTCAACGAACGTAAAACCGATTCTTATACCCGATTTTGGAGGCGCAAATATAGAACCATTATTTAACCCCGCAAGCACTTTCTCAAACTAATTTTAATATTTTTATAGAACCCCTATAAACCAATACGTTAAAACTAAAAATAATTTTAAAAGATTCTTAAAAGGCACTCCTATATAGTACGAGGAGAATTCTTGCAGGGCTTACAAAGCATCAGAAGTTCGAAATTTTCTGATTCTACTCGATCAATGACATCTATTTCAGTTTTTATAATCTGCAGCTGGATCTCTGCAGGTATCTTCAGTAATAGAAGTTCTATTAAACCTTACTTCTATATATACATCAACTCATAAACGAGTAGCATTCTATTACAAGAAGAAATTCCAAACTAAACCAAATCGAAAGGTGAAGTTTAAGGAAGTAATTATAGGACATACAATCTTTCAGTATTAAAACCTTTTAAGCACAACAAGGAAATTAGATAATAGTAGAAGATTTATTAAAGAAAATCATTTGGTCGTTTTATTTTTGAAGTGTAAATTATACTTATGACCATCACACAACTAAAATATGTTCTGGCTGTTGCCGAGAATCAGAATTTTACAAAAGCCGCAGAAAAAACGTTTGTAACGCAGCCCACTTTAAGTATGCAGATACAAAAGTTAGAAGATGAGCTTGACATTATAATATTTGACCGTGGTAAAAAACCCATAGAACTTACAGATGTAGGTCGTAAGATTGTAACTCAGGCTCGAAATATTGTTAATGAAGCCAATCGCATTACTGATATAGTAGATCAACAAAAAGGATATATAGGTGGTGAGTTTAGGCTAGGTGTAATACCCACTGTAATGCCTACTCTGCTACCCATGTTTCTTAGAAATTTTATTAATAAATACCCGAAGGTAAAATTAAAGATTGAGGAATTGCCAACAGATACTATTATAGAGCGACTTGAAGATGGGCATCTAGATGCTGCAATTGCCGCAACTCCACTTAATATAGAATCTATTAAAGAGCGACCTTTATATTATGAACCTTTTGTAGGTTATATACCCTCAAATCACGAATTACATAACACCGAAAAAATTACCATAGAGGATTTAGATTTAAATAATATGCTATTGCTGGAAGATGGTCATTGTTTTAGGGATGGAGTTATTAATTTATGTAAAGCCAATAGAAATTATGAGGATGATACATTTTCTTTAGAGAGCGGAAGCTTTGAAACTTTAGTACGTCTTGCCAATGAAGGTTTAGGTATGACTCTTCTACCCTATTTACATACCTTAGAAGTTAAAAGTGAAGAAAAAAAGTATCTGCATATGTTTAAAGATCCTGCACCTGCTCGTGAAGTTTCGTTACTCTATCACAAAAGTGAGTTGAAAATGCAGATAATAGAATCGCTGCGGAATACAATTGCTGGTGTGGTTAAAGGAGCTATAACCTTCCAAAATGTTCAAATTATAAGTCCGTTACCGCAAAAATTTAAGTCCTAAAATAAAAAAAGGCTTCCTAATAGGAAGCCTTTTCTTTTAGAGCTCTCTCAATCTACGATTTTAAATAAATCATACATTGGTTTAATTCTGGATTGGTTTTGGTTATTTCTTGAATCCAGACTCTTAATTCCTCTATTTCGTAAGGGAGTAAACGTTTTGCTGCTTTCTGTAATTCTTTGCAAAAAAGTACACTGTCAAAACTTACTTTTTTTAAGATCGTCTTAGTGTACTCAAACATTGCTCTTGCCATATTTGAATCAGTTTAGGTTAGAAAATTTTTTAAGTAATTTTTGATCAATAAGCAGTTTCTTGTGATTTTGTTTAAAAATAATCTATTAAATTAAAATATTTTGTTAAAAATAAACAAATACTATAATTTATTCAATTAAAATCTATTGTCTCCATCTAGCAGATCTCCTATTCCACCTAAAATACTTCCTTCTCCTTTGTCTTTTCCTCCACCTTGTGGAGCTGAAGCCCACACTCGTTTAGCTAATCTGCTAAAAGGCAGGGATTGAATGTAAACTGTACCCGGACCAGTTAATGTTGCAAAAAACACACCTTCTCCTCCGAACAACGTGTTTTTTATACCTCCTACAAATTCTATATCATAATTAACAGTATGATCAAAACCTATGATACAGCCGGTATCAACTTTTAATTTTTCGCCAGCCTGTAATTCTTTAGTAAATGTTGTACCGCCAGCGTGAACAAAGGCCATCCCATCGCCATCAAGCCTTTGCATTATAAAACCTTCACCTCCAAAAAGACCTCTACCTATTTTTTTTGAAAACTCTATTCCGATCGAAACTCCTTTTGCAGCACATAAGAATGCATCCTTCTGACATATAAACCTTCCGCCATTTTTACTTAAATCAATAGGAATGATTTTACCCGGATAGGGAGATGCAAAACTTACTTTACGCTTTCCTATTAGATTATTATAAAAGACTGTCATAAACATACTTTCACCAGTGAGCAATCTCTTTCCGGCTCCAAATATCTTATTTAAAAGCCCTGTATCATTTTTAGAACCATCACCAAAGATTGTTTCCATCTGAATACCATCTTGCATCATCATAAAAGTACCCGCTTCAGCAATAACGCCTTCTTGAGGATCAAGCTCAATTTCTACATACTGCATTTCCTCTCCAAAAATCTGGTAATCTATCTCGTGTGCTGTCATCAATTTAAATTCTTAGTTAGATATACTAATAGGTGTCGTTCCTCAGAAAAATGTTACAAATCAATTAATGTTTTGCATTTTGCTTTGCCTTTACTGTCCATTGAAAATCAAATGTACTTACTACAACCCCATCCTCATTTGTACCTATACTTTGCATCCAAAAGGTTTGTCCTTCACCTGTTCTAATTGTGTTTTGAATAGCGTCTGCAATTTTATCACCATCATTACAGGTAAATGTGATTCTTCCGGAAGCTTTCTTTGTAAATGACGCTTTATTATTAGCCACTAACATCGAAATTTTATGACCACTTTGTCTTATTTGATTAATTACCATACTTCCTGTACTTAACTCTGCTGCCATTCCTTGTACAGCCCAAAACATGGAATTAAACGGATTTTGATTGATCCATTTGTGCTTTACTGTTGTGGAGCTTGATCTTTCAGAAATTGACTTTACCCGAACGCCACAAAGCCAAGCAGATGGTAACTTAAACATTATAAACTTGTTGAATTTGCTCGCTGTTAGTGACATATATAAGATTTTATTCATCAAAGTTAGACTTATCAAACTACATCTGAAATTTTCTTTTTTGTTAAAATAAAGTTAAATTTAAGTACTATGCAATACAAAATACCTGCCTTTGTATATATATTTGCATAAGAAAATAATAAGCAATGGAAACTAGCATTACTACCTATCAAAAAAATGTAGCGACTTTTATACATCTATCAGTCTTTACACAATTCATTTTCCCATTAGGAAACTTTATCGCTCCCCTATTGTTATGGGCTGCTTTAAAAAAAGAATCTATATATATTGATAATCACGGGAGAAGAGCTCTTAATTTTCAAATGAGTATTACCCTTTATGCAATTACACTTGTTCTTATAGCAATTCCATTTGCTATCTGGCATCTCGTTAATGCATCAGGAGAACTTAATCTCTTCAATCAATCCTATGAAAGCTTTGTTGTGCCTGCAGATGCTGTGGGACTAATAATGACAGCTCTAATATTTGGAATATTGCTATTAGCACTATGCGTCATTACACTTTTCTGTGTAATATCTGCAGCTGTGAGCGCGAGTAATGGTGAAGAATATAAATATCCACTTACTATAAACTTTTTAAAACCGCTTAGTCTTTCTGAAAAGGAGAGCCCTTTAGATTCATCAACTAAAGCTTAAGCAAAATATTTCACCTAATGGTGAGTCAAAAAACGAACAGTTATTAATCGATTAACAATGAGAATCTATGAAGATTGAAAACACAAAAGCGCAAATGCGTAAAGGTGTTCTGGAGTATTGCATCTTATCTATTTTAAAAGATGAAGATGCTTATGTAGCTGAAATTCTGGAAACCCTTAAGGACGCCAAATTACTGGTTGTTGAAGGAACAATTTATCCGCTACTAACCAGACTTAAAAATGCCGGCTTATTAAACTACAGATGGGAAGAATCTACTAGTGGTCCGCCACGTAAGTACTATGGCCTAACTGAAACTGGAAAGCTCTTTTTAAACGAACTATCATCGACCTGGGATGACTTGCAGAAAGCCGTTCAACTGGTAACCAATCAAAAAGCTAAAAACAATGAATAAGACAGTAAATATAAATCTAGCAGGATTATTTTTTCATATAGATGAGAACGCTTACGGAAAGCTGCAGCGGTATCTCGACGCCATTAGAAAGTCTTTTACAGATGCTCAGGGACGTGAAGAAATCATACAAGACATAGAAGCTCGCATAGGAGAACTTTTTAATGAACGTGTCAAAAACGAGCGTCAGGTAATAGGTCTTACCGAGGTCGATGAAGTGATAAATATTATGGGGCAACCCGAAGATTATCGCCTGGATGAAGATCTTTTTGAAGATGAACCTCAGCCTACTTATGCTTCTAACACTTCTAAAAAATTATATAGAGATACAGATGCATCCTTTATAGGAGGAGTTTGTTCTGGATTAGGACATTATTTCCACATTGATGCTATATGGATACGCGTTGCACTTATTTTGCTCACTATTTTTTCTTGGGGTGGCTTTATTTTAATCTATCTAGCTTTTTGGATCTTTGTACCCGTAGCCCGCACAACAACCGAAAAACTCGAAATGCGGGGAAAGGTCGTGAACATAGACAATATACAGCGTAAAGTAAAAGAGGGCTTTGATACTGTTGCAGACTCTGTAAAAAATGTTGACTATGTTAAATATGGCAATCAAGCTCGTAAAGGAGCAGATTCTCTAGCGGGTAGTTTAGGGAAAGTTGTTATGTTCTTCCTCAAAATATTTGTAAAATTCATAGGTATATTTTTAATTCTGGTAGGTGGCTCTACGCTTATAGGTCTCTTTGTGGGTCTGTTTACAGCTGGTACATTAGATTTTGTTGATGGTACAATCGCAGATTACGTAGGGATGGTAAATACCACAGGAGCTCCACTTTGGGTATTAATACTCGTAACGTTTGTTGCTGTAGGTATTCCGTTCTTTATGTTGTTTTATTTAGGACTTCGCATCCTTGTAAATACTTTAAAAAGATTAGGTACAACTGCTAAATTAACCCTACTCGGTTTATGGTTAATCTCTCTAATTGTGCTAGCTGTTTTAGGAATACGCCAAGGAATTGCGGCTGCAGTTGACGGAGAAGTACTCATCACAGAAGTAATACCGGTTTCTAAAACAGATACACTGCGGGTGAAGATGGTTACCCAAAATCAATATGGCGCAGATAAGTATCACAATTCAAGCTGGAAAATACGTACAGATGCCAATGGTAATAAAGTAATATATAATAGAGATGTTAATCTAAGCATTCAGAAAAGTGATTCTCCAGATGCCAAGCTTATCATTAAAAAGAATGCTCAGGGAAGTTCGTATAGTGATGCTCAACAACTTGCTGGAAATATAATTTATAGCTATAAATTCGAGAACAATACCTTATTACTTGATAATTACTTTATTACAGACTTAAAAAACAAATTTAGAGATCAAGAAATAGAGTTAATATTAGCTATCCCTGAAGGAACCTTGTTACTAACCGATGAAAACATTTCTTCCTATCATAGAAGTCGCTATTCAGATTTACTAGATCATGATTTTATAGGAAGTCACATAATAATGAGATCCAATGATCTAGAGTGTTTAGATTGTCCTGATGATGTAGAAGATGATTTTGATGACTGGGAATATTCTGAAACAACACTAGACACAACAGCTACAGATGGCATTTATGAATATAAAGCTAAAGTAAAACCAAGTAAAGATGGAGTTAATGTAAAACGCAACATTGACAAGGACACTGTGGTATTCAGAAATGATTCAATAAATTAATTTAATCAATCAAATAATCAACGTTATGACAACATTAATCAAACTATTGGTAGGTATTTTTACCGCATTCTTATTAACATCTTGTAATTTCAATTTTGAAATAGGTCAAACTAATGGCAATGGCAATGTTGTTGTAAAAGATTTAAATTTATCTAATGAGTTTACAAAAATCAATGCTAGCAATGGATGGGATATAATTCTAAAAAAAGGAGATAAACCGGGAATTGTAGCAGAGATGGATGACAATCTGCTTGAGTATTTAGATATTAATTTTGATAGAAATACTTTACGCATAGAAACTTCAGATAATTCAAATATAGGTAAAGCTACATCTAAGAAAATCGTGGTCACTTACACACAACCTATTGAAGAGATTAAAGCAAGTAGTGCATCAAGTATTACAGCCTTAGAATCGTTAACCGGTGATCGTATAAAATTTGATCTGTCGAGTGCCGCTACCGTAAAACTACCTGTAGAAATTCGTGAAATAATTGCAGATGCTAGTAGTGCGGCCACTCTTAATCTTGAAGGAGAAGCACAGACGGTAGAATTTGATGTAAGCTCTGCAGCAACTATAAATGCTAAAGATCTTAAATCTGAATTTTGTGATGCTGAAGCTTCAAGTGCAGGTAGTATACGTATTTATGTTTCTAAAGAAATTGCTTCAAAAGCCTCAAGTGCCGGAGATATAGACTATTGGGGTACACCACAAAAAGTAGCGGCAGTAGAGAGTAGCGGCGGAAGTATTAGTAAACAATAAAAATCTTCATTCATCAATTAATCTTAAAAGCCACGCGAAGCGTGGCTTTTATTATATTTGGCATTTCTTAAAGCCTAAAATTGATTTTACTAAAACTTATACGCTACAAGAACTTACTGTTGATTATCTTAACACAAGTATTGGTTCATTATGGCTTTCTAAAAGCATTGGATCTACCTGTTGCATTAACATCATTTAATTTTTTCCTACTTATTGCTGCAACCCTCTTAATTGCTGCTGCGGGGTATGTAATAAATGATTTAAACGATATTGATAGCGATATCATTAACAAACCAGATAGATCATATATTCCTTCCGCTATCTCCGAAAAATCAGCTTTTAATTATTACCTAGTTTTAAATATCTCTGGTGTTGGTATAGGTTTCTTTCTATGTTCCCGCATGGGCCTTTCTAATTTCACAACCCTATTTGTTCTTATATCTGCACTACTCTATGTTTATGCGAACTTTATAAAACGGGTTATACTTATAGGTAATTTATTAGTAAGCGCCCTCGTTGCTTCTTCTATTATTATCCTAGTCGTATTTGACTTACTTCCCCTATTAAGAATTAATCAGGATGAGCTAATGATTCCTTTTAATATTTTACGAGATTATGCTGTTTTTGCCTGCATGCTAAATTTCTTAAGAGAAATTGTTAAAGATATTGAGGATGCGAGAGGAGATTATGCTGTAGGGATTAATTCGTTACCAATCGTTCTGGGCTTAGAGCGCACTGCAAAAGTAGCAGGTTATATAGGGGTTGTCTACATATTTATATTAATAGGTTATATCTATGTTTATCTTCAGGAAAATATCTGGTTATCACTCTATTTAGTTGTTGCGCAAATAATTCCGTTAGTACTTTTCTGTATAAAAGCACGGTATGCAGACAAACAAAAGCATTATTCATATCTATCTGGATTGCTAAAATTTATCATGTTAATGGGTATTCTATCAATAGGAATACTTACTCTAACCTTAAAGTACTAATTCGCTTTATATTTAAACATATCATTTATATGCTAAAAGATTTACTTCAATCAAAACATCTTATACTTGCTTCTCAATCACCACGACGACAAGAACTTTTAGCTGCTTTGGGTGTCGATTTTGAAGTACATTTAAAACCTATAGATGAAAGTTATCCAGACGGACTAGCTCCATTCCAAATCGCAGAGTTCATCGCAAAGAAAAAGGCAGCTGCTTTTGTTCCTGAGTTGAAAGACAATGAAGTACTAATAACTGGCGATACATTAGTTTTTAAAGAGAATATGGCCCTAGGAAAACCTACAGATGCTACCGATGCAAAACGAATGTTGAAGTTATTGAGTGGCACAAGTCATAAGGTTATATCTTCAATATGTGTTACTACCTCAATGCACCAATGGGTTACATATGATACCGCTACTGTTTACTTCAGGAATTTTACAGAGAATGAAATGGATCATTATATCAAAACATATCAGCCATTCGACAAAGCTGGTGCCTACGGAATTCAAGAATGGATAGGCCACGTAGCTTTAGAGAAATTAGAAGGTTCTTATAATACGGTAATGGGTTTACCTACTCAAAAACTTTATGATTTGCTTTTAAAAGTCTAAATAATTATTAATAAATATATCTAATCCTCCTAAGAAATTATCAAGGAAATTCGAGATGTAATTTCTGTTAAAGAAACTCTAAAGGAATCTGCTTAGATACCGTTTTACCTATCTTTGAAACTACCTGTTCTAACTTAAAATTTTTATTTCATGCGCTTTTTAATCGCTCTTATTTGCTGCTTAACTTGGCAGCTACAAGCTCAAAAACCTAAAAAGCCATCTTCTTCAGAAATTTACGAACAAATCAAGGGTTTAAATTTTCTAGGATCTGCTTTATACGTTGCCGCTCATCCAGATGATGAGAATACCGCAATGATCTCTTACCTTTCAAATACCCTTCACGCACGTACTGGCTACTTAGCACTTACCCGTGGTGATGGTGGACAAAATTTAATTGGTCCAGAAATTCGTGAACTTCTCGGTGTTATACGTACGCAAGAATTACTAGCAGCTCGCCGTACAGATGGTGGCGAACAACGATTTACACGAGCAAATGACTTCGGGTACTCAAAAAATCCCGAAGAAACTTTGGAGTTTTGGGAGCGCGATCAGGTTTTAAGTGATGTGGTTTGGGCTATACGTAATTTTAAACCAGATGTAGTAATTAATCGTTTTGATCATAGATCTCCAGGCACAACTCACGGTCATCATACCACATCAGCTATGCTAAGTGTTGAGGCCTTTGAGCTGGCAAATGATATTACACGTTATTCAGATCAATTAGAACTAACTGATGCCTGGCAACCAAAGCGTTTATTTTTTAATACCTCCTATTGGTTTTATGGTAGCCAAGATGCATTTAATAAAGCCGATAAAAGTAATTTGGTTAAAGTTGATGTGGGTAGTTTTTATCCTGCGTTTGGTTTAAGTAATACTGAAATATCTGCGCTGAGCCGCAGTCAGCATAAATCACAAGGATTTGGCAATACAGGAACCCGTGGAAATCAAATAGAATATCTCGAACTCTTAAAAGGAGAATATCCTCAAAACGGAAACCTCTTTGAAGGTATAGACACTTCGTGGAATAGACTTTCTGATGGAGAAGCTGTAGGAACAATTCTAAATGCTGTAGAAAAGAATTATGACTTTAAAAATCCTGCTGCTAGTTTACCCGATTTATTGAATGCCTATAAACTAATCACCAAGCTAGAAGATAAGCACTGGAGAGAATTAAAAAGTTTAGAAATTATCGAAATCATTAAAGCATGTGCCGGACTCTATATTGAAACGGCAACTTCAAAACAAACGGCCACTGCTAACCAAAAAATAGCATTACAAATAGAGGCTATTAATCGGAGTGAATATCCTATTACATTAGAATCTATTACTCTTCTCCCTTCAGAAAAGACATTAGCAATTTCTCAAAACTTAAATTTTAATACCCGTTACAGCAAAAGTGTTGAGATTACTTTAGCAGAGGCAACACTTACCACAGCATATTGGTTAACAAAGGAAGGTACAGAGGGAATGTATGCCGTTGCTGATCAACACTTAATAGGTCTCCCGGAAACACCTAAAAAAAACAAAGCAATTTTCAATTTTAGAATTGATGATATGCTAATACCTATTACCACAGATCTAATTTACAAATACAATGATCGTGTAAATGGTGAAGTTTATGAACCTTTTGAAATCGTACCAAAAGCTTCTGTGGAAATTAAAGAGCCTGTTGTGATATTTCCTACTACAGAATCTAAAGTAATAACTACCAATATTACCGCATATACTTCAAATATTAATGGTATCGTCTCGCTACAAGTTCCAGAAAACTGGAAAGTTTCTGAACCTCAAAAAATAAGTATATCAAATAAAGGGGAAACAAAAAGTCTAAAATTCACTATTACCCCTCCAAAAAATGCTAGTGAGGGCATTTTACAACCGATTATTAATATCGATGGGACTGATATATTTACTAAAGTTGTTACAATAGATTATGATCACATTCCCTTGCAAACACTTGTACTCCCTTCTAAAAATAAACTAGTACGTCTCGATATTGCAAAAAAAGGTGATTATATAGGCTACATTGCAGGGGCTGGTGATGCAATACCTGAAAGTCTTAATGAAATAGGTTATCAAGTTGCTCAATTGAATGTTTCAGAAATAACAACAGAGAAGTTAAACCAATTTGATGCTGTAGTTATGGGTGTAAGAGCTTATAATATTCTGGACGAGCTTAAGTACAAACAATCGCTACTACTGGATTATGTATCAAATGGAGGTACAATGATTGTACAATACAATACGGCGAGAGGTTTTGATTTTGAAAATTTAGGTCCTTATCCATTGCATCTAAGTAGTGATAGAGTTACAGACGAACGGGCAGAAATTACAATATTAGATCCCGATGCAGAGATTTTGAATTATCCGAATAAGATAACTTCAAAAGATTTTGAAGGTTGGGTTCAAGAGCGTGGCTTGTATTTTCCTAACGAGTGGGATGCAGCTTATACGCCCATACTTTCAATGCATGATAAAAATGAGAAATCCAGTGAAGGTAGTTTACTCATAGCACAATACGGGAAAGGTCATTATATTTATACCGGACTCAGTTTTTTTAGAGAACTTCCCGCTGGTGTATCTGGAGCGTTTAGACTTTTTGCAAATATGCTTTCCGTAGGAAAAAATAATCAAGAAATTAAACCATGATAGCACCCAAAAAAAATAAATGGTCTAAATACTATACGCTTGTTCTCGTGCTGAATGCGATTTATATCATTTTATTTTTTGTATTAATGAATTATTATACCGCTTAGAATGCAAACTATAGATTGGATAGTTCTAGTTGCTACGCTCGCTTTTATCGTACTTTTTGGGGTTTATAAAACTCGTGGTCGTAATAATGTCCAAGATTATATACGTGGCGGAAATGAATCAAAATGGTGGACGGTAGGTTTATCTGTAATGGCCACGCAAGCTAGTGCTATTACTTTTTTATCCACACCGGGTCAGGCTTATAATGATGGTTTAGGTTTTGTTCAATTTTATTTTGGACTTCCTATTGCGATGATAGTGATTTGTATATTTTTTATTCCCATCTATTACAAACTTAATGTCTACACAGCATATGAGTATCTAGAAAGTAGGTTTGATAAACGTACCCGTTCATTAGCGTCGGGATTGTTTTTATTATCTCGTGGTTTAGCAGCAGGTATAACCATATTTGCTCCTTCTATAATTCTATCTGCTGTTTTAGGATGGGATCTCAACACATTGAATATAATAATAGGCTTACTAGTCGTAATCTATACAATCTCTGGTGGTACTAAAGCAGTGACTGTAACTCAGAAACAGCAAATGGGAGTTATTTTCCTGGGAATGTTTGTTGCTTTCTTTCTTATAATTAGTTATTTACCACAAGATATCAGCTTCAATAATGCTTTAGAAATCGCAGGTGCTAGCGGCAAGCTGGATGTTCTCGACTTTTCATTTGATTTTGACAATAGGTACACCTTCTGGAGTGGTATATTAGGTGGAACATTTTTAATGCTTTCCTATTTTGGTACAGATCAAAGCCAGGTGCAACGTTATTTAAGCGGAAAGTCTTTACGAGAAATGCAACTAGGTATGATTTTCAATGGTATCTTAAAAGTACCTATGCAATTCTTTATTTTGCTGGTAGGTGTGATGGTATTTGTATTCTATCAATTTAACCCTACTCCATTAAATTTTAATCCCGCAGCTACAAAAGCCGTTCAGGGAACTCCGTTTGAAAAAGAATACAATCTCCTTCAGGATGAACTAAATGAGTTACGCTCTGATAAATCAGAACTAAGCTATATGGTTTCTCAAAATCCGAAAACACCCATTATAGCTGCTAACGGATCAAACAGTACAGCTACTGAAGAATTAGCTAGTCTAAATGAAGAAGAAAAAATCATACGCGAAAAAGCCCGTATGGTCATTAATCAGGCAGATCAAAATGTGGAAGTAAATGATAAGGATTATGTTTTTATCCATTTTATTTTAAATAATCTTCCAAGAGGTTTGATAGGTCTTCTTCTGGCTGTAATATTATCGGCTGCTATGTCATCTACAGCCTCTGAACTAAATGCTCTTGCGGCAACTACAACAGTTGATTTTTACAGGCGTAATCTTAGTGAGGAAAAAGAGGAAACTCATTTTGTAGATGCTACCAAGTGGTTTACGCTAAGCTGGGGAATTTTAGCAATATTAATCGCTTGTACGGCTAACCTTTTTGACAACTTAATTCAGCTTGTAAATATTATTGGGTCGATATTCTATGGTACAATACTCGGGATCTTTATGTCTGCATTTTTTATAAAACGCATTCAGTCTAAGGCCGTTTTTATCGCAGCTATTATTACTCAGCTAATCGTGATCGCCCTTTTCAGTTTAGATAAATTAGAATATATAAAATTACCTTACCTATGGCTCAATTTCATAGGATGCATTCTGGTTATAATAATAGGACTGGTTTTTCAAAGTGGGTTTAAGAATACAAATTTAGATACACGTGAATAATGAAAATGATACGTTGGGGAATTATAGGCCTTGGTAAAATAGCAAATAGCTTTGCTACAGATATGCAGCAGGTAGATAATTCTATAATATATGCCGTGGCTTCGAGATCGCAGGAAAAGGCAAATGACTTTGGTGCTAAATATAATGTTGATAAATGTTACGATAGCTACGAGGAGTTAGCCCAAGATCCGCAGGTAGATGCTATCTATATCGCAACACCACACGTGCGTCATGCTCAAGACACCTTACTCTGTTTAACACACAATAAAGCTGTATTATGCGAAAAACCTTTTGCTATGAATTTGCAAGAAGTAGATTCTATGATCGCAAAAGCTAAAGAACATAATGTTTTATTGATGGAGGCATTGTGGACCCGATTTATGCCCCATTTTAAATTTGTAAAGGAAGAATTAGAAAGTGGTAGATATGGCAGAGTTAAATCGCTCCATGCAGATTTCTCATTTAAGGCACCCGTAAACCCTGATGGGAGACTTTACAATAAATTTCTTGGAGGTGGATCTCTTCTTGACATAGGTATCTATCCCGTTTTTTGCGCATTAGCTCTTCTGGGAAAACCAGAATCTATTACTGCAAAAGGTAAAATAGGTAAGACACAAATTGATGAAGAAATAGAAATTACTTTTAATTACAAAACAGATACACGCGCATTTCTATCATCAAGCATTTTAAAAAATACGCCTACTACAGCTACGTTAATTTGTGATAATGGGATAGTATTCTTACATAGCAGATTTCATCAAACCGATAAAGTCACCACACTTTTAAATGGCATCAAGGTGGAGCATGACTTTAGTTATAATGCTAAGGGCTATACTTTCGAAATAATGCATTTTGCAGACCTCTTAAGAGCTGGCAAAACTGAAAGTCCGTTAATGAGTTTTGAGTTTAGTAGGATGCTAATACTAACACTAGATGAAATTCGGGATTTAATCGGGTTGCATTATGCATAAAAAAAGCCGCAAATCTTAAGATTTGCGGCTTTTTTTTTAGTTTCAGATTATTATAATGCTCCCCACTCTTTAAGAGAATCTGTATTCATTTTAATATAATCTGCATTACCTGCTTCTTTTGCTCCAGCTAACGATTTTTTTGCTGCCTCAATAGCTGCTTTTTTATCCCCTGCTTTTGCTAAAACCAAAGATTGCTGACGTAGTTCCCAGAAACGTGGATTTTTATTCATACTCATAGCCTTGTCCATCCAGGTCTTCGCCTTATCAATATCTTTTCCGCTATTTAAATAATATACTGCGGCGTTAAAGTAATCTCCAGATGCAGGCCCTGATAAAGTTTGATCTATACTTGCCAACACCTCGTTATCGGTTAAAACATTAAATTTTATAGGAACAATAGTGTTAGCCCAGAGAATACTTAAAACTGCACTATCTGTCATAACGTCATCGATTACAATTGTAAAAGTCTCCATATCCATGGGCATATCTACGGTTTCTACCATAGTACGAAGAGCCACTTTACTATCTTCAAATTCGGTCAATAATGGATTTGCATCATCTGTATAGAAAATTACTTCCCACATATCTTCACCTGGAATAGTATAAATACTATAAGTTCCTTTTGCCAATTCTTTATCTGCTATTACAACCGGCTTATCTACTGTAAACTTCGTTGTTGCATTAGCTCCTGTTCTCCATATTTTTCCATAAGGGACTAAATTTTCAAATACTTCACGTCCACGCATATTAGGTCGAGAGTAATCCACTTTAACTGTTGTAAGTCCTACAACTTGTTCCATCATTGCATGTGAACTAGCAGACGGAGTTTGTATTTGTGCTTGAGTTGCTAAACTAAAAGCGATAAAACAGACCAGCATAATTTTTTTCATCTTATTATAATTTTAATGTTATCGTACTATTAATCAATACATTGCCTTTAATAAAAAGCTACCACAAGATAATTTATTGACACCTCATAAATGTTAAGAAATTACTAATTAAAGACGAAGTGTTCCACTATAAAAGTAGGAAAGGAATGAATCAAAAATTAGATAGATACGTACTCTTTAGTTTTGTTTAACTTAATTACCTTTAACTTAAACAAAATACCTACTATCTTTACCACTCAGCCTGTTACAAGAGGCATCATAGACTTCTATAATTCATCTTATGAAAATTTATAATCTACACAGCAAACAAAAACTCCCTATAACTCTTGATCAAGCCTGGGATTTTTTGACAGATCCTAAAAATTTAGAAAAGCTAACTCCTTCTGGAATGAATTTTAAAGTTTATTCGGGAGCAGATCGCAGGATGTATGCGGGTCAATTACTGCAATATACGGTAACACCATTTCCGGGATTTAATACGAAGTGGGTTTCAGAAATAACAGCTGTAGAAGAGAAGAAATACTTCATAGATGAACAACTTTATGGCCCTTATGCTTTTTGGCATCATAAACATTTCTTATCTGAAATTCCTGGTGGTGTACTTATGGAAGATACTGTGGATTATAAATTACCTCTGGGTTTTCTAGGAAGACTTGCTCACCCAATACTCGTTAAGCCAAAATTAGATTCAATCTTTAAATATAGACAGGAACAATTACTAAAAATGTTCGGTCCTTATGAAAAGCAGGATTTTAAAGACACTGGAATTACTAAAAAGGACATACTCAACTAAACTATGAAAAAGAATATATTACTTATAGGAGGCTCTCACGGAATTGGCAAAGCACTAATAGATTTAGTACAGAATGATTATAAGATTTATGTTGCTTCAAGATCTAGCGAAGATTTAAATACTGCTGAAATAACCCACATTCAATATGATGTACTTGATGGGGATTTAGATACTACTAATCTTCCTGATCAGTTAGATGGTTTTATCTACTGTCCTGGAAATATTAATTTGAAACCATTTAAAATGCTATCTGCAGCTACCTATGAAGATGACATGAATCTCAACTTTTTCGGATTAGTAAAGTCATTGAAAGCGGTTACAGACCGATTAAAAAAATCAGAACAAGCCAGTCTTATTTTTTTCAGCACAGTGGCGGTTAAAGTGGGTATGCCGTTTCATACTAGTGTTGCTGCATCCAAAGGTGCTATAGAAGGTTTTGCAAAAGCATTAGCTGCTGAGTATGCCCCATCTTTTAGAGTTAATGTTATTGCTCCATCACTTACAGACACCCCACTGGCAGGAAAACTCTTGGCAAATGATAAAAAACGTGAAATGATGGATGCCCGTCATCCTTTAAAACGTGTAGGCCAGGCTGACGACATTGCTAAAGTAGCAGCATTTTTACTTAGCGACGATAGCAGTTGGGTTACCGGTCAGGTATTAGGAATTGATGGCGGAATGTCTACCTTAAATGTGAATTAAATTTTATCTATAAAAAATAACCAATTACTATGAATTCTGTTTCCATCTTTTGGTTCCGAAGAGACCTAAGACTTGATGACAATGTGGGTTTCCTCGAAGCTTTAAAATCAGATTATCCAGTACTTCCTATTTTTATATTTGATAAAGAAATTCTGGATAAACTTCCTAAAGATGATGCGCGTGTAACTTTTATATATGAAACTTTGCAGAAAATGCGTGATCGTTTGCAAAATGATCATACGAGTTCTTTGGCGTTATTTTACGGAAAACCCATAGATATATGGAAACAGGTTTTAAAAGACTATGAGGTTAAAGAAGTATATACAAATAGAGATTATGAACCCTATGCAAAAAAAAGGGATAAAGAAATAAGTTCTTTGTTTGAAGAAAAAGATATCGACTTTAAGACCTTTAAAGATCAGGTGATATTTGAAAAAGATGACGTGGTAAAAGGAGATGGAGAACCCTATATCGTATATACACCTTATAAAAATAAATGGCTGGAAACTTTTAATGAAAACAACGATTTAAAAATTCATTATACAAGTCAACATCTCAACAATCTTGTTGAAAATAGCAGATTACCCAATTTGACTTTGAGCGAAATGGGGTTTGAAACTTCCTCTCTAAAAGTTCCGGATTATGATGTTACCCCTACTTTAATTGATAATTATGAAGATACACGCAATTTTCCTGCGCAAGATGGGACTTCAAGATTGGGGCCTCATTTACGTTTTGGTACCGTAAGCGTTCGGAAAATGGTTAAAAAAGCACTTGCTGAAAATAATCAGGTATTTTGGAGTGAATTGGTTTGGCGTGAATTTTTTATGCAGATTCTCTACCATTATCCTGAAACGGTGAATAATGCTTTCAGAAAAAAATACGATCGTATAGACTGGCGTAATAATGAGGAGGAATTTGAAAAATGGAAGACCGGTACTACGGGATTTCTTTTAGTAGATGCCGGGATGCGCGAACTCAATACTACCGGTTACATGCATAATCGTGTACGTATGTTAACAGCGAGCTTTTTATGTAAACACTTATTAATAGATTGGCGCTGGGGAGAAACCTATTTTGCTGAAAAGCTATTAGACTATGAGCAAGCGAGCAATGTGGGAAATTGGCAATGGGCAGCAGGAAGTGGCGTGGATGCGGCTCCTTACTTTCGCATTTTTAATCCGATGACTCAAGTGGATAAATTTGACAAAGAAAGAAAATATATTAAAAAATTTATTCCTGAATACGATACTTCAGAGTACCCTAAGAAAATGGTAGATCATAAAGAGGCTCGTGAGCGTTGCCTAAAAACATACAAACAAGCACTTTCCTAATTTTGTCTTAGTAGAACAACTATTAAATGTCTCCCAGAATATAATTATATTTAACTAAGTCACTTTTATTCTCGATAGGAATTAGTTTACCTGTATTTAAAATCAACTTTCTATCTGAAAGCTTCCAAACATCTTGATAATAGTGGTCTGTGATTAAAATTCCTTTTTTTTCTTTAAGCGAGAACAAGAAGTCGTGAATTAGTTCTTTAAATAAGGGCTCTACCATAGAGAAAGGTTCATCGAGGAGTAAAAAAGGATGCTTTAAATTTCCCAAAATCAAAACCTCCAGATATCGCCTCTGCCCTAGCGACAATTCATTTACTTTACGTTTCGCTATATCTGCCATACGAGGTGCTGTAAAAATTAAATTTTGTTCCTCGCCATTAAAATAATGTGGAATTATATCCCAAACTCTCACAGCCTTTGGTAAAAAACTGAACTGTGGCAAATACCCTATTAATCCTTTAGAGATTATGGTGTTCTTGTCCCAACACGTTCGTCTTACTGAAAATCGTGATTCATTAAATTTGATACAGCCTTCTTGTGCGGTGGTAGTGCCAAATAAAATTTTGAGTAACGTACTTTTACCAGCTCCATTACAACCAAACACTCCTATAATTTCTCCAGTTTGAAGTTTAAAACTGCACGAATTAAGCAATTTTCGTTCTCCATAGCTTTTGTGTAGATTAATAACTTGTAGGAGCGCCAATTGATAGAAATTTTGAAATGAGTAAAACTATTAGAATCAATAGTGGAGATAGTATAAAATTAATTAACCAACATTTAGCTAGAAGTTTAGGTTTTGTATATCCTAAATTATAATAACCATAGAGTTCATCTTTCTGAAAATAATTATATGCAAGAAATCCTATAGGTGTTCCTAAAATTCCGAAGAAAACAATAGCGATAGTACCATTCCCAAAGAATAAGGTTATCACTAAAATTAGTAATGCGTAACTAGTGACATCTTTATAAAACCTCCACATAATATAGTTTCTACTTAAAAATAACAATTACAAATAATATCTATCCTACGATAGTAGAATTATATACTCCCGGAATAGCTATCTTATAAACAAGCCGTATTTTGAACACTTAAAATTATTATATGACCCTATTTATAGATATGGACGAAGTCATCGCTGACACGTACCAAGCACACATCGATTTATACAATACAAAATACTGTGCAACTCTTACTAAAGAACAATGCTTAGGTTCTGAGGTTTGGCAAATGGTTCCTGAAGAACATCAGGCTTATATACGCAATCACGCAAATGAACGAGGTTTCTTTAAGGATCTTGCTGTGATAAAAGATAGTCCAGAAGTACTAAGAGCTTTGCAAGATAAGTACGAGCTATACATTGCATCTGCGGCAATGCAGTTTAAATCAAGTCTCGAAGATAAGGCAGATTGGTTAGATAGACATTTCCCTTTTATACCTTGGGAGAACCGAATTCTATGTGGACACAAACACATATTAAAAGGCGATATTTTGATTGATGACCGTTCTTATAATCTTGAAGCCTTTGATGGTAGAGGAATTCAGTTTTCTTCCCCACACAATTCAAAAACTACCGCATTTGATAGAGTAGATACGTGGAAAGATGTTGCAGATTTGCTTCTATAAATTGATCAAAGCGCTAAAAACAAAATCCCGAAATAAATTTCGGGATTTTTTATGCTATATATTCTTGGGTTAGGCTGTTCTAATAATTTTAGCGCCTATCGCTCGCAAGCGTTCATCTATATTTTCATAACCCCGATCGATCTGTTCAATATTGTGAATAGTCGAAGTACCTTTTGCGCTAAGAGCTGCAATAAGTAATGAAATACCCGCTCTAATATCTGGTGAGGTCATTGTGGTTGCTTTTAAACTAGATTTAAAATCGTGACCTATAACGGTTGCACGATGTGGATCGCAGAGAATAATTTTTGCTCCCATATCTATGAGTTTGTCAACAAAGAACAAACGGCTTTCAAACATTTTTTGGTGAACGAGTACTTCCCCTTTAGCTTGAGTTGCTACTACTAAAATAATACTTAGTAAGTCTGGTGTAAATCCAGGCCAAGGCGCGTCACTAATAGTCATAAAAGATCCGTCAATAAACGTTTCAATCTCGTAACCATCCTTGTGAGCAGGAATGAATATGTCATCCCCTCTACGTTCTACAGTGATTCCTAATTTTCTAAAAGTTGCCGGGATTATACCTAAATCATTCCAACTAACATTTTTAATGGTAACCTCACTTTTTGTCATAGCAGCCAGACCTATCCAAGATCCTATTTCAATCATATCTGGCAATACACTATGCTCACAACCTCCCAGTTCTTCTACACCTTCAATAATTAGCATATTAGAACCTATTCCACTGATTTTTGCTCCCATTTTATTCAGCATTTTACACAATTGCTGAAGATAGGGTTCGCAGGCTGCATTATAGATTGTAGTTTCTCCTTTAGCCATAACTGCGGCCATAACTATATTTGCAGTACCGGTAACAGAGGCTTCATCAAGTAACATAAAAGTTCCTTTTAAACCGTCTGGAGCCTCAACGCCGTAGAAACGCTCTTCTTTATTGTATCTGAACTTAGCACCTAATTTTATCATACCCTCAAAGTGGGTATCTAATCTGCGTCGCCCTATTTTATCACCTCCTGGTCTCGGAATATATCCTTTACCAAAACGAGCTAATAAAGGTCCCACAATCATTATAGAACCTCGAAGTCCGCCACCCTCTTTTTTAAAGCGTTCACTCTCGAGATATTCTAGATTAAGAGCATCACTAATAAAAGAGTATTTACCTTTTCCTAATTTTTGAATTTTAACTCCTAGATTACTTAAAATATCTATAAGCTTATTTACATCAACAATATCTGGTATGTTATTTATAATAACTTCCTGTGGTGTAAGTAGCACTGCGCATAAAATTTGCAATGCCTCATTTTTTGCACCTTGAGGTTGAATAGCCCCTTTAAGTTGATGACCTCCTTCTATTTGAAATGTTCCCATTAAAGAAATAGCTGTTTTTTAATATCTTTTTTTACCTCCACTACGCGCAGGTTTTTTACGATAGCTAGAAGATTTATTTGTTTTTTTAGGACGCATAAGTTTTTGCGTATCTCTAAGGTCTTCCTCTTTTTTAGCGAGATTTATACTACCGTCACTTAATTCAAAGAGATGCTTAAAAATAACCTCATCATCTACAGTGTCTTTATTCCAGTTTAGGAAACACTTTTTCATATGATTGGCTATAGTAAATTCTAAAGCCTCACGCATTTGTCCTTTTTCCCATTTAACAGCCACATCAATCATACGCTTGATATTGTTTCCGTAGAAACGATACTTCGGGTAATTTTGAGGGTATTCTAATGGATCTGGGTGCTCTTCTAGCTTTTCGCGAGAAGGTTTTTCATATGGAGATTCTACATCCAATTTAAAGTCGCTCATTATAAATAACTGATCCCAAAGCTTGTGTTGAAAGTCTGGAACATCTCTAAAATGAGGTTGTATATTACCCATTACAGCAATTATACTACGAGCAATAATATTTCTTTTTTTTTCGTCTTCTTCGGCGATTGCCTGATTAACCATCTTTTGGAGATGACGGCCATATTCAGGTATTATGAGCTTTTCGCGCTCAGTATTATATTCTAATTGATCTATCAATTGTAAAAATTTAAGTGAAGTGTGGTCTGTAAACAAAACCTTGTGGCAAAGTACTAAAAAATGTACAAATCTCTAGCCTCCCTAGCCAAATTAACCCCATTTTATAAGGATTTTCAATAATTATAATGAAATAACACCTTCCACGACAGCTACTTCCCGATACTTCGCAATTACTGCATCTGGATTTTTCATTCTTAAGTTTATTGAAACACTTGTGTAGGTCCCTTTGCTAGAAGCTTTTGTACTAATCACTGCTCCCATATTATCAAAAATTTGTTCGATTTGATTTATCTTATCTGCATCAGAAGGAACAATAAATTTATATAAATATTCTGCTGGCCAGTTGGTAGTCTCTTCCAGTCTGCCTTTCAGCTTTGCGTAAAATTCGTCAGAATTTTTATCTGTACTCATAATTGTGTTTTTCTATCGCAAAGATACCATTCTACAACTAATTTTTTAATCGAGTTCTATTTGAGTATTTTTACCAACATCATAAATAAACATCATACTATCTAATTTACGTGTTTATTTAAATTGAATATAATCGATGACAAAACGTATTGTTCTTATTGGAGGCCCCAGCACCGGAAAAACCACACTTCTTAATGCGCTGAGGGCAAAAGGACACACCTGCTTAGATGAAGTTTCCAGAGAGGTTACTAAAGCCGCACAAGAAAAAGGAGTTGATCAGCTTTTTCTAACGCAACCGTTGCTTTTCAGCCAGATGCTTTTAGATAAAAGAATAGAGCAATATACATTAGCTCCATCACTAAATAAAGACCTTGTTTTTATAGATCGCGGCATTCCAGATGTAACTGCTTATATGGATTTTATAGGTCAAGAATACCCGGAAAATTTCAAAAAAGCCTGTTTAGACTATAAATACGATCACATATTTATCCTACCTCCCTGGCAAGATATACATACTACAGATCAAGAACGTTACGAGAGTTTTGATGAAGCTGTAAATATTCAGAATGAATTAATCAAAACCTACAAAGCATTTGGGTACTCACCTATTGAAGTCCCTAAAACAAGTGTGGACGAACGGGTAAATTTTATTTTACAAAATCTTGATATATGTCGCTAACTCCATTAGATGTTTTAAAAAAATATTGGAGTTACGATTCATTCAGACCAAAGCAGCTTGAAATAATCTCGGCTGTATTAGATAAAAGAGACACCTTTGCTTTATTACCTACAGGAGGCGGCAAGTCTATTTGTTATCAAGTACCCGCTCTTATTAATGAGGGAATTGTACTTGTTATCTCCCCCCTGCTTTCTCTCATGCGTGATCAAGTTACCCAGTTAGCACAACGCGGTATAAAAGCATTATACATTCCGGGAGGTATTCATTATAATGACCTTGACACACTTTTAGATAATTGTATCTACGGAAATTACAAATTACTCTATCTCTCTCCAGAACGATTACAAAACGCACTCGTTCTTGCCAGATTAAGACAAATGAATATTACATTGATTGCAGTCGATGAGGCTCATTGTATATCACAATGGGGTCACGATTTTAGACCTGCATATCGCAATATAGCTTCCTTTAGAGAAGATTTTTCAAATGTTCCTTGTATTGCACTTACTGCTACGGCTACTAAAAATGTTCAAGATGATATAGTCGATCAACTTGCTATGCAAGAAGCTGTAATTATTAGAGATTCCTTTGAGCGAAAAAATTTAGGCTACTTAATACTTCAGGAAGAAAATAAATTTGGCCGATTACTACATATTTTTAGAAAATATACGGGTAGTGCCATAGTTTACGTTCGCAGCCGTAAAACTGCGCAGGAATATGCGTCTTTTCTAAAAGCTAATGGGATTACTTCACATTTTTATCATGGCGGTCTTGGCAATGGAGAGCGACAGCTTTATTTTGAAGATTGGTCGAGTAACATAGTACAGGTCATGGTTGCTACGAGTGCATTTGGGATGGGGATCGATAAAGCAGATGTTAAGACAGTTGTACACGTTGAATTACCAGAAAGCCTCGAAAGCTACTTTCAAGAAGCCGGCAGGGCTGGTAGAGACGGTTCTACTGCAAGAAGTATAATTCTATACACCCCATCAGACGAGCAAAGGCTAAACAATCAATTTTTAAATGTTTTACCATCTGTCGATTACGTTAAGAAAGTATATAAAAAATTAAACAGCTACTTCCAGATTTCTTATGGCGAAGGGGAACAAGAAACTTTCCGTTTTGATTTTATGAAATTTTGTAATGCCTATAATTTTAAAACCCTTATAACCTTTAATGCTTTACAACTCTTAGATCGCAATAGCGTATTAATATTATCACAAGAATTCTATAGAAAATCTACCCTTCAGTTTAAAATAAGTCCGGTGAATCTCACCTATTATTTAATAAAAAATCCGGGTATTGATACTGTTGTCAAAAGTATTTTGAGAACCTATGGAGGTATTTATGATCAGCCCTTAGCTATTGATCATACTGTTATTGCAAAAAAAGCTGGCGTTAATCTGGCTTATATACACACGATTTTACTTCAGTTAGATAAAGATGACATCGCTATTTATGATCATACAAATTATGATTCTGCCGTAACCTTTCTGGTGCAGCGTGAAGATGAGCTGACAATTAATAAAATTGCGAAGCACATAAAAGCGCAAAATACGCGTAAGATAAATCAAGTAAATAGTATAAAAGAATACCTAAAAACCGCTACAGTCTGCAGAAGCATTCAACTTCTTGACTATTTTGAAGAAAAGCAAGTGGTACCCTGCGGAATATGTGACGTTTGTATTAATAGAACTCGCAATACACAAAAGCCAAATAAGAAATCGATTGAATCTAAACTATTAGATTTACTGAAGCTAAAAGAATACACATCATTATCGCTTTCTGAGGCCTTAGCGCCATTACCCGATTCTGCGATCATTGATGCACTAAAAAATCTTCTAGCGACACAAAAAATACAGATAACATCTTCAAATACATACAAACTAAATGAGTGATTTACGAATTGTTTTTATGGGAACACCAGACTTTGCTGTTGCAGGCTTACAGAAACTGGTAGAAAACAAATATAATATCGTCGGGGTCATTACTGCTCCAGACAGACCTGCAGGACGCGGACAAAAATTACAGCAAAGCGCCGTCAAAAATTATGCTCAAAGTCAGAATTTAAAGGTGCTACAGCCTACAAATTTAAAAGACGCATCGTTTATTGAAGAATTAAAATCTTTAAATGCTAATTTACAAATAGTTGTTGCCTTTAGAATGCTTCCTGAAGTGGTTTGGAAAATGCCCGAATTAGGGACCTTTAATTTACATGCTTCCTTATTACCAGATTATAGAGGAGCAGCCCCTATTAATTGGGCCATAATTAAAGGAGAGACAGAAACAGGTGTGAGTACTTTTTTTATAGATGAAAAAATAGACACAGGAGCTATAATCCTTCAGAAAAAATTATCAATCAGCCCTGAAGAAAATGCCGGTAGCCTCCATGATCGCCTTATGCATATGGGCAGTGATTTAATTTTAGAGACTGTAAAATTAATAGAAAAAGGACCCGTTGAAACCCGAATTCAACCTAAACAAGAACAAATTCACACTGCATACAAACTTGACCGTACAAATACCAGAATTGATTGGAATCGTCCTATTGAAGAAATACACAATTTAATACGCGGTTTAAGTCCATATCCGGTAGCATACACGCACTTTGTTAATGGAGATGATAAAGAACACCAATTAAAAGTATACGCTGCCTCAAAAGCTAGTAATATCGATTTAGAGTCAAATGGGACAATTGGAAAGATAATTACAAAAGAAAATAAACTATTTGTTGCCAGTATTGACGGATGGATAGAATTATTAGAAATTCAGCTTTCGGGGAAGAAAAAAATGCAGGTAAAAGATTTACTAAATGGATTTACCTTTGATCAAAATGCCAAAATGCTCTAAACCCGCATGATTGTTGATGTTAGTTAAAATCTGTCAAAAAACGGAATCCTTGTCAACAAAATGTTAAAGTTATCAACATAAAAGTGAATTTCCTGCGCTATTACTTGCGTGAACGAAATATCCGTCTAAATTTGTTAGAATAATATATAAAAGTTTAACCGAGATTTAATTTTAAAATTTACATTATGAACAAATCAGATTTAATCGATGCAATGGCAGAAAGTGCTGGAATTACAAAAGCAGCAGCTAAAAAAGCATTAGAATCTTTCTTAGGCAATGTTGAGAAATCTTTAAAGAGCGGAGATCGCGTTTCTTTAGTAGGTTTTGGATCATGGTCTGTATCTCAGCGCGCAGCTCGTGAAGGAAGAAATCCACAGACTGGAAAAACTATTCAAATTGCAGCTAAAAATGTTGTTAAGTTTAAAGCAGGTTCTGACTTATCAGACGCTGTAAACTAATTACATAGCTTCTAAATATTTTTCAAAGGCCCTTTTAAAAGGGCTTTTTTTATTTTTCTTATTTTTTTGTTAATTAAAATAAAAAGTTTAGATTAGTTGAAAGATTTTATTTATGACTACTAACAAACCTGAAAAAGGCAATTTACTTATAGCGGAACCGGCTATTATAGGCGATGTTTCTTTTAACAGGTCTGTTGTCTTGCTCGCAAACCACAGTGAAGAAGGATCTGTAGGCTTTATTTTAAATAAACCCCTGACATTTACCCTCAATGAATTAATTCCCGAAATTGAGATTGAGATGCAAATTTATAATGGCGGGCCCGTAGAACAAGATAATTTGTATTTTCTACATAAGGTGCCGCACCTTATTCCTGATAGTATAGAAATTGCGAGCGGCATATATTGGGGTGGTGACTTTGAAACCGTAATCGAACTAATCACATCAAATAAAATTAATGCGGAAGAGATTCGCTTCTTCTTAGGTTACTCTGGGTGGGATTGTGATCAACTAGATGACGAATTAAATGCCAATTCCTGGATAGTTGCCGAGAATATTTATGACAAGGAAATTATAAATAAGTGTTTCCCTGAATTTTGGCGTGAAAAAATGATTGAGTTAGGTGGAGACTATATTATTTGGTCGAATGCACCAGAAAATCCGAGTTATAATTAAATATTTTATCCTAAACGCGCTTTAGCGTTTAACTTACCCAGCAAGTTCTTTGCTACTAGATTTGTATATACTTTCTTTCTGTACTTAGTTATGGGTTGTATTCCCATAATCGAATTAGTGATAAAAAGTTCATCTGCTTTTTGAAGCTCAAAGGGTGATATAGGAGCCTCTTCAAATGTATAAGTATCTATCTTCTCAAGAATATCAATAAGCTGTTTTCTTACTATTCCTCGCAAACAACCTTCAGTTAAAGGTGGCGTTTTTATGTGATTGTCTTTTACTAGAAAGAGATTTCCATTTAAAGCTTCTGCTATGGATTTATTAGTATTAATGAGTAAACAATTAGCCAAGTTATTTTCTTTAGCGAAAATACTTCCAGTAACATGAATCAACTTATTCGCAGTTTTTAATGTGCTTAATAAATCGGCATTTAGATAATGATCTTTGTACAAATCAACTTCATAATTTGCTTCGTTCATTATAAAAAACGGATCGTTTAACTCGCTTGCAAATGCATAGAAAGACACATTGTTATCTTCAGGCAGATACTTACCACCTGCATTACGAGTAACAGTTAAACGCACACTAGCAGATTTATCGTTGAGATCGGAAGCATCGATTGTTTTTAATAATTCGGCCTCTAGCAGTTCTAGTGTAAAATTCATAGGTATCTCCATACGCAATATGCGCATAGAAGCCATAAGTCTGAAATAATGATCTTCCCAAAAAGAAATTTTTCCACTACTGTATCGTACAGTTTCAAAAACAGCATCGCCATAAAGCATACCTCTGTTATGAGCAGAAAATTCAGGTTTATCAGTAATTATTCCATTAAAATTAATCATAAAAAAAGTCCCTTTTTTGAGAAGGGACAAATATACTATTTACGACTTGTTTCTAGTTAGAACCTATGATATGTTTCAGTTCTGAAATTTGATTTTCCCAGAACATTTTACCTTCATCCTCTTCCCCAGGCTCTGCAAAGTCTGTAACTATAAGTGAAACATCTTTTGTGATCTCATCAACAACGATACGTAACTCAAAATAGTACAGGTTTTCATCCTCTACATCGTCCATCCATCTGAACTTTATACGCTCATCACTTTTCTTACCTAAGAGTTTTGCCTTTTCTTCACTTCCATTCCAAATAAATGTATAATATTCTCCACGTGAGTTCACATTGTCAGCAAACCACTCAGACATTCCTGAAGGTGAAGACATATATTGATACAAAAGTGACGGTGAGGCCTGAATAGGAAACTCGATTTCAAATTTTATTTTTTCTTCCATTTTCTTTTATTCGGTTGGGTCGCCAATATAAATATTAATTGTTCAGTAAAAAAGAAAGCAGTAATTTTTTATTTTATATTTAAGAAGCTTGCAGAGTTCGTAATTGTTGTTATATTTGCACCCGCTTAGCAAATAGCTGGCGAATTTATTAAAATTATCTTTTAGATAGAATTTTGGCGAGGTAGCTCAGTTGGTTAGAGCGTCGGATTCATAACCCGGAGGTCGGGGGATCGTGCCCCCCTCTCGCTACTAAAGGCTTCACAGCAATGTGAAGCCTTTTTTTATTCCTTTAATAATACCTTTTTTTCCTTGTATTAAAATAAATGGAGATAATATTAATCTAGAATTATCATACCTAATAGATGTTCTTCAAGCTCACAAATCCTTATTGAACTCTCTTTTCTTACTTAATCCACTGTTTTAAGTGAGCTATTCCGAAGCAAATTCGATAATTTAAGCACTAGTTGGGATTACATCTCACGAAAATGAATCTCTAAATTTGACCCAACAGAGTTATTAAACTTATTTTTACTTTGTTTTTTTGTGAAATTTTTGATTTTACAAATACATAGAATCTTCAAGTGATTCTCACCCTAATATATTTATATGAATGAATTCTGGACTGCCAATCGAGAGGCAATAATCTACGCATTTATAGTCATCGCTGTAGTGCTATTTCTTCGGTTTATAACAAGGCAATTTACATAAATGGCTTGAAAAAAGAGCACTTGCAAAATTCCCCAATGAAGATCCAGCAACGATACATCTTACGCAAAAGATACTTAATGCGTTATGGTTTGTTTTGGGAATAATGGCTTTAGGTTTCATTTTTATAGACGAGGATCACTACATAACTGCACGCGAAAACTTCTTTTTAGTTTTTTACTTAGGTATAGTGGCCGTTCTTACATTAGTGGCCGCCTCTCTCGTACAGACGTGGTTTAGGAGAAATATTAAATTACGCATAGAAAATAATGAGGATATAACAAGCTATAAATTTCTAAGATATATAGCCATTTTTGCAGTTTACTTTCTTGGTGTAATCCTTATGCTTATCGCATTTGAATCTATGCGAAGTTTTGCAGCCACTGCACTAGGTGGTGCAGGTATAATTGCCGTAGTAGCAGGGGTTGCCTCCCAAGAAGCATTATCTAACCTAGTAGGAGGACTTTTTATAATCTTCTTTAAACCTTTTAAATTAGGAAATATTATTAAAGTAGATGAGTCTATGGTAGGTACAGTAACAGACATTACCTTAAGGCATACCATAATACGCAATTATGAAAATAAAATGATTGTAATTCCTAATGCCATTATTAATAAAGAGAAACTAATCAATTACGATCTGGGAACCCCTATTTGCTGCCAGTGGATTGAGATTGGAATATCATATAGTAGTGATATTGATTTGGCAAAAGAAATTATGCGTGACGAATGTGAGAATCATCCTAATCTAATAGATAATAGGAGTGAATTAGATAAGTACAATAATGTACCTAAGGTTGCAGTGCGTGTAATTTCACTCGGGGACTCTGCTGTAGTCATTAGAGCTTGGACATGGGCAAGCAATTACAATCAAGCTTTCTCAATGAAATGTGATCTCTTTGAAAGTATCAAGAAGAGGTTTGACAAAGAAGATATCGAGATACCCTTTCCACATCAAACTGTCGTTTTTAAAGAAAAACAAATCGATCGATTTAAGAATGTCATTAAGGTTACAAGTGAAAATTCTTGAATTTATATCTAAAATTCAAAATTAAAACCTTTTTCTAACAGATTTTGGTAAGTTTCCGGGTTAAATTGATAAAGCATAGCTGCACGATGTGATACATCTTTCTCCTTTTCATTTAATGCGGTTAACAATTTCATTTTTAGAATTTTTCTTCTGAAATTAGGCTTATCTAATTCTTTACCTAATATTTGCTCATAAAGGTTCATCAATTGCAATAAGGTAAATTTCTGCGGAAGCAAGTTAAAACCTATCGGTTCTTGACGTATTCTTCGTCGTAATCTTCTTAACCCTAATGCTAAGATTTGAGTGTGGTCAAATATTAAATTTTCTACTTGAGATACTTTAAACCATGCTACATTCATTGCGGTAAATCCTGGAGTAAGATTATAATCTTCTTCTTTAATCAATGCGTAATACCCTATAGTAATAACTCGAGATAATGGAAAGCGATTAGGGTCTCCAAAAGCCTTTAGCTGCTCTAGATAAACATCTTCAATTCCCGTAAGTTCAAGCAAGAGTCTATTTGCGGCTGCATCTATACCTTCATCCTCATAAATCCACCCTCCCGGAAGAGCCCATTTATTTTTATTTAAACCTTCTGCATGTTGAACGAGTAGTACCTCCAGCGATCCATCTTTTAAACCAAATATTACGCAATCTATAGATATACTATCTAAAATGACTGCCTTCGTACCATTTTGATCAAAATTCATTAACTAAAACTTGAAATATAAAATTAATTTCTTAGGGGCTAAAATATAAAAATTACGTGGAATAAAATTTTATGCATATACTTGTAGTCAAAATAACTATAAGATCACTAATTTAATCTTTAATATATATTCATGTATTTTTTAGGAATTGATTTAGGAAGCTCAGCAATTAAACTAGCAATTCTTGACGGAAATACTGGCAAAGCGATTGCCAACACAACCGTACCTGAAAAGGAGATGCAAATCTTTGCTCCTAAGCAGGGCTGGGCAGAACAAGATCCTGAACTCTGGTGGAAATACGTTTGCACGGGTATTAAACAATTTAAATTCAATGGAATAGATATTAAATTAATCAAAGCAATTGGTATTTCCTATCAAATGCATGGTCTTGTACTTACAGATCGTAAACTTAATGTGTTACGTCCTTCTATAATATGGTGTGATAGTAGAGCAGCACCTATAGGTGATAAAATATATATTGATAAAGGTCCAACTTTTTTTAAAGAAAAGATATTAGGTAGTCCTAGTAATTTTACCGCTGCGAAACTTAAATGGATTCAGATAAATGAACCTCATCTTTTCGATCAAGCTTGTCATTTGATGCTTCCGGGAGATTATATTGCAGCTAAATTTTCGGGCATTCCTCAAATAAGTAAGTCTGGTCTTTCTGAAGCTGCACTATGGAATTTTAAAAAAGGTGCTCTCGCTACTGATGTATTAAATGCTATGGAATTACCATCGCATTTAATTCCTGAGATCGTATCTAATTTTGAGAATCAATCGACGATTCTTAGGGAAATAGCACAAGATTTAGGCTTATCAGATGATGTACAAATAACATACAGAGCAGGTGATCAACCTAATAATGCATTATCCTTAAATGTGAATAAACCCGGTGAAATTGCAACTACTGCTGGTACTTCTGCTGTAATTTATTCGGTAAGTGATATAGATGCATTTGATGAAAATAACCGGGTTAACACTTTTCTACACGTAAATAATACTCCAGTTCAAAAGCGTAATGGAATATTATTATGTATCAATGGCTCGGGTATTTTATATCAGTGGCTACGCAAAATAATCTCTGGAAGCTTGAAAAATTTAGCTTCTTATGATTTTTTAAACGCACAAGCCGCTAAAGTTGCTGCAGGAAGTGATGGCCTTCGGTTTTACCCATTCGGAAATGGAGTTGAACGTATCTTTAATAATAAAGAAGCTAGCTCAGGTTTGCAAAATCTCAATTTCAACAGACATGACACCGCTCACTTAATACGATCAGCGTGTGAAGGAATTGTGTTTGCAATGAATTATGGTTTTGAGATTATGCATGAAATAGGTGCCGGCGGTAATCTAGTTAAAGCCTCAAATGCCAACCTCTTTTTGAGTCCTGCTTTTAGAGAAATTTTTGTGAATACTACCCAAACTACCTTAGAACTTTACCAAACTAATGGAGCCGAAGGTGCTGCACGAGGAGCTGCATTTGGTTTTGGTCATTACAAAACCTTAAATGAAGCAAACGAAAATTTAAAATTAATTAAAACCATAGAACCTAATGCTGCTTTGAGTTCTAGCTATGCAGAATTTTATAAACTGTGGAAAAGTAACATTCAAATAAATAAATAATTATGGGTACTTATTTTAAAGACGTTAAAAAAATTCAATTTGAAGGAAAAGGAAGCGATAATCCTTTCGCCTTTAAATATTATGATGAAAATAGAGTAGTTGCCGGTAAAACACTCAAAGAGCATTTACGGTTTGCAATGGCTTATTGGCATACTATGAATAACACGGGTTCTGATCCTTTTGGGGCGCCCACAGAAACATTTGAATGGGACAAAAATACAGATCCTGTAGCACGTGCAAAAGATAAGATGGACGCCGCATTTGAATTTATGACAAAACTAGGACTTCCCTACTATTGCTTTCATGATGTAGATATTGTTGATGAGGCTCCTACTCTGGGTCAATTTGAAAACAGAATGCGTGCTCTTGTAGATTATGCAAAAGTTAAGCAACAAGATAGCGGTATTCAACTTTTATGGGGAACTTCTAATCTTTTCAGCAATCCGCGTTATATGAACGGTGCGGCTACAAATCCTAATTTTGATGTAGTGGCTTATGCGGGCGCCCAGCTTAAAATTGCTTTAGATGCAACTATTGAGCTAGGAGGATCTAATTATGTGTTTTGGGGGGGGCGTGAAGGCTATATGAGTTTGTTAAATACAGATATGAATCGTGAACTTGACCATCTAGGGCAGTTTTTAAATATGTGCAAAGATTATGGGCGTAAACAAGGATTTACCGGTAATTTCTTAATCGAACCAAAACCTATGGAACCTACAAAGCATCAATATGATTTTGACGCAGCTACTACTTTGGGTTTTATCAATAAATATGGCTTACAAAACGATTTCAAACTGAATCTTGAGGTAAATCACGCAACTCTGGCAAGTCATACGTTTGAGCACGAATTACAAGTTGCTGTAGATGCCGGTATGCTAGGAAGCATTGATGCTAACCGTGGCGATTATCAAAATGGGTGGGATACAGACCAGTTTCCTATTAATGTTTTTGAAATTACCCAGTCTATGCTTGTTATCTTAGAAGGTGGTGGAATAGATGGCGGTGGAATTAATTTTGACGCTAAAGTACGTAGAAACTCTACAGAGCTTAATGATAAATTTATTGCTCACATAGCTGGGATGGATACGTTTGCACGAGGTTTAATAGCGGCAGATCATATTTTAGAGAATACAAATTATAAAGCATTGCGAAAAACAAGATATGAGTCATTTGACTCAGGTAATGGTGCAGCCTTTGAAAATGGAACTCTTTCTCTAGAACAACTAAGTGATTTAGGTAGAAGAAATATTGAACCTAAAGGATTCAGCGGTCAACAAGAATTATTCGAACAGATTATTGCAAACTCATTTTAAAGGTATGAATCATCAATAATATTCTTTCATTTATGTATTACTTGCTCCAATTATAATTAAGAATAATTTAAGATTTCATTAATAATTATGCAAAATTGAAAAATGAGCTTAATCGGTTTAGTTAAAAAATTAACATTAATTAACTGAAAATCAAATTATTTACTCAACTATAATGTTTGAGTTGATAAACATCTGTTGTAATTTTAAGTCTCCAAAACGGTTAACTTAATACTACAACTAATGAAAGCGACATTTGAGATAATTGAAAACAATATAAATTGTACGCAAGAGGTTATTAAGCAATGCCTTAATAGAATTATGGAGGTACGAGTTTTAGAAATTAATTTGAACCAAAATACCATTTCGGTTGATTATTTTCGTCCCAGTGTTTATGAGCGCATTAAGAAAGAACTTTATTGTCTGGGACTCTCTGTAGGAGAACCTATTGTTTTCACAGAATTGCAAGAACATTAGTAGTTCAAGTTGTAATATTCTCGTGATCAAAGCACCACACTCCAAGTAAATTCTTTTACTAAAAAATCAAACTTTTATTACTATACACATATTAGTTTTGATCATTTTTATTTGAAACATCTTCAGTTTCAATTTCGATAATTCGCAATAAATAATTAAGCTAAATCTTGAAATTCGTTGTCAGGAAATGTATCTTTCAAGTTCAACCAACCGTATTGATCTTTTAGAAATATGCTTAACCTCATTCGTACAGACTCAAAAAATGCTGATTTCTTAAAATTAATAAAGGAATTAGATGAAACTCTTAAACTTACCGATGGTGACGATCACGCATTTTACAATCAATTTAATTCGTTAGATAGAATAAAAAATGTAATCGTAGCTTATGAAAGTGGTATCGCCGTAGGTTGTGGTGCTTTTAGGGAATATGGGCCTAAGAGTGTAGAGATTAAAAGAATGTACACCAGACCTTTGTACAGAAAAAGAGGCTATGCAAGTCTTATTTTAGAGGCCTTAGAAAATTGGGGGTTAGAATTGGGATATACGAAGTGCATTTTAGAAACTGGAATTTTTCAACCTCCGGCAATCGCACTCTACAAACGTAGAAATTATGATATAATTCCTAATTACGGTCAGTATAGTGGTGTAGGTGGTAGTATGTGTTTTATAAAATACTTGTCGCCCTTATAATCTTAAAGAACTCTAGAGATATCTACTTCTACATTAAGTTTACTTTTTCCGCTGCCATAAACAACTCCTTTTAATGGTGGCACATCATAATAATCACGACCCCAGCCTACTACTATATGTTGATCTCCAGGGATTTGATTGTTTGTGGGATCAAAATCAACCCATCCAAAGGTGGGAATAAATATCGAAAACCAAGCGTGACTCGCATCTGCTCCGACTAATTTTTCTTGTCCTGCTGGAGGTATTGTTTCAATATAACCACTTACATATCGTGCTGGTAATCCCACAGATCTGATACAGGCAATGGCTATCTGAGCAAAATCTTGGCATACTCCTTTTCTATTTCTCATCACTTCATTAATAGGAGTAGATACACTCGTGAAGCCGGAAACAAAATCAAAATCAATATATATACGCTGCATTAATTCTTCCGCAGCTTCAAATATGGAGCGATTGGGTTTAAAACTTTCCTTTGCATAATTAGAAATAGCTTCGTCTGTCTTTTTTATGAATATAGACTCTAAAGCAAATTGTTTTGCTTCTAATATATCTGGCTCTGTCTTTAATAATGATTTCTTAGCTTGATCTAAGGATATCTTTGAACAAACATCTGATCTAAAATCATTCTTAAATTGCTCATATTCCCGCCGTATTTTACTTACAGTTGTAACTTTTAATTGGGTATGCTCTTTCTGTATTGAAAACCGAGTGATATAGTTACCAAAAAAATCTACACGCTCTGAAATTTCATCAGCTTCGGGGCTTATGTGAATTTTATACTCAAGTAATTCTTGCCCAAGTGAACGTCTAGACTTCAACACCGCAATATTATGACAATAACTTACGGGCGCATCATAATCGTATTTTGTGGTATGCGAAATAGAATAGAGCATTATATAGGAAAATTTTGATCTACTAACTGACTTTGTTTATAGGTATGATTAAAATAGGTATTGGATATTGATTGTGAAGTTTTAAACAAAAGGTCACTTAATTTTTCTAATAAATTATCAAGTTCTTCTCTAAGCAAACCATCTGTATTGGAATTTGCCAATGCTTCTGAACTTGCCAGACGCAAACTTGAAAAAGCCTCAAATACAAATTTTTCGTAATTCATAAGCACATCAGATTTTTTTGAATGTGGTAAACGAGCAATATCTTTTTGTAACCTGCCTAGATGAAAAGCTAAAGATCTGGGATAATGTAAATCCATCAACAACAAACTTATAACCGGTTCTATGCGTATATAGGAACGATAGCTATATCTGTAGATATTAAGACTTTCGTGACTACTTAAAAGAGATTCTAGAATTTCATATTCCGTTTGACTAGATTGTTTAATTACCAGTAGAGCACGACATTTAGTTATGGTAAGCATACTTTGCTCCAGTTGCAGTCCTATAAAGTATAAAAGCAATCCTTGATCTACCATAATACTTTCTTCAATAAGTCCCATAAAAGCAATTAACCGAGTGATTAGCTGATTTAAAGCGCGAATCAACTTAGTAACCGTTAGGTTTTTTTCACCTTCCAGATTACGCCATATCTTCTGAATATTTTCAAATACCCGCCACATATCACTACTCCATAAATTGCGTATAGAATAATACGAATTGCTAAACATACTCATCGTATTAGCCAAACTTCCTACTCTGTTTCGGTCTAATAGTACTGCTGTCAACTCCGCAAGAATTTGATCACTTGATAATTGAGTTGTGTCAGATTTCATAAACCCCGGAAAGGTTCCGGTTATTTGTGTGACCGCCTTAAAAAGAACTTCTAACTTTCCATTGGTTGTATTCTGTTGCGCATGCGCTTCAGGAGCACTTATTTGTTTAAGAACCATTCGCAGAAATCGCGCGTTTACAAGTGTTCGGCCTACATACCTTCCTGCCCAATACAAATTTTCAGCAGTTAAACTTGGCAAGTCATCAAGACCACTTACTGAAACTGCAGATTTTCTATTCCAGTTAAAACTCGGTTGCTCATCTGTTTTAGAATTTCCTATAATCCAAAAATCCTTACTGGTACCGCCGCGTTGATTGGAAACTCTAATGTTATCCCGCTCTGGGGCTACGCGTACCAGACCACCGGGCATAACATTATACCCCGTTTTACCAGCCATTGTAAAGGTTCTGGCAACCATATTACGGGGTTCAAAATTTCCTTTACTATAATTAGGAGTTGTAGAAAAACTTATATGTTCTTGAGCTACAAAGTGGTAAGGTTTCTTTTCTATTTCTATTCTTAATGCTTCTAATTCTATAGCTGAAAGCAATTCTCCAAAGTGAATGTGTTCTCTATTTGTACGATCTATAGGCTTAATAACCAACTTGTTTAAATTCTCAAGTACAAATTTGCGTTCTTTTTCTTGACCACACCACCAAGATGCGATTTGCGGAAGGTTTAATTCTTCCTTCAAAAAAAATTGACAAATAGCAGGCATAAAAGGTATTAACCCCGGGTTTTCAAGAATTCCGCTACCAATGGGATTTACTACTGCTACGTTTTGCCGTCTTACAACATCGAGCAAACCCGCCACACCCAGATGAGAATCTTCGCGTAACTCTAAAGGATCTGCAAAAACATCGTCTACTCTGCGCAAAACCACGTGTACGCGCTTAAGACCCTTGAGTGATTTCATATATAACAAACCGTCTCTAACAACCAGATCATTGCCTTGCACTAATGGGTAACCTAAAAAAGATGCTAAATAAGCGTGTTCAAAATAGGTTTCATTATGAGATCCTGGTGTTAAAATAACGATGTTAGGATTTTCGATTTTTTCGGGAGATGCTTCAATAAGTAGCTCGTTGAATTCTTTAAAAAATTCAGACAGCCTTTTAATATTCATATCTGCAAAGACATCTGAAAAAACACGATTGGCGGTAGATCTATTTTCTAAAGCATAACCCATACCAGAAGGTGCTTGGGATCTATCATTTACCACCCACATTCTACCGTCACTACCGCGCGCCAAATCTGCGGCATATAGTAATAGATGTCTATCTATTTTGTAATGAATTTTATCACATTGCCTTAAAAACCCACGATGACCATAAATCACCTCGTGTGGGACAATACCTTCTTTAATTAATTTACGGTCTCCATAAATATCTTTAAGAACTCTGTCTAAAATATCTGCCCGTTGCTTAAGTCCTTTTTCAATAAGTTGCCATTCCTTATAATCTAGCAAAAACGGAACTACATTAAGATTCCACGGTCTATTTAGTCCGTTTGGATCATTATAAACATTGTAGGTTACACCATTTTCTTCAAGTAACCAGTTTATATCATTTTGTCGCTGCGTGAGACCATCAACACCTATATCTTTAAAATTTTCTAATAGCTTGTTCCAATCCCCTTTAACATCAAGATCTGCTGTAAACATCTCGTCATAGGTATTGTCTGTAAAGTATTTTGAAAACCAAGCATTTTTAGCTTCGGTCATAGTTAGGGTTCTATAGTTATTTTTTTCTCAAATCTAATAAGTGTGGAAATTCGGGATTTACAGGAATTTCTTTAAAGTTGAAGGCTTTTTCAGAACTTGTTGTTTTAAAGCTTCGTGTAACCGTCCCGGTAACCGGCTCAGTTTCCGAAGGATTAATTGTGCCTTGCGTGTGCCCCATCTCCCAAAATCTATTAATGCGTCGGGATTCTGCTTCTAAGCTGTTTATAGGATAAGTCTCGTAACTTCTTCCACCGGGATGAGACACAAAATACGTACAACCACCTATTGATCGCTGATTCCATAAATCTACCACATCAAATACTAAGGGCGTATCTACTCCTATAGTAGGATGTAATGCCGACCAAGGATCCCATGCTTTATACCGCACTCCGGCCACATATTCTCCTTTTACTTCAGTTTTACTGAGCTGAACTTTAACCCCATTGCAACTTACTACATAACGCTCATCATTAAAGTTTGAGATTTTTATCTGTACACGCTCAAGTGAAGAATCTACATAACGTGCAGTACCTCCTCCTGTCATTTCTTCACCAAGCACATTCCAGGGTTCAATAGCAGCTCGCAATTCTATCTGCATCTCTTTAATATCTACAAGGCCATACAACGGAAATCTAAATTCAAAAAACGGATCAAACCAATCCAATTTAAATGGATAACCAGCAGTATTTAACTGATTTACGATATCTTTTATATCTTCTTTTACATAGTGCTCCATTAAAAATTTATCGTGCAATTGTGTACCCCATCGAACTAATTTATGCTTATAAGGCTCTTTCCAAAACCAAGAGACCAGTGTGCGCACCAGCAACATTTGCATAAGACTCATTTGTGGATGTGGTGGCATATCAAAGGCGCGTAATTCTAAAATGCCTAAACGTCCCGATGACGAATCTGGTGAATACAATTTATCTATACAGAACTCAGCACGGTGTGTATTACCCGTTATATCTGTGAGCAAATGCCTAAATAATCGATCTGTTAACCAGTAAGGAACCTCTTCCCCTTCCGGAATTTGATTGAAGGCAATTTCTAATTCATAAAGATTTTCAGCTCTACCTTCATCTACTCGCGGCGCCTGACTGGTAGATCCTATAAATCCTCCAGAAAACAAATACGATAATCCAGGATGATGCTGCCAGAACGTTAATAAACTTCTTAGCATATCGGGTCTTCGTAACAACGGACTATCGGCAGGTGTTGTCCCTCCTAAAGTAACATGATTACCACCACCGGTACCGGTATGCTTGCCATCAAGCATAAATTTTTCAGTACCTAAACGGCTCTTTTTTGCTTCCTCATACAACGTAAGGGTCGTTTTTGTTAATTCACTCCAGTTTTTAGAAGGGTGAACATTTACTTCTATCACTCCAGGGTCTGGCGTAACTTTTAAAACTTCTAACCGAATATCTCTTGGAGGTTCATAGCCTTCAATTAGAACAGGCACATTAAGTGCCTTTGCGGTAGTCTCTATCGAGGCGATAAGATCTAGAAAAGTCTCTGCATCATCAAGTGGCGGTAAGAAAAGATACAATTTCTTTTCTCGTACCTCAGCACAAATAGCTGTGCGTGCAAATGGATTCTTCTCTTTTTTATCTGCTCTATAATCTATCTTACTTTTAGAAACTTCTGTTTTTTTATTTCGTCTTTTATTTAAAGCTTCACCGTAAGCACCAAAGGGTTTGCGTTTATCAAATAAATCTGGTTCTGCGATATCCTGAGAAGGGGTTTCTGGATTTTCAATTAGGGAATTAAGAGGTAATCTATAACCGACGGGAGAATTGCCAGGTATTAAAAACAATTTTTTCTGTCTAAATTCCCAAGCATTGGTAACCCATTTACCTCTAATATTCGCTAGTGGCATAACATGCCCTATTTTTTTATCAAGTCCTTGTTCTAATATTTTATTAAGTCTGTTACGTACTGATGTAGCGGTATCATCCCCTTTTAGAGGATCTACATCCATGGGCAATCGCCCCTCTTCCCACATAAAATAAAATACATCTTCATACGCCGGCATAATATATTCCAAACGCACCCCTAGATTAAGGGCCAAGTCTTGTAGAAACATTTTAGTAATACCCTGCGGAAGCTCATATTCTTTAGTAAATGATGCCATTAGCCCTTCATCCTTCCAGATAGGTTCACCATCTTTACGCCAATGCATGCCGATTGCCCAACGCGGAATAGGCTCACCCGGATACCATTTTCCTTGAGCGTGATGAAACATTCCTCCTTTGGCAAATTTATCTAGTAGCCTTTTTGATAAATCTTCGGAAAGTTTACGTTTTTCAGGTCCGTCTGCTGCAGTATTCCACTGTTCAGACTCCATATCATCTATAGAGACAAATGTAGGTTCACCGCCCATAGTGAGGCGCACATCGTTCTTTTGTAGTTCTTCTTCTACTTCAAAACCTAATTCATATATTTCCTTCCATTGGCTTTCTGTATAAGGCTTTGTAACTCTGGGAGATTCAAAAATACGCGTCACCGAATTATCAAACTCAAATTCAGTTTCAGCAGGATCAGAAAACCCAACTACCGGAGCAGCACTTTCAAAAGATGGTGTGCACGCAAGGGGTATGTGACCTTCACTTGCTAAAAGTCCTGAAGTAGCATCAAGACCTATCCATCCCGCTCCGGGAACATACACCTCAGCCCAGGCGTGTAAATCTGTAAAATCTTCCTCGGGACCAGAAGGACCATCCAGTGATTTCTCGTCAGATTTAAGTTGTACCAGGTAACCCGACACAAATCGTGCTGCCATCCCGAGGTGACGTAGTGATTGTACAAGTAACCAGGCAAAATCCCGACAAGAACCCAGTTTTTTTTCTAAGGTTTGCTCGCACGTTTGTACGCCCGGTTCCATACGTACAGTATAGTCTAGATATTCATTAATGTGTCTGTTAATGCCTATTAAAAAATAAATAGTTAATTGCTCTTTTGTATCTATAGTCTTTAAAAAAGAGGCCAATAGAGGTCCGCTATCTGTAATTTCAAGATAAGGAAGCAATTCTTTTTTTAATGATTCTGAATATTTAAACGGGAAATTTTCGACAGCTTCTTCAACAAAAAAGTCAAAAGGATTAATCGTTTTTAAGTCGGCTAATATCTCAACATCAATAGATAATTCATCTGTTTTTTCAGGAAAGACCACACGTGCTAAATAATTCCCAAATGGATCCTGCTGCCAGTTAAAGAAATGATTTTCGGGTTTAATTTTTAAGGAGTAAGCCTCAATAGGAGTTCTGCTGTGTGGAGCAGGGCGTAATCTAAATATATGTGGCGAAAGCGAAATACGTTTATCATACTTATATTTTGTTTTATGAGAAATAACGACTTTTAACGCCATAAAATGCTGTATTAATATATATTAAGTAGCCTAACCCAAGTTAGCAACCACATATTAAATATAGCACACAGATACTAAATTATTGCCAAAAGGCTCAAAAAGTGTTTACTACAATCTTACTTTTCAACAATTATTATTTAATCCTATTATCAAGCTTATATCATCAATCAAAACAGAATAATATTATTAAAAACAACAAAAGCAGAAAGAGGTAGGATACCCATTCTGCTTTTATAAATTACTCGCCTTACTAGTTAACAATTAATGTGTATTTAAAAACTCGAGAAATCTTTTATGCATTTGGTCTGTATAATCATAATGAGTTACTATACGCAACTTACCTTTCCCTAAGGCACTGATATGAATATCTTCATCTTGTAATTTTTGGATGAATTGTAACTCATTTGCATTGGCATTCAGATTAAAAATTAAAATATTTGTTTCTACAGGCTCCACATGCGCTACGTCGGGATGCTTCATCAAGGCTATTGAAAGTTCCTGAGCTTTTTTATGATCTTCATCCATTCGCTGCCAGTTATGCTCTAATGCATAAAGACCTGCTGCCGCTGCAAAACCTACCTGACGCATTCCCCCACCAAGCACTTTGCGTACCCGCATTGCTTTATCCATAAACTTTTGCTTTCCTACAAGAACAGATCCCATAGGAGCGCCAAGACCTTTTGATAAGCATACAGATATCGTATCAAAAGCAGCTCCATAATCTTTAGGAGATTCATCGGTTACCACAAGAGCATTCCATAAGCGTGCACCATCAAGGTGAAAACCTAGACCATTGTCCTCACATACTTTCTTTATTTTAAGAATCTCTCTAAAATCATAACAAGCACCACCACCTTTATTAGTCGTATTTTCTAAACAAACTAAAGAGGTTAATGGACTGTGATAAAAGTCTGGAGGATTTATACTTTCTTCAACCTGATCTGCGGTAATCATCCCACGATGACCATCAAGTAACCTGCAAGACACACCACTATTAAAAGAAACTCCTCCTCCTTCATAGTTATATACGTGCGCATACTTATCTGCTATTAACTGCTCGCCAGGCTGTGTATGAATTTTAATTGCTGCTTGATTAGTCATACTTCCGGTAGGAAAATATAAAGCACTATCCATCCCAAAAAGTTCTGCAATATGTTCTTCAAGTCTATTAACGCTAGGGTCTTCTTTATAAACATCATCACCCACTTCGGCACGCATCATTGCTTCAAGCATTCCTTTTGATGGCTTAGTCAACGTATCGCTACGCAAATCTATTCTCATAGTATATATTTTAAATTTTCTTGTATTTATCTTAAGTGCTCGCCCCCATCTACTGGAATCACTGTACCATTAATCCAGTTTGCTTCAGGCTTTGCCAATAGGTAAACCACATTGGCAACATCTTCTGGTGTTGTTAATCGCTTTTGTGGATTGCGCTCTAATGCTTGATCTATTAACAAATCACTTCCCGGAATAAGTTTTAAACTTTCAGTATTTGTAACTCCTGCTTGTATGCAATTTGCTGTTATATATAATGGTGCATATTCATAAGCCATACTACGTATTATAGCTTCAAGCGAAGCTTTAGCCATAGATACCGCAGCATAATTAGGTAAAGGTTTTGTGCTTCCCTCACTCGTAAAGGTCAATATTCTGCTATTTTTTTCAAATAATTTTTCAGCTACAAAGGCTTTTACCCAAGTATAAAGACTCACAGCCATTGCATCTGCAGTAAGTAGAAAGTCTGTACCGGTGAGGGTTGCTATACTTTTATCTGTACTATAGATGGGTTTTAAATTTCCTTTAGCGATGCTGTGTAAGAGTAATTTTAAAGTAGCTTGCCGGTCATTAAAAAAACGGATCACTTCTTCGACGGTTTCCTCCTGGAGAGCGTCTTTATTAAAACAACTTATTTTTACTCCAAGCTCTCTAAGCTTATCGCAAGCAGCATTAAATTCTTCAAGTTTACTTCTTCTTGTACGATGTACGATACAAATATTCAACCCGTGCTGTGCAAGTTTTTTAACTGAAGCAAAGCCCAAGCCACTACTACCGCCTAAAACAAGTGCCCATGAATTTGAATGTGCTTTTGTGTTAAATTCAAAATTTACCATTGTAACAATATACGTTGTGCAGAAAATCCAGGTCCAAAACTAAGCATTAGTCCGTATTCTCTATTTTCAATCTCTCTATTTAAAAAACGTTCTAATACATACAACACCGTAACACTACTCATATTGCCGTACGCTCTCAAAACTTCTTTAGTATCATCGATATTTTTATCCATCTCACCAAACAGGCCTTCAACGGTTTGTACAATTTTCTTTCCGCCAGGGTGAAAAATCAAATGATTTATATGTTCTATCGAAAGATTATTATTCTCTAAAAACGGATTTATTAATAAAGGAAAGTGCGACGCAATAGTATCTGGCACACTCGGGTCTAAGATCATTTTTAATCCGGAATTTGTAAGTTTAAATCCCATCATATGTTCTGCATCATAAAAATGATACATTCCCGTATCTTTTATCCTGGGACCACTATCTTCTTCTTTAGAGGATAATAATACACATGCACCTCCATCCCCAAATATGGCAGCACTCACGATATTTGCCATTGAATAATCATCTAGTTGAAAAGTAGCTGTGGGACTTTCTACCGCAATAACTGCCGCACGTTTACCGGGATTGGCTTTCAAAAAATCATTAGCATATAAAATTCCGGAAATTCCTGCAGCACAGCCCATCTCGGTGACCGGAAGCCTAACAATGTCTTGTCTCAGCTTCAATTTATTAATAAGATATGCGTCTAACGACGGAATCATAATTCCAGTACAACTTACCGTAATGATATAGTCTATACTTTGTGCATCCCAATCCGCTTTTTCTAGGGCATCTTTTAAAGCTGTTTCTCCAAGTTTAATAACCTCTCTAGAATAAATTTCATTTTTTTCTTCAAAAGAAGAAGCTGTAAACACCTCTTCCGGAGCCATAATACTGTACCGCTTATCAACGGCAGCATTAGTAAATATCTTCTTTACCTTTCTGCGAAAGCGCTCCTCCTGATTTTCTAACCAACTGTCTAAAAGTGGCATTATATCCTGAGTTTCCCTATGATATTGAGGAATCGCTTTACCTACACTAGTAACTTTTACTTCTGTTTTTCTAAAATCCATAAATATCTAAAAGCCCATCGCCAGTTCAATTTAAAAGACGCGACTTTGAGCTTGCTTGTAAACATTAATAATTCGTTTTTACTAAATGCCCGTTCAATAGATATCAATCCATCGTGCCGGGCTATATGTGTTTTCATAAATACAGTACTAAAGCCTTTAAACAGAATATGCGCAATTTTAGAACGATGTAAGTCATTAATTACCACGCCTAACTTAGAAAGCTTTAGAAATTGTTTAAGAAATATAAGAATTTCATCATTTGTAAAATGATGCATCGTAAGTACAGAGATAATAATATCACATTGAAAAGAGGTACTTTCTAATTGTAGAATATCTTGTTTTTTATATACTATTTCAGGATAGTCTTTAGATTGTTGTCTTGCCAGATCAAGACTCTTTTCATTAAGATCGAGTCCTACTAATTCTACCTGTATACGTTGTGCACGCATATGGTTTGCAATTTTTCGAAGCATAGCACCATCACCACAACCTAGATCTACAATTTTATACTTCTCCTGCGGAAATTTATTTATAAAATAGTGAATTCCCTCAACGGTAATGTGTTCACCTCCCAGCCATTTGTTAACTAAAGTAACATCCTTTAGAGCAGATTGAAGGGTTACAGGATCAAGTGTAGGGTCATCCATTAATTCTGGAGTAAGCTTTCTATTTTTCAATTCTTTACAGGTTTGCCGTGAGTAGCTTTAATTATGTATTTTAACAAAAATGGAAAGTTCTGTATAAGCTTAAAACTATAGCGTGTCGCTAATCTATTTTGAAATAGTGTTTGCAGCGCACTCCCAATTTGTAATCGGGAATTAAATTCTTTTTTCCAGCTTTTTTCATAATTTCTTTCTAGTTGTGATCGACTCCAATTACCCGTATCAAATTTAATGATATGCTCAGATAATAGTTGAGCACCTCTTACAGCCATAGCCATCCCATTACCACATAAAGGATGTATAAGACCTGCACTATCCCCACACATGAATATATGATTTTCTACAACCTTCTTGTGATCAAAAGAGATTTGACTTATGGTTAATGGTTTTTCAAATAGCGGTGTAGCCTCCTTAAAAAATGCCTTTAATTTCGGATTTCTTTCTAGTACATTCTCTTGAAAATTTTCTAGGTTAGACCGTTCCTTAAAAGCATCCAGGTGTGTTATATAACACACGTTTATTCTGTTCTTCTCCACACTAGAAATACCGCAATAGCCACCATCAAAATTATGTAAACTCACGGTATTACTATTTACAGATCCTGAGTAATGGCCTTTTACAGCGAGCCACGGAGTCTTTAAAGTTATAAATCTACGATGGAGCGCTTTGTCTAGATTAGACCTTTTCCCATAACTTCCAATAACTAAATTCACCTCGTATTCGTTACCTAACAAGGTCTGAAGGCTGAAAATTTCGTTGTTTTTTTCTACAGATTGCACTTGCTCTTGCACTATTCTTACACCTGCTTTTTTTGCTGCAGCCATTAAATTAAAATCAAGCAAATATCTACTTATACTAAAACCTCCGAGAGGAAGTTCGGCTTCAATGGGCTCACCTTGAACAGTTGTGAATTCAAAATTTGTTATTGGCACTGCTCCCCATTCAAAGGGATTTACGCCTAGAGTAGTCCAATACGGTAGAATTTCATTAGAAATATATTCCCCGCAAACTTTATGTTTGGGATAATTTTCTTTTTCAAAAAGAAGCACCTCAAAACCGGCCTTACTTAGATGCAAAGCAGCTGTTAAACCGGCAAGTCCACCACCTATAATTCCTATTCGTTCTATTCTCTTCAAAGCATATTGAAGATACTCATTCCGGCGCATAAAAAAACCTCATTGTAAAGAAATTTACAATGAGGTTTATATTTTAATTTCACACAGAAGTGTGCATTACTTTTAATTATTGACCTTCGCCAGCTTCTTTAATAGCTTCATTCTTCATCTCTTGATTAGGAACAATTGCTAACGTTACACGACGGTTTTTAGAACGACCTTCTGCAGTATTATTATCATACTTAGGTTGCTCCTCACCATACCATTGCGTAGTAAATCTACCAGCACTAATACCTTGTGATGTTAAATAGTTAGTCACAGCTTGTGCTCTATTTTTAGACAATGTCATATTGTATTCTGCGGCACCACTGCTATCTGTATGACCTACTACAAGTACGTTAGTTTGTGGGTATTCTTTCATTACTGTAGAAAGACCATTTAAAGTTTGTTGAGAGGCTGCATTGATATCATATTTTGCAGTAGCAAAATAAACACCACTGTTTTCATCAAAGTTCACGATAATACCATCATCAACACGTTCTACTTGTGCTCCTGGAATTTCTTCTTCAATACGTTTTGCTTGGTTATCCATACGCTTACCGATAACATTACCAGCAGCACCACCTACAACACCACCTATTACAGCACCTAAAGCACCACCGTCACCTTTTGTACCTACGTTGTTTCCTATAACCGCACCTATAATAGCACCACCAGCAGCACCTATTACACTACCTTTTTGCTGATTATTAGCATTTTTAGTGGCTTCACAGCCTGTAAGCATAGTAATAGCAATAGCTAATACCGAAACATTTCTTAATATAGATTTCATAATTATTGTATTATTAGTTAGCATAAAAATAATGCTTTCAGTTTAAGTTAATTCACTTAAATCGAAAGCATTACATTAAATTATTGTTATTCAGAAATTTTAGAAAAGTTCATCACGATTGTGAATGGTTTTCCATCAACTTGTACGGTTTGTGTAAAGGTCAATTGGTTTTCTGATAAGTAATTGATGTTAAGTCTAAAACCTGCATTGTTCATTGTAGATTTCATCTTAGCATCTGTAGGCTTTAGTAAAATATCATATGATGTTGTGCCTTCTTGTTCTGGAATACTCCATACGAAGAAACGCTGACCATCTGAACATGTACTACCTGAGATTTCATAATTACCAAAATTGTTATTCGGTATAAATCTCCAAGTGCTTCCTACAAAACATTCTGAAGATGCGTCTCCAAAAAGAGTCACATCATAAATGCCTGTAGCATTGTTGTAATTGATATTATCTAAATTCCAATAGCCTTTAAGAGTTTTTCTAGACTCCTTTACAACTTGACTAGATCCGCAAGATGCAAGAACTAAACAAACTAAAACCAGTGTGATTACTTTTTTCATAATTGAATTTTGGTTTGTACTATATTATCTAAACAATCTTGATAAAAGACTAATTAAGAATAATACTATAAAAATAAAGAATAAGATTTTTGCGATGCTCTCAGCTCCTGAAGCTATTCCACCAAATCCGAATATTGCTGCGATTATAGCAATGACGATAAATATAACTGTCCAACGTAACATAATTTTTGATTTTTTTGGTTAGTAATGATTCAAAAGTAATGTTAGCCTAGAATGTGTTTCTATTTATTAATAGTGTTTAACTAGAAGCTGTTAAAATCAGTTAACAAATTTTAATGCACATTTGGATTTCAATAAAATTTTAACATTAATAGGCAAGTACTTCGAGTAAGGCCTCTTTAATTTTTCGCTTGGGTAAATAAATCTCTTCCAGCGCATTTGCAAATGGAATGGGCGTATCAATACTACTTAAACGCTTAACTGGGGCATCTAAATAATTAAACAACTCTTCTGAAATACGTGCCGAGATATCGGCCATTATCGTCCCAAAAGACGAATCTTCAGTAACTAATAATACCTTGCCCGTTTTGTGTACTGAAGCTTTTATTGTCTCAAAATCTAAGGGAACCAGCGATCGCAAATCAATTACATCTGCCCGCACGTCCTCTACAGTTTCTAACACTTCAAGAACCCAATGTACCGGTGCTCCATACGATATAATTGTAATTTGATCTCCAGTTCTAATAACCGATGCTTTACCTATTTCTAATGTATAATAGTCCTGAGGAACCTCTTGCCGGTATGTCCTATATAATGCTTTGTGCTCAAAGAAAAGCACGGGATTAGGATCTTCTATAGCCGCAGCTAACAATCCCTTAGCATCATAAGGAAAAGCTGGATAAATAACTTTTAAGCCTGGAGTGTGGGTAAACCAAGCCTCGTTAGTCTGGCTATGAAAGGGTCCCGCTCCCACTCCTGCTCCACAAGGCATACGTATAACCACATCTGCAGATTGCCCCCATCGGTAATGTGATTTTGCTAAATAATTTACAATAGGATTAAATCCGCTGCTCACAAAATCTGCAAATTGCATTTCTACAACAGCTTTAAAATTATGTATAGCCAGACCCATTGCCACCTCAACAATTGCCGATTCACAAATAGGCGTATTGCGCACCCGTTCTTTTCCATAGGTGGCTAAAAAACCTTCTGTAACCTTAAAAGCTCCTCCATACTCGGCGATATCCTGACCCATAATTACAAGGTTATCAAATTTGCGCATACTCAAATCGAGCGCTTGAGAAATTGCATCTATAAATCGTATTTCTTTAAGAGAAGAAGCATTAGAATGAATTATTTTTGAGGTATTCTGAGCATAAACATCGTTTAATTCTAGGGCTTCAGAAGATTCAATTTCGGCTTCAGAAAACGTCTTACTAAGAGCTGTGTCAATTTCTTCTGCAAATTCAGAATTTATAAGTGTATCATTTTCCGCAGATAAAATATTCTCACGCAGTAAAAATGATCTATAATTTGCTAAAGGGTCTAAGTTTTGCCAATGGGATAATAAATGCTCGGGAACATATTTAATACCACTGGCTTCTTCGTGGCCACGCATTCTAAAAGTTTTAAACTCTAATAATACGGGTCTGGGATTCTCCCGCATAGACTGAGCCACACGGCTTACCAGATTATAAACTTCAAGTATATTATTTCCCTGTACGATATGACTTTCAATACCATATCCTTTACCCCTATCTGCTAAATGCTCACATCTGTATTGCTCATTTGTAGGTGTTGAGAGTCCGTATCCATTATTTTCTATGCAGAATAAAACCGGTAAATCCCATACCGCTGCAACATTAAGTGCCTCGTGAAAATCCCCTTCACTAGTACCTCCTTCACCAGTAAAAACGGCTGTGATTTTCTTTTCTTTTTTTAATTTATGAGCTAGAGCTATCCCATCTGCAACGCCAAGCTGCGGACCCAAATGCGATATCATTCCTATAATCTTATATTCTTGGGTTCCAAAATGGAAACTGCGATCTCTACCTTTGGTAAATCCATTTACTTTTCCCTGCCATTGACTAAATAACCGATCTAAAGGCACATTTCTTTGAGTAAAAACTCCCAGATTGCGATGCATAGGTAAAATATACTCATCAGAATGCAGTGCGGCAGTTACCCCTACTGCAATAGCTTCTTGCCCGATACCACTAAACCATTTCGTTATTTTTCCCTGGCGAAGTAGTAAAAGCATCTTCTCTTCAATAACCCGAGGTTTCAATAAATCTCTGTACAAGTTTATAAGTACTTCATCGCCATGACCATACCGTTCAAATTCTAAAACATCGGAAAGATTACGAGTTAATATCATATTTCATTTTTGGTATTTTAAAAGTAATTAATATCTCTGTTGTAATCAGAAATTATAATGCAGCCTTATTTATTTAAGTTTAGTTATAATTTTTTGGTTATCTATTATGTTATATTTGAAAGTCAAATGTTTTATTGAATTCACAATTAGTTATGAATAATATTCCAAGTGTAGATCTAGCAGATTTTCTTAGTGAAGATAAAAGCCGCAAATTAAAATTTGTTAATGAGATAGGTAAAGCCTACGAAGAGATCGGTTTTGTATCCTTAAAAAATCATTTTCTTGATGATGCCTTAGTAGATGATTTGTATTCTGAAGTTAAATCATTTTTTGATCTTCCTGAAGATATCAAACAAGGCTATGAGATAGAAGGTCTGGGTGGACAACGGGGTTATATATCTTTTGGTAAAGAGCACGCTAAAGGAAAAAAAGAGGGAGATTTAAAAGAATTTTGGCACTTTGGCCAAGAGGCTGAAGCAGATGCAAATCTTATTGAAGAGTATCCTGAAAATGTAACTGTAAAAGAGTTAGAAAATTTTAACGAAACTGGAATGCAAGCCTACAAAATGCTTGAAAAAACCGGAATTTACGTTTTAAGAGCTTTAGCTTTATATCTTGAATTGGATGAATTTTATTTTGACCATTGGGCAAAAAATGGAAATAGCATCTTAAGACCTATTCATTATCCTCCTATCACAGAAGAACCTAAAGGTGCTGTACGTGCAGGTGCCCATGGCGATATTAATCTCATTACACTTTTAATGGGTGCTTCGGCAGGTGGTTTGCAGGTTTTACGTAAAGATGGAGAGTGGATTGATGCGATTCCTAACGAGGACGAGCTAGTGATAAATGTAGGTGATATGCTGGAGAGACTTACTAATAATAAGTTGAGATCTACAATTCATCGTGTAATTAATCCTCCTAAAGAGCAGTGGGATACACCACGTTATTCCATTCCATTTTTTATGCATCCGCGTAGCGAAATGCCTCTTAATTGTCTAGAAGAATGTATTGATGAAGAGCATCCAAAAGCTTTTGAAGATATTACTGCTGGAGAATTTTTACATCAACGTCTTGTTGAAATCGGATTGATCAAAAAATAATTTATGGACCTTTCTGACCAACTGAAAAATCTATTTCCAGATCATACGCCTGAGGAGTCTAATGATACCGAAGATTCTAATGATTTAGGGATCTGGATGCAAGAAGATCCACTATTATGTAAATACGAAAAAAGGAAGGGAAAGCCTATTACAATTATAGAAGGATACACAGGAGCTGATAGTGATTTTAAAATTCTTGCTAAAGAATTAAAAACAATGTTAGGTGTAGGTGGTAGTTTTAAAAAAGAAAAAATAATAATTCAAGGTGATTACCGCGATAAAATAATGTCTTTCTTAAAAGATAAAGGCTTTAAGACAAAACGGGTAGGCGGTTAATATTAAAGCTATGGGAAATTCTGTATTGCATATCACAAATGGTGATAATTTAACTACACGTCTAGAAAGTTTAAATCTCAAAGGTGACATTATTGTTTGGAGAGAGATGCTATGCGAAGGCCCCACACCAGTTGAAGTAGGATCTCAGAGTTTTTTTGAAACCCGAAAAAAATTTCTTAGTGAGCAATATAAAATTTCACCTTCAGATTATGAAGAGAAATTTGAACACGAGCTTGAGAAATTAGCAACCTTACAAAATTATGAAAAGATCGTCCTCTGGTTTGAGTTCGATCTTTTTTGTCATATAAATATGTTGGCAGCCATAAGCTACTTAATGCAACATCATAAAACAGCACCTATTTATATGGTCTGTAGTGGTTGGGTAAAAGGTCTTGCTCAACTCAAAGCGCTTTCAGATCTCACCGATGAACAGCTAGCAATGCATTACACAAATAAACTTGCGCTAACGCAAGATGATTTGACTGTAGCGAATCATATATGGAAGCTTTATTGTGAAGAGAAACCAATCGAACTGAAAGCAGAAATAAGCAAAAAATCTAATTTTAATTACCTGTCTAGTTGTATACGTGCTCACATTGAGCGCTTTCCGAGTATAAACACCGGATTAAATACGCTTGAAACAAATATTTTAAAGCTTATTGATCTGCATCAAATTACAGGTGAAAGTCAGTTATGCGATTACGCACTTAATTACCAAGGGTATTATGGTTATGGAGATGTGCAAATTGAAAATATGATTAAAACCCTACGCCCATTTTATGCACAAAAGAATGGTATTTTACAATTAACTCGACAGGGTAATCAGGTTTTAGAAGGTGTCACAAATTTTTACTCAATTTTGAAAAATGATTTTCAGTTTGGAGGTACACGTAAATATGATTATCTGTATGACCCTATAAATCACAAACTTATTAAACACAGTGAGAATGCAACTTCCACAATCTGAATTAATACTTAATGAAGATGGCAGTATCTACCATTTAAATCTTTTACCAGAAGAAATTGCAGATACTATAATCACCGTTGGCGATCCGGAAAGGGTTGAAAGCGTGACCCGTTTTTTTGATAAAATTGAGGTTAGCAAACACAAAAGAGAATTTAAAACGCAAACGGGCTATTATAAAAATAAACGAATAACAGTTATATCTACGGGAATAGGAACAGACAATATTGACATTGTTTTAAATGAGCTTGATGCTTTAGTTAATATTGATTTGAAAACACGCCAACTCAAAGAAGAATTGACTTCCTTAAATATCGTACGTTTGGGTACGAGCGGCGCAATACAGCAAAACATACCTATAGATTCGATTTTAATAAGTAAAAAAGCACTTGGGTTTGATGGACTCCTTCATTATTACGAGTCTAAGCATTTAAGAGATTTGGCATTTGAAAATGCATTTGTAGAGCAAACACAATGGGATGAGGCTAAAAATTATCCCTATTGTGTGCCTGGGGATTCAGATTTAATCACACATTTTGATAATGAAAACACCTATAAAGGTGTAACTGCGACAAATATTGGGTTTTATGGTCCACAAGGACGGAAACTAAGACTTGAACTTGCAGATAATGCGTTGAATACTAAGATTGAAAATTTTCAATATAATACAGAGAAAATCACAAATCTGGAGATGGAAACATCAGGCATTTACGCATTGAGTTTATTACTAGGTCACCGTGCAATTTCTATTAATGCTATAATGGCAAATAGAATAAATGGCACCTTTAGCAAACAAGGATCAAAAACCGTTGAACGTATGATCATACAAGCACTAGACCGAATCGCGTTACTATAAATTTCTTTTAACAAAAGCTTAATTCAGACCGTAGCAGGCTTTCGTATTTTTGATGAAAATACGATCATAAATGGATTCAGAAATAGCTGATAACTTAAAACATAGAGATTTAAACTGGCTAAGCTTTAACGCTCGAGTTTTACAAGAAGCACAAGACAAAAGATTTAATCCGCTCTTTGAGCGAATGAAGTTTTTAGCTATTTATTCTTCTAATCTTGATGAATATTTCAGGGTACGTGTAAGTCAGTTAAGGCAAATTAAACGAGTAGAAAAAAGCATTCGTAAAAAACTTGCGTTAAGACCTAATAAAACTGTTAAGGAGATAATTGCCAGAGTAAAAGAGCAACAAGAGATTTTTGGAGCAATCTTCAACAATGAAATAAAACCAGAATTAGCAGCAAACCATATTGTGCTTGTTGCTTCCGAAGAATATACAGAAGTTCAGAAACAGATTGCTAATGTGTGGTATGTTTCTCATCTTAAAAATACAGTTAATCCCTTTCTATTCAATCCTGCAACAGAAAGTGAAATCTTTCTTGAAAATCAAAGCCTCTATTTCTGTGTTACCTTTTCAGATTCAAAAAAAATAGGATTTGTAAAAATACCCACAGATACAAATGATCGTTTTGTAGAATTAGGAAAACAAGATGACACCTATTCTATTACCTTCCTGGATGACATTATAAGACACGAAATTGCTACTATATTTGATTCACAGTCTATCGATGGAGTTTATGAAATCAAACTCTCTAGAGATGCAGAATTATATATCGATGATGAACTAGATGGTATACTAGCAGAACGTATATATAAATCCTTAGAGCAACGTCAAGAAGGACAACCTACACGTTTACTCTATGATGCAAGTATGCCAAAACCAGTTGCTAAAAAATTGCGAAAGCTTTTGAAGCTTGGCAAAATAGATATGATGCCCGGAGGTCGCTATCATAACTTTAATGACTTCTTTAAGTTTCCAGATCCTACAAATAATGAAAAACTTCATTATGAAGATAAGCCGGTAATTAAGCATAAAGCCTTAGAGAATGCAACAAATTATTTTGATGCTATACGTAGTAAAGATCATTTAGTGCATTTTCCATTTATGAGTTTCAACTATGTAGAACGCTTTGTAGAACAAGCTGCAAATGACAAAGATGTTACTCACATTAAAATATCATTATACAGGGTTGCAGATGAGTCTGCACTCACAACCTCGTTACTAAGGGCCATTGAAAATGGAAAGCAGGTAACCATATTTATAGAGGCCAAAGCACGTTTTGATGAAGAAAATAATATCACGTGGGGACGCAAATTTGAAGAAAAAGGAGCGCGCGTAATATATAGTTACCCACGTATTAAGGTTCATTCAAAGATTCTAATGGTAGAACGTACCGAAAATGATAAATCTAAACGATACGCTTATATCGGGACCGGAAACTTTAATGGTGATACTTCTAAAATATATTGCGACCACGGCTTATTTACTGCTAATAACAAAATTGCCAAAGAATTAAGTAGGGTGTTTGAAGTTCTGGAAGGTAAGCTTATTGTGCCCAGAAATAAACATTTACTTATTTCTCCATTTACTACAAGGCGTACGTTTGAAAAACTAATTCATTCAGAAATTGAAGCAGCTCAGGCTGGTAAGACTGCAAAGATTACCGCAAAAATGAATAGCCTTGAGGATAAAGATATCATAGAATTATTATACAAAGCGAGCCAGGCAGGAGTACAAATTCGTCTAATCATTAGAGGTTTTACGTGTTTAATACCCGGAGTAAAAGGACTAAGCGAGAATATTTACATCACCTCCATTATTGATAGATATCTAGAACACGGTCGTATTTATTTGTTTCATAATGGTGGTGATGAGCAAATGTATATAGGTTCTGCAGACTGGATGACTCGTAATCTAGACAGGCGTATAGAAGTTTTAGTTCCTATTTATGATAAAAATCTATTCACCGAATTGAAGGACATTTTTATCCTGCAATTGAATGATAATTGTAAGGCACGTATTCAAGACGCAGAAGAGCAGAATCTATATGTTGAGAAGTTAGATGGAGAAGCTGAAATACGTTCTCAATATGCTATTTATGATTACTTAAAATCAAAAAACTAACAAATGACAAAAATTAAAATAGGTGGTGTTCCTGAGCATTTTAATTTACCCATACATCTAAGTATTGAAGAAGGTCTCTTCAAAAATGTGGGACTCGATGTTGAATGGATAGAGTTTCCGGGAGGTACTGGAGCGATGAATTTAGCTCTTAGAAATGGAGAAATTGATATTGCTATAATTCTTACTGAAGGTATTGTCAAAGATATCGCGGCAGGAAATGAATCTAAGATTATCCAAAATTATGTATCGACACCTTTAATTTGGGGAGTTCACGTAGCGGCTAATAGCCCATTTAATACACTAGACGATTTGAAGGATACCAGACCTGCAATAAGTCGGTTTGGTTCTGGATCTCACGTAATGGCTTATGTTCAGGCAAAAAAATTAAATTGGAATACCCAGGCCATAAATTGTGTTGTAGTAAATAATCTTGACAATGCTATTCAATCTCTTAGTAAAGGAGAAGCAGATTACTTTATGTGGGAACATTATACTACTAAACCACTTGTTGATTCAAATATTTTTAGACGGGTAAGCGACTTCCCCACCCCGTGGTCTAGTTTTGTAATTGCGGCAACATCAAAGGCTTTAGCTGATAAACAAGATGCCATCAGTTCTTTTTTAGAAGTTCTTAATACTAAGACATCTTCCTTCAAAAACATCAATGAGGTAGATGTGCTTCTAGCAAAACGTTACAATCAGAAATTAGAAGATATAAAAACTTGGCTTTCAAAAACAGAATGGTCTCAGGACCAACTTCCCCATAGTGAAATTGAAGATGTACAAAACCACCTTCTAGAACTCGATATGATAGATAAAAAGCAAGACGTTAGTTTTTATTTAACTATCATTTAATGAAACTTTTATAAGTAGTTAATTCGGTAAGTAAAAAAAAAGGCCAATCTTTACGCCATATTAATTTATTAATTAAACAATTCAATTATGGTTACGTTTCTAATCGTTTTGGGATGTTTGCTATTTATTAATTTAATACTATTTAAATTCAGTGTAGCAGGCGGATCTAAAGTTGAGAAATCGCAAAAGCGTGTAGCCCCTAAACAAACAGCCTTAAATCAGCGAGTAGTTCTAGAACAAGCTTCTTAATTTATTCCTGATTTTTTTCAAATCAAACTTTTAGAGAAAAGGCTCAACTTAACCAGTTGAGCCTTTTTTTATTTACCATTCAATTGTCGACTTTCCTTTTTCAGACAAATAGGCGTTAGCTTTACTAAAATGTTTATTCCCGAACCAGTGGCCGCGATTAGCACTCAAGGGAGAAGGATGACCACTCTCTAAAATCAAGTGTTTGTTTTCATCTATTTTTGATGCTTTCTTTTTTGCATAACCACCCCACAATAAAAATACTACACCTTCTCTTCGCTGTGATAAAACGGAGATAACAGCATCTGTAAAAGTCTCCCATCCTTGTTTTTGATGAGATCCGGCTTGATGTGCACGTACTGTTAAAGTTGCATTCAGTAGGAGAACTCCTTGTTTTGCCCAGCGCTCGAGATTGCCACTATTAGGTATTGGGTTGTTTAGGTCTGTAGCTATCTCTTTAAAAATGTTTACCAGCGAGGGCGGCACTCCAATTCCTTCAGGTACCGAAAAGCACAAACCGTGCGCTTGACCAACCCCGTGATAGGGATCTTGACCCAAGATTACTACCTTAACATCATCAAACGGACAAAGGTCAAAAGCTTTAAAAATTGCTGCTCCTTTGGGATAGCAAGTATGTGTCGTATATTCTTCTTTTACAAATGTTATTAAGGATTTAAAATAAGGTTTATCAAATTCAGGTTCTAATATAGCTTTCCAGCTGGGATGTATGTCAACATTCATGAATATCTTAAATTTGTATAGCTCAATCTGTAATTTTTGACCACAGAAACAGACTCAATCGGTATTGAAATTACTTATTAAATTTCAGTATAAAAATAAAAAAAACTTAAGTTATCTCCCGCCTTAAAAGGGGCATTACTATGATAAAGATTCATCCTAAAACACTTGCTGATTTAGAATTTCATACGGTTTGTGCTCAAGTAAGCGCATTGTGTATTACAGATAAAGGGAAAGTAAAGGCTCTTAAACTTACGCCGCAACGCAGTTTTAAAAAAACCTTATTTGCTTTAAATCAAACGCAAGAATATATAAACTCAGACACACACGAGACACCCATTCCTAATCATGGTTTTGATGCGCTTGATCACGAACTTAAAATGTTAGGCATAGAAGATACTACCCTAGAGGTAGGAAGCTTTAGAAGAATTGGTAGTTTGTCTGAAACTGCTAATACACATATAAAGTATTTTAGAAAATTTCAATCTTATTATCCGTCGCTTTATAAAACAATTGACGATACAGAGTACACATCGGCATTAACCGATGAGATAAATACCATTGTAGATCGTTTTGGAGAAATTAAAGATGATGCTTCTCCTTTGTTATTAAATACACGAAGAGCAATAAATGTCGTAAAAGGTAAAATTAATAGTAGCTTTTCTTCGGCACTGTCTCAATATGCATCATATGGATACCTTGATGAAATTAGAGAATCTATAGTAGATAATGTGCGCGTACTTGCCGTTAGTGCTATGCACAGGCGCAAAGTAAAAGGCTCCATTTTAGGTAATTCTAAAACCGGAAGCATTGTTTATATTCAGCCCGAAGCTACACAAAATCATCAACGCGAACTTAATAATCTTCAGTATGATGAGCAGGAAGAGGTTAAGCGCATTTTAAAAGGCTTAACAGATTTTGTAAGACCATTTAGCCCCTTATTAGATGATTATCAAAAACTCTTAAGTACAATCGATGTAATTTCAGCAAAGGCAAAATATGCCAAAAAATTAGATGCTGTCCTACCAAAAATTACTCAGGATCGAGAGTTACAGATTAAAGATGCTTATCATCCGCTGTTATTTTTAAATAACAAAAAACGAGGAGAAAAAACCTTTCCTCAGGACATAACATTAGATGAGCAAAATAGAATTATTGTTATAAGTGGTCCTAACGCGGGCGGTAAAAGTATTACATTAAAAACGGTAGGTTTACTACAAGTGATGCTTCAAAGTGGGTTGCTTATACCTGTGCATGAATATTCTAGATTTTGCTTATTTGATAAAATATTGACCGATATCGGAGACAATCAAAGTATAGAAAATCACTTAAGTACGTACAGTTACCGATTGAAAAATATGAATTATTTTCTTCGGAAATGTGATGAAAGTACACTCTTTCTAATCGATGAATTTGGTACAGGTAGTGATCCCGAATTAGGTGGTGCCCTTGCGGAAACCTTCTTAGAAGTTTTTTATGAGCGCGGTAGTTATGGGATTATTACAACGCATTATGCAAATTTAAAAATGATGGCTAATGAGACTGAAGCTATTACCAATGCAAATATGCTTTTTGATTCTCGTACCTTAGAACCACTATATAAACTACACGTAGGTGAAGCCGGTAGTTCATTCACATTTGAAGTGGCACAGAAAAACGGAATTCCGTATTCCCTGATAAACCGATCAAAGAAGAAAGTGGAACGCGGCAAAATTCGGTTTGATAAGAGTATTGCAGATCTTCAAAAAGAACGTAGTAAACTGGCAAAAACCACCACCTCATTAAAGTCTAAGGAGCAAGAAGCTGCTAAGGAGAAACAAGAGCTTTCTAAAATTAATACTAAGATACAAGAGAAATTAGAGAGTTACCAGGAGTTATATGACAGTAATCAGCGTCTCATTTATCTAGGTCAAAAGCTAGATGATATAAGCGATAAATTCTATACCAATAAGAATAAAAAGTCTATGCTCGACGAATTATTCAAAGTGGTGCAAATAGAAAATTCGAAGCGTGCTAAACAAAGTGCAAAAGAAAAACGGGCTCAGAAAGCACGAGAAACTCGTATTAAACAAGAGGCTGAGAAAAAGGTTGAAGTTATACGAGAAAAAAAGAAAGAGCTTAAACAAAAAGAGGTTCAGATAGAGAAAGAAAAGCCTAAAGTAACTTTAAAAATAGGTGATCGCGTACGTTTACCAGATGGTCGAGCGGTAGGTACAATCCATAATATTGAAAAAGGAAAAGCAATCGTGGATTACGGGATGTTCACAACTAATGTAGATGTAGAAACCCTTGAACTTGTGCAACGCGTAAAACAATAGATGGAATCAAAAATTATATTATTTGATGGCGTTTGTAATCTCTGTAATGGAGCAATTAATTTTATTATAAAGCCCAATTCTAAAGCCAATTTGAAATTTGCCTCACTTCAATCTGATACCGGCAAACAGCTACTCAAGGAGTATAACATAGATCCGCTTAAAACAGATTCTATAGTTTTGATAGATTCAAATAAAGCCTTTTTAAAATCTGATGCTGCACTAGGTATTGCTTAAGACCTAGATGACGCTTATCCCCTGCTCTATAGTTTTATAATAATACCGGCTTTTATACGAAATTCTATTTATGATCTTATAGCCCGTAACCGCTATAAATGGTTTGGAAAAAAAGAAAGTTGTATGATCCCTACTCCAGACCTTAAATCAAGGTTTTTAGATTAGATAATCCCAAATTTTGCAAATTTGTTACTAAATTAAATACAACAAATCGTCTACTATTGAAGAGGTTTGTAAATTATGTGTTGTTTCAAAAGTTAATCTGTAAACACTATTTTATGAAACCAAAACTTATCCTTTTTGACGTAAATGAGACCCTACTCGATCTAAAACCACTAGCCAGACGTATCAATGCTTCTTTAAGCAGTGACCTTGCATTTGACCTTTGGTTTAGCTCACTTTTACATTATTCACTTGTGGAGACGGTAAGTGGCCATCACGAAGATTTTAGTAAAATTGCCCAAGCAACATTTGAAATGACTGCAGCTAAGTTTAAAAAGGTAATTGCAGAAGATGAAATAAAAAGTATTCTGGGTATGATATCTAAGCTACAGCCTCATCAGGATGTAGTTGAAGCTTTAACCATTTTAAAAAAAAGAGATTATACATTGGTAGCTTTAACAAATGGGAATCCTCATGTTGCAACTGATCAAATTAAAAATGCTGAGTTAACCTCATATTTTAAAGCGGTGTACAGTGTTGATGAAGCGCAGGCTTTTAAACCAAATCCCAAGCCTTATTCCTATGTATTGGAAAAATTAAATGTAAAACCTGAAGAAACACTTATGGTTGCTGCACATGGCTGGGACATAACCGGTGCTCAGCGTAAAGGTCTGCAGACTGCATTTATAGCGAGAGAGGGTAAATTTAAATACCCTTTAGCAGCTGATCCAGAATTTGATTGTAAAGATTTACTGGAGCTAGTTGAACGTTTGCCCTAAATTTATAGTGTCTATAGTACTTACAACACCGGCATTCCAAACAAAATCTGCATATTCATTGCCAATCCCCACTAATTGTAGCGAGAAGCCTTCTGCCATAGTTATTGTTTGATCAACTGGTAACTGCGTAGAAGTCATTCCCATTGCTGCACCTTGTGTAGCCGTAACAACTCCTTCATAGCTTAAAAACTGAATAACGGTACCCACAGGATTTACGAGTGCTATACCTTCGGCATCATTTTGCAACGGCACAGATATCGGTAATGTGCCTAACCCAGCTTGTTGATCGGGAATACTTCCTATAATGTTTGAAGAGTTAATTATAGTTCCATTTGAACCATTATAATGTACAATAGAATAGCCTGTAAGATCAACACCTGCAGATCCTGCTATTTCCACACGTTCATCTTCATCACCTCCTATATTATCGTAGTGTATTTCATTAATCCATAACTTAAGGTCATCATCAATAATCGTTAAGTCAAAGACGGAATTTAATCCAATAGTAGGTGCTCCAGAACCACCACTTGCATTTGTAATAGTAAAAGTAATCAGCTCATTACCTTCTACTAAAGCATCGTTAGTAAGATTAAAAATAGATGTAGCATTAAACACAGCCGTATTTTCAGGAATGGTCAATGTTTGAGATAAAGTCTCGTCTAAATCAGAGTAATCTGATGCGGAGACTGTTACAATAAGCGGGGTTGTGAGTGAAGGATTTGTAATATTGAATTCAAAATCAATAGCTCCTGAATTTTCCCCAAATTCTGTAGATGTGACTGTGTAGGCTACTTCGGTGGGTTGTATAGAATTTTGTAAAAGATGTACATTCTCCCAGAAAACACCATTCCACACTTGAAGACCAAAGATAGAAGCATCAGGATCGCTTACAAATATCATGAGACCAGAGTCAGCTCCTTCAGCAGTGATAAGATCACGCTGCGCAACTGTAACTCTTGGTGGCATAAATCCTTTGTAAGTGCCATCTGAAGATTGGCTGCTTACTTCAAGCATAGCAGAATCACAAGGATCTGTAGTTCCTATTCCTACTTGGGCATTGGCGGTTAATGTTCCTGTAAAAAATAAAAATAATAGTCTTTTCATGCTTACTCATTTTTGATTTAATGGGGTAAGTGAAGGCGTTGATATTAATCAACACATAGATTGAGGGACCCTCAAAATATAACTATTATTTTAAATAAAAAACGTAATACGCTATAAATTAATCATTTACAGGTATTTTTTATTCTTCGACATCAAATGCCTCGTCAGGATGTTTGTTAGGATTATAATTAAAAAGCCCTTCTCCTTTTGCGATCACCGAAGAAACTGTTGCATCTCCTGTAACATTTACTACAGTACGACACATATCTAAAATACGGTCTACAGGAAAAATAATTCCAATCCAGGCAGGATTTAAACCTACCGATTCTAAAACTATTATAAGCATTACCAGACCAGCACTTGGCACCGCAGCAGAACCTATAGAGGCAAGTGTAGCAGTAAGAACTATGGTTAATTGCTGTGCTATTGTAAGATCTATCATATGCAACTGAGCTAAAAATACCACAGCTACCGCCTGATACAAACAAGTACCATCCATATTTACGGTTGCCCCTATAGGTAATACAAAGCTTGTAACCTTTTTGTCTACACCAAGATTATCTTCCACACACTCCATAGTTACTGGTAAAGTTGCGGCACTACTAGAAGTCGAAAAGGCCAATGTTTGTGCAGGACCCATAGCTTTAAAAAAGCCAAAGTAAGATACCTTCCTTACAAATATTTTAAAAATGATAGGATAAATTACAAATATCATTAACGCTAGACCCAGTACAACGGTTAAGGAATACCAACTCAATCCTTTAAATATCTCGACAACCTTGCTAATATCATTTCCGGCCATCTGGCTCACAACACCTGCCAGCAATGCAAATACAAAAAACGGTGCAGCTTGCATAGTAAGGTCAACCATTTTCAAGAAGATTTCCATAATACCGTCTACCGCACGTGTTACCGGAGCTGATTTTTTTGGATCTATAAATAGCATACTTATACCGAAGAACAAACCAAAAAATATTACTTGTAACATCAGTCCGTTATCTGCTAAAGAGGCAAAGAAATTATCGGGTACAATATCTACTAATGGTTGAAGAGGCCCTGCATCTTTTGTTGCATTAGCAGTCTCCATCTTATCACTTACCGAAGCATCTTTTAACTCACTACGAGATAAATCAGATATCTCTCTGGCACGCTCCATAAACTCAGGATCCTGGAGATAATTTATTCCGTCTTTAATTTTATACCCTTCATCAGCCGCCCATATTTCATAACTAATACGGTTATCTATACGACTTTGATCATCAACTAACTTTCCGGGCTGTATTACATTTACCAGAAGTAAACCCATACTCACAGCCAGTACTGTAGTTAACAAGTAAGCTAACAAGGTTTTACCACCCATTCTTCCTAAACTCGCAGGATCACCAAGATTTGCAACTCCACTTATTATAGAAAAAAGCACTAATGGCACTGCGATTAGCTTCAGAAGATTTATAAATATTTTTCCAAAAGGTGCGATCCAGTCAATTGTAAATTGGCTCCATCCCATTTGGCTTGAAATTAAGGCCCATAAAATACCAAGTACGAGACCTATAATAATCTTCCAATGCAATGCTAGTTTTTTCATAAAATAATAGAGGTGTTTTTCCTTATTGCGAAAGATAAACAAAATCCTTATTTAGAATAAGCCCGCAACGACTTTTGATGCCGTATTGTTAGTAAAAAGCTAAAATTGTAGAGAAAAAAATAAGCGCGCAAATAGGTTTTGTATTGGAGAGGCTTAAAAAATAGAATAAACCTAAAAAAACGCCACACGAAAGCGTGCAGCGTTTTGTAAATAGTATAGTACTATATTAAATTTTTGATGCTTTATTTATAAGGAAAAAATCTGCTAATACTAGAGCAGCCATTGCCTCAACGATAGGTACGGCACGGGGCACAACACAAGGATCATGACGTCCCTTACCTTGCATTTCTGCAGCGTTTCCTTCTTTATCGATAGTAGGTTGATTTTGCATGATGGTAGCCACAGGTTTAAATGCAACTCTAAAATAGATATCCATCCCATTGCTTATTCCTCCTTGAATACCGCCACTAAGATTAGTAGTCGTACTGCCATCTGCATTAAAGAGATCATTATGCTCACTTCCTTTCATTGAAGCTCCATGGAAACCACTACCATACTCAAAGCCTTTTACAGCGTTTATAGAAAGCATCGCCTTCCCTAATTCAGCATGAAGTTTATCAAATACAGGTTCACCTAATCCTACAGGTACATTTTGAATCACACACATAACCGTACCTCCTATAGTGTCACCTGCTTTGCGTATTTCTTTAATTCTGTCAATCATTTTTGTGGCAAAAGCCTGATCTGGACAGCGCACATCATTAGATTCTATCTGTGAAAAATCAAGTTCCTGATAGGGCGTAGTCATATGGATTTCTCCCACCGAATCTACAAATGCATTAATTTTAATATTTTTTAAAACCTGTTTAGCTATTGCTCCAGCAGCTACCCGGCTTGCTGTTTCTCGTGCAGAAGATCGTCCTCCTCCTCTGTAATCGCGCACACCGTATTTTTTATCATATGTATAATCTGCGTGAGAGGGACGATAAGTATCCTTTATATGACTGTAGTCGTGAGACTTTTGATTTGTATTTACAATATTAAATCCTATTGGAGTACCCGTGGTTTTTCCTTCAAATATTCCAGAAAAAAACTGAACACTATCCGGCTCTTTACGCTGGGTAACAATTTTTGATTGTCCCGGCTTGCGACGTTCCATATCACGGTGTACAGCATCTAAATCTAATTCAATCCCTGCAGGACAACCGTCTATAATGCCTCCTATAGCTTCTCCATGTGATTCTCCAAATGTCGTTAGCGTAAATAGTTTACCAAATGTATTCCCAGCCATATCAAAAGTTTAATTAGCGAAATTAAAATGTTTTAGTTAAAAACTAGCGTGATAAAGCATCTAATTAACCTGCTAAAATCGATTTATAAAAAATAATTTAATATTCAGATAAAGGTGTAGTAACACCTGTGGCCTTTATTTGTTTAAAATAATAGTTTTTGAAACGTAACGTAGAACTTGTTATCCTTTCTGATGTTCATTTAGGCACTTATGGCGCTCAGGCAAAAGAACTCGTAAATTACCTGCAAAGCATAAAGCCTAAAACTCTGGTGCTCAATGGTGATATTATAGATATCTGGCAGTTTAGAAAGCGGTATTTTCCCAAATCTCACCTGCAGGTTATTAAAAAAATTATTTCACTTGCCGCGAAGGGCACTCAAGTGTATTACATCACAGGGAACCACGATGAAAAACTGCGTAAGTTCAGTCCGGTAGAATTCGGTAATATTTCTGTAATTGATAAACTGGTATTGAATCTCGATGGAAAAAAAGCGTGGATTTTTCACGGTGATGTGTTTGACGCTTCAATACAGCATACTAAATGGATTGCCAAGTTAGGCGGTTGGGGTTACGACTTTCTAATTGTGCTTAATAGTTTTATCAATTGGTGTCTCGTAAGCCTTGGAAGACCCAAATATTCCCTTTCAAAAAAAATAAAAAACAGTGTAAAAAAAGCGGTAAGTTTTGTTACCGATTTTGAAGAAACTGCAGCCGAACTCGCTATAGAAAATAAATTTGAATATGTAATCTGTGGCCATATTCATCAACCACAAATGCGTAAAGTTATAAATGCAACAGGTAGCTGTTTGTACCTCAACAGCGGGGACTGGATTGAAAATCTAACTGCTCTGGAATATCACGATAAAACCTGGTCACTCATGGAGTATGAAAAGCAAAATCTACCCATATCACAAGATGATGATTCTGTAAATACCGAAATAGATCCTGTTGCTTTATTGGCTTCGATTAAAATATTTAATTAAAAAATCCCAAAACCTAGAGGTTTGGGATTTTTAAAATTGTTTGTTCTTATATAAAATACTAAAATCCTTAAATGGTTGCGTATACCATCACTATTCTAAAATCTTCAGTTTAGCAAAACGCAATAATAACTTTTTAATTCCGCCAGTTTGAAAACGTATTTCAGCTTTTTGATCCTGACCTATTCCTTCAATTCCTAGTACTTCTCCGTGACCAAAACGATTGTGTTCTACCCTGCTTCCCGCTTTTAAATTTCCATTTAAATCATCTGTTTGCAATGGAGGTGTGCTTGAACCTTGAGGACGTAGTTTTCTTAATTTCTGAAGTTGGTCTGCCGAGGGTTTCCCAACTGTAGGAGCACTGCCTGCAATAGGTTTCTTTAATCGAAGTTTACTTTTATCGGGTTCCCCAAAAATATCTGTATCTACTAATGGTTTGTATCTGTATGACTCCATTGGTGTTTGAATATCCAGGAAAGATTCATCAATTTCTTCTATAAATCGACTAGGTTCAGCATCTATTAATTTTCCCCATCGATAGCGTGATTCGGTGTACGTTAAATAAGCTTGATGCTCGGCACGCGTTAAGGCTACATAAAACAATCTGCGCTCTTCCTCGAGTTCACTTCGCGTATTCATACTCATTCCGCTAGGAAATAAATCTTCTTCCATTCCTACAACAAAAACATACGGAAACTCTAATCCTTTAGCTAGGTGTATCGTCATCATAGACACGCGATCTACATCATCGACCTCTTTATCGAGATCTGTAGCTAAAGCAACATCTTCTAAGAATTCTGCAAGTGAACCGGTCGCATCTGCAACTTCTTTCTGTCCTTCTACAAAATCCCGAATACCATTAAGTAACTCTTCAATATTTTCTATACGTGCGATTCCTTCCGGGGTTCCATCCTTCTTTAATTCTTGAAGTAATCCGGTTTTTCGTGCAACTTCTTCTGCGGTAAGAAAAGCATCAGCGTTTTCAGCGGTGATCTGAAAACTCTTAATCATATTTACAAAATTGTAAAGCTTGTTTTTTGTGCTGTTATTAATTTGTATCTCGATGTGCTGGATATTTTCCATCACCTCAAAAATTGATTTATTGTATTGCTTCGAAGCAATAACAAGTCGATCTATGGTAGTTGCTCCTATTCCTCGAGCAGGAAAATTAATAATGCGCTTTAAGCCTTCCTCATCATTGGGATTTGTTAATACGCGCAAATAAGCGAGTACATCTTTAATCTCTTTACGTTGATAAAAAGATAAACCACCAAAAATACGATAGGGAATCTCTCGCTTACGCAAAGCATCTTCCATTGCACGAGATTGGGCATTAGTTCTATATAAAATGGCAAAATCACTTGGCTTAAGCTGCTTATTCATTTTTTCTTCAAAAATGGTACTTGCAACGTAGCGCCCTTCTTCCCCATCTGTAAGTGATCGATGAACAATGATCTTAGGACCGTTGTCATTTGCAGTCCATACAATTTTATCCAACTTTGTTTTGTTATGCTCAATAACCGAGTTTGCTGCCTCCACGATGTTCTTTGTAGAACGATAATTTTGCTCCAATCGATAGACTTTTACATCCTCATAATCTTTCTGGTAATTTAAAATATTATTGATATTAGCTCCACGGAATGCATATATACTCTGACTATCATCTCCTACTACACAAATATTTTGATACCGGTCTGCAAGTGCTTTTACAATTAAATATTGAGAATGGTTTGTATCCTGATACTCATCTACTAATATATATTGAAAACGCTTTTGATATTTTGCAAGAACCTCAGGAAATCGCGCTAAAAGTTCATTAGTACGTAGTAATAAATCATCAAAGTCCATTGCACCTGCCTTAAAGCAACGGTCTACATACTCCTTGTATATATCACCTATTCTAGGCTTTTTAGCCATTGCATCAGCTTCCATCAATTCTGGATTTTGATAATAGGCTTTTACCGTTATCAGGCTGTTTTTAAAAGAAGATATACGACTATGAACTTGTTTGTATTTATAGATATCCTTATCCAATCCCATTTCTTTTATAATAGCAGAAATAAGACGTTGAGAATCCTGACTATCATAAATAGTGAAATTAGGAGGAAAGCCTAAATGATGTCCTTCAATACGCAGTATTTTAGCAAAAACGGAATGAAAAGTACCCATCCACAAGTTTTTTGCCTCACTATTACCCACGATAGTACCTATACGCGTTTTCATCTCGCGGGCAGCTTTATTGGTAAATGTGAGTGACAATATATTAAATGCATCTACACCTTGTTGCATTAAATATGCAATACGCATAGTAAGTACGCGTGTCTTACCAGAACCCGCACCAGCTATTACCATCATTGCACCATCTTTTTGTAAAACCGGTGCACGCTGTGCGTCATTTAATCCTTCTAAAAGTGCCTCCAAAACAATTGATTTTTTAAGAAGTGAAAATTAAGGAATCTTGGCTTTTTAGAGGAATTACTAGCCATATAGTTATTAAGAAATATCGATTTGTTCTAAATTTAAGAGCATTGCCATTAATTGGTATGCAAATTTGAAATGCGAATCATTAAACGTAGCTTTAGATGAATTTTCAATAACTTTAAGCTAACCTACAACTTATGCGTTTTAGATTTCTACTTGTCTTTACACTATTACTTTGCTCATTTCCTAATACTAGCTTCGCGCAAGAGAAAATTTCTGGTCCGTTATTGACAGAGTTTGGTGAAACCTATACTGTCCCTCAACCTGAAATTCCTGTAGACACAACAGCAACCTATAGAGTGGTTTTTGATATTGCACAATCTCCTGAAAACCCAGCAGAACTAAATCCCTATTTTAATACCGTTGCGCGTTTTTTAAATATGAATACTTCAGCAGGAGTTGCCCAAGATCACCTTAAGCCAGTACTTGTAGTTCATGGAAGTGCGGCTTTTGGGTTATTAACTAATCAATATTATAAAGAAAAGTTCGGTGTAGACAATCCCAACTTAAAGCTTCTGGAGCAGTTACACGCACTGAATATTCCTATTGTACTATGTGGTCAAACTGCTGGTTCACGCGGTATCACTTCAGAAAAAAGATGGCAACATACACAAATGGCATTATCAGCTATGAATGCACTTGTTTATTATCAAAACCTCAATTACGCTTTAATCTCGTTCTAAACTTACATTATGAAAAAACTCAACATTCTCATTTTTATCATCAGCATAACCGCATTTGCACAATCACCGGATGCTTCAATAATGAAGGCAGCAGAATCTATCGAAGACAAAGTAATTAACTGGAGGCATGAAATTCACGAAAATCCAGAATTAAGTAATCGTGAATTCAAGACTGCCGAAAAAATTGCAGAACACCTCAAGTCATTAGGAATTGAAGTAGAGACGGGAATTGCCAAAACGGGAGTTGTAGGTATTTTAAAAGGAGACAATCCCGGTAAGGTTGTCGCCTTGCGAGCAGATATTGACGCTCTTCCTGTAACCGAACGAAATGATTTACCGTTTAAAAGCACTGTTACGGCAAATTTTCTAGGTGCTGAAACCGGCGTTATGCATGCGTGTGGCCACGATACTCACGTAGCCATTTTAATGGGTACTGCAGAAATTCTTGCACAACACAAAGATAAAATTAATGGTACTGTAAAGTTTATTTTTCAACCGGCAGAAGAAGGTCCACCTCCGGGTGAAGAAGGTGGTGCTTCCCTAATGATCAAAGAAGGTGTTTTGAAAAGCCCCGATGTTGATGCTATTTTTGGGTTACACATAAATAGCGGAACTCCAGTAGGGCAAATCAATTATAAACCGGGTGGCATAATGGCGGCTGTAGAACGATTTGTCGTTAATGTAAAAGGAAAACAGACTCACGGTTCACAGCCCTGGGGTGGAGTTGATCCGATATATATTTCTTCAAAAATTATAGACGGTTTTCAATCTATAATAAGCAGAGAATCTAATTTACTGGTAGAGCCTGCTGTAATTACTGTAGGTAAAATTACCTCTGGTGTACGCTTTAATATAATTCCTGAAAGTGCAGAACTCATAGGTACGGTAAGAACCCTTGATCCTAAAATGCGCGAGCTTATAATACGTAGAATGACTGAAATGGCAGAAGGTCTTGCCAAAGCATATGGAGGAAGCGCAACGATAGAATTTCAAAGTAATACGGCAATAACGTATAATGATGAGAAGCTTACTGAACAAATGCTGCCTACTTTAAAACAGGTTGCTGGAGATACTAATGTAAATCTGGTTAAAGCAACTACTGGAGGTGAAGATTTTAGCTACTTTCAAGAAGAAGTGCCTGGCTTTTACTTTTTTCTGGGTGGTATGACACCTGGCAATACAGAGGCGTATCCACACCATACTCCAGATTTTATGATAGACGATGAAGGTATGTTGTTGGGTGTAAAAGTTATGAGTCAGCTTACTCTTGATTATTTAAATAAAAAATAATTCAATACCAGAAGCTACACTACTTTCATTTTAAACATATAATGAGAAATGAAACTAGAACGATCTCTTTATTGCAAAAATCACAATTTATTATACTGAATTCTCAAAAAGCATCAATATAGATGCTGATGGAAACTGTAAATTTGGCGTTTGAAATTCAAACTTTTTTATGAACGATATTCTTTTATTTCTATCTAATATACCGTGGTGGATTTATATTATTCTCGTATTAGCAATTATTGCAATTCGTGATGTCTTTTTCAATAAGAAACATATAATCACCCACAATTTTCCAATAGTAGGTCATATTCGATATATGCTAGAAAGTATTGGTCCAGAAATCAGGCAGTATATCGTTGCTAATAATCGCGAAGAGCTTCCATTCAATCGAATCGAACGTGGCTGGATTTACGCATCTGCAAAAAATGAAAATAATTACGAGGGTTTTGGTACAGATCAAAATATTTACGAAGCCAACTATATTTTCATTAATAACGCAATGATGGCGTTTAAAGCTCCTCTAGATCATCCCAATTCTAAGAACCCCTATTTTTTACCGTGTGCTAAAGTCATGGGGTTGCATAACAAGCGTAGAAAGCCTTATAGACCTGGATCTGCGATTAATGTTTCTGCAATGAGTTTTGGGTCTCTATCTGCTCGTGCAATTGCTTCCCTCAATAAAGGTTGCAAATTGGCTCACGCGTATCATAACACCGGTGAAGGCGGATTTTCTCCATATCATAAACAAGGAGCAGATGTGATCTTTCAAATAGGAACTGGATATTTTGGAGTACGCGATGAATTAGGTAATTTTTCTATGGAAAAACTGGTGGCTTTGGTTGAAGCAAATCCAGAAGTAAAAGCTATAGAAATAAAACTATCACAAGGAGCTAAACCCGGTAAAGGTGGTGTACTTCCTGCATCAAAAATCACACAAGAGATTTCTGAGATTCGTCACGTGCCTATGGGTAAAGATGTGATCTCTCCTGCTACCCACGCTGCATTTGAAGGCGTAGATGGATTATTGCAATTTGTAGAAGATATTGCGGAAGCTACAGGATTACCAGTGGGCATAAAGGCTGCAATAGGAAAGTTACAAGATTGGGAAAAACTCGCCCAACTTATGGCGAAGTCTGGTAAAGGACCAGATTTTATTCAGGTTGATGGTGGCGAAGGCGGAACCGGAGCTGCACCTCCCAGCTTTGCAGATCACGTTTCTTTACCATTTGTTTATGCCTTTAGTGATTTATATAAAATATTTAAAAAGCACCACCTTACAGAGCGTATAGTTTTTATAGGCAGTGGAAAGTTAGGTTTACCTGCAAAAGGTGCAATGGCATTCGCAATGGGTGTAGATGTGATAAATGTGGCTCGTGAGGCTATGCTTTCTATTGGGTGTATTCAAGCGAAAGCCTGTCATAATAATACTTGCCCCAGTGGCGTTGCTACACAAAATAAATGGTTGCAATCTGGAATCAACATTGAAGATAAAGCGGTACGAACAAATTTCTATTTTAAAAATTTTAGAAAAGAATTGATTGAGATCACACACGCTTGTGGCTATGAACATCCCTGCCAATTAACGACAGAAGATGTAGATTTGACTCTAGGGGATAAAAACCTAACTCAAACACTTGCCGCTTGCTTTACCTATCATAAAGTTGAAGTTCCATTTGCAGGAATGAATGAAATTCTGGATTGCAAATATCTTGGAGGAAATTATGATAAAGAGACTGCCGGCAGAAAAAACAAAGTTGAAACTAAGAAAGAAGTGCGTTACTAAATTATGAATGATATTTTAGATTTTTTTATTCCGGTTTTGCCTGCCCTTGTCGTAGGTGGTCTGGCTTATTATTTTTTTGATGGCTTTCTGAAAAATGAAGATAGACGAAGACGATTTATACTTCATAAAGAATTTCAATCAGAAACACTTCCGCTGCGCTTACAAGCATATGAAAGACTTACTTTATTTCTTGAACGAGTAAATCTTATTCAATTATTAATACGTGTTAAACCTACCTCATCAGATAAAAAAAATTACGTTGAATTGCTTATATCTCAAATTCAGCAGGAATTTGATCACAATTTATCGCAACAGATTTATATGTCTGATGAATGCTGGAATATTATTAAATCATCTAAGAACACGTTAATTGCACAGCTTAGAAAACAAGTTTTAAATACAGAGACGACCTCTGCAGATGCTCTACGTGAAAATCTAATAACCAGTTATTCTGAAGCAGAAGATCCAATATATGTCGCACTTTCTTATTTAAAAACGGAGGCTAAAGAACTATTCAGTTAGGACAAAAGCTATTATTTTGAGTAAAGCGTTTTTTTTGTGCAGTTTGCTTTGATTCAAAATTATAAATCAAAGAAATTAGTGAGGTTGCTCACTTTAAAAACACATTGCTAAGTTTGTTATGCTATTTTTGATACTATGAAAATTATACACTCCCTTTTTGTAGTTTTTCTTTCAGCTATATTTTTGAGCTCGTGTACCGAGCAGAAAGAAATGAGTTCTGTAAATCCGGTAAATTGGCAAAAACGAAGTGCAGAATTACCCGCAAATGACTCTCTTACTAAAGCAAAGTCTTACTTAGGGATTTATTCAGAAATCTATAGTACATCAGAACATAATACCCACGATCTTACTGTTACTGTAAGTTTACGCAATACAAGTGCAGAAGATTTTATATATCTTACCAAAGCAGCCTATTATAGTACTTCAGGCGAACTAATACGTACTTATTTTGATTATCCTATATTTATAAAACCCCTAGAAACGGTAGATATAATCATTGAAGAATCTGATAATACCGGAGGAACAGGTGCTAATTTTATAATAGATTGGCTTGATGATTCTGAGCTTACAGATCCTATTTTTGAAGCTATAATGATCTCTACACGTGGCCAACAAGGACTTTCATTTACCACGCAAGGAAAAAGAATTCAGTAATTTTCAGCATATAGAATTAATAGTATTTACATTATTTTCAACCGACTTTAGGCATTATGTCTATTTTTACGAATTAAAGCTCTCAACGTGAATATCACCATTGAAAATATTGTTTTAATAGGCTCTTTACTACTTTTTATAAGTATTGTAGTAGGTAAAACCTCCTACAAATTTGGGGTTCCTACTCTTCTTCTGTTTCTAGGTATTGGTATGGCCGCGGGATCAGATGGTATAGGTGGAATTATTTTTGACGATATGGAGATCGCTCAATTTATAGGTATCGTCTCCTTAAATTTTATTTTATTTTCTGGTGGTCTAGATACGCATTGGTCAAGCGTAAAACCCATTCTTAAGCAAGGTCTCCTGCTTTCGACTCTCGGTGTGCTTTTGACAGCAGTTACATTAGGCTTATTTGTTTTTTATTTAACTGATTTTACAATTTATGAAAGTCTGTTATTAGGATCAATCGTATCCTCTACAGATGCAGCTGCAGTTTTCTCAATATTACGTTCAAAAAGTCTGGCTCTTAAGACCAATTTGAGACCTACTCTAGAATTAGAAAGCGGAAGTAACGACCCGATGGCCTATGTATTAACGATAGCCTTTTTAACGCTGGTCATTAATCAAGATCAAGGTATACTCTCGGTGATTCCCCTTTTACTACGTCAAATGATTGTGGGTGGTGTCGCAGGTTTTGTCTTCGGAAAACTGAGTAAGCTCATCATAAATAAAATCGAACTCGGTTTTGAAGGTTTATATCCCGTTCTCGTAATCGCATTAATGTTTATAACATTTTCTGCGACAGAATCTATAGGCGGAAACGGATTCTTAGCAATTTACATATGCTCTGTTTATCTAGGTAATCAAGACCTCATACACAAACAGACCATTCTCAAAATGTTTGATGGTCTTGCATGGTTAATGCAAATTGTTCTCTTCCTTACGTTAGGTCTTCTCGTATTTCCTACTCAAATTGTACCCTTCTTTGGTATAGGCATTGTTGTTTCTTTATTTCTAATATTTGTAGCCCGTCCTGTTGGAGTTTTTCTAAGTCTCGCCTTTTTTAAAATGAAATTGAAAAGAAGATTTTATATATCTTGGGTTGGTCTGAGAGGTGCGGCGCCTATTGTATTTGCAACATACCCGCTACTAGCAGGTATAGAAAAGGCAAGTATTATATTTAATATTGTATTCTTCGTGTCGGTAACATCTGTTTTAATACAAGGTACAACACTGGGTATTGTTGCAAAATGGCTTGGTGTGGCATTACCAGAATCTAAGGAGGCTAATACTGATGTTGCTCGGTTTATCTCTGAAATTCCTAAAACAGCAATGAAAGAAATTGTTATAACGCCCCGATGTTATGCTGTAGATAAAAAAATTGTTGAATTGGGTTTTCCTAAAACTGCAATTATTGCAATGATTAAACGCAATGATAAATTCTTAACACCTAATGGATCTACGGTAATTAATAAGAATGATACACTCGTTGTTCTATCTGAAAATGAAGCAGGCATTGAAGAGGTAGAAGTATGCTTAAATAGATAATTTTTGAAGGATTCAATACTTTTTTTTCGAATTGCGAAAGATAAAATTATCAAACTTACGCAACCTCTTTCTAATTCTTACATCTGCTTTAAAATAACAAATGAAATTAAAATTTATCTTATTGGCTATTGTAGCATTTCTCGCATTGCAATGCTCAACTACTAAAGATACTGAAAATCAAGATTGCGAGAGCACTGCAGAAGCTGTCGTCATTGATGTTAAAGGTCAAACAGAAACCGAGGTAAATAAAGACTTAATTTTAGAAGTATTCTTTCCGGTTACTAATGGCTGCGGTTTGTTTAATGAATTTATAGAAACCATAGATGGAAACACAATAACCGTAAGTGTTGAAGCAATTTACAAAGGTTGTATTTGCACGATGAATGTACCTATACGGGTAGCTTCATACACTTTTACGCCTACCGAAGCCGGCGTTTATACATTACGTTTTAAAAGTAGTACAGATACATTTATTGAAAAGACTATTACGGTTAATTAACCTGCTTAATCAGTTTCAGCTATTTCTTTCAATCTATTATCCTGCGCTTGTTTGGCTTTATCTTCAGCATATTCCCAGCCTTGCTGCCACCAGTTAGTCATTAACTTTTTATTGAAGATAAGACTGTTCTCTGTAAGCCTAGACGGAGTGTAATATAGATTAAGTGGTACATCTTTATTAATTGCTGCAAGTTTGCCCACAATTACATCGTGATACTCTACTTGATCCATCAAAAATCCAAATAGATTTACCATTAAAGAAAACGGATTTTTACCGAGTACTTTATTGTATTCCATATTTTCAGATTCAAGGATAATAGCATCAACTTCGGTAGCTCCTCTTCTAATAGCTTCACGTATGGGTACGATACAGCCAAAACCGCCATCTGCATATTCAAATCCCTTTTTATTAACCAAGCTCATAAAAGGAACGTAATTACAACTTATCCAGATCCATTCGCAAAAATCTTCATATTCCCAGTTACGAATAGATTTATACTCAACGGTATTTTTTGTGAGATTTGACACAGTCACTACAACATCTGCAGCAGTTCTTTTTATATGCTCAAATTCGCTTTTAGAAAGATTTTTTTTAATGTTTTTCAGTAAATTTTTACTCTCCCCAAAAGTGCGTTTGCGGCGCATAAACTGCCAGACTGTATTCCAGTAATTTATAGAAACATATTCCCGATCGCCTTTAGATTTAATGTTAAAAGGGTTGACATTAAAAATGGTATTTTGATTGACATTCGTATATACTTCGTATGCCCGTTTAATATTGTTATTTGCAAGCTGTGAGATTAGCAAACTTCCGGTAGATGTTCCTAAAAACAAATCATATTTATGCCCTTGCTCCTCAATAAGATATTGAGCAACTCCTCCGGCATATGCGCCTTTACTTCCTCCACCAGATATTACTAATGCACGCATTAAACTAATTTTTCAGCTAAAAATTTCCGTTGCTTTTCATCTTTTAGATCAAGCTTTTTAAGCTCTTTCTTCCATTCTGGATCTTTCAGCAACATATTTAAAATATTCTTACACGATTCTGAAAATCTCCAGTTTATATGAAAACAGCCATCCACCAAATTTTCTAAACTCTTAGGTTCAAAAAGTTGAAGTTGGTATAACTTCTCAAATGCATTTTGGCGTGTAGCATAAGAATTTCGATTTCCTGTAAATCGGGTAAGTCTAAAAAAGTGATCGCGTATAAAAGCTTCTTCATAATCTAAGGTTGAAATAGCCAGCGCTAACCAGGTAATTTCGATATTGTGATCAGAAAACCCTTGAACTCCTTTCATTTGGTTCAAATACTTGTGACGATCTGAAGGAAAAGACGACCATAAATTAAGTAATGCCTGTTCTCGTGTAATGTAAGAATCATCATTGAGCAAGCGCTCATAGTTAGTCTTCATCTCTACAGGTACTTTCTGAACCGTACGTGCAATGGCTTGTCGCACCCACGGATTATTAGTATAAAATGCACGTTCATACACTCGCGATGCAGCTGCAGGTGATACGTCTGCTAATTGATAAACAGCTTCCTGACCGGTATATTCATCTGGTAAGGCAAGTAAGTCCAGTAATTTATTTTGCTTTTGATTAAAAGGAACATTACGCAGTGCAACAACGCGCATATATTTTTGAATGATTGGAGATTTTTTCAGAACTTCTAAAGCTGCTTTGTCTTGAAAAGCCGTTTGTTGCAACCAGTTTTTCTCAAATTCGATAAGATCCATTCCGCTTGACTTGCGCATCTCTTTTAAGAAATCTTCGGTACTTGCGTTCTTATATTTAAAGTTATTAAGGTAACTCTTAATACCTGTTCTAAATGCCTCATCCCCTATTTCCTCACGTAAAATATGTAATGCCCAAGCACCTTTCTGATAAAAAGTTAGAGAGCTTGCTTTGGGATCTAATAAACGCTCCCCTTTGCCTTTATCGCTTAACGCCTTTAATTCTTCCGCAGATTTATAAAGTTGCCAGTAGTAATAGTCGTCACCAAAAACTTTTCGTTCTGCAAGAAGTGCATAATATGTAGCAAATCCTTCTTGCAACCAATGATGTGTTCCTGAGGTTGCTGTTACATAATCGCCAAACCATTGATGCGCCAGTTCGTGTGCATTTACACTCACATAATTACGATCTATAAAGCCGTTTCTATCTACAACAAATTGATCGCTAAAGATAGTAGCCATCGTGTTTTCCATTCCAGCATATAAGAAGTCTTTTACAGGAACTTGTCGATAAACTGGCCACGGAAACTTAACACCTATTTCCTCTTCTAGGTAATTAAAAATCTCTTTACTGTATTTATAAGTGCTTAAAACCTTCATTGAGTCTGTAGGATAGTAATACAGCTCCATAGGAATACCAGAATCAGATACATATTTAATTTTACGGTAGTCTCCCATTACGACGGCAACCAGATAACTAGACATAGGCTCTGTCATCTCAAAGTGCCAGATAAACTTCTCACCTTTCTCTTCTTTCTCAATAAGAACGCCATTAGAAACTACTTCCTGCCCGGGATATGCTATTATAGAAAGATCAAACTCAATCTTATCATTCATATCATCAATACTGGGTAGCCAGTTAGATGTATATTTCCCTTGACCTTGTGTCCATATTTGCTGAAAACCTCCATTATTTACAAAATACAGCGCCTTATCGGGTTTTGCAGTATATTTTAGGAGTAGTGAATACGTTTCTCCTTTTAAAAAGTTCTTGGTAAATATCATACGCCCATCATCTGTATGCGTACTTATAAGTTTACCGTTAAGGGTAGAAGAATATTTAGTGATGTTTTTTGCATTGAGATACACAAAATCAGCATCGTCAAGCATCGTAAATTTCACTTCTAATTCGCCGGTAACTGTACCATTGGGATAATCAAAATCTAAAAGGGCATAAATGCGCTCAAAGTCAACCGTTTCGGTCTGCTGGCTATAAAATACACTTGTAAAGCAAGCGAAAAAAGCCGTAAAAATCAATTTCATAAAGTCATACTATCTTATAGCCTGCCAAATTAAGGATTTGATTTCAAAACCGCTCACTTAAGGACAAAGTAAAACGCGAATAAAATAGTTGGGTTTTATATCTTCGTCATCATGAACTCCGGCAAGCTACAAACCCCTATAGATTATCTCAAAGGTGTGGGACCTAACAGAGCTACTTTATTACGTTCTGAATTAGGAATTCATACGTATCAGGACTTTCTTAATCTATTTCCTAACCGGTATATAGATAAAACGCAGTACTATAAAATTGCACAGTTACAACCTACAAGTGCAGATGTACAAATTATAGGCAAAATAACACATATAAAAACGGCTGGGGAAGGAAGAGCTAAACGACTCGTAGCAACATTTATCGATCAAACCGGATCTATGGATTTAGTTTGGTTTAGAGGTCTTAAATGGATACGAGAAAGTCTAAAAATTAATATTCCTTATGTGATTTTTGGAAAAGTGCAGCGCTTTGGGAGTTTGTATTCTATTGCTCATCCTGATCTCGAATTGTTAGAAGAACATGAAAAAAGTTTACGCGTTGCAATGCAACCTGTGTACCCTTCTACCGAAAAATTGACTAATCGAGGCATTACTAACCGCGTTGTTAATGTACTTATGCAAACTTTATTTCAGGAAGTGCATAACGCAATTGACGAATCATTATCAAACTCCATTTTAGATACCTTAAAACTTATTCCGAAGAAAGAAGCCTATTTAAATATCCACTTTCCGCAGAGTCAAGAAAGTTTAGCTAAGGCACAGTTTCGATTAAAATTTGAAGAACTTTTTTATATTCAGCTCCAACTACTCGTAAAAAATAAACTACATAAACAGAAAATCAAAGGCTACCCTTTTGAACAAATAGGAAATTACTTCACCAAATTCTATAATGAGCATTTACCTTTTGAACTTACAGAAGCACAGAAGCGTGTAGTTAAAGAAATACGCAATGATCTGGGCAAGCCAGCACAGATGAATCGTTTATTACAAGGAGATGTGGGTAGTGGTAAAACCATTGTTGCACTTCTAACGATGCTTATCGCTATAGATAATGATTTTCAGGCTTGCTTAATGGCACCAACTGAAATACTAGCAATACAACATTATCAAGGGCTTAGTGAACTTTGTAAAAATCTTGATATAAATATAGCATTGCTTACCGGATCATCACGTACTAAAGCCCGAAGGATTATTCACGAAAATCTGGAAAATGGTTCTTTAAATATCTTAATAGGAACGCACGCGCTGCTGGAGGACAAAGTAAAATTTAAGAATCTAGGTCTCGCCATTATCGATGAGCAACATCGCTTTGGAGTAGCACAGCGCAGCAAACTGTGGCATAAAAATAGTTTGCCTCCGCATATTCTTATTATGACTGCAACACCTATCCCCCGTACTTTGGCTATGAGTGTGTATGGTGATCTTGATGTCTCTGTAATTGATGAATTGCCTCCAGGTAGGAAAGCTATTAAAACGGTTCACCGCTATGATAATAATAGACTGAAGGTTTTTGGGTTTATTCGGGATGAGATTAAAAAAGGTCGTCAGATTTATGTTGTTTATCCACTTATTCAAGAAAGCGAAGCGCTGGATTATAAAGATTTAATGGACGGTTATGAAAGTATAAGTCGGGAGTTTCCTATGCCAGAATATCAAATTTCGATTGTTCATGGCCAGATGAAACCTGCCGATAAAGATTATGAGATGAATCGCTTTGTAAATGGAGAAACACAAATAATGGTTGCTACAACTGTGATTGAGGTTGGCGTAAACGTACCCAATGCGTCGGTAATGATTATTGAGAGCGCAGAGCGCTTTGGCTTGTCTCAATTACACCAGCTGCGAGGGCGTGTAGGACGTGGTGCAGATCAAAGTTTTTGTATATTAATGACGGGACACAAACTATCTGAAGATAGTAAAACTCGTTTACAAACGATGACCAGCACAAATGATGGTTTTGAAATTGCCGAAGTCGATTTAAAACTACGTGGTCCTGGTGATATTATGGGAACCCAGCAAAGCGGAGTACTCAATTTAAAAATTGCAGATATTATAAAAGATAATGAAATAATGAAAATTTCTCGCAATTATGCATCTGCGTTACTCGATGAGGATCCTCAGCTATTAAAAGAAGAAAATCTCCCTATACGCCAGATGTATGCGCAGTTGATGAAATATAAAAATATATGGAATTATATATCCTAAGCAATTGAATCAATGCTTTGCTTTTTACAAGGAGGATCGTTATCATCTTTGAAATTTCCTGATATTAAATTAGATAAAAAAGGAACAACTGTACGCGTATTAAACGCAACTTCGTGCTAAAGAAAACAGCTTAAATGTTATATTTGCCCTTTTAAAATTAAGGGGAATGCAAATAAGCTACAACTGGTTAAAACAGTTTATCAATATTGATTGGAAAGCCGAAAAAACAGGCAATTTACTTACAGATTTAGGTCTTGAAGTAGAAGGTATAAATGCTTTTCAGAGTGTAAAAGGTGGACTACAAGGTATTGTAGTAGGTCACGTTTTAACTTGTGTGAAACATCCTAATGCAGATCGCCTTAAGATTACAACCGTTGATATAGGAACCGGAGAACCCATTCAAATTGTTTGTGGCGCACCTAACGTTGACGCCGGGCAAAAAGTACCTGTAGCTACTGTAGGCACTACACTTTATGATGAAAAAGGAGAAGCCTGGAAAATAAAAAAAGGCAAAATACGCGGCGAAGTGAGCAACGGAATGATTTGTGCTGAAGACGAATTAGGTCTTGGAAAAAGTCACGACGGTATTTTGATACTTGATCAAGATCTTGTACCCGGCACAAATTTATCTGAAGTATATGATATTGAAGATGACGAGGTTTTTGAAATAGGCCTAACTCCTAATCGCGCCGATGCAATGAGCCATATGGGAACTGCGCGCGACCTTCGGGCAGGACTTATACAAATGGGTGTTAACAGTGAATTTATCACCCCTTCTACCAGTGCTTTTAGAATAGATAATCGCACACAAAAAATAAGCGTTCAAGTTCTTAACCAAGAGCGTGCTCCGCGTTATTGCGGTATTACAGTAAGTGGAATCACAGTTAAAGAATCACCCGCTTGGTTACAAAATAGACTTAAAGCAATAGGTCTAACTCCTAAAAATAATATAGTTGACGTTACAAATTATGTGCTCCACGAACTCGGTCAGCCGCTTCACGCATTTGATCTTTCTAAGATAAGCGGAAAGCAAATAAACGTAAAGACCGTTGAAGCAGGAACCAAATTCACCACTCTGGATGGTATAGAGCGCGAACTTCACGAAGAAGATTTGATGATTTGTGATTCTGAAAAACCGCTTTGTATTGCCGGTGTGTTTGGTGGTGAAAATAGTGGTGTAACTGAAGAAACTACGGGCATATTTCTAGAAAGCGCTTATTTTAATCCGGTGAGTGTACGTAAGAGTGCAAAACGTCACGGACTCAATACAGATGCTTCATTTAGATTTGAACGCGGAATAGATCCTAATTTAACTGAATATGCATTGATACGTGCGGTTCTTTTAATTCAGGAAACTGGTGGCGGTGAAGTAACAAGTGATGTAATTGATATCTATCCTAAAAAGATTGAAGATCACCAGGTATTTCTAAATTTTGAGCGCGCAGAAAAATTAATTGGAGAAGAAATTCCTAAAGAGACGATAAAATCAATATTATCATCTTTAGATATTAAAATTAACAACATTACAGAATCTGGTATTGGGATGACAATTCCTGCATATCGTAATGATGTCACTCGTGAAGTAGATGTAGTAGAAGAAATTCTACGAGTTTATGGGTATAATAAAATCAAGTTTAAAGCAAAACTTAATGCTTCGATATCAAAAAGCAGTCGTTTTGCAGATCATAAAGTACAACAGGTTATCGGAAACCTACTTGCAGATCAAGGCTTTAATGAAATTCTCAATAACTCATTAACTAATCCTGAGTATGCTGTTTTAAATATTGCATTTAAAGCAGATTACAGTGTGAAGATGCTTAATCCGTTGAGTACAGATCTTTCTGTAATGAGACAGTCTCTTTTATTTTCAGGCTTAGAAGTGCTTGCTTTTAATACAAACAGAAGACAGCCAGATTTAAAACTATTTGAATTCGGAAAGAGTTACCACAATTTCCCGGGAGGAAGAGAAGAGCACAAACATCTGACTGTATTTTTAAGCGGTAACAATAATGCAGAAAGCTGGAACGCACCTCAGAAACCAGCTAGCTTCTTTAATTTAAAGAGTACGGTTGAAACCGTTTTATCTCGTTTAGGCATATCCGATTGGTCTGTAAAGCCGGTTAAAAACGCTCAGTTCTCTGAAGGATTAAGCTATACTATAAACAAAAAAACTGTTGTAGAATTTGGAGTAGTAGTTAAGACCATACGCAATCATTTTGATCTTGATCAGGAAATTCTATTTGCAGATTTTAATTGGGATGTTGTACTCGAATTAATCAAACAAAATAAAATTAGTTTTAAACCTATACCTAAAAACCCTGCTGTTCGTCGTGATTTCGCATTACTACTTAACAAAGATGTTTTGTTTGATGATATCTATCAAGAAGCGCATAATGTAGAAAAAAATCTATTAAAAAATGTGGCTCTATTTGATGTTTACGAAGGTGCAAATCTACCTGAAGGTAAGAAAAGCTATGCTGTGAGCTTCACATTACAAGATGAAAACAAAACACTAACAGACAAAGAAATAGATAAGATAATGCAAAAACTTCAGCGACGTTTTGAAGATCGATTTGAAGCGACGCTACGATAATACTTTAGCATTTACCATCTTGTAAATTATTGATGTATTAGTTAACTTTAAATGCTAAAAAAAAAAGAAAATGCTATTAAAGAAGACTAATATTCACGATAAATTACTTCGTGAACAGTTTAGAAAATCAAAAGGAGATTTAGTTATTAATTGGGTACACCAATTTCTAAAGAAAACTCCTTCACAAAACGAACGTATCTTAGAAAATCTTGCTAGTGACTCGATTGAAGATTTCAATGATTTTGACTTTGATATTTTAGATACTGATCGCATATTTAGTGAGAGCAGTATAAAGAAAATCTGTATTAATTATAGATTGAGATTCTTAGATTCTAGATTGTTTAAAGGTACTTTCCCACAAGAAGCCCTTTCAGAAATTACGCAACTTGAACAAGAACATAATTTACAATTACAGGGGTTTAAAATAATGGCACCATCAAAAATGTTTGTACTTAACAAAACAGATGATCCTTTATTATTTGCGCCAATGGGTAATGGGTATTATTATTTAATTCATAAATGGGGTAATGATTTACATCCATTGCGAAAATTGATGATGTGGCCCTTTAAAAATTTTGAAAATTTAATAGTTACCATCCTATTATCTAGTGTGCTAGCAACACTCTTAGTACCGGACGGATTATTCTCACCTAAACAAACATTTAGTCAGGATCTTATGGTATTCTTTTTTATGTTTAAATCTATTGCAGCTGTTGTTCTATTTTACGGTTTTGCATTAGGTAAAAACTTTAATAATGCCATCTGGAAATGCAAATTTGATAAAGCAATATGATTAAAGATTCTAACTACGAGCGTGTTTACACGGGATCAGAACTAAACGTAAAATTTCTTCAAAATCACTTAAAAGAAGCCGGTATTCATAGCGTAGTACGCAATGATGGCGAAAGCGCGATACGTGCAGGTTTTGGTACTAACTATGTCAATCAGGCATTGGTATTTGTAGAGAAAGAAAATCTGGTAAAGGCTAAACATATGGTCGAGAAAATCTTTTCAAATACCGAATTATCTGATAGCGAATTAGAGGAGCAAGCTACACAAAGCAGACTTGAAGAAGAACCTGATGTAACCGAAACCACAGACACACTTATTCAAAAAGAGAAAAATCCCAAGCGCTCTGTTTTGAACCTGGCCTTAAATGCTGGCCTTTTGCTATATTCTCTATATCGATTATATCCGCTCACTCAAGGGGAAGAATTACCCACTTTTAGAATAGTTCTTAGTGGATTTATCGCAGTATTCTGCGGCTACACACTTATAAAGCATTTTAGAAATTAATTCTAAAATGCTTTAAGTTTATTATATATTCTACTTAATACCGTAGGATAAAATTATGCGCTTCATTAAATAAATTTAAAACTCAGCGCAACCTATTTCGTTGTTGATCATCTAAAGATTAATTAATAATCTTAAATCTCAACTAATGAAAAAATTATCTTTCGTTCTACTTTCTTTAATTGCTCTTACTACGGCTTGCTCTACTTCAGATGATACAAATTACGTACCTGTTGTAAGTTCGTTTGAAGTATCTGACCTTATCACAATCCCCGAAGCTAGTGAAACCTATAATGTAGATGATACATTATTCATAGAATTAAATGTTCCTGTTTCTCTTATAGCAGATAATGGCACACCTATTAAACTCGATTCTCTTTTTCCAGATGCTCGTTTTTCTGAAATATTTTTATTTAGATATGAAGAAGATGATATTGAACGTAAATCACCAATCCCTTTTACTAATACGGATGTATTTGTAAGTGAAGGTCAAGGTAGACTTGCTGCCGAAGGCGTGGTTCTAACTGCGATAAAAGAGGAAGACACTTACAAACTACGCGCGGGAATAAAATTGAAAACTGCAGGTAGCTACTTTTTAGCTCCGTACAACCAAAGCACTACAGACTCATTTTATGCTATTCTCCAAGACTCAAGAACCTTAGATATTGTAGAACTTAAAACAACTATTGCAGGTCAAACACCTTCTAATAGATTTAGTTATGAAGTAGTATCTCAATAAAAAAAAAGCCGCAAATTGATTAAATCAATTTGCGGCTTTTTTTTATTTAAGGCTTACTATGCCTCAACAGTATACATTTGTTGACGCTGCTCTTTAATTTTTGGATCATTCATATAGTCATCAAAACTTAAATAGCGATCTATTGCACCATTAGGTGTAAGTTCTAAGATACGATTACCTACTGTTTGAGCAAATTCGTGATCGCTCGTAGTAAGTAAAATCGTCCCTTTAAAGTTTTTCAAACTATTGTTTATAGCTGTAATTGACTCCAGATCTAAGTGGTTTGTAGGCTCGTCAAACATTAAAACGTTTGCTCGTTGCATCATCATTCTACTCAACATACAACGCACCTTCTCGCCTCCTGAAAGTACATTAGAAGTTTTTAAAGCTTCTTCACCAGAGAAAATCATCTTACCAAGGAATCCGCGAATATGAACTTCCTCACGCTCTTGTTCGGTTTTTGCATATTGACGTAACCAATCTACTAGCGTAAGATCATTTTCAAAAAACTCCTGATTATCTACTGGAAGATAAGATTGATTTGTAGTTACACCCCATTCAAATTTACCTTCGAGTGGCTTTTGCTTTCCATTTAAAATCTCATAGAAAGCTGTAGTAGCACGGCTATCTTTAGAATAAACTATGAGTTTATCTCCTTTAGCAAGATTTAAGTTGACATTTTTAAAGAGAACCTCTCCATCTATAGAAGAAGCTAACTTTTCTATGTTAAGAATCTGATCTCCGGCTTCACGCTCACGTTCAAATATAATAGCAGGATATCTTCTGCTAGAAGGTCTAATATCATTTACGTTAAGCTTCTCAATCATTTTCTTTCGAGAAGTAGCTTGCTTACTCTTTGCTACGTTCGCACTAAAACGACGTATAAATTCTTCAAGTTCTTTTTTCTTCTCTTCAGATTTTTTATTCTGCTGAGCACGCTGGCGCGCCGCTAGTTGAGAAGATTCATACCAGAATGTATAATTACCGCTAAAATGCGAAATTTTACCAAAGTCAATATCAGAAATGTGGGTACAAACCGAATCTAAAAAGTGACGGTCGTGAGACACCACAATTACACAATTCTCATAGTTTGCTAAGAAATTCTCTAGCCAGTTAATTGTTTCATAGTCAAGGTCGTTAGTAGGCTCATCCATAATCAAAACATCAGGATTGCCAAATAATGCCTGCGCTAAAAGTGTACGTACTTTTTGCTTACTATCTAGATCTTTTACCAAATTATAATGATGCTCTTCAGAAATACCCAAGTTAGAAAGTAAAGCTGCAGCATCACTGTCCGCATTCCAGCCATTCATTTCTTCAAACTTCACCTGCAACTCCCCTATTCGGTCTGCATTTTCATCTGAATAGTCTGCATATAAAGCATCCATTTCAGTTTTGATCTTATAAAGCGGCTTATTTCCTTGCAAAACAGTATCTAAAACTGTGTACTCATCAAAAGCATAGTGATCCTGCTCTAGAACAGACATACGCTTACCAGGTTCAAGATGCACATTACCACTGGTAGCATCATCCTTTCCTGAGATTATTTTTAAAAATGTAGATTTTCCTGCTCCGTTAGCTCCGATAATTCCATAGCAATTTCCTTGAGTAAATGAAATATTTACTTCGTCAAAAAGAACTCTTTTACCGAATTGAACAGATAAATTTGATACTGATAACATAGATTAAACCCAGATTTTTTAATGATCTGCAAAAGTACAGCTTATAACCTAAAACAAGAAATATTAACTTTTATAATATATGTTTTAACTTCTAATTAACAAGAGACTTCGAGCAGCAAAACTACATTTGGCGTATTAACCTAAATTTCTCCTATAGACTAAAAATTACATATGAGCTTTAAGCTAATTATGGCATTCTTTTCTATACTACTTAGTATAGGATGTGCTAAAGACACTAAATCTTCAAGATCTGGCACGTATTTAAGCGGAGAAATTGTTAACCCAACTTCAAATCACATTTTATTACGCAAGAACAATATCCTTGTTGACAGCATTCCTCTTGATCAGGACAATAAGTTTTTCTATAAATTAGAAAACGTAGATAATGGTCTCTACGAGATTTTTCACAATGAAGAACAACTCATTTATTTAGAGAGTGGAGATAGTTTACTACTTCGTGTAAATACTTTTGAATTTGATGAGACCTTGACCTTTAGCGGTTATGGTGAAGCAGAAAACAATTTGATGATTCAATCTTTTCTTCAGAATGAGCAAGAAAACAATTTGATGATTCGTGGTGATATTTATCAAACCGATCCCGAAACTTTCAATCAAAATATTCTGAAACTGAAACAAGAGCGTGAGGCCTATTTAGAAACTTTCCTCGAGCGTAATGAAGTAAGTGAAGAATTTGAAAAGATCGCAAGAGCCATAATTAAATATGACTTTTGTGCTCGTAAAGAGGTATATCCTACTTCACACTTTGGAGAAGATCGCTTAAAATATATGGACTCATTGCCAAGCTCGTTTTATGATTGCCGGAAAGAGGCAGATTTTAATGATGCATCGTTAATAAACCTATTTTCGTATCAGCGTTTTCTACTCAATTACTTTAATCACGAGGCTTACAAGGCTTATTACAAGTCTGAACCTTACAATCCGCAATCCTTTACTCATAATTTGCATAAACTACGTATCATAGAGACTAAGATTAAAGATGAAACCGTAGAGAGCTTTCTTTTAACTCGTACAATCAAAAATTATCTGGCAAATAGTAATGATAAAAAGGGCGGAGAAACACTTTACGACATTTATATGGATCGTATATCTTCTAAAAATGATAAAGCGGAAATCGAAAAACTGTATCAGGCAAATAAGAACATCGAGACTGGAAAACGAATTCCTGAAGAGCGTGTAATTAATGTTAATAACGACACATTAAATTTAAGAGACCTTATAAAGAAACCAACGTTTATATTCTTCTGGTCTAATTCTAAAAAATCTCAAGCTAAACGTTCACAAGCTCTGGCAGAATCTCTAATTCAGAAATATCCACAGTACACCTACTTATCAATCAACGTTAATGATGATTATACAGACTGGATAAATACCATAAGACGTTATGATTTTGATCCATCAAAACAAGTACAGTTCACAGATAGTTATAAAAAAATAACACGTGATCTCGCTATGAATTCACTACTGAAAACCTTTATTTTAGATCGCAAAGGTTTTATCATTAATGCCCACGCAAATATTTACAGTTCGAATTTTGAAAATGAACTGGTTCAGGGTCTTGAAAAATAAATTATCCTTTCAATTACAAGAAAAAAAAAATCCTGCTCAATGAGCAGGATTTTTTATTTATTAAGTTCAAACAGTATTAACTACTGATTTCCTTTGTTATAGTCTGCTAAGAATTTCTCTAAACCACTATCTGTAAGTGGGTGTTTAAGCAATCCTTCGATAGCAGATAATGGACCCGTCATAACATCAGCACCTAATTTTGCACAGTCAATAACGTGCATCGTGTGACGTACAGAAGCAGCTAAGATTTGAGTTTCAAATGCATAGTTATCATATACCAGGCGTATATCTGAAATTAAACCTAAACCATCTGTAGAAATATCATCAAGACGACCTATAAAAGGTGAAACATAAGTTGCTCCCGCTTTTGCCGCTAATAATGCTTGTCCTACTGAAAATACAAGTGTACAGTTTGTACGTATTCCCTTATCACTAAAGTATTTTAATGCTTTAATCCCATCCTTAACCATTGGGATTTTAACTACGATCTGATCGTGTAAAGCTGCTAGCTCTTCACCTTCTTCAATCATTCCTTCAAGATCTGTAGAGTTCACCTCTGCACTTACATCTCCATCTACAAGATCACATATAGCAACATAATGCTTCAATATATTATCTCTACCTGTGATGCCTTCTTTAGCCATCAATGAAGGATTAGTAGTTACACCATCAAGAACTCCTAGTTCTTGGGCTTCTTTTATCTGGTCAAGATTTGCTGTATCAATAAAAAATTTCATGTAAAGATTTTTTTGAATTATCAATTGTTTTGAGTTCCAAATTTACGCAATTAAAACGTCATTTATTAGAAAGAAAGGTATTAAACAAAAGCATCTAACTCCTACTCAAAATTAACTTCTTGCTTATAATTTATAGTGATTTAAAAGCAATCGCTCATAGATTTTACCCGGCAAAACCCCTTTTAGAAAAATCGATATTTTCTGCATAAATGCACCTACCTTATAATTCACATCAGGATTAGGTGTTTTTATAATTTTATAGATGGCTTCTCCCATAATTTCAGGATTTAATCCCTGATCTACATGCTCATCCATTAAAGCTAAAGATTTTCCGAAGTTATTTGCATAGGGAGACGTTGGAGATAGTGGCGCGTGATATCGACCCGAGGCAATGTTTGTAGCAAAGTCTCCCGGCGCTACATTACACAATTTAACATTAAACTCTTTCAGCTCCATGCGCAATGCCTCTGTAGTAAGACCTAGCGCTCCTTTTGTAGCTGAATAAGCACTTCTATAAGGAAGACCCATAAAGCCCGCAATTGAAGTCACATTAATTATAAGTCCAGATCTGCGTTCCCGCATTGCTGGCAAGACTTCTTTTATCAATGCTAAAGGACCAAAGTAATTCGTTTCAAAAATTGATTTAAGTTCGTCTTCAGGAATTTCTTCCAGAGGTCCGGTAATACCTTTTCCAGCATTATTAATAAGAACATCAATACGTCCTTCAATTTTTAAAACTTGAGCTACTGCACTTTTAATTGTAGCACGATCTGTAACATCAAGCGCAATAAACTTAACTCCATTTTCTTCGGGTTGTTTGGGCGACCTACTGGTTCCATAAACTGTAAATCCTTTTGAAACGAGATAATGTGCTGTAGATTTTCCTATTCCGGAAGATGCTCCTGTGATCAAGATAACTTGAGACATAAATATAATTTAGAGCGGGGAAATTACGTAAATATAAGGCATAAAAAAAGGCAAGCTACCTACATCACACCGCTGCGACCATCTACCCTTGCTGCGTTCCCGCCCTGGGGGAGTTCGACAGGAGCTGGTTGTGTAGGACTTGCCAGCTGCAAATATACAGTAATACTCTAGCAAACCAAACGTTTTTTAAACTGAATTTAATGAATTATCTTGACGTCAAAATTTAAAGATCCTATGCGCATTTATAACCTTCTCGCTCTCTTTGTTTTATCTGTAATTACATGGTCATGCGGTAACGGAAAAGATTTAAGCAAAAGCTTTTCAATTAACACAGATAAGCCTGCTCAAACCTTAATTAATGGTGAATCATTAGCCATAAACTTAAAATCTAAAGGCACAATTGAAGTAGATTCTGTGGTGTACTACTTAGATAATACACGGCTGGGTTCTAAAAAAGATTTATCTTCTTTAACGACACCAATTTCTATTAAAAAATTAGGGGCAAAAGAACTGAAAGCTGAAGTTTTTGCCGAAGGAAAGTCTGCTTTTATTACAATGCCTATAACTTTTGTTTCAAAAGAAGCTCCGGCACTATATACTTATGAGATCGTAAACACCTATCCACACGACGTAGAATCATATACGCAAGGACTCGAATTTTATAAAGATACACTATATGAAAGTGTAGGTGAATATGGTCATTCTGGATTATTAAAAACAGATTTGAAAACCGGAGCGATCTTAGAACGTATAGATCTTGATAAATCTGTTTTCGCCGAAGGCTTAACAATTATAGATTCAAAAATTATTCAGCTCACTTGGAAGTCTAATCAAGGGTTTATATACGACTTAAGTACATTTAAAAAAGAGGGTTCTTTTCAATATAACAAGAGTAAAGAAGGCTGGGGACTTTGTAATGATGGAAAAATGATTTACAAGTCTGACGGTACAGAAAAAATATGGATGCTCGATCCAAAAAATCTTAATGAGCTTGATTACATTCAGGTAGTAGATTCAAAAAAAATACGCTCTAAGTTTAACGAACTTGAATGGGTAAACGGTAAAATTTATGCAAATTCTTATCAGTTTGACAGTATCTCAATTATAAATCCAGAAACAGGGGCCATTGAAGGTGTAGTTGATCTTAGAAGTTTAAAGAACGAAGTCAAATCTATAAAAGATAATGGCAATGAAGTTCTTAATGGAATCGCATACAATGCAGCTACAGACAAGTTATACGTTACCGGTAAGCACTGGGACACAATTTTTGAAATCAAAATCATCAAAAAATAATCGACTTTGAGAAAATACCTTTATGTATGCATTGCTTTTTTATCGATGATATTGGCAAGTTCTTGTCGGGAAGATTTTGAAGCAACGTTAAGTAATGGTAGATTAGAATTTTCTAGAGACACGTTATTTCTTGACACGGTGTTTTCTAACACAAGCAGCAGCACCTATTCTATTAAAGTATACAATAGATCAAATAATTTAATTACCATTCCACAAGTAGGTTTAGCTCAAGGCGAAAACTCCAACTACAGATTGAATGTTAATGGTAAAGCCGGTAAAATTTTTGAAAATATAGAAATTCTACCTAAAGACAGCATATTTGTTTTTGTTGAAGTAACCGTTGATGCTTCCATTATAGACGCTAACGACTTTTTATATACAGATGAGATTGAATTTGATAGTGGTATAAATCTTCAAAAAATCAATCTTGTGACTCTTATACGTGATGCTATATTTCGATATCCGTCGCGCAATGCTGCTGGTATCAAAGAAACTTTAAATCTGGGAACCGATGAAAATGGGCAATCCGTGGAGATTGAAGGTTTCTTCTTAGAGGATGATGAATTACAATTTACAAACCAAAAACCCTACGTAATTTATGGTTATGCTGGTGTAGCTAGCGGAAAAACACTTCAAATTGATGCCGGTGCACGTATTTATTTTCATCAAAATAGTGGAATCTTAATAGCAGATGCGGCTCACCTACAAGCAAATGGAACAATTAGCACAGACCAGGACGCTTTAGAAAATGAAATTATTTTTGAAGGAGATCGGCTTGAACCACATTATAAAGACATACCGGGACAATGGGGAACCATCTGGTTTACTTCTGGCAGTACCGGAAATCTCAATTATGTAACCATAAAAAATAATGAGATTGGCATATTAGCCGAAGGATTATCCCAGACTCAAAGTGCTGCTGTCAGCATACAAAATTCACAGATTTATAATTCTGCGTTTGTGGGTATGTATGGTATCAACGGTTCGATTTCAGGTAAAAATGTTGTAATAGGGAATTCTGGCTTATCAAATTTATGGTTACGTCAAGGTGGCTCTTATAATTTTATTCACAGTACGTTTGCCAATTATTGGACACAAAGTTTCAGGAATACTCCTGCGGTACAAATTGATAATTACCTAGAAGTTGGCGATGGACTTCAGGTAGCCGATTTAAAAGAAGCCAACTTTATAAATTGTATTATTTACGGGAATAAAAATCTGGAATTGGGATTTCAGAAAGTAGCTACTGCAGAATTTAATTTCAGGTTTGAAAATTGCTTAATTCGCTTTGAAGATCCCTTTAATGACTTTACAGAAACTCCAGAATATCAGTTTGACAATGAAGAATTTTATACTGCCATTCTTTTAAATGAAAATCCGTTATTTAAAGACACAGCAAACAATCACTATTTTATAAATGAGCAGTCGCCTGCTGAAAATATGGGAAGCATCAACGGCTTTCAACAAGCACCTGTAGACCTTCTGGGAAATTCCCGAGCAGAAAGTATAGATTTAGGCGCGTATCAAACCAGTTCATTTGAGCTGAACTAAACTTATTCAGATAGCCTATCTAGGCATTTCTTCATTTTTAGGCGTGCAATCTTAGCTTCTCGCATCGCTATAAATTTGTTAATTTTTTCTTAATAAAATAGTGCCAACTCTCTCATTTTACATACTATTCAGTAGATATGAATAAATCTTTAATTAGAAATAGAATTTAATCAATCAAAATTGCATTAAATCAGCTTTTTACGAGATTATTAATAGCAAATAAAACTGCAATCTCAAAACAGTTTTCTATCTAAAAAATCCCCTTTTAGATTAAAATATTCTTTTTTAAGGTAAACGACACACTTCTACCAAATATAATTTGCTCAGTATCAATTAGTCTACATTTGAGTATAACATACTTCAATTTTGGAACATTTTTATCGTCTCCATTTTGAGAAAACAACTTAAAAACCCAATCCCTATAAATAAAACTACCCAATAATGAGAAAACTGGTGTGTATAAGTTTACTATTTGTAGCTCACTTTATTTCAGCTCAAAAATCAAGTCATTTAGAGGGACAGCTTAATATTTCATTAGCAGATGAAAGTATCGAAGGCGTCTTTACTCTTTCTAATCTTCCTGTAAATACGCAAACGCTATCGTTTAAGCTTAATGAGCATATAAAAGTAAAAACAATCGAGTTAAATGGTGATCGTATCGCTTCGAGTAAAGTACCTCAAAATTGTGAAGATTGTCTCATCTACACTGTAATTGTGGGATGTGCGGTTGTTATTACTCCGCAATCTGAATTGAGAATTACCACAGAAGGAAAAATAAAAAAAGTAGACGATCCTAAGGAAGTTAAAAAATATAAAGGAGAACTTGTTTACTCCAACGGAATATTACGTGCAGGCACGCGTAACAAATGGTATCCTGAGGTAATGAAACGTAATAGTAATGCTGCAGAATATCTAGATCCTTTTAATTATACGTATGCTATTACCGCAAACTGTGAGGATTGTCAAAGCATTTATATAGGTAAAGGAGAGCCAAAACCGAGCGGATCTTTATTTGAGAACACCCGTGTAGAAGGAGATATGATTTTACTTGCGGGAAATTTAAATTTTCAAAAAGGGAAGTACGCAAACTACATTAACGTTGATGCAGACAAAATTCCAGAACTAGAAGAACGTTTTGCAAGAACACGCGGCTACTTAGAAAATATCACTCAGGTAGATGACCCTAACAGTAAAATCGTTTATGCTCAGGCAGAGTCTCCTATTTATGGTAATGAAGTGGTTTATAATACGGTACTTAACACCACAAAAAATGTAAATCCTAATAAAATTGATATAACCATTGAAGAGGATGAAGCTTATTATTTTTTAGCAAATGCTTTTAAACCAGAAGACAATTTGGATAAAATGCTCTTGCAATCTTTAGCAAAATATGTCAAATTAAAATACATTGAAGAAAGCAATCCGCAACAGTATGAGAAGTTAACTTCATACGTACAGGGACAGGCGGTTGCCAGTACACAGAATACTAGAGAATCTACTAATCAACCAGAACTACAAGCCTTACTTATTACTCCAGAACAGTTTTTAGATATGGAAAAAGAAATTGGTAAAGATAAAATGGCAGTATTCATTCAAGATGTATTTAAAAACTTACGTTCTGGAAAAAGAAGTATGCAAGTGCTTGTAGACAGTATGAGCGGCATAGAAAATCCTTCAGAATATTTAGAAAAAATCGAACAAGATTTTATCACACAATTTGAGATGCGTGCCACCGCTCCTCAAGGAGAGGAAGTTTTATCGGGATTAGATTAATTGCATCGTAAAAATCACCTGTCGAAAAATCTATCAATGCTTATCTGATTCGTGTACTTTATTACATTTAAGTGAATTTGATTTATAAAGTTGCCTTGTAGCCAAACCAGTTACCTTTGTGTAGAAACTTTATAAAACTACATTTTGAAAAATTCTACTTATAAAAATAAGCTTGCGATCAAGGCTCTCGTTTTTGATATGGATGGCACGATGATAGATAATATGATGGTACATCATCGAGCTTGGCAAAAAAGGTTGAAAGATTTAGGTTTAGACATGACACTGGAAGAAGTTAAACGCGATATTCACGGCGTTAACGACGAAATTCTCATCCGCTTATTTGGCGACAAATACTCCAAGGACGAGATGACTCAAATTGCTCGATCAAAAGAAGCTGATTATAGAGAATTGTACGCTCCTGATATAAAGCTCCTAGATGGATTGAAGGAATTTTTGGAAAAAGCTAAGCATCTAAATATACCTATGGGCATTGGCACCGCCGCTCCTAAAGAAAATGCTGATTTTACAGTTGAAGCTCTGGGGTTAGCTAGCTATTTTAAAACTGTAGTGCATAGTGATATGGTGCAACGTGGCAAACCAGACCCACAAGTATTCGAGTTGGTTGCAAATGATTTGGGAATTAAACTCTCAGACTGCGTGGTGTTTGAAGATAGTCCCACGGGAGCTCAGGCAGCAGCAAATGGGGATTCAAAATCTATAATCTTAACAACTACGCATACCGAGCAAGAATTTGAGCATATTCCGCAGACATTGCACTTTATGACCAATTATGAGAATATTGCGATATCCAAAGAAAATGAAGCAATATTTTATTTACACTACACATAACCGGCAATTAGTTGTTAGAATTTAGCTAAAATTTAACCATTAGCCTAAAACACATATTTCAAAAGTGTATTTTTAAGGTCTTTAAAATTTAAATCTTTTATGAAAAAAACTATTTTGATGACCAGTTTACTGGCAAGTGTGTTGCTGGTGAATTGTGGTCCTAAAATGAATGACAACACAAAAAGCTCAAGTGCAGATGGTGTATCTATTGAAGATGTAGATCCAATGCCTTATGCTAATAGCATTACTGCAGAAGAGCTAAAAGAAATGCTATATGTTTATGCTTCAGATGAATTTGAAGGTCGTAATACAGGTGAACCGGGCCAGAAAAAGGCAGTGGCATACTTAAAAGAATTTTATGAAAATCAAGATATTGCTGCCGCTTTAGACAGCACCTATTTTCAAACAGTTCCTGAAAGTTTTTTTAGAGCCGGTAGTGGAATAAAAGCATCTGAAAATGTTGTTGCTTACATTAAAGGAAGTACAAAACCAGAGGAGTATATAATTATATCTGCACATCTTGATCACGTGGGAATGAGTGATGATGGGGAGGTTTATAATGGAGCAGATGATGATGGTTCTGGTACTGTAGGTTTACTCGAAATTGCAGAAGCATTTAATGATGCAGTAAAAGCAGGTCATGCACCGCAGCGATCTGTAGTATTTTTACACGTAACTGGCGAAGAAAAAGGGTTGTATGGTTCTCGTTACTATGCAGAAAACCCTATTTTCCCTTTAGCAAATACTGTAGCAGATCTTAACATAGATATGATAGGTCGCGTTGATGATGCGCATAAGGATAATGAAAACTACATTTATCTAATAGGATCAGATAAATTAAGTACAGAATTAGATAGTATTTCAACTGCAGTAAATGAGAAATATATGAATATCGATCTGGATTATACGTATAATGACGATAAGGATCCTAACCGATTCTACTACCGCTCAGATCACTACAATTTTGCGAAAAATGGAGTGCCTATAATATTTTATTTTAATGGTGTTCACGCAGACTACCACAAAGTATCAGATACGCCAGATAAGATTAACTACCCAATGCTTCAAAAAAGAACTCAACTTGTATTTTTGACTGCTTGGGAACTAGCCAATCGCGCAGATCGCATAGTGGTTGACAAAAAATAATTTTCGCAGCCAAATAAAAAAATTAGCCCCTTACAAGTAAGGGGCTTTTTTATGTAATTTTTTTAAAAAAATAAACCGATCTAAATTAAGTAATCACATAATTAAAAAGTATAATTTCGCTTTTTGGGAATAACTTTTAAATTCAAATTCTTTCCTTTCAATTGTCTCTTATGATACTAAAATTGCTCTTTAAATTCTAATGCATCACGCATTTAAAACTTTTGTTGTTGTTATTTTAATAGCGATAACTCTCCCCCTTAATGCGCAGAAAAATATTGAATCACAACAGTTATTATGGGCAGGATACTCCTTAAAAGTACAAATTAATGAGACCTATTTGTTACGGCAGGAGCTTGAAGAGCGCACCTATTGGTTTCCGTGGAGACAACACCAGTTTATTTCCAGAACCATGCTTGATCGCAAATTAAATAATGGCTGGAGTACAGCGTTAGGCTTTGTTTATTTGCAACAAGCACAACCGCAAGATCCAGAAGTAAAAGATTTTAAAAATTCATTAGAATTGCGTCCTGTAGCAGAACTCGCTTATACGCACGATATAATTTCCAAAGTTACTCTAGGCCATCGATACTGGACCGAATTTCGGTTTTTTGAACAATCTAATGGAGATTATGACTTCGGAACTATTAGGGCACGATACAAAATAGAACTTCGCTACGCTCCTATCTCACAGCTCACATTTAAGGCTTTTGAAGAATTACATGTAAACATCGGTAATAAAGTTGTCCAAAATATTTTTGATCAAAACCGAATAGGTATTAGTGCTCAGTATATGTTTCTAGAAAATCTAGGTGTTGAAGTGGGTTATTTTAATTGGTATCAACAACGATCTACAGGAGTGGATTTTTACGATCGTAATATTGTTCGGTTTACAGTACATCATAAGCTGAAACTTAATAACTAATTACCATTTTTTGTATTGAACGAAGACATTCTAAAAGATACTTACGAATTAATCATTAAAGAAATAAAAAGCCATCATAACAGCCTGTAGAATTGTTGTAGCGATGATAGTTTGTATGCTTTGCTAAAAAGTATACAACTTATGAAAATGTGTTTACTAAGGAAAAATCCATTAGTGCGTCCTTTGTCTTATTCTTTTAAACCTAAAAAGTAAACGAAATGAGTAAAACAAAATTTGGCGCTAATGGTTGGACACCAAGTAGAATAAATAATCTTACAGGTAAAACATATCTTATAACAGGTGCAAACACCGGTGCAGGCTTTGAAGCAAGTAAAATACTTTTAAGCAAGGGAGCAGAAGTAATTATGCTTAATCGTAATACTCAAAAGTCTAACGATGCTATAGCTAAGTTAAAGTTAGAGTGTGGTTCAGATTCAAAAGTATCTTTCATTAAAATGGATTTGGCATCCCTGGCATCAGTGCGGGAAGCTGCTGCACAAGTTAAGAGTGAGTTTCATAAAATTGATGCTCTTATTTGCAATGCAGCTATTGCGCAAGTACCTACTCAAAAATTCACAAAAGACGGTTTTGAAAGTCAGTTAGGTGTAAATCACTACGGGCATTTTCTGTTGTGCGGCTTGCTTTATGATTTATTAGATCAATCTAAAGGTCGTATAGTAGTTGTGGCTAGCGAAGGATACAAAATGGGAATTAAAACAATACAATTTGATGATATGAACTGGGATAAAAATTACCATCCCAATAATACGTATTGTCATAGTAAGTTAGCACAAATGCTGTTTGCCTATGAGTTGCAAGATAAAACGGCAGCGGCGCAAAGAGACGTGAAAATATACGTTTGTCATCCAGGTGCCTCTGCCACTTCTCTAATTAAAAATAGTGGTAGTCTAAAGTCAAAAATTATATTTGGGTTAATGTCGATGACACCCCTAGTTCAATCTGCAGAAAAAGGCGCTTACCCGGAAATAATGTGTGCTACTGAATCTGAAGAAAATTTAAATCAGAAAGAATACTATGGTCCTACCGGCAGAATGCAATGGACGGGTCCTGTAGGTGCTTGTGATTTAGAATCTCACGCTCAAGACAAAACAACAGCGATTAAACTTTGGACAGTATCAGAAAAAGAAACTCAGTTTAAATGGAATCTTTAAATTAGTTAAATGAAACACTTTAAGACCTTATCTTCTTACTTAGATTACCTAGAACTTCCGGGTCCAGAACACCCTATGCTGAGCATATTTTCCGCCAGCGGCGATGGATTTCTACCTTGTCCTAAAGCGAGTTCGCCTCCTATTACAAATGATTGCTATTCGATAAGTTTAAAGAAAATTGTAACCGGTGATTTAAATTATGGAAGAACCAAATATGATTTTACGAATGGCGCTTTAATTTTTCTAGCTCCGCGGCAAGTATTACAGTGGGATAACAGCGTTGTATTTGAACAAAAGGGCTTTTCAATAAACTTTCACGAAGATTTCATAAAAGGTACAGAACTGGTTCAGCAAATAAAAAAATATGGTTTCTTTTCCTACTCCGCTAATGAAGCATTACACCTATCGCCTAAAGAAGAAAGACAAATAGAAATGATCGTTGAAAATATTGAGATAGAATATCACAATAACCAAGATGAATTTAGCAAAGATATTATCATTTCTCAGTTGAGTACTCTTTTAAAGTATGCCAATCGGTTTTATGAAAGGCAATTCTTAAACAGAAAAGAACTATCCACCAGTTTACTTGAAAAATTTAATAGTCAATTATCTACTTATTTTGATGCTGGTAAATTGCAAACAACAGGAATTCCCAGTGTAGAAGAATTGGCTGCGCATTTAAATGTCTCGCAACGTTATCTTAGTGACACACTTAAGAATGAAACAGGAAAAACCTCAACAGAACACCTACAGTTATATTTGATTAATGAGGCGAAAAATATTTTATTAAAACCCCACAAGAGTATTGCTGAAGTTGCTTACGAACTCGGGTTTGAGTATCCTCAATATTTCTCAAGATTATTTAAAAAGAAAGAAGGTATTAGTCCTACCGAATACAGAGAAAAATATAAAATGAATTAATATGGAAATTTTAAAATTAGCAATCGAGTGGGCAAAAGCTGAAGTTTTTTCGTCCAGATTTTTTATAGCGTTTGGTGTTCTTTTTATTTCGGCGAGCATAGGATTTTGGCAGCTTGGCAAAACAGAACTCGCCAAATCATACATTTATCCTATGTTGATCGCAGGAGCCTTATTATTAATAGTAGGTATTGGTATTTTTTACGCAAATAAATCTCGAATTACCAGCTTCGCTACTGCCTATAAAAGCAATTCATCCACATTTATTGATTCAGAAATTAAAAGAACCGAAAAATCGATGGCAGAATATAAAACCATTGTTTTTAAGGTTATTCCTGTAATAATTATTACCGCAGCATTATTAATTATTTTTATAGATAAACCACTGTGGAGAGCTATTGGGATTACTACAATAGGTATGATGATAATCATTCTGCTGGTAGATAGTAATGCGAATACAAGGCTTGAAAAATATCATAGCTATTTACTACAAGAGAAACACCAGTAAGTCTCTTACAGGTTTGTGATCTTGTCTGAAGGTATAGAAGTTTAAAATATTTCTGCTTGTGATATTTATATTTCAGAAAAATCAATTTTATTTTTTTTTCTAGAGTTATGACTTACTTTGCATATACACTAACGTGCTAAAATATGCATTTGTCAATATGAAAAAATCACTACTCAGTTTATTCCTTATTTTATCTTTTACTACATTTTACGCGCAGGAAACGATCAGCGTTAATACCGAAAAAGTCTGGCGAGTTAATTTTTTAAATCCAGCAATAGAATTAGAATTACCTACTGGGGAATATTCGACATTTTCATCAGCTATAGGAATTGGTTACAATGGTGGCTATCCCGATTTAACTTACGGCGGAAATGGATTTATATATATTATAAGTCCGTTTGTAGATATACAACAAAAATGGTTTTATAATCTAAACAAGCGCATAAGTAAAAACAAAACCATTGATAACAATTCGGGAAATTTTGTAGCGCTACGATTTATAACACGTGGAAACTCTATAGCAGAAAATGTATCGCGTACTTCAAATTTTGATTTTGCCGTAGGTCCTACCTGGGGAATTCAAAGAAAATATGGTGAAAATTTCCATTTGTTAGTTGACATAGGCCCTCAATATTATTTTGATACCAATGGTAACGGCAATGTCTGGCCATTAATGATACAGCTCAATCTTGGATTTGACCTTAGTAAAAAATAGCGCATTCTTAGCCTTGCTAAGATACACCAGTAATAAGATAGGCTTTTTGTTCTGTAGCGAACAAAAGGTTTTAAGAAAACAGTAAAATCTTACACAATCAGGATAAGCTATACTATCCTCTCCAACTTACATCTACCTCCTATTGTTTTAAAATTTCAAACGAGAATAAGCGTATATTAATCAGCGAATTAAACTATTATAAATGGTGAAATCTGATTATATGAAGCAAATGATATTTCTTTTATGCGTTGTATTTATCTGTTGTACAGAAAACAAACCTTTAGAAAAGAATAAAGAGAAAACGGAGACTTCTGAAAGTGAGAAAATTCAAGTTCTAAACCTTGGTAGTTTTCATTTTGGAGATACTACTGATGCACATAAAACGGAGTTTGATGAAAGTACAGAAGCTGCACACCAAGAAATTAGAACTATTTCTAAATTATTGGCGCGTTTCAGACCCACTATAATATGTATTGAGAATTTACCCGAATACAATACTGAAATTAACGCAGCTTATCAAGAATATCTCAAAAATCCCATAAACCTAAATTCTAAATATGGAGAGAGTAGTATGATTGGTTTTGAAATAGGAAGACTAAGTCAAGTCGATTCAATTTATGGTATTGACAATTATATGGGATATAATTATAGCGTAGGAGATTTTATTGAAAACAGTGCAGATTTAAAAAACGCTGTAGATCCTGCTACCTATTTACAACTTACAAATGAACCTTTTAAAGAATTTCCTGCCTTGGCAAAACGCGAAGCTAATTCTGACAATCTCTCTTTATTAGAAAAATTTAAATTGATTAATGAACCGGTTTATCTCGACTACTCCATAACAACAAATGCAGATAAGTTATTATATGTGGGTATAGAAAGCGGCTTTGAAGGTGCCGATAATGCAGCATTGTTCTATCACAGAAATATGAAGATTTATACTAATCTTAATAGAATTCCTATGACTAAAGAAGATCGGGTATTTATCATAATGGGAACCGCACATACTGCTTTTTTAAGGGAATTCATAAACCGAAGTCCAAAGTTTGAGATGGTTAATACCTTAGAGTATCTGAATAATTAAAATGCAACCACTAAATTTTTTAAAGAAGTTAAATTTTCAATGATTTAGCATAACTGAAAATGGCAAGGATCAACTAAAAAATTGTTCAAAATAGGATTACTTATTTTAGTCACTAAGTAGTTAGTATTCAAAATATTTAGCTTTATTTACGTGCTTTATTTTACGAACGCAAAAGAATTTAAAAAGTTGAATTAACGCTTAAGCTTACTATGAAAATTAAAAATTTAATCTTCTTATTTACGACTTGTCTCTTGGTAAGTTTTACCGGTACAAATGGGAATGTGCGATCAGAAGCATATACCACAGTTTATGTATGCGGAAAGAGTACTATTTACCACCCTACTAAATCCCATTCGGCACTATCAAGATGTACATCAGGTATAACCACCTGGACCGAATCTAACGCAAAAAATGCCGGTAAAAGGGCGTGTAAATGCAGAAATTAATTAGTATTGGAGTAAAGATCTTTTAAATCTAACGCTTAAGATGTTGTAACAAATTAGCAGAAGTACCTGCAAGTATTCGTGATGCATTTTTTAGGTATATACTATAACGAAAAAATCCCTGCATTTCTGCAAGGATTTTTACTTCCGGGTGGAAGATCGGTCTCGAACCGACGACCTCCTGAACCACAATCAGGCGCTCTAACCAACTGAGCTACAACCACCATATAAAAACATAATTCGCTAGCGATTTATGCGGGTGCAAATGTAAGGCAAATACCTAATATGCGCAATACATTATAGTAAAAAAATTAAATCAAATCAAATATAGAGTCCACAGCGGGATAACGTTCTGTTGTAAAACCCTCTGCATATTCTGTCCCTATTAGTCTTCCCAGATCCTGAGCTCTGTATTTAATACTTTCCTGAAAGTTTTTACTACTAATGGGTGTATTGTCTTCTCCAGTGTTAGGATCATAAAATTGAGATCTATAGGCAAGTACAGATTTCATTTTTACATCCATAAAACCGCTAATATCAACTACTACGTCAGGCTTCAAGTTTTTCCACTGTATATAATGATAAACTTGTTTAGGTCGCCAGGCTTCCTGAGATTTTCCGTCTAAGGTTGTTTCAATCTTTTTTAATCCGCTTAAAAAGCAAGCATCACTTGTAAGCCTACTTCCCTTACCGTGATCAATATGCCTATCATCTATAGCGTTACACAATACAATTTCAGGTCGGTATTTTCTTAAAATCTCAATGATACGCAGTTGCGAATCTTTATCATTTACAAAAAAACCATCTGCTAGTGCTATATTCTCACGAATGCTTAACCCTAAAATTTCGGCAGCTGCAGCTGCCTCCTGATCTCTAATTTCTGCAGAGCCACGTGTCCCTAACTCACCTCGCGTAAGATCGAGAATACCACATTTCTTTCCGCGGCTAATTTCTTTTGCCAATACACCAGAACAAGACAACTCTACGTCATCGGGATGTGCACCTATGGCTAATATATCTAATTTCAAAAGTTTGCTTTTATAATTTCATTAAGTCGTAACAGATATCAAAAACTAACCTTCTTTTTGAAACCTGCCAAACTTCCTACGTTATCATCTAGTTATTTGATTTCTGAGACAACTACTTCTTGCTTATTGTAAAATCCAACCCGCATTCTTAAAATTTAAATACTGAAATTTAAACTATCTTTCACCACTTTTTCAAGTGCCTGTTCTAAATCTGAAATTAGATCTTTCCTGTCTTCAATACCTACAGAAAACCGCAGCAAACCGTCATTTATTCCCTGATGCTTACGCTCTTCTGCACTTAATAGGGCGTGTGAGGTTTGTGTGGGAGATAAAATGGTAGACTCTACTCCTGCCAGACTCATGGAAGGCTTTATTAATTTTAATTCTTGTAAAAATGTAGCTGTATTTAATTCGTCTGCTAACTCAAAAGAAAGCATACCTCCAAAACCACTCATTTGTGATTTTGCTAATTCGTAATCGGGATGAGATTTCAATCCTGGATAATACACTGCTTTAATATGTCCATTAGTTTCTAACCACTTCGCTAACTTCTTAGCGTTTTTATTTTGTTGTTTTACGCGCAAAACAAGTGTTTTCAAACTGCGTTCAAGCATCCACACACTAAAGTCGCTCAAGCTGCCGCCCAAATTTTTAGCTTTATGCCAAATTTGCTCCATATGTGCATTAGATGCGGCTACTGCTCCTGCTAGAATATCACTATGCCCACCCATATATTTAGTAGCACTATGCAAAATTATATCGATCCCATAGGCAGCCGGATTTTGATTTACCGGTGATGCAAAGGTGTTGTCAATCATTGTGACTATTCCCTTAGCTTTTGCAACCTCGGCAATCATTTGCATATCGGTTATAGTCATTAACGGATTTGATGGTGTTTCAATATATAAAACCTTTGTGTTTGATTTTATTGCGTTTTCAAAATCCTCACGGGCAAGACCCTCAGTAAATGTATATTCTATTCCCATTTTTGAGAATTCCTCTTCGACTAAATTAAACGTACCGCCATAGAGTGTTTTTTGCAGAACTATGTGATCGCCGGCATTTAGAAATGCTAACAAGGCTGTGCTCACAGCGGCCATACCGCTACCAAAAATCATCCCTGCTTCTGTACCTTCAAGAGCTGCTATTTTTTTTCCTAGCATTTCTTGATTAGGCGTATTAAAATATCGCGGGTAACGTTTTACATCCACATCTTCATACGCGTAAGAAGTTGACATATATAATGGTGATATGGCTCCCTTAAACTGGGTATCTTCCACTTCACCCACGTGTGTACATATTGTATTTTTTCCGTATTTAGAATTGGTCATGGATTCAATTTTTATTAAAAATCTAATTTACAAAAACCAACCTTAAAAACGAGAATTTGACCCTCGCAAATACTGCTTGATTGCTTATTAATATTACCGGCAGGTGTCATAGCTTTGCGGTCTAATTAAAATAATTATTTGTGAATTTTGACACGTATAAACCAGAATATGCTGCAGCATTTAAAGCGCTGAATATTCACTGGCTAGAACAGTTTTTTACCGTAGAGCAACACGACCAAAACGTATTAGGCAACCCCGTAAAATATATAATTAACACTGGCGGAGATATCCTAGTTGCTAAATTAGAGGATAACGTAGTGGGTGTTGTGGCACTAATGCCCGATGAAAATGGTGTTTTTGAATTAACTAAAATGGCTGTAGATTCTCATTACAGAGGTCAAAAAATAGGTCAGCAATTACTTCAGTTTGCCATTGATTTTGCTAGGAAAAAAGGTCTTGATTCCTTGATTCTATACTCAAGTAGAAAGCTTGAAAATGCCATTTACCTATACCATAAATTTGGTTTTAAAGAAATTCCGTTGGAGCAGCCTAATCCGTATTTACGTGCAGATATAAAAATGCAGATTAAACTTTAAGCTTTACAATTTCTTTAGTAAGACTATTGCCTATTTCTTGCTTTCTTTACTAAATAATATTTAAAAAAACTGAAAATGAGAAAATTAGTACTCACAGTGTTAACAGCTACATTAATATTTAGTTGTAAAAATGAAAACAAATCAGATGCTAACTCAGATATGGATGAGATGGCAGCAACAACAGATTCCACTGCGGTAGAAACTGAATTTAACATCACTCCTATTGAACACGCAACGGCTGTATTTGATTTTGGCGATGCTGTATTTTACATAGATCCTGTAGGAGGCGCAGCTGCTTTTGAAGGGCAACCTAAACCCAATATAATCCTGGTAACAGATATTCACGGAGATCACTTAAATGAAGAGACTCTTAATGCTATCGCAGATTCTACAACTACCATTTTTGCTCCTCAGGCTGTAATAGACGCTTTAAAAACCGATCTTAAAAATAGAGTAACACCTATTGCCAATGATGAAACTAAATCTTGGGATGGTTATGAGCTCACTGCTATACCTATGTATAACCTGAGAGAAGAAGCAAAACAATTTCATACTAAAGGCCGCGGTAATGGGTACGTTATTGAAAAAGAAGGTATGCGTGTTTATTTCTCTGGCGATACAGAAGACATCCCAGAAATGCGCAATCTTAAAGATATCGACAAAGCTTTTGTTTGTATGAATTTACCTTACACTATGACTGTAGAACGTGCTGCAGATGGTGTGATTGCTTTTGCTCCTAAACAAGTTTATCCGTACCATTTTAGAGGTCAGGATGGATTAAGCGATACCGATAAATTTAAAAGCCTGGTAGATGCTGCAGATATTGACAGCGAAGTGATTATGCTAGACTGGTATCCCAATAACGCAGAATAATTTGCATAACTTTTAAATCCCGATACCTGTATTGGGATTTTTTTTGCTTTTTTTACTGCTGTTTAAGGCTAAAGAAATACAGTAATTTTAGATTTCGCATAAGCGGAAAATCAAACCGGAAATATCCCATTTATATGAAAACAATAGTATTTGCTTTGAGTTTGTTCAGCATTATATCTTGTAAAAATACCGAAACAAAAACCGAAACTTCCATGACTCAATCCACAACAAGCGAAAACAAAGACACCTCGTTTTACATTGGCACGTATACTGATGGAGCGAGCAAAGGCATCTATAAATTAGCATTAAAAGAAGATGGTAGCTTTACCGAGCCTGTTCTGGCAGCCGAAGCCGCAAACCCATCATTTCTTGCATTTAATAAGAATAAAGATATTTTGCTGGCCGTTAATGAAAATGACCCCGGCACAATAGAATCATTTCAGGTTAACGGCGATACGCTGGTACAAATAAATTCAAGTAATACCGGTGGAGCGCATCCTTGTTACGTAACTACAAACAATCAAGATTATGTTTTAGTAGCTAATTATAGCGGTGGCAATGTAGGTTTATTAAAACTGAATGAAGACGGCAATTTAAGTGAATTACTAGATCTGGAGCAACATAAAGGCAAAGGAACTACAGACCGTCAGGAAGGCCCACACGCACACTCGGCTTGGTTTGTTCCAGATGGTAGCGGAATCATATCTGTAGATTTAGGAACTAATCAATTATGGTTTTCTTCAATTATTACCGAAACTAATAAACTCGACCCCAACCCTACTCAGAAATTAGATTTTGAACCGGGAGCAGGTCCTCGACATTTAGTATTTCACCCAACGAAAAATTACGTGTATGTTCTTAATGAACTCAATAATACTATAAGCCAAATTGAGAATAAAGATGGAAATTATACGATTTTAAACAACACCAGTATTCTTCCAGGTGACTTTAAAGATTTTTCTAAAGCGGCAGATATTCATATCTCTCAAGATGGGAAGTTTATCTATGCTTCTAATCGTGGTCACGATAGCATCGCAATTCTTGAGGTATTAGAAGATGGCAGCTTAAAGCTTTTAGCAAACGAACCAACACGAGGTAAAGACCCACGTAATTTTCAGATTACACCAGACGAGAAATTTATTGTTGCGGCCAATCAAAATGGTAACAACCTTGTTTCTTACAAAAGAGATTCAGAAACCGGTTTACTTACTTATGTTGCTCAAGTAAATGCTCCTGCTCCTGTGTGTATTTTGTTTTAAAATACTACGTCAACAAAACTCATAATAAACTTATTTAGCCTGTCGCATAGCTTTAAAATAAAAGCACCCTTTTGATTATCAAAAGGGTGCTTTTATTTTAATTTCATTTATAATCTATTATTTTACCTTTTTACCGCCTAACCACGTCTGGTTTACTTTTAGATTCGGAATTAAATCTTCGGCAACAGTCATAATATCTTCATCCATAAGAATAAAATCTGCAAACTTACCCACTTCAATACTTCCTTTTTCTTGCTCTTCAAAATTAGAAAAGGCTGCCCAGATTGTCATCCCACGTAACGTTTCTTCACGTGTTAAAGCATCCTTCATTTGAAAACCATTCTCAGGATACTGCTTTAAATCTTTACGCGCTACAGCAGCGTAAAATGTGTAAAACGGACTTACCTGTTCTACAGGGAAATCAGTTCCGAGTGCTATTACGCCAGACTCTTGAAGTAGCTTTTTGTAAGCATAAGCTCCTTTCATTCTGCGTTCTCCTAATCTATCTTTTGCCCAATACATATCACTGGTGGCGTGAGTAGGTTGTACAGATGGAATAATATTATCATCAAAATAATCAAAGTCCTCCTGTGCTATTATCTGTGCATGTTCAATCTTCCAGCGCTTATCAGATTGTCCTTTTAAAGCTTCGGTATAGGCTTTTAAAATCACAGTATTTGCAGAATCTCCAATCGCGTGCGTATTCATTTGAAAATTAGTTTTCGCCAGTTTCTGCGCAAGATTGTACATACTATCTACCGGTGTCACTAGAGCACCATAATGATCTGCACGATCAGAATACGGTAATCTTAAAGCAGCTCCACGAGATCCTAAAGCACCATCGCCATAAACTTTTACAGAGCGTACATTCATTTTATCTGTTTTTAGAATGCCACTATTTAGAAAATAATCTACATCCTCAGGCGTGTTACTTATCATCGCATACATACGCATATCCAGACCACCAGCTTGCTGTAAGCTATCTATAAGCAGAATCGTATTTTTATCCAGACCCGCATCATTTACCGTGGTCAACCCATAATCAAAACAGTATTGCTGCGCATCTTGTAAAGCTTTCACTTTTAGATCACGTGTCATTTGCGGCATAATCGCTGTAATCAAATCCATAGGATTGTCGATGAGAATACCGGTAAGACGATTGCCTTCACGCATTATTTCTCCACCTTCAGTTTTTGTAGATGCATTAATATTTGCCAGATCAAGTGCTTTTTGATTTACTAAGAGTGCGTGACCATCTATACGCTGAAGTGCAACTGGTGTATCTGGAAATAATGAATCTAGCTTTGCTTTGTTTGGAAACTCTTTTAGCTCCCAGTCATTTTGATCCCAGCCTCTACCATAAATAAATTCTGAAGGATTTTCCTTTTGAAAAGCAACAACACGTTCTACAACCTCATCAAAGCTCTCTGTGCCTACGAGGTCAACATTTTGTAACGATTGCCCAAATCTAAAAAAGTGGCAATGCGCATCAATTAATCCAGGTAGTATAGTTTTTCCTTTAGCATCTAAAGTTTCTTTTGCTGTGTATTTTGCTAGTAGTGAATCTGTGGCTCCTACAGCTATAAATTTTCCATCACGCACAGCAAATGCTTGTGCTTTAGAAAATTCTGAATCTACGGTATAAACCTGAGCATTGATTACCAGTAAATCAACTTCCTCTTTATTAGCAGTTTCATTTTTACAACTAATTACAAAAAACAGACTTAATAAGCCTAACAGCAAAATACGCATAACATTAAATTTTCAGCGAAAGTACAAATTAACTAGACATATTTTAAAACAAAAAAATCTCCCTGTTGAGGAGATTTTTTTGTTTTAAATACTGTGTAAATACTGTGTAAATACTACCAGTCAAATCGGTAAGTTGCACCGGCCATACCTTGTATTCCTTGTACAGGATAATTAATATAGCGTTCGTAATTATTTCCTAAAGCATTATTTACACGTGCAAAAAATGATAGTTGATCATTAAAGCGGTATCCCACGTGTGCGTTTGCATCAAAATAACTTTCTAGAGTTTCAACCGCAAGAGTATTTTGTACTGTGTTTGTCATAACACTCTCTTGATCTTTACGCTCCCCTACGTAGAATAGCGTAATCCCCGCAAACCAGTTTTTATCGATCTGGTAGTCTGCAAAAAACGATGCTTTAAAATCGGGTAAATTCCAAGCCTCTTCTGATAATTCGGTCTCATAGCTAAAAACTTCCCCGTTAACTCGCATTTTTAAATTGCTGTTTACATCAAAGTTTAGTTCTCCAAATAACGAAAGCGTACGTAAATCATCATTTACAATCCCAAATGAATTTCCAAACTGATAACCTTCCGCAGCCGAAGCATTGGCCGCATCTGGTGATCTTGGGTTGTTTTTAATTAAAAGTCTATTATCCTGAGACAAGTAGCTGGCTCTTAAATTATAACTCATAGCGCTACTTAGTTTCCCTTTTATTCCCGCATATAAATCAAATTTCTGATCTGTAGGAGAAATTGTATCTAAGGTAGGTGATACGAATGGATTTTCTGTTGCCAGATCTTGATAGGTATTTTGCTTAAGGTCTCCTTCTAGACCACCATACATAATAAAGTATTCATCAACAAGGCGGTATGAAGCACGAACACTAGGATAAACTTTTACATCAGTTTTAGAAGCATTAGGATCAAAATCTGCTGCAACATTTACCCCAAGGTCTAAAGTAAGATCTTCTTTTAATATCTGAATACTTGGATTTGCTCCTACGATTAAATGGCTGTACTCAAGAGATTCATCAATATCAAAGTTTCGGTCGAAGCTTCCGTTTACATAATCTAATTTCAAATCTAAACTTAGTTTCTGCTTAGCAATAGGAACCATAAAATCTGGTGCCACAACCGCACGTATTTCACTAGATTCAAAAGAGTCTCCAAAATAACCTACCTCAGCAGAAGCGCCTTCAAAAAATCCTTCATTAAATTCTATAGAACCACTTAATCCCGCATTATAAAAACTATGAGAAGGGTCTATAAATTGAACTATAGACTGGGTTTGCGCAACTTGAGCATCCAAACCATACCAATTATATAATTGATGTCCTAGATCTAAATCTGTACGCCAGTTAAAGTTGTTTGTACGAGAACTGTAGTTTAAATTTAAGTCTGTATCATAGAATTTGTCATCAAGAACCACATCTTCGATTCCTCCCTGAGACGAATTATGATTTAGATAGATCCCAAAATTTGAGTTTCTGTCGATCTCAAAATTGGTATACATTTCTGCAAGCGCACTGGTGTATGTACCAAAACCTAGTGTCACATAGTTATCATATAACTTTATAGGTTTGGCTTTCTTTACTGCTGTAGCCTTACCTTTTGCAGGAGCAAATGTTGAAGCTACGGGTACGCTGAATATACCGTAGGTAACTTTTTTCTTAGCCGTATTTACAGAGTCGTTTAATGCTGGTGTAGCTTTAATTTTAAAGGCATCACCTATTTCTGGAGTGTAAGGCTTAACAACATTTACGACTTCGGTCCCTAAATTATCTTTATCCTGAGCCTGCGCAAAGCTTGCTGCTCCCAGAATTAAACTTAAAGTGAAAATTGATTTTATATTTCTAATCATGATTGATTGTTCTAATTAAATTGATTCAACAAGGATCTTTTATGCTGAATTTAATTATCTCCTAGAGATGAATTGGTTTTAGACTCTGTAGCTTTAATACGTGCTAATTCTTGTTTTGCTTCTGCCACAACATCTTGATAGGTAGTAAAATTTTTAATCACACTATCTAAAATGTAGGTCGCCTGGTAAGCATCTCCTAGTTCATAGAAGTTCTTAGCCATTAATACAAGACCTTTTGCACCATATTCTTTATAGCCACTATAATCTTTAGCTAATTTCTGAACCTGAACGTTAGACCCTTTATAGTCTGCTTTCTTATTTTTAAAGAAGGCATCATAGTACAAAGCTTCAGCGGCTAGCTCACCGGTTGCTATTTTTAAAACTTGAGCATAAGCCTCAGCAGCACGACTCTCATTATTAGTCTTCATCGCACTGCGTGCAATAATAACTTGAGCATCACTTTTAACCTTATTATCAATCTTAGAATTTGATAAAACTTTCTCTGCATAAGACACAGACTGCACATAATCTTTAAGCTCATAATGCGACTTCATCAAGTTACTTTGAGCAAAGATGGTGTTTTGAGGAATGTCTGATTCATTTTCTAAACGCTGGAGTACAGGCACAGCTGCTGCATAATTACGCTCACTTAAATAAACCTGTCCTAAACGTGCCAGCGCTTGCTCTGTAAACTCGCTACGCTCTTTGTCTATTACATACTTATAATGAGGAATTGTTTTAGCAAATTCGTCTTTTCCAAAATACAACTGACCTAAATAGAAATGAGCTTCCATAGCACGTTGTCCGTTTGGATACTCTCTTAAGTATTTTTCAAAATTTTGTATTGCAACGGCATTATTGCTATTTACAAATTGCTTTTCTGCCGAAGAAAAAGCTGCATCATCTAATTCTGAATCTTCTACAGAAATATAATCCAGTCCATTAGCCCAGCGCCCATATTCTTCAACCTGTCCCATATCTATATAGATAAGTTTTGCCGAAGCAACAGCCTGAACTCCTTCTGGTGTTCCCGGGAAATCCTGCGCCACCTTTTTAAATAATGTTAGCGCTTGGCTGCTACGGTCTGTATTGTCATAAATAAGTGCTTTTTTAAGCTGTGCTTTAGCGGCAAACTTACTTTTAGGTATTTCGCGTACCAGTCTGTCATAAGCTTCAATTCCTTTTTCATTATTACCGGTTGCTACATAAGTATTTCCTAACTCATATAATGCATCATCGCGGTAACTTGATTTTGGAAATTGAGATGTAAAACTAGTAAGTGCTTCAATTTTTTGAGGATTACGATCTACAAAACCATAACTAATGGCTTTTTGAAAAGTTGCATAATCACGATCACCACCCGGCATTTCTATTGCAGCATTGTACGCTTCCATAGCCGGCCAATATTTACTACTTATAAAATAGCTGTCTCCAAGGCGCATATAAGCATCTACTTTGCGACCACTATCTGTTGATCCAGATTTTATATAATTCTCAAAATACTTAATCGCTTGATCATAATTTTTCTTTTTAAAGTAGGCATAGCCCAGGTTGTAACCAAGGTCTTTGTATTCTGGTAAGGAACTAGCAGCATTACTTTGTTCAAATTGCTTAAAAGTTAGCAGCGCATCATCAATATTATTTAATGTGTACTCACTCTCTGCCTTCCAGTACAGTGCACGGGCCGTAAAACTTGCAGTACGCGGATCTTTTAAAGATTTTTCAAAATTGGTTATTGCTTCACTGTAATTGCCATCATTAAATAATTCTATACCGCGGTAAAAAGCAACTTTTTGATAGGCTTCTTTATCTTGAAAATTGCGATTATTTTCAATCAACTCCATCGCACCTTCATAATTTTTAGAAGTGATATAAGAATCGATTAAAAGAGACTCTAAAGTCTGACGCTCTGTAGTATTTGGGTAAGCCTCCAGATAGTTACCTATCGCTTGCGGCGCCGGTTCATAAGCATTACCTATTTCATAACTTAACTTGGCATAGTTAAGTCCGCTATCTTCTTTAATTTTTGGAACAAAATCCATTTGATACGCATTACGAAAAGCGTTAAGTGCTTCTTGCTTACGATTTGTTTGTAAATAGGCATCAGCAAGATGGTAATATGCATTTTGCGCAACGCTATTTTTACCATCTACAATTTTATTGAACTCTCCTATGGCACTTTCAAAATCACCTTGCTTATAATAAGCATAACCTAACTGATAATAATCTGTATTTGACCAGCGACCACGTTTACCCTTGTATTCTTTTAAGTAAGGAAGTGCTTCGGAATAGTTCCCTAGGTTAAAATAGCTCTCCCCTATAATCTTATTTAATTCTGAAGCATCGATGCGGGTAGCACTTGGCAACTGCTCTTTTGCTAAACGTATTGCCTCTTCAAAATTACCTTGCTTAAAATTTAAATCTGCCTTAAAATAACTCAAGTCTTCCCGGGTACCTTCTTCTGCTTCTACTTGTTCAAACAGCTGACTTGCCTCTTCATAGTCATCATTTTCATAAGCCATAAACCCTTCATAATACTTTGCCTGAGGTCCATATTTTGTAGAATTACGTACACGACTAAAATACTCTTTAGCTTCTTCTGGGCTATTTGTTTTTAAATGAACATAACCCATATTAAAGTTAAAACGCTCTAATTCTACATAACTAAGACGATCTAGATCTACCTGCTCGTACCAGCGTTTAGATGCTGCGTATTTCCCATTTTCAAAATAATATTCGGCTACATCAAAATATGCAGCATTGCGTTTTGTGCTGGTAGGATAATTTTCAACAAATTTCTCCATAGAGGCATCTGCTCCACTTTGATTGAGTCTTACGGCTGCATTAGCGATATAATACGCACAATCTCCCTCAATGGTAGGGTCTGTGGTTTCTTGCTTAATTTCTCCAAAAAGAGCCTGAGCAGCCAGATATTGTTTGCTATTGTACAGGGTTAAAGCCTTATTATACTTAGCAAGTTCACTTGTAAATGCCTCAGACTGCTGTGCAGTGACTGCGGGTAACGTAACCAGCGTTATTAATGCCAGAAGTACATATTTCTTAATCATAAAATGGTTGTGTTTAATTTCAGCTAGTAGCGATATATCAGCATTACCTGAATTATGCGACTATAATGAGTAACGCTACAAAACTAGGATAATTATATATAGAGTACAGTTCTTCAAAAGAACTTTACGTGCTTATTTTCTTATAGTTTTCAACAACACTTTGCTGTGGCAACTACTGTAATCAAATCAAATAGTTATTGTACTTTTGATTTCGGTTTACAACACGCATTTAGAACAATGACCTCATTAACAATTGCGGTTTACGATGCAAAGTCTGTTTTAATTACCACTTGTAAAACCAATTAATCACCACGAGTTGTGGGTTTTATTTATTGCTATTTATGTCAACACCGGTACTGCAACTTAAAAATGCATCAATTTTTCAAAGAGAAAGTCTTATTCTTTCAGATATAAGTCTATCTATTAACAAAGGTGAATTTGTTTACCTCATAGGTAAAACCGGAAGTGGGAAAAGTAGTTTTATGAAAACTCTTTATGGAGATTTACCACTTCAGCAAGGCGAAGGAACGATTGTAGATTTTGATCTTGTTACATTAAAAGAAAAGCAAATCCCTTTTTTACGCAGAAAACTGGGTGTAGTTTTTCAAGATTTTAAATTGCTGAATGACCGTACGGTAAAAGAAAATTTGAAATTTGTTCTGAAAGCTACAGGATGGAAAAACCAAACCGAAATGGATTCTAAAATTGATGAAGTTTTAGACAAAGTAGGAATGAAAACTAAAGGTTTTAAATTTCCTTATCAGCTTTCTGGTGGAGAGCAACAACGTGTGGCTATTGCTCGTGCTTTATTAAATGATCCCGAACTCATATTAGCCGATGAGCCTACCGGAAATCTTGATCCGCAGACCTCTGTAGAAGTTATGGGTGTTTTGCAGGAAATCAACAAGAATGGAAATACAATCCTTATGGCAACTCACGATTATGCTTTGCTTTTAAAATACCCTTCTAAAACTCTTAAGTGCGACGGAAATAAAATTTTTGAAGTCGTACAAAAGACCATTTAAAGCTATCTTGTAGGTATGCTATCTATACTCATACCTGTTTACAATACATCTGTTTTTGAGTTGGTTTCCAGCATTTCTAAAATGGCTGAAGCATTGACTATCGCTTATGAGATAATTGTGATAGATGACGCCTCTACCGCTTCTGAAACACTTGATGCTAATGAATTTTTATGGGAGCTTAAAAACTGCACCTATATAAAATCCAAAGCAAACAAAGGCCGAACGGCTACAAGTGAGTGGCTTGCAAAAAGGGCCGCTTATGAGCTTCTTTTATTTTTAGATGCAGATGTATTACCGGCTTCTCCCCAATTTTTAAAAAATATCATAGACAACCATAAACAAGCTTCGGTAATATTTGGAGGTATTCAATATGAACAAACACCTCCTGAACCACAAAAAATGCTACGGTATATTTATGGTATAAAGCGAGAAGACAGATCGTTAGAAATCCGTAGAAAGCAGCCTCACCTCTCCATTACTCCAGCTGCTCTCTTTATCAAAAAAGACCTGTATTTAAGCTTAAAAATACCTGTTCACAATAGTTATGGACTAGATATTTTACTTACGTATAGATTAAAAAAAAAGGAAGTAACTATTCTGCATATTGAGAATTCTGTGATACATCTTGGTATCGAAGATTCTGAAGTCTATCTGCAAAAAACATATGAAGGTTTGCGAACTCTAGCGCATCTTGAGAAGCAAAACTTAATTTCTGAGACTTACAGACCCATACAACGCATTGCACGTAGGATGCAAAAATCGGGATTGTCGAGAGGATTTCTGAAATTGTTTGAGCGTGTACTAAAGAGAGCCGAAAAAAATCTATGCTCTCCAAGGCCTTCTTTAAAACTTTTTGATTCGTACCGGTTGTATTATTTTTTAAAAATCAAGCAGGACAATGCCTAGAATCACCGTTGTAATCCCGCTATATAATAAACAGAATTATATCTGTGATACCTTAAAATCTGTTTATGCGCAGACCTATACCAATTATGAAGTACTTATAATTAATGATGGTTCCACAGATTTAAGCGCACACTACGTAGAAAAAATAATCGACAAAAAAAATACCCGAATAATTCATCAATCCAATCACGGACTTTCGAATGCCAGGAACACTGGAATTAAATTTGCAAATTCTGAAATTATTTGTCTGCTTGATGCAGATGACTTGTGGTTGCCCACACACCTTGCGCAAATTATAGAATTGGTAACAGATTTTCCTGAAGCTAAAATATACGCTACTGCCTATTTAGAATTTTTTAAAAATGGAAAATCCCTAAAACCAAAAACTAACCTACCATCAACCCCATCCAAATTTATAGTCCAGGATTTTTTTGAAAGTAGTTTGTATCAACCTTTTATTACACCCAGTAGTTTTGCATTTAAAAAGGAAATTATTGATCAAATAGGAGGCTTTAACACCCAAATCACCTACGCAGAGGATACTGATTTTTTTATACGAGCAAACTTAAATTTTCAGCTCGCTTATTATAATAAACCTTCGTGTTATTACCGATCAGAAAGTGAAAATCAAATTACAAGAAGTTCTCTAAGTTCTAAGAAAGCTCCAGAATTTTTAAAATACAAGCTGGAAAATCCTAACCATCAATCTTTGAGGAGGTATATAAATTTACAGTATTACTACCTCAGCAATTACTATAAAATTGAAGCTGCACATTCTAAATATAACGAAGTCTATAAAAATATTGATTTAGAATTACTCAATTACAAGCAACGCTTTTTAATTAAAGCTCCAAAATGGCTACTACAATCTTTACGATTTGTAAAGCAAATTTTGCTTGATAAAGGAAAGCGAATTACGACCTTTTAAATTTCAAGTACTCTTTATAATCTCGTATATAATCTTCTTCTTCAAAAGCGCCACTGGCTAAAACCAAACAAATACCTCCACTCGAAAAATTATCCAACTCCCTCCAATAACCATTTGGGATTAGTAGACCTTCATTGGGCTTATTAAGTGTGAAAATCTCAACGCTTATTCCGTTTTTAATTTTTACATCAAAACTTCCAGATAATGCAATAAGCAAAGCAGATTGTTTGCGATGTGCATGACCACCACGGGAAGCGCCACTAGGGACATCATATAAATAATATACCCGTTTAAATTTAAAAGGAAGCGAATCTTCTTCTATAACCGATAGGTTTCCGCGTCGATCTTCGATTTTAGGTAATACAATACGTTTAGGAGTGCTCATAACTATGCTCAAGATACTGCTGCCAGTCTTTACTAACTGTTGCAGTATCAAATTTACGAATACTGTCTTTAGAAGCGGCTTTTAATTGTGTACGAAGTAATTCATTTTCGGCGAGCGAATTCATAGCTGCTGTAAGCGCTTCAAAATCCTGATGTGGAACGAGAATTCCATTTGTGCCGTCTATAAGTTCAGCAGGACCTGTGGGACAGTCTGTCGCAACAACCGGTGTCCCGCAGGCTAAGCTTTCTAGAATAACTCGTGGAAAACCTTCATAAGCACTGCATAAAACGGTGAACAATGCATTAGACACAAATGCTTCGGGCGATTCAATAAAACCTGCAAATTTCACATTATTCTCCAGATTAAGGGATTTTACTAATTGCTGAAGTTCGGTAAGCATCTCACCTTGTCCCAGAATCACTAAATCAATTTTTAAGTGAGATAATTTACTTTGAGAATAGGCAGTTATCAATTTATCAAATTGCTTGACACCGCGTTCGAGTCTTCCGGAAGCGACTATAAATTTAGAATCGATTCCTGCTGGCATAGGATAGTTCTTCGCGTAACTATTTACATCAATACTATTAGGAATAACGTGGATAGCATCAAATCTGTAAATATCCTTAAGCACTTGACGCGTAGCCTCTGTGAGAACGACCAATTTTTCATTTTTGAAAAGGATCTTGGATAACAAATTATTCTTCGGAAAATAATAGTCTATAAATGAACTTCTCACCATATAAACTGGCAAAATATCTGGATATAAAATCTGCTGAATAAGCAATTCTTTAAAAAAACTTTGTCGCATTCTAAAATCCAGAACTATCTGAATTTCATTTTGTTTTAGGTATTTTTTGAAATATCTAAGTCGTTTTAATTTATTAAATACATCATTTCTTTTATTCTTCAGTAAGCCTAAATTCAATAGGTCTCCGCTATACGCGTATCCTATATTATCTGTGATCGTACAGAGATGTATATTGTACCCCAGATTATTTAATGTAGTAGACAGTAATGCTGCAGAACGCTCTGCGCCTCCTCCTGCCAGAGACTCCGTGAGAATACATATATTTTTAAGCTTTGGTTTCAGAGAATGTGTATCTTTTCGAGCTAAAAATAACGCAAATAATGAGAATTCTGCTTGTAGGTGAATACAGCAATTTACATAATAGTCTTAAAGCGGGACTACAGCATTTAGGTCACGAGGTAACTTTGATGAGTACCGGAGATGCTTTTAAGAATTATCCCTCAGATGTTAAACTGAAAGCAAAATATGTAACAGGTTATTCTCTTCTTAATTTTTACAGAAAAGCCCTATTTAGATTAACTCAATTAGATATTGCCACGCTTGAAATTGGCTATAGGTGTCTTGATTTTCTGGTAGATCAAAAACCCTACGATGTAATCCAATTAATCAATGAATACCCTATTAAAACGCCCTATTTCATAGAGCGAAATATCATAAAGAGATTACGCTCACTCACGAAAAGATTTGTCATATTGGCCTGTGGTGATGATTATATCTCCTTAAGTTATATAAATAAGCTACCGCATCATCCCATTCTTCAAAATCCCGATATAGAATTTCCGTATAGTGAGCGATATATTTCTAACGACCACAAAAAATATCACGACTTTGTTTTTCTACAAAAAGATTTAATAATAAGTTCTGATCTCGATTATCACCCGGCGTACTTAAATGTCCCCGACTATTATGGGTTAATTCCCAATCCTATCCAACTGGAAAAATTTGAGGATTCACTACCTGCAACAACAGATAAACGTGTCATATTTCACGGTATTAACGAGGTTAATTATTATAAAAAAGGGAATGATCATTTTGAGCAGGCGCTGCTAAAAATTAAAGAGAAATTTCCCGATCGTGTAAAAATAATTTCGGCTTCTAATTTGCCTTATTCCGAATATTTGAAGTCCTATAATGAAGCCCATATACTTTTAGACCAAACCTATGCGCAAGACCAGGGTTATAATGCTCTGGAGGCAATGGCGCAAGGCAAAGTAGTATTTACTGGCGCCGGATCATTGTTTACCAAGCACTACAATCTGCCGCTGAACAGTGTTGCTATACATACTATACCTGATGCGGATAAAATTGCCGCAGATTTAGAAAATTTAATATGCAACCCAGAATTAATAAGGGAAATAGGAAAAAATGCCCGAAAATTTATAGAGGATAATCACGATTGTAAAAAGATTGCGCAGCAGTATATTAACGCGTGGTTATCTTTAGATATAAGCACTTAAATTAATGAAGACCTTCTAAACAAAGCTTTTCTAAAAATAAATAGTAAGAGAATCAAATAAAGGACATAGCTTATTAAATGTCCCATTGACGCACCTACAAAACCATACGTTCCTATTAATTGCGTACTGGTAATATAGATTATACTTAGTGATATAATTTGTGTGATTATAAATGTCCAAAATCTATTTTTAGCTAAAAGCTGATAAGCAATAACCAGACTTGCTACTTTAAAAAAGTCCCCTGAAAGTTGCCATATGAATATTGATTGCATCTCAAGAAATGAAGTATTAAAGACAATTTTAATTAGAAGTGTTTTAAAGATGTATATGATGATTAAACCTATCCCGAATACTGGTAAAATAGTTTTATAAAAGTTGAAAATTTCAATCCTAAAATCTTTATTCGTTTTTATTTCAGATAATTTTGGGAGTACATAGAGTGTCATTAATGTCGTTGCAAACATCATATAATAATCAGACAACCTAAGCATTGCGTCCCAGTAACCGGCTTTTTGAATACCGTCTACTTCGATTATCGTTTTACGAATACCCATATAAATCCAGGGTGATGTAACCGCTGAAAATAAAGTCATTACTCCGTACGCAGAAAACTTTTTTAAGATGCGGAAATCGATTTTTTCAGTAAAAATTAGTTTTAAGTTACTTGCCTTTTTGAGCAAAAATAAACCAGCAATAATTAGACTTATAATCCCGGAAACTACAATTGCCAACAACGCTCCAAATAGATTATACTTGATAATTAGAACAGCAGATAGGCAAACTCCAAGCAGATTAGTAATCACATTTATATAAATTACTTGCCTATACTTACCTAAGCCATTTATAATATTTAGTACAAGTGCATTTAAGGATAATAAGGGTAACCCAACACCTACAAGCTTTATAATTGTAGCGTAGTTATACGTGTTATTAAACACATACTTATCCAGTTCTACTGCATATACTACAAGTAAAATCCCAACAAGTATAGAAGCGATTAAACTCGTTTTCAATGCTGTGGAAATACTAATTCTTAACTGGTTATTATCTTCTTTATGCTCGGCGACATATTTAATAACTCCATTACTGAAACCTAACTGTCCAATACTTTGTACCGAATTGAGAAAGTTGCGAAGATCTCCTAAAACTGCCATACCCGAAGCACCTAAATAAAAAGCGATAAGTTTTGACATGATTAATCCGCAACCTACACGGATTATAATTCCGAGGCTGTTAAAGGAACTTACTCTTAGCAATGTATTTTGCGTGAGTAACCGACTTAAAAACCTAAACTTCATATGCGTTTAAAGCAGCTATAATTAAGGTTATATCGCGTTGACTTAATGAGGTATTTAATGGAATACTTATACACGTATCGGCTAGTTGCTCTGCAATCTCAAATTTTAAATTTGAATACGATTTTAGCGCAGGTTGTTTGTAAGCAACTACAGGATAATGAATCGCATAACCGATATCCAATTTGTTTAAATGAGAAATAAATGAAGTTCTGTTTTTTACTCTTACTACAAATACATAAAAAACGTGGCTTTGAGAATAATCCCAATAGGGCAGTTCGATATGAGGGTTTTTAATTTCATGTAAATACCGTGTAGCTATAGCTATACGTTTATTATTGCAGTTTTCTAAATCTTTTAATTTAAGATTTAAAAATTGCGCCTGTACTGTATCTAATCTTGAATTAAAGCCTAAATATTCATTCGAATTAAGAGAACTCCTTCCATAGTTTCTCAATTTTAATACTAATTCAGCCAAATGCGGATCTGATGTAATGCTAATTCCTGCATCTCCCAGAGCACCTAAATTTTTTGTTGGATAACAACTAAAAGCAGCTGCAATTCCAAAACTCCCGGAATACTTGCCATTTAATTTTGCTCCGTGGGACTGACTCGCATCTTCTACCAATATTAAATTATGAGCTTCTGCAAAAGCAAGAATCTGACGTACAGGCTGCATTTGTCCGTATAAATGCGTTACTACAACTGCCTTAACCGTTTTTGATACGGGTGGTATTTTATTTAAATCAATATTAAAAAACTGTGTTTCAACTTCAACAAATACAGGCTTCAAACCTGCCTGAATAATTGCCAAAACGGTAGCTGTATATGAATTAGCAGCTACTAAAACTTCGTCACCAACGTTTAGCTTTTTCTGTATTTTAAGACCTTCAAAAATGAGTCTTAAAGCATCAAGTCCGTTTCCTGTTCCTATAGCAAAAGGAACCTGACAATACGAAGCGAAGGCTTTTTCAAATTCTAAAACAGAATCTCCTAATATATAATTTTCGGTTTCTAAAAAAGTAGCAAAACAAGCTTTAAACTCATTGTGATAAGGAGCATTTACTTTCTTCAAATCTAGAAACGGAATCATACAACAACCTCTTTAAGTAAGTTGTGATTTGAAGTAGAAACCACATACGTCCGCTGAACACGGGTGCGAGCTCCAAAGCCCTCCTTCCAGAATTGAAGACCGCCATTGAGTTTTCTACCCGCCTCTTCATTTGAAGTACCAAAATCAAAATAGTATTTATCCTCAAAAACAGAATGAATAAGATGATCAAAGAGAAAGTCTAAACTTCCTAGCTTTTGACGGTCTTCGTTTGCCGAGATATATTGCACGTGAGCAACTGTAGCCGTTTCAAAAATTGTGGCTCCCGCAACACATTCGTTTGTAGCGTTTATAACATTAAACTGTCTGATAGCGTAAGGAAATTTATTGGCAAGTGTACTAATTTCATCTAGTGTATGCACTGGTGAAGTATCGTGACGCAACTGAAGATTTGGAATTAAAATAGTGTTCCAAAATGCAGAAAAATCTCGAGTTTCAATTATACTCAAATTAGAATTACTTGCTTTTCTAATACCGTCCTTACGTGAATTGTGAAACGGTATTGGGTTGCGTAAATCAATAACTGCAGCGGTTTCTACCTTCACTAATTGCGCTTCAGTTAAGAAAAGTACATAATCGAGTTCATCTGCGGGGAGCTCTTGGTAAAATTGCGGCATAATCTTTAAATAAAGTTTATGTATTCCGCCTTGAGCTAAAAATTTAAGCACTTGCTCAAATATATTTATTACCGTTTCCAAACGAATTTCTGCATCAAGCACAAGACCTCCATAAGAAAGACCCTGATGAGAATATAAGGTATCGTCTAACTGGTTAGCCGGTAATACCGCAAGTAGTTTATCCTCCTCATAAACCAATAAGCTATAATCGCTAAAACGATCTTTATGGTACTCCATAAAATCACGCTGAAATAGAAAAGAGGTGTTTTTAGAACCTTTGTATGTTCCATTAAGCGATGCTACAAAACGATCCCATCGCGATTTGTAAGCAGCAGTATATTTTATGATCGTATAAATTGGCAAGCCTAAAGTTTTAAGACAGGCTAAAGTACAAAATTTGAAAGGAGCTACAGCACCCTAAGGGGGTTCACTATACATTTAAAAATTAAAAAAGCATCTCTGTGAGATGCTTTGCAACTTTATTTTAAGAGCTTGTTTATTCAACAGTTATTGAATATTTTTCTACTGAGGTGGTAAAATAGTTACCATCTCCTATCGAGCCTTTATTTGTGATTTCTAAATAATCTTCACCTTTAAAATTAGTACCGGGAATATATTTTATAGTAAAAGCATCTACAAGAACCTCACCGTTTTTTGGAGCCACTGAAACCTCTCGACCACCCTCAACAGGAGCAGTATCGCGCGAAGCTATTAGCAAAGTATCATTTACCTGTACCTGAAGTTCTGCACTAGTTGTAGGAAAATCATCATTAGACTCTGAGCAACTATTAAGAGAACCTAAAGCTAATGTGGATAATGCTATTTTGTATAGAATATTCATAAAGTGATTGTTAGATTATATAAACAAGATACAAAATCATATACATGGTTGCGTCTAAGTAAAACTAAAGTAAAAAAAAAAGCACTTCCGTAAGGAAGTGCTTTCAAATATAAATTAAAACGTAAGATTAAATCTTGTTACGTTTACGATCATTTTCATTTAACCATACTTTACGTAAACGCAAGTGGTTAGGAGTTACCTCAACATACTCATCTTTCTGAATGTATTCTAATGCTTCTTCAAGAGAGAATTTAATTGCAGGAACAATCTTAGCTTTATCATCTGCACCAGATGAACGTACGTTAGACTGCTTCTTCGCTTTAGTAATGTTGATATTCATATCATCTTGACGTGAATTCTCACCAATTACCTGACCTTCATAAATATCTTCACCTGGAGATACGAAGAACTTACCACGATCCTGTAACTTGTCGATAGAATAAGGAATTGCATTTCCGTTTTCCATAGAAACTAAAGAACCACTAATACGCCCTGGAATTGTACCCTTATAAGGCTGGTATTCTTTAAAACGGTGTGCCATAATCGCTTCACCAGCAGTAGCTGTAAGCAATTGATTACGTAAACCAATGATACCACGTGATGGAATCATAAACTGGCAAATCATACGCTCACCTTTAGCTTCCATACTTAGCATCTCACCTTTACGCATAGAAACCATCTCAACAGCTTTACCGGAAACTGAGTCTGGTAAATCTATTGTTAGCTCTTCTATAGGCTCACATTTAACACCATCAATCTCTTTAATGATTACCTGTGGCTGACCTATCTGTAGTTCATAACCTTCGCGACGCATTGTTTCAATTAAAACTGAAAGGTGCAATACCCCACGGCCAAAAACCATAAATTTATCTGCACTACCAGTTTCTTCAACACGTAATGCAAGGTTTTTCTCAAGTTCTTTCCATAAACGGTCTTTAATATGACGTGAAGTCACAAATTTTCCGTCTTTACCAAAGAAAGGAGAATCGTTAATTGTGAAAAGCATACTCATTGTAGGCTCATCAATAGCGATTGTTTTAAGAGCTTCTGGGTTTTCAAAATCTGCGATAGTATCCCCTATTTCAAAACCTTCAATACCTACAAGTGCACAAATATCACCTGGAAGAACTTCAGGAACTTTTAAACGGCCAAGACCTTCAAAAGTGTGTAGCTCTTTAATTTTTACTTTCTTCACAGAGCCATCACGCTTTACTAAAGAAACCTGCATACCTTCTTTAAGGTGACCTCTTTGTAAACGACCAATAGCAATACGACCTGTAAAAGAAGAAAAGTCTAAAGATGTAATAAGCATTTGAACAGTACCTTCTTCGATTTTTGGCGCAGGAATGTGTTCCATAACCATATCAAGAAGTGGTTCTATATTTTCAGTTTGATTTTCCCAATGATCACTCATCCAGTTGTTCTTAGCAGAACCATAAACTGTAGGGAAATCTAGTTGCCATTCTTCAGCACCTAGTTCAAACATTAAGTCAAAAACTTTCTCGTGTACTTCTTCTGGAGTACAGTTTTCTTTATCCACTTTGTTGATTACAACACAAGGCTTAAGACCTAAGTCAATAGCTTTCTGCAGTACAAAACGGGTTTGTGGCATAGGACCTTCAAAAGCATCTACTAATAAAAGTACACCATCAGCCATGTTTAATACACGCTCTACCTCTCCACCAAAATCGGCGTGACCAGGAGTATCTATAATGTTGATTTTTGTACCCTTATACATTACTGAAACGTTCTTTGACGTAATAGTAATACCGCGTTCGCGCTCTAAGTCATTGTTATCCAGAATAAGATCTCCTGTGTTTTCGTTTTCACGAAACAATTGACAATGGTACATGATTTTGTCAACCAACGTAGTTTTACCGTGGTCAACGTGAGCGATAATCGCAATGTTTTTAATTTCCATAAGATGCCCTTATTTTAAGGGCGCAAAGATAACGTTAATTAATGGATTTTTAAGCACTTATTTTCAATTATAATCCGGGCGGCTTGCTGCTGATCAAAATTCTTCTAAAAAATTGAAAATCAGTCATAAGCAGCAACCGGGCTATTCGCTATATCTTTTTTGGCATCAGCGGCACGTTATACGCAAAAGGCGCAAAATGTCCTGAGTAACAAAAAAGGATGCCGCTGCTATCCCTGCCGCAAGGCTTCTCTACTTGTTATTAAAATACATATACTAATTGCTAAATCCCTCTCTTCATTAATGAGCACAGTAAGAACTTTGTAATTTGTATGCTTCATTTCAAATTTTCAAAGCTTTATCTTTACCTCTTTAAAACCTAAGCGATGAAACTCACAAATATTCCAAAAATAAAACATACCGATTCTAACAACTTCTTTCTACTTGCAGGGCCTTGCGCCATAGAAGGCGAGGAAATGGCATTACGCATTGCAGAAAAGATTGTAGGAATTACCGATAAATTGAAAATTCCTTATGTATTTAAAGGAAGTTTTAAAAAGGCAAACCGCAGCCGTCTGGATAGCTTTACGGGTATTGGTGACGAGAAAGCTCTAAAAATTCTGCGCAAAGTTTCTGAAACTTTTGATATACCTACAGTAACAGATATTCACGTTAATGAGGATGCAGCAATGGCTGCAGCCTATGTTGATGTTTTACAAATACCTGCATTTCTGGTACGTCAAACCGATCTTGTCGTAGCTGCTGCTGAAACGGGTAAAGTTGTTAATCTAAAAAAAGGTCAATTTATGAGTCCGGAATCTATGCAACATGCCGTGACCAAAGTAACCGAAACAGGCAATGAAAACGTATGGATTACAGATCGCGGTACCATGTTTGGCTATCAAGATATGATTGTAGATTTTAGAGGCATCCCTACGATGCGTCAATATGCTCCTACTGTACTTGATGTAACCCACAGTTTACAACAACCTAACCAGACCAGTGGCGTAACCGGCGGTCGTCCTGCACTTATAGGCACTATGGCAAAAGCCGGTATTGCAGCAGGTGTAGATGGTTTATTTATAGAGACACATTTTGATCCTAAAAACGCTAAGAGTGACGGAGCAAATATGCTTGACTTGAGTTTACTTGAGGATTTATTGACCAAGCTGGTAGCAATTCGCAAAGTGGTTGCCGAATAACAACAAAATGTATAGAAATGAAAAATCCGTGTGAAAAATTAATTCTACACGGATTTTTTTTTAATTATATTCAATCTTCTAATCTTTTCGCTAGGCTCGAAGTCATCAGTATCAAATAAATGACTCTAAGAACTACAACTTATTTTTCAGCTGCTTTAATAACCCAATTGCGATTTCGGCAATTATATCTTCCACTTTGTAATAACGCAGCGAACGTAAATTTTTACGGTTTTCTCCGGCTGTTAATTGATTGTTGGGATCATCTAGTAAAACACCTTTAGGAAAACTAAGCTCTACAAAGGTTTTTCTAAAATTTAAAAAGCAGAACATTTTTCCATTTAAATAATAAAAAGGTAAATGCCATTTATACAATAAAACAGCTTCCGGGACAGTGTGTTCTATAAGCACCTGCAAATCGAGCAAAAAACTTCTATAGGGTTCCGGTTTTAGTAGAATATAGTTTTCCGCAGGGTTCATAGAAATAATAGTTGTAAATTAAAAGAGATTTATAATGTTAATGTTAGTAACCCTAAATAAATATTAAATGCTATGCTTTAGGAAAGTTTCTAACATAATCGCCCTATTTTGCCCGATTAAGCTACCTAACATTCAAAAATGTATCAAATTTTAAAGCCCTCTACACTCTTTAAAATTTTCTTTACCCTACTCATCCCATTTGGATGTTTTGGGCAGGAAAATGAGAAACCACAGCTCCAATTAGGTGGAGCATTCCGTGTGAATTATGTTTATTCTTCTTGGAAAGAAGAACAAAAAACAAAAGGTGGAGAATTTGGTTATGATATGTTTAGAATCAATGCTAAAGCTTCCTATAAAAATATTTTCTTAAATGCCGAATACCGATTTTATTCTGATGCTTTTGGTGGTAGTTTCTTAAAACAAGGATGGGTGGGCTATAAATTTAATGAGCATAATGAACTCCACGCCGGCCTGGTCTATGTGCCCTTTGGAATTAAACAATACAACTCGCATAACTGGTTTTTTAATATCACGTATTACGTAGGTCTCGAAGATGATCACGATATGGGATTAAAGTATATACATACAGATGATAACTGGGAATATGCTTTTGCCTTTCTAAAAAATGCTGAAGAGTTAAATTTTGGGGGTGATGTAGAAAATAGCTCCAGTAGGTATTCTTATGATGTTGTGGGACGCAACAAGGAAACCAATCAATTTAACGCAAAACTGGTGCGTAAGTTTGGTCAACAGGCTAAACACAGATTGGGATTTTCTGGACAATATGGTAGTCTGTACAATATCGACACAGATAAAAACGGAAGCCATTATGCGCTAGCGCTACACTACGAAGTAGATTGGAAAAAATGGAATTTCAAAACCGAAGCAATTACCGTTTCTCACGCTCCTGAAAATGCTTTAGGAGAACCCAATAACAGGATTAAAATGGGAGCTTATGGCACTCCATATGAGATTGCGAGCGATTTTAATATGTATACCGCAGCTGTTTCAAAAACAATTGATGTTAACTGGGGACCTATTTCGCAAATCGAACTCTACAATGATTTTGGTTATATGCAGAAAAAGGAAAAAGAATTTACAGACTCTTTTCAAAATGTCACTGGTCTTCTGGTTACTGCAGGGCAGGTCTACACCTATATAGATTATGCTGCTGGCTACAACCATTCTTGGCTAGGCGGAAACTTTGTAGATGATTTTTCGGTGGGAAATCCAGACGCAAAATGGGAAGCGCGCTTTAATATAAATGTTGGATACTACTTTTAATAGAATAGATAGAATAAAAAATTATGGCAAAAAAAATTACACGCAGTGACGAAAGAAAATCCATTTTTGGATTACAAGTCAACGGACCTGTGTTTTTTACCTCAGCAATAATTATCGTTATAAGTATAACGCTCACCATATTATTTGAGAAAAAAGCGCAAAAAATCTTTAGTGACATTCAGCATGCAGTTGCAGAAAAAGCAGATTGGTTTTTTATTCTATGCATTAACCTGTTTCTAATTTTCCTTGTTTTTCTGGCTATTAGCAAATATGGAAAAATGCGAATAGGCGGTCAAAAAGCCAAACCCGAATTTAAAACTATGTCTTGGTTTGCTATGTTGTTTAGTGCAGGTATGGGTATAGGATTACTCTTTTTTGGCGTAGCAGAACCAGTAACTCATCTCATAAAACCACCTTCGGCAGAACCTAATACTGTGGCTGCTGCTCAGGAGGCTATGAACTTTACATTTTTACATTGGGGATTTCACGCTTGGGGAGTCTATGCACTGGTAGGTTTAGCACTCTCTTATTTCACATATTCCAGAGGTTTACCGCTTACGATTCGATCTATTTTCTATCCCTTTTTAGGTGATAAAATCCACGGAAAAATCGGTGATGCCATAGATATTTTTGCGGTTCTGGCTACCTTATTTGGTCTTGCTACCTCACTAGGTTTTGGTGTACAACAAATTGCAAGTGGTCTTAATCATGTGTTTGGAGTTCCTGACGGAACGCTAACGCAAGTTTTATTGATCGCAGGTATCACTTTAATAGCAACCACCTCTGTTGTACTGGGAGTTGATAAAGGAGTGCGTATTTTAAGTGAATGGAATATGCGTATTGCTGTAGTTCTATTATTATTAGCTTTAATTCTAGGCCCTACTATATTTATATTCCGATCTTTTGTGGAGAACACGGGAAGTTATTTATTCAACTTTTTAAAAATAGCTACCTGGAGTGAGACCTTTGAAGGATCTTCCTGGCAAAATAATTGGACAGTGTTTTATTGGGGATGGTGGATAGGATGGTCTCCATTTGTAGGTATGTTTATTGCACGAATTTCAAAAGGTAGAACTATTAGAGAATTCATTTTAGGCGTATTATTAGTTCCTTCTCTGGTAACATTTTTCTGGATGTCAACTTTTGGAAGTGTGGCTATTCAACAGGCATTAGGAGGAGATTCTTCTATTGTTGCTGCAGTGCAAGATGATGTGGCTACAGCGCTTTTTGTGTTTTTTGAAGATTATCCGCTTTCCATGATTATTAATATTGTTGCTGTTATTCTTATCGCCGGATTCTTTATTACCTCATCAGATTCAGGATCTTTAGTGGTAGATAGTTTAACAACAGGCGGTAAAATTGAAGCACCCGTAGGACAGCGTATTTTTTGGGCTATTACTGAAGGTACTGTAGCCGCTGTATTGCTTATAGGTGGCGGTCTTGAAGCATTACAAACCGCAACTATAGTCACCGGTTTGCCCTTTGCAATTATTCTTCTCATAATGTGTTATTCCCTCTTCATTGGCTTGCGGGAAGATTATCAAAAATTAGAGAAGAAAAAGACTGAAAAACAAAGAGACGACTACGAAGATGTAGTTAAAGAGATTGTAGCACGTAGAAATAAAAAAGAATAAAGATGGAAAAAGTTAAAAATTTATTGGTCGCACTAGACCTTTCATCAATAGACAACCATTTAATTGAGTACAGTTCATTTCTTGCTGAAAAACTAGCTATTGAGAATGTGTATTTCGTACATAATATTAAGAAATACGAGATTTCAGATCTTTTTGAAGAAGAATTACAAAACGTAAATCTCGATCAATTAATTGGTGACGAACTAAATGATAAAATTGAAAGCAGATTTACTGCAAAGGCAAACTGGGAAGTTCTTATTTCTGAAGATTCAAATACAGAATCTTTAATTCATTATATCGCCAATAAATATCAGATAAATCTGGTCTTAGTAGGAAATAAAACTGCAAAGGATGGTACAGGTGTTGTAACCTCAAAATTATTGAGACTACTAAAATGCAGTATTCTTACCGTTCCTAAAACTGACGAAATTAATCTTGATAAGGTATGGGTGGCTACTGACTTCTCGAGCCATTCACGCAAATCATTTTTCTTTGTCGAAGAACTTCGAAACAAATTAACTATCAAACTAAATTCGATTCATATCTATCACATCCCCATTCAATTCTCTCCATATGTTGTTGGTGATGCAGCAATTGCCAAAATTGAGACCCATTTAAAACAAAAAGCTGCTAAGTTTTTTAAGAAGCTTGCCGTAACTGAACCAGATCAATCGGAATTCTTGTTTGCTAAGGATAAAAGTATAGGTCAGAAATTCTTACTGGAAATTGAAAAGCGCAAACCCAATCTAATTGTGCTATCTGATAAAGGTGGAAGCAATATCTCCTCACTCTTAATAGGTAGCCTTACAGAAGAGCTTTTTAATGAAAGTCTGAGCTCTCCATTACTAGTTGTAAAATAACAGCTTAGTTTTATAATATGAGTAACCCTTCTAGCTTAAAATTCTAATGTTGAAACGTAATACACGTCTTGCTTATATCTTAGGGTTTATTTTTTTATTGATTATAGAAATTATGATCGCCACCTTGCTAAACACAGGTTTTGTACGTGAAAATCTTGGCGATTTTTTAGTTGTTATTTTAATTTATTGCCTGATAATGGCAGTTTGCGATTTTTCAGTAAAAAGAGGGCTATTAGTTACACTAGTTTTCTCGTATGCTATAGAGATTTTGCAACTTTTAAAATTACCTCAATACTTTTCAGCTCAAACTGAAAAGTGGGCAGCATTAGTATTGGGAAATTATTTCTCGTGGATAGATATACTTATGTATACTTTCGGGATAATAACAATATGGACTATAGAATATCTTAAGCAACCTAAAGTACTATAGTTTTTAAAGATAAAATTAGGTCTCATCTTACCCAGATTGATAGGTAAGATGAGGCTTTTTCTATTCTCATAGGAAGTTTTCAGCTTGTTACTCCCCTATTCTTTTCCGTCTACATAATCTTGCAAGTAGCTGTATTGCTCAGTTAGCTTTCCGTTTTGAGTCATACGGGCACGTTTTAAAATTCCATCTTTATCATTATTAAAAAATGCTGGCAATACGTGTTCAACAAACATATCTCCAAAACCTTCACTAGCATCTTTAGGTAATTCGCATGGCAAGTTATCTACCGCCATTACGGTAATTGCACCTTCAGCATCATAAGCCACTTCACGTTCAGCTTGAGCATCATACCCATAAAATGGACTTGCAATTGTAGATGCTCTCAATGTAGAAGCTATGGGGCCATCGACATCGCAAGAAATATCCGCCACCACTTCAATTTTAAATTTACTTGATTTGGCATCTTCCCGCGTAAACAAAAATGGTGCTCCATCTCCATAATAATGACCTGCAATAAATAGCTGAGTAACTTCTGCAAATCGCATAAAATTAGATTCGTACCCAGCCGGGTCTTTAAAGAAATGACTAGCGACAACTGCTGATCCATCCTTTTGCTTTACATAATCTGCTACTCCTAATTGGCAATAAACCGGCATATCATATTCTTCACTCAAATAGTCCTCAACGGAAACTTTTTTAACCCCCAGCTCATCCAGAATTTCCATAGCCCCGGCAGTAACTTTGCCGGTTCCTGTGAGCGCTATTTTTAGGGTGGGTAGTTCGATTTTTGCTAATTGTTTATGCAATGCATCTACGGTATTAAGACTTGATGCCGCGGGCAGATCATATATCTTATGTTTCTTTCCATAAGCTCGAAACCCATTATATGCACCTACTAATCCGGCATAACGACCAAAACCTATGAGGCGTAAACCGGTTTCGTCTGTGACAAGTTCGTGATCATATAATTCAATATTTTTATCTAAAACAGTACGTAGCAAATTTCGGTTATAAGGCTGTTTTTTGATTGTATGACTAAAAAAGAAGTACTTCTTATTAGGTATTAAGTCTTCTATTGGCACCTCTTTAACTCCTAAAAAAACATCAGCTTGAGAAACATCGGTTTTCACTTCAAATTCAGCCTTCTCATAGGCCACATCTGGAAATACCCGAATAGCACTAGATTCTACAATAAATCGTGCTTTAGGGAATAGCTGTTGAGCCTGAGTCATCGCAGTAGGCGACAAAACCGCGCGGTGATCTGGTGGTGTTTTTCCTTCCTTTAATAATGCAAATTCTATTTTAGCCATCGATAGTAGTTTTGAACTTCTAATTTACAATTTTTAAACCTTCTGTAACTGCTTGTTTTACAGGCTAAGCTAGCATAAAACCTCAAAAGTTTTAATAGTTTATTGAGATAAAAACGTTAACATTCTTCGTATTTTTACAAAAAATAAATTATGAAATTAAAACTCCTTATGCTAGCTGTGCTGGCGGTTACAACATCATGTAGTGCTCAAAATAAAATTAAAGGCGACAAAGATGTCATGTCTATAGTGGGTAAATTAGAATCTGGAATAAATACTGTTGAAGTAGGTGAAGGAATCGAACTTGAACTTGCCCAATCTCCTAACAACAGTTACATTTTAACTACAGATAGAAATCTGGTAAGTGTTATAGATTTTAAAGTTACAGACAGTGTTCTTGTTATAAAGCCCAATATGCGAATTACTGCGGCCAAAGAATTGAAAGTTTATTTAAAATTAGACAACCCACAACATATAATTTTAAAGAAAGATGCAGAATTTGAATCTCCTGGTCTTCTTGAAGTAGCAGACTTTAGTCTTACTGCATACGACTCATCAAAATTTGAATTCAAATTAAATAGTAGCAATACGTCTTTCAATTTAATGGGGAATTCTGGCGGGGATTGCAGGTTAAACACAAAGAAGTTTAACTTAAAAATGGCCGATCGCACAGATCTTAAAGGCGATTATAATGCTGAAGAAGTAACTTTTACCCTTGCTGATAATTCTGAATTTTCTCCCAGAGGTAAAACCAATACATTACAACTTACATCTTCTGGAAAATCTGATTATAATGGTTCAAGATTTGAATCTAAAGATGGTTATGTGACTTTGAGTGGCCGCACCGAAACAGAGGTATATGCTTCAAATAATTTAAAAGTATATGCTCAGGACAAAGCGCGAGTTAAAGCATATGGAAAAGGCGATATTAAAATGGAAGCTCTCAAAGATGATGCTTCTATAGAAAAGAAATAAAACATTAATTCTCGATAGTTTGAATACCAAAGAACTTTAGTATCTTTGCACCCCTCAAATTATCGAGGATTATCACAATGGGGTCGATTTGGTTTTGACATCGGGTCTAATTGAGTAGTAAGCACGCCGAGCGCTGGGACAAAAGCTCGTAAATCTCATGTTTCACACTTTTTAAACGGCGAGAATAACTACGCCATGGCTGCATAATCCGAATTACAGTAGGATTTACTTAATCTCATACAAGGTATGAGACCATGATACCTCTGAAAAGCCTTGGTTTACGGCGTTTCGCTTAGAGGTACCGAAAAAGTAAACATAGCTATCGCAGGGTCTTGATGTGGTAGTGAAACTTAATCGAGAATAAGGTATTGCTTGGTAGTTGCCGACCGGGTACTATTCGAAAACTAATTGGCAAATAAGCGTGTAGAAAGCTATTTAGTTGCCTGTTTGCACGGCGGTTCGAACCCGCCCGACTCCACTTTTAACCCTTGTAAACTCAGTGTTTACAAGGGTTTTTAATTTATTTGATGTCAATTGATATTAAATATATGCGTATTATAACTTACTGTTGACAGAAAATAAAAAAGTAAGCATAGCGAGGCGAGTCAATCCTAGAAAATGGAATTTCACGTCAGGAAAGGTAATGTGCAATAGCCGTGAGGATTTTGAGATAAATACGCAAGTCAATAGGCATAAGCTGAATTAAATACACCGGGCTGGCGTATTGTGATGTGAATAACTTTCAAAGCCTGATATTACTATTGATATAGACGGCAGCAAATGGATTCGTATTCACCGCACCAAAACCGAAATCCGTAGTAATATTCCCCTCCTACACGTTGCTGAGCAAAATTCTGGAACTCTATGCAGATCATCTTATTGCTGATTACAATTTATCCAAATTTAATACGAGAAACTGATTTTGTGATTTTTTCTCCATTGCTTTTGCGGAAAAAGCACTCACCTATTATGATCATTATAACTTGTTGAACTCTCCTTAGATCAAGTTAAAGCCGGAGGGAAAATCACAATATACTTCTTGAATGAAACTTTTAAGTGTATCGATAAACCAGAGCTCTATGAAGCTGAAAAGGAATTAAATGCTTTGTTGATGAAAACAAAGTGAAACTGATTTCTGGAAAGCAGGTCAAGATGTGTGGCTGTGGCCACACATCTTTTTTTTTGCTACCGATGGTGGCAAACAAAAAATAAAAACGATGAAACGAGCACAAATTCAGATGCAGTGTGTATGAGAAAAAACTACTGCAGGTTAAAGCTAAAGCTGTAGTTTCTTTTTTAAGTGTCTTTTGCAGAAATAGCTTAATGGAACAACAGATCTCTCAGGAATTTAAAGCCGTAAAAGGGCTCAATCAATATTGTGAGCGCGACACCTTGAGTTTTATTCTAAACCCCAACGGTCCGTGGTGGAGGTAATCTGAGTAATAAGGAGCTTGGAGAACTTAACAAGACTTTATTCAACATATGAAATTACAGGAGCATCAGGCAGTAACGTTTGTACATCGGGATAAAGCGCATACTCACGTGCATCTTTATGTCAATTGTTTCAACGTAAATGGTAGTGCGTATAATGACAGTTTTATCGAAAAAAAAAGTCAGCTAGCAGCAAGTGAATTGTCAAAGAATTAGGGCTTCAAACGGTAAAAGACGTGCAATATGAAAAAAGGATGAAATAAGCAACACCGAACTGAAATATAAAAAGCACATCAAAGTACCATTTAACAAGGAATTAAAGATCTACACACCTATTTGAATCGAATGCGAAATAAACAGATTGATTTAATTCCGGTAATCAATAAAATCCACACGGCTTCAGGGTATTCGGTTTGAATACCGCGGGCAAAGTATAAAAGCCAGTGCCGTTCACTGACCGATTTCTGCCAATAATTTGCTTAAATAAATCAATCGGGCAAAAAATTTGTTTTATTAGGAACAAATGTACCCATTGCACCAAACTTGGCTAAAGCCATAGCCAAAAAGTTTCTAAAAAATGTAATCGATAAAGGAATTGAAATATGACAAAGCTGGAACTAATCTTAGAACTTCTCGTTGAAGAATTACATTCCGTCTTTAGCCAAATTACGCTGGCGAATATGTACATAAGCATTTATTACTATTTATTCTTATAATCTAATGCTGTTGGATCACAAATATCCCTTTTATAAAATTTTATTGGATATCTATTACACTTCACTATTTTTAAGGACATAACACCTAACTATAAAAAATCTGCTATTTGCAAATTTTTGAAAATCATACCTTATGAAAGGTTCCGAAATACAAAAACATGAGATAAAGCGACTAAGAGAAATGGAAAATTACCATTTAGTCGGATTCGCCGGTGGTGAAGATTATGACCTAATTACCTCTATGGCATCTACCATCTGTGGTACCAAAATAGCATTCATCAGCTTAATTATGGAAAATAAGCAGTTGCTTCTTTCTAATTATGGATTGGGAATTCAAGAGGCCTCAAAAGATTATTCATTTTGCTCGCAAGCTATATACGCACCCAATGAGCCTCTTGTTGTTGAAGATTTTCGAAAAAATGATCACTTTCAAGACACCCTTCCTATTATTGGCAATACTGAAATCGCCTCTTATGCAGGATTCCCTTTAATAACACACCAGGGATATGTTCTGGGATTACTTTGCACAATAGATGATATTCCCAGGAAATTTAGCAAGTCTAACCTCAAAACACTTCAAAAATTGGCAAGACAAGTCATGAATTATTTTGAGAGCAGAAAAAAGAACATTACCCTTGAAATCTTAAATGATAAGTTAAATAATAAGGTTAAGCACCTCCGTAATATCCAGCAAGCCAATCAGATCGGTTTGTGGGAAATGGATATCGCATCGGGTGAAATGACCTGGAGTGATCTAATATACGAACTGCACGAAGTTCCTAAGAGCGTTAAAATCACCACTCAAAGCACCTTAGAATTTTATCACCCTGAGTATAGATCTTTAATTTCTAAGGCTATAACGCAATGCTGTGAGAATGGAAATCCTAGTAATCTTATAAGCCAAATAGTTACTGCAAAAGATAACCTAATTTGGGTGCAGATCACAATCATGAAAGATGGAGATAAACTCAAAGGAAGTTTTCAGGATATTACAGATATAAAAAAGAGCGAATTAAGATATACATCAATAATTGAGGGGACTAATATTGGTACATGGGAGTGGAATGTTCAAACCGGTAAGACGGTTTACAATGAGCGCTGGGCAGAAATCTTAGGCTATACTCTAGCAGAACTAGCTCCTGTAAGTATTGATACCTGGATTAACTTAGCACACCCTGATGATCTGGAAGAATCTAACCGCAGGTTAAATGCTTGTTTTGAGAAAGAAACATCTCATTACGAATTTGAAGCACGCATGAAGCACAAAGATGGTCGATGGATATGGGTCTATGACAGGGGTAAAATTTTTGAATGGACGAAAGATGGAAGAGCTTTGATGATGTATGGAACCCATCAAGACATTACTGAACGAAAGCAAAAAGAAGAGAGACTTAGCATCAGTGAAGAGGCTTTTAGAGGTAATTTCGAGAATGCAGCTATTGGAATGGCATTGCTCGACGAAAATGGTAAATGGTTGAAGGTTAATAGTAAAGTCTGCGAAATAGTGGGTTACACACAAGAGGAGTTAATAAAACTTACTTTTCAAGATATAACTCATCCTGATGATTTAGATACAGATATGGCACTTTTGCAAGAACTTATTAATGGCAAGAGAGATCATTATCAAATGGATAAACGATATTTTCATAAAGATGGACATATCGTTTATATATTATTAGCGGTATCTATAGTGAAGAACCAAGCTGGTAAGGTGCTTTATTTTATTTCACAAATAATAGATATTTCTGAAAGCAAAAAACTTCTTTCAAACATTACCTATCAGAGAGAATTGCTATCAACTCTGTACAAATTATCTCCTATAGGTATAGCCTTAAATGATTATGAAACTGGAAAATTCATAGATGTGAACGATAAGTTACTAGAGCCTACAGGTTATAGAAGAGAAGAGTTTTTATCTCTAAGTTATTGGGATACTACACCCAAAAAATATGAACCATTGGAAGTTTTGGCAATACAACAAATGGAAAGAGAAGATAGTTATGATCTCTTTGAAAAAGAATACATCCGCAAAGATGGCTCAAGATATCCTATAGCTCTACAAGGAATAGTAATAATAGATAGCAATGGCAAAAAGCTCATTTGGTCTTTTGTAAGAGACATTAGTTCTGAAAAAGAGCACGAAAAAAAACTACAAGAAGCCATATCCAGTCTGCAAGCTATCTTAAACGCTAGCAAACAGGTTTCTATTATTGCTACCGATAAATCAGGTGCAATAACTATGTTTAACTCCGGAGCCGAGAAACTTCTTGGATATAAAGCGTTTGAAGTTATTGGTGAAAATTATTTGGAACTAATTCACCGAAATGCAGAGATTAATAGAGAGGGTAAAGTTTTGTCTCAAAAACTTAAAAAAGAGATGAAGGGATCTGAAACCTTCATTTATGAAATCAATGGAGGAATGCCAAGTACAAAGGAATGGACATATATTCGTAAAGATAGAACTAGCTTTCCTGTTTTGTTGTCTATGGACACCATTACCGATAAAAAGGATATAGTAGGCTATCTACAGGTGGCAACTGATATTAGTGAGTTAAAAAAAGTTGAAAAAGAGATTAAGTCGCTTCTTGATATAACAAACGAGCAAAATGAACGACTTCGAAATTTTGCGCATATAGTGTCACATAACCTGCGTTCACATAGTGGAGGAATCTCAGGCATACTTGATTTAATGCGAATGGAGTATCCAGATATCTCTCAGAGTGAAATATTTGAATATCTTAATAAAGGAACCGAGAATCTGAATCAAACTGTTAATGATTTGACAGAAATAGTAGAAGTACATTTAATACAGTCAGATATATCAGAAGTGTATATTCACGAAGTCATTCAAAAAAATATTGACAGCTTGAAAATACAAATAAATGATGCCAAAATTAAAATCATCACTACTATTGATCACGACCTAAAAGTCAAAGCGGTTCCAGCATATCTTGACAGTATTGTTCTAAACATGATTACAAATGCCATAAAATACAGGGATGAAAAAAAATTGTGTTACCTTAAAATTTATTCGGGTAAAGAAGAATCTATGATCTCTCTATATTTTGAGGATAATGGATTGGGAATTGATTTAAAAATATATGGTGATAAACTATTTGGAATGTATAAAACTTTTCATGAACACAACGACTCAAGAGGAGTCGGCTTGTTTATCACCAAAAATCAAGTAGAAAGTATGGGTGGCAAAATACAAGTAGAAAGTAAAGTTAACAGAGGCACAACCTTTAAAATATTATTACCATTATGAAAAAAATAGATTTAGCATGTATTGTAGAAGATGATCCGATGCACTTGTTTATAACTAAAAAACATATTGAACTTTCAGGATTTGTTGAGAAAATTTTAGTTTGTAAAAATGGCATGGAAGCTTATACTACATTGAAAACAATGATTCAAAATAGTGAAAAGTTACCACAAATAATTTTTCTGGATTTAAATATGCCCATTTGGGATGGTTGGCAATTTCTAGATGAATTCACTAAAATTCCAACTGATCAAAAAGTTATTATCTATATTTTGACCAGTTCAAATAGCGAAGAAGATTTTAAAAGAGCTGAAAGATATAGTTTGACAAGTAACTACTTGGTGAAACCGGTACAATTAGGCCAATTGAAAAATATTTTAAAAGAGGTCAGTATTAGCTAAATCTTTGAAAAAATAAACATCCATTTAATTCAACTAAGAATTTTAATCCCTAGCTCATTAGTTAACAATGTATTGGCGTAATTGAATTGTGGAAATCTGAATAAAAGTTTACTCCCCTTTTTTCATACCCCTTGTAAAGCCTAGTAAACTTTGAAACGGTTAATATTCGGTTTCTTCGCCCGACTCCAATTTTAACCCTTGTAAGCCCAGTGTTTACAAGGGTTTTTAATTCGTGTTGACAGAATCGTTTTTAGTTCAAAATATATACTACAGCAAGACAGCACATAATCTTAAGAAAGAGCTCGACTTATTGAATAGACTTTAAGCTTATGACGATACCCTATTAAAAAGCTGAAAAATATAGATATGCTACCTAGTTGTTTATAGGATTAGCTCTAGAAAATTTTCCTTCCCCAAAATTTACCTTATATGTTGAATCAAATAAGGTACTTGGTAAATAATAATCTGTAGTAATTATTTGTGCTCCTGATTTTTTTGCAGCTTCAAAATTTGAATAATCCATATTTCTGGCTTCTACTGTGTTAGCATCAGCACGGGTTCTCACAATATAACCAGCCCTAACCATTTCTGGAATACGACTATCTTTTGCATTATTCATGATTAGCGCTCCAGACTCCGGACTGCCTGGTTCAGAGTTTGTAAAGAGTACTCTGTCTTTTAAAGATGGATGTCCTTTAATATACATAGCTCTCTTTTCATCTTTAGCATCTAAAATAAATAAAAATTTACCTCTGCCTGATTCTATTGTTGGCCAGTTTTGATTAACTACCGCCTCATTTAAAGTATTATAAGATCCTCGCACATCATCAGGTACTATTAAGTGATCACGAGTCAGACTTTTTAATAACTGCTTGTCTAACTCCTCATAAACTTCTGGAGTATAAGGTTCTGGAGTAGTCCCAAACCTGTTTTTTGATCCATCTTTTGGCTCTAAGGTTATAAATACGGTCTCATGTTCTGGATTTGATTCTGACCATTTTCTAAGATCGTTTAAGCAATCTTCCAATAAATAGTATTGAGTACGGTAATCAATATCGGGAATGTGTATGACTTTAAAACCAGGCTTATTTAATAAATGCTCAGTATCGTAAGCACGCTGTGTAGAAACTAAATGCATCCCTGCGGGGTTAGCAAATTTACCGCCCTGTTTATCTACATAAGCATCTATCTCCAGATTACGTAAACCCATATCTAGCTGTTCAATTATAGCAATATGTTCATACTGTAATCCATTAATACCTCCGGTAGTATCTTTTTGAGATAAGTATTCAAACAGTTGAGGATCTATTGCTTGTTTATAGCTATTATGAGATCCTATTACCTGCACTTGATTAATGCGTTTTTCCTGTGCATTGGTCACAGAAAAGGATCCTATACATACGAGAAGACTAAGGGCGAAAAATAGTTGATGTTTTTTATTCATCTGAAGATTTATGGTTGTTAGAACAAATCTAACCTTGCGTGCAATAAGCAATGTAAACGAATTAATAATCAATGTTACTAAACTGTAATGCTGCGTACAATTACAACCTTTTCGGGTTCTCGTGTATATTAAATTATAGTATCTAAACTCTTTATTAATAGTTAGGAGAACCTAGTTTGCTTTCTTAAAAATTAATTCATTGATAACCCAAAACTAGCATCCTAAAAAATTAACATTCCCTTATTTAGTTACTTCTAAAAAATCAATTTCAAACGCTTTATTCAATCTCAAAATATTTATAGAAATGTAACATTCAATCAAAATAACCAATAAAAAACCACGGCTGCTGCGAACAACCGTGGCTAAAAAAATTAAGCATTGTAAACCAATTACTTAAAATAATGTATTCTAAAATTACACAATTAAAAGCGAAGCCTATATTAATTGGCCTTTCGGTTTTACTTTTTTCAAAAACAGGAATAGCTTCAGAAACTATGCCGTCTGTTTTAAAAGCTTATAACCATACTTCATATTACTTTCAACAAACAATCACCGGTACAGTTTTAGATAATAACGGTACTCCGTTACCGGGAGCTGCAGTTAGTGAGGTAGGAACAGATAATGGAGTTATCACCGATTTTGACGGTAAATTTACCTTAGAAGTAAAAACAGGATCACAAATTGAAGTATCCTACTTAGGATTTAAATCTTTAAAAGTTGAAGCTAAAGATGGTTTGTCGATAACCCTTGAAGCCGATGCCGCAAATCTAGATGAAGTGGTTCTTATAGGTTACGGTAAAAAAACGAAAAAGGATCTTACTGGATCTGTTACACAACTTTCAGCAAAAGATTTTAAAAAGGGAGTAAATGTTTCTCCAGATAATTTAATTCAGGGAAAAGTTGCTGGTGTACGCGTTGTACAATCTAGTGGTGAACCCGGAGCCGGAGTTGATGTTACCATACGTGGTATAGGATCAATTAGAAGTGGTAGTACTCCTCTTTTTGTTGTGGACGGTGTGCCACTTAGTAATGAAAATGTGAGTGCCCCAGGAGCAAATTTTGGTCTCGGAAGCTCGACAGCAAAAAACCCTTTAAACTTCTTAAATACCAGCGATATTGCATCTATAACAGTTCTTAAAGATGCATCTGCTGCAGCGATCTACGGAGCTAGAGGTTCTAATGGAGTTGTGATTATCACTACAAAACAAGGTGAAAAGGGCAACGCCTCTATTACGATAGACTCTTATTTAAGCGCGGCAAACGTCATTAATAAAATCGACGTATTATCTGCTTCAGAATATAGAAATGCAATAACAGAACCTTCTTACGATCATGGCGCTAGTACAGACTGGCAAGATGAATTATTTAGAACAGCGATCACACAAAATCATAACTTCTCTTATTCTAAACGTACAGATAGCGGAAACTATTACGCGTCTTTATCTTATATGGATCAGGAAGGAATTGTTGAAACCAGCGATTTTGAAAGAACTACCGCTCGTTTAAATGCAGAAGAGTCATTCTTTGACAATAAAAGGCTTAAGCTAAAGATGAATCTTACAGCGAGTCAAATTAACGAAAATGGTATTCCTAATGGTGCGAATGCAGGTTCTGACGGTCAAGTGATTATGCATGCTTTAATGGCAAACCCTACTCGGTCTGTGTTTGATGAAAATGGTGATTACACTAATTTTAATATGAACGCACATTACAACCCTCTTTATTTACTTGATATTGTTGAAGATAAAACGGAGACCTTACGTGTACTAGGTAATATCGAGGCAAGTCTTCGTATTATAGACGGGCTGGAATATAAATTTAACTTAGGTATAGACCGTTCAAGTTCTGAACGAAATTCTACTATTTATCCTAACCTAACAGATAGAACTCCTCTTGGTGCATATGTTCAAAATAATCTGGATTCTCAAAGTGCCCTTATAGAGCATTACCTGACTTATAATTTTGATATTGGAAAGAATAATTTTGAAATATTAGGAGGTTATTCTTATCAGGAATTCAAATTTTCAGGAACATCTTTTTCAACTATTAATATAAGTCCGCAAGGCGAAGGCGTATCACCAGAATACAATCCGGGATATTCTGGAGTACAAGCTGGAGTAAGTGGGTATGCGCAAGAGAATGAATTACAATCCTATTTCAGTAGGATTAATTACGCTTTTGATAATCGCTATTTGTTAACCGCCTCGATACGCGCCGATGGTTCGACTCGTTTTGGTGAAAACAATAAATATGGTTATTTCCCTTCTTTCGCTTTAGGCTGGAATATAGACCGCGAAAATTTTCTTCAGGATATAGAAGAAATTAGCCAGTTAAAATTAAGAGCGAGTTGGGGAGAAACTGGAAATCAGGAAGTGCAGAACAAGATCACGCAAGCCAGTTATTCGCAATCTGCAAGTGGAGGTTACTATTTGTACAATGATTATAACCTGATAAATGGAATTGTAGTAAATCGTACAGCAAATCCAGATTTAAAATGGGAGGTTGTAACCCAACTCGACCTGGGATTAGACTTTAGCCTTTGGGAAAATAAATTATACGGCTCTTTAGATTATTATAATAAAACCACTAAAGATGCTATTCTAAATATTCCTTCAGAACCTTTGAGTCCTACTACCTCTGTTTGGAAAAATATAGAAGGAGAAATTGTAAACACAGGTATCGAATTTACATTAGGTTCTCAACTCGTAAGCACTGAAGATTTTAATTGGTCGCTAGATATTAATGGAGCTACTTTAGCGAATACCGTTAAAGACTTACCGGTTTCAGAGCTGTTTTCTGGTAGCGTTGCCGGCCCCGGACTATCTGGCGTAGCGGCTAATATTTACAAAAGTGATTACGAAGCGGGTTCATTTTTTATGCTAAAGCATCTGGGTTTTGATGAAGACGGTGTAGATATTTTTGAAGACCTTAATAATGATGATGTAATTAACAGTGATGATCGTCAAATATTTGAAGGCGCTATACCCAATTTTACTTTTGGGATTAACACAAGTCTTAATTATAAACGCTGGGATCTAAGTTTGGCATTTATTGGTCAGACAGGTGGCTATTTAGTAAATAATACGAATCTGGCTCTAAACATCAATAACTTAGCTTCAGATAGAAATGTACTTTCAGAATTTTATGATGCGGGTGCAAATACGCAAAACACTCCACAGCTATCCACACTATATTTAGAAAAGTCTGATTTTATTCGATTGAATAATGCACGAATAGGGTACAATTTTGACACCGAAACTATTAACTGGTTAAGAGGCTTTAATCTCTATATAAGTGCTCAGAATTTATTTACTATAACAAATTATTCAGGATTTGATCCATTGATTAATAGCCCACGATCTTCAGGTGGAAATCAGTCTATAGGAATTGATTATACAACCTACCCATCTTCAAAATCTTTTATGATAGGTGCAACAATAAAATTATAAGCAATGAACTTTATAAATAAATTATCACAAACAGTATTCAGCGTACTTCTTGCTGGTAGCATTTTTAGCTGTACAGATCTTGAAGAGCAGGTTATAGATGAAGTAATAGGTGGCCAAAGCTCTAATCCAGAGAGCGCAATGGCTGCAGCATATGGTCAACTTGCAGAAGGCACGTTTACAGATCACGGTCTTGTTTTTGGGCTGCAGGAATATCCTACAGATGAATGTATGTTACCTACTCGAGGTAGCGATTGGGGCGATGGCGGTAAATGGAGAGCCTTAACCGAATTTACTTGGGGAACTAACAATGCTCAGGTTTCTGGTACGTGGAATGCGCTTAACAGTGGGATTACAAAAACACTTACTGCAATAGAATCGCTGGAAGAAAATCCTGATTATCAAAATTACGAGCTATTTCTAGCAGAAGCGCGTGGATTGTTAGCGTTTTATACCTACACTACGCTAGACTTGTTTAATCAAGCTCCTTATCGCGATCCTTTTACAGATAATGCTCCCTTAGTATTTCTTCAGGCAAATACAGAAATAGATAATCTTATTGCCGAGGTAGAATCAATAATTCCTAGTCTTGCTAATCTAGGCGAAAACAATACATACAATGGACGGTTTACTAAACAAGCTGCCTATGCCCTACTGGCTGATATGTATCTAAATCGTGCTGTTTTAAAAGACCGATATAATACCTCTTCTAATTTTAATTTTACTGAAGTTGCAGTTGATAATTCAGGTAATGACATGGAGAAAGTTATTTATTATACGTCGCTCCTCATTGATGGCAATTTTAGTCTCGAAAGTAATTACTTCGATAATTTTGCTATAGACAATACAAATGGATCAGAAATAATTTTTGCTGTAGCTCAGGAAAATGACAATATACGCAGCAGTGATAATGATTTTGCATATATGTCTACAGGAAGAGCTCAAAAACCTACTCCTGATAATCGAGGTACTAATGCATCTAACGTAGAGCCCGAATTCTATTATACCTGGGACAATAACCATGATGACCCTCGCTTTCACAGATATTATCAATATGCTGATGGAACTTGGTTTATGAACGATGGCACCACCACTAGCGTACCTGCAGAAGATACTCGTCCCGACACTGGCGGATTATGGTTTCATTTTAACCGCGGACTTCAAGTAGGGCAGCAATACGGGCCTACACTTGATGGTAAAGGCGGATTTAATATGACTGCAGATGGCAGAATTGCGGTTAGTAAATTAGTAATGGAAAAAAATACCACCATCCCGATGGATTATACTCCAGATCTTAATTTTGACAATCCTTTAGCCGCTGTATTTTCTCAAGATCAAATTAATCGTGGAGTACGCAATTTTAAATGGGAGTTTGATCCTGAATATGGTAACGGATCTAGCGCAGTAGATGTTCCGCTTTATCGCTTAGGCGGAATCTATGTAATGAGAGCTGAAGCGTATTTTAGAAATGGTCAAGTTGCGTTAGCTTTAAATGATATAAACACGCTGAGAACAAGTAGAACACGGGAAGCGCTTTATAATAATGCTCCCGGTAAAGCCATAACTTCCTTAAATGAAGAAACTTTGTATAATGAAATTGGATTTGAAATGTATTGGGAAATGTATCGCAGAAAACAAATGATCCGTTTTGGAACATACGACAAGCCATACACCGCAAAAGCTGAAACACAGCCTTATTTAAGAGTTTTTGCAATACCTCAGGAAACAATTGATGTAACAGATGGAATAAATCAAAATCAAGGTTATACTGAGTAAGGTCATACCACTGCTGACTCAATTGGCAGTACAGATTTCCATTAATTATTTACAAAAGCTGAACGATCAACGTATCGTTCAGCTTTTGTCATTTTATCGACTCGGTACGTATCGTTTTCTGAAAGCATTCTTACTGAATCATAAATCTTGAAAATTGGTAAGCAAGTGTCCTAGTCACAAATATCAATTATTAAAGTCCTTAATTAAGATTTTTTAAGGTTTTTGTATTTAAATCTATAATAAAATGAGTTGCGGGTAAGCCATTAGTAATTTTTAAAAAAATCGATGCCCACAGTTTTAATTTGGGGTTGTCAGACTTTTCAAGTTGCTCACAAACTAAAACATATTGATTAAAACGGTGCTCTCCAATATCCTGTATGGCTAGCTTATCGGCATTTTTCAGCTTATAAAAATCTTGTATCATGTCTAACCCTGTCCAGCTCTCTAAATCTTTTTCTGTTATTTTACTTTTGTTTTCAGCTTTAAAAAGTTCGTATTCTTTCTCAGTTTTAAAAGCCGATTTCAGCAAATCTAAACCAGATTTTTTAACCAATAACTCTTTCAGTTGAGGTGACCAATCACTAGTTAAAAAACGCAAACGCACCAATTCTTGTAAATGCCATTCAACAAATTCTTTATACGATTTTGCATTTAAAATTTCAGGATCCCAAGCATCGGTAATTCCTTGCTGCTTCAAATATTCAATTTCTAGCGCATAAAGCGGAAACAGACTGTCAAAATCAGGAACTTCATCAAGAGTAACCGTTTCAATTTCGTAAATATTATTACCTCTAATCGTTGCAATTTTATAACCCGGAATGTAAGCTGCTAACGAAGGAACCTGAATATTAAACAAGCTTACAGAAGCATCACTATCAAATCTTCCTGTGTCGTTTATATGCATATGCCCTGCAAAATGAAGCTGTACTCCTGCCTCTGCTAATGCTTGAGAAACCTCTTTATCAGGAACCCGGTAGAGTTGCATTTTGTCTTGGCCAAAGAACTCCCCCATTAGAGCTGAAGAATTGTCGTTAAATTCTACACTCGGAAAATGACTGAATACAATTAATTGTTTATTTAATTCTTTTGCACGTCTAGTCACCGAAGCGATCCAGGAGAGTAGATGTGTTTTGTGCGTCAACACATTTTTATAACCCGTTCCTGCACCTTCAAATGTTTGTGATGAACTGGAATCTGTGTCACTTGTTTTCGGTATATATACATTTGCATCAATGGCCAAAAACCAAATGTCATCTCCTTTCTCGACCAAATAACTCAAATCTGGAACTTGTAAATTTGTATTGGGTAAGGTATAGCTACGTGATGCAGTTGCAACTTTTTCTGTAGCTTTTTGATACGTATAACCATCATAACTGTACGACGTAAACGGAGTTTCCCAATACACATCTTGAGCTGTGGGATAAAAACCAAAATCTTTTAATTCTTCAAGTATGCCTTCATAACCCAGCTGTGCTATATCTTGAGTTATCACTATCGATAAATCGTTATCGGTTCTAGTTTTATACAGACCTTTTTTACTATATATAGGTTGCTGCTTTCCTCCCGCACCCATAAAATCGGTCTTTCCCGCATCGGTTAAAAAAGGCTTTACAGGGTCGTGATTTCCTGTCGTAAGCATAAAATGAGTACCGTATTTTGTTGTGTATTTTCTTAAAATATTCTTTAATCCGCGTAGGTTAAAACGTTGCCCATCATCACTAAAGTCCCCCGGAAGTACAACATACCGAATGCCTCTCGCAACCACATCATTTAAGGCTGCCAGAAACGCAAAGTAGTTTTCATTAAACAAACGTGTTGAATGCAGCTGTGCCTGCATCGTCCTTAAAATAGTATTTCTGCCGGTTTGAGGATTTACAACTCCTTTAAAATCAGAATCAGCAAATTCCCCATAGATATCGGTTAGATGTACATCAGACAGGAATGCAACTTCTACAGGTCTTGGAGTATTTTTTAAAGGTTTACAGGAATAGAAAAGGAGAATGCATAGCACTACTGCGAGATGCTTTAAAAGCCAACGTGAAATCATATTTTTTTTATTGTCCTCCAGAACTATATGAGGCCCTAAGTAGAGTCAAATCTAAATAATAAAAAATAATCGCTATTTAAGTTTACGTGAAGAGTACTTTAAATAATGATCAAAAAACAACTGTTCTGTTCATAATTAGGCTTTTGATTCGTTTACAAATCTTAGAATATCAAAGCTATATGTTGAGCCATATTAAGATGCCAAACAATCTGGACAAACTCCTGAAACCATAAAGTTCAATTGATTAATTTGGTAATTTGAAGGAAGCTTAAATGTGGGTTCCACATCTTCAATACACGTTACAACATTACATTTTTCACAATTAAAATGTATATGATCGTGTTTATGCTCGGTAGAGCAACTATGACAATTTGCATATTTTACCACACCGTCGATATTTGTGATTTGATGCACCGATTTTTCTTCGACCAGCCGGTCTAATACGCGATAAATTGTTACTCGATTGCATAAGCCATCTGGTAAAATAGCCTGAATTTCAGCTTGTGATAATGCCGTATCTGACTCATTTATAGTTTTTAAAATAGCTTCCTTAGCAATTGTTTTTCTCATAATACAAATTTAATGCAACAAAGTTGCTTTAACAAAGAAATTATATTTACTTTCGCAACTGTGTTGCAATAATGAAACTATGCGAGAGAAATATTACGATTTAATTGGCGTTTATTCTGCCTTTTTGTGTTTAGCACACTGTATATTAGGTCCTATTCTTTTTATAGTTCCATTAGGTATAAGTCATAGTCCATTACTTGATAGTTTTTTTCTCATAGTTGGGTTATTTCCTGTTTATAAAGTAGTGCGCAGTAAATCTCCAGTATTTTTAAAGATACTACTAGTATTTTCATTTGCGCTTATCGCACTTTCTATAAGCTTAGAAGCACTTTATCATCAAGAATCATTTTTAATATTTATAGGCGCTATGGGAGTCATCTCATCGCACCTTATAAATTATAATTATAAAAAGCACGAATTATGAATCTGTCAAATTCTTATGAAGTAATAATTGTTGGCGGAAGTTATGCAGGTTTATCAGCCGCTATGGCTTTGGGTCGTTCATTGCGTTCGGTGCTTATCATAGATGCTAATAAACCCTGCAATAGACAAACACCGCATTCTCATAATTTTATTACTCAGGATGGTGAAGCGCCTCATAAAATTGCTCAAAAAGCAAAAGAGCAAGTGCTCAAATACGACACCGTAAAATTTCTAGACGATACGGCTATAAGTGGAAAGAATAATGAGAAAGGTTTTACAATTCGTACTATTGCCGGTAAAGAGTTTGAAGGCAGAAAACTCATTTTTGCAACCGGAATTAAAGATCTAATGCCCAATATTGAGGGGTTTTCTGAATGCTGGGGAATTTCTGCTATTCATTGTCCTTATTGCCACGGTTATGAATTTAGAAATGAAAAAACGGCAATTATGGCAAATGGTGATCACGCCTTTCATATCGCCAGTCTTGTAAACAATCTTACTAACGAACTTTCTATTTATACACAAGGAAAGCCTGAATTTACAGACGACCAACTTAAAAAGTTGAGCAACAATAATATTGCTATAGTTACAGATACGATCAAAACATTTGAACATTCAAAAGGTGCTATTAAAAGAGTTCTTTTTGAAAATGGAACCTCGCAAACGGTTAAGGCAATATATGCCGCTTTACCTTTTGAGCATCACACGCAACTACCTGAAATGTTAGGTTGCACATTTGATGAAGGAGGATTTATCAAAACAGATCTATTTCAAAAAACTGAAATTACGGGGATTTATGCCTGCGGAGATAACTCTCAAAAAATGCGGTCTGTATCTAGTGCTGTGGCTTCAGGAACTGTTTCTGGAGCAATGGTTAACTACGAGCTGACTCAGGAAGACTTTTAAAACAATCGATAATAAGAAAAAGTTACTTCTAAGTAAATATGTCGTTACAAATTAAACAATCACTATCACTGCTATTTCTAGCTTTCTTCCTTATGACGAAGATGGCAGGATTTCATGTGCTAACTCATGATGATTCAGATCTAAGTGAGGATTGTGCTATTTGTCAGGTTTTAATTTCAGACAGTCAAACTTTAATGGTTCTTGACAAAATTCAAGAATTCACACCTACACCAGAAATTGCAATTCCTCAAGAGCCAGATTTTTTAACTCCTAAAGTAGTTTTAACTTCCGATCGTTATTCGTATTACCTATTCTCCCGGCCTCCGCCATCTATCTAAATCACATTTCTATTCTTGCAAAGAATTCACTAGGCAGCTATTAGTTTGCCTTATTTAAAAGGTTATTACATCTAATGCCTAAATGTAATACCCGAAAAACATGCAAGTATTCACCAGCTCCCGCAAAACCGGGAGTAACTACTAATTATTTTATTATTTAATCATGATTATCAGATTACTGATAATGGGGCTATTCTTCGGATTTAGCTCCTATTCCTACTGATGAAGTAGGCTGGCAAAGTAGAACTTCCGTAGATATTAAAATTGTGGACTAACTATAAAATCCTTTCAAATGGTAAATAAGACGAGAACCTCGATTAATCACTACAACTAGTTGAAAAAAGTATCGAGGTTAGCCTATTTACATTTCATTGAAATATTCTTAGTTGCTAAGTTGAAAGCTGCCGTTTGCACGTATATATAGAACCACATCTTCAGTTTGAGTACTAAAGGTGTGAGTAGTATTTTGATTAGACCCCACATAACTTCCCAGGGATAATGTTTGCGAATTAGTATTAGCGGGATTACTATACGTTGGTTCTCCTTTTACAACAACAGCTTTAAAATCTGATGCGTTTACAACTATGTTAGAAGTTGTGTTTGGCGATAATCTCAAAAAAATACCACCCAGCTCACCTTCTACACCTGGTTTTCCCCACAAATAAGCTACATACGCATTAAGATCTGCAGTACTTGTATGGTTCAACCAATTAATTGTAGCAGTGCTAACCCATACCAAGTTTGACGGATCGACATTTATAGGTCGCTCTCCAGCATCAAATTTCTCTGATTCTGGTTTTACTAAATACGGACCTTCTTCGATCTCAACTAATGCTAAATTAGAGGCTCCCATTGCTGCAGTTATATGTATCTCACCTTTAGGCTGAATCCAAAACGAATTTGCTGGCATCCACATATTTTCGGCTTTAGGATCGTCATTGTGAATGTTTCCGGAGAGCACAATAGCTTTGTAGGTGACATTATGAATGTGAGGCGGTGAAGAAAAACCGTCATTAAATTTAACTAAGATTCCAGAAGGTCCTGTTTGCGTGCGATCACCCCAAAGATTTGCAGCTCGCGGCCCCATTTTACCTCGAGCAGGATTAAGAGCTCCCCATTTTATATCTGAAGCTGAAACTACTGTATACTCAGGGGTTTCTTTAGATTGGTTTTTTATTGAATTATGTTTTTCTTGAGATATACCCGCATAGGTTGTCAAGATTAATAATCCGAATATTAAATGTTTTTTCATTTTATGATTTTTTCAGTGAGGAAGAATTCCGTCACGGTTAGATATACTGCTGAATAATCTTCTTGGTATTTTTTATTAATTTCTCAATTTTCTCCCTATCGTAGGCATCGCTATTGGCTCTTGAAAACGACCCTTTATCATTATCAAAATACAAACCCGAAGATTCCTGATAGTCTACTTTTAAAGCCAACTCTTGTAGGATATGCGCTCCTTTGTCTGCCGACGACCAAAATTGACCATAAGCCTGTTGAACCATTTTTGTATTTAATAAGGATCCTGGGTTAACCGCAATCGTCGTTACTTCAGAGACATTTTTAGCGAGATAAAAACTCCACATTAGAAGAGCTAATTTGCTTTGTGCATAACTCTCCTGCTCACTTGTATGATGCTCCCCATTTAGAACGGTCGTTTCAACACTACTTTGTGCAGCAGAACTTAAATTTATAACCCGGCTTCTAGTTGATTTTAAAAGAGGTAATAATGCATGAGTAAATACGAAAGGGGCAAAATAATTTACCGCTATACGCATATCAAAATTCGCGTCATTAGTAGGTTCTGCAGTCTTAAAAACACCCGCATTATTGATTAAAACATCTATAATCAGCTTGTCTCTCTTAATTTGGTCTGCAAGCAGAACTACCTCCTCCAGATTAGAAAAATCTGCTACTAATCCATAAACATTTTCGGTATTAGCAAGCTTTGCGATTTCCTGTACTGTCTGAGTAACTTTCTCCTTATTTCTACCGTGTATATAAAGTGTATGTCCTGCTATTGCAAGGTTAGTTGCAGCCAGTTTACCTATTCCATCGGTGCTTCCGGTTATTAAAATTGTCTTTTTCATAGCTGTTAAGTATTAAAGTAGGGTACGATTTTCTCTCCCAATTCTGCTAAAACTTCAGGAATAGGTCTTGAATTAAATCTAAGATTCAAAGCGACATGATTTACACCTATCTCTTCAGCACTTTTCAAATAATCCATTAAATAATTACTACCTATTCTAAACCCTAACTGAATGGGTTGTGGTTTAAAATCTGCATCCTTCTCGAGTATAATATAAAGCGGTTGCATAAATGGTTTATCAAATTTTTGAAATTTGGATACTAGTTCCCGCCATTGCTTCAATGTTGCTGCCTGAGTGTATAAATCTTTAGGATAGGAAATCCACCCATCACCAAATTCTGCATTCCAAGCTAGTGTCTGTTGACTTGCCCCAGTTACTAAAAGAGGGATTTTTTTACCAAATGGTTTTGGTAACACATCTACTAATCAGTTTAAATCACCAAAATGCTTTGTGTTTAAAACTGAAAAATCCCGATGTGCACTTTGTATATATTCAACACTTTCTCTAAAAAGCGCTCCCCGTTCTTCATAAGCTATCCCCATTGCTGGGTATTCGTCTGGGCGATCGCCGGAAGCAACTCCCAGCAACATTCTTCCTTGAGAAAGCACATCTATTGAAGCTGCTGCTTTGGCAATATGTACAGGATGGTGTAATGGTAATGCGACACTCGCTATACCTAAAGCAATTTTAGAAGTTTTTCCTGCTAAAAAACCCAAGTATGTAAACGGATCAAAAGTTTGACCTGCATCACCAAATGTGGGAACATTAAAAGGCACATCTCTTACCCACAACGCACTAAAACCTAAGTTCTCTACAAGCTTTACTCTTAGCTCGTGATCCTGCATAGTAGGTACGGGTCCCATCGAATAACTTTCGATAGGAACCACTATACTAATACTTAATTTGTTCGGTTTAAAAACCTGTGAATAAGCAGCATTATACGTATCAAACCCCTTCATTTATACTGAATTTGATCTAGTTTTCAACAACTACTTTACCTATTGCATTTCCGCTTGCTAGACGATCATAAGCAGCACCTACATCGGTTAATTTAAAATTTTCATCATCTAACAAAGGCTTTAGGTGACCAAGCTCTATAATTTCAGTAAGTTTTACTAAAATCTCTCCGTGTTGTGATTTATTAAAATCGTGAATCATAGGAATTAGCATAAACACCACATGAAGTGACAAACCTTTAAAATGTGCTGTACTTAAGTCTAATTCACATAATGATACTGTTGTAGCTACTTGTCCGTTTAAGGCTGCTGCCTCAAATGACTTTAATAAGTTTTCACTTCCTACTGTATCATAAACAAGATCAAAACCGGCACCCGCAGTATATTTATTTACATAATCTTCAACAGATTCTTCTTTATAATTAATAGCTGTCGCTCCATAACTTTTAATGCGCTCCAGTTGCTTTGCTCCACCTCCGGTAGCAAAAACCGTTGCATCAAAATACTTTGCTAATTGTACTGCCACGTGACCTACGCCACCAGACCCGCCGTGTACAAGAACAGTTTGTCCACTTTGAATAGCCGCACGCTTTAAACCTTCATAAGCAGTAATACCTACTAAGGGTAAAGCAGCCGCTTCTTTCATCGAAATGGTACTTGCCTTTCTTGCAATTAATCGAATATCTGCTGCTATATAATCTGCAAGCGTTCCTTGTAAATCTCCAAGACCTCCTGCACAACCGTAAACCTCATCACCTATTTTATAAGTGGTAACATCATCTGCAACCGCTTCAATTGTTCCCGCAAAGTCCATCCCCAAAATAGCCGGAGTAGCAGGCGCAAAAGGTAAATCTGAACCCATAGTACGAATCATTGTATCTACAGTATTTATACTTGACGCAGCGATTTTTACTAATACCTGACCACTTTGAAGATTGGGCTTATCTACATTAGTTTCTTCAAAAGACGCTTTTTCACCGTATTGATTAATTTGCATTGCTCTCATAACTCTCTATATTTTTATTGATTAAGTTTTTATACAAAGCAAAATTAAGGACTTTTGTATCCTTCAAATTGTACATCTAGAGGTAATGTATGTATAAATAGAGGTTTGTATATATAATAATAGTAGAATTACATTCATAAGCTCTAAATTTACAGCCTTAAACAGCCATTATGCAAATATTAGAAGCAAATAAACCTTTTGAAATACAAGAAATAACCCTAACTGAATGGAAACAAAGACCGGTTAAAAATAATTTTTTTGAGCTTGTACTTGTTGTTGATGGTCACGGAACTCAATGTATTAACTATAACATATACCCGTATCAAAAGAATAATATATTTCTACTTCCGCCTTTAAAGTGTCACTCCTTTAATATAGATGTGCCATCAAAATTTGTATTTCTAAAATTTACAGATACTTTTTTTAAAAATTCTAACCGAGTATCCCTCGATCGGTCAAAATGGTTTGGAGAAGCTGCATTTATTCTTTCTAATTACAATCAATTACCGGGTGATATCATCAAAAATGACTTAGACCGAAAACACATCAATCGGCTTATAAAAATGATCTTGCGAGAATCAAAAAATTATGGCGAGCAATCTATTGCACTTGTATCTAGCCTGATGGTATGTGTACTTGAAATTTTAATACGCAATATTAAAATGGGGAGTCATTATGAAGTGGTAAGTTCGAATAATGATGTAAGAGCTACTGCAATGCTCACTTATATAAATGAGCACATAAGTAAACCAGACTTATTAAAGGTTGAAAATCTGGCTGATGCCTTTATGATGTCACCTACCTATGTAAGTGAATTTTTTAGAAAACAAATAGGTGTTTCTTTACGCGAGTATATTATAAAAGCGAAATTGAAATTAGTCGAAATACGATTGCTAAATTCTGATTATACTTTAAATGAAATTGCCGATGAATTAAGCTTTACCGATGTAAGTCATTTATCAAAAACCTTCAAAAAGTATGTAGGCATTTCGGTGCGGGAATTTAAAAATAATGGAGATTACAAGCTTCTTAAGAGAGCTGTCTGTACTACCGATTAGTTAGAAATTTTAAGATTCAAGCATTAATTTTTAAATCCGGGTAATATATGTTCCCAGATTAGATTGATTTCGGCTTGCATATCTTCAATCTTAGCGGTGGTTACGATTACCGCATTTAATTCTGGAAGAATTAAAATAAACTGTCCATCCATACCATCTGCCCTATATGAATTGTATCGCGATCTCCAAAACTGATAAGCATAACCCTGTAACCAGTCGCTATCTGCTTCTTTAACTGTCGATGCATCAACCCAAGACGGAGCTTGCTGTATCTTTTTTGCAGTTGCACTTTCAAACCAAGCTGTATTTAAAAGTTGCTTATCATTCCATTTGCCTTTATTTAAATAAAACTGACCCAACTTGGCCATATCTTCGGTTTTGATATAAAGCCCCCATCCACCATTAGTAATTCCCGTAGGGCTTTTGTCCCACTGTGGAGTTTCTATAGATAATGGATCAAATAATCGCGTCTTAAGATAATCTACTAAACTCAATCCGGTTTCTTTCTCTAAAATAGCTGCAAGTATGTATGTGTTTAAACTATCATATTGAAATCGACTACCTGGTTTATGAACAAGAGGGGTTTTAAGATAAGCTAATTCCCAATTGGTTTCCGTAGATCGTATGTTGCTAGTTGCACCTTCTGCGTGTCCCGGACTCATCGTAAGAAGATGTTCAATAGTGAGGTCTTTCAAATTTTTTCGCTCTTCAGCATTTATCAAATCTGGAAAGAATTTTAATACCGGATCTGTCACTTTAATGCGTCCTTCTTGAACTGCAAAGCCTATCGCTGTCGAAGTAAACGATTTGCTTACCGAGTGCATAATATGATTCTCTTTAGGGTTGTGTTCTCCTAGCCATTTCTCAGCAATGACCCTTCCATTTCTCATCACTAAAATACTATGCAAATCCTGACCACTTTTTTCTACAGCATTCAGATAATTATCAAAAGCCTGCATTTCAAAATTTTCACGAATTCCCGTACTTCTCGGTAACTGGCCTTCAAGATCCTTATATCCTATGCGCTTAATTCCTCTTTTCTCGATTTCTTCGGAAACAGCATCATTAGTAAGAAATTCATAAACCGCCTGCCTATGAGAAGAAACATCTTCATAATTTGTATGATATATGGATTGTAATTCTGGAGAATCCATAGCTGGATGCTCTAAAAACATATAATTGCGGCCCGGTTTCATACTGTCTAACATTGCGGTAAAGCTAGCAAGACGCTCCGGTTGCGTTTTTGTCTCTCCTATATAGTTTGCTCCTTCAAGTGCTAGATTGCCACTATAAATAAGATTATACTCTTGAGCTAACGCAAAGACAAGGTTATTAAGATCCTCATCTACTCTTGTAAATCCCATATGTATTGAAAGGTGGGTAGTCTGAGGAAGATTACGCAATACCAATTCTATCTGAGCTCGTAACTCCTCCTCTATTTCTTCGATCTTCCAATTAGTTTCGCTTAACGATAAACCTGGGTAAGCAGCATGTTTAAAAATCTGCGGTAAGAAATACCCATTTGCATCTGTAAAACTTTTACCGGCAGTTAACGGTCTCCACTTCACAAGATCCCACTCACTGCTAAGCGCCAAATGAATTCCCACATCAACATTCGGATTTTCATTCAGCATTTTTACAGCTTCAGGAAACCAAGGTGCCGGTGCCAGAACTTCTATCGCGGTTACTACTCCATTTTTATATGATTTTATTAATGCCTGATTTCCGCTATGGCTAAATCCCATATCATCACCTCTAATTATAAGTTGACTAGCCGCTTCCTGAGCAGTAAGAAATTGCGTAAATAGTATGATCGATGCGAGTAAACGGTAGTTCATAAATGCGAGTATGGTTTCAGTTTATTTAAGTTGTAATGAAATAAAAATTTTCAGAAAAAGCTTTCCTACGGAAGCCTAATTCCTCAATTGATAATTTTTAAATTTAAATTCTTTATACCAAAGTTACCTTCGTATTCCCAAATAAATCCGGGAATATTCAATTCTTTTAATGTAGCTGTAACTTGATTGATATACTCAATTCTTGATTCTTCATCTGCATTTTCAGTTACACCATATTCTGTACACCACACCTCTACACCGTTCTTTAATTTCCACTCATTTATAAGGCTTAACTTATCTTTTATTGCTTGATAAGTTCCTGTTTGCGGATAATCTCTAAAATTGATTTCACCATCTGTTTTCAATGCTTTATCAGCCAAGCGTGGCATGACCGTGATGCTATCTTTATAAGGAAATGGAATTCCTGTTGTAGCATATTGATTTCCCGTCCACGCAGTTCCCTGATGCGTAAATATATATGGCTCGTAAAAATGAAAACTATATATAATGTTAGTATACTTTAAAGGCTGCATCCGGGAAAGCTCATACATACTATTAGCATTTGTCGCTCCCACCACAAGCTTGAGATTAGGATATTTATTTTGGATTGCTTCAATAATTATAGGAGCAGATTCTTCCCACGAATTAGGATAAACTAAGGGTTCATTTACGATATCGAGGTATACGCTTTCGGCGTTTACATTTTCATTTATGAGCTTTAAAAATTCAATCCAATTATTAGCAATCTTAAGTGTCTGTTGCTTGTAATTGGTTTCACTTAAATCATGGTTAAAATTTGAAAGTATGAGGTGAACCTTTTTTTTAGCTGCATAACTAAGGATTTTATTAATAAGCTTTGAGAAAGATTTTTTCTCACTATTCGATGCATCGTTTAAGTAATAATCAAGGTCTATAGGTAAGCGTACACGATCGATTTTATAGTCATTCAACTGCTTAAAATCGGTTTTAAACGACTTAAAGCCAAGTTCATTGTCAGAATTCCACGTCCTTTCTAAACCTGTAATGTTCACACCTTGAGCCTGTAGCATAAAATTTATACCTAAAATCAAGCTAATTGTGAAATAAAACCTTATAAAACCAACATCTTTTATATTAATCATTAATTTAGTACCTAATAATGTTCTAGTGTATGGAAAGATCTTTATCCCATTCCTTTTTTTCTGAAGAGCTTCGTTTACAAATGTGGAAAGCTTCAAACAAACTCATTTGGGGCTCCATTTTCTTCTTAATCTTTATCTCAATTCTTGACTTTTTATTGATTAAAGATTTATATGTAACGCTTACTATGCTCAATCTAGCGGCACTTGCGCTTATTGTTTTGTGTAATTATACATTAACTAAAATACAACAAAAACCGATGTGGCTTCTACATATGGTTTTTATCATTTTAATTTTTCTGTTTCTATATAGTCTCTCGCTCACAAATGAAATAGGCTATCATCTTTACCTGCCCTTAATAGCCGTAACATTTGTTACCTTTAATAGCATTGCAATATGGCCTATCGCACACGCCGTTTTTGAGTTCGTACTACTTTGCTTACTCATTATAGGTTTGAGTTATTATAAGATTATTGATTTTGACTTACTGGTAGAATCGGGGGGTTACACCGCCTTAGCGATAGCTGCTGTAAGTATAACGTTCCCATCTATAAAGTTATTAAGTCTTAAGGATGACATTACAGAAACCTACAAGCAAAAACAAAAAATAAAGCAGCTTACAATTCAAAATACAGATCTGGAGAAAGAAATCGAAACCAGAACTACCCAGGTTAAAAGAAATGAGAATATCGCTAAGGTTTTTAGACACGATCTTAAAAACAAATTAGGAAGTATTGAGTCGCTTATAGAGCTTATAGAATTAGAGGATCGTTATATTCTACAAAGTGGTCAAAACGACTACTTAAAAATGATCAAAAATTCGCTTTCAGATGCGACAGGAGAGAACACCTTTTTCAAACATTTTAATGAAGAAGTAACTCAAGAGCAGGCTGTACTCAATAGAAGCATAGTTGATTTACACGAACTTGTCACTACCAATGGATATAAGTTTTTTGAGAAAACAACTTCACAAAACATTCAGCTTAAAACAGACCTTAAGGCAAAGAACTCGATGATCTATGTAGATAAAAACATAGCCGATGTTGCCATTTACAACCTGATGAAATATGCATTAGACTTTTCTAAAAATAATGATGTTATCGCTATTACCACACGTAACTATGAGCATCTTATTATCTTAGAAATAGTAAATAGAACTACCGGTATTTCTATGACAGAGCTGGAATCGTATTTCAAAAACATCAACGATTACAAATTGAAAGAAATGCAACAGAATAAAGGTCTGGGACTAAGTATTTCTAAAAATCACATCGAACTTTTAGACGGCCATTTGCGATATAGTGCCTCTAATACACTAGGATTTGAATTTCTAGTTGAATTTACATTTAGTAGTTAACCATTCCCAAACGCCCCCACTTATTGACTTAACCTATGAGAAATAAACTATTATTCATACTTGCTGTTTTGACTGTTTTTTGCGCCGTTAGCGTGCAAGCACAAGTCACTTACAAATTTTCAGATTTTGATTATCCTGAGGAAGCAGTTACCTGGGGAGCTCACAGTAAAGTTAGCTACTTCATTCCCGTCAAAGCGAGTAAACTGCTTCAGTCTAACGTTTTACAACTTGATTTTAAGGCTTCCGACGTATTGGATATATCCAAGAGTTTTGTCACTGTTTCTGTATCAGATATGCCGGTTGCTACAAAAGCACCTTCCGCAGAAGATCATACCCTACGATTTACAATTCCATTTACGGCAGAAGATATAAAGTCAGGATTTTTAAAAGTAGATGTATTAAGTAATTTTAATATTGATGAGTCTATTTGCGATAGCTACAATGAAGGGGTTTTCTGGATTAAACGTCTTCCTTCATCGTATATAAATTTAGATTACGACACGAGTCTGGCGCCTCCAACGGCTACCATTAGTAGTTTTATCTCCAAAGCAGATAAAATTTTACTTCCTCAAAATGCTTCTTATGAGCTTATAAGTTATGCTGCGTATATCAAGTTTTATTTTGAGCGTGAATTTGCACAACAACTCGAGGTTTTAGATATCCCAGAAACTTTTACAGCCGCATACAACAACAGCATACTTCTGGCTACATCAGATAAATTACCGGCTTCTGTACAATTATCTTCTGCGTCAAAAACTACCTCAAAAAGCAATGGATGGCTAGAACTCTATCCCTTGACTGTAAATGACACAGACAGCATTAGCCAGGCTCAGGCACTTATTGTAACCGGCAGCGATAAAGTTGGTTTTAAAAAAGCTGCGGAAACTTTGCTTTCTAAAGACATTATTAGCAGCGCGTATTCAAAAAGTCTAGCGGTTTCAAGCGGGATGGATATGAGTTATCCAATACTTAAAAATGACCGTCAGGTAAGTCTCAGAAAATTAGGAGTCGCCGATGAGATCACCGAAGGTATAGGCAAACTCACGAAAGATATTACACTGCCTCGATCTATTTTTGGCTCTAAATTACTGGAGCTTGAATTAGAATTAAATTTTACATACCGTCCTCTTAAAAGTGAAGAGAATGCCTATGTAAATATTTATATGGATGATGTTTTAAAATACAGTCATCAACTGGATAACTCGGGTCAATTTGATGAAGCGATAACTTTTGATCATTTAGAGTTAAAGAAAAACAACCTACTTCGTGTGGAATTTTATTACATACCGTCTGGCGGGTTGTGTGTTGAAAATCCGGTATCGTTTTATGCACAGATTAATTTAGATCGCTCAAAATTTAAAGCCATCTCGTATAAAGATGATGAGAATCTAAGTTTCTTTTATTTTCCTGAAAACTTTCAATCTGCTACACCAGCAATTTATTTGGACATTCCTCTTAATGCAACTCATATCGCAGCATTGAGCAAGTTTGTAAATTTATTAAACCCTAACTTCAACAAACACCGCTATCTATATCCTCAAATCCTACCCTTAGACAGTCTTAAGGCAAATACAGGTAAATACAGTCCGATTATCATCTCATCTAAAGCAACTTCGTTGACTGCATTTTCTTCAGACAATGCATATTTTCAGCTTGATGACACGAACTATAAGTTCAAAAAAGAAGATTATGAAAATTACTTTAATATCTCGTATACTGACAAGATAGGTGTAAACCAACTCTTTAAAAAAGACAATTTAACCGGAATGTTCTTATTTGTTCCCGATGGGAATGCCGCAATTTTAGAACTTCTTGTAGATCAAATAGACGGTCAAACGTTTAACAATACAGGAGATTTAATTCTTGCCAGTGCCGATGATTCGTATTTCTTTAATTTAGGAGATACGGCAAATGCGATTAGCGATCAGGAAATTCAAAACGGGTTTGATCTCTTTTGGCAAGAGTTTAGAGTGTTTATCATCTTTGGGTTGTTTATTATAATGACCGTGCTACTGATTTATATTTTTCAAAAATCACAAGAATCTAAAAACAACATTGTAGATGAAAACTAGATTATCCCTTTTTCTACTCTGCTTTAGTTTTGGCATTCTTGCTGCCCAGCATAGCAACCAGCCAGATCTGCCTGCAGACACTTTAAATACGCAAAAAGAGCGGTTAAATCCCTGGCAACAAGCATCTGGCGAATTCTTATTTTCTCCTTTTGTAAGTCACTACAGAGCAACATCTTTTAGAGACGCCAACGGTAACAAAAGCGACTTTGCAGACAATGGGAAGTATACAAACTACAATCCCAGACTCTTTGTAGCCGCTCCATTAATTTCAGATAAATTAAATGTGATAGCTTCCATACCTTATTTTTTCAATAGGTATGAGAATTCAAATTCATCTGATTACAATGCAGATTTTGGAGATATTGAGCTGGGACTGAGATTGCATCTGGCAAAAATGGGTGACAATTATCTTATGGGAAGTTTAATAAGTTATATCCCAGCCTATTCAAACACCACACAACCGGTAGCCGGTTATGATCTATTTGGCTTAGAAACCAGACTTGCACTTGTAGGAAGTCTTAAGTTTTTAGGAGATTACAATAACTTTCATAAAGTAGAATTAGGTTTGCGCTACTTCTTCCCTAACGATCCTACGCAGTTGCGTTTTTTACTCTCTGAAGGATTTAGAGTGACCGATCAATTAATACTTATGGGCGAATTTGAAGGCTTATTTTCTTATAGTAAAAACGATGACTTTTTTACTAATAACTTACAGAATACCGAGGAGTATAAAATTATCAAAGCAACTTTTAATGTGGGTTATGAATTCACGCCAGAATTTGCGCTATATGCCGGTGCCTTTCACGATGTGTATAACCGCAATGCCGCAATAGGTCACGGATTTCAAGTATTTAGCGTGATAAAACTCAACTAATAATGCAGCTACTCTATAGAAATGATTTATTTCTGAAATCTGGCCTACTACCAGAAAGTACCTATGCTCAAATAGATAAAATGAGCAAAAGTATGAATAAGTCGTTTCTTAAGGTCACGCTTAATTATGCATTTCTCTCCAGGCTAGCTTACAAGGAGCATCTTCTTAAAAACAATATCAGTTTTTATCAATTTGATTATACACAGCTTTTTAAACTGAAAAGCGAATTTTCTAAAGCCGATTTTGATTTTTTACTCGATCACAATCTATATCCTGTAAAACTAGAAAATGGTAAAGTAGATCTTATAATTGCAGATCCTTCTGATGACATTAGTATCTCAAAATTTAAAGAGTACTTTTTACTAGAGATAGAAACTATACACATTGCCGAAGATCTCGATATTGTAAAAGCATTACACATGACTTATGGGGATGCTATTCTGCATAAAGCTGTTTTTGATTTGTATGAGCGGGATAATAAAAGCTCTGCGTTAGAAACTTTTACACTTAGGCAAGTGCTGGTATTGGGCGGACTCGGGGTTATTTTACTGATATTATTATTTATATTTCCGGTTTTTACCATTATTAGTATTAACCTGTTTATAAACCTTTTTCTATTATTTGCTATAGGGTTTAAATTCTTACTTACCGTAGTAGGCGCCAAGTCTGAAACTATTCAGAAAATATCACCGGCCGAGTTGGGCAACTATCCAGATGACGAACTCCCCTACTACACGATACAACTACCAGTATTTAAAGAATCTGAAGTTATTTACAAACTGGCTTCTAATCTTCAGAATCTCGATTATCCTAAAGATAAATTAGATGTAAAATTATTAATAGAATCTGATGACGAGGTTACTTTTAATGCGGTAAAAAACCTCAAATTCCCTTGTATTTTTGATCCGGTTATAATCCCTTATTCGCAGCCTAAAACAAAACCCAAAGCCTGTAATTATGGGTTACATTTCAGCAAAGGGAAATACCTCACTATTTACGATGCAGAAGACATCCCAGATAGTGACCAGTTAAAAATGGTAAACGCACTGTTTAATAAGTTACCTGACAATTACATCGTGGTACAGTGTGCTCTAAATTATTTTAATAAGACTGAAAATTTCTTAACCCGAATGTTTACGCTTGAGTATTCATACTGGTTTGATTATATGCTACCGGGACTTGATGGTCTGGGAGTTCCCATTCCGCTAGGGGGTACTAGTAATCACTTTAAATTTGACAAACTTATAGAGTTAGGCGGCTGGGATGGTTTTAATGTTACTGAAGATGCAGATTTAGGAATTAGAGCCTACGCCAAAGGTTATAAGGTTACGGTGCTTAATTCTACTACCTATGAAGAAGCTAACAATGCTTTTTACAACTGGATACGGCAGCGCTCCAGATGGATTAAAGGCTATATGCAAACCTATCTGGTGCATATGCGTAATCCTATGAAGTTATTTAGAGAAGTAGGATGGAGTGGCTTCTGGGGATTTCAGTTTTTTATAGGAGGTACCTTTTTTACATTTCTTGCCTACCCTATTTTACTGCTTTTATTTCTGTTTTACTTTTTCCTCACTTTAGACATTAGTGAATCTGTGATGGGTTCCTTTAATACTGATATCATCAATTTCTTTAAAATAATATTTCCAGATTGGGTGATTATCTTATCGGTCTTTAATTTTATGGCCGGTAATCTATTGATGATTTACATTAATATGATTGCTGTCTTCCGTAGAAAATCTTACAGCCTTATCCTTTTTGCTATCACAAACCCCGTATATTGGTTGATGCACTCTATATCTGCCTACAAAGGATTATTTCAGCTTATATCGAAACCATTTTATTGGGAAAAAACAAATCACGGTCTTACAAAATCGCATAACCCTGATATTAAATGAAAAATGTCTTTTCAATATTTATAATCGGTTTGTTTTTTTCTGCGTATTACGTGGGACTGGGCTACTATGAATATTCCTTAGGATTTAAATATCTGGAACCGCTATTTATGAGTGACCGGTTGCAGCTGCTGTTTACTAATGATATTAAAACACTAGAACTTTTTTACTTCACCTATCCGGTTATTTCTCAATTAATTACAATCCCGGCCGGATTAATAGATCCACTGCTGGCACCTATGATCACCTCTGGGATTACTGTAGGTTTTTTTGCTGCCTATATTGTAGTCATACTTTTCAAGCAAAAGCTCCCTATAGTTTCTGTAATTATTACAATGTATTTTTTGTGTAGTCCGGTGATAATATCAGTCGCGACATCAGGCACATCGCTGTATTTATATCTTATACTGTATTATTTCTTTTTTCATTTTCTGTTTAGATATACTCGAGATTATACAACCTATAATTTTGTAATACTCAGTTTGTGTCTTACGCTATTTGTATTTCTCAACTATTCCTTTTTATGGATGGTTGTTTTTATGCTTCCGCTCATTTTTCTATTTAGTTTGTTCAATTCGCCGGGAATTCAAAAGTCGTATCTGGGTATTTTTACTGAACTTACTCAGAGTAGAGTTACCGCCAGAGAACTTGTTGGGAGTTCGCTTTCTACCGTATTAGTGATCGTTTTTACACCACTGGTGAGTTTGTTATTTTTTCTCACAATCAATTACTGGTTTACGGGTGACTTTATGTTTTTTAGCACTACCAAAACCGCATCTTGGGATCAGCATCCCTTCTTAGATTTTGTATTCTACAATACTTCTGAAAATTTTATAGATCTTGGAACGAGTTGGGATTATCTCTCCATCTCAATACTTGCATTATCACCGGTGTTTCTTACCGCTTTTCTGATCGGAAGAAAAAAGTTGTTGTTTCAATTAATTATGCTTCTTGTACCGGTGTGGATATTATATTCAAAAAATTCTAACTCGGCAGTTTTACTCTCTCTGTCAGATTTTCTAATTATTACTGCAGCCGGAATCGCAGCATTCATACATTTTTTTCATACCTCTTTACTCCCTGTATTTTCAAAAAGTAAGCTGCTCCACCTAATCACGTTTATCTTACTCCTCATCAATTTGGGTGGTGAGTATTTTTATCTTACACATTCGTATACCAACCAAGAGCAGAATATGCTGGCTTTCTTAAAACAGGAAGAGCCTTTAAATAGTGATGCTACCGCAGATATGGCAAATTTTATAAATGAGAATTTACCTAAAGATGCTACCATACTTACAGATAACACTTTGTTTTATCCTACAATTGCCTTGTCGCGTGATCATGTGAAGTATGTAGATCAATTTGATCCCAATTATTACAACGCTTTACAGGCACCACAAGTTCACGCAGATTATATTTTAATTCTGAATAATGCCAAACAACGCGATCAAAAAGACGGTGTAAAATATGTGGTAGATCAAACTGATATTGAGCTGCAAACTCACTATACAAATACACTTTTCAGCTTAATACAGATTAAAAAATAACAATTATGGAATTAGAACAGCAGGTGAAAATTCTCACCGTAGATGACAACCCGGTTAATCTTTTTCTAATTTCTACGATTGTAAAGAAAATTTGCCCACATGCTATTGTTTACGAGGCAAAAAATGGAGCCGAAGCGCTGGAATATTATAAGCAAAACGCACCCGATTTGCTATTTCTCGATCTTAAATTACCCGATATTCACGGACTCGAGGTAGCCAAAATTATAAGAGCTACAGATTCTGATAAGCGTACGCCTATTGTAGTGGTAAGTGCAAATAACGCTGAAGAGTCGGGATACGATGCATCATCAAATCTTATAGATGATTTTGTAGATAAGCCTATTAAATATGATTCTCTAAAAGCTATTATCGATAAGTTTATTTGAGATTAATATTTGTTTTAAATCGTGGCCTAGTTTATGATTTAGCTTGTCATCCTCCAATACATTTACCCAGGCTAAACCACAAAGATGATTATCAGTAGTTCCTATTTTGTTAAACGGACTAACATCAACTTTTGCTTCACCAGTGCCGGGATACAACAACAAGGCAACCGGTGCCTTCCAATACTCATTGTACACATACATCTGACGTAAATCGTTTGTAGAAGGTTTATTGTGGTCAATTATTTTCCATTTAGTGTCAATAAGCATTAGCGTTTCTTCGCCTCTTTTAATTACAATATCAGGACGAATAGTGATATTGTTTCACAAAGTTTTACTGCGTTGTCCCAATACCTGAACTTCATCATCCCGAAAGGCTCTATTGAGCTGAACCAAAATATACTTCTCCCACAAGTTATTCATATCAAAAAGTAACGCAATCATCTTTTCTGAACCACTCTTGACACTGGGGGCAAAATTTAGAATAATGAGACGCGCAATTTCTAAAGCTGTAGCATAAGAATGTTCTTTACGACCCAAAACCAATTTATCAAAAGTGGCTGCTGTGGCTTGTATCGCTTTTGCTTCCGGGAAATTTAATAGGATGGACTTGCACTTTCCCTACAAATACCCTCATTAATTTTTGTTTATACTCTAGATTTCAGCACTTGTTAGTAGCTGTTTAATGCTCAACTAGTTCGAAAAGCATCAGCACCTACTTAGTATTAAAGCAATTTTAAGAAAATTGTTAAATTATCTAGCATAAAAGCACTTCAACCTCTTTTTAGACATACGAGGCGGCGGTGATTGAATGGGAGATCGAAAAATTTTTAGGGCTATCTATAGAAAAGATTGAGGGGTTTGGAAAAAAGACAATAAAAAAACCTGCCAATAATAAAATTGGCAGGTTTCGAAGCCTATTTAAAATCTCTATCTAGAAACCGTAATTAAAATATTTAATGTCATACGTATTATCACGTGTATCATAAGTAAGTATTAACTTATACCGTGAATCTGTACAAATAAAAAGTTCTTCTGCCGAAATAGTTGAGAGTTCAACACCATCCTTATTTATTGAAAAGAATATTCCTTCCATATGAGTGCCTCTAGCGGCACTAGCGTCATTCTCATCAAATTCAGGAATAGATAATTCTAATTTGATAATAGTTCCTGTAATTTCTGTAGACGAAAATGTAATCTCCTCACCATTTTTTGTAAACGATTCGGCTCCTCTAAAATATCCTGTATCACTAGTTGTTTCTATATAAAAATAGCTAGACGATGGCGGTATCCCACAAAATATGTAATCACTAAAGCCTCTAAATAAAATACTATAGTTTGCTACAGGTTCTTCAACGTCATTTAAATTTATCGTTACGGATGCATTTTTAAAATTATCCCCACTACTCACTTGTATAACAGCAGATATTACCGGATTTCTTTCAAAATCGAATAGGGAAACATCACTAACATATAGATTCCCATTTGCCTCATCAATATATATCGCACCCTCCGGTTCCTGATTAAGAATGCGATAGCTTAAAACATCCAGATTTGTAGTTGTTTTAATGCTGCCTAAAGATTGATTGACAGCAGGGTTTTCATTTATTGATATATTTAAATTCTCAACATTAAGTATAGCTTCTGCAACGTCTCTTAATTCTACCACCACCTTTGCCGTTGCACTCAAAGAATCTGTATAAACTTCTACTTCTGCATATAATTCTGTATAGATCTCAAAATCAAAAAAAGACGAGTCTTTAACAAATAGTTTACCGGTTCTCTCCTGTATGGCCAGAGCTCCTTGTGGTGAATCATTCTTAATTTTATACTTGAGCAGAGTAGTGTCTGTTTGTGAAGCTCTAATTAAGCCCAGATAAGTCTCTGCTTGAGGATTTTCATCTAAAATTACAAAGAGATCTGCAACTTCAATAAAGTTGCGATCTTCAGTTTTATCAACATCTACTTCCTCTACATCACAACTTATCAAGCCTAGTATACCAAAGACAAAAAATAATTCTCTCATGCTGCTTACTGCAAATAGTTGAAAGTAGCTGTATAAAAAGACTCTTCATTTTCATCAAAATTTACTGCTTTTACGGTAGCAGAAACTGGATAGTTATCTGCATCATAAACATAATCAACATCAATCTCTACTAGAGGTTGGTTATTATGATCTCTGTATAAAACCTTAGAAGGATTATTCTTGAACAATAGTTTTCGTGCTTTAATTATTTCTGAAGCTTGAGGAGTCATTGAAAAGTTTAGTTGTATTCCATCTAGTACATCAATTATTCCAGCAGACTTTAACGTGAAAAAATAAGGATTTGGAGCATCATCATAAGTTATCTCAGCAGTATATTCAACCTTACGTGCCGTATTATTCTCATAAATTTCCTGAAAAAATACAAGCTTTGTTGGATTAAGATTGGAGTCATATTGCTCAATTTGTCCGATTTCGAAGGCATCGTATGGCGATTGGTAAAATTCTTCAATACTCAAATTATCTCCTTGACCAGTAACATTTACTAGATCTCCATTTGAGTAAATAAAACGGTCTGTATCTTCACCATTTGATACACTACTTAGACGTTTATCTGCATCATATTCTAAAAAAAGTGTTGTCTTATCTGAAGAATCACCAATTGAAGTTATGATGGCACTACTTACTAATTTTTCAGCAACTTTTCCATTAGCTTCTTCAAACTCATCAGAAACTGTGTCATCACAACTTATAGTTATAATAGCCAATACGATTAATGCCTTAGTAAAATAATTTTTTCTCATTTTTGATTTATTAGTTAAAATAGATTTGGGATTTGGCTAATTTAGCCGTGATAAACTTAATGACTGTCAAAAGAATTATTTTACAGAATTCCTCATTCAACTGAAAATTTATCTTATTACGAAGAATAAAAAACTAATTATTAGCATTTTAAATAAAGTAAAAACTTCATTTAAATTGATCAGGTTAAAAACGCTATTTACACATATATTTTAGGAGTGAATATTTGATACTTATTTAGATCATTGTCATATTTCACATGACGACTATACGCTTTCTGAAAATCAGAATGAAATTGAACCTGCTAAGAAAAGCAATAAAGTTGTGAGATGGGATAATTACAACTCTACCAACTCCAATAATAGCTCACCACAACAAAAAAAACCCCCTGCATACCTTTCGATTTGCAGGGGGTTTTTCTTTTCAATGCTGCTTCAATTATGTATTCAGTATATCACGTAATTCTTTTGCTGCTGCTGCAGGATCTTCAGCTCCGTAGATTGCTCCACCGGCAACGGCTACTACGGCTCCAGATTCTTTTACTGCTTTGATGGTATCTTTGTTTACACCACCTGCGATCGATACCGGTACACCGGCGCTTATAGCTTCATCGATTAGCACCTGTACAGAATAACCGTCAAGAGCTTGCTCGTCTAAACCGGCGTGTAATTCCACAAATTTCACTCCAAATGCAGATACTTCTTTTGCGCGTTGTACACGGTCTTTTACACCTATAGTATCTACAACCACACCTTTATTACGCTCATTAGCTGCTTTAACTGCACCTTTTATTGTTGCATCATCTACAGATCCTAAAATCGTAACAAAATCTGCTCCTGCATCAAAAGCTAATCCTGCTTCTAACTCACCAGTATCTGCAGTTTTAAAATCTGCAAAAACTTGCTTGTCTGGAAATGCATCTTTCATTGCACGTATTACAGAAACTCCTTCACTTTTAATAAGCGGAGTACCTAATTCTATAATATCTACGTAAGGCGCTACTTTCTCTGCAAGAGCTAACGCATCTTTTGTGTTTAATAAATCGATTGCTACTTGTAACTTAGTCATAATATGCTGTATTTAAATTATTTATTATTTGTGTTATTCTAAATTAGAATGTCTTTTATAGAGTTCTTCTGCACTACTCCCATCTATTGACCACAAGGTTTGCATCAATGCATCAAAAAATAAGAGTAAGGCTTGTTCAAACAAACTGCCTGCATATTGATCAGACACCGTGTTTTCATGTGCCTGTTTTTGAGCTGCAGGAATGGTCACGATATAGTCACTTAACGCTGCCAGTTCAGATGCTGCATCGGTTGTAAAGCAAGCCACCTGTGCATTTTGGTCTTTTGCTGTTTTAGCTGCACGTATAACTGTACTTGTTGTTCCAGAGCCAGATCCTGCAATTAATAAATCTCCAGATCCTATCGCCGGTGTTGTAGTTTCTCCCACAACATAAGCGGTAAATCCTAAGTGCATCAAGCGCATTGCTGCCGCTTTCATCATCAATCCGCTGCGGCCCATTCCTATTAAAAAAATGGCTTTTGCTTTTTGAATAGGATCTACTAAAGCACTTAATTGCTGAAAATCAAATTGTTTTAACAGCTGTTTGTGTTCGTTGAGAATGCTATTCATTGCCTCTTCACTCTTCTTATTTATATCTATCTGCTGTGCGCTCATAGTTTAATTTTTGTACGCTGCAAAGATATCGAGCACATTAGCTAACCGGTGTTACAATGTGATAGTTGTCTGGTACAATTTGCCAAGTATGTATAATATTTTGTTAATGATATATTATAACGTGGTACAATATGGAAATAATCTTCTCTTTGCATAACTTGTAAGTTTTCTAAAATCCCTATACTATGCTTAGCGACAAAACGATATATATACGCGATCTGGCAAATTGCCCACCTGCCTATCTGGAAGATCCTGCCCGAAGAGAATTTTTTGAAATCGTTTGGCTCAATAATGAAGAAGCCCTGCACGAACCCTATCACGACTTTGAAACCTTGCGTGGCGATTGGATCTATTTGATTCCGCCGTATCGGGTACACCAACTCAATAAAGCCGGTAAAAAGGGAGTTTTGTTGTCCTTTAAGCAAGAATTGCTGGAAGATGATATAAAAGAATTTTTACTGGATGTTTTTAGAATGTTCAATATTCAGGGAGAATTCTCGTGCTTACAAGTAACCGAAGAAAGTGAGAAAGGACTCGTCTCGATATTTAATCTGCTTCAGGAAGAATACAATCATGAGGAAGTGAATCTCATTATGATAAAGGCACTTCTAAAGGTTTTTTTACTGAAATTAATACAGTTAAAAGAACAGCATTTTACACGACAGGACATCAATGAAAAACGTATTTACGAATTTATGATGCTCATCGAACTGAATTTTTACGAGGAGCGCAAAGCAGATTTCTATGCAAACAAACTTGATCTAAGCACAAAACGCCTCAATCAAATTTTGAAAGAGAAGCTTGACAAAACTGCGGTTCAACTTATACACGACCGTATTATTCTGGAAGCTAAAAGGCAAATAATACATAGTGAAAATACAATTAAGGAGATCGCCTATAATTTACAGTTTAAAGATCCCAGTTATTTTAGTCGGTTTTTTAAACTACACACAAACCAGACTCCAAATGAATTTCAAGATAAAGTCACTAACCACGTGATTACACGCGACAATACTTTGTATTCTTAATTTTTCAGTATTACACATATCTGTAATTCTTATTAACCTAGGATTAACCTGTAGGTAACAATGTCTTTTTTTTAAAAGCCTACTTTTAAAAAAAAGGTTATGCATACACTACTTACAGCTCCTAGAAATGAGTACCTCAACTTTGATGAATTTTCCTTATTTGACTATTTAAGGACTAAAAATCTTAAAGACCTCGACTTAAAAATTAAAACAGAGACCTTTAAAAAGGGCACTTATATTTATCAACCTCCAGCAAACCAAGGTTATATTTATGAGATTATAACCGGTGCTGTAAAGCTGGGTTCATATACCGAAACAGGTACTGAATTTGTACACGATATCATACACACTGGAGACTACTTTGGAAATTTAAAGTATTTAAACAATCAGTTCTTTGAATTCTCTAAAACACTTGTGAGTTCTACCATTAGAATGTACAAACTCGATTTTTTTAAAGAGATTGTTCCTAAAGATTCTTTTTTGGCAGAGTGGTTTATGTCGTACTTAGTGAAGCGCTGGTGCCAGAGTGAGAAGAAAATAAAAATTATCAAAGAGAAGAATCCGCAGCATAAAATTAAGAGCTTGCGATCTCTATATAATCTACCAATTCTCGATGCTGATAATGAAACCTATAATTTGTATGAGTTACTAACCCAGCAAGAGCTGGGGGACATTGCTGGTGCTTCACGCCAGACAATATCCCTTGCTCAGAAACTCTAAAATCAATCTTACTATTCTGAAATAATCCCGGGATGATATATCCCATCTTTAACGGCAAAGTCAAGGTTTAAAAGTTTTGAAATTAAAGGCGCTATATCTTCAAGGCCTAGCACATCAATTTCTTTAGGTGTGGTTTTTATTCCTGCACCAGAAATTATAAATCCGGTTTGTATTTGCTTGATATCAGGAAAATAACCGTGAGTTCCACCAGAACGTGCTTCTAATAAGTTTCCGGTTGCTTTACCAGACATTGCAATACCCGGTACAGGATTTATAGCCAATACGACATTAGGATCTGTACCTATATCTTGCAATTCTTGCTTTTCTACAATTCTAAATAACTTCTTAGTTGATAGCGGTAAGCTGGCTAATTTTGATTTAATTGCCTGTAGGGTTTTTGTATCATTTTTATCTTTCAAATGTAGAAAGGCAGCTGCACCAGAAGTATTAAAGTAAGCCTTCCACTCTTTGCGTTCTGTATCTGCATTTACAATTCCCAGTTCGCTTAACCATACATTTGGTTTTAGAGCGGAATGAATATCTACAAAACCGTGATCTCCTGTAATAATGAATGTTGTTTTATCTAGAACACCTGCGCGCTCTGCCGCTTCCTTGATTTTTCCGATAGCTCTGTCTATTGCAGCAAGTGCAAAAGGAACTTTATGTCCTTCTCTACCCTCTTCGTGCTGAAAATGATCACTAGCAATGAGATGTATCGTCATAAAATTAGGCTTGTATTCTTCAAGAACATAAGCAGCCATCTCACCAGTACGATCTTCTCTGTTTAAATAGTCACCATTAAACGTACGCTCATTTAATTTGCCAAGAACGGCTGTTTCCATTTCAGCAAGCAAGCCTTTAGGAGTTTCATTATCTCGCATAGGTTCGATTCTTCCGTAGTCACTTTCCAATGTCCATACCTCCGGAATATTATACGTAATGGGTGCACCTACTGAAACTGGCCATATAAAACTTGCACTGGTTAAACCCTTCGCTTTTACCGCATCCCAAAGGGTGGGCGTTTGTATTAAATTATATTCCCAGTACCACTTTTCTGAAGGCATGTCGTATTCAAACGGACTATTATAATAAATACCGTGATTTGCCGGTAAAGCTCCTGTAACTAGTGTGGTATGTGATGGATAGGTAACAGATGGAAAAACACCTCGCACACCACTAGCCGTAACACCGTGATTCTTCAGGTCTTTCATATTAGGCACCGGCCATTTTGATTCGTTGTAAAATTCTGGTCTAAAACCATCTATCGATATCAAAATTACGTGATCGCTAATGCGCTCTTGTGCCTGAATGGAATTTGTAAACAACGTAGAACCTGCTACTACAAGCAGAATAGATTTTAATAATCTCATATGTAAAGTTTAAAAAGAGGCTGCTGTACTTGCAGCCTCTGAAATTTTATTTATTAATTGAAAGAATAGCGCATACCTAATTGCAACCTCCAGGGTGTACCATTTATAGGTTCGGTTCCTGTTCCTGTTTGTACTCCGTAGGTATAGCCTTGTGTTGTAGAATCAAAGCCGTTTATACGCATAAGATCCCGATTGCCGTAATTATTATCATTCCCCCAATCTTTATTTAAAAGATTAGCAAAATTGAACACATCTGCAGACAGTTCTAGCGCGTGTGTTTTGGCTCCTTTAAACGTAAACTTCTTTTGCAAACGCAAATCGATTGTTGCAGAAAACGGATTTTTACCACCATTACGCTCTGCAAAACCGCCAAAACTTTCCCGCAGATACTCTTTAAAGCCAGAGGAGGTCTCAGGATCTGCTAATATCTGGTTATACGCATCACGGATATCTTGTGGAGTTGCGGGATCGTTGGGATCATAAATGTAGGCAATATCGTTACTCAGGTTAAAGTCACCATTTGCGCTGGTATTACTAGCTGTCATCAGACTGTAACGGGTACCTCCAGTTCCTGTAATGGTAGCTCCTAATACAAAACCTTTCCAAGTAGGGGAAGCACCATTAATAACAAACTTGCTTCCAAATTGGTTGTCTGAATACCCGTAATTCAACGCTCTGGGATCTCCTGTCACCGGTAGAAATGTCGATGTGTTTGCTACACAGCAGTTGTAGGACGAATTATCTTTTGCTCTGTTTACTGTAACACTTGCATTTACATACCCGTCATCGCCAATACGTGCAGATCCTTCAACAATTAACGAAGCATTATCTAAAATTCCATCTGGTCTTAAGACTAAAGTTCTCCCTACCTCATCAGATATTCGTGAATTCGTCCAGTCTGTTCTGCCATCTTCTCCTATAGTAGCAGCAGGTACAAATACCGGTCGTCCTTCTGGAGTAACAAAATAAGGTGTTGTTACCAAGTTTGTTTCCTGATAGACATAGTTGTTTTTAGTATGACTTATCAGCGCATTTACGCCCAGACTATATCTATTACCAAAGAAGTGTGTATAGCTCAGGTTTCCTTTAAAAATGGTAGGCACTTCAAAATCATCTGCTACAGCATTTATTGTAGAAAAAGCTGAAGCTCCTGCCGGAATTCCCGGTACTGTAGCAGGGTCTTCACGATATCCCGGAAAATTAGGAACGGGCACATTAGCACCACTAACATCAATGGCTCCAAGTAACGTACCGCTGTTTTGTATGTTATTTACCTGTGCGTAATAATGAGGTTGTGCAGTAAACATACCTCCTCCTAATTTTAAAATGTCTTTATTTTTTCCTTTTACATTCCACGTAAGTTGAAAACGAGGCTGAATATTATCATAATCATTAGGTCGCTCATCGGTGCGTATTCCTAGCTCATTAAATACAACCGGATTAAACTCTGCTGCATCCTGAAAATATGTTGCATCCCAGCGCACACCTCCGGTAAACTCTAAATCTGGTGTAATATCAAAATCTACCTGAGCAAAAAGAGAAAGGTCTAAAACAGTCTGCTTGACAAGAGGTAACCCTTGAAGAGGAACTTCGCGTGCGTATCGAGACGGATTTAGATTTGCAAAATCATCTAACGAATCAAAGAAGAATCGGCCATTTTGTTCATTAGAAAGTAGAGTTTCTAAGGAGGTAATCATATTATCTGTACCAAAAGTGAAATCAAACTTACCTGCATTTACATAAGTAATGTTGCTAATTTGAAATTGATTTTCAACGTTAGTTTCTGGTGTGTAACGCTGTCCTCCTAACTGTACACTTTGCGTACGGTTTGAACCATTAGGCAATTCTGATGCAACCTGAACAATTGCACGAGGTATGTTTGATGATGGTAATTGAGAGCTGGGTGTATACGCGCGCTCTGCGTGTTGATATTGAAATTTTAGTTCGTTAGTTACTTTTGGCGAAAATACAGAACGCAACGAAAGGAATGTACTGTTCTCCTGAGATTCAAAATCAGAATAGGTTTCTGCAATTTCGATATTGCTATTATCACTCACGCTCATTGGGTTTTCCCATTTATTAAATAAATTTCTAAGTGTAAGCGTGTGCTTGTTATTAATCTGCCAATCTAAACGTACAAATAAATTATTTGCGTGAGTTTCTCTATCAAATTGTCCTATTTGTTGCTGATTGCCCAACCCGTAGCTATCTCTACTTATCTGTAAAAAACGATCTAAATTGGCTTGTGTAATTCCCAGACGATTTGCATCGTCATCACTTTGTATATCTGCAATACTCAACGGATTTCCGGCATCTTGACGTTCATAAACCAAAAAGAAATGCAACTTGTCTTTTACAAGCGGACCTCCTAAACTCAGACCATATTGCGAATTATAAAAATCGGCTTCTCTTCGCTCTCCTTGTATATTGTAATTACTTTGTAAAGCATCTGCTCGGTGATAGAAAAAAGTGCTTCCTGTAAATTCATTGGTACCCGATTTTGTTACCGATGTTATTGCTCCACCTCCCTGGCGACCTTGAGTAACATTATAATCATTTGTACTTACTTCAAATTCACGAATGGCTTCTAGTGATATGGTATAAGGCCCTTGCCCTACTTCACCCGCTGTAAGCTGATTTCTAAAGTTAACCCCATCAATAGTAACATTTGTAGAGGATCTACGCTGTCCTCCCAGATTTATAGAACCACCACCCTGAAGTGGAGAAAGACTGGTTAAGTTTGTAAAGTTTCTACCTTCAGTAGGAAGGTTTTTTATTTGAGTACTGCTTATTTTTGTAGATGCTCCTAATTGATCGATACGTTTTGTAAGATTAGTCGCTTTGATCGTTACAGCGTCTAGCGAAGTGGATTCCTCTTGTAGTATAAAATCCAATACAACAACATCACTTAAGTTAAGTGTAATGTTTTCTTTTACTACCTCTTGAAAACCCATATATCTGGCATTTACTTTATAAGGGCCACCTAATGGTAATTGATTTAAAGAGAACTCTCCGTCTTCGTTTGCAACTGCACCAAATACAAAACCGGTAGATGTATTTGTTACTATAATTTCGGCTCCCATAAGCGGAATACCGGTATTATCTAATACTGTTCCTTTGATTTTTGTGTTAGTCGATTGGGCTAACAAGTTTGATGCAAACACAAGCAAAAGCAGGGTTGTGCTTAAAAATTTGATTAAAAACCGATCTTTAAATAAAGTGCGGTGACTGGTAATTTTTTTCATTTGTGGATAGTTGAATTAATTACCGGCGAAAATATATTAGCAACTTTTCCTCAAATGTTAGTTTTTAACATGAACCCTTCTCTTAACGCTCTTTTTACTTTTTGATAACAGAGCATTTACCAACAGTGTTCTGTGCAAATATGAAATTGAAACGTAAACCAAAAAAAAAGTCTCATTAAAATAAGGAGACTTTCTAACTAATTGTAAAGGATATTCGCTTAGTTGATATCGATAGCAGATTGACTCTAAATTCTTAAAAAATACTGGATTTAACGCGTTTCCAAAGTTTAACTAAAGTAAGAATGGAAATAAGGGTAAGGGCTGTAAGAATAGTTGCCTGGGTAAAATATCCATATATCCAATATCCAGTGCTAAAAAGAGCTCCATATATAGTGATACAACCTACTAATGTGGCTAATATGCCCGCAGGTACAGACCATTTTTGAGTATTAGTAATAAGCGTATGGCCTTGTAATTTTGCTCTGTTAATTATACGCTGCCATCCCGGGCCGCCGGGTTGTGTTTGTTTGTAGAAATCGAATAAAGTTGTGTCTTTTTCAGGTTTGGTTAAAAAAGTAACCGCAACCCAAACCACCGTAGTTAACAATACCACTAATGGATACGTTGACCAGTTAGGGAGCAACCCATCTTCTTGGTTGGTACCAAATAACACCAAACCCAACGGACTAAAATTAAATAAGATTGAAATTACTCCTGATGAGAACATTGCAGAGATTTCACTCCACGCATTAATTCGCCACCAAAACCACCGTAGAATAAATATCAATCCTGTACCAGCACCAAACATCAAAATGATATTGAATAATTGATACGCATTTGTAAGTACTAGCGCCAGCGCTGAGCTCACCACCATTAATAGTACGGTAGAAATTCGCCCAACGTTTACCAGCTCTTTTTGTGAGGCTTCTTTTTTTACATAGCGCGCATAAAAATCATTCACCACATACGAGGATCCCCAGTTTAAATGCGTCGATATAGTAGACATGTATGCGGCAATTAGAGATGCCATTACCAATCCCAATAATCCGGTAGGTAATTTGGTTAGCATTGCAGAATAGGCTAAATCGTCTCCTAGTTTACTCTCAACAATATTTGGAAATGCTTCGTGGATACTCGCGATATCGGGATAAACTACTAATGAAGCTAAGGCAACTAAAATCCACGGCCACGGGCGTAAAGCATAATGCAAAGCATTAAAAAAGAATGTCGCTCCTATAGCGTGATTTTCATCTTTTGCAGCTAGCATACGCTGTGCGATATATCCACCACCACCGGGTTCGGCTCCGGGATACCACGCACTCCACCATTGTACTGCAAGTGGAATAATTAGAAGTGTAATTACTAAACTGGTATCGTCAAAATCTGGTAGAATTGCCAGCTTATCAATTACTAGTGGATGTGTCATTAATTCGCCCATGCCGCCTACCTCTGGTAAGTTAACGCAGTAGTAAGCTGCTCCTATTCCGCCAGCCATAGCGGCGAAAAAAAGGATGAAATCGGTATATACCACACCTTTAAAACCGCCAATTGTACTAAAAATAACAGTAACTAATCCCGCATAACCAATTGTTTCTAACGGACTCAACCCCAGCATAATCTGACCTATTTTTATCGCTGCAAGTGTCACCGCACTCATTGCGAGTACATTAAATACCACACCTAGATAAATTGCCCTAAACCCACGTAAAAACTTAGCTGGTTTCCCGCCATAACGTAATTCGTAAAACTCGATATCTGTATTTACGCCAGATTTTCGCCACAACTTGGCATAAACAAAAACGGTAAGTAAACCCGTAATTAGAAAAGCCCACCATACCCAGTTACCACTTACTCCTTGATTCCGAACAATATCAGTAACTAAGTTAGGCGTGTCTGTAGAAAATGTAGTAGCTACCATCGATATTCCCAGCAACCACCACGGCATATTTCTACCCGATAAAAAATACTCAGAAGAACTTTTACCTGATTTCTTTGCGACTAGCAGCCCAATAATTAAAGTGATTGCAAAAAAGCTGATGATAATAGCATAATCGAGTATTTCTAGAGCTACCATAAAATTTATGTGATGGTTAGGGGTTAATGTAATTCAATAGGAAAAGATATCTCTTTTAGGAATAATATCGCACCGAACTAACCATTTCTGCTTAAAACAACAACTATGATTATAGAATAACACCTTATTAATAAAAGTATTAACCACTTATATAGGTGGTAATTTATAGTTCTATTTAATCATAAATCTAAAGGTTTAAGCAAATGAGATCCTAGAAAATTGGTTTCAAAGAAGTTGATAAACAGAAATCGCCTGCATTAAATAACAATTAGGTTATAATGCAGGCGATTTTAAAATCTACAAAGCTTGGTTCTATAGAATGCTAATAGCAATGTTAAATGGGTCCAGACTTGCACCCGCACGATCACGAGCAGATAAGGTTAAACTATCTTCAGTACCCGATCCATTACTGATATAAACCAAATTTTTTGAATTGATATCTAATTGAGTTAATCGATCTCCCACTTTAAGAATAGTGGCTCCACGTACGAGCCAACCATTTTGAGGGATTTGCTCTACTTAGTTTGTAGCATAAGTAACCCGTCTTACTTTTATAAAAAGAAAGAGAAAAAATTCTGCTAAAAACAAATTGTTTTAAAGGTTGGAAGATTGCGGAATTATGGAATTTCTAATAAGAATATCCCGGCTTTTTAGTCAGTTTTTCTAAGTTGGGTAAAATTTCAGGTTGATATACTGTTTCATTCCAATCTTCTTTAGAGACTTCCTCTATTGCGATAGAAATTGACGCTTCAGATTTACCTAAAGATTGTTGTAATGCCTGAGATAAAGCAGTGGTTACAGCTACTCTTTCTTCTTCAGTTAATGGAAAGCTTTTAAGTACTATATGTGGCATTTCAGTATATTTTAATTAAAATAATTTATGCTTTTACAGACTTCCATACTTTTTTTCCTCCCATTACAAGAAGTAAAACCAGAAAGCCAATTACAAGTCCCAGTAAAAATTCGACTAGCATACTTGGAAGACTTTCCAAGAAATCGTGAAAGAAATGGATATTATGAGAAAAAATTCCTCCAGAGACAAGTAACAATGCAATGGTACCTATAACTCCCAGACTCTTAATAACCCACGGCAGCGCATTAACAAGTAATCTTCCTATTTTATCTGAAAAGCTGTTATCTTCTTCATTAAGAGCAATTAATTTTGCTCCAAATTCGTCCATTCTCACAATTAGGGCTACAATACCGTAAACCCCTATAGTAGCTATAAGTGCGATGATGCTCACCACTATGATTTGCATGGTTAATTCTTCTTCAGCTACAGTTCCTAATGCGATAATTACAATTTCAACAGACAATATAAAATCGGTAAGAATTGCAGATTTTATCTTTTCCTTTTCACGACTTAAAATCTCTTCTTCTGAAAGTTCTTCTAGCGCTGGTTTTTCAGATTTATGAGCGTGCGGAAAGATAAACTCATAAATTTTTTCTGCTCCTTCATAGGCAAGATAGAGTCCGCCTAAAATTAAAATGACCGTAATAGCTGTAGGAACAAATGCGCTGAGCACAAATGCGACCGGCAGTATGATGATTTTATTTAATAATGAACCTTTAGTAATTGCCCATAGTACCGGCAATTCTCTTGAAGACATAAAACCTGATGCCTTCTCTGCATTTACCGCCAGATCATCTCCTAGAATTCCTGCTGTTTTTTTTCCGGCGACTTTACTCATTACTGCAACATCATCCATTAAGGTTGCTATATCGTCTAAAAGCGCAAAAAATCCTGAGGCCATAAAGCTATTATTTGGTTAGACCGGCAATATAAGTTGCCCTTTTTAAAAATCGAATTAAATATTTTATAATTTATATGAAATACATGCGTTGAGACTTCTTGTGAAAACCTAAAGTTTAAAGTTATTTTAAAGCCGCTATGCTATCGCTATTGATTTTATAGCTTTACTCAGTTACCCATAGTAAAAATTGAAACCCCTATTATGAAATATCTTGCGCACTACGTAATTATTGGCGCATTATGCTTTTCTGGCATTTTGTCTTATGCATTTTATAAAAAATCTATTTCTGAAGAAAAGGAGATTCTTGAAAATGCAACTTACAATCTTGTGAAAACCTGGGAACTTCCAGAATTACTCAATGAAGTTAGCGGTATCGCCTGGATTAATGACTCGATTCTAGCCTGCATTCAAGATGAAGAAGGGGTAATCTACAATTACAATTTAAAAACAGAAGAAATTGTTTTTGATGTACAATTTTCTGAAGCCGGAGATTATGAAGGAGTTGCTTTAAATGATACTGATGCCTACGTATTGCGCAGTGATGGGCGTATCTATGAGGTCCTAAATTTTATGAGCGATTCGATAAGCGTAAGCCATTTTGATACACCTTTTAACGAAGACAACAATCTGGAAAGTCTGACCTATAATCCAAAAACTAAAAATCTAATTACCGTATCGAAAGATGAAGATCTAAAGGAAAAGAATTTTAAAGGACTTTATGAAATACCTATAGCAACCAAAATTCAAAAAAAATCACCCGTTATAAAAATTGATATGAATGCCGAAGCTTTTGCCTCTTTCCAAAAGAAAAAGGCAGAGAAGACGTTCAATCCATCAGATATTGCCATTCATCCAAAAAGCGGGGATTATTATATTGTAGATGGTAAAAACCCAAAACTTCTAATTCTTAGCGCAAGCGGAACATTTAAAGATTTACACCAACTTAATAAGTTTCATTTTGCGCAACCCGAAGGAATAACTTTTAGTCCTGACGGTAAACTATATATTGCTAATGAAGCTGCAAATGGAGTAGCAACTATTATGGAAGTCACCTTTGATTAACTTTCTATTGATAGTCCATTAATCTATAATTTGCCGACTAAATAGTACATCATAAGGTCGTAGACAATTAAAAACTCTTAACACTTCATTAAAACAGTGTTATATAGGGTTAAAAGTTAATAGGCATAGAAAATTTTAATATACTTTCGGTTTTTAAAATTTTCACGACCTCCATATGATTCAGAAATACGCACCTGCACCAACCGCATTTGTAAGTAAAGCCAGTACATTATTATTTCTTTTAATTGGTTTAAGCCAGCTTGGCTTTGCTCAAAACAAAGAAATTGAACAAGTTTTTTACTTTACCGGAAATACAGAACTTCAAACCGGAAATCCTGCACAGGATGTTTTAAAAGCTATAACTGCTATGTCACAAAATGACAAAAAAGCAACCTTTGTAGCGCTAGGAAATATCACTAAAAATGGATATTCTCCTAAAAAAGATAAACGAGAAAAAACTGAAGAACTTCTTCAGCAAAGTTTAATGCAACCCCTTGAAAACTTTAATGGCAATCTTATTTTTATGCCGGGTGAAAATGAATGGAATAAAAATGGCCACGAAAATCTTGATGATATGGAATCATATATTCAAGATAACAGCAAAGTTAAATTTTGGCCTAACGATGGTTGTCCACGAGAAATAGAGGACTTAGGAACAAGCAATACGGTATTATTAATGGTAGATTCTCAATGGTTTCTTGAAGACTGGGATGATCATTTATATATTAACAACAAATGCGACATAAAAACCCGTGAGGACTTTATTGCAAAATTTAAGGATGATCTTAAAGATGAGCAAAATAAGACTGTAATTGTTGCTATTTACCATTCGGTATCTACAAATTCTCGTCAAAGTTTATTAGAAAGTATAGGTGGTACTAAGAAAGAAGATTTTCATAGTAACCAGCGTGAAAAATTAGGTGGTGTTTTAGAAACACTTGCAGGTATGTTTCCTGACGTACTATTTGTTTCAGCAAGTGACCGAAACTTACAGTATTTAACACACCACGATGTGCCTCAAATTATCAGCGGAGCTGCTTCAGCAAAACTGGATAATGTACGTAAAGTAGATGAAGGCGAATTTGCTGCTAAAACAAACGGTTTTGCAAGACTTACAGTTTATAAAGATCGTAGTTCTCAAGTAGAATTTTTTGCTACTTCACAAAATGCAACCGAAAAATTATTTAGTAAAAAAATAAGAAGTGAGCGTATCGATCCAGATACACTTAATTATCCTGATATTAATAGATTAGGAGCTACTTATAAAGCTTCAATCTATACAGAGGAAGAAACTAAAAAAAGCGGATTTTACCGTATGTTATGGGGAAATCACTACCGTGACTTATATAGCAAAGAAATTGAAGCTCCGGTTTTAAATCTTTCAAAACTACCAAATAATGTGCGTGCCATTTCAGAAGGTGGCGGAAATCAGTCTCGCTCGTTACGTCTTATTGATGACAATGAGCACGAATACACAGTACGTGAAATACGTAAAAGTGCAGTACGCTTTATTCAGTCAAAAATTAAAGATCATTACGTTGAGGATTTTATGCAAAATACAATTGCAGAAGATATTGTTCAGGATTTTTATACCACTGCACAACCTTATGCCCCTTTTGCCTTGAATCCCATTTTTGAGAAACTGGATATTTATAATGCCGAGCCTCAAATTGTGTATTTACCAAAGCAAAAAGAGTTAGGTATTTACAATGAAGATTATGGCGACAAACTATATATGTTTGAAGCGCACGCTGGGGATGAAAATAAGGACTTCAAACGTTTTGGCGAAGCCGATGATATAATAAGTTCTAAAGATTTATTAGCTGAAACACGTGAGTCTAAAAAGACGCAAGTTGACGAAGGAAATTATCTGAAAGTAAGATTAATGGATTTTGTTGTTGGTGATTATGACCGTCATTACGATCAATGGCGTTGGGCAGAATACGAAGGAGAAAACGATACCAAAACTTACAAAACTATAAGACGTGACCGTGATCAAGCATTCCCAAAATATGACGGATTAATACTGTCTGTTTTAAAAATGGGAATGATCGACTTTAGATCTATGGAAAAATATGATGGTGACGTAAATAGTGTAAAGTGGATGAGTAGATACGCCTATCCTCTTGATCAGGCATTCTTAAAAGAAATCACCTGGGAAGAATGGGAGGAGCAAGTAAGTTTTATTCAAGAAAATTTAACTGATGAGACGATCGAAGCAGCTTTCAAAACTTTACCAGAAGCAGCTCAAGATGAGAGCATCACTTCTATAAAAACTAGTTTAAAAGAGCGCCGAGATAATCTTATGAACATAGCAAAACGTTATTATGAGTATTTAATGAGTCATCAAATAATTACGGGTACCAGCGAAAAAGATGATTTTTTAATTACAAGAAAAGAAAATGGAGAAACTACAGTTAAGTTGACCACTTCAGAAGATATAGTTTTTGAAAGAACTTACAATAAAGACTTAACTAAAGAACTGTGGATTTATGGCCTAGACGATGAAGATACTTTTAAAATCACCGGTACTGGAGATCATTACATTCCGCTTAAAATATTAGGTGGGGAAAACAATGATATATATGATTTTGAAAATACAAAACGTGCTAAAGTGTATGACTATAAAAGTAAGAAAAACACTTTTGTAAATGATCGTACAAATAAATGGCTAGTTGATAGTTATACCATAAATAACTATAATGATGCTTCTCGTAAGCTTGATGCAAATACTGTTTTTCCAAGTATAGGTTTTGATCCTGACGCAGGATTTAAAGTAGGCGTTAAAGATACCTATACTACCTATGGATTAGCTAACAACCCATTTAAAACTCAACAATCATTAACTGCTAAATTTTATTCTGCAACGAGTGGATTTGAGTTTATGTATTCGGGAGAATTTGCTCACGTATTTTACAACTGGAATTTTGCATTAGATGCACGCTATACAAGTCCGAATTATGCTATTAATTACTTCGGAATTGGTAACGAAACTACGTATGATGATGATTTAAGAGATCGTGATTTTAACCGAATTCAGATTAAACAGTGGAGCGTAAAACCATCACTAAAATACCGAGGCGATCACGTGCAGGTTAGTATAGGTGGTGGTATTGAAGCTTTAAATGTTAATTACGATCTAAATAATGTTACCGGCGACGTTACTACGCCAGCATCGTTTGATCCTACAAATGATGTTTTTAATAATCAAACCTATGCCGGTGCAGAAGCTAGTTTTCAGTACAAAAATAAAACAGGTGAGATTGCGTTTATAAGACGTGGATATCAATTTGACTTAGTTGCCGGTTATAAAACCAATATTGATGAGTATAATAATGAGTTTACATATTTAAAACCTACTCTATCTGTAGATTTCCCATTACACCCAAGCGGAATGGCGGTATTAGCTACGAAAGTAGGCGCGCATATGAATTTTGGAGGCGATTATGAGTTTTACCACGGTGCAACACTAGGTGGAAATCAAAGTTTACGAGGCTTCCGTAATGAACGCTTTAATGGTGAGACTGCTTTTTATCAAAGTACCGATTTACGTGTAGGTCTTTCTGAAATAAAAACAAATTTTATACCGCTTCGTATCGGTGTTTCAGCAGGATTCGATTATGGACGTGTATGGGTAGAAGACGACAATTCTCAAAAATGGCACAATAGCTATGGTGGATCTGTTTTTATAAATGGATTCAAAGCACTTACTGCAAATGTGGGTTATTATATGAGCGATGAATCAAACCGATTATTATTTACTTTAGGCTTTGCCTTTTAATTAATGACCGAAATAAAAACAAAAATCCTGCTTTATCAAAGCAGGATTTTTTGTTTTATGTTATTTAACGCAACTCCAATACTTACCTCTTGAGATAAATATATTCCAGTATTACATATTACTTTATATCACAAAAAAGATAGTGTTCTACCCTTCTAGTTTATAAAGCAATGGATTAAAGGCTTTCGAAACTACGAGCACTTTATCACCCACATTAAGATTTTGTGCTTCTTTGGGTTGCACCACAACCTTCACAACTTCGGTGTGGATACGAACAGTTACAATACTTATCAATTCTTCGTTACTCACTTTAAGAACCTCACCAGTAAATTTAAATTTTCCACTAAGGTTTTGATTGATAAAAACATGTTCTGGTGTTCCTTGATTTATAATTTTCCCATCTTCTAAACAGATAACCCGGTCTGCAAGTTTTACAATTTCGCTTACATCGTGAGAAATAAGAATCGTAGTTAATTTAAATTCCGAATGAATTTGCTTGAGATATTCCTGTAATTTATACCTAATGGTGGTATCTAACGCGGCAAGTGGTTCATCAAGGAGTAAAATTTCTGGTTGCTGTACCAGAGCACGAGCTAAAGCCACACGCTGTTTTTGACCACCGCTTAAAGTCTCGGGATTACGATTTTGCAATTGGCCTAATTCCATCAATTCGATGAGACTGGTTATTGCCTTGGTTCCATCCTTTTTTATTTGTGCGAACTTTAAATTTTCTAACACGGTCATATGCGGAAACAATGCATAATCCTGAAAGACATAACCTACTTTTCGCTTTTGAGGTGACAGATTTATTTTTTTGGACTGGTCAAACCAAACTTCATCGTTTACTATAATCTTTCCGACATCTGGATTGAGTAATCCACTTATGATACGTAGAGTAGATGTTTTACCCACTCCTGAAGCTCCGTATAATGTTACAAATTCGCCTTTTTCAATATCAATTTTCAGTTTTAAAAGCATCTCGCCTTCTGCCGCCTGAAGTCTTTTATTAAGATCGATTTGTATCATTTAACGATGCCTTTTAAGAGGTTTCCGTTTACGAGATAAACCACAAGAAGTATAGAAAATGTGATAGCAAAAAGTATGAGTGAGTAATAATTGGCTGCATCATAATTGAGTGCTTCAACCTCATCATAAATTGCAATGGAAGCTACTTTAGTTCTACCCGGTATGTTTCCTCCTATCATCAAAACAACGCCAAACTCCCCTACTGTGTGTGCAAAAGATAATACTATACCGGTAAGAATTGCAGGTTTTATCTGTGGCAACTGAATTTTGAAAAGCGTTTGCCATTTAGACTTTCCCATAACATATGAAGCCTCGGTAATCGATTTTGAAATGGAGCTTAAGCCAGATTGTAAGGGATGTACCATAAATGGTAAGCTATAAATAACGGAAGCTATTACCAGACCCGTAAAAGAAAATACCAATTTTAATCCGAAAATAGCATTGAGCCAAGATCCTAAACCCGAATTGGGACTAAATGCGATTAAAAAGTAAAAACCTATTACGGTAGGTGGTAATACCAGTGGCATACTTACCAATGTTTCTATAACAGGTTTGAGACGAGATTTTGTATGACTTAACCAGTAGGCGATAGGCGTGGCGACCAGAAGTAAAATTAAGGTAACTACCAGTGCCAGTTGAAAAGTAAGGATTAGCGGTTCCCAATTCATAAACTACGTAGCATTACTTCGTTTAACTTTATCATCGCAGTCACCTCGTCTTCAACTTTTAAATTAAGAGCCACAGCAGCTGCCGCACTTATAATTGCCGTGAAAATACCTGCATCAGACTTGAGATCTAATTTACAGAGCAAGTTTCCGCTTTCTACGCACGTAATTACTGCAGGGATTTTATTTTGTAAACTAATACCACTTTGATCTCCTAAACCTATTATTACTTCAGTTTCTTTAAATAGGATACTCACCTTTGCATTACTCTTCAAGTAGGAAGCCGTTTCCGGAGTATCAATGATAATTGCTTTCATTAATATATCTGAAGTAACCTCAATATCAACTATTGATAAGTTTCCATTTACGTGGACCGTTTTTATGAACCCTTCAAAATTATTCATCTACCGAATATCCAAAATCTTTGAGAATATTTTGTCCTTCCGCAGAGAAAAGATAAGAATAAAAAGCCTGAGCATCTTTTTCAAATTTCTTATCCCTTTTTAAAATAACTACACCTTGGGCGATAGGATCGTATAAACTTTGATCGATAACTGCCCAATTGCCTTTATTTTTAAAATTAGTAGATTTTACTACTGCTAAAGCTGTAAAACCTATATCTGCAGCGCCAGAAGTTATAAATTGATTAGTCTGAGAGATACTTTCTCCAAATACTAATTTATGACTAATGCTGTCGTATAATTTTTGTGCGTTTAAAACAGCAATAGCTGCACTCCCATAAGGTGCTGTACGCGGATTAGCAATTGCTATATGCTTTATTGTAGAATCTGTAAGCATACGTAATAGTGGTAATGAATCATCGTTATAAGACCAAAGTACCAATTTGCCGTAGGCATATACTTCTGGTTTTTGTTGTGCAAAACCTGCTTCATAAATTGCCTGTGGGTAATTCATGTCTGCTGCTACAAATAGATCATAAGGAGCGCCCTCTTTAATTTGGGCAGTTAACTTACCTGACGAACTTATAACAAGTTCGCATTCAATTCCTGTTCTAGCTGTAAAATCTGCTGTTAACTGCTGAATAGCAAATTGCATATTTGCCGCTGTGGCTATACGTAACTTTTTATCTGAGTGTTGGGTACAAGAAAAAAGACTGCATAAGCAAATAGCTAAAAGTATAAGTGCAACCTGAGATCGCCCGTTCATATAGTTTGTTTAAGAGCATTCAATATATAACTACAATTTAAATAGAATCGTTATATGATGCGAATTCTGTTTAAGAAATAAAATAGTAGATTTTCATCCAAATACCTAAATCAAAAAACCAGCAAGGATTATCTGATAGTATATTTTCACTAGGTTTCTACATAAAAAAACTCCCATATTAAAAATACGGGAGTTTTATAATCTTTTAATAGCAATTAGCAACAATCGCCACTAGCATCACAACTTTGGCCTTGCATTACATCATAAGCTAACGTGTCCTGGCTTGCGTACCATTCGCTATATGCTTGATCTAAAACATTACTGAATTGCTCCTCTGGTTGAGCTCCTGATACAGCATATTTTCGGTCAAAGACGAAAAAAGGTACACCGTTAACTCCCAGTTTTTGAGCTTCTGCAATATCTTGTTCTATATAGGGCAGAAAATTCTCTTCACGTAATTCAGTTTGAATATCTTCTTCTGTTAACCCCATTTCAAGACCTAGCTTAACAAGAACATCAGTAGCATCAATATTAAAACCTTCAATAAAATAAGCTTTAAGCAAACGTTCTTTCATTTGATTCTGAAGTCCGTTATGTGCAGCTAAATGTATTAGCTGATGCCCTCTTTGTGTATTGGCAACAACCACCTTATTGTAATCAAAGTCAAGTCCTGTAGATTTTGCATATGCGGTAACATGCTCAATAGCATCTTGCGCCTGGCTGTCTGTCATCCCTTTGCGTTCTTTTAAATACTGAAGACTGTTAATTTCAGTATTCGTTTTTAGATCTGGAGCAAGAGAAAAACTTTTCCAGATTACTTCTATATTATCTCGGTGTGAAAACTGTTTTAAAGCCTTATCAAAATTACGTTTCCCAATGTAGCAAAACGGACACATGATATCACTCCATATTTCTACCTTCATCGTGTTTGGTGTCATTTTATAAGTTTATAATTACCGTTATATAGTCGAAAAAAATCGATGTAAATTACAAAATAGCACTTCAGATTCGACAAAATGAAGGTTTCATATATCATTGTTTCCATCGAAACTAAAAATATTAAGTCGAAACAGTTATAAAGAAAATTGAAATTTTAATTAACCCAATTTGTATCTGTAATGTTTCTTTTAGCCCGCCAAAGTAGAACTGATGAGGACGAATTTATTTCTAATTGTCTTTGCTCTCAATTAGCTTTTGAGCAGTAAGATTTGCCGCGTATACTGCTCCATCCATATAACCCGGAAACTGAGGACTGGTTTCAGAGCCGGTTAAATAAAGTCTGTCGTCAAACAGAATATCATTATAGATAGGATTCCCATTATTCTGATGTGGAAATAAAGGAGTCTGGGAAGGTTCATATGTAAATGCCTCGTGTGCCCAAATACATTCTTTGTAGGATATAAATTGGGTAATTGCCTCACCAAAAACAGCAATTAGCTGATTTAAAACCCGCGACTGACGTTCTGCCGGATCCAATACCATATAGGAACCATTCATAAAACCGCATAAAGCATATTTAGATCGCTTATGATCACAGTGGTCGTAGAACTCTGTAATAGGCCCAGTATTACTAAATAAAGTTCCTGAGATTTGTTGTTGTTCCCAAAATGGCTCCTCAAACGTAAGCGCAACTTTTATAGAGTCTTCCATCCACGTGTGTGTATGCCTTGCGGTTTGGCAGACTAAATCTGGTAAGCAGGGCATAAAATCAATACGGTTTACGATTAATTTGGGAGGTAACGCAAGAACTATTTTGCTGGCAGTAAAAGTTTCATTGGCAACCACTTCTACTTTATCAAGGTGAAATTTTATCTCTTTTACAGTTTGATTGAGAAGAATGTCTGCTTTGTTAAATTTGTAATATAATGCGTTAATCAAAGTTGAAGAACCACCTGAAATTCGATAGCTCGCCGGCTGATTTGGTATTTGTATAGATTGCGCAGGCGATGTCGAAAAAGGCTGAAAAAAAACCGTTCCTGACATATACTGCTCAAAATAATCTAAATCTAGTTCGTTAAGTAAATCTTTCAGATTTACGTGCTGCTCTCCAAACCATGTAGCGCCTAGCTCAACTGGGGTGTCTAACTGGTCATAGGAAGTATGTATTCTGCCACCCACACGCTCTCTAGCTTCAAGAATTTTAAAGGCAATTCCCTTTTGCTGTAAACGATATGCGGTTAATAAACCGCTCAAACCTGCTCCAATTATTAAAATCATATTCTAAAAATAAGTAAGGTAATAATTATTATTAGCCTGGGTAAAAAGTAAAATTAAACCAACGGCAAAGTTAATGCAGGCTTTAAAATAAATTTAAAATAAGGGGATTATTGCTTTGGGGGTGATTGATGATAGTTACTATCTACTTTGCATAAATTGGATTCCGGCAATAACACCACGTAATTCTGCAAGCCCTTTTAAACGGCCAATAGCAGTATAACCAGGATGTGCTAAAGGTTTTTTTAGATCATCAAGCATTTGATGCCCATGATCAGGACGCATCGGTAGTTGTTTGCTGCGTTGCATCTCTATCTCTTGTAATTCATAAATCACAGCCGGCATTGGTACGTCACCTTCTAGATGATTATCTTCATAAAAACTGCCGTTAGCTTCACATTTGGTACTGCGTAAATGAATAAAATGAATATGACTTCCATAGTCTTTAACCATTTGTACCAAATCGTTATCTGCTCGAGCACCAAATGAGCCAGTACAAAATGTTATTCCATTAAAAGCACTATTATTATCTTTCAGTAAACGGGCAACGTCTGAAGCCTTGCTCATAATACGTGGCAATCCAAAAAAAACATGTGGCGGATCATCAGGATGTATGGCCATCGCTACACCTGCTTGTTCTGCAGTAGGTAAAACTGCATTTAAAAAGAGCTTTAAATGCTCTTGTGCTTTAGTCTCATCAATAGCTGCATAGTTATCTAAAGCTTCTTGAAAAGCATTTAAAGTATACCCCTCTTCTGCTCCCGGAAGGCCGGCAACTATTGCGCTCTCTAATTTTCTTTTTTCTACATTAGAAGCTGTGTCCATAAATTGTTTTGCATCGACCATTATAGACTCCTTATAGTCTTTCTCGGCATCTTTACGCTTAAGTATAAAACAATCAAAAGCGGCTAAAAGCGCCCAATCAAAACGTAATGCTGTGGCTCCATTTTTCAAAGGAAATGTGAGTTGTGTACGTGTCCAATCTAAAACTGGCATGAAATTATAGCACACCACATTTACACCTATTTTTCCCAAATTCTGAAGTGATACTTTATAATTTTCAATGTGCTGCTCAAATACTCCTGTACGGGTTTTTATAGGTTCGGTAACAGGTAAACTTTCTACCACATGCCAGTCTAGACCCTCTGCGTTTATTTCGGCTTTACGTTTTTCAAGCGCTTCAAGAGTCCAGATTTCTCCATTTTTAATTTCATGCATTGCGTGTACTACACCAGTTGCGCCTGCTTGTCTAATATCTCGTAGGGATACAGAATCTTTAGGCCCATACCATCTCATTGTCTGAATCATTTCTTTAATTTTTTATAACGAAAACATTCTTTATTTGTATCTGTCAAATTCACAATAGAAACTAAAATATAGCATCAAACACCAGCAAAAACTTTAAAACCACCATCTACAGTAACAACCGTACCAGTTACAAAGCTTGCAGCATCACTACAAAGCCAATGTATAGCTCCATTTAAATCTTCGGGATCACCAAATTTACCCAGCGGTGTATGCGCTATGATTTTCTCCCCACGATTAGTAAGACTACCATCCTTATTAGTTAATAAATCTCGATTCTGTTCTGTTAAGAAAAAACCTGGAGCTAAAGCATTTACCCGAACTGGGTTTTCTTGCTTTTGTGCAAATTCTACTGCTAAAAACTGCGTAAGATTTTCAATGGCTGATTTTGCCGAAGCATAACCCATTACCCTAGTTAAAGGTAAGTGTGCTGCTACAGAAGAAATATTAATGACACTAGCCTTTACCGATTTTTCTAACAACGGGAGGAAAATTTGAGTAGGCAAAAAAGTTCCTATATAATTCAAATCGATCACCTTGCGCATCTGCTCTAAGTCTGCGTCTGCTAATGTTTGTTCAGGCATAATTAAAGCACCGGCCATATTGCCTCCTGCTGCATTAATTAAAACATCTATATAACCTAAATGCTCAGCAATCTCATCTTTAACATGATTTAGTGCTTCTTTATTAGTGACATCTGCCACAACACCAGTAACTTTTTGCCCCTCCTTTCTAATACTGTTTACTAAGGTATTAACTTTGTCTTTATTACGCCCTAAAATTACCACGTGAGCACCGCATCGGGCCAGTGAGCGAGTCATAGATTCGCCCAGAACGCCTGTTGCGCCACTAATAACAATAATTTTATTTTCTACAGAAATCAACGATTTCATATTTTTGGTTTTAGGTGATTATTTAGTCTTTTAAAGAAACAATTTCTTGAGTTAAAACGGAATCCTTTATATAGGTTTTTATAGCTAAATCCTGCCGTGCAACTTCCTGTAAAGCCAATATAGCCACCAGTGTTGCTCCTTTTTTTGAGAGATGGGTATCATCATGTTTTTCCATTTTATAATAAGGGCTTTCCCCGGTTTCCAAATGCAAATGCAATTCTTTAGAACCCTCCACCCCATATTTTTTTTCGAGACGCTCGGTTAAAAATTGCATATCTATAAAGGGTACATCAAGATCCTTTGCAGTCATACGTACCACTAGTGGATAATTTCCATGCGTATCAACTAAAACACCAGCAGAATTAAAATTGCGTCGCACGATAGACGATAGCAAAACGGGAGTTGCACCTCTAGTTCTCGCCTCGTTTACAAAACGCTGCAGATTGTAGCGGTATTGCGTATATGGAAATGTATAGCGAGTGCTGTCTAGAATTTTTTCATCATTATGACCAAATTGTATAAACAAAAAATCACCCGTCTTCAATGAATCTAACACTACCTGCCAACGACCTTCTGTAATGAAGCTTTTACTACTGCGCCCATTTACTGCGTGGTTGCTTATCACTAGTGAATCACTCACAAGATTGGGAAGCATTTGCCCCCATCCATGTTCAGGATTCACATCAGGATTGCTTTTATTTGCCATTGTAGAATCTCCTATGAGGTACAGGGTAATATTATCCTGAGCTGAAACTATCGAACACCAGATAAATAAAAGTCCATAAATTGACTGCTTTAAATTCATTTTAGATTGTTTAAGATTGAAGAATTTGCATTAGGATTCCAATTATCGTGACCTTTTAAAACGGAAGCTTTAGTGTATTGAGGCAACTCATTTTCGTAGATTTGATGAGACCACCACACTCGTTTTTCGGGTTTTGCCCCTTTACCGCTACTATTATATTCTGCATAAAAAACTGTACGTTCTTTATGTGGAAACATCGCATCGCCACCCCAAACTTCCCAGCCTTCTGGGAGTATATGGGCTCCCAATGTGCAGTTTATAAAAACAGTTTTTGCATAAGGTCTCCACGGTCTTCCTAAATATACTTTTGAAACTGCAAAATCTGCGGTAAGTGTGCAATTTGAAAACACTAAGCCGAATTGCTGACTTGCAGGTGTTGATGCTGCCGTTACATATGAATCTGCCAAACTTTTAATTTCACAGTTCTCAAAAAATGCTGTTGCCTGTCCAAATATAAAATCGGTAGTACCTTCGATATAACAATTTTCAAACAACATCCGGTTATCTTCACCGGCAGAATATACGGTATCTTGGCATCCTAATATTTTGCAGTTCTTAAATACAGAACGATCTCCTGCTGCATGCAAGGCAACGGCCTGCCCATTCTCACACCATGTATTTTGTATGGTTAAATTTTCAGCATAAAAATCACGCCCTTCGACTTTTAAAGTAGCCGAAGTAAATGTGTTTATTACTTTTTGATTAAGTGTATCAATTTTACCAGAATAATCGCTGTGTAAAAGAACAACTTCATCACGATTTTCTCCTATTAAGGCTATTTTGCGTTTCCAAGCCGGTATTGTGATTTTCTCATTATAAATTCCCTTTTTAATAAATATTCGCACATAATCAGGACCTAGGTCACGCGTGCTGTTTACAGCTTCTTGAATACTTTTAAAATCACCACTACCATCCTGAGCTACCGTAATCCTACGATAAATACGTGCAGTTTCCGCATTAAATACCCGATCTAAAAACGATAAACTGAACTGTAATGTTTTTTCAAACCAGGGATGCATCAACCAAAATGAATGTGGTGTTCCGGGGATTGTGTGCACTTCATTGTAAATCCCGTGATCCTGTAAAATAGAAGTCATGTCATCACGACCAGCATGAAAACGAGACATAGTACTGTTTATAAAAAGTGTGGGAGGTGTAGTGGAATTTACATATTCTAAAGGGGAGGCTTCTTTCCAATTTATAGGATTTTCTACAATTGAACCATCCAGCCATTTCCCTGCAAGTTCACTTTCCTCAGCTTCCGGATGAATAAAAGAAACAATACCATCAATATTTATAATCGCTTGAACCGCATCTGATGTCTTATAATTAGTAAGACTATACATTTTTGAATTACCGGTTACGCCTACTAAAGTGGCGAGTTGTGCGCCGGCAGAATTACCTAAAACTGCAATTTTATTAGGATTAATGTGATAGGCTTCAGCATTATCGCGCATAAATCGTAGTGCCGCTTTTAAATCCAAAATAGCACCAGGATAAGGCTTATCTGAACTCAAGCGATATTCTGCAGTAACCGCCACAAACCCATTGTTAGCTAAATGCTGTGCCATTGGTCTCACGTTTTCTTTACTTCCGCTAATCCACCCGCCTCCAAAAACCAGCAAAACCGCCGGACTTGAAGTTGTTGGGTTCTTAGGATAATATATGTCTGCTTTCAACTCCTTATCACCTATCCTCGTGTAAATTATATCTTCTTCAGATTTAAATTCGCCTTCTTTTAACTCCTTAATAGGCGAAATAAAGGGGTAATCCTTTTTTAATTTCTCATAGGTGGTTCTTATCGTGTACGGCTTCACCTCAATCGCTTTTTTCTGCGCAAAACAACTGCCAGCAACTATTAGAAAAAAAATTAACAGACTTGAACTTCTTGACATCGCTTTTTTATTTTTTAATTCTAAAAAAATCAAAGTCGGCGTAACCACCTCTTTTGGCATCTAGACTGCTTACACTAAAGACACCTACTTTTGCACCTACCCATTTTCCAGGTTTAGCTGTAAATGCTTTTCCTATCTTTTTAAACGAATTTCCATCTTCGCTATAGCTAAACCAGCAAGTCGCATCTGGGGCACTAACTTCAACTTTAAAATAAACAGTATTTGATTTAACTCGTTTGAGCTCATTTGTAACCTCATTTACCCCATCCATAGCATCTAGCGCCTGTGTTTGTTCAATAAAAAAACCATTTTTATCATGTGTTAAAGTGAGTGTCGCATACTGCATCCCAAAAATCATTAAGCCTACCCGTTTTCCTGTAGTAGCCTCTTCAGGTTCTAATTTAACAACCGTAGTCGCTGTAAATTGAGGTGCCGGAAATTTCTGAAGTAGAAGATTTGGCATCAACCACAAATTCTTTTGTTGAACTTCTGGCTTTATAGAAAATAGACGTAGGTATTCTTTACCACGAATTTGTGCACTCCACAAGACATTAGGATTTGCTTGCCACTGCCATTGTATTCCTAAGGTATCGGTATTAAATTCGTCTGTTTCGGGGGGAGTGACAATAGGATTGTTTATGTCTATTTTAGGTTTTGTATAGGTTAATACTGGCTCTCCTATTCCATTTTTATCAAAGTCCTCACCCATAACCGGCCAATCATTTTCCCAAGACATGGGTTGTAGATGAACTACGCGACCATAAGCGTCTTTATCTTGAAAATGAAAAAACCAATCTTCACCCTGCGGTGTTGACACCCAGGCCCCCTGATGCGGACCGTTAATTGCTGTACTTCCCTGTTCTAAAACCACCTTTTCTTCATAAGGGCCATACACATCTTTAGACCGAAGAATTAATTGCCACCCCGTACTAACCCCACCTGCAGGTGCAAAAATATAGTAGTAGCCATTACGCTTGTAGAACTTAGAACCTTCTACAGTAGGATGATTTTCGTGACCATCAAAAACATGTTTACCAGCATCGAGAACCTGTGTTGCTTCTTTATTCATTCTATGCACCGTAAGTAAGCTTTTTACACCAGCACGACTCCCTGCCCAACCATGAACTAAATAAGAGTTCCCGTCATCATCCCAAAGAGGACAAGGATCTATTGCTCCTTGGGCCTTTAAAACCAAAACAGGTTTTTCCCATTGACCTCGTGGGTCTTTAGTTTTTACACGGAAAATTCCTTGATCTGGATCTCCCCAAAAAATATAAAACTCACCATTGTGGTATTGAATACTTGGAGCCCAAACTCCATTACCATGCTGCGGAATTTTGAACATCTCATCTGGAAACTGCCTGGGCAGTGCATAATTTATTAATTGCCAATTTATTAAATCACGAGAATGCAATACCGGTAATCCTGGAGCAGCATTAAAACTTGAAGATGTCATGTAATAATCCCCGTTTACACCTACCACATCTGGGTCTGAATAATCTGCATGAAGAATAGGATTTTTATAAGTACCGTCTTTCTGATCTGCTACCCAAACTTCCGAAGTGCTTTCCTGAGCTCTACACGTAAGACTTAAGATCAGTATATAGGCCACGAATGGTATCTGTTTTAAAAATTTCATCAGCTTAAGTTTATACTTTTTTAAAACAGAAAAAAGCTTAACCGAAGTCGGTAAGCCTTTTTCTTAACTTTTTATCCTTAATTAAGTTTTATTGATAAGCAGGATTTTGCTTAAAATCTCTATTTTGGTTTAAGTCGATGGCCGTTTGTGGCAATGGTCTTAAAATCTTTAATTCGCCATTTGCACCTTGAAAATTAGCTTCCTCAATTAAAAAATGATAAGCAGAAGCACGCTCGACGAGTTTACCAGTACGCTTTAAATCAAACCAGCGGTGGTACTCGCCTAGTAACTCGCGACCACGTTCATCAAGAATATAATCTATATCAAAATCCCCTGCTTGCGCGGCAGCCACTCCCGCACGCCTACGTACTTCATTAAGACGAATTAATCCCGTTCCAGGATCGCCCGCTTTCAAGTAAGCTTCTGCAGCAATTAAATAGGTTTCTCCCAAGCGAGATAGAATAATATCTCTTCTGCTGGTGCTTTCGCCAAATGGAGCGGAAGGATCGTCAAATTTTCTAACTGGAATTGTCTGATAATCTGTTGATGGATTTACAGAAGGAACATAGCTACCGTAATCATGGTAAACAGCTTCGGGATGCGCAGCCATATAAGCCGCCTTATCTGCTGCTGTAGCTTCCCAAGCCGGAGCATAATAGTGAGCCACCGGTAAAGTACTGGTATCTTCTACATCATAAAAATCAAAATAACGATTGTAGACCTCAACCATAAACGTTGCATTATAACGTGCATCGTCTTCAGTAAATAAATCAATAGCAAATTGAGTAGGACAAAGTAAATAATTTCTACTAGGTGCATTACCTGCTACTTCGCTCCCACCCTGATACGGACCAAAATATGAAGTTTGTTGATGTCCTAAAGCTTGAGGATCTGTACTTACCGATTTTGGATCATATTGTACAGAAAATAATGTTTCTGAATTAATTGCATAGGTGGGATTACCAGGAGCCCATAATTCGTCAAAAGGTATTGTCAAACTCTCACCTGCAATTGCTGCATCGGCATAAGTTGCTGCTGTATCAAAATCTGCTTGCGTACCAAAATCTTCGTAACCTCTTGTTAAATAAACTTTAGCTAATAAATGATTTACAGCACGTTGTTTTACCTTTCCTTGAAAAGCACCGGTACTAACTTGACTTAAGGCACCTTCTAATTCAGCTATAATAAAATTATAAATATTCTCTGCGGAATCACGATCAAAAGAAAGAACCGGCTCTTTAAAATAATCCGTGACAAGTGGAACCCCTCCATAAGTTTGAACCAATAGAAAATATGCATTTGCTCTTAGATAACGTATTTCCCCTATTTGCTGTGTTAGTACACTAGTATTAGCAGTTAAGTCGGCATAAAAAATAGCTGTATTAGCTATCTGTATAGCTTTGTAGGCGTTATCATATAATGCAGCAACACCTTCAGATGATGGGTTAAGATCTGTATATTGACTTAATCCTGTAGGTTCTGCATCACGCCCCTCGGCATATAAATCGGTTCCTAAAGCATATAACCACGGTTCATTACCATAAAGTTCTCGAAGTTGTGCGTAGTTAGCATTAATTAATGATTGATATCCTTCTGCAGTTAAATAAAATTCTTCTGCAACTGCATACGACTCATTTTCTTCATCTAAAAAGTCTTGACAACTGGTCACTGCAAATAGAAGCAGCAGACATCCTATAATATATCTTGTATTTTTCATTTTTTAAAATTTTAAATTAAACCCTAGCTGATAAGTTACATAACCAGGTCTTCCTGTTTGAAGTGATGCTCCTGCCCACTCAGGATCATAGCCGTCGTACTCTGTAAATACAAATGGATTAAGTACATTAGCATACACACGTAGTTGTGATAGGTTTAAAGATTCTAGTGCCTTACTGTTTAAGTTATATCCTAAGGCTATATTCTTCACTTTAACAAAAGAAGCATCTCTGTAATACCCCACTCCATTATTTCTCCAAAAGCTTCCTTCATTACGAGGTTGTGGATATGTATTAGAAGCTCTGGCGGGAATACCGGCATCATTTGCTGGTATATACCAGTCTATATCTAATTTTTGACGACCTCGGTCACGGGTATCAGCAAAATTAGCGTGATAGTTACTATAAACTAAAACTCCTTGAGTAACAATTACGGAAGTAGAAAGGTCAAAATTCTTAACACGCAATGAACTGAAGAAACTTCCTGTCCAATCTGGATTTGTAGAACCCAAAATAACTCGATCACCGTCTGGTGTATATTTACCATCACCATTAACATCAAGAAGCTTTTCTTGACCTTCATTCATGCCATAACCGGCTGCTTCATCTCTCTCGTCTGCTTGCCATATACCCGTAAATTTATAGTTATAAAGAGCATCTAGAGACTCCCCAATAAATAGGTTATTACCTACATCGTCAACTTGATCTTGACCGTAAATTGATCTTAACTCATTTGTATTTTTTGTAAATGTGAATGAAGTTGTCCAAGTGATATCCTCTGTTTGAATATTGCGAGTAGTCAAAGCGATCTCAATCCCCCGATTATTAACAGAAGCAACGTTTGCTGCAATATTTTCAAATCCTGTTTCACTCGGTAAGTCTTGAGTAAATAATAAGTCATCTGATAGACGGTCATATACATCAAAACTTCCAGTAATACGATCTCTATATAATCCGAAATCAACTCCAATGTTAAATTCGCGAGTACGTTCCCACTTCAATTGTGCATTAGCAATTTGATTAGAAATAAATCCGTTTGAAGCTTGACCTGCGTAATCGTAATAGGTTTGTGTATCTAGTGTGTTTAATGATGAGTAAGGATTTATTTTGTTATTCCCCGTGTACCCAAAACTAGCACGTAATTTTAAGTTACTCACTACAGCAGATTCTGTTAAAAAATCTTCGTTCGAAATATTCCAACCCAATGCTGCAGAAGGAAATGAATCCCAGCGATTATCTTCTGGAAATACCGATGAACCATCCCATCTGTTAGATAGGGTTACTAAATATTTATCATCGTATGAATAATTAAAACGTAATGCATAAGATCTTAAAGTAGTTTTGAAATAATTAGAACCCAAATCATAAGTTCCTTGCTCTCCACTACCTATATTAAAAAAGCTGGTGTCAAAAGGCATATTTCGAGAAGAAGCAAATGAACTCTCATTACGATCTGAAAACATACTGTATAAACCTAAAAGATTTACATTATGAATTTCATTAAATGTCTTGGTTATATTGAACTGATTATCCCAAGTATAATTGAAATTCTGTATCTGATCTAAACGAGCTGAAGATAGGTTATTATTTTTACTCCCAGTATCTGTGAGTGGTCCCCACGATCTACCTCGGCGATTATCTGAATATCCTGCAGCAAATGACGTCTTAAATGACAACCATTCTAAAGGCTTATATTCAAAATACGTATTTCCAATTATATTCCAACTACGAGTGTTATCGATTGCATTTTCAATTTCTAAAAGAGGATTATAGGTGCTGGTCTTATCTATAATAAGATTTCCGTCTGGTCCAGTTAATTTTCCGGGTAATGGAAACAAAGTATTCCCATCAAAATCATATGGATCTAGAAATGGATTTAGACGAAAAGCCTCCTGCATAGCTATATCACTTCCTTGATCCTGATCTGTTAATGTAACTGTAACATTAGTACCTAATGTAAACTTCTCATTAATTTTGTGATCAACTCCTAGTTTTAAAGTGTACTTATTTAATTCCTCATTATCGATATTTCCAGTTTCCGTTTGATAACCTAAACCTAAATTATATCCCAAGCCATTTTCTGCTCTTCCCGAAGCGTTAACATATGTGTTCTGCTGTATGCCAGTTCTTAAAACTGCATCATACCAATCAAAAGACTGGTTTGCGGCAACCCGTCTAAATAATTCTGAGTTTCCACTTCCTGCAACAGCATCAAATAAAGTTGCTTCTGTTACCGCACCAGTATTTGGGTCTTTACTTGCTGTAGCTAAATAGGCACCTTGATGGTATTCCCACCATTTTTGAGGATCCATAAAATTGGGAAGGCGTGCAACATCTTTCACTCCTACAAAGGATTCAACACTTACAGAAAGACCACCTTTTGCGCTTGCTCCGCTACGTGTCGTCACAATTACAACCCCGTTAGATCCACGGGATCCGTAAATTGCTGTAGATGATGCATCTTTTAAGATATCCATACGCTCAATATCTTGAGGGTTTAGAAAATCTATATTATCTGTAGGAACACCGTCAACGACAAATAATGGGTTACCACCTCCGCCAATTGAATTTTGACCCCTTATAGTAATATTGTAACCGTCCCCAATACGACCAGTTGAATTACTTACCTCAACACCTGCAACCAGTCCTTGTAAAGATTCAACAGGATTTGTAAGATTACGTTCGGTTAAACTCTCTGAGTCGACCGTACCTACTGCACCGGTAAGGTCTGATTTTTTAACGGTACCATAGCCCACAACAACAACTTCACTAAGAGATTGCACATCGGTCTCTAACGATATCGTAAAATTACTTTGCGAGCTAACTGGTATTCGTTTTGTTATAAAACCAACGTAACTTACAACAAGAGTAGCATCGCCACTTGGAATTTCTAACTGAAAATTTCCATCAAAATCAGTAACAGTTGCCGCATTTGTACCTTCTACTAGTACATTAACGCCAGGCAATGGCATGCTATCGTCAGCAGCAGAAATTGTTCCGGTAATGGTGCGAATATTTTGACCAAAGCCTATGAAAGAGCAGAGACTGAAAACAAGTACAAAAATGCTTCTCTTTTTTCCTCGAATGAGGAGATGAGTAATTAAATAATTCATTTATAATAAGTTTAATTGTGTATGTAAATTTTTGAATGAGTAGTTTGGATTATTGCATAATGATATAATTGATTTTTGTGTTGAAGTATGTAATAGGTTCACAATTTTCTATTGATGTAGGTTGTTCTGCTCCATTAATAACCACATTTTTCAACGTGATTCCCGAAACTAACTTTTCTGGTCTTCCCTTGATTAATATCCCGTATTCACCTCCGTTTTCTACAGTAATATTTTCAAGATTTATATTTTTTATAGTAGGTATAAACTCTCCTTCTTGAACTCCATAGATTCCATAATATAAATTGATTTTGAGTACAGCTTCTTTAACCTGCCCAACTTCAATATCTTTTACATATAAATTTTCGACAAAACCTCCGCGTAGTGTATTTGTCTTAATACGAATTGCTCTATCTAAATTAGGACTGTTCATTATACAGTTGCGTACAAAAACATTACGCACACCTGCCGATATTTCACTTCCCATTACCACACCCCCGTGACCATCTTTCATTTCACAATTTTCTACTACAATATTCTCACTGGGTATATTGACACGACGTCCGTCTGCATTGCGACCAGATTTTATAGCAATACAATCGTCACCAGTATTAAATTTGCAGTTGGTTATATGCACATAACTTGAATATTCTGGATCACAACCATCATTATTAGGACCGTGACTGTTCACCGTTACGCCGTCTACAGTGATATATTTTGATTTTAAAGGATGAATTACCCAAAAAGGAGCATTTGTAAAGGTTACTCCTTGAATTAAAACATTCTCACATTCTAAAGTCTGAAAAAATAATGGACGTAGCTCATGACCTACTCCAAACACCCTATCTTCTACAGGAACGCCATCTTCCACCATTTTAAATAGCTTAGGTAAATTATGATTATCTTTCTGTTGTGGGGTACCTTCTTGATGACCATAACGTGCTGCACCAGACCAAGGCCACCAGTTTTGATTGTTAGCTTGACCATTAAGGGTACCTTTACCGGTTACAGCAATATTTTTCTGCCCCTTTGCATAGATTAATGGGGAGTAATTCATAATCTCCATGCCTTCATAAGAAGTATGTACAGCAGGCAAATAAGCTTTATAATCTGTTGTAAACAAGATTTCTGAACCTTCTTCTAGATGCAGGTCAACATTACTTTTTAAATGAATCGGACCTGTTAAATAATTTCCTGCTGGTACAATTACATGTCCACCGCCTGCAGCATTACATTTATCTATAGCGTCTCTAAAAGCTTGCGTATTTAAAGTCTCACCATCTCCCATGGCTCCAAAATCTGTCACAATGAATTCGGTGTCAGGGAAATTTATCTTCCCTATTTTTTCAATAATACGTTCTGCTTCATCCCAGGGATTTTCCTGTATGACTACGTCTTGATTCGCTTCTGTTTGAGATTGATATTTACATGATACTAGTGTGAAACCCATTAGTACCAATACTAAAAACATCGATTTACGAAATCGATATTTATAATAAAAAACATTAAAAATTATTTGGATCATAGCTGGTTAAATGTTGAATAGAAGAAAGCGTGCAATCGATTACACTAAATTAACTAAATATTATTAGTACCCAAATTAAAACCCTAAAAATTTATTGAAATACTAATTTATCTCTCAAATTTTAATCATTTAAGAAATGGGAGTACACTACATGTGTATTAGCCTTTGATTAAAGGATTCCAGTTATCTGCTCCTTTTAAGATATGGTCTATTGTATAATACTCGTCAATTTCATTTTTTGAAAGATCCTTTACCCAATTAACACGTTGTGCGCTATTTTTCATAGAGCTCATAGTATTATATTCTGCATAAAATGTGGTTTTTTCAGCTTGTGGTTTGTTCCAATTATGCCACCCTTCGTCTTTTATACTTGCATCTGTAATAGTATTTATAAATACCGTTTTTGCATAGTCTCTCCAAGGTCTTCCTAAATAATGAGTTGCCACCCCATCTCCTTTAATAGTACAATCTATAAACACATAACCATAAGCATGGTCTTTTGGAGTACTCGCGGCTGTTATGTACCCTTTATCTTTAACTATGAGTGTACATTTATTAAATACTGCCGTTGACCAACCAAAAATAAAATCGACCGTTCCTGTAATAATACAATTCTCATAATACTGCCTACTTAAAGCTGCATGAGTGTAAAGGGTATCTTGATTTCCAATAAAACTACAATTCTTAAAAACTATTTTATCCCCATCTATACGCACTGCCACAGCCTGACCTATAGGTCCTGCAGTATTTTGAAAGCTAATATTTTCCGCTCTAAAGCCATCACCAAAAATAAAAAAAGAGGAAGAACCTGTCGTTCCCATTTCTTCTCCAAATCGGTTAATTCTTTGCGCATAATCATCATAAGTAAGAATCGTGGTTTCCATATCTTCACCTATAAGTGTGACATTAATTTTAGAAGCCGCAAGCACTAATTTTTCTTTATAAACACCAGATTTTATTTGTATACGTGTTTCATTCTTTCTAAAATCAGGAACCGCATCAATCGCATCCTGCACATTTGTAAAATCTCCATTTCCGGCTGCGTCTACAACAAAGTGATAATCCTTGTTGAAAATGCTAGAGGTTTGTAAATGTGAAGGAATCAAACTGTTTAAATAAACTTCAACATTCGTATAAACTTCATCTAAGTCGTTTTGATCAGCATCATTTATTACCGAGTTTAAACCTCTTTGTTCTTCCCAAGAATCGGGCATACCATCTGCATCTGTATCTTTAAGAGTAGGTTTAGACTTGAGAATAGGCCAGCCCCCTATATTATTTTGTGAATCTATAATCCCTTCTTTATAATGAGGCTTACCAGTGGCAACACTTTGTACCACTTTATGATCTACCGAATCTCTTTTGAGGCTTGCACCAGCATCGTGCAGTACTTTAACAAATGCCAATTTCGCGTCTTGCGTAATTACATTATTATCTATTGCAATTGCTTCTATTAGACGTGTTTCTTCAGGATTCTCACATTGAATACCACCAGCCCAATTATCTTTTGTAATTTCCGGGAATCCTTCCACTATATTTCCATTTACGTAAAACTTTCCGTAAGGCTCTGAAGGATTTACAATTCTGTTACGTGTGGTTTTCTTTGTGGAAACACCCGATTTAAAGTAATTATTAATCATATTATAGGTGCCTTTCTCTCCTCCATAAGCACTATTATCTTCCCAATTATAAATCACATTATTTCTAAAATCAACAAATTCATTAGCCGTATTAGCAGTAGTTTTTGAGCCACTAAAACGTGGGTTTCTACTGTGATTACTGGCTAATAAATTATGATGAAAAGAAGCATTTACGCCTCCCCAGATTCCCCCATATCCATGATCCCCTTTACTATGAACAGAGCTGTTTAACGATTCTGATATAATACACCACTGCATTGTAAAGTTTTCATTTCTATAAAATGATGTATTCTCGTCTGTGGCCCAACTTATTGAGCAATGATCTATAATTACATCTTTTGTATCTCTACCGCCCAATGCATCTCCCTCAACTTTATTGACATCCCCAAGTCTAAAACGCATATATCGAATAATAACATTATTTGCCTTTACAGTAACTGGATATCCTTTTATACAAATACCATCACCTGGTGCAGATTGTCCTGCTATGGTAATATCTGGATTGTTAATATCTAATGTAGATTCTAAAGCAATAGTGCCAGAAACAGCAAATACAATAATCCTGGGACCATGTTTTACCACACCTTTACGCAAACTACCTTCCCCATCGTCATTTAGATTTGTTACAATATAAACTTCTCCTCCCCGTCCACCTGTAGCAAACCTGCCAAAACCTTCTGCAGTAGGAAAGGCCAGTTGCTGCGCATGAGCCATAGGGCCCAACACCATATATAGAATAAATAAAAATCTAATTTGTTTATTTTTCATAGAAAGCGTTTAAATAAAAAGTTCTGATTTCATTCAAAATCAGAACTTCTTTTAGATTGTTAATTTAGTTAAACCACCATCTAGGATCTCCTATCAAACCACCCACTGATGAAGCGCTTTGTAATCCCGGATTTTGTGATACTGTAAAATTTGTAGTCGTCCCATCCCAGCCTAAATTTATTCTGAAAATATTCTCAACTGTGATATAAGGTTGCTCGGGTATTGTTAGATCAACTGCATCTGCTTCACTTGAATTTTTCAGATTAAAAAAGTTGTTATTAGCAATACGTGCCGAGGATCCAGAACCGTCTAAACGTAACAGAGATTCTCCAACCGTAGAACCTGGGAGTGGAATATTTGCAATAATGGAATTAGTTATTATAAGATTCACATCTACACTTCCTCCGTCATATAAAGTATAATTACTTGAAGAACCTATACTATTAATAGTACAATAATCTATTAGCACAGTTGGTGTAGGTCCTGGAGCATCAAGGCTTTGCCTTCTTCTTATTAATAAATCTGCCGAAGTGTAAATTGTAGAATTTGTGATATTAATTTCATTAAAAATCAGCTCATCAAGATGGAAAAAGCCATAATTACTAGGTGAGATATTATAAATTAAAGAGTAATCAATAGTAAAACTATCCATAAAGTAACCACTATTAGGCCCTCGATTTGCCCGGAAAGCACTCGTTGATACATCGTGAATTATGGAATTATTGAACCTTACATTTCCAAAATTAGTTTCTCCTCCGGTAAGATTTATAAGATACAGTGCACCATTACTACCATCCAACTCAATACCATCTATAGTAATACCGGCTCCATCACCATTTAAAGTAAATTCTTTGAACATAACTTTTGTATCTCTAGGATTACTAGATGTAGAAACTATGGAAATAGATTTACCTGTTATATTAAAATTAGAATCACTCTCATCATAACTCCCTGGATTTAATGCAATCACATCACCATCTACACTTGCATCAATAGCATCAGATAAATCATCACCTGGAGAAAGTGTCGTGGTATAAATTGAAATTTTTGAAGTGGTAAAAGCACGATACCCTACGCTGATAGAACCTTGATATAGATCAATCTGATATTTAGTTTCAGGAGATAAATCGGTTAATAATTTTACTCCTTCAGCTGCTTCAGCAGGAGTTACACTAACATCGATAGGATCGCCTACCAGCACACGTTCTTCGCCTGCTTCTTGCGTAAACTCCTGAATTGAAACCGAAGAAACTCCATCTCTTGGCATCCAACGAATTGTAGCAGAGTTTGCTCCCACTTCTGGAGCGTAAACATCATATAGGATTTGAATACCTCTTATTCTGAAACTGTATCCTGGTGTCCAATTTGATTCTGGACGGTCTTCATAAGCGTTTGCTTTTATTCGAGCGAAATATGTTTTACGCACTTCAAGCTCAGCATCTGTAAAGACTATTCCTGTTGTATCGGTTTGCTTTTCGAGAATTATTTCAGCTTCATTAGTAAATAAGGAGTCTAGAGAAACTTGAGCAGTATATGTTTCACCTATGTTTCCTGTAAATAAAGAAGGATCCCACGTTAATCGAGCTTCATTATCAAAGCCTTGGGTATTTACAGTTCCTGGAGTAAACATCTTAATAGGCCCCAGATTAGCATCATCGTCTCTATCACAAGAGATAAGCAAAGGCAGTGACAGTACTATCAATGTAATTCCCGCTAATCTTTTAAATTTAAAATTTATCATTTGCGTGTATGTTTTAATGATCACTATTGTTTAATATCCGTAATCTTGGGTAAGATTATAATTGGTATTCAAAATATCATCAAAAAGAGGTAACAACTCCTTTCGGTTAGGTTCAAAATATTGAGCAAAACCTTTACGCTCGCTATCAATATAATCTGCATCCACCCCATCTCTCCAGCGTGCCTGAGAATAACCTGAAGGTACCGTGGAAGGTGTGGGATTATAATATACTGTTGATTGATCGTTACCACTATAATAAATATCTAGGTTTTCCACTACCTCTTGAGCGCTAGCTTCTGGGTTGTAATCTGCTACTTTATAATAAATTACTTCAGGAACATTAGTGTAATCACCGGTTCCATTCATGAAGTCTGTGAGTTTTGCTTTGGTTTCCTGTATTTTATCATTAATTAAATTCCAGCGAATCAAATCATATTTACGGATACTTTCACCACCAAATTCTAATAAGCGCTCGTGAACTAAAGCCTCAAAAAATGCATCTTTGGATGTAGGGGTTGTTCCTATTTGTGATGCGTTACCACCATATGCACGTATTCTCACTTCTTCCAAGGCAGAAACGGCTTCTGCAGAAGGGCCATTATTGATTTCATTATCAGCTTCGGCAAACATAAGAAGCACATCTGCAAAACGTATTAACGGCCAGTTTACAGCTAAATTTTGAGAGGGACCAGTTATGGAAGTCCAAGATTTTCTGAATTTACCATCTGTCCAACTACCCGCTTGAGCTACTTCAGTCTGCTCATCCTTATTAATCTGTAAGAATGTAATGGTTACATCTCTACGCAAATCATTTCGGCCAAATTCATAAAAATATGTTGGGATTGCATTAATACCACCCCCACCGTTCCATTGTGAAGCACGATCGTGACGCAAACCATTGTAATATCCTAATTTACTATCTGTGCTTGAATTACCTCCAAATGCTCCTACCTCAAAAATTATCTCATTTGTTGCATCTGCTCGACCTTCGTGCAGTGATCTAAATAAGTCCTCAAACTCTGGATTTAAATCATGCTCTCCCCTACGAGCTATAATTTCCTTACATTCATTAAATGCAATCTGATAATATGTTTGGGGACTGCTACCCTGAATCATTTGCACCGGATCTCGGCGCAAAGAATATCCTGCTCGTGCCAGTGCAATACGCGCGCGTAGGGCTTTCACGGCTGCTTTGGAGAGTCGTGTAGGTGTTGAACCTATTTCAGATCGCCACGGAATTAATTGAGAGGCCTGTTCTAAATCGCTTAAAAGTTGTTCATAAATAACATCACGATCTGTTTTAGGTAAAAAAATATCTTCAAGATCGGCCGCTGGTCTGTCATGAAAAGGAACATCACCCCAATTACGTATCAGCTCATAATAGAATTGTGCTCTTAGGGTAAGTGCTTCTCCTAAAAACTTATCCATCATCGCTTTATCAGATTCAGAACCTGTAGTGTATACCGTAGATCCAGGTATATTTTTAATACATAAATTTGCACGCTCAATCCCACTATACAACTGTTTAAATGGGTTATTAAGTTCTGAATTTGAAGAGCAAGCTTCAAACATACTTATACCTCTACGGTCATTGCAATTGTAATCGCCTGAAGTTTCAAAGTCGTCTGCGGCAAGGGGTAAGATTGAAGATAAACGATTACCGTAACCATTATCTCCTATAAGCTCCCCATAAATTGCCGTCACTGCTGAAGATGTATAAGATACATCATTGAAAAGAGCGATCTCTGACGTTTTTGAAGGATTATCAAGATCTATATAGTCCTCACATGAAACAACAAGCGTGATTATTGTTAACAGACCACTTAAAATGCCAAATCTTCTAATAATTTTCATAGCATATATATTTTGTTTTGTATGTATCATTTTAAGATTATTTAAAATGTGATATTAACTCCACTAAGAATAAATCTACTACGTGGGTATGCAGCATAATCTACACCAGGTGTTAATGGATTGCCTCGTCTTGTATTTGCCTCAGGGTCATAACCAGAATAACCGGTTAATGTAAGCAAGTTATTCGCAGTTACGTAAAATCTAAAGTTTGAAAATACTTTAAGCTTATCAAGAACTGTGTCCGGTAATGAGTACCCCAGAGTAATGTTACTTAACCTTAAATAAGAACCATCTTCAATAGCATAAGAATGCAGAATGTATTGCCCACTAGGAGGTGTCCAGAAGGTGGCATTTTGATTAAGAGTTGCCAGTGCAGTAGGATCCATAACACGCTGACCTTGATCATCAAAATTCCTCCATCGACCGTTAACTTCGGTTAACATATTATTATCACGATATAAGTATTGACTGGTAAACTCTATTTTGTTAGCGTTATAAACTTTATTACCGACAGAAAAATTTACAAATACACTCATATCAAAATTCTTGTACGCTATTTGTTGATTTAAGCCTCCATAGAATTTAGGTTGTGGATTACCTAGTACAGTTTTATCTTCATCACCAATGACTCCGTCTCCATCAAGATCTTTCAGTTTAAGATCACCAGGGTTTACTCCTTTAGATCCTAAAGCCGCAGCACTAGAACTTGGCACACCATCTTTAAGTGTATAGGTTTGTGTCCCTGCGTCATAATTAAAATCGTCGACGGTATAAAAACCATCTGTTAAATAACCATAAAATTGACCTATAGGCTGCCCAACCTCAACTTTAAAATCGCGAATATTATTAACCCAGCCAGAAGATTCTAAATAGGAGTCCACATTACCCCCATTTGTATTCTGACCTAGACTTCTAATTGTATTTTTATTAGTTGCAATATTAAAATTAGCACTCCATCTAAAATCTTGATTTTGAACTATATCACCTCCAAGGGCTAATTCTACCCCTTTGTTACGTGTAGCCCCACTGTTTTGAAACTGAAATTCATAGCCACTAGTCTGAGGTATTTTGGCTCTCAGTAACAGATCATCAGTATCTGTCACATAAGCATCTATACTTCCAAAAAGACGATCATTAAAGAAACTAAAATCAATCCCGACATTCTTAGAAATTGTTTTTTCCCATTTTACATTAGGGTTTGCTAATTCAGATGGAGGCGCAGCACCCGGAGTAATGCTTTGATCAAAGGCATAACCATTTGTACTCGACACATCAAAGAAAGTACGATATAAAAATGGTTCAATACGATTGTTTCCAGAAGTACCATAACTCGCTCTTATTTTTAGTGAGTTTAACCAGTTTATATCTTGTAAAAAGGCTTCCTTTTTAGCATTCCACGCAAGTTGAATAGATGGAAACGTAGCATAACCATAATTAGGATCAAATACGCTAGAGCCATCTGTTCTTACTGATAATGTTGCTAGATACTTTTTATCAAAAGAATAATGAACTTGCCCGAAAAAGGATATAATTCTATCAATATACACTTCTGAAGTTGGAGGATCTTGTACTTGGCCGGCCGGAGGAGTTGCACGTTGAATACCTGCAAATGCCTCAGGAGCTGTTATATTTGAAGGTAACCATTTTACATATGTCCTTCCAGATTCTCCATCAGTACGTACTGTTTCTTGACCTAATAAAACATCCAGTCTATGTAGATTATTAATTTTCCAATTGTAGTTAAGTGTATTTGAATTAGTTACTCTGCGCGTTTGACTGTTACGTAGATCAACCACGGGCATATCTGCATTAGCCCGCGCAACACTAGTCACTTTACCATTAAAAATATTTGTTTTCCGATCATTCTGAACATAACCAATTACACTTTTAAAGGTTAAATTTTTAAAAATCTCATAACTTAAATAACTATTAAGAATTAAATCATTGCGGTAATCAAATTGAAGCTCATTATTAGCTAACAAAACCGGACTTGTAAGATTTGTCAGTGTTGCATATTGGGGATCAAATTCATCCACAAAGTTTTCATTTCCAGGACCTGTAAAGGGTTGATAACGCACCGCATTTCTCAATCGGTTTGAACCTTGTGAACCAGTTGAAGAAGTCCCTGCTCCGTCTATTTTTCTGCGGCTGTATCTGGCATTAACACCAAATTTTACTTTACTATTTATTTTATGATCAAATTTAAAATTTGCGGCATCACGCTTATAACCTGAGTTAAGCATAATTCCTTCTTCTTCAACATGATTCATCGTAAGACTGAATGTTGTTACTTCAGACCCACCTATTACGCTTAAGTTGTGCGTTTGATTAAAAGCCTCACGACCAAAAACTTCGTCCTGCCAATTTTGAAAAGGAATATTTCTGTAATTCTCTAAGTCTGCATAGGTCCCATAACGTTGTGTGAATGTATTGGACAAAGATTCATCTCCGGGAAAATTATAAAGTTCGTATTGATAATTTACATATTCATACGGATTCATAACTGGTAATTTGTTTACGATTTGACGTACACCCATATACCCGCTGTAAGTAACCTGCGTAGGAATAGCTTTCCCTCCTTTTGTTGTAATTAGAACAACACCGTTAGCACCGCGGGCACCATAAATCGATGTTGAAGCCGCATCTTTAAGTACATCTACTGACTCTATTTCTTGAGGAGAAAGAATAGATAAGGCATTTTCAACCTGAATTCCATCAACAATATATAATGGACTATTATCTTGTGTTATAGAAGTACCACCTCGCACACGAATGGTGACATCTGCTCCTGGAGCTCCCTCAGTTGTAGAAACTTGAACCCCCGCAAGACGACCTTGAATAGCCTCTGCTGCACTATTTAAAGGAATATCTTTGATTTGTTCAGAATTTACTGAGGAAACTGCTGAAGTCAATTCTTCCCTCGAGACTTTAGAATAGCCTACGACTATTAAATCATCCAGTGCAACAGTATCTGGTTGTAGGGTGATATTAACGATCCTCCGCTCTCCTACTTCTTCCGAAATCGTTTGAAAACCTATGTAAGAAAAGACTAAAATACTGTCCTCGCTTACTACATCGATTGAGTAATTACCATCAAAATCAGTCACTACTCCATTTGTAGTACCCTTTTCTAATACGGTAACGCCTCCTAAAGGAATTCCATCTGCATCTGTAACTGTTCCGCTTATTTCCTCAAATTCTGACGCACTATTATTCATTCTGATACTAAAAATTTTTGAATGATTGTTAGCATTGGCTAATAGTGGAAATAAAAGAATTAAATAAAGCAGTAACGAACAAGCAGGCATTGTGTGTGCTGTTTTTCTCATAAGTTTTACTATTTACGCTGTTAGTTTACTCAAATATTATTTTTGCGTAATCGATTGTATAAAAATATATAAATTATGTTAAGAAACAATTAAAAACTTTTATAAATTATGAAATATGAGACTTTTAACAGTTAAATATTTAAGCTTGCGGTTTAAATAGTACAATTATGATCGACGTGATAAGACATTTATAAAGAAAAATAATTTTATATTGGTAACTAGTATTTATTAGAAAAACATGCGCCAAAAAGAAAAGATTACCATTTATGATATTTCAAAAAAATTAAATATCAGTGCAGCGACGGTTTCAAGAGCATTAAATGATAGTAACCGGGTAAGTCCTAAGACGAAAGAACTAGTCTTAAAAATGGCAAAAGAATTAAATTATCAACAAAATACGTTAGCTCTAGCATTAAAAAGTGGTCGTACTTTTAACGTAGGTGTTATCGTACCCTATATTAATCACACTTTTTTTGCCTCTGTAATACGTGGCATTGAAGAAGAGCTGACTCCTAAGGGTTATCACGTCATTATTTGCCAGTCACACGAAGACGTGGCTAATGAAGCCCGCCAGATTAAAACATTACTCAATACGCATATAGATGGAATATTTATTTCAGTTTCTAAAACAACAGAAGACTTATCGCATATTCAAGAAATACAAGATGATGGGGTGCCTCTTATCTTTTTTGACCGTAAAAAAGATATAAGAGGGGTGAGTTCGGTTACCATAAACGATTATGAAGGTGCATTTATGGCTACAGAACATCTTATCAAACAGGGATATAGAAATATAGTCCATATAGGAGGAGATTCTAAATTGGAGATTTATAAGCACCGTTACGATGGTTATATAGCAGCATTAAGAGAATATGATATAGCTATAGACAACAATCTTATACTTGAAGTTAGTAGTACTGTTGAAGCGGGCATTGAAGCTGTAAAAGAGCTCCTTGATAAAAATATTGAATTTGATGCATTTTTCTCTGCCAGTGATTATGTAGCATTAGGAGGATTAAGAGAATTGCGTAGCCGCGGAATAAAAATACCCGAGGAGGTTGGTGTTGTAGGCTTTAGTAATGAACCTTTTACAAAATATTTAGAGTGTCCGTTGACCAGCGTTGGGCAAACTCCGATGCTAATGGGTCAAATTGCAGCTCAGGTTTTTTTAGAGCAAATTAATGATCAATCTAAAAGTGTCAAAGTAGAAAAAAAAGTAGTTTTAATGCCCGAGCTCTATGAACGGGAGACATCATCAAAAAAGGGAGTTACAGTAAATCTGTAACTCCCTTAGTTTTAATTAATGCTGTTTACATTATAGGGAGACGCCTCTTTTCCAAGGAATAAAATCATCTTGCCCTAAAGTGTCTGCTTTAGATTCAATTGCACCACTTGCAACTTGAATTACATATTCTAATATTTCTTCACCCATTTCTTCAATGGTTTTTTCGCCCCTTATAACACCGCCGCTATCAATATCAATAATATCTGGCATACGTCTGGCGAGCGTACTGTTTGAAGCAACCTTCAAAACCGGAGCAATCGGGTTTCCCGTAGGTGTTCCCAGACCGGTTGTAAACACCACCACAGTAGCACCAGAACCCACCATAGCTGTGGTACTTTCTACATCATTACCTGGCGTGCACAACAAGTTTAAACCTGGATTAGTCACATACTCCCCATAGTCTAGTATTGCTTGTATAGGTGAGGTTCCTCCTTTTTTTGCTGCACCTGCAGACTTCATAGCATCTGTAATCAAACCGTCTTTAATATTTCCTGGCGAGGGATTCATATCAAAACCTGAGCCGGCATCTATAGCAGATTTTTCATATGCTTTCATTAACTGCATAAAACGCATTGCATCTGCATCACTGGTACAGCGATTTACTAACTCCTGCTCTACTCCGCATAATTCAGGAAATTCTGATAAAATAGGTGAACCACCTACTGCTGCCAGAAGATCTGAAGCATATCCCAATGCAGGATTAGCCGAAATGCCAGAAAATCCATCAGAACCACCGCATTCTAGACCCATTTTTAATTTAGCTATAGAGGCTGGTTTGCGCTGTATCTTATTGGCATTTTTAATACCTTCAAAAGAGTCTTTTATAATTTTGGCAAGCATCGCATCTACAGTTCCCTCGGCTTGTTGTTCATAAATTAAAACCGGTTTTTTAACATCATTAGTTATGCTTGCAAGTGCATTTTTAAAAATATCAATCTGCAGGTTTTGGCAACCTAAACTTAAAACAGTTGCTCCAGCAACATTGGGGTTATTAACGTAACCTGCAAGTAATTTTGAAAGCGCTACAGAATCTTGTCGTATTCCGCCACATCCACCTTGATGAGTAATAAATTTTACCTCAATATTGTCAAAGATAGCCTGTTCTTCTTCTATTTCAAGTATAGCGGTATCTTCGGGCATCCCCTGAATTAAGTTACGCAATAACTGACGCTGCCTACTTGCTTTGTGAAAAGAAAGTTCTTTTTCAAAAACATCTTTTAGTAATTCAATATTTCGATTTTCACAAAATACCAGTGGAAAAAATAACCAAACATTTGCAGTACCTACTTGTCCGTCTTCTCTATGGTATCCCATAAACGTACGGTCTTTCCACTTTGTGATGTCGGGTGCTGTCCATGAGACAGTCTCTGTTTTTTTTGAAACCGTGTTCGCCTCGTGTTTTATATTTTCAGTGGTTAGAACTCCTCCCAAGGGTATTTGACTCAAAGTCTTCCCCACCAGAACACCATACATATAAATTGAATCTCCTGCAGCCAGATTGGCTAATGCAATTTTATGTTTTGCCTTACAGTCATCAAGAACTGAAATTGTCATTCCTTCAAATTGTAAGCTATCTCCCGCATATAAATCTACAAGTGCTACGGCTACATTATCATCGGGATGTACTTTTATAAGCTTACTTTTCATTTTATTCATTATTAAGAGAGTTAATCATAACTCTTTAAAATTATTATATCCTTCTTCTATGCCGTGAATATCAATAAGTTCCAAAGCCTTGACAATACTAGCTTCTAAACCATCAATTTTACTTAGATCCTGATCCCAAAATGATACATAGCTTAGAACTTCATGAGCAATGTGATTAAAATTATTTGACGACCATGCCTTATTAAATACAGCAACAACTTCTGCATCATCTTGGACTGGTAAAGGCTGCTCTTTATAATTGCCCTTGTAAAATCGAATTAAACACGCGAATGCAAAGGTAAGATTAAAAGGTAATCGATTGTATTTTTCTTTATATTCTAATAAACTGGGTAATACTCGAACCTTAAATTTAGAAACTGTATTTAGAGCAATGCTAGAAAGTTGATGTTTTATAAACGGATTTCTGAAACGATCAAATACAGCATCTGCAAATACTTTTAGTTCTTCATCAGACAAATCTAATGTAGGGTTGATTTCATTAAATACTGCATCCCGTACAAACCTTCCAGTAAATGTATCATCTATAGTTTCTTTAACCGTATCATTACCATATAGAATAGAGAATGGAACCATAGTGGTATGCGCTCCGTTTAAAATACGCACCTTTCGGGTTCTGTAAGGTTGCATATCTTCTACTACAAGTATATTCTCTTCAATTTTATGAAATGGAATTTTTTCTTTCAAAGCAGCTCCGCCTTCAATCACCCATAGTAAAAATGTCTCAGCGGAAACTATTAAGTTATCTTTAAATTCAAGCTGACTTTGATACGATTCTATATCATCCTTAGGATAACCAGGCACGATACGATCAACCAAAGTATTATGAAAACTATTGTGATTTTCAATCCAAGATTTAAAAGCATCGCTTAATTTCCATAAATCTGCATACTGCAAAATTATTTTTTTAAGCGTATCTGCATTATGATTAATTAATTCACATGGAATTATCGTCAATCCTTTATCTGCAGCTCCTTCAAAATGACTAAAACGCTTGTATAGCAATGCAGTAACCTTTGCAGGAAAACTATTATGCGGAGCACCTTCTAATGTATCCTGATCATCGTAGCTGATACCTGCTTCTGTGGTATTTGATATCATAAATTCTAATGCCTCTTCTTTCGCAAGAGCCAAGTAGGATGTATAATCTTCATAGGGATTTATCCCCTGCTGAATACACGATATTGTGTGAATCTCTTCAGTCTCACTACCATTCTTTATTCCTTTTAAAAATAGATTATATAACCCATCCTGCTCGTTAAGCATTTTGATTAATCCGTTTGCAAGCGGCTGAATTACTGCAACACCTGCATTAAAATGAGCCTCTTTATTAAGTTTATCTATAATATAATCTACAAAAGCTCTCAAGAAATTACCCTCCCCAAATTGAATAACTCTTATAGGTAGTTTTTCTGTATATCCTGAATTTTGTCTAGTTAAATTTTTCATTGTTTATCTACGTTAGAAATATTATTTATTCAAATAAAGAAGGTAACCAAAGGCTGATTGCCGGAATAAATGTTACTAAAAGTAATACGATAGCCATTACCGCATAAAGTGGTAGCAAGGGCTTCATTATTTTCTGGATTGAAGTTTTTGCTACTCCAACTCCAATAAAAAGTACAGCTCCTACTGGCGGTGTACATAAACCTACACATAAATTCATCACCATCATTATTCCAAATTGTACAGGATCTACACCCATACTGGTTACCACGGGTAAGAAAATTGGCGTAAATATGAGAACTGCAGGAGTCATATCCATAAACGTACCTACAAAAAGTAGTAAAACATTAATAATAATAAGAATTACAAATTTATTGTCGCTTAATGCTAATAATGCCGCACTTACATTTTGAGGAATATTTTCGAAAGACATGACCCACGACATACTCATAGAAGTTGCAATTAATAACATAACAATAGCCGTGGTACCTACTGAACTTAAGAATATACTCTTTAAACTTGAAACTTTTAATTCACGATATGCAAATGAAAGTACTAGGGTATATAATACAGCGATACCAGAAGCCTCTGTGGCGGTGAAAACTCCTGTCACAATACCCCCAATAACCACAACTAATAAAAATAAACTAGGTAAAGCGTCAAAAAAGGTACGCAAAACAACACTCATATTACTACGTTCTCCAGCAGGATAACCTTTTTTCTTAATCCAGATTGCAGCAACTAACATTAATGCTAACCCCATTAAAATTCCTGGTATATATCCTGCTAGAAATAATGATGCAATAGAAACACCTCCACTTGCTAGGGAATAAACAATAAGTACATTCGACGGCGGTATTACTAGACCAGTTGTAGAGGCCGTGATATTTATCGCTGCCCCAAATTCTTTGGAATAATTTTCCTTTTCCATAAATGGTCCTAAAATACCACCTATAGCAGAAGTCGCAGCCACTGCAGAACCCGATATTGCACCAAAAAGCATTGCCGCAATAACATTTACATAAATAAGTCCTCCTGGTAATGCCCCCATTAAGGCTTTGGCAAAATTAATAAGGCGCAGAGCTATACCTCCTTGATTCATAATCTGCCCAGCCAATACAAATAATGGTATAGCTAGTAGTGAAAAACTATCAAGTCCTGTTGCCATGCGCTGGGCGATGGTCGTAAAACTAGCTAATGAGTCTATAGAAACCATAATAGTAAGTAGACACGAAATACCGATAGACCATGCTACTGGAACTCCGATAGCAAGGAGTACAAAAAACACTAGCACAAGAATTAAAATCTCAATCATGACAACAAGTATTTTTTAGGATTTGATAATTCTATAGATTTATATAATATTATTAAGACTCCACTTATAGGAAGTACCATATATACGATACCTAAAGGCAGGCCTAAAGCTGCGGAGTATTGACCCAGCTCATAATTAACATAGACTAGATTTCCCCCACCTATAATCAGTGCAAAAAATGCGAAGAGTATAATTAGAATATTAATACCTATCCGCAGTTTTATACGATTTTCGGGATTTAATTTTGGTGGAAGAATATTAATAGCCAAATGCTCTTGCTGACCTGAAGCATATGCAGCTCCTAAAATGCCTATCCAAATTAAAAGATATCGTGCAATTTCTTCGGTAAATGAACTTGCAGCTTGTAATACATATCTTGAAAATACCTGCCATAAGACCGCTATAACGATTGAGGCCATTAAAAAAACTAAAATCGAACCTAATATTTTATCTAATGCTCTTTTCATATTAATTGTTCTTTACAGCTTGAATGGCCTTAATTAATCTTTTCATTTCAGGGTTCTGTTCAAATTCCTCATACATAGGTTGTACTAATTTTCTAAACGACTCCTTCTCTGGTCTAATAATTTCTACACCCGCTTTTTGTATTTCTCTCAAAGCCTCCATTTCGGCCTCGTGCCAGATTTTTTTCTCATATTCAAGAGATTCCATTGCAGCCTCTTTTACCCACTTTTGTTCCTGTTCAGAAAGTTTATTCCAGATTACGGTACTTATCAATAATTCGTCTGGCAAAGCGGTATGTTCATCAACAATAAAATATTTACAGACTTCGTAATGATGGGATAGATAAAAACTAGGTAAGTTATTTTCGGCACCATCTACAACACCTTGTTGTAATGCAGTGTACAACTCTCCCCAAGCGATTGGAGTAGGAGATCCGCCAAGACTTTTAACCATATTCATAGCAGTCTGGCTTTCCATCACACGTAGTTTTAATCCCTTTAAATCTTCAGGATTTTCAACTCGTTTTTTAGTATAAAAACTTCTACTTCCTGCATCATAAAAGGTTAAGCCTTTGAGTCGCTGCGGAATGCTAGCATTTAATAATTCTTCACCTATAGGACCTTCTAAAACTGCAAAACGGTGCTCTGCATCTCTGAATAAAAAAGGAAGACCGAAAACTTTTAATTGTGGTGCAAAATTTTCTAAAACTCCGGTTGAAACTTTAGTCATTCCTAGGCTACCTATCTGTAAAAGCTCTAGACACTCACGTTCAGAACCCAATTGCTGACTGGGATATATATCCAGTGATAATGTGCCATTAGATTTTTCTTTAAGCCGCTCTCCCATAAAAATCATGGCTTTATGTACGGGATGCGTAACATCTAAGCCATGTGCCAGTTTGATAACACGCGTTTCGTTTATTTCTGCACAACTGAAACTACTTAGCAGCAATGCTATACTTACAGAGAATAAAATATATTTTAAGTAATTTTTCATGATCTAATTTTTTTAACCAGATCAAGAGCTTCTCTAATTTTAACCGTTATTGCAGGATAATCAAATATGCCTTCAGCGTTTTTAATAAAGAGTTTTGATCCTATTCCTACGCAGTGAGCACCAGCATTAAACCAGGAATTTAGATTTTCTTCGGTAGGACTTACCCCACCGGTAGGCATTATACTTGCCCATGGCAATGGTCCCTTTACTGCTCTTACAAAGTCTGGCCCACCTACTTGTTGACCCGGAAAAATCTTTACAACTTCTGCACCTAACTCTTCTGCATACGATATTTCTGTCACCGATCCACAACCGGGCATCCACCCTACTTTTCTACGGTTGCAAACTTTTGCCATTTCTGCATTTACAATAGGAGAGACGATAAAATTTGCTCCTAATTGAAGGTATAAAGAGGCCGTACTGGCATCTAAAACAGACCCAATACCTAGAATCATACCCTCAAGATTTGCTTTGGCATATTTATTCAGTTCACCAAAAACTTCATGGGCATAATCTCCTCGATTTGTAAATTCAAAAACACGAGATCCACCGTCGTAACAGGCTTTCAAAATCTGTTTACAGACCTCTAAATCCTCATGATAGAAAACCGGTACAATTCCATTTTCCTGCATTCGGGTAACCGCTTCTATTCGCGTATATTTTGCCATTTTGTTTTTATTATCTTTTAATTCTTCCTCCTGTATTTCCTTGCATCACTTCTGTAATTTCAGCAACAGAAACTAGGTTAACATCTCCCAAAATGGTATGTTTTAAAGCGCAAGCTGCATTAGCAAAAGCAAGTGCCCTTTCTGTATCATAATGTCTTAAACCATAGATAAGTCCTGCAGCATAGGCATCACCGGTACCTATACGATCTACAACTTGTGTAATTTCTAATTCTGAAGTTTCAAAGTAGATATCATCCACCCAGGCTCTCCCATAAATTTTTTGCCAAGAGGCACTTAAGCCAGTACGTATTTTATCAAAAATTTGAGTGATATTTGGGCAAGCAGTCATGAGGTGCTTACTGGCTTCGATAAAGCCTTCTTTATCAAGAGTAAATGAAGTTCCTAATATTTCATTAATTTCATTTACGCCGCCTATAAAAATCGTTGATAGACTTACTAATTCTTTTAAAACCTCTTGGCCATTACGCCCATATTGCCATAAATTACTGCGGTATGCAGGATCGGTTGTAATTTGTATTCCTTTTGCTTTCGCTGAAATTAAAGCGACTTTTAATTCTTGATATGCGGCTTCTGAGATTGCTGGAGTTATCCCGGTCCAGTGAAAGAAATCCGCATTTGCAAATATTGTATCCCAATCTGTTTTTTGAATATTAGCAAAAGACCCATTTAGCCTATTGTAAGCAATCTGACTACTTCGCATTCCCGAGCCAACTTCAAGTAAATACTGCCCTATAGGATGATTAACCTTTTGTACAGCAGAAACATCAAGACCATATTGACGCATATTATAAATAGCTGCATCCCCTACAATATCATTAGAAACTGCGGTAATATGCTTTACGGACTCACCTAAAAATGATAACGAAGCACCAACATTCATCTCTGTGCCACCAAAGAAAAAATCTAATGATTTCGATTGCATTAATTTCCGATTTTCAGGAGGAGAAAGTCGCAATAATACCTCGCCAAAGGTTACTATCTTTTTTGTATCAATCATTAATTTTAAAAGTTGAAATAATTCTTAGCATTGTGATAACTAATGTTTGCTACCATCTCACCTACCAGATTCATATCTTTTGGGATCTCTCCTGAGGCCATTTCCTTACCTAATAAATTACAAAGTATGCGTCTAAAGTATTCGTGACGCGGAAACGATAAAAAACTTCTACTGTCTGTAAGCATTCCAATAAAACAACTTACCAACCCCATATTTGAAAGGGCATTTAGTTGTTTTTCCATACCATCTTTCTGGTCTAAAAACCACCAGCCTGACCCCCATTGAACTTTACCACGTATACTACCATCATTAAAGTTTCCTATCATCGTAGCAAAAATCTCATTCTCTCCGGGGTTTAGATTATAAATAATAGTTTTTGCTAATCTATCTTTACTATCAAGTGCATTTAAAAAGCTTGACAACCCTTCTGCCTGCTTATAGTCTCCTATAGAATCCCAGCCTGTATCCGGACCTAGCTGACTAAGCATACGTTTATTATTATTACGTAAAGCACCCAGATGAAACTGTTGTACCCAACCGAATTCATGATAGGCTTCTCCCAGAAACACAAGAATTGCTGTTTTAAACTGCTCTACTTCGAGTTTGGTTAACTTAGCGCTATCTCTACGTTTTTTGAAAATTTCATCAACTTGACTATCGGTTGCTGGCTCCCATGACACATAGTTTAAACCATGATCACATAGTGTACATCCATTTTGATTAAAATACTCTATACGTTTACGTAATGCTGCCTTTAAATCATTATACGAGTTAATACTTACTCCCGCAACACTTGCCAGATCATTAAGGTATGTGTTGTAGGTATCGGTTTCTATTAAAATTGCTTTATCAGGTCTAAATGCAGTACTCATTTTAAAACCAGCTTTTTCAGCATCAAATGCTTTGTGATATTCTAATGAATCAAGCGGATCTTCTGTAGTACAAACTGTCTCTACATTCATTTTTTTAAGTAAACCATTGCAGCTGTATTCTGGCATTTGCAATTTGCGGTTTACTTCTTCATAAATTGCAGGGCCTGTTTCTTCATTAAGTAATTCATCAATATCAAAGTAGCGTTTTAATTCTAAATGTGTCCAGTGATATAATGGGTTACGCAAAGTATGCGGAACCGTTTTTGCCCAAGCTAAAAACTTTTCTTCATCCGTAGCATCTCCTGTAATAAAATACTCATCTACGCCCAATGCGCGCATAGCACGCCATTTGTAGTGATCTCCCTTTAACCATACCTGCGTAAGATTTTTAAACTGGTGATCTGCTACAATCTCTTCTGGTGGTAAATGATTGTGATAATCTATTATAGGCTGTGAAGCAGCATAATTATGATATAATTCTTCTGCAAATTTGTTTTGCAGTAAAAAATTATCTGTGATAAATGTGCTATTTAATGGATTTAAGGTCTTAATTGAACTCATTGTATTAACGTATTTCGATCTAAAAGAGATTTTATCTATGGAATAAAAAAAATTATCTACCCATCCAGCCACCATCTACAGTCATTACATGACCGCTCATATAATCGCTGGCTTTTGAAGCTAAAAATATTATAGGACCTTTAAAATCATCAGGCTGTCCCCATCTGCCCGCAGGAATTCTCCCTAATATTGAAGAACTACGCTCTGGATCCTCCCGTAAAGCTTCGGTATTATCTGTTGCGATATAACCCGGTGCTATAGCATTAACTTGTACACCTTTTCCTGCCCACTCATTAGACAAAGCCATTGTAAGTTGACCTATTGCACCCTTTGAGGCAGCATAACCTGGAACAGTTATCCCTCCTTGGAAAGTTAATAATGAGGCAGTGAAAATTACTTTACCACTACCTTTCTTAATCATTTCTTTGCCCAGTTCCCGACTTAGTATAAACTGTGCATTTTGATTTACCTCGATTACTTTATCCCAGTATTCATCACTGTGTTCTGCTGCAGGAGCGCGCAATATCGTACCCGCATTATTAACTAATATATCGATTACAGGATTTTCATCTTTTACTTTTTCTATAAACGCATATAATGATTTACGATCTGAAAAATCACATTGATATCCCGTAAATTTTCTTCCGGTTGCTAAAACCGCTTTTTCTATTGCCGATCCTGAAATTTCTAAAGATGCTGAAACTCCCAGTATATCTGCTCCTGCTTCTGCAAGAGCTTCCGCCATTGCGAAACCTATTCCTCTTTTACAGCCTGTTACTAAAGCTGTTTTACCTTCTAAATTGAATAAACTCATTTTATTTTAAATCTTCTGGTGAAACGCCATCCATATCACCATAATCCATATTCTCACCAGCCATACCCCAAATAAAAGTATAATTAGAAGTACCCGCTCCAGAGTGAATAGACCATTCTGGAGAGATAATTGCCTGATGGTTTTTCATAAAAATATGACGTGTTTCATCTGGTTGTCCCATAAAATGGCTAATAGTTTGCCCATCTTCAAGATCAAAATAGAAGTATACTTCCATTCTGCGGGTATGCGTATGTGCTGGCATGGTGTTCCATACATTGCCCGGCGCTAACTCCGTCATTCCCATTTGCAGTTGGCAAGTATCTACAACACTGTTTACAAGAAGTTTGTTAATTACCCTTTTGTTAGAATATTTAGAATCACCTAGTTCAACAATTTCCGCTTCATTTTTAGTTACTTTTTTTGTAGGATACGCATGGTGCGCCGGCGCAGAGTTGATATAAAAATACGGTTGATCTTCGGTAGCTTCAAAAATCACCTCTTTTACTCCTTTCCCTACATATAAAGCTTCCTTATTACCAAGTTCATAAACAGTACCATCAACTGTTATTTTACCTTTACCTCCTACATTGATAACACCCAATTCACGGCGATCTAAGAAATGCTGGGCCTTTAAGTCATCTATAGCCTCTAATTTTAGCGCCTTACTAACGGGGAATGCACCACCCGCGATATAGCGGTCGTACATGGTATAGGTTAAATTAATCTCATCTTTTACAAATACATCCGGGATTAAGAAATGCTCTCTAAGTTCTTTAGTAGTATATCTTTTTACATCTTCTGGATGGTGTGCGAATCTAAATTCTGAGTTTGTCATGTTTAATTTTTTAATTGTAATTTTCTTAAAGATCGTAAATTACGGAATCCTTTTTAAATGTAAAAAATACATTTTATTTTTAGGCTGCTTTTATAGTATTAATCTTTTTTGAAAGTTACGTTATGTTTTTTGGCAGTTTATCCTGTACTATGTGGTAAAATTTAAATTTTATTCCAGTACCCCTTCTGCCTCTAGCTTTTGAAGCTTTAAATTTAAATCTGCCATAAAACTTTCTTTGCTGGTTATGCCTCCCTTTTCTTGATCCCAAGCTGCTAGAATATAATAAGTCTGTGTATTAACCGAGGGGTTAAAGATTACCAAATGATCATCTGGTCCAGTTGCAAGAGTGGCTTGAGCTGTATTATAAAACAGTGCCATCCCTAGCTGATCGTCTGCACCGGCAAGTGTTTGTTTACCGTAAGTAGCTAAATACGCCCACTTTCCATTTTCACTAGCCTGCTCAATAAGTGGAATATCATCGAATTTCACGATTCCTGTTGCTAAACCTTCTATCTCCGACTCTGACGTTAAACTTATTTTTAAGAAACGATCTTGCGGAAAAATACTTATTTCAGATTTTAAATTTGTACTAACCTCTCCAGTTTTCCACCCTGTATAATTTATGGTTATTGTAGAAACTGTATCTGAATTATCGACCTTAGCTGTAGTTTTTTCAACTGTATTAAAATGAGCTATCGTATCGCCCGTAAAACGACCATAGCCGCCAATTCCCATAGATTTACCGGCTTTCAAGATATCTTGCCCCCAAGGTGCATTCTCGTGATAAGAATCAAACCCATCTTGCCCCACGTAAGGTAATACCAACGTATCTACACGTTTTCCAAAAATATCAAGTGCATTACGCCAATCTAAATATAACCGATAAGCAACTTGCTTATTCTCCCAACCTGGTCCTTCATAACGTATGTACCAAGAGTGATCTGTATGCGCTGCAGGCACCTCTAAGTAATCAACATTTTTAAAACTACCCTCTACATATTCTCTAGTCTCTGTGTTCCAGCTTCCACCTTCTTTAATTGAAAGTTCTGCATAGGTAGCCCCCATCTTTTCTTCAGATATATCCTTTTTTTTAATTTCGGCTTTATCCTCATTACTTTCTTTACAAGCTGCTAATGTTAAAAATGCAAAAGCCCCAACTAAAAATTTTGTTTTCATATCCTTTTTATTTGAATGGTGTTTATCGTTCTAATTGTAATGCTGCCATAATAAACGGGCCTGTTCCTTTAGGATCGTTGTCTTGTTTACGCTCATTAACGTAATACTCAAAAGAACCATCGCGGTATGGGTTACCTCCAAGGCCAGCCACTGCACAAACTTGAGTTAAGGTGATTGTACCATCACTACCCCTCACGATAAGCCGGTTTATTAAACCGTCAAATGCTTTGTTTGCAGCATTTTTAAATTTATCATCTAAATAGCCTTTATTAGCACCCTTAGCAAAAGCATATGCAAACATCGCACTACCTGAAGCTTCTAAATAATTTCCATCTTTATCTCCCCTATTAGTTACCTGATACCACAAGCCACTCTCATCTTGAAATGAAACCACTGCTACGGACAACTCCTTTAAATAAGAAATAAGTTCAGTTCGCTTAGGATGATCTTCAGGGAAATAATCAAGTACGTCAACTAACGCCATTGCATACCAGCCTAATGATCTGGACCAAAAATGAGGTGAAACACCCGTTTCAGGGTTAGCCCATTTTTGTTCCTTGCTTTCATCCCAACCGTGATAAAGCAAACCAGTTTTTGAATCTAAAGCGTTATTTTGAATTAATTCAAATTGTAGCGCAACATCATTGAGATTCTTACCCTCTTCAAATTTACTAGTGTATGCTGCATAAAATGGTGCTCCCATATATAAACCATCTAACCACATTTGAGAAGGATAACGCTTTTTATGCCAAAAACCGCCTTGAGATGTTCTAGGATGTTCTTGAAGTTGCTTCATTAGAAGCTGTATGGCTTTTAAATACTTTTCATCTTCTGATTTAGTATATATAGGGAATAATAGCTTCCCTGCATTAATCATGTCTATATTATAGTCTTCTATAGTGTAGGTAGCTATAGCACCATCGTCTTCAATAAGTGAATCTGCGTAATGTTCTGCATAATCGTAATACTTTTGATTTTTAGATACATCGTATAAATCTAAAAACCCTTTTAATACTAAGCCATGTACATAATCCCATTTAGCATCTTCTCTCCCATCAATTTGAGAAGCTTTAGGATTACGTAGCATAATAGACTCTGCCATTTGTACAGACCAGAGTTGCTGAGCCAATGTATCTACCTTCTGCTCGTTTAACATTTCTTCGCTCTTCGCAGAATTATTCTTGCACGAAGCAATGCTTACAATAAGAAATACAAATGCAAAATAATTTATTGGATGGACTTTCATAATCTAACAAACTCGATTTAACGGGATGACTAAAACGATTGAAACTAAATAAAATTTTATACAATCGATTACACAAACATAACATAGTTTATAAATAAAACAAAGAATTGCACGTTAATTCTATAAACTATTTCATAAAATCTAAAATTATTTCATTTCTCATAGAATTTTCTATAATTACTCGCTTACTTGATTTTTTTACTACATATATAATCTAATAAGCTTCCTCCCAATTAACACTTTTTACGATTGATTAAAACAGTATAAATATTAAGATAATCATCGACTTAAGTATTTCCACATAATTAACATAATTCCTAAAAAATCATCATTCATAGCTCATTCTCGCGTATAAAAACTTATAATTATAGATTAATTTTTCATAATTAAAGAAATTAAAAACACAAGCATCTCTTCAAAAGTGTCAAAAATTCCGACAAATCACTTCACTCACGACCCTTTCTTGTTAAAATATAGCAGGTAAAACGTTTAATCTATTTAATAACAGGAAAGTACAGGACGCCAAGCTAATAACTGCCCATTACATTTGAATGCAAACGATTTCGCAATTGTTTCAAGCATTAAACTCATTATGTCTTAACAATTTTAAGAATGAATAAAAAATTACATCATTATTTATTACTCCTGTCTGTACTAATTACTCTAACAAGTTGTAGCAGAGAAGAAGTAAATGAGTATTACGCACGTCCTGATGATCTAGAGGATCCTATTTTTCAACAACTAGAAGCGCGAGGTAACTTTTCAAACTTTACTGCACTTATTAATAAAGCAGGTTATAAAAACATTTTAAGCAAGTCTGGATATTGGACTATGATGGCTCCTAATGATGCCGCATTTATTAAATATTTTGCTGAAAATAATATTTCTACCGTTTCTGAAATAGATTCAATAACTGCAGCGAAAATTGTACGCTATGCACTTATTTATAATGCGTTTAGAACTGAACGTCTAAGTGATTATCAATCACGAATAGGGTGGGAAGAAAGTACTTCTTTTAGAAGGCGAACTGCTTACTATGATGGCTTTCAAACAAAAATTGTAAATGGGCAATCTATGGTAGTTGTTGGATCAAACAGAAACAATTCACTTGGTGGAGATTCCTATATTCCTGGCGACAACAATAATAAACACATCACCTATTTTTTGGAGGAATACATGACCAATGCAGGCCTAGGTGCTAGCGACTATAATTATTTCTTCCCTAATTCAACATATACCGGTTTTAATGTGCTTAAGGCGGAAGCAGTAGAAAAAGATATCATTGCAGAAAATGGTATTATTCACGAGGTAAGTGAAGTTTCTTTACCATTAATTAACCTCGATCAAAAACTTGAAGAGAGTAGTAATTATAGCCTCTTTAGAAGTATGCTTGAAAATAATCTGGTGAATTACGTATTTGATCAAGAAGCTACAACAACTTATCAAAACTTCACTCGTAATTCAGACAATGTGTTTGTGAAAGTTTATGACGCTGCTTTGTCGTTTTCTCCAAATAATGAAAACTATATTAAAGAGTCTGACAATGATGGCCAAAGTGAGGCCTACACCCTAATAGTACCCGAAAATACAGTTCTGCAAGGGTTTGTTGATGACATTTTACTTAAGCACTACACAGCACTTAATAAGCTACCAAAATATGTGTTTGAAGACTTTTTTAATGCGCACATGGTGCAAAGCGCCGTTTGGCCCACACTAGCTTCAGGTTATAATAATGAACTTGGAGAAGATTTACGTATTGATTTCAATACTAATGTTATTGAAGCTAAAGTATTAAGTAATGGCTTTTTCTATGGAACGAATAAAGTTCAAGAATCAAACCTCTTCTATAGTGTTTACACTTCAGCATATTTAGACCCAAAATTCACGTTAGCTACACGCCTTTTTAATGATGGTTCAAGTTTTCGTGAAATTATAAGTAACCTATCTGCAAGATATACATTGTTTTTACCTTCTGATACCGTATTAGCAGATCTTGGTTTTGGTTACGATATACCTACGTCTTCCTACACATATACCTCTCCTGAAGGCAATACCTTACCGGCTAACATTGCCAGATCACGTCTTTTACGTGTTCTATTTAATGGAATTGTACCTACTCCTAATGATGAACTAAATGATTTGTCAGGATCAGGTATCATTCGCTCTGGAGATTTTGATCTACCGGGAGAATACATTAAGTGGGAAAATGGTCAGGTTTACGCGGCTGGAAATGAGGTTTTAAATAATCGTGTAAATATAATCGGTTCTGAAGATCAGCGCAATGGTCGAACATATTATATAGATAAACTTCTAGAATTTAGTGAAGAACCACAAGGTTTAGACTTAAAAAGACTCGCAGAAGTACCTGGATCTGAGTATGCAAATTTCTATAGTTACTTGGAGAATGCTACACTATATGATAGAAATGCAGGTGTTATAGATGGTATAGAGTTGGGTACATCATACACGTTTGCCATACCTAATAATGATGCTATTATACAAGCAGTAAGAGATGGTGTACTTCCGGGAGATACAGCTACAGGAATCCCCAATTACAATCCAAGCACACAAGGGGAAAAGGATAATGTATCAGACTTCATTAAATATCACATTTTAGCGACACGTACGGCGTCTGACGACGGGCTGATAAATGGCCTTACTGAAACTTTATTAAAAGACGAACTAGGCGAAAAGACATACATCAATATTAGCAGTGCTCAAGAGGATTTATTTTTTACAGATGCTGCAAATCGAGTAGCAAATTATATCCCTGCCTTAAGTAATAATCTGGCAGATCGAACCTTAATTCACCTAGTTGACAACTATCTTTTATATACAGAGTAAGATGAGACAAAAAACTACCTATTTTTTCTATTGTTTCACACTCCTATTGCTGATTTTTTCAAGCGCTGCTTTGAATGCTCAAAACAGTGATTTAGTAGTGCGGGGAACAATAATTGATATTTCAAATGGCCAACCAATTCCGGGAGCTACTATTGCAGAACAGGATACAGATAATCGTACCGTAACTGGTGTTATATCTGATTTTGACGGAAACTTTGCTCTACGTGTCAAAAGCCCTTCTAACAAACTGGTAATTTCAACTCTGGGTTATACCTCGCAAACGATACCGCTTACAGGAAAAAGCAGTTATATTGTAAAACTTTCTACATCTATTGATGAATTGGAAGCTGTAATGATTACTGTTGATAAAAAAGTTGAAAGCGGTTTACTTAATATAGCAGAGCGCAATCAAACAACCAGTAATGTCACTGTAAATGCAAGTGAAGTTGAAAATACACAAGCTGCTTCAATTGATGAAGCATTACAGGGTCGTGTTCCGGGAGTTGATATTGTTGCTAGTTCTGGAGATCCCGGTGCAGGTATGCAAATTAGAATACGAGGTACCTCATCAATTTCGGGCTCCTCAGATCCCTTAATAGTTGTAGATGGGATGCCTTATGAAACCTCAATTCCTCAAGATTTCAACTTTGGAACAGCAGATCAACAAGGGTATGCAGCATTATTAAATATTGCACCTTCAGATATTGAAAGCATTACCATTTTAAAAGATGCTGCAGCAACAGCAATGTGGGGGTCACGTGCTTCAGGTGGTGTTTTAGTTATAAATACAAAAAGGGGGTCTGTGGGATCTCCAAAAATAGGGTATAATTTTACTGGCACCTACTCTCAATTACCTAACACCATACCTATGCTTAATGGTGATCAATACTCTCAATTGATCCCCGAAGAATTTATGAATCGCGATGGTATCCCTCTAAATACTCTTACGGTCAAAGAATTTCAGTATGATCCTCAAGAGGTCTATTTCTTTAAAAACTATGGAAATAATACAGACTGGGTAGATGCAATTTCTCAAACTGGGTTGACCGGTGAACATACCTTATCTCTTCAAGGTGGTGGTGAAAAAGCACGTTATTACACTTCGGTAGGATATTACAATTCTAAAGGAGTCACTAAGGGAACCGGTTTTGAACGTATAAATGGTAGGTTAAATTTAGATTATATTGTTTCAGACCGTATACGTTTTAGGACAGATATCTCCTATACACATACAGACACAGATCGTAACTATGTAAATACTTTTGGTACATCAGACCGTGATCGATTAAGAAGTGTTGCCTATACCAAGATGCCTAACATGAGTATTTATGAGTATGACGATGTAGGTGATCTAACACCTAATTATTTCTCACCGGCTATAAATATACAGGGTGCATATCCCAGTACGTATAATCCTGTCGCACTTGCTGAATATGCCAGCAACAAACAAACAGGAGACCGTATTGTACCGCATTTTAATTTACAGGTAGATTTGATTCCTAAGCGCTTAATATCAACATTTGACCTTCAGTTTGACTTCAACAGCACCAAAGCAAAAGCATTTTTACCTCAAAACGCTACCGGACGACCCATAACAGAAACGGTCGTAAATCAAGCCTCTGATGCAGATGTCGATGCATCAACCGTAACTTCAAAAACAAATTTAGTTTATACCCCAGACTTAGGTGTGAATCAAAGTTTACAAGCGCTTTTTAGCTTACAAACAAATGATTATAGATATGAGTCACATCAAGCTTTAACTGCAAATACCGCCTCATCATTATTAACAGATCCTTCCGTACCATCGAGAACACAAAATTCTGACTTACGCTTGTACACTAATAACAGTCAGTCTCGAAGTGTTGCTGCTTTAGTAAGCGCTCAATATAGTCTACTTGATAGGTATATCTTGAATGTTGGAATACGCGGTGATGGTAATTCAAAATTTAGTGCAGACAATCGGTATTCCCTGTTTCCTTCTATTTCAGCACGATGGAGAGTTTCGGGTGAGTCGTTCATGAAAAATTTTGATTACTTGGACGATTTAAGCTTACGAGCCAGTTATGGTCAATCTGGAGGGACACCCAGATATGATTACCGGTATTTTAATATATATGGAAATTTTGACACTGAATATTTAGGATTAAACGGTGTTTATCCTCAAAATGTTCAGTTAGATAACCTACGTTCAGAAACCTTAACCGGGAAAAACCTAGGATTAAATCTTCAACTTTTTAATAAAAAAATAATACTTGATGTTGATGTATACCAAAACCGCACAACTAATCTTCTTTTTGAAAACCTCGCCATTTCTTCTGTTTCGGGTTATGGGAGTGTTTCTGATCAAAATGTAGGGACTATAGATAATCAAGGTTGGGAAGTAGGTTTGTATACCACCCCTTACAAATCTAATAAGTGGCAAGTAGATTTTAATTTTAATATTTCTCAAAATCAAAATATAATACGTGAGATTTCAGAATTCTTTCCTAGTGAAAGCGGTAACATCGATCGCAACGGAGAGTTTAAACGCTTCTTACAAATTGATAATCCATTTGGATCTTTCTATGGCTATCGTTTTAAAGGAGTATATACAGATCTGGAAGCAACTAAGGCCAGAGATGCAAATAACAATGTCATAATAGGTCCTAATGGTCAGGACGTTTATATGCGTTTTAATTTTCCAGCTACTGATTACGTGTTCCAACCAGGAGATGCTATTTATGAAGACATCAATAAGGATGGTAATATAGATAGTCGGGATGTAGTATACCTAGGAAATAGCAACCCAAAATTTACAGGAGGTTTTGGTCCTACAATAACCTTTAACAAACAGTTTAAACTCTTAATGTTTTTTACCTACAGACTAAATTATGATATTATAAACGGGACAGATATGCGTACTACTAATCTATACTCTTACGATAATCAAAGTACAGCAGTTTTGTCAAGATGGCGTAACCCAGGAGATGAGACTAATATTCCTAGGGCAATTTACCGCGGTGGATATAACTGGTTAGGATCTGATCGCTATGTAGAAGACGCTTCCTTCTTAAGATTTAGATCGGCGACGTTTAGTTACAATTTTGGCAAACCTTTTTTAAATAAAATGAAAATTGATGATCTGCGTGTTTTTCTAACTGCAGATAACCTTCTCACATTTACAAACTATCGTGGACAAGATCCTGAAGTAAGTATGCGCGGCGGCGATCCATTTTCTATTGCGATAGACTATTCACGAACACCTCCTACTAGAAGATTCACCATAGGTATTCAAACACGATTCTAAAATTTATGTTATGCGCACAAATCTAATATATACACTACTAGTAATACTTACCATACTTACCCAGTCTTGTGATACGTACCTAGACTTAAAACCAGAAGATGGTACAGTACGTGATGAATTCTGGAAAACAAAAGAAGATATACAAGCTGGTGTAATAGGGGTGTATTCTTCATTACTTAACCCACCCCCGTCTGAAAGCGATATAACAATTGCAGAATACATTTTCATGTATGGCGAGTTACGTGGCGGTATGGTTAGTCCTGGTGCCTTTGCGACAGAAGATCAGCGTGATGTGTTAACTACAAATATTTTACCCTCTAATACAACATCAAACTGGTCTTCTTTTTACCGCGTTATTAACTATTGCAATACGGTAATTGACTTGGCACCTGGTGTTATAGATCAGGATCCTACTTTAACACAAGAACAACTCGATAATTATCTGTCTGAAGTTTTGGCACTACGTGCCTATTTGTATTTTACACTAGCCCGTACATTTAAGGATGTTCCTATTAAGTTATCAGCAACCTTATCTGACAAAGAAAATTTTCAAATACCTACCTCCACACAAGCCGAAGTTTTTGCTCAGGTTCTTTTGGACCTCAATGAAGCAGAACGACTAGGTGTTGAAGACTATGGTACTCGTGATCAAAACAAAGGCCGCATTACTAAGCATGCAATAAATGCAATGCAGGCCGATGTTTATCTGTGGATGGAAAATTATGACGAGGCTTTAAACGCAACAAACAAGATTATAAATACAGGTAATTTTGCACTAATTAATGGTAATTCGCAATGGTTAAACATTGTCTATGCACAAGGAAATTCTTCTGAAAGCATTTTTGAATTTCAGTACACAACTCAAAATCTTAATCCGTTTTACACTTTATTTTTTCAGCGTCCACAGTATCTGGCTGCCACTCCCGTATTAGAGCAAATTTTTGGAGTAGATTTTAATAACCCTGAAAATAAAGATATTCGTGGAGAACGTGGTTCATTAGTACCGGGGACTAATGAAATTTATAAATATACCGGTCTCAATACAGTCGTTAGAAAATCATTACAAGAATCAGATACACACTGGTTTGTTTACAGATACGCAGATGTATTACTCATGAAAGCGGAAGCTCTTAATGAGTTAAACCGCGGAGAAGAGGCCCTCGCTATAGTTAATGAACTACGTGAAAAACGCAATGCGATACGTCAAACTCAAGAGCAATTGAGCGTAGATAATCAAGACGGCATTAGACTCTATATCCTTGCAGAGCGCGCTCGTGAATTAGCCTTTGAGGGCAAGCGCTGGTTTGATATTCTACGCAATGCTCGTAAAGAGAATTATGCGCATCTCGATATATTACTAAGCGTTGCTTTACAAAGTGCCCCTGCAAATCAACAGCAAAGTATTACTACAAAATTACAAGATCCTAACAGCCATTACTTACCTATAAGTGAAAATGAGTTGATTACGAATAAAGCCTTAATACAGAATCCATTTTATAAATAATCTTAAGTCATGAAAAAAATACACAGCTTATCCATTTTGCTCAGACTTACACTGGTCTTCATACTGGCTTGTTCTGTCCTAAACTGTACTACCGAAAAGTTTAAAGAATCTACAGATGAAACTCTTAATATAACTGAGTTCTTAAAGGCAAATCCTGAATATTCTTCATTTCTAGAAATTATGGAGATTACAGATTATGCCTCTTTTATGAATACATACGGAACCTACACTTTGTTTTTACCAGATAATGATGCTGTAGCCGCATTACTTTCTGATTTGGGTGTAAGTTCAATCTCTGACATACCTCTTGATGAATTGCAGGATTTGACTAAACTTCACATTCTAGAGCAAACAATAAAAACTACAGAATTTACCGATGGTAAGATTGCTGCTCCCAGTTTGCAAGGTCAATTTTTAATTACGGGAGCATCTAATAAAAATGGAACATCAAGCATTACTGTAAATAAAACTTCAAGTATTATCTCTTCTAATATTGAAGTAGGTAACGGAGTAATTCATGTTATCGACAAAGTACTTCGGGTTGCAGATAAAACCCTTGCGCAAACATTATCTAGCGATACCTCCCTCAGCTTATTTACTGAAGCTGTTAAAGCTACAGGCTGGTATGACAAATTAAATTTACCAGTCACCTATGATGCAGATAGTATTCCTAGTTATCTCACAGTTATAGCCCAATCCAATGAAGTGTTTCAAAAATTTGGTTTGAATACTCTTGAAGAGTTAAAAACCAAGTACAGTCATTTAGGAGATCCTACAAACCCTCAAGATAGTCTCAATCTCTTTGTGGCTTATCGCATTATTCCAGGGCTTAATTATCTGGCAGACCTTGCTGATACACCTGCAGTACTTACAAAAGCACCTCTTGAAGTAATTACTGTAAATCTCGCTCTGGACACATTATTACTCAATGAAGAAACCTTTAATGGAGTTCTTGAAAAGGGTGTAGAAATAGATCGTATTACCAGTGACATAACGGCTTCTAATGGTGCCTTACATTTGGTAAATGAGAATTTTTTTATAAAGAAAAGATTACCTGCTCCAGTGTATTTTGATGTTGCAGATCAACCAGAATTCAGACAACTGAGTTCAGTCTTTAGAACCCCTGGCGCTCCGAGTGTATACTTAAAAAATGAAGAACTAAGCTTAGTATCTTGGCCAGATAGTCAATCATTAGGCTATGTTGCTTCAGCGATAGGTAGCAGTTCTCAACTTGATAGAGCCTGGCATGGAGATGTAATTGATTTAAACAGATTTAGACAAGGTCACCTCAATCCAATGACTTTTACTACACCTGTGATTATAAAGGGCCAATATAAAGTTTGGGTATCCTACAGAACAAATGAACGCTCTTCTGCAGCCGCACAAATTTCAGTAGATGGTGTTGCTTTGCCAAGACTAATAAATTTTAGAGAGTACGGCAACACAGATCTTCCAGAAAGAGTGTTAGAATCACAAGGCTATAAGCGGCATATAGAACCCAGTACTAACCGATTTAACTGTAGACTAGTAGGTATTATAAATATAGAAACTACGGGAACTCACCAAGTTACTCTTGAAGCCATTCAAGATAGTAGTAACGGAAACACCTGGATAGATGTCATCGAATTCAGACCTATAGATATGGACCAGCTCTACCCAAAATTTGAAGCTGGTGGAGACGGTTTAATCTTTGAATAGAACACAAAAAATAAAATGAATACAAAACTTAATCCCTTTAGGATGAATTCAATAAAAACCAATTTTAAGCTGTTTTTTGCTTGTATACTGCTTGCTGGAGCATTCTCCTGTTCTGATCCCTGGGAAGAACATGCGGAGACCAGTGACGCTAATTTAAATTTTAATTTAAGTGAGGCACTCACCGCTTCTGCTCAAACTTCAGAATTTGGCAAATTACTCACGGAAACCGGCTATGATAAAATACTTGCTTCTTCAAAAACTTTTACAGTCTGGGCTCCTACTAATGAGGCTTTCGCTCAGGTTGAAGCGTCAGCGTTAGCAAGTACAGCTGCAAAAAAACTATTTGTAGAAAATCACATTGCATTAACCGCATTCTCTTCCATAACACAGCAAGATACGGTTACTGTAAAAATGTATTCTAATAAATACTTAGAGTTTAAATTCGGTAAAACAATTGCAGATGCAAATGTTATTGAAGCAGATAAGTACACATCTAATGGCTTATATCATATCATCGATAAAGCTCTAGCTCCTAAAAAGAATATCTGGGAATATGTACAAGAAAGAGCTTCTACTAATGCTATGAGCAAGTATTTAATAGACCTTAATGAAGTTAATATTTATACTAGAGATAGTGTTCAAAAGTCTTTATCCCTACCAGGTATTTATGCAGATTCATTAACGAACTCCTATTTTACAAACGTCTATAATCTTAATAATGAGGAAAATAAATACACTTTTTTTCTCTTAGAAGACGGAAGTTTTGTAACAGAAACAGAACGCTTAAGACCGTATATGAATCGTATTAGTGAAGACTCTACTACTACCTACACTAATTATTTCACAGTAAGGGATCTAGCCTTCCATAAAGCAATTACTCGCGAAAATTTACCCGATACTTTGGTGTCTAAATTTGGAGTGAAAGTACCATTAAATGAGGCTACGATTGCAGAGGAAATCCAGTTAAGTAACGGAGTTGTATATGTGATGGGTGAATTAGAAATTCCGCTAGAAACCCGCTTGCTTACATCTACCATTCAAGGAGAGGAACCTTTTCAATTTAGCCAAGGTGATAAACGCTCTAATACATTTTACCGTGAAAAGGAAGATCCTAATGGCATTGTTTTTAATGATATAATGGTACAGAATCATCGTATAAATAGATTCACTATTTATTATGGTGTTTCTAATTTATACACAACTTCCTATAAGGTATACTGGCGTGCCATAAATGATATACAAACAAACATCTTTCAACAACGGGTTAATATAGGAGGTTTTATATCTGAAGTTGATGGTAGTTTAAATGAACCTTTTGCAGAACTGCCTTATACGAATGTAGAGCCCAATGTATATGAAGAAGTTTTTGTGGGCGAATTTGAATTAACTGTTAAAGGCAGCGGCCAAACACTTGTCTCCCTTATGGCTGCAAATTCAACTTCAGACGGTGTAAACACCCTAAGCCTGGATTATTTAAAACTAGTACCTGTAATTAAATAAAGTCTTTTAAACCAATCGCTATGCTCAAAAAATTACAACTAACCTGTCTTCTTAGCATACTGTTCTTCGGTGGAATAGATGTCGGACTTTATGCACAAATTTCTCCTGATTCTACTTCGGTTAAAATCCAAAGTCAGGATGGTATTAATGTAAGAGGTCTTATTAAAGATGCAAAGACAGGCAAAGGAATTTCTGGAATAAGTATTGCTATAGAAAATTTTTCTGCTGCTATCACTAATGAAGATGGTACATTTTCTATAAAAGCACCTCATTTGAATGCTTTACTACTTGTAAGCGGTCTTGATTATCAAGCAAAAGTTTTTCCCATAAATAATAGAGATAATGGTTTTGAAATAGAGCTGTTTGAAGCAAATTATTCCTCATTTTATGAAGTAGCTAGGTTACCTGGAGGTGAACAATTACAGTATACCGGTACGCAAGGAACAAATGTTATAGATTTTGATGAATTACAGTGGAGTAATCCAGTTAATGAATCTGTAGGTGACTTTTTACAAGGTAAGGTTGCAGGTCTTAACAGTATACGTAGATCTGGAGTGCAAGGTACTGGAGCATATCTAACGTTGAGAGGCTTTAATTCACTTTATGCAACTAATAAGCCTTTACTAGTCGTAGATGGTATGATTTACGATGATGAAGATTATGGATTTGGTATCATTCAACATAATAGTACATCACCATTATCTATGATAGATGTTAAAGACATACAAGATGTAAGCGTACTTAAAGATGGCTCATCACTTTACGGTACAAAAGGCGCTAATGGTGTTATAATTATCACCACAACCCGTGCTGTAGATTTAAGTACTAAAATAGATTTTACAATGTATGGCGGTGTTAACCAAATTCCAGATCGTCTTCCTGTATTAAATTCTGGCGAATATCGCAGTTATTTATCGCAGTTAGTGGCTACCCGTGGAGACAGTCAAACCCAGATTGAGAATCAACCTTGGATAAGTGATGACCGTTCTACAGGTAACTATTTTAAATATCAAAATAATACAGACTGGCAGGAACAGGTTTATAAAAACAGTGGAAATCAAAATTATTACCTAAAAATTAGAGGTGGTGATGATATTGCTAAATATGGCCTTTCAGTAGGGTATTTAAACAGTGATGGAATCATAAAAAATTCTGGTCTTGAGCGATACAATACGCGTTTAAATGCATCATTAAAACTTACAGAAAAGCTTTTTGTAGATGCTAATCTTTCTTTTATACACAATACGGAGTATCAAAACGATCAAGGACTGGCTTATAAAACGAGCCCTTTATATTTATCGTTAACTAAATCCCCATTTATGGCAATAAATGCCATAAATGCTTCAGGTGAAGTATCACCTAATCTAGATGATGTAGATTTATTTGATGTGAGTAATCCCCTAGCTATTCTAGATAATGGATTTGGAGTGAACAAGAACTACCGCTTTTTCGGAAACCTTAATTTTGAGTATCAGTTTAATAAAAATTTTAGTGCTCATACACTAGTAGGTATCAATTATAATAAAGAGCGCGAGAGTTTCTTCATTCCAGATTTTGGAGTAGCAGATGTCGTATTACCTACTGCCATTGCTAGTAATAGAAGTGGTAGCGAGGTACAGCGTTTATATAGCATTTTTACAGATACCTACATTAATTATGCAAAACAATTAGACTTCAAAAATAAACTTGATCTGCGCCTGGGACTACGTTCACAAAATAATAATTCTGAAAGCGATCTGGGCTTGGGTTATAACTCAGCTACCGATGATTTTACAAGTGTAGGTGCGGGAAGTAACTTGTTGCGGTTTGTAGGTGGTGCTCTGGGAGAATGGAACTGGGTAAACGCATATCTAAGTGCAGAATACAATTATTTAAACAAATACTTTGTGAAATTTAATGCCGCGTTAGATGGTTCTAGCCGTTTTGGTGATGCGATAAATGATGGCGGTATTACTCTGGGAGGTTCACGTTTTGCAACTATGGGTTCAATATCTGCAGGATGGCTGGTGTCCTCAGAAAATTTCCTTCAAAACATAAAAGTAATTAATCTTTTAAAATTAAGAGGGAGTATAGGATATTCGGGTAATGATGACATCGGTAATTATACAGCACAACAACTTTATGTTTCCCAGAACTTATTAGGGCTCCAAGGTCTTGTACGGGATAATATAGGAAATCCCGAATTAAAATGGGAAACGGTTCGCAAAATAAATCTCGGTGCAGATATAGCGCTTTTTGATGAACGCTTTAATGCTTCTGTTGATGTTTATGAGAACAGAACAACAGATATGATTACATATGAGACTATTAACCCAACCAGTGGTTTTGACAATATAGTCTCAAACAGTGGGACCATGCGAACTAGAGGTATTGATTTGTCCTTAAATAGTAGATTAGTAAATACACCAGATATAAATTTTGATTTAGGTTTTACCTTATCACACTATATAAATGAAGTTACAGACATTCCAAATGAATTTATCCTATCTCAGTTTGGTGGTGCCACATACATAACCCAAGAGGGTGAGGATGCTAACCTCTTTTTTGGTTATCAAACTAATGGCGTGTATGCATCAACAGCAGAAGCAACTGCAGCCAATTTAAAAATACCTTTAGGCAATGGTAATTTTGCTCCATTTCAAGGTGGAGATGTAATATTTACAGATCTCAATGGCGATCAAGTTATTGATGAAAAAGACCGCACCGTAATAGGAAATCCGAATCCAGATTTTACAGGAAGCGTGAGTACAAGTTTTAAATATAAACGACTTAGTCTTTCTGCACTATTCAACTTTTCAGTAGGTAATGATCTTTATAATGGTCTTCGCAACAACTTAGAAAAAATGAGTGGTTATGAAAATCAAAGTATAGCGGTACGTAATCGTTGGGTTGCAGAAGGACAGCAAACTTCAATACCCAGAGCAGTCTGGGGAGACCCTATGGGTAATGCTTCTTTTTCAGATCGTTGGATTGAGGACGGTTCCTATTTAAGACTTAAAACACTTGTTCTTGCTTATGATATACCTCTAGATCTTGATTATTTAAATGCTGTAAAAATTTATGCAACAGCAAATAATTTATTTACACTCACAGATTATTTAGGTTATGATCCTGAGTTTAGTGCTACATCATCCATTTTTGGACAAGGGGCAGACATAGGTCTTGTACCTCAATTTACTACAATACAATTAGGCGTACGCTTGGGGCTATAATAATAATTTTTTAGAGCTAAGAAAAATGATAACAATGACTAAACATACCAGAATAACTGTAACTCTTGGAATATTTGCTTTAATACTAAGCTTTACCTCATGTCAAGAATATCTAGATGTTGAACCTCAAGATAAATTAAATTCTGATCAGGTTTATAGAGATGTTTTTGATGCAGATGCAGCAATTGTAGGTACCTACGGGAAATTTATGCAGTTAGCTGAAAAATATGTATTACTTAACGAATTACGTGCTGATTTAATGACTACAACACGCAACTCAGATCCAGAACTTATCGAACTCTCTCAGCATTCAGTTACCGCAGAAAATAGGTTTGCAAATCCTAAGGACTTCTATGAGGTTATTCAAAATTGTAATGACAATTTGAAAAATTTTGATGTTATGCTGGCTGATAAAAAATTTACACAAACTGAGTATAATCAGCGCTATTCAGACATTGGTGCTTTGCGTTCATGGGTATATTTGCAGTTAGGTATCCACTATGGTGAGGTGCCTTATATTACTGAACCTTTAGAGAATCTCAACGATGTCTTGGATACCTCGAAATATCCTAAAATTCCATTTCAAGAATTAATTAGAAATCTTGTAGAGTTTACAGAAGGACTCACTTATACTAGCCCTTATTCTGAAGACAGTACATTAGTTATAGATGTTGATGGCTATAATACCGCAAAATTTTTTATTAATAAAGAATGCATATTGGGTGATTTACAGTTGTGGAATAACAATTATACCCAAGCAGCAATACATTATAAAAATGTAATGGAAACTGGCTCAATGAGCGGAAATGATATTGATCGTTTTGATGTCTACCGTGTTAAATATGCAGAGATTGCTTCAAACAATGATTTAGCTGTGGGATATAGTAGATACAGTGAGCAAGATGCACGTTCTCTCATCAATAATAACACACAGGGATGGCGTTCAATTTTTGCAAGAGAACGCGATGTTCTATGGAATACGGAGTGGATTTGGTCGCTACCATTTGATAGTGACTTTGCTCCTAAAAATCCATTTATAAATTTATTTGCTAATCGTGGAGGTGATTACTTGGTTAAGCCTTCTCAGAATGCCATAAATCTTTGGGAAAATCAAAAACAACAGAATGGATTTCCGTATGATGCTAGAGGAAAGCGATTTTCTTATAATATTATAGATGATGATGAAGTAATTATGAAATATTTATACAATTTCCTAGATCCTATTAGACAGGTTCCAATAGATCTATTTCAAACTGATGGAAATTGGTTTTTGTATCGAGCAGCAACCTTACACCTACGCTATGCAGAAGCTGCAAACAGAGATAATCAACATAGAATTGCAGATGCCTTGCTCAATTTTGGAATTCAAAATGAATACACCGTTTCCGGAGTTACCGATAAAACAGATATAGAACAAACCTTTGAGCCCTTTCCTTACAATTTTGACGCACGCAATGGTGACTTTCCAAGATTTAGAGCAGACTGGCATCGTAATGGTGGATTAAGAGGTCGTGCTTATTTAGAACGAGCGCCAATAATAGGTGATAGTTTAATTTCTCTAGAGAATAATATTATAGAAGAAGCCGCATTAGAATTAGCCTACGAAGGGAATAGATGGGGAGATCTTTTGCGTATTGCATTAAGGCGAAATGATCCTTCATTTTTAGCAGATAAAGTTTTTGCTAAATTATCTGCAGACGGTAATTCTCAAGCTGCATCTATACGTACAAAATTAATGTCAAAGGAAAACTGGTATTTACCCTTTGTTTGGAGTTTAGAAGATTAAGATCTGAGATTAAAACTTAATTATTAAACGAGTTACTATGAAACATATACGGAAAATTTCAACACTATTACTATTCTTGACGGTCATAGTCATTAGTAGCAGCTCTTGTAAATCTGATGATCAATATTTATTAAGTCCCAACGATGAATCAAATGTTTTAGCAGAATTAAAATTCTTTGAAATTCAATCTGGAGAGAACAGAGTACTGGTTAAAGGTATTGTTGAAGATGCAAATATATCTGAAGTTAAAATATCTTGGGATGCTGGTATAAATTCAATGTCAATTCCTGTAAATGCAACTACTAGTCCAGACACTATACGTGCACTTATAGAAAATTTAGATGAAAAATTTTACAGTTTTGAAGTTCAAACATTAAGTAGTACAGGTGAACGTTCTAAGATACTTAAGGGAGGTGCAGATGTTTTTGGTGCTCAATATGCCGATAAAGCATTAAACCGAGAGATTCTTTCTGGATTTGTATTAGATAATAAATTAGATTTTGAATATGCTCCTGTCGCCACCGGTAGCGGCATAATAGATACTGAAATCAATTATATAAATACGGCTGGAGTTTCAATTAATTTATATATAGATTCTAAACAAAATTCAGTTTCAATACCCGATTATAAAAATAAATCAATTCTTAAATTTCGATCGGCATATATTCCCTCACCTAATGCACTAGACACCATATACAGTAAGTTCACAGAAACTTCATTTAAAGCTAATCCTAAAATAGTATTTATTGCAAATGGCTCTGCTGATGATGCTCAAATAGAATGGTTACGCTCTAATGACTTTTTTGTAAGCACATATGGTCACGATCGATTAGAAGAAGCTTCTCAAGAAAAAATCGATGACCTCAATAATGCAGATTTGGTAATTATAGGTCGCTCCTGTAGTTCAGGTAATTTTAATGGCTCGAGCAAAACAGCCTGGAATGCGCTAACAGTACCTTTGATATTAAATTCGCAATGGATAGCAAGAAACAGTCGGATTAATTGGTTTAATCAAGCAAGTGATCCAGTCCCATTTACAGTTTCTACAACAATAATGAAAGCAAAGATTGAGGATTCTACAGACCCTGTTTTTCAAAATGTAACTTTAGAAGCTAATGATTTGCTACCTTGGTTAAGTACACCTATAAATCTTCTATATACTGCTTCAAATACAAATGGCAAGGTGATGGTTACAAGCGCTCCGGGTGAGGCTAATAATAATGAAGGTGGCGCAATGTTATATGTACGCTTTGATGCAAATGTTGAATTTTATGAAGGTGCTGGTGAATCTGCTGCAGGACCACGCACTTATTTTGGTTTTGGAGCAGATTCTGGCGGTTCTTTTTATTTTCAGCTTACAGAAGATGCTAAACAAATCTATTTAGCTGAAATTAAGAGAATGATCGATTTAAAAAGCTAAATCTTAAAATTTAATTCTAAATGAAAAATATCAGTAAATTAATAATACTGCAGTTATTTGCTGCAGCACTATTATTTTCTATTATTAGCTCTTGTCAAAATAAAACTACAACGGATTCTAAAGAGGGTTTAAAAAACACAATGAAACCTAACTTTCTGGTAATCATAGCTGATGATGCAGGCTGGAATGATTTTAGTTTTAATGGCTCAGAAATTAACACGCCTACATTAGATAGTCTTGCACAATCTGGTCTCAAGCTAGATAGGTTCTACACCTACCCCACTTGCTCGCCTGCACGTGCAAGTTTCTTAACCGGTAGACCAGCAAGTAGAATGGGAATTGTAGCTCCTATAAGCGGCCGTAGTGAACTGAGTCTACCAGACACAATAAAAACACTTCCGCAGTCTTTAAAAGAATTAAAGTATAAAACCGCCTTAATGGGTAAATGGCATCTAGGTTTAAACCCAGAAAATGGACCAGAAGCTTATGGCTTTGAAACCTCTTACGGTTTTCTTCATGGGCAACTCGATCAATATGCACACACCTACAAAAATGGGGATAGCACCTGGTATAAAAACGGAAAGTTTATTGCTGAAAAGGGTCACGTTACAGACTTACTTACAAATGCTGCAATCGAGTATATTAAAGAACAGGACTCCTCTACACCTTTTTACCTGCAATTAGCATACAGTGCACCTCACATACCCTTACAAGAACCTAAACTTTGGCTAGACGAGTATCCCATGATTACAGATAACAGTCGTAAAGCATACGCTGCTGCGATGAGTCATATGGATGATGGAATAGGTCAAGTTTTGAAATCTTTAAAAGATCAAAACCTATTAAACAATACCATTATTCTATTTATTAGCGATAACGGAGCGCAGCAAAAATGGTTACCTTCAGAAGAACTTTATGATGGAAAATATGGCCCTAATTTAACGTTGGGAAGCAACTTACCACTGCGGGATTATAAAACTTCAAATTATGAGGGAGCTATACGTGTACCGGCTATAATATCTTGGAAAAATCATTTAGATCAAGGCGAAAGCGAGAATTACATTCAGGTTACAGACTGGATGCCCACATTTTTAAAATGGGCAGGAGCTACTCAAACACCCATTTCGATTGAGGGTGAAGCGGCTCAAGCCCTTCTAAGTCTCAAACTAATTGATAGATCAAATCCAATATACATAAGAGGTCATTTGCAAGAATGTCTTATAAAAAAACCGTATAAACTTATTCGCACCAGGCGTTTAGAAGGTGAGTCCAGCTATGCACTTTATGATATTGAAAAAGACCCATCAGAAACCAATAATTTAAGCACCTCGAATACAGAAAAGTTCAAAGAACTTCAAGACCTGCTTAACACAGAATTTAGCAAGGATACTCCAGAAGTTAATGTAGAACTTAGAGATTAACATTAAACTAAAATATAATTGAGAAGCGCATAAATCATGAAATAAAAAAAATGAGATTCTCAGTCATACCATTAAAATACCAATTCCTCTATAATGACACATGCATTTACAATGAAACTTCTTCCGGGTTTTCAAGAAGAATATAAACGTCGTCACGATTTTATCTGGCCAGAATTAGAGCAACTTTTAAAAAATTCTGGAATCAAAGAATACTTGATTTATCTCGATGAATCAACGGGAACACTTTTTGGATTTCAGCATTTAGAATCAAATCATAGCACAGCAGATTTACCTAATGATCCAGTAGTTAAAAAATGGTGGGCTTATATGGCAGATATCATGGAAACGAATACTGATAACTCTCCTGTTGAAGGAAGTTTGAAAGAAGTCTTTAGGCTAAAAACAAACTCATAGTAAACAAGTATTTCACTTCTTTAATAATAGGGTATAGTTGTAATCACTTAGCTCTTATTTATTTATAAATTAAAAATCAAATGACTACTAAGATTTAGATTTCCCTTCTCCTTTGAAGTTCTGTGAATTATTTTTAAAGAGAATATTAAATGTAGTTAGACTCCCGTAGATACGGGTAAGGTATTGCTGTAAATCTACTTTTTCCTGATCGTCAAGATTTTTACTTGAGTTTATCTTTTGCTCCATAACTCGTATACGATCTCTCACCATAACTATTTTATGAAAAAAAGCATCGATTGCTATTTCCTTGCTGGCAAGATTGGGATCACCAGAATTTAAAGTGATAGATCCACCTTTCCATTTATCTGCTATAGGAACAATTTCAGATATATCAGAATATTGTTTCAGTAAATTTCTCAAGGTGCTTTCAACTTCATAAAAAGACACACTATCAACCTCATCTTCAACGGCCTCTATGGTATCAAATTCCGAGTCTAGTTCAATAGTTTCTAAACCACTATCAATAAATGTAACCCAATAAAGTTTTGATGTTACATTAGTCACTACTCCCATTCCGAATTTTTCGTGCTTAATTCTTGATCCTATTCCAAGTAAACTTTTCATTTCAATTGTATTTATACTACATCGAATATAAAGTTTTTATAGGATAAACAATGATGTAGAAAAGTGAAAAGAGATTACTACAGTTTCTTATCAATCATATTGAATTGAAAATACTCTTCTTTAATACTCTCGTAATTAAGACTGTAATGGATATACATACCTAGAGCACACAAAAACAAAAAGCGATCAAAAAAGTAAAAGATTTCGAAATTGAAATAATAAGCAAATAAGGCTGCAATATCTGAGAAGATAAATGCAAACGCGAAGAATGTATATATCAATGACCTGGAGCTATTATATTTATTGTTGTAGGCTATGGCTTCTACTCCTAATAGCATCATTGATGCACCGTATAGATATAATAAAATAGGCTCGACACCATCGTGGAAAGTATAACTCACCATATTCATTATTATATACAAGGTATACGTATTTGCAGCAACCAGGACTGAAGTTATTAAAACTATACCCGGCTTAAAGCTTATTTCAGAAATCTTGGGCAACCGCTCTAAAACTATGGTAACGTATGCTAATGTGCCAAATATTAAATACAGCTTGTAACCCCAGGATTCTTCATAAAATTGAAAAAAGACATCTTTTATGCATAAAAAAAGTAATGCTGAAAATATCCAGAAACTGTAATATCTCTTCTTTATAATAAAATATAAGCTGAATAAAATAACAGTTGTGAGGCGGGCGAGTCTACTAGTTTCTAAATCGGAAAATCCTATAACTAGAAGATTGACAGCAGTAGCCAATGTAATTAGAAGTACAAAATAAATGTTACTTCTAGTTTTTATGGAATTTAAGATACTCATGAAACGAATTATCGTGTAAACGAATTACTTGTTAAACTTACGATAAAACAGAAGGTAGAGTTTTAGGTTTTCTAAAGTAATTTAAAAATCAACAATAACGCCTATCCCTAATTGTTGTTTCCATTGCGTTCTAGCACCCATAGTAATCTCTTCACCATCAATGTTTGTTTCCGTAATTTTGATGTCATTATCATACTTTAAATGAGATCCTAATCGTGCCAATACAAAACTATTAACCTTGAAATTTAAGTTCAATTCCCAATCTACATCAATGTTTCCGAAGCTATTTAAATAATCTGTATAGAGGTTTATTGAATTTGTGAAGTTTATATTCTCCATAATAGTAGCTTTAAGCACACTTTGTAAAAGAATACCAAGCTCGCTATTTACCTTCTCTCCATTCTTTATAATATTCCCATCTGCATCGCGCACTGCAGGTGTTACCCCAAAAGAACCATTATTTGCCAGCTCCTGATCTAAAACAAAAGTAGACTTATATGTAAGTGGGGATGCGTAGATAGATAAATTCTCGATATATTTCCCATATTCACCACCTACACCCAGAAATACATAACCCGGAGCCATAAATTGAGAGATAGGCACGCTGGTGTCTGGATATTTGTACCCATTTGTAAATTGAGATGCAAATCTAAATTTAGCAGAATAATACCAATTTGATAATGTATCTTTTCTATAACCGTAATCTGAAGTAATTTCTAAAAAATCATCGGTTTTGCGAAGTTCGCGTCCTTCCTGACTGTTAATACCAAATCTACCTGAGAATTTATTTCTCCACTTAGTTTTATTGTCGCTATAATTTCTTTCTACCACAAGTTCTGCTAATCCTGAGATGGAGTTACTACCTCCAGAATTCCAATTAACAAAAGCAACCTCACTAAGATCTAAGCCAATACGATTTGATTCTGACCAGTTTGTGGGTTCTACAATAATAATTTGTTCAGTTAATCTCTTTACTAAATTCTTTTTAATAGGTAAAGGAAAAGCCACGTGTTGAGCAGCTGCATTTTGACTACCAATAAAACCTGAAATTAGAAATAAGGAGAATAAAAATTTATACAAACCGAAATTGTTTAATTACTGTTAATAGGTAAACGTGCCAAAAGTACTTTTAATTGTTAACTTTTTTGAATCTGCAGATTCTACGCGTCCAATAATCTTAGCCTCAATATTAAAAGACTTTGAAATATCTATAATTTCCTGAGCTAATTGAGGATCTACATAAAGTTCCATACGGTGCCCCATATTAAAGACTTGGTACATCTCTTTCCAATTTGTACCACTCTCCTCTTGGATTAATTTGAAAAGTGGAGGTAATTCAAAAAGATCATCTTTTATAATATGTAAGTTCTCTACAAAATGTAAAATTTTTGTTTGTGCACCTCCGCTACAATGCACCATACCATGCAAGAGATTCTTATCTACATCTTGTAGAATTTTATTAATCACCGGCGCATACGTACGTGTCGGAGATAAAACCAGTTTACCAGCATCTAAAGGTGAATGAGCTACCGAATCTGTTAATTTTCTTGACCCGCTATATACGAGATCTTCGGGAACAGCGTGATCAAAACTTTCTGGATACTTTTCTGCCAGATATTTTCCAAAGACGTCGTGGCGTGCCGATGTAAGACCATTACTTCCCATCCCACCATTATATTCCTTTTCATAAGTTGACTGTCCAAAACTTGCCAGACCTACAATAACATCACCAGGCTTGATGTTCTTATTGTCTATAACATCCTCCCGTTTCATTCTCGCAGTTACTGTAGAATCTACGATAATAGTACGTACAAGATCTCCAACATCTGCAGTTTCTCCACCGGTGCTATTAATAGTCACACCGTGATTTTTGAGGTCATCTATTAATTCTTCGGTACCGTTAATTATAGCAGAAATAACTTCTCCAGAGATTAGGTTTTTGTTTCTACCAATGGTGGATGAAAGCAAAATATTATCTGTTGCTCCTACACATAGCAAGTCATCAACATTCATAATTAAAGCATCTTGTGCGATCCCTTTCCATACTGATATATCCCCAGTTTCTTTCCAGTACATATAAGCCAGAGAAGATTTTGTGCCAGCACCATCTGCGTGCATAATTAGACAATGCTCCTCGCTTCCCGTAAGATAATCGGGTACAATTTTGCAAAAAGCCTGCGGAAACAGTCCCTTATCTACATTTTTAATAGCATTATGCACATCTTCTTTTCCTGCGGAAACTCCGCGATCTGCGTACCTCTTTGAAATCTCTTGGCTCATTTTTGTCAGTTATTTTGCAAAAGTAAGAAATAAAAACGTCCTGATATTTCAGGACGTTCTTAAGGTTGATTAGTTATTTAAAAATTATTCTTCCCAGTCGGGCATAGAAGCATTTGTAAATAAAATATTATCTGAGGTATATTCGCTCAACGGACTAACTAAAACATTAGGTACAGAATTAATATTACTTGGTTTTCTAGTAAATATGATTGCTCCTTCAGAAGGGGACCATCGTGGTTGTATATCATTAGATCCACTAACGGCACCATTATCAAACAAACGCTCGACACCGGTATTTAAATCATAAATGAAAATTCTATTAGCAAATTGACGATATTCATTATTTTGAGAGCCGGAAGTATCTTTAGAATATAAAAGTTGGGTCCCATTGGCATTTAAATCAATTCCCTTTACTGCACCCATCCCATTTTGAAAAATCACACGTTCTTCAGTTCCAGATGATAATCTAACAGTATAAACTCTCACATTATAGCCATCACTATTATTTGTTTTTAAAGCAATTAAATTATCGTCGAATTGGGACACGCTAACCTCAGATATAAAACTCCCATCTGTGGTTTTGTAAATTAAAGTACTTCCTCCTCCATCTGGATTTATACTATAAAGTTTATCAAAATTAGGATAATATAATTTCCCTCCATTTTGTGCCCACGTATAATCTATTTCATCAATTCTAAAGCCATTTACAGGAATGGTGCTTGTTACTTGCTTAACACCTGAACCGTCGAGATTCATAGTATGCAATTGAGTGGCACCATTAACCGTTCGAAGAAATGCTATTTTTGAAGTTTCGTTGTTTTTATGAGGTCTAAAGCTATTAAATGATTCAGATGTTAGTTTAAACTCATTAAAGTTAACTTCAGCATCTTCTTCATTACTTGCATCTTTTTTATTGCCTGAGTAAATAACACTATTGCCATTAACAGACCTAACATAGAAATAATTATTCTGCGGTGTGCTATTTGTGCTAAATTGGCTCACTGTACTTTGTACTTCACTGCTATCATCTGAAGCACTTACTTGCCAAAAATAATTTGTACCTAAATTAAGATTCTCAATTGTTACGGTCGTATCTGCAACCACCTCTCTGGATATAATTTCATTAGTTGTACCGTTTCTTAGTTGAAATTTATAAATTATTTCATCGGTATCACTTTCTGAAGAAGACCAAATAAATTGGATATTAGGTTCTAAGTTTGATGCACCATCTGTGGGAGTCAACAGTTCTGGAACTAAAGGCTCTATATTATTAGTCTTACTTACTTCTAATTCAAAAACTACAATGCTCGTCTCATTATTAAGTATGGATACAGCTTCAAAAGCATCCGCATATATATCGGATTCTGCTTGCACTGAATATTCTCCTACACTTATTGTTTCTATAACAAAATTACCAGATGCATCTGTAAATACTGTACTTGATGCGGGACTAGTTACAATTTTGATGTTTTCGAGTGGTGTATTTGTAGTTTTTGCAACAACGGTACCCGTTAGACGGCCAACTCCATTCTCTTCGATAGTATCTTCACTGCAACCTGCAAGAATAATAAGTGTGCTAACAATTAAATAAAATATTTTATTCTTCATCTGTTTAATTTTTTGGGGATTTTACTTGAGAATCATCACTTAAACCATCCTTCTTTTTATTTGTGAAATTGAAATAGTACTTGAGTCCCACTCCAAAATTGAAATAAAAATCATCACGCTTGCCATTAACGAGATTGTCTACCTTATCTGAAAATGTAATATTGTGTTCCCCCCAAATACGCATTCCTATTCTTGGAGAAAGAGCATATTCTATCCCAGCGCCATATTGAACTTTAGCATCTGTTTGATCTGCATCGAGTCCTAAAAACCCATCATTTTCAAATCCCAATAGAATTCCGCCACCCCCATATATATAGGGAGACAATTTATCGTTACGCAACAATCTAAACTCTGCGTTGAGATCTATACTAGCAAAACTTTCTTCAAAAGTACTACCCGTTTTAAATCTCATATATGCCCCATTCACATTTAAACTCACGACCTCACTCAAACCAAGATTGTATCCTATCTTAGCCATAGGCCCAAAATGTGTATCACTATAATCTGCATCAAGTAAAGAAGTCCCTAAGGAGAAATTAATTGAATTCTTAAATTTTTGCTGAAAGAAAATTCTATTATAGATACCTGTAGATTCTGCTATTTCTTTTTCTGCATTATAATTAGCAACGACCTCCTCGTTAACTTGATTACCACCTTTTGCTGACCAAAATCCGCCTTCTATACCTTCAACAATTAAATCGTGAACTGCTTTCTCTACAGCATCTTTTATAGCTAATTGTACCGGCTCATTACGTGTAATTCCCATCTCAGTTTCTAGCAATCTTTGAAACTTCACAAAGCGAAAAAGACTGGCGTCTAAAGCTTGAGATAATATGGTTTTAGATACATATACAGTTTTTAATATCTCACCATTGCTAGTTGATACCATCCTCAGGTATACCGTTATTCGATCCTGACGGTATTTTGCTGAACCTCCAAGTCCAAAATATCGCGCTCCTACTCCTCCGGTAATAATATTTGTATCATAAGATACGATACCTCCTTCTAATATAATTCCGGCATATTTAAGTGGTGGTAATGGTGGCTCGTTAGGATTAAGATTTTTAATATATTCCTGTTTTGTATTCCGTATAATATTTCGTTCTGTAGAAAGATTACTTAAATTTTCACGTTCTATAGGAATAAACCAGCCACTATCTTCTAAAGCTTTTAAGAGAATTGCTGTTGAGCCTTGGGTTACTGCAGTACTAAATGTACTTCCGTTTTCCACTGCTTTGTATTGCCCTGTTTGATCACTAAAGTTGTAGACAGCAACTTCTACCGGGGATTGTGCGGGAGGTAATCCCAAAAGAGTTTTTGTCGATTTTGAATACTCTCCTAATCGTGCGGGAGTTTGATCAAATGGTTGATTAAAGTATGCTCCACACGATGAAAGTAGAAACACGCTCATTAAGTAAAGTTGTAATTTGTAATACTTCATAAATGATTATTGATTTGGGACAATTACCTGGGTTTGTTCTCCAGTAGATGTATCTAGAATATTAATTACTAATCCTTCTTCACTTTCAAAGACTTCCACAGCCAGAGAACCATATGTGAAAGTTCCTTCTTGATCAAAATTTCCTATCCCATCGATTTGTTGTTGAAGTAGTGTTCTTGAAATCTGACTTAACAGTTGACGGTTTAGATTATCACCAAATTCTTCTAATTCCGATTGTTGTTCAGATTCATTTCGAGGGGCGGTATGACCATTTTGTGCCGAAGCCGAACTTAGCATCCAAGTATAATTAAAAGTATCTCCCCCAAATGCTGGATTTATAGGTTTATACGAAAACTGTTGAGCGAATACACTTGCAGAGCTAAATAGCAATAAAAAAAGTAAACATTTTGTCATATTAATATCTTATAAATTCATTTTTTCGCTGATCAAGTTCTTGGAGATAGGCAATTGATCTATTTAATGCGATTGACGCATTTCTAATTAGAAATGCTTTTCTGGGTTGAGCAAAAAATTGCCAAACTAATTGGTCTGCTACAAATACAGAAATACGTGTGTTTATTCCTCTACCAGGAACTTCTTCTATTAAGATATCTTTAGAAGATCTAATTTGTTTATTAAAATATTCAGAATAAAAATATCGGTAAAAATCTTTGCCTGCTTTGGTAATTGTATTTTCAAGAACGAAACCATCCATGACAAAACCATCTGAAGGCGCCGCTTGATCTTCATTTGACACAGCCATCTGAGTATCCTTTTTAAGAGTGCTTAAATCAGTTTGCCCTCCATTTTCTAAAACTATGCGGTCTTGACCGAGTGGTTTATCATCAAGGTCATAAATAATGAGGACTATAATAGTTTTATTACTTACACTGTAATTTACAGTTATAGAAGGGAGAATTAATTTCTGATGAGCCTGAATAAAGATTCGATCAGATTTAGTTTCTTTGGTAATTTGTCCATCAGATTCTGTAGTAAAAAGTAAGAGGTCATACTTTAAATTAAAGTCTGTATTTGTAAGGTTTTCAGCTGTACCTATAAAATTATAGAATTCACTATTTTTTTCAATTAATACTTCTGCTTTAATTTCTTTATTTATAAACTGACTAAATCCCAATAAAGGGATTAAAGTAATACTAAATATAATTAGGTATTTGGGGGTACTAAAAAACATTTTATTCTATTAATTAATACTTCTCACAATAAGATTTGGCGAAGCTTCAGTTTGCGAAAATTTTAAAGTTTTAGTAAGTTCATTCGCATTATCCCTTATAAAATTTAAATTATTTCCTTGTTGCGAAAGTTCAAGTGATACATCAAGTGATACATTATTAATATTATCAATAATCGTATTTGAATTTCCTCGCTGTTCAATATTAGCATAAGCTGTTCTAGCAGTATAGTCAAGATTTGTAATATTGTAGCTACCATCTTGTAGTATTGTTATGGAACTATTTGCAGTATTAGTATTGACTGTTGAATCATTATATGATCCTATTTGGGTTAAAAAAACTGAATTTCCCTGAATATTTTTTAAGTTGACATTTGATACAAATGCACTTCCTAATGACTCCATTAATGCTTTAGGATCTGTACTAGATTGATTGGGATCTATATAAGTTTGGCTAGTTATAACTGGTAAAGTAATTAATGACAATAACATATAATGTAAAAAACAGAAATTAAGTTTACTCTCTCGAAATTTGATTGTATGTATCATATTTAATTTATTTACAATTATTTAAATAAGAAAGGGCGTGTTTTGATGCACACCCTTTCCTCTTATTTAACTACTAATATTTTTATGTATTAGTAACCTGATGGTGTCATTTGAGTTTCAGGAGTCATATCTAAACTTCCTTGACCTGCAAAATCTTCTTGTAAAGTAGTTATAGTATTATTTCCGCCACCACCTTGAGTGTAAGTTGCAGAATGACCATTACCAAACTGAGATATTATTGCAGAACCTTGAGACCACTTTTGAGTCAAATTAATTTTATGGTCAGAACCTTCTTGATAAAGATCTGCATATTGGCTATAACCTGACTGATCTACATTAACCATGTTGTTATCTCCTAACTGATGTACAAATGCTTCTTGACCTCTAGTCGTTTGCTTAACAGTTGCTTTGTTATCAGATCCGTCTTGAAGAACTTCAGAATAACTACCTGGATCACCATAAGGATCTATACTTTCTTGAGTAACATTAGCGGTGTTACCTGTAGAACCCATTTGATGAACGATAGCTACATCTCCACTTCCTGATGTTAAATCAACATCATCACCAGTTTGAGTAACTTTTGCAGTGTTATCATCAGAATCTTGGTAAACATAAGCTTCAGCATAATTATTATCCTGTATCACTGTTGCTTTATTGCCTTGAGTTTTAATTTGCTCAACAATAGCTAAGTTATCCATACCAGTTGTGCTTATTGTAGCCATGTTTTTAACACCGGCAACTGCGTAAGATTCCTGATCTACACGAGCTTTATTTCCAGTACCAGTTTGGTCTACATCCGCCTCGTTTCTAGGGAAATTTGCATTAGGTGCAGAAGGTTGATTTGGCTTTCCTACTTGGGTAACTTTCGCTTGGTTGCTATCACCTGTTTGCATAACGTCTGCCTTACTCTGGTCATATGTTTGCTTTACTGTAGCAGTGTTCCCTGTTAAAACATCAGATGATCCAGATTGAGTTACTTTGGCCCAGTTTCCTACAGCTGCCATACCTGTACCTTGAATGATAGTAGACTTGTTTCCAAGATCATCCTGATCAACATAAGCCTTGTTAAAAGATCCTCCTTCCTGAGTTGCAGCAGATACGTTTTTCTCACCTACTTGATCAACTTTCACAAGGTTACTTGCACCAAATTGAGTTGACACAGAATTATTTGCTGTTCCATTTTGTGTAAGATCGGCATTGTTCATTGTTCCTGCTTGATAAGCATGTCCAACGTTTGAACTTCCAGTTTGGGTACCTGTAGAGGTATTTTGCTGTGCAAAAGCAACAGCCCCGATCATTAGCGCTGCTGCGCTTAATACTACTTTTTTCATAATAGAAAGTTTTAAATTAATAATATATAGAATGGTTAATAATATACTTGGTAAATAATATTTGGCTTAGATCATAGGGAAAGATCAAAAGACCAAATTCTAGCTATATAAGGGATTATAGCCTGCGTAGAAATCAATTTTCATCATCCTTTACTCTTTCAACGCAAGGCTAAATTAGGAAAAACTAATGTGCTGATTTTATGAATTCTATAACTTTTCGATGAAAGTACAAGTAGACTATAACGATGTAGAATCTGAAGCCTTGTAGATAAAGGCATCCGCAGCAAAAAGGGAAAAACACCCTTTCTAATATCAAAAAAATATGTGTAGTCTTTTACCTACATCATTTGTAGGTAAAAGATAATTATGTAAAGTTAAATTAACGTTTTAGACTCATGGATTTGTCTCTGAAACTCTAAATTATCTCAAATTGAGTAATTCTCTGTTCTTTGCAAGAGGCCAAAGCTTATCCTCTACTAATAATTCTAATTTATCTGAAGCATATCTAATTTTGTTAAAATATGGAATTACTAATTCGTTATACGATTTAGCTCTATCCTTTATATCTAGTAGATTTGCTTCTTTTCTTACAGCTATCATCTCTGTGATAGCCTCGTTAACAATTTTTAAATAAGAAGATATTTGCTCAATTATATTTAGCTGTTCACTGGCCATAGTTTTATAATCTCCTTCAAAGATTTCTTTTAAACCTTTTACATTCTTAATCAATAAATTTTGATATCTAATTGATGTAGGAATTATATGATTGCGAGCCATATCTCCCAGGACTCTACTTTCAATTTGAACTCTCTTAATATATTCTTCAATTTCAATTTCATGTCGTGCTTTGAGTTCGATAGAATTCATAACATCCATTTCTTCAAATAAGGATAATGTCTGCTTAGCTAATTGAATATCTAAAGCTTGTGGTGTCGTACGATTATTGCTAAGCTTTCGCTTTTTTGCTTCAGCTTCCCATTCCTTACTATAACCATCTCCTTCAAAGCGTATTTTCTTTGACGCTTTTATATACTCACGAAGAATATTGAAAATAGCATCATCCTTCTTCATACCCTTACTGTCTATAAGTGTATCAACTTCGATTTTAAAATCTTTTAATTGCTTTGCTACAATTGTATTTAAAACCACCATTGGCTTTGCACAGTTGGCTGTTGAGCCGACTGCTCTAAATTCAAATTTATTACCTGTAAAGGCAAATGGAGATGTTCTATTACGGTCTGTATTGTCTAACAAAATTTCGGGGATCTTACCCACAACATTGAGTTTAAGATCTGTCTTCTCTTGCGGAGATAATTTTCCATCTGATACTTTTTCTAACTCATCAAGTACCTTCGTTAATTGTTTTCCGATAAAAACAGACATTATTGCTGGTGGCGCTTCATTTGCCCCTAATCGATGATCATTTGAAGCAGATGCCACAGAGGCTCTTAATAATTCTTCATGATCTTGAACCGCTTTAATTGTATTTATGAAGAAAGTAAGAAACTGGAGATTCTTCATAGGAGTACTACCGGGACTCAACAAATTAACTCCGGTATCTGTTGCCAGTGACCAGTTGTTATGTTTTCCGCTACCATTAATACCTGCAAATGGTTTTTCGTGAAATAAAACCTTGAGTTTATGTTTGTCAGCTACACGGGCCATTAGATCCATAATTAATGAATTATGATCGACTGCTAAATTTGCCTCTTCAAAAATAGGTGCCAACTCAAATTGGTTTGGTGCCACTTCATTGTGTCTGGTTTTTACCGGAATTCCAAGAAGCATACACTGCTGCTCTAGATCCTTCATAAAATTTAAAGCTCTAGAAGGTATGGATCCAAAGTAATGATCATCTAACTGCTGTCCTTTTGCAGGTGCGTGACCCAGCAAGGCCCTTCCTGTTTGCATAATATCTGGTCGCGAAGCTGCTAATGCCGCATCAATGAGAAAATATTCTTGTTCCCATCCCAAAGTTGCAGTCACTTTAGTCACCGATTTATTGAAATATTTTGCAACTTCTGTAGCAGAATTATCAATTGCGTTTAGCGCTCTTAGTAATGGAGTTTTGTTATCTAAAGCTTCACCTGTGTAGGAAACAAACACAGTAGGTATACACAAAGTCGTATCTAAAATAAATGCCGCAGATGTAGGATCCCAGGCGGTATAACCCCGTGCTTCAAAAGTATTTCGAATTCCACCATGTGGAAATGAGGATGCGTCTGGCTCTTGTTGAACCAGCTTTGCACCTTCAAATTTTTCAATGGCACTTCCATCAGACAAACTTTCAAAAAAGGCATCGTGCTTTTCTGCTGTTGCACCTGTTAGAGGTTGAAACCAATGCGTATAATGGGTTGCTCCTAAACTAATTGCCCACTGCTTCATTCCGGCAGCAATACTATCTGCCATCAATCTATCAATCTTAGAACCTGTATTTATTGCATCTTGAACAGCTTCAAAGGCATCACTAGAAAGAACCTGACGCATAGCTTGTTTCCCAAAAACATGCTTACCATAAAGTGCAGATCTGCGCTCATTTTCTTCAATAACTACTGGTTTTCTTGAAAGACTTTCTTTCAGTGCAAAAAATCGTAAAGTATTCATTTTTGGATAGATTTTTATGAATTCGAAAATTCTAAGCGGTAAAAATATATAATTTCGTAATACACCCCTCTATAGGTAGGGGTAAATTAAATTTATTCAATAGATTTTTAATTAAGACCCCCTAAAACAAGAATGCTAGATATTAAAGATTTGTTATATTTGTAATTAGTTTAATTCAAAAAATTTAAAATTAATTTTATTATGGGCAAATCAAAATTAGAGTATATCTGGTTAGATGGTTATTCTCCAACTGCCAATCTAAGAAGTAAAACCAAAGTTGAAGACGATTTTAGTGGTAAACTAGAAGATTGTCCAGTATGGTCTTTTGACGGTTCTTCAACGAAGCAAGCTGAAGGTGGATCTTCTGATTGCCTATTAAAGCCCGTAGCAATTTATCCTGATCCTGCACGTAGAGATGGTTATTTAGTAATGACTGAAGTTTTAAATGCAGACGGTTCTCCGCATGAATCTAACTACAGAGCACAGATTGATGATGATGACAATGATTTCTGGTTCGGTTTTGAGCAGGAATACTTTATTATGGATAAAAGCACGCAATTACCTTTAGGATTTCCGGTAGGTGGTTACCCTGGTCCTCAAGGTATGTACTATTGTTCTGTAGGTGGTAAAAATACACACGGAAGAGCTTTTGTAGAAGAGCACGCAGATTTATGTATTGATGCCGGCCTTAACTTTGAAGGTATCAATCAAGAGGTTGCAAGTGGACAGTGGGAATTCCAACTTTTTGCTAAAGGCGCTAAGAAAGCCGGTGATGAAATCTGGATTGCTCGTTATTTACTACAAAGACTTACTGAAGATTATGGATACTATATAGAATTTCACCCTAAACCAATTAAAGGTGACTGGAATGGTTCTGGTATGCACGCTAACTTCTCAAATACAACGTTACGTACTGCTGGCTCAAAAGATGTTTACGACACAATTTGTGAATCTTTTAGACCTCTTGTTAAAGAACACATCGAAGTTTATGGTGAGTTCAATGATCAACGTTTAACTGGTAAACACGAGACTGCATCTATAAGTGATTTCTCTTACGGAGTATCAGACCGTGGTGCTTCAATACGTATTCCAATTATCGCTGTAGAAAAAGGATGGAAAGGATGGTTAGAAGATCGTCGTCCAGCTTCTAATGGTGATCCTTACCGTATTGCAGGTAGAATTGTAAAAACTGTAAAAGGAGCAGAAAAGCATCTATAATTTACGTTCTGAAAATATAAAAAATGCCCGCTTTATGCGGGCATTTTTATTTTTAAGACCTTAACTAAAAGCCATTCCTATAAATACACAGTATGCTGCAAATAATATAAATCCCTTCCACCTGTTTAGTTCTAATTTCAGGGGAAGTAATCCTAACGGCAGTAATAATAAAGCAAACCCTAGTAACCAAAACATATTTGTATCCAGTATTTGAGGATCAATAACCTGTATAGGTGTTATTAAAGCAGTGAGTCCTAATACCGAGGCTATATTAAAGATGTTAGAGCCTATAAGATTCCCAAGTGATATTGCTTTTTCTTTTTTGAGAGCCGCAATGATAGATGCAGCTAATTCTGGAACACTGGTTCCTATAGCTATCACCGTTACCGAAATCGCATAATCACTCACACCTGCCATTTCCGCAAGGTCTTTTGCTCCACGCACCAGCCATTCAGATCCAAAATATAATGCTAAGGCTCCTATAAGTAGCCATACCGTAATTTTAAAATAGGAAGTGGTTGAGAGGCCTGCATCAATTTCGTCGTTTTGACCTTCTTCTGTGGGTTTAGCGTTTTTAGCTCTGCGTATAAGGACTATGAGATATATTACCAGAGAAGCTAACAAGACAACACCTTCAATTCTTGAAATTTGATTATCATTTACCAGAGCGAGATAAAGGCCTAAAGAATACAAAACCATCACCGGCCAATTAAACCTAAAAAAATCGCGGTCAATTCCCAAAGTAGAAATAATTGCTGTAAGACCTAGTACTAAACCAATATTTGCAATATTACTCCCTATAACATTCCCCAGGGCAATGTCTGAATAGCCTTCTAAAGCAGCCTGTAAACTTACCAGTAGTTCTGGAGCAGATGTTGCAAAAGAAACTACCGTAAGTCCGATTACCATTTTTGAAAGGTTAAGTTTAAAAGATAAACCTACCGATGCACGAACAAGAAACTCACCTCCGATTACTAGAAGTGTAAGACCTAATAAAATAAATACAATACTCATTTACAATTTTTAAAATCGCGAAGATACATAACCGCTTACTAACATTTTTTTTGATCTGCGATGGTTTTTAAATAACTAGCTTACTTATATTTTTAACCATTTAATGCATCTAAAAGTTTTACAGTTTCAACCGCTTCCTTCACATCGTGAACTCTTAATATAGAAGCTCCTTTTTGTAATGCTATTGTATTTAAAACAGTGGTTCCGTTAAGGGCTTCTGCTGCTGAAGTGTCAAGCGTTTTGTAAATCATAGATTTTCTAGAAACTCCTATTAAAATTGGCAAATCTGCAATTTGCAACTTTTCGGTATTTCTTAATAATTCAAAATTATGAGAGATTGTCTTAGCAAATCCAAATCCCGGATCGATAATGAGATCGTTAATGCCACAAGATCGGGCAGTAGCTATGCGCTCGCTAAAATACAAGAGTACCTCTCGCACCACATCCTTGTAATCTGCAAATTCTTTCATTGTTTGAGGAGAACCTTTCATATGCATCATAATGTAAGGAACTTGATAATCTGCAATTGTTTTGAGCATTTGATCATCAAGAATTCCTGCAGATATATCATTTATGATTGCCGCACCTGCTTCAATAGCTTTTTTCGCTACTTCAGCTCTAAAAGTATCTATAGACAATAAGACTTCTGGAAAATTCTTTAATAATAGCGTTACTACCGGAAGTACACGCTCAAGCTCTTCATTTACCGATATATCTGTCGCGCCGGGCCGAGAACTATATCCACCTATATCTATAAATGTCGCTCCATCGGTAAGCATTTTTTCCGCTAGACTTAAAATTTCTGAGTCATTTTTAAGGTTTCCGCCGTCATAAAAAGAATCTGGTGTTATATTTAAAATACCCATAACGCGAGGTATAGAAAGATCTATGAGTTTGCCTTTACAATTAATGCTTTTCATGAATTAGAACTATGTTTTTTTTAGATTGCGTATTTTAAGCGAAATTTACGGAAAATGAATGAGCCTAATTCCTGAGGAATGTTTCAGAATTAAAATTTGCAGGCTTTATTCCTTATCAATTAGTATCCTTAAGGATTTAATCTATATAAATGAAGCAAACTTCAGCGCAATACGATAATGTTATAACCGCTTGTCGTAATCTATTTTCAAAAAAAATGAGTGACTACGGAAGTGCCTGGCGCATATTGCGATTACCATCACTTACCGATCAGATTTTTATAAAAGCACAGCGCATACGCGGACTTCAGCAAAACGAAGTGCATAAAGTTAATGAAGGAGAAGCTTCAGAATTTATAGGCATAATTAACTATTCTATTATGGCTTTAATTCAACTCGATAAAGGTGTGGTAGAACAGCCAGATCTAAGCCTTGATGAAGCCTTAGCAAGTTATGATCAGCAAGTGGCCATAACAAAAAATCTTATGGAGAATAAGAATCACGACTATGGTGAAGCCTGGCGTGATATGCGCATTAGCTCTTTAACAGATCTTATTTTACAGAAGTTACTGCGTGTAAAACAAATTGAAAATAACGAAGGTAAAACCCTAGTTTCTGAAGGTATAGATGCAAATTATCAAGATATGGTAAACTATGCCGTTTTTGCGTTGATATTAATGGAGGAAGATTCCGCTAAATAAAGAAAACATTGAAAAAACTAATTGGAGTAATTCGAATTTTTGTAGGTATTCTTTTCATAATATCAGGGTTTATTAAACTCAATGATCCTGTAGGTTTCTCATTTAAGCTACAGGAATATTTCTCTCCAGATGTTTTAAACATCGAGTTTATGAGTCCGTTTGCATTGGGTCTGGCCATAATCCTGGTTATTGTAGAATTGGTTTTAGGGGTTGCCTTAATTATTGGGTATTATAAAAAAGCTACTATGTGGCTTTTGCTATTAATGATTCTCTTTTTTACGTTTCTCACATTTTATTCGGCGTACTTTAATAAGGTTACAGATTGCGGTTGTTTTGGTGATGCACTACCACTTACTCCCTGGCAATCATTTTCTAAAGATGTAGTCTTACTTATTTTAATTCTTATCTTATTTTTTAATTTAAAATACATCCAGCCATTCTTTACAAATTTTGGCAGATCAATTGTGATCTTTGCTACTTTCATAGGTTGTTTAAGCTTTGGGTATTACGTGTTGATGCACCTTCCTGTATTTGACTTTAGGGCCTATAAAGTAGGAATAAACATTAAAGAAGGAATGACTGTTCCTGAGGATGCCGAGAAAGCCATTTTTAATTATAATTGGAAATTTGATGTAAACGGTACAGAGAAAATAATCACAACTCAAGGAGAATATCCTGCTTCTGAAGGTACATTTATAGAAGTAGATACCGAAGTAGTATCTCAAGGTTACGCCCCTCCTATTCACGATTTCACTATTGAAAGAGACGGTGAAGATTATGCTGAAGAGTTTTTAAGCACTCCTAATGTTATAGTAGTAATCGCCTACGATTTAAATAAAACCGAATGGAATGGCTGGCCTGTTATCAAAAAACTGACCAATGAAGCTATTAAAAAGGGATATAAAGTAATTGGCCTTACCTCTTCGGGTGAAGCAGAAGTTAATGATCTATTAGAAAAACAAAATCTAAACTTTGAATTTTACTTTACAGATGCTACTGTTTTAAAAACGATTGTACGCAGCAATCCTGGAATTCTGAAGTTAAATAAGGGTACAATTCTTCAGAAAAAACATTGGAACGATGCGGAAGAAATTGAACTCCAAACTATATCTTCTACTAATGCTGCTATCGACTTTGATTTAAAAAACCGACTTGATAGTATTGCAAAATACGATCAATTGTATCGCCCTTTACTTCAAGAAACAGACCTCGAAAAACGCGAAGCACTCGCTCAAAAATTAGGGCTGGCTAAAGAGGATTACACCGGTGATCTATGGAAAAAACAATTGCTACTCGATACGAGTAATTTAAAAGTCGTCAAAAATATATTAGATAACTATGGGTATCCGGGTAAATCAATTGTAGGCGAACCTACAAATCTTATAGCCTTAGATGTTATTGAACATAATCCCATTCACATAGATCAGTACATCGACTTATTTAAAGAAGCCGCGGCTAAGGGAGAGCTGCCAATGACGCGTGTCGCGGCCTTAGAAGACAAGTATCTTATGCAGCAACATAAAGAACAAATATATGGTACGCAAGCACAGATAACCGCAGCAAATGGTTTTTTCATATGGCCTATTAAAGATCCTGAGGGGGTAAATAGGAGACGTGCAGATGCTGGTTTTGATCGTACTATCGAGGAATACGCAGCCGAATTAATGGGTGAAAAAACTGCCTACAAAGTTTTAAAATTATCTGATATTAAAACACTCTGATTTCTTTTTTCTTAAATAAAGTATGGTATGCCCTGTTGACCCTTTTTGGGGTGATAACAGTCGTTTTTCTATTATTTACAGTCCTTCCCGGAGATCCCGCGCGTATGATGCTTGATCAAAATGAAGATCCTGAGCAGCTTGCAATTATTAAACACAAATACGGTTTTGACAAACCCGTAATTACGCAATACATCTATTATCTCAATGATCTGTCTCCGCTTTCATTGCATTCAACAAATTCCAAAAACTATACAAGTCTTAAAACAGGAAAGTACACTTACACCCCTCTAATCACAGTAAATAAATACAATCTTGTTATTAAAGAACCCTACTTAAGAGAATCTTTTCAGAAAACCGGCAAAACGGTTGTAGATGTTATTTCAGAAACCTTACCAAATACGATTGTACTTGCTTTAAGCGCAATTAGTCTCGCTATTTTTCTAGGTATATTTTTAGGTATCGTATCTGCAAATGCTAGAGATACCTGGCTAGACAAAATAATACAAGTAATTAGTACTTTGGGAATGAGCGTTCCCAGCTTCTTTAGCGCTATTCTTTTTGCGTGGCTATTTGGGTATGTACTTCACAAGTTTACAAATCTTAATATGACGGGTAGTTTATACGAGATGGATGATTTTGGTGAAGCAATAACCATACAATGGAAAAATATAATTTTACCGGCCATTGTTCTAGGTATACGTCCGCTGGCAGTAGTAATCCAGCTTATGCGCAATTCACTTCTGGAGGTTTATAATCAAGAATATATACGTACTGCACAAGCAAAAGGATTAAGTAAATGGCAAATAGTCTGGCGCCACGCTATAAAAAATGCATTAAATCCTGTGGTAACAGCAGTCTCTGGATGGTTTGCTTCAATGTTAGCCGGAGCTGTATTTGTAGAGTATATTTTTGGCTGGAATGGATTAGGAAAAGAAATTGTAGATGCGTTAAACACCTTAGACCTTCCTATAATAATGGGATCTGTTTTAGTTATTGCGACAATGTTTATTCTGATTAATATCCTTGTCGATCTTATTTATGGTCTTTTAGATCCTAAAGTCCGCATTAAGTAATGCAAATGTTGTAGAATAGATAGACTAACGTTATTTTTATATCTTATCATTTTTCTATATTTTAATCTCTTATTTCGAGAAAAATTCCCCTATTCAAAAGTACTTTATCATTTTGCAGATAAAAGACAGGATGAGGTTGACGAACAATAATTAAAATAGATATAAATAAATACAACAACTACAAACCTATATACCATGAGAAAAAATATCGTAGCCGGTAACTGGAAAATGAATACCGATCTCGCCGAAACACAAGATCTGATTTCAGGATTAAAAAAAATAGCAAAAACTTCTAACGCAGAGGTTATTATTGCCCCTCCTTTTGTTAATCTATACAGCGCATTTGAGTCTGTAAAAGGCTTAGACATTACAGTTGCAGCACAAAATATGCATCAATCAGACTCAGGAGCTTTTACTGGTGAGATAAGTGCTAGTATGTTGAAAAGTATAGGCGTTAACACGGTAATTTTAGGACATAGTGAACGTAGAGCCTTTTTTCACGAAAAAGAAGATTTGCTTGCTGAAAAAGTAAATACTGCACTAGAAAACGATATGACAGTTATCTATTGTTTTGGTGAAGAACTAAAAGATAGAAAGTTTAGCGAGCACTTTGAGGTTGTACACAAGCAAATTAGTAATGCATTATTTCATCTAGATGCTTCTGCCTGGGAAAATATTGTATTAGCCTATGAACCAGTTTGGGCTATAGGAACTGGAGAAACAGCAAGTCCCGATCAAGCTCAGGAAATGCACGCGTATATACGCAAAACAATTGCAGATGAGTATTCTGAAGATGTTGCTGAGGAAGTTACCATTCTTTATGGAGGAAGTGTTAAACCTAATAATGCTGAAGAAATTTTTTCTAAACCAGATGTAGATGGTGGTTTAATAGGTGGTGCTTCTCTTAAGGCTGAAGACTTTATGGCTATTGTAAACGCATTTTAATATATATAAATGGCTGAAGCATATTCTGAATACGAGTTTAAAGTAAATCCCGTAAATCCCGGGGCAGAAATTCTCATTGCCGAACTAAGTGAACTTGATTTTGAAAGTTTTGATGAGACTGAAGATGGCGTGAAAGCCTATATTCTTTCTGCATTAGATAAAACTGATTTATTAAAAGATATTTATTTACTTCAAAATCCGGAATTCGAAATCAGTTACTCGGTGAATCTTATAGAGCCGGTTAACTGGAACGAAGAATGGGAAAAGAACTTCGAACCTATTGAAGTTGATGGTATTTGCTCTGTAAGAGCTCCTTTTCACCCTAAACCCGATACCGAGTTTGATATTGTTATTGAACCAAAAATGTCCTTTGGTACTGGTCATCACGAGACCACACATTTAATGATTAAGCATTTGCTTAAACTGGATGTAGAAGGATTAAAAACGCTCGATATGGGATGTGGCACCGGTATTCTGGCAATCTTGGCAGCTCTAAAAGGTGCACGGCCTGTAGAAGCTATAGACATTGATCCCTGGTGTTACGAAAACACGATGGAAAATGTAGCCCGCAACGGAGTTGAATTTATTGAAGCATTTGAAGGTGATGTTAAACTAATTGATGGTAAACAATACGACTTACTCATTGCTAACATCAATAGAAATATACTTTTAGCAGATATTCCTACCTACGCAAGTTGCCTCACTGAATCAGGAACTCTATTACTCAGCGGTTTTTACACTCAGGATATTCCGGCAATTACAGAAGTTTGTAATCAACACGGTCTAAATTTTATCATGAATTTTGAAAAAAATAATTGGGTAGCTTGTAAATTTGTAAAAAATTAATATACTGAATTTAAGCTTTTTGCATATGAGCACTAAAGAAAAGGTACAAGAAGAAGTTGATGTCCTCGAAGCGGAAGATAGAAATAACGAAATCATTGTTTACAATGATGATGTAAATACATTTGATCACGTTATAGAAACATTAATACACGTGTGTGAGCATACTCCTATACAAGCAGAACAATGCTCACTTATTGTTCACTATAAAGGTAAGTGTACGGTAAAAACCGGTAGCTATGAATACCTCGAGCCAAGATGTAGTGCACTATTAGATGCCGGACTTAGCGCAGAAATTATTTAGAAAAAACAGAATTTTTACACAAAAAGCCTCCTTATTCAGGAGGCTTTTTTCTTATAGATAATTCGGTAGATAAATGGATTTAGTCGATTAAATGTAATTATTTAACGTTTAACGGTATTGTTTATCAGGTATTTTTTAATAGTTTTCAGAAATCATTAATAAAATATCAAATCTATGTTATCAAACACATTTAAAAAAGTAGCCCTTTTTGGGTTAGGTTGTTCTTTAGTGCTTGCCTCTTGCTCTGAAGATAAAACCGAAGAAGGTGTAGCTGTTACTGAAACCGCTGCAGACCTCGAAGTATCACAAGCGATCCTTGATCAAGTAGAAACTTTGGGAATGAATACCAGATATGTAAAGTGGGATTCGTTCTTTTTCCCCGACGGTACTTCAGAAATGCGCTTATTTTTAGAAGATGACATTGTAGTTACTCCAGAAGAGTTGACAGCTATGGTAAATCTTGAAAGCGCAGAGAAAGGTGCAAAAGGCACAGACAAGCAGTACAGAACATCTGCACTGGTTAGTCAAGGCCGCACAATTACAATTGTGGGTTACACCGGCGGTAGCCAGGCTCTAAGTTCTAAAGAACGTACAGCACTACAAATGGCGGTAGATAATTACAATAATTTGAGTGGTGTATCTATAACATTCAACCTAACCTTTGGTACGAGCTACCAGAGCCGTGATATGGTTGTTTATAACAATACCGTAAATAATCCTTCTGGAACTGGTGGTAGTGCCGGTTTCCCAAGTAATGGATTACCTTATAAATATGTACAGATTTATGGTCTTGCAAATTATAGCACAGACGTTGTAGAGCATGTACTTACTCATGAAATTGGTCATTCTGTAGGATTTAGACATACAGACTGGTTTAGCAGACAAAGTTGTGGAGACAACGTAAATGAAGGTGGAGATGCAAATCATATTTCGGGAACCCCAACCGGTTATGACGCAACTTCTATAATGTTATCTTGCTTTAGCTCAAATGCTAGTGGAGAATTTAATGCTAATGATATTACGGCATTAAATAACATGTACTAGAAATACTTAATTCCCCTAGAAAAGCCATTTAAAAATTAAATGGCTTTTTTTTAATTTATCCTTGTAGATATCTAAAAAAGACTTATATTTGCACCCGCAAAATGAGACAAATATATGTTTCTATTTTGCAAAAATAAAGGCCTTGTGGCGCAACTGAATAGCGCACCTGATTACGGCTCAGGAGGTTCCAGGTTTGAATCCTGGCAAGGTCACAAAAACCACACTTTCTAAGTGTGGTTTTTTTTGCTATATATACTTCATATCACAAGATATCTGAATATTTGCTTACTCTCTGTTCGGTTATTATTTCCAATTAAAATTTTTTATCCTTCAGAGTATTGTAAGTATTGCTTTCAATAAATTTTAGTATTTTCCTCAAAATGCCTTAAACACTATACATTGGGGCAAGAATGCATCAGTTTCCGTATACAAATCAGAAAGAGCAAATCCTTAAAAAATACTATGTTAAAAATCGTATTCAGTCTTTTATTACTATTTACAGTTTCGGTAATGGTTGCTCAAGAAGATGATAGTCCGGATGAGCCTATAATCCCTATTAATAAAGCGGGTTTACTAAAAAATATAGATATCACATTTGATATGCGTATGGATTTTCAAGCTTACACGTTTAGGGGTGGCGATAATTATTACAACGGTTTTCAGTTTGAAAACGGATTTACTGCTCTCGGAATTGCTGCTAAAATAAATGATAAGCTAAAAATTAATTTCAGAAACCGATTCAATAAAGATAGTGATGTACAAAGTCTCGATCGATTAGGAAGTAACATCGAACTTGCCTACATAGATGTCAAATTAAGCAACTCGCTTAATATGTATCTGGGTAAAATGACCGCTTTTTACGGAGGTTATGAGTATGAGTTTATAGCACGTGATGTTCTTGAATATAATGATATATATGGTAATGCACTCGCCTTTGTTACTGGAGCCGGCTTGTCGTACAAGGCTTTTGACAACCATAAATTTGGGGTACAAATATTAAACTCCCGCACAGCACTTTATGAAGACCTCTACGGAGATGTAATCGCAGAAAATATACAAGAACCAGACTGGCCGGTATCATTTGTGGGAAACTGGGGCGGAAGTTTCTTTGACGGAAAACTTGAAACTATTTACAGTTTAAGTCATTCTACGGAAGTAAAAGATCGTGGCACAACGTTTTTCACTTTAGGTAATAAGTATGAGAATAAGAACCTGACACTTATGTATGATTTTCATTACAGTTATGAAGAAATTGATACAAAAGGCATCGTAACAAGCGTAACCAGCGATGAAATAATTGCTGAAAATGTGACGTATATCGAAAACTGGTTTAGAGGAAAATATCGTATAAATCCTAAGTTTGAAGGTTTGCTGACCTTAATGACAAGTAGCGCCTACGACAATGCCGAAACGGGAAAAGACCATATAAGAACAAGCTATGGAATAATCCCAACCGTTTATTACAGTCCGTTTAAAGACCTCAACGTCAAATTTTACTTTGCCTATATCGGAAGATATTACGATTATTCTGATTACGCTATAAACGAACTCGGAGCTTCTAGTTTTAATAAGAATGAAGTGCGTATAGGTTTTATAGCACCGCTACTTCTGCTATAAAAGATAGAATTTATTAAATGCGAGCCTGATAGGTAAACAAATTATGATAACGCCCCTCAGAAGCGATAAGTTCGTCGTGTGTACCGCGTTCTGCAATTTGACCATTTTCAATTACCAGAATCTGATCTGCTTTTTTAATAGTACTCAAGCGGTGAGCAATTACAAATGTAGTTCTACCTTTTGTAAGTGTTGTAAGACTTTTTTGAATTAACGCTTCACTTTCAGTATCCAGATTTGAAGTGGCTTCATCCAGAATTAAAATTTTAGGATTTGCTAAAACGGCTCTGGCAATGGCAATACGTTGTCGCTGACCGCCAGAAAGTTTAACTCCGCGCTCCCCTATTAAGGTGTCTAGGCCATCTTCAAAACGATCTGTAAATTCATTAACGTAAGCTGCACGTACCGCAGCCTGTAACTCCTCTTCGGTCGCTTGAGGTCTTGGAAATAAAATATTTTGCTTAATACTTCCTTCAAAAAGAAACTCATCTTGTAAAACCACACCTAGGTTTTTTCTGAAACTATTTAAATCTATTTTAGTAATATCGTGACCATCTACAGAAATTATACCCTCTTGCGGATTTAGAAATGTTGCTGCTAAACCTGCTATTGTACTTTTTCCCGAACCAGAACTACCTACTAATGCCACTACTTCTCCCGGTTTTGCTTCAAAACTTATATTATGTAAAACCTCTTTATTTTCCTCGTAAGAAAACCGAACATTCTCAAAAACTATATGACCTTTAAAGTTTTCCAAAACCTCTGTACGCAGATCCGCATCAGCTTCCGGAGTCATATTCATGAGTTCCTCGGTGCGATCAAGACCTGCCAAGGCTTCCGTTAATTGGCTTCCTATATTACTCATTTGTACAATGGGAGCAATCATTAATCCCAATAGAAAAGTAAACGTAAGAAAATCACCTATCGTAAGCTGGTCTGTCATAATTTGATAACCACCTATTCCCATAATTCCAGTCGTTGCAAGACCCAATAAAAAAGTAGATGAACTGGTCATTAATGCAGTTGCGGTTAGACTTTTCTTTACATTCTGAAAAAGACGTTCTACACCCTCCTCAAATATTTTGTTTTCTTGCTCTTCAGCATTAAATCCTTTAATAACACGTACACCTCCTAAAGTTTCGGTAAGTCTACCGGTGACTTCCGCATTTATCACCCCTCTATTTCTAAAAATGGGACGTATCTTTTTAAATGCCTTTAGTGCAATCAATGCAAACACCGCTAATGGTACTAGAGTAAAAAGCGTCATTGTCCAACTAATACGCAATAATAAGAGGAGTGAAACGACTGCGGTAACCGTACCTCCTACCAGTTGCACTAAGCCTGTACCTATTAAATTACGTACACCCTCTACATCACTCATTATACGAGAGACTAATTCTCCTGATTTTGTATTATCAAAAAAGCGAATAGGAAGAGACAGCACCTTTTTTTGAACTTGAGCGCGCAACTCTGAAATCATATACTGAGCTTGTACGCTGAGAATTTTTGTTAAAAGAAACGAGGTGATAGCCTGTATTAAAATTGCAAAACCTACAGCAGCCACAAGTAGTTTAAGTAGATCTACATTTTTATTGGGGATGATATCATCCATTAGATATTTTAAAGATAACGGAGCAACAAAACTAGCTGCTTTGCTAATCACGATTAAGAGTAAACCAATAAATACCAGCTTTCTTCTGGGCCAGATAATCGTTTTAAAAGCACTTAAAATGCTTACTTTTTCTTTTGACATATAGCTATTATTTGGAGCAAAAGGGCTTTATAATTTTATTTCCATCCTACAAGTATTTGATGTTACGTAGAACGTCTACTTAATAGTCGTTATACTTGATGAATATTATCAGATTCAAGAGAACTATTAAAAAAAAGAAACCCCCACGTTATCGTAGGGGTTTAATTCTAGTAGGATCTTAGCCTATTCTTCTGGTAGTAAAATAAACTCCGCATAATTTGATTCGTCAAAATAGGTGCGAGCTGCTTGCTTAAAAAAGTCAGAATCAATCTTAGCAATTTCTTCCTCATAATTTAAAAAGCTGTCATACTCAAGACCTAGCTCATATGCTTCTCTAATTTTTGAAATCCAGAATGAATCATATTTTAAAAACTCTTCTGTATTGCTTAATTCTGCTTCTTTAATTTTAGCTACATTTTCTTGAGAGACTCCGTTTTTCTTCATCGCATTAATCTCCTCAAAAACCTTCTGTTTTAGCGCTTCAACATTTTCTGGTGCACACGTAAAACGTACTTCCATTCTGTACCAGTCATAAGGTCTGTCTGTTGTAAAACCACTTACGCGCACACCATAAACACCACCCATATTTTCACGTAATTCTTCAGTAAGCCTTATTTTTAAAACCTTTGCAAGAAGGTTAAGCTTTTTCAATTTTTCTGGAGAATAATCGAGAGTTCCGGTAAAACGCATATCTACCTGAGCTTTATCATCTATTCCTTTTTTAACCGTTTTTTCTATCTTACCGGTGGCACGACGTAATCCTATATCTCTCCAATTACTTTTTTCTTCTACGTTAGAAGGCAAGCTAGCGAGATAAGTAGTTGCTAATTCCTTAATTTGATCAGGATCAAAATTTCCTGAAAGTATAAACGTAAATTCATTTGCATTAGAAAAACGTTCTTTGTAAAATGCAAATACCTCATCGAGATTAAGCTCTGCTTCTATCTGCTCTTCCTCAAGAGGAATTGCTCTTAAATGATTATTCATCATTGTTTTTGCAATTACTTTTTCAAAGTAAGAACCAGGATTGTCATCAGAATCTTTGTAAAGCGACATTAATCGCTTTTTATGAGAACCAAAAGTATTAGCATCCTTATTAGGCGCTGTAAAGTATAGGTGAATCATTTGAAACATTCGTTCTAAATCCTCACGGTTACTACTTGCAGAAATTAGCTCATCGTAATAGTTTATATATGGAGTTACAGATACGTCCTTACCCATATTTAATTTCTGTAGCTGTACATTCGAAATTCCATTTACACCACTTTCAGAAATAATTCGTCCAGCTTCACGTGCAGATACATACATCTCATCTGGAGCTACAGAGCTACCTCCCGGTCTAAAACCACGCACAGCAATCATATCATTTTGAAAGGTTGTAGGTTTTACAATAACCGTTACACCATTTTCAAATTTCCAGGTAGTAACATCAACTTTCTTATTATAGGATGTTTTACTCAATTTACCTGCTTGAGGTTTAGTTTTCATTAAAGCCACATTCGCCATATTATCTACATAAGGCTGTAATTTTAATGTTCCGGCTTCATCGAGAATGTCTAGAAGTTGAGCTTCTGAAGGAAGTTTGCTAGCATTCTTATCAGCCGCATTTAATATAATAGCGACATCAGTAGAATTTACCCAAGTATTAGCAATTGCATTTACTTCTTCTAATGTAATTGTAGGTAAGATTTGCTCATAAAAATCAAATCTGAAATCTTCACTAACAACGGGATCTTCAAAAGTGAAGTTATCTATTAATGCTTCAACATATACGCGATTAGGTATTTTATCAGATTCGGTTTTAAACAGAGTTGCATTCTGAAGAACTTTTGCTTTATATCGCTCCAGCTCTGATGCTGTAAACCCAAATCGTTTTGCACGCTCGCTTTCAGCAATTACCGCTTTAATACCTTTTTCTATGCCGTTTTCTTTTAAGTCTGCTCTCAAATAGTAGCTGTCCTTATTTCCTAAGAAAAATCCTATTCCTGCAGTTGCACTTAAAAATGGCGCATCACTATCCTGGGTTATCTCACTTAAACGCTCCCGTAACATTCCGGAGTATAATATTTCTAAAAGGGACGTTTTATAATCCTTATAACTCAACGTCTTCTCGTGCTCTTTTTTAAAGTAAAAGGCTACAGTAGTTTTTTGAGTTTCCTCATCTGTAATTACTTTTGCAACCGGTTTTTTTGACGTTTCAATTTTATAAACGGTACGATCTTTTGCCTCTGAAACTACGTCAAGATCACTAAATAATTCTTTGACTTGAGCTTCTGCCTCTTTTGCATCAAAATCTCCAACAAGAACAAGAGCCATTAAATCTGGCCTGTACCAGTCTCTATAAAAGCGCTTCATCGCATCGTAATCTGAATTCATTATTACATCGAGACTACCTATAGGAAGCCTACTTGCATATCGTGCATTATTTGTAATAACCGGTATAGATTGATCATACATTCTAGATCCTGCACCACTACGCGCTCTTAATTCTTCTGCTACTACTCCACGCTCATTATCGATCTCCTCATTAGAAAATGTAATACCTCCTGCCCAGTCTTTTAATATTTGCATGCTGGTATCAAAAATCTCCTGGTCATCTGTAGGTACGGTAAGTTTGTATACAGTCTCGTCAAATCCTGTATGTGCGTTTAAATCTGCACCAAACTCCACTCCTATACTCTGCAGGTAATCGATAAGCTCATTTTTTTTGAAACTGTCTGTACCATTAAAGGCCATATGTTCCACAAAATGGGCTAATCCCAATTGATCTTCATCTTCTAAGATTGAACCCGCATTTATTACAAGTCGTAATTCTGCTTTATCTTCTGGTCTTGAATTTTCTTTAATATAATAGGTTAACCCATTATCTAAAGTCCCTTTTATAACAGAAGGATCCAGAGGCAGCTGTTGCTCCAGGTTAGAAAAATTGGTTTGCGCTTGAGTAGCTACTGTACCGCAAAGTGATAATAACGCGACACTAAGTGTCTTTACTAATCGAATCATATTTATTTTTTAGGGTAAAAGGATTGCTCACAGCAATTGCAAGCAATCCTGTAATTAGGAATATAGTTGGCTAATCCTTAATTATTAAAAATTGTAACCTGGGTTTTGGTTTTCAAAGTTTATAAACTCATTTCCTTCAATTTCAGGAAGTGGTATAGGAAGTATGTATTGATCTACACTTGTAATTGTAGGTTTTAACTCCATTGCTTTATCAAAACGAATTGCTGCAAACCAATCTGCACCATTTTCAAAAGCCAGTTCTTTTATGGTTTCTTCAAAAATTAAATCCAGTACTTCTGCTGTGGTGGTCGCAGTAGCATCATCATTACCGGCTCTGTTGCGTATTACATTTAGGGGTGTAAGGCTCGCTTCAACACTAGCACCACTTCTGGCAAGTGCTTCAGATTTAATTAGATATATTTCTGAAAGTCTCATAAAATACGTGGGTCTATAGGTAGCCGTATTATTGGTTTTCAGAACCGTCAATCCGGAATAGGTAATGGGTTGTCTGGGATCGCCAGTCATTAATTCTGGAAACCAGGTTGTACCAGCTCTACCAGTATAAAAACGCTTTCTGTTGTTTTGATCTGTATCAGAATTTTCATCCCGATATAATTGTAAAATTATTTCTGATGAAGAATTACCTTTACTAAAAGCTTCGGAAAAAGTAGGCTCTAAAGATCTTGCACTATTATTTATAACAAGATCTGCAGCGGCAGCAGCGGCTTCATATTCGCCCATATAAAGTAAAACTCGTGCTTTCAATGCTTGAGCTGCTACTTTAGACGCTCTGTAGTTCACATTAAAATCCGGAGCATTTGCAATAGCAAAATCTAAATCTGAAAGAATCTGCGTATAACATTCTTCTACAGTGTTTCGGGCTTTACTTCGCGTAACAAAATTTACAGGCTCTGTTCTTAAAACAATACCTAATTCACTTGATCTATCGTAAAACTGACCAAAATAACGAAGTACATCAAATGTAGTCATCGCTCTTAAAAAATGAGCTTCACCTATAATTTCTGATCTTAGTGCGTCACTAATTTCAGTATCCGGAAGCTTTTGAGTAAGGTCTATACTATTATTTGAAGCATCCATTACAGCGTAAATAATTTTCCAGAAATTATTTACATTAGAATTATCAGATTGCAAATCATTTTCTGCAAACTCTCCATTTGCTGTACCTCCTCCGGCTGTACTCATCGTACCTATAAGAGCACTTGGTATTAATTCTGAATACATATAATAATGAGAAACTGTATAGGAAACCATTTGTCCATATGCTCCATTAAGGAGTGCTTCTGCATCATCACTATTTTCAATAACATTATCTGGAACCAGATTGTTAGGTGGATCTTGATCTATTGCATCTACAATCTCACAAGAGACCGTAAGCAAAGCCAATAAACTATATATTATATATTTTTTCATGATTTATATTTTAGAATCTTAAGTTAATACCTAAGGTATATGCACTTTGTAATGGATATCTGTTTGTATCTCTACCAGACCCTGAGATATCATTATTAAATAAGGTTCCGCCCTGCGGATTTGCTCCGGGATAATTAGTTATTGTAAACAGATTTTGAGCAACTCCGTAAATAGCTAAGCCATTTATAAACGAAAAACGGTTTAAAAATTCTTTTGAAAACTCGTACCGTAGATTAAGCGTATTTAACCTCAAATACGAGCCATCGTGAACATAAAAACTAGAGATACTGCCATTACCATTGGGATCACGATAAACTGATCTCGGTACATTAGTAGGGTTTTCTGGTGTCCACGCATTAAGAACATCTGTTATTTTGTTTTCAGCAAAAAACGAACTTTGGAAATTCACATTTCGTGTCTGTGCAAACCACAATAAATCATTTCCTATTGAATAACTAAATTGTGCAGCTAGAGAAAATTGCTTGTATCTAAATGTACTTGAAAAACCACCATATAGGTCTGGTTGCGCATCTCCTATAACCTCCTGATCAAATGAAGAAATTATACCATCTGGAACTCCATCTGGTCCAGAAATGTCTCTGAATCTAATGTCACCAGGAGCAGTCTCATCATCTTGATATACACCTGCAGGGGCACTTGCATTAAGCGCATCGATCACAGCCTGATCTTGAAAAATACCATCTGCTCTATATCCGTAAATTAAACCGATAGGACTTCCTTCTCTAAGGCGTCCACCATTACCGGGTATACCAGTTACAAAACCTTCATCATCTTTGTAGTCGTCGGCGATTTTTGTTAACTGATTTTTATTTTTTGTAGCGTTAATACGCAGATCCCAGCTAAAATCTTTTGATCTTATTACCGCTAGGTTTAACAAAAGTTCAAGACCGGTATTCTTAGTTTCACCCACATTTGCAAGTATTGAACCGGCACCTGTATTACCTGGAGGAATTACCGGGAAAATAGCATCTTTAGTATTTTTCTCATAATATCCAAACTCTCCTGAAATACGATCATTTAAAAATCCGAATTCAACACCAAAATCAAGTTGCTGGGTAGTTTCCCACTTTAATTTATCATTTCCTAATTGCGTCAAAATCACACTACTGTTACCTCCATAGGTATATGTCTCATAGAGTGTACGCCATTGATATGCGCCAAAATCTTGTTGCCCGGTAGTACCTAAACTAGCTTTGAACTTTAAGTTGTTAAGTGTTTTATTACCTTGTAAAAAGGCTTCTTCGGAAACTCTCCAAGCAACTGCAGCAGCAGGGAAAAATGCATATTTATTCTCCACCGCAAATTTAGAAGATCCATCTACTCGACCTAAAACGGTTAATAAATAACGATCGTCATAATCATAATGAACTCTTCCAAAATAAGAATGCAATCCAGATCCCTGACTTGTAGATAAACCACCATTGCTCGAGGTTGCACTACTTACATTGCTTAAAACGCCATTGCTAAAACCTTCACCAAAGGCTTTATTATAAGACGAACTCACTTTTTCAAAAGTGGTACCTAAAACACTTTCAATACTGTGTACATCATTAAAGGTTTTAGAATAAGTAAGATTAGAATTCCATTGTATAACAGAAGACTGTGTTCTACTGTCTTGAGCATATCCATCACCATCACCTTGTAAACGGCTCCAGCCTCCACGTCCTAGATATTCTGGATAGTAGCTATTTTGATTTCCTGTATTATAATTTACAGAAAGTCTGGTTTCAGCCTTCAAACCATCTATTAATTCTAGTTGAGTAAAGAATGTTCCTAAAAATAAAAAGGTTTTATTGGTATTAATAGCTTGAGATAATGCTACAGGATTTTCAAAGTTACTCCCTGTTGAAAATGAATAATTTCCATCTTCATCCAGTACAGGCAAATCTGGTCTGTAAATATAAATACGATCAAAGAGTCCCGAGTCTGTAGCGTCCTGATCTGAGTAAGTGGTTTGCAGACGTGTACCAAAAGTCCATTTATCTGTCGCTTTTGTATTTAAATTTAAATTTAACGTATATCGCTTTCTATTAGATCCTTCAAGGGCTCCTTGCTCATTTAAAGCAGATAATGATGACGAATATTGAGTCGTTCCATTACCACCGCGAATACTTAAATTATAGTTTGTTGAAACCTGATTAGAAGGATTTAATTCTTCTTCCCAGTTTGTATCTGCTGTTCCAAAATATGATCCATCTCTCACACTTTGCGAAAAAGCATCTGTGCTTGAGCTGTTATTCACCGCAGTAAGCCAAACTGCTTTAAATTGTTCTGCATTTAAAACATCTAATGTTGGTGTATTTTGTACAGTGGTTGAAGCATTAAACTCAAACTGAGTTTTGCCGTCTTTGCCTCCCTGCTTAGTCGTTATTACGATAACTCCGTTTGCAGCTCTGGAACCATAGATTGCTGCTGCAGATGCATCTTTTAAGACTGTTATAGATTTAATATCACTAGGATTAATATTTCCTATTGGGGTACTTAAGCCTTGATTATCTAATTCTTGCCCCAGATTACTACCTTCAGTTCCTCCAATAGGAATATTACTTTCAGATACAACGGGAATACCATCAATCACATATAAGGGTTGGTTAGATCCAAATAAAGAAGTGGTTCCTCGAATACGAATTTTTGATGCCGATCCAGGTTGGCCATTAGGCGAACTTACATTTACACCAGCAACTAAGCCTTGTAAACCCTGATCTACATTTATAGTAGGAGATTGATTCTGAAAACTTTCCATATCAACGACTCCTACAGAGCCGGTGATGTTTTCTTTTTTAACTTCTCCATAACCTATGACTACCACCTCACTCATCTCTTCAAGTGATTCTTTTAAAGTCACATCTATCTGGGTGCGATTTCCTACTTGGGTTTCAAATTTCTCAAAACCCACATAGGTAAATACTAAGGTGCTTTCACTACCAGCATTAATACGATATCTACCATCAAAATCTGATGCGCTACCGGTATTAGATCCCTTTATCTTTACAGTCACGCCTGGAAGCGGCACACCTTTGCCATCTTTAATAACACCGGTAATTTGTGATTGCACTGTAGAACTAGCAGATTCTATACGTGTACTTATAGCAACATCTGCCGATGGCTTGAGTACAATAAGATTCTTTCTTATAATATAATCTGTGTTTGAAGATGCTAGAATTTTATCAAGAACTACTTGAATGTTTTCTTCATTCACATTTATATTCAGCAATTTATCTGCGCTTAATGTTTTCACATTATAGATAAATTTAAAATCGGTGATCGATTCTATTTTTTGTAGTACCTGCTCAACGCTGGCATTGCTGAGATGGAGCGTAACTTTATTCCGCTGGGAATAAGAATTTGCCTGCAAACTGAATAAGGATACAAAAAGTAATAGCGTAGTGATTTTCATCGCTAGAGAATGTTTGTGTAAACGAGACATTATATGCCTCGTACAAATAGGGATTTTCATACATTTACGTTGTTAGGTTAATTAATTTGAACTAGTTGACTTTGCATTTATTAGATCAGGGAATGTTGGCGCATTTCCTGATTTTTTTTATTTATTCGTTATCGTAATTAAAGTATCGGTGCGTGTAAATTTAAAAGGTGCATCCAGAGCAAAAGCTTCTAGGACCTCATCAATAGTTTCTACATCAAAACTTGCATTAAATTGATCTGTCTTAATACTGGTATTTTTATTAATGATTGTCACATTATATTTACGTTCTAACTTCTGAAGAATTTCAGTAAATGTGGCTTCTCTAATTATTAATCTTCCTTCTAACCAGGCGATATGTTCCCAGATATTCGCATCAGCTACCTGTAGAGAACCTGCTTTAATATTAAACGACCCTAATTGATTAGGTTTTAAATAAACCGAAGGATTTTGAGTAGATTTCTCATTATACATTTTTACAGAACCCTCTACTAGAGCTACTGTTACCTCTGCATTTTCAGTATAAGAATTCACATTAAAAGAAGTACCCAATACCTCAACATTTACACCCTGTGTATTTATAACAAAGGGCTGATCTTCCCGCTTACTTACATTAAAATAGGCTTCACCACGTAAGGTGATTAATCGTTTCTCTCCACGTTTAAAAGCAATAGGATAGGTAATACGACTGCCAGCATTAAGTCTTATAGAAGATCCATCTCCAAGCTTAAGTGTGAACATTTTACCGTGCGGAACGTTTAATGTGTTGTAAGTAATGGCATCAGAATTAAGTATTGGCTTATAAATAAGTGTGTCTGCATTTTGCAAAGCAATTGCTTCTCCTGCCGAGTTAAAGAGCTGTTTAGTAGATTCGGTTTTTATAAATTCGACTTTTCCATCACCCGTTTCTACACTTAGTGAATTCACTGTACTTGAAGAATCAAAATCTGATGCAAATGGCTGATAATAAAAATTGAGGAGTATACAAATACCTGCAACTGCAGCGACGGCAGCATAACGATAAAAAGATTTTCTGCGTGAGGTTTGTAATGGAATGACCGCTTTTCGGTCTTCGACTTTAGCTAAAACTTCTTCCCATGCAGAATCAACATCTAGATTTTGCAATGTATGCAAATCTGTTCCTGCTGCTTTTAATTCTTTCAGCTTATTATAAAACGCTCTGTTCTCTGGAGTTTTATTTATCCACTCTTCAATCCAAATACGATCTTCCGGACTAATCCTTCCGTTGAGATTCTTTAAGAGTAAGCGTATTTCTTTCTTCATAGCAGCACCAATTAAAATCAGGTTCTACTAGTAAGAGTCTTAAATGTTTCTTTGGGGTGACGTGAATTGCGAAAAAATTTATAAAAAAGTAAAATTTAACATTTAAACATCAAACAATATCCATAATATCTGAACATAATTCATTGATTCACGCAAAATTCTGTACGCCTTTTTTATCTGACTTTTTAATGTGTTCTTGGAAATTTCTAAACTTTCTGCAGCTTCAGAATATTTGTAGCCGTGTATAACACACAGTTCAAATGCCTTTCGACATTCGCTAGGAAGCAAATTCAGTTCTTTTAAAACTAGTACAGATTCTTCTTCTTTAATTAGTTGTGACTCTTGGGATAGATTTTTAGAAGCTAAGCGTTCTTCAGCCTTGGTAAGTGAGTCTGTAACGGCATTTTGCTTCAAAAATTTTAAGCAACTGTGGTAAACACTTGTCTTTATATATGCCTCCAGATTATTGATGTGAGCAAGCGAATCAGCCTCTAGAAGTTTTACAAAAACATCCTGCACAACATCTTTTGCATTGTCTTTATCTAGAACATAACTGTAAGCAAAGATGCAAAGGCTCGTGTAATTCTCTTGAAAAACAGATTTTATTTCTCGCGTTGAGGTATTCAAAAAAGTTAGGGCTTCTTTATGTTAAAGGCTAAATATAGTTTAGTTCTCGCAAAAAGTAGATCTCTATTCGAATTTTTACGAGGAATGCAATGAATACCGCAAAGTAATGAGCGTTTACATTTTTAAAACAGCCAATACCTTTAAATCATAAATAACAGGCTTAACATTTTATTTGAAATAATATCATTTCACATTTGGTAACTTCTATTTTAAAATATAATCTGATGAAATCCTTTATAAATAATCCAAAAGAAGTAGTTAATCAAGGCCTGGAAGGCCTGCTTACAAATGCTAATCTTACCTATCTTGATAGCTTTCCTGAGATACGTGTAATTTTAAAAACGAATATTGATAAATCTAAAGTCTCAGTCATATCTGGTGGCGGTTCTGGTCATGAACCTGCTCATGCAGGATTTGTAGGGGATGGTATGTTAAGTGCTGCTGTATGCGGAGATATATTTGCATCTCCTTCAGTAGATGCCGTATTAGCAGCAATTCTTGCTACCACTGGTGATGCCGGCTGTTTATTGGTAATCAAAAACTACACCGGAGACCGACTTAATTTCGGACTTGCAGCAGAACAAGCTCGGGATATGGGCATTCAAGTTGAAACTGTGATTGTGGGTGACGATATTTCTCTTGGTGAGGATGTAGAACAACGTGGTCTGGCAGGAACGCTTTTTGTACATAAAGCTGCTGGTGCTCTTGCACAAGCTGGTAAATCTTTATCGGAAGTAACAGCTATCGCTCGCAAAGTGGCAGATAACACCTATTCTATAGGATTATCACTTGAAGAAGGTCAAAAATTTCAAGATGCCGAAGAATCGCGTTTTGCAGAAGATGAAGCAGAATTAGGCTTGGGAATACACGGAGAGCCCGGAGTAGATAAAATAAAAATGGCTGCTGCAGATGAATTAATGAATCAGGCTCTCGACAAATTATTAGAATATTTACCCGAAAAACAATCCCAAAACTATGCACTGCTGCTTAATAATTTAGGAAGCGTTACGCCATTAGAAATGAATATTTTATTGCGTGCTTTCAATAATTCTGATTTAGCAAAAAAAGTATCGTATTTAGTGGGTCCGGCAGCATTAATGACTTCGCTTAATATGAAAGGATTTTCGGTAACAGTGTTAGAATTAGATGATGAAATTACAGAAGCGCTTCTAGAAAATGCTGCCCCGGTTTCCTGGTCTATTGTATCATATGAAAATCAAAAAGCTGTTGAATCTCCAGAATTGCCAAAAATGCTTCAGTTTGATTCTTCTTCTAATGCTGTAACATTAAAATCTTTAGAGAATATCTTAGATGAGTTAATTAGCACCGAAAAAGAACTCAACGCCATTGATGAAAAAGTAGGTGACGGTGATGCCGGCTCAACCTTCGCTACAGGTGCAAAGAAAATTAAAGAGTTATTAGACAAACTTCCACTAGATGATCCCGGGAAGTTATTAATAACAATAGGTCGCATTTTGGCTCGAGAAACCGGTGGATCTAGCGGTGTACTTCTATCTATACTTTTTACACGCGCCGGTAACGCCTATAAAGAGAATAGTGACCTGGGTAAATCTTTAGTTGCCGGACTCGAGAAAATGAAAGAGTTTGGTGGCGCATCAGAAGGTCAACGTACTATGATCGATGCAATGCAACCTGCTTTTAACGTGTTGAGCGATGGTGGCTCTTTAAAAGAGGCTACGAAAGCTGCACGAGATGGAGCCGATAAGACTAAAGAAATCACTAAAACTGAATTTGGTCGTTCGTCTTATTTAGGTGAAAATTCACTAAAAGGAATTCCTGATCCCGGTGCTGAAGCTGTTGCACGTGTTTTTGAGCGCTTGACAAGTACCAACTAATTAAAAACTTTTGCTATGCTGCAATTAAAGATTGATAATTCTCAAGATTATCAGGTTCTAGAAGATCGGGTTAACTCCCTTCTCATACCTTCAGAAATTTGTAGAGATAACTCCTTGACAGTTCCGCAGGTGCTTGATAATAATAAGTTGATTTCTGGCGTAGATGCGATAAATAATTATCTCGACGATTTAGAAAGCTTTACAAAACAATGGTATGCGTGTCGATGTGATATGTTTCCGCAGTAATGCTTTTAAATTATAAAGCGTAATATTTACATTTAATACTGTATTTTTAGCATTATCATTTGCTAAAAATACAGTCATTATGCGAACTCCATTTTTATTCATCCTTTTAGTAATATCTACTACGGTTCTGGCTCAGTCACGATCTATTATCGAACTTCACACTGGATGGAAATTTAAAAAAGGTGATTTTGAAAATGCATACCAAATAGACTTTAATGATACTGGTTGGCAAAATGTAACCGTACCTCATGATTGGGCTATTTATGGACCATTTGATAAGGAAATTGATAAGCAAACTGTGGCTATCTCACAAAATGGTGAGACCAGCGCTACTGAAAAAACAGGTCGTACTGGATCATTACCATTTATTGGCAACGCCTGGTATCGCAATACATTTGAAATTCCTGAGCACACAGAAAATAAGAAAACGCTGCTCCTTTTTGAGGGAGCTATGAGTGAACCTCAAGTCTACCTCAACGGTGTAAAAATTGGAGAGTGGGCTTATGGTTATTCTTATTTTTATTTTGACATTTCTAAACATCTTAAACCAGGTAAAAATACACTCTCAGTTAAACTTTCTAATGAGTCATTCTCTTCACGATGGTATCCTGGAGCGGGACTTTATCGCAAAGTAAGTTTGATTACAAAAAATGCTCAGAGCATAGATCAATGGGGAACCTTTATTACTACTCCTTTAGTAACTGAAAAGGAAGCTAAAGTCAATATTAAAACAGCTGTAACGGGTAGTGATCTCAGAATGGTCACCAGTATTTATGATAAAACTGGAAAAAAGATAGCCAGTGATTCTACTTCTACACTATATAATTCTGAATTTGAACAGAATATTAAAGTGAATAATCCCAACTTATGGAGTCCTGAGAATCCGTATTTATACACATCAGTTTCTCGCTTATATGCCGGAAATAAACTCACAGACGAAGTAAAAACTACATTTGGAATACGCAGTATTTCCTATTCTTCTGAAAACGGTTTTCAGCTTAATGGCAAAACGCGCAAATTTAAAGGCGTTTGTCTGCATCACGATTTAGGTCCGTTGGGCACTGCAGTTAATAAAGCGGCTTTAAGAAGACAAATGACAATATTAAAAGATTTAGGTTGTGATGCCATACGCAGCGCGCACAATATGCCTTCTTTTGAGCAACTTGAACTCGCCGATGAAATGGGATTTTTATTTTTAGCTGAAAGTTTTGATGAATGGAAAAAGCCGAAAGTTGAAAATGGGTATAATCGATTTTTTGATGATTATGCAGAAAAAGATATTACAAATCTAGTACGAGCTACTCGCAATCACCCATCAATTGTAATGTGGAGTGCGGGCAATGAAGTGCCAGATCAATATGGAAGTGAAGGCGTAAAGCGGGCAAAATGGTTGCAGGACATCTTTCATAGAGAAGATCCTACACGACCGGTTACCGTAGGTATGGATCAGGTAAAAGCTACTATGGAATCTGGCTTTGGAGCTATCTTGGATATTCCGGGACTTAATTACCGTGTGCATTTGTATGAAGAAGCTTATGATAAGTTTCCGCAGGGATTTATACTTGGTTCAGAAACCGCATCTACCGTGAGTTCGCGCGGAATTTATAAGTTTCCGGTTAAAAAAGCGAGTATGAAAGAATATCCAGATTTCCAAAGTTCATCTTACGATCTGGAGTATTGCAGTTGGTCAAATTTACCCGAAGATGATTTTATTTTGCAAGATGATAAGCCCTGGGTTATAGGTGAATTTGTATGGACAGGATTTGACTACTTAGGCGAACCTACACCCTATGATACAAGTTGGCCTGCACGAAGTTCTTACTTTGGGATGGTTGATCTTGCGGGTATTCCTAAAGATCGTTACTATCTATATCGCAGCCGCTGGAATACAGAAAAGGAAACTTTACATATCTTACCACATTGGAACTGGGAAGGACGTGAAGGCGAGAAAACGCCTGTTTTTGTTTACACAAACTATGATCGCGCAGAATTATTTGTAAATGGTAAAAGTCAGGGAATTCAGATTAAAAATAATTCTACATCACAAACGCGTTATCGCCTTATGTGGAATGATGTGATTTATGAGCCCGGCACATTAAAAGTCATTGCATATACTCAAGATGGATCTGTAGCTGCTGAAAAAAAAGTTGAAACTGCCGGAAAACCTTACGCTATACAATTAGAAGCTGACCGTAAGACTATCACTGCCGATGGTAATGATCTATCATTTGTAACAGTTTCTGTCGTTGATAAAGAGGGCAACATCTGCCCTACCGCGACTAATCGCTTAAACTTTAAAGTTACCGGCAACGGAGAATTCAAAGCAGTTGCCAATGGCGATCCTACTTCACTAGAAGCATTTTATAAACCTACTATGAAATTATTTAGCGGTAAACTAGTAGTTCTAGTTCAAAGTGACACTACCAGTGGTGACATACGCCTAAAGGTTAGTGGAACAAGTTTAAAATCTGCGGTGTTAAAACTCAAAAGTACACCTATCAATTAATAAGTGAGCTTAACTCCTTTTTTGTAACTTTATAAAAAAGAAAAAAAGTAAGCTATGAAAACATCTGCACGCTTAGAACAAGCTATTAGTAAGCTTTATACGGCATTTCACAACAATACACTTAATCCTGAGTGTTGTAAAAGTTGTGCTGTAGGTAATATACTTGATAATACAGATACCTGGAAACATCTTACCGAAGGACACGGATCTTTAAATCTCACCTATGTGGGTAAAGTAAATGAGGCTTTTGGCCGTAAACTTAATGGTTATTCGCCATTAGAATTGCTTAAAATCGAGGCTGCCTTTCTTAGTGGTTGCGGCTACAAACTGCCACTTTCGCGAAAAAATCGTCATTCTATAAACCGCAGTTCAAAAGAGGTTATGTTTAATGGAATGTGTGCTGCCGTTGCTATTCTATGTGAGCTTGATGGCATTGCAAATGTTATGGACTTTTCAAAATTATTTGATTTTGAAGAAGATAAACCTGTTTATGAGCTTTCATTTTAGTTTGCCATAATTTAATTTTTCTTTTACCATCTGGCTTGTGGTATTTTCTTCTATTACTTTTATCTTTGAATTGGCTTTAGGGGTATTCTAAATGAATTGAGACAGTCCCTTTGAACCTGTTTGGTTAATACCAGCGTAGGGAAAAGTAATCGATTATCTTCTCAGTTGAGCAGTTTTCTAAGGCCGTAACCTTATACATTACCTTATGAAAGAGAAGCTCTGGAATCATATTACTACCGTAAGAAAGCAAGCACCACTTGTGCATAATATCACAAATTATGTGGTTATGAATAACACAGCAAATGCGCTGTTAGCTATAGGTGCCTCCCCTATTATGTCGCATGCTCAAGAGGAAATGGAGGCGATGCAGCAGATTTGTAATTCACTGGTAATAAATATTGGTACGCTCGATAAGTATTGGGTGAAATCGATGCATCTCGCTATCGAGGCTGCTAATAAAAATAAGAAACCTTGGGTACTAGATCCTGTAGGTGCAGGAGCAACTTCATTTAGAGACGAGGTGCTGAGCGAACTTCTAAATCTTAAGCCTACTGCAATTCGTGGAAACGCATCAGAAATATTAGCTCTTGCTAAACACAATAAAACTCAGACAAAAGGTGTTGATAGTACCGCTTCAAGCTTAGATGCAATTGATGCTGCCAGATTTTTAAATAAACAATATAATGCTGTAGTGATAATCTCTGGAGAAACAGACGTGATTGTAAGCAACGAACTTGAAGTTAAACTGAATAATGGCAATTCATTAATGACAAAAATTACCGGTATGGGATGTTCTGCTTCGGCGATATTAGCCGCTTTTCTTGCCGTAATTCCAGAAAGTGCTGAAGCCGCAGTTGCAGCTACTGCATTAATAAGTATTGCCGGAGAAATTAGTGCCAAATCCTGTGATGGCCCCGGAAGCTTACAAGTTTCCATATTAGACAAACTTCACAGCATCACAGAAAATGAGTTCTTAAAACACCTAAAAATAGAATACTAAGATGACCAACAATTCGTTTCCTTACCGCCTGTACCTCGTAATTTCTGAGGAAGCTTGTGCTGGTAAAAATTTTTTAAGCGTAGCTGAAGAGGCAATAAAAGGAGGCGTAGATATAATTCAATTACGAGAAAAAAATGCCTCCAATGAAGAGTTTTTAGATAAGGCATTGCGCTTAAAAGAAGTGATATCCAGATATAATGTACCCCTTATTATAAATGATAATCTATTTGTGGCTAAGCAAGTAGAAGCGTTCGGAATTCATGTAGGGAATAATGATGTAAATCCTACGGAAATTAGAAAAACCTGGACAGCGTGCAAGAGCTTAGGATACTCTATAGAATATTTAGAACAGCTTTATAATGAGCAAACCTATACCGCAGATTATCTAGGAATTAGTCCGGTTTTTAAAACAGATACAAAAACTGATACCGTTACAGCCTGGGGTTTAGATGGGATTAGACAAATAAGAAGTATTACTCAGAAACCTCTAGTGGCTATAGGCAATGTGTCTGCAATAAACACGCGTGATATTATAGAAGCAGGTGCTGACTGTGTAGCGGTAGTATCTGCAATATGTGCTGCTGAAAATCCGCAGAAAGCTGCACTAGTACTTCGTAAAGAGATTGAGAAAGCGTCTGTAAGAGCTTCTTCTCACCATTAAAAAAATTGAGTATGAAAAAAATGACCTATCCTTCAGTATTAAGTATTGCCGGTTTTGATGGAAGTGGTGGCGCAGGAATACAAGCAGATTTAAAAACTATTTCTGCTTTAGGGTGTTATGCTACAACAGTTCTAACCGCATTACCTGTGCAAAATACTACAGGCGTAAAATCTATTTTTTCTATTCCTGTAACTGTTGTAGAAGAGCAACTCAAATCAATTTTTGATGACATTTTACCTTCAGCAATAAAAATAGGAATGGTGCATACCCCGCAACTTGTAGAAACCATTGCCAAATCATTAACTGAAAATCCTAAAATACCTGTTGTTTTTGATCCTGTAATGGTAGCAACCAGTGGTCATAAACTTATTGAAGATCCCACCATAAAAAGTATTGTTACCCATCTTTTCCCATTGGCATCTGTTATTACACCTAATATGGATGAAGCTTCACTATTGGCCAATATGGAGGTTAAATCTCTTGAGGATATGCACACTGCAGGTAGAAAAATAATGCAACTAGGTTGTAAATCTGTTTTATTAAAAGGTGGTCACTTACAAACAGATATACTTACCTCTTTATATTTTAAAGAAGATGGTAGTGTTATAGAATATGAATACAAACGGTATGAAACTAATAATATGCACGGCTCCGGCTGCACATTGTCGTCAGCAATTAGTTCTTACATCGCTCAAGGAGAATCTTTAGAGAACGCAGTCAAAATAGGTCAGGATTATGTACATCAAGCAATATTTCATGCTAAAGATGTTGTCATAGGTAAAGGCAACGGCCCACTTAATCATTTTTTCAATCCGCAGAAACTTATAAAATATGAAATGGAGTAACACAAGCTGGAATAATATTCAGTCTATTTACGATAAGATAATTGAAATGCCATTTATAAATCAACTAGCAAATGGTACGCTCCCACTCGATCAATTTCAATTTTACATTCAGCAAGACTCGATTTATCTGGAGAACTTTGGCAGAGCGCTTGCTCTAATCGCTGCGAGAGCTCACGAAGTAGATGATGTTCTAACTTATACCCGGTTTGCCGAAGGAGCAATAGTGGTTGAAAATGCTTTACACGAATCTTTTTTTAAGGAATTTAAAATTTCAAAAACACACGATGTAAGTCCGGTTTGCCATCATTATATTCATTATTTAAAAAGTACAGCTGCGCTAGATCAGGTAGAAGTTGCAATGGCTGCTGTACTTCCTTGTTTCTGGATTTATAAAAAAGTGGGTGATTATATTTATGAGAACCAATCAGTGAAAAACAATCCGTATCAACAATGGATAGAAACGTATGCCGGAGAAGAATTTGGTTTACTTGTGGACCAAGCGATAAACTGTTGTGATAGAGTAGCTGAAACCTGCTCAGACAACCAGAAAGAACTAATGCATAAAGCATTTTATATAGCAAGTCAACTCGAATACAAATTTTGGGATAGTGCATCAAAATTAAGGCGATGGGCAATTGAGTAAATTGTTAAATAATCAAAAATTGAATATTTTTTTGTCACATTGTTAATTACCAAACGTCTTTTAGGTAATTAAGGTTGACAAACTGTTTTCTTTTATTTACTTGGATTAGCCGCCTATAATACAGAAATCATTCGCGTTAATTATATATTTATAGATCCCTTAGCACTTGTTAAGGGATTTTTTTTGCGCAAAACTTTTAAATGGGACACTCCAACATTTAAAAATTCTTCAACATTCAGTTCGTAACAAATATAAATCAACAAAAAAAAGGCTTCTTTTTTAACAAACATTTAAGCTTCAGCCTTAAAACCTTAATAATCAACATTTCGTACATAAGATGTATTCAGTAATGAGTGCACCATTAACTAATCAAATACTCAATCTTATGAAAAACATGTTTACTAAAATTAGTTTGTTATCACTTGCGCTTTTAAGCTTTAGTAGCTGCGACAATGATGATTACTCAGAAGATGCTATTGAGATAGCAACCTGCGATGACGGTATAATGAATGGTACTGAAACCGGAGTAGATTGTGGAGGTTCTTGTGCTCCCTGCGCAGTTCCCGTAACACCCGGAAGAAGAGCAGAATTGTATGTGACGAATACAAATAGTGCAGATCCATCTATCTTTAAGTATAGCATTTCTGGAGATTCACTTGTTACTTTTACCACCACTTCTACCGTTGCAGAGGGAATTTATTATGATGCAAATTCAGATCTATTAGTTCAGGCTTCGGCAATGCCTACAGGGGTTTTACAAGCTTTCTCTGGAACAAGCACATTAGACACCTCAACATTAACCTCCTCTTTTACCAGTTCTGCAGATTTAACAGCTCCCAGAGAAATCGCTGTTATTGGAAATAACTATATAGTTTCTGACAATACAAATAATACATTTTATGTATATACATTAAACGGGTCGAGTTTTAGCCTTAGTGCAACTATAGATATTCAGTTTCCAGTGTGGGGTATTGCTTTTAGAGGAAACGATTTATATGCAGTTGTTGACGGTCCTGGATCGAATGAATTAGCAGTGTTTGAGGACTTTATTACAAATGCTACTACAGGCACTCTAAATCCTTCAAAACGTGTGACCATTGAAGGCATTGTGCGTACCCTGGACTTACCTATGACGGTACAGATGATGTACTAATTATGACAGACATAGGAAGTGCTGCAGATGCTAATAATGATGGTGGTTTCCATGTAATTGCTGACTTTTCAACAAAATTTGATGCACTTTCAGATGGGGAAGTACTCCCATTAAGTATGCAAATACGCGTTGCTGGATCTAACACTATGATGGGTAATCCCATAGATGTAGCATATGATTCTGAGACTGATGCTATTTATGTTTCTGAAGTAGGAAATGGAAAAGTTTTAGGCTTTACAAATATTGGCTCTGGCGGAAATATTTCTCCTTCATTTTCTAAAGATCTTGCAGGCGCTTCTTCTATTTACTTCTCTAGTGATGAGACCGATGGACAAACAGGAATGGCATCGATGACTAAAACCACTAATTTGTATGCTACGAGTACTGCAGACGGAAACATTACTGTATATGATGGTTCAGGTTCATTAATAAATACCATAATGTCTGGAGCAACAGGTGCTGAAGGTATATATTATTCTGCACTTCAAGATATTTTGATTCAAGGTGCCCGTACTCCTACTGCCGGTTTACAATATTTTGATATGTTCTCTACGGCAGGCGCAAACACAATGGCAGATTTCACTGCTGCTGCAAACTCAAATCTTACCAGTCCGCGAGAGATTGCAGTTTACGGGAATAAGGTTGTGGTATCTGACAATGTCAGCGGAATGTTACTAGTTTACTCTTATTCTGGCTCTTCTTTTACACTGGTAAATTCATTTACTCCAGACTTTATAGACTTGACAGGAACCCTTAGAAGTGTCTGGGGAATAACATTTAAAGGGAATGACTTATTAGCCGTGATAGATGGTCCTGGTTCAAACCAACTTGCCATTTATGAAGACTTTCTAACTGCAAATACTACTAATGGATCTATTTCTGCCACAAAAACAATAGGCATATCTGGGATTGTTAGAACCCACGGTATTGATTATAGTGAAGCAGATGATGTTTTAGTTATGACAAATATAGGTCTGGCTGCGGGTGGAGCTCTTGACGGGGGAATTCATGTAGTACAAAACTTTAGTGCTCTACTTGCAAATACAGCAAATGGCGGAACCATTGCGACCAGCAACCAGACAATTATACAAGGAACCGCAACTTTAATGAATAATCCTATAGATGTGGCTTATGATAGTAAAACCAAAACTGTATTTGTCGCTGATGTAGCTCAAGGTGCAATTTATGGATATACAAACGCCTTGACGCAGGGAGGAAACATTGCTCCCTCTATAAATAATACATTAACGGCTGCTGCTTCTATTTACTTGTATAATAATTAAAGACCATTTAAATATTAAACCTGCGCAAGAGACTCCTAATTAGGAGTCTCTTTTGCTTTAAAAAAAGTTTTGGAAAAAATTAAACATTAAAAGAAGCCAACCAATAGCTAATAACAGACCACCTAAAGGTGTGACGGGTCCTAAAAAACGCATTTTATTTCCCGAGGCACTACTTAAAACCAATCCGTATATTGAAAACGAGAATAATAGCGTACCCACAATAAAACAGGTTAACAAAATGGTTTCTAGGCTCGAATTAAAATTTAAATTAAAGCTGATAACTAATAGCACTATAGCATGATACATTTGATATTTGACACCGGTTTCAAAACTGTGCAGCTGCTCTTCGGTTAATTTATTCTTAAGCGCGTGTGCTCCAAATGCTCCAAAAACTATGGCTAAAAAACCAAATAAAGCTCCAAAAAATTGACTGAGTAAAATTTCCATAACTACAAGATTGAATAAAAATTAAAGATAAATTTTGAGATTTATTTAATGATCAATTTGCTCCGAAAATTATATCTTCAAAAAATGAATTTGACAGATTATATAAAAGATATTCCAGACTTTCCAAAAGCAGGAATTGTATTTAAAGACATTAGTCCGTTGCTTGCAAATGCAGCTGCAACAGATAAAGCAATAGAACTTTTAGCAATGGGTTTGCATAACTTTCAAGCTACTAAAGTAGTAGGTATTGAAAGTCGAGGTTTTTTACTTGGAATTCTACTTGCGCAACATTTAAAACTGGGATTTGTACCCGTTAGAAAACCCGGCAAATTGCCTGGTGAGATAATTAGTCAAAATTATCAGTTAGAATATGGAGAAGACGCTTTAGAAATTCAAGCAAATAGTATTCAGCCCGGTGATTTAGTAATTATTCACGATGATGTACTTGCGACAGGTGGAACAGCAGAAGCTGCTTGCAAGCTTGTAGAAAAATGTGGAGGTGTTGTTGTACAATGTAATTTTTTAATGGAATTGGATTTCCTCGAAGGTAGGTCTAAAATAGAAAAGTACCAGCTACATAGTTTAATACACTATTAGTCTAAAGCATTTTTTGTTACCCACAATTTATATCCAAAAATAGCAAGTTGGAATTTTGTAGCGTTTGTTAAGTCAAGGTTCTTTTTAGTATAACTGGGCAATATTTTCTTATTGATTTTTGCCAGAGTTTTAAATATCTGTTTTTTCATAAACTCTATATTTTATAAGCTCGAAATTCTAATTATATCAAATTTAGATTTTTATAAACAATCTGCGCGCGCTTTCAGAAAGTGTTAAGAGTTTAAAATTAACTACCCAAAGATAGTTTCGATTACTGTAAGAATAAGTGTGACCATAATTGTGATTTTTGATTAATTAAATAATTTATATTACAAATTATGTAAGTAAAAACCAGTCTCACAAGTGTTTAGCCAATTATTAATGTAAGTGAATGCAGTATTGTAAGTAAAAAAATACAAATCAATCAAAACTGAAAGCACCTTGCCTTAAAACATCTTACATCTAACAATAAATAATTGAGTTAATATCTCTAGGTGTAATTTTTGTAGAGCCTAAATTCATAAAAATTTATTTCTCAAGGTAAATTTATTCGATAAAGCAGGCAAATCTGTCAATATCATCAATTGTAACTGCAATCTGACTGCTTTATGAAGTGATGAAAATCACTTATTCTTTTTAAGATTAATAAGAATTACTCCAGACTTACCTTCCAATTGATCTTTGTAGGGTTTTATATTTTCTTCTCCTTTTAAAACATTTATAGACTCTATCGTATTGGGATCTATACTATTTAAATCTAAATCTTTTACCACTTTTCCATCAACCACAATTAAAGCCTTTTGAGAAATTGAAGATGGATTTTGTAACGGTTGAGAAGCATTTGTTCTTTCAATTTTTACGTTCTTAAATACACTGTCTGCTTTTGCTCGCATTTGAATTCTACGAGTGCGTAGCTCTTCTCTGCGGGCAGCAATATCTGCACGACGTGAATTCATATCTTCAGTCATCGACTCAGACGCCTCATTTTTATCGTTATTAGATCGCTGTACTACTTTATTAGATGCCGACACAACCCCAAAGCTACCATCCTCAGTTCTGTATATCACAATATCACCCACAGGTTTTGAGCTATTATAGGATGTCGTGGATTGACTCCCAGATTCGCCATCCTTAACCTCAAGCTTTATAGAAATAATTAACCCTTCGCTATTGTAATTCAAATTTGAGTAGTTCAACGTAAAATTATACTCCGTTTTTAATTCATCAACAAGAGCATCTAACTCTTCTTTAGAAGCAGATTTTGATATAATTTTTTTGAAAGCTTTTGGATCTTGATAAGCGTCTTTCTGATCAATTATTTGGTCTCCGGTTTCAGCACTCATAGTAGTTTCTGTATTAAGTTGATTCCCCTTATTTGTTATAGAATTAGCTTTATCATTTTCGATAGCTGATAATTTTGAGGAATTTTTTCCTGTTTCCGAAGTATAACTCACCACCTCTTTGACATTGAAACTCCATATAAAAACAGCAATTACCGGTAGAATTATAAAAAGCTTTGCTCTTCGCATACTGTTAGATTCTTGTTTGTTTAGCATAACTATTCGTTTTTTAATGAATGATTGGTAAAATGAATGTGTAAGATTTAGCATCGCCTTGCGTGGGGCGATAGAAACTTGTACTAGAGTAAGCTGATACTTTTTCTGATCTGCCAATTGATGAGCTGTTGTCGCATCTGCCAGAAATTCAAGATTTTGGTCAATTGCCTTTTTATAGAACCACGCCAACGGATTAAACCAGTGTATAATTAATAAGACTTCTGCTATAAGCATATCAATACTATGCCTCTGATTGGCATGTGCTTGCTCGTGAAGTAATATCATAGCCAATTCTTCATCACTATGATTTTTCTTATCTATTATTATGTAATTAAAAAATGAAAAAGGGGACTTTAAACCATCGACTTGAATATAATGATATCCAAATTCTGAATACGTAGATTCTTGTCTAACAAATCGGATAATTGCATACAGCTTAATACTGAATAAAATAACCATTATACCCACTCCTATTGCATAAAACACGCAAGCTATTTCCCAGCCGGTATAGCTAAACCAGGCGTCGTTAAGATCGTTGTTTTGAAAGTTGTCATTTTGAGGTATAGCAAAATTGAGAAGTGGAGATTGTTTATAGATTATACGTGTAAAAGTAAGTGCAGGAGCTAGTGCCGATATTAAAATACCCATCAACAGAAAATACCTGTTTTCTTTAAAGAATGTCTCTCTTTCTAATAGTATCTTGTATGTAAAATAAAAAATACTTAAGATAGCGGCACTTTTCAGTAGATAGATAATCAGCTCCATATCCTATTTTTTTTCTATTATTTCAAGAATCTCACGCAATTCTTTTGCTGAAATTTTTTCCTCCTTAGCAAAAAAGGAGACCATATTTTTATAAGAACTGTCAAAGAATTTCCGAGTGGCTTCATTCCAAAATTTACGTCCATATGTTTCTCTACTTATCACAGGATAATATTGATGTGTTTTGCCGTATGCCTTATAACCCACATATCCTTTATCTACCAGATTTCTAACTATGGTAGATACCGTATTATAATGAAGATTTTCATCTTCCAAACCCGCTTGAACTTCTTTTACAAATGCCTTTTCTAACTGCCATAAGACATGCATAATTTCTTCTTCCTTGTTTGTTAGTTTTTCCATTAATGATTTTTAATAGGGTAATTAAGGGGTTAAAAAAATAAATATTGAAAAATTCTTTTAGAGTTAATACATAACTCATTTGCAATCAATATTTAACCAAATCTAAAACTAATTTTTTAATTATAAAACTACTTAACTAGTTTTATAACTATAAATTTAGTATTTATTTCACTCGTTAAACGGTTTAAGCCAGCGTAGAATTTTTGCCTATTTTTACAAAAACCCAATCAGCCTTTGGATATTCTTGAGAATTTTAGAATACTCGATCTTGTCGACATTCTATTAGTTGCAACCCTACTCTATTACCTTTACAAATTAGTAAAAGGTACTGTTGCTATAAATATATTTTTAGGTATTTGTATTGTATGGGTAATCTGGAAGATTACGCAACTCTTACAAATGGAGATGCTAAGTACAATTTTAGGTCAGTTTATTGGAGCTGGGATGTTTGCCTTAATTGTAGTCTTTCAGCAAGAAATTAGAAAATTTCTGTTAATGATAGGCTCTACTAATATAGGTCGTAAGAGTGGCTTTTTAAAGCATATTAAATTCCTACAGGACGAAGCTAAAGATTCTTCAAACACTAAAGTCGAAGAGATCATAGAAGCTTGTGAGAAAATGGGCAGCGACAATACTGGAGCGCTAATCGTTATTCAACGCACGACAAACTTAGATTTTGTGAAAAACACCGGGGATAGAATGAGTCTCGAAGTAAACAAGCCTATTCTACAAAGTATCTTTTTCAAAAATTCGACTTTACACGATGGTGCTGTAATTATAGAAGAGAATAAAATAACTGCCACACGAGCTATACTACCGGTTTCAAATGAGCGTAATATTCCTTTACGGTTTGGTTTACGTCACCGAGCTGCAGTAGGAATAACCGAAAAAACAGATGCAGTTGCACTTGTTGTAAGTGAAGAAACAGGCGCAATTAGCTATTTAAAAGACGGCGAGTTCGTTTTATTTAAAAGCACACAAGAGCTTATAGAAATTCTTAGAAAAGACCTCTCTTAAAAAAACTTAATTAGACCATCTCCTGGTTTGCAGCAAACTGCACTTCGTACAGATTGCGGTAATAACCACCTTCTTTTTGAAGCAACTCTTTGTGGCTTCCTATTTCTACAATTAGACCTTTATCCATTACGATAATTTTGTCTGCTTTTTTAATTGTCGCTAAACGATGCGCAATTACTATTGAAGTACGACCTTTTGTAATTTTATTTATAGCTTTTTGAATAAGCTGCTCGCTATTAGAATCTACCGAAGAAGTAGCTTCATCTAGCACGAGAATACCCGGATTGCTTACATACGCGCGCAAAAATGCAATAAGCTGTCGCTGTCCGCTAGATAGCATTGCACCACGTTCTTTTACATTATAGTGATACCCATTAGGTAAACTACTTATAAAAGAATCTACTCCTATTGCTTTTGCTGCCTCAATCACATCTGCTTCTGTAATAGAAGGATTGTTTAGGGTGATATTGTTTAAAATAGAATCTGCAAACAAAAATACATCTTGTAAAACAACAGCAATTTCTGAACGCAGCGAGTCTAATTTAACATCGGTTATATCGATACCGTCAATCTTAATTTTACCGCTATCAATCTCATAAAATCTTCCCAGAAGATTTATAATTGTTGATTTTCCTGCTCCAGTAGAACCTACAATTGCAACCGTTTCGCCCGCATGGACTTCTAGATCTATTCCTTTTAAAACTTCCTCATCAGGAACATAACTAAACCGCACTTTTTCAAACGTAAGATTGCCTTGGATATTTTTGAGCGTATGTGTACCTGTATCAGCAATTCTAGAATCTGTATCAAGAATAGCAAATACTCTGTTTGCCGCAACCATTCCCATTTGTAATGTATTAAACTTATCTGCTATTTGCCTAAGGGGTGTAAATAACATTTGAGAAAACTGAATAAAGGCCGTTACGAGACCTATTGTAATTACGTCACTTTGAGCAGCACGTAAACCACCGTACCAAACCAAAAGTCCGATAGTAATCGAGGTCACCATTTCTGCAACCGGGAAGAATATAGAGTTGTACCACACAGTCTTATTCCAGGCACGCATATGTTTTTTGTTGATCTCGTCAAACTTCTTTTGCTCAACCTTTTCGCGGGAGAATATTTGTACGATTTTCATACCCGTAACGCGCTCTTGAACAAATGAATTTAGGTTCGCCACCTGCGTACGCACTTCTTCAAAAGCCACTTTCATTTTTTTCTGAAAAACGCGTGTAGCATATAAAATGAATGGTAAGATCACAAAAATTATCAGTGATAACTGCCAACTTTTATAAAGCATAACCCCAGCGATCACAGCCATTTTTAGTAAATCACTAATTATCATAAATAAACCTTCACTAAAAATACTAGCAATGGTTTCAATATCATTAACAGCACGTGTTACTAATCTACCTACAGCAGATTTATCGTAATACTGCATCTTAAAGCGAATCATATGCCCAAACAACTTCACCCGAATATCCCTTACCACTTGCTGTCCCAGCCAGTTAGCAAAATAAATAAACAGTAGTTGAAACAGCGACTCTCCAAGCAGTACAACCAGCGTAAGTTGTATATAGTAAATTAAGCTGTCTATATCTTTAGGCTGCATACCCTCATCGATAGCTAACTCTAGATATATAGGTCGTAAAACAGCAAATACAGAAATTAGGATTGCCGCAAAGGCAACAAAATAAAGACGTACGCGGTAAGGCTTAGTATAACTAAGTAAACGCTTAAAAAGTCCAAAGTCAAACGCATTTCCTTTATTATCTTCTGCCATCTAGATTGAATATTTCTTGAGGATATTTAACTGCAGTTAAGTAAAGACCGTGTGCGGGTGCCGATGCTCCTGCTTCTGAACGGGATCTACTTGCAATTATTTCTTTTAAGTGCGAGGGAGCTATATTATGCATTCCTACGTCTAATAAAGTCCCTACTACTGCCCGAACCATATTACGTAAAAATCGATCTGCAGTAATGGTAAATAACAGCTCGGTATTATTGTGTTCCCAGCGCGCTTCAGTAATTTCGCAAAGGTAAGTTTTCACGTCTGTATTTGATCTGCTAAAACACTTAAAATCTTGCTTACCTAAGAGGTATTGAGAAGCCTCGTTCATACGTTCTACATCTAATTCTTTTTCAAAGAAATATGAATGTTTGTTCAAAAACGGATTCTTAGCTTGGTGTATTTTATATTCATAACTACGGGCCATTGCGTCAAAACGTGCATGTGCCTCACTCGTAACCGGGACAATACGATTTACTGCAATGCTTTGAGGCATAAACCTATTTAAGCGGTGTTGCAAATTCTTTAAATCTTTTTCTGTAAATAGGTTTGAAAAATCAAAGTGCACATATAATTGCTTAGCGTGCACACCGGCATCTGTACGTCCCGCACCAGTTACTACAATTACCGCTCTTAATAAAGTAGATAATGCCTCCTCTAGCACCTCTTGTACACTTATGCTTTGTGGTTGTCTCTGCCAGCCGTGGTATGGCTGACCATCATATGCTATTTCAATAAAATACCGCAAACTGTAGATTTGTAATTAAGCCTGCAAAGATACATCTTTGCAAATAGTCTGAATTCTCCTCAAATACTTTTGATAAAACGTTTTTCAATGAAAAAAATACTCCTACTTAGTGATACGCATAGTTATATAGATGATCGTATTCTGGCATACGCCGAAAAAGCAGATGAAGTATGGCATGCAGGAGATATAGGAAGCTTGCAGGTAACCGATGCCTTAAAAGAATTGAAACCTTTGAGAGCAGTATTTGGAAATATTGATGATCACGAAATACGAAAAGAATTCCCCTTAAATAATAGGTTTGTATGCGAAGGTGTAGATGTATTAATCACACATATAGGCGGTTATCCGGGAAAATATTCTCCGGCAATTCGGGAAGAACTTAATGGTAACCCTCCGAAATTGTTTATCTGTGGCCATTCTCATATATTAAAGGTTATGCCAGATAAGAAACTTAATTTATTGCATATGAACCCTGGTGCGATAGGCATACATGGTTTCCATAAAGTACGTACGATGTTGCGATTTACAGTAGATCAGGGTAAAATCGATAACCTTGAAGTTATAGAAATTGAAAGAAAATAAATAACTATAAAAGAAAAACCCTGCAAGTTGGCATACTTACAGGGTTTTTGCACTAATTAACTAAGATAGTAGGTCTATCGCAACCGGTCAACAGATTTTACAAGATCCTCATCCCGCTTAATTGCTTTGTTGGCCAAAGCTATAAAAACGATAGAAATGATGGGGATTAGCATCCCAATACCCTTCTCAGGAGCCGCCGCTCCTCCAGATAAGATTTGCGACTGGTAAACCAATACACCTAGCAAAATAAAGTTCAATATTATATTAAGTCGGCCCAGTACAAACTGAAGCTTCCTATTTTTAAAAATAAAAATGGTTATCAAAGATAGTAAAGCGCTCCCAAAGAACAAACCCACTAACTCTAATTTATCTACTGCATATACTAAATTTCCTTCAGCTGTAGTATAGACAGGAATAGCAAAAAGCAGCCCTGCTGAAACTAATGCTGCAAGAAACAGATAAATGCTTTGTATGCGCTGAATCATATATTTTATAAAGCTATTAAGGATGACAAAAATATAAACTTCTTTGAGACTAAGATCATTTAAATAAAAAATATTATCGTATAATTGCATTAGAAAGCCTAACCACTTCTATGTTGGTTACTTACTTGCCGAAAAATTTCTTAGACCTTCTTCAAATTTTTTGTTGGTTTTCAAATTCAATTACGATACAGAAATTCATACTTATATTTAATGTTTAATATTTCAGAATTAAAAGCTAAAAAACTTCCAGAACTTCAGGAAATAGCTAAAGGCCTAGATATCCCAAAATACAGGACCTTAAAAAAACTAGACTTAGTTTATAAAGTACTCGATCAGCAAGCTGCAGATCCTAAAGCAGTTGCCGAGGTATTAGAAGTATCTTCTACAGATAAATCTAAGGACAAGAATGTAAAGTCAAATACGCCAGACGTTAAAAAGACTCCTAAACCACGCACGCAAAATACAAATAGCAAGAATACGCGTCCAGAAAGAGATTCTTCTAAAAATAATTCTGAGCCTACATCAAAAAATACCGATGCTAAGCCAGAAAAAACAGAAGCAAGAGAAGAAAGACCGCGCAAACAAAGACCAGCTAAGTCAGATTCTGAAACTTCTAAACAAAACGACAACAAGCCACAAAAGGCAAGAACTCGTAATGAGAATTCGTCAAATTCGAATAACCGCTCAAATACCAGAGACCGGGACACTAATGGCAACACTAATAATTCGAACAATAACAATTCTAATAACAGAAATAACAATCGCAATTCTAATTCTGGAAACAATGGTAATAAAGATACCAGAAACCGTTACAGAGAGCCAGATTATGAATTTGAAGGTCTTATAGAAAGCGAAGGGGTATTAGATATCATGCAGGACGGTTATGGTTTTCTACGCTCATCAGACTATAACTATTTATCATCTCCTGATGATATTTATGTTTCACAATCGCAAATACGTTTATTCGGTCTAAAAACCGGAGATACCGTTCTTGGCGTAATTCGCCCTCCAAAAGAAGGAGAAAAATATTTTCCACTTATCAAGGTTTCGAAGATTAATGGGTTAGATCCTAGTGTGGTTCGCGATCGCGTTTCTTTTGAGCATTTAACACCATTGTTCCCAAAAGAGAAATTTAATATCGCAGATCGTGAGAGTACAATTTCTACGCGTGTGATGGATTTGTTTGCACCTATAGGTAAAGGACAACGTGGTATGATTGTATCACAACCTAAGACAGGTAAAACTATGCTTCTTAAGGATGTTGCAAATGCAATTGCTGCAAATCACCCTGAAGTTTATCAAATGATTTTACTTATTGATGAGCGCCCGGAAGAAGTAACAGATATGCAACGTAATGTAAAAGGTGAGGTTGTCGCTTCTACTTTTGACAAAGAAGCTCATGAACACGTGCGCGTTGCAAACATAGTATTAGAAAAAGCAAAACGTCTTGTAGAATGTGGTCACGATGTTGTGATTCTTTTAGATTCTATTACCCGTCTAGCGAGAGCATACAATACTGTACAACCTGCGTCTGGTAAGATATTAAGTGGTGGTGTAGATGCAAATGCCTTACACAAACCAAAACGTTTCTTTGGAGCTGCAAGGAATATAGAAAATGGTGGTTCATTAACTATCATTGCTACTGCCCTTACTGAAACAGGCTCTAAAATGGACGAGGTAATATTTGAAGAATTTAAAGGAACCGGTAACATGGAACTTCAGTTAGATCGTAAGATTGCCAACCGAAGAATATTCCCTGCCATCGACCTCACTTCTTCTAGCACCAGACGAGACGACTTATTATTAAGCGATAACGCAATACAAAGAATGTGGGTTATGCGTAAGTATCTTGCAGATATGAATCCTGTAGAAGCTATGGAGTTTGTTAGCGAGCGCATCAAACAAACCAGAAATAATGAAGAATTTCTTATTTCTATGAATGGTTAATTTTTAACCTTCTGTATATTAAAAAGCCGATATCATTTGATATCGGCTTTTTTTATTTCTAATATCCTATGAACTCATTGAGACAATTTAAGAGTACTCAGCAGCTTAAATAAGCGCACAAACAAAACAATATACAAACTAAAAGACACACCTTAGACGTCTTCTATAAATAGTAACCCTAAGAGGAATCCAGAAAGAGCTCTAGCAGTTCCCATCACACCGATTGTACAATTAACTAAACCCTGCGCATAAAAAAACGCCTACAATTGCTTGTAGGCGTTTTCAATATTTTAAAAACAAGTTACTATAAAGCGTTAACGTGCTTAGCAAGTTGAGACTTTAAGTTAGAAGCCTTGTTATCATGAATGATATTGTTCTTAGCTAACTTGTCGATCATAGAAATCACAGAAGGAAACAAAGTTGTTGCTTGCTCTTTGTCAGCTTCGCGCAATCTCTTCATTGCATTACGAGTAGTTCTACTCTGGTAACGGTTTCTTAAACGCTTTACTTCGCTGTTTCTAATTCTCTTTAGAGATGACTTGTGATTTGCCATTATCTTGTTCTGTTTTTAAATTGTAGCCCGTAGGGGAATCGAACCCCTCTTACCAGGATGAAAACCTGGCGTCCTAACCGATAGACGAACGGGCCATTATGTCAAATATTTATGCTTAAGGTGCATAACCAACCTTACTGTAGTCCGTAGGGGACTCGAACCCCTGTTACCAGGATGAAAACCTGGCGTCCTAACCCCTAGACGAACGGACCAATCTTTCGCTTAATTGCGGATGCAAAAATACACATATATTTAGATCGTGCAATAGCAAAAGGAACTTTTTTTAAAAAAATTTCAATTAATATGCTTTAGCGAAAAGAACGCGCATAGTTGCAGGCTTACCACTGTAAACACAAACACCCTCTTCCTCCTTGACATCCAGTGGAATACAACGAATTGTTGCTTTGGTTTCTGACTTTATGCGTTCTTCACTTTCTTTTGTACCATCCCAAAATGCACTTACAAATCCTGTTTTATTTTCTAAAACATCTTTAAATTCATCGTAAGTTTCTACTTCGGTGATGTGACTATCTCTAAAGTTTTTGGCTTTATTGAAAAGTGCTTTCTGCATTTCGCTAAGCAACTCTTGTACGCGATCAACAATTAAATCTTTTGAAACCGTTTCTTTTGTAAGTGTATCTCTTCTTGCTAACTCAACTGTGCGTTTCTCAAGATCCCTAGGACCTATTGCAATACGCAATGGTACACCTTTAAGCTCATACTCATTAAACTTCCAGCCTGGCTTGTGCGTGTCTCTATCATCATATTTTACCGAAACACCTAGAAGTTTAAGCTCGCGCTGTAATTCTCTCGCCACTTGTGAGATCGAATCTAACTGATCTTCCCCTTTATAAATAGGAACTATTACCACTTGTATAGGAGCAAGATTAGGCGGCAATACCAGACCATTATCATCACTATGCGTCATCACTAGAGCTCCCATAAGTCGAGTTGAAACTCCCCAAGAAGTTGCCCATACATATTCTTGACCTCCTTCTTTTGTTGCAAACTTCACGTCAAAAGCTTTAGCAAAATTTTGACCTAGAAAATGGCTAGTCCCGGCTTGTAACGCCTTCCCATCTTGCATTAAAGCTTCAATACAATAGGTTTCTAATGCACCTGCAAAACGCTCACTCTCTGTTTTAGTTCCCTTAATAACTGGCATAGCCATAAAGTTCTCAGCAAAATCTGCATAAACACGCATCATTTGTTGCGCTTCAGCTATTGCTTCATTTTGTTTTGCGTGAGCTGTGTGACCTTCTTGCCAAAGAAATTCTGCAGTACGTAAAAATAAACGCGTACGCATTTCCCAGCGTACTACGTTTGCCCATTGATTAACAAGTATAGGCAAATCACGATAAGACTGTATCCACTTTCGGTACGTATCCCAGATAATAGTTTCTGAAGTAGGTCTCACAATAAGCTCCTCTTCAAGTTTAGCTTCCGGATCAACGATGATGCTTCCATCTTCGTCATTTTTTAATCTGTAATGTGTTACAACAGCACATTCTTTTGCAAAACCATCTACATGAGATGCTTCTTTACTAAAGTAAGACTTCGGAATAAATAGCGGAAAATAAGCATTCTCGTGGCCGGTATCTTTAAACATTCTATCCAGCTCTGCCTGCATCTTTTCCCAGATTGCATAACCATATGGCTTTATCACCATACACCCTCTAACACCCGAATTTTCAGCTAAATCAGCCTTGACAACTAGCTCATTATACCATTTTGAATAATCCTCTGCCCTCGTAGTTAAATTCTTTCCCATAAATATTTATTTGGCACAAATATTGTGTCTTTATCTGTAATTGAAAGTTTTGCAACATGTTTGTTAAATGCACAAAATTGACCGCAAAACTAACTAAATTTACAATGTACAACAATAAAATACGGATGATATGCGAGGCGCGAACTTAACTCTTAGAACTTTAATTAAACCAGCTATAGCTGCGGTTTTTTCTTTTATTGGATTAGTTTCCTGTGGTCCATCGCAATATGCAATGAATGATGGAATCTATGGAAGTAGTACGCGTATTTATGATACGAATTCTCAAGAAGAGATTGCCAGCGATAATTCTGGTATTTATGCAAACTATTTTAACCAGGGTGCTTCAGAATTGCAAGATGCACAAGAAGCTGGAACAATTTTCACAGATGTTGACTCATATAGCTCTAACTCCCAATATAATGATGACGAAGCAATGCTTCAGGGAGAACTAGCTTATAATGCAAATGCTGGTTGGGGAGACACTTATGACGAGGTTGTAATTAATATCTATCCATCTCTTTATAATCAAATAGGTTTTGGCAGACCATTCTGGGGTGGTGGATTTGGATACGGTTATGGCAGATTTGGTTACGGTGGTTTTGGCTATGGTGCATTTGGATTTAATGATCCTTTCTACTCCGGTTATGCGTGGGGCGGTTACCCTGCATTTGGTTACGGGTATGGTTATGGCTATGGATGGGGATCACCTTTCTATTATGGATATAACCCATACTTTGGGTACAACTATAGAGGATACCCTTATTACAGAAACAGATATTACTCTAATTATAATAATGGAAATGTAGCGTATTCTAATTCTCGTCGCTCAAACAATAATTACAGCACAAGTAGAACCTTAAATTCTAAAACTACAGCAACTTCAAGATCAAGAAGCTCTTCTAATGTTAATTATGCCCGTACCAGCAGAACTTACAGTCGTAATAATGTAGGTGTAAATCCTTCTTCAAGAAGTAACAATTCAAGATCAGCAAATACAGCGTCTAGATCAAATTCTATATATAATACAACCGCTAGAAGAAGCAGTAACACTGTTAGTAGAAGCTCAGGAAATACTACGATAAATAGATCTACTTCTACTCCATCGAGAACGAGTACCTATTCTAGAAGCAATACTACTTCCAGAACTGTAACTCCATCTCGTACTGTAACACCTACAAGAACCTCGGCTCCTACAAGAACTTCTGCGCCATCTCGATCTAGTAGCTCTAGTTCAAGAAGTAGCAGTTCAGGAAGTAGTCGAAGAGGCGGAGGACGCTGATCTATAATTTTTAAATTTCTTTAAATGAAAAATATTGTCATACTCCTAATCGCAGGCTTAAGTATGCAGAGTTTTTATGCTCAAAATATTGCAGATGCAGTTAGATATAGCTCACAAGATATAACCGGTACCGCTCGTTATCGCGGCGCTAGTGGAGCATTTGGAGCTTTAGGTGGAGATGTTTCGGCTATTAATAATAACCCTGCGGGTTCTGCGATTTTCAATAGGAGTTTTATTTCTCTATCACTTTCTTCTGGAAATTATGATAATCAAACCTATTACAATGATGGTATAACAGTGTCTGATGAAACAGACATTGATTTAAATCAGTTTGGTGGTGTGTTTGTTTCCCACGGAGGAGGAGCATTACGAAAATTTGCCTTTAGCTTTAATTATGATCGCTCTACTGATTTTGACAATGGTTACGTTGCTGTAGGAAACAGCGGTAATTCTATTGGAGAATACTTTTCTGGTTACGCACAAGGAGTACCTTTAGATCTTCTTGAATTAAGAGATGATGAGAGTGTCTCTACCCTTTATCAATTTTTAGGCGAAAATGAAAGCTTCGGAGCACAGCAAGCATTATTAGGCTATCAAGGTTATTTTATAAATCCAGATTCTGACGATTTAAATAATACCAGCTATACAAATGCTCAAAATGGTAATTCTTTTGATCAAGAATATCAGTATTTAAGTTCGGGAAATAATAGCAAATTTACTTTTAACGCAGCCGCCCAGGTTTCTGAAAATTTATATTTAGGAATAAACTTAAATGCTCATAGTTTCAACTTTAGAAAAGAGACTATCTTTTTTGAAAATGCGCAAAACGCAGCAAATGCAGTATCAAGTTCTCGTTTTGATAATGAATTACGATCGTATGGTACTGGAGCCTCGCTTCAATTAGGAGGTATTTATCACGTGTCGCCCAATTTGAGAATCGGAGCAACTTATGATACTCCTACTTATTACACAATTTCTGAGGAAACAGAACAATATCTTTCTACAGAAGGAGCAAATGGAAATGTAGTTCTAGCTCCCAATGTAACTAATATATATGAAGATTATGATCTGCAAACTCCCGGAAAAGCAACAGGAAGCATTGCTTATATATTTGGCTCAAACGGATTTATAAGTTTTGATTATTCTTATGAAGATTATACTTCAATGAAATACAGACCTGATAATGATGTATTTTTTCAGCAAGTGAACGCAGACATTGATAACACGTTAAAAGGAACCTCGACTTATAAAGTAGGTGGAGAATTTTTATCGGGAAACTGGAGTTTTAGAGGAGGATACAATTTTAAGGAAAGCCCTTATCAAGATGACTCTATCTTAAGTGATCGCAGCGGCTATACACTTGGTCTTGGATATGCATTAGGCAGCGCTCGCATAGATATTGCCTATGACTGGGCAAAACAAACAAGCAATCCACGTTTATTTGATGGTGCATTTACAAACACTGCATACGTCGATTCTATAAATACAAATATTATAGCAACCCTCTCTTTTCAGCTATAGATAGATATTAAAGTTATTTAAAACCCTCAAGAATTCTTGAGGGTTTTTAGTAATTATCAAGATTAGATTACCATAAAACAGGCTACTTGTTAGCAACTTTAAATTGTTAAATTAACTATCTTTGCAAGCCTTTAGCCTAAGCAGCGACTAATAGCTTTATGAATATGAATTTTGAAAACGAAGAATTAAAAGCGATTGATGAAGCAGGTGATGATCACCATAGTGCTTCTGCAACTACACCTCTTAGAGAAGACGCTTTTGAAATGAGTGATGCAGAAAAAATTGCATTAATAAAAGAAGATGTAAGTCACATCATGCATACATTAGGTTTAGACTTAACAGACGATAGTCTCAAAGGCACACCTAATCGTGTGGCAAAAATGTTTGTAAATGAGCTTTTTGCAGGCTTACACCCTCAGCGAAAACCAAAAGCCTCCACTTTTGAGAATAACTATAAGTATGGTGAAATGCTTGTGGAAAAAAACATAACAGTTTATTCTACTTGTGAGCACCATTTACTACCCATTATAGGGAGAGCTCACGTTGCCTATATCTCAAATGGTACGGTGGTAGGTCTTTCTAAAATGAACCGCATAGTTGATTATTACGCAAAAAGACCACAAGTACAAGAAAGGTTGACTATGCAGATTGTAGAAGAACTACAAATCGCATTAGGGACTCAAGATGTTGCTTGTGTAATTGATGCAAAACATCTTTGTGTTAATAGTAGAGGAATTCGCGATATCGAAAGCAGCACAGTTACCAGTGAATTTGGAGGAAAATTTAAAGAAGAATCTGTACGCAGAGAATTTCTGGATTATATAAAACTTGATACTACTTTTTAAGTTTCTTGTAATCACTTACATATACAACTATACTTTATGACGTCATTGTATTCTAATCAATCCGTTACCCTTTATAATTCACTATCTGGTGAGAAAGAATTATTCAAACCTATTTTAGAGGGAAACGTGGGAATGTATGTATGTGGCCCTACAGTGTACAGCAATGTACATCTGGGAAATGTACGCACATTTATGTCTTTTGACATGATTTTTAGATACTTAAAACATTTAGGTTATAAGGTAAGATATGTTAGAAATATCACAGATGCCGGTCATTTAACCGATGATGCAGACGAAGGTGAAGACAAAATTTCTAAAAAAGCACGTCTTGAACAAATAGAGCCTATGGAAGTTGTACAGCAGTACACCATAGACTTTCATAATATACTTCAAAAATTTAATTGCCTCCCTCCCAGCATCGAGCCTACAGCTACTGGTCATATTATTGAGCAGATTGAAATTATCAAGGAAATTCTTGACAATGGATATGCCTATTCAAAAAATGGATCGGTTTACTTTGATGTATTAAAATTTAATGAAAATCATAATTATGGTAAGCTTAGTGGCAGATTACTAGAAGATATGATTACCAATACGCGTGAACTCACTGCTCAAAGTGAGAAAAAAAATCCACAAGATTTTGCTCTTTGGAAAAAAGCCGAACAGCAGCACATTATGCGCTGGCCGTCTCCTTGGGGCGATGGTTTCCCGGGATGGCATTTAGAGTGTACTGCAATGAGTACAAAATATCTTGGCGAAAAATTTGATATTCACGGTGGAGGAATGGATTTAAAGTTTCCGCATCACGAATGTGAGATTGCACAATCTGAAGCTTCTAATGGTCAAGACCCTGTGAATTATTGGCTACACGCGAATATGCTGACGCTTAATGGCAAAAAAATGTCTAAAAGCACCGGTAATAATATTTTTCCGGCTGAAATATTTAGTGGTGAGAGTCCGTTTTTAACTAAAGGATATTCCCCAAGTGTAGCACGCTTTTTTATTATGCAAGCGCATTATAGGAGTGTTCTTGACTTTAGCAACGACGCATTATTAGCAAGTGAAAAAGGTTTCAATCGCCTTATGGAAGCAATTAATTTACTCAGTGCACTTCCTACTTCAGAAAAAAGTTCGATTGATATCAATTCTTGGATTCAATCGTGCTACGATGCTATGAATGACGATTTTAATTCGCCTATACTAATTGCACAACTTTTTGAAGCGGCAAAATACATCCATCAAATAAAGGATGGCAAAGCCAGTATTACTCAAACGGATTTAGAGAAGTTTCAATCTTCGATACACGCCTTTGTTTTTGATATTCTGGGCTTAGAAGATTTAAACATTGCCGCAGAGTCTAATTCAGATAAACTTAATGGTGCAATAGAATTACTTATACAATTGCGCAAGGAAGCCAGATCAAATAAGGATTTTGCTACGAGCGACCAAATACGTGATCAACTTCTTGAACTTGGAATACAACTTAAGGACGGTAAAGAAGGGACAACATTTACTTTTTCTTAGATCTACTTACGGTGAGAAATTTTGCTAAAAACATATTAATTTTTCCCATAAGAGTTTATCAAAAATTTTTATCTCCTTTATTACCACCGGCCTGCAGATATTCTCCTACTTGCTCCCACTATAGTGTCACAGCTATAGAAAAACACGGAATTTTTAAAGGGAGCTGGCTGGCAATTAAACGTATTGCAAGTTGCAATCCCTGGGGAGGCTCTGGATATGATCCCGTCCCAGAACCAAAAAAAGCTAACTCACATAATTAATACAAAAATCACCTAGAAGCTTCTTGGCTTTTATATATTTACGCACAAAATTTTTATATATGCTTCCTCTAAAAATGACTTGGAATCCCTCTACCGGCCTAGACTTAGGATTTTTGACAATTCACTATTACAGTTTAATGTTTGTCCTTGCTTTTTCATTAGGCTGGTATTTGATGAAGCGAGTGTACAAATATGAGGGAGTTGAAGAAGAAAAACTTGATCCATTATTTATATACTCGGTTCTGGCAATTTTATTAGGAGCACGCTTAGGACACGTATTTTTCTATCAAACTGAATTACTCTGGGAGGATCCTCTTTCTGTGTTGCTTCCTTTTAGATTTGTACCTGAAATTGAATATACCGGTTTTCAAGGATTAGCTAGTCACGGAGCTGCTATAGGGATGATCTTTGCAATGTATTTATATAACAAGAAAATTCTTAAGAAAAGTGTTCTTTGGCTTTTAGACAGAGTAATACTTCCAGTTTCTTTGGGAGCTATATTTGTACGTATAGGTAACTTTTTTAATTCTGAAATGGTAGGTAAAATTACCGATTCAAATTTGGGAATAAAATTTGTTCAAGATCAATACAATAAATATGAGGTTCAGCGAATTACCGGAATAGCTGACGAGCATAAAGCTTTTAGAGCCTTAACAGATGATCCACAATTTGCAAATTATATTGCAGAAATTCCATACCGCTTTCCAGGTCAACTTATGGAAGCAACAGGTTACATTTTTGTATTCTTAATTCTAATGTTTGTTTACTGGAAAACTAATCTACGCAAAAAAGAAGGACTTATATTTGGTCTATTTCTAGTATTACTATGGACTGTTCGTTTTATAGTAGAATTCTTCAAAAGGGCTCAAGTAGAAGGTAGAGAAAATTGGGTATTTGGATTAAATACGGGTCAAATATTGAGCGTTCCATTTATACTTATTGGTATTTTCTTAATAGTACGCGGTCTAAATCAAAAGCAAAACCCTCAATATTAAGATTATGAAAGTCTATAAATTCTTATATATTTTATCTTTTCTATGCATCTTTTATTCGTGCAAAGAAGAAAGTAACTCAGAAGGAGAATCGCTAGATCAAGCTCCTATTACTTTCACTAAAGAGGGGGAGTTAAAAATATTTAAGAACGATAGTACTATTATAGATCTCGATGTAGAATTTGCTGAGACAGAATACGAGACATCAACAGGTTTGATGTATAGAGAATCTATGGAAGGCAACCAAGCGATGCTTTTTATATTTAATGATGAGCGCCCTCATAATTTTTATATGAAGAATACGTACATACCTCTAGACTTATTCTTTATCACAAAAGAGAAATCTATTGCAACAATTATAGAAAATGCGATGCCTCTTGATGAATCAAACTTACCTTCTCAAGTCCCTGTGACTTATGTTCTGGAAACAAACGCAGGATTTGCAAAATTGCATACTATTACAGAGGGAGATTCAATAAGCTGGACACGTAACTAAATGGATTATCAAAAAGTTCTTGATGAAATAAGTGCTGAAATAGGATTAATTGAAGGCTCTGGAAAAGTAGCCACCTATATTCCTGAACTCGGAAATGTACAACCTGATAAATTTGGAATTTATCTTCAGTGTACAGATGGTCAGGGTTACTCTGTGGGTGATGCGTTAGAGACATTTTCTATACAAAGTATATCAAAGGTACTTAGCCTTTCATTAGCTTTAAAATTAATCGGAAATCATATGTGGACACGCATAGGTGTTGAACCTTCAGGAGATCCTTTTAATTCACTCGTACAGCTCGAATATGAAAAGGGAATTCCTCGCAATCCATTTATTAATGCCGGAGCGCTTGTTGTTGCAGATATTTTAATTTCTGAACTTAAAAATCCGAAGGTAGATTTTTTGCAATACGTTAGAGACCTTGCAGAAGATCAAACTATTCAATACAATACCAAAGTTGCCGAATCTGAGATGGAACATAAATTCCGCAATGCGTCTTTGACACATTTAATGAAAGATTTTGGCAATATAAAGAATGATGTAAATGAGGTTCTTGATTTCTATTTTCATCAATGCTCCATTGCTATGAATTGCAAGCAACTGGCACAAACCTTCACCATATTTCTAAACTACGGGGAATATGATCTCAGTGCAGAAGCAGCTGTTTTAGATCCTACTTTAGCCAAACGTATTAATGCTCTTATGCTCACTTGTGGGTTTTATGATGAGTCTGGCGAATTTGCATTTAGCGTAGGTTTACCGGGTAAAAGTGGCGTGGGCGGAGGCATTGTAGCCTTGCATCCTAAATACTACAGCATCGCAGTCTGGAGTCCGCCATTAAATTCAAAAGGGAATTCAGAATTAGGTCTTAAAGCTCTTGAGCTTCTCACTACAAAAACCGAACAATCTGTATTTTAACTTTACTCAGATTTTGAATTAAAGTTAGAATCAAAAAAAAAGAGCCGATAGTTTTAAAACTATCGGCTCTTTTTTTGATTAAGTTTAGGAGTTAAGCCACCGGCTCTTCCTCAACTTCTACTTCTTGCTTTAATGCTTTCTTCTGAATAGTATCATACATAACCGGAGTAGCAATAAAGATTGACGAGTATGTACCTACAACCACACCTACAATCAATGCAAACATGAAGCCCATAATACTAGCTCCTCCAAATATGAAGATTGCAAGTAAAACGATTAAAGTTGTCATCGATGTATTTAACGTACGGCTTATTGTACTATTAATTGCTTGATTTATGATTAAGTCCATTTTGCGAGTAGGACCATATTCTTTCATAAACTCTCTAATACGGTCAAATACTACCACCGTATCATTCAGCGAGTATCCAATTACTGTAAGAATCGCAGCGATAAATGACTGATCAACTTCCATGTTAAATGGCATAAACTTATAAGTTAAAGAGAATATACCCAGTACAATTAATACATCATGGAATACTGCAGCAACAGCTCCCAATGAGAACTGCCATCTTCTAAAACGTAGAAGAATATATAAGAATACAACTACTAGAGAACCTAAAACTGCCCTGAATGAATCTTTTTTAATATCATCTGCAATGGTAGGACCAACTTTGTTGTATTCAAGAATACCTATTTTAGCTTCACTAGATCCACCTTTTACAAATTGCGCATAAGTAAGATCTGATGGCAAATAACTACCTAATGCAGTAAATAATTTCTGCTGAATATCATCATCAACTTCTGATGCTTCTTCATTAATTCTATACTTAGTAGTAATTTTTAATTGGTTTGATTCACCGTAGGTTTTAGCTTGTGCGCTTTCTAATTCGGCTACTAATTTACCTTCTACTTCACTCGCATTTACTGGTTGCTCAAATCGCACCGTATAATTACGACCACCTACAAAATCTACACCTTGATCTAAACCATTTGTAAATAAAGAAATTAAACTAACAATTATAAGAATACCACTTATCACGTAAGCAATTTTTCGCTTTGCTAGGAAATCCTTATTAAAGTTGGTAAATAAGTTACGTGTTGCAGCAGTAGAAAACATTAGTGATTTTCCATTTTTACCGTAACCATCTACAAACAGACGTGTAACAAAAATCGCTGTAAATAAAGATGTAGCAATACCTATCATTAAGGTAGTTGCAAAACCTTGAATAGGTCCTGTACCAAATAAGAATAAAATTAATGCAGTAAGGAATGTTGTGATGTTTGCATCAAGAATAGAAGATAGTGCATTACTAAAACCATCCTTAATAGCATCTTTCTGAGATTTACCTTTAGCAAGCTCTTCTTTAATACGCTCAAAAATAAGCACGTTTGCATCTACAGACATACCTATAGTAAGTACAATACCTGCAATTCCAGGTAATGTAAGAACAGCACCTAAACCAGCTAATATTCCGAAGATAAATAGAATGTTAACTGCCAGTGCGATATCTGCAAATAGACCTGCTTTACCATAATAGAATACCATCCATACAAGAACAAGTACTAATGCTAATACAAATGATATTAAACCGCTATTAATCGCTTCCTGACCTAGTGAAGGACCAACAACATCATAAGATATAATTTTTGCTGAAGCAGGTAATTTACCAGCCTTAAGTACGTTTGCTAAATCCTGAGCTTGAGTTACTGTAAAACTACCTGAAATCTCTGTAGCACCACCTGTAATTTCTGCTTTAGCAGTTGCTGCAGAATAAACAACGTCATCTAGAACAATCGCAATTGCACTACCTTCATTTGCAACTTCTCCCGTTAACTTTGCCCATTTACCAGGACCTTGACCTTCAAAATCAATCCCTACAGATGGCAATCCTGATTGTGTGTATTGTTGACGTGAATCCTGAACAACATCACCATCCATTGCCGGAGTTCCACTTCTATCTGACTGTAATGCATATAAACCTACAACGCTTGTTTCTTCCTCTGCAGTTCCCCATCTAAATTTTGCATAACGCAAATCTTGTGGGCGCAGTCTTACGATTTCGGGCTTTGATAAGTAGCTGTTAATTGTAGCTGTATCTTTTGCTTGCGCATAACCAATTACAGCAGCCTGACCATATTGCTGAATAGCAGGATTAAAACTAAACAGTTCAAATAATGGATTATTTTGACTTCCTGTACTTACTGAATCTTCTTCACTTGCCAATAATTCTTCAATTGAATCATCTTTAGTTTCCGTAGAATCTGCTGTAGTTTCCTCAACCTCTTCCGAAGTTGCAGGAGCAACAAGATCTTTAAGAACCGTGTTTACTTCAAATAAGTAAGGTGCAACATTTGCTGCATAATGTGTTTTATAAAACTCTAATTGTGCAGTACTTTCTAATTGAAATTTTACACGCTCAATATCTGTAGCACCAGGTAATTCTATAAGAATTCTTGATTGATTATCTAAACGCTGAATATTAGGTTGAGTAACACCAAATTTATCAATACGATTACGCAGTACTTCAAAAGCAGACTTGATCGATTCATCAACCTCTTTCTTTATTACCGGCTCAACATCTGCATTACTCATATTGAAGTTTACCTTCTCACCTAGAGTAGTATTTGCAAATATATCTGGAGATGCTAATTTGTTATCTCCCGGCAACGCTTCAAAAGCATCAAAAAAGTCTTCTAAAAAGCTATTTTGACTATCCTTTTGTGCTTCTGCCGCTTGATCTAATGCTTGATTAAAGGCAGGATCAGTACTATTATTACTTAAACCTCTTAAGATATCTGCTACAGAAATCTCAAGAATAGCATTCATACCTCCTTTAAGATCCAAACCTTTGTTTAGTTCTTTTGCTTTTGCATCGTTATAGGTAATACCCAATGCGATAGGATTGTTTCCTACAGAATCTAAATAACGGCGCTCAACTTCCCCCCGTCTATCTACATAATCTTCTACAGTATTAGATACTTGACGCTCTGCGTAAGCCGAAGCTTCATCTTCTGCCTTATTTGTAAAATACGTAAATGAAAGCTGGTACAAACTTACCAACCCAAATAAAATCGCAAATACTCGTATGAGTCCTTTATTCTGCATTATCCTATAAATATTTATTAATTCTACCCGAACTTTTTTCGGGCAATTTTTTAAAACGTGCAAATATAGGGTTTCAATGCAGAAATGCCAATAAATATATTTTAGATTCCTTTAACTTTTAGTTATTAAAATATAAAGAATAACGAATGATCAATCACCTGATTTTAAGAATTTTAAATTAATAATTATCTCCATAAAATTATGCGGCACATTTCATTACACTTAAGGCATGCTTTCAAAGCTCTATTTTTTAGCTCTCAAAAAGATTTTCAAACTCCTGAGCCTAACACCTTAATTTATAGAATAAATGATTCATTTTTTAAATTTAAATAGTACTGCTCCTTTTTAGCTATAAATAAAAAAAGCCACCCGGTTAGGTGGCTTTCTATTTAAACTTTAGAGCTGTTTAAAATTCTAATAATCCATTAGTCTTACGTACAGCATCTGCACTCTCCTGAAGTTTTGCTTTTTCAGCATCACTTAATTCTATAGTAACAATTTTCTCAATACCATTTTTTCCTAAAAGTACAGGAACACCTATACATATATCTTCAAGACCATATTCACCATTCAACATTACAGAACAAGGGAACATTTTCTTTTGATCACAAGCGATAGCCTGTACCATTCCCGATACTGCTGCTCCTGGAGCATACCAAGCTGATGTTCCTAATAATTTTGTAAGTGTAGCGCCTCCTACCTTAGTATCTTCAAGCACTTGATCTAAACGATCTTCAGCTAAAAATTCTGAAGCTAAAACACTGTTACGAGTTGCTAATCGTGTAAGTGGAATCATACCAGTATCACTATGTCCACCTATTACCATACCATCTACATCAGAAATAGGACATTCTAATGCTTCAGCAAGACGGTATTTAAAACGTGCACTATCAAGAGCACCACCCATTCCTATAATTTGATTTTTAGGAAGTCCTGTTGCTTTATGAACTAAATAGGCCATCGTATCCATAGGGTTACTAACTACTATAATTATAACATTTGGAGAATGCTTAATTAAATTAGTCGCAACATCTTTTACAATACCTGCATTTATCCCTATTAATTCTTCTCTTGTCATACCTGGTTTACGAGGTATTCCACTAGTAATTACCGCAACATCACTATTTGCAGTTTTAGAATAATCGCCAGTGGTACCGGTTATGCGGGTATCAAAAGCATTTAATGAAGCAGTTTGCATTAAATCCATTGCTTTTCCTTCAGCAAATCCTTCTTTAATATCTAAAAGAACTACATCTGAGGCAAAATTTTTCATAGCAATATATTCGGCACAACTTGCACCTACTGCTCCTGCTCCTACTACGGTAACTTTCATTCTATTTTATTTAAGTGAATAATTATTGATTGACCACAACCCTTAAAATTACACGTTAACGATTGCGCATTTCAAAAATACAATTTCTCAAAGAGTATAATAGCAACTAAGGTTTTAAAATTGACCCAAATAACAATGACTTTCATCTCTGAAAGTCATTGTTATAATTAATGATTCTTTTTTTACCTAAAACTAAATGCGATGCCTGCAGTTACATTACTATATTCTTGAACGGTATAATCTGCAAAGATCTTAAAAAATGCCAGATTCAAACGAGCACCTAATGAAGCTCTTACACTAGATGGAGTGTAAGATAGATTGATAGGATCCACGATTGTCGCATTATTCGTTGCACTACCATTAGTTGCATATTCATACGTACCTAAGACATTTAATTCAGACTTACCACCAGTAAATCCTAGACCTCCATAAACCGTTACAATAGGAAAGTCTAAAGAGGCTATACCCTGAACTGTATAGGAGTTTAATTTAAATTCTGCAGCTTGATTAGAACCATCTATACTTGATTCAGACTGAATATCATAATCTACATTCATAGTAGTAAATGCTCCTAAAACTGAAACATTTAAAGGCAACCTATCTAAAGGGCCAAAATATTGCATAATATTATGCTTAAACCCAGCACCAAATAGTTTACCCTTAACGTGATCGCTACCTACTTCGGGTACAAATCGCACCATAAGATCTGTGCTTTTAAACACACCTAAACTTGCTTGAATTGCCGGAGCCGGTACTGCATTTATAGGTAGATCGTCTTTTACCCCTTCTGGCATTGTAAAAGTGACATTTCCTTCGCTTGTATTAAATGTAATTTCAGACGGCGCTCCATTACCCGCTACCGTAGGTGTAACATCTGAACTAGCGGTATAATTATTTTGAAAGTCAAGCTGACTCAACAAAAAGATCTCTTTTTCAGAAGGTACAATTGCACCATTAAAACCTATTGTAATATCAAAGCCTAATTGTTTATGTGTTTTTGCAGTATGATACCATCCTCCAGACATACTATATACAAGTCCCTCCATCGCTGGTGCAATATAAGCTCCCATAAGGGTGTTAGAGTCTGCAGCCCCTGCTTTAACAATTGATTCAAATCCGTCATCCTGACTATACCCCGTAAAAGCGCAAAATGCGATTGAAAAACTTAGTATTATTTTTTTCATTTTTTGATTGATTTGGTTCCTCTCAAAAATAGTAAAACGACTGTTAATCAAAACTTAATACGCAAAAAAAAGCCTGCTTTAGTAAAAGCAGGCTAAATTATAATTTTAAGAGTAAAATAAATTACACATCAATATTTGCATAAATCGCATTTTTCTCAATAAACTCTCTCCTTGGCGGAACCTCATCTCCCATTAACATGGAGAATATACGATCTGCTTCTGTACCGTTATCAATTGTAACTTGGCGCAAAGTTCTAAATTCTGGATTCATAGTAGTATCCCACAATTGCTCAGCATTCATCTCTCCAAGACCCTTGTAACGCTGTATACCTGCACTACCACCCATCGCGTCATTATACTCATCACGCTCCTTCTCAGACCATGCATAACGCATTTTTTTACCTTTTTTCACAAGATATAATGGCGGAGTAGCAATATAAACGTGTCCACCCTCAACCAGTTCTCTCATATATCTAAAGAAAAAAGTAAGAATCAAAGTTGCAATATGGCTACCATCGACATCGGCATCACACATAATAACAATTTTATGATAACGCAGTTTTGACAAATTCAAAGCCTTGCTATCTTCTTCTGTACCTATCGTTACACCTAGAGCTGTAAAAATATTTTTGATTTCTTCATTTTCAAAAACCTTATGTTGCATCGCTTTCTCAACATTCAAAATTTTACCACGCAGGGGTAAAATTGCTTGAAAATTACGATCACGTCCCATTTTTGCAGTACCACCTGCCGAATCTCCCTCGACAAGAAACACTTCACAAGCAGCAGGATCAGTTTCTGAACAGTCAGCTAATTTTCCAGGTAAACCACCTATACTCATAACTGTTTTACGCTGTACCATTTCACGCGCTTTCTTAGCGGCGTGACGAGCCTGAGCTGCAAGAATTACCTTCTGAACAATAGTTTTTGCATCGTCTGGATGCTCTTCAAGATAAATTTCAAGCATTTCTGAAACTGCTTGAGATACCGCTGAAGTCACTTCTCTGTTACCTAATTTTGTTTTAGTCTGACCCTCAAATTGTGGCTCTGCAACTTTTACAGAAATAATTGCTGTAAGACCTTCTCTAAAATCGTCTCCGGCAATGTCAAACTTCAATTTGTCTAGCAATCCAGAAGCATCTGCATATTTCTTTAAAGAAGTAGTTAATCCACGTCTAAAACCAGCTAAATGTGTACCACCCTCATGAGTATTGATATTATTTACATACGAATGCAAATTTTCTGCATAGCTATCGTTATAAATCATAGCTACCTCAACAGGAATATCATTTTTCTCACCTTCCATTGAGATCACATGACCGATTATAGGCTGACGATTACCATCCATAAAACGTACAAACTCTTTCAAACCTTCTTCAGAATGAAAAGTTTCTACATCATATTCACCTTTGTCATTTTTACGACGCTTATCAATTAGCGTAATGGTAATTCCCTTATTTAAATAAGAAAGTTCACGCATACGACTAGCCAGCGTATCGTAATTAAATTCTATTGTTTGCTGAAATATCGTTGGATCTGGAAGAAATGTTACAGCTGTACCTCTATCTGTTGTATCTCCTATAGCTTTAACAGGGTACATCGCTTTCCCCTTCTCATATTCCTGTTCCCAGATTTTCCCATCTCGATAAACAGTCGCACGCAAATGATCTGAAAGAGCATTAACACAACTTACACCTACTCCGTGAAGACCTCCTGAAACTTTATAAGAATCCTTATCAAATTTACCTCCGGCACCTATTTTAGTCATTACAACCTGTAAGGCAGAGACTCCTTCTTTCTTATGTAGGTCAACAGGTATCCCCCGACCATTATCTTTAACAGATATTGAGTTATTTTCATTTATAACAACATCTATGGCGTCACAGTGACCTGCCATAGCTTCATCTATCGAGTTGTCAACAACCTCATAAACCAAGTGGTGCAAACCACGCACTCCTACATCTCCAATATACATTGAGGGACGCATACGCACGTGCTCCATTCCCTCTAGCGCCTGAATGCTGTCTGCCGAATATTGCTTCTTATTGGCTTCTTCGCTCATATAAATTTATTTAATTAAGTGTTCTGTTTATTCTTAAAGCGGAAACTATGTGCTTTATAATTTTATTGCTCAAAATCAAAAAATAACCCGTAATAAGTCGTGTTTTTTGATAGCTAACAAATATAAAAAATCGCATCCCTATATATAGACAAAAGCCACGCCAAAGACGTTAAGTTATCAACAAAATGTGAAAAAAAGCACAAAAATAAGTTATTCCCAGATCTCAACTTAATTAAGCAAAAAAAAGCCGCTTTCTCATCGAGAAAGCGGCTCCAAAAGTAAAACCTCAACTGTTAAGCCAGTTGTTTTTTAATATACGCATCAGAATGAACATTAGCAACTGCACGTCCCGATGGGTCATTCATATTTTTAAATGCTTCATCCCACTCCAAAGCAATCTTGGTACTGCAGGCAACCGAAGCTTCCTGAGGAACTGACCAAGCTGCAGCGTCACTTGGGAAGTGATCTGTAAAAATACTTCTGTAGTAGTATTCTTCTTTGTTTGTAGGTGTTTGAATAGGAAATTTATATTTCGCATTTGCAAGTTGCTCGTCAGACACCTTTTCATTAGCTACCTCTTTAAGTGTATCTATCCAGCTGTAACCCACCCCGTCAGAAAATTGCTCTTTTTGTCTCCACGCAACGCTCTCTGGTAAATAAGATTCAAAAGCTTTACGAAGCACCCATTTTTCCATACGCTCACCATTAATCATTTTGTCTTGTGGGTTAATTCGCATAGCTACATCCATAAATTCTTTATCTAAGAATGGAACCCGACCTTCAATCCCCCAAGCGGCTAGTGATTTATTTGCTCTTAGGCAGTCATACATATGAAGCTTACCTAGTTTTCGCACAGTCTCTTCGTGAAATTCCTGAGCATTAGGCGCCTTATGAAAATATAGATATCCTCCAAAAACTTCATCTGCACCCTCGCCCGAAAGCACCATCTTAACACCCATTGATTTTATTACACGGGCCATGAGATACATCGGCGTAGAAGCTCTAATCGTTGTAATATCATAAGTCTCCAAGTTATAGATTACATCTTTTATTGCATCAAGTCCTTCCTGTATCGTAAATTTTATTTCATGATGTACAGTACCTATATGATCTGCAACTTTCTGAGCTGCTGCTAAATCTGGCGAACCTTCCAAACCTACAGAGAAGGAATGTAATCGAGGCCACCAAGCACCGTCTGTATCTCCAGATTCGATACGTTTTTCTGCATATTTTTTAGCGACTGCAGAGGTGATCGAAGAATCTAATCCTCCCGAAAGTAAAACTCCATAAGGCACGTCAGACATAAGTTGACGGTGCACAGCTGCTTCAAGAGCATCTCTTAATTTTTCTATGCTTGTTTCATTCTCTTTTACTGCTTCATACTCCATCCAATCGCGCTTATACCACTGTCGCAATTCACCATCAGCACTATGTAGATAATGACCTGGAGGAAACAATTTAATTTTAGTACAAGTACCTTCTAATGCTTTAAGTTCTGAAGCTACGTAAAAAGTACCGTGCTCATCCCAACCCATATAAAGTGGTATAATACCCATATGATCACGAGCTATAAAATACTCATCCTTCTCTGCATCATATAGTGAAAAAGCAAAAATACCATTCAGCTCATCTAGAAAATCAGGTCCTTTTTCTTGATATAATGCAAGTATTACTTCACAATCTGATTCGGTTTGAAAGTTATAACTCCCCTCAAACTGCTTGCGTAATTTCTGATGATTATAAATTTCGCCATTGGCTGCTAGTACAAGTTTACCATCAGGACTCAATAGCGGCTGCTTACCAGAAGCAGGATCAACTATAGATAAACGCTCATGAGCTAATATTGCTTTTTCGTCTGCATAAACTCCATTCCAATCTGGACCACGATGACGTATTTTTTTTGACATCTCTAGCAACTGAGGTCTTAAGACTTCAGATGATTGCTTTAATTCATAGGCACATACTATCCCGCACATAATCGTATTGTTTTAATTTGATAGTTCAAAGATGCCTATTCAATTCTAATTCACAAACACAAAACTATATTATGCTTACATACGTTAACTTCAAAAGTCGATAAACTATTTATATGTAATTGTATTTTATGAAAAATTGCACTTTAAATTTAAAATAGAAATCTCACTTCTTTTAATAAACCATTAACAAACCTAATCTTATACCCATTGTACATTTGTGAGAATATATAAATCCAACATAAATAAAATTTTTAATGAAATCTCTTATAATTAGCAGCTTCCTGCTTACCTTTTTAGTAATGGGCAATTCACTTAATGCTCAAAAATTTAGTGAGTTAGATAAAAGTCCGTTAGACATCGCAATGTTTAGAGGGCAAGATAAAGCACCGCGTGTACGGGTTATTTATAGCAGACCGCAACGTAAAGGTCGCGATGTTTTTGCTGCTAAGGACGGAATACAGAAGTACGGAGAAATATGGCGAACCGGTGCTAATGAATCAACAGAAATAAAATTTTATAAAGATATGATGCTTGGAGACAAAAAAGTGGCTGCAGGCACCTATACGTTGTTTACAATACCTGGAGAAAAAGAATGGACGGTAATATTAAATAAGGATCTTGACACTTGGGGAGCCTATGGCTACAAACAAGAACGCGATTTATTACGTATTACTACACCAGCCCGCAAAACTGCGGCGCCTATCGAGTCTTTTTCAATCTCATTTCAACCTACTGAAGCAGGATCTGATATGTTTTTAGGATGGGATGACTCTTATATACAAGTACCCGTAGAAGAAGTAGAATAATAGAATATATATAGATTAAAAAAGGCTTTCATAAACTGAAAGCCTTTTTTTTATTAGGGTATATTTAAATATTTATGAGTCTGCAGACTTATTTTCCATTTAGGATTAGCCATTACATAATCAACAATGAGCGGTGTCATTTTATCTCTTACACTCCATTCTGACTGCAAGTATAATTCGCAATTCTCGTTAATCATTGCTGCATGTTCTTCAGCAAAGGCAAAATCAGATTTATTAAAAATAATCACTTTAAGTTCGTGCGCTTCTTTATATATACGTGGTTTCGGAAGCATTCGCTTTTTTGGAGACAAACAGATCCAATCCCATTCTCCACTCAACTCATAAGCTCCAGACGTTTCAATATGAACTTTTAAACCTTCAGCTTTAAGCAAACTGGTAAGATGTCGCATATCCCACATAAGCGGCTCTCCACCTGTTATTACAATCGTTTTACTATATTTTACAGCATTTGCAACAATCGCAGTTGCTTCTGTAGGTGGATGAATTGCAGCATCCCAGCTTTCTTTTACATCACACCAGTGACATCCTACATCACAACCACCTACACGTATAAAATATGCAGGCGTCCCAGTGTGCGCTCCTTCACCTTGAATTGTATAAAATTCTTCCATCAGCGGAAGTAATTCTCCCAGCTTTACCCGGTTTGCTGTTGCTTCTTTTGTCATAAGCTGCAAAGATACGCCTCAATAAAATCGTTGCCAAAGCTTGACAGTCTTATTTTAATATGCAAACAACTCAAAAATTAGAACCTATTTTTATACATCTACACATCTCCTATTTCTTGTATTAATCCTTATTTTTAGCCAAATTTCAATTTATGGATACCGAAGCTTTTAGAGAGCATATCGTCACAGGCAATACGTTTAAGGGCGAATACATCACTGTAGGAGGCGCAATGCTTAATGGTCAAACCATTACAGATGCACATATTAAGATTCCTTTGCGTACTTTAAATCGGCATGGTCTCATTGCAGGAGCAACCGGTACCGGTAAGACAAAAACCTTACAGATTCTTGCAGAAAATCTTTCAGAAAAAGGTGTTCCGGTTCTATTGATGGATATGAAAGGTGATTTAAGCGGAATTGCCAAAGCAGGTTCTAATCATCCTAAAATTTATGAACGACATCAAAAAATAGGTTTACCCTATACACCTAAAGATTTCCCAGTAGAATTACTTACGATTTCTGAGCAGAATGGCGTTCGGTTAAGAGCCACTGTAAGTGAGTTTGGACCTGTACTTTTTTCACGTATAATGGATGCATCTAATGCGCAATCAGGGATAATTGCAATTCTATTTAAATATTGTGATGACAAGAGTTTACCTCTATTAGACCTGAAAGATTTTAAAAAGGTTCTTCAATATGCTACAGATGAAGGCAAAGAAGAAATTCAAGATTTATACGGTAGAATTTCTACTGCTTCGGCAGGTGCCATATTGCGCAAGATTGTTCAACTAGAACAGCAAGGAGGAGACATCTTTTTTGGAGAGAAATCTTTTGAAGTTGATGATTTGCTGAAACTCGATGAGACCGGAAGAGGAAAAATTAATATTATTCGGCTTACAGATATTCAAGATCGTCCCCAACTTTTCTCAACTTTTATGTTGAGTTTACTTGCAGAGATTTATAGTACTTTTCCTGAGCGAGGAGATAGTGAGCGTCCTGAACTTGTAATTTTTATTGATGAAGCTCATTTGATTTTTAAAGAAGCTTCTAAAGCGCTACATAGCCAAATAGAAAGTATTGTAAAACTAATACGCAGTAAAGGAGTTGGTCTTTATTTTGTTACTCAAAACCCCACCGATGTTCCAGAAGGTGTTTTAAGTCAGTTAGGTTTAAAAATACAACATGCGCTTCGGGCATTTACGGCTAAAGACCGTAAAGCTATTAAGCTTACTGCAGAGAACTATCCCGATTCTGAATATTATGATACTAAAGAAGTTTTAACTTCATTGGGAACCGGTGAAGCATTAGTTTCTGCTCTTGACGAGAAGGGGCGTCCTACTCCACTCGCTGCAACAATGATGCGTGCACCTATGTCCCGAATGGATATTTTGACAAATCAAGAACTAGACGATCTTTACAAAAAATCTGTTTTGGCTCCAAAATATAATAACTCAATAGATCGAGAAAGCGCATACGAAATGTTAACAGCAAAAATAAAAAAAGCTGAAAGTGAGGAGGTAAAAGAAAAAGCTAAAGAAGAGCGTGCAACAGTTAAAAGAAGCACACGTACTTCATCAAAAAGTAGCGCAACTGAAAAAGCAATCTTAAAGGTTCTTACTAGTGCCACTGTTATACGTGGTGTATTAGGTATCTTGGGAAAAATGATTAAATAACAACCTAACATTTAAATAATATATGAAACGTTTATTACTCTTAACTCTTATCGCAAATCTTATTCTGGTATCGTGTGATTCAGACAAACCCTATGAAGTAACTCCAGATAGCGTGGGACCACTTACAAAGAATACAACTCTAGATGAACTCAAAACAATTTTTGAAAATGACAGTGTTGTAGATCAAAATTCAGGATTAAGCGAAGAGCTGAATGTTAATGCTATTGAAATTTATGAAAAAGGAGGCGCTCAATTATTAAGCTTGATGCCAGTAAAAGACAACCAACCAAAAACTATAAGAACTGTACAAATATTTGATGAACGGTATACAACGCAGGAAGGCATTAATTTAAACAGTACGTTTAAAGATATATCTGATGCTTATGAGATATCGCGTATTGAAACTTTGATAAGCAGTGTAGTGGTATTTGTAGATGAGATAAATGCTTACTTTACCATCGACAGAAAAGAACTTGCCGGTGAATTACGCTTTGATATGGATGCCAAAGTATCCCAAGCCGAAATTCCCGATTCTGCAAAAATTAAATATTTTATGATTGGCTGGTAATAACCAATTCAAAATAGAAAAATGAAAAAAGAGCGTTATCTGGTACAGAAAAATCCTTTTGTAGTACCTACCACAGATGGTAAATATATAGGGGAACATTTTGGTAATGCCAGCGATGGTAATACGGAAATAAGCATTGCTCATATGATTGCTCCAGCAAATTGGAGCGAACCTTTTCAAACTCCAGAATTTGATGAGTACACCTTTATAATTTCAGGCAAGAAGATGTTTATAATTGACGATGAAAGTATACTACTTGAGGCAGGTCAATCGATTAAAATAATTGCCGGTACACGCGTGCAATACAGTAATCCGTTTTCAGAACCTTGCACCTATCTATCAATCTGTAAACCAGCTTTTCACTTTAAAAAGGTTCACAGAGAAGAAGTGTAGCTTTTTTACTAATATTTACTAATTCTTAGCTAAAGGAGCGTTAATCATTTATAGATCTAATAATCATTCTATTACTTTTGATTCATAACTTAGATTATTTATTATGATTAAGATTTTAGCATTAGTAATGGTGATAGGAGGAGCAATTGCACTTGTGGTAGGAGTTCTAGGTATATTTGGAAGTTTAAGCACGGGTTTAAGTCCCTGGGCAATGGCTATATTAGGAGGAGTTTTCTTTTTATCTGGTATATCATTACTGAAATATAGAAAGGACACCGATGTGATTGACACTGAAAACAAACGTTAGAAATCTCATAACCCGTATATTTGACCCTCTATAAAAGAGGGTTTTTTTATGAATAAATATTTAGTAAAAATGCTTCCTAAAATATTAGGAAACTACGTTAATACATTAGCAATTATTAGTCCTCAAGCTGCTGCTAAAAAGGCTTTTAAAATATTTAGTAAACCTAGACGCGGCAAAATAGGACCTCATCATGAAGGTTTTTTAAAACCTAATCTCGAGCCTGCAATAGAAATAAATAATCTAAAAATACAACCCTATAAATGGGAAGGCGGAAAGAAAACTATTTTACTTGTGCACGGTTGGGAAAGTCATTCGCATCGTTGGAAAGAAATGATAGGCAGACTTAAGAGTGAGAATTATACCATAATAGCTTTTGACGCTCCTGCCCACGGTTACAGCACAGGTAAATATTTATATGTTCCTATTTATCACGAAGTATTAAGTGAAGTTCTAGTACGCTATCAACCCGATTATATGATAGGACACTCAATAGGCGCTATGACCGTTTTATTCAATCAATCACAAACAGACACTTATAAACCTGAAAAGCTGGTTGTTTTAGGTGCTCCAGATCGATTAGATAGTATTCTTATTGATTATCAGCGTATTTTAAAACTGAATGACCGCGTTATGCAAGCGCTGGAAAATTACTTTCAAAAACGTTTTAACTTTAAGACTGCAGATTTTTCATCTTCGGTGTTTGCGAAAAATATTAAAACTCCGGCATTAATAATTCACGATATGGATGATACTATCACTCCGTTTTCAGGATCAAAATCTATTCATGCGACCTATAAAAATTCAGAATTTATAGAAACTAAAGGACTTAATCACTCGCTTTACGACCCTAAAGTTAATGATCAAATTGTTGACTTTTTAAAACGCTAATCTTCATCGCAAACGCTATACATTTACAATTATGGAAGAACCTATTAAAACAAGAATAAACAAATACCTCAGTGAGGTAGGTTTTTGTTCAAGACGTGAAGCAGATAAACTTATTGATGCCGGCCGTATAACGGTAAACGGTAGTGTTCCTGAGATGGGTACAAAAGTGAGTGCCGCTGATGAGATACGTGTAAATGGTAAACTGGTAGGTGAGAAACAAGATGCTCCTGTATACCTGATTTTTAATAAACCGGTAGGCATTGTTTGCACAACAGATACTCGAGTAGAAAAAGACAATATTATCGATTATATAAATTACCCAACACGTATTTTCCCTATAGGCAGATTAGATAAAGCTAGTGAAGGTCTTATATTCTTAACTAATGATGGGGATATCGTAAATAAAATTTTACGTGCACGTAATAATCACGATAAAGAATATATAGTTGAAGTAGATAAACCTGTTACCGCTTCATTTGTAAATAGTATGGCCGGCGGAGTTCCTATCCTTGATACCATTACGCGTAAATGTGAAGTTACACAGCTGGGAAAAAATAGATTCAAAATTATACTTACTCAAGGATTAAACAGACAGATTCGTCGTATGTGTGAGCACCTTGGTTATAATGTAACTCGGTTAAAAAGAGTGCGTATTATGAACATACATCTTGATGTAGGTGTAGGTAAGTATAGAGAATTTACTAAAACAGAGCTCAATGATTTAAATGAGCTACTCATTAACAGCTCTAAAGAATACATCGCAGGAGATGGCGCTACACCTAAGCCTAGTGGCCCCAGACGACGCATACAGTAAACCGCTGCTGCTAAAAATTAAACCTGTGTTAAGTATGCCTGCCAAATGAGATTTTCGACCTAATTTTAGATGAATCTTCAAAAACTCAAATTATGGCAGAAAAAATTCCATCTGTTAAAAATGAAAAACAGTACGAAGCATTACGAGATCAAGGTTACAGTAAAGAAAAATCTGCTCGCATAGCAAATACATCAAATTCTGGCGAGAAAGGTGGCAAATCTGAAAAATATGAAGAGCGCACCAAGAAAGATCTTTATGAGCAAGCTAAGAAAGTAGGCATTGATGGCAGATCTAAAATGAATAAGAAAGAACTCATCAAAGCGCTTCGAAATAACTAACCTTAAATACAACCCATAATGCCTTCTCCGTTTCACTTAGCAATCCCTGTTGATGATGTACAAAAAGCCCGCTTATTTTATCGAGATGTTCTCGAACTTTCAGAAGGACGTAGTACTGATGAATGGGTCGATTTTGACTTCTTTGGACATCAATTAGTAATTCATTACAAACCTAAAGAACAGACAGGTGCTACACACCATAACGAAGTTGATGGCAAGCATGTTCCAGTTCCTCATTTTGGAGTAGTATTAGACTGGGAGGTATTTGAAAAATTTGCTGACCAACTCACAAATAAAAATGTTTCATTTGCTATTGAGCCTTATATACGCTTTGAAGGTCAAGTAGGTGAGCAAGCCACTATGTTTTTTTATGACCCATGTGGTAATGCTCTGGAATTTAAAAGCTTTAAAGATATGTCTCAACTTTTTGCAAAATGAATAAACTAAAACCAGAACTGGTAAGGCAGCTTTTTTTAATTCTGCTTATTCTATTTTTATTTGTACTTATAATTGAGGAGATGACTCCTTATTTATCTGGTGTACTAGGAGCAATTACCCTTTACGTTCTAATGCGTAAACCGGTAAAAAAACTAATTAAACGTGGCTGGAAAAAGGGCCTTGCGGCCGGTCTTGCTATGCTAGCATCATTTATAATTATCCTTGTTCCTATAGGTCTAACTGTTTTAATGCTTACTAACAAAATAGGTAAAGCAGTAAAAAATTCTGAACGCGTAATTCAAGCCGTTAAAGATCAAGTAGGAGTTTGGGAAGATGATTTAGGTTATAAAGCAAGTGATTCTATTGACACCAACTCAATCACAACTTGGGTGTCGACTAATCTTCAAAATTTTGCCGGCGGAACATTCAATGTTTTTATAGCAATAGGTATTATGTATTTTATGCTATACTATATGCTTATTAACCGGAAAGAACTTAGACATTCTTTATATGCATTTATACCACTTGCTAAGCCTAATATAGAACGTATAGGAGAAGAATGCGTAGCTATGGTAAAAAGCAATGCTTTAGGAATTCCACTTGTTGCTCTGGCACAAGGAATTGTCGCTTTAATAGGCTTTTTAATTTTTGGTGTACCCGATCCTTTTTTCTGGTTTGTTATTACTGCGATAGGTAGTATGATTCCTTTTGTAGGGACGTTACTAGGGATTGTTCCCGTTGTTATACTTATGATTGCTAGTGGAGATAATCTTCAAGCTGTGGGCATCGCTATCTATGGGATTGTGGTGGTAGGTTCTACAGATAATATTATTCGATTATATGTCTTAGAGCGATTAGCAAATGTTCACCCACTTGTAACACTTATTGGTGTTATTGTAGGTGTACCGTTATTTGGTTTTATAGGATTAATTTTTGGTCCGCTTCTTATAAGTCTGTTCCTACTAATTGTCAAAATTTACAAACAGGAATATGGAGATTCTGAAAGCGATATTGATGATGATGAGCTGATTATAAAATCTTCGGAAGCTTAAAAATTAATTAAACTGAGTTTCGCTTTTTAATACTGAAACTTAAAGGATATTTTATCCAAGTTACAAAGCAAAGTCACTACCTATAATAGATAGTTGACTTTGCTTTATAATTTAATATCCTTCCACCTCTGTATATTTTTACTAGCATCAAAATTACCAGATGTGAAAAATTCTAACCGCAAATATATTTTCTGCATTCTCTTACTTCTTTTTATGCTTTTTCAATAAATTGCCTCTTCAAATTGCAAACAGCTTAAAAAGCATATAGCTTTTTAAACAATTTTATAATTAAGCATACAAATACATATGGAAATTCTGGGAGTTGATGTTGGAGGATCTGGGATAAAAGGTGTCCCTGTTGATCTCGAACAAGAAAAATACTTAGGCGATAGATTTAGACTAGATACTCCCTTCCCTCGTGAACCTATAGCAATGGTAAATACAATCGCAGAGGTTGTAAAATACTGGGACTGGAAAGGTGTGGTAGGTGTAGGGTTTCCTACGGTAATTCATAAAGGGAAAGCACTAGAACACGGAAATCTTGATAAGTCGTGGCTAGGTTTACAAGTTGATGATATGATATCGCAGAAAATAGGATTACCTGTGAATGTCATCAATGATGCAGATGCAGCCGGTCTTGCAGAAATGGAGTTTGGAGTTGGCAAAGGTGTTAAAGGTCTTGTTATAACAGTAACTATAGGAACTGGAATAGGAAGTGGAGTTTTCTTCAATGGCGAACTTATTCCCAATTTTGAATTGGGTCAAATGCAGTATAAAAAGAATACGACAATTGAAAAGTTTTCGTCTCGTCGGGTACGTTTAGACAACGGAATGAGCTTCAAAAAATGGGGCAAACGTTTCAATAAATTTATTCAGTTAGTAAGTCAGATAAGTCAGCCCGAACTTATTATCATTGGTGGTGGAGCCAGTAAAAATCTTGATGAGTATATAAAATATCTTAAAACAGATATTCCTATAATGGCAGCCCATACGAGAAATCACGCCGGTATTATAGGTGCTGCTCTTGGCGCCAGACATTTATTAAAATAGAAAATATTTAAGCATAAAAAAAGAGGCCAAAATTGACCTCTTTTTTTATGCTTAAAACTACAGACGTTTACGCTTGAAGCTCATTGTGTCTTGCTCTTGCAAGTAATGTATTTTTTAATAACATCGCAATAGTCATAGGTCCTACACCACCAGGCACAGGAGTAATAAACTCTGCTTTTTTACTTACCGCTTCAAAATCTACGTCACCTGTAAGACGATAACCACGCTCTTTTGAAGCATCATCAACTCTTGTAATTCCCACATCTATCACGGTAACACCCTCTTTTACCATATCTGCTTTTAAAAATTCAGGAACTCCTAATGCCGTAATTATAATATCTGCCTGTAGTGTTATTTCTTTTAAATTTTGTGTGCGACTATGCGCTAAAGTCACGGTACTGTTTCCTGGATTCCCTTTTTGAGACATTAAAATACTCATAGGTCGCCCCACAATATGGCTACGTCCTATAACTACAGTATGTTTACCTTCGGTAGGAACCTGGTACCGCTTTAATAATTCCATTATTCCAAAAGGAGTAGCAGGGATAAAAACCGGCATATCTTGAGCCATTTTCCCAAAATTTGTAGGATGAAAACCATCTACATCCTTATCGGGGTCTACAGCTAGTAAGACTTTTTGCTCATCAATATGTTTTGGTAATGGCAGCTGTACAATATAACCATCAATTTCAGGATTATTATTTAATGCCTCAATTTGATTTAATAACTCATCTTCGGTAGTTTCTTCCGCTAGTTTGATTAGAGTAGATTCAAAGCCAATACGCTCACAAGAACGTACTTTGCTACCTACATAAGTAAGACTAGCTCCATCAGTACCTACTAAAACAGCGGCAAGGTGAGGAACTTTCTCTCCTCTTTCTTTCATAGCTTTAACCTCAGCAGCAATTTCATTTTTTAAATCGTCACTGGTTTTCTTTCCGTCTAAGATTGTCATGGTATAATTAAAATTTGGCATTTGAGCTAGTAACATTTTCACCCTATTGTAAATAGAGCTATAAACATTCTTAGCGCATATTATTCATCATTTGCATCATTTTGGCTCCGCCTCCACCTTGCATCATTTTCATCATTTTACTCATCTGAGTAAACTGTTTTAATAATTGGTTTACCTCCTGTACAGATGTTCCAGAACCTTTACTTATACGTTTTTTACGACTACTATTAATTATTGAAGGTTGCGTACGTTCTTCTTGAGTCATACTGTGAATGATTGCTTCTATTCCTTTAAAGGCGTCATCATCAATATCAAGACCTTTTAAAGCTTTACCAGCCCCGGGAATCATCCCGATAAGATCTTTCATATTACCCATTTTCTTAATCTGCTGAATTTGTTTTAAGAAATCGTCAAACCCAAATTGATTTTTAGCGATTTTCTTCTGAAGTTTACGCGCCTCGTCTTCATCAAACTGCTCTTGTGCACGCTCTACCAGAGAGATAACATCTCCCATTCCCAAAATACGGTCTGCCATACGTGAAGGATAGAACACATCTATCGCTTCCATTTTTTCACCCGTACCTATAAATTTAATAGGCTTATCTACAACCGTTTTTATTGATAAGGCTGCACCACCTCTGGTATCACCATCTAATTTTGTTAAGATAACCCCATCAAAATTTAGAATATCATTAAATGCCTTAGCAGTATTCACAGCATCTTGCCCCGTCATAGAATCAACTACAAAAAGCGTCTCTTGCGGTTGTATTGCTTTATGAACGGCCTCAATCTCATTCATCATAGCTTGATCAACTGCCAGTCGACCTGCCGTATCTATAATCACCACATTAAATCCATTAGCCTTTGCGTGAGCAATACCAGCTTGCGAAATTTTAACAGGGTCTTTCTCTTCTCTATTAGAATAGACCTCAACGCCTATTTGATCACCTACTACGTGAAGCTGATCAATTGCCGCAGGACGATACACATCACAAGCAACTAGTAACGGTTTTTTAGTTTTTTTGGTTTTTAGATAATTTGCTAATTTTCCAGAAAATGTTGTCTTACCACTACCCTGCAAACCAGACATTAATATAACAGATGGATTCCCAGAAAGATTAATTCCTTCAGCATCACCACCCATTAAAGCTGTAAGTTCATCTTTAACAAGCTTGGTCATTAATTGACCTGGCTTAAGAGCCGTCAAAACATCTTGACCTAATGCTTTCTCTTTTACCGTACTGGTAAAATCTTTGGCAATCTTATAGTTAACATCGGCATCTACGAGCGCACGACGAATTTCTTTTAGGGTTTCGGCTACGTTTACTTCTGTAATCTGACCGTGCCCCTTAAGCACGTGCATCGCCTTATCTAACTTATCACTTAAATTATCAAACATAGGTATTCAATTAAGACTGCAAATTTAATGATTTAGAATATGACAGTAAAGGTTTATTTGTATTCTGAAATACATTGTTTAAACTCAATAAACTCATTATTCTCAATGGGTATTCTTCACATATTAATACTACAAGATCAAGTAGATTATTAGAACAATTTGTTTCTCAATTATCCAATAAACAATACTCTTAAAATGCAGTGCATTATTTTATTATTTACATACGCTCGGGAACTTCAATCCCAAGTAATCCAAAAGCAGCTGCAATTACATCACTCACCTTCTTAGAAAGTGCAACTCTGAAACTCTTTTCACTATCAGAGTCTGCTCCTAATATTGAAACCTGCTGGTAAAATGAATTAAATTCTTTTACTAAATCATAGGTATAGTTGGCTATAAGCGCCGGACTTTGATTTTCTGCAGCCAGTTGTACTGTTTCAGGATATAAAGCTATTTGCTTAATAAGTTCCTTTTCTTTTATATGTAGTTCTTTATGATCTGCATCTAGCGGAACCCCAGTATCTATAGCTTTTCGTAAAATAGATTGTATACGCGCATAAGTATACTGAATAAAAGGACCTGTATTCCCCTGAAAATCTACAGATTCTTCCGGGTTAAATAGTATGCGTTTTTTAGGATCCACTTTCAAAATATAATATTTGAGTGCACCTAATCCTATCATTTTATAAAGCTCCTGCTTTTCATCATCACTATACCCATCTAGCTTACCTAGCTCTTCTGCAATATTTCCGGCAGTGCTGGCCATTTCTGCAATTAAATCATCTGCATCAACAACGGTCCCTTCTCTGCTTTTCATTTTTCCGCTAGGTAAATCCACCATGCCGTAGCTTAAATGGTATAGGTTTTCAGCCCATTCATAACCTAGTTTCTTCAAAATTAAAAACAATACTTTAAAATGATAATCCTGTTCATTACCCACGGTATAAATCATGCCACCTACATCGGGATGATCTTTTACACGTTGTATGGCAGTACCTATATCCTGAGTCATATATACAGAAGTCCCATCACTACGCAGTACGATTTTCTCATCAAGACCATCTTCAGTAAGATCACACCAAACTGAGCCATCTTCTTTTCTATAAAAAACACCTTTTTTTAGGCCTTCTTCAATATTGTCTTTTCCTAATAAATAGGTATTACTCTCAAAATAATAACTATCAAAATCAACCCCTAGATTTTGGTAGGTTTGCTCAAAACCCTCGTATACCCAGCCGTTCATCATTTTCCACAGTGAAACCACTTCTTCATCACCTGCCTCCCATTTACGGAGCATATCTTGAGCTTCTAAAAGTAACGGAGCTTGTTTCTCTGCTTCTTCTTGTGTTTTTCCTTGTGCTACTAGATACGACTGCTCTTCTTTATAAGCCTTATCAAATTTTACGTAGTAATTCCCTACAAGCTTATCTCCTTTTAGACCGCTGCTTTCTGGAGTTTCATTTGCTCCAAATTTTTTCCAGGCTAACATACTCTTACAAATATGAATTCCGCGATCATTAATAATTTGTGTTTTATAAACCTTCTTTCCTGAAGCTTTAATAATTTCAGCTACCGAATAACCTAGAAGATTATTACGTACGTGTCCTAAATGAAGTGGCTTGTTTGTGTTAGGGGATGAATACTCCACCATAACCGCATTGCCTGTAGCTGGTTTATGCCCATAGTTTTCTATAGATTTTATACTATTGAAAAACTCAAGATAATATTCATCGGAAATAACCAGATTTAAAAAACCTTTAACCACATTAAAATCAGAAACTTCTGAAATATTTTCTTTCAAAAACTTTCCTATTTGCTCACCAATAATAACAGGATTGCCTTTTGCCACTCTTAAGATCGGAAATACAACTACCGTTAAATCGCCTTCAAAATCCTTACGAGTAGGCTGCAATTCTACCTCTAGTAATTCTGCGTTATATATATTCCTAACAGCATCTTTAACTGCCTGACTAATTTTTTGTGATAAATTCATGAGCTTTATTTCTGAACCCGCAAAGATAAGCAAATACAGCCTTTACCAAAGTAAAATGCTAATCTGGTGTTGTCTGGTTTCCGAAGAAAGCAATCCTAATAATTAGAGTAAATTATTCTTCACAAACCTGTATCTTTAAAAGAAAAGATGTTGCTCAATGTTTCTTATAACAATCCAGAAGTAAAAAGAAAAATTATTAATGAAGTAGGTCCACCATTTACAATTCGTGAACGCTTAAAAATGCGCGGCATAGGTTCTTCAAAATTATTTATTACAAGCACAAGTATAGAAATTCATAACCTATTAATATTAGATAGTTACCTAAATACTTGTAATATTGAAATGCGACCAAAAGGTATAATCGTAGGTTTTCGATCGTTATTAGAATCCTATGCTCTAATCATACCGTATTACAAATTGCACTTGTATAAGGGCAAAGCTGAAGAGTACAGCATTTATAGAGATAACTATTTTATAAAAATTAGGGCTCTCGCAACGGATAAAGCCACGCATAACTTTATTAAAAAAATACTTGATTATAAAGCAGAAAACCTTCCTCAACTTCCGGAAGGAATGTAATATCTCAAAATTATTCATATTAAAACATACCTATGAAAATCTTACTTACCGGCGCTAACGGCTATATAGGTATGCGTCTCTTACCGTTACTTTTAGAACAAGGACACGAGATTGTCTGTGCTGTGCGAGACAAAAATAGACTTTCTGTAAATGCGCGTATGTTAGAGCGCATTACTGTAATTGAAATCGATTTTTTACAAAAACCAGAGGTTTCAAAATTACCCGAAGATATTGATGCCGCCTATTATCTCATCCATTCTATGACCTCTTCAACATCAGATTTTGATGAAAAAGAAGAACTTTCAGCACGTAATTTCAATACCTATTTAAAAAATACAAATTGTAAGCAGGTTATTTATTTAAGCGGTATTGTTAACGAAGAAAACTTAAGCAAGCATTTAAGATCGAGAAAACAAGTGGAAGATACGCTCTACGAAGGTAATTTTAAGCTTACGGTACTTAGAGCTGCCATTATCGTGGGTTCTGGAAGCTCTTCTTTTGAGATTATACGTGATTTATGTGAGAAGTTACCCGTTATGATTACACCAAAATGGGTTACTACACGCTGCCAGCCTATTGCTATTCGTAATGTCTTACAGTATCTGTCAGGTGTGCTGGGTAATGAAGCTTGTTACAATGAATCCTTTGATATTGGAGGTCCAGATATTCTTTCATATAAAGAAATGATGTTACGCTACGCGGAAATAAGATCCTTGTCTCTCACAATTCTAGATGTCCCGGTTATGAGTCCAAAGATCTCCTCGTACTGGCTTTATTTTGTCACATCTACAAGCTACAAACTCGCTTTAAATCTTGTAGACAGTATGCGTATAGAGGTTATCACAAGAGATACGCGTTTGCAGGAATTACTACAAATTACCCCGCTCACCTATACTGAAGCTATCAAACTGGCATTTGAAAAAATCGAGCAAAATCAAGTAGTCTCTAGCTGGAAGGATTCAATGATTAGCGGAAGGTTTAGAAAAGATGTAAGTGAGTATATAAAAGTTCCAGAATTTGGATGTCTCAAAGACAGACAGACAATTAAACTTGATAACCCAGAACAAGCTCTAGAAAACATATGGTCTATAGGCGGTAATCGCGGCTGGTATTACGCAAACAGACTCTGGAAAATACGCGGATTTGCAGATAAAATTTTTGGCGGTGTAGGTTTGCGTAGAGGACGTACCCATACAAACGAACTTTATGAAGGTGACTCTCTGGATTTCTGGAGAGTTTTACTCGCAGACAAAAAAGAGAAGCGTTTACTCCTGTTTGCAGAAATGAAAGTTCCCGGAGAAGCTTGGTTAGATTGGGAAATTGATGACAATAATATTTTACATCAAACAGCCACCTTTAGACCACGTGGTTTATGGGGAAGACTTTACTGGTTTAGTATGCTACCCTTTCATTATTTTATTTTTGAGGGTATGATTAGAAATATTGCTACATATAACCCGCATAAAAATTTATCCTAAAAACTTTGCATAAAATTAAAGACAATTTTCTCCTATTTTCATCTATTGCTATTTTATTAATAGTATGCTTTTTCTTTTATAGTTATACCTCAGAAAGTTATAATTTAATTAAAAGCGCCTCATTAAAAGTACGCGATATCTTCGGTCAGTATTATTTAGTGCTGGGACTTGTAAGTGTATTTCTACTGCTTGGTATAGCGGTTTCAAAGTGGGGGAACTACAAACTTGGAAAACCGACTGAGAAGCCGGCTTTTTCTAAAATAGCCTGGATTTCTATGTTATATAGTGCCGGAATGGGAGCTGGAATTTTGTTACGAGCTGTACAGGAACCTGTATATATGTTTGAAAATTCTCCTATAAATACCGGCCAATCTAGAGAAGTTATAGCTCTGGAGTTTACATTTTATCAATGGGGATTCACCGCCTGGGCTTTTTATACACTATTTGCATTAGCTATAGGTACGGCCGTATTTAAATTTAATAGACCCACGTTAACCAGTAGTACTGTTTTTCACTCAGAACAATTAATAAACAAATCGTATATAAATGGAAAGTTCTTAATAGATCTCTTAACCATTCTAACTACTGTTTTTGGCCTTGTAGCAGCTGTAGGACTGGGAGCTAGTCAAATTAAAGGAGGATTGGATCATCTTCTAGGAGACGTTTTGAACTACAATTACATCATTTTACTCATAATTATAATTGGTATATTTTCATTACTATCTGCTTTGAGCGGTGTGGATAAGGGTATCAAGAGGCTATCATCGGCAAATATTTATCTTACTCTTGCTCTTCTGTTATTTGTCTTCGTTCAAGGAGATATATTCGAAATTGTAAAACAATTTGGTATAGCTTTTTACCGGTATATAATAGATTTTATTCCTTTGAGTCTTGCCATAGGAATTTATAATCCAGGGAAACAATTCTTAACAGACTGGACTTATTATTATTGGGCATTTTGGATAGCTTGGGCTCCGTTTACAGGGATTTTCATAGCTAGGATCAGTAAAGGAAGAACTATACGTGAGATTATAATAGGCGCTTTACTTATTCCCTCAATCGGTACTTTTTTCTGGTTTTCTGTGTTTGGAACTTCAGCTTTTAAACATATTGAAGATTGGGGAAGTTATTCAGATGAGTTTGGAAATGTGTTCACCTCATTATTTATTTTTCTTTCTAACTATCCCTTGCAAACTATCGTAAATAGCTTAATCATTATACTACTTATAGGATTTCTAGTAACCTCTTTAGATTCTGCCATTTATGTACTTAGCACCTTTACGTCCAAAACAGAGAATCCTTCACGTAAACATCGCATTTTATGGAGCGTCATATTAACATTGAGCGCTATAGGACTCGTGCTATTAGGTTTTGCTCGAGAAGGAAGTGATGTACTTGTAGCCGCCCAGATGCTGCTTATAATTACATCACTCCCTTTGAGCTTATTTATGGTATGGATGATCATCAAATGGATACTGAATCTCTACCGCTGGAAAATGTAGTATTAAGCCTTAGGAAGAAAAATTTCAGCCATCATACAACGTGCGCTTCCTCCTCCGCAAGTCTCTATAGTTTCTAGATCACTGCTTACAATTTCGCAATATTTAGTGATACTTTTTATTTGCCCATCATTTAAAGATAAATGAGCACTTTTACTCATTACAAGGATGTTAACCCCTTTATCATTAACCACCTGTAACAAATTGCCTGCAAATTGATGCATTTGTTTTTCTGAAATAGCAATAATTTCCTTACCGGATTCCTTTAACTGATTAATTACAAATTTTCGTTCCTTTTTGTCATCAATACTATCTAAACAAATAACGCAAAATTCTTCTGCCACACACATCATAACATTAGTGTGATATATAGGAAGTCGCTTTCCCTCTACAGTTTGATAGGCATTAAAGATTACAGGTAAAAATTCAAAATCTTCACAAAATTCTATAAATAGATCCTCATCTGCTCTAGCTGAAAGTGCACAATAAGCTTTCTCATTAACTCGATCTAAAATTATACTTCCGGTTCCTTCAAGAAAAATACTTTCCTCTTCGGCCTCTGTGTAATCAACGATATTATTGATTTGAAAACCTGAATCTTCTAAAACATTAAAAAATTCTTCTCTACGCTCTCGCCTTCTATTTTCAGCATACATTGGATATAAGGCTACATTCCCATTTTCGTGAGTACTTACCCAATTATTTGGAAATATTGAATCTGGAGTGTCAAGCTCTTTATCATCATCAAGAACAAGCACATTCACACCAACAGACTTTAATTTTAAAACAAACTGATCAAATTCTTGCTGAGCTTTTTTATTTATCTCCTCATTTTTAAGAGCTAGGTCTTCTTGAAAGTAGTTATTTATAGCAGTCTGCTCATTCATTCTAAATGCTACAGGACGTACCATCAATACCGTATTAGTAACTTGCTTCATTGTGATTTTTTGCGCAAATGTAGAGTTTCACTTTTCAATTTTCATAGCCTTTTACCAGTATTTTGTATTGAAATATTTTATTCTCGTACTAGTGGAAGTGTACTGCATCGCAATAATCCTTCTTGCTTTGAAATTTCTGCATAAGGCACTTCTTCAACTGTGATCCCCTTGCTTCTTAACCAAGCATTAAGTCGGGTAAAATTCTTTTCTGAAATAACAACGTCTGGAGCTATTGAAAAAATATTAGAGTTCATATTAAACATTTCCTCAGAATCTATTTCAAAAATATTTTCCTTTCCATAATGATTGACCAGCCACAAATACTCCTCTTCAATTAAAAATCCGTTCTTATGAATTATTGCATATTTATCACCTACTGGCTGAAAACAACAATCTAAATGAAGTGCATTTTCATACGGATTAGAATTAGATTTTCGAAGATTAAAAGACACCACTTTCTTATCGGGAAATGATTTTTGCAAGTGATTTACCGCCTCCATATTAGTACGTGCAATTATATAGTCGGGATAGTCTACTTCACGATAAACACCTACAAATATATAATCGCCCACTGGCATTACATCTCCTCCTTCGATGTGAGCTTCTTCAGGAAATCGTATGATTTTGCTTTGATCCATCTGAGCTAGTACGTGCTCAATCGCTTCAATTTCCTCTTCACGATCGGGGAGAATATTCGCTTTGATAAAAGTATCATTAATAACAAAACCAATGTCTCTAGTAAATATTTGATTGCAATTTTCAATCAATTTTGGCCTAAACACTTGTACGCCATATTTATTAAAGACTTCTTCAACTGCTTCAATTTCTCTAAGCATATCTTCCTCTTTCGGATAGGTATTGGCCTTTATATATAGCATAGATTTAGGATCGTATGCTTCCTCTAAGGTGGGAACAGGACCATTGCTCTTAGCAGTTCCGAGTATTACAGACCTAAGACGAGAGGTCTCATCGTTTATATTCAGTTTTATCATAAAATCTAATTGTCGTAATTATATAAATATAAAGCGGGTTCTTGAAGATAATCAAAAACCCGCTTTTTATAATACAGAACCCGCAGATTCTAACGTTCTTCCATAGGTTTAAATGATCTCAACGTCTCGCCTATGTACACTTGGCGAGGGCGTCCTATTGGCTCTTTGCGTAATCGCATTTCTCTCCATTGTGCAATCCATCCCGGTACACGACCCATTGCAAACATAACCGTGAACATTTCTACAGGAATCCCAAGTGCACGATAGATTATACCTGAGTAAAAATCTACATTAGGATATAGTTTACGCTTTACAAAATAGTCATCTTCAAGCGCTTCTTTTTCTAGACCTTTTGCAATCGCTAACACTTCATCATCAACACCTAACTTCTCAAGAACATCATCTGCTGCTTTCTTGATAATTTTAGCCCGTGGATCAAAATTCTTGTAAACTCTATGACCAAAGCCCATAAGACGGAAAGGATCTTCTTTGTCTTTAGCCTTTTGCATATATTTCTTAGTATCTCCACCATCTGCTTTAATAGCCTCAAGCATTTCAATAACTGCTTGATTTGCCCCACCATGCAATGGTCCCCATAATGCAGAAATACCTGCAGAAATAGAAGCAAATAATCCCGCGTGTGAAGATCCTACTATTCGTACTGTAGAAGTAGAACAGTTTTGCTCGTGATCTGCGTGAAGAATTAATAATTTGTCTATAGCCTCAATAATAGAAGGATCTACTTTATACTCACTATTAGGTTTAGAGAACATCATTTTATGTAGATTCTCAACATAACCTAAACTATCATCCCCGTAATCAAGAGGTTTGCTCATTTTAGTACGCATAGTCCACGCTACTAAAACCGGGAATTTACCTAGTAATTTAACGATAGCTTTATACATATCCTCTTCAGAATCTACATTAACTGCCCCTGGGTTAAAAGCAGTAAGTGCCGAAGTTAAAGAAGCTAAAACGCCCATAGGATGAGCAGACTTAGGAAAACCGTTAAGAATTTTCTTTATATCCTCATCTACATGATTTTCTTCCTTGATATCTTTATGGAATTTATCTAATTGATTTTGGGTAGGTAATTCACCAAAAATCAGTAAATAAACAACTTCAAGAAATGATGCTTTTTCAGCTAATTCTTCAATTGAATATCCTCTATATCTCAAAATACCTTCTTCTCCATTTAGAAATGTTATTGCACTCTCACAACTTCCGGTATTTTTATATCCGGGATCTATAGTTGTATATCCTCCGGTAACTGCTCTTAAGCTAGCTATATCGATTGCATTCTCATTTTCAGTACCTGTAATAACAGGAAATTCATAGGATTTACCCCCAATTGTCAACGTAGCATTATCTGCCATTATATTATAAGTTTTAGCTGATTATCAAAAAATTCAAGTGTTGCTAAAATACAAAATTAAGAGAGATTATTAAAGAAAATAGCTGGCTTGCGTGGTTAAAAAAAACCAAATAATTTAATCCATAAATTTTAATGATTCTATCAAATACTAAATTACTGAATCATCAACGCTATCAAAGTAAAATTTAAAATAGAATAAAAAAAAGCATCCAAAATGGATGCTTTTTATAATCACAGTATTGTGAAATTTATTTTATTTTAAATGCTTGCATTTTAGGAAAATATGCAACAGATCCTAACTCTTCTTCTATACGAAGTAGTTGATTGTACTTAGCCATACGATCACTACGCGAAGCTGAACCTGTTTTGATTTGCCCTGTATTTAATGCAACTGCAAGATCAGAGATTGTAGTATCTTCTGTTTCTCCAGAACGATGCGACATTACACTGGTATATCCTGCATTGTGTGCCATATTTACGGCAGCAATAGTTTCTGTTAACGTACCTATTTGATTTACTTTAATAAGTATAGAATTTGCAATTCCATTTTCAATACCTCTTGATAAGCGCTCAACATTTGTAACAAATAAATCATCACCTACAAGCTGAACTTTGTCACCTATTTTTTCAGTTAAAGATTTCCATCCTTCCCAGTCATTTTCATCCATTCCATCTTCGATAGAAATTATAGGATATTTAGCAGCTAATTCAGCAAGGTAAGTCGCTTGTTCCTCACTAGAGCGAATAACACCTTTATCTCCTTCAAATTTTGTATAATCGTACTTTCCATTAACGTAGAACTCAGCTGCAGCACAATCTAAAGCAATCATAACTTCATCACCAAATTTGTATCCAGCATTTTCAACAGCCTTTTGAATACTTTCAATTGCATCTTCGGTACCTTCTAATGTAGGTGCAAAACCACCTTCATCACCCACAGCAGTACTTAAACCTCTGTCGTGAAGCACTTTCTTTAAGTTATGAAAAATCTCGGTACCCATTTTCATAGCATGCGTAAAGCTTTCTGCTTTAACCGGCATAACCATAAATTCCTGAAATGCAATCGGCGCATCACTATGAGAACCACCATTTATAATATTCATCATAGGTACTGGAAGTGTCTTTGCACTAACACCACCTACATAACGATATAATGGCATATTAAGCTCATTTGCTGCCGCTTTAGCTACTGCCAAAGAAACTCCTAGAATTGCATTTGCTCCTAATTTTGATTTATTAGGTGTCCCATCTAATTCGATCATTGTCTGATCTATTAAATTTTGTTCAAAAACAGAAACTCCAAGTAATTCTTGTGCAATTATTGTATTAACATTATCAATTGCTTTTAAAACACCTTTCCCCATATAATCGTTACCCCCGTCACGCAACTCTACAGCTTCATGTTCACCTGTAGAAGCACCTGAAGGCACAGCAGCTCTTCCTAGCACACCATTTTCAGTTAAAACATCTACCTCTACTGTAGGGTTACCACGAGAATCTAAAATCTGACGTGCGTGGATATTGATAATTATACTCATATTATTTTAAAATTGATTAGTTATTTAAGCATTAGCAATATACTGAAAAAGCCAGTATTTATATGCGCTAATGGTTTCTTTAGAATTAATTTAATGATAATTTAAAACTTCGACTCACCTAATGAAATTAATGACGATCATAGATTAAAAAACCGCATTTTCTAAAAATTTAATGTGTTCAAATAAAATAGTTGAATACTATTTTAAGCAGTTTTCTTTTTCATAGAGCCTATAAACTCATCAAAAAGATAAGTAGCATCATTAGGACCGGGTCCTGCTTCAGGATGATATTGTACAGAAAAGCAAGCCTTATCTTTCATTTTTAGACCCATTACCGTATTATCATTTAGATGCTGATGAGTAACTACGAGATTGGTGTTTGATATAGCCTCATCATAATTTACCGAAAATCCGTGGTTTTGAGATGTTATTTCACCCTTTCCTGAAGTATGATTCATCACTGGATGATTAATTCCTCTATGCCCGTGATGCATTTTAAACGTACTTATACCATTTGCCAATGCAATGATTTGATGACCTAAACATATCCCGAAGAGCGGCTTATCTGCAGCCAGTATGTCTTGAGTTGTTTGAATAACTTGCTTCAAAGGATCTGGATCTCCAGGTCCGTTAGATAGAAAATAACCATCAGGATTCCAAGCATTCATCTCTTCAAAGGTAGAATCGTACGGAAACACTTTTACGTAAATATCTCTAGAGGCCATGTTTCGCAATATATTCTTCTTGATTCCGAGATCAAGAGCTGCTACTTTATAAGACGCATTTTCATCACCAAAGTAATAAGCCTCTTTAGTAGAAACTTTAGAAGCAAGTTCAAGACCATTCATATCAGGCACTTCCGCTAATTGCTTCTTTAATCCTTCTATATTCTCAACATCTGAAGAAATTACTGCATTCATCGCTCCATTATCTCTAATGTAAGCAACTAAAGCTCGAGTATCTACATCTGAAATCGCGAACAAACTATTTTTATCTAAAAATGATTGTAAAGATTCGTCAACTCGTGTGCGCGAATAGTTATAACTAAAATTTCTACAGATTAAACCTGAAATTTTTACTGTACCAGATTCTGTTTCTTCATTATTGCCACCATAGTTCCCTATATGAGCATTGGTCGTCACCATCAATTGACCAAAATAAGAAGGATCTGTGAAAATTTCTTGATATCCAGTCATTCCCGTGTTGAAACATACTTCTCCAAAGGCCGTACCCTCTTTATCCCCCACAGCCTTACCATAAAAAATGGTTCCGTCAGCGAGTAGTATTATTGCTTTACGATTGGTTTGATACTTCATGTTGTTAATTTAAATACGATTTGAATTATGGCAAAAATAATTATAAAAAAAAGGATAAACCTAAACGGCTTATCCTTTTTCAATTTATTCGATACAAAAGAAAAGTCTATTCTTCTTCATCAGAACCTTTAGTCTCTTTTTTAGGAGCAGCTTCTTTCTTTGCAGCAGGAGCATCAACTTCTGACGTTGCAGCTTTCTTACCAGCTCTACGAGTTGATTTTTTCTTAGTCTTACCTAAGTTATAAATCTCGTTGTAGTCTACTAGTTCGATCATTGCCATATCAGCATTATCACCTAAACGATTACCTAATTTAATAATACGAGTATATCCACCTGGACGATCTCCTACTTTTACAGCAACATCTCTAAATAATTCTGCAACTGCATCTTTTTGACGCAATTTACTCATTACGATACGACGATTATGAGTAGTATCTACTTTAGATTTTGTAACAATAGGTTCTACAAATTGCTTAAGCGCTTTAGCTTTAGCAACAGTAGTATTGATACGTTTGTGCTCTATAAGAGAACAAGCCATGTTTGCAAGCATAGATTTTCTATGTGCAGTTTGGCGTCCTAAATGGTTTATTTTTTTTCCGTGTCTCATGACATTTATTTTATGCAAACATCTTGCTCAACCCTTTTTGAGGAGCAAACTATGTTGCGTTACTAGTCTTTATCTAATTTGTACTTTGAAAGATCCATACCAAAGTTCAAACCTTTTACATTTACAAGCTCTTCTAGCTCTGTAAGAGATTTTTTACCAAAGTTACGGAACTTCATAAGGTCATTCTTATTGTAAGAAACTAAGTCTCCAAGAGTTTCTACTTCAGCAGCCTTCAAACAGTTCAAAGCGCGTACAGATAAATCCATATCCACTAATTTTGTTTTAAGCAATTGACGCATATGCAGTGATTCTTCATCATATGTTTCAGTCTGCGCGATCTCATCTGCCTCAAGGGTGATACGCTCGTCAGAGAATAACATAAAATGGTGAATCAATGTTTTTGCAGCTTCAGTTAATGCATCTTTAGGATGTATAGAACCATCAGTAATGATTTCAAAAACTAATTTTTCATAATCAGTTTTTTGCTCTACACGATAATTTTCAATGCTATATTTAACATTCTTTATAGGAGTGTAAATAGAATCAGTAAATATCGTACCTATAGGTGCATTCTGCTTTTTATTTTCTTCAGCAGGAACATAACCACGACCTTTTTCAACCGTGATTTCCATATTGATATTAACTTTCTTTTCCATATTGGCAATAACCAAATCTGGATTAAGAATTTGAAAACCAGAAATAAATTTCTGGAAATCTCCTGCAGTTAATTGTTCTTTATCAGATACAGAAATTGTTACAGTCTCATTATCTATCTCATCAATCTGTCTTTTAAAACGTACTTGTTTTAAATTAAGAATGATTTCGGTAAAATCTTCTACAACTCCAGCTATAGTTGAAAACTCATGATCTACACCCTCTACGCGCACAGAAGTAATTGCAAAACCCTCTAAAGAAGAAAGTAATACTCTACGTAACGCGTTACCAACAGTCAAACCGTAACCTGGCTCTAAAGGTCTGAATTCGAACTTACCTTCAAAGTCGGTAGAGTCTATCATTATGACTTTATCGGGCTTCTGGAAATTTAGTAATGCCATATTATGTTTTCTAAGAGTTGTTATTATTATTTAGAGTACAATTCAACGATAAACTGTTCGTTGATATTTTCTGGAATCTGAATACGCTCAGGAACTGCTACGAAAGTACCTTGCTTTGTATCATTATTCCAAGTGATCCACTCATAAACGTGGCTTGCATTTGAAAGTGAATCCTGAATTGCTGTCAAAGATTTAGACTTTTCACGTACTGCAATATTGTCTCCTGGTTTTACTTGGTAAGAAGGAATGTTTACTAATTCACCATTTACTGTAATATGTCTGTGAGATACAAACTGACGTGCAGATCTTCTTGAAGGTGCAATACCCATTCTGTAAACAACGTTATCTAAACGAGACTCACATAATTGAAGTAATACAACCCCTGTGATACCTGTTGAACGTGTTGCTTTCTCAAACATATTACGAAATTGATTTTCTAAAATTCCGTAAGTGTATTTTGCTTTTTGCTTTTCTTGAAGCTGTATAGCATATTCAGACTTTTTACCACGGCGTCTGTTGTTTCCGTGTTGACCTGGAGGATAATTTCTTTTTTCAAAAGATTTGTCATCTCCAAAAATTGCTTCGCCAAATTTACGAGCGATCTTAGTTTTAGGACCGGTATATCTTGCCATTCTAATTGATAATTTGTGGGGTGATTAAGGAATTAAGGTCTAGTCCTTCGCAAAATCGTTGATCCCCGGTTGATATAAAAATAAATAATTAATTAAACTCTTCTACGCTTAGGAGGGCGACATCCATTATGTGGTAATGGAGTAACGTCTACGATTTCTGTAACCTCGATACCACTGTTGTGGATAGAACGAATTGCAGATTCACGACCATTACCTGGTCCTTTTACATAAACTTTTACTTTGCGTAAACCAGCTTCGTGAGCTACTTTACTTGCATCCTCTGCAGCTAATTGTGCAGCATAAGGAGTGTTTTTCTTAGAACCTCTAAAGCCCATTTTACCAGCTGAAGACCAAGAAACTACATCACCTTTTTTATTCGTCAAAGAAATTAGGATATTATTGAAAGATGCTGAAATATGAGCTTCACCTATCGATTCAACAATTACCTTGCGCTTTTTTGTACCTTTAGTAGCTTTTGCGCCTTTCCCTCCACCTTTAGTGTTTTGCTTTGCCATTGTTACTTATTATTTAGTTGCCTTTTTCTTATTAGCAACCGTTTTACGCTTACCTTTTCTGGTTCTTGAGTTATTCTTAGTACGTTGACCACGTAATGGTAATCCAGAACGATGTCTAATACCTCTGTAACAACCAATGTCCATAAGACGCTTAATACTCATTGAAACTTCACTTCTAAGTTCACCTTCAATTTTATAAGAACCTACAGCATCACGAATGCGACCAATTTGATCATCATCCCACTCGTTTACTTTTAAATTCTCATCAACACCAGCTTCTGCTAATATTTTCTGAGCTCTACTATTTCCGATTCCAAAGATGTACGTCAAAGCGATTACACCTCTCTTTTGTTTTGGGATATCTACCCCTGCAATTCTAGCCATAATCCTTAACCTTGTCTTTGTTTGAACTTAGGGTTCTTTTTATTAATAACGTATAATCTTCCTTTGCGACGTACAATCTTGCAGTCTGCACTTCTTTTCTTTACTGATGCTCTTACTTTCATCTTGTCTAGTATCTATAAGTTATACGAGCCTTTGATAAATCGTATGGGCTCATTTCTAGTTTTACTTTATCTCCAGGTAATAGTTTAATATAATGCATACGCATCTTACCTGAGATATGCGCAGTCACAATGTGACCATTTTCTAATTCAACTCTAAACATTGCGTTTGACAATGCTTCAATAATTGAACCATCTTGTTCTATTGCTTGTTGTTTTGCCATTATGCTACTGCTTTTCTGTTTTTACCTGATTTCATAAGACCGTCATAGTGTCTATTAAGTAAATAAGAATTCACTTGTTGCATTGTATCAATTGCTACACCTACTAAAATAAGTAGAGAAGTACCACCATAAAAAAGTGCCCATCCTTGTTGCATACCCAACACACTTACAGCAACTGCTGGAAAAACAGCAATCAATGCTAAAAATATAGATCCTGGTAACGTAATTTGAGACATAATTCTATCTAAATATTCTGATGTCTCAGTACCTGGTCTAATACCTGCTATAAAACCACCACTTCTCTTCAAATCGTCTGCCATCTTGTTAGTAGGCACCGTTATCGCAGTATAGAAATAAGTGAAAATTATAATTAATAAAGCAAATACAAGGTTATACCAGAATCCAAAGATATTAGTAAATTCGGCTGCTATTGATTGGGCCGTCGTAGATTCAGACAAGCCAATTACAGCACCTGGTATAAACATAATTGCTTGAGCAAATATGATAGGCATAACTCCAGAAGCGTTAAGCTTTAAAGGAATATATTGTCTACTTCCAAATACATTACGCTCGTAGCTACCGCTAGCAGTACGACGCGCATATTGTACTGGTATTTGACGCACAGCCATAACAAGTAATACAGAAAGTAGAATTATGACAAACCAAATTACTAATTCAATTAAAATCATAATTAATCCACCATTCGATTCAGATACCCTAGAAATCCATTCTTGAATAAATGATTGTGGTAATCTTGCTATAATACCCACCATAATTAATAGTGAAATACCATTCCCTATACCTTTATCTGTTATTTTCTCACCTAACCACATTGCAAATACACAACCAGTAGTAAGAATAATTACAGAAGAAACAATGAATGTCACATTGCTACCCATTACAAAAGCTTCAGGAGGTAGGATATTAAATAGGTTTGTTATATAACCCGGACCCTGTATAAGCGTAATAGCAATAGTTAACCAACGTGTAATTTGGTTAATTTTGCGACGACCACTTTCCCCTTCTTTCTGTAATTTTTGTAAATAAGGTACTGCTATACCCATAAGCTGCACTACAATAGATGCAGAGATATAAGGCATAATACCCAATGCAAATACAGAGGCATTCGAAAATGCCCCACCTGTAAATGCGTTTAATAACCCAAGTAAACCTCCGTCTGTCTGAGCAGACAAGTTGGCTAATTGAGATGCATCAATACCCGGAAGTACTATCTGAGCTCCAAAACGGTATACTAAAAGCAAACCTAATGTTAAAAGAATGCGATTCTTTAGCTCTTCAATTTTCCAAATATTCTTAATCGTTTCTATAGCCTTCATACTAATAATGTTATAAAGTTACTGCTTCTCCGCCTGCTGCTTCTATAGCTTTTTGTGCTGAGGCTGTAAATTTATGAACACTAATTTTCAGTTTAGCTTTTAGCTCACCACGACCTAAAATCTTAACTAAGTCATTTTTACCTACTAATCTGTTTTGAACCAAAACATCAATAGTAACTTCATCCTGGATTCTTCCAGCATCCACGTATTCTTGTAAAGTATCAAGATTTACTCCTGAAAATTCCTTACGGTTTACATTTGTAAAACCAAATTTAGGAACACGTCTTTGAAGAGGCATTTGACCTCCTTCAAAACCTACTTTCTTAGAATAACCTGATCGTGACTTCGCACCTTTGTGCCCACGGCCTGCGGTTCCACCATTTCCTGTAGCTTCACCACGACCTCGCCTGCTGTCGTTCTTTTTTACCGAGCCTGCTGCCGGTTTTAGATTGTTTAAACCCATTTTATTGTTTTGTTTAAGCTTCTTCAACAGAAACTAAATGACTCACTTTATTTATCATTCCCAAGATGTTTGAAGTATTTTCATGCTCCACAACCTGGTTCATCTTTGTAAGACCTAAAGCCTCAAGAGTTCTCTTCTGGTTTTGAGTACGATTAATCGCACTCTTAACCTTAGTTACTTTAATTTTTGCCATTGTCTTAAAATTATCCTTTAAAAACTTTATCAAGAGAAATTCCTCTTTGCTTAGCAACAGTCTCTGCACTTCTCAATTGTAAAAGTGCATCAAAGGTAGCCTTTACCACGTTATGTGGGTTAGAAGATCCTTGATTTTTTGAAAGTACATCGTGAATACCTACAGCCTCTAATACAGAACGGATTGCACCACCTGCTATTACACCCGTACCAGGAGCAGCTGGCATAAGCAATACTCGCGCACCACCATATTTACCTTTTTGCTCGTGAGGTATCGTACTTTTACTAAGCGGTATACGTACTAAGTTTTTCTTAGCATCCTCTACAGCTTTTGCAATAGCACTTGCAACATCCTTAGATTTACCAAGACCTTGACCTACAACACCACTCTCGTCACCTACAACAACAATTGCAGAAAAACCAAAAGCTCTACCACCCTTTGTTACTTTAGTAACACGTTGAACACCTACTAAACGGTCTTTAAGATCTAATCCGCTTGGTTTTACTAACTCTACGTTTTTATATTTTTGATACATAACTTCTTAGAATTTTAATCCGCCTTCTCGGGCTCCTTCTGCTAATTGTTTTACTCTCCCGTGATACAAGTAACCACCACGATCGAATGCAACCGCGTCAATTCCTGCTTCTTTAGCCTTCTCAGCTATCGCTTTTCCTACTCGCTTAGCAATATCAGCTTTATTTTCTTCAGATGAAGAAAAATCTTTATCGCGTGATGATGCAGCGGTTATCGTTTTACCCGTAGTATCGTCAATGATCTGCGCGTAAATTTCTTTATTACTTCTATATACAGAAAGTCTTGGACGTTCTGCAGTACCCACAAGAGCCTTACGGATTCTGAGACGTATTTTATTTCTTCTAGTGTATTTTGAAAATGCCATAACGCTATTTTATTATGCAGACTTACCTGCTTTTCTTCTTAATTGCTCACCTACAAACTTGATACCTTTTCCTTTGTAAGGCTCAGGCTTGCGGAAACCTCTAATTTTTGCTGCCACTTGACCTACTAACTGCTTGTCAAATGAAGTAAGTTTCACGATAGGGTTTTTACCTTTATCACTTACTGTTTCAACAGTAACTTCTGGCGCAACTTCCAAAACAATATTGTGTGAGTAACCTAATGCCAAATCTAATTTTTGACCTTGATTACTAGCTCTATAACCTACACCTACAAGCTCTAATGATTTAGTATAACCATTTGCTACACCTTCAATCATATTAGCTATTAAAGCACGGTAAAGACCGTGTTTTGCTTTATCTTCTTTTTTATCAGAAGAACGCTCTAAGGTAATTACACCTTCTTCAATTTTAATATCTATGTTAGAATACTCTTGTTTAAGCTCTCCTAACTTTCCTTTTACAGTTATCATACCATCTGCTACATCAACAGTAACACCGGCTGGTATTGTAATTGGGTTTTTTCCTATTCTTGACATTGCTCTGTTCTTTTAACTGATTAATATACGTAGCAAAGTACTTCTCCTCCTACATTCTCTTGTTGAGCCTGCTTTCCTGTCATTACTCCTTTTGAAGTAGAAACAATAGAGATCCCTAAACCATTAAGAATACGAGGCACATCTTTAGAAGATGAATATTTACGTAAACCAGGCTTACTTATTCTTTGGATGTCCTTGATAACAGAGTCTTTTGTCTCTTTATCATATTTCAAAGCAATCTTAATTGAACCTTGAGCAGTTTTGTCTTCAAATTTGTAACTTAAAATATAACCTTGATCAAATAAGATCTTGGTTATTTCTTTTTTTAAGTTAGAAGCAGGGATCTCCACAACTCGGTGGTTTGCTGCTGCTGCGTTTCTAATCCTAGTTAGAAAATCTGCAATAGTATCTGTATACATTTATATTAAATTGCGGTCTTGGTTTTCTATTTTAACTATTTAAAATAAAACCTAAAACCAGTTTATTCTTAATTTACCAGCTTGCTTTTTTAACACCTGGTATAAGACCTTGGTTAGCCATTTCACGGAAAGTTACACGTGACAAACCAAAAGTTCTCATATATCCCTTAGGACGTCCTGTTATTTTACAACGGTTATGTTGACGTACAGGGGATGCATTTTTAGGCAGCTTTTGTAATGCCTCATAATCTCCAGCTTCTTTTAAAGCCTTTCTTTTATCAGCATATTTGGCTGCAAGTTTCTCGCGTTTTCTCTCACGAGCTTTCATTGATTCCTTTGCCATAATTACTTCTTTTTAAAGGGCATTCCCAATTGAGTTAATAATGCTTTCGCTTCTTTATCTGTTTCAGCAGAAGTTTCAAAGGTAACATTCATACCTTCAATTTTACGAACTTTATCGATATCAATTTCAGGAAATATTATTTGCTCAGTAATACCTAGGCTATAGTTACCACGACCATCAAATCCTGTTGCATTAATACCATTAAAATCTCTTACACGAGGTAATGCTGATGTAATTAAACGATCAAGGAATTCATACATACGCTCACCACGTAATGTAACTTTTGCACCAATTGGCATTCCTTTACGTAATTTAAAAGCAGCGACATCTTTTTTAGACATAGTTGCAATAGCTCTTTGACCAGCAATTGTAGTTAATTCTTCTACAGAATAATCAATCAATTTTTTGTCTGCTACAGCCGCACCTACCCCTCTTGAGATAACGATCTTTTTTAATTTAGGAACCTGCATAACATTTGCATACCCAAATTCTTCCTTCAGAGCTGCGATTATGCGCTCATTATATTCGGTCTTTAGTCTTGAAATGTAAGCCATAACTAAATTACTTCATTTGATTTTTTAGAAAAACGCACTTTCTTATCCCCTTCCATACGGTATCCTACACGTGTAGCATCACCGTTACCATCTACTAGAGATAGGTTAGAAATATGAAGAGCTGCCTCTTTCTTCGCAATACCACCTTGAGGATTAGAAGCACTAGGCTTCTCATGTTTAGAAACTAAATTAACCCCTTCAACGATTGCTTTGTTCTTATCTTTAATAACACGCTGCACTTTACCTTCTTGACCTTTATGATCACCAGCAGTTACACGCACGGTATCTCCAACTTTTATTTTAAGCTTTGTCATCTTACTTCTGTATTAAAGCACCTCTGGTGCTAATGATACAATCTTCATGAATTGCTTATCACGAAGCTCTCTCGCTACAGGACCAAATACACGAGTACCGCGCATTTCTCCCTGAGCATTTAATAACACACAAGCATTATCATCAAAACGAATGTAAGATCCATCTTGACGACGTACTTCTTTACGTGTACGTACAACAACTGCAGTAGAAACAGCACCTTTCTTTACTTGGCCATTTGGAGTTGCATCTTTAACCGAAACAACTATTTTATCACCTACAGAAGCATATCTTCTTTTTGTACCACCTAACACTCTAATAGTCAAAACTTCTTTTGCACCAGTGTTATCAGCTACTCTTAATCTTGATTCTTGTTGTAACATAATTACTTAGCTCTTTCAATGATTTCTACAAGTCTCCAACTTTTAGATTTACTTAAAGGTCTTGTTTCCATGATCTTTACTGTATCTCCAATGTTGCAGTCGTTTTGCTCGTCGTGTGCTACGTACTTTTTCGTTTTTAAAACGAATTTACCATACATAGGGTGTTTTACCTTTTTTACTTCAGCAACCACAATTGATTTCTGCATTTTATTGCTGGTAACGACACCTATACGTTCTTTTCTTAAATTTCTTTTTTCCATCTTAAGCAGCATTATTGTAATTCGCGTTTTGTAAGCTCTGTAGCAATACGAGCTACTGATCTTCTTAGACCTCTAAGCTGAATGGGATTTTCCAAAGGAGAAATAGCATGTGCCATTTTTAAATCGGTATAAGCTCTTTTCGCTTTTACTAACTCTTCCTGTAATTCTGCTACAGATAGTTCTTTTACTTCTGATTGTTTCATTTTTCTAGAATTTAGTCAGCTTGATAATCCCTAGCTACTACATATTTTGTTTTAACCGGAAGCTTCTGTGCTGCTAATCGCAATGCTTCACGAGCCACCGGCTCAGAAACACCACCTATTTCAAACAACATTCTACCTGGCTTAACTACAGCTGCCCAATACTCAACGGCACCTTTACCCTTACCCATACGTACTTCCAAAGGCTTCTTTGTAATTGGCTTATCTGGAAATATTCTGATCCATAAAGATCCTTCACGTTTCATAAAACGCGTTGCAGCAATACGTGCAGCTTCTATTTGTCTTGACGTAAGAAAGTTAGAGTCCAATGATTTGATACCAAATGTACCATTAGAAAGTAAATGCCCTCTTCCAGCATTACCTTTCATTCTTCCCTTCTGTTGCTTACGAAACTTTGTCTTTTTAGGCTGTAACATCTCTTTTTACTTTAAAAAATTACTTTCTACGACGTGGCTTTGGTGATCCAGCTCCACGACCGGCCTTTCCTCCTTGCTTCTTAGCAAGACCTACTAAAGGAGATAATTCTCTCTTTCCGTAAACCTCACCTTTCATGATCCATACTTTGATGCCCAATCTACCATAAGTAGTATGTGCTTCAACTAAAGCATAGTCAATATCAGCTCTGAATGTAGATAATGGAATACGACCTTCTTTATAAGATTCTGAACGAGCCATTTCTGCACCATTTAAACGGCCAGAAATTTGTATTTTAATACCTTCTGCATTCATACGCATTGCAGCCGCAATAGCCATCTTCGTTGCACGACGGTAAGAAATACGATTCTCAATTTGACGGGCTACTGAGGAAGCAACCAAAAAAGCGTCAAGTTCAGGACGTTTAATCTCAAAAATATTGATCTGAACTTCCTTATCAGTAATTTGTTTAAGTTCTTCTTTCAACTTGTCTACCTCTTGACCACCTTTCCCAATAATTATACCAGGTCTTGCAGTAGTGATAGTAACGGTTACAAGCTTAAGCGTACGCTCAATAATTACTCTAGACACACTAGCTTTAGATAAACGAGCATGAATGTACTTTCTAATCTTATCGTCTTCGGCAAGTTTATCGCCGTAGTCGTTACCACCATACCAGTTAGATTCCCATCCTCTGATAATACCTAGGCGATTTCCGATTGGATTTGTCTTCTGTCCCATTATTATTTGCTTTGTGTGTTATCTTTAGCAGCTAAAACCACAGTAACGTGGTTGCTACGTTTTCTAATTCTGTGTGCGCGACCTTGTGGTGCTGGACGAAGTCTTTTTAGCATACTACCGCCATCCACTCGAATCTCTTTAACAATTAAATCTGCATCCTCAAGACTTGCATCTTCGTTTTTCTCTTGCCAGTTTGCAATGGCAGAAAGAACTAACTTTTCTACACGACGAGAAGCTTCTTTGTTACTGAATTTCAATATTTGAAGCGCTTTCTCTACTTTCTGACCTCTCACTAAATCCACAACTAAGCGCATTTTTCGAGGTGAAGTAGGGCAGTTGTTCAGTTTTGCAAAGGCTACGTTCTTCTTAGCCTCTTTTATCTGCTCTGCTCTTTCTTTTTTACGAACTCCCATAGCTTCAATTATTTTTTACCTTTATTTTTTGACCCCGTGTGACCTCTAAAAGATCTCGTAGGTGAAAATTCTCCTAACTTGTGACCAACCATATTCTCTGTTACATAAACAGGAACAAATTGACGACCGTTGTGAACTGCAATAGTTTGACCAACAAAATCCGGAGTAATCATCGAGGCTCTTGACCAAGTTTTGATTACTGTTTTCTTATTAGCTTCTACATTAGCAGCTACTTTCTGCTCTAATTTATAGTGAACGTAAGGTCCTTTTTTTAATGAACGTGCCATATCTTATTATTTCTTTCTACGTTCTACAATATATTTATTACTCGCTTTAGTCTTAGTACGCGTTCTGTAACCTTTAGCAGGTATACCATTTCTAGAACGAGGGTGACCACCAGAAGATTTACCTTCACCACCACCCATTGGGTGATCAACAGGGTTCATCACTACTGGTCTTGTACGTGGACGTCTACCTAACCAACGCTTTCTACCAGCTTTACCAGAAACGATAAGCTGATGATCACTGTTAGATACAGCACCTATTGTAGCCATACAATTAACAAGAATTAATCTAGTTTCACCAGATGGCAACTTAACTGTAGCAAACTTTCCATCACGAGCCATAAGCTGAGCAAATGCACCAGCACTACGAGCCATAATAGCTCCTTGTCCCGGACGAAGTTCAATACAAGAAATAATTGTACCCAATGGAATATCAGATAATGGTAATGCATTTCCTATTTCAGGAGCAGAACCAGATCCAGATACAACATTTTGATCTACCTGAAGACCATTAGGAGCAACGATATAACGCTTCTCCCCATCTTGATAGTTCAATAAAGCTATAAAAGCCGTACGATTAGGATCATACTCAATTGTAGCTACGGTTGCAGGAACACCTACTTTATTTCTTTTAAAATCAATTACGCGATAGCGTCTTTTATGACCACCACCAGTATAGCGCATGGTCATTTTACCTTGACTGTTTCTCCCCCCAGATCTTTTCATCGGAGCCAATAGGCTTTTTTCCGGCTTATCAGTAGTGATGGCGTCAAACCCATTTACTACTCTAAATCGCTGTCCTGGGGTGATTGGTTTTAATTTTCTTACTGACATTTTTCTGTCTTAAATGTTATTATAAAAATCAATCACATCACCTTCCGCCACCTGTACAATAGCTTTTTTAAAGCCTTTTGTTTTACCAGTGATCATACCAGACTTTGTAAATTTGGTATTACGATCAGGGCGAACGTTCATTGTTCTAACTTTAATTACCGAAACTCCATAAGCTGCCTCAACGGCATTTTTCACTTGGATCTTATTAGCACCGGGATTTACTTCAAATGTATAACGGCTATTTAGCTCGCTATCCATTGTAGCTTTTTCGGTAATCACGGGTTTTATTAAAATACTCATGTTGTTTACTTACTTAAAGTTTGCTCAATTTCTTCTAGAGAACCTTCTAAAAACACTACATTATGAGCATTCATAATTTTGTAAGTGCTTAATTCTGAACTCGTTATAACCTCAGAGGTCTTCAAATTGCGTGACGACAAATATACATTATTATTTGACTCACCCAACACAAACAAAGACTTTTTATTATCTAGGCCTAAAGCCTTTACAACATCAATAAAATCTTTTGTTTTTGGAGTTTCAAATTTAAAATCCTCAACGATTATGATAGCTTTATCATTTGCTTTAAGAGTTAAAGCTGAACGACGCGCTAAACGTTTAAGACCTTTGTTTAATTTGAATGAATAATTACGAGGTCTAGGTCCGAACATACGTCCACCACCTTTAAATACACCAGACTTGATACTACCAGCACGTGCTGTACCTGTACCTTTCTGTTTTTTAATCTTACGTGTACTACCTGCAATTTCTGCACGCTCCTTAGCTTTATGCGTACCTTGTCTTTTATTAGCAAGGTGTTGCTTTACATCTAAGTAAATAGCGTGATCATTAGGCTCTATACCAAAAATAGCATCAGAAAGGTTTGCCTCTCTCCCTATTTCTTTTCCTTTAATATCAACTACTGCTACTTTCATTACCTTTCAATAATTACATAAGCGTTTTTGTGACCAGGTACACAACCTTTAACCACAAGTAGATTCTTTTCAGCAACTACTTTTAAAACTCTTAAATTTTGAACTTTAACTCGCTCATTTCCCATTTGACCAGCCATGCGCATACCTTTAAATACACGAGCAGGATAAGAAGCAGCACCAATAGAACCAGGAGCTCTTAATCGGTTATGCTGACCGTGAGTAGATTGACCTACACCACCAAAACCATGACGTTTTACAACCCCTTGGAATCCCTTACCTTTAGATGTACCTACTACATCTATAAACTGACCTTCTTTAAAGACATCTACAGTTACTGTATCGCCTAAATTGTACTCACCATCAAAACCTTGAAATTCAACGATTTTACGCTTAGCAACTGTACCAGCCTTTTTAGCGTGCCCTTGAGCAGCTTTGGTTGCAGTCTTTGCGTCATCGAAACCTAATTGAAGAGCACTATACCCATCAACTTCTTCAGTTCTGACTTGGGTAACAACGCAGGGACCTGCTTCTATAACAGTACAAGGAATATTTTTCCCGTTCTCGTCAAAGATGCTGGTCATACCCACTTTTTTTCCAATTAACCCAGACATATTAATTATTATTGATTATTACTATTTTACTTATTTTTTTTTGGCCTTAGCCTAAATAAAAACAGGGTCAAAATACTTTCAACCCTGAATGTATTTTTACCGTTTTTCCCTCGCACGCAGCTTAGGACATTTAAATAAATCGGGCTTTAAATTAAAAAGCCCGAAATAATTAGACTTTTATCTCTACTTCAACTCCACTAGGTAATTCTAACTTCATTAACGCATCTATCGTTTTTGAAGAAGAACTGTAGATATCAAGTAAACGTTTGTAAGAGCTAAGCTCAAACTGCTCACGAGATTTTTTATTAACGTGAGGTGAACGTAATACTGTAAAGATTTTTTTATGAGTAGGAAGTGGGATTGGCCCAGTCACTACAGCACCGGTACTTTTTACCGTTTTTACGATTTTTTCAGCAGACTTATCTACTAAGTTATGATCGTAAGATTTAAGTTTTATTCTGATTTTCTGACTCATTTCTTAGTAATTAAGCGTTAGCAATTCCTTTTGCCGCTGCAATAACTTCCTGCGATACGTTCGCTGGAGTTTCTGCATAATGTGAAAATTCCATAGTAGAAGTTGCACGACCTGAAGATAAAGTACGTAAAGTAGTTACATAACCAAACATCTCTGATAATGGCACTGTTGCTTTTACAACTTTTGCACCAGCACGGTCACCCATACTTGTCATTTGACCACGACGTCTGTTAAGATCACCTACGATATCACCCATATTCTCTTCTGGAGTAATAACTTCAACCTTCATGATTGGCTCAAGAACTACAGCTCCAGCAGCTTTAGCAGAAGATTTAAATCCTAATTTAGCTGCAAGTTCAAAAGATAATGCATCTGAATCCACTGGGTGGAAAGAACCATCCTTAAGCGTAACCTTCATCGCATCAACTTCAAATCCTGCTAAAGGACCATTTACCATAGCTGCTTTAAATCCTTTTTCTACAGAAGGAATATATTCTTTAGGAACGTTACCACCTTTAACAGCGTTAACAAACTCTAAACCAACTTTACCTTCTTCTGCCGGCTCCAATGTAAATACAATGTCAGCAAATTTACCACGACCACCAGATTGTTTTTTGTAAACCTCTCTATGATCAGCAGATCTTGTTATAGCCTCCTTATATTCAACTTGTGGTTGACCTTGATTAACCTCTACTTTAAATTCACGTCTAAGACGATCAACAATAATATCTAAGTGAAGCTCACCCATACCAGATATAATTGTTTGACCAGAAGCCTCATCAGTACGTACTTGGAAAGTTGGATCTTCTTCAGCAAGCTTAGATAAAGCCATACCTAACTTATCAACGTCTGCTTTAGTTTTAGGTTCCACAGCAATACCAATTACTGGATCTGGGAAGTCCATACTTTCTAAAACAATAGGATGCTTTTCTGATGTTAATGTATCACCAGTCTTAATATCCTTAAAACCAACAGCCGCACCTATATCTCCCGCTTCGATAAAATCAATTGCATTTTGCTTATTAGCATGCATTTGATAAATACGAGAAATACGCTCTTTATTTCCAGAACGATTATTCAACACATAAGAACCAGCGTCTAAGCGACCAGAATATGCACGGAAAAAAGCTAAACGACCAACGAATGGATCTGTTGCAATTTTAAATGCTAATGCTGCAAAAGGCTCAGTAACATCTGGCTTACGCCATTCTTCTTTTTCTGTATCTGGGTTTGTACCCTTAATACCTTCTTTATCAACTGGAGAAGGTAAATAACGACATACAGCATCTAATAAGAACTGAACACCTTTATTTTTAAAAGCAGAACCACAAATCATTGGAATGATAGACATATCCATTACAGCAGCACGAAGCGCAGCATGCACTTCATCTTCAGTAATAGAATCCTCATCCTCCATATATTTCTCAAGCAAGTTCTCATCATAAGCAGCAACCTCTTCGATTAGCATACCACGATACATTCTTACTTCTTCTTTCATTTCTTCAGGAATAGGCACAACATCAAATGTCGCTCCTTGAGTTTCATCATGCCATACTACAGCACGATTCTTAACAAGGTCTATAATCCCTCTAAAGTCAGCTTCATCACCAATAGGTAAAACGATAGGCACAGCATTTGAACCTAACATTTCTTTTACCTGCTTACAAACTTCAAGAAAATTAGAACCTTGACGGTCCATTTTATTCACAAAGCCCATACGAGGCACTTTATAATTATCAGCAAGTCTCCAGTTAGTCTCAGATTGAGGCTCAACACCATCAACTGCACTAAACAAGAATACTAGACCATCAAGAACACGCAATGAACGGTTAACTTCTACCGTAAAATCAACGTGACCAGGAGTGTCAATAATATTAAAGTGATAATCTTTTGAATCTGGTAACGGCTGAGCGTTTTCCATTGGGAACTTCCAAGAACAAGTCGTTGCAGCAGATGTAATAGTAATACCACGCTCCTGCTCCTGCTCCATCCAGTCCATAGTCGCAGCACCATCATGTACCTCGCCTATTTTATGGCTAACACCAGTATAATAAAGTATACGCTCAGTTGTTGTAGTTTTACCCGCATCAATATGAGCCGCAATACCTATGTTTCTTGTATATTTTAAATCTCTTTGTGCCATTTTATTTTAGAATCTAAAGTGAGAGAATGCTTTATTTGCTTCCGCCATCTTATGAGTATCTGTACGCTTTTTAACAGCAGCACCTTCTTCTTTAGCAGCAGCTAATACTTCTGCAGCTAATTTAGAAGCCATCGATTTTTCGTTACGCTTACGCGAATAACTAATCAACCACTTCATCGCAGTAGATATCTTGCGATCTGGTCTAATTTGCATTGGTATTTGAAATGTAGCTCCACCTACTCTACGACTACGTACTTCTACGTGAGGCATAACGTTAGATAATGCATCTTTCCAAACTTCCAAAGCAGTTTTCTCTTCGTTGTTTTTCTTTTCCTCTACGATATCCATTGCATCGTAAAAGATTTTAAAAGCTACCGACTTCTTACCATCCCACATCATCATGTTTACAAAACGCGTAACAAGTTGATCGTTAAATCTTGGATCTGGTAAAAGAGGTCTCTTTTTGGCCTGTCTTTTTCTCATTTCTTCTCTTTAAAAGTGTTGATAATTACTTCTTCGGGCGTTTTGCACCATATTTAGAACGACGTTGTAGTCTACCCTGAACACCTGCTGTGTCCAATGCACCACGTACAATGTGATATCTAACTCCTGGCAAATCTTTCACCCTTCCACCTCTAACCAATACTATCGAGTGCTCTTGTAAGTTGTGACCCTCACCACCAATGTATGCATTCACCTCTTTACCGTTAGTTAATCTAACACGCGCTACTTTACGCATTGCTGAGTTAGGTTTTTTAGGTGTAGTGGTATACACACGGGTACAAACCCCGCGGCGTTGTGGGCACGAATCTAAAGCAGCCGATTTACTCTTCTTGGTTATTTTGGCTCTTCCTTTTCGTACTAATTGTGAAATTGTTGGCATAATTTCCTTTACCTAATTATAGTTAATCTAATTGCCCCTCTTCTAAGGGCTTGCAAAGGTATAAAATAAATTGAGTAATTCAAGCTATAATTCATTAATTTTCAAAGGTATTTAGCCAATACACCAAAATCACCTTTAAACAAACTATAGATTTTAATCTTAATCTAGATTCTTACTAATTGAATACTCAAAAAATATTCTTCAACTTTCTATTAATCATTTATTTGATTATCCCATCTCATAGCTTTAGTCAAAAGATAGTAGTCACTGTTGAAACATTGAATACACAGCAAGACAGCATTGCATCCATATATTTTCCACAGCGAATATTTGAATCGTTAGCTCAACTTGATATCGCCATTAGCAACACCACCACCAAAATGGAGGAATCTGGGTATTTCAGTCACACCATTAAATTAGATAAAGATTATTCAACCTTCAGCAAAAGAAATTTAAATTTTAATAGTGGCCCACAATCAAAACAAATTACCATACATATTAATGACAGTATAACAAAAGAGTTTCTAAATCAAAAAAGAATTCCCCTTAATAATGACCGGCTAATAATAAATACGGAAGATGCAACAAAATTGCTTACAGATTTGAGCGAGCACGAAGCAAGACATGCTAGACCTACAACCGTATTTCAGTTACGAAATCTAAAAATAGCAAACGACGAACTCTCAGCTATTTTAACAGTAATACGCAACAGCAAGCCGAAAGCAACAAAAGTAAACATCGTTGGCTATCCAAAATTTCCTGTTTCTTACACTACTCACTACTTAAAAATTAATCAACGAGCAGACAAAAAATACCTAAATAACATATCTAAAAATTTTCACCAATTACCTTTTGTGACAAAAACTAAAGATTCTGATATATTAATAACCGAAGAATCGAAGACGCTCTATTTATATGGTCAAAAAGCGAAATCCAATTCATTTGAAGGATACTTAGGTTTTGGCAACATTAATTACAGTAGTAAATTCGGAATTAATGGAAATTTAGATTTAGAATTATTAAATAATTTTAATTATGGGGAATCTCTAAACCTTCTTTACAGAGGAGATGGAAACGACCAGCAGAACCTAAACCTCTCCACACACTTCCCTTTTGTATTTAAATCCCCAATCACTCTTGAAACCTCGCTAAACTTATTTAGAAAAGATTCTACCTTTTCAACTTCAAGCCAGACTATCGCTTTGCAATATGGACTTAACAGTAAAACACAAATTAATATAACCGCCGGATTAGAAGAATCAACGCTTTTAAAGTTAACTGCAAACGATCTACTTTCCAACTACAACAAAAAGGAGATTGGATTTGGGATTAACTCTAAAACCATCAGCGATTCAGAAAGCATTTTTAAATCCTCATTCAAATTAAGCGCATTACAACGTAATCCTAGTGAATTACAAACAAAAGTTAACCAAATCAAATTTACATTAGACGCATCAATAGTCACCTCCAATCTTAAAATCCATCAATTCTATTTCAATGGTATAATAAGAGCATTAGAATCTAAAAATTATTTTGAAAATGAATTGTTCCGATTTGGAGGCAATAAAAGCATTAGAGGTTTTAAGGAAAATCAGCTATTGGCTTCAAGTTACTTTTTAATCCGTACAGAATATAGATTTAAGCCTGCACAAAATCTTTTCGTAAACACGATAACTGATGTAGCATACACCTTTTCTCCAGATCTAGAAAATCCGCTGTTTCTATATAGTTTCGGACTAGGTAGTGGCATACAGACTAAGTCAGGCTTATTATTAATTAATATAGCCAACGGTATTTCTAAAAATACACCCATACAATTTTCTAACACTATAATTCACATAGGTATTTCAACGGAATTTTGAAAAAATACCCTCTCTTCCAAAATAGACCACATCAGCTACAAAAATCTTAAAACTCTTAATTTTTCAAGTAATAGCTTACAAAAGCTAATTAACAATATTAATAATTAAGTCTAATTCTTAATATTAAATTTAATACATCATGATTTTTAACAAATATTTCTCAGCAAGATCAAACAAAGGCTACATATATTTGATTTAACACATAAATCATATTTGTTAACTAAAGTTTTTATTTTTTTTAACACAATAATTGTTTTCTATGTTTTTTTTGATGACATTTAGCCTGGCTAATTCAAATAAATATTAAATATGAAAACAAAATTACAAGGTTTTTTGACACTGCTAATTGTGTTAACGATGCAAATAACATTTGCACAATCCAAAACTGTTACAGGTACAGTTACTGACGATTCGGGAATACCCCTACCCGGTGTGAATGTGATAGTTAAGGGCACTACACAAGGGACACAGACAGATTTTGATGGTAAATACACTATCGCAGCTACAGATGGGAGTACAATTGTCTTTTCCTATGTAGGGTTTGCTAACAAATCTCAAATTGTTGGAAGTTCTAATATCGTTAATGTCACATTAGAACAAGGAGAACAGTTGGATGAGATAATTCTCACAGCTTTGGGCTTAGAAAAAAAGAAAGATGAAGATTTAAGTTCATCAACAACAATTAGTACTGAAGAAATATCAAAATCTGGAGAAACAGGTTTAATTCAAGGACTTTCAGGGAAAACATCTGGTGTTAATATCACGAGAAGCTCAGGTGATCCCGGAGCAGGCGCATATATACAAATTAGAGGTCAAAATACAGTTTTAGGTAGCGCCTCACCACTTATTGTATTGGATGGTGTGATTATTTCTAATACAAGCGTGGGGAGTGGAACAGATGGTGTTGTTCAACAATCAAGATTAAATGACATTAATCCTGAAGATATCGCAAATGTTACCGTCTTAAAAGGCGCTGCAGCAGCATCTATTTATGGTACAGGAGCAGCTAACGGAGTAATAATAATCAAAACTAAAAAAGGTAAAGGATCTGGAGGCAAAGATGTTTCTGTAAACTTTAGATCATCAGTTTCATTTGACAAGGTTAATGTTGAATTTGAAAAACAAGGACTTTATGGGCAAGGAAATAACGGTGTTTTTGCAAGAAATACGGGTAACTCGTGGGGGGATAAAATAGCAGATCGAGTAGGCGGACCAGACTTAGTTGACACATCGGGGCGGTATTTTGAAGCAGACTCTGGTAATCTTTACTACCCAATTACAGAAAAAAGATCTCAGGAAGTTTTTAATAGCGCAAACAGAGATCAGATATTTGGGACAGGTGTAACTATTGATAATTCCTTAAGCTTAGGTTATGCTACAGACAACACAAATACACTTATTAGTGTATCTGACTTAGATCAAGAAGGTATCATCAGAGGTGGTTCATCTTATAACAGACAAACATTAAGATTTAATCATGAAGCACGTGTTTCTGATAAATTTATGGCAAGAATAAACTCTTCATACTCCAAAGTATCTTCAGAAAGAATTCAACAAGGATCTAATTTAAATGGTCTATATCTTGGATATTTGAGAACGTCGCCAGATTTTGACAATACAGATTATAAAGGAACTTATTTTAATGATGCAGGTGTAAGTTTTTTAAATGCTCATAGAGGATATAGAAATGATTTAGGTTCTGCTGCTCCAGTTTATAACAATCCAGGCTGGACTATAAATGAACAAGAGAACCCTAATGAAGTAGAACGTTTTATCATTAATCCAGAAATTAACTGGAAAATACTTGACAATTTAAGTTTAACTGGGCGTTACGGTTTAGATTATTATACAGATACTAGAGAAACATTTTTTCCTGTTAACTCTGCAGCAGGATTTGCAACAGGGGCGTTTTTTAGAAATCAAATCCAAGAGAAACAACAAACCTATAACATCTTTTTAAACGGAAGCAATGTAATTACATCAGATATTAATCTTAGCTGGATTCTTGGCGCTCAGTTTGAAGAAAATGATTATCAAAATCTAGGCGGATCCTCAACAATTTTTACAAATCCATTTGTAGACGACCTTAGGATATTCGGTAATGCAGAGGCAGCAAATGAATCTCCATCTTTGTTTAAATCTCTAACAAGAAAATCGGGAGGTTATGGTGTTCTAAATTTTGATTTGTTTAATCAAATTTTCTTAGAAGCAACAGGTAGAATAGAAAGAGCATCATCTCTTAATGAAACTATCTTTTACCCGAGCTTTTCTGCCGGATGGGCATTTTCTGAAAATATAGAAGATAAATCAATACTTTCATTCGGTAAACTAAGAGCATCCTACGGAGAAGTAGGTATAGAGCCTATTGCATACGCAAGTTTAACTACCTTCGGTCCTGGTGGAATCGCATCTTCTTGGGGTGATGCTTTATCAGCATCAGTATATGGAAATCCATTTACTAGAAGTACGACAAAAGGTAATCCAGACTTAACTGTCGAGCGAATAAAAGAATTTGAAATTGGTACCGATTTGAGATTTGCTAATAATAGAATCTCTTTAGGCGCTACTTACTACAATAGAACTACCGAGGATGCTTTATTACCAATTGATCTTCCATCATCTACAGGATTTTCGAGTGTTTTGCAGAATGCTGCCGAAATCTCAAACAAGGGTATAGAATTAGACTTAGGTCTCAATATAATTCGTAGTGAAAATTTAAAATGGGATATAAATATTAACTACTCTAAAAATGACAACATCGTTGAAAGTCTTAGTGGTGTACAATCCTATTTCTTAAATGGTTTTACAGGAACTTCATCTCGAGTTGTTGAAGGAGAACCTTTTGGAGCTCTTTGGGGAGTATCTTTTGCTCGAGATGAAGCTGGCGATTTAATTCTTGACGCCAATGGCTTTCCTACACAAGCTAGTCAAGAAGGAGTAATTGGTGATCCTAACCCCGATTGGAGAGGTGGTATAAGCACTTCATTATCATTTAAAGGATTTACCGTAAGTGCACTAGTAGAAACTTCTCAAGGAGGTGATATTTGGGGAGGCTCAAATGGGGTACTTAATACGTTTGGTATATCTCCTATAACTGCAAACGAAAGCACTTCAACTGAAGCACTAGTTAATTATAGCGGAGTTACAATTCCTGCTAATACTGCTTTTAGAGGTAATATTCAAGATTTCGGTGGCGGCCCAGTTGCTCTTGATCAAGCTTGGTACGGTAGCCTTGGTGGTGGTTTTGGCGCTGTTGGTGAGCAATTTATTGAAGATGGATCTTGGACACGACTTAGAGAGCTATCTCTATTTTATGCTATCCCATCTACTTATGTTGAGAGAATAGGACTTCAAGCAATAGAATTTGGAGTAACAGGAAGAAACCTAATATTATGGACAGATATTGAAGGCTTTGATCCAGAAACGAATTTAACTGGAGCTTCTAAAGGTAGAGGTTTAGAATACTTCAATAACCCTGGAACAAAATCCTATTTATTTACCCTTAAAATTTCTTACTAATTAACTTTAGATAAATCAGACATGAAAAATATATTCAAAATATTTACTATCGGACTTTTAATCTCCACTGTTTCTTGTGAAGATTATTCTGAGGATCTAAATACAGATCCAAACAATTTTACAGATGCACCAGGATCCTTAGTGATTGGTCAAGCAGAATTAGAAGTAATAAAACTTTCAGAAAGTCAAGCCTCACGGTATGCCGGGCTCTTTACCGATCAATTTTCAGGATGTGACAGACAATATATTCCATATGAAACGTACGCTGTTACGACTGGAGATTTTGATGACACTTGGGATGATCTATATGCAGCAGGTGTAGCTCAATCTCAATATGTACAGGACAAGGCCGCAATAGATGGAGATAATGTTCTGCTAGGAGTAGCTCAAATAATGGAAGCTTTATTATTTGGAGAAGCAGCAGCACTATTTGGAGATGTTCCTTTTAGTGAGGCTGGTGACCCTTTATTATTTCCTAATCCTCAATATGATAAACAATCTGATGTTCTAGCAGGAGTACAAGAAATATTAAACAACGCATTAACAAACGTTGGAAATACAAAAGTAAGTAATGCCTTTGGAGGCACAATATTTGTTCAAAATGATGCCACTTGGTCACAAATTGCCCATTCGCTTAAAGCACGATATTTCCTTATCTCGAAAAATTATACTGGAGCGTATACAGAATCGCGACTTGGAATCACTTCTGCGAGCGGAGATCTTCTAGCGAGACATGGTGTAAATACAGGGGAAAAGAATCTTTATTTTCAATTTACTCAAGAGCAGAGAGGTGGTTATTTAGGCTTATGTAATTCCCCATATCTATTAAGATTATTAGATGGTACTACTCCTAGATTATTAGCTACCCCTGGTGATAGTAATAGACTAGATGTTTATTTTGACACTGCTAATTCAGAAGTGAATACAAATGATGGAGGCTACTTTGCTATTGATGCGAGCTTTCCAATAATTAGTTTTGTTGAAACTAAGCTAATCGAAGCTGAAGCTGCAGCACGAACTAATCAAGACGGAAACACTCCATTTAATACTGTAAGAAACTATTTGGCTTCAGAATATGGTGGGACTTTTCCTCCTAGTACGGCCACTGGAGACGTATTAATAAATCAAATTTTAGAAGAAAAATATATTTCATTAATTGGCTCATTACAAGTTTTTCATGATATCAGAAGAACAAACAATGCATTAAATATTCCAATTAAAGGAAGTACCAATTCGTCAGTCCCTCAACGCTTTTTATACCCACAAATTGAGATAAATGCAAATACTAGTTTTCCCGGACTAGTAGAAATTTTTACTAAAACTGAGGTTAATAATTAAACTTTGAATTAGCCTGAATAGCCATTTTAGTGTAAAGCTAGAATGGCTATTTTTTTTAAATAATTTGATCAAGCGCCAGATGCGCTAAAAGTTCGATATTTCCAAAAGTTAAATTTTTATTAATTAAAATTATAACAAACTAAACATCAACAAGATATAGTTCTTATAAAAATAATTATGATATCAATAAAATTAAATACTTTAACACTTAAATAATAAGATATTCACAAGATAAATTTGATTTTATTGAAATTAATTGATGGTTATCGCAAGATTTAAGAGATAAAAATTGTTTTTTGAATATTATTTATACAAATTCGCTGCTGGCTAATTCAAATAAATAATAAACATGAAAACTAAATTTAGTGGATTGCTAACACTTTTACTGGTGTTAGTGGTGCAAATCTCGTTTGCACAAACAAAGGAAGTAACCGGAACGGTTACTGATGGAAGTGGGGTTCCCCTTCCAGGAGTAAACATCGTAATCCAGGGCACAACAACTGGTACTCAAACAGATTTTGATGGTAATTACACTATTGGGACTGAGCAAGGAGCAACTTTAGTATTCTCTTACATTGGTTTTGGGGAAGTTCAAAAAGTAGTTGGATCTTCAGCAACAATTAACGTTACCATGCAAGCTGGAGAGGCATTAGAAGAAGTTGTTGTTACAGCTTTAGGTATTACTAGAGAGAAAAAATCTCTTGGTTATGCTACGCAAGAAGTTTCAAGCGAAGAATTGACTGAAACAAGAAATAGCAATGCATTAAATGCACTTTCAGGTAAAGTTGCTGGTGTTCAAATTTCTAATGCTAGTGGTAATTTAGGAGGTTCTTCTCGTATTGTTATACGTGGTATTGGATCTATTACTCAAGAAAACAGACCTCTTATTGTTGTAGATGGTATTCCATTAGACAACAGTAACTACAACTCTAGCACAACCCAAAATGGTGGCGGTGGTCGTGATTTTGGTGATACAGGATTCGACATCAACCCTGATGATATTGCATCTATGAACGTACTAAAAGGTGGTGCAGCTGCAGCACTTTATGGTTCTCGTGCAAGTAATGGTGTTATTCAAATTACTACTAAATCTGGTAAAAAAGGTAAAGGTGAAGTAACAGTAAATTCTGGTATCACCTTTGAGGAGGTAAATATTTTACCTCAAACTCAAAAGTTATATGGTGGAGGTAGTGGAAATTTCACTATTGGTGATCAAGGCGGCTTTAATCAAGGTACTATTAATGGTGTTACCTATGATGTAGTTGATTATGGAACTGATGAGTCTTGGGGACCTCGTTATAGAGGACAACAAGTTCTTCACTGGGATGCATTTGATCCAGAATTCCCTGACGATTACTTACAAACAAGACCTTGGTTAGCTCCAGAAAATGATGGAAGCACTTTATTTAAAACAGGTTATTCTTACAATAACGGAGTAGCATTTGCTCAAGGTGGTGAAAATTCAAACATGCGTTTATCTATAAACAATACGCAAACAGAAGGTATTTTACCAAACACTAATCTTAAGAAGACTAGTATTAACTTCAACGGCTCTTCACAAATAGGAGACAAACTGAAAGTTGATGCTTCTGTAAACTTCACAGTAACAGATGGTTTTAATAGACCTGCATCTGGTTATACAGGCGCTGGGGTAATACAGCAGTTATATCAATTTGGACAAACATCATTAGATTACGAGCGTTTAAAAGCATATCAAACTCCAGATGGTCGTCAAAGAACTTGGAACAGAACAGCATTTGATGATGCAACTCCAAGATATACAGATAACCCATATTGGATTTTAAATGAAAACACTGCTAGTGATAAGAGAACACGCTGGTATGGTTCTGTAGGTGCAACCTATAATTTTACAGATGACTTTTATGCAGTAGCTAAAGTTTATGGTGATACTTATGATTTTAGAGTTAACGAAAGAACAGCTGTAGGCTCTCAAGCTCAAGCTTATTACTCTGAAATAGACAGAGATTTTCAAGAAATTAACTATGAAGCAAGATTACATTATGACAAAAAAGTATTTGATGATAAGTTAAGCATCAATACATTCTTTGGAGGCAATCGTCGTGTTAATGAATATCATTCATTAAGTAGTAATACTAATGGTGGTTTAGTTGTTCCAGGATTCTATAACTTAAGTAACTCTGCAGATAATGTATCTGTTGGTGAGTTTGATTCTCAACGTCAAATCAATAGTTTATTTGGTTCTGTATCTTTAGGATATGACAACTTCGCTTATTTAACTGTTACTGGTCGTAATGATTTTTCTTCTACATTACCAGGTGATAACAATTCATACTTCTATCCTTCATTAAGTGGAAGTTTTATAGCATCTAAATTTATCCAAGCAGATTGGTTATCATTCTTAAAATTAAGAGCTGGTTATGCTGAAGTAGGTAGTGATACCGATCCTTATGCATTGATAAATGTTTACTCAGGGAGCAATCCGTTTCTAGGTTCTGTACCGTTTACATTAGGTAGCAGTAATAAGAATGCATTTCTTCTTCCAGAGGAAAAACGTACTTATGAATTTGGTATTGAAGCTTCATTTTTTAATAGTCGCTTAGGATTCGATGTAACTTACTACAACGAAACAACCAAAGATTTGATTACTCCAGTACAAGTTGATCCAGCAACAGGATTTACATCTACCGTACTTAACGCAGGTGAATTAGAAAACAAGGGTATTGAAGTTTTGTTTAATGCAACTCCAATAATGACAGATGATTTCACTTGGGATCTTACTTTCAACTTCTCTAAAAACGAGAACACTTTGTTAAGTCTACCTCAAGGATTAGAGACGCTACAATTAGCATCATTCCCTTTTAATGGTGTTTCTTTAAATGCTGTTGTAGGTGAGCGTTATGGCCAGATTAGAGGTACTAACTACGTTTATGACGATGCAGGTAATAAAGTTGTGAATTCTGATGGTAGTTACGCAGAAACTCAGGATGTTGAGAATCTAGGTTCGATATTACCTGATTATAATGCAGGATTAAGAAACACATTTACATATAAAGGAATAAGCCTTGGTGTTCTTATTGACAGACAAAAAGGTGGTAAGTACCGTTCTCTTACAAATATATGGGGTAACTACTCAGGTATTTTAGAGCAAACTGCTGCTAATAATATTCGTGAAGAAGGTATTGTTTTACCTGGTGTTACTGGTGATATTGCATACAACGATGACGGTTCTTATACGGTTTCAAATACTGCAACAAACACTCAAGTAATTTCTGCTCAACAGTACGGTACAGATTTCTACTTTGGGAATGATAATCAAAACGTTTTCGACGCGTCTTACTGGAAAGTTCGTGAAATTACATTAGGTTATAGTTTACCTAAAGATTGGTTAGGGAATGCATTTAGCGATGTTAGATTAACTGCTTTTGGTAGAAACTTATTTGTATGGGGATTAGATAACGACAACTTTGACCCTGAAGTAGCTACTTCTGGTAGTGGAAATATTCAAGGTTCAGAAGGTGGTTCACTTCCTTCTACTCGTTCATATGGATTGAATGTTCAATTAAAATTCTAAGAAAAAATGAAAAATAAATTTATAATCTTATTAATGCTCATCATCTCTGCAGGATTCAGTTCTTGTGAGGAGGGCTTAGAAGAAGTTAATATTAACCCAAACGATCCTGAGGTCGTTCCAACGGCTAACATATTTACTTCTGCGACAAAACAATTCACAGATTTTAGCCGTGATGCTTTTAACTCTGGTAGACTAACGCAAGTTTGGGTTCAGTATTGGGGTCAAACTGCTTATGCAGATGAAGATCGTTATTTATATCGCGAAACTTCAGCACAAAGTATCTATCAAAATACATACTTAGTTGCAACAGATTTAAAATCAATCATTGATTTAAACTCAAATGAAGAGACTAGAGATGCTGCTGCAAGCTCTGGTAATAACAACAATCAGATAGCTGCTTCAAGAATTATGCTATCTTATATGTTCTATGAGTTGACAAATTTCTTCGGGGATGTACCTTACTATTCTTATGGTAATGATGATCCAGATTTTCAAGCATTAAGCGTTGATACTAATTTAAGTCCGGTATTTGCTCCACAAGAGAAAATATACGCTGATATCTTAAATGAGTTGAGAGAATCTGCTGATATGATTAATACTAATGAGCAAGTTTTCACAAGTGGTGATAATATCTTTAACGGTGATGCTACAAAATGGAAAAAATTTGCAAATTCACTTATTTTAAGAGTAGCAAATAACTTGAGAAATGTAGACGCTGCGACTGCAAACGCTGCAATTACAACTGCTATTCAATCTGGAGTTATGACTTCAAATGCAGACAATGCTGTACAGAGTTATGAAACTACAGATTTAAATGCCTCTCCTATGTGGGTTGCTTTTATAGGTAGAACTGACTTTGCAGTAGCTGCACCATTCATTAATTTATTAAAAGGTGAAACAGGTAATTTTGGTTTAGACCCTAGACTTTTTGAAATGGCTGCTCCAATCAGTGCAAGTATTCAAGAAGTTAAAGATGGTACGTATACTAGAAGCGAAGATCCTGATGATTATTTTGGTGCACCTTATGCATTTAGAAATATGACTTCTCTTCCATTTACTGCATACTCATTTATGAGTAGTAATGTTCTTAAGCCAGACTTCGGAGAAGTTCTTATGGAATATTCTGAAGTAGCTTTTATATTATCTGAGCAAAACGGATTTGATCAAGTTAATTACGAAAATGGTGTACGTGCTTCTATGCAAAAATGGGGCGTTGAAGAGGCTGATATCAATGCATATATAGCAACTTTACCAGCTGCTTCACAAGCTAATGTTTTGAATCAAAAATACATAGCGCTTTACATGCAGCCTAATACTGCTTACGCAACCTATAGAAAGACTGGATTTCCAAATACGTTATTGCTTCCAGGTGATACTGTAAGACTTCCTGAAAATCAAATTCAAGCGCAAGCACCAGCAAATCGTATTGAGACTTATACATTTGAATCTGGAGTAAATGGTGTAACAGATTTGCCATTCCGTTTGAGATATCCTCAAATTTTACAAACCTTAAACAGAGAGAACCGTTCTGCAGCTGCTGCAGGCCTAGAAAATGGCGATACTGTTTTAAGTAAATTATTCTGGGACGTTAATTAAGTTAAAGTTCATATTATAATCTTTAAAACCACCCGTGCAAACGGGTGGTTTTTTTATTTCGCAAAACTTAAAACAAACCTATCTTTGCAGTATGTCAAAAAACAACCATATCTACGGTACAAGAGCGATTATTGAAGCGATAAACGCAGGTAAAGAAATAGGGAAAATCTATCTTCAAAAGGGACTAAATAATCCCTTGTCTAAACAATTAGAAGGATTAGTAAGAGAACATGGAATATCTGTTTCATACGTTCCACAAGAAAAGCTTTACAAACTATCAGATCAAAATCATCAGGGAGCTATTGCCACTATCTCCCCTATTCAATTTGCAGATTTTGAAGCTACAGCAGAAGCCGTATTGTCTTTAGAAAAACCGGCCTTGTTTCTTTTACTTGATCAACTTACCGATGTACGTAATTTTGGCGCTATTATTCGCACTGCTGTTTGTACAGGTGTTGATGCGATTATTGTACCTAAATCTGGTGGCGCTCCGGTTACTGATGATACAGTAAAAACTTCTGCAGGTGCTATTTTTAATATTCCTATTTGCAAAGTAGATCACATTAAGGATGCTTTATTTTACCTACAAGGTTCTGGCGTAAAAGTAGTAGCCGCGACAGAAAAAACAGAAGATTCTGTTTATGACATAGACTATAAACCATCTATGGCTTTAGTAATGGGAAGTGAAGGTAAAGGGGTTACCCCTGGAGTTTTAAAACTCGTAGATCACAAAGCAAAGTTACCAATGGCGGGTACTATAAGTTCACTTAATGTTTCTGTAGCTTGTGGTGCTTTTTTATACGAGATCGTTAGGCAGAGAAGCTAATCTTCTTTAAAATTTTCTTCTTCAGTATCAGGTGCTGGAGGATCAATAAAATTTCCATTTTCGTCAAATTGTTGTAAAAAAGGATCATTATTAGAATTGTAAGACTCTGTCTCCCATATATATTTTGGAGCTTTTGCAATCTTATTCCGAAGCAATAAAGCTAAAATTGCTCCTGTTAAAAAACCAGACAAATGACCTTCCCAACTCATACCATCTTGTAGGGGTAGTGTTCCCCAAATTAAACTTCCGTAAAGAAAAACGACGATTAAGGAAAATGCTGTCAAACGGAAATTTTTAGACCATAAACCTTTAAAGAAAAGAAAAGAGGCTAGCCCATAGACAATACCACTTGCTCCTATATGATAAGCGTCTCGGCCTACAATCCAGGTTCCTAAGCCACTAAATATAATTAGGAATAAAAACACTTTTAGCGCTACGGGTCGATAAAAATAAATCAAACCGGCTAGAAGTACTAATGTAGGGATACTGTTATGCCAAAGATGACTGAGGTTCGAATGAATGAATGGCGAAAATAATATTCCACGTAGTCCTGATAGTTCTCTAGGCAACACACCGTATTTTGTAAAATTAAAACTAAACCTTAATTCAAACCAAAATACAAGCCACATCAACAGAACGAATAATATCGGATAAATAATAACCCGATTATTAAATTGAAAGGAATGATGATGTGTTTCTTTACCCATATTATAGCCTACTAGCAATTGTTTATCCAAAATCATAAATTAGGAAATACTGGCAGTTAATCTCAAGTAATTAAATAATTTTGAATTATGAATGCACCACTAGCAGAACGTTTGCGCCCTAAGAATCTTGATGATTATTTAAGTCAGGAACATCTTGTAGGTGATAAAGGATCACTTACATCTTCTATAAAATCTGGTTTAATACCTTCACTAATTTTATGGGGACCTCCAGGGGTAGGTAAAACTACGCTAGCCACCATTATTGCAGAAGAATCAAAACGCCCTTTTTACACGTTGAGCGCAATAAATAGCGGTGTAAAAGATGTAAGAGAAGTAATTGATAAGGCTAAAACTGCCGGAGGTTTATTTACACAGAAGAACCCTATTCTTTTTATAGATGAAATCCATCGCTTTAGTAAATCTCAACAAGATTCTTTGTTGGCAGCAGTCGAGAAAGGTTGGGTTACATTAATAGGTGCTACCACAGAAAATCCAAGCTTTGAAGTGATACCAGCTCTATTGTCGCGTTGTCAGGTATATGTTCTGAATCCTTTTTCAGCAGACGATCTTAGAGCGCTTCTAAAGCGTGCAATTACCCAAGACACTATCGTATCTAAGAAAAAGATTATTCTTGAAGAAACGGAAGCCTTGTTGCGCATAAGTGGTGGCGATGCCCGTAAACTCTTAAATATTTTTGAATTACTCGTCACGACTGATACGGCAGATGAAGTCATAATTACCAATGCGATGGTGAAGAGCAAGGTTCAACAAAATACCGTTTTATATGACAAAACCGGCGAGCAGCACTATGATATAATATCTGCCTTTATAAAATCTATACGAGGCAGCGACCCCAATGCGGCAGTATATTATTTAGCCCGAATGATAGAAGGGGGTGAAGATTTAAAGTTTATAGCTAGAAGACTAATAATCCTAGCTTCAGAAGATATAGGCAATGCAAATCCTACCGCTCTCATTATGGCGACAAATTCATTTACTGCTGTAAATACCATAGGATACCCAGAAGCTCGTATTATTTTAAGTCAGTGTGTCACCTATCTCGCAACATCACCAAAGAGCAATGCTTCCTACATGGCCATCAACAAAGCTCAGCAGCTGGTTAAACAGACCGGAGACTTACCTGTACCTATGGCATTACGTAATGCTCCAACAAAATTAATGAAGGAATTAGGTTACGGTGATGAATATAAATATTCACACGACGGTACGGGAAATTTTATTGCACAAGAATTTCTCCCTGAACAAATAACAAATCAAAAGTTATATGATCCTGGAGATAATGCCCGCGAGGATGGAATAAGAAAATTTCTTAAAAATCGCTGGGGCCATAAATATGATTACTAATTTATTTTTTAGTAAATATCATTTTCACTAAGCCCGAAACACCTTTAATTTCACGTTCTACAGTAAATTGATTATTATCATAAAAACCAACCCCTGTGAACTCTGATGTACTTACCAAGTAAGAACCCGCAGATGTCTTTGTAGCTGTACCAATCTTAGTGGAACCTTCATAAACATCAAACCCACTTACTGAAGATTTTAAAGTAAAAGAGCCATCTACACTTACAAGAACAAGCTCGGCATTACTTTGAGAAGATGGGTTTTGATTTGAAATAGACTTAGAATCTTTAACAACATTTGGTGTCAGCTCCTTTGCTTCCTGAACAGTTTCTTGTTTTGTATTAATTACACTAGAAACACGAACTTCTTTCTTTGCAACTTCTTCTTTCTTTGCCTGAATTTTACGTATCTCAGGAACTAAATTTTTAACATTTTCCTCTTCTGTTATAGTTGCTTTAGTAACAATTTCATCAGAATAAGAATATCCCATATCTTCTAATTTTGCAAAAGCCTTTCTAAAAGCATCCTGATGCCCTTCTTTGAAAGATTTTATTTTGCTTTTGCCTTCAGGTAATGCAAACACTTCTTTACCTCTGCAATTTACAAGTGTTATTGCTGCGTTTGTACTTAAGAATCCACTAACATCTGCACGCGCGTATAATGTGTTGCAACCAGATTCATTTAAGTCTGCAGGAAGCGCTTCATTTTCTAAGTAAGCATTGAAACCATATTTTATAAATAAGAATCGTGTTAACCCATTTAATTCATATTCACCTTCTTCATCTTGAAATTCAAACTTCTGAGGTACAATAATATATTTATAATCTGCAAGTTCTTGTGCCACTAGTCCAGAACCACAGGTTATCATCAAAAAGAAAAAAACAATTTTAATTTTCATACTAAATATCTTTTAATCAAAGTCGGAATGGAATTCCGCACGCTTTATAAATTTATCAACTTAAACTAGCAAATTAAGATTTAATTGAAGTACAATCTAATGCTATTACAAAAAGATTTTTACCGAATCTATTCGATCTATGACCAGCTGCTCGTTATGCGCTATTTCTTTATGGTAATTAAAAAAAATCGTGCGCATACCTACTCGTTGCGCTCCTAAAATATCGGCCTCATACGTATCTCCAATCATTACACTCTCAGCCACTCCTGCCCCAGCAGTACTTAAGGCGTGATGAAATATACGCATATCTGGTTTTTTTACACCTACAGATTCGCTACTGGTTACCGTCTTAAAAAAATGGTCAATCTTTGACTTTTTTAATTTTAACGCCTGCACTTCTTCAAACCCATTTGTAATTATATGCAGTTTATAATTTTTATTTAACTCTTCTAATAATTCTAATGTTCCGTCAAACAAATGATTATGATCTGGCAAATGTGTGATATAGTCATCAGACAATTTGGTTATCAAATAATCGTCAATATTCACTTTTAAACCTTCAAAACTCTTCTTCAGACGACCGTAACGCAACTGTTCTTTAGTGATTTTTGACTCTCTAAAATATTTCCAATATCTAAAGTTTATCGGACTGTAAACTGCCAGAAATTCCTCAACTGGCACCACTATTTTATTCTTCTCAAAAATTGTCTCAAAAGCAAGTTTAGAATTTTTATCAAAATCCCAAAGCGTATGATCAAGGTCAAAAAATATATGATTTACTCCAGATAATTTACTCATGTACTAATTCTCTAAAAAATTGCTTCCACTGGCCTTCATCCTGCCCTTTACCCGTTACTGATTTATTTTTGAAGCTAAAAATAAAAGTTCCGTTTACACGCTCAACTTCCGCTTTCATTTTAAAAAATACATCCAATACCTCATTTAAATCTTTTGCATCTAGTACTTCTGCTTCAAAAGTTTGCGCCTGAGAACAGATGGGATGTAGAACTAACGGAGTAATACTCTCATAATCTAAATCATAAAAGAAAAACGGCGTGCAAGTCCCTGCTCTAAATCCTAAGGTATCGGGATAACCCATAGAATAATCATTGTTGACTTCCTGATTAATCATCTCTCTATAATGTACCGGAAGACTCACCATCTCACTACCACAGCGTATAGCGTTTAAAGGCTTATTCGTAATTCCTTCAATACGAATTTTCTCAAGCTTCATATTCTTTTGATAATCCAATGCTTCTTTTGAAAGCAAAAGACCTATCTCACTATAGTCGCCTACCATTTTAATAAGCTCTCTGAAGGATTGTTTATTGTACCGAATATTACGCGTATAGGTCGACAAATCTCCCACCTGAAAGAAAAACAAGAACTTAAATTTAGATTTTTTCTGAACATTGATCAACCAACTAAAGGTATCATAAGGATCTTTCCGCAAGCCTAAATTAATCTGAAGCCGTAGCCAAAGTCGAGAAAATTGTAGTCGCAATAAATCGCTTACAAAACTGGTAATTTCCCGTATAAACCCAATGTCATACATTTCATAAGCTTGCTCTACATCTACTAAAGCCTGAAATGCAAACTTTTTAGTCGAAAAATTATAGTCGGGATATTTCTCTTTAAGCAAATCTTTAAAGTGATATGCCCAGATATCGACCACCGGTTCTGTTAGAAAATCTTCCTGAAAGCCTAAACTTTCTGATGCCGGAAAGCGCCCTTCAGCATCTTTAACGTGTGGCAAAAATTCTTCATATCTGCTCAATAGAATAAATGCTGCAGCAAATATGTCATAAGGCAGCGCACTTTTTGTACCGGTTACAAAAAAACACTTCGTATCAAGCCAGGGTTGTACATTAATTTCCATATCAGAAATGCCCTGTTCAAAAAGCACATCCTGACTTTTTATATGTATTTCTTTCCCTAAAGGTTTGCTTGTATAAGAAAGCTTAAGACTATCGTGTACGATAAATTCATCTACAGCGGTCGTAAATTTTACAGGGATTCCTAAAATCGCAGTACATATATGTTTGAATGTATAGCGTAGGCGTGGAGTTATTTTATGAGTATATACTAGAAGCATAAAATTTTTCTTGAAGGCAAGTTCTGTATTTTTCTTAAAAGGGCGAAAGAATTACAACAAACCTTCGTCAGCGAAGCTAAAATAGGCTTTTTCGGTAATGATTAAATGATCAAGAACCTTAATATCTAGAGATTTTGCAGCTTGCTGGAGTTTCTCTGTAATATTTTTATCAGCTTGACTAGGTTTGAGGGTGCCAGAAGGATGATTATGAGCAACTATTAATGCTACAGCACCAGTCTCTAAAGCCTTTTTTAAAACAAGTCTTACATCTACAAGTGTCCCGGTCATACCTCCTTTACTAAGTTGATGCATTGTTAAAACCTTATTTGCATTATTTAAATACAAGATCCAAAATTCTTCATGTGGAAGCTCGCCTAGTAGAGGCTGTAAAATTTCAAACACAATATTACTTCCCGTTATTTTATGAACTTCAGCGACATCCTCAATTCTTCTGCGACGCCCTAATTCTAAGGCAGCAGCAATAGAAACTGCTTTGGCCTCACCTATTCCCTTAAATTTTAATAATTGATTTATACTCAGTTTACCTACTGCGTTTAAGTTATTGTCTACCGAACTTAAAATACGTTTACTTAAAGCTACTGCACTTTCCTCCCTATTTCCAGATCCTATAAGTATTGCAACTAATTCTGCATTTGTCAATACATCTTTTCCTTTATTCAATAATTTCTCTCTGGGACGATCATCTAACGACCATTTTTTAATTGAAAAAGAATCTGATTTTTTCACCATAGTATACATTTAAGTAAAACTCACTCAACTATAAATTACTAATTGCTAGATAATTAAATGATCTCTAAATATATAGAATGTATTTCAAGAAATTAAAACTTAAGACGCTTTTAAACAATTAGATTGCATTGAACCGCAAAAATCGTATTCAGTAAACTTTTTCAAATACGCTTTAAGGTAACTTTACCTCTGAAAAATTGAAAATTATAAAAATGGCTTATCCCCCTTCGCATCATCAAGAATCAGAGTTTATAAATATCGTTGAGACCATAAAGACATTTCCTTTGGCATTGATTATTACGGCTAAAGATGACAAACCATTATTAACTCATCTCCCCCTATTGTATAAGCCCGATGCGGATACCGGGTCACTGTTGGGACATATAGATAATACTAATCCTCAGTTAAGCCATTTGCAGGAAGGCTCTAAAGTAACTCTAGTTTTTAATGGCCCTGATAGTTACATATCACCAAGCATATACACCACTCCACAACTTCCTACCTGGAATTATATTAAAATACATCTTGAGGGCTCCCTTATAAAACTTCAATCATCTGAAGAATTAAAGGAAACTATGGTAGAACTAACTCAGTATCTTGAAGGAGAGAATCAAAAATTTCAATTAGATATTAACGATTCAAGAATGGAAGCTTTTGTAAAATACGTTACAGGATTTGAAATTAAAATAACATCCTGGGAAGGAAAGTTTAAACTATCTCAAGATAAAAATGAGAATGATATCCAAAGCGCCAAAGGGGCACTAACTGAAAATTATTCATCTATTATGAATAACTATGTAGAGGCCATATATAAAAATCACAAACCCAAAAATAAATAATAAGCTTATATCATCGAGCTATAATAAATCCTGAATTTTACTGAAATCTAATCCGCCGTAATTTCCACTACTCATAAGTAAAAGTACTGTATCATTAAATGCAGTGTTTTCGAGATAACTTTTAAATTCGGTGGGATCTGTATAAATAATTAAATCTTCTCTATCAAAGGCTGAAGCAATTTGCTCTTTAGTAATCGTTTCTAATTGTTTTATAGCTACCGCTTCTGGTGAGTAAAAGACTACTGCATCTTCTGCCGCATCTAACGCTCCTTTATAACCTTTTATAAATTCGGCATTTAAACTACTATAGGTGTGAAGTTCTAAACAAGCAACCAAGCGTTTGTTAGGGTATTGATTTTTAACTGCATCTGTTGTTGCTTTTACTTTTGAAGGTGAATGCGCAAAATCTTTATAAGCAATATTTATCGCCGTTTCACCTATTTTTTCAAGACGTTTAGCAGCTCCCTCAAATCCTGCAATGGCCTCATAAAAATCATCTTCATCAATACCCATATGCTGGCAAATCCATTTTGCTCCTGCTAAATTGCTTAAATTATATTCTCCAAATACAGATATTGGCATTGGTCCGTCTGGAGTATTTAGCAGAGTCTCTCCATTTTCAATACTGTATTCAGGTAAGGTATAGGAGTGCTTTCTGGTTGGGGCTTGAGCCGCTTCAGCAATACGTTTTACCTCAGCATCATCCTCGTTGTAAACAAGAATTCCTCCTCTGGAAATTGATTCTGCAAAAGTTTCAAATTGCTCAATATAATTCTCATATGTAGGAAAAACATTTACATGATCCCAGGCTATACCACTTATGAGCGCAATATTAGGCTGATATAAATGAAATTTAGGTCTTCTATCTATAGGAGATGATAAGTACTCATCACCTTCTAGTAAAATAAAGTCATTCTCATCGGTAAGGTGCACCATAGTCTCTAAGCCCGGTAGTTGTGCGCCTATCATATAATCTACTGTTCTACTGTGATAATGCAAAACGTGCAGGATCATAGAGGTTATTGTAGTTTTTCCGTGAGATCCTCCTATAACTACACGTGTTTTCTCCTTAGATTGTTCATAAAGAAACTCTGGGTAACTATAAATTTTTAATCCGATTTCTTGAGCTTTAACCAATTCTGGATTGTCTATTTTAGCATGCATACCTAAAATAACAGCATCAATATCTGAGGTAATTTTATCTGGAAACCAACCCATTTCTACAGGAAGCAACTCATAATTTTGAAGTCGGGATTTTGATGGCTCAAAGATAGCGTCATCACTACCACTAACAGCAAAACCTTTATGATGAAGTGCCAATGCTAAGTTATGCATTGCGCTCCCACCTATAGCTATAAAATGTACTCTCATAATCGCTTGTAAATTGTCTAGGCAAGTTACAAAAAATCACATCACGCTAATTTTTAAAATATCGTGATTTAATAAATTACATAGCTATTATCTGCTTTTTCTCGTCGTGGGCATCACTAAAATCTGGCAAGTCTGCCAAGCATAAATTTATATAATGAAGTGCTTTGGTCTTGTCTCCTTGGTTTTTATAGATCTGTGCCATTCTATACTGCGCCCAACCTACAGGAACCCCATCTTTGTAAGAATAATTTGCAATGTACTGTTTGAGACTAGCTAAGCCTAGAATCGGCTCTAAATTAAATTCAGCAGCAATCTTACCTATTTGATAATTAATTTGATTGCGCTTATGTATTTTGAAACTTGTAGTTGCTGCGTCTAATGCTTTTTGAGGCTCATTATCCTTCTCATATAATGCGATAAGTTTTGCGTATGTTGTAGGTGATCCACCCACACGAATAGCATTTTTATAAAGGCCTTCAGCTTCTTTTAAATTATTTTGGTATTCTGCCACATAACCTCTGGCAAGATATCCATCTACAGGAGAAATCTTTTGCAACTCTAGTGCGTAATCTTGGGCTTTGCTAGTACTGCCACCAATGATTCCGGGCAGTTGTAAGTAAAGTTCAATAAGTGCCCATCTAACCTCAATATGTTTAGGATCTAATTTTGCTGCTTTATGAAAGTGCTCTTTTATGTCATCGATATAGGTAAGAGCTCGAATGCGGCTTATACTTAAAGCTTTCATTCCTAAAGCCCCGCCATATTTAAAATGATAGTTAGCACTTGAGGATTGTTCTTCTACAAGATCTTTATAATATGATAAGGCAGAATCCCAATTTTTTGAATAGGAAGCTATATCCCCTAAATATTCTCGAGTTAATTTATCTGAAGGATGTTTTTTTAAATAGGAAAGCAATAGAGGCTTCGCCTTATCAAATTTTTCAGCATTATAATAATTTTCTGCCATCACAAATTCAGACTGCTGTGAATAACTGGGAAAAGCGAATAAGAGAATGAAAATTAACGATACAAACCGAAAAGACATAGATAATTATTTTGCTCAAAGCTAAACAAAAAGCAGACCAGAAATATAACGTTCAATAAAATTAGTAAGTCGCACTTTATTTCTCGGGAGGAAAATTCTTGAAAATTTTCTGACTCACTTTAGTATAGTAAGAAACTCGGTCTTGAGGATTTGTATTTAATGCAATATTACTATCGCTTACGGCTTGCCATACAAGAATATCTTCGCTGCTATCTACAAGGTCTATGGTAATCGTTTGATGGTCTTTACTGCCTCCTAAAGGGATTCCGGCACCTATACTCACTCCTCCACCATAACCGCCACTACCTACTCCTACACCTACTGAATTCTGAGACGATTCTCTGTACTGATCAGACATTATATTAATTAGCAAATCAGGATTTTCAGATTTTGTAAAACCTTTTTCACCCATAACCAAATCGATCGCACTTATAAGCCTATTAGCATCTAACTGACTTAAACCAGTCTGCATATCAGGCAGGTAATTATATGTTTTATATTTAGAAAAACTTATTTGCTCATCGTAATCATAATTTACCTGAGTAGAACCACAAGAAATTAAAACAAAGGCAACCAGTATAACTGAAAAATACTTCATCATTATGCTTTTTTCTAAAAATAGGCATAATGATGAAGTATGTAAGTCAATAAAATCCTAAAAAAATATTTGGATTAATCGTTAGATTCAGGCTTATTCAACATAGCCCAAAGCTTATCCTTCAACTCTACTAGTCCTTGCTGTGCAACAGAGGATATAAATAAATAGGGCACTTCAAGTGATTTATCTAATTCCTTTTTGAGCTCTGCTTTGAGCTCTGCATCAAGCATATCACATTTTGTAATTGCTATTAACTTGTCTTTATCTAACAGCTCAGGATTGTATTTCTCAAGTTCATTAAATAAAACGTGATACTGCTCTGCCACATCTGGAGCATCAGCTGGTATCATAAAGAGTAATGTTGAGTTACGCTCTATGTGTCTTAAAAAACGGTGACCCAGACCTTTTCCTTCTGCTGCACCTTCTATGATTCCGGGGATATCAGCAATGACAAAAGTTTGAAAATCTCTGTATTGTACTATTCCAAGATTAGGTTTTAAAGTTGTAAACTCATAATTAGCAATTTTTGGTTTAGCTGCAGTAATTACCGATAATAAGGTAGACTTACCCGCATTAGGAAATCCTACTAATCCTACATCAGCAAGTACCTTAAGCTCTAGAGTAACATTAACCTCAACACCATCCATTCCTGGTTGTGCATAACGAGGAGTCTGGTTTGTTGCAGTTTTAAAATGAGCATTCCCTAAACCGCCCATACCACCTTTGGCAATTATAAACTCTTCGTCTAGCTCGGTAAGCTCGCGTATAATCTCCTGCGTTTCTGTATCTCGTATAACTGTACCTAATGGCACATCAACATAAATATCTTCCCCATCTGCACCAGTACTCGTTTGCTTACTTCCGTTAGAACCGTGCCCAGCTCTAATATGCCTTTTAAATTTAAGATGAAGCAGCGTCCACAAATTTGGGTTTGTACGCACGATAATATGACCGCCACGACCACCGTCACCACCGTCAGGCCCACCTTTTGTCACAAACTTTTCACGGCGCAAGTGAGCAGAACCTCCCCCACCTTTACCAGATGAAACGTGCATCTTCACATAATCAACAAAATTACCTTCGGTCATAAAAATCTATAAATTAAAAATATAAGTACTTAATAGCACTTGTACACTAGTTAAAGTGTGTCAATTGTTTTACTCAAACGGTTTGTAATCTCAGTAACCTCTCCTACTCCATCAACACCAAAATATTTATCTTGTTTTTGATAGTATCCTTTTAAAATAGCCGTCTCATCATAGTAAACTTTAATACGTTTACGTATAACAGTCTCATCTGCATCATCTTTTCTGCCACTTGTTTTACCACGTTCCAGAAGTCTTTGAACTAAAATCTCATCATCAACTTCTAATGCGATCATTGCAGATACTTGCGTGTTTTTATCACTCAAAAGCGCATCAAGTGCTTCAGCTTGGGCTATAGTTCTTGGAAAACCATCAAATATAAAACCATTAGCATCTGCATTCTTATCTACTTCAGCGCTCAACATATCTATGGTTACGGTGTCTGGAACTAGCTGCCCCTTATCCATATATGATTTAGCCAGCATACCTAGCTCAGTAGCATTTTTTATATTGTATCTAAAAACATCTCCGGTAGAAATGTGAATCAGATTGTACTTTTCTTTCAAAAAAGAGGCTTGTGTTCCCTTCCCGGCACCTGGAGGGCCAAACAATACCAAATTTGTCATTTTTGTGTTTTTAAGTTTATAAATAGCATTGAGGTTACGCCCCAAACCGTTATAATCAAGGCCATAGCCTACTATAAAATCGTTAGGTATTTCTAACCCAACGTAATGAATCTTATATTCCTTTGAATAGGCCTCAGGCTTAAAAAATAAACTGGCAAAGCGATAATTTTTCACTCCACCACTCACCATCATTTCGGTCAACTTTTCAATAGTGTTACCACTATCAACAATATCTTCAATTATAATAACCTCACGATCCTCCAGATCTGCATCTATGGGAATATGTGTCATTACCTCACCGGTACTTGAAGTACCGTCATACGAGCTAAGCTTTAAAAATTCAATCTCACAATTGCCGTTAAATCGGCTTAATAACTCTGTTGCAAATTTAAACGCACCATTAAGAACAACCAGAAAAAGCGGCTCTTTACCATCATAATCTGCGTTAATTTTATTTGCTACTTCTTCTATTGCCTGTTTGAGCTTGTCTTCTGAGATAAACTCATCAAAATGGAGACCGTGTAGTTTAATCATGGTTAGTCTGGAAGTGGTTTAAACTAAACAGCAAAGATACATATTGTTAGTTAATATAAACCTTTAGAAATTTCAATATGAACTCGAGTCCCAAAAATAAACAGAGCGCTTCATCTTACAAAGGTTTTAAGATCATACACGCACAATTCTAGTGCTAAAATCTTACTTTTGCAATCATAAATTTTTGATGCTAACAGACCTTATTTTAATGAATTCTTATTTCTCTTCAGATTTTAAACTTGCAATTTTAGGCGGTGGTCAACTCGGTAAAATGCTACTTTACGAGACTCGTAAGTTTGATATACAAACACTGGTATTAGACCCAAGCCCAGAAGCTCCATCAAGAATAGCTGCAAATCATTTTGTTCAGGGAGATCTTATGGATTTTGAAACGGTTTATAACTTCGGAAAACAAGCTGATGTAGTTACATTTGAAATTGAGGCAGTAAATATTGAGGCTTTAGAAAAATTACAAGCCGAGGGAATTACGGTTTATCCAAGTCCGCAAACTTTACGGAAAATTCAAGATAAGGGTGTACAGAAAGATTTTTATACAGAACAAAATATTCCCACCGCAGCATATAAAAGATTCCCAAACTTAGAAGCTCTAAGACTAGACTTAACAGCAAATCAAATGAGCTTTCCTTTTGTTTGGAAAAGTACTCAAGGTGGTTATGATGGAAAAGGTGTACAAGTCGTACGTAATGCAGAAGATCTAAATAAAATTATAGATGTTCCTTGTATTGCTGAAAGTATGATTCCCTTTAAAAATGAACTTGCGGTAATTGTGGTGCGCAATCCTAAAGGAGAGGTTAAAAGCTATCCCGTAGTAGAAATGGAATTTCATCCTGAAGCGAATCAAGCAGAATATGTGATTTGCCCGGCTCGTATAGATGAGCAAGTAGCACAAAAAGCACGTGAGGTTGCCACTAAAGTTTCCGAAGCATTTGAGCACGTAGGACTTCTAGCAGTAGAATTATTTCAAACGGAAGATGATGATATAATAGTTAACGAAGTAGCCCCAAGACCCCACAATAGCGGGCACTACAGTATAGAAGGCAGTTATACAAATCAATTTGAACAACATCTACGAGCAATTTTAGGTTTACCTCTAGGAGAAACGGAAAGTAAAACGGGTGCTGTTATGGTGAATCTGGTTGGAGAAGAAGGTTATACAGGAGATGTATTTTACGAGAAGATTGAGCATATTCTAGCACTAAAAGGCGTTATTCCTCATATATATGGCAAACGGGAAACCAGACCATTCCGGAAAATGGGACACGTCACAATTATAAATAGTGATCTTAGTGAAGCTCGTAAAATTGCAGAGGAAGTAAAAAATACAATAAAAGTTATCACAAAGTAATAAGCTTAAAAACACATCATATGGTAGGAATTATTATGGGAAGTACCAGCGACATGCCAATCATGCAAGCTGCGATAGATATATTAAAGCAATTTGAAATCGAAACAGAAATAGATATAGTTTCTGCACATCGTACTCCCGATAAATTATTCGATTATGGTAAAAATGCACACACGCGAGGCATAAAAGTTATTATAGCTGGTGCCGGTGGCGCTGCACATTTACCGGGAATGATTGCATCATTATCACCTTTACCAGTTATTGGCGTTCCGGTTAAATCGCGTAACTCAATAGATGGTTGGGATTCTGTATTATCCATATTACAAATGCCGGGTGGTGTTCCTGTTGCTACAGTAGCACTTGACGGAGCTCAAAATGCCGGAATTCTTGCTGCTCAAATTTTAGGTGCCTCCGATATCGCTATCAGAGATAAAATAGTTGATTTTAAAGATAGCCTCAAGACTAAAGTCATAGAAGGCGCCAAAACTATTAAAAAATAAAAAGAGCCGTCAAAGACGGCTCTCTATAGAAATGCTAGGCAATTAAATTTTATTTATTAACCATTCTAAATATTATTAATCAAACCTGTCTACAAATCTATTCCAGTAAGTTATTGGGGTTTAACAAAATTAAACAATTTAACAAGATATCCCGTTAAAAATTATACAATACTAGATTAACGACATATTCTTAATAAAATACATTCAAATTGAAAAATTCTGAAAATATATTGCTCAATACTTTTGATATAGCACCATTTGATAAAATTGATGATGCAGATTATAAACCTGCAATTGAAGCCGCTATAAAAGAAGCTCGTTTAGAAATTGATGCAATTTCTAATTCTATTGAAGAACCTACATTTAAAAATACAATTGCTGCATTAGATTTTGCCGGTTATAAATTAGATCGGGTGACCAGCGTATTTTTTAATATCAATAGTGCAGAGACAAACGATAAAATTCAAAAGACTGCTCAGGAAATATCACCATTATTATCTGAATTTTCAAATGATATAACTTTAAATGAGGCCTTGTTTAAACGTGTTAAAGCAGTTTATGAATCACGACACCAATTAGATCTCACTAGAGAAGAATTTGTTTTACTCGAGAAAAAATATAAAGGGTTTGCTCGTAATGGTGCAAACCTCTCTGAAGATAAAAAAAGTCGTTTACGGAAAATTGATACCGAACTCTCTAAACTTGCTTTAACTTTTGGAGAGAATATATTAGCCGAGACTAATAAATACGAATTACATATTACAAATGAATCTGATTTAGCAGGTTTACCAGAAAGCGCTAAAGAAGCTGCTGCTCAAACTGCCGAGGAAAAAGGAAAAGATGGCTGGATTTTCACACTAGAATATCCAAGTTATATTCCTTTCATGAAGTATGCTGAAAACAGAGAACTTCGTAAAGAAATGGCTCTTGCTTTTGGCGCAAAAGGTTTTCACAATGACGAGCTCGACAATCAAAAAAATGTTCTCGAAATTGTAAATCTACGTCACGAGCGTGCAAATCTTTTAGGCTATAAAACTCATGCGCATTTTGTTTTAGAAGAGCGTATGGCAAAGACACCAGAGAATGTTACTCGTTTTCTTGAAGATCTGCTGGAAAAAGCAAAACCAGCCGCTGAACTTGAATTTAAACAACTAGAACGTTTTGCAAAAGAACGTGACGATATAGACCAACTCCAAAAATGGGATAGTGCTTTTTATTCAGAAAAACTAAAACAAGAACTTTTTGAATTAGATGACGAACTCCTAAAACCCTACTTCAAATTAGAAAATGTAATAGAGGGTGTATTTACGATTGCAACTAAACTCTATAATCTGAGATTTGTTGAAGTTTTTGGTATTCCTAAATATCATAAAGATGTCAAAACCTATCAAGTGTTTGACGAGAAAGATAATTTTATTGCGCTCTTTTACGCAGATTTTCATCCGCGTGCAGGAAAACGCGGAGGTGCCTGGATGACGCAATTTAAGGGTCAGTTTATAAAAGATGGTATTAATGAACGTCCACACGTTTCTAACGTTTGTAATTTCACTAAGCCTACAGCTTCAAAACCGTCTCTTCTAACCTTCAACGAGGTTACTACCTTATTTCACGAGTTTGGTCACGGTTTACATGGAATGCTGGCAAATACCACCTATCCTAGTTTATCAGGACCTTCTGTGTTTTGGGATTTTGTAGAATTACCAAGTCAGATTTTAGAGAATTGGTGCTATGAACCAGAAGCTCTAGCGCTTTTTGCTAAGCATTATGAAACTGGAGAAACAATTCCTATGGTACTAATTGATAAAATTAAAAAAGCAGCCAATTTTCAAGAAGGTATGCAAACATTGCGTCAATTAAGCTTTGGTATTTTAGATATGTCTTGGCATGCAGCAGATCCTAGCGGAATAACTAATGTTAAAGCTCATGAGGAGGCAGCATTTGAAAACACGAAGCTATATCCTGAAGTTCCCGAGAACTGCATGAGTGTTTCTTTCTCCCACATCTTCCAAGGAGGTTACTCTAGCGGTTACTACTCTTACAAATGGGCAGAAGTGTTAGATGCTGATGCTTTTGCTTATTTTCAAGAAAATGGTATCTTTAATAAAGAAGTAGCAACAAAATTTAAGGATTCCATTTTATCACAAGGTGGTACTGAAGATCCAATGGTTTTGTTCAAACGCTTCCGCGGAAAAGAACCTAATCCTGAAGCTTTATTAAAGAGAGCAGGGTTAATAAAATAAAACTCATATGGCCAATTGCCCTAATTGTGATTCTAAATTAGCTACTCAGAAAATTATAAAAAGTTTCTGAGTTTAAAATCCTATCCTCCTATTGTGTGCAAGAGCTGTGGGATGATTCTATCTCACAAAATTAATAATAGATTATATGGTGGGCTGGCTGCTATCCTTGGAATAAGCGTGGGGTTATTATATATTAATTTGAATAATCTAAATGTAGAAAACATGCTTATCGGGATTATTTTAGCAGGTATTTCACTTGTTTTAAGTTCGATTTTTATAACTAATTTTCTTCATTTTGAAAAACAATAATAAGATCCTCAAGAGTTATGCTTTTGAGGATCTTATTTATTTTTTTCTGCTATCCATTTGCTCATAAATTTTGAAGCCTGTAACGATTGGTGCCAGAGCATAGATCCTGTAAAATTTGACTTGCGGTGTGGTATTAAATTCTGTTTTAACGCGCTAAGACTCTTTGCAAATTCGGGTTGCCATTTACTAGCTAGAAAACGCTCATTTATAACCTCTATACCATTAGCTCTTGCTTGAAGCCAATTATCTTCATTGGTATACAACTCAATTGCTGCTTGAGCAAAGAGAGCCGAATCGTCAGTCACGATCCCGTTAAATGGCAATTCTCCATGCATACCTTCAGCTCCAACTGTGCTGGTAACTGCTGGAGTTCCACATTGCATTGCTTCCAATAATTTTCCTTTTAAACCCGCTCCGGTAAGAAGCGGCGCCAATAGTACACGTGCATCCTCAATAACTTCAAAAGCACTTTCGGCTCTACCTAAAACATAAAATTTCTCGTTAGGATTATGCAGTTGCGTATTCTTTTCAGCAGGATATGACCCATAAATTCGCATTTCCGCTTGAGGCAATTCTTTCCGAATTAATGGCCAAATTTCTTTTTTTAATTGAAGTACAGATTGCCAATTAGGTTCATGTCTAAAATTGCCTATCGTAACAAAGTGAGCGCGTTCCTCATACCTTTTCCAATTAGTACTGGTAGAAGACGTCACTTCATCGACCATAAAGGGCAGGTAAAAAATTTGCTGTTTAGGAATTCTAAAGTATTCCTCTAAAAGTTGCATTTCAGCTTCAGAAATTACAAGGGACAAATCACATCGATAGATACTTGCTATTTCTCGCTTAGCAAAATCATTATCTAAAAAATCTTCTGTAAAGGGAACACCTGCTTTTAATGCCGCTTCCCTACCCTTGCGTAGTCCGTGGAGATCTATAGTCTCCAGAACGCGTATCGCATCTGGACATTGTTCTTTTACACGCCACCCAAACTGCTCTTCGATAACAAATTTGTCAAAAAGAACTAAATCTGGATTAAGCGTTGCGATATACTGATCAAAGGATACGTCATTCAATTTTATTTCTTGAGTTGTTATATCAAGATTTTCCAGATCTTCTGCATAATTTGTTTTCCCGGCTGCACATGCAAAATGTATTTTATATCCCTGGTTTTGCAAAGCTCTTAGCAATTGAAGTATGCGAGCTCCTGCTGCAGAAGAAACCGGCTCAGGCCAGACGTTACCTATAATTAATGCTTTCATCCTGCAAATATACTTCTCCCTAACTAATAAATATGTTTCACTTATTACTGAAACTTTCAAATATTTAGTATATTTAAATATGGAATTTACTGATGCAAAAGCACAATTTTTACAGACCTGGGGAGCTTTGGGCTCTCAATGGGGAATTAATAAAACGATGGCTCAGATTCACGCGCTTTTAATGATCTCACCAGAATCACTTTCTATGGAAGAAGTTATGGAAGAACTTAAAATTTCGCGAGGAAATGCCAGTATGAATTTACGTGGTCTTATCGATTGGGGAATTGTTTATAAAGAATACAAACCCGGAGAGCGTCGCGAATATTTTGTTGCAGATCAAGATGTAGATTCTTTAGCGCGTAAGATAGCGATTGAACGCAGCAGACGCGAGGTTAAACCAGCTTTACGCGTTCTTGAAGGGGTTAAAAACTTTGATGATGATTCGAGTAAAGAAGCACAAAAGTTCAAGAAAAAGACACAAGAGTTACACGACTTCGTCGAAAAAGCAGATACCATGCTTGAAAAAATCATTAATCAGAAAGAAAACTGGATTACAAAAACCATTATGAAGTTAATGACCTAAAAAGGGTTTGTGATATGTTATCTCAACTACTTATGCTGAATTTAAACAAGACATTAAAAATAAAAAAACCACCTGTTGATCAGGTGGTTTTGTTTTTTATGAAATATTAAATGGCTGTTACGCTTCTTCCATATATTCCTCAATTGGAGCGCAAGTACAAATTAAATTACGATCTCCGTAAGCATCATCTACACGACGCACAGTAGGCCAGAATTTATTATCTGCAACATATTCCAAAGGATAAGCTGCTTGCTCTCTAGTATAAGGTAAATCCCACGTATCTGCGGTAAGCATATGCAAAGTGTGAGGAGCATTTTTCAGAACATTATTTTCATCTGCTATAGTAGCCGCATCAATCTCTTTTCTAATTGAGTTCATTGCATCACAGAAACGATCTAGTTCTGCCTTACTTTCACTTTCAGTAGGCTCTATCATCATTGTTCCTGCAACAGGAAATGATACTGTAGGAGCGTGAAAACCATAGTCTATAAGACGTTTAGCAATATCTACTACTTCTATACCATTATCTTTAAATGGGCGGCAATCTATGATCATCTCGTGAGCAGCGCGACCCATTTCACCAGAATATAAGACTTCAAACGAACCTTTAAGTCGCTCCTTTATATAATTTGCATTTAAAATTGCTGCCTCAGTAGATTCTTTAAGTCCGTCTGCACCTAGCATTTTTATATAAGCATAACTAATTAAGCAAACAAGTGAAGACCCCCAAGGCGCAGCAGATATTGCTGAAATCGCTTGAGATCCGCCTGTTTTAATTACCGGGTTTGTAGGTAAAAATGGTACGAGTTGTTCGGCAACACATATAGGTCCTACACCAGGTCCACCACCTCCGTGAGGGATCGCGAATGTTTTATGTAAATTAAGGTGACATACGTCTGCACCTATTCTTCCAGGATTTGTTAATCCTACCTGTGCATTCATATTAGCGCCATCCATATAAACCTGCCCACCATTCTCATGAATAATACCGGTAATTTCCTGAATTGCACTTTCATAAACTCCGTGCGTAGATGGGTAAGTAACCATTATGGCAGATAAATTATCTTTATATTTTTCTGCTTTCTGGCGTAAATCTTCAACATCAATATTTCCAGATTCAGTAGCCTTTGTAACAACTACCTTCATCCCCGCCATTACCGCACTTGCAGGATTCGTTCCGTGTGCAGATGATGGAATTAAACAGATATTACGGTGACTTTCACCTCTGCTTTCGTGATACGCTCTAATTACCATTAAGCCGGCATATTCTCCTTGTGCGCCAGAATTAGGTTGCAATGAAGTACCTGCAAAACCAGTGATTTCATTTAACTGACTTTCTAACTTAGTTAGAACTTCTTGATAACCCTGAGCTTGCTCTACCGGCACAAATGGATGAATTCCTCCCCATCTCGGATCACTTAACGGAAGCATTTCTGAAGCCGCATTTAATTTCATAGTACATGAACCTAAAGAGATCATACTATGATTAAGAGACAAATCTTTACGCTCTAACCTTTTAATATAACGCATCAACTCTGTTTCAGAATGATAGCTATTAAATACAGGGTTAGTCATAAATTCAGTCTTGCGACGTAAATTATCTGGTAACGCATCAAGTTCTAGAAGTTCTTCTAAAGCAACAAATTCTTTATCTAAAGCCTGAGCAAAAACTGAAATTATAGTGTTTAAATCAGCTAAACTTGTAGTCTCATTTATAGAAACCGAAACTGTATTTTCATCTGGATAATAGAAGTTAATCTCATTAGCCTCTGCGATATTCTTAAGTTTAGACCCGTCAATTTTGACGCGAATAGTATCAAAATATCCTGTATTAAGTTGGTACAGACCTAATTTTTCTAAACTATCTGCTAATGCAGTTGTGGTACGGTGAATTTTTGTAGCGATATATTTCAACCCTTGAGGGCCGTGATATACTGTGTACATACCAGCCATAACAGCTAGTAAAACTTGTGCTGTACAAATATTTGAAGTGGCTTTATCACGTTTAATATGCTGTTCACGAGTTTGCAACGCCATACGCAAAGCACGGTTACCATTACGGTCTTTAGTAACACCAATTATACGTCCGGGAATATTACGTTTATATTCTTCGCGTGTAGCAAAATACGCTGCGTGAGGTCCGCCATATCCTAAAGGAATTCCGAACCGTTGAGTAGTACCCACTACAACATCTGCACCTAGATGTCCCGGAGATTCTAACAACACAAGACTCATAATATCTGCAGCAACTGCAACTTTTATATCAGCTTCTTTAGCTTTAGAAATAAAGCCTGCATAATCGTGGATTTCTCCACTTGCGGCAGGGTATTGTAATAATGCTCCAAAATAATCTGAACCAAATTCAAATTCTTGAGCATTTCCTATAACTAACTCTACACCTACAGGAATAGCTCGCGTTTGTAGTACAGAAAGTGTTTGTGGTAAAATTTCTTTATCAACAAAGAACTTAACTACATCATTCTTTTTTTGATCACGACTACGTACAGCTGCAAGCAAGGTCATAGCCTCTGCTGCTGCCGTTGACTCGTCCAGCAAAGATGCATTTGCAAGCTCCATACCGGTAAGGTCTGCAATCATCGTTTGAAAATTGAGCAAAGCCTCTAGTCGACCTTGAGCAATTTCTGCCTGATAAGGAGTATAAGCAGTATACCAACCGGGATTTTCTAAAATATTGCGTTGTATAACTGCAGGAATTTTTGCCTCGTGGTACCCTAAACCTATATAGGTTTTAAACAATTTATTTTTACTTGCTAGCGAATTGATATGAGTTGCGTACTCATATTCACTTAACGCAGGTTCTAAGTTTAAGGGCTTCTTTAATTTTATACCATCAGGCAAAGTCTCAAAAATAAGCTGATCTATAGTATCTGCTCCTATCGCTTTCAACATCTCCTCTTTCTCTTCCGGTCTTGATCCAATATGCCTTAAAGCAAAAACATCTGTTCTCATATGCAATTTGTGTATTTTTAGATGCGGCAAAATTACGATTTCAGTTATGAATAAAACTGTATGAAACAATGACTTTTTCAACCACTTAATACACTTATTAACAGTTAAAGTATATTTACGAAATGAAGCTAGTAAGAGGTCTATTTGATTTTTATATCAATAGCAGTATGCACGTTGCATTTGCTGTACTTTGCTTGTCGCTGGTAACTCAAAACGAACTGCATCTTGAGGTAGGTTTTTTATTTAATTACTTTTTATTCTTCGGAACAATAACCGGCTATAATTTTGTGAAGTATGCTAGTCTGGCCGGGTTACATCATAGAAATCTCACCGATAAATTAAAGATTATTCAGGCGTTTTCATTTCTATGCTTCTTAATATTACTGATAATTCTATTCCAATTTGAATTTCAGTTTTATATCTATTGCATTCCCTTAGTCCTATTGACGTTATTCTACGCATTACCCGTTATGCCGCAGAAAAGAAATCTGAGACACATACCTACTTTAAAAATTTTTATAATTGCAGCTGTCTGGTCTGGAGTGACCACCTATTTACCTGTAGTTTATAAGGAAGCTGTTTGGGATTGGGATGTTACTCTAATTTTAGTACAAAGATTTTTATTTGTACTCGCTTTAATCATTCCGTTTGAAATACGAGATGTAAAATATGATAGTGAGCATTTAGGCACATTACCTCAACTATTGGGCATAAAAAAAACCAAACTTTTTGGCTTGGCTCTACTTGCAATCTGCGTGACTTTGGAGTTTTTTAAAGTATCGATAACTCCTTATTTAAGAGTAGTACACTATTTAGTAATTGGACTTACGGGACTGGCAATATTACGAGCTTTAAAAAATCAATCTACGTATTACGCATCCTTTTTTGTAGAAGGAATACCCATTCTCTGGTATTTATTTGTTTTGATCTTTAGCCAATTCCCGATCTAATTCCTGCTGAATACGCTTCTTACAATCTTCGGGCATCTTTTTGCACTTAGGGTCATTTATAAGCTTGGTCAATCGCAAATTGCGTTCTGAATAATCAGAGCAATGCTTACAAACCATATTATGGACAACCACACTAAGTTTCTCAAATAGAGAAGCATCTTTATATTGAACCTTATCACAAAGGTGACCTGCCTTTTTACAATTTACAAATAGTTTCATCTCTTATAACCAGTTTTCTTCTAAGCAACTCGCCAGTGCTGTGCGAGCCCTGTGAATGATTACCCATAAATTAGACGGTGTAATATCAAATTCTTTACAAATAGTTTCAGTATCCTGACCTTCAATTGTTTTTTTCCTAAATATTGCAGCCTGTTTCTCTGGCAATTTATCTATACACGCATAGATCGCAACACCTAGTTCTGTATTTTCTAAATCATCTTCTGCAGTACGGTCAAAGGGATCTGCAACGCGCTCTTCTAACCAGTCTCCGGCTTCTTCATCGCTAGCATAGTTCATACGAACTTCAGCCTTCCCCTTATTAGAATTTATTTTACGATAATGATCTATAATTTTACGCTTAAGAATAGAAATTAACCAAGTACGTTCACTAGCTTCCCCTTTAAAATTCTTCATCGACTTTAACCCGGCAAGAAAAGTCTCAGAAATAATATCTTCAGCGATCTCTTTATCACTAACTTTTACAATCGTGTAATTATAAAGGTAATCTGAGTATTTATCAACCCATTTTTGGGGATTGAGCTGGTGGTCTGCCATAATTGTTAAATCTGTCGTATCAACATGATGCAAATCTACACAAATTATAGGTTGTAAGCTTCGTAGAATTTTGCATATGCACAAGCCTTTTTATTATCCTTACAAATCTCTTTAACTAAATGCGAGCAATCACTTACTTTTACATTCGTTTTTAAAATAAATAAATCCGAAAATTCAAATATCCACGCTGTGGAAAACTATCAAAGCTGTGTACGAAAAAACTTTTCCCAATAAACGATATGCTATAACAGCAAGGTTTCTCCAAGAAGTATTGCCCGAGGGAAGTTCTATTCTAGACTTAGGCGTAGAAAATCCGTTTTCTGAAATTATGAAAACACAGGGTTACCACGTCCAAAATACAACGGGTGAAGATCTGGATGTTGACACAGTAGTCGCTCAAAATACAACTGCAGACGCAGTAACTGCATTTGAAATATTTGAACATTTACTAGCCCCTTTTAATGTTTTGAAGGATATAAAATCAGACAAACTTGTCGCAAGTATTCCTCTAAAACTTTGGTTTTCTCCCGCATATCAAAATAAAAATGATAAATGGGATAGGCACTATCACGAATTTGAGGATTGGCAATTTGATTGGTTATTAGAAAAATCAGGCTGGGTTATTAAGAAACGAGAAAAATTTACACATCCAGTCAAAAAAATTGGCTTTAGACCTTTATTACGCTTGTTTACACCCAGATATTATTTGATTTACGCAGAGCGAAAATGAAAATTGTAATAATTATACCTGCATATAACGAAGCATCATTAATCAGTTTGACACTAGATTCTTTACTGAATCAATCTTATGCAGCACATAAAATTGTAGTAGTTGATGACGGCAGCTCTGATGACACCGCTGCCGTGGTAAAAAGCTATGCAGTAATTCATGATACCATTCAGCTTATTCAAAAAAAATCTGAGGCACTTCATCTACCCGGCAGTAAAGTAGTACAAGCCTTTAATTATGGTTTAACACATTTAACTACAGACTATGATTTGCTTTGTAAATTTGATGCAGATTTAATTTTTCCGGATAATTATTTAGAAGTATTGGTTTCAAATTTTCAAGCGAATCCCAAGTTGGGAATGTTTGGAGGGTTTTGCTATATCGAACAAAACGGCACTTGGCAATTAGAAAACCTAACAAATAAAGATCACATACGAGGCGCATTAAAATGCTATCGTAAAGCTTGTTTCGAATCTATTAATGGCTTGAAAACAGCGATGGGATGGGATACTTTAGATGAATTACTTGCGCAGTATCATCAATGGGAAGTAGCGACAGATCAAAATTTAAAAGTCAAGCATTTAAAACCTACGGGGCACACCTATACTTCTAAAGCAAGATATAAACAAGGTGAAGCTTTCTATGGTATGCGCTACGGCTTATTTCTCACAACAGTTGCTTCTGGAAAACTTGCTTTCAGGAAAAAGAGCGCTAAATTGTTTATAGATTATTTAAAAGGTTTTTTTCTGGCACAAAAAAAACACCTACCCTATTTAGTTACTAAACAGGAAGGTGTTTTTATACGTAATCTTCGCTGGAAGAAGATCAAACAGAAATTACTTTAGAGCCTCAGAAATTACAGTTCCAGATATCCCATTAGGGAATTCTATCCCAAGTAATACTGAAATCGTTGCGGCTATATCCGGAATTTCAGTTTTATTAGCCGTTTTTCCATTTTTTATTCCGTTTCCGTAAAATAATAAAGGAACGTGTGTATCATAACTAAATGCAGAACCGTGTGAAGAGCCCGTTCCGCCACCACTTAAATAACCAGGATCAAGCACGATAAATACGTCTCCGCTTCGTTTTTGATTAAATCCTTTCTGAATGAGAGAAGCTACACCAGTATCATAAGATCCTTGCTCCATCTGTGCACGAGTATATACCATAGCAACTGCCTCATATTGTAAAGCAAAATGCTTAATATCCTTTTGTAATTCTTCAGCATTGATGCCCTCATCGGCAAGCACGTTGTAGCTAAAGAAAACCTGATAATTTGAAATATCTTCAATAAGATCATTTCGCCCATACTTTTTAGCCACAAAATCCTTCAATTCTTTGTTAAATTGAGATCCTTTAAAATAACCAGAAGGAATTTTTAAACTCGTTAGGTAAGAGGGCACATCTACAGCCCCGTGATCTGCAGTAAGAAATAAAGTGTAATTCCCTTCTCCTACTTGCTCATCAAGCGCTTTAAACAAACGTGCTATATCTTTATCTAGGCGCACATACGTGTCTTGAACTTCTTTAGAATTTACTCCGAAGTTATGCCCCACATAATCTGTAGAACTATAACTTACGGCTAAAAAGTCTGTATCCTTATCTAATCCTAATTGCTCACCTTCTAAAGCTGCAATAGCAAAGTCTGTTGTTAATGAGTTTCCGTAGGGTGTATTTTTTATAATATCAAAGTTTCCGTTTTGCGACCCTAATTTCTTAAGATCATACGGAAATGATGCTGTTTCTTTTCCTCTAAACCCGCCTTCAAAATTATTTTCATCACTTCCACTTTCTATATATTCAGTTATGGGCTTGTAGGTATCCCAAACCTTCATATAAGATTGTGCTATTTTCTTATTATTAAAATCTTTCACCCATTTTGGAAGGGTTTCCATATAATACGTACTGGTGACAAAAACGCCTTCATCAGCCCCGTGAAACCAGTATGCTCCGTTTGCAGTATGCCCAGCAGGAAGAATAGAGCCTCGATCTTTTATTGCAACTCCTATAGTTTTACCTCGCATCTGAGTATGCATTCTATTTTCATCTGTAACGGTACTTGTTTTCATTCTACGAGGAGACATTTGCCCTACCCCTACATTTGTTGTACCTACAGAAGCAACGGTAGTATCTTCTACACAATACACCTCATTTTTTTCAAATTTATTGTACCAGTTATTTGAAATTATACCGTGGTTTTGGGGCGTAGTCCCTGTATAAACAGATGCGTGTCCAGGGCCTGTATAAGTAGGAGCGTAGTTAAAATGATTATTTTGACAATCAAAACCATCACGTTGTAAACGTTTGAAACCATCATTGCCATAATGATTGGCAAAACGAGTTAAATAATCATACCGCATTTGATCTACCACCACACCTACTACAAGTTTGGGTTTTTCATTGTTAGCCTGACTAAAACCTTGCAAACCCGCTGCCATTAAAATACCCAGCGAGAAAGACTTTAAAAGAGTAAAATTCATTGTTTATTTAATTTGTTACACAAAACTAATCCTTTGGTTTAATAATAAGATTAAGTTAATCTTAAATAGGGGGCACACCAATTTTTGCTATTTTTAAGCCTGAAAATAGCAATATGGGATACCTTAAAGAGATTGGTCTTTATTTTATGATGTTAAAGGGTGTTTTTATTAAACCTACCAAAACCTCTGTACTACGTAATCTTGTTCTTAAAGAGATTGATGATTTAATAATAGGATCATTAGGTATCGTATGTTTTATATCCTTTTTTGTGGGAGGAGTTGTTGCCATACAAACTGCCCTCAATATGGATAACCCAATATTACCCAAGTCATTAATAGGATTTGCATCCAGACAATCTATAATATTAGAATTTGCTCCTACATTCATTTCTATTATTATGGCAGGTAAAGTGGGTTCATTTATTACCTCTAGTATAGGAACAATGCGGGTAACAGAACAGATAGATGCATTAGAAGTTATGGGTATAAATTCTCTAAACTATTTAGTGTTTCCTAAAATAATTGCAATGTTATTTTATCCTTTCGTAATTGCTATCGCAATGTTTCTTGGGATACTTGGGGGCTATACTGCTGCTGTTTTTGGTGGTTTTGCAACAGGGGATCAATTTATTGTAGGATTACAAGATAATTTTATACCATTCCAATTGGTATACGCATTTTTAAAGACATTTGTATTTGCATTACTATTAGCTACGATTCCATCATTCTTCGGATATTATATGAAAGGTGGGGCTCTTGAAGTTGGTAAAGCAAGTACCACATCGTTTGTATGGACTAGTGTGTTTATTATTTTAGCAAACTATGTATTAACTCAATTACTTTTAAGCTAATGATCGAAGTTAAGGATTTAAAGAAAGGATTTGGCGGAGATGAATTAGTCTTAAAAGGAATCTCTACAACCTTTGAAAAAGGAAAAACCAATCTGATTATTGGTCAAAGTGGATCTGGGAAAACGGTATTCTTAAAATGCCTTTTAGGTTTATTTAGACCTACGGAAGGAAGAATATTATATGATGGTGAGGCGTATTCTGAATTATCTCCAGAAAACCAAAGGACATTACGCGAGCAAATGGGAATGGTATTTCAAGGAAGCGCCCTATTTGATTCAATGACGGTGGAAGAAAATATCATGTTCCCCTTAAAAATGTTCACTAAACAACGTAAAGCTGAGCGATTAGAACGTGCAAATGAAGTAATTAAACGTGTTAATCTAATTGACGCTAATAAAAAGCTCCCTTCTGAAATTTCTGGTGGTATGCAAAAAAGGGTAGCAATAGCTAGAGCTATTGTGAACAATCCAAAATATTTATTTTGCGACGAACCAAATTCAGGATTAGATCCACGTACTGCGACACTTATAGATAACCTTATTCAGGAGATTACCCACGAGTATGATATTACTACTATCATAAATACGCATGATATGAACTCTGTAATGGAGATAGGTGAGAAAATTGTATTCTTACAAAAGGGACATTTAGCGTGGGAAGGATCTAAAGACTCAATCTTTAATACAGAAAATCAAGATGTAACTGATTTTGTTTATTCCTCAGATTTATTTAAAAAAGTAAGAGAGGCTGTTATAAAAGATCATCAATAACATACCCCTCTTTAAAATAATTCTTGATTGCTTAATTCTGTATTAGCGGATATCTGGCCACACTTAGTGTATCTAAATTGTATTTTAATTTAATCCAATTTTTCAGTTTAGCTTCTTCTTTTCTTTTTGAACTTTCATTTAATTTTGAATTCCACTGAACAAAGAAAACGGGGATTGTATCTGCCTTTTTAAAGTCGGTATTTATAGTGTTTGAAAACCCAAAACGCTCTATATTCTCGTAATTTACGTGCACTTCTTCACTTAACCCTACAAAAGGAATTCCTGAGGATCGTAAGCGTGTAAGCTGCTCTTCTAATAAAAGTATCTGACTATTCTTATCGGTTAAAGCCTGTTGATTATTTACATATAAATCTTCTAAAATACCAGACTTTACTGCGCTTGATAATTGAGCAGCCATTTCAGAAGATTGATCAGATCCCTGATGAATTTTCAGATTCACATCTTTTAAATTTTCTTCCTCCCGAATACCTCTATACCACTCCGCTATTTTCTGTTTTGGGACTAATGCTCCGATTAAATAGACGTCAATATTTTTAGTCTTATAATCTTGAGAAAGCTTCACCACTTCGGCACCTTCATACTTTATTATTTCTTTTACATACTCCTCGGTAGCGCTATTAAATACTTGGGTTTTGTAAAGATTATAGAATAGAAACATACTAGGTATCATAACAACCAGCGCAACTAAAGATGCCATTTGAGCTACAAATCTTCTACGTTTACTATTAGCATATTTTACCATAGGAAAACCTAAAAGCTTTGACACTAGAAATGTCGAGAGCGCTATAAATACAGCATTGATTGAAAATAAATAGAAAGCTCCTGTATAGTAAGAAGGCTCTCCCATAGCTATACCATATCCTACCGTACAGAGTGGCGGCATCAAGGCTGTAGCAATTGCTACACCAAAGATTACACTTGCCATAGTACCTTTCTTTGTCTTTCCTACAATAAGCGCCAAACCACCAAAAATCGCAACCAATACATCTAAAATCGTTGGATATGTACGCGCCTCAAGTTCTGGAGTAAGTTCGGTTATAGGAGATATTAAAAAGTAAATAGTAGCTGTAAGTACACTTAAAATGATCATTACAGCAAGATTAATTAATGAGCGCCGAAGCATCTCAATATCATTAATTGCTAATGAAAGCCCTATACCTACAATAGGTCCCATTAATGGAGAAATTAACATCGCCCCAATAACAACAGCAGTACTACTTACATTTAAACCAATAGAAGCAACAAAGATTGAGAAAATAAGAATCCACGCATTGTGACCTTTAAAAGAAATATCTTTTTTTACAGCTTCGATTGTAGAATCTCTATCTGTATCTTCCCGTATGTCGAGTAATTCAGACATAAAGCTTCGCACATTTTTAAGTAGACTCTTCGCATCTTTCTTAACAGCTTCATTAGAAACTACGTGCTCTTCTTTTGGTTTATTTTCTTCCTTCATAAAATATTAGACTAGATCTGCCCCAAATTTCTCTTTAACCTCATTACGCATAATTTTGACATCTTGCTCTTTTGCTTTAGGCATAATTACTAGAACATCAGAACTATCTACTACAATGAAATTATTTAAACCATCAATAACAACAACTTTACCTGCCTGGGTACGTATTAAATTACCGGTAGCTTCTTTAGTAACTACTTTTGCATTAACAATAACGTTATCATCTTTATCCTTATCTAATTTGTCGTATAAAGAACCCCAAGCGCCCAAGTCACTCCAATCAAATGTCGCTGGAATAACTCCGACATTTTTACTTTTTTCAAGTATTCCGTAATCGATGCTTATATCTTCTGCTTTGGCATAGTTATCTTCAATAAATTGAGCCTCATCGTCCGTATTTAACACATCATATCCGTCATTAAATAGTGAGAACATTTCTGGTAGATATTTCTCAAAAGCTTCTATTATAGCACGAGCACTCCATATAAAAATACCTGCATTCCAAGAATAATTACCTTCTGCCAAAAATTCTTTAGCTGTATTATAGTCTGGTTTTTCTTTAAACGCTTTAACCGTTTTAACTTCTGTTGTATTATCTGAATATTGGATATAACCGTATCCTGTGTGAGGAAATGTGGGTTCGATACCCAAAGTCACTAATAATTTTTCTTCAGAATTATCAGTTACGCAAGATTCAAAAGCTGTATTTAAATTTTTAAGAAATGAAGCTTCGTCTTCTATCCAATGATCGCTAGGCGCAACAATCATTACTGCGTCTGGATTAGATTTATAGATCTTAAGTGCAGCCAGTAAAATACAAGGCGCTGTATTACGCATAGCTGGCTCTAGGATAATATTCTCATCCTTTACTTTTGGCAATTGTTCATTTACAAGCGCTTTATATCGCTCATTTGTTAAAACCAATACATTATCTGCAGGAACTGTCTGGGATAAACGACCAAATGTTCGTTCAATTAAAGTTTCACCAGCTCCAAGTATATCGTGAAATTGTTTTGGATAATTTGCTTTACTTAAAGGCCAAAAACGAGATCCTACTCCTCCAGCCATTATAACTGCATAATAATTTTTACTATCGATCATTATTTATTTTATTAATTCTACTTCAGCATTAGGCTGAAATAAATAGATTCTACCCGTAGCAGTTTCAATACATTCATATCTCTTTACCCGCCTAGCTCCTTTTTTAAAAATTTTGCCGTTGTAAATCTTGAAATAACTACCTTCTGGAATTTCAAATATATAGTTTTTATCATTGGAAGGATCAAATTCCTTAAGAGCTAACGATAACTTAGCATCAGTATCACTACTCGCTTTAGGGTTCTTAAAATGATTTGCTATTACGGGCAATATCTGCTTCGGAAAAATTTCTGGTCTAATAAAAGCAAGCATTAAATTTTGAAATGTATATTTCCATTCCTTTCCGTGGGGTTTGATTCGTGCTCCATATTTTTGAAATGCCACTAAATGTGCAATTTCATGGATCAGGGTTATTAAGAAGCGGTAGGTATTTAAATTTGTATTTACTGTGATTTGATGACCTCCATCTGCTAATCTTCTGTAGTCTCCGTGCCTTGTAACCCGCTCATCAACAATTTTTAAGTGAACTCCTAAGGCTTTAATAAGTTCAAACACCGGCTCTACAGCTTGATCAGGTATGTATTTACCTAAAATTTCTTTCATTACTTAGGGAGTTGTTGCAGCTACTTGCAACACTTTACCATTATAAAATTTATTTCCTGTAAGCGAAAAGTTTGCTATATAGCTCGCCATTTCAGCGGCAGAGAGTGGCACCTCATAACCTGGAAACGCCTCTTCTAGCATTTCGGTTTGTACGGCTCCAAGTGCCAAAACATTAAAGGCAACTCCCTTATCTTTGTATTCTTCTGCGAGTAATTCGCTTAAGGTTATTACTGCACCCTTACTTGAACTATAGGCAGCTAACCCCGGAAACTTAGAACTTCCTTGAATTCCTCCCATACTGCTCACGGTAACTACGTGAGATCCAGATTTCATAAAAGGCAATACCGTTTGAGTTAATTCTGCCACTCCAAAAACATTGACTTCATATATGCTACGGAAAGATTGTCTACTAATCTCCTCAAAAGGACTATTTAATAAAGCTCCGGCATTATGAATAAGAATATCTACAGATTGCCAATTTTCAGTAATAAAAGATGTAACCCGCGTGAAGTCTGAAGCGTTAGTGATATCAAATGAGAAAGTATGTATTCCTTGGATATTTTTCTCACTTAACGGCTTTTCGTTCCGTGATAACGCTAATACCTGATGTCCTTGTGAGGCTAAGAGTTGCGCCATTTCAAACCCAATTCCCCTACTCGTTCCTGTAAGAACAATATTTTTACTCTTACTCATTCCAAATAATTTCGTGAGAATTACTATTAGTCATTCCTTCTACTCCGGGAATTAACTGATTAACAACATTCGCAATATGATTAAAATCCATTACAGTCGCTTCATCATCTACATGATGATAAAAGTCAAAATTAGTAAAATCGAAGGTTGAAACAGTTTGCGCTGGTATTTTAAACTCTTCGTAAAAGGCATAATTATCACTCCTCTTAAATAAGTTATACTGTTTAGCTTGTGGTAAAAATCCCATAACCTTAGAACCACTATAGCCATTAAATTTCTCTGCCATATTACTATTTTCAAAACCCGTCAGATAAACCGTATAATCCTTATCTGTCATAGGAACTCCTATCATTTCAATGTTAAACATAACATAGGGATTAATAGAAGTAGTTTTTAAACGTTTAGCTAAATGAGCAGAACCTAATAGACCCATTTCTTCAGCTGCAAAAAGAGCGAATATAATACTACGTTTATTTGTTTTAGTTTCGGCAAAATATTTAGCCAATTCAATAACTGCCGATGTTCCTGAGGCATTGTCATTAGCTCCATTTGCTATAGAATCTCCATTGACTACTTTGGCACTACCTATATGATCATAATGAGCTCCAATAACAACATATTCAGTTTTTAAATCAGGATCTGTACCTTCAACCATTCCTACTACATTAAAACCTGACACTCCTTTTGCATCAAATTTATCTCGGTAAGAACTAAAATAAGGCTTTACCCCAGCATCTTGAAATTGCTTTATGATATAAGTAGCAGCTTCATCAATACCCGTACTACCCGTATTTCGGCCCTTTAATAAATCTGAAGCTAAATATTCTACGTGCATTTTAATTGCATCAGGACTTACAATCTCTTTAGCAGTAGTTAAAGAATTTGATGATGTATTAATATTTGCACTTATCGTGGTATTTTGATTATATCCTTTAGATGTATCAGCCGCTGCGGCTGCATCTACTTCGCGCACATCAGAATGACTTCCACAGGCCATCATCGTACACGCACTTAAAACAACTAAATATTTTCTCATAGGTTCAAGATAAAAAAATCCCGTCAAGTTCTGACGGGATTTTAAAATATAAATTATAAATGAGTATTAACCATTAGGTCAACATCAAAATTGGATTTTCAATATACATTTTTAATGTCTGTAAAAACTGTGCTCCGGTTGCTCCATCAACAGTACGATGATCACAAGCCATAGACAAAGTCATGGTATTGCCTACTACAATTTGACCATCTTTTACAACAGGCTTTTCAATAATTGCACCTACCGAAAGAATAGCTGAATTAGGCTGATTTATAATCGAAGTAAAGTTTGTAATACCAAACATTCCTAAGTTAGAAATCGTAAATGTGCTGCCTTGCATCTCTTCAGGCTTCAACTTTTTGTTACGAGCTTTCCCTGCTAGTTCTTTAACCTCTGCATTTATCTGCTGTAATGACTTTTCATTTGCAAATTCTACAACAGGAACAACTAGACCATCTGGCACAGCAACAGCAACACCTATATGAACGTGATTGTTTAAACGCATTTTATCGTCAAACCACTGCGAGTTAACTTGAGGATGCTGTTTCAACGCAATTGCAACCGCTTTAATGATCATATCATTATAGGACACTTTTGTGTCTGGCAACTGGTTAAACTGACTGCGGAATGCAATCATATTCTCCATATTGAACTCTACATTCAAGTAGTAATGCGGCGCAGTAAACTTTGATTTTCCTAGTGATTTTGCAATTGCTTTACGCATTTGAGAATTGTTTACATCCTCATAGCTTTCTTCACCAGTGGCAACAAATTGCTGAACATTCCCGCCAGAAGAAGCAGGAGTATAATTCTCAACATCTTTACGCACTACTCTACCATTCTCCCCACTACCTGAAATCTTAGAAATATCAACACCTTTATCTTCAGCTAGCTTCTTTGCTAATGGAGATGCAAATATGCGACCGTCTGCAGAAGAACTAGATTCAGATTTAGTTTTTTCCTGTTTTCCAGAATCTTTTTTAGGCGCCTCTTTTTTAGGCTCCTCCTTTTTTGATTCCTCTTTCTTTGGAGTTTCTTTTTTAGGTTCTTCTTTTTTAGAAGTTTCCTTTTTAGAAGAGCTTGCTTGTTTTCCGTTTACAATACCAGAAACATCTGTACCTTCATCACCTATAATAGCAAGTAAGGCATCTACTTTTGCAGTTTCACCTTCTTGAATTCCTATATGAAGTAAAGTACCTTTATAAAAAGACTCAAACTCCATAGTAGCTTTATCTGTCTCGATCTCAGCTAAGATATCTCCCTCTTCAACTTTATCACCTACTTTTTTCAACCAAGAGGCAACTGTACCTTCCTCCATGGTATCGCTCAAACGTGGCATTGAGATTACCTCAACTCCTTCAGGCATTTCACTAGTTTCAGATTCTTCATTAGATGATTCATCTGACGATTTTGTGTCTTCAGTAGACTCTTCTTCTTTATCTTGATCATCGTCAGAACCTACAGATTCTTCAGACTCTTCACCCTTAGATTCAGAATCTGAAGATGATTCTGCACCGCCATCAAGTAATCCAGAAATATCTTCTCCTTCTTCACCTAAAATAGCTAGCAATGAATCTACATTAGCAGTTTCTCCTTCTTCAATACCAATATGAAGTAATGTCCCCTCGTAAAAGGATTCAAATTCCATAGTGGCTTTATCTGTCTCAATTTCGGCAAGGATATCACCTTCTTCTACTTTATCACCTACTTTTTTCAGCCAAGATGCAACGGTTCCTTCTTCCATTGTATCACTAAGGCGAGGCATTTTTATTACTTCTGCCATACTATTATACTGGTTTATGTGCTAAAAATGGATAATCTTCCTGCTCGTAAACAACGTCATACATAATTGATTTGTCTGGGAATTCACTTTCTTCAGCAAATTTCTCACACTCAGCAACTCGTTTCTTTACGCGCTTATCTATCTCTTTCAATTCTTCTTCAGTTGAATATTGCTTTTCTAACAAAATATCCTTTACCTGGGTAATAGGATCTATCTTTTGATATTCTGCAACCTCATCTTTAGTTCTATATTTCTGAGCATCACTCATTGAGTGACCTCTATAACGATAAGTTTTCAGTTCTAAGAAGGTAGGGCCATCTCCACGACGCGCTCTAGATATAGCCTCGTCAAATGCTTCTGCAACCGCAACCGGGTTCATCGCATCTACAGGACCACAAGGCATCTCATAACCTAAACCTAACTTCCAAATATCTTCGTGATTGGCTGTTCGTTTTACCGAAGTACCCATTGCATACCCGTTGTTTTCAACACAGAATACAACTGGAAGCTTCCAGTTCATCGCCATATTAAAAGTTTCGTGTAAAGAACCTTGACGTGCAGCTCCATCCCCAAAAAAGGTAAGAGTTACAGCTTCTCTCTTAAAATACTTATCTCCAAAAGCAAGACCAGCACCCAAAGGAATTTGACCTCCTACGATACCGTGACCACCGTAAAAACGGTGTTCTTTAGAAAAAATGTGCATAGAGCCACCTAATCCCATTGAGGTTCCGGTTTTTTTACCATAAAGCTCTGCCATTACACGCTTAGGATCTTCTCCCATACCTATAGGCTGCACGTGATTACGATAAGCAGTAATCATTTTATCTTTAGTAAGGTCCATCGCATGTAAAGCACCTGCAAGGATTGCTTCTTGACCATTATATAAATGCAAGAACCCTCTTACTTTTTGTTGAATATAGACTTGAGCTAATTTATCTTCAAACTTGCGCCAGAAGGACATCTCTTCATACCAATTAAGGTATACTTCTTTTGTGATTTCTTTCATTAAATATGGGTTTATCTATACACCAGCTCGTCATAAATTGACGAATAACAAAAATAGTATATTCATAAGGAAGAGAGAAAGTCTTTCAATAAAAAAAACTTCACATCTTCAAGATTGAAAACCGGCATAGTTTTAATCAACTTATGGGTTATTCTAGGCTCGTTATAAATATTCTTGAGTAAATAATAAGGGGAGCAAATTCTGAAGAGAATCGCTTTTAATTACGCTTCCACGCTCTCCCATAAAGTATATAGCAATAGGTTGCTTTTGCTTTACTTCATATTCGGCAATTGCCTGTCTGCACGATCCACAAGGAGGAATAGGAGTAAGTGTTTCTTTATTTTTAGCTTTAGCAGATATGGCCATCATTATAATTTTTGCATCAGGAAAGTTAGCTCCGGCATAATAAATTGCCGTCCGTTCTGCACATAACCCAGAAGGATAAGCAGCATTTTCTTGATTGCTTCCTTTTATAATCTCACCATTATCTAGCAATATTGCGGCTCCCACGTGAAATTGAGAATACGGAGCATAGGCATTATCCCTAGCGACAAAAGCTGCCTGCATTAGATTTTGTATATCCTGAGGTAACTCTGATAGCTCATCATAAACCTCAAGCTCAGATTGAATCTGTATTTTTTTCATCTGTAATTTTAAGATGCGGGATTAGGTTCTTCAGTAGTTTTAATATTCTCTAAAAGAATCTCCAAAACTAAATGTTAGCCCAAACCGCAATGTATTTTCTAATGGATTACGTACTTGTGTTGTAGAAAATAAATAAGAGACATCAATATCTACTGCAGAATACTGAAAACCTAATCCTAAAGTAGCAAATTTACGAGCTCCCTTTAAATCACTTTCATTAAAATATCCTGCTCTAAAGGCAAATACATTGTCATAATTATATTCTGCTCCCAGAGACCAAGTAACCTCTTTGACCTCTTCACTAATTCCATTAGGAGCATCCCCGAAAGATTGAAATACACCTTCCAAAAACCCGATGTTTTGATACTCTGAATTATCTGACCCATCTATAACTCCATCTCCATTAAAATCCTGAGGCGATGGCACCAGCAGTTTATTAAATTCTAAACCAATACCTATAGTATTATACGCATCTAAAATAAAATCAAAACCACCACCTAGTCTAAGATTTGTAGGTATAAAATTCTCTTGTCCCGCATCATCATATTTAATTTTAGGACCTATGTTAGAGATATTAAAACCACCTCTCCATCTTCCATCAAAATCATTATACGCTATTTGTTCTGATTGATAAAATCCTGCAATATCTACTCCTAGGGAACTAGCTGCACTTGCGTCTTCATCCTGTACCTGAAGTTTTAAATTACTTCTTAAATAACGTCCTGCTACAGCCATCGAAAAACGATCACCCAGACGTAAAGCGTATGATAGATCAAGTGTAAATTCGTTCGGACTTAAAATAAGTGGGTTTTCAATTTGACTTTCGTTATCTACAGCTTCGATTTCACCAAGACTAAAATACCGCATACTTCCTGCAAAAGCACTACGCTCATTTATCCTATTAAAGTAGGTTACCTGCCCTAAAAAAATGTCATTTACTAACTGACTTAAATACGGGGTATAATTGAAACCAACTCCCTGTTGTCTTTCTATAAAAGCATATTTCGCAGGATTCCATTGTTGCGAGTAGGCATCAGGACTTGTAGCGACCCCTTGATCACCCATTCCGGCAGAACGCGCATCGGCAGCAATTGCTAAAAATGGAACACCTGTAGTAATAGGTCGTCCCTCTACTTCCTGCCCTACAGCAGGAAAAACACTTACAATAACAAGTAGAACGGGTAGTAATTTATTCATTTAAAGTAGCGCTTTTTGACAAATATATATTTAAATGCTTACAGGATGACTAATTTCTCAATTTTTTCAACCTTCTTATTCGTTAACGTAGATTTAACAGTAATCTTATACACATACACACCTTTTCCTATTTTTTGTCCAAAATCATCGAGTCCGTTCCATGTTATTTCTCTTGATAAAAACCCGGTTGTATTCACCAATTGATGTATGGTTTTTACCACTTTACCAGAAATCGTGAAAATTTGCACTTGCACTTCTAACGGTTCAAAAGGGCGGTTGTGATTAAACCAAAACTCGGTATAATTTACAAATGGATTGGGATAATTTAAAACCCGATCTAGCTTCAGTTCATCATCTCCTGCAACGATAAACTGCAAATCGGCTGTTGAAGAGTTATTATAAGTATCCCAAGCTATGACTGTAACCACATGCATTCCCGGCTCAAGATCTCTAAGTTTTCTTAATGCCTTCCCTATATTAAAATTATCAATATCGCTTTCGTAGAAATCATTTAGAATTATCGGGTTTTCCTCATCACCATCTACGATCGCAATAAGATCATGACCTATCCCACTTGCGGTATTTATACCATTTTCATCTTCTAACTTTACCAATAATGTAGGTGAGGTGTTTGTAATTCCTCCATTAACAAAGCCCTCATCATTCATATATAAATTAATCAAAGGCCCCTCATTGTCTTCTGGTGCATCTTCGTCTAGTCCGCCTACAAGAATACGCTGATCCTCTCCAGCTTGATCTTCAAAAATACCGGTTCGCTTACTGTAGAAGTTTACCCTTCCATTACCTATGGGAATTGAAGCATCTTTAGGAACCACAAATTCAAAATTAAAAACTCCATTTTGCACACTAGCTTGTCCTCTATACAAGACAGCACCCAAGGATTTGAAGTCGAGAATTAATAATTCTCCTGCTGCATTTCGGGTTCCATCGTTACCTAAAGTTTGTCGATTAACATATTTATCATATACAGTAGCAGATAAATCCCCAGAGTATGCACTTAGTCGATTACCAGTCGCATCTACAATCTCACCGGCCATTCGCACACGACTTAAGGCTTTTAAAGTGTCTATTTGTTGAGTTAATGGAGTATCGTTAATTGATGTAAGTCTAATATCTGGTTTTGCAAAACCCAACTTCATAGCGGGATCTCCAATAAAAAAAATCACTCTACGATTATCATCATTGATCTGATTTTTTGTTTCCCTAAGATTTTCAGCAACACTTTTTATCTCGTTTGTACCAAAAGAGAAAAGCTCTGAGGTTAACTGCTGATTAAAACTCACCCCTAAGCGTACCGAAATTTCGCGTGTGGTAGCGACCAAGCCTACGGCTCCACCCTGAGAATTCCAGAATAACTCTTCTCCTGCTGCCGTACGGTTGGGATTATCAAATCGAGTAAACTCACAAGTTACTGTTACAATCAACGGAAGCCTATCTGGGTTATTTAATGCTTTTGCATTATCTCTGGTAAATATGAATTCTGAAGCTAATGTATTTTCCCCACCGTGACCTAAATAAGCCATTACCAGCACACCTGCCTCAAGTTCGTTCACAATGTCTTCATTTACCTCAGGGTATCTGTTACCGCCCGCAGATGCTTGCTGAACATAACTATCGCTATGAATTTTTTTTACATTTATAAAAGGCTTTTCTATTTGAATTTGATCCCCTAATGCATCAATTGTAGATTCTAGCTCCTCAAATTCCCAGGGTAAATCAACATCATCAGATACGAGTAAAAAGTTATTACGCCATCTCCCCAATGCAGTTTGCGAATCATAACTTATGATTTTATCGACTACGCTATTTGCCAATTGCGGGGTATCTGCGAGTATTCTCCCTACTGCTACATCTAAACGATCTGCACCTCCATTACCTACCGGACTTCCATTCTCAATAATTCCCTCTTCTGGATCTAATGATCCAAAATAATCATCAGTCATATAGGATTGTGACTGAGAAAAGCTGAAATAGGTATTGAAAGTGGGTACAATATTATTGTTATTTGAAATTCTATCTTTATAATCAAACGAAGTATCACCAAACAAACAAACATATTTTAAGCGCTCCTCGGGAGATGATTCGCTTTCATAAACATAGCGTATTAAATTACGTATACCTCCAATATCGGGATTGCCAGAGCTAAATTCGTTGTAGATTTCCTCTAGTGAAACTACTTTCACATTTAATCCTCTAAAATTTCTGTTGTGGTTTGCCAATCGTTCTGCTTGTGGTCGCAGCAAATCTGAAGTAATCATTAAGTAATCTATAGCACTACGCGCTGCGAGCACAGAACCTTTAATATTTTGATTCTGAATTAATGCATTTTGACTTACCTGTTGCGGCACGTAAAAATCCTGAGCATCTAGAGCCACAAATTTACGTGAGACACCTAACCTTGACTTAAAACTGAAGATGGACAAACCTTCTTTATTAGAAACCGAAGTTACTGCCGCTTTATTGGTCACTTCCCAAACTTCTGAAATTGTAGCAGCGTTCGCTATTTCATATTTGCCCACACCCGCCGCGTTAATCACACTATTATTTGCAAAGCTAAACTGCTCCCCTGTTCCTTGAAGTTTCCGTTCTGCGCCAATAGCAATAAAATCTAGAAAACCCGTACTTGAAGGATTTCCATTATTTAAGTAATTTATTTGCACATTAAGTTGATCGCCATTTACCTGAATCCTAGGATTAGCATCTGGAAATCTATAACTATCATACGCAGTCCCGCGAGCGAGAATTGACTCATTGATAGCTAGTAAAGGAAGGTTTGCAAATTGATTTCCATTAACCGATGCAGTAAAAACAGTAGGCGATTCTGAAATAGCTGCGACGTATAATCGAATATCAATGGGTTCAGAAACTACCCGATTGGGAAAATTAAATTCAAAATTCTGTTCATTTATTACATCAAAGCGTTCACCAAACCAGCGCCTGCCTAAGTTCAGTAAATTACGCTCATTTACTTCATAAAACTGATAGTCATCAAAAGTATTAATAACACTAGCTGCAGCTTCAATCGACTGTTGCTGCTCCTGCACACGCAATCCGGCACCACCTGATGCGGTAATAAAATAATAGGACTTATCTGTATATGTATTAATATGGGTTAAGCTTTCAGCATTAAACCCCAGCGAACCTTCGGCGTAGAATAAAATATAATCTTCATCATCAAAACGACCATCAGCCTCTCCTACAACACGTATCGCATTCTCTTGAGGATCAAAAAATTGATTATCCTTATTCCGTAATGGGAGCATTGCGCCACCATTCCCATAAATTTTTAAATTTTGTGGGTTAATGCTTCGAACATTCATTCCCAGCGATTCTAAAAACCGTTTATCTAACTTAAAAATCCCGGTTTTATCTACAGAAAATTTATAAATATCTCCGGAAGACAGTACAGAATTATCGGCAGCTTGAATTGAAGATATAAAATTACTTGAAGATCGCCCATCGGCATATTCTATTCTAAATCGCTCAATCTTATATACTTGATTGTTTGCATAATAAACAGGTGAAAAGCTGAATTCAAAATTAGGTTTTCCACGAGAGATAGAGGTCCTAGAATCAAATTGAGGAGATGTAGGTAAAGCATCTAATGGTAGATCTTTTAAGTCTTGTATAGATATAGTATTTGTAACGAGCGGCGTAAATTTGACACTACTAGGTGACAATCCCGATTTTACTTCCCACCTATTAGAATATTTAATACCGTATACCGGAGAAAAGCTAAAATATTGGTTATTAAAACCAGGCACATAATAAGTCTTATCTGAGGTAGAAACATTTACAGATTCTTCCCAATTAATACTAAACTCTTTTTGTTGTGCAAAAAAAACTGATGTTATAAATAAAAGAAAAGTAGTAAATATATAAGTCCTCATTTATCAAGTAAGAATAGCATGCAAAGTAAGTAAGAAATACCACAAAAAAGTGAAAGATCATTAGATATACTAAAGCGTGGTATTTTTCGTTTAAAATAAGCTAACTCACTGTATTAATAGACTTAGTAATTTGCATAACTTATTATTTTATTGCAATTTGACTGCTTTATATTATATTGCAGTCCCAAATTTTGCTTAAAGAATTTACACCTATGAATAGGAATCTTGTGCTTAAATCGCTAAGCTTCAGCCTCATCGCAATGCTATTAACAAGTTGTGGAGGTAAAGGCAGAGACTACAAAAACAGCTCCAGAGCTACCGGCTGGAGTATTAATGACAGAGATGGAGGTTTCCAAGCTAATACAGACTACAAAGAGCAGGAAGCTGCACCGGGCTTAGTTTTTATAGAAGGCGGAACTTTTACAATGGGTCAGGTTCAGGATGATGTTATGCACGACTGGAATAACACTCCAAATCAGCAGCACGTTCAATCATTCTATATGGATGAAACTGAGGTTACTAACTTAATGTACTTAGAGTATCTCGATTATTTAAAAAAGGTTTTCCCTCCAGAAGAAGCTAATTACCGCAACATCTATTATGGTGCATTACCAGATACTTTGGTATGGCGTAACCGTCTTGGATTTAACGAGACAATGACTGAAAATTATTTACGTCATCCTGCATATGCCAGATACCCTGTAGTAGGTGTGAGCTGGATTCAGGCAGTTGAGTTTGGTAACTGGAGAACAAATAGATACAATGAATTTGTACTAGAGGAAGAAGGTTATACTCAAAAGGGAGCTAAATATAATGTGGATGCAGAATCTACTTTTGACACCTACACGTATTTACAATCACCTAGCCTTACTTATGGCGGTCAAGATGATGTAATACGGGGAGGAAGAGCTTCTGCACAACGAGAAAAAGCAAACACTCCAAAATCTAACCCTAACAATCCGGGAGGTAGTGTTGAAGCTAAAGATATTTATGTACAAATGAAGGATGGTATTATTTCTACTACAAAATACCGCCTACCTACAGAAGCGGAGTGGGAATATGCTGCTTTAGGCCTTGTAGGAATTAGAGAATATAACGCTTATCGCGGAAGAAAAAAATACCCTTGGGATGGTGCATATACCAGATCTGGTAATCGTAAAACTCGAGGTGATCAGTTAGCAAACTTTAAACAGGGCGATGGTGACTATGGTGGTATTGCAGGATGGTCTGATGACAATGCAGACATAACTGCAGAGATCAAATCTTATGAGCCTAATGATTACGGTCTTTATGATATGGCCGGTAACGTTTCTGAGTGGGTTGCTGATGTTTACAGACCTATAGTAGATGATGAGTATAACGACTTTAACTACTACCGTGGTAACGTTTATACTAAAAACGCTATAAATGAAGATGGAACCGTAAAAGTTCTTACAACTGCAGACATTGTTTTTGACACACTTGACAATGGTAAAATTGTTGCTCGTAACTTACCAGGAGAAATTCTTCAAGTTCCGGTTACAGAAGATGATACCTATCTAAGAACCCAGTTTTCCGATAGTGACAACCGTAATTTTAGAGATGGTGACAAACAATCATCTAGATATTATCAAAGTTTTTCTGATGCTTCTGCAAATGACAGAATGTATGATTCACCAATCAATAAAATTTCTGCCGGAGAAAACGGTATGAATAAAGAATATGATAAAGCAAATGACCGTACCACATTAATTGATGATGAAGTACGTGTTTATAAAGGTGGATCTTGGAGAGATAGAGAATACTGGTTAGATCCTGCACAACGCAGATATTTACCACAATCTATGGCTACAGATGATATAGGTTTTAGAAATGCAATGTCCCGCGTAGGTTCTAAAGCGACTAAAAATAAAACTCCTAGAAACTAATTAGTATCTACAGATATAAATCTTAATTTTAATGCCCATTGCGATTCGCTTTGGGCATTTTTTTTACCTGATAATTATGAGTACGACAGATCTATATACTTTATTCCTAGAAAGTACAGGAGTTACTACAGACACCCGTAAAATCGAAAAGGGTAAACTATTCTTTGCTTTAAAAGGAGAAAATTTTAATGGGAATAGTTTTGCACAAGAAGCCTTAAACTCAGGTGCTTCATATGCAGTAATTGATGAAGAAGAATTTCATACAAATGATGAACGCATTATTCTTGTGGAGGACGTGCTTAAATCTCTACAGGATCTTGCACATACACACAGAAAGCATTTAGACATACCTATTTTAGCATTAACAGGAAGCAATGGTAAAACCACTACCAAAGAGTTAATTCATTCCGTATTATCAAAAAAATTCAAGACTGTTGCAACTGTAGGAAATTTAAATAATCATATAGGTGTACCACTCACCCTATTGTCTATGACTTCCACTACAGAATTTGGTATTATAGAAATGGGCGCTAATCACATTGGAGAGATTGAATTACTTACAGACATTGTAGCTCCAGATTTTGGTTATATAACAAATTTTGGAAAAGCGCATCTTGAAGGCTTCGGAAGCATAGAAGGTGTGGTTAAAGGTAAAAGCGAACTCTACACCTATCTCATAGGTCACAAGGGCACCTTATTTTTGAATTTAGACGATCCTATTCAGAAAAGTAAAGTTGACGAGACCCACACATATTCCTTTAGTCAACATGCAGAAGCAACAATTCAGTTTAACTACGGACCTGCTAATCCCTATGCAAATTTAATACTTGACGGTGAACAGCTACAGAGTAATCTAATTGGTCAATACAACACCGTAAATATTGCTGCGGCAGCGGCCATTGGTAAATACTTTAAAATTGAAACAAAAGATATTATTGACGCAATAGAATCTTACATACCCGCTAACAACAGATCTCAAATAATTAACAGGGAAGAACAGACAATTATTCTCGATGCTTATAACGCAAACCCTTCAAGTATGGAGGCCGCTCTATATAATTTGGCAGGATTAGAAACTACTCCAAAAGTTGCATTTTTAGGAGATATGTTTGAATTGGGAGAGCGAGCTGCAATAGAGCATCAGACAATTATTGACTTAGCTAAAAACTTAGATTTAGCTCATATCATTTTTATAGGAGAAAATTTTCACAAAACGGAAACCACCTATTATAAATATAAAAACCTAAAAGATCTGGAACAAAAAGGAATTCCAGAACCTATAAATTACTTACTACCTAAAGCAACCATTTTAATCAAAGGTTCCCGGGGAATGCGCTTAGAAGGAATTTTAGATCTCCTAGCCCATTGATGAAAAACATATAAGATTAAAATAAGGGCAATTTTATCGAAAATAAAATTGCCCTTATTTGTGGGATATATTGGATTCGAACCAATAATTAATTAATTATTAAACACTTATTTTCAGTAACTTACACAATTATTTTATGTTTTTCGTAAACTAATCGGAAACTAAGCACCAGGCGGAACCGTTTCAACTGGATCAAAAAAAGCCTCACCACCCGTAGAAACACTTAACCTCCATCTCGTACCATCGTCTGCAGTCAATTCTAAATTATTAGGATCTACCGGAGTAATAACAGGCTTGAAAGCTACTGGTGTTTGACTAGCATATCTACCAGATGAAAAAACGATTTCTTGAGCTTCGATATGAGAGCCACTAACTTCTATTTGTGCATCGAGATTCTGAACATCTGCACCAGCAACCACACGTATAATACCACTAAAATGAACAGCATTTGCCGCGGTTAATACCGTAGGAGTCACTTCAAAACGCACCACTTCTAAACCCTCAAGATCTGCAATAACTGGCGACCAAGTGATTTGATCACCTACAGGTGCAATAACATATGTTTTTAATACAGATGATGTCAATGAATCAATTAATAGCACTGTATAGTCACTTGCATAGGCGATGCCTGCAATAAGCTTAAAGCTTAATGAGAAATTTTCCCCAGCGATCCATTCTGAATCTATTGTGAATCTGCGTTTAATGAACATTAGATAAACTTTTTAATTTTTGCCAAAATTGAAACCCTATTCAAATAGACTTTAATTACGGCCAATATAAGGAGTACAAATAATGCCAGACCTATTCCTGCAGCTACCCAAAAATTTAACCCTTCTGTCTCTGAATTAGAGTTACGACCGGATTCTAATGTTTGTCCGCTGCCTGTCTGGTTAAAGTCAGTTTCTTTTTTACCCTGATCAACTTCTTTTGTTCCGGTAGAATCTTGCGTGGTTTCCTTTTTTTGTTCCTGTTGGTCCGTTGTAGTAATCTCCGCATTTTCTAGTATTATTTGTGGGTTTCCATTTATATCCTTACCATAAGTAACTGATGCCTTTTTATTAGGATCTATTGGCTTTGCGTGGGTACTTTTTGTGATAGAAGACCAGTCTATCTCCGTTTTACGCGTAGCTACATAATCTTTTACCAGGTTATTCTGCACTGTTTCTTTCAGACTATTATCATAATCATAAGCAGTTGTATTTTTATAGCGTTCCGTAGCTTTTTGCTTTGATTTGCAAGAAACTGCTATTGAAAATAAGCCGGCTAGAATAATTAGCAATGTGATTCTGGCTATATAACGTAGTAGTGTGTGCTTTCTCATAGTACAGCCATATAATCATTAATTGTAGTTTCAATAATGCAAGCGTATTTTTTAGGATCTAGAAACTTCTTAGCTTCTGGATTATCTCCAAAAAACGGCTCCAAAATAAGCGCATTAGCACTTTGGTAATACACAAAGTAAAAACCACGGTCACTAGGCACTTCAAGTTCTTTTACACCACGGTCACGTGTACCGTAAGCTTTAGTGATATTTCTACAAAACAAACCGCCAAACATTCTGCTTCTTGCATTTTTCTTGTATATAAGTGCTTCACAACCGTGAGCCAAGTTGTTTGCTGCATTAAAATGCAATTCTATAACCAGATCAAACTTCTCTGGGTCCATCTCATCTGCGAGTAAACGCATTTGCTTTTGGTAGCCAACTCCCGCCTTACGTCTGTAGATAGCTATATCTTCAGGTAAGTGTTTGACAACTTCACTATTATAATCATACTCACTCATTCCCAAATATGGCGAAAAAGCTCCTTTACTTTTTGGCTCGTGACCTATTACAACTGCTATTTTCATAATGATTTTATTAAAAGGATTTTACTTCCTGTACGTATTAAAATTTGTCATTCGTCTAAATGCATCTTTAAGATTTTCACAGCGGTAAAAGGTGAAGCCTTTAATTACAATAAGGCCATCTATCCAACACGTGATGTAAAGAGGCAGGAACAAGTCAAACATTCCAAAGCCTGAATCACTAGCTTTCATAAACATATACAGCATTATTAAACTGGTACGAATCACAAAATAGACCTTCACGTGCCGCTTGTGTTTCCGGCGTTCCATCCAGAAGCCAAAACAAAGAAAAGCGTATAACATTAGTAGAAGCGCAAAGGCTGCCATATGCAATCCTTCTGGTAGTTCCACGAGCGTATCTTGCAGGATGCTAAAAAAATCTTTTTTCATTGCAATTTGTTTTTAGCCCAATTCTTAACTTCTGAAAATATTTCTACAATCGCTTTGATACCACTATCTCTTATGGTGATCGCTAGTTTTAAACTTCCTAAACCTGTTACAAACGAAACAAGCAATCCTATTGCTAAGGGAAACTCAAACGAGTGGTGCAGCTCATAACCCATCCACACAAATACTGCAGATAGTAAAATGGTGATCCCTATATCCCATCGATTTGGGTTCTGTGTATTCTCATCTCGTATAAGCATATAAACAGCAACTGGAGGCACAACCAAACCCAAAATCATAAACTTCAAAATCGTGGCATCTAGCTTGTACTCAACAAGCGTAGAAGTACCCGCATATAGCAGGTAATTCCACGAAAAGCTGAATAGAAATAAAAAGGCGGTTATGGGTTTCATTTAATTATTTTTTTCAATTATGGATTGCCAGATTATCATTTGCTTAGGGTTTATTAGATATTGGTTTTACGGAATTACTATTTCAAATAATGGTGCAAAATTGTGCAGATAGAAGTAGTTGTCAACTTTATTAAAATAATTTCGACTATCTCTTAAATTACCTCGCGCGCCTAATGTACGCCCTGTAACTGCTCCGCTTCCTGTTCCGTCAATATCCTGCCACATACTACCATTAACACCATACGTTAGCCTATGACCGCTTGGAGGGGGCGCGCTAAATGTTATTTTAACTACATCGTCTTTAACTAATTCAACGCTAACAACCGAAACACTAGATTTTTCAATTGTACCTAATGTTCCTGTTGTTTCATTCTGAACATTTAAAAGATCTATTCCAAAATTACCGTCGGGAAGTGGCGCAATTAGATCAACATCAAATTGTAAGGGTTTTTCATCTACATGAAATTTTAAATACCCTTCATTGCCTATTATTGTTAGTTTAGTAGGGAATACAGGATAATGTTTCTGACCTAAAACAACGGTTTTAAACGCAGCAAGCCCATAATGATTACCCATATTACGATAGGATTTGGAAGGAGCATGAGCATAATCTCCCGCATTATAATCGAGATCATACATTGTCTTAGCCAAAATAATATTAGGATCTTCTATAGAAGCTTTCAGCTGCTGGTGTGCTATAGTAGGGTATCTATAATAAGCATTGTGTGAACCTACTTGATCGCAGGTTAATGTTACTGGAAATGGTTGATCTAAAACATCTTTAAGATCATCATTAATATCTTTTATTAATTGCTTAATTTTTAAATGGTAATCTGTAGCGATCCAAAGCCCTGAACCATAAAGCGAGGGATTACCTCCGCATCTATACTCCTCTTCTCCTTGAGTCCAATTAACAAAAACTGAAAAGGTTTTATTTAATGAATCAGCATAAGCTTTACCTGCTATTATTTTGGCTATAAAATCATTGTAATAAGAAGTTCCTTTGTTAAGTTGCAATATAGCTTTCCCGCCTGCTCCAGCTCTGTCAACCATTATCTTAAAATCAATAGGAAGCACACCATATTCTTTGCCTAGTTCATAGAACATTTCAGCCCAGCCACTACTCATATCTTGTAAGTTCACATTTACCCCTGAAGTATTAATAACGTAAGGCAAAGGCGCTGCAAAGGTTGACGCTCCTGCATTTGTATTATTTGCAAGGGATTGACCGTAATCTATAACCATAACTATATCGGTTACGGTTTTAAGAGGAGTATTTTTTGCAAGTTCTTTTTTAACATACTCCGCAGTAGATTTATCATTTGACCATTTTTCTTCAGCAGTTTTATCGAAATTTTGAGAAAGTAATCCATCAACAAAAACCGGTTTGTCATATTCGATAACCATTTGTATTTGAATATTTAAAGCAGCATAACTCAAAGAATCTTTAGTAAGATTTGTTGTGTTATCCAAATACCCAGATTTACCCCTAATACCTATAAATCCATTGCTCCCTGAGTATAATTTCACAGGTGTGTAGTACGCGATTATATCCCCCTGAACTACATTAAAATTTAATCCTGTTATATCATTATATCCCGCTACAATATTTACTTCTAATTCATTTTGATAAACATAATCATTTGCTGTGGCACCTATAGAATACCTTTTAATACTTAAAACGGAGTTCGCTGGTGAATATAATTTAACATTTTTAACAACCCCTGTCTCCGTTACAGGCACATCAGAAAAATACGCTCTGTCAGCAGTTAAAGTCGTCGTCGCTATTGTTGAAGGACCAAAAGTTAATTCCTTTTTCTCTGTTCCGTTTGCGTTACCTTTAATGAAACCGAATACACCTCTTGAAGTCGCCGCTTCTTCACTTTCAAGGGTTATTGCATCGGTAGTCTCAATGTTAGTAAACCCCAAATCAATAACTTGTTTAGTATATGCCGCTCCCTTCTTATCTATTTTAACTACAGCATTTTTAAGTTCTTCAGAAGTAACATTGATGGTTATTTCATTAGCAGTGCCTGGTGCAAATACATAGTTTCCTGCAGTTGCTGCAGTGGCAAAACCATCTACATTAAATGTTGATGCAGTTGCAGGGGTGATGGGTCCAAAGGAGCCTACACCATTCAGGATACTTTCTATATAAGTGAAATTATCTTTGACTGCATTTAATATCTCAAATACAGAATCTGCATTAGGATCTCCTATTTCGTATCCGTTTTTTATTGGTTTTAATCCCATTATTATATAGTTGATGTTATACGTAATTTTGAACTCCCTAAAATTTCTGAGCTTCCTAGAATAGGCTCACCAAGACACACATAGGTTACAGTGTTAACAAGCTTCCCACTACTTCCAGATATACCACTACTTCCTAAAAAAGCAACCTTCTTACAATACCCAGGGAAAACTATTTGCTTTACCCCAGATTCTACTAGATGTTTAGTTTTACTATCTATATTCATAGTCTTGCAAACTTTCTATTGTATTTTCAATCATAAACAAATCACATTCGCCTGCGTGTAAATTATTAGTAATACGCAGGGGTATAAAAAAACGCTCACCGTCAAATTGTTGTTTTATAATATCCAAGGGATTGTAAATCTCAAATGCGTGACCCTCAAAAGTAAATTGAGGCCTAGCGTAGCGATCCATATAGTTTTCTGCTAAGCATTTTACTAAGCTACGCGGCTCAAGTACATCACCTTCAGATTTTAACCATTGTTCACGCGCCTTGACTAACGGTATAGGCTGCCTCTTTAAATACTCACTTTGTTCTATAATTTTAATTGAAGCAAATGGGTAATCATTAAAGTCTTCAAAAATATCTACGAGTGTAAAAAAATAGCGTACCGCAGTATTTGATGCATTGACTTCAGAACCAAAATCAAACTCTGATATATCTAATGGGGTGTACTCCGCATCTAAACTCAATTTTAAATAGAGGTAATCTTTATACTTTAACAGATTATGATATGCAGAACGCGTTAAAACAAAATGTACTTTACCGTCAATTAATTCTCGAGTAAAATAGATTGAGATTTCAGTTTTAGGAGGTACAGATGTATCGAGGTACAGCTGATCTGTAGTAATGTTTGTTTCTGAAGAAATAATACTTAAACTCGTATCATATACAGATGTAAAAGGTATAGGTCTATTAATTACAAGGCTCTCTGAATAGCTTTTCTTAAGGTTTAAACTGAAGTCTTTAAGCACAAACCATCCTACAGCATCATTTGAATATTTTTGTTTAGGCAAATAAACTCGCAAACTCAGATACCCACTTTCTTGAACCCTAAAATCTGTTAGATTAATTTCAAAATCTAAATATCTAATTGAAGAAAATTCACTTACTGTAGGTCCTACTACTGTTTTGGTAACGTTTAATGTAGGGTGATCTCTAAAGGTGCTAAATACAACAGATCCATTAAGCAGTATCTCACACCTAGACCCAGCGTCATAATAAAAATTCTCATTTTCCTTCTCACTGTAATTATCTGCAAAATCTGAATACACAATCACTCGTGTAGTTAATGACATTAAGAGTGATTTAAAATTCTTTTTCACATAAGCAAATGACGGAAGCTCGATATAATTAGCAAGTGATTGCACTTCAGTAACCTCCATATTTACACTATAAGTAGGAATGGTTACAAAATTTGGGTTAAGCTTTTTAGGCTCTGAAGGTGGATTTGCACCTGCTATAAATTCATTCTTATTATGAAATCTGAAATTCTCTAAAGCATTATCTTGATATAGTTGTGCACCGGGCGACAATGTACCTTGCAGTTTAGGGCCAACAGAAATCCAATTCACTGGATCTAATCTCGGTTCATTTGTAAACCAAATGTAATGTTCTGGCTTAACCTCAATTTCATTAACCAGATCTTCATTGATAGACACATCTGCATCTACAATCACTTTTTTATAAGGCGCAACCAAACTTACAGTTGCAGGATCTTCAAATATTATAGAACGTATTGCACGACCTAGCGTGTGATTTTCTATAAATACCCCATTAAGATCATAAACCTTGCAGTCAATAAACTGCTTCGCCATTAAGTTGTGACCAACGACATACCACTTCTGGCGATATTGAACTACAAACGCATCTAAAGAAGCGAGAACATTTTCAAGAACTTCTAAAGTCGAAATAATATTATCCTCCCAGTTCTTTGTATTGTATAAAAAGTAATCATAGTTATCTGATGCAAACTGATTATAAACGCCAGGAGCAATTGCAACTGGTAAATTTTGACCTGTTTGTGCAAGACAAGCACCCAGTATTTGAGGTATTGTTTTTACATCTCTGTAAAAATCTATACTTAATTCCTTTCCGTTAAGGGATTGCAAACCATCTGTAGCTGTAAAGTTCACATAAAACACCCCGCTTGTATAAGGCTCGTTTTGCTGATCTGGTAATAAAAAGCCTGTCCAGTGAATCACATTGTAGTTATCTACAATACGCACCAGGTAACGCTGCTCATCACCGGTAAATAAATCTTTATATTTTGCTTCACTACGATCACTAACTTCAAACGAAAAACTAAGATTGGTTTTATATAAAGTATGATGTTTGTTATCACCTGCTTCTGCAGAAAATATAAGACTATCACGTTCTGCATATTCAAATTCATACACAGGTGCAGCACTCGTAGTGTCGTACGTGTCTATTACTTGTATTTGTATGCTCTGTATATCTTGCATTATCTACGTTTGTTAGATTTCGCTTCGCGGTCTAGTACAATCTGCAAATCTTTACCGCTAATTTTTGTAGTTAAACGCCCTACTGTAGAACCAGAACCACCACCTAATTGACGCGCAAGATTATTTTGTTGCGCTGCATTAAGAATTAACTCACCCGCATTTGCACGTATTAATGTGCGGTCACCAGAAGTCAAGTTACCTGGTACTATACCACCAGTAGCAAATTTGGGTATAGCTGCAAAAGCAGATAATACACCCCCTACAGCTGTAGCAATAAACGCTGGAGTTGTAAACACTGCAGCTGGCCCCGTTGCAGTTCCAGATGCCGTAGCACCCGCAATAGATTGCGATATAGAAGATGCAAGCATCAAACTTATAAGCTTTGTGATGGTAGAAAATAAGCCACCTACAAAACCTTCAAAACCATCGCTCGCTAAACCTAATCCTTTAGCCACATTATTTCCTAGTAGCTCAAACGCATCACCTACAGCATCACCTACTGAATTTGCAACTGCATATATGTATTCAAAATCACCAGTTATACGACCAGTAGTCTCAGATATTATCTTTTCTTGAGTAGGAAGCTTTGCTACTAATGCATCTAACGGACTTAATATATTTGCTCCTTCGGTTTTTATAGTATTAACAGTTGTTACTTTCCTACGCCCTTCAATACCTTTAGGCTTAGGTGTATTTACAATTGTATCTGTATAAATACCATTACTTTTTATAAGCTCAAGAAGTTCCTGTGTTTCAGCTTTTATGCCTGCAATACGGTCTTCCTGTAATTTTTTACTTATACCACCTACTTGTGTATTCTGGTTTTGAATTTTCTTTAGTAATTGCAGCTTATCAAAATCTGCCTGATTACTACTTTTAGACAATTCATTTATTTCTTTTTGAAGATCTCGCCGCCCTTTACTTTGCGCAAGTTCTTCATCGATCAACTTAGCTTGTAATGCCGTTAATTTTTCTTGAGCCGCCTTTATTGTTGCAGTTCTTAAAAGCTCCGCATTGTACTTTTCAATAGCTTCACGAGCAGCATTTGTATTGATCGTTTCAATCGTTAAGTCACCCAGATATTTTGGCGATATTTTATTAAGCTCCTGTATCGCCTTAAGACGCTGCTCTTTTGCTAACTTCTCATCACGAGCAGTAAATAATAATTCCTCTAGTCTAGCCTTTTCTGATGCTATGCTTTTTGCAGCCGTGTCTGAAACTTGAGACAATGTACTTTGTACTTTTATTGCCTCTTTCGCATTATCATTAAATACATAAAAAGCCGTTGCAATAGCCGCAATTGCAAGCGCAGCAGCCGTGTAAGGGTTAGCAGCTAGCACTACACCTAGACGTGTAATAAGCGGTATTACTGTAGAAATATTACGAATTAATGTTCCTGTAATAATTAACACAGGGCCTAAAGAAGCTGCAAATGCTGCGACTACTACGATTAGTTTTTTAGTTTCTGGTGAGAGTTTTTCAATTACTTGCACTACACCTTTTAAGCGATCTATAAAAGGCCTTAAACCTTCCGCGATTATCTGACCAAATGATTCTGTTAAGTCACCTATAGAATTACTAAGCTGCTTAAAAGCTCCAGTTCCTGCATCTGCTGCAGCCTTTGCAGAACCACCGTATTGCTTTTGCAGTTCGTCAAGTATAATGGTTTGCGCATCTGCCAGACGGTTTGTTTCAACCAGCGCATTAATGGTTTTCTTTTGATCTTCGGAAAATTGAATACCAGAACGGCTTAAAGCTGAAAGATTAGCAACAGGATCGTTTAACGCCTTACCTAATTGAATAGATGCACTTTTTAAATCCCCATCTAAACGCGTTGCGAGATCCAGTGCAGCTTGTTGCGTACGCTCAAACTGAGTACCGGCAATATTTGTAAATGTTAGAAGCTGCGCAGTAACATCTTTAAGAATAGCCTCGTCACCAAACAACGATGTGTTTTGCAGATCTGAAGCCATTTTTTGTAGTTCAGCACTAGTTTTACCTACTTGATTTTCGGTAGTTTTTAAACCCTGCTCAACTTGCGCAATTGCTTTTGCCTGTATATCAAAATTCTTAACCGCTAAAGTACCTAAACCTACCAATGGAGCAGTAATAGCAAGGCTCATCTGCTTACCAATATTCTGCATCTTTTTACCCGCCTGGTCCATTGTACGAGTCGCATTCTGAACACCAGAACTAAAGCTACTTAGATCAGCTGAAAATTTAATCGCTACAGATGCAAATGATGCCATTTAGTTTTAGATTTTAGCTTTATCTGCACGCTCCCAAAAGTTAGCGGCACGTTCTTTATTTTCAGTTATGAGTTTTGGTTTTTGAACCACTTCCCACGGTAGGGCAATAATATCTTTAATGGGTTTTGTCTGGTCTGCTTTTGCTAAATACGGCTTAAGCGTATAATATGCCTGGTAGCGAGCAATTTCCCATTCTTGCTTATATTCAGATTCAAACAATTCGCCAGCAGCTTGTATAAGATTGCTAAACTGGCGCGGTGTCAATGAATAGAATTGTGATGGCAATAACTTCAACACCTTATAAGCAACTTGCTCAAGGTCATCCCAACTTATTTCTTCTTGCGGCTCGCTGGATTCGCTTTTGGCTTGGATGTCTGTTTTTTTTTATCAGAAAAACTATCTTCAAGCTCCTGCATAAAACTGTCACGCGTATCAGGATCTAACATAACCGCGTTTACCAGATCGTCAATATCACCGTCAAAAACTTCACCCGCAGCCTCAATGCCTACTAGCACCAATTCACCAAACTGGTCAAATTGCTCAAACGTGGCATTTTGCATACTACCGAGAGCTGCTATCTTTTGCATAACGTCATTAATACCCGGCAACCCCCATCGCTTCCCTAATAGCTTAAAGGTTTTGTAGTTAAAAACTACCGGGTATTTATGGCCGTTAATTTGTATGTTGCTTCCGTTCATTATACTGCTGGTACTATAATTTTTTCAGGCAATGCTATACCTTTAAGACTCCAAGTAGCTGAAGGATCTTCACTAGCATTGCTATTCATTTCAAGACTTTCTATCCAAGCTTTTCCTTGATAAGCTGTTTGACCAGATGCATTAGTAGTAAATTGCACATCAACCACAACATCACCAATCCATTTATCAAAAAGATCTTCAAACAAGGCGTTTTTCAAAGCGTCATCTACCTCGTGAAGTACCAAACCACCACCAGAAGCAGTCCATCGCTTAATATCCGGAGCAGATTCCTCACCATCAGTATCTTTAGTCACACGATCTTTAAATGTTGTGCTAAAAGATATCGACGCCTCTGTTTCGTGGAAGTAATTTTTACCGTCAAAAGTGAGCCTAAGCACACCACTTACATTATTTGCCATTTTATTTATGTTTAAATGTGAAACTTACTATTACGAAGGCTTCTTTTAAGTCTTCGGTATAATCGCTAGCAGTAGCCTCGTGAAAGAAGTTTCCTGCTCTTTTATCTGCTGTAAAAAAATCTTTTATGTGATCTGCTAACTCTGCTGCGTGTAGATAATTAGTATCAAATACCGCTACAGTTAATCGGTCTTGTGTAACTCCGCTTTTTGTAGCTGTTGCATTCTCATCAACCTTATAAGTGATGTACAAACCCTCCACACCTTCTTCTGCATACAGTGGGTAAATATTATCTACAAAAGGTCCCAGTTGTGGCACGTCTTCCAATATTGCTAATGCTGTTTGTAATGCTGCTACCATTTTTATTTACTTAAGCGATCAATCGCTGTTTGTACATATTTTGCCAGAGCTTTTCTAGCCTTTTCTATTGCTCCCGGAACGGTTGACGTACGCGCCCGATCCATAAACGGGTTTGCTTTTGTTTTACCTATCGCACCGCCTGCATTTGCACCTTTACGGTGTTTACGCTTAAATCCTTTACGGTTAACATTATGACCGTACTCTACGAAGTGTGCGTAAAATGCTTTTTTGCGTGAAGGGGTTACCTTTACCCCTGCCATTGCTGCATCTCGATACCGTATGCGAGTAATACTAATTCTTTTTTTAAGTGCTTTGGTTTTACCGGTAGGCGCCTGTTGCCGTGCAGCTAATAATGTAGGCCTTGCAACACGCCTCATTATTTTCTCAATCTCACGACCTTTAACTTTATCTGGTAGTTGTTTAAGCTTTGCTCTTAATTCTTCAAAGCCTTCTACATTTATATCTACCCGATTACTCACGTTTACCGCACTTTAACTCAATGAACTGGTTATCTCCTAAAACACCCATATAGTGAATATTCCACTTTATGCCGTTGTCTTCAATTATCATTTTTTTTGTGCCTTTGACATATAAATCTTGACGAAAGCGTATATAGTAGCGGCGCACCTGCAAGGCGATCACCGTACCATCTTGTAAAGCTTCAGAGCCACTTACATCGTCACGCTTTGCGTAAAGAGTAACTAGTGGTGTAAATACATCTACCTGCTCTTTTATCGAATTACGACCACCGGCCACCTCGAAAAAGGATATTGGCGTTCTTAGTTCGCCAGTTGCAGGAAAGTTTGTATTACTAGCCATATATTCTGTAGGGCCTTAGTGCCGCTTCACTTGCTTTATTAGTAATTTCTTTACGATCTTCTCTATAAGTGTACATATCTGCAATCTCTAGAAGTATCGCCCGTCTTATGCTGCCGGGTAGCGTTTCTGCTGTGTAACCGCATTGTACAGTGATAGTAATTGCTTCTTCATTATCTGGCTGCGTATCAAAAGCATTTAAAAGAATCACCTTATTCTCGTGCCGGTAATTAACCGCTTTGTACTCAGCAGCCTCAAGAGGCGTATTAACACCTTCCTTATTTGCATAGTTAATGCTGGTAATTGCCGTTACCGGTCTAACCGGAAATACAATTTTGTTACTGTAACACGGAGCATTAATAACAACGGTAGAACTGTTAACAGGAGCACCTATATACTGTGAAGCACTATCTACAGCAGCTTCTATATAAACCTGAATGATCTCATCTTCAAGATCTATATCTTTAGACACCCTCAAATGATCTTTAACTTCATCTAATGTGACTAAATCTATAGACTCTACTATCGCTTCTACTACCGTGTAATTAAGCATCGCTTATTTTTTTGAAGGGTTTGATCCTGCGGAAACATCGGTTGCATCAACAACTTCTATATTTTCCAAATCAACAGCGTAGCCGGTCTCTATGAGTTCGTCTGCCTGTTTTGTCTCTAGTGATACCTCCTGGTCTATATTGTAAGGAAGTAAAAATCTACCGGCCACAGGACCGGTGATTTTTACCAACTTAGCAGAAGACTTAGAAGCTGTTTTCTTCTTTGCCATATTTTCTAATTATGAAACATCCATAAATTTGTTAACCGCAAAAGCTTTAGGCTGCGCAATCTGAACGTCTGCGTGACCATTAAGCACAAGTCGCACACTGTTTGAAAGTGAAGCAGAATAAGGATCTGTAAGTACAGATAGTGAACCCCACTCACCAACAAATAATTTTGACCAATCACCGTAAATAAGTGGTTGAAGACCGCCAGCTAATTGAGGTACAAAACTTGAAGCGTATGCAGCATAACCCGCAAGCTCATCCTTTGTATTCATTAAGTAACGACCACTACCCGCATCTGCAAGGCGACCCATTAAATCTGTACGTAACAGCTTAGTCATTAAGAATGCTAAACTTTCTTCTGTAGCATCTGCAGTATCTACAAGACCCATTAACTCTAAAAGAGATTTGCGAGTAGGAGCTGCGCCTGCTGTAATAGTTGAAACCTGAACACCCGCTGCATTTAAAACACCAGTAGGCTGATTATCTGCTCCAGAACCATTAATTGCAGCTGCATTAATAGCGCGATCGTAACCATTGGCAATTAACTGGCGTATCATACCTTCTACATCTGGAGAAGACTGAATCAAAAGACGATTTGAAATTTCTACTGCTGCACCTAATCGCTTAGGATCTAAAGCAGGACCATCAAATTTTTTCTTTTGAACGTTAATTGTTTCTGTCTCACCCAACCAAGCAAAATCGTAATTCTCAGCAACTGGCAAAGGTATTTTACCCCCAGAAAGACCAGTCATACGAGTTACACCTAATTGACCTAAAATAGATGAAGGTGCAAATGGCATCTGCACACGTGGAGCTTGATCTTGCACTAATTGACCACCATAATCACCACCATCTTCAGATACCGTCTGAGCCGTAGCACGAAGCATTGACATAGGTATAGTTAATAGTGAATTTTCTGGAGATTCAACTTTGGCACGTTTGTTTTCTAATTCGCCCAACTCGTGCATTTCTTTTTCTGCACCAGTCAAAGGAAGACCAGAACGCACTGCATTTAGAGCTACTAAAATAGAGGCACGCTTCTTAATTTGCTCCTCTTCTTTTTGCTCACCGTCACCTAAACCTGTATGTACAGGAGTAGCAGTTCGTTTTGCTTTCTCAAGCTGTAATTTTTCAGCAGCTTCAGCGCGAGTGATTTTAGCATTAAAATCTTCAATCTCACCGTGACGTTTGTCAAAGGCTGTGTTTTCTTCAGTAGTAAACTCGCGCTTTTCGCCCTGAGCTTTTTCTACTAGATTGTTTTGAGCATCAATTAAAGCCTGACGCTCCTGTTTTAATTCATCAGATTTCTTCATCTTTTAGTAATTATAGGTTAAACATTGAGCTGCACGGACCGTCAGTTTTGCGGATGATTGCTCATTATCGTTATCAGGATTGTTACGCTCTAAGGCGTCAAATCCTCTTTTTGCTACGGAAGTGTCCTGGTATGCAGGATAGGTAACTGGTGCCACATCATAAACGCGTTCCATTTTTTTAATCTGGCGCAGCTCGTTGTCGTTTTCGTTTTCTGGTCTTACCCAGATTACTTCTTTTGCCCGGAAAGCAAAGGAGCTTTGTGATACATCACCAGCTTCAATTGCATCCTGAAGATCTAAGGCAAAACTGCGGTTAGGAGTAGTATATCTATACTTTAAACCCTCTGGTGTTAACTCTAGTTTTAGCGTTCCTTTACCATCTACACTACGAGCCAAAATAAAGTTAGGATTGTGATTAAATAAGCAACGAATGTCATCATTCATAACATCATCAAATGCACCAGGTAATATCTCCTCATCAAACCAACCTATATTTGTACGCTGATTGTATTTTGCGGCAAAACCTTCAATCTCATAAAACTTTTGCTCACCTTCTGCGGCGCGCTTTTCTATAGTAACAGGAGCTACAAAAAATCTGCGCTCTGCATTGTCATCCATAGACTTGATGTAATCTTTTTCTTTACTCATCGCCTGTCTTTTTAGCTGCAGCAAGCTGCTTATCTGTTTGCATATTTACCATCTGTAGTAATTCGTCACCACCTTCCATAGGGTTCATTTCAAGAAGTTTTCGCGCCTCATTAGGTGTCATCACTTTAGAGCTGATTAGCTTAGTTAAGTATTCAGCTTCGGTTTTCTGGTCACCTCGTAATTGAGATCTTAGATTAAATTTTACATAGCGGTTTGCTTTTTCAGAAGTCGTGAAGAGTTTGCGCTTAAGTTCTTGCTCGATATTAACAGTACGAGGCATCACACTATCTTGCTGATGCTCTATCGTCATTAATTGCAGGTTACTGTAATTTGCTTTATCAAGCATCTTTAGCTTATGGGGAGCTACGTTTAAAAATTGGCATATCGCAATAATGCTGCGGTTATCACTTTCTATCCACTGCGCTTCTGCAGGGGTGATATTGATCCCTTTGTATTTAAAACCGTCATCCAGTAAAGCGACTTTATGTTCGCCTTCTTTAGACATTTTACTACGGAATCCATCTTCTAATATTTTTTTGACATTAGGATCTACTTTCTGGTCTGTCTCCATCACTCCAGCAGATACACCTCGGAAGGAATTACCCACAAAGTTCTGACCATCTAAAGCAACACCTAAAGCGTTAGCCGCATATTGAATGACATTAAGACCGCTATACCCATTGTCTGACCAAAAGAAAATGTGAATCATATCGTCACCATCTATAATCTGGCCCTTGTATCTGTAATACATTTTGTCTGCACCTTTAAGTGGTGTCACCTCGTTAGGCGGCAAATGCATTAATGAAACTGGGCGGCCTGTAGCACTATCTCTAGAGATAAATGCATAACCGTCTTTTTTAATAATAGCGCAATAGACTAAGTATTTCCAGAAATTATAGGGAGTAGTAAATGCGTTAGGTTCTTCTGAAATTAAAAAGTGAACCGGATGGTCTGTTAATTTCTCTAGTTTATCGCCTGTTTTCTGGTAGACAGCTTTAGGAAGTTTAGCAATATCATTGCTGGAGAGATCTACTGCGTTAAAAAATGCACCTATAGAAAGGGCACTGGCTTCATTAACACGGGCACCGCTTTTAGTAACGGGAGCACCCCAAAATGGGAAACCACTACCAGTAGTTTTACCGGTAGTGGATGATCGCAAACTTAAAGGTTGAAATACCTGGTCAAGAATCCCCATTCTAACTCAATTCAATTATGAGTTGTAAACATACTGGGGTTTAAAAAGGTTATTATGTAACAATGTTGCATATTTAAAAAATGCTACAATGCAGATTATTAATTGTTTAAAGTATTTTAGAAAATTTTGAGTTATTAACGACTTTTCAGATTAAGTGTATTTACTTTTGGAAAAACAAAAAAGCCGAGATACATCCCGGCTTTAAAAATAATGATAAGTGATTATTATTGGATTCTAAATCTAACTACTGAGATTCTTGGTTTTGCTGCTAGCTTAATCACCATTTACCTCTTTGTTAAAATTATGTATCCTAAAAAGTAGCTTAGAAACTACTTAGTACGGTTACCGGATGACCACAGCCTCCGGAAATTACTAACCCTTCAGCTCCAACTGAGGGGTTATGTGTTTGCAAATATATCAATTACTTAAATATAAATAAGTATTATTTTTTATACATCTCCCAAACCCATCCAGCTTCTGGCATTTCATACTCCTTAATTAAAAAAAGCCTAGAATATTCTTGATTCTGCGGAAACTTATATTCTACAGAACACATTTTCCCATCGTACAATAATCTAAAGTTAGCCAGTTTTTTAGGACGCTGCTGGCCTGAGTTTTCAATATATTTTTCAAATCTTACTTTACCTATGCGTTTTAAAATATCTTCAATAGCTGCTCTTGAATAATTTGCAAAACGATAATACACCATAATTAATTTTCTGGAGGCTTCTGCGTGCTTAACACCTGTACAAATCGAAAGCCAATATATATTGTAATTATAAATAAAAGAACCACAATAGCTACACGCAAGGGATTTTTAGTTATAAAATCGATCTCTAACAAAAGACTTTCTACAAATAGAATTAGTATAGTTAAAAAAATGGCTAAGGTTTGTTTCATAAAGTTTGTATTAAAAATTAAAGTTATGGCGATCAATTATTACTCATAAATTCATCCAGTTGCGCTTGTGTAGCAATAGTCATAGATTTTATAGCAATACCCAGTTGCATCGCAATTTCTATTTCCTGCCACATTCCTGCACTTATACGGTTACCGTATAACCATATTTCATTAACAAAATTTCTAGAAAGTAATGCCATATTGTTTGCAATTCCGCGGCTGCGTTGCTTGTGATCTGTATCATCTAACATCATACAATCTGTTACATAGGGTGCAAATGGAACTATGTCTGCACGACTTAAATTGAGATCTCTTACAATTTCCCGAATTGCCTGCAAATTTTCTTCTTTATTAGGGTAAGCAACAGGATGCGCGATATAAATTATTTTCATTTTATTTACTTTTTAGATAGCGACTACAGCAGTTTCTAAAACTGTTGTATTCCTGATATTTTGTTTCTCCAAAAATTTCAAGATACTCCTCATTAACCTGGTTAAAGGCTTCTACTTGAGTACGGCTGGTAGGCAACAATTTAAAATAACGCTGAAAGAAACCTTCACGTGTACCTATAGTGCGCGCTAACTCATACTGACTGCGAAGCTCTGCGCTTTGACGCTGCATTTCTGCTAATTTTTCTGGTGTTATAATTGGCATAAGTTGAGGGTTTTTGTGATTAGATTTTAAACGTTAGATTTTATATTAGAAGTCCTATCCCAATCTATTATTAATTTTTCGCCGTTTCGAGTTGACAACTGATGTGTTGCCTTTTCAAGTTCCCTCAAACACTCAACACAATCATTTTTACTCCAAAAATCCCAAGGATTAAAAATTAAATTTGAAGGGGCTCTGGTTTCTGTTTCAAAATCTAACAAAGAATAAACTGGGAAATCTTTTATAGCTTCAAAAGCCTCCTGCGTATCGTAATACGCACCTCTTTCAACTTCAAAATAAATTAATTCATAATCCTCTTCTATATCTATATTTCGAACTACTACAGCATACCTATCTGTGCGAGCAATTAACTCCATTGGAATATTTTCTTTCTTAAAAAAAACTTTTTGACCTGGTATTAAATTTTGATAATTCATAATTATTAAGTTGAGTTATTAATTAAACAGCCATATCAAAAAAACCGCTTTGAGGCTTTTGATAATTAGTGATCAAGATCTCTGTACGGGTATTTTTAATATTTTGACGATCTTTTAAATAGATAACATTCATATTGTAATCTGAAGCAAAATCAAGTACACATTCGTGATTAAATTCTGACATAGCAGTATTTATTCCGCAGTCCTGCATTATTCTGAAGCAATCTTCAGTATCATTTACAGACCACTTTGGCACTTTGTAATAATGCTCAGTACCTAAATAAACTGGATCCATATAAACAAAACAATCAGATTTTGGGGTTACCTTTTCTTGAAAGGATATTTTAGGAAGCACTTCTCTAAAGTCACAGTTTGTAATTTTACTATCTGATAGAAATTGCAGCGTAGGCTCTAGCCGATTGATCAAGTTTCTTTTATCGTGATTAATACCCAATCTAATTGTATCTCCTTTACCTAAGTAGGTGAAGTTTGAAAGCAACAGAAAACGAATTGCTTTTTTTAATGGATCTGATTCTAAATTTTTACGCCAGTAATTGATCAAGTCTTCAGACACAGGTAATAGCTCGATCGCTTTTTTCAATTTTTCAAAATTATTAAGCACTTGTAAATACAAATTATAAACATCACTATCATAATCATTAAGAATAGAAAATTTTGGTTTTTCCAAATAAAAAAAGCTACCGCCTGCACCAAAAAAAAGCTCAATTCGCATACGGTGTTTTGGAAAGTTATCGCGGAGCAGATCTTTCATTTTCCTTTTATTTCCAAGTCTGGTTAATATCATAATTATTAAGTTGAGTTGATTAGATATATACTTCGGCATCGGGGTTTGTGTATTTGCCTACGTTTGTTTTTTTCTCTACGCTCATAGAACCACCTAACGCCATAATAGTGGCGACAATCCCATCGATACGATAGCCGTGACCTATAGATTTACCTTTGTGTGGCTTTACATTTTCGTTAGGGTCACGCACTACGATTGTGCCGCTTAGCATCCATCGTAAAAGCGGGTTGTCTTCGTGCAGAATCTTACCTTCCATCACCAGGCGTTCAAATTCTTTTGTTGGTCCGCTCATATTGGCAATTCCCTGACTGAAATACGACACATTATAGTGCTGCTCCATCAACATATTTACCATTTCGGCAGCGTTCCACTGGTCAAATTCTATGCGCACCACACCATTTGTATGGTAGGTTTCTTCAATTTTTGCACGGTACTCTTTATAGTCAACCGTATTACCCTCGGTAGCAATGAGCCAACCCTGCTGCACCCAGCTTTCGTAGGGTACTTTATCTTCACGGGAGCGTCTTTTAATGGTTTCTTTAGGGCAAAACGCCCACAGTTTTAAATATCTAAAGCCGTTAACGTTAGGCTCACTCAAATTCACATAAGCTGTAATATCTGTAGTGGTACTAAGGTCACCACCTGCATAACAGCCTAACTCTTTAAATATGCCAGCAGGAATCTCCTCTACTATACCTTTATCCCATATATCTGTAGATATCCAGATCTCTGGCGCATCTACCCACATATTGAGGTGTTTTGTTTTAAAATTAGGAGCCTTTGACGGTTGGTTTTTTGCTTTAATGTACTCTTTTTCGATACTATTAAGCGACAATCCCTGACCCAAAAGTGGGTTTGCCTTAAACCAGTTTGTTGAATCTTCCCAATTATCACCTTTATCCAGATCGTGAATCATTATCCACAGGTTGTCATCGTGCTTTTTACCCTCTAAAATTTCTATACACGTGTCTTCATATTGCTTACAAACTCCAGATGTGTACACTCCGGCTGTTGTAATGTGATATGTAATAGGCTGCGAACGTTGCACCGATGAGCTTTCTAAGTTTTCTTTTACACCGTCATCTTTGTGGGCGTGATACTCATCTATAATACTTAGATGAGAGTTGATACCATCCTGCGTTTTACTGTCACCACCTAGCGGCCGCATTTTAGAACCATTTGTAGTGAACTGGATTTCTTTTTGCAGCTTACGGAAACCAAAGGGTTCTAAATAGTCACTTTTATGCTGCGGGTGCATTATAAAATCTGCTGCTGCATCCCAGCATATTTTTGCCTGATCTTCTTTTGTCGCGCCAACATATACTTCTGCACTACTCTCACCGTCTATCATCATTACCGCCAGTGCAAGACCCGCCATTTCTGCGGACTTTCCGTTCTTTTTTGCACGCTTATCATACACGGTATTGATACGACGATAACCCGTTTCAACAGATTTCCACGCAAATAGATTATACATTGTAAACTGCTGAAAAGGTGCTAATACAAACGGCTGACCGGCTACTTTACCTTTAGTGTGTTTTAATGCGGCAGGAAAGAAGTTAATGATACGCATCCCTGCCTCGTGGTCTAAATAATAGCCGTCTGCTTCTGCAGTTTCTACCCACTGAAAAAAGCGCGCCACAGCTTGCTTGATACGCAGTCCGGTGATGATCTCACCAGATTGCACACCTAAAGCATACTTAAAGGGTACTGACGCGATTTGTTTTTGTGTGGGTTGCATAAGATTTAGCTATTTACTGTTGTAGGTTTCCCGTGGCAGACTTCAAAAGAGGTAATAATAAAAGTGATAGGACTTACTTTTACATAACCGTCCTGAACACCAACACCCTTGAAGTAATTCTGGAGCTTGACAATTACTTCATCTCTTTGCATTTGTTTTTTATTGATGCAAAATCTACCATTAGATTCTGTTGATCCGTTTTTGATATTGTCATCTATTTCAAATAACTCTCTGAGTTCTGCTATTACTGCTTTTTGCGATTTATACATAATTGAGTTGATATAATTGGTTAATAATCTTCTGGGGCCTGCTCTATTTTAAATCGAATGATTTGCACGATAGCTAGTATTACTAAGGCGGTAAATAATGCCGCACCGGGATGTGCTTCTAAGGTTTTGAAAAAGGCTTCCATAGTTAAAAGTTTGCGGGTTTTAAAGCCTCAGATTTGAGTTCGTTGATAAAAGCGGGCCATAGATTTAACCAAAAGCTTTTAAATGCAGGGGATATGTCAGTGCATAAATCCGGACAATGATTAGTCATATCCATAAGACTTTCGCATCCTTGCATTACAGCAATAAATTCTTCTTTACATGAACAGTTTTTAAGGCTTGATAATTCTGAATTAAGCTCTCTCAACTCTAATTTATCTCGAGTATAATCCTTGATTTGATCTTTTAATGATTCTATTGTCGCATCCAAATCAAACCATCTATCTGCTCCAAATTTACCTGCGGTGTAATGAATGTCTAATCCAATTAGAAACTGCTTGAATGAAGTAGCACAAGCGCCCCAATAATTTTCCCAAGAGCCATAATCTGAAGCTATCTGAATACGGCCAGCATTGTTGCCTGAATCATCAATAGAAATATCTGCGTAAATACCGTGCTCACCTCTTATTTTGTAGAGTTCAATCGTTTTTTTTGATATCGTTGTTTTCATAATTGAGTTATTTAAAAAAGGGTTGAAGGGGCGCAACCCTTTTGAATTAGATAAAAATTACAGTTGTAAACTCTTGAAGTTTTTCTACTTCCTGCATCACTCGTTCTTCTCGAACCTTGTCAATATTTTCGGCCGCGTCTGCAGATTCTAAAAAACAACGTACATCTAAACTGCTACTCGCTTCTATAATTATATCTACCAGTATAGGTGTAGGATTTTCACCTTCTACTAAAGGAATATTTATAGTGAATGCATTAGGCACATTAGATTCTACGGCCTGCTGAAATTCTAAGGTTTTATTACCGCGACGATCGTCTGTATCTTTTAGCTCGCTGTTAACTTTTGCTTGAAAATTATTAAGCGTAGCTACTACATTTGCGTGATCTGCACGCTCTGGAAATATCGCGCGCAACAGTTTAAAACGTTTTGAAAGTTCTTTAGGTCCGTAGGATTTAGAAGAATCATTGATGCCTAAATCTTTATAAAGTTTACCAGTTTCTATTTTACCGGTGATTGTCTGGCGGTCATTTTCCCAACCTTCATTGTTGATGAGTTTAATGGTTCCGTCAGATTTAGAAACCAGACAATGTGATTCCAAACGGTCTGTTACATCACTGCGTACTTCTAAAAATCGTGCAGGTGCGTCTATATTACCGTTTATAGTCAAAGGTCCTGCGTGCAGTATTTTTTCAGCATCACCAGTACGGATGATAATTTCTTTAGTATCTGGTTTATCAGATAATACTTGTGTTACAATTTTCTCATTACTCATTGCTTGCGTTTTTTAAGGTTCTTATTTTGATTTGTTTTTCTGATGGTTTCATAGGTCTAGCGTGTACACAAATACCTTCACTATCGAAGTAGTACATCATACTGCTTTCAGGTTCATCAACCAGAAACAGTTTTCCCTTGCGGTGCTCACTACGGTGTTTAATTGCTTCGAGTAATTCTGCACGTACAGCCTTTGGCGTTTTGATCTTTGCGCGCAATTCCTGATTAATTTGTTTCTTCTCGTACTCCAGCTCTGAAATCTCGATGCTTACTTCTGCAAGATCTGTTTTGCGTTCAGCGAGGTCTGCATCTGTGAGTTGCTTAGTGTAGGCTTCTTCTTTAATCTCATAACAGATACCTTCAAGGTTTTGCTGAATTTCTAGGGCATCTAGTTTTTTAAATGTGGGGTCATAATGTTCCCCGATTTTGAATTGTGACATAATTATTGAGTTTTAGATATTACGATGTGTGTGAATTAAGTTTTTGCTCAAATGCTTCAAGCATTGATAACTGGCCGCTGTTGTCTTCTGCTGCGAGTTCCTTCTCGCTACGCGGGTCCATACCAAATTGTTTAAGGCATTGCATTATTTTCTTTTCGGCTTTTTCCTTTAGGGTGATCTCAGCAGATACCTGGCTCGCACCACTTTGAAAAGTTTGGATGTAACCGTCCCCCATCTGCTTTTCATTTTTGCGCTTTATCTCGCGTAGCGACCATTCAAATTCACCCATTGCATTTGCGAGAATTTCAAGAGCTGCTAAATGTTGAGCTTTGAGTAAATTGTGTTTTATTAAAAGTTGACCCCATTTTTTAAAATGAGATTTACCTTCGTCAGTTAAATAAACTGGAGGCTTCGGCAGCTTTTGTAATTTATCTGTGGCCTTACCTTTGTGAGCGATTGATAGTACACCTTGATTTTTCATAACTCTTGTATTTGATACCCCCCCCTTAATTTATTCTTGTGAGTAAAAACTTTGCTGAAGGGCGTTGTACAGCGTGTTCGTGTGATAGTGATTTTTACCCCTACCCTTATTTAATTTTATTTCTGTGGCTTTCTCTACCTGATTTACTATTGTGATGAGCGTGGCACAGGTTCTGTAATTCTTTATTAGCATATGCATCACGGTTGCTATCTAGTAAATAACCCAGACCTTTGATGTGATCTGTTACTTCTGGAAGTCCTGCACGGTCTTCTGCCATACACTCATAACAAAAAGGGTTTAACTCCTTAAATGTTTTTGCAGTCTTGCGCCACTTGCGCGCATTGTAAAACCAACTTAGGTCACGTGGTCGTGCAAATGCAACTGTTGCAGGCTTGTATGATCGTTCTACTTTGTTAGGTTTAACTGGCATCTTCTGTTTGTTTATTAAGCAGCTTTGCTGCATAGTATCTCCAAGTCTTTTTAATCGCTGAGTTAATCTGGTGCGCGTAAACCGTTTGATCGTATGTTACCTCTCTACCATTGTCATCAACTTTAACTGAGAACTTCTTACCAACTTGAACACTGGTCACACTGATACCGTTACGAGTACACAATGCAATCGCTTTATTAATGTCAATATGTGAAGCCCTTAGTTTCATAATCATTTTAATATGGTGCGTCATCTGTATCTATACCATCACCTTCAATCAACTCTGGCATACCTCTATCATTGATCGTGAACATAAACGGCTCAATGTTTTTACCACGCCCAAACTTCTCTGACACCTCACTTGTATCTTTCATATTCTCACACTTAGCAATCTTAAATACAGTCTCAGATTTATTCTCTAACTCAGTACCTAAATGGCCTCGCATATTCCCGTCACTTTTATTAGCGTGAAGGACCACACAGATGTGCATATCATAGTCAACCGTCCACTTCATAAGCAGCGCAACCATATCACTACTTTCAATAGGGTTATTAAAATCCCGCACAAAGTCTCTAATACCATCAATGACTAAAACATCTATCTCACTGCCATACTTCTCAAGCATTGCCTCGGTTTTACTTAATCGCTCTTTAGCTGCATACTGCTTCATACCAAAGAACAACAGACCCTCATCACCACCAGCCATATACTCAATACGCTTCACTACCTTGTGCGCATCAGACTTTGATTGCTCTGTATCTATCCAAGCCAACTTACCAGATCCCACCGGTAAGAACTTAGGCACTACACTTTCACCTCTAGCAATGCAAGACATCATTAGCGTTAAACCAAATGTCTTTTTAGATTTTGCTATACCTTCTACGGCACTAATGTTACCCTTTGTGAGCTTTGCAATCCCATCGATAAGTAATACCGCTGGTTCTTTCTCGATCTTATCACTAGCACGAATACGATCGCACTCAAAGGCTACACCTTCTACTATCGCTTCTATCGGTTTATCTAGTGCTACTAACTCTTCCATAAACCGTAACTTTCTTGTAAATACCCAAGTACACTATGCATCTGGGTGATATAATGAGTTTTACATTCTGTGAATTTCTTAGCCTTAATCACATCCGTCAATGCCTCTAGGCTGCCATCTGCATTTTTCTTTTCAGCATATGCAAACACATCATTAGCGATAACTTCACCCGCAGCTGCTATGTGAACATCCAGATCTGCATCCTTAACAAATGTTACTTGTGAAGCAATCATTTCTAAAGTCCATTCTCCTTTGTGATATTCAAACACACACAACATCTGGTGCAGTATTAAACAACACACCATATCTGCAAGCAGACTGCGTTTAGTATCTTTCTCAACCGTATTGATTAGATTGGTTAACACATTTATAGTGTTTGCTTTATTGCCTTTTTTATCCTTCGGAAGCGCATTGTATTGCTGCACCAGATCTTCACGGTATTTCTTTGCCTGGTTAAGATCTGCATAGGGCAATAATTTGCAACGTGAAGCGATTGAACGTACAGCATCAACTACAGCCGGTTTAAATTGTTCTTGAGCAGAATTCAATAAGCCAGACATTACTAGATCTTTAGAAATATCTACATTCAAACGCTCCTCAGACAGATCTGAATAGTCACCTAAAAACCCAAGAGCCAACTCAAATGCACACTGATCAAGTGCCGCCTTAGACCCGAAGCTCAAATACAATCCTATCTCATTGCGTATTAACTCTAGCGCATCTATCTGGCAAACTTTAGCCGCTTTTACACGCATCGCATACACCGTTGTAAACTCCTGCAGAATCAAACTATCTATTTGCTCAAAAGTCTTAGCAGAATTATAAATGCACTCACCTGCATTGACTAACCGTATAAAACAATTAATCATCGCAATACGCTCTAGCTTGCGTTCTTCGTTTTTGAAGTACGCTAAACCATCTGCCATAAAGCTGAGTTCTTTTTTTGCCGCTATGATATCTGAGTAAGGCATTTAATTATAGTTTTTCCATTGAAACAAATACTACAGTACCATCATTTTCAGTATGTAATTTCATTTCATATTCAGGCGTAATACAACCATTTTCAACTATTTCAAAATGCGGGCTAAACCCTAAATATTTTACACTATCATAAAAGTTATATTTATGGCTTGATTCAACAGCAATAGGAAAGAAGTTTGAGAAAACTTGCTTTAAAGCAGCTTCCCCAGACTCAAACAAAAACTTCTGAGAAATAGTTATACTTCCTTTTCTCTTTTCTAACGGATTTAGTTTAATTGAAATCATACCCTTAATATTTTGCGTTTAAAAATTTGTTTAGATTTTCAGCTTTTAGCAGAAAGTCTGGCGTTGCAAACTCGTAGTTGTTTTTGCGGTGCCAGTCGTTATTGTGGTGATATAAATTGCGTACAGCCTGCACCATCTGGCTGCCACTAAAGCCGTTTTTTAACTGAATTGCAAAAAGCTTTTTAATCTCATCTGTGGCAACATAACCACGACCGCTTACTTCATTAAATTTTGAAATAAACCAGGTAACACTTTCGCCAATATTTTCATTAGTGAGATCCTGTTTTCCTATCCAGTATAAAAAATGACTTAACAAGTCACGGCGATTGTCCCAGCTTTTTTCTATACCTATTTGCTCAGTTACAAAAACTTCTATTTGAGCTTGAACAACTTCAATCTTAAGTTTGTTTTTACGCGCGGCAGATTCAATATTTGTTACTCCAGATTTTAAGATATTTATTGCTTCTGTAGCTTCATAAATTTTTTTGCCTAAAGAAGGGTGTTGATGTATATATGGTTTATTATCTGTATCATTATATATGTTAGTCCCATTCGGGACAATGAGTAGACACGGGACCTAAGAAATATTCAACAGATTCTGTTACAGCGTACCAATGTGTGCGATTATTTGACTTTTCATTAAAATTTGAAACCTTTAAAGCACCTAATTTTTGACAGTTTTTAAGCACACGCATCACCTGTTTTCTACTCCAGAAATCAAACAATTTCGCAAACGCTTCCTGAGAGTTATACGTCCAGAAATACCCCTCAAAATAGTTACGCTTATTGGCTGCATTTTTACGGCACCAGAAGTGTATATTTTGAAGCATTACGGCATTTTCTACACCGTATTCTTTAGCTAATTCCACATCAAACTGATAGGTCATTTTAAAGATTTTATTAATTCAACTTCTCCAGATCCATAAAGCTTAACAAAGCCGAGCTCAGATAATCGCATTAGTAAGGTATTATTACGCTCATTAAAGTCTAAAGCTTCAATAACATCAGCAGCCCAAAACTTTTCATTTAATCCATAGCGTGAATCTGCTTCTATTAGGAAAATTTTATCATTCCAAAACAGATCTTTACGCTCCCAAAATGAAAGCGGTACAAACACACCTTTAAAACTTCTTTCTAAAGCCATATTCATCTATTTTTCAACCCCATAACTGGAGTAGGTTAATTCTAATTGGTTATGCATTTTCCACGCCCACTCGTAGCCTTCTTTGAGCACAGGATCTACTAAAATCTGTACCGCAAAAGCTTCTAATTGCTCGTTTAAGAACTTTATGTATATCTGGAAAAACTCTGATAATTGTGCATCTGTAAAATCAAAGTATTTACGTGCAGCATAACAAGCAACCGTCTTATAACCACTATTTTCATAAACAAATAGGTCTGCTTCACTCAAGTCATTAAGGCCCGCAAAAACTGCAAGAAACCTTCTGAATTTATTGTACTGCGGGTGTAGGTATATTTTTCCCATTACTGTATAGTTTTACACGTTTTACATTCATCACCAAAACTGGTAGCATCCAGATTACAGTGCATTTTTCCTAAGCAGGTTTTAACACCCGTGAGATGCCGCGAATCATTAACTACTTCCTCAGCTATTTTAACAGCTACTATAAGCGCTTTATATTTTGCTGCATCCACTTTACGTCCTACTCTACAATTCAATCCTGCCATACTACAGATCTTATACGTGCTACGCGCTCTACACCGGCACGTATCACTTTTGTTATTTTAGTTTTCCCGCGTTCTACCTCAAGGATTTCACCAGCTTTACAATGCTGCTTAATAAGATTACGCACACGGTGCTCTCCTATATCACCCCACAACTCAGCTTCTGCAATTTGTTTACAAGTAAGCGAAGCATTTTTGAGGTAACGCTTTTGTTTAAGCCTCACCTCTTGCTTATGGCTACCGGTAACCAAATCACGATGTACAATGACCATATTTTCAGCCTTAAGGCGGTCAAAGAATGCATCGAGTATTTGAGCAGTTGAAGACATAGGTTAATGATTAATATTAGTACTACTTTGGCACCGCTAAACCCACCTGCACAAAGCGAGTAGTTCGTGATTTATTCTCATCACGCTGATATGCAAAAACAGGATAGGTGTAACTGCAGGTTTTATTTGCATAAGCAGCAGCTTTCGTGTGATAGTTAGGTGTAGCGCCTAAAAACAAAGTCGTTTTTTCTTCAGCTATACGCTTCTCTAAATTCACATTGTGTTCAGTAAAAAACATAGGTTGAGAATTAAACTGTATGAATAATTGTTTTGAATTTCCCATTACCACAATCAATAACCTGCTTTCTAGGATGAGATTTGTAAAAGGCAAAAGGACCTATTTGAGTTATAATCGTAGGGTAATTTTTACGATTTCGAAAAGGACGAAATTTGGTACGACGTCTCTCACGACGATTATTACACAACTTTTCTGACTTCTCTACAAGCCTTTCTTCAAATGGAACTGCATTCATAATTATTGATTTTTAGAATTGATATATACTTCACCAGAGCTCAAAGCTTTAGTACCTGGTGTTTTTCCAAAATTTTGCGCGGCAGGTTTTATTCCTTTTCCTGCTTTTGCCTCTGCGAAACATTCTGCCCAGAAAGTCTCTATTTCTTCCCAGCTTAAACCTATTTGACGTAGGCTGGTATTAATAGCATATACACGTGCGCGGCATTCATCTAGATCTAATGCCATAGCTTATTGTATTAAGTATGCAAATGCAGCTAAGCCTAGACAAAACGTGGCGACAAAACCCCACATAAAACCTTCGTGTTTAGCTTCTGCACGTTCAGCTTTTACTAATTCTTTGTAGTCGATGTAATTCATAATTATTCAGATTTGAGTTTCTCTAGTAAGGCTTCAAAATCATCACTCATCGTATCGTCTTTATGGCGATAGCCGTAATAATTCCAAAGTTTTTTAATACCATCAACACCGTCATATTTTCCCGGTAGCAGTTCCTGAACGATGTTCACAAACTTCTCGCGGGTATCAAAACCCCGTGTTGCAAATCCATTAATAACCGCAACAACGCGGGTGATACTCTCTAGCTTAAAGTTGGCCGGAGTGATGCAGATTGGTTTATTAGTTTTACAAGCATCTGTTTTATTCATACCTTTACTTTTTTGGATTTCCATTTTTTTGGCACGGGGTTTGTAATTCCCTTTTGTGTGTCAATGGTTTTCCAAAAATACAGTATTTGTATGGTATAATATAGCATACTATACTATATTTTGCGGATTTTAACAGTATTAATATTGTAAAATACAGTAAATCATTATGTTACGTAAAGAAGAAAAAATCAATTTAATCAGAGAAGAATCTGAAAAACACGGCATTACAGCCTATGAAATGGCTAAAGCTACAGGTATGACTGAATCTGGAATCGCTAGAATTCTTGATGGAACTTCAAAAAACCCGCATAACAATTCTATAAACAAGCTATTAGAATTTGTAGAAACTCGAATTGTAGGTAAATATGTTGTAGGTCATCCCAACTTTACAGAGCCTCAATTTAACGAAGATCAAAGCTCCTATGAAGCTAAGACAGTTATAGCCGCAATCACCGGTTTGCGTAATGTTTTAGAAGGAAATCAAAATCTTATGAGCAAAGCCATAGAAATGATTCTCCTTAATACAGACGAAATACGAGATGAGACCAGCGGCCTAAGAAAACGCTTAAAGAGCGTAGATATGGGAATAAACGATCTTTCAAGAACGGTTAACAAGAGTCTTGCTGCTCGCAACTCTTAGATTTTCACGTAATTGCTTACGCTCTTTTTTCGTATAATTGTCACGATTTTGGCAGTACACTAATAAATCCTTAAGCCCCTCTAAATTATTTTTCATTGAAATCACGTATAAAGTTATAAGGGGATTCCTAATTTATACTTGTTAAAATCAATCGTTTTACAGATTTCTGTAATTTAAAATTTAGCAATTTTTAACCATCACTTATTAAGTAGTTTATGAAAAAAATAATTACACTTTTTTTAATTAGCCTTACAATTTACAGCTGCGGAGTAACAAAAACCCCGGTAAGCATAGAACCTATTTCACGTGATGTACCTGCCGCAGGATCTTCAGCAGATTTATACGTGAAGGCAAACAACTGGATGGTTGAGAATTTTAGAGACGCAAAGTCAGTCATTCAATTTTCAGACAAAGAAGCCGGTATCGTTACAGGTAAATATTTAATGTATGATGGCAGCTATTCAAGCGCATACCAGATTGTAGATGGTGCAATATTTGCAATCGTAAAAATACAGGTGAAAGATGGTGCGACACGTATTACTATAAGTCCAGACAATTACACCGCAGTAGGAAGTAGCTTGGCACCAGATTACGAGTTTACAGAAGCAAAAGCACGTAAGGTTGTATTAGATCTTATTGACAGTTTTGAAAACTATATGAATACTGAAGTAGATGATTTTTAAAATTTTCCGCGCGGCTTATTTCTTAGAACCTTTTTCCTGACGCTGGGAAAAAGGTCTTGAATTCGACACCTTGAATTATTACTCGAAATAAATAACTTTGCGGTGTGCCGCATCACGCACAGCCTCCGGATATTTATCCTTATAAACCGTATCAATATCGTCACGCTCGTGGCCCATTAATTCTCGTATAATATCTTCATCTATTTTTGCGAATTTGGCGTGTGTAGCAAATGTGTGGCGCATAACACTTGTACCCCAGTTTTGATCAAGAGGCAACAAGGTGATATTTAGATTCTTTTTTAAACGCTGCAAGGTTTTATAATGTACTGTTCTAAAGGTTTTGTAATCATTTGGCTCTTTACTAAAATCAAATAAATACACAGGATCTACACCTGCATATTTTTCAAAAATTTTCCGCGCCTTCTCAAAAACCTTAACATCAAATTCTACCTCATAGCGTTCTAATTTTTTCCGCACCAGCATCAAACGGTCTTTATAAAAATTGGCTTTCTTTAAGTAGTACAAATCAATTAAGTTAACACCTCCCAGATAATATTGCAGTAGTGAGAAATCCACGGTTAACTGCTGACGCGGTGAAAGGTCCTGCAAGCCTTCTAACATCATAACCGTTTGTACAGCTAAATACCTATTTTTTTTGCGTCGTCTGCGGGTGTACAAATCCTTAGTAACTCCTTCAAACGGAAACGTATTTACCAGATGTACTTGCGGGTCCTTTAATGCTTTATTATACAAAGCACGCAAACAAGCCACGTATTCTTTCACCGTTTTATTTGTTAGTTTTTTCCCCGTGCGATCGCTTAATGTATTTAACTTCTCATATTTAAAGCTTTCTAAAAATTGCGGAGTAACATCCTGCCAACTTAAGAAAGGTTTAAAAGCCTTGAATTGCACTTTTGTAGAATGATATGCATCTGCAGTACCACCACGCCCCATTGACCGCATACGCGCAATTACTGTATCAAAATAAGTATATACATCACTAGCACTACTCACACTCTCGTGCAGCAACATTGCAAATGCCTGGTTAAAGTCGGTTAGTTTTTTGAATTCGCTTTTTAATGCAGTAGCACGCATCTGTAGAATAGATGTTGTAAGATCCTCATAATCTGGGTGCGATGTCCGCGGAAGCTGCTGTACTTCATTCCAGTCATTAAGTTCAGAATGACCAATAGTTTTACGTTTTAGCCGCTTAGAAAATAAAACGATCTTTACCGGAAACCCTTTTTTTGAGCTGCCATCGTTTTGATACAGTAATATATTAAGCTCCATAAATCGTAAAATTATCGTAAAATAGATACGTATTTTATACGTAAATATAGACTTTTACGGCAATCTCACAAACCTACTAAAAACTAAAAAACCCTTAACATCACTGATATCAAGGGTTATTTAAGCAATACTTAATAAGTGGGATATATTGGATTCGAACCAATGACTTCCACGTTGTCGACGTGACACTCTGAACCAACTGAGTTAATATCCCATTACAAACAAAACTAGTAATGCATTTTAATCTGTGTTTATAATTGAGCTAATCTACATAAACTAAGCGTAACTATGAATAAAATACTATTTCAAAGCTATGCTCATTATAAAAACTTAATTTTAAAATATAAATAAAACTATACCTATGAGAATACAGGCTTTTCAACTTAATTTAAAACTGGCAAGCATAGCACTTGTGTCGTTACTCTTATTTTCTTGCGGAGATCAAAAGAAAAAAGATTCTTTGACGGAAAATGAAAATATCCAAGACTCAACCGAAGTAAATCAGTTTGGCGGTCTTGCCTTATATACACTACGCGATGCAATGACCGAAAATACAGAAAACACATTGCAAACAGTTGCTAGTGATGGCTATGCATATATTGAAGCAGCAGGATATGAAAATGGTAAATTTTACAATCTAACGCCACAAGATTTTAAATCACTTTGTGAAGATATTAATTTGAGACCTGTAAGTACGCATCAAGGATCTGTTACTCTAGAAAATGCAGCACAAATGATTGCTGATGTAAAAGCTGCCGGCTTTGAATATTTTGTAATCCCGGTACCTCCTATGGGTATGTTTACTTTTGATCAAGAGACAATGACTATGGGAATGGATGGAACTGTAGAAGAACTGGCTACTATTCTAAACACGCTTGGAGAACAATGTACTGCTGCAGGACTGACATTGTTGTATCACAATCACGACTTTGAATTTAAAAAAAATGAGAACGGAATTGTGCCTATAGACTACTTGCTTGAAAACACCGACACTAAAAATGTTAACTTTCAAATGGATCTATATTGGGTAACTAAAGCTGGTGCAGATCCTGTCGCCTATTTTGAAAAGTATGCGGGTAGGTTTAAATTATGGCATGTAAAGGATATGGATGACGAAGGCAAATTTGCTCCTGTAGGTGAAGGAACAATTGACTTTAAACGTATTCTTGCCGAAAAAGAAAAATCTGGAATGCAGTATTATTTTGTAGAACAAGATCAGACGTTTGATACTACTCCATTAGAAGCAATTAAAATAAGCCATCAAGGTTTAGAGACTATTGGTTTTAATTAAAACCAAATAGTATTACAATTTTAAAAAGGCTATCTAATTAGATAGCCTTTTCTTTTTGCACTTTTAACCGACTGTTATTTTAAAGCATAGCATTTTTCAATATATCAGGTCTTTAAAGTGAATATTATTTAAGAATTAAATAATAATCTATAGAACATAAATGCTTTGCAGCTGCAACCGTCATAAAATTAAATTCTGATTCTAATAAAGTTTCAGTTTACATATTCTATTTTCCTAATCTGCTTTCCAAGAAAGCAACTTAATTATATTACGGCATTGCTAACCCTTTTTACTGGTTTGCATATCAAGAGGTTTCAGATAGTATTTTAATTTGCTAAATTGGTTAGCATTTCTGAAGTTCAGAAATTTAAACCGAAAATTATGAGTACAATAAAAACTTCCGTAAATCGTCGTTCTTTTCTTAAAACCTCAGCTTTAGCCGGTGGCGGAATGCTATTAAGTTTCAATTGGCTCTTGCATTCTAACACCAAAGCGATTGCTGAAGAACAAATTTCTGAAGGATGGTTTGAAATGAATGCCTATTTAAAAATAGCTACAGATGGGACAGTGACAATAATGGCTCCCAATCCAGAATTTGGTCAAAATGTATTAACATCCTTACCTATGATTGTTGCTGAAGAATTAGACGTAGACTGGGATCAAGTTGTTGTTGAGCAAGCCCCTTTTCGTACCGATTTATATACGAGACAATTTGCTGGCGGCAGTCAATCTGTACGGCAAGGTTATAATGCCCTACGTACAGCCGGAGCAACAGCACGCCAGATGCTAATTAATGCCTCTGCCAAAGTCTGGAATGTTTCAGCTTCAGAAATTACAACCACAAAAGGCTTTTTAAAACATACATCCGGTAAAAAAAGTACTTATGGCGAAATGGCGGAAGCAGCATCGCAAGAAAAAGTCCCAGAGTCTGTAGAATTAAAAAATACCGAGGATTTTACGATCATAAGCAGCTCTAAAAAGAATGTTGCTTTACCAGACATTGTAAGCGGAAAACCCTTATTTGGAATGGATTATAAGGTGCCGGGAATGAAGTATGCTACCATAGAACATCCTCCTGCATTTGGACTTAAATTGAAATCTTACGACGGTACGGAAGCTTTAAAAATGCCCGGCATAACTGCTATTTTTGATATTGATATTTACAATGAAGGCTATGAGTTAAACATCTTTGATACCGCTACCTTTCCCAATCTAGTGGTAGTGGTAGGTGATTCTACCTGGCAGGTTATGCAAGCAAAAAAAGCATTAAAACTGGAGTGGGAACCCTTTGAAGAACATACGCTTAAACTCAATGTCTTTGGCAATAAATCGACTCAGGTAGTTCCAGCAGGATTGGAGAGTTCTGAGGATCACTGGGAACAGATGGATGCTAAATCTAAAGAACCGGGTACTGTAGTACGCAAAGATGGCGATCCTGAAACAGCTTTTAAAAATGCCGCTAAGATTATTGAAAGTACATATACCGCTCCTTTTTTGGCACATAATGCCATGGAACCTGTAAACTTTTTTGCTCACGTTACTGATGATAAAGCAATATTAGCCGGTCCTTTACAGGCGCCAGAACTTACAGAGCCTACGGTTGCCGCACGGCTAGGAATGAGTAAAGATCAAATTGAAATTATTATGACCCGTATGGGTGGTGGTTTTGGCAGACGGGCATATTCTCACGAAGTCGTTGAAGCTGCTGTAATTTCTCAAAAAATAAAAAAACCGGTAAAACTGGTGTATACCCGTGAGGACGATATGACTTACGGCATTTACCGTCCTGCCTACCACGCTACTTTCAGAGCAGCTTTGGATGAAAATAATAAAATGGTTGCCTACCACATAAAAACAGGCGGTATACCTGAAAGTCCGCTGCATGCAAACCGTTTCCCGGCAGGAGCGGTTGACAATTATCTAGCTGAAAGCTGGCAAATTAATTCAAATATTACCATCGGAGCTTTTAGAGCTCCGAGATCTAATTTTATGGGAGGTTCTGAACAGGCATTTTTAGATGAAGTTGCTGTTGCTGCTGGTAAAGATCCTATTGCATTTAGATTAGAATTGTTTGAAAAAGCAAAAATAAGTCCGGTAGGTGAAGACAATGATTATGAAGCAGATCGTTTTATTGCGCTACTTGAATTGTTACGTAACAAATCAAATTGGGAGTCTTCAAAACCCGGCATTCATCGAGGGGTTGCAGCCTATTATTGTCATAACAGTTATGTAGGTCATGTTGTTGACTTGAAGAATGACAATGGGAAATTAGTCTTTGATAAAGTATACAGTGCCGTAGACTGCGGCATTGTTATCAATAAGGATGCTGCACGAAATATGGTGGAAGGCGCAGTAACCGATGGTTTGGGAAATGCGATGTTTGGCAAAATGACTTTTAAGGATGGTGTTCCTCAAAAAAGTAATTTTTACAATTACCGATTGATTCGTATGCCCGAATCTCCTAAAGATATTGAAGTGCATTTTGTTGAAAATGGTAAAAACCCAACAGGATTAGGTGAACCTCCTTTCCCTCCTATTTTTGCGGCGTATACTAATGCATTGTCTCGTGCAAAAAATAAACGCTTTTACAACCATCCTATTCTGGAAGAAGTATAAAATCATAAACGTGTTTAAACAAAAAGAGCCGCTAAATTAGCGGCTCTTTCTTTAGTATAAAACTTATCGTACAGCACTTAAAGTTGTGTTGGAGTTATATTTTAGTTTGCTTCTTCCGGAGCATACGCACCGGTTTTAAGCCAGGTTATCCACGCCTCCTTAAACTCGGCGTGACTCATAGGTGGCAAAGATAGCCCTTCTGCGGGATGCCAGCCTGCTTTTACCAACGTATCTTCTGCGTGAGCAATCAACTCTTTAATCGATTTATTCCCATTTGTAGATTTATCGATAAGCTGTTTAGCTAATTGGTTCGCAGTTCTACCTTCAAAAACCATTTTCATATCAGCAGGAGGCAGATGCCATTCGGGATTTCCCGGGGGAGCATGTATACCCGGCGTGTTTTCATTTTGATGACAATTAGCACATTTCATCGCATACACCCCTTTACCATCTTTCCCTCGGTGAGGAGACATACCATGCAAATGGCTGTCATCTCCCTGTAAAGGAATGTCTCCAGAAGGGTGACAGTTCATACAACGCGGGTGCATCAATACCGAATAGACTTTTTTAAAGGCTTCTTTAGAAGCAACACTGTCTTTTTTAAGGCTTGAGAGTGTCATATAATTTTCGTTATCAAAATTCTTTTCAGACATACCTACTGAAATACCCAAAACTAAAAGAATCAGAAAAAAACCAATACCTGAGCGGACTATTTTTCTTTGTTTTTTATGTTTAAATAGAATCATAATTTCTAATTGAAAAGTTATTAGGAACTGCTTTTATTGATATCTGCTGCAAGATGAATCGCCTTACGAATTCTGGAATAGGTTCCACAACGGCAAATATTACCTGCCATCGCCAGATCTATATCCTCATCGGTTGGATTGGGGTTCTCCTTTAACAATACAGCTGCAGACATAATCTGACCGCTGTGACAATATCCACATTGCGGCACATCGATTTCGGTCCAAGCCAGTTGTACCGGATGATCGTTATTTTCTGCTAAACCCTCGATGGTCACTATTTTCTTATTTTCAGCGCGCTTAACTTTTGTAACACAAGAGCGCACGGCTTCGCCCTCAAGATGTACAACACACGCCCCACACTGTGCCACACCACATCCATATTTTGTACCCGGCAGATCTAAATGATCTCGCAATACCCATAGAAGAGGTGTTTCGGGATCAACATCTACCTGCAGATCCTTTTCGTTAACGTGTAGTGAAATCATAATGTATATTTTTAAGCTGTTCAATTCTATTAAAGATACTAAATACCTCTATATATTATTTTTGTGATAAATAGGTTTCTTTTGTAACCACATCAAACCACTGAGTAGGCCCTTCAGACCTATCTGTAATTGCAATCTGAACAAAAGCTTCAGTATCACTTGCGCCGTGCCAATGCGGCGTATTTGGAGGGCATTTCACGGTATCCCCTTTTTTTAAGATGCGTTTAGGACTTCCTTTTTCCTGATAAAAACCGGTACCAGAAATTGAAATAATGATCTGACCCGTAGGATGCTGGTGCCAAAAAGTACGTGCACCAGGCTCAAAAGTCACTACGCCCGCAGCAGTTGTATTCACCTCATCTGCTGTTATTAGCGAATTGAGATAAGCATTACCTGTAAATACAGGATTGTCTAGTTTTTCTCCTCTGGGAAATATTAAATTTTCGGTTGCACTCAAGGCTGAAGAAAGCGCTGGTTCTGAACTCGTAGTTAACTCTGTTAAAAGCAATTTTCCTTTATAAGCTTTTTCTGATCCTGCCTGAGTTTCAATCAGATTAATAATTTTGTTCATTTGAGTTTCAGTAACTCCTTGTTTAATCGCAATACCTATATGTCCGCGTGCCATGGGGTCGAGGTCGCCCATTGTTAACAATGCACCTACTGTTGCAATTTCACGCTCCTTGTAACTAAGTACTCCTCGTTTAAAGATATCTGCAAAAAGATGTTCTTTAAGAAAAACCTCAATCACAGGAACTGTTTTAGCGTAGCCCGCCATAGGTCTGTTATTAATTCCGGTTAAATCAGCAAGAACTTCTTTCCCTATTTCATATTTATTTCCCGCATTCAAATCAGTTGCTGCCAGTCCCTCCTGATCCTGAATACCTTTATTTATTCGATCTTGAAGAACTTCAGTCAATGTATTTATAGCCATTAGGCTTCTGGGAAAACCACAATAAGCGTAGAGGTGTACTAATTCCTCCTTTACCTGATTTACCGTCATTCCAGCGTCGAGACCCGCGTGTAATGAGGCATTAAGCAATTGCGTATCGCCCTTTGCTGTAGCGATTGCTATTGAAGCAATCCCTTGTTCTACAGGGCTCAGTTCATCTTTAGATTGTGCAGATGCAGAACCAAATGATAAGCTGTAAAAAATTAGCACACTTATTACGATTAAAAGGGTTGACTGTTTTACATTAAACTTTTTCATAATTCTATATATTAGAAGTCGATTCTAGCCAGCCAATCATCTAGCTTTTCTTCTACTTGTGCTGCTTTTTCTCCTTCCATAACAAAAAGGATCCCGTCTCGTTCTATGCCGCCTTCCACTGAAAATGCTTCCAATATTTTAGAATTAGGACACAATTCATTAATCGTTCTTATGGAGCTTCCTAAACCGTATCCGGCATTGGTATTAAATGGTAAAATGGTTTTACCTGAAAGATTATATTCTGTCAAAAAACTTTTTATAGGTGGCGGGAGTTGCATTCCCCAGGTGGGAAACCCTATAAAAACCGTATCATAATGATCCAGATTATTAATTTTAGTTTGTAAAGGAGGTAAAAAACCGGCTTCATTTTCTTCTGCTACCTGAGCTACAATTTTCTGATAGTTCTCAGGGTAAGGGTCTTGTAATTCTATAGCAGTCATGTTACCACCGGTTTTTTTCTGTATCATTTGAGCTACCGCCCGGGTATTATTTGTACGCGACACATAAACTATCAAAATAGGCTGCGCTTTATTTTCAGTTGAATGCTGCATAGTTTTTTCTGCCTGACCTTGACAGGAAAGGGTAAATACGACCATAAGTAATACTAAATACTTCATCTAATTTCTATTCGCCTGGAGGCCCCGTTAGTAGTTTTACAAATGATAAATTTGCCAGTTTCCAGCCATCGTCTTCATATACATAAACCTCGGTCACCATAAAACGATTTGTCACTTCATTGCCTCCTACTTCAGCTAAAAGAGTGATTTCATTCAAAAGAATTGCCGTCTCACCGATTACATCAACAGATATAGTATGGACGTCTGCTTTTTTATACCAGATTCCTCCACTACCTATAATTGCTAATTCGCGATCTGTACCCCAACTGCCGCCCATATGTACAAACTGAGCTTGAGGATGAAAAAAATCTTTAAGTTCACTTACATTTTTATCTGCCATCCATTGCCATTTGTTTGCGGATAGCTCTTTAATTTTAGATTCTGTATCCTGCGCGTGTAATTGAATGGTCATTAAAAGCATTAAGACCAAAACCACATTCTTTACAAATTTTAGGTGTTTCATAATTTTAATTTTTAATGAACGATTTTATGAGTATCACGAACGCTACTAAACGTTAAGTCAAGCAGCTTCCAGGCATCATTCTGCATTTGATAAACTTCAGTTACTGTAAACTCGGTTGAAACATCATCGCCTCGCACATGCGCCACTAGTGTAATTCGATTCCATACGATTACAGTTTCTCCAAATTCTTTTACAACAGTATCTTGCACATTAGCTTGCTTGTACCAAATACTGCCACTTTCAATTATCTCTAATTCCCGGCTCTTATCCCAGGAGCCACTCATATGTACAAAGCGAGCATCTTCATCAAATAAGTCCTTGAGCTTATCTACATCCTTATCTGCCATCCACTGCCATTTATTCATTGAAAGTTCTTTAACCTGTTTTGTTACATCACTATCCTGAGTAAAGCCAACCTGAGTAAAGAGGAGCATAAAAAATCCTACTATTTTATATATGTTTTTCATTCGATTGTATTTTAAAATTCAATTAATTCTCTATCATTTTTTGCATTTGCTCTGGGTAGCGCGCACCCTGAATATCAATTGTATTCAGAGCATTTTCAATTTTTTATAAATGCGTTGTTTCTAATTTAATGGCTTCACTCCCTATATTTTCTTTCAATTGGTGCAATTTTGTCGTACCCAGAATGGGTACGATCCTAGGTTTTTGCTCAAGCAGCCAGACAAGAGCTATTTGTGCAGAAGTAGCTTCTTTTTCTGTTGCGATTTTTCCTAATATTTCTACTAAAGCCTGATTGGCTTTTCTATTTTCTTCATTAAACCACGGAACACTATTTCTAAAGTCGTTATCACTAAACTTCGTTTTATCATCAATTTTTCCGGTTAGAAAACCCTTTCCTAGAGGACTAAAAGGAACTAAACCAATACCCAATTCATTTAAGATAGGAATAATTTCTTGCTCAGGTTCTCGCCACCAAAGAGAGTATTCACTTTATAAAGCAGCAACCGATTGAACGGCATGTGCTTTCCTAATAGTATTCGCTCCTGCTTCAGATAAACCAAAATGCTTCACTTTTCCTTCTGTAATAAGATCTTTAACGGTACCAACCACCTCTTCGATGGGCACATTAGGATCTACACGATGCTGATAAAATAGATCAATCACATCTGTATTCAATCTTTTTAAAGAAGCTTCAGCAACTTCGCGTTTACGTTCTGGACGGCTGTCTAATCCCTTACCTGCGACACCCTCCTTAAAACCAAATTTTGTTGCGATTATCACCTCCTTACGGAAGGGTTTTAAAGCTTCACCCAACAGTTTTTCATTTACAAATGACCATAAGCTTCTGCTGTATCAAAAAAAGTAACAGCTTTATTATAAGCATCTCGTATCAATTTTAGAGCAAGACTTTTTTCAGTGGCAGGGCCGTAACCAAAACTAAGTCCCATACATCCCAATCCTAAAGCCGAAACTTCTAAACCACTTTTTCCTAGTTCTTTATTTTTCATAGCTCTTTATTTTGTTCCTTACAAAGTTCAATTACTTTACCGCTCCTATTTGTATATGAATTACTGCCTTTATTACCATTTTTACCGTTTGCAGTGTGAGCTCCAAAATTCTTAAAACCAGTTCGGTATATTTGCTGGTATACAAAAGCATTTGGTTATGAAGGACATTCTAAAAGTAGAAACGATATCACAATACAATACATTAAAGGAAATCGCTAACAGACATCCGTTAATCACGTGTTTTGATAGTGCCGATGCAAAACCCTTACAAAGCGGAAAATTCAACTTTGGTTTTTATGCCATTTTTCTAAAAGGTGTAAACTGTGGAGAATTACAATACGGTCGCAACACCTATGATTATGAAGCGGGCACTTTAGTCTTTATGGGGCCGGGACAAGCGGTTGAGATCAAAACTCAAAAGGATTACAATCCTAAAGGCAATGCCTTACTCTTTCACGCTGATTTTATCAAAGGAACTCCCCTTGCCTCGAAAATTCATACCTACACATTTTTTTCTTATGAACTTAACGAAGCGCTTCACCTTTCTGAAAAGGAGCAACAAATCGTAAAGGATCTATTTTCTAAAATAGATTATGAACTAGAACAGTCTATAGATAAACACAGTAAACAGATCGTATGTAATACCATAGAGTTACTTTTAAATTACTGTGAGCGCTTTTATGAGCGCCAGTTTATCACCCGAGAAGTTTTAAGCCAAGGTGTTGTTTCAAACTTTGAACGCATGCTTCATGCTTACTTCAATTCTGAAAAGCCACAAAACATCGGACTTCCTTCTGTATCTTATTTTGCTGAAGAATTTAATTTATCTGCAAATTATCTGGGTGATCTCATCAAAAAAGAAACCGGAAAATCTGCTATAGATCACATTCATTTAAAACTAATTGACCTCGCAAAAGACCGCATTTTTGATGCTGATAAATCAATAAGTCAAGTCGCTTATGAATTAGGGTTTAAATATCCACAGCATTTTAATAGGTTATTTAAAAAAAGTACCGGATATACGCCTAGAGAATATAGAAACCTCTAATAATAACGTTTATTTTATTCCTTCACTCTCTAATTTAAAAAGGAAGGTATACACAAAGCATTCAGAAATCCAATAAGATTATAGTATTCGCTTAGAAGTCTGAAGTAGTTTTCAATTACATATTTCATCATGAAAAAAGTTAAAAGCCTCTAAGTCTTAAAATACCAGATAAAGCTAACACCATATTACACTATTACAAAAAAAGACCAAGCAGAAAATAACGGCTATGTTTTCCCTTTTTTAAAAAATACTAATTCTTACGGCAATGAAGATATTTTAGAAAGACAAGAAATGCAACTAAGCTATTTAATAAATACCTGAAACGGATAGCCCTACAATGATATATAAGAATCTATCAAATCATATTGTTCGACATAGTTTTGCTAATATTAACGGGGACAAGACCCACCCTTTAATGCTACAAAACTTTATCGACACAGCGATTTAAAGACTACCTTAAATTATCAAGCGAATTTTATTCACAAGGATAGGGATGATGCACTGGACAGCGTAATCAATTTCTGAAAATTTCTATAATTTGTAAGAAACCTTCAAAATAAGTGTTCTGGGCTGAATAAATGTACGCTGATCTGTAATTAGAAACTGACTGAAGGAATTGCTCGCTCGATAGCGAATGTCAAAAATGTTCTGCCCTTCGATCTCAAAACCCCAGGCGCTTCCCTCCTTTTGGTAAAACAAACTCGCTCCCGCTTCCTGAAAGCGATTGATTTGATTTTGAGTTTGATTCTCGTAATAAGTAAACTCGTAACTAGCCTTTAAAATAAAGTCTTTTAAAAAGTCATAATCGAGATAGGCGAATGGCGTTACCCGCTGAAAATTACTATCAAAAGTATCTGAGCTAAAATCACTAAAACTGTGACGGACTCCGGCTTCTAAGTTAGGCCAATCGTCAAAAGAAGTTTCAGTTTTGAAATTGTAACTATAATTCACAGACTTATAAGCGAGCGTCTCATTATTCACGATTCTTGAGTAATCAGAAAGGTTTAAATTTCCTCCCACTGTAAAGCGATAATCGCTTATTTTTTTGGAAAACGACGCATTTGCACTGTAGCTATTTTCAGGAAGATCTGTATAGATCAGGGTGTTAATCTGGTCTATTCCTTCGATTTGAGTGGTGTTGCGTATCGCGTTTTCTGTATGTCGATAACTCAACCCGGCATTCATAAAAATGCCACGGTACAAACTAAATTTAGAATAGAACAGTGACGCGCTGTGTGAGAGCTCATTTTCCAGATTTTCATTCCCTGAAAACAAACCATTAAAGCTACTTAAGCGTAAGCGGTTTGCCAACTGGGAGGCATTGCCAAACTGAGATTGTCTGTTGTATTTCAATCTTAATTTTTCTCCGCTATTCATTTCCCATTCTACAAGTAATTCTGGTAATAATACTGCTTTTCCGGCTCCTACTTCCCGGGTTTCAAATTGATCTACTGTCCAGAAATAATAGTGATATAATAATCCTGGCTTAAATATAAAGTCATCAGCTTTTGCCTTATACTGAAATCCAAAATAGCTATCACTCAACTTAAAATTTACATCGTTGTTAAAGCCGCCGTCTGTAAAATCGACCAAATTCCCACCATTTAATTGTTGGGTATCTCGGGTATTGTAGGTTTGGTGGGTTACATTGATGCCGGCTTCGGGGTAAATATGGTGAAAGCGATGCAACACCCAATAGTGCTTTGCATTGATATTGAAATCATACTTTGTAGACCGCGTAGTTTGGAGCAAATTATAGGTATCATCTTCTGTATTAAACGGAATAATACCCGAAAAAACAGGACGGTTAAACAACCAATCGCGGTCATTTTCATTCCGGCTGTATTGAAAGCCGGCCTCTACTGTACTGGTGTGTTTGTATGAAAATTGACGGTTGTAACTCAGATCTGTTTTAAAATCTAAAGATTGCGGTTGGATCTGTGTATCTACAAAGGTATTTTGATCTGGTGTTTGAGAAATCAATCGGTTTAAACCGTCGCCTTTACTGGTCTTTAAATAACTCGCAGCATAAAAATCTACATCACTATCTGGTATATACCGCAAACGCACTTTATTAAGCGTAAACAAGAGATTGTTGTTACTTGTCGTCGTGCGATTTTCTTCCTGGCGATCTCCGGTTAAGTAGGTGAAATCACTCTCGTTTCGGGCTTCGAGTTTTCCGTTAGAGACAATAGAGTAGGCATCAAGGTCTGTCGCTTTACTGAGTTCTTGCGAAATGCTAAATGCACCGAATTCATTTTTATTATACACAAAATCATCATTGTTTAGAAACTGTGCAAAATCATCATTGCGCAGGTTAAAATAAGCCGAAGGATCTTTGCTCAACAAACTGAAACCGCCTTCAAAATTGATGTAATCACTCAAAGAAAATGACTTTTGGCCAATGTTATTAAAATCACCAATAGCATTCACCGCCGTTTTAGAACTGTAGTAAAATAGGTTAGGGTGTATCAAATACCGATCTTCAAGTCCGCCACCAACTTCTATATCTCCAAAGGCAAACTTCTTTTTGCCTTCTTTGAGTTTGATGTTTAAGACCATCTTATCACTATCGCTAAGACCTTTTAAGAATGAAACTTCGTTGTAGTTATCTATAGCCTCGACCTCATCAACTGCATCTGCCGGAATATTATTAACGCCCAACTTCTCGTCACCGGTAAAAAAGTCTTTCCCCTCGACCATAAGCTTGGTAACTTCTTTACCATTGACTGTGGCATTACCATCGCGGTCAATTACAACTCCCGGTAACTTTTTGAGTACATCACGCAATTTGCGTTCTTCTCCTGTTACAAAATTATCCGTACGGTAGGTGATGGTATCTTCGCGTACTTTTACTGCTAAGCGCTGCTTGATCACAATCTCACCCAGTTGATCGCTTAAGGGTATCATGATAAAGTCGCGCTCCGCATCCTGTGTTAGACTAAGGGTATCAGTGATTTTTGTGTAGCCCATATAACTCACTTCTACCCGGTAAGGAATCCCTTTTTCTAAACGCAGTTTATAAAGCCCGTGCGGACTCGAAATCGCAAAACTGGTTTGTGCTCCCTCTGTCTGCGGAAACGCTAAAATATTGGCGTTGGGCAGCGGCTGATTTAAAGTGTCTTTTACAGTGCCCGAAAGCTGTGTATTTTGTGCAAAACACAACACAGGAAGTGTAAAGTACAGAGCTATAAGTAACTTATTCAAGAATGTACAATTTTCCATCTGTCCCTCTTTGAGCTTTCAACAAGATTAAATTTTGATTATTTGGCCCACTTAATTTTCAAAAAATTCTTTTGTTTTATTAGCTAGTTTTTTAATCTCGTCATTATATACCTCTTGTGATACCATTCCTTTTTCATCAGGTTTAGTTATATCTAATGTAGTCACTTCTTGTATATTTTTTAATCGTAAAATATAACCTATATTGGATTTCACTTTTACTTCCACTATCAATCCCGGCAAGCCTTCAAAGTCGGCAGGTCCAGTATTATACGGCAATTCAGGAACGTACCAAGCCTCAATGGGAAACTCAAAAGTTCCTTTAGAGTTAATCACGGTTTTAGAAGAAGTAGCTTTGAATGCTTCTAAATTATTAATGATCTTTCTTTCTTTACTTAATTTCCAATCGTAACGCCCTAGCGTATCCTTTACGGTGAAATTCTCATTGAAAGCTGAGAATTTTTCGATCAAAAAACCTTTGTTAGTATCCATATACACATTATGATTAAGATTATATAGACTGGTCGCCAAAACACTCATAGAAGCTGCTTGAGCATCATTGGGCATACCCTCTTCTACATCATATACTGAAAGATTCCCCTCAATTCGTAGCTTTGGCTTTTTCTCTGGCAGCGTTTTGGCTGCGCGGGTTACCATATTCCAAAAACCAATTTCTTTTTGTGGTTTTTGCTCCTTGTTTTCTATAGCGACCACTTCATAATCTACTATAAGTGCTTTTTGTGAAAATATGTTAGAAGACAATAACAAAGAAAACAATAGTATTTTGCTAAATTTCATATTTTGAAAAATTAAAAAAGGATATATTAGGAAATATATCCTTTAAGATTACTGTAAAATCACATTAAGTAATTCTTTAGGTTTCTATTGACCTCCCGTTTCTTGATCCTCCTCACAAGCATCAATTACAGCAAGAGCAATTGCAGCCGCCTGCTCTTCTGAAGTACCATTTGATAGGGCTGCGTCATAGGCTGCATCTCCTTGGGTATGACAACTTGCAAAAGAAATAACATTAACAGTCAAAAAGAGAAAAAACGTTAAATAGACTTTTTTTTTATAATAAATAAAATTTTAAAAAAATTAAACAATAGATTTTGTTTCGAAACATTATAAAAGTAACTATCTAAATATGTTTAAGGCGATCAAAAACCTTACTTATAGTATGGTTTTTGTTTTTACAAAAAACCCCAATTCTTAGCATTTAAAATAAGCCCACGATCAGATTGACCTTCAACTTCTAGAAGCGCTTTCCGGCATTAGTACTTTATATTCTATCCTGCTGCTTTTGACCTGTGCGAGACATCCATAGGAAACAGCAAAAAAAATAGTAGTAAAAAAAACATTGCTTATACTAGGCTATTTGCTCAGTCTAATTCTTCAAATAGCTTTTATACTTCGCGTTAGCCTCTTCCTGCGTAATTATTTTATATTTAGGAAGTTTAATCTCCACTGGCTCGTCTCCATTTATTACAATAGCTGTAGCCTTAAAAACCAAATCCTCTCCTACTTGAACTTCTAGAATAAGCCCGGGAAGACCGCTGTATACATAAGGGCCGTATTGCACAGGAATCTCTGGTGTGTACCAAGCGATAAAATCCCGTTTAGCAATCCCATTCCTACCTTCAATCATTCTGTAACCTTGAACTTGATACGCAGTGTAGATGCCTATCTTCTTGGTTTCATCAAGCAAAGTCCAATGCGGTAAGGATTCTTCAACAAGTACATTTCCTAAATTACCACCACTTTTTAAAATCTGATGAGGGCTTTGTGAAGTATAAACTTCATATTTAACACCTGAAACGATGTCTAATATTTTAACTCCTTCATCAGGTTTATTTAAATCTAATACGGCACGTGAAAGTGAATACTTTTTATCAAAATATAGAATAAGTTCCACTGGTTTAGTGTTTTTATACGTATCTCGCATCATCATCTTAACCATTGGACTAACGTCCTTTTTATCAATTTCCTTTAAGGACTTTTTTGAATCTAAAGTTACTTGATAATGAATTTCGCCAGTGTTGATTTGAGCAACACTTAAGAACGGTAGTACAAGTAGAAGATAAATACAAAGCTTATTTTTCATAAACTACCTCTAAAACTAAATTATTAGTTGAATTTAATCAAAAGATTAATATGAAGCACATTATATCCTAAATTTTTTATCCTCTTGATTTTATAAGCTTCAACCTATCAATTATAAACTGATCATATTCTTCTTTAGTGAGCGTTTTTCCTTTTTTAGGGACTTCTATTTCTTTACAACGATCATCAAGTTTGAGTGCCGTAGCGCGAAAGGTATAAATCCCATTTTCAGAAGCTTCAAGCACAAGTCCCGGCAGTTCGCCGATTCCCTGAGGTCCCGGCGGGAAAATTAAGTTCTGGAGCAAACCAGGCGACTTTACGTTGCTGTCTTATCGTCAAGTCATTATTTAATTCTTTTTTAAAAGTAATGGCTTTAAAGCAGGTATAGCCTAAAATATCCTTTTGTTCGTTAGTGATTTCCCAAGCTCCGAAGCGTTCTTTGGTTAAGCTAATATTCAATGGCTCGTAAGAATTAATTTGCCTAAAGTGAAGTGTATCGTTGCGATAATAAATTCCTCTTCCTCCCGTCAACGAACGCCCAGTTTTTCATCACCGGTAAAAAAGTCTTTGCCCTCGACCATAAGTTTAGTTACTTCTTTGCCATTGACGGTGGCATTCCCATCCCGGTCAATCTCAACACCGGGTAATTTTTTAAGGATATCCCGCAGTTTGCGCTCTTCTCCGGTTACAAAATTATCGGTGCGGTAGGTTATGGTATCTTCTCATACTTTTACCGCCAAACGTTGCTTGATGACGATTTCACCCAACTGATCGCTGAGGGGTCTCATGATAAAATCACGCTCGGCATCTTGTGTCAGGCGTATGGTATGTGTAATTTTATCATACCCCATATAGCTTACTTCTACGCGGTATGCGATACCTTTTTCCAGACGTAAGCGGTAAAGACCTTCTGCACTGGAAATTGCAAAACGCGTCTGATGACCAGTTTCCTGAGGAAAGGCCAGAATATTGGCATTAGGAAGTGGTTTAGCTAAGGTATCTTTTACCGTGCCAGTTAATTGGATGTTTTGGGCGTGGCTAAAGGAGAATCCCGCTAAAAATAGCAGGATTAAAACAACTTCTTTTTTCGTTAGACAAATTGGAATCAAAAGATAAATCGGTAATAAAAATTTAAATAATTCATGCAATTTTATTGATTATCAATAAACTTACTTTTTAAACTAATTAAAAGCCTGTCAAATTCATTTTGACTCATCGGGTGTTTATTTTCAATTTTCTCAATTTCTATATTTTTTAGACTCTCAATTTTTCTTGCAGACACAATAGCACCCTTGTGCTCAATTTCAACAATTAGACCTGGGAGACCTACAAATATATCTGGTCCAGAAGATAAAGGGATACTTGGCAGGAACCAAGCCTCAACATCCAATGTTTTGCCAGTAACTGGCTCGTAATAGGAACCTAAAGCCCGACGTGCCTGATATCCTAATATGACCTTTTGATCATCCTTAATCTCCCATGAAAAATCAAAAAGTCCACGCTTAACATAAAAGTCTTTACCTACTAAATTCTTAATGAATGTAATACTATCCTTAGTATATGAAATATAAACGGCCTTGTGAAAAGAAGGAAATCTTTTGGCCGATTTAATTAAAATACTTTCTAGTGCCGTTAAATCACCCTTTTGCAAATCAGCTTCCTCTTCAAAAAATGACTCCGTTGAAGAAGTTGTTAGGCTATAATTTAAATTTTGGGCATAGTCAAAAACCTTTCCAAAAAATATTTTTCCACGATCATCGAGACTGTCCAAGGAGCCGTGCATTTTCGCTTTTGATATACCGTAAGTAACCTTATAATTATGTTGAGCGGAAACGCTCTGAATAAAAAACAGATTGAGTAAAACAGTATAGATAAATATTTTCCTATCATTCATAATTAAAAAAGATTAATCACAAGTTCCTGTTGACCTTAAGTATGCGATAAAATCGCGCTTTACAATTCCCTTACTACCTTCAATCATTCTGTAACCTTGAGCTTTATACGCAGTGCATATGTCTATCTTCTTGGTTTCATCAAGCAAAGTCCATTGCGGTAAGGATTCTTCAACAAGTACATTTCCTAAACTACCACTACTTTTTAAAATCTGATGAGGGCTTTATGAAGTATAAACTTCATATTTAACACCTGAAACGATGTCTAATATTTTAACTCCTTCATCAGGTTTATTTAAATCTAATACGGCACGTGAAAGTGAATACTTTTTATCAAAATATAGAATAAGTTCCACTGGTTTAGTGTTTTTATACGTATCTCGCATCATCATCTTAACCATTGGACTAACGTCCTTTTTATCAATTTCCTTTAAGGACTTTTTTGAATCTAAAGTTACTTGATAATTTATTTCACCGTAATTAATTTGACTATTCCCAACTAATGGCAACAACAGAGCTATTAAGAATGCAAAGAATCTCATAATATGAATATTTATTTTTCACTTTCTATTAATAAGCTAAAAAGAATTATTAATTACTATATTTTTTTTCTCAAACTATGCAACTCATAAAGTAAATTATCTTCACTAATTAATTTTCCTTTTTTAGGTTCTTCAATAATCAATTCCATTTCTGGATCTATTGAAATATTAGTAGCTGTATAAGTAACATTACCTAATGTTGCTTCTAAAACAGCCCCCGGTAAATTAAAAAAATGAAGTGGACCAATAGAAAATGGAATTTCAGGGCTATACCAAACTGTTATATCAATTTGATAGGATTTCATTCCTTCTCCTGGTGCTTTTTCTTTTAGTGAATATTTAGCTTCTCTACATGAAAAATTTCCTATTTTTTTAGTTTTCTCAGTTAAGATGAAGTTAAGATGCTTCATTTTTATTAGAAATTGTTGACCACCAAATTCATTTTGCCGTATCGTATACCCTTGTCCAAAATTAGTGTAATAAATACCTTTACCTTCACCTTTTATAATAGCCATTCTATCAGCCATTGTTGAATTATCAGATACCATTTTATCATCTACTTTAAATAAAGCTTCTTTGTTATTAAAAACAAGTGTATAATTAATAGATTCTGAAGACGATTTAATAGATTTTGCATTTACCCTACCCTTATAAGCATCACTATATCTTATTGACTTGCTATACTTTATTTCACCCTTTGTAATTTGACCAATTGAAAATTGGGAAATTAAAAGCATAACAACGATTAAAATCTTCATCTTTTTATTTTTTAAGAAAGCACTGTTATTTATATCAAGTAAAAATCATGATATACCTAATAGTGCTTAATAGTTAAACAAAATAAATTAATTCTCGTTTTTCTTATTGCGCGCTCTCACAAAGGGACTCCCATTCATAATAAATCGAATAGAATTCACTGGCAGACATAGACCCACCAGATCCCCAAGAATTATTCCACTCATCACTCGCAGCTTCATAAGCAAAAGCACTACAATTTTACACCAATTCGCTTGCTTCAATTGCAGTGAATGACTTAAAAACAAATAATCCTCAAAGTAATTTTTTCATAATAAATAAAATTTTCAATAATGAGAAAATAGGTTTTATTTCGAAACAAAGTAAATCTAATTATGCAAATATTATTAATACAATTAAAATCCTTACTTGTAGTATGGCTTTTGTTTTTACAAAAAACCACGATTCTTAGCATTTAGAATAAGCTCACGATCAGATTGATCTTCAACTTCTAATAGCGCTTTAAGATTACGCTTTCTTTTCTCTACACCGGCTTTAGATAAAAGTAGAATAGCAGGCAGCTCTACCATTTTAGTTCCTATTGAAAGTTCATATAATAGTTTTCGATCTATTTCATCTATATGTACATCTTTAGATATCTCCTTTCTCAATAAATTTAAAACAGTTGAAGTATAATATGGGGGGGGGTTGTAATAATTGATTGTATCGCGCTTATTAATTCTTCTGGTGTTAGATCATTTTTATAAAAACCGCCTCGGGATCAATGTTCTTAATTAAAGTCCTCAAACGGTAATTATCATTTGATGATGTAATTACACCGATTTTAGCTTAAAAAAAGAGCCAATTCAAAACTTATTATTTAGCGAATAGTATCAAAATAAAAAAAGGCTTCACATTTCTGTGAAGCCTTGGTTTTACTAGTAGCGGGAACTGGACTCGAACCAGTGACCTTCGGGTTATGAGTTTTTGACACTATACTATCAATTTAACATAAATACAATGTAAATCAATATTTTAAAAATTATTTAATATAATTAAACACCAATTAATAGCAAGCAAGATCAACAATTGTTGTACCTATGTTGTACCTAATTTGACTATCTTTATAATCCAAAAATAATTATTATGGCCACGGTTAGAGTAGTATTAAGGAAAAAGAAGAACAAAGCAGGGCTGTTTCCTATTGCAATTAGAATTACAAAAGACCGCAAGAGCTCTTATCTAAATACGGGTCAATACATCGAAAAAAAGTATTGGGACGAAACAAATCGGAATGTCCGTAAGTCGCACCCTAATTCTAATGTCTTAAATAATTTTATCACTACTAAGATCGCTGAAGCAAACGATAAAGTAGTAAAGTCTGAAATGAATTCTGAATACCACTCGGTTTCAGAAATAAAAAATAAAATTATTGTTACTAAAAGTCTTGATTTTTTCGCTGTAGCTGAAATGCATCTTAAAAATCTCAAGAATAGAAACAAACACCATCAATACGACACTGAGTTTGGCCGACTTAAAAGATTCAAAGAATTTCTTGGAAAGGATTCAATTCCCTTTAATAAGTTGAATGTTAATGTTCTCAAAAAATTTGAAACCTATCTTCTACATCATAATAAGCTTTCGCCAAGGACAGTAGTAAACTATCTTATCCTTATTAGAACCATATTCAATTTAGCTATTTCTGAATTAATTACAGAAAGAGGCCTCTATCCATTCGGCAAAGGTAAAATGACCATTAGAATACCTGAATCTCAAAAAATTGGTTTTACGACAGATGAAATTCAAATCCTCGAAAATGCCACAGGATTAACCGAAGCTCAACAAAAGGCAATTCATATTTGGCTCGTCAGTTTTTACTTTGCAGGTATTCGAGTTGGGGATGTATTACAACTAAAATGGTCAGATTTCAACGATGGGCGCCTACTCTATCGAATGAACAAAAATAGTAAGCTTGTTTCTCTTAAAATTCCTGAAAAAGCTATTCAAATATTTGATTTTTACAAAGACAATTCATCTTACAATGAGCTTGTCTTTCCTCAGTTAAAAGGCACCAACCTCGATGATACTGAGGAAATATCCAAAAGAACACAATCGATAACTCGAAATTTGAATAGAAGATTAAAGATTGCCACTAAGCAACTGGGAATAAAGAAAAATATAAGTATGCACATTGCCAGGCATAGTTTTGGTAATATCTCTGGGGAAAAAATCCCTATTCAAATGCTGCAAAAATTATATCGTCACTCATCTGTAACAACAACTATACGTTATCAAGCAAATTTCATTCATAAGGATGCTGATGATGCTTTGGATAGTGTGGTCAATTTTTGAATAACTCAAATTTTGCAACCCAGTTCCAAGAAAATTCCTGTAATTTTGGAACGTGAAAATTATTACAATCATACTATCCTTTTATTTTCTGGCTCTCAACTTCACGCCTTGTGTCGACAGTAAGCCAAATAGTGATAATACACAGGTAGAATTCTCGCAAGTGACCGATGCAGATCAGGAACATAACGATAGCATTTTATGCTCACCCTTCTGTCATTGTCATTGTTGCCATGTTCACACTATAGACTTTGGGCTTGTTTCTTTCGAACTCTTACAGCCAGCAATTCCACATCAATATTTTGCCCATTTTGACAACCTTGGCAAAGATATTCCACATTTCCTTTTACATCCCCCTCGGGTATAATTCAGTTTTATAGGATAACTATATCCTGTCTTGACGTGTCCATCTATTGGATTCGTCCACGAAGTGTATTGTATTTTATTTTATTCAATGTGCTCAATAAGAATTTCAACTGAATTAACATCCTTATCTATGATTAACAAAATCATTGATTTTTCAATCAATAACAAATTTATTATTGGCCTCTTTACTTTAACTCTTATAGGAGTTGGTATCTGGTCAATGGCAACGGTAAACCTTGGTTCTGTGCCAGATATCACCAATAATCAGGTGCAGATAATTACCCAATCGCCAAATCTGGGAACGGAAGATATCGAGCAGTTCGTGACCTATCCTGTAGAATTATCTATGGGTAATTTGCCAGGCGTGACCGAAATAAGATCTATCTCACGTTTTGGACTCTCCGTAGTAACTATCGTTTTTGAAGACGATATGGGAACCTATCTTCCTCGACAGTTGGTAGGGGAGAAACTTAACGAATTAGGAGAATCCATACCTGACAAATTTGGGACCCCATCTATGGGCCCCATCTCTACTGGTTTAGGTCAAATCTATGAATACACTATAAAGCCAGAGGAAGGTTTCGAAACCAAGTATTCATCTATGGAATTGCGCACCATACAGGACTGGGTTATTAAACGACAACTTACTTTACTAGAAGGTGTAGTAGAGGTTAACTCTTATGGCGGAAGTATTAAACAGTACGAAGTCGCCGTCGATCCAGAGAAGTTAAACAGTATGGGGATCAGTATTTCACAAGTATATGAGGCTCTTACTATGAACAACGTCAATACAGGTGGCGCTTACATCGAGAAGAACAAAATGTCAAATTTCATAAGAGGCGAAGGTCTTATTCGCTCTTTGGAAGATATAAAAAATATCTCGATTGCTAATGAAGGTAATATTCCTATAACTATTGGAGATGTGGCAACTCGTGTCCATTTTGGGAGTCAAGTACGTTATGGTGCGTTTACACAGGACGGGAATGAAGCTGTTGGTGGTATGATAATGATGCTCAAGGGTTCTAATCCTAATGCAGTCATTCAAAATGTAAAGGACCGTATGGCAGAAATTGAAAAATCCCTGCCAGAAGGTTTGACCATTGCCCCAATAATCGATCGTAGTGAACTAATTTCCAGAACTACAGATACAGTGAAAACCAATTTATTGGAAGGTGCCTTAATCGTAATTTTTGCTCTAGTTTTTTTGCTGGGTAGTTTACGAGGTGGAATCATAACAGCCACGACTATACCCTTGTCCTTACTTTTTGCCTTTATCTTAATGAAGCAATTTAATGTTTGGGCAAACTTAATGAGTCTTGGAGCCATCGACTTTGGGATTATCATCGACGGTGCCGTGATTATTATTGAAGGAACTGTGTATGAAATCCAAAAACGAATTAGGTCTGGCAAGTTAAAATTCAATCAGGGCGTAATGGATAAAGTGGCCTATGAAGCCGGAAGTACGATGATGAGTTCCGCGTTTTTTGGTCAAATTATTATTCTTATCGTTTTCACACCTATCCTTTTTCTTACAGGTGTTGAAGGTAAAATGTTTAAACCGATGGCATACACCTTTGGGTTTGCAATGATAGGTGCTATTATCTTATGTCTTACGTATGTGCCAATGATGTCTGCGCTTTTTATGAAACCAGTACAAAATACCAAAAACTGGTTCGGCAGGTTTGAGCGATGGCTCGAAAAAATAAGTGATAAAATCATTGGTGCCATTCATAGTGCGTATATGCCTTTATTGAAAGGAGCACTTAAACTGAAACTTATCGTTTTATCAGCTGCTGCTGTTTTACTTGTTATCGCAGGTTTTATCTTTTCTAATATGGGAGGGGAATTTGTGCCGCAGCTCGATGAAGGAGATTTAGCAATGCAGGCGCTCATAAGACCAGGAAGTTCGCTATCAGAATCCATTGAAGTTTCCAAAAAGATAGAAACGATATTATTAGAGAGTTTCCCTGAAATTAAAACAGTTACAGCACGTATAGGTGTCGCAGATATTCCTACAGATCCTATGCCTATGGATATTGCAGATATGTACATCATCCTTAATAAGGATATGGACGACTGGACAACCGCTTCTACTAAAGAAGGTTTGATAGATGCCATTAGAGATAAACTGGATGAAGAACTCGTAGGTGTGAATTTAGTATTTACCCAACCTGTGGAGTTGCGATTTAACGAGCTGTTGGAAGGTGTAAGAGAAGACATTGCCGTAAAGCTTTATGGCGAAGATTTAGAGATTTTATCAGAAAAGGTTCAGGAAATGGCAGCGATAATACAGACCGTTCCTGGTGCAGGTGATGTAAGTGCAGAACGTACAGCTGGATTACCACAGATGACCGTAAAATATAGGCGTGATAAAATGGCGCAATATGGACTAGATATTCAAAAAGTAAATGATTACATAAGCACTGCATTTGCAGGTGGTACTGCTGGTGTCATCTTTGAAGGGGAGAAACGATTTGATCTCGTGGTACGATTTGATGAAAGTCATAGAAAAAGTATCAATGACTTACGCAATATGTACATCGATCTTAAGGATGGTAATCAAGTGCCCATTATTGAAGTAGCCGAGATCGAATACGTCCCTGGACCTATGCAAATCTCACGTGACAATACGTATAGAAGAACCTACGTAGGTGTAAATGCTCGAGGCAGGGATGTGGAATCTATAGTAAAAGATATACAACAAAAATTAGATGAAGAACTGGACTTACCATCAGGATATTATATTACCTATGGTGGAGAGTTTGAAAACCTACAAAGCGCAAAGGATCGTTTGGTCATTGTAGTGCCCATCGCCCTGTTCTTGATATTTATACTATTATACTTTGCATTAAAATCCTTTTCACAATCGCTAATGATTTACATAGCGATTCCCTTGGCGGCCATCGGTGGTGTGTTTGCTTTATGGTTGCGAGATATGCCATTTAGTATTTCCGCAGGTGTCGGCTTTATTGTGCTATTTGGTGTCGCGGTTCTTAACGGGCTGGTACTTATTAACCGATTCAATTCCTTAAAAGAAGAAGGTGTTATAAGTATAAAAGATAGAATATTTCAAGGGACTAAAGAACGAATTCGCCCTATTATCCTTACGGCCACCACAGATATTTTTGGCTTTTTACCTATGGCTTTTTCCACATCGGCTGGAGCAGAGGTGCAGCAACCGCTCGCTACGGTAGTTATCGGTGGGATGCTTACAGCCACGCTACTCACGTTGGTCGTACTTCCCGTACTCTATACATTTATAGAAAAGCGACGCGAGCGCAAAGATCAGGACAAGATTGGTTCATTTAATCCGCAAGCCTTGACTACGATTTTGATACTTGGTTTTATGTTAGGTGGTACCGCTTTCGCGAAAGCGCAACAATCTCAAGCACCTGTGCAAGATCTCATCGTTAAGGACAGCATCACGCCCATCACATTACCACGAGCTGTAGAAATTGCTAAAGAAAATTATCCTGTACTTAAAGTGAACCAACTCGAAATCGAAAGACAGAATGCACTCACGGGCAATGCCTATGACTTTGGGAGTACGCAGGTTTTTACAGGTGGCGAAGAAGTGGCAGATGGTCAAGGCATTTATACATTGATAGGCATCGGGCAACAAAATATCGATCTACTGGGAATAGGTGCCAAAAAACGTTTGCAACAACAACGCATCCAGTTAGCCGAAACAGCTCTTGACCTTTCGGAAATCCAAATAGAACTGGAAGTTAAAAAAGCGTGGTCAGAAGCTTTTCAGGCAAAGAAGAAGTTCGTCTTGTACCGAGAATTTGACAGTATATATGGTCAGTTTGCACAATCTGTAAAACTCAATTATGAAGTGGAAGCCATTTCAAGACTGGAATATGCTGCTGCCCGCAATCAAGCTTTGCAGATCAATAATAAATTTCAACAGGCAGAAACAGACTATTTCATCGCTCTGCAAAAACTCAACCTTTGGTTGACACCAGATACGACGTACACCGTTACTGATGAATTGGAAGCTACCGAACATTCAATTTTAGAGACTGATGATACATTGAATGAACATCCCGAATTATCGCTTTCGCGAAAGCGTATTGACGAAGCACGTGCAAGCTATGATGCAGCAAGGGCAAATTTACTACCCCAGTTTAATCTGCAAGGTGGCCTGCAACGAGTTAATGGCGATAGTGGATTTTTCACCTATCAGGCAGGTATTTCCATTCCGCTGTTTTCTGGACCACTCCGTAGTCGCACAAAAGCGGCAAAACTTGATGCACAGATTGCAGAATCTAATGCAGCCTTTAAGCAGCGCGAGCTACAATCGCAATTCATACAGGCACAACAAAATTATGCACGATGGCGGGATACCTGGTTCTTTTATAAAACAGAAGCATTGCCACTTGCGATAGAGCAGCGTAAGGGCGCAATGCTCGCGTATAAAGAAGGCGCGCTGGATTATGCAGCATTTACACAAATTATACGTGATGCCATACAGACCGAAATGGATGCGCTGGACGCCCTCAATGATTATTTAGAAGCCTTGTTTGAACTACAATATTTCCAAAACTAAAAAGATGAAAACGATAAAATTTATACCTATTACAGCGATGCTATTAGCATTATTACTGACCAGTTGTGGCGACTCAAAAACTACCGAAGATGAAACTAAAGAAAGTACACAAACTGAAGAAAGCCGTAGAGAAGGCGAAGCTGAAGAAGTGATGCTCACAGCACAGCAGTTTGAAGCTTTACAAATGGAAATTGACACAATTACACCACGCAATATGAGTGGTTATGTAGAAGCAAATGGTACGCTTGAAGTGCCTCCGCAAAACGAAGCAAATATTACCGCACTTGCTGGAGCAAATGTGGCTTCTATTGAAGTTATAGAAGGCGACGAAGTCAAAAAAAATCAAGCGGTCGCGTACCTCTCGCATCCCAGCATCATACAGGTACAGAGTGATTACCTAAATGCATACACTAACAGTAGATTTCTGAAACAGGAATATGAACGTCAAAAAAAGCTTTATGAAGCTGGCGTGGCATCTGGTATGAATTATCAAAAAGCCACAGCAGACTATCAATCATCTACCGCAATAGTAAAAGGTCTTGAAGCGCAATTGCGACAGTACAACATCAATGCTAGTGGTGTGCGCAATGGTACAATTTATCAGCGTGTGGCTTTGCGCAGTCCCATAGCAGGTGTTGTAGAAAAAGTGTTTATAAAGACCGGACAATATGTGGAACCACAGACCAACTTGATGGAAATAGTAGATACAGACCACGTACACGCAGATTTAATGGTTTTTGAAAAAGATGTGGACAAAGTGAAGAAAGGCCAAAAGGTGCGTTTCAGTATTAATTCACGTCCAGGAAAAGAGCTGGAAGCCGAGATTTATTCAGTTAGTCAGACCTTTGAGCAAGATCCCAAAGCGGTTCACGTTCACGCTGAAATTGAAAATAAAGAAAGTGATCTTATCCCTGGAATGTACATTAAAGGTAAAATTCAAGTTGACAACCAGCAGATTACCGCACTACCTGAAAGTGCCATAGTTACAGAAGCTGGAAAGACTTATGTATTTACAGCGCAAAAGGATGGCTATGCGTGGAGTTTTAAACCAATAGAGGTTACAACTAGCGAGAAAGATGGAGATTGGATAGCCATACGCTTTTTTGAAACCCCAGATCTTAACACGCTTTTTGCATTCAATAATGCCTATTATCTTATGGGAGAAATGAAAAAAGGGGAAACGGAACATGAACATTAAATATTATGAATAAAACAAGAAGAAATTATTTAAAAAAAGCCAAAACACTACAGATTTGGAACGTTGTTTATGATGTTACCGAAGTAGTAGTCTCGCTCATAGCAGGATTTACGGCAAATAGCTCGGCATTGATTGGTTGGGGATTGGATAGCACTATTGAAGTGGTAAGTGCGGGAACGCTCGGCTGGCGACTAAACGGTGAAATCAAAGGTATCGATGAAGAAAAGGTAAAACGAAGACAAAAGATCACCTTAAACGTAATTGCAGTTTCCTTTACGCTCATTTGTGTTTTTATTACGTATGACTCTATTACGAAGCTCATTAACCAAGAAACGGCAAACTGGAGTTCAATGGGACTAATTATATTATTGGTTTCCCTGGTTGTAAATCCAATTCTAATATATTTCAAGAGAAATTATGGAAAGAAACTGGACAGTCCAGCTTTAATGGCCGATGCCAAGGATACCTTTATTTGCTTGTACCAGACCGTGGTCGTACTTATAGGTTTACTATTGGTTAATTGGCTCGACTGGTGGTGGGCAGACCCTGTGGCAGCATTACTTATTGTTCCCTATGCGGCAAAAGAAGGCTGGGAAGCCTATAACAAAGCCAAAAACATCAACTACAACATTGCATAAATGACTGAAATCGAAAAAACTCTGAGCGATCATAAGGTACGTCCTACCGCAATGCGCATTTTAGTCTATAAATATCTAGCTCAACAAAAAATTGCATTGGCCTTGCTTGATCTTGAGACCGCTTTCGCGAAAGCGGAACGCTCAACCATCTTCAGAACTTTAAAAACTTTTGAAGAAAATGGCATTGTACACCAAATAGAAGACGGCACCGGAATTACTAAATATGCACTTTGTGAACAAGGCTGCAATTGTGAGATTGAGCAAGATTTACACCTGCATTTTCGCTGTAATAATTGTAACGAAACTGTATGTCTCACTGAGCATAAAATACCGCATATCAATTTACCAGATGGCTATGTAGCAGAAGACGTAAATCTTCTGGTTACAGGTGTTTGTGAAAAGTGCAGTAGATGACTTTGCACAGCAGTTGCGCAACTATTTCACTAAATTGTAAGAGTTAAAATGCAAAAAATGATACAGCTATTAACTTTAGAAAAGTCAATTTGATTTCAGCGAAAATCAGCAGTAAAATTTCAAAAGATGAAGTTTAAAAAATCAATTCACGAATTCACGAAATATTGAAGAATAAAAGCAATGTTGATTTATATTTTGAATTGGAGGACTTTGACGGCTATACCCTAAAAGGCTTTTGTGAAGATATAAAAGTGGACAGCGCTCATATTTCAGATTATGCAAAAATGGCGTTTGTTGGTGAAAAGAAATGGCAGGAATGGGTTGTAAAAGCAACTGATTTTTTTACAAGCTCGGAAGTAAAATATTTTTATTTAAAAGATAAGGAACTGGCAAAGGCTTGGATTGTCTCTTAATTAGCAATAAATGAAATTCAACACCAAAATACCAAAAGGCTTAAAAGAATATTATGATAACGAATTATTGTTTTACCGGTTGTCATTACTTAAAGGAAATTTATCTCAAGCTTGGAATCATCTTGAGCGCTCACACATAATTGGTCAATCCTATCCTTTTGAGCATACCTTTTCACATTGGCTTATGCTCAAATTTGGATTCAGACAAAAGAATGTGAAAGAAGTTTTAGGTCAAGTTGTTCGCTTACTTGTCGGTGGATGGAAATCGTTTATCGACCACGTACCGACTGGAAATACAGGTGGTGCTGATGTACCACCACTTAAAAAGATGAAGCTTCCACAAGATTTGAATACTATTTTGAACCAATACAAACCATTATAATGAAAAAGAAAAAAGTAAACTTACGTGACATAGACCCAAAAGAACATCAAGGCGAACATTCTCACGATGATGGTCATAATCACGATCACGGAGATGGAAGTGCATTTAAAACGTTCATCCCTGCGATAGTAAGCTTTGTGATGCTTATTCTAGGCATAGCCGTTGATTATTTTGATGCCATTCCAGCCTTTGAAGGTTGGGTACGGATTGTCTGGTATACTATTGCTTATTTACCTGTAGGGTGTCCAGTTATTAAAGAAGGTTGGAAAAGTATTATGCGCGGAGACGTCTTCACAGAATTTTTTTTAATGTCAATTGCCACCTTGGGTGCATTTTCGATTGGCGAATATCCAGAAGGTGTAGCGGTTATGTTGTTCTATGCAGTGGGCGAACTCTTCCAGAATGCTGCTGTAAACCGTGCAAAAGGAAATATAAAAGCCTTACTGGATGTCCGTCCCAATGAAGCATTAGTTTATCGTGATGGCGATTTTGTTTCAGTAAATCCCGAGACTGTTGAGATAGGCGAAAAGATACAGGTTCGTGTAGGCGAAAAGGTTCCACTGGATGGTATTCTACTTTCTGAAAAGGGATCTTTTAATACTGCTGCCTTGACAGGTGAAAGCAAGCCTGATACCATTGCTAAAGACGATAATGTTTTTGCTGGAAGTATTAATCTCGATGGAGTAATTGAGGTTGAAACAACAAAAGAATTTAAGGACAGTTCCATTGCCCGAATTCTCGATATGGTGCAAAACGCAACTGCTAGAAAATCAAAAACGGAATTGTTCATTAGAAAATTTGCGCGGATTTATACACCTATCGTTGTATTCCTAGCCATCGGCCTGACCTTTCTTCCTTACTTTTTTGTAGATGATTACGTGTTTAGAGATTGGTTATATCGTGCGTTGATATTCCTTGTAATTTCTTGTCCTTGTGCGCTTGTTATCTCGATACCGCTAGGTTATTTCGGTGGTTTGGGAGCTGCATCACGTAATGGAATTTTATTCAAGGGCGCATCATTTTTGGATGCAATGACCAAAGTGAACACGGTCGTTATGGACAAAACAGGAACCGTTACTAAAGGTGTTTTCAAAATAAAGGAAATCAATTCTCTCACATTCGAAGAAGCCGAGTTTATGAAATACCTGATGGCGATGGAAGAACAATCCACACATCCTATTGCAAAAGCAATTCTCGAATACAAAGCAGATGGTTCAGATTATGAGGCGACTAATGTTTCAGAAGTTGCAGGAAAGGGATTAAAAGGGACGGTCAACGGGAAGACAGTATTGGTAGGAAACAAAGCTTTGATGACCTCAAACAGCATAGAGGTTCCTTCGGAAACGGATAGCATTGTAGAATCAATCGTTATGATGTCCATTGATGGAAAATTTGCAGGTTATGTAACCATTGCAGATGAACTAAAGGATGATGCGCACCAAGCCATAAAACAAATTAGGGATGCAGGAATTTCTACGATTATAATGCTATCAGGCGACAAGGACTCTATTACACAGCAAGTTGCAAAAGAGTTAAATATTGATTGGGCGAAAGGTGGATTATTGCCTGAAGATAAACTCAATGAAGTTGAAGAGCTCAAAAAACAACCTGATACGAAAGTCGCATTTATAGGCGATGGCATCAACGACGCACCTGTCTTGGCAGCAAGTGGTGTAGGTATTGCGATGGGCGGCTTAGGAAGCGATGTCGCCATTGAAACGGCAGATGTCATCATACAGACAGATCAACCGAGTAAGATTGCAAGAGCGATTCAAATTGGTCGTTCAACTCGAAGAATTGTATGGCAAAATATTGGTTTAGCCTTCGGTGTAAAAGTAATTGTTCTAATTCTTGGTGCTGGTGGATTAGCCACGATGTGGGAAGCTGTTTTTGCTGATGTAGGTGTTGCATTGCTTGCTATTCTCAATGCCGTCAGATTGCAGAAAATGAAGTGGCAGGATTCTTAGAACGCTTATTACGGCCGAGTAAATAATAGTCGTTTCAAACAAATTAATGCTATCTTTATAAATGATAAGAAGTCTAAATCCATGATTCACATTCTCACAACTGGTGGTACAATTGAAGGGTTGGATTATATTGATGACGGTGGCATTACTTCATCTAACGTGGGGATTGAAGATTTTTTATATAAAGCAAATGTCGATTTTGAATACACTATCTCAAGTGTCTTTAAAAAAGACAGTCGTGCCATAACAGATGATGACAGAAAACTTTTGGTTAGCAAGATAAAGGAAACTAATGCGACTAAGATACTGATAACCCATGGCACTTTCACAATGGAAGATACCGCAAAATATATAGGAAAACTCAATTTGAATAAGACAATCGTTTTGGTTGGGTCTTTCATTTTAGGTTCATCTGTAGATACAGATGCACCGTTTAATTTAGGGTATGCAATTAGCTCATTACAGTTTCTAAAACCGGATGCTTATATTGCTATGAACGGACAAATTTTTAATTGGAACAATGTTTCCAAGAATTTAGAAACCAACAAATTTGAGCGCAATGAGTAGTAAAATAGATGTTTGGTACTTCGATACATTGGACGACTTTTTTCTATCTATTAATAGATACGTTCATAGTATTGCTTACACTCTACTTTTCCAGAAAGAAAACGCGCAGTAGTCTAAGGCGTTTTCTCTACCTCGGAATCCTGTTTGTTGCTTATAATGCTACTGGTGGTTTTTTGCCAATTGACGACTTTCCTGGTCCATTTATTTTACAGTACATTATCACGTATGGTGTGGCCATAGCCCTCTGTGTTTATATCGTTTATTATCTCTATAAAGAATACGATATTGTAGTTTTGAAATTCAATTCATCCATAAGAAACCTTGCTATACTCGCAAGCGTGAGTTTTGTGGTACTATTTCTTATCCCTTATTTTCTGACAGATTCACTTAATTCTGCACGTTTTCTTTTTACCATACCAATATCAGTTATCGCGTTTATTTTTCTATTAATTTTCTACCGTCGAATATCGAATCCCAGCAATCCAAATCCTTTTATTCTAAGACGAAATAAACTTTCAATGGTAAGCATTGCGAGTATTGCTTTGTTGCCCATTTGCACAGTTATAGGTGATTATCAATGGATAACATTTACTGTAATGAATTTGGCTTTTTTTGCCATAACCGCTATTGAAGCAGATAGGTATTTGTATTTCATAGAAAACAATAACAGAATGTATGAAGTATTTGCCTTAAAGAAAAAACAACGGGACGAATCGGTAGAGCGCAAGATTATCTATGAGGATTTGACTAGAAGAGAAATCGAAGTGGCTTTGTCAATTTTAAGTAATCTAAGCTACAGAAATATTGCTAAAGATTTGTTCATTGCCGAAAGTACCGTTTCAAAACACGCATCAAATATCTTCAAAAAGACCGATGTAAAAAACAGGTGTGAATTTTTGAAGCGGTTTAGAAAGAAAATGTAAGTAAATTGAGTTTATATAAAAGCCACTATTTGCAGTACCTAACAAATAATCCGTAGAAAAATACGGACTATTCCGTAATTATATACGGCACGTTTTCCTTGTACAATTACAAAGTAAAGCTACTTTACACAGAGTTCCCTAAAATACAACAATGAGCCACAAATTTTATGTTTCGTGACTTTCATTTACATCATTTTGTAGGACTATGACAACCACCAATAAATCGTATCAACTAAATCCCATTTCTATGGTTTACAACGTTAAAGTTCCTGCTTATGAATTCGCAATTACAATCAAAAAAATTATTAAAGGATCTGGATGAGTTTAAAATTCAGAATGGAAATATTTTAGAACAGGCATATCTTTCCATCAAAGCCTGTCGCAAACTATTGAGTTCTTACAAAAAGGAAATCATTGACACTAAATTTCAGACGATACAAGATGAAATAAATTTCTTTAAAAAGGTAAAGCAGGTTCCTCTTATAAGGCTCATCTACTTTTCAGAAATACATTCCTTTGAGATTCAACTTCCAAAGGGCGATAAGGATGCCCAACTAAAATCGATTAAAAAGAAAATCAGCAAAATAAATCGCTTTTTCCTGTACAATATCGATTTTGGACGTTATGTAAATTCCGGTGCTACCCATTTTGACAAGGAATACTACACCAGAGATTATCTCGAAACATTCCATATAACAACTTCCAAATTTTACTTTCAAGACCCAGAGTTTTGCACACCAAGGGATATGCTACTTGGCAAATACAAGGCGTATGATTTGTTAGTGATATATTTGGATGAAAAAAAGCATCGAATTCGGAAAGGATTGAACGGCAAATTAAATGGTGCTAAACCAATTGAAAAGATACATTGGCCATTTTCAAATACAGATTATGTTGAACTCGTTTATGCACTCTGCTCAAAGGGATTGGGCAAACAGGATAATCAAGCCATAATGCAGGTTTCCAAAAAAATGCAACAGCTTTTCGATATTGAGCCAAAGGACATCTACAAAACCTATCAGGACATCAAAAACCGCAAGAACAGTAGGACACTATTTCTCGATGAGCTTTCCACCTCGTTACTGATAGAAATGGACAAAAGCGAAGAATAACAAGCTATTTTACTGTTAACAAAAGACCGTACTACGGTTGACCTACGGTCTTTTTATTTTGGAAGGCGTCTTCATATAATTTGATATGATTTAGCACACCGTTTCCACTTTAGAAGCACCATAATACTACAAAACCCATCAAATTTCAAAATGTTAAATTTTGACCGTAGTACGGTCGTACTGGGGAATAAAATCCAATAAACCTATTCAAATTTGTAGAACGAAAGTCAAATCAGGTCAGGGACTATCATTTAAAATCATAAACCCAGATAGTCCCTTTCTTTTAAAACCGTTCTATTATGCCAACAAGTATTATTACCACAGACGACCTTCGGGAATTCAAAATGGAATTGCTCGATGACATTAAACAATTACTTACCAGACAAGCCAGCGGGAAACTCAAAAAATACCTCAAATCTTCTGAGGTTATGGACTTGCTACAAGTAAGTCCAGGCACTTTACAAAATCTTCGTATCAATGGCACATTACCATACACCAAGGTGGGTGGCATTATCTATTACGATACCGAGGAAATTCAAAAAGTTATGGATGCCAACCGTGTGCACCACGGTCTAAATTCTTAAGCGATGAACTATATAAAGCTACTTAATGCGGCTTTTGAAAAGTTCTATTTTGATGACCGCCTTAACCCATCCCATATCAGTTTGTATATGGCGCTATTCCAAGAATGGAACAGTTGCCGCTTTATGGATGAATTTTATGTAAACCGTCGCGATTTGATGCGATGTGCTAAAATAGGTTCTAAGTCTACATATCACAGATGCATCGTCGAGTTAGATTCTTGGCAATACTTAACCTATTTCCCTTCCAACAATCCCTACAAAGGCAGCAAAATAAAGATGGCCATTATTGGGACAAGTGATGAACCGGTTGTGGGACAGTACAATCCCATATTAGAACAACTTGCGGAACAGTACCATCCCAGAGGTGTACCGCTTGAGGGACACCACCATCCCAAAAATGGACAGGTTGTGAACCAACACCGTCCCATAGATGGACAAGCATTGGTATCTAATACAAACAATATCAAACAAGAAAACTATATAAAACAACCAAAGGGCTGGCAGGCCGTTTTTATTTTTTTTGAAGAAAAAGGTTTTGATGCTGATGAAGCTAAAAAATTCTATGAGCATTACCAGACCAGAAATTGGCAAACTGGCGATGGCAAGGAAATCAGAGATTGGCGCGCCGTAGCCATCAACTGGATGGACAGAATCGAAATATTCGACGAGGAAAACAAACCAAACAAAAAGCAACCGTCCCAAATCAAGGACAACTTGCGAACCACTAAAAACAAAGATTATGGACAACCCCTCTAAAATAACCGAAGGTGGCGTGGAATATTCGCTCGGAAAATTTGATGGTAAAAGTGTGATCTATGATTTTCCAAAAATCTTGATTTACCTGAATGCCAAAGGCAAACTTTTGTTTGGCGAAAAGTTTAGGATATATGATGAAGACAAGGATATTTTGCTGAAGCTCTGTTCCTACTTCATCAAGGATAAAGACAACTGTGAGACTTATGGTATTGACATTGACAAAGGCATTCTACTTTCCGGACCCGTTGGCTGCGGCAAAACCAGTTTGATGAAATTGTTGCGCCATTTGGTTCCACTACAAAGACCTTACGAAATGATTCCCTGCCGGAATGTAACCTTCAGTTTCAACCATCTTGGGTTTAAAACGGTTGAAGAGTATGGTAATACCAAATTTTACTGTTTTGATGATTTAGGTGTGGAACCATCTGGTAGATTCTACGGAAAGGATTTGAACGTAATGGGCGAAGTGCTCTTATCCCGATACGAGCTTTACTTACAAACCAAACACAAAATCAAGACGCACGCCACAACCAATCTCAATGCTGAAGAACTGGAAGAACGCTATGGTAATCGTGTGCGTAGCCGAATGCGAGAACTTTTTAATTTGATTGCTTTTGATACTAAAGCTGGGGATAAACGGAAGTGAATTTAAGGTATGGCTTTTTAACAACAATTTTTATTTTCTTGAATCGGCGGACAAGCCACAGTACCATAAGAACAGAATACACAACAATCCCCTTCTTTTGGTTTCAGAACAGTTTTGCAATTCTCACATTCATAAAAGAATTGACAGGCGGTGGTTGGCATTTCTTCAGCCTTTTTGTGGCCGCATTCTGGACAGGTAATCGTAGATTTTAATTGAATCTTCATTATTCTATTATTTTGTACCCCGTGCTTTCTATAGCTTTTCGGATTGTGGGCAAATCGGTTTTGGTCTTGTCAAATTCCACTATGGTATTAGCATTTTCGTAGCTGGCTTTGATAGAAATAATTCCGTCCAATTTATTGACTTCGCTTTCTACGTGTGCCTCACAACCTGCACAGGTCATTCCAGCGACTTCAAAAGTCTGTTTTTTGATATTGGATTGAGAGACATAGACGATATCCTTGGCGGGCTGTGCATAAAATAGATTGGAATAGTACGGGAAGGCCAGCATCAATGCGGCGAATAGTGTTACTATCAATAAGAACCGTTTGGATTGCCAAAACGATGGTTTCGCATCATCTTCACAGGCGCAATCTATTTCTTCCTGTGTTTTCGGTCGTAGTTTCTGGTACCAGGCAAAGACCAAAACAATAATGGTCAAGCCGATAAGATAGGGTCTAAATGGCTCGACCCAAGAGAATGTAGATGCAATTCCGCTTGTTCCAGCAATTAATGCCAAGACAGGGGTTATACAACATATTGATGCTGCAACTGCGGTAAAAATGCCGGTATAGGCCGCGGTATTTGAAGTTTTATTCGGTGCCATAATGTAAACTTTCTAAGCTGTTTTCTTTCTTGCTGAAATTGAATTGAAAATTCCATTCAAAACATTGTCCTCACTCTTTACCAGCGAATAATACAATGTTTGCCCTTCACGTCTCGATGTAATAATTCCCGCATCCTTCATTTTACGGATATGTTGGGATACGGCAGGAACACTCATTTCAAGAATGTCAGCAATATCGCAAGGACACAGTTCATTCTCTATGTTCAATAGAAATAGAATTTTCAGTCGTACCTCGCTTCCCGCAAGAGACAAAATTTTGCTTATTGCTTCTAAGCTACCTGAAGAATTCTCTATGGTTTCCTTACATCTCGATATTTGCTTCTTGTCTGCTTCGTTCCGTGTACAGGTTATTTCCAAGCTCATCTTTTTTGATTTAAAGTGGCCACAAATATATCATTATTATATTATTTAAGCAAATACTTAAATACACTATTGAATAAATTGTTTTTTATAATGTGTAGATAATAAACTTAGGTAATCTAACTTCTAAAGGATTTGTACAGTAAAATAACTTCTGAAACACATTGTAAAACAATGTCCTTCAAGCTCTTCGTTAACTCTAAAAAAATATCTTTCATAATTCTATTGATTTTTGAATGGATAATAATATCGATAGTGCGATACGCTCAATATTGTGGTTGTCTGAGATATAGCTTTCTTCATCCCAATTGGATAAAAAGCCCAATTCTATTAATATGGCAGTACAATAATCTGCTGTTTCCCTTAGCACCTGAAAGTTCGCAAACTTCACACCTCTGCTATCATAGCCTATTGCTTCACAAAGTGCACTTTCAATTTGATAGCCCATAAAAACCGATGCTTTTGAGAATTTTTCTTGTTTTCTTGAAGCGTAAACTTCAATACCTCTTGCATCCGGATTATCGGAATGATTGCAATGCAAAGACACAAACAAATCAGCATTTAAGGCTTTGGTCAGTTTAGTCCTGTCCGATAATGATATTAAAGTGTCTTTATACCTGGTCAAATAAATATCGAGTGGTTTTTCCAAGTCGTCATTTAACTTTAAAATCTCATTTGCAATCGATAAAACCACATCTTTTTCTTGAATGTCATTTATACCAATTGCACCAGCATCTTTTCCGCCGTGTCCAACGTCAATTATTATTCGTTTTTGAGCAGTCGATTCTTGTCCAAAAATGAAGCACATTTTTAGAACCAAAATCACAAAACTGACGTTTTTGAGCAGATTTTTCATTTTCAATTTTCGGGTTATCAACAACTTCCCTTCAAAAATCCATAGGATTTGATGCCAAATAATAGCAACGGAATTCAAACAATATCAAATAATATTTTATTCACAATTATTTGATTTTCAGTTATTTAAGTTCAAATATATGTAAATTTCCAATAACGAAAATGAACCAAAAATTTAAACTGTTCCGTTATGAAAAAATCACACTATTTAGCATCCATTCTTTCGCTCTTATCCACTTCGCTTTTTGCTCAAATTGGTGGCATTGAAGATTCAGTTAACGATGTAGGCGACACTATCCGAACTATTTTTCCAATACTTCTCGGTGTAATCTTCCTTGTAGGTTTCCTGTTTAACGCAGGACATTTTTTTGGGGAAAATGCAGATTTAAAAAAGGGGATTACCCGAGTTTTAGTATTTGTATTGATTGCAGGTGCAGTAGTCGGAATCTTTACTTACCTAATAGGAATCGTTGTATAAATGAAACGGTTCGAAGTCTATAAAAACATCAGGAAAAGGGCGGTCATTTTTGGGCTGCCCATTTCCCTGTTTGCTTTGATGATGGTTTCTATTTTGGCTTCGTTGCTCATCATCATCTTCTCTTTCAGCTTTGGGATAATAATAGGTGTGTTGGTTTTCAACGCTTCCCTTTATGTGGCGCTGACGAGAATAGCCCACAATCCACAACTATTCCAAATGGCTAAGGCTTTTCCAAAAATCATTAGTAACAAAAGAAATTCTGGCTTCGATTATGAACAAGATTAACCTTTCGGCATATCAACCCATCGTAGATATTCAGGACAATATCGTATTTGCCAATAATGGCAATGTTATTTTGTGCTACAAAGGAAATCTGCCGGAAATATACTCGTTGTCTGAAAAGGATTTTGAAGATATGCACGGTGCTTGGTTTCAGGCATTAAAGTCTTTGCCAGTTGGTACTGTGGTTCATAAACAGGATATCTACTTGAAGAAATCCTATTCTTCAGAACAACTTCCGAATTCCACCTTTTTGGAAAAAGCTACCCACGAGCATTTTAAAGGTCGTGGACATATCGAGCACAGCTGCTATTTGTTCTTCATCTTGACCAAAAATAAGGCACTTAACAATCCGAAATACATCAACCCTTTCCTAAAAGTTTCAAAGGGAATCATACAGAAACTGGATGACAACATCAAGAGTTTCGCCAACTCGGTTAGTGATTCGGTTTCCTTTATCAACAATAGCCGAAAGATGGATTTTGTTACGCTTAAAGCGGAAGAGATACAGCAACTAACAAGTGCCTATTTTAATGGCTTTAATGAAGGTTATGATACTGACATTTTACTGGACAAAAAAAGCGTCAATATTGGCGAAAACCATTTTGATGCCCTGGCCATCAATAGCGAACTGTGCTTTGGCGAAAGTGTACAGAGTAGCAAAACCAATGAGAAATTCACTTCTGATGATTTTGTGTTTCATCAAGGGTTTATTGATGGCTTAGGGCTTACGCTTAACGAGAACCATATCGTTAACCAAATCCTCTATCTGGATGACAAACAGAAATGGCGTAAACTACTCGATAAGAAAATTGAGGAACTGAATAAAAGTTCCAACTTCGGTTCACAGAATAAAGTGGTTCTTGGCAAAATCCAACACATCCTTGACCAAATCAATGCCGATGATAATGCCCGAATCATTCGTGGTCATCTAAATATCGTGTATTGGGCAAAGGAAGCTAAAGAGCTCGACAAAATAACTTCAAAAATAAAGACCGAATTTAAGGAATTGGATATCATACCATACTATCCAAGAGGCGAAGAACGTAAGAATTATATCCTAAACAGTTACTGCTGTTTTTCGTCCAATTTCTCGAACAACGATTTGTATGTAACGGATTTAAAACACGCGCTTTGCCTGTTCATCAATAACACCAATTACAAAAGCGATCCTACCGGAATCATCTTCAACGACCGTGAGCATAACATTCCTGTTTTAAAGGATGTTTGGGATGAAAAAAAGAAACGAATTAAAGCAAGGAACTTTGCCATTTTTGCACCAACGGGCGAAGGCAAATCGTTTTTGGCCAATAACATATTACGTCAGTATTTTGAAAGTGGCGTTCGCTTGGTCATCATAGACCTCGGTGGATCCTACACCAAGTTTGCCAAACTCTACCCTGAAAAATATACGGTGCTTCGCTATGAAAGCGGAAAGAACTTGGGCATCAATCCTTTTTATATAAGTGATACAAATGACCTCACACCTGAGCGACTGGAAGACCTATCCGTCTTTCTGTTTGAATTGTTTGCTTCAGACTTAAAGGTTACCAAAGCACAATCGGTATCGGTCAAAAAGATACTGCGCCACTATTATGATAGTACTTCAGAAAATCACTCTTTAGATGGATTTTACAGTTTTATAGAAAGGAATCAGAAGGATCTTCTGGACACCTTAAAAATCCATCCCGACTACTTCAATGTCACGAGCTTCTTGCACGTAATGTCAGAATATGTCGGCGATGGTCTATATAGCTTTCTTTTTGAAGTAAGCGAAGACCAGACTTATAAAATCGAAGACAAACGCTTGATTGTCTTTGAACTCGATGAAGTTAAGGACAATAAGGAAATCCTGTCTGTGATGCTCAAGCTCATCAAGTCTGCCATTCAAAGAACTATTTGGAAGAACAGAGCTGAAAAGGGAATCATCCTTTTTGATGAGTTTGCCAAGCAATTGAAGTTTGAAAACGTGTTGGAAAGTGTAGAATTCTACTATCAAGCCATACGTAAACAAAACGGTGCTATTGGGATTATTCTTCAGTCGATAAATCAGCTTCCTAACAATTCAACATCGGCAAGCATACTGGAAAACACACAGGTCATTTATAGTCTGAACAATGAAAAAGGATATGACGAAGTGGTCAAAAGACTCAACCTATCCAGCCACGACCTTAACCAACTGAAATCCATCAAGAACAATCTTTCAGGACCACGGAAGTACACCGAAATGTTTATCAAGATAGGTAGGGAAAGTAACATCTTTCGGCTCGAAGTTCCGAAGGAAGTATATGCCGCTTATTTGACCGATGGACAGGAAAATGAAGAAATAATGAAGCTCTACAACGAGCATCACGATATGCAAAAAGCAATAATTCAATTCACATCTAAAACATAATATTATGAAGACAAAAATTTTAATTCTCGCAACGGCATTCATCTTTTTATTGCCCGCACGCGCTGCGTGCCAGGGAATGCCCACTTATGACAATACCAATTTTATCAGCTTGGTAAAACAGCTGATAGAATCTGGAAAACAGACAGCACAAATGATTAAGTCTGTAAAATTCCTAAAAGATGCAAAAGAGGCAATAGAGAAAGTATCAAGCGTTGTTGAGCAACTGAGAGCAGTTGAGGAAATTGGACAGAATAATCAGCGCCTTATCAACGTAATGCAAAATGATTTACAGGATATTTTGAATTCGCCCTACATCAAACCAGATACAGTTTCAAGGGTTGTAGAATCATTTGACGCCATAGTACAAAACTCGTTGGACACAGTAGATTTTATTGATGAAGTCCTATCCAGCGATTACCTAAAAATGAGTGATGCCGAACGTGCTGAAATCCTGAAAGCAAAAGAACAGGAATCCAAGCAAATGGTTTCCAACATCACTACAAAAACAAAACGCTATCGTGACATTATTTCTTTTAGAAAAATGCAGGATAAAGTCAATAATAGAGAAACCGAATACTAAAAATGACTGCGACCATTCTCTTAGGAATTGGACTGGAATACATCGATACCGTCTTCCAGACCATACAGGCCAGCGACTTTTCGCAATACACGATTGCGGGAATGAAAACGCTCGCTGTCCTGTTCTTTCTGGTCAACATCCTCAAAAAATACAATGAAGGCATTGCAGATAAGGATGGCTACACTTGGGGATTGAGTCCAGGCGAACTCGCCAAGAATTTTGCCATTGTCATTTTGGTCATTTTCTCAACGCAAGTATTAGGCTTTTTCGATGGCATCTTAGTAGCCATTGAAGGACAATATCGAGGAACTGCACCAGCCTTATTGCCATTGCAAATGCAGGACATTCCCATTGAAGAGGACGTGAGTATCATCGAGGTTGCCCAAGCTGCTATGACGCTTTTATATGAAGCTTTGGTTACACCGCTTTACGGATTCAAAATATTTGCATTCATCATTAGCTTGTTCCTCTGGATATTAGATTTATTCATTTATCCATTGTTTTTGGCAGAACGCTTTTTTCTACTCGGAATAATGCAAACTTTTTTTCCCTTGGTCATTAGCCTTGCAGTCTTTGAAAAGTTCCGTTCGTTAGCTTACACATTCTTCAAGCTTTATGCTGCGGTCTATATGTTAGTACCTGCTTTCTTTTTAGTAAACGTCTTTGTGAATGCACTCTACACGGAAATCAACACCAATTTTTGGGTCAATTTGTTTGGAATCGATACAGGTCAAGCCTTTTTTGCACCTGTGGTTCAATTAGGTTCGGTAGGGTTTATTGTTTTCTTGAAGTTCAAACTGTATAAACGCGCCACATCTTTTACACTCAGACTATTTACCAACTAAATCCATTCAGAATGAAAACACCATATAAAAATATTTACAACGTCCTAAAGCTGAATCGATTTATCGTTTTGGCGGTTGTTGCCTGTGCCTTACTATCCAGCACATTTTCGGTTTGGATGGTATTCAACACCAATCAAAAAGCGCTCAATAGTGCTTTTGCCATCAATACCGATGGCAGTATCATTCCGTTAAAGCTCGTGACGCAAAAAGAGAATTTTAGAGTGGAAGCTTTGGCTCATTTGGATCTGTTCCATAATTACTTTTATAACATCGATGCCAGTAATTACGAACGAAACTTGGAAAAGGCATTGTGGTTGGGCAATAGTTCCGTGGACAATCTCTACCGCCAGAAAAAAGCAGATGGTGTTTACAATAGATTGCTTCAGTATTCCTTGGTTCAAAAAGTACTGAGTATCGATTCGCGGATAACCGAAAATAACGGCTCGTACAGTTTTACAACGACGACCATTTTTGAAATCAATAGAGGTTCGATTATCGACACTTACGAATTGGTTTCCACCGGAAACTTGATTATGGTTGACCGAAACTTTCCCAACAATCCACACGGACTTTTGATTACCAACTATTTCGAGAACACTCTAAAAAAACTAAACGATGAAAGTTGAAAGCCGATAATCGGCACTTAAAAACTCACTCTTATGAAAGTAGAAAAAAACAAGATAGTATTTTCAGCGGTATTGGCCGTGATTTTCATATTCCTTATTTCCTATTCGGGAATGGTAATGGGCGATGATGAAAGTGAAACTGAAAATCTTAAGCAGACCTTAGTGCCAGATTTGGAAGAAGACCAAAAAGAGTACGATTCCAAACTGGATGCGATTAACGATTTGAAAAAAGTACGTGAAAACAATGCGCCCAGCATCTATGATGAAAAGTTGATTGATTCCTTGGGATTTTACGACCCAGATCTTCCGGAACGCGAAAAAGAGCGTATCGTAGATAGCATCTATGAAGCGGGTAAGATTCAATATTCAGAAAAGCGATACCAAAATTTGGGACAGAGAAGAACAGTTCGCCAAGTGGCATCAACAATCGATTCTGCTGAAGTAAAAAGGGAACAAAAAATCCAAGCGAAAGAACTGGGCCTGGAACATCAACTGTTCTTCGCTGCTGCGCCTAAACCCAATGAGGTATCCATCATCGGCAATACAGATGAAACAATTTACGTGGTGGTAGATGGCGACCAAGTAGTAAAAGCGAATACCAGATTGCGAATGCGCCTGACCAAAACTGCTACAATCAACGGTAAAGAAATGCCTAAGAACACACCCATTTTCGGTTTTATAAGTTTTCAGCCTAATCGAGCTTTAATTGAAATTGAAAACATAAAGCACCATCCTACAAAACTTAAAGCTTTTGATTTATCTGATGGCAGCGAAGGTATCTACGTACAGAACAATTTTCGGGCAGAAGCCACTACTGAAGTGTTGGACGATATTATTGGCGATATCAACATACCTACAGTTCCGCAAGTTGGTGGTGTAACCAAAGTGCTAAGACGTAGTAACCGAAACGTGAAAGTTACGGTATTGAACAATTACAGATTAATTCTAAAACCTAAATTATGAGAACATTTATCCTAATATTGGCGGTGTTGATTTCCGCTTTCGCACCTCGACTTTGCTCGGCACAGGCTACAGAACAACAGCAACCCATACCACTCGACACCATTTATGCCAACGACACCAAAAACGTTGCGCTATTCTTCCCAGAACCCATACGGCAAGGCATAACCGGTTCAGATAATTTTATATTTACCTACAACCGTGAAAAAGAACAGTATTTTGGACTGCTTCAGGCAAAGCCTGGGAAGGAAAGTAATTTGCTGGTAATCAACAGAAATGGTTCAATTTTTTCGTATATTGTAAGGTATAAAAAACAGCTTTCTAAGCTCAATTATTTCATTCCGCTATCCAATAGTATCGGTAATGAAAAACCGATTGTAAAGGATTCGGTTCTTGTTGAATCTTCTGAAGAACTTGTAGATAACAGCACTTATTATTACCAAAAATTCTGCTCATATCTTCTCAATAGAAAACAGCGCATAGGGCGCATCAAGAAACGAAGCGAAGGTATTATCTTGAATGTAGAGAATATTGTTTTTGATAAAGATAAGCTCTATTTTGTTATCGAGATTGAAAATAATTCTACGTTGGATTACGATTTGAATTTCTTGAACCTTTCGATTGAAACTCGGCAAAAAGGGAAAAGGAAATCGTTGCAACGACTCTATAAAGAACCGATATACAAACATAATCTACCGTCTAAAATCAAGGAAAGTGAAACGGTACGATTTGTTTATGTGATGCCTAAAATTTCATTGTCCAACGACCGCAGGGCAATTTTAGAATTGAATGAAAAGAATGGCGAGCGAAACATAGAACTGAAATTATCACATAGATATATCAATAACCCAAATTAATACTGTTATGAAAAGATTAGTCATTTGCTCGCTTGTATTGTTGTTCCTTTCTTGTTCAGGAAGCACAACAAAATCCCCTTCTGAAACTGCCAAAGTTGTTGCGTCAAGCTTTTTTTCAAAAGATGAATCAGCCTTAAAAAAGCACACCACTTCTGAAGGCTATGCCAGTTTGATTACCGTACAGAATATGATGCCAGATTCTGATAAAGATATCAAGGTAGAAATTTTAGACGAATCTATTGATGGCGAACTTGCCTGGGTAAAATACAGCACGACCTACGATGGAAAAACAGGCATTTTTAAACTGACTAAGGAAAACGGTCAATGGAAAGTGACCAGTAAAGGACCAAGAGAAAAAGGGCCTTTTTAAAAGTTTTTTTTTAATTTTTATCGAGATTGATTTCCCAATAACCTCTCGTACCACCTACACGCTCTATAAAACCAGCATTCTTTAAATTGTTTAGATGCTTTTGGATTGCAGATTCGTTTATGTGTAAAACCTCTGCAATTCCTGAACGGCTTATTCGGTTATCTGAAGTAATTAATTTTAGAACCTCCTTTTGTCTATGCGTTAATTTTTTAATATCATCAATTTCAGCATCCTTTTGACCACCTATTTGACCACCTTTTAGACCACCTATTTGACCACCTTCTTCAACAGCAGTTTCTTTAGCGTTAAAAGTCATTCTAAGGAAGTTATCTGAAAAGCCAAAACTCTCTTTGCCATAGTGTTCCAAAATACGAGGGATGCCAGAACCCAACTGTTCCACAAGTTCCAAATCCTTAAAAATCCGCATCAGTTCTTTATTCCGTGGAACTGAAAAGCCCTCGAAAAATTCCTGTTTGCTCAATCCTTCCGGAAGACCGCCTGCCGATGTGATTTCAATTCTATCCGCAAAGATTTCAAACTTTGGGGTAATTTCATTGGTATAATCGTTATGCACAAAGGCATTGATAATGGCCTCGCGCAATGCGATGGGATTCCAAAGGTTGGCTTGCTGTCTTTCTTTGGCGGTTATTTTTGTGTTGGTTCTGTTTTCAACTGCAATTTTATCAATCACTTGCTTGGTGGCTTTCAAAAGGCATTCGTAACCATACTCGTTGCTTTCTATCAAGTCTGTTCGGGTTTTGCCCGAATACTTGGCTACTTTAATAGAAGTATTGTTCTTATCTGCCAAAAGATAGCCAGCGTAATTGAATGTGCCATCTTCGGTCAATAGTTCCAAGTTCTTTGCAAAAGCTTTTCCGAGGGTATGTCCTGATTCTTCGTAGTATATTTTCAGCTGTCCGAAGCTTAAATCCTGCCGACCGGCTTTAATTTTGCTGATGGAATTTCGGGTACGTTTGGCAAAGAGCTCGTCAATCATTTTTTGTGGCATCGGTTCAGCTGCAGAACCCAGACGGATAAAACAACCCTTTTCGCTCATCCCATATTTTTTGAAATGATATGGTTTTTCAGGACCACTCGCCACAATGATTTTCAGGATATTCTTGCCATCTCGTTCTTCACTTACAATATCAAATAATCCCAAAGCTGAAGGGCGGATATTGTTCTTTAACCTGTCTTTAATTTTTAGTTGGTCGCCATCCGCATCAGCCAGACCGTAAGTGTTCCCTTCCTTATTAATACCAATATAAATAATGCCGCCTTCACGATAGTTTAAAAAAGCAATGACCTCTTTTTCAAGTCCATCGGACAGTTCTCGTTTGTATTCTATGCGGTTTGTTTAGGTCATTATTTAAATAAAAAAATCTGGTAGTAAAGATAATGATATTAAATTGTGGGAATAGATTTGGTTTCTCACTACGCCTACTTAATGCCATATATTAATTGTCGTTGTTTAAATGCAGATTTACCACCTTCGAGAATTTCGCAACTAATTTCCCTTGTTCCTTTCCTGTCAATAGAACCTGCTTCCAAAACGTGTGATTTTACGCTTGTGCTTTTTAATGGAATTATTAATTCTGCATCGCCAAGTACGGCAATGTTAGGGTTATGGGTAACAATGATTACCTGTCTTGATTCTTTGATTTTACGTAAATTCTTAACAATCGTTTTAAATATGAATTCACTATCTAAATTATCCTCTGGTTGGTCAATTATAAGCGGCGTAGTACTTTTTGAAAGCATTAAAATTCCAAGTAAAACCGACTGTTGTTGACCTAACGACAATTGCGATATCGACTTTGTATTTCTTAATGTTTTACCCGTTACATCATCTTTATATAATCGTGTAACGGAAATTGAAGGTCTATCTTCAAATGGCAAGGCTTCAAAATCTTCATAAGTATGGTCTTTAAGAAGTTTTTCCACGATAGTTTGAGCTTCATAATCCCCAATAAATCTTTTACCTTCATCATCTGTCAATGCTTTTAATGCATCATTGTTTTTGCGCATACAAATATCGACGAACTCAAATGGCGATAAATTTTTAGTGATTAAATATGCTCTTGGAACTTGGGATGTTCGCCAATCCATAGTCGTTTTTAATAACTGCTCAAATTCGTCAGAATAGTTTCCCTGGTCATATTTTACATTTATAAATAATCCATCGAGCGTATTCTTAAGATTGTCATTTATAGTTTGTCCAAATGCATTTCTGTAGTAGAAAATTCGTTGTTTTATGTCCTTTCTTTTTCCAATCAATTCTTTACGCACAGTTTGTAATTCATTTAAAAGTTTTTTGCTGTTTTCAAGTTTTTTTACCCTATTGGTTAAATCGATAATATCTTTCGATATTTGGTTGATTTTACCCAAATCAAAAGGAATACCTTGAGCTGCCAACTCTTGCTTTTTGGCGTCCATCTGTACCTGAATCGCTTTTTCCTTGGAAGCCCAATTTTTAAGTTCTGTTCTAAGCTCTTCTACTTTTGTTCCGAGGGCTTCATTTAATTCCCCTGCCTTGGATTTGACAATAGCTGAAAAATCACTAACAATATTCTTTACTTTCTGAAAATAATCCTTACCAACGACTATTTCTTCATCTGATAATTTTTCGAAATTTTCAAAGGTTTCTTCATCATTTAAAATATCCTTATAAGTCTGAATTAGTAGCTTAAGGTCGGCAATTAGATCTTGACGTATCTGTCTTTCCTTTATTAATGCGTTTTGGTATTTTACCAATTCCCCTGCTTTTTGCTTTTTTAAATTCTCTAATTTTTTCTGCTCGTTTTTAAGAGCTTTTCTTGTTTCATCAAGACTTAGTAATTCGAGTCTTAATTTTCTGGCATCGCTTTGGTTTTCGAGCAGATCTGTGATGATTTCTTTATCTTCGGAAATGAGGGGTTTTAAGTCTAAAAACCCATCAAGAAAATCTATCAAAACCGTTGGGTTTTCATCGCTGTGCTGTATAGTATCAGCTGTTTCGCCTTGACCATAACTTTCAATTTCAACACGTGATATTCCATTTATAGGGTCTGTTATATTCTGAGTACCATTATTCTTTTCTCTTGAAAATTCAATAGTTTGCCCAGCTTCATCAGTATATTGAAGTGTTATTTTCTGAGGCCACACATCGGAATCAACAACCTTTGAAGAAGATTGATTCCCTGATGTTTCTCGTAAAGTTTCTAATAAGGTTGACTTTCCCGCACCTCTACTGCCAATTATACAGGTTAAATTAGGACTTAGGTCTATATCCATTTCATCTAATAATCCACCTTCTATAAAAATCTTATTAAATACCGGTCGTTGCTCAGGTATAAAATCTTCCAGTCGAATTCTTGATTCGTGGCTCAACAGCGCAACCTTAAAGGCGTGGAAATTTAGTTCATCAACTTTTATCCTGGTCAACTTTTCATTTCCTTCGGCATTGGTTCCCAACTTATTTAAATTATGGGAATCTGAACCCATCAATTTAGGAAGGATTTGGTCATCATCCATTAATAAATTGTCGCGCCTCAGCCCCACAAGCCTCTTCCTATTCGCATCTTCATCGCTATTGGAATAAAAATGGAAATTTTCTTTTTTGGATATCTCAAGTCCTAAAAGGTTTGGGTGGCTAAAAATTTCTTCAATAGGCGGACCAAACCGCCCAATAGTTTTTTCAAAACCTGAATCAAGTTCGATGTGAGCTAATATGCCAACACCACTACATTGATGGGCAAAATCCAAACACTCTACGATTCCTTGTGTAGTGGTTTTCTTATCCTCACTTATATTTAATTTACCAGCGAATGACCTTAAATTTTGAAAAGTGTCGAAGTACAATAGCAAATGACCTTGCGTAGTGGTTACTTCAATTCCGGGAATGACCAAAATATCCTTATCTGCAGCGTAATTTATCGCTGTATTTGAATTAAATATCTCATTATGGTCAGTAATACTAATAATCTTCAATCCTTTCGCGATGGCGGTATCAACAATCGCCTCTGGTGTCATTGCGGTATCTTTAACATCGTAAGATCCAAATTCCCCGTATGAATGTATGTGTAAATCTGCTCTAAGAAATCTTGCCCCTTTAGTCATAAATTGCCGAATTTTTAAACTCTAATAATGCAATAAAATTAGCTTGATGCCAAAAGAAATCATTGTTTATTCTTAACAGATAAAATATTCTTTGAAAATTCACATCAAATTTCAATTAAATATCGACTTCGCCTCATCATAAATTCTATCAAAATTAGTAGATAAATCTGCCTGAGAATATTGCTTGGATTCTTCAGGAAGCTGCCGCTGTATTCTTGACAATTTAAACTGCACTTTCTTATCCTTACCATCAGCATAGGTTATAAATTCGCCCTGTTTTAATCGAAAGAAAACGTCTGCTCTTATCTTCGGTATCTCTTTTTCGCCCGTTGTGATTCGGGTATCAAAATCGAGATTATGGCCACGGCTTATGCTTTTAGTTGGGTCTTTGATGATTTCAAAAAAGCGTTCGTAATATTTGGCAGTATCTGGGTCGTTGACCTTGCCGAAAAATTGATAGGATAAATTGCTTAATATTGCTTTGCTTGCTTTGTCGCCATACATCATATCGTTCTGGATTTTGTCCTGCATTACGTAGATGGTAGCAATATCATAACTTCTTAAAGTTGCTGGAATACGATGCATATTTAATAGCCGAATTGTCGGCGCTTCTTCCATTAGTAAAAACGAGGGTCTGGAATTCCTAACGCTCATTTGCTTGGTAATGGTGTGAATGATTGTGGCAATTACTGGCGAATAGGATGTCTCATATTTTGGATTGTTCACTACAGAAATGATTGCAGGGTTTTCTTCGCTATTGATATTCAAGGGCACTTCGTCTGCGGACAATGCCATAAAAATGCGTTGTGTGCTAATTCGTTTCAGGGCGTTTGCCAATGTGCTTTTTACACCAGCGGTCTGTCTATCGGAATCCTTACCACTAATAAAAGCGTCTGCCATCGCTCTCGATGTGGTATTTGTTTCCAAAAACTGGATAAGGCTGTCGGTATCGAGTATTTGATAAATGGCTATTAGATGCGGTAACGTACAGTATTTGGGATAGTCCGTTTTCAGTTTCCAAATCAATCCTCCAATCAAGCCTTCAGCTGCATCGTTAAAGAATTTTGTCGTTCCGGTTGTTCCACTTTCCCTTTGTTCCAAAAGGTTTTCGATTAATACTCGTGACACCTCATTTACGCTTTCCTCGTTCTCTAAATAGCGTGGTGCAATAGGATTTACCCTATGGATGATTTTATCGAAGGAAATGACCTTAAACGGGATATCGCTATCCTTGAAAAGCGGATACGCCATTTCGGTTAATTCAAAATCCTTGTAGTCGTGAATGATTCCACAGAAGTGCTCTTTCCGGAAATGTTTTAAAAATCCATACACTACACTTTCGGTCTTTCCACTTCCTGCAGATCCGATGATGGATGCGCCACGTTTAATATTATCTAACTTGAAATTTCCTTTAGTCGTAGCAAAATTGACTTGATACTTTTTATCGCCATTTTGCAAGCTTTCAGTTTTATGCAAAAAAACATACAGTCCTATATTAATTAACATTAGAGGACACACCAGATAAAGTAATAGCGATACTAATTCGTTCTGTTCAGTTAAATAGAAAATTAAGCAGGAAAGCATTAAGAAATTCAAGAAAAGTGCATACTTGCTCACTCTAAATATCGCATAGAAAACAGTACTGGCCACACCAATAATTGAGAGTATCGTTATGAGATTGTCTATTTCCATACGCTAAATTCCTATTGAACTTGATTTAATGGCCACTTCAGCACCACGTCTTAATCGTTTGAAAACACGAAGTGCGATTTGTGCTTGACTGACTGGAATACTTGGAACAATTGGCAAGCCACTTTTGGTAATCATTTTGAAAGCCAAAGCTTTTTCATTGGCTGGTAATTTCATCAAGGCGGCGAAATACAGGTTGGGATTCTTTACAAAATCTTTTTTTGCTTTGTAGGTCTCGGCAAAGTTGCGTTTGTAGCCAAAAGTTTTGTCAAACGTTTTTTCCGCTTTGGCGAAAAAGGCATCCCTATCAAAACCACGCTTTACCTTTTTGCCGTGCATTTCAACTTCAGAAGCTTTGTGTTTACTTCCAGGCGAAAGACTGACCGTATTAGAAGCATCCTTTCTGCTCACGATGATATGGATATGACTTTGGTTTCCATCTTTCGCCATTCCCTGGACAATTCGTTTTCCATTTTGCTGATGTGGTGCTTGGCGTTCCAATTTGGCAATTTCCTTTCCCATCCTTTTAATATTCCCTTCAGCTCGTCCTTCTTTAATGTTTCTGATTTCGGTTTTCAGCTGAAGTATTTTTGTTGCGAACGGTTGGTTCTCTTTTATCTGAAAATCTGTTCCCTTGAATGTTCTTTGGTGTTCAATTTTCGCATAGTATTTTATGTCATCGATGGTTATAGGTCGCCCGTTTATTTCCCTATTGAAGCTGGCAACATAATCTTTCATCAGCTCACGGGTGTAGGTTTTTAAATCTTGACTATTGTTTTGAAGTTTTCGCAATTCATATTTTGAAGGACTAACCGTAATCGAATAAAACTTGGGTTCTTTCTTTTTTAATTTTGCGGTGTTTCCATCAATTTCTTTGACCACTTCTTCAGCGGAAATCTCATCGCCATATTGATTGAAAAAATGTTCCATTTCGTGCTGTTCCAAACCTTGATTTTCCTTTTCCAAATAGCCTACAAAATCTGCTGAACTTTGTGAATAATTGTTGCCTAATTTTTGAGGTGTTATCGTAATGTACATAGCTCTAAAATTTAGAGTTGGTTGCTTTGATTTTTCTTTTCTCGAAAACGGATTTCCTTCTTTTCTTCGGCATATTTCTTTTCTACAATCAGCGGTTTTTTGGTTGGCTCTTCGGTCTCAAAAAGGGACTGAATCATAGCCACCGTAGGTTTGGTTTGTGTCTTTTCTACGTCTCGCATTATTGCAATAACCGCATTGATTCTTTTGAGTAATTTAGCCTCAATAGTTCGTCCTGTTGGTCCTAATTTTTCCTTTGGCGATATTTCGTTGTAAAAGAAAAAATCGAGCATTGTGGACATTGCTTCAGTGTGCGATTTGAAGTAAGTACGCGAGAATGTTTGGAAACGTTTTGCGGTTTCCTTTTTAAATCTAATTCCAGTATATGAGTCCATATTTCGCCGATTTGTCGCAAAATCATCCCTAAAAGTGGGCGTTCTTAGCCCGTTTGTCGCAAATCGTTGATTGTTAAAAAATTAAAAGATATTTAAATTTTTGATAATCAGCTATTTAAAAACGAAAAGGAATCCAAAACATCGCGCAGCGTGTTACCCTCTTGCTATTCCTTTTCGTCCCGCTCGCGGGACAAAAATCCATACAATCCGGCTAAAAAGCCGATTGCCATTTTCAAGGAAAATGATTTTCCAGTATGTTATTTTTCGATGTGTAAGGGTATCGGCGAAAGTCGAAAAGTGGATAACCCTACGTAAATTTGAATGCTGAATTCTAGCGACATAAAGATACGCTTTTTTATTGACTTGGATTTGTTTCAAAATAAAAACACCCCTGGAATTTCAGAGGTGTTCCACATATAATCTTAATGAGTCAGATATTGAAAACATAATCGTAGGTGTATAGATTTTTAATCATTTCTTCATCTATTAACTTTTCATAATCTGCACCAGTTTCGTCAACATATTTTTGAATAGATTCCCCAAAAAGATGTGTAACGTGTTCTCTCGAAACCTGTAAGAGTTCCTCTTGTTTTTCCTCGCTCAAATCTTGAAATTTAATGTAAATCATAACTTCAAAATTTTAGTATTCGCTTGGTAACATCAGCGTATCATTTACAAAAAATAACCGCAGTTCATCGAGTGGAAAATCGGTTGATCGATAATCGTGTTTTTCTAAAATATTATCGTTGCCATCGCTGTAAATTATCTCGGCTTCATATCCCGAATAATCTTGTTTTTCTTCGGGCAATCTTTTAAAATCGATTGTGATAAATTCGCTTCGGTTCATCAGACTTTTTGCAATTACGGACGTGTCTGTAATGAGCCAAAAACATTCTGCTGCTTCCGATAAATATTTCAATCCGTCCGTAAAACGGGTTCGCAATAATGGGATTTGATAGAACATTTCCGTTCCCGTAAAATATTGCAATCGCTCTTTTATTTCGTTAACTTGTGCTTTCATTGTGAATATATTTAAATGTGTGAATAATGAAAAAGAGGGCGCAACTTTCGAGAGGAACGTCCTCTATAATTTTGAAGTTTACTTGTCGTTTTTGCTTCCAAGTAAAAGGATTTCATCGGCTACAACTTCCGTTACATAGCGTTGGTTGCCATCATCGGTGGTGTAGGTTCGGGTCTTTAGTTTCCCTGTAATTCCTACTTCTTTGCCTTTTTCAACAAATTTCTCAACGATTTCAGCAGTTTTACCCCAAGCTACTACGGTATGCCAATTAGTGTCCGTTTGCTTTTCGCCTTTGCTGTCTTTGTAATACTCGTTTGTGGCTAATGAAAAACGAGCTACTTTCTTACCGCTTTCAAGGTTCGTGATTGTTGGCTCTTGTCCAACGTTTCCAATCAATTGTACGTGATTTCTAATAGTAGTCATAATAAAATATTTAAGTGATTTGTATTTCCCCTATTGATTTAAAACAGATTAAATTTTAAGGGGTGTTTGTTCTTTTCTTCTGTGCATCGCACAATGGATAGAGTGGGTTTTGTCAAGACTTTTAGGGAATAAATCAGGTGTGTTTGCGACGTAGAAAAATCCTTGGATTTTCAAGGAAGTAGAAACCTTATTTTTCACTAAAACTTGTATAGTCTTGACAAGTTCCATAAGGGCATTAGCAATTCTTTTAAACGCAGTTGCGTTTGAGCGTACCGACAGTTAAGCGAAATAAGAGGCTGTGGTTAAATTAGAACTGGTTATGTCGTGCCTGTTTTTCGATGACCCGAAAAACAACAAAGGCTTTATCCATTATAAACCCCTTAAAATGTGTAAGACAGCGGTTTGGTTTTTAAGGACTTTCGAGTGAGGGCTCAAGAAGGCCGCGCCGAAAATCCTGTCAAGAAAATCAAGCCGATGGCTTTCCGATGTAAAAGCGGACTTAATACACAATTTTGGCTCTGGAATGAAGTGTTCCTTCCCAGAGAAGCGGGAAGGGTTAGCGGAATGGAAAGCTGAAATTGGGAATTGTGTCCAAGACTTGTGTAGTGAAGCTCTTTGCCCGAAGTGTAGTGGTTGCCTGCTTTTTCAGCAGGCGAGCGTGGAATGTAGGGGAATGTGCTGAGGGGATTTATTATTGCGATTTATTATGATTATGCAGGATTTAAAGCGGACTTGACTTTAAAGGTGTAGGTTGGAATGCAGTTTGCCCGCTTCCCGACTTTTCTCGGGAAGCGGGCAAGTGGAATGGAAAACGGAAGCTTTAGAGTTGTGTCCAAGATTATTATAGGGAAGCGCTATTCCCGAAATGAAGCTTTTTCGCGTAATGCAGGGGAATGTGCTTACCGAGTTATGAAACTATATTATCCATCAGAAGTATGATTTAAGGCGGACTTGACTTTAAAATTGTAGATTGAAATGGAGTTTGACCGCTTCCCGACTTTTTCGGGAATAAGCGGACAAGTGGAATGGGAATAGGAAGTTTTGGGGGTCGTGTCCAAGACCTCTATAATCAAGCGCTTTCCCCCCGTAATACAGTTTTTCACGGATCATAGGGGAATGGGCTGAGTGTTTACGAATACCAAATTTTATGAAAACAAAGCAAGGAAAATAGAATATATAGGCATTTGAGACCAAAATATAACAAACTAAAAGTATTCAAGAAAAACAGCAAAATGTTGTACCTATGTTGTACCTAGTCCATAAAAAAAGGCTTCACATTTCTGTGAAGCCTTGGTTTTACTAGTAGCGGGAACTGGACTCGAACCAGTGACCTTCGGGTTATGAGCCCGACGAGCTACCTACTGCTCTATCCCGCGATATTGGACGGCAAATATAGAACACTTCTTTGGTTCTCACAAGGCCTTTTTAAAAATATTTTACAGATTTTCTAAAATTATATTTTCACTAACATTAATGCGCTGAAATATAGATACCTTTAGTCCAAATGAAAAAACTACTACTTACTCTTTTCGCCCTATTTACAATCTTAGGAGCTGCAGCTATTTTACTCAATACCTATTTAAAAAATCAACTTCAGGAAATCATAAAAAATGATCTACCTGCTTCAATTATTCTTGAATACGAAGATATCGATATTGATAGTTGGGGTGGCAATGCGAGTATGACTAATGCAACTGTGCGCATAAAAGCAAACGACTCTATGCCAAGAAGTGAAGTAAGTAACGCAAGTGTGTCTTTGCGCGGCCTTGATCATTGGGATTATTTTAAAAATAAAAATATTCATTTTAAAAAAATCACTATTCACGCCGACAGTCTTTCTCACTATCAACAAGCCAAGAAAAAAAATAAAACAAAACAAGACAGCTCTGTAACAAATCCTATAAAGTCTGAAAACTTAAATAGTACGTTTCAAATTGATGAATTTAAATTAGTGACAAATTATATCCAAATATTCAAGCCGAAAACGGAAGAGCTCCTTCTTAAAACGGCTCACTTTAATCTGAAACTTGAGCATATAAGCCCCACAATTACTGAAACAATAACAAGACCCTTCAATTACAAGCAGATAGATATTAGTTATGAATCGTTATTTTATCAAATGAATGAATTTGATAATCTTACCGTAGATCATGTTCATTGGGATGGTTCTTCTTTACAATTAACTAATACTCAATTAAAAACCTCGATCTCACGCAAGCAATTAAGCAATCGCATTGATAAAGAACGAGATCATGTTGATTTAAAAATCAAGCAAATTGTAATCGATTCTTTAAAATATGGTGATCGCACCGGAAGATTTTATATGAATGCGCCCTCAATGATCTTAGTAGAACCTGCTTTAGATATTTATAGAGATAAATTACTCCCTGATGATCTCACTACTAAACCGCTGTATTCACAAATGTTGAGAGAACTTAATTTTGACTTAATGATAGATTCCTTAAAAATCAAAAATGGTTCTATCATTTATACTGAAAAAGTAAATACTCAATCTAAACCTGGCTCAATAAATTTTAAAAACCTCAACGCTAATTTAACAAACATAGGAAATACCTATAGCCAGCAGGAGAAAAAAACCAAAATAGACATAAAAGCTATTTTTATGAAGCAAAGTCCGATGAGTCTAGAGTGGGAATTTGACGTTCAAAACCCTCAGGATAAATTTTATCTTGTAGGTAGTGTAAGCAAGCTGCCAGTTACTAATCTTGACACTTTTACATCGCCTAATTTAGGGGTAGAACTGCAAGGAAATTTAGAACATACCTATTTTACTATTTATGGCGATAACTACAATTCACACATAGATATGCAAATGACTTATGATGATTTTAAAGTAAGTATTCTGAATAAAGAAAAGCAAAAGAAAAAATGGTTTGCTTCTACTGTTGCTAATATTTTTATAGCTAAAACAAGTAAAAATGAGGATTCAGGTTTTAAAGAAGGTTCAGGTGAAGTTACCAGAAATCAGACAAAGTCGTTCTTTAATTATTTATGGATAAACTTAAAAGAGGGAATGCTTAAAACGGTTACTGCTTTAGATTAACTAGAAGAAATCCATTCTATTGCTTCTAAACGTCGATCTACTGTAAAGTTTTTAAAATCTTTACCCAAAATAGATTTATTGACGTTCGTAATTGCGTGAATCCATTTTCTATTAGTTACAATTGCTATCTTATTAAGCCTGTGCTTGTGCTGCATAGGAAATATACCTGCAATAAAAACAGCGTCGAGCGTAAAACGGTTAATATTATTATCTTCCAGATATAAATTTATAGTCTCGTGCTCTTCAAACTTTTTTAAAATGGCGGCTTTTAATTCGTTTATAGCTGAATAGTTCATTGCTCCTTCAACAATGTAACCTATAGCATTATCAGATAAATTGAAATTTAAAAGCATTTGAGGGGGCGTTTCAGTAAATATAATAATTACGGAATATTTAATTACTCCCTAACTCACAGGTTAAGGGTAAAGCTTTATTGCTCGATACTCTGGGCCGAAAACGTAGTTAAAACAACATCTTCATAAGCTACAGTAAGTTCAATAGGATTACAACAAACTTCACAATCTTCAACATATACTTGATGAGAGACAGACACATCAAGCAACATCGATATCTCTTCCCAACAATACGGACATTGAAAAAAATGCTCTTCCATTAAAATTGGATATTTAACAACTGTCCTACTTGTTGTAGCAATTGTAATTCTGCTAGTTTCGCTTCGTATTTTGCAAGATTCTTATTTGTTTCGGCATTAATCAAATTTATCTGTGCCTGCCTAAACTCAATAGAAGTTATCTGACCGAGATTAAACCGCTCTCTAGATCGTTCAAAATTGTTTTTATTAGTAACTACGTTTTGCTCCTGGATATTATAAACCGCTATTAAATTCTCATAATTACCCAGTGCATTTGCAATATCTCGCTGCACTTCAATCTCTACTTGCTGCTTAAGGAGAATTTGGTTGTCTTTTAAGATTTTGGCATTTTTTAGCTGAGTAACACTTGATCCTCCATCAAATAGATTCCATCGTAAGTTAAGCCCACCCTGAAACCCTGTATTTTGTCGAGTACTACCGGTAAAAAAAGCAGAAGCCGGACTTATAGATTCATTCCATCCATATGAACCAGTAAGCCCTACAGTAGGTAAAAATTGTGCTTTAGAGATGCGTATGTCATATTCACTAAGGGCTATGTTAGAATTACTCTGCAATAGTCTTACATTATTTTCCTTCGCCATTTCTAAAAAGGAATCAAGCTCCAATTTAGGAATAAATGATACCAGTGTATCCACATTAAAATTAAGCTTCAGATCACGAGCAAGTACTACATTGAGGTCTCTCTTTGTATTCAAAAGAGATTGACGTGTATTCATTAAGTTGATACTATCATTAGTCACATCAACTTCAGCATTAAGCACTTCTAACTTTGTATTTTGACCATAATCAAATTGATATCCGGCACGTTTTACCCTATTTTTAGATATTTCAAGAGTCTGTTCTAAAATTTCGACATTTTCGGTAAGCCTCGCAACCTCAAAATAAACCGAAAACAGTTGCAGCATCGTATTCTCGATTGTTTCTCGCGCTTCAAGCTTAGAAAGATTATAGCTCTCTTTTAAACGCTTAAAATTATAAAGTCTTCCCAGTCCGTCAAAAAGGGTATAATCTAGATTTACAGAAGCGTTATAGCTTTCTGACTGCGCCCCTTCCAGAACAAATGACTCGCCGTCATCACGATCTGTACGTTGATCTTCTACTGTATAATTCATTCCTGCCAACCCAAATACGGTAGGCAAATAACCTGAGTTTAATAAATCTGCATTATTCTCAGATACGAGTACATTATTATCTGCAATAGCGATTCCGTAATTATTATTTAGGGTTAACGCTATCGCTTCAGATCTCGAAAGAAATTCATCCTGACCAAAGCTCAAAAGGCTATTGGTAAAAATGAAGCAACTTATAACTACAACTTTCAGATTAATGCTCTTCATCTTCCTCTTTTAATTCTTTAATAGCGCGTTCAACATCCTCTTTGCTTGGCTCATTACCTGTACGCACCCAAATAGACTTTGTTTTGATCCAGTTTGACATAGATAATAACAGCGGAAGCATAAGTAAGGTTAATACCGTTGCGATACCTATACCATAGGAAATTGAAATCGCCATAGGTTTTAAAAATTGAGCTTGTCTGCTTTTTTCCAATAATAAAGGAGCAAGCCCCGCAATTGTAGTTATACTGGTCAAGAAGATTGCTCTAAATCGTGAACGTCCCGCCTCAAATATTGCTTCCTCAAATTTCATCCCATCTTTTAGATATCCGTTGAGCTTACCTATAAGTACAAGACCATCGTTTACCATAATTCCTATAAGCGCAATGATACCTAAGGCTGAAAGTACATTTATAGGGAACCCGTGTATGTAATGCCCCCAAGCTACTCCTATAATACTGAATGGAATCATAAATAATAATAGAAAAGGCTGACTATAACTACGGAAGGTAAACGCTATTGTCGCATAAATTAGAAACAATATCACCCAAATAACTTCGTTAGCAGAGCTGCTTAATTTTTCTGCCTCCCGGTTCTGCCCTTCATAAGAAACTGATAGCGTAGGATATTTAGATAAAATATCAGGAATTACGGTCGCTTTAATTTCGGCTAAAATATCGGTGGTACTGCCATTAGGATCTGCCATGTCTGCATTAACCTGTATCTCACGCTGTCCCTCGAGGTGGCTTATAGATTCATCTCCCCGGGAAATTGTATAAGTTGCAATCTCACTTAATGGAATGCGCTCTCCACCAGGTGTAATAATACGCATATCATCTAAGTCATTTAAACTACTACGGTCACTGCGATCATAACGTACCCATACACGTATCTCATCTTGACCCCGCTGAAACCGCTGTGCTTGTGTACCAAAAAAACCACTACGCACTTGAGTCATCACACTACTTAGGTCTAAACCTAATGTATATGCTGTTTCCTTTAATTCTATCTGTATTTCTTTTATTCCCTCAGGATCTGTATCTACTACATCACGTAACAGGGCATTATTTTCAAGATTTGCACGTAGCTCATCTTTGGCTGCCTCAAGTTCTTCTGTGTTGTTACCTAGTAAGGAAATAGATATAGGACTTCCTCCAAAGTTACCTCCAGACCCAAACGTCAACCGCTCCACACCATAAACCTCACCTACTTCATCACGTATTGAGTTTGTAATATCTGGTGAAGAAAAATCTCTGAATTCTCCAGGCAATAAATTTATGCGCAGAGAAGCTTTATTATTACCCGGTCCTACTCTTTTAATTATGTTTTCTACCACCTGCATATTATCAGTTTGTCTGCTTGTGTAGTCTTCATTTACACGCCAGGCGGCTTCTTCTACCATCGTAATAATACTATCGGTACGCTGCGGATTTGTTCCTTCGGGCATTAAAAGCTCTATAGAAACGGTATCACTGGCAATACTAGGAAATATAGTGACACCTATCACACTTCCCATTATAGATCCTATGGTAAGTATTAAAAATGCTGCTATAATACTGAAAGAGATAAGCTGGTTTCTAAGAGTAAATCGTAATGCCGGCGTATAAATTTTATCGCGCATATAACTCATAAACTGATCTCCCTTTCTATTGAAGTAACGCAGTTTATACATAAACTTTTCTATACCTTTCTTCTTAGATATATCCAGTTCTGATTCTCGTACCAAAGCCTTACTATGCGCAATATGCGCAGGCAATATGATTAAAGCTTCCACTAGAGAAACTACAAGGGTGAGAATTACAACTGTGGATACTTCTCCAAAGAATTCACCGATGCGGCTATCGAGAAATAAAAATGTGGAGAATGCCAGAACAGTAGTAATAATTGCTGAAATTATAGGTGGAATAACCTCTACTGTACCATCTATTGCAGCACGTATAGGTGTTTTACCCATTTCATAATGCTGGTAGATATTCTCTGAAATTACAATTCCGTCATCTACGAGTATACCTATAACGATAATCATCCCAAAGAGCGACAAAACGTTTATAGTAACTCCGAAGCTTCCTGCAAAGATGAACATACCTAAAAAAGCTACCGGAATACCTGCAGCCACCCAAAAAGCAAGACGTGTATTTAAAAAGAAAGATAGAAAAAGCATTACCAGCAAAATTCCTTCTGCCCCATTGACTACTAGTAAATTTGTACGCTGCTCGAGACGTATTGAAGAGTCTGAGGTAATATCTATTTTTACCGCATCATATTTCGCATTAAAATCTTCTATATATTCTTTAACCTGCTCTGCTGTAGTGAGTAAATCTTCATTATTAGTATTACTAATTTCAACATTTACAGCAAGGTTTCCATTAAAATAAGATGCACTGGGAGTTTCTGAAAACCGATCTCGTACTACTGCAACATCTCCTAATCTAACTAAAGAGCCATCTAGATTTGCACGTACAATTAAATTAGTTAGATCATCGCCATAATAAGCTCGATTATTTGCTCGTATTAAATAGTCTTCTTTCTCTGTTTTAATATTCCCCCCTGTTGTAAGAATATTTGCTCTGGATACGGCTTGAGAAACTTCAGTAAAAGTTAATCCATAAGCGAGTAAATCATTCTCGCGCACAGCGATTTCTATTTCTTCATCTGGATATCCACTTATTTCTATTTGCGAGATTCCGTCCATAGCCCGCAGATCGTATTCTATAGATCTTGCTATTTGCTTTAGGGTTGCCAGATCTATAGTTTCTCCACTTACCGCAAATCCAATGGTTTGCCGTATAGCCTCTTCTTTTGCAACAACCAGAGGCTCCATTCCCGTAGGAAAACTAGGAACCCGATCTACCGCATTTTTTACTTCAGCAAGAATTACATTTATATCCTCGTCTTGATCAATTTCTATAGTGACACTACCTCCATTTTCGCGTGAAGTAGATGTTACACGATCAATCCCAACTAGTCCTTTTAAATTATCCTCGATCTTAAGTATTATCCCCTCTTCTATTTCTTGCGGAGAAGCTCCCGGATAGGTAACACTTATAGTTACAATCTGCGAGTCAATTAATGGAAAGAATGAGGACTTCATCCTCAAAACTCCAATGATTCCAAAAATCACAAAAGCCATTATAACCACATTTACGGCTACACTGTATTTTATGAAATAACTTATTAAATTCTTCATAAAAACTATTCCGTATCTTCTGTGTTAGTAGTTTCATCATAGACTTTTACCCGCATACCAGCATATGCTCCGGGTACAGATTTAGCCAAATATTTAGTGCCATCAGGAATACCTTTTATTACCACTTCTTTATCTGAAAAATAAACTGGATTAACTTCTATAAGATCAAGAAGGCCATCTTTAACAATATAAATTTGAGAATTATCTACCAGTAGCTGTCTTGGAACACTTATCGCTTCAAGCTCATCTCTAGCATCTAAGTTAGCTTGCAAAAACATTCCTTCTTTTAAAGAGTCTGACCCTTCAAGTTCAATAAATACTTTAATAGTCTGTGTGGTTTGATCTACTCTGCCATTTACACGCACAACTTTCCCGGTATATTCTTTAGTGCCATCAACAGTTGTAAGATTAACGTTCTCACCTATACTCAGAAGATCACTAAATTTTTTACCTATAGAAACTTCGAGTTCATATACAGACGTGTCTATAAATTCACCTAGTTTCTGTCCCGATCTTACAAGAGTTCCTTTATTAACTAGCGCTTCGGTTAGAATTCCTGAAAACGGAGCCGTAATACGATACTTCCCTAATCGCTGTTCTAAATTTTTCACATTGTAGTACGCTGAATACAATCCGCGACCTGTTATAAAGTAGCGCTCTTTTTGAGATGAAGTTTCGGGTAATTGTGGTGTAGATTTATTAATGTCAAAACCGTCAAGATAGGTTTGCCATTTCTGAAAAATTTCAGGATAATCCAGTCGTAAATCTGGCATTATAGAAGTTGCCAGATTATACAACTCGCTTTTTGCAGCTTGTACAGATGCGTAGTATTCTGATGAATCTAGATTGAGAAGGGTTTCTCCTCTATTATAGGCTTGACCAACTTTAAAATCGTGCGCACTGGATCTAAATATTCCTTGTACCTCTGCATATAATTCTAGTCGGTTTTTTGCAACTAGATTGCCATTTGCAGGAATTACAATAGAAACAGTGTCGTTTTTAACTTCTTCAACAAAAACAGTTTTAACTACTTTGTCGATTTTAACAGGAATATCTTTATCTCTGTTAGCAATTGAATACCCAATCGCAAGAGCGATTGCAAGTATTACTAAACCTATAATCAGTCGTACAGCTTTAAGCATTAAGTATTTTTTAAGAAACTACCATAAGTAGCAAAAATACCTGCACTGTACTATCTATTTTGTTAAATTTAATATAAATAAAGTGCTAATTATAAAGATCTAATTCTTCAGATACTTCCTCCCATTTAGCCATAAGTTGTTCAATCTTTTTCTTATTAGACTCATACTTAGCAAAGAAGTCTGGTTTCGCACTTGTTTTATCGTAATCTGCCGCTAGGTCAGCATCCATTTTCTTAATCTCACGTTCCAGCTTATTAACATCAGATTCAATATTACTAAGTTGGTTATTCAAAGACTTTACTTTTTTCTGGTCTTTGTATTCCACCTTGGGAGCCGCTTCCTTTACCTTAACCTTAGGATCTTTTCTCTCAATATCCCTAAGATTTTCAACTGCACGTTTTTCAAGGTAATAGTCAATGTCTCCAAGATATTCCTTTATTTTATGATCTCTAAATTCGTAAACTGTAGAAGTAAGACCTTGTAAAAAATCTCTATCGTGAGAAACTAGCAATAAAGTACCTTCAAAATTTTTAAGAGCTTCTTTTAAAACATTCTTGGATTTTATATCCAAGTGATTGGTAGGCTCATCCATCACAAGAACATTAAAGGGTTGTAACATAAGCTTAGCCAGCGCTAAACGGTTACGCTCACCTCCTGAAAGTACACGCACATATTTTTCAGCTTCATCCCCTCTAAAGAGGAAAGACCCTAAAATATCACGAACTTTACTTCTGTTCTTTTCATTTGCAGCATCGATCATAGTATCTAAAACAGTTTTACTACCATCCAGGTGATCTGCCTGATTTTGTGCAAAATATCCTATTTGCACATTGTGTCCCAACTTAAGCTTTCCTTGATAGCTAATTTCATCAACGATGATTTTTGCCAGTGTGGATTTACCTTGACCGTTTTGACCTACAAATGCAGTTTTGCTATCGCGTTCTATAAGAAGATCAATCCCATTTAAAACAGCCTTGTCTCCATAACTCTTTCTTATTCCTTCTGCTTCAACTACCACTTTACCAGGAACAACAGAAACCGGAAAATTAAGAGTCATTACACTATTATCGTCTTCATCAACTTCAATTACATCCATTCGGTTAAGCTTCTTAACCAGAGACTGCGCCATTGTTGCTTTTGAAGCTTTTGCCTTAAATTTAGAAATTAACTTCTCGGTATGTTCTATTTCTTTCTGCTGATTCTTTTGAGCCGCCATCTGTTGCTCACGCATTTCCTGACGCAATACGAGATACGTTGAATAAGGTTTTGGATAATCATAAATTTTACCCAGTGATATTTCAATGGTTCTATTTGTAACATTGTCCAAGAACATCTTATCGTGAGATACAATTACAACAGCTCCTTGATAATTACGTAAGAATCCTTCTAACCATATTATTGACTCGATGTCCAAGTGGTTTGTTGGCTCATCTAATAATAAGACATCATTATTTTGAAGTAGTAATTTTGCTAATTCAATACGCATACGCCATCCTCCGGAGAAGGTATCGGTAATTTTATTGAAATCCTCACGATTAAAACCAAGTCCCATAAGAATACGCTCGGTCTCTCCCTGATAGCTATAACCTCCGTGAATCTCGTATTGATGTTGCACCTCATTAAGTTCTACCATTAAATCGTGGTAGTAATCACTCTCGTAATCTGTGCGCTCTGCTAATTCAATATTTATTTCTTCAAGACGAATTTCGAGCTTCTTAATGAGCTCAAATGCTTCATAAGATTCTTCTAAAACAGTACGCCCTTCAACAAAATCAATATCTTGTTTTAGAAAACCTATCTGTATGTCTTTATCTGTAGCTATCTGACCCGTATCATACTCTTGTTCACGTGAAATAATACGCAACATCGTAGATTTACCCGCTCCATTTTTACCCACTAATCCTACTCGATCTCCCTCACCAAGTCTAAATGTAACTTCCTCAAATAGGTATTCTCCCTGAAAAGATACAGAGAGGTTGTGAATGTTTAACATGCTCTAAATTTTAAGGCGCAAAGTTATTATTAAATGCCGGACTTTCATCACTTAAACATTATCGATTTTTGTAACTTTAGATACACAAAAAAGACGGTACGTACCGTACATTAATATTATGAAAAAACTTCTCCAAGGAAATCCGTTATATAGCATATTTACTGGTACTTGCCCGGTATGTCAACTAAAAAGTATGTATCAAAATCCCAATCCATACATACTTACAGATACTTTAAAAATGCACGAGCGCTGCCTTCATTGCAATACAAAGTTTAAAATAGAGCCCTCCTTTTTCTACGGCGCTATGTATGTAAGCTATGGGGTAGGTATTGCATTTGCAGTGGCTGCTTTTGTTATCACACACTTCTTTATAGGTGCAGGATTAGTAGCAGGTTTTATTTCTATAATTGCCACGCTCCTGGTATTTGCGCCGTTGATTATGCGATTAAGTCGCAATATCTGGATCAACTTTTTTTTCAATTACGACGAAAAGAAAGCTAAAGGAACTACACGAGCTTCTTAGGAAATCTAAGTATAGACACTTCATCATCAAGCGGAATACCTTTCTCAAGATAGTCAAACAAAACCTGTGCAAGGTATGGAGACATCATAGTTCCACGCGTTCCAAGACCGTTGAGAAGTGCTAATTGAGGATATTTTGGATGCACGCCTATCAAAGGTCGACGATCACCTGTGGTAGGCCGCATACCTGCTTCTTGTTTCTCAATGGTATAAGTGCATGTAATTACCTTCTCTAACTTACTTTGTAATTCATCACGTGCTTCGGTAGTGGGTATAGTATCTTTTTCTTTCCAATTGAATGTGGCTCCTACTTTGTAATAGTCACCTCCTAAAGGAATAATGAAAAAAGATGATTTTAATGCTTCCGATATGTTTAAATCAGGAGCTTTAATAATTAAATATTCGCCCTTATTTCCTACCAACGGCAGTTTATTGAAAAATGGATTATTCTTAATCCCAAATCCTTCTGCAAATACGATACGCTTCGCAATAAAATTTTTATAAGTCACTGTGGAATCTGTATTGAATTTAATTGCACTGTGATCAAAATTTTCAGAATAGTAAAGCGCTTTACTTTTTAAAGAATTGATGTAAGCATCTAACAATTGCGGGATTTTGATTCGTAATGATTCATTCACTTCCCCTAACTGTAAAGGAGCTTCTACATACTCTGAAGTATTCTTAACTAATTTTTCATTTAAAAATCTTCTCAATACAGGTTTATCACTTGCTTCAAACCAATTATTCTGATCTTCAATTGAAGAAAATATTTTAAGGACAGGCAAAATTTCAAAAGTTTCCTTGTCGTAGCTCGCTGCTAACCGCTGAAAATAGCTAGATGCAAGATCAAATTGCTCTTCGCCTTTGTAGGGCATTGTATAGCGCTTGAGAGTAACAGGATTTATTAAACCTGCAGCAACTCTGCTTGCTGCATCCCGCTGCTCATCTATTACCACATACTTAAGTTTTGTGCTACTCAATTGATCACAAAAGGCCATCCCTGCCAGTCCAAAACCTACAATAATATAATCTACCTCTTTCATAATGTGAAAATAAGACATAAAAAAACGCCTTTAATAAAGGCGTTTTTTTTATTTACTAGGAACATATAATTAGTAGTTCCACATATCACTTTCAAAGTTACGTATTTGTTCTTTGATACGTTGAGACTCTAACAGCTGCATCATAGCATTATCTGCTATATAATCCTTAACCTCTCGATCTCCTTGAATGTTATCTACTTGATAAATTACCCCATTAAATCTTCTGGAATTCAGCAAGTGATCAAATGATAAAGGCTGAGCTGAGTTTTGCGGATTAAACACCTTAGCCTCGTGTAAAATTTCGCGAGCTGTAGGATACCAAACCCAAAATAATGGAACCATTATAGGATCTTCATCATCTATAAAGTTTACATCTGGTGCAACAGGAGCTATACCAATAAGACGATACTTTAACTCCCCTTGTCTTTTATCAAAATACCAATATCCGCGTATCCAGTACTGCTCAATATCTGCAGAGCTAATATCACGTCTATCTATATATTGCTCATCTACTTCATAACCAGCGTTGATCTGCTCGATACCTAAATCTGTAGTATCTACTCGTGACATAGCAGCTGCAATGTCATTCAGCTCAATTTTTTGATTAAAGTAAGAATCTGCATAAATATCCAATTTACCAGCTTTAACACTTGATACTAAAACATCATATAAAGATCTTCTATCAGAACCAATATTGTTTGTATCTACAGGGTAATAAAGAGGGAAGTTTATACGCTCATCAAGATCAACAATCTCCCAGGTATTTTTACCCCAAAGAACGTCCCTGCTATCTACATAACCATAAGGCAAGGGTTTATCATTATCTAACTGTATTTGCCCTTCTGTTTTTTCAAACATTTGAGCAGGCATTTTTGCATTTAAAATATTAGTCTGTGCAAATGATGCCAGACTAATCATCATACAAAAAGCACTTAAAGCTAGTTTTTGGGTGATCATAATAATAAAATTTTAATTTGTTAGCTCAATAAGAACCGGAGCTACTTTTTTAAGTCTGTAACCACTGTTTCCAGAAATCTGAGCAGTAATGTCAAAGATTTGCACTGTAGACCCACGTTGTGCTCTTCTTAGCACATCTTTAGCTCTAGAATCTAATTTATTTCCGTTAACCTGCACTGTAGGCTCACCAGGAACATTAAATTTGAAACCAGTTACATTAAGATTCAGATCAAAATCAAAATCTAAAAGTTTTGCACCTACTGTAGATATCTCTAACGCATTACGTTGCATCTTTAGTATCCCATCTTCTCCACGCAAAGTTCCTGTTGGACTTGGAATATCTTTTATTCTGAATCTCTTAGAATCACTCACTTTAGATCCATCAGCCATTGTACCAGAAACACTAATTGTCACTTCATTTCCTCCACCTGGATTCATAATATAACTACTCCCTGATTGTTTGGTTAAACCGGCTCCACTAGCACTTACACTATTATCTGGAACTCCCGCAAAACTAATAGTCATAGGGTTAGCAACTCCACGATATACCACATTCATCTTATCTGCAGAAATAGTTGCAGAGTTAGGTCTATTAATAACCGCGTATTCACTTGAAATAGGAATCGATTTTGGCTCACCATCTTCAGTATATACTAATTCCCCGGTAATAGTACGTGTTCCCACATTTCCTGCTGGGAAATCTAATACAACCTGACCAGATTGTAAATTTTCTACTTCGCTTCCATTAATAACTACCTTATCAAAATTCAGTGAATTATCAAATCGGCCTAATACTACTTTACCTTTAAAATTTTCACCAGAGAAAAATGCAGTTTTATCTGCAACTACAATGGCTTGATAATTACTTAACGAAACATCTTTACTTAATTGACCTTGAAGTAAAGAAGAATATACTTCAGATTCTGCGGTTCTAATATCGTTCTGCATCTGTGTAAAACGCGTAATTGACGCCGCTAAAGGGTAACCTTCAAAATTATAACGCAACCACGCAATTTCTTTACCATCCTTATTAGTCTGCGGTTCTACAGCAAATGTATTTTGAACAACTCTGTTAACATCGGCAAATTCTTCACCAAGAACAGCCTGCATCTGACTTTTATAACTTTCAATTTTAGCTAAGAAAGCATCTCCTTCTTTAGTATATCGATCTCCTGTAAACCAGCGCTCATCAAGAACTGCCGTCTTATCAAGATTTGCATAACTACTCGTATCAATACCGTCTGTCAATGTATCTTTGATACTAGCTAAATAGGTGTAAAAATCATCAGATATTTTCTTAACCTCTTCAGCTTTACCTAACAACGGTCTGTATTTAGCAGGCTGTTCCTCAGCCTTAGCCTCTAGACCTGCCATAGCTAATTGATTATCTTCAGCTAATCGAGCATTTGAGCTTGTAAATTTTACGTCAAATATTTTAAACGCATTTAGAATCTCCTTATCTACATTCATTGCTATCATCGCAATAAATACCAGATACATAAGATTAATCATTTTCTGTCTTGGGGACTGTGTTCCTCCTGCCATAATGGTATATTTTCTACTGAATTAATTTATATAAATAATTCAGTTATCTTTTATTCATAGCAGATAACATTCCACCATAAACTCCATTAAGAGATGAAAGGTTAGTCGCTAAACTTTCCATTTGCTCTTTTAATTTACCTGCGTTATTAGCAACTTCATTATTAATTTCTGCTTGACGTCCTGCTGTTTCAACCTGTACTTTGTAGAGACTGTTAAGCGACTCCATTTGAGCAGCTGCTAATGCCATTTCCTGGCTGTATTTTTTAGTAGAATTCATCGCTTCAGCTGTAGGCGCCATATTCTTAGCTGCACCTTCAAAGCTACGTATGCTAGTACTTAAACTTGTCATAAGCTCAGAATCTATACGTGCATCTTTAAGCATTGCGTCAAGCTTTTGAGATAAAAGACCTTTTTCCTCTACTACTTCAACTGTTTTTTTAGGACGAATTGCTGGAGCATCACCCGCTAATTCAGGATATACTAATGACCAATCTAAATCTTGAGCTGGTCTTTCAAATGCTGAATAAGCAAATACTAAAGCCTCGACTACCATCCCCAATGTAAGAATCTCTGACCCATATGGCCAGTGTTGAATTTTAAATAAAGCTCCTACAATTACTATAGCAGCTCCCAAACCATAAATCATGTTTGTAACAGAAAGACTTCCTTTTTTTGCCATCTTATTTTTTAGATTTTAAATTTTGAATTTAGGTTAAATGTATGGGGAAATTAAATATTGAATTAACGTCTTGAAGGGCCTTTTCTTGTATTTACATCTTGGTCAACTCCCAAGTAATCCTGGACAGTTCTAAAACCGATATAACTACGCGCAGAATCTGCATACTCATAATCACGGGTACTTACTTGTATAATATAAGCCACATCTTTCCAAGATCCTCCTCTTACAACTTTACGTTGATTTTTTGAGTCACTTACATTTGGATTCATAGTTGAAATGTATTCGTATGCATTAGGATCGTAAGATGAACCTACCCACTCCGAAACATTACCGGCCATATTGTACAAATCGTAGTCGTTAGGCTCATACGAATCTGCCTCAACAGTATATAAAGCCTGATCTGCAGCATAATCCCCTCTTAAAGGTTTAAAATTAGCCATAAAACAACCTCTATCATTTTTAGTGTAAGGACCACCCCAAGGGTAAGTAGCACCTTCTAAACCACCTCTGGCTGCATATTCCCATTCTGCTTCACTAGGTAAACGGAACCTATTAACTAATTCCTGACCTCTCTGTTTCTTATATGAGTTTTTATTATCTGTACGCCATTGACAAAAAGCTTTAGCCTGTTGCCAGCTAACCCCTACTACAGGATAATCATCATAAGCACTGTGCCAGAAATAATCATTATGCATAGGTTCGTTATATGAATATGCAAAATCCTTTATCCATACTGTAGTATCAGGATAAATTTTAGTTTCTTCTGTACGAATGAAATCTTTACGCTTCCCACCATTTTGACGAGCAGCAGCTTCCATATCAAGATATCTGTATTTATAGACTAATTTATCTACATCAATAGTACGCTGGCCGTTGTAAGATTCCTCTAATGGAATATACATAGTATCCATTACCTCAACATAGTATTCATCTGGATAATCCATAGGATCTGTAATTAGATCAATATCCCAGTTGAGTTTACGATCACTGTAATCATCACTAAAGCTGTAATAATTATCATACATATATTGCTCATAGGGAGTCATATTTTCTGGATCATAATCCACAAATGCATAATCTCCAATACCGTTATTTCCTGGGGTTTCCCCAAGTTCATCTGCTAAAATAGCCAGTCGTGCGCGGGTAACAGAGTCACGCACCCATTTTACAAACTGTCGGTATTCTGTATTTGTGATTTCGGTCTCGTCCATGTAGAAAGAACGAACGGTAACCGTTTTTGTAGGAGCATTTTTGATAGCAGCAATGTCATCATCACTTTTACCCATTATAAAGGCTCCTCCAGATACAAGAGTCATCCCGTATGGTTTTTCGGGATTCCATTTTTTTCCTTTGACTCCCACAAGTTCACCACGATCGTTACGACCACAACTAACTAATAAGCTTACAATCGCAATAAATGCAATAAACTTCTTCATAGGTAAATTAGGTTAAATCTAGATTTGAGACGGTAAACCTATCTATAAAATTGCTAAAAAACAATTTTTTGATAAAAATTACATTTCAAAACTAAAAGTTTTGTTAATTATATTTCATTCTTACGTTTTGCCTTGTACCAGCGCTCAGGTATTTCCTGATTACAGGCATTGATGTAGTCCTCTTCAGTGCAAGGTAATAACGTGTTACGCTTCAATTTATTATTAACGCCTTTTATAAATGGTATCTCAATCCACCAGCGTTCAGAAAATGTGCTTTTATAGAAGCTAAGCAGCTCATCATCAATAGGTACACTGTAATGCAAAAAGTCTGTTTCCCTGTTTTCGAGACGCTCGTTCATTCTATAATTAACACCCTCAATAAAGTACCAAATTAACTGCGCAATTAATGCGGCACCCGTTTCATTTTTTGCTTGTAAAATATACTCAAATATTCCAAAAACGCTTACGCGATCACTAAGTCCTGCATATCTAGCGATTGCACAAATCTCTCTTCCATTAAAACCATTTACATGTGCCGGGTGCATAAATCCTAAAGTTTCAGATTGTAATGCGGTAAGGTCTAAACTCACAACATCGGCATCTCTCATAACCGGCTCAACAGCCGTTAGTTCTGAAGTTAAGCTTCCAAGACGAAAAGAATCAAAGTACAACTTCTCCATCAGATCAATTTCTTCTTGAGAGTTATAATAGGTTTGATAGCCTATGTTCGAGTAGTTAAATAAGTTATATGGCTGATCAACAATAATTTTACCTACAAACGATTTATTAGTAATAGGTAAACTGCTATTTCCTAAATCAAAATGACCATCAATATTAACCAGATTCACCATCTGATCTAAACCATCATAAGCTCTATAAATCGCATAGGTAAGATCTTGACTTCCACCAAGAATTACAGGCACTACATTTTTCTTAACAAGATCTGTAACAATTTCCTTTAATGCGTAATAGGTATCAGAACTGCTTTCTCCAGGTTGGAGGTCTCCCAGATCACTAATTATCGTATGCCAATTCCCGGGATATAAACTATAAAATGCCCTTCTTATTGCTGAAAAATCTAAGCTATTTTCAATGTGATTTACGCTGCCTCTACTTTCTCTAACACCCAAAATAGCAATATTCACACCTTTTAATTCAGGCAATCCATTTTCACGAGAATGAACTTTAATCGCGTGTCCAAGACATTGCTCATTCAACAAATCTATTTGTGCAATCACCGAATCAGAAACCGGAGATAAATTCTCAAAAGCCATCTATTTTTTCTTTTTTGCTGGTGCTTTCTTTGCTGTACTTTTCTTTGCGGTAGTCTTCTTGGTAGTTGACTTTTTTGCAGTAGTTTTCTTTGCTGCTTTTTTCTTCGGCCCTTGTTTTTCTATTATATCTTTTACTTCTTCCAAAGTCAAGGCAGCTGCATCTACTGTTTTTGGCAATTCGATTTTAACCTTTCCTTTGATAATATTAGATCTTCCCCATCGTGCCTTTTCTACACGAATACCCTCATCTTTAAAATCGTGAAGTACTTTATCCTTCTCCTTTTGCTTCTTATCTTCAATTAATTCAACAATATCCTTGTCTGTCAAATTATCAAAGTCATACTTTTTATTTACATTGATAAAAATGCTATTCCATTTTAAATAAGGTCCAAAACGCCCTACTCCTTTTTGAACAGGTTTATCTTCATAAGTATAAATAGGAGCATCGGCTTTCTGTTTCTCTTTTATGTATTCTACCGCTTCGTCATACTCTACTTCTAAAGGGTCTCTACCTTTTGGTAACGAAACATAAGTTTTACCGAATTTAACATAGGGTCCAAAACGTCCATTGTTTACCTCAACTGGCTCCCCTTCAAATTCACCTAAATCACGTGGAAGTTTAAAGAGATCCATCGCTTCTTCAAAAGTTATACTCTCAAGCTGTTGATCTGGTAATAAACCTGCGAATAATGGTTTTTCTTCATCTTCCACAGAACCTATTTGAACCATGGCACCATATTTACCAAGTCTCACACTTACCGGCTTGCCGCTTTTAGGATCTTTACCCAGCACACGCTCCCCTACTTCACGCTCTGCATTTTCGGCTACATGTTTCACTTGAGGATGAAAGTCCTTATAGAAGTCCTTCATCATTTTTGTCCACTCCTCATTGCCTTCAGCAATCTCATCAAAATCTTGTTCAACCTTGGCTGTAAAGTTATAATCCAGGATATTTTCAAAATGCATAACCAGAAAATCATTAACTACCATTCCCACATCCGTAGGAACAAGTTTACCCTTATCTGATCCTACCTTCTCTGATAGTTTACTCGCTTTAACAACGCCCTTTTTTAAAGTAATAAGGTCATATTCACGCTCCACACCCTCAACATTTCCTTTTTCGATATACTTTCTATTCTGTATAGTTGTAATAGTAGGTGCGTATGTAGAAGGTCTTCCTATCCCCAGCTCTTCTAGCTTTTTAACTAAAGATGCTTCGGTATAACGGTAAGGTGCTCTTGTAAAACGTTCTGTCGCAGTAATCCAGTGGTTATCTAAAGATTCTCCTTCTTTTAACGGAGGTAAAATTCCACTTTCTTCTTGATCTTCATCATCTGTGCCTTCAAGATATACTTTTAGAAACCCATCAAATTTTATTACCTCTCCATTAGCTGTAAAATTAGATGGATGATTTGAAGATGCAATCTGTACGTTTGTACGCTCTAATTTTGCCTCACTCATTTGGGAGGCAATCGCACGTTTCCATATTAATTCATACAGACGCGCTTGATCTCTATCAATATTTACTGAATGTTTGCTAAAATCTGTAGGACGTATTGCTTCGTGAGCTTCTTGAGCCCCTTTACTCTTTCCTTTGTAGTTACGCTCTTTGTGATACTTAGTACCGTAAGCAGAATTAATCTCCTGTGCAGCTGCCGCTTTAGCATCCTGTGAAAGATTAACGCTATCTGTTCTCATATAGGTAATAAGACCTGCTTCATAAAGACGTTGCGCCATATTCATCGTCTTACTCACCGAAAAATACAACTTACGCGCAGCTTCCTGCTGTAGTGTCGATGTTGTAAATGGAGGTGCAGGAGATTTACTCGCAGGCTTTGTAGTAAGCGCATCTACTTTAAATGTTGCAGTAGCATTAGCTTCTAAAAAAGCTTCTGCTTCTTTCTTTGTATCTAAGTTTTTAGGAAGTTTTGCCTTTAGCGTTTTCCCATCTGCATTTGCAAACTCTGCATCAACTCTAAAGTAATCTTCAGTATTAAAAGCTTGTATCTCCCGTTCCCGTTCTACAATTAAACGTACAGATACAGATTGTACTCTTCCCGCAGACAAACCTCCTTTTACTTTGCGCCATAGTACCGGCGAAATCTCATATCCTACTAGACGATCTAAGACACGTCTTGCCTGCTGCGCATTCACTAGATTATAATCAATATCTCTCGGATTTTCTATTGCCTTAAGGATAGCCTTCTTTGTAATTTCAGAAAAAACGATACGCTTGGTTTTATTTTTATCTAGCTTCAGCTCCTCAGCAAGATGCCAGGCAATCGCCTCTCCTTCTCGATCCTCATCACTCGCTAACCAAACCATTTCTGCTTTGTCTGCTAAGTCTCGTAATTTTTTTACTACTGTTTTCTTATCTTTATTTACAGTATACTTTGGCGTAAAATCACCTTCAACATCTACTCCCAATTCTTTTGTTGGCAGATCTGCTATATGACCAAAACTACTTTCTACTTTATAATCTGTCCCCAGAAATTTCTCGATAGTTTTTGCCTTTGCGGGTGACTCAACAATTACAAGATTTTTTGCCATAATGCTCTTTTGAAAATTTTCTCATCAAAAATAAATAGCCTTTCTAGCTGAATATATTTTTGACTTTAGAATCGCAAAAGTAGTAGAAAATTTATTATTGAGATCAGAAACCTAAGCTATACCTTAAATACATTATTTGAAATTCGAAAAACGAGAGGTTTAAAATAATCATGAACTTCAGTTTAATTGATTTGAAATTTCGTTGTAATGACACTTTGTCACAAGTTGAGTTAATCGTATCTTTGCCCACTATTTTTAGGAAGCAGACCGTATTATGGAGAAGATTATAGACGAAACAAAACAAGGAGAAACACTGGTATTAGAGCCTCAGAAAGCAAACACAAAAAAGCTTTTTATAGAAAGCTACGGATGCCAGATGAACTTTAGCGACAGTGAGATTGTAGCATCAATACTTGCAGATCAAGGATACAATACCACTACTCGGCTTGAAGATGCAGATCTTGTTCTTGTTAACACCTGTTCTATTAGAGACCGCGCAGAACAAACGGTTCGTAAGCGTTTAGAGAAATACAATGCCGTAAAGAAAATTAATCCTACTATGAAAGTGGGAGTTTTAGGCTGTATGGCAGAACGTTTAAAAAGCAAATTTCTGGAAGAAGAAAAAATCGTTGATCTTGTAGTAGGTCCTGATGCCTACAAAGATTTACCTAATCTTCTGGAAGAAGTAGAAGAAGGACGCGATGCTATAAATGTGATTCTTTCTAAAGAAGAAACCTATGGGGACATTGCACCTGTACGCTTACAAAGTAATGGTGTAACGGCATTCGTAAGTATTACAAGGGGTTGCGATAATATGTGTACTTTTTGTGTAGTACCATTCACTCGGGGTCGTGAACGTAGTCGAGATCCTCAAAGTATCATTGAAGAAGTTAATGATCTGGCTTCTCGGGGATATAAAGAAGTTACGTTATTAGGACAAAATGTGGACAGCTTTCTGTGGTATGGTGGTGGTCTCAAAAAAGACTTTGATAAAGCCAGCGAAATGGCAAAAGCGACCGCTGTAAATTTCTCAGATTTATTAGCTCTTGTCGCTGAAGCACAACCCAAAATGCGAATTCGTTTTTCTACATCAAATCCGCAGGATATGACTTTAGATGTGATACGCACAATGGCTAAGTATGATAACATCTGCAACTACATCCATTTACCCGTACAAAGTGGAAGCGACCGCATTTTAAAGGAGATGAATCGCCTTCATACCAGACAAAAATATTTTGATCTTATAGACAACATACGCCAGATTATACCAGATTGTGGTATTTCTCAAGATATGATAACTGGCTTCCCTACAGAAACTGAAGAAGATCATCAAGACACATTGAGTTTACTAGAATATGTAAAATATGACTTCGGTTTTATGTTTGCGTATAGCGAACGTCCAGGAACAATGGCAGCTCGTAAACTTGAAGATGACATTCCGTTAGCGGTTAAAAAAAGACGCTTAGCAGAAGTTATAGCTTTACAATTAGAGCATTCTCATATTAACACATTAAAGCAAGTAGGCCGGATAGTTGAGGTCCTAATTGAAAAGGAATCTAAAAAGAGTGACGCAGAATGGTCTGGTCGCAATTCGCAAAATACGGTTGTTGTTTTCCCAAAAGAACATTATAAAGTAGGTGATTTTGTAAATGTTGAGATTACCAGCTGTACTACTTCAACACTTAAAGGTAAAGCAGTGGGTTATTCTTCAAATAATTAATTAGCTAATGGAATCAGTTCACGCTATAAAGCAACGTTTTGGTATTATTGGAGATGATCCAAAACTCAATCGCGCCATAGAAAAAGCGATACAGGTAGCTCCTACAGATATTTCAGTATTAGTAACGGGAGAAAGCGGTGTGGGTAAAGAAAGTATACCCCGTATTATTCACTCGTTATCTCACCGTAAGCATAATAAATATATAGCTGTGAACTGTGGTGCTATACCAGAAGGAACCATAGACAGTGAACTTTTTGGCCATGAAAAAGGTGCCTTTACCGGCGCATCCTCTACACGTAGTGGTTATTTTGAGGAGGCAGATGGTGGCACCATATTTCTCGATGAGGTAGGTGAATTACCACTTCCCACTCAAGTGCGCCTGTTACGTGTATTAGAAAATGGTGAATTTTTAAAAGTAGGTTCTTCAAAAACACAAAAAACCGATGTACGTATTGTAGCTGCAACAAACGTAAAGATGTTTGAAGCTATTAAGCAAGAGCGTTTTAGAGAAGATTTATACTATAGATTAAGTACAGTAGATATTAATCTACCTCCACTACGAGAGCGTAAAGAAGACATTCATCTTCTGTTTAGAAAATTTGCTTCAGATTTTGCAAACAAATACAAGATGCCTACAATTCGTCTTGATGATGATGCAATTAATAGCTTATTAAAATATCGCTGGAGTGGTAACATAAGACAACTGCGCAATGTAGCTGAGCAAATTTCAGTACTGGAGCAAAATCGTAGTATTTCCTTAGAAAAACTGCGTCATTATTTACCAGATACAGGATCAAACCTACCCGCTGTAATAGGCTCAAAAAAGAGCGAGAGTGATTTTAGTAGTGAACGTGAAATACTTTATAAAGTACTTTTTGATATGAAAAGTGATCTTAATGACCTTAAGAAGCTCACTTTGGAACTCATGGAAAAAGGAAATAATGCCAGTGTTCAAGAGGAAAATAAATCCTTGATAAAGAAAATTTACAGCGAAGAAGAAACTGATGCATACGAGAGTGCAGAAGATATAACTGAAGTACTGCAATTACCACAAGAATCTGCTGCAAAAACAACGATAGCAGACAAATATCATTTTGCTGAAGACGTTGAGGAAGAAGAAACCTTATCGCTTCAGGAAAAAGAATTAGAACTTATTGAAAAATCTCTTGAAAGACATAGCGGCAAACGTAAAGCAGCCGCAAAAGAACTGGGAATTAGCGAGCGTACTTTATATAGAAAAATTAAACAATACGATCTTTAAAGAGTTTATTAAACCACCTATGAGAAAACTTAAAATTGCTTTTCTTTTACTTAGCTGCCTCTGTTTAAACAGCTGCGGATTTTATTCGTTTACAGGAATTTCTATAGAACCCGGTACCGAAAGTTTTTATGTGAATTATTTTCAGAACAATGCTCCTATTGTAGAACCGGGAATTGATAGAGATTTCACATTTGCTTTATCAGATTTGATTCAAAACCAGACCAGTTTAAATTTAGCTACAAATGCAGCAAATGCAGATTTAATCTATGAAGGTGAGATTGTAGATTATTATATTGCGCCACAAACTGCAACCTCAGATAACCTTGCTGCGCAAAACAGGTTAACTATCGTAGTCTTATGTAGATTTACCAATACTAAGAAGGAAGATGGCAGTGATGATTTTGAAAAACGCTTTTCATTTTTTGTTGACACGCCGGGAACAACTCAATTAGTAGGTGCTGCACTTGATAGTGCTATCGCAGAAATTTTTGAGCGTATAACGCAAGATATATTTAATGAATCGCTGGCAAACTGGTAAATGAATACACACGATTTTACATACCTTCTAGAACACCCCGATACGATTACAGCAGAACATGTAATTGAATTAAATGAGGTTGTAAAAAAGCATCCTTATTTTCAAGCAGCTCGTGCCCTCAATTTAAAAGGTTTAAAAAATCAAGATAGTTTCTTATACAATAATCAGCTAAAGAAAACAGCTGCATACACTCAGGATCGTACCGTTCTATTTGACTATATCACTTCAGAAAGTTTTAATCAATCTGCAATTAGTGAGCAAATAAAAGCACAGGAAGAACAACTTAGAGATATGCCGGTACATGATCTTATAGATGTTTCTTCAGATTTAGAAGTAGAAGAACTAGCTAAAGCGAATCAAGTGCTAGCAAATGACTTCTTTATCCCAAAAGAAGAGTCAGAAGAAGCACAAAATAGCGATGATTCTGCTGATAGCTTAGAACTGGGAAAACCTTTAGAGTTTACTCAACATGAAACTCATTCATTCAGCCAATGGCTTAAGATTACTTCTTTTAATAAAATAGACCGCAATTCACCTGAAGATACTCAGCCTTTAGAAGATAATGAATCACGTACTGAAGAACCTAAATTAGCAGTAAAGTCCCAAAAACTCGTATCCTTTTCAGCAATAGATGAAGATGAAGAAGAAGATCCTGACCGTACCCGTCGTCTGGAGTTAATCGATAAATTTATTGAGACAAATCCTAAAATAAAAGTTAGAACTCCCGAAGAAGGGTTTAAAAAACCAGATCTATCTGGAGATTTTCAGCCTAATGAAAGCTTAATGACGGAGACTTTAGCTCGTGTTTACGTAGAGCAGAAGAATTATCAAAAAGCAAAGCAAGCATATAAAATTTTATGTTTGAAATATCCGGAAAAAAGTGGTTTCTTTGCAGACCAAATTCGGGCAATAGCAAAATTGCAAGAAAATAAATAATAAACTGCGGCACTTTTAAAATAGAAATCCGCCTTTGTAAAGCCTTAAACTATGTTTTTAATTTTTTTAGTTTTAATTGTAATTGTAGCATTTCTACTTATTGTAGTAATTATGGTACAAAACCCTAAAGGTGGTGGTTTATCTTCTTCTTTTGGAGGAGGCGGAACACAACAAATAGGTGGTGTTAAAAAAACCGGTGATTTCTTAGATAAAAGTACCTGGGGACTAGCTACAGTTTTACTGGTACTTATATTAATATCTAATGTAACTATTTTTGGCGGTGGCGATGCTTCAGAATCTAAAGTGATTCAAGGAGAAGATGTAGAAAACATTATGCCTGTACCTGACGCTACTGTTCCTGCAGAAGCTACTTCAGGAGACAACACAGAATCGAACTAAATGACATTTTAGTCATATATAAAATCTGAAGACCGCATAAATGCGGTCTTTTTTTTGCCTTTTTGTCAGCCAAAGTCTGCTGGCATAATTTCTGCCTTACAGGCATCATATCAAGAACTTTATTAACTAAAAAATTATATTAAAATGGGAGTAAACATTAAACCACTTTCAGACCGTGTTTTAGTAGAGCCTACAGCCGCTGAAACAAAAACAGCATCTGGACTATATATTCCAGATACAGCTAAAGAAAAACCTCAACAAGGTAAAGTAATAGCGGTAGGGAATGGAAAAAAAGATCACGATATGACCGTTAAGGTTGGTGATACAGTTCTTTACGGAAAATATTCTGGAACCGAATTAAAATTAGACGGAACAGATTATTTAATTATGCGTGAAGAGGATATCCTTGCAGTTATCTAATAACTTTAAGTTCTTCTATTAATTATTATAATAACATTTTACTTTTCGCATAAGCGAGAAATTTAAAAAAATATATACAATGGCAAAAGAGATAACATTTGACATCTCAGCAAGAGATGGTATTAAACGCGGTGTAGATGCATTAGCAAATGCTGTAAAAGTTACTTTAGGTCCTAAAGGACGTAACGTGATAATCAATAAATCTTTTGGTGCTCCTCAAGTAACCAAAGATGGTGTAACTGTTGCAAAAGAAATTGAACTTAAAGATCCTTTAGAGAATATGGGAGCTCAGATGGTTAAAGAAGTTGCTTCTAAAACTAATGATCTTGCCGGTGACGGTACTACAACTGCAACTGTACTTGCTCAAGCTATCGTACAAGAAGGCCTTAAAAACGTTGCTGCAGGAGCAAATCCGATGGATTTAAAACGCGGTATTGACAAGGCTGTTGAAGCAATCACAAAAGATCTTGCAGCTCAAACTAAAGAAGTAGGAAACTCTTCAGAAAAAATTAAGCAGATTGCTGCTATTTCAGCAAATAACGATGATGTTATTGGTGAATTAATTGCTGAAGCTTTTGGTAAAGTTGGTAAAGAAGGTGTAATTACTGTTGAAGAAGCAAAAGGTACTGAAACTTACGTTGACGTTGTTGAAGGTATGCAATTTGACCGTGGATACTTATCTCCATATTTTGTGACTGACAGTGAAAAAATGCAAACTGAATTAGAGAATCCTTATATCTTATTATTTGATAAAAAGATTTCTTCTATGAAAGATTTGTTACCAGTACTTGAGCCAGTTGCTCAGTCAGGTAAGCCTTTATTAATCATTGCAGAAGATGTAGATGGTGAAGCTCTTGCTACTTTAGTAGTAAACAAATTAAGAGGTGCTCTTAAAATTGCTGCTGTAAAAGCTCCAGGTTTTGGAGATCGTAGAAAAGCAATGTTAGAAGATATTGCAATTTTAACTGGAGGTACAGTTATAAGCGAAGAGCGTGGCTTTACGTTAGAGAATGCTACAATCGATATGCTAGGTACAGCAGAGAATGTAACAATCGATAAAGACAACACTACAATCGTAAATGGTTCTGGTGATAAAGACGGAATTAAAGGTCGTATCAATCAGATAAAAGCTCAAATTGAGTCTACTACCAGCGATTATGACAAAGAAAAACTTCAAGAGCGTCTTGCTAAATTAGCAGGTGGTGTAGCTGTACTATATGTAGGTGCTGCATCTGAAGTTGAAATGAAAGAGAAAAAAGACCGCGTTGATGATGCTTTACACGCTACGCGTGCTGCTGTAGAAGAAGGTATTGTAGCAGGTGGTGGTGTTGCTCTTGTACGTGCAAAACGCGCTTTAGAAAGCTTAGAAGCATTAAATGCTGATGAAGCAACAGGTATTAAAATTGTTGCAAAAGCAATCGAAGCTCCATTACGCACAATCGTTGCAAATGCCGGAGGTGAAGGTTCTGTAGTTATTGCAAAAGTTATTGAAGGTGAAGAAGATTACGGCTATGACGCTAAGACAGACACCTATGTAAATATGCTTGCTGCAGGTATTATAGATCCTAAGAAAGTAACGCGAGTAGCTCTTGAAAATGCTGCTTCTGTTTCTGGAATGATCTTAACTACCGAATGTGCATTAACGGACATCCCAGAAGAAAATGCTGGTGGTGCGATGCCAGGTGGTATGGGCGGCGGTATGCCAGGAATGATGTAATCATCCCCATTTACTTATCATAAAAAAAGCCCTTCAGAAGAATTTCTGAAGGGCTTTTATATTAAGGATCGTTTGGTATCTATTTAATCTCTTCACTTACAGTTCCACAATTTAGCATTACATCACCAAAATAAGGATTAAATATTTTCTTCTCATTAGAAATCCAGTAGGCGCCTTTACCGTCAAAGGCCATTGGGCAATATTGATAATAAAGCGTTCCGTCAGAAATATTCTCTTCTACAAAAGTTTTTATTCCTGCAGTTAATTTTTCAAAGTTTGCTCGTTGCTTGTTAATATCTTTAGTACTCGCAATTGACTGAGCCACCTGTTTTAAATCTGCCTCCACTTCTACTGCTTCCATTTTTGAGATCATATCTTCAGCGGCATCTTGAGCAGCTTCAGCATCTGTATTTACAAGAGCAATTTTAAGTTTGTTATAAGCATCATAAACACTGGTTACCTCCTCATTTTTAAACTGAGCTTCCCGTTTTGCTCCGTTATAAACTAGTTCGTGTTTTCCTGAATCACCTTCTGAAACAGTTACAGTTTTCTCTCCAGATTTGTTTTCGCCACAGGCTAATAAAAGTGCCGAAATAAAAATTATAGTAATATTTCTCATACGTTAATCTTAAGTTTCAATCAAATATACAAATAGCCTATTTGTTGCGTAGCTTTTGATAATAAAATGCAGGCAATAAAAGTAAAAGCATTACAGGCTGAATTAAAAATCTTCTAATATAAAATAAAGCGAGATTGTAGTTTTGCTCATAGCCCGCAATCAAGTAAGTAAAGGCTATGATCAAGACGACAAAAAGTGCCCCGTACATCAAAATGGAAATTTTTAAGATTTCAGCTTTTTTGAATACTACTTTTAGTATCAATAAAGAAATTGAAGAGTTTAACCAAAATCTTCCGCTGGTAGCCAAAAGCAACTTCCCCAGATTTATTTCAGGTAGGCTTTCTGTGGTTAAATAATCACCGTAAAAAAAGTCAATCAAGGGATCGTAGAAAAATTCTTCCTGATAAAATCGTAGAGCAGCTAATAGTATAAGCAGCAGGAAAACCAAAATAATTGCTCCTACCCTTTTCAAACTTTATACTTTTTGAAGCTGTTTACCCAAATGAGCCAAAGAATAACTACTGTCCCATAAATTGCACCAGGAAATACAATATCATGCAATACCTTAGTGTACTGCGGGGTTTCAAAGAGTGCTATACTTATAATTGCTATACGTACAATATTTATAATATATATAAGTATCCCGCCCATAACTAAAAAAAGAAGCGTCCTTTTCCAGCCTTGAAAAAATGAAAATACAAAGGCAATAAAGAGTACAAGAACGCTTACTCCGTTACATCCCTCTACTACCCGCACAACAAAATTATTTTGTACAAATAATTTAACAGAGGCTTCATCTGGATGGGGTTCTGTAGTGCAGTTATACCCTATTGCATTCACAAGCCATTTACTTTGATTTGCAACTTTATGGGTCACGTAGTCAGGGTAAAATGCGTTTGAAAATTCAAAATTTAAATAAAATGAATACGCAAAGCTTAATATCACATACACTCCTAAAAATGTAAGGATAAATAGAAGTACCGACTTATATTTGCTTATTAAATCTAACAATCAGCTAACGGTTATTTGCCGGACTAAAATACAAGAAAAATGACTTTTGATGTACTAAAAATACAAGTATCGCAAATATTAGATACCGCAACACTATCTGTGGAAGAACGCCTGCAGGGTGTATGTGACTTACTTAAAGAAACGATCGAATATTATGACTGGGTTGGTTTCTACTTTAAAAATGGGGATAAAGACGAACTTAAATTAAGTTCGTACGCAGGTGCGCATACAGACCATACTATTATCCCATTTGGTAAAGGTATTTGCGGTCAGGTTGCGGTTTCAAATCAAAATTTTGTAGTGCCAGATGTGAATGCTCAAGACAATTATATTGCTTGTAGTATTACCGTTAAGGCAGAAATAGTAGTTCCACTTTTTGTAGATGGAAAAAACATAGGACAGATTGATATTGACTCAAATACTCCCGATCCTTTTACTGAAGCAGACGAGCGCTTTTTAGAATGGGTTAATCAACAAGTTGCTGTTATACTATAATTTGTAAAACAAAACGAATTAAAAAAAAAACACCGCTCTGCTTTAAAGCAGAGCGGTGTTTTTTTTGCGTAGCACTTGTGGGCTTTTACATTCCCGTACGTATCGCCTCTACAGGATCTAATCTTGATGCCATAAATGCAGGTACAATTCCTGCTATCAATCCTATTATTACAGAACTGGATAATCCTGCAAAAATATTAAACGCAGAGAGCACAAACTCAAAACTACCCGTAAACTGCGATGCTACAACGGTAATAAGCCAAACAAGAGCCAGACCTATAAGTCCGCCTATTGTGGCAAGAATAACAGATTCAAACAAGAATTGTAATAATATAAATCTATTTTTTGCTCCTAAAGCTTTTTGAATACCTATTAGGTTAGTACGTTCTTTCACACTCACAAACATAATATTTGCAATTCCGAAACCGCCCACCAGTAATGAGAAGAGCCCAATAAAACCACCTATAGTTGACATTGTACCGGTAATGTTATCTACAAAATCTGTAAATCCAGAAAGTTGGTTTATAAAGAAATTATCTACGTCATCTGGTTTTAAACCACGTAGCTGTCTAAGGCGTTGCCCTAACACTGCATTAAATTCTGGAATATCAACTCCCGATTTTGGTTTTATAACTATCGACGGGAATGCAGATTTATTATTACTTCCGTAGATACGACGAACTACGTTTACAGGTACAATTGCAGAGCCATCTTTTGATGGACCAAAAATGCTTGTTCCCTCCTTCTCGATCACACCAATTACTGAAAATCGTTGACCGTATAATCGAACCTCTTTGCCTATAGGATTTAAGTTACCAAACAAGCCGTCTGCGATCTCGCTACCTAAAACAATTACTGGAGATCCACTATTAGACTCAGATTCATTAAAAAAACGACCTTCTTTCAGTTTTAAGGATTCAATATTATAATAGCCTTCAGTAACGGGAGCAATCCCTACACCGGTTACAAGTTTATCACCATACTTTATAGATTCTGCACCTACATTGAGACTAAAAGATGCAGCCTCCACATCAGGAACATTGCGTTTTATGTATTGATATTCTTCATAGCTAACATCTGGAAATTGCTCTCTTTTCCACTGCGGAATATCTGTAGGTCCAAATGAGAAGCGCATTAAGATAATGGTACTGTTATCTAACGATGAAAGACTGCCTTTTATCTCTTGCTTTAATGAGTCTACTGCTGCAAGAACTCCTATAATAGAAAATATCCCAATAGTAACTCCAAGCAATGAAAGCAGTGTGCGCAATTTATTGTTGCGCAAAGCATTAATGGCAAAAGCAAGGCTTTCTTTTAATACCCTAAAATAGATGAGCATAGACGTGTATTAACATGAACGACCATAGGACGTAGAAGTATACTTTATGTTACAAATTTATGCTAAGAAAATACAACATTTATCAACCCCATTTAAGGGTTTAATTCATACTTTTGCAGCCTAATAAAAAAAATATTCATGAGCACAGGTATAAAAGCTAAAGCTGCATTAATTTCTGTTTTTAGTAAAGAAGGTCTTGAACCTCTTATAAAAAAATTTAATGAACTTGGTATCACCCTTTATTCTACGGGAGGTACAGAAAAATTCATTCAAGATCTTGGTGTACCAGTAATACCTGTTGAAGATGTGACCTCTTACCCTTCAATTTTAGGCGGAAGAGTTAAAACATTACACCCTAAAATTTTTGGTGGAATATTAAACCGTCAGGATCACGAGGGTGACATTTCAGAAATGAAAGAATACAACATCCCGCAATTAGATATTGTAATTGTTGATTTATATCCTTTTGGAAAAACGGTAGCATCAGGAGCTTCTGAGCAAGATATTGTTGAGAAAATAGATATAGGTGGAATTTCTCTTATACGCGCTGCTGCTAAAAACTTTAAAGACACCTTGTGTGTGTCGTCTGTTGCCGATTATCAAGAAGTTCTTGATCTTATAAGTGCTAATGATGGTGTAACTACATTAACAGATCGCAAGCGTTTTGCTGCCAAAGCCTTTAATGTATCTTCACATTACGATACGGCAATCTTTAACTATTTTAATGAAGAAGAGGTTGTTTATAAACAAAGTTTTACTGAAGGTAAAACCTTACGCTACGGTGAAAACCCGCATCAAAAAGGAACCTTTTTTGGAGACTTTGATGCTATGTTTGATAAACTACACGGTAAAGAGCTTTCTTACAACAACCTGCTGGATGTTGATGCTGCTGTGAACCTAATGAGCGAATTTAAAGATGAGAATCCCACATTTGCAATTTTAAAACATAACAATGCTTGCGGATTAGCTCAAAGAGAAACCATACATCAGGCTTATGTAGATGCACTAGCAGGGGATCCTGTATCTGCATTTGGCGGAATATTAATATCGAATTCTGAAATAGATAAAGCTACGGCAGAAGAAATTCACTCACTTTTTTGTGAAGTAGTAATAGCTCCTTCTTTTTCAACTGAAGCTCTAGAAATTTTAAAAGGTAAAAAAAATAGAGTTTTATTAGTTCAAAAACCTATTACCTTACCTAATGATCAGGTAAGAAGCTGTTTAAATGGGGTGCTTGTTCAAGATAAAGATGCTATTACAGATAGTCTAGATGATCTTTCTGTAGCAACAGACAATAAACCTACAGATGAGGAGTTAAGTGATCTAATCTTTGCTTCTAAAATCTGTAAACACACAAAATCAAATACAATAGTATTTGCAAAAGGAAATCAGCTTTATGCGAGTGGTACAGGTCAAACTTCTCGTGTAGATGCCTTACGCCAGGCTATAGATAAAGCAGTAGCATTTGGATTTGACTTAAAAGGTGCGGTAATGGCAAGTGATGCTTTTTTCCCGTTTCCAGATTGTGTTGAAATAGCAGACAAGGCTGGTATTACTGCCGTTATTCAACCAGGTGGTTCTATTAAAGACCAGTTAAGTATTGATTATTGCAATGCAAATAACATTGCTATGGTGATGACCGGAACCAGACATTTTAAACACTAATAAAGAATAATTTTCAGTACATTTAAGAATAACCTGATTATCATATTTCACTCTCACTTTACAATCTATGGGCTTTTTTGATTTTCTAACAGAAGAGATAGCGATCGACCTCGGTACCGCAAATACTCTTATAATACATAATGACAAGGTTGTTGTTGACAGCCCATCTATTGTAGCAAGAGATCGCGTTACTAATAAAATTATCGCTGCCGGAAAAGAGGCTGCTATGATGCAGGGTAAAACTCACGAAAACATTAAAACAATACGTCCTTTAAAAGATGGTGTTATTGCAGATTTTGATGCTAGTGAGCAGATGATAAGTATGTTTATCAAAGAGATTCCTGCACTTAAGAAAAGAATGTTTGCCCCTGCTCTCCGCATGGTGGTTTGTATTCCTTCTGGCATTACTGAAGTTGAGATGCGTGCAGTAAAAGAAAGTTGTGAGCGTGTAAATGGTAAAGAAGTATTTCTTATTCACGAACCTATGGCTGCTGCTATAGGAATTGGAGTTGACATTATGCAGCCTAAAGGAAATATGATTGTAGATATAGGTGGTGGTACTACCGAAATCGCAGTTATTGCTCTTGGAGGTATTGTATGTGATAAGTCCGTTAAAATTGCTGGTGATGTCTTTACTAATGATATCATTTATTATATGCGCACACAGCATAACCTATATGTAGGAGAACGTAGTGCTGAAAAAATTAAAATTCAAATAGGAGCCGCAACCGAAGATTTAGAAGTTCCGCCAGATGATATGAGCGTTCAAGGTCGTGATTTGCTTACAGGAAAGCCTAAACAGGTTTCTATTTCTTATCGTGAAATTGCAAAAGCTTTAGATAAATCTATTTTGCGTATTGAAGATGCTGTAATGGAAACGTTATCACAAACGCCTCCAGAATTAGCAGCAGATATTTATAATACGGGTATTTACTTAGCCGGTGGAGGTAGTATGTTACGTGGATTAGACAAGCGTTTATCTCAAAAAACAGATTTACCTGTTTATATCGCTGAAGATCCTTTGCGTGCTGTGGTACGAGGTACTGGTATTACCCTAAAGAACTTAGCGAAGTTCAAGAGTATTTTTGTAAAATAATTAGGTTTTGATTCATGCAGCAAATTGTAAATTTTCTAATAAAGCATAGAAACTTTCTATTATTTGCGTTTTTGCTGTTTTTGTCATTAGTCTTTACCATTCAGTCACATTCGTATCATCGCAGTAAGTTTGTAAATTCGGCCAACTTTTTAAGCGGAGGGATTTATGGTGGTCTTGATGATATTTCAGAGTATTTTGATCTAAAAATTCATAATGCGCAACTTGTTGAAGAGAACAATAGGTTAAGATCGCGTTTATACAATCTTACCGATAAAAAGGATCAAAAATTAGATACACTGGCATTTAATTCACTTTATAGATTTACTACAGCTAAAGTGATTAATAATAATTATAACCTCAAAGACAATTTTATCACGTTGCGGGGTGGTTCAAAAAAAGGAATTAAACAAGACCTTGGTGTTATTACCAGCAAAGGGCTGGTAGGAATTGTAGATCGTGTTTCTACAAATTATGCTACGGTGCTAAGCATTTTAAATAGTAATTCTCAAATAAATGCAAAGCTTAAAAAAAGTAATCACTTCGGAATTTTAGTTTGGAAAGGAGGAGATCCTAATATCGTTGATCTCGTAGATGTACAATCAAAAGCACCAGTTGCTTTAGGTGATACTATAGTTACAGGCGGTAAATCAACAATATTTCCAGAAGGTATAGGAATAGGAACGATCAATAATTTTAAACTTGATCCAAGTGAAAATTTTTATACGATTAAAATCAAGCTCTTTAATGATATGACCAATGTAGGTTATGTGTATGTTATTGAGAATATGAATGGCGATGAAATAAAAACTCTAGAACAACAAACCGTAGATGAACAGTAGTATATTCAAAAACATCCTGCGATTTGTACTTTTGATTCTGCTACAGGTTGCCATTTTTAATAATATCAATTTTCTGGGTTATATAAATCCATATCCCTACATTCTATTCATCTTATTATTTCCCGTTGGCGACAACAGAGCTCTTTTAATTTTTACGAGTTTTTTACTAGGTCTTACTTTAGATATGTTTAGTAATAGTGGAGGAATGCATGCTGCAGCTAGTGTTACAATTGCTTACTTAAGACCTTGGATATTGCAATCAATTTTTGGTATAGCCTATGAATATAATGCCATTAAAGTAGCAAAAGCCGATTTTGGAGAACGTTTACTTTATATATCAATTTTAGTCTTTACGCATCATCTAATCTTATTTTTTGCCGAAAGTTTTAACTTCTCAGATATAATCTATATACTAAAGAAGACGTTGTTTAGTGGTATATTTAGTGTGCTACTCTGCATGCTCTTCATAACTCTATTTAGCTTAAAGCGAAAATGAGAAGAATTTTACTTTTTTCTATTGTACTTATATCTGGTGTCCTGCTCACGGGACGCTTATTTTATCTCCAAATACTAGATACTTCATACGCCAGCTTATCTGAAAATAATGCCATTAAACGCTTCTTTGACTATCCGCAGCGAGGTCATATTTATGATCGTAATGGCAATCTACTGGTAAGTAACCAGCCTTCTTACGATGTTATGGTAATTCCGCGTGAGGTAAAGCCATTTGACACGTTAGAATTTTGTGGCTTACTTAAAATGGATAAAGAGATGCTCATTAACAGATTAAAAAAAGCACGGGTTTATTCTCCTCGATTACCTTCTATTGTAATACCACAGCTTACAAAATCTGAATATGCTTACCTTCAAGAAAAGATGCGTAAGTATGAAGGATTTTTTATACAAAAACGATCGCTTCGGGATTATCAAATAGATTTTGGGGCTAACTTCTTAGGGTATATTGCCGAAGTTAATTATAAAGATATTGAAGACAATCCTTATTATCAATCTGGAGATTTAAAAGGGAGAACAGGCGTAGAGACTCAGTATGAGAAAACTTTACGAGGTATCAAAGGTGTAAAATACATTCAGAAAGATAGATTTAACAGAGACATTGGTCCTTATAAAAATGGAACGCTAGACACATTACCCGTGCCCGGTAAAGATCTCACACTCACTATAGATTCAGAATTACAAAAATATGGTGAAGAGTTAATGGTAAACAAACGCGGAGGTATTGTCGCACTTGAGCCAGCAACCGGTGAGATACTAGCGCTAATATCTGCACCTAATTTTGATCCTGCTCTTTTAGTAGGTAGAGAACGCTCCCGCAATTTCACAAAGTTGTATTACGATTCGATTGCAAAGCCATTATTTGATCGCGGTCTTCAAGCTCAATATCCTCCAGGATCACCATTTAAAACTTTAAATGCCCTTATCGCACTTGAAGAAAATGTTGTTGACTCAGAAGAAGCTTTCGCCTGCCACGGTGGTTACTATTATGGATCTCACGGTCGCAAATTAGGATGTCACCATCATCCGAGTCCGTTGAGTATGATTCCCGGGATTGCTAATTCTTGTAATGCTTATTTTGCGAATGTTTATCGTAGGGTTATTGAAAAGTATAATTCACCGCAAGAAGGTATGGATGTATGGAAAAATCATCTTGAAAGTTTTGGACTGGGCGGTTATATGGGTACAGATTTACCTACAGGACAACCAGGATTTATCCCAGATAGTAAATATTATAACAGGGCGTACGAGTATCCAAAGTACAAGTGGTTTAGCACAGCTACAATTTCTAATTCTATTGGTCAGGGAGAAGTAAGTCTTACACCTATTCAACTTGCAAATGTTACTGCCGCAATTGCAAACAGAGGCTGGTTTTATACGCCACACATATTAAAAAGTATAGAAAATCAAACTGATCTAATTCCCGAAGAATATCGCACAAGAAACGTAACCACAATTTCACCAGCTAATTTTGAACCTGTGGTTGAAGGTATGTTTGGTGCCTATAATTATGGGACTGCTGCTGGTATAAAAATACCTGGAATTGATATTTGTGGTAAAACGGGAACAGCCGAAAACTACACCCGAATAGATGGACACAGAGCACAATTAACAGATCACTCCATATTTGTTGCATTTGCACCAAAAGACAACCCTAAAATTGCCATTGCTGTATTTGTAGAAAACGGATATTGGGGATCGCGTTATGCCGGTAAAATCGCCAGTTTAATGATTGAAAAATATATTAAAGGAGAAGTGACCCGTACAGATATTGAAGATTATATTTTATCAAATAGCCTGGAAAATGAATACGCTAAGCCTCTAAGCGGAAAACCGTTTCCGATTAATGATGGTAAGAAAATAAGTGGCGTACCTAAAAAGACTGAGCTTTAATGAGTAGTTTTTCTAAAGCCTACGGGAATTTTGACTGGGTAATAATTGCGCTATTTCTAGCGCTAGTATCAATTGGATGGATAAATATTTACTCCGCTTCTGTTGATCCTACCGGAGTTGCTGAGTTTTTTGATTTTGATAATCTTTTTACCAGACAGCTACTTTTTATTGCGTTAAGCTTTCTCATAGTCATATTTATTCTTTCATTAGACGCAAAGTTTTTTGAGCGTTTTGCAAGTATTATTTATGTAATATCTATAGTATCCTTACTGGGTCTCTTTGTATTCGGAAAAAATATCTCTGGTGCGACTAGCTGGTACTCTTTTGGAAGTTTTGGTATTCAGCCGAGTGAATTTGCAAAAGCAGCGACAGCCCTCGCCCTAGCAAAATATCTGAGTGATATTCAAACAGATGTTAAGTCTCTAACGCATCAGTTGCGAGCATTTGTAATTATAGCACTCCCGGCAATTTGTATCGTACCTCAACCAGATCCTGGAAGCGCGCTGGTATATGCAGCTTTTTTCTTTCCTTTATATAGGGAAGGCCTTTCTGGTGTTTACCTCATCATAGGGACTGTTACAATTGCATTATTTGTACTTACACTAGCTTTTGGTCCACTCTATATAATTGCAGGTATAGTCATCATTGCAATTGCTTTACTTATAAGAAATAGAAAAAAAAGGTTTGGGAAGCGTTTATACTACATTCTCCCTATTGTATCCATTTTGTTCGTTTTTTCTGTTAATTATATTTTTGAAAATGTTTTTGAACAGCGCCACCGAGATCGCTTTAATGTTGTTTTAGGCAAAGATGTTGATATGAAAAGTATAGGCTACAACACCTATCAATCTGAAATAGCTATAGGCAATGGGGGCCTAGCAGGAAAAGGTTTTCTTAAAGGCACTCAAACTAAAGGTGACTTTGTGCCTGAGCAGCATACAGATTATATTTTTAGCACCGTGGGTGAAGAATGGGGGTTTCTGGGCAGCACGCTCGTAATCGCTTTGTTTGTTGGTTTAATGCTACGTATAATTGTTTTAGCCGAACGTCAAAAAAGTCAGTTTAGTAGAATTTACGGCTACAGTATTGCAGGAATTCTATTTATACATTTTCTGATTAATATAGGTATGGTTACTGGCGTTTTTCCTACTGTTGGAATACCATTGCCCTTCTTTAGTTATGGAGGATCGGGCTTATGGGGATTTACAATTTTACTTTTTATATTCGTAAAACTAGATTCAGACCGAATAAATCAGTGGTAAGAGTCTAAAAACTCCACGCTTTCAAATTCCTGTTTTTCTCAATAGCATCTTCTAAGCTATCCTCTAACTTCGGAAAAAAATCTATTCCTGTAATTGCTTCAATTTTATCTACAGTTACTACAAATTCCGTGAGATTTTTATTTGTTGCCTGATGCGGAATTAAAAAAGCAAGGCACGTATAACCTGTGTTAGTTTTCCGAATCAGAATTTTATAAAAAGAGCTTGGCACATACACCTGTTCTTCTCCTATTTTATCAATAGGATTAGTTAATACTCCCGCTGAAATTATAGTTATTTCATTATAGTTATGTACCCAATCCCGCACTTGATTTTCTAAACGATTCCAGATCCCACTATTAAAGTCGTGTAACTGCGGACTTATATTACTGGTTAAAAATGTTTCATTATAGGCCTGGGTACTAAATTTACGATCACCTGCTGCACATAAATGTCCGCGATCGTAACCACTGTTCTTATAATTCCGCCAGTCTGCAGCTCCAGTACTTACAGCCGCATCAATGTCAAAATAAGGACGTGATACCTCGATGGTATTTAATTGTTCCTTACTTAGAGTATATGCTACCCACGAGGCCTGCTCTGCCTCTTCATTATAATCCAAACTGTAATAATTATGATGTACTGTTGTACTTTCTGAAGAAGAAGGTAGATAAAAATCTAAACGATCTGTCTTGATAGTTCTTCCTGCATTCACTAGAGTTTGCTGCTCTCTCTTTTCAAGGTATTGTTCACCTACATAAATTGCAGCAATGGCCAGCATCATCAATAATGGATATGTATATTTTCTTTGCATAAAGTAGATTAATTTACTCCCTTAACATCGAGAGCATCCCGTAGCGCATTGCCCATAAGCATAAAAGCCATTACAAGACTCATAATAGCTATACCAGGAATTATAGCAAGATAAGCCTTACCTAAAATTATATAAGAATAATGATCTTTAATCATAGCTCCCCAGCTGGGTATAGGTGGTTGAGCTCCTATACCTAAAAAACTAAGACCACTTTCTATTAGAATTGCACCTGCAAAATTTGCAGCGCTAATCACTATAACAGGAGCGAGAATATTGGGTAAGATATGTTTAAATAGAATGCGCATATCACCATATCCTAGTGCCCTAGCAGCCGTAACATATTGCGCTTCTTTTACGCTTAGTACTTGCCCTCTTACCACTCGGGCAACTTCGACCCACATGGTAAGACCTACAGCAATAAATACTTGCCAGAAACCCTTACCTAATGCTAATGTAATAGCTATTACTAAAAGTAAAGTGGGTATTGACCAAGTCACATTAATAATCCACATAATCAGTGCATCAAGTTTCCCACCAAAGTAACCTGCAATAGCACCTAAAGAAACGCCTATTAGGAGTGATATAAATACAGCAATAAAACCAATACTAAAAGAAATTCGTGTTCCTATTAGCATTCTGCTTAATAAATCTCTACCATATTTATCTGTTCCTAGAATAAATGTTTTCTCACTTATAAAGGTATCTTCAAACTCTGTACGCCTATTTCCATCTAAATTAAATTCTGACAAAGGAATCACTTTAGTTAACTCTGTAATTCCATCATCTGAATAAGGCATATACTCTACCTCATTATCCAATACTTTATAACTTAGAATTGGAATTTCAGTATCTGTATTTGATTTGCCATTAAATGACGTAGTGAAATAGCTTTCCTGAATATTTTGAGCTCCCGGAACCTTTAAAACCGTGACCGTAAACCCCGGCTTTTTAGAATGAATGGATAGATGCATTTGATTTGCATTCTGAGTATCATCTGGGGCTAATATATAGGCAAAAATAGCTACAAGACCACATAGCCCAATATATATAAAACTCAAAACGCCCCAGAAATTCTTTGAAAATTTCTGGAGCGCTAATTGAGATAAAGAACTAGAATTATCTGCCATAGGTTATTCCCTAACGTCAGCTAATTTGCTTCTTCTAATATTGTTAACTTTCAAGTCTTCAAGTACATTAATTGCTTCCTCCATATATACATCTTTAGCTAATTCAGTGTGCCAACGTTCCCGTTTTTGAGCTAAAGTAGTATCAGATTCAAATAATTGCTTTTCGTAAGGCAGTGAATTAAAAGTAAGGTTAGAATTATATTCTTTTAAACCGTCAAAACGCTTAGCCTCTGCTATATTCACTTCCATTTTAGCTTTATAAGCCTCAAAATTAAGTGGCCATACCGAGTCGTCCTGCTTACTTTTTATCCATTTTGCATTCTCTTCAACGAGTTTCAAATATTCATTTTGAGCCATCCGTTTTTTACTACTGCTTATAGTTTGATCATAATCTATATAACCATCCCAAACTTTATAATCAGCTGCTGCAATCTTATCCCAAGGCAATGGATTCTCAAGATCTTTTTCGCCTATATCTATATAGCTATATTTATCTGGAACAACCACATCACTCTTCACACCTTCTAATTGTGTAGAACCTCCGTTAATACGATAGAACTTTTGAGTAGTAATCTTTAAAGCACCCATATCACCCAAATCATTCTGACGCAACCAGCGGTTTAAATCATAAACATTTTGAACGGTACCTTTTCCATAAGTTTGCTTACTTCCTAAAATAACTGCACGTTTATAATCTTGCATAGCTGCAGCAAGAATCTCGCTCGCAGAAGCAGAGATTTCATTTACCAAAATTACTAAAGGCTTATCCCAAACAATTTCAGCATCTTTATCTTTTAGAATTTCGCTTTCTGCACCATTAGATTTCACCTGAACAACAGGACCTTCTTTGATAAATAGACCCGCAATATCTACAACTGTAGATAATGATCCTCCACCATTATTACGTAAATCAATTACAAGACCGTCTGCTCCTTCTTCATTAAGTCGTATAATTTCTTTTTTTACATCTGTAGCTGCGTTACGTTCTTCGGTATTTTGCATATCGAAGTAAAACTTCGGAAGATTTATAACACCATAAGTGCGGTCGTTTTTCTTAACTGTAGTAGATTTTGCGTAGGTTTCTTCAAGCTCGACAACATCTCTGGTAATGGCAATGTTTTTAATGGTACCATCCTTTTTCTTTACATTCAAAGTAACCACTGTTCCCTTAGGTCCCTTTATTAACTCTACTGCATCATCTAAACGCATACCTACAATACTTGTAGCTACCTCTTCGTTTTCTTGCTTTACTTTAAGAATAATATCACCTTCCTCCAGCTCTTCAGCTCTCCAAGCAGGACCTCCTGAAATAACTTCAGTAATACTTATTTCATTACTTTTCTTCTGAAGACGTGCGCCGATACCTTGAAACTGTCCGCTCATTTGCATGTCAAAACGATCTTTGTCTACAGGAGCAAAATAAGATGTGTGCGGATCAAATTCTTCAACAATCGCATTCACATATACTGAAAAATAATCTTCACGATCAAAATCATCTGTAAATTCAGAATATTCTATATATGATTTACGAGTTGTTTCTCTAGCCTCTTTTTCAATTTCAGCATTGCTTAGAGATTTATATCCTGTTGAGTCTTTTGCTTTTTTAGCTTCTTCTTCAATACGGTCATAATAAACACCTATTGTACTAAACTTAAGTTGACTTCTCCAACGATCTTTAAGTTCCTTTCGGTTTTTTGCATACTCCAGATTTTCATAATCTGTATCAATCGTTTCATCCTCGCTAAAATCAAAAGGCTTATCAAGTATATCAACATAAACATCCTTAGACTCCTCCATACGTTGTCTTAAACGCGTGTAAGCAAGATCAAAAAAAGTTATATCCTCTTTACGAATCTGATCATCAATTTGAAATTTATAAGCTTCAAATTCTTTAATATCACTAAGTAAGAAATAGCGCTTAAGCGGATCAAGAGCTGTCACAAAATCTTTAAAAACTTGTTCTGAAAACTCATCGTTAAATTCTTTTGCATCATAATGCCCTTTTTCAAGAACATATGATATTAAGCTAATGAGAACTTTATCTTTCCCGGGATCATCATTATTTGTAGTGAAACTGCAAGAGGCAGCTCCAAACAATAATGCTAACACCAGAACTTTCACATTTTTTATCATAATTCGTTGCATTTTCTTCTTTTACTAGCAATCTACATTAAAAACCGTGCCATGACCTTAAGTCTGAGCCAATAATTTGTTAAACGTTAGCCCTAGCAATGGCTTGGTAATTTAGTATTTTAGCGCTAGAAAGCAAAACTTATATGACTCAACGAAAACCTTTAATACTCGTAACTAACGATGATGGCATTACCGCTCCCGGCATACGCAAATTAATAAGCATTATGCAGGAAATTGGAGATGTGGTTGTTGTCGCTCCAGATCGCCCTCAAAGTGGAATGGGTCACGCTATAACTGTAAATGACACAATTTATTGTGATCCTGTGAAGGAATTTCAAGATGAAAATCATAAAGAGTACACTTGTTCTGGTACACCAGCAGATTGTGTAAAAATAGCGGTGCAAGAAATTATGCATCGCAAACCAGACATTTGTGTAAGTGGCATAAATCACGGATCTAATTCGTCGATAAACGTAATTTATTCAGGAACAATGAGTGCAGCTGTAGAAGCAGGTGTAGAAGGAATACCCGCAATAGGCTTTTCATTACTTGACTATTCTATAGACGCAGATTTTTCACATTGTGATACCTTTGTAAAATCTATAACACAAGAAGTTTTAAAAAACGGGTTGCCTAAAGGTGTTGTTCTAAATGTAAATATTCCAAAATTGAAAGCCGGCGAAATTGCAGGAATCAAAGTAGGAAGACAAGCCAAAGCACAATGGGTTGAAGATTTTGATAAACGTACAAATCCTATGGGCAGAGATTATTATTGGTTAAGCGGAGAATTTGTGAATGAAGATAAAGGTGAAGATACCGATGAATGGGCACTCGCGAATGGTTATGTGTCTGTTGTTCCCGTACAATTTGATCTTACAGCCCATCAATTTATAAATACATTAAATAGCTGGAGTTTTAATTCTTAAATCTGAAAGGCTAAACATTAAATCTGAAAATTTGTGAAGTATTATATTATAGCCGGTGAAGCAAGTGGTGATTTACACGCCGCAAATTTGATGAAATCACTTCTTGCCGAAGATCCTAATGCCGAATTCAGGTTTTGGGGAGGCGATTTAATGAAAAATGTAGGCGGAACCCTTGTCAAACATTACAGAGAGCTTGCATTTATGGGTTTTCTAGAAGTGATTCTAAATCTCCGCACTATTGCAAAAAATCTCTCCTTTTGTAAAAAAGATATAAGTAGATTTAAACCAGATGTCATTATTTATGTTGATTATCCCGGTTTCAATCTACGTATTGCATCTTGGGCTCGTAAAAAGGGCTACAAAAATCATTTTTATATCTCTCCACAAATATGGGCTTGGAAAGAAAACCGAATTAAAGCAATAAAAAATGATATCGATGAGATGTATGTTATTCTTCCGTTTGAGAAAACATTTTATGAAGACAAACATAATTTTCCAGTACATTTTGTAGGTCATCCACTTATAGATGAGATAAGCTCCAGATCATCAATTTCTCCAGAAAAATTTAGAGCAGAACACAATTTAGACGAAAGACCAATAATTGCTTTATTACCGGGTAGCCGCAAGCAGGAGATTCAGAAAATGCTGGAGATAATGCTAAGTATTACTCCAGAGTTTAAAGACTATCAGTTTGTCATAGGCGGTGCGCCTAGTCAGGATTTAGAATTTTACGAACCTTTTTTACAAAAAAATAGAGTTCATATTATAATGAATCAAACTTATAATCTTCTGGATGTTGCGACAGCTGCACTTGTCACATCTGGAACGGCTACCTTAGAAACAGCATTATTTAAGGTGCCTGAGGTCGTTTGTTACAAAGGAGGTAAAATTTCTTATGAAATTGCTAAACGCGTTATTAAACTGAATTACATATCTTTAGTTAATTTAATAATGGATAAAGAAGTAGTAAAAGAACTAATTCAATCTGAGTTCAATACTAAAACTTTAAAAACAGCGTTGACCTCTATCTTGCAGGAAGAAAATCGCCAGAATCTTTTTAATCAGTATCATGAATTAGAAAAGAAACTAGGCGGTAAAGGAGCCAGCGATAAGACAGCCAAATTAATTTTTAACAGTATTTCTTAAGCTTTATGATCAGAGTCTTTTTTGCCCTATTGTTAAGTCTAGCACTTATTAGCTGCGGAAGCAGTCACAAAAGTATTACTACAACTAGTACTATTTCAAAAACAAACAAAAAAACACGCTACGTACAGCAGGACACAAAACCTATAATAAGTAGTCCCGAAACTAAGCAAAAACGAGAATTAATTTATCTTTCTGAAATTGAAGTTGCAGATGAAAACAGACTTCGTTATAACATCATAAACAACGCTAGACAATTTGAAGGTACTCCCTACAAGTATGGTGGTACAACTGATAGTGGTATGGATTGTAGCGGGCTAGTTTATACCGCATTTCTACAAGAGTCTGTAAGTATCCCAAGAGTGAGCAGATCTATGGCTCAGGAAGGAGAACGTGTGGCAGCAGATAATGTGACTCCCGGAGATTTATTATTTTTTGTTACAGGAAGAAAAAGCAAACACATTAATCATGTAGGTCTTGTGGTAGACGTATTACCCGGGCAAGTTCTATTTATACACTCTTCTACATCACAAGGAGTAATTGTTTCTTCATTAAATGAAGGCTACTGGAACAACGCTTTCAAAGAAGCCAGAAAATATATGTAAAAAACTGTATATCTGTATACTATGTAAAAAATTCCTTATATTAATGAGGAATTTTTTGTTTTGTGAAAGGTTTTAATAGCACTATTCTTATACTTCTTGCTGGCTTAATTGCCGGTATTATGTGTTACCGCTATTTTTCAATAAATCTGTTTAGCGGCTACCTACTCCTTTTCACAACTCTATGTATTTTCATTTTTATACACGGTATACTTTATTATAAAAGAAGCCAAAGTATATTCAGTGGAGTTCTACCTTTTTTAATATTTATAGGATTAGGGATTGTCATCGCAAACCTTAATGATCCATTATTAAGTTCAGATCACTTTTCAAACGTTAACCAGTCTAAGAATTCAAAGAATTTAATACTGACAATCAAAGACGAATTAAAACCTGGATTTTATGATCAAAAATATATTGCGCAAATTTCTCAAATAGATTCGCATTCTGTTAATGGTCTGGTTTTACTTAATATTTTAAAAGACACCTCTAATTCTTCTCAGTTAAAACTTCAAATTGGAGATCGCCTATTTACAAATCAGTCTATAGAAGATTTAAAAAAAGCCAAAAATCCGTATCAATTTGATTATGCAGCATACCTTAAAAGCCAGAAAATTTATGCTCAGATCACAGCACGCAACGTGCAAATTCTCAAGCTTTCAATAAACAAAAAGTCTTTATCGGGATATGCTCACCATTCAAGAAATTATTTAAAAAATAAACTAGACAATTATCCCTTTCATAGAGATTCAAAAGCGGTTATGAATGCCCTATTACTTGGTCAGAGAAATGATCTATCTAGTGAACTTCAAGAAAGTTATATTAATGCAGGTGTTATACATATACTTGCTGTCTCTGGTTTACACGTAGGGATTCTAATGCTTATACTTCAATTGATTCTAAAACCTCTTGGTAATTATCAACGAAGTCGCATTCTAAGAGGGTTAATCGTAATTATTTGTATATGGCTATTTGCAATTTTAACAGGCTCATCTGCTTCAGTTCTACGAGCTGCAACCATGTTTAGCTTTATTCAAGTTGGCATTCTTTTAAACCAGCGCCAAGCCTCAATAAATGCATTAATTATTTCTGCATTTTTCCTAACCTTATTTAATCCAAATATTATTTTTGAAGTTGGTTTTCAATTAAGCTATGCAGCTGTATTTTTTATAATGTGGCTCTACCCCATACTAGAAAAGGTATGGCAACCACGTAACAAAATATTAAAATACTACTGGCAGCTAGTAGTAATAAGCTTTACTGCTCAAGTAGGCGTTTTACCCTTAAGCCTGTATTATTTTCATCAATTTCCGGGTATTTTTCTCATTGCAAATATGATTATCATACCCGCATTAGGTGTACTCTTAATATTAGGGATTATAATACTCATCTTAGCAAGCCTAGACATACTTCCGTTATTTATAATATCAATTTACGATTCAATATTAATTACGCTAAACAACTGTATACGTTATTTAGCACAATATGAATCACTCCTAATTACTAATATCTATTTCTCAGCCGCACTCGTATTTATAGGATATGCTATAATCATATCATGGGGCAGTCTTCTTCAAAAATGGAATTACAGTAAACTTTGTTTTTTTCTACTTGCACTAATTGCTTTGCCTTTATCATTAATCATATCGAGATCCAATCAGTCAAAAAATAGATTATACATACTTCACAACTACAATTCAAGTCTAATCGCTATACAAGATCGTAATCAAAACCTCATCATTCAATCAGAAAAAGACGCTGTAATACCTCAATCAATTGTAGCCAATTTTAAAGAAAATCAGCTTGTAAATACTGTTTGTCAAGATGAAATTGAAGATTACTACCACATCGACGGGAGGAGAGTTTTACGTGTTGACAGTTTAGGACTTTACGATCTTCCTCAATTAAATCCTGATTATATTTTATTAACTCACTCGCCAAAAATCAATTTAGATCGGCTAATTAGTACATATCCCAATGTTCAAATAATTTCTGATGCTACAAACTATAAGAGTTACACCGCACGATGGAAAGCTACCTGCATTAAACAAAAAATCCCTTTTCATAATACATATGAAAAGGGATTTTATATGATTAATTAAAGTATTAACCTTTGAAAGTACTTTCAAATTCTGACTGATACTTTTGCCAAGCTTCAGCTGTAGTAATATTTTTATAAGCATCTGTCTTAATCATTTTCAAAAATATTTCCAATTGCTGCGGAGTTTTATAACCCGGTAACGGTTGAATTAAATTGCCTTTTTCATCAAAAAACACAACACTGGGATATGCATTGATTTTAAGTGCGTGTGCAAATAGATGCTGACTATTGCGTCCTTCTCTCTTAGGGTCAAAATCTGGATTTGTATACGTGAAATCTTTATACTTTATAGATTCTGTTCCTTCAGCATTAAATTTCACAGCGTAATAATTTGCGTTTACATATGCTGCAACATCTTTATTCTGAAATGTATTTTTATCCAGCAGCTTACACGGTCCGCACCAATCTGTATAAACATCCATAAAAATTTTACGAGGTTCTTTTTTTTGAGCTTTTAAAGCTTCATTAAAAGACATCCATTTTATAGTTTCTTGACTTAATAAAGTTGTTGATCCTATGAAAAATAGGAATAGGACTAAAAGTAACTTTTGCATGCTTGTAATTTTAAGTAAGGAATTCAAAAAATAGGCCATTCTAATGAATTCCGTGCATTAATTTTTTCAATAATGGGTGTAAGAGTATTATAAGAATACCTGCTCCCCCAGGTATAAAAAAGAACAACAGAAAAAAAGTAGATAACGAATATTCTGCAGTGATTTGATCGATCATACCACCGCTACTTCCCGCTAATTTATTTCCTATCGCAATGGCCAGATACCATACTCCATACATCATGGCAATCATTCTTCCCGGAACCAATTTACTTACATAAGATAATCCTACGGGTGACAAGCAAAGTTCTCCCATTGTATGAAAGAAATAAGCGAGAACTAACCAGATTATACTCACAGCAGCCACTTTAGCGCCTTGTGGTATATCGCTGGCACCATATGCCAGAGCAGCAAAACCTACTCCAAGTAAAATAAGACCTATACCATATTTAACCGCTACACTAGGATTGTATTTACTCTCCCATAATTTTGAAAACAATGGAGCAAATATGATAATGAATAAAGAATTTAAAACACTAAACCAAGAGGCAGGTACCTCTGGAGCTTCTGCTGTATATTGCTCATAAAGCATAGTGATTACTAAAGCCCAAATAATAACAAAACTACCTCCAAGAATAAGATTTGCTAATTTATATTTTCCAAATGTTTGTTTGAAGAGCATCCATAAAACCCAGGTTATTACGCACAGCGGAATAATTGTAATAAGTGTATTTGCAATTCTAAACATAGTTCCCGCACTACCTTCTAAGACACGGTCTGTATAATCATTTGCAAAAATAGTCATCGACCCTCCAGCCTGCTCAAAGGCTGCCCAAAAGAATACAGTAAAGAAAGCAAAAATTGATACCGCAATCATACGATCTCGTACCACGGGAGCATATCTTATAATCCTAGATACAAGTAAAACGATAAATACAATAAGTGCAAATATGATCATAAAGTTGCTGCCGGAAAGAGGACCTACTTCAAAATCAAATAAATCTGATCCGCCAATCTTAGACATAGGGTCATTAATAATCCAAACTAATCCTATCAATGCACTAATGGCAATAAAGACTTTATCTATTGTTAAAAAAGGATTTAATTTTATTGTGGGATCATCACTTAAATCACTTTCTGCATTTTTTAAAGGTTTCTTACCTACATCACCAAATATATTTTGAGCAAAATAAAACTGAAGCATTCCCGCAAACATAAAAACACCGGCGAGACCAAAGCCCCAATGCCATCCCCACTGCTCTCCAGTATATCCACAGAGAAGTATACCCAGAAATGCACCTGCATTTACTCCCATATAATAAATGGTATAAGCACCATCTTTTTTATGAGGATGATTCTCATACATTTGAGAAATAATAGAAGTCATAGTTGGCTTGAAAAAACCATTCCCAATCACTAGAAAAAATAAACCTAGATATAATGCAAAACTAGTATCTACCGCCATTGCAGCGTGACCTAAAGTCATTAATAAAGCACCAATAACTACTGCTTTTCTATAGCCAATAATCTTATCTGCTATGTAACCTCCTAAAATTGGTGTAAGATAGACTAATGAGGTATACGTACCGTAAAGAGCCAGCGCGTGTTCTCTGGGCCAAGCCCAGCCTTCATCAAAGAGAGATGAGGTAAGAAATAATACTAAAAGTGCACGCATTCCGTAATAGGAAAAGCGCTCCCACATTTCAGTAAAAAATAAAACAAATAATCCGGCGGGATGTCCCAACACCGGATTTTTGAAAAATTGATCTGTAGAAGATATAGCCATCTTAATCTATATCATTAATTATTAATCTTAGGATCTGCTAGTTCGTAGTCTTCTTGCTCTAGAATTTCACGCTCATTATCTTCTGCACCATGAGTTAATCTTTTTAGTGGCTTTAAAGCCAAAATAAAGACAATACCAATTGCACTTGTAAAAATTAAAATTCCTAAGAAAACCGAATACTCACCAAATTCACTTGCCGACTCTCCAATAAGACCTGCAACTTTATTCCCCAGGCCGGTTGCAGCAAAATAAACACCCATTAAAAGTGATGCATATTTTACCGGAGCAAGCTTTGTAATAAATGAAAGCGTTACCGGCGAAATACATAGCTCACCTATAGTATGAAATAGATAAGCAAATACTAACCACAGCATACTCGAGGTACCAGACTTCTCAAACTCCATCACAGCAAATACCATAAATAAGAAGCCAAAGCCCATTATAATTATACCCATAGCCATCTTTAAAATTGAACTCGCCTCTTTTCCTTTAAGTTTGCGCTTTGCCCAGAAATTCGCCACTATCGTTGCAAAAATTATAATAAATCCTGCATTTAAACTCTGGAACATTACAGTAGGCACTTCCCATCCAAATAACATTCGGTCTGTTTTAGAATCTGTGTAAAGATTCATTAGACCTCCAGCTTGCTCAAAAGCTCCCCAGAATATAATTGTCATAATGAAAGAAAGCAATAAAACCATAAAGCGATCTTTAAAAATACGTGATGGAAGATCTTTGTAGATCATCATCATTAAAGCGGCTATCGCTGTTATAAATAAAAATAACAGACCAAATCCCCAGTCCATAAAATACCATCCTACAATAGAAAGTATTATTAAAATACCTGTAACCGCAAGTTGCATAGGTGATCTAAATAATTCTCCATAAAGTTTTCCGTAGGAAATCTCATCGTCTTTATTTTCAGCTTTCAATAAGCTACCTACATTCTTTAAATACTTTTGACCATATAAATACACAATTAATCCTAGAACCATTGCAATACCCGCAAGACCAAATCCTGCGTGCCAGCCATATTCTGCTACTACAAAACCTATTACTAAAGTTGCAATTAAAGAACCGGTATTAATCCCTATATAAAAAATACTAAATCCTTTATCTCTTCTAATGTCTCCCTCTTTGTAAAGTCCACCTACCATGGTAGATATATTAGGCTTTAATAACCCTACTCCTGCAATTACAAGACCCAGACCGGTGTAAAACGCCCAGACATCAGTAAGTACTAAAACTCCATGTCCTATACATAAAATTACAGCTCCTAAAAGAACAGCCTTTTTCTGACCTATTAGTTTATCTGCTATCATTCCACCGGGTATAGAAGCGATGTAAACTAGCATAGTGTACCAGCCATATAATGCTAATGCCTCTTGATCGGTCCAGCCTAAACCAGTTCCTCTAGCATCTGTTCCCTGAATAGTGGAAGCAGTCATATAAAGTACTAGAAGTGCACGCATCCCATAATAGGAAAAACGCTCCCACATCTCTGTGAAAAATAAAATGTATAGTCCTACCGGATGTCCAAACAATTCTTTCTGTTTGGTAAACTGTGCTGATTGTGCCATTAGGTTATTTTATAAATTTTCTTTAATGAAGTTTGTCATCTTAGTGTACAAGTGTAATCGGGTATTACCACCATAAATACCGTGGTTTTTATCTGGATAAATAGCCCAATCAAATTGCTTGTTAGCTTGTACTAATGCTTCTATTAATCGCATTGTATTTTGTACGTGTACATTATCATCTGCACTACCGTGTACAAGTAAGAATTTACCTTTTAATTTATCTACGTGAGATAATGGTGAATTCATATCGTAGCCACTTGCATTTTCCTGAGGTGTGGTCATATAACGCTCAGTATATATGGAGTCATAAAATCTCCAACTTGTAACAGGAGCAACTGCAATTGCCATTTTAAATGTATCTGCACCCTGAAAAATACAGTTAGACGCCATAAAGCCTCCATAACTCCAACCCCAAATACCTATACGATCTGCATCTACATAGTCACGAGCTCCTAAAGCTTGTGCTGCAGCTATTTGATCTTCTACTTCATATTTACCCAATTCTTTTTGAGTCATTTTTTTGAAATCCCTACCCTTAAGACCAGTGCCCCGAGGATCTACACAAACTATGATATAGCCTTCTTGAGCTAGCATTTGAAACCAATATCCATTACCACCATCCCAACTATTAGCCACACTTTGAGAACCAGGCCCAGAGTATTGCGTCATAAAAACAGGATATTTTTTAGATGCATCAAAATTCTTTGGTTTGATCATGTACGCATTAAGTTCTTCACCATTAACTGGAAGTGTAAAGAATTCTTTTTCTGAAATTACATAATTAGAAAATTGATCTTTAAGCTCTTGATTGTCCTTAATCTTACGTATTAGCTTTCCGTCTTTTGCACTATGCAATGTAAATACATATGGAGTTGATGCGTCAGAAAAACTATTTATGTAATAGGTGAAATCTGCACTAAAATCTGCAGAATTCGTTCCCTCATTTACTGAAAGTTCCTTCTTACTTTTTCCATCTATTTTAACTGAATAAACACCGCGGTTAATTGAGCCATTCTCGGTGCTTTGATAAAAAACACGCTTGTTTTTTGCATCATAGCCGTAGTAGCTTGTTACTTCCCAATCCCCTTTAGTTACTTGATTTTTTAATTTACCCGTTTTATCATAGTGATAAATATGATTCCAACCGTCTTTTTCGCTGGTCCATAAAAACTCGTTATTATCTAAAAATGTCAAGTTATCGGTTACATCTACATAAGCATCATCCTTATCTGATAGGATTAGTTTTGCTTTACCAGAAACACCGTCTACAAAAATTAAATTTATATCGTTCTGCTTACGACTTGTAGTTTGTACTGCCAAGACATTAGCGTCTGGCGTCCACTCTAGTCTAGGAATGTAATAATTTTGAAAACCGCTTAAATCTACAGCTTTAGTTTCGGCAGTTGCCAGATCGTAAATATGAAGACCTACCGATGCATTATTCTCACCAGCTTTTGGGTATTTAAAAGTATCTTTTGAAGGGTATAACTCACTCCCAAATACATCCATACTAAATTCTGGAACATTAGTCTCATCAAATCGTATGAAGGCAATTTTAGTTCCATCAGCATTCCAGTCAAACGCTCTTACAAAAGAAAATTCTTCTTCATAAACCCAGTCTGTAATACCATTAATAATTTTATTAGTTTCTCCATCACTAGTAAGTTGCGTGGTTGCTCCAGAAGCTAAATCTTTTATATATAAATTATTATCTAATCCATATGCTACTTTAGAAGCGTCTGGTGAAAAGGTGGGTTCTTGAATAGATTTTTCTGAAACTTGAGTAAGTTTTTTTGTATCTAAATCATATACATAGTAAACGCCTAAACTAGAACGACGATAGATAGAACGTAAATTTGTACTCAATAAAACTTTACGTTCATCTTTACTTAAAGTATATCCTATAAAATAATCGAGACCTTCAATTTCACTTGAGTTAATTAAGGTGCTTACATTTTCACCTGTTTCATAGCTATAAACATCAAGTGTTTTTACGCCAGATTCACGGTTTGTATTTAGTACCGCATATTCCTTTCCATTTTGCATAGGGTGCAATCTATCAAGATATTGCATCCTAAATGTGCCGTTATAAATCTCTTCAACACTAATATTTTTTTGTTGGGCATTTGTTACTGCAGTAGCAATTAGCAGAAATAAAACCAGTACTTTTTTTATAATCATTGTGAAATTTAACTTAAAAATGAACCGCCAATTTTACTAAAAATTAATCAAAAAACACTGCTTATCGTTGTTAAATACGCAGTCTTTTAGCTAAATACGCTAGTATCATTGTAATAAACTCATACTTTAAAACAAACCTTAAATTAGAATTACCCTATAACACAACAGAAGGCTCTTCAAAGAGCTGGCTAACATGCACCAAAATAGTATCTTTACTTTTCAATATTTTGAATCAATTATGCCTCAAACAATTCAAGGGTTTTCCAGATTAAATAAAGAAGAAAAAATAGACTGGCTTACATCAAATTTTCTATCAGATTCTAAAAATGCTACTTCTATACTTAAACAATACTGGAATTCAGATGCGAAGTTGCAGCAATTGCACGATGAGTTTATAGAGAATACCGTTACAAATTATTACTTACCATTAGGCATCGCTCCCAATTTTGTGATTAATAACAAGACGTTTGCCATACCTATGACTATAGAAGAAAGTTCTGTAGTTGCTGCAGCAAGTAAAGCTGCAAAATTTTGGATGTCCCGTGGTGGCTTTAAGGCTGAAATTTTAGGCACTCAAAAAATAGGTCAGGTTCATTTTAGCTACACCGGTGATGCTCAAAAACTTTCATCATTTTTTGAGTTAACTAAACCTATTTTGCTTAACGACCTCAAAACCCTTACCGCTTCGATGGAAAAGCGAGGTGGTGGGATCACAAGTATTGAACTTATTAATAAAAATGACCAACTAGCAAATTACTTTCAGCTACATGTAACTTTTGAAACGCTCGATGCAATGGGAGCAAATTTCATAAATTCTTGTTTGGAGCAACTTGCTGAAAGCTGGCAACGAGAATATACTAATTACCCTGTATTTTCTGAAAGTAATGCAGAAATGGTGGTAATTATGAGCATCCTATCTAATTATGTTCCGCAATGTGTAGTAAGAGCTGAAGTTTGTTGTGCCGTAAGCGAACTTACAGAAGCAGATGGTATTGATCCTGAAGTTTTTGCCACAAAATTTGTACAAGCTGTATGTATAGCTGAAGTCGAACCCTATCGTGCGGTAACCCATAACAAAGGGATTATGAATGGCATTGATGCGGTAGTTCTCGCTACCGGCAACGATTTTAGAGCTGTAGAAGCAGGCGCTCACGCTTATGCTGCCAGAAACGGGAGTTACTCCAGCCTCACACACGCAACTATTGAGAACGGAATATTTAGATTTTGGATTGAAATACCTCTTGCATTGGGAACAGTAGGTGGATTGACTAAATTACATCCACTTGTAAAACTCAATCTTGAAATACTAGGCAACCCTAGTGCACCACAACTCATGGAAATAATAGCGGTCGCTGGTCTTGCTCAAAACTTCGGAGCTTTAAAATCGCTTACTACAACCGGTATTCAAAAAGGGCATATGAAAATGCATTTAATGAATATGCTAAATCAATTAGAGGCTACAGATACAGAAAAAAGTAAAGCTATACACTTCTTTAAATCTAATAAGGTTACCCATAGTGCAGTAGATTCATTTATTAAGAATTTGCGTCAAAATTAAACGATATGAGAGCGCTACTATTTCTTAGTATTTCATTGTTATTTGGCTCTTGGTGCAATGCACAACAAATTTCAGAAGAATTTAAAAACAAAATAAGACAACTTCAGCAAGAACATCAAATCCCTGCAATTGCTGTGAGTTTGATTACACCAGATTCTATATTTAGCTATGTAAACGGTAAGTCAAGATTCAATAAAAAAGAACCTATACCGCAAAATGCTAAATTTCATTTAGGCTCAAATACAAAGGCAATCACTTCTTTTATTGCGATGCGTCTTACAGAAGAAAGAGAGATAAACTGGGGCACAAAATTTTTTAGACTTTTTCCTGAATTAATTTCCGATAGTAGAAATACATATCACGACATAACATTAGGTGATTTATTATCTCATAGTGCACAAATACGCCCCTACACAACTGGAATAGAACTTTCAAAATTCAATAATTTAAAAGGTACAATAAGCGAAAACGGGTATGCATTTTCAAAAAGTGTTTTAGCTGAAAAACCAGTGAAAAAAGGCACCTACTCAAATGCAGGTTACGTCTTAGCTGCTTTAATGTTAGAACGCGCATCGGGAAAAACTTACCGTGAACTAGTAGCTCAAACTATGAACGCGCTAGATTTAGATTATGCTATAGGTTTTCCGAATAAAGAAAATTTAACCTTCCCCTGGGGACACTGGGATCAAAAAGGGGCTTTAGAAGCTTTATCGCCAGATCACGATTACAAACTACCAGATTATATGGTAAGTGCCGGTGATATATCGATGAATATAACAGACTATAGTACATTTATACAATTGCACCTCAATGGGCTTCTAGGCAAAACGAATTACTTAAATGCAGATGATTATAATTGGTTGCATTTTGGTCAAAGTCCGTACGCATACGGTTGGGGAAATGTTATTAAGGAAAAAAATAAAATGAGTTTTCACGATGGTAGTGCAGGAACCTATTACTGTCACACTGTAATACTACCACTTAAAAATATTGCAGTTGTGATTATGATGAATACCGCATCTACAAATGCTGTAGAAGCTATTTATGAGCTTCAAAAAACAATGACAGCTCAGCCACAAAAAATCAAAAACTAATATGAGCCAACGTTTTTATGGTCATGGCAAACTTCTTATTACCGGAGAATATCTGGTTCTTGATGGTGCTTTAGCTTTGGCTATACCTACTCAAAAAGGACAAAGTCTGGTCGTTGAAAAATCTGAAAAGCAAGGAATTTCCTGGCTGAGTTTAAAATCGGATGGTGCCAACTGGTTTTCGACACATCTTTCTTACAATGATTTAAAAAAAGAGCTCCCTAAGCAACCTAAAGATCCTAAGGACAGATTGATTCAATTAATTAATGCAGCGCAGCAATTAAACCCGCATTTCCTAGAACAAGAAGATCCCCTTAAGGTTACAACAACTCTAGAATTTGAAAGCAACTGGGGACTTGGATCTTCATCTACATTAATTTATAATTTGGCAAAATGGGCCGATGTAGATGCATATGCACTTTTAGAAATAACCTTTGGAGGAAGTGGATATGATATTGCGTGTGCAAGTAATCACACACCTATATTATATCAATTAAAAAATCAGAAACCGCGTATCTTACAAACTCAGTTTGATCCGGTTTTTAAAGATCAACTATACTTCGTTCATCTCAATAAAAAGCAAAATAGTCGAGATGCTATTGCTAATTATCGAGAGCAACCCACAGAGCATATACAGAACGCGATTGAGAAGGTTTCTGGGATAAGTGAAACATTGCTCACGTGTGAAGATATCATGAGCTTTAAAGCACTCCTAGATGCCCACGAGCGTATTGTAGCTTCCGTATTAAACAGACGTACAATCAAACAGGAATTATTTTCTGATTATTCTGGTAGTATAAAAAGTCTTGGAGGTTGGGGAGGAGACTTTATAATGGTTACTGCGGCAAATACTAATGATCTTGATTATTTTACAAATAAAGGATATACAACGATCATCCCTTTTGCAGAAATGATTTACTAGAAAAATATAGATTTAAAACAATAAAAGCCGCTATTAGCGGCTTTTGTTGTTTTAATAAAGAATGCTGATTAATAAAAATCAGAACGTCTGTCTTCAATATCTGCAGCATCTTTAAGTGCTTGTAGTAAAACTACATTCACATTTGCGCGATCTGCATTGTTTTTTTGCATTGCAAAACTTGCATAATTATCAAGTTTACGTGCTGGAGTAACATTAGTCACTTTTACCACATATACACCTTTATCACCGGCGATAGGGTTTGAAACAGCACCTTTATCTAAACCAAAAGCAACACCCATTACTTTAGGTTCTGTCCCTGCACCTGCTAATGTTGGGTTTTTAAGATTTACACCATTTGCAGTTTGAACACTTACATTGTTTGCAGAAGCAATAGCATTTAAATCTTTTCCGGAGATTTGCTTTTTAATTAATTCTGCTTTTTTCTCGTTACGTATAATTGGCGTTACACGTGGTGATGCCTGATCTACCGGCATTAAACCTTTTTCAGTTTTTGAAGTAAGTTGCACTACTAAATATCCACCATCTACATTAAAACGCTGCACATCTCCAGTTTTAGTGTCTTCGTTAAATGCCCAACGTATAATTTCACGCTGACTTCCTTGACCTGGCAAAGTCTCGTCTAAAGCTTTAATACTATTTACAGGTCTTACTGTATAGTTTTCAGATTTTGCAACTTTCTCAAATGAATTTTTGTCTTCTGAAACTGCCATTTGAAATTTGGTAGTCGCATTAAAAACCTCATTAATTGTTTCTTGAGAAGGCTCAATCCCTTTAGCAACAGTAGCTAATTTTATAGCACGTTGCTTATTTTTTTGATCATCAATTCTAATAACGTGGTAGCCGTATTGAGATTCAACAACTCCCACTTCACCCGTACTACCGTCAAATATGAAATCATTAAAAGGCTTTACATATCTACCTTTAGTAGCGTAGCCAAGATCTCCTCCTTTTTCTTTGCTGCCATCAGCTGAAAATTCTGGAGCTAATTCAGCAAGTTTAGAAGCACTTCCTTTAATAACTGAAGCTAAACTGTCTGCCAATTTCTTTGCCTCAGTTTTTGATCTGGTTTGGCTTGCAGCATTTGCAAGACCTTCATAGGTAAGCAAAATATGAGAAGCTTTAACTGAATCTGGAATTTGACTTACACCTATAACTTTTGAAATTTTATAGTAACCGTTATCTTTATAAGGACCAAAAATAGCTCCCTCATTAAGTCCAAAAAGTGAATCGGCAACAGCTACAGGCAACTCATTCTTAAATAAATAAGAATCTGTAAATCGTATATCTGAATATTCATTCACAAACTCTTCAGGATTTGTAGTCGCTGCAAGTCCGCTTACTGTATCATTAGTTTTAGTCGCTGCTGTGTATTCTACTCGTTTATTAAGTAAAGAAGCAACACTTCCTTTTAAAGCATCTTCATCTGTTGCAGATGCAGATTCTGAAAACATAACGTAACGTAAATTTCTACTTGCTTCAGATTTAAAATCTGCTTTATGCTTTTCAATGTAGTTAGAAATATCTTCTTTAGAAACACTCACTTTATCATCTGAAATGGATGCATAAGGAATTTGAACGTATTCTAAATCTCTAAGATTATTTTCTAACTCATACGCCATTTGACCTTCTTTAAAGCTTGTATTTAAACCAGCTTTAACAAGACTAAAATAGATCTGCTGTTGCTCGTTATTAGCTAACTGCTTTTCATAATCTACCCATTGTGCATACATCGTAGGGTTTGTAGATTTAAGAGTCGCTACATACTCGCGTAACTTTTGTTCACTAAAAACACCATCATTCTGGAAGTTTGGATCGTTCTGCAAAGCTTCTTTTAAAAGATCATTTATACGATCCTGCTCTACAGTGATTCCTAAATCATCATATTGCTCTTCTAATAAAATACGGCGCACTTCTTGTTCCCAAGCAGCATTTACAGCCTGAGTAGTTGTGATACCTGCGCCATATCGTGCAGTCTGGCTATCTACCAATCCAGCAAATTCTTGCTGCTCAATATCCTCATCATTTACAGAACCTAGGATACGCTGTGACTTTTCTGTAGAAAAACCACCATTTTTTAGTACGTCTGCCAGTACAAATGCAAATAAAGCTAAAGCTATAATTGCAATTAAAAATACCGAGCGTTGTCTAATCTTGTTTAAAACTGCCATTGTTTATGTTTTTGTCAAATAGTGGGCGAAAATACCATTTTAAATGAAAAAATAAAATGTAATATGTAAAATAAAACTGCTTAGTAAGTTAGGTATTAATCGTTTTCAACAACCCGAACTTTTACCAACTCAATTTTAGTAGTTGAAGTCTGTAAAATATGAAATTGATATCCATCAATATCAACGATATCGCCTTCTTCGGGGATACCTTCTGTATGATTCACAATAAGACCTCCTAATGTTTCATAATTTTCGTCTTCGGGTAGTTCGAGCTTATAAGTTTCATTTAAGTAGTCAACTTCTAGTCGTGCCGAAAATTTATAGGTGTCTTCTTCTAACTTTTCTTCAATAAGAACAACACTATCATGCTCATCTTCTATCTCCCCAAAAAGCTCTTCAACAATATCTTCTACCGTCATCATACCACTGGTACCGCCATATTCATCAATTACGACTGCCATACTTTTGCGCTTTTTTATCAAGATGCTTAAAACATCTTTTACAAGCATAGTTTCTGGAACAAATATTACCGGCATTAAAACATCTGTAATTGTAGCAGGCTTTTTAAAAAGTTCAAAAGAATGCACATACCCAATGATGTCATCTATAGAATCCTGATACACTAAAATTTTTGAGAGGCCGGTTTCTGTAAATTGCTTATTTAAATCTGATGGAGATTGATTTTTCTCAACAGCTACAATCTCGGTACGTGGGATCATCACTTCTCGGGATTTTACTTCTGAAAATTCTAATGCATTTTGAAAAATCTGAATTTCTGAATCTAATTCTTCATTAGTTTCAAACGAGTCTATTTGCTCATTTATATAATTTCCTAATTCAACTTTAGTGAAGGCCAATTGAACTTCATCTCCTTCCGTCTTAAAAAATTTCTTAAGTAATAGATCGGAAATCCATATTATAAACGAGGAAAGAAAACTAAAAACAACATAAAAAAGATAAGCAGGTACCGCAAAAATCTTAAGTAGCGAATTTGCATAAATCTGAAAAAACACTTTGGGTAAAAATTCCGCAGTAAACAACACAAGAAGTGTAGAAATCACAGTTTGTGTAAGCAAGCTAAATTCTATAAAAAAATTAGTTAACCAGAGATATCCAAAATCTGCACCTTCTAACCAGGTCTGAAGTAAATCACCCATAAAATAGGCATAAATTACTAAAGCCAGATTATTACCCACCAGCATAGTAGCTATAAATTTTGAAGGTTTTTCGGTAAGTTTTGTTAGAACCTTTGCTATAAGGTCATTTTGTTTTTTTTCAATTTCTATATGAATCTTGTTTGAAGATACATAGGCGATCTCCATACCTGAGAAAAAAGCGGAAAGTATTAAGGAAGCTATAATTATCAGAATATCTGTTTCCATAGATTATTTCTGATTGCGCTGTTCATACTTTTTCCTAAAACGACGTTTAAAAAAGTACATTCCGACAGCGATAACTACAAAAAATAAAAAAACATAGGCCTTACTTGGCTCTACAGACCAGATTCTATATGCTTCAAATAAAAAAAGTGCAGCAAATATTAAGTAAGCGTATTCGAAGTATTTAAAGTATTTGGACATTATTGTATGCTATCGTTTTGTGCTGAATTCGGTTTTTCTTTAACGTACATTCGGCTTTGGTTATCTAAAGATATAAAATTTTTGAAGTCCTCACTGCTATCAAATAAATCTCCTCCATTAAAAGAATTATCAGGAAATTTGATAGTATAAGGTTTATCTGTGAAGACCCACTTATTTTTTTGATCCCAAAATAATTGAGATGCGTCTAATCGTGTAGAATCACTTGTTATTAAAACTACATTTTTACGCATATCGATAAGACTTGTGCGTGTATATCTAATTGCATAATCTGCAGTTATGTAGTTTTCCTTTTGGTCATCATCTATAAAAGTAACTTCGACTCCATTAGGAAATTCTTGATACGGAAAATTCAACAACCCGTAATCAATAAGCAATGGTGTTTTTAAAGTCGCCACCACTTTACCAGAATCTGTATATTTTAAAAGCACGCCCTCTCCTTCTGCCGAAGGCCCATCTGTGCGCTGTGTGAATTTCTGCAGATCTTCTGAACTGTTACCACAGCTAAAAAACAAAGTCACAGCTACTGCTGTGACTACGTTTAAAATTATATGTTGATGTGATTTACTCACTTACAAATTAGGTACCGTAACACTACCACCTATCCAGCAATTAAAGCTTATACGTTGTCCAGCGTTACCTGCATTAAATATCATTGTACGATCTGGAGCTAAACCTCTGTAAGCTGCAGCAGTTTTATCTGCTACTCCAGATAATGAAGGGTCTATTCTTCCTGCACGAGAAGCCATATCTGCAGCTAACCAGTATACCGCACGTTTGTTGAATACACTATCTCCACAGCTGTTTGCGCTACTTGCATACATATCTGCTATTTTTAAGTACACAATACCCATAGATGGTTTTGCAGCTACTGCTTTTTGGTAATAGCTACGTGCATTGCTTAAACTTCCTTTTTTTCTAAAGTTTTCAGCTAATTGATAGAAAACCTTTGCTTTTTTTGCAGGATCTGTTTGACGATTTGCAGACTCTTCGTAATATTTTAAAGCATTTGCATTTTCACCACGTTGTTCAGCAAGACGACCTAAGTAATAAGAGGTCTCTGCAGATGGTTCTAATGTGTTTAATTGCTCAACTAGTTTTACAAATAAAGGACTATCTGTACATTCTTTAGAAACTAAACGACCTGCAGCACCTTTTACCCAAGCAACATCACTTTTCTTAGCTTCCCAAGCAGACTCATAAAAAGGAACTAAACGATCACAATCTGCTAAAACTCCTAATTTTTGATTAATACCAGCAGAAACTTTAGAATAGTTGTCTAAGTTAACTTCTGCTACTTGCTCTAATCTCTTTTCTTGAGCAGTTAAATCTGTACCAGCTTCTTTCTTTTCTAAGATAGTTTCCATACGCTTAGCATAACCATCTTGCTCTTCAGTAATTTTTTCTTGTACTTTATCGTACATATCAAAAACTTCTTGAAGTTCAATTTCGCCAGCTTCTTGTAATTCTACGGCAACTACAAAATACTCATATAAACCTTTTGCATTTGTAAACGTTGCTCTATCTGTATCCCAAGCTTTATTAAACTCCGCGTATTGCTCTGACGCAGTTCCTATTTTGCTGTCATACATTATAGTTGCAACATCTGCGATATCTTCACCTTCATTAGTTTTAGCCGCAAAATGAGTTTTCTTTTCTTGGTACATTTTTTTCAAATCTTCAAGAAAAGCCACTTGCTCAGCTCCAGTAGAATTATCGATCTTATGTTTTAAGATACGCTCACCATATTGATAAAGAGCAAAAGATGTAGTAGGACATTCTTTACGTAATTTCATAAATGGTTCATAAGCTGCATCGTAATTTTTTACTTTAGCGTGCTCAGAAAATATAGACATTGTGGTAACACATTCTTCGGTAGCTTGTGCGCTAACGAAATTTACTGCTCCTACAAGGGCTATAAAAAGTAATGTTAATTTAGTTTTCATCATTAAATGGTTTTAAAGCAATATTAAGAATTTTAGTTGTATTTGTTAGGAACAAACCACGGTCTAAGTGGGTTTAAAGATAAACTAAGACCAACTTTGAAAATATCTTCTTTTACAAGGCCTGCATTGGTTGTACCACGCTGCCCATATTCAAAAGTTATGTTGGCATTACTAAATCCACGTCCTAACGGTAAACCAAGACCAAAAGATATGCCAAACTCATCAATTGATTCATTTTGTATCATTAAACCTGTTTCTTCAAATCGAGCTCCTAACCTATAAGTTACTCTACTCCAATAGCTTGTTATAGAATTATAATCGGGAACAAAATATCCTCCTAGACGATATTTAAAAGAATCATCGTAGGTAGCGTCTGGTGTCACAAAAGCTCGGTTAGTCATTTTACTACTTTCAAGATATTCTACTTGCCCACCTGCAAACCATTTATTTACCTCTCCTAAGCCTAATCCAAACGAATACATATTGGGTACAATTGTCTCTGTATCTTCTAGGCTAAAGTCTTGAGAATCTATAACACTAACAACCGCATTATCTGTTTGAGAATAAACCACAGATTGTAAAGACCTGTCATTTTCTAATGTTAAACTTCTTTCTGGCTGAAAACTTACTGAAGAGTATAATTTATATTTTTTAGCAAAAGCCTTTTCAAACTGAGCTCCAAAATTATAGGTAAGTCCTTTTATATCAGATCTGTCAATTTCTCTCACACTGTATTGTTGATCTGAATCAACTTGTATAACCTCATTTCTGATATTTCCGAAATTATAACTTCCCTCTGCTCCTATTCTAAACCCTTTGAACAACTCAACACCTGCAGCTAAAAATGCTCGATTTACCCCTCCTCTACCTGAATACTGAGTTAAGCTTGTTTCTCCAGCATTTAAAATTTCATAATCCACAGATGTTTCTGGTATTAAACCAAAACCCACACCTACTTTTTTTGACACAGGAAATGCAAGAGCTAAATAATCTATGGTTGTTGAAGTATTATGCCCTTCTCTACCATCTGCAGATAAATCAATCTCATTGTGACTTGCCGCGATTGTGAAGTTAGTTAGTTTTAAAGATCCATATCCTGCAGCATTTCTAAAATTGATATGCGTACTGTCACCTAAAATACTCAACCCACCCATTGCTTGATTTTCGATCGAACCCTTAAAGCTTGAAATACCTAAACCATAAAATGAATAAGGTGAAGAGTTACCTTCCTGAGCAATTGCAGAAGCCGATATAAAAACCAAAACAACTACTAAAAATCTTTTTATCATTAACTTTTATTAAATACTGTTATATAATTCAGTCCTTCCAGAAGAAAATTTGAGTTGGCAAAGATGCCATTTTTTAACCTACCAGACAAAAATTGCCCGTCTCCTCCTGTTAAAATAATCTTTAAATCTTCAAATTCAGATTTATACCAGTCTATAAGACCATCAATTTCTTGAGTAATACCATTAATAACCCCAGAATGCATAGCTCCTTCTGTGTCTTTTCCTATAACAGCAGCTTCAGTTTCAATAGCTTTTAAATGAGGCAATTTTGCGGTAAATTCATGCATAGCCTTGTAACGCATTTGTAAGCCGGGTGATATGGAACCTCCTTGATAGACCTCTTTACAATCTTTAAAATCATAAGTTATACAAGTACCTGCATCAATAACTAAAACATTTTCTTTAGGGAATAAAAATTGACTAGCTGCAACAAGAACCATTCTATCTATTCCTAATGTCTGCGGTGTTTTATAACCATTGATAAAAGGCATCGGGGTATCTGATGTTATTAGTTCATATGAAAGACCTTTTTTTTCTATAAACGTGACAAAATCTTTTGAATTGCCTGTCGCACAAATTGTAATATGATTTATAGGATATTCTTTGAGATAGTCTTCTAGCTTATCTTTTGCTAATTCAATATCACCTGCCCAATTGCTTCTCAGTATATTTTTCTCATAGACTCCAAATTTGAGCCGTGTATTTCCTAAATCTATTACCAGATTTATCATTTGAATTTTTTTTTGCAATAATACAAATACTCAATGCCTCGTGCTCACGTATTTAGCAAAAGCTTGAAAAAATATTCAATAATTTTCCTCAATTTATGTTGTGCAATCTAAAAATTGATTTTATATTTGCAGCCGCTTAGGCGAGGTACCTTAGCTCAGTTGGTAGAGCAACGGACTGAAAATCCGTGTGTCCCTGGTTCGATTCCTGGAGGTACCACAAAAAAACCCTGAAACTTTCGTTTCGGGGTTTTTTGTTTTTATAACCTTTCCTTATAAATATTCAAATCTCTTTTCGGTGCATATTTCAATTCTTCAGAAAGAATATCCACCTATTTTTCAACGATTTAAATTAACTATAAATCATAATTTATAGAAATTCAATCCTGAAGAAAACAAAGAAATAGATTAAACGTTACAAGTAAATCAATAGAAAAGCTATTACCGTTTAAAGATTTTTAAATTTGTATTAATTCAAGATTAATTAAAATTACCAATGACACATTTAGTTCAATTAGATAAGATCTCATTAGAAGATCTAGCCCTCATCAAGAAATCTAAAAAAAATCTTGATGAAGTCTCATTTTTAATGCGAGCTCTAAATAGTATTGGTACACCTATAGATAGCGGGTTAGAATTACTTCCAGAAAAATATCAAGGAAAAATTAGTAGTACAATTCAAAAAGCCTTGCAATTATCTGTAAAAGCTAATTTGAAAACACTGGATAAAGAAAAACAATTTACACCTTCGTCAAATATTACTTATAAAGTGGTCACCGGCCTTTCTGGTGCAACCGGAGGTTTTTTTGGAGTTGCAGGCTTTACTGCAGATTTACTACTATCTACTAAATTTATGATGCGTTCTATAATGGATATAGCACGCAGCCAAGGTGAAGATATTCATGATATTAATACACAGCTTTCTTGCTTACAGGTCTTTGCTTTAGGGGGGAATTCTGATCAAGATGACGAATTAGATACAAGTTATTATGCTACACGAGCGGCACTTCATACTACAATGAATCAAACAAGTGCATATATAGCAGAAAACGGTACTAAAAAAATTATTGAGTCTTTAGCTTCGCAAACTGCTGCGCCCATCGCAAAATTAATAAATCAAGTAGCTGCTCGTTTTAGTGTACAGGTTACTGAAAAGTTTGCCGCACAAGCAATACCGGTTATAGGAGCTGCAGCGGGAGCTTCTATTAACATACTCTTTATTACACATTTTCAGAAAATTGCCACTGCTCATTTTTCATTGAGACGTTTAGAGCGTAAATATTCTAAATATTTAATTCAACAAACTTACCAACAATTAGAAGTTCAAAATACTGCTATAGATCAATAGATTAGCAAATGTAAATCTTCAATAAACTCTAAATATTGAGTGGTAAAGCTAAACCGTATTTTAAAATTAGGAATATTTCCATAATTTTGTAATAATTCCAATTATTATGAATAGAAACATTCTTCATCTGGATTTAGATACATTTTTCGTCTCTTGTGAGCGGTTAATCAACTCTAAGCTAATAGGTAAGCCTGTAATTGTAGGAGGTACAGGTGATCGTGGTGTAGTAAGTGCTGCCAGTTATGAATCAAGAAAGTTTGGTGTTCATTCTGGCATGCCTATAAAAATGGCAAAGCAACTTTGTCCTCAGGCATTTTATATAAGAGGTAATGCAGGTATTTATACGAAGTATTCAAAACAAGTAACAGATATTTTACAAGAACAAGTTCCTATTCTTGAGAAAGCTAGTGTAGATGAATTTTATGCAGATCTCACAGGAATGGATCGTTTTTTTGGCTGTTATAAATTTGCCAAAGAACTTCGATACAAAGTCATTAAAGAATCGGGGTTACCTATCTCTTTTGGTCTATCTATAAATAAGACTGTTTCAAAAGTTGCTACAAATGAAGCTAAACCAGATAGTCAGCTTAAAGTAGATGCTGGCTTTGAAAAAATCTTTTTACAACCATTATCAATTAAGAAAATACCTATGGTTGGTGAAAAAACCTTTCGCACATTTTGTAATCTGGGGGTAAAAAATATTGGATTAGTTCAGCAAATGCCCGTCGAGATGATGATTTCAGTATTTGGTAAAAATGGAAGAATTATCTGGGAACGTGCAAATGGAATAGATCGCACGCCTATAATACAATATCACGAGCGTAAATCTATTTCTAGTGAACGTACCTACGGAAGAGATACAACAGATATCACAAAATTAAAAACAACTATTCATGCGATGGCTGAGAATCTTGCTTTTCAATTGCGTAGTGGTAATAAACTAACTTCTTGTATAACAGTAAAAGTTAGATATTCTGATTTCCAAACGTATTCTAAACAACTAAAAATACCTTACACCGCTGCAGACCATAATTTAATACCCAAAGTACTAGAATTATTTGATAAACTATACTCTCGAAGATTACTTATAAGACTCGTGGGTGTAAGATATAGCGGTCTTACAGAAGGACATTATCAAATAGATTTGTTTGAGAATACTCATCGCACTGTTAATTTATATAAAGCTATGGATGCAATACGTATAAAATATGGCGATCGCAGCATTATGAGAGCTGCTACAATGGGAGAAGGATCCCGAACAATAGGTGGTCAAGGAAATCCTTTTAATGGGCAACCTCCTATTGTATTAGCACATAGACATCAATAATATTCAACTTTATACTTCTTTAAATGTTTCTCAATTGTCACACATATTTCAGCTTACGTTATGGGACACTTTCCGAAGAAGAATTACTTGATTTAGCTCTTGCAAATAACCAAAGTTCTATAGCTCTTACAGACATCAATAATACATCTGCCTGTTTAAAATTTATAAGTAAAGCAAGAGATAAAAATATCAAGCCAGTCATAGGAGTTGATTTTAGAAATGGAATTCAGCAATGTTATATTATGCTCGCTAAAAACAATAATGGTTTTTTAGCAATAAATGATTTTCTATCTAAATTTTTGCATGACAAAACTGCGTTTCCAGATGATGCACCTGTACTCGAAAATGTAATCACAATCTATTCCTTTGAAAAAGCATTAGAACTTGATAAGAATAATTTTGAAGAGAATGAATATATAGGAATTGGCATAAAAGATCTTAATAAGCTAAGATTTTCCCGATACAGTAATTATGAGAAAAAACTTGTTTTATTACAACCTGTAAGTTTTCGTAATAAAAAAGATTATAATATCCATAGGCTATTAAGAGCTATAGACACAAATCAATTATTAAGTAAATTACCTAAAGAAGAACAAGCAGATCCTGAAGAGAAAATGCTTAGTCCCGATTTATTAATAAGCGCTTTTAAAGAATATCCTTTTATTTTAAAAAACTCTATTGAAATTTTAAATGCGTGTACCATCCATTTTGATTTTTCAAAATCTAGGAAACCTCAAAATTTAAAGAAAGTGTTCTCTTCTGAAGAGTTAGACTTTCAAAAACTAAATGAGCTCTGTAAAGAAGGATTAAAAAAACGTTATAGTATTATAACTCCCCAAATTAAAGAGCGGTTACAAAAAGAATTATCCTTAATAAAGAGTCAGGATTATGTTTCTTTCTTTCTCATAAATTGGAAAATTATTGAATATGCACGTAGTAAAAATTATTTCTATGTAGGTAGAGGGAGTGGAGCAAATAGTATAGTTGCGTACTTACTCCGTATAACAGACGTTGACCCAATAGAGCTTGATCTTTATTTTGAGAGGTTTATGAATGAGTTTAGAAGTAGTCCTCCAGATTTTGATATTGATTTTTCTACTTGGGATAGAGAAGATATAACCTCTTTTATATTTAATGAATTTGGAAAAAATAATCAAGTTGCCCTCTTAGGATCATACGTTACATTTCAACATAGTGGAGCTGTACGTGAATTGGGAAAAGTTTTTGGCTTACCCAAATATGAAATTGATAAATTAAGCAAAGGAAGTTTTATCGATAATAAACTCGATGAGATAGCTAAGCTAATTCTTAAATACAGTTCCTACTTAGACGGCAAACCAAATTATCTAAGTATTCACGCAGCAGGAATTTTAATATCTGAAAAATCTATTCATTACTTTTCTGCAACTCATTTACCGCCTAAAAATTTCCCTACTGTACAATTTGACATGCATATTGCAGAAGATGTAGGCCTATATAAATTTGATATACTTGGCCAGCGTGGTCTTGGCAAAATAAAAGACTCTTTGAAGATTATAAAAAAAAATCAACCTCATATAAAACTGCCTGATATTCATGAAACAAAACAATTTTTCCAAGATCCTTTGATTAATAAGATGATTTCTGAAGCAGACTGTGTAGGCTGTTTTTATGTTGAATCTCCGGCAATGCGAATGCTCCTTAAAAAATTAAGAGTAAATGATTACCTAACACTTGTAGCTGCAAGTTCAATAATACGACCTGGAGTAGCTAAAAGCGGTATGATGCGAGAATATATAATACGTCATCGTGATAAAAAAAGATGTGAAGATGCGCACCCTATACTTTTACAAATTATGCCAGATACTTACGGGATAATGGTCTACCAAGAAGATGTCATAAAAGTAGCTCATCATTACGCAAAATTAGATTTAGGTGAAGCAGACGTACTACGCCGTGGAATGAGCGGTAAGTATAGATCTCGGCAGGAATTTCAAGATGTAAAAAACAAATTTATAAAAAACTGTATTCAGAATGGTGAAAAGATAGAAGTCGTTAAGGAGGTTTGGAGACAAATAGAAAGCTTTGCAGGATATGCATTTGCAAAAGGACATTCTGCTTCGTATGCAGTAGAAAGTTATCAAAGTCTTTATTTAAAATGCTATTTCCCATTAGAATATATGGTTGCTACAATTAACAATGGTGGAGGCTTCTACACAACTGAAACATATATTCATGAAGCGCGTAAAAAAGGAGCAACTATAGAAGCCCCGTGTATAAATAGATCTAATATTGAAACAACAATCAATAATAAAACTATTTATCTTGGATTTCAACATCTAGAAAACTTAGAGAAAACCACGATGGTCAAAATTATTAATGAGCGTATTTATGGTAATTACAAATCATTAACCGATTTCACCGAACGTATAAATATTCAAATAGAACAACTCGATATATTAATACGTATAGATGCTTTAAGAATTTTTGGTAAAGACAAACGCACTTTATTATGGGAAGCGTATTATAAAGAAAACACGGCACCAAAGTATGAACATCAACATCGTATTTTTAATATTTCCACACAGGAATTTAAATTGCCACAGTTTAAAATAACACAATTAGAAAATGCATTTGATCAGTTAGAGTTACTTACTTACTCCTTATATAATCCTTTTATTCTCTTAGAAGAAAAACCAAACCAACATTACTTAAGTGTAGATTTAAAATCTCATTTACATAAAATTATTAGTATTTATGCGTATTTAGTTACAGTAAAAAGAACGAGTACATCAAATAAAAAACAAATGTACTTCGGAACGTTTTTAGATAAATCAGGCAATTGGGTAGATACAGTTCACTTTCCAATAGTCGCTCAAAAACATCCTTTTACTGGCAAAGGGA
>NZ_CP159331.1:892500-895000 GCF_045055775.1 Leeuwenhoekiella sp. LLG6367-2.1
GAAGCCCCCGCATCCAATCAGTAGCTCTACCTCTATAAAACTATAAATCAACGCTGCACCTAAATGCATTTCGGGGAGTACGAGCTATTTCCGAGTTTGATTGGCCTTTCACCCCTACCCTCAGGTCATCCCAAGACTTTTCAACGTCAACGGGTTCGGTCCTCCACTATGTGTTACCACAGCTTCAACCTGCCCAAGGGTAGATCACACGGTTTCGCGTCTACTCAACCTAACTAAACGCCCTATTCAGACTCGCTTTCGCTACGGATCCGATGCTGAACATCTTAACCTTGCTAGATAAAGTAACTCGTAGGCTCATTATGCAAAAGGCACGCCGTCACAACTTACGTCGCTCCGACCGCTTGTAGGCGTATGGTTTCAGGATCTATTTCACTCCCTTGTTCAGGGTTCTTTTCACCTTTCCCTCACGGTACTGGTTCACTATCGGTCTCTCAGGAGTATTTAGCCTTAGCGGATGGTCCCGCCAGATTCATACAGGGTTTCACGTGCCCCGCACTACTCAGGATACCACTATCTATAACGCTCTTTACCTATACCGGGCTATCACCGTCTATGGCCACTCTTTCCAAAGTGTTCTAATTCATTACGCATAAAATGTCGTGGTCCTACAACCCCGGTCCTGCCGTAACAGAACCGGTTTGGGCTAATCCGAGTTCGCTCGCCGCTACTATCGGAATCACTTTTGTTTTCTCTTCCTCCGGGTACTTAGATGTTTCAGTTCCCCGGGTTTGCCTCCTTGCGGATACTATACCTTCAGTATAGTGGGTTGCCCCATTCGGATATCTGCGGATCAATTTGTATGTGCCAATCCCCGCAGCTTTTCGCAGCTTATCACGTCCTTCATCGCCTCTGAGAGCCTAGGCATTCCCCATACGCCCTTATTTAGCTTATTGTACTTCTTGCTCTTATAAGGACTAGGTATTGCTACCAAGCCTTTCTATTCTTTATTCTAATGAGTTCTATCTATAATATATAATTAACTATTACTAGCTAACTAAAAATTTGTTTCTCTCGTATTCTTATTATTTCCCAATATGTCAATGAACGATCGCGAGTCGCGATAGACAATTAAATCATCTATGCTACTCACCGCAAGCTCTGAAGATAATATCTCATATCTTCAGGCATTGCCTGGTGGAGAATATCGGAGTCGAACCGATGACCTCCTGCGTGCAAGGCAGGCGCTCTAGCCAGCTGAGCTAATCCCCCATTATTTAAAAGCTAGTTAACAGTTATTAGTTAACAGTACTTATAACGGCTACTCAACCTCTAAAATTTCCTTCAATATCTTTTTTATGAACTAAATGTCTCAAGCTTTAACCTAAAACATAGTATGTGCCTTAGCACACAGTAGTCTCAGGCAGACTCGAACTGCCGACCTCTACATTATCAGTGTAGCGCTCTAACCAGCTGAGCTATGAGACTGTCCTTTATTTATCAATCGAATGACTCACTAATTAAAGTGAGCCATCAATCGAAAAATATCTTGAATCAACAACATTAAAAACTAAAATAAGTATTCGAACTTTTCTTTCCTTATAGTCGCGTCTTTTCTACCCATTGGGTAGAGAAGCTCTAGAAAGGAGGTGTTCCAGCCGCACCTTCCGGTACGGCTACCTTGTTACGACTTAGCCCCAGTTACCGGTTTTACCCTAGGCCGCTCCTTGCGGTGACGGACTTCAGGTACCCCCAGCTTCCATGGCTTGACGGGCGGTGTGTACAAGGCCCGGGAACGTATTCACCGCATCATGGCTGATATGCGATTACTAGCGATTCCAGCTTCACGGGGTCGAGTTGCAGACCCCGATCCGAACTGTGATAGGTTTTATAGATTCGCTCCGCCTTGCGACGTGGCTGCTCTCTGTACCTACCATTGTAGCACGTGTGTGGCCCAGGACGTAAGGGCCGTGATGATTTGACGTCATCCCCACCTTCCTCACAGTTTGCACTGGCAGTCTTGTTAGAGTTCCCGACATTACTCGATGGCAACTAACAACAGGGGTTGCGCTCGTTATAGGACTTAACCTGACACCTCACGGCACGAGCTGACGACAACCATGCAGCACCTTGTAATCTGTCCGAAGAAAAATCTGTTTCCAAATCTGTCAGACTACATTTAAGCCCTGGTAAGGTTCCTCGCGTATCATCGAATTAAACCACATGCTCCACCGCTTGTGCGGGCCCCCGTCAATTCCTTTGAGTTTCATTCTTGCGAACGTACTCCCCAGGTGGGTTACTTATCACTTTCGCTTGGCCACCCAGCTCTCAATCGAGCCGGACAGCTAGTAACCATCGTTTACGGCGTGGACTACCAGGGTATCTAATCCTGTTCGCTCCCCACGCTTTCGTCCATCAGTGTCAATCAATTATTAGTAGCCTGCCTTCGCAATTGGTATTCTATGTAATATCTATGCATTTCACCGCTACACTACATATTCTAGCTACTTCATAACAATTCAAGACTAACAGTATCAATGGC
>NZ_CP159331.1:900000-3501797 GCF_045055775.1 Leeuwenhoekiella sp. LLG6367-2.1
ATTACTAGCTAACTAAAAATTTGTTTCTCTCGTATTCTTATTATTTCCCAATATGTCAATGAACGATCGCGAGTCGCGATAGACAATTAAATCATCTATGCTACTCACCGCAAGCTCTGAAGATAATATCTCATATCTTCAGGCATTGCCTGGTGGAGAATATCGGAGTCGAACCGATGACCTCCTGCGTGCAAGGCAGGCGCTCTAGCCAGCTGAGCTAATCCCCCATTATTTAAAAGCTAGTTAACAGTTATTAGTTAACAGTACTTATAACGGCTACTCAACCTCTAAAATTTCCTTCAATATCTTTTTTATGAACTAAATGTCTCAAGCTTTAACCTAAAACATAGTATGTGCCTTAGCACACAGTAGTCTCAGGCAGACTCGAACTGCCGACCTCTACATTATCAGTGTAGCGCTCTAACCAGCTGAGCTATGAGACTGTCCTTTATTTATCAATCGAATGACTCACTAATTAAAGTGAGCCATCAATCGAAAAATATCTTGAATCAACAACATTAAAAACTAAAATAAGTATTCGAACTTTTCTTTCCTTATAGTCGCGTCTTTTCTACCCATTGGGTAGAGAAGCTCTAGAAAGGAGGTGTTCCAGCCGCACCTTCCGGTACGGCTACCTTGTTACGACTTAGCCCCAGTTACCGGTTTTACCCTAGGCCGCTCCTTGCGGTGACGGACTTCAGGTACCCCCAGCTTCCATGGCTTGACGGGCGGTGTGTACAAGGCCCGGGAACGTATTCACCGCATCATGGCTGATATGCGATTACTAGCGATTCCAGCTTCACGGGGTCGAGTTGCAGACCCCGATCCGAACTGTGATAGGTTTTATAGATTCGCTCCGCCTTGCGACGTGGCTGCTCTCTGTACCTACCATTGTAGCACGTGTGTGGCCCAGGACGTAAGGGCCGTGATGATTTGACGTCATCCCCACCTTCCTCACAGTTTGCACTGGCAGTCTTGTTAGAGTTCCCGACATTACTCGATGGCAACTAACAACAGGGGTTGCGCTCGTTATAGGACTTAACCTGACACCTCACGGCACGAGCTGACGACAACCATGCAGCACCTTGTAATCTGTCCGAAGAAAAATCTGTTTCCAAATCTGTCAGACTACATTTAAGCCCTGGTAAGGTTCCTCGCGTATCATCGAATTAAACCACATGCTCCACCGCTTGTGCGGGCCCCCGTCAATTCCTTTGAGTTTCATTCTTGCGAACGTACTCCCCAGGTGGGTTACTTATCACTTTCGCTTGGCCACCCAGCTCTCAATCGAGCCGGACAGCTAGTAACCATCGTTTACGGCGTGGACTACCAGGGTATCTAATCCTGTTCGCTCCCCACGCTTTCGTCCATCAGTGTCAATCAATTATTAGTAGCCTGCCTTCGCAATTGGTATTCTATGTAATATCTATGCATTTCACCGCTACACTACATATTCTAGCTACTTCATAACAATTCAAGACTAACAGTATCAATGGCAATTCTACAGTTGAGCTGCAGACTTTCACCACTGACTTATTAGTCCACCTACGGACCCTTTAAACCCAATGATTCCGGATAACGCTTGCACCCTCCGTATTACCGCGGCTGCTGGCACGGAGTTAGCCGGTGCTTATTCTTACGGTACCGTCATCAGCCTACACGTAGGCCTTATTCTTCCCGTATAAAAGCAGTTTACAACCCATAGGGCCGTCTTCCTGCACGCGGCATGGCTGGATCAGGCTTTCGCCCATTGTCCAATATTCCTCACTGCTGCCTCCCGTAGGAGTCTGGTCCGTGTCTCAGTACCAGTGTGGGGGATCTCCCTCTCAGGACCCCTACCTATCGAAGCCTAGGTGTGCCGTTACCACACCTACTAGCTAATAGGACGCATGCTCATCTTGTACCGTAACCTTTACTATATAAATGATGCCAATCATATAGACTATGGAGGATTAATCCAAGTTTCCCTGGGCTATACTCCAGTACAAGGCAGATTGCATACGCGTTACGCACCCGTGCGCCACTCGTCAGCTTCCCGAAGGAACTGTTACCGTTCGACTTGCATGTGTTAGGCCTGCCGCTAGCGTTCATCCTGAGCCAGGATCAAACTCTTCATCGTAGTGTTTTTTATAATATCCACGATATAAGGAAATTTAATTACCTACTCCTAAAAGTAGGTGCTCAAAATGGTTATTCTAGTCTTTAATTCAAATATTATCTATCTCTAAATAATACGCGTTGTCAATTCAATATGTCAAGGAACTTTCTCTTAATATATAAGAGAACTTCTTCGGTAGATGCTAAGGAATCGAACCTTAATTTTTATTGCCAAATCACCCTTTTTCAATGTGCGTCGCTTGCTCTGAAAGCGGCTGCAAATATACAACCTTTTTTATTTACCAAACAAACTAAAAATTATATTTTTTTTAAGCTAATTTCTAATAAATAACTCAAGAACTAAACCCAATTTCCATACCCGAAAACCGGAGGGCAAAGATAACACCCTTTTTTAATTCAGCAAGCTTTTTATTTGCTTTATTTTTATAACTCTCTTCAACGAACGTAAAACCGATTCTTATACCCGATTTTGGAGGCGCAAATATAGAACCATTATTTAACCCCGCAAGCACTTTCTTAAACTAATTTTAATATTTTTATAGAACGCCTATAAACCAATACGTTAAAACTTAAAATAATTTTAAAAGATTCTTAAAAGGCACTCCCATATAGTACCAGGGGAATTCTTGCAGGGCTTACAAAGCATCAGAAGTTCCAAATTTTCTGATTCCACTCGATCAACGACATCTATTTCACTTTTTATAATCTGCAGCTGGATCTCTGCAGGTATCTTCAATAGGAGAAGTTATATTAATCTTACTCCTATATATACATCAACTCATAAACGAGTAGCATTCTACTACAAGAAGAAATTCCAGACTAAACCAAATCGAAAGGTGAAGTCGCGGTATGGGTAGCCCGGGGCACTGAAGTAATTATTTTCCGATGCAAGTGAATTTATATGTTCAGCAATAAAGAAAATACGTGTTTGACGCACTTTCATATTGAAGAATAAATCTATCAAGGGAAAACCACCAATTTTCTGATCATTTTGAACATAAAACTCTGCTAGCACAGGATCATAACTATTCATATTATATTCAGTGAAATAATTAAAATTAAGTCCAGTCTGAATAAACAGCGCATTTTGAAACCAATTATCTGTATAGTAAAGCGTATTTCTTGTTTTTAAATCTGGCACATTTAGATAAGAGTCTCCTGAACTTACATTTTGATAAGCAATAGTATTGTTGAGTCCGAACTTTCCAAATCTAAATTCTTTATTGGCTTTAATCTTTAGATAGGTAATATTATCATTTGTCTGAAAAGAGTTTACCAATGATGACGTTGGATCTAAAGCGAAATATGCGTAATCATTGATATTCACAAAACTTGTTGAGACGTTTAGCCACTTTTCAGATATTAAATCAAGATTTATAGAACTGGTTTTTACATTATCATAAACTTCTGCATTATACCAATTGTAGTTTTCATAACTACTTTGATAAAGTAAGTGATTGAAATTTGCCGGTGCAGAATTTAAATGAATTCCCCCAGAAAATTTAGCATCTGAATTTATATTGTAACTCGCCTCAGCTTTAAAATCATAACCATCAAAATCACCTGAAATATTTGTTTGCAGCTCCCCTACTAGTTGAAAGCCCCTATATTTTTTTGAATAACCTGCACCCGCAGCAATAAGATTGCCAGATAATATATTAGGTATTCGATTGTCTTCTTGAATCAATACCGACTTATAACCATACTTATAATTAGTATGATTAATCTGAAATGAAAGACTACCCAATAAATTGTTTGAATATCTTAGCCAGAGTTTATTATTTAGGTCTGTACCATCTACCTTATCTTGTATGTCTGAAGTTACAAAGGAGTCGCCAAACAGCGCAGAAGGTGAATCTTGACGATATTCATAGTATTTATCATCATAATTAAGTATATGGCCAATTTCAATTCTATTATTTGAAATACTATCTATTTGTTTTATCAAATCGTATTTCTGATTAATATAAATACGCTGACCATCTAAAATACTTTCAGCATCTTCAAAATTGACACTTAAAATAGATCTATCGTCAAACTGACTATCATTCCCTATAAAATTTGATAAAGCCTGATCTGTTAATCCGCCATTTTCTTCATTTAGCAAATCTTGAGCAACATAATGAGCCTTTAAAATATATCTATCATTTTTTGATTGATAGTTTGTCGTGAACCTAAAATTACCAGTACTTGTTAAAATATGCTGATACTTCCCAAGACTTCGCAAGCCTTTGTAAGCAATTGAAAAATTAAACTTACGAGAAGTATTCATTGTAAAAAAAGCATCTAAATTCTGACCTTGCTCAAACACACTTTTATAATAAATTTCTGAAAGTGGCGTAGGCACTTCGTAATAAAGCATATCATCAACTTCTAAATAATTGAAATGTCTTGCCCTAGCACCAAATTGCGGCCTTATAAGTTGAGATGAAAAATCATAAATAAGCGTATTATAAGTTTGACCTTCATTTGAAAAAGGCAATAAGGCAAAATTATCTTTTCTGAGGTAGTTGTATTTATAGAATTTCTGAATAGTTAATGATGTATCAACGATAGTTGTATCATTATCTACTGTAAACATTTTATATAAATCTATAGGCGGGCGTTCTTGCTTAGTTTTAGCTTTTGGTCTTACTGAACCATTCTGAAGATCGTTCTCTGAACCTAAAGTTGCTGGCTCATCACCTTGAGCAAAAATTGAACTACAGGAGATAAGAAGTATAATAAAAAGTAAGCTATTACGCATTAAAAATGTTTAGGTCAAAAATATAGTTTTTAAATGTAAAGCTATAGGGAAAATTATGACATAAAAAAACCACCCGAGCAGGGTGGTTTTTAGATTTTAGTATCAACTATATAAATACTAGTTTTGACTAGTTATATTATTATTATCCTGTAATTCTTGTTGTGGAATTTCAAAAGTCAACTTTTCATCATCAAAAGGAATAGACACACCAACGAAAGATAAGTGATTACTTGCTCTAACAATTGTAGCCTTATTGCGCTTCATTGCTAAATAGCTCTTACCTTCACCCCAAAGTTCTAATCTTGTTTGCTTATAAATCTCATCATAAAGCGCTTGACCACTAAGTGCTGCAACATAAGAAACATCACCAACTCTATTCTCTAAGAATGTTGTTAATTTAGTTTTAGCTAAACCTTCTTGACCCGATTTTGCCAAAGCTTCAATATTTAAAAGCAATAATTCTTCATATCTCATATAAACATAATCTGCTTTAACAATTTGAGATGTACCAAAAACAACTTTATCAGAGTCATAAAATTTTAAATATGGCTGTAAATATCTTGAAGATGTTGGTGAATTTAAGAATTGACCTCTACGAATATCATCTGAAGCCATACTTTCATACAAATCTGCATCCATAGCTTTGTTATCCCCTACTGCTGCATAACTATAGGAGTATAAATCTATTTGACCCCACCAAGAAACTAAGCCCAAACCTATATCTGCATTAAGATCTACACCCCACATCCAAGATCTTGAATTCACATCATTAAAACCTCCTTTAACACCATTAACAACTTGAGTTTCGTCATTTGTTGTGTTTGGATCATCAATACCAATTAATAAAGATGCACTAGTATTAGATAGAGCTGCATTTGTTACTGTTGCAGCATCAGCCCATCTAGTTCTAGTTGACCCAAGTACGTAACCCAAAATAGTTTGTGCTATAGATATATCTACCTGCGTTTTAGAAGGGCGAGAATAACCTTCTAATAATGTAATTGCTTTTGTTAAGTCATTCTCCATAAGCTCATAAACCGCTTGAGTGGTTGATTTAGGATTACCTACAAAACCAGGCTCTGTATAGATGGGTAGTGTCTCAGAATTCCAAGAAGCTTCGACATCGTTTATCATAAACTGAGTTAGATAAAAATAAGAATGCGCTCTCATAGCTAAAGCTTGACCTAGCGTGAATTTATTATCATCACTTTCTGGCACTATATCATTACCGCCTAAACTAGCAATAACTAAGTTTGACTGGTTAATTATACGATAGTAGTAACGCCAAACCTGATAATTTTCCAATTGTGTAAAATCTAATGGAGCTTGGTATTCTGTAACTCTAGCACGATACCATCCGTAGGTGCTAGTTGATAAAGCCATATCACTACATAGCATATCTGCATATACATCATATCCTTTTTGTCCAAAATCCTGCTGAGAGGTCGTACCCCCAGTTCCAGTAGTGAACATTGTTGAATAAATCCCAGTTACAGTACCTGCTCCCACTGATGGGTTCAACAATACCGCATCTGCTAATTGATCTGCATTAATTATACTTCCTGTTGGCTCTTCTACGAGAAATTCTTCACTACAACCGACTGTTAAAACGGCAATAGAGACGAGCCCTAAAATTTGTTTAAAATAAATTTTCATATTCTTTTTTTTTTAAAATTTAGCTCTTAATCCAAAGGTAAATGTTGTAAGTGGCGCGTATAATCCTCTACCTGAGTTACCACTTTCAGATGTAGTAGGGTTAAAACCATCTCTAGCACCTTTAAAATAAAGATTATCACCAGAGGCGTATAAATTTAAACCTGCTAGACCTAATCTATCTAAAGTGTTTTTTGGAAAATTATATCCTAGAACAACATTGTTTAGTGCAATAAAATCTGTTTTAGTTAAAAATCTAGTCGATTGCGAGTTCACATTAGGAATAACTCGATCTGCAATTAAAGGAACGTCGGTGATATCACCTGGTTGACGCCATCTATTACGCACATCTGTGTGACGATTTTGAGCTGTTATTCCCCCATTATTATCGTGCATTAACTCGGCATATTGGCTGTCGTAACCCCAACCACCAACAGAATATGTAAACTGAGCTGATAAACTAAAGTTATAAAAACCTGTACTTAATCTAAATGCTCCTTGAATATCTGGAATTCCGGATTTATCAACATATTTTTGAGTAGAATTTGCATAAGTTTTAGTCGTTTGACTCGCAACATTAGCATTTGGATTCTCATCAAGGTAGGGAGTTAAAGATGGTATAGTATTTTCGCCCGCATCTAAAGTTCCATTTGAATTTGCATCATCAAAATATTGATTCCACATAGGATAACCATCTTCAGGATCTACACCCGCATACTCTCTAATGTAAAAATCATAAATTGAAGAACCTTCAGAATAACCATAAGCACCCACAATATTAAGAACTGAAGGCGCACCCGTTTCAGGATCAATCGGCATTGTTCTTATTTCATTATTATAAATCGCTCCATTTACAGACAAATCCACAAAAACATTTGAAGTTTTTAAAATATGGCCTGTAACGTCGAATTCTATACCACTATTTCTTAAAACGCCATCATTAACCGTTATTGTAGCAACTCCTGAAGAAGGTGAAATTCTCCTTGAAAAAATAAGATTATCAGTGTCCTTTACAAAATAATCAACTGTAGCGTCAATGTAAGAACCTAAACCAAACTCAACACCTACTTGATATTGATTTGCAGTTTCCCAGGTAAGCTCAGGATTTGCAAACAATTCTGGAGCAACCGCAAAATCGTTGTTTACGTTAGTAACACCAAATGTATTTATACCTGTGTAAAAATCAACACCACTTTCATCACCCGTAACACCATATGAGCCCTTAAGTTTTAAGAATTCAAATAGATTACTATCAGCTAAAAATGCCTCATTTGAAAGTACCCAAGCAGCACCAACAGATCCAAATGTTCCCCATTTATCATTTGCGAACCTTGAAGAGCCATCTCGTCTTACTGAGGCTGTTAGATAATATTTATTATCAAAATCATAGTTTAATTGACCAAAATAAGATTCTAAAGTTCTTGCAAACTTAACACCGGTCGGTTGTTGAAGATTTATAATATAATTGTCTAGTTCGAGTCCGCCAGGAATTATAGCTTTAGATTTGAACGCTGTATTTTCAGAAGTTTCAAAATCATTACTTTCATGCGCTGCTAAGAGCTCAAAACTATGGCTCCCAAAATCTTTCTTGTATCGTGCTAATTGTAAGAAGTTAATTGTTAATGTCTCATCTGTTTCTCTATAAAGATCACCTGCATTTGCAGTTGAAACTCCATAAAATTGATTACCCATTGATCTAAAAACGTTATTAGCGTATTGAGCCCCAAATGTTGTCTCAAAAGTTAAACCTTCGGCCACATCAATAACAGCATTAAAACTTGCTACTACCTCATGACGCTCAGTACCATTATAATCATATTTAGCAGAAGCAATTGGGTTCAAATTATTAGCGTTTGGCCTGTTTCTAAAACCAGAATTCCCACCGTAATCATATTGAAAGCCTCCATAAATTGGATCTGGAACTAACTCACCGTTATCATCTCTTAAAAAAACAGGATAAAAAGGATTTATTTTATCCGCAAATTCAAATAAGTTCTCAGCACCGTCGGTCTGACCATTAGCTAGACGCTCAGAATAAGTGTAACCTAAATTTGCACCAATATTTAACCATTCTTTAATGTCAGAATTTATATTCATCCTAGTGGTATAACGCTTGTAATTTGTTTTAATCGCATACCCATTATCGTCTAAGAAACCAGCAGAAATAAAATATTTCGACTTTTCATCACCACCACCCATTCTCAAGTTAGCTTCTGTTCTGTAAGCCGAATCAAATGAAAGATCTTCAAAGCTTTCAGGATTATATTTTCGTGTTACCCCTTGTCTTACTTGACCGGTAGCAGGATCAATTAATTCTGCTCCATTTGCAACATTCCACATATTATATCCAGGAGCTAAAATGGTTGTAAATAAAGTATTATTCACCGTACCAATTGGGTCTGCATTTCCATTTAAACGTTCACGGTTAACTTTTGCCTCCCACACTAGACCTATAGATTCTTCAGGTGATCTAATAACATCATATCTAGGTAATATTTGAGTATTTATACCAGTCTTTACGTCTACTTCAATAAAATTCTCTGAGCTATTACCCTGTTTTGTAGTAATTAAAACAACCCCGTTTGCTCCTCTTGAGCCGTAAATAGCAGTTGCAGAAGCATCTTTAAGGATAGTTGTAGACTTGATATCTGATGGGTTTATAGCATTTAAGCTACCAGAAAAAGGAACACCATCAACTACATATAAAGGATCCCTGTTACCATTTACCGAGCCAAAACCACGAATACGAACTGTAGAAGTTGTACCTGGCTGACCTGATGTATTAATAACAGAAACACCTGCGGCTTCACCTGCTAATGATTGTGTAACGTTGGCATAGTTTTTTAACTCTATGTTTTCAGCCTTAATTGTTGTTGCAGTACCTGCGAAAGCCTCTCTTGTAGATGTACCATACCCTACAACTACAACTTCATCTAAAGCCTCGCCAGCTTGAAGAGAAATATTAATAGTACTAGACGCTCCTATGGATATTGTCTGTTTTTGAAAACCTATATAAGAAAAAACTAATTTATCACCTTGATTAGCGGTGATTGAATAATTCCCATCAAAATCGGTTTGTGTTCCTGTATTAGTCCCCTCAACGAGAACATTTACTCCTGGTAATGCCACTCCGTCTGGATCAGTGATCGTCCCTGTAACTGTTTTTTGCTGAGCGAACGTTAACTGTGTGATAAACAGTAAACAAAGCGCAAAGCACCATGTAATTTTTGATTTCATAAATTTATTTATTTGAATTTGCCTTCACAAACATCCTAAAACTTTGTTAGAATTGCAACAAAAACCGTTAAACAATCCTTAAATTAACATAAACAATACATAATTTTGGAGCCTTATTTGAATTATTATTACAGTTTTATTGATCAAACTGTATTTTTAATACTAATACTTTAAAAATAAATTACAATACAATAAAACTCAATCTCCTCGTTATCAGCCTAATATTTAATATAATAGCTTCTAATATTTCCTTTTACAAATGCCTTTAAAACTTTTCTCTCAAACAAAATTTTTAGAATGTGGAACTGACGAAGCTGGTAGGGGATGTTTAGCAGGACCGGTAACAGCCGCAGCCGTAATTCTACCATCAAATTTCAAAAATGAATTATTAACAGATTCTAAGCTGCTTTCACATACCAAGCGTGAACTACTGAGATTAATAATTGAAGAGCAAGCTGTTTCTTATAGTATAGCACACGTTTTTCCGGAGAGAATTGATGAAATCAATATTCTTAATGCAAGCTTTGAGGCAATGCACATAGCAATTTCTCAATTAAAAAAAACTCCACAACACATAATAGTGGATGGTAATAGATTTAAAGAATATACAGGTTATACCCATAAATGCTATATTAAAGGAGACAGTAAGTATATGTCTATCGCTGCTGCATCTATATTAGCAAAAACAGAAAGAGATCGCTATATGCAAGGACTTCATGAGGTTCATCCTAATTATAATTGGCTAGAAAATAAAGGGTATCCTACAAAAGCCCATCGAGCAGCTATAAGTAAACATGGCCCTACCATATATCACCGTAAAACGTTTAAACTTTTACCTAGCGAGATAAAATAGAATTCTGAGGTTTTGTTATAAGAATTGCTTCTCTAGACTTCATATCTTTACGTCATTATTAAAGTACTATAGTTTATGAAGAAAATCATTTTGGTCGTTGCCCTACATCTTTTAATGGTTAATTGCGCTCAACAACCCGAAGCAGACACTGATCTTCTACATTTAATACCTCAAAAATCTGCTGCTATTTTGCGCGTTCCTAAATGGGAGAGCTTAAAAAATAGCTTAAAAGCAAATGAATTTTCTAATAGGATAAAGCCTACTGGTTTTAGCCATACTCTTAGCAACTACGCTAAAATACTTTCACGTTTCAATCCTAAACAGGAAAGTTACATCTCCTTTGTTGCTCTAGGAGAAAATGATTATGACATAGCTTTATTTACTGAAGTCTCTGAAAACCTAATTCCTCAAGACTCTTTATTCCGTGAAAATTTGATTAAGACCGATTATGAAGGAACAGTCATCAGTTCATTTAAGGATGAAGGTATCGAGGTTTTTTTCATAACAACAAATAATATCCTAATCGCTAGTACCTCTAAGTTAATTTTAGAGAATACCATCTTACAAGGCAATACCGGCAGGGACCCTATCGATGCGTCTCTGCAAAAAATGATTAAAACTAGTGATGCGCAGCAACCTAACCTCTACATCAAAGGCACCTATTTTAAACGGATATTTAAAGATTTATTTCCTTTATATAAGTTTAGAACAAGAGAAATTCCATTTGAGTGGGCAGCTATTGATTTAAACTTAAATACTAAAGAAAACCAGTTTAGTGGTGTTATAACCGCAGATGATCAACAAGATCATACACTAAACCTTTTAAAAAATCTAGAATCAGGCGAATTTAGAGCTGGGAATGTAATACCTATTTCAAGTAGAGCATTTACAAGCTTGCATCTTTCTGATTGGAACCAATACAAGGCTAATCTGGCTACTAAAAGAAATAGTTCTTTGAAGGAATTTACATTTCCAATAGAGGAATTTTTCACGACTTTAGACGAAGTCGCTATTTCTTATACAGACACCGATGCAATTATTATTGCTCATAGTTCAGATACTAAAAATTCGGAAGATGCATTGGCACCTGTTTCCACAAAAAACTCAGTGCACAGAGAAGTTCCTATCTATTCAATTTCAGATTCTTTGGTTTTTGGGAGTCCGTTCTTAGAACTATTAAATCCCCCGGCAGTATATGTCTATTGCAAAGTAGATTCCTATTTTGTATTTGCTAAAACAATTAGTGAGCTTGAGGATGTTATTGCAAACAAACAAAATGGCGCTGTGATTAGTAGAACTCCCGCTTACAAGCAACTAGTAAATAAGTTAAGTGATCAATCTACACTATTCTTATATGCTAATAATGATGCACAGAGAAAATATCTATCTACAAAATTAGGCAAAACGGAATCTAACATATTAACAGATGTTAATCTTGATGATTATCCCAACAGTGCTATTCAATTTATTCAAGCAGATAATTTTACATATGTAAATGGCGTAATTAATAAGTTCTCTAATACAACTGAAGTTTCTCAAGTTACTCAAGTAGCTAGTATTAAACTCGATCAGGATCTTTTAGATAGTCCGCAGTTATTAGAAAATTATAGAACAAAAGGTAAAAATATTTTAGTTCAAGATGTTTCTAATACTTTGTATCATATTGATGCTAGCGGAAAAATAGAATGGAAAAAAGAATTAGAAGGCCCTATTTTAGGAGACATTCAACAGGTGGATCTTTATAAAAATGGAAGATTACAATATGCATTTGTCACACCTAATCACTTTTATATATTAGCAAGCGATGGTGATATTGTAAAACCATTTGGATTTCAATTAGAAACTACAATTTCTCAGCCATTGGCAATATTTGATTATGATGGCAATCGTAATTATCGCTTCGTAATTACACAAGACAACGAATTGAAAATGTATGATAGTAATGCTTCAATCGTAAAAGGTTTTGATTACACAAAAGCTTCTGCAAATCTAAATTCAAAACCCCAGCACCTTCGATCTGGGTCAAAGGATTACATTATCATGCAACTTGAAAATGGACATTTAGATATACTCGATAGAAGAGGTCATTCCCGAATTGATATTTCTGAAAAGTTTAAATTTTCGGGCCTAGCTATCTCTTTACATCAAGGTAATTTCTCCTTTTATGAAGCAGACGGATCTTTAGTTACCATTTCTGAATCTGGAAAAATATCAAGAAATAAGAAGAAACTAACCTCTGGATTTCTACATACAAACATTAATTCGTTTGATGCTACTTTAAATGACACCAGGCTCATCATAAATGGCAAAGAAAAAGAACTCGAATTAGGAATTTATAAAGGCTTGAAATCCTTTATGTATAATAAGAAATACTATACTGTTCTTACAGATTTACAAACAAACAAAGTTTATCTATTTGATCAAAACGGGAATACAGTTCCTAACTTTCCTGTTTATGGTACTTCAAAAAGTGATTTAGGAAATTTAAATTCTCAAAAACTAGGACTAGTGACTAAAGGGGAATCTAATAGTATTATTATCTATCAAATTAATTAAAGTAAGATAATTATTTGTTAAAGGGTATTTACCCCTGCAAAAGCCCACACTAATTTTTATAATTTTAATTATCAAATTTTTACTAATGCCTAACTCGCTATATAATGCAGCCATTTAGTTAGACTTCATATCAATTTATACTGAATTGTCTAATTGAATAGTTAATATATAAACTACGATATATGAAGACAATTTTCCATCTTTTTAGTTGCATCTTCTTTTTCAGTAGTTATTGCAATTCACAAGAATTGTGTTCAGATTTACACCTGTTGGATACTAATACGCAATTTGAAATGCGTGCTTATGGAGCTACAGATAATCTGGTTGCTATTACGCATTATGATGTAGAAAATATTATAGAAACTGAAGATGAAAAAAAGGTGATTCTATCATCCTTCAATACAGATTCAAAAAACCCAGAAGAGCCTATTGGAAATGCGGAATATAAAATAGCTTGTAAACAAAACTCCCTTGTTTTTCATCATCGCAATATTATACCAGCATTTTTATATGATGAATATAGCAACCTAGAGCTAGATATCTCACAGGTACTATTCAAAATGCCCCTAAATATTAAAGTTGGCGATACTCTTAGCGATCTTCAATTTACTATTAAAGTTATTGCAACTCCCATTACTCAAAAATTACATTACACTTTAACAGATAGATGCGTTACCGGCAAAGAGACCATTACAACTCCAGCAGGTACATTTGATTGCATTATAATAGAGTCCAAAACAAGTTTAAAGCCAGAAAATTTAAATGCAGGTTATGTAAAACAGTACTATTCTGAGGGTATAGGCTTTGTAAAACAAATAGATTATAATTTAAAAGGACACGTATCTGGTGTAAACATTCTTACCCAGTTAGATCTTTAAACATCAGATTTAATAATTTCAGCCATAAAAAGATTTGAAAAATGCGTTAGAATTTTTTGTTTAACTTCATTTTCATCAACTTTTGCCTGACCTAGCTCTACATTTAATGAGGTTACGGCTTTCTCTTTAATTCCACAAGGCACAATATTATCAAAATATCCCAGATTTGAATTTACATTAAATGCAAATCCATGCATTGTAACCCATCTACTTGCTCGTACTCCCATTGCACATATTTTGCGCGCAAAGGGGGTTCCCACATCAAGCCAGACCCCTGTTTCTCCCGGAGATCTTTCAGATTTAATATTATAATCCTGCAATGTTAATATAATTGTTTCCTCTAACAGGCGCAGGTACTTATGAATATCAGTAAAAAAATTTTCTAAGTCCAAAATAGGATAACCCACAATCTGACCAGGACCATGGTAGGTGATATCTCCTCCTCTATTAATTTTGTAGAATGTAGCCTCCTTAGCCTTTAATTGATCTTCTGAAATCAACAAATTACTCATATCGCCACTCTTACCCAATGTATACACATGAGGATGCTCCACAAATAACAAATAGTTAGGTGTTCTTAACTCAAGCTCTTCCCGTCTATTCCTTATTTTAAGATCTAAAATCTTTTTAAATAGCTTCTCTTGATAATCCCAAACCTCTTTATAATCCCGACTACCTAAGTCTTCCAGTATTATTTCTTTATTCATAGTGCAAAGATACAATTACAAACAAGGCGTAAATTATTTTCTGTTTACAATAATTAAAGCTGCAATTATTCCAGGAATCCATCCACAAATAGTTAGCAATCCTACGATTAGTACAGAACCGCAGCCTTTATCTAAAACAGCTAACGGAGGTAAAAAAATAGCCACAAGCGCTCTTAAAAAACTCATTATTTTGATTTTTGATGATTGATGAACTATTTGACACAACTAAGAAGCTTTTGTTACAGTTATTGATTTGTCGCAAGCGAGTTGTTATATTTGCGCCTTAATAAATAAGTCTTTATAATTAAGATTTGTAATTATTTAAACGACACGTGTATTTTGAGGTAAATCCTCATCCAATTAAATTCCACTAGGTGGATTAAAGACAGCTTATGCAACTTTCAGAACAGGAGATTATTAGACGCGAGAAACTTGCGGAACTACGTAAATTAAACATAGATCCCTATCCCGCAGACGAGTTTATCACAACTCATAATTCACAGGATTTAAAAGCCAATTTTGAAAACGGAAAAACGGTTACATTAGCCGGTCGTTTAATGACACGTCGTATTCAAGGTAAAGCCTCATTTGCAGAACTTCAGGATGCTTCTGGTCGTATACAAGTTTATTTTAACCGAGATGAAATTTGCACCGGAGAAGACAAAACGTTATATAACGATATTTATAAAAAATTACTCGACATAGGGGATATCATAGGCCTCACCGGTGAAACATTTACAACTCAAGTAGGTGAAAAAACTATAATGGTAAAAGAGTTTAAAATTCTAAGTAAATCTCTTAGACCTCTTCCTCAGCCTCGTACCGATGCAGAAGGTAAAACTCATGACGCTTTTACAGATCCAGAACAACGCTATCGCAGACGTTATGTAGATTTAATCGTTAATCGTAAAGTAAAAGAAACATTTATTGCACGTACAAAAATCACAAACACCATACGTGAATTTTTTAATGCTAAAGAATACCTTGAAGTAGAAACACCTATACTTCAACCAATTCCTGGAGGAGCTTCTGCCCGTCCTTTTATGACTCACCACAATGCACTAGATATACCGTTATATCTACGTATTGCAAATGAGTTATATCTTAAGCGTCTTATTGTAGGTGGTTTTGATGGAGTGTACGAATTCTCTAAAGATTTTAGAAATGAGGGAATGGACCGCACGCACAATCCGGAGTTTACAGTTATGGAACTTTATGTAGCTTACAAAGACTACAACTGGATGATGAATATGACTGAAGAATTACTTGAGAAGGTTGCTGTAAGTGCAACTGGCAAGAGTAAGCTCACCGTAGGTAAAAATGATATTGAATTTAAAGCTCCCTACCCACGAGTTCCTATTCTTGAAGCCATTAAAGAACATACAGGATATGATTTAAATGGAAAAAATGAAGTTGAATTACGCGATATAGCCCGCAAATTAGGTCTTGAAGTAGATGACACCATGGGCGTAGGAAAACTCATTGATGAGATTTTTGGAGAAAAATGTGAGCATTTATATATTCAACCTACATTTATTACAGATTATCCTAAAGAGATGAGTCCGTTGACCAAACAGCATCGTGACAATCCAGATCTTACAGAACGCTTTGAATTAATGATAAATGGTAAGGAGGTTGCAAATTGCTATTCTGAGCTTAATGATCCTATCGAGCAACGTGCACGTTTTGAAGATCAACTTGCTTTAAGTGAGAAAGGAGACGATGAGGCTATGTTTATTGATCAGGACTTCTTACGAGCTCTTGAATATGGGATGCCCCCTACAGCAGGAATAGGTATTGGTATAGACAGGTTAGTAATGCTAATGACTAATAATTCATCGATTCAAGAGGTATTATTCTTTCCGCAGATGAAACCAGAACGCAAACCTGTTGAGCTTTCAGAAGAAGAAAAAGCAATTTTTACTATTCTGAAAAAAGAAAAAAATATCCCACTAGAAGCGCTTAAAACTGCTAGTGATTTAAGTAATAAAAAATGGGATAAGGGTATTAAAGGCCTTACCAAATTAAAAGTTGCCAAAGTTGAAAAAGAAGGAGAAACTCTGGTCGTATCTCTTATTGAATAATAAAAAATACCTTTAGAAAAAGCCTTTCAGAAACTACTGAAAGGTTTTTTTTGTTTATTTACTTACCAGAATTTATAGCAATCTTTCCTCAATTCTGATCGTTAAAATATTATTTTTCACACCGTCCTTTAAACCTTTTTAATCTATTCGTGTCTTAGATATATAACATTAAAAAATAATAGATATGAAAAAATTAATTGCAATAGTAGCTTTATTCGTTTCAGTAACGGCTTTGGCACAAAACGGTGATCGTCAAGAAAGAGGTAAGAAAATGATGGATGCTACTCCAGAAGAAATAGCAGATATTCAAACTAAAAGAATGACTCTGGCATTGGTTCTTGATGAAAAACAACAAAAAGAAGTTTACAATATAGAATTAGCCAACGCAAAAGAGCGCAAGGCAATGAGAGCTTCTCGAGAAAGCAAAAAAAATGGTGAAAAACCAACTGAATCTCAACGTGAGGCTATGAAAAAAGAGCGTAAAGCTAACTATAGCGCTATGCTAGACAAACAAATAGCTCAACAAGAGAAGATGAAAAACATTCTAAATGAAGAGCAGTTTGACCAGTATCGCAAGATGAAAGCTAAAAGACACGATCGTATGGCTAATCGCGATGGAAGACGCGGCAACAAATCTAAAGACAGAAAAGGTTCTGAAGGGGATCGCAGATAATCGCAAAAACTAGATTTAAAAAAAATCCTGAGACTTTAGTCTCAGGATTTTTTTTTAAAATTACTAATCGATTAATTGCGGTGCCACCTTAGCAACAGCTGTAATCGTATCATCAAGATCTTGATAAGTCAAAGCATCAGTTATAAACCAGGTTTCATAAGCACTTGGCGCTATATAAATGCCTTCATCTAATAATCCATGAAAGAATTTTTTAAAGGTATCATTTGCTCCATTTGATGCAGATTTAAAATCTATTACAGGATCTGCCGCAAAATGTACCGAAATCATAGATCCGAGTCGGTTTATAGTATGTGCAATGTTATGCGCATCAAGGGCTTCTTTAATACCCTTGTGCAAGTATTCAGTTTTTTCTGAAAGTCTTGTAAATATTTCTTTATCGGCATCTAGAGCTTCCAGCATTGCAAGACCTGCTGCCATTGCTAATGGGTTACCACTTAAAGTACCTGCTTGATAAACCGGACCTACAGGGGCTAAGTAATTCATAATTTCCTCACGTGCGGCAAAGGCTCCTACCGGCAAACCACCGCCTATAACTTTCCCAAAAGTTACTATATCTGCTCGCACGCCTGATAATTCCTGTACACCACCGGCAGCTAATCTAAAACCGGTCATTACTTCATCAAAGATTAATAATGCTCCGTGTTCAGTACACAACTTCCGTAAGCCTTCCAGAAAACCCGGTACAGGAGGAATACAACCCATATTACCAGCTACCGGTTCTATAATTAAGGTCGCAATTTCATTTTTGTTATTTTCAAAAATCTCCTTTACATGTTCAAGATTGTTATACTCAGCAAGCAACGTATCTTTTGCGGTACCTTGAGTAACTCCCGGACTATTAGGAGATCCAAAAGTAACAGCTCCACTACCCGCTTGAATTAAAAAAGAATCTGAATGACCGTGATAGCATCCGGCAAATTTTATAATCTTATCACGACCTGTAAACCCTCGTGCTAAACGTACAGCGCTCATACAAGCCTCGGTACCACTATTTACAAATCTAATTTTGTCAATATCAGGAACCATTTTTACCGCTAACTCAGCAATTTTGGTTTCAATTTCTGTGGGCATACCAAATGAAGTTCCCTTTTGTGCTTTAGCTACTACAGCATCTACAACAGGTTGATAAGCGTGACCTAGAATCATAGGTCCCCAAGAATTGATATAATCTATTAATCTGTTTCCGTCTTCATCATAAAGATAAGCTCCCTTAGCTTCTTTAACAAAAATAGGGTCACCGCCCACTGCTTTAAATGCACGTACGGGCGAATTTACTCCTCCGGGTATTACCTTTTGTGCTTCAACAAATAAAGCACTGCTTCTTTTATAATTCATCATTAAAATCCGTTATACTGTGGGGTTACATTGAGTTGCTGCCCTACATTTATCGTATTATCTCTTAATCCATTATTCTTTTTCAGTTCTTCTACCGTTAAGTTATATAAACGCGAAATACTATAAAGTGTTTCCCCTTTAACAACTCGATGTAGAACTACTTTATCTGATGGCTCAGGCTTAAAATCTCTAACTTTTGTACCTAATATTTCAGCATCATAATTATACATAGCGTAACGCTCAATTATTGCTATAAGTTTTTGAGGGTATTTAGGATCTGTAGCATAACCTGCTTTGCGTAATCCCTTTGCCCAACCTTTATAATCATCTGGCTCCAGATCAAATAAATCTGCATAACGCGATCTTCCGGTAAGAAATAACGAGTGATCTCTAAATGAAAATTTAGGATCTCTATATTTTCTGAAACATTCTCCGGCCTCATCATCATCGTGATATACCACTTCACCCGTCCAATTATGACATTTAATTCCGAAATGATTATTTGCTTTCTTTGTTAAATTCCCATTACCAGCACCAGATTCTAAGACTGCCTGAGCCATTGTTATACTTGCTGGTATTTTATAAAGACGCATTTCTTCTTTTGCAATAGGTACAAAATGATTTATATACTCTTCAACACTAGAAAAAGAGGAGTACTCATATGCTTTTTTAGTTTCAACTGAAGTCTCAGCAGGAGTATCTCTTTTATCTGTTTTATTAGTGTTTTCATAGGTTTTTGCAGGCCGAGTTGCTAATTTTTTTTTAGCTGCTGCTCTTTTGCTTCCGCCGCATCCTATTAGCAAAATACTCATAATGAGGATTGCAGTTATTTTTCTAATCATAGTATTATTTAATAGTAGGTTTTCCGGCCTTTTGGAGTCGGTTGTTAATACCAGCAATTCCCTGTAAACCTCCAGTATGGACCGCTAAAATACGGGTATTTTTAGAAAAATAAGAATTAGAAATCAGATCAATTAAGCCATACATCATTTTACCTGTATATATAGGATCTAGCTGAATCTTGTGATTAACTTTAAAGTTATTTATAAAAGATATTAATTCTGAATTAAACTTTGCATAGCCTCCAAAATTGTAATCTTTAATCAATTCCCAATTTTGCTTCTGGGTATATTTTTTAATTTCATTATCTAAGAAATCGCCTTTAAGAGCCGGAAAGCCTATAACTTTTTGATGAGGTAAACTTCCATTAATTATACCAGCGATTGTTCCACCGGTTCCTACGGGACACATAATGTAATCGTATTCTGCAGTGTTTTCATTTAAAATCTCTGCACACCCCTTTACAGCAAGATGGTTTGTTCCTCCTTCTGGGATCTCATAAAAATCTCCAAATTTCTGTTTTAGGCTTTCGCGAAAAGATGCCGAATTCTTCTCACGATAATCAGATCTAGAAACAAAATAAAACCTCATCCCACAATCATAAGCTAAACGTAACGTAGCATTTTGCTGAAGGGTTTTATTTAAATCAATACCTAGCTCTTCTCCACGAATTATTCCTATAGTATTATAACCACAAATTTGACCGGCCTTTGCGGTTGCTGCAATATGATTAGAGAAGGCACCACCATAGGTTAAAAGTGTATTTTTATGCTGTTTTGTTGCCTCAATTAAATTGTATTTAAGTTTTCTAAATTTATTTCCAGAAACTTCTTTATGCAAAAGATCTTCTCGCAAAATAGAAACAAAAACATTATTAGATTGAAACATAGGATCATCTATTTGCTGTATAGATATTTGATTTTCCGAAGAAAAAAGCAACTCAGGATTGGCCATAATAGGTTCTATCATACAAAAATAATGACATTTTTAATCCTAAGTGACACTATGCCACAAAAGCTTAGAAATACAAACATCTATTTTACAAGGCACTTAATCGATAATTACTCACTCAAGTAAAATATTACACTCATTTTAATTATGCTTAAATAGTTAAAATACAGGTAAAAAGCAACTATATATCGATAAAAAACATATTTTTGCATACTCCACAAGAATATCCATAACATTTAATAGCCCCTAATAATTTTATATGCGAATAAAATTACTTCCCCTAAAGTTTTCCTTTTTAATTATCGTGTTGTGCTTTTCATTAGCTTCACACGCACAAGTAGGTATTGGTACTACAACACCTGCAAACGGATCACTTCTTGATATAGAAGCATCAGATAAAGGCCTTTTAATTCCGCGAGTAAGTCTTACAGGAATAACGGATAACACTACAATTACACCGTCTGCTACTAAAGGCTTATTAGTTTTTAATCAAGCAGTAACAACAGGAGCTAATGCTGTAACTGAAGGTTTTTATTATTGGGATGGTACAAAATGGGTTGCCCTTACAACTCCCGCTGCGACAGGCGATAATATCTATACTGTAGATGGCACGTTAGCAGGAGATCGTATTGTTTCTCAAGAAGATAAGACCTTACAATTTGATAGTAATGTAGGTCGAAATGCTATTACCATAAAACGTACAAATAATGCAACTGAGACCGGATTAGCATTTAGAAATAGCGGAAATGCCTATGATGCAAGTATCTATATGGAATCACCTAATAGTAGAGGTTTAGTGATAGCTGCCGGGGGTAATGAAAATTCTCCTGAAGATCTTACCCCATCTGCAATTTTTAATGATAATCAAACCACCTCAATTAGCAAAAGTTTAAATGTATATGAAGGTGATGCAAATCTTAACGATGTTACCGCATCGCTATACTCTACTGCTGATGATGGAGTATTAGATCTGTTTGAAAATAACACATACAACCATCGTATAGCTGCAAATGGACCTACCATATTTAATGAAAAAGGCTTAGATCTTGATTTTAGGATTGAAACTGACAATAATCCTAACACGCTCTTTATTGATGGAGGAAATGACAATGTGGGCGTTAATACCAATACTCCAAACGTTAGTGCTTCACTAGAGTTAAGCTCATCATCTCGAGGCTTTTTGCCAAATAGAGTTGCTCTACAATCCACCACAAATAGTGCAACACCTATTTCAAACCCAGCTACTGGGCTTTTTGTTTACAATACAGCTACTTCAAGTAGTGGCGCTACACGTGTACAACCCGGCCTATATTATTGGTCAGGAACTGAATGGAAAAGATTGAATGATTATAAATACTCCAGACAATATGTTCAGACTTCCGAAGTAATAGCTAGTAATACATTAGGAAACTATGTTAATCTTACTGGATTAGCACAATCATTTACTCCAGTACGAACAGGAACATATCAAATAATAGTTAATGGTTATTATGCATCAGGTACAATTATTAATTCTACATACAGATTACCCTTAAGGAATTCTAATGGTTCTATTAATACTGGTGAATTCTACACTATAGCCACGCAAGACGGATTTGCAGAAGCTTCAATACGCCTTTTAATTAATAATGTAAGTATTTCTGAAAAAATTATAATTGCGCCAGGTAAAAGCATCTATCCAAATCAAACAAATGCTCAAAGCGGCACACCAACTACATATTCATTATTTGGAGCAAATGCATCAATTATCGTAAATGTTGATTTAACTGCAGGGGAAACTTATAACTTTAATGTACAGGGTAAAGAATGGACTAGAGCTAACATAGGACGAGGAGTTTTCGGAGTCGATACGCAAAATTTTCAGAATTCTAATAATTACAATGATGCGCAGCGTGCGACTATGACCGTAACTTTAGTAAACTAATTTTAAATACTTCACAAAACTCCAAAATTTTCGATTTTTTAAATATTCAAAATCTTGTTCTTTGGCGTATGCTTCCTTTTCGAAGCTGATTGCGCGATAAGCGTCATATCGAGTTTTAAAACGCAAAAAATGAATCAAGAATTCAATACCATACCAGATGTAAAAGGGAATTATAAGTAATTCGATTTGCTGTCTTAAATGGATGCGTTCATGATTTATAAATACAATATCCTTTTTTAGACTTGCACTTTTAACGAGAATAAATGGCCAGAAAGCGCAACCTATAAACTTCTTAAACAATCTGGGTGCGTAAATTATAATAGCCATTTAAAATGTATAATTGTAATCTTAGAATTCGAAAATAGATTTAAGTCTTTATTTAAACAAATCTAAATGATCTTTTATACCTTTAAGTGTGACTCAATTTAAAAAACCAATTCCAGTTGAAGAAGGTGATTATTACCTAACCCCAGAGGGTTATAGATGTTTTACAGAGCAATATCACCTTAAGAGAGGGTACTGCTGCAAGAGTGGATGCAGACATTGCCCTTATGGATATGATAAAACAAAAGAATAGTTGTATGGTATAATTCTTGATGATTTCTACATAAGAACAATATTATATAACATAAATAAAAGCCGTATGAAAAATTTTAAACTCTTAATGCTAATCGCTGTAGTTACCGTATTCTCAGCGTGTAGCTCTGTGCGTGTATCATCAGATTATGATCAAAATGCAAATTTTAATGAGTACAAGTCATTTGCATTTTTTAAACCGGGAATCGATAAAGCTGAAATTTCTGATCTTGATAAAAAAAGAATTTTACGTGCTATCGAAGATAATATGCTAGCAAAGGGATTTGTAAAATCTGATAATCCTACTATGTTAGTTAGTATTTTTACTACCGCTCAGCAGCGAGTAGACGTTTACAACAACTTCGGTTGGGGATGGGGAGCTTGGGGACCTTACGGTGCCGGATTTGGAAACACTGTTTCTCGCTCTACTGAAGGAACTCTATACATAGATCTCATAGATGCTTCAAAAAAAGAACTTGTATGGCAGGGTCAAGGAACTGGCTATCTAGCTAAAAGCGTTGATAAGAAACAAGAGAGAATAAATGAAATTGTGGGAGAAATAATGCAAGAGTATCCTCCTAAACAAATGGCTTCTAATTAAGAAGATAAAAAAAGCCCTCAGTTGAGGGCTTTTTTTATGCGTATGCTTTTAGTTTTTCTTTGGTAAATTCAGATAGCACGAGGCTCCCGCTAATTTCTGCGCGTTCTGGTAATAATGCTGGCCAATTATCTGTGTCTCTCCAAAATACCTGTTTAGCTTCTTTTAATGCAATAGGATTATAAGAGGCTAAATTTTGTGCTAGTGAATCGATTGCTAGATCCGTTTCCTCAAGGCTATCATAAACTTCAGAATAAAGACCTTTTTCTTTTGCCCATTGAGCATCATAAAATTTAGCAGCATTCCAAGTCATCTCTGAACTTGCAGAAACACCCAATTTCCGTGTGACTGCCGGTTCAATTACAAAAGGTCCGATACCTATTGATAGCTCACTTAATTTTATCGCTGCAAATTTTGTTGCAATGCAATAATCTGCAGCTGCAGCAATACCTACACCACCGCCTACAGCCTTTCCTTGAACTCTAACAATTATAGGTTTTAAGCAAGCACGCATGGCCAGAATTACTCGTGCAAATCCCATAAAAAATGATTTCCCTTCCTCTTTAGTAGTAATTGCGATAAGCTCTTTAAAGCTTGCTCCCGCGCAAAATGTTCGATCTCCTCCACTTCTTAAAATAAGTACCTTTACTTGATCATTATTTTTTGCATCAGTAATCTTTTCTTCCAGCTCATTTAAAATCACACTAGGAAGTGCATTATGATCGGGTGTGAAAAAGGTTATTGTACCTACAGCATTCTCAATTTCAAGTCTAACAAAAGAACTTTGCATAAATATTTTTACTAAATGATGATAATTATTAAATATTCCTCAAATTTAAACTTCTAAACTAAGAATGTCAGAAATTTGACATTGTCAATTTGGTGACAACCTTTGTAAATTTGATTTTATGAATTCAGCATTAGATAAAAATATAGAAACTAATCCACTTATAGAGCGTCTTCCTGCTCATTTAAAGCAATTCATAAAGCCTCAGAACTATGAGGAATATACTCCCATAAATCAAGCTGTATGGCGCTATGTTATGCGCAAAAACTTTGATTATCTAGCCACCGTCGCACATAAATCTTATGTAGATGGTTTAAATAAAACGGGCATCTCTATAGATCACATACCTAATATGTACGGTATGAATCGAATTCTAAAAGAAATAGGATGGGCTGCTGTTGCTGTTGATGGATTTATCCCTCCCGCTGCATTTATGGAGTTTCAGGCTTATAAAGTTTTGGTCATCGCTTCAGATATAAGACAATTAGAACATATAGAATATACACCTGCACCAGATATTATTCACGAGGGTGCCGGCCACGCCCCTATAATCGCAAACCCTGAATATGCAGAGTATTTAAGACGCTTTGGGGAAATAGGCTGCAAGGCAATCTCATCTGCAAAAGATTATCAACTATATGAAGCGGTGCGTAAACTTTCAATCTTGAAAGAATCGGAAGACACATCTGCTGCAGAAATTGAAGCAACAGAAAAAGAAGTTGACTATTTACAAAAAAATATGGGCGTTCCTAGTGAAATGGCTCTAATACGTAATTTACACTGGTGGACAGTTGAGTATGGTTTGATAGGCACTATAGAAGATCCTAAGATTTATGGTGCAGGCTTGTTATCTTCTATAGGAGAAAGCGCTTGGTGTATGACTGATGCTGTAAAGAAAATTGCATATAGTCCCGAAGCTGCATATCAAGAATTTGATATCACAAAACCACAACCACAACTTTACGTTACTCCTAACTTTGCCTATTTAAGTGAAGTATTAGAAGAATTTGCAAACACAATGGCACTTCGTGTAGGTGGTCCTGAAGGTATCGAAAAACTCATAGCAAGTAAAAATTTAGGAACTATTGAGCTTAGCACCGGACTGCAAATTTCAGGCGTGTTTGAAAGTATGATATCTCATAAAAATAAGGTCGCTTACATTCAAACTAAAGGGGAAAGTGCTTTAGCTTACCATGAAAAAGAATTAATAGGTCACGGAGTTTCAAATCACCCGCACGGTTATGGATCTGCTTTAGGAAAACTAGATGGTATAAACCTTGCCATCGAAGACATGAGTCCTAAAGATTTACAAGCCTACAAAATTTTTGAAGGCGAAAAAATAACTTTAAAATTTGAAGGAGACATTATTGTTAGTGGTGAAATAATTACAGGAACGCGTAATCTTAATGGTAAAATTATCCTTATCAGTTTTAAAGACTGTACAGTTTCTCATAACGACACCATACTTTTTAAACCAGAATGGGGTATTTATCACTTGGGAGTGGGTAAACGCATTGTTTCTGCATTTTCGGGCCCTGCAGACTTCAACTCTTTTAATCTGGTAAATCATAAAGTAAGCAGTACGACTCTAAAACCCAAAAAATCTGATGCACGTAAAGAATTAGAAGATCTATATCTGGCTGTACGCAATTACAGAGAAGGAAAAGACACAAAATTTTCGCCGGAAGCTGTATTTGATATTTTGAGAAAACACCATCCTACCGACTGGTTACTTTCCATAGAGCTTTATGAAATTGCCGTAATGGATGAAATGAAAAAATTAGAGCGCGATATTGCTGAATATCTTACTACTATATCTACAAAAAGACCTGCAATTAAACATTTAATAGATGATGGTATGCAGCTAGTTAACCAGTTTCAGTTAGGTTAAAGAGTTTTTAATAGACTCTAAATTTTCTATGGTAATAGGCTTAATTACATAGTTAGAAACTCTATTAAACTGCTTAGCTCTCTTAAGATCCCTTGGGTCTATTGATGAGGTAAGGATGTAGATTGTAATTTCTTTAGGCGGATTTGTCTTCGTAAATTCTTCTAGAAACTCCCATCCATCCATAACAGGCATATTTAAGTCAAGAAGTATAAGCTGCGGTATATCTCCTCCTTTATTTATAATTGCTGTCAAAGAATCTAAGGCTTCCTGACCATTAGCAAATACTAGGAAATTCTCACAAAACTCTGTGAGTTTCATCATTTTTTTGATTCCGAAAACAAAGATGGGATCGTCATCTACGATGCAAGCAAGTTTAATTTTCTTCATGTAATTTAATTGTGAATGTAGTTCCTTCTCCTACTTTACTTTGAACAGTAATAGCACCTCCCATTACTTCGACTTGAGATTTAGTCATATACAATCCTAATCCTCTAGCATCTGAATGTTGATGAAACGTTTTATATAGCCCAAAAATGCGATCGCCGTAACGTTCAAGATTTATTCCTAAACCATTATCACTAGCGGTGATGATAACATAACCATTTATACGCTCTGCAGATATTTGCAACCAGGATCTACGCTTGGGATCTCTATACTTTATAGCATTAGTTATAAGATTAAGAATAATACTTTCCATATAAGCCGGAACTGCATACACGTTAAAATCTTCTGCAACTCTATTAACGATTTGAAAATTCACCTCAACCATTAAACCACGTACCGAGCGTATTCCATTCTCAATAAACTTAAACAGATTAACCTGTTCTTTTTCCTGAAAGTTTATATCTACAGAAACTACATCATTTAAATGCGTTATAGTTTCAGTAAGCATAGATGATGCCTGCACAAGCATTTCAAACTGCATCTCGCGTTCCTCTTCTTGTTTCTCATTTTTAAGGAAGTCGATTAACATCCCAATATTGCTCGAGTGAGATCTTAGATTATGAGAAACAATATGTGCAAAGTTTATAAGCCGCGTGTTTTGATTTGTTGTAACCTCTACAAAACGATTTATCTCATCATTTTTCTTCTTAAGTTCTGTAATATCTTGAATCTGGGCAATTATTTTTTTAGGAATTCCCTTAGAATCACAGTTTAATGAGAAATAGGTCTTGGCTAAAATTGAATTTCCATCTTTGCCTACAAACTTTTGTTCATTTTCAAACTTTCTTGAATTTTGATGCAGTAAGTTTTTGATGAGCAAATAATTTTTCTGAAACTCTTCAGGCTCATACAAATCTGTAATCTTCTTTTTTATAAACTTATTCCTACTGTATCCAAATACTTGTTCTGCAGCAGCATTAACTTCTAATATTTTAAAATTTTCAATATCAATAATCAAAAATGCTATAGGAGTATTTTCAAATGCAAGTCTAAATTGCTCTTCGCTAATACGTAATTGCTCATTTTTTAAAACGCGATCTGTTATATCCTGAAAAGTACCTAGTAATCTAACGCATTTCCCATTTTCAAATTCTGCCTGGCATTTTGCATTTACATATATTTCTCGACCAGAATAGGTGATTAACGTAAAGTCTTCATCCCACGGCTCCCCATATTCTATGGCTCTATCAATTACTTGAGTGACTAACTCACGATCTGCTCCTTCTTTATAGAAGTTTATCCCTGTTTCTAATTCTATCTCAAAATCATCTGGTATCTCGTGAATTTTACGAGTAACCTCAGACCAGTAAATAGATTTTGTGCTTAAATTAAGCTCCCAAAAACCTATAAATGCAACATTATTAGTTTGCTTTAAAAGTTCTTCTTTACGATATTCCTCTGGCTTAGTATATAAAATACGTTGTGCTAAAACCAGCGGCTCTACTTCATTTTCAAACTTGCTAAATTTATACTTATAACGAATTTTCTTAGCAGGAAGATCCTCTACAAAATAGGAAGTATCAAAATTAAACGCTTCTTTAAGACTGGCGTCAAACCTATCTAACAAATCTGATTTTGAACTGTTTACTTGTGCTAATTCAAATTGCACACCACTCTGCCATTCTTTAGATGAAGCTAACAAATTTAGCTTTCTATCATATACAGCCATAGATCCTGGCAATACATTAATAGCTTGAACTGTGGAAGAAATGTTTTTCATTAGTCTAATCTTTAAAGGAAAATTATTTTAAAATATTCCTCAATTCCTGAGAATCATTAATTTCTGTGGTATCGTATTTCAAGGTCCATCCGAGAGTATTTACCGCCACATATATATTAGAAAGTTCAGCTATAAGTCGGTTTTCCGCATTTTTTCTAAGATCTGAAGCCTCAACTTTCTTTTTCACACTAGCCGTTACTCGCTTTTTAATCGTGTTATAATCTGACGCGTCAAATTGATTTAAGTAATCCTGACTTACGTCATAATATTCAATATCTGGATTAATATTAATCTCAGCTTTTGGAATATGGGTTATTGTAATCGTTTTGTTAGAAACATCTACATCTGTTTCCAAAGCTCTTAAATCATAAGCAATTGTAACTTTTGCGTTCACAACAACTAATGCCTTTTTATTTGCCGTCAAAAGATCAAGATACATTTTCTTAGAATCTTTATACGTAAATACTTGAGCAAATGAGCCTTCGGTTACTACCAGCTTACCTACATTCTTTATCTCTTTCTCGATCAATTCAGTAGCCTGCGCTAGTTCGACCCGTTGATCACTTTTATCTTTAAAGTAGAGATATGTAAAAATACCTAAAACGATAAGTATAATAACAATGAGAATTCTGCGCATAAATTGTGCTACTTGTGAAGTAAATTTTGATTAAAAATAGCTACAATTAAATTAATAAAAAACTTACGCCTGGGTTTTGTGAAAGTTTAAACTTTAGATTTATTGGTTCTTTAGTCAAAACCGAATCCCCTTAAAAACTTATAAATCCCCTATCGCTACATAGTAGGATCTAAAAACACATAGCCATGTCTTTTTTTTTTAGATCTCAAAGTTGTAACCACTTTCTTTGAGTTGCTCATATTTTTCTGAATCAAACCGATATAAAAAAGCACCGCGCTTAGATCCTGATTTATCCTTTTCCTCAAGCTTAATCAGCACCTTATGAGAAAGAAGCTTTTTTCTAAAATTACGGGGATCTAATTCTCGCTGGTAAATTGCCTCATACAGTTTTTGCATTTGAGGTATTGTAAATTTTTCTGGCAAAAGCTCAAAACCTATAGGTTCATAACGCGCTTTGCGTCTCAGAATAGCTAAAGCATCAGAGACCATTTTATTATGATCTAATGCTAATGTAGGTAGATCTTTTAACGTATACCAGTAAGCACCATGCTCTTCTACTAGTTTTTTATCATAATCACCTATGCGTATAAGTGCATAATGCGCAACGGATAAACAACGATAACCCGGATCACGATCTGCATTGCCGTACGTTTTTGATTGTTCTAAATAAAGCTCACTCAGCCCTGTAATTTCTTCTAATACACGTCTGGCAGCATTATTAACATCTTCATCTAGCTTAACGAAACTACCTATTAACGACCAGATGCCTGCGTTTGGTTCCTGTTTACGTTTAAAAATAAGTAGCTTAAGATCACCATCATCAAAACCAAAAATTATGCAATCTGTAGCGACATAAATCTTGTCGTTTATTGAATAAAAATCTTTATGCTGAAGATTCATTTTTTTGGCAGAACTTAATGTCATACTTAATTATATGTTTTGAAAACGGATCTCTAAATTTAATCAAATACCCAAGTAATTAGACTTTTAAAGCAGCATAATATTATTATACTTAATTCAAAATATTTTAAAATCGTATATATGGAAAGCTGTCTTGTAAATTATCAATCTTATTCTGTAAGTTCTTCAGGAAATCTTGATGATTTTTAGATTCAGGATTAAAAGCTCTATGTGATAATCCTCGTTGTATCTCTTCTATACGTTTTAACACTGCCTGAGTTCCCGAAGAAAAATAACTAGTAGAAAACCGTTCCCATATATAATCTACAGCTAGATCATTAGGGTGAATAAGATCTCTATCGTAAAATCTATAGTCTCTTAATTCATCCATCATTAATTCATAAGATGGAAAATAACCCACGTCTGTATGGGAATCAAGTATATTATGAATTGCTGTGATAAGGTGGGCTTTGCTGCGTTGATTTTCAATAAAACCATCCTTTATATGGCGTACCGGAGAGACTGTAAAAATTATATGTGCATCGGTATTTAACTTATAAATCGAATTTATAATTCGTATAAGAGCGTTTTCTATTTGCCCTAGTGAAGCTAACTTTTTGTCAAATTCACGTTGTGGTATTTTATGGCAATTAGCAACAATCTTATTTTCTAGTTTATAGTCATAACCCCAGGCTGTTCCCAGTGTGATAATGATATGTGACGATGCCACACAACTTGAAATCAATGTTTCTAGAGCAGAATTTAAATTTTCTAAAATTCCATTTTGATCAGCATCATTTAATTGAGAATGAGCATCAAATGAAACATAAGTCTCACCTACCTTTAAGACATCTGAAGCTGTAAATTTTTTATTATTAACAGCATACTCAAATGTACGCGCTATAACTTCTGGGTGAAATAAAATCCCAAATGGGTTTACAACCGACTTAAATTTAAAATCGATTAATTTTCTCCCTATATTTTCAACAAAACAGCTACCCACTAAAAGAAGCTGAGAATCAATATGTATCTGATTCTCAACTTGCTTTAATGGTATAAGTGTCTGTAATTTCAATAGTTTTTAACTTAAATAACCCTTTACAGCCTCTAAAGCTGCCGCTATTCCTTCAGGATTTTTACCTCCTGCGGTAGCAAAAAATGGCTGCCCGCCTCCACCTCCTTGAATAAATTTCCCAAGTTCACGTACAATCGTACCCGCGTTTAAGTTCTTCTCTTTAACTAGATTTTTATCTATATAACAACTTAATAAAGCCTTACCACCCTGACGAGAAGCTAACAGGATAAATAAATTGTCAATTTCACCACCTAATTGAAATGAGACATCCTTGATTCCATTTGCGTCAAGATCTACTTCACGCGCCAGAAAATTTATACCGTTTACTTCCTTAACTTCAGTTTTGAGTTCGTTCTTTAAACCCTTAGCTTTTTCAGCTAATAAAACATCAAGTTGCCTTTTAAGTTCATTGTTCTCTTCTTGTAAGCTACCTATAGCTTTAGCAGGCTCTTTAGAATTATTAAGTAAGTCTCTTACCGCCTCTAACTCTTCATCTTGATCTTCAAAATACCCCATCACCGCATCTCCGGTAATTGCTTCAATACGTCGAATTCCTGCAGCAACGGCTCCTTCAGACTTAATTTTAAAATACCAGATATCTCCCGTGTTTGCAACGTGCGTACCTCCACATAACTCCATTGATTTCCCAAAACGTATAGCACGCACTGCATCTCCGTATTTTTCTCCAAAAAGCGCTATAGCACCTTCGGCAATCGCTTGATCATAAGGGATTGCACGCTGCTCTTCTAAAACTAATTGTTCTTGAATACGCGCATTTACAAAAAGTTCTATTTGCTTGAGTTCGTCTGCAGTTACTTTGGCAAAATGAGAAAAATCAAATCGCAAATAACCACTATGAACCATAGATCCTTTTTGTTCGACGTGTGTACCTAAAATAGAGCGCAATGCCTGATGCAATAAATGTGTTGCGGTATGATTAGCTGCAGATCTGTTGCGTTGCTTTTGATCTACAACTGCCGTAAAAGTATTAGCAACATCTTCAGGCAGATTTTTTGTAATATGGATTATTAGATTATTTTCTTTCTTAGTGTCGGTTATATAAACTACATCACCATTAGCTGATTCTAAGTAACCTTTATCTCCTACTTGTCCTCCTCCTTCAGGATAAAAAGGAGTCAGGTTAAATACTAACTGATATTGATCTCCCTCCTTTGCTGTATTTATTTTACGATAGCGCGTGATTTTAACCGGAGTTTTTAAAGTATCATATCCTACAAACTCTTCTTCTGCATCATCCTGTAACACGGTCCAGTCTCCAGCTTCAATTTTACCGGCAGCACGAGAACGGTCTTTTTGTTTTTGTAATTCTGCCTGAAATTCTTTTTCATCCAGAGTGAATCCTTTTTCACTTAAAATAAGTGCTGTCAAATCTATCGGGAAACCATAAGTATCGTAAAGCTCAAAAGCTTTTGTTCCTGATACTTCTTTACCGGTAGTATCTGCAATAATGGAATCTAAAAGAATTAAACCTTGATCTAAGGTACGCAAGAAACTTTGCTCTTCTTCTTTAATCACATTGTAAATAAGATTCTCCTGTTTCTTTAATTCAGGAAATGCTTTCCCCATTTCTTCAGTTAAAACAGCTACAAGCTTATATATAAATGGTTCTTTAGTATTTAAGAACGTAAAACCATAACGTATAGCTCGACGTAGAATACGTCTAATCACATAACCAGCTCCGGTATTACTAGGTAATTGACCATCTGCAATAGAAAAGGCAACTGCTCTAACGTGATCTGCAATTACGCGTATTGCTATATCCGTTTCTTCTTTAACCGCGTATTTAGAATTTGTAATAGTTTCTATTTCTCGTATTAACGGGGTAAATACATCTGTGTCGTAGTTAGACTTTTTATCCTGAAGTGCCATACATAGGCGTTCAAAGCCCATACCTGTGTCAATATGTCTTGCAGGCAAATTTTCTAAACTTCCGTTAGCTTTTCGGTTGTATTGTATAAATACCAGATTCCATACTTCAACTACCTGAGGATGATCTGCATTTACCAGAGAAGCTCCAGAAACTTTAGCCTTCTCTTCCTCGCTACGTAAATCAATATGAATTTCTGAGCACGGTCCACATGGGCCTTGATCACCCATTTCCCAGAAATTGTCTTTTTTATTTCCGTTTAGAATACGCTCTTCAGATAGATGCTTACTCCACAAGTCGTATGCTTCGGTATCGCGTTCAAGATTCTCACTACTATCACCTTCAAAAATGGTAACATATAGTTTGTCTTTATCTATTTTATAAACTTCGGTTAGTAGTTCCCAGGCCCAGTTAATAGCCTCTTCTTTAAAATAGTCTCCAAAACTCCAATTACCTAGCATCTCAAACATAGTGTGATGGTAGGTATCTTTTCCTACTTCTTCCAGATCATTATGTTTACCACTTACGCGTAAACATTTTTGAGTGTCAGTAACACGGGTATTCTTAGGAATGCTATTACCAAGAAAAAATTCCTTAAATTGGTTCATTCCTGCATTGGTAAACATCAACGTAGGATCATTTTTAATGACCATTGGTGCAGAGGCAACTATGGAATGATTTTTGGACTTAAAAAATTCTAGAAATTTATCGCGGATTTCTTGGGATTTCATGTGCAGATTTTAATAGCGTTTGGCAGATTTAAATTAACGCCAAACTATTTTTTATATTTGTTCGTTTCCCCTTTTAATAAGCGGATTTTTAGCCGAAAATTTTAACGCAAAAATAGAATAAATTAGCTAATGTCTAAGGTTAAATATTATTACGACAGAGATACCCTTTCTTATAAAAAAATTGAAAAGAAAAAGGGTCGTAAGTTAGGTTATGTCTTTTTATCTATTGTGGCATCATTTCTAGCCGGTTTTATATTGCTTCTAATTTATTTAAATATTCCCGATTTAGAAACACCTCGTGAGAAAGCCTTGCAACGCGAGTTGCAGAATATGAAAATGCAATACGGCGTACTCAATAAAAAACTAGATCAGGTGCAAACCGTTCTAGGAGAGATTGAAGAGCGCGACAACAACATATACAGACTTTATTTTGAAGCAAACCCCATACCAGATGAGCAACGTAAAGCTGGTTTTGGTGGTGTAAACAGATACAAAGACTTAGAAGGTTACGACAATTCAAAACGCATTATTGAGTCTAGTAAACGTCTCGATATTTTAACAAAGCAGCTTGTGGTACAAAGTAAATCTCTAGACGAGATTGCTGTGCTGGCAGAGGAAAAAGAAAAACTTCTTGCTGCAATACCTGCAATTCAGCCTGTAGCAAATAAAGATCTTACCAGACTCGCCTCTGGTTACGGCTTGCGATCTGATCCTTTTACAAAAGAACGAAAAATGCACTGGGGTATGGATTTTACGGCTCCTCGGGGTACGCCGATCTATGCGACCGGTGATGGAGTTGTTGACCGAGCAGACAATAACGCCACTGGTTATGGCAATCACATACGTATTAACCACGGCTATGGCTACGAAAGTTTATATGCGCACTTGTACAAATACAATGTTAAACCAGGCGCTAGAGTTAAACGTGGCGATTTAATAGGTTTTGTAGGAAGCACAGGGCGATCTGAAGGGCCTCACGTGCATTACGAGATCTTTAAGGATGGAGAACGTATAAACCCAATTAATTTTTACTACGGAAACCTTTCACCAGAAGAGTTTGATGTAATTTTACAAAAAGCACAACTCGAAAATCAATCTCTGGATTAATGCACATTCAATTACCCGAAAAACTATATTACAGTATTGGCGAAGTGGCTGATGCCTTTGATGTAAACACATCTCTTATACGCTTTTGGGAAAAAGAATTTGATGTATTAAAGCCGAAAAAAAATGCTAAAGGTAATCGTAAATTCACGCCTACAGATATAAAAAATCTTGAGCTTATTTACCATCTCGTAAAAGAACGAGGCTTCACACTAGAAGGAGCAAAAACACATTTAAAAGAAAATAAACAACAAACATTAAATAAATTTGATCTCATCAGAAAGTTAGAGAATATAAAAGCTCAACTTCAGGAATTAAAAGATCAACTCTAACCAAGTAATCATGAAAAAAGGAATTATCGCACTTATTGTAGTAGTTATACTGGGTATTATTATCTACAGTTTTTTTAAAGGTTTTTACAATACCGCAGTAACACTACAAGAAGATGCTACGGCACAATGGGGTAACGTAGAAAGCTCTTATCAACGACGATCAGATCTTATCCCGAATATTGTAAACACAGCTAAAGGTTATGCAGAATTTGAGCAAAAAACTTTAACCGATGTTATTGAAGCACGCTCTCAGGCTACAGGTGTTAATATAGATCCTTCTAATATTACTCCAGAACAATTAGCACAATTTCAACAAGCTCAAAGCGGTGTGAGCTCTGCTTTATCAAGGTTATTAGTAACAGTCGAACGTTATCCTGATCTAAAAGCAAATGAAAATTTTAAAGAGCTTATCAACGAATTAGAACGTACTGAAAACCGTATCAATGTTGAGCGTAACAGATATAATGAAGCTATCGCTCCTTATAATAAACACATTAAGACATTTCCAAATAATATCGTAAACAACTTTATAGGAAACTTTGAAGAAATGGGTTATTTCAAGGCAGACGAAGGTGCACAAAATGCTCCCGATGTAAACTTTGATTTCAACAATAAAGAGGCGGCATAATGGCATCTCTGGTAGAAGAATTTTTAACTGCGGAAGAAGAACAAGAAATTGTAGAAGCAATACGACTGGCAGAATTAAAGACTTCTGGTGAGATTCGTGTTCATTTAGAACGCACTTGTAAGGGAGAGGCGCTAGAACGTGCTAAAGTACTTTTTCATCAATTAAAGATGGATAACACTAAAGCGGAAAATGGAGTGCTTATTTATGTTGCAGTTGATGCCAAAAAATTTGCGATTTGCGGAGACCGTGGTATAAACAATGTAGTTCCTTCAGATTTTTGGCAGAGTACAAAAGACCTTATGCAGGCAGCATTTAAACAAGGTCATTTCAAAAATGGCCTTGTTAACGGGATAGAGTCTGCGGGTAAACAACTCGCCGAATTCTTTCCGTGGGATGAAGATGACATTAACGAACTTTCTGATCAAATTTCGACCTCTTGATATATCTATCTAAAGTATTTAATTTAAGACAAGCATTTCTAATTGTCTTTATCCTTAGCTTTTCTCTTAAGGGCTTTGCTCAGTTTGATATCCCTGAAAAACCTTCAGAGCAAACGAGCGTTTATGATTACGCCGGACTTTTAAGTTCTGGTCAAAAATCTGCCTTAGAGAACAAGCTTGTAAAATATAGCGATACCACTTCTACACAAATTGTTGTTGTTGTAATCCCAAGTACAAAAGGAGAAGATATAAGTCTTCTGGGTGCAAAATGGGGACAAAAATGGGGAATTGGTCAGGCAGATAAAGATAACGGAATTTTAATCACTCTAGCTACGCAGGACCGTAAGGTAGATATTAATACTGGTTACGGTATAGAGACAATTATTACCGATAGAATGGCCGAGCAGGTTGTTAATCAAGTAATGATTCCGCAGTTTAGAACCGGGGATTTTTATGCTGGATTAGATCAAGCTGCAGATACGCTGTTTCAAATGCTTCAGGGAGAATATCAAGGTACTCGCCAAAAAGACAACTCAAATCCAGTGAGCCTGCTTCCTATAATTATCATATTTATAGTAATTATTTTTATCCTAAGTCGTACTCGTGGCGGTGGTGGTAAAAATGGCGGACGCCGCAGTGGCGCAGGCACTTTACTAGACGTGATTATACTAAGCAGCTTAGGCCGAGGAGGCTTAGGCGGTGGTGGTTTTGGAGGATCATCAGGTGGAGGCTTCGGTGGCGGAGGCGGTTTTGGAGGAGGCTTCGGTGGCGGAGGCTTCGGAGGTGGAGGAGCATCTGGAGGCTGGTAATGCCTTTTCAAACTAAAAATTAATATTCAGCAGTGGGTTATAATTAACTATAACCCACTGCTGAATTTTTAATCCCACCAGGAATTTTCTCTAACCTCTCCTTTTTTACCTAGTGTATTAAACTTATAGCTGAAGCTTAACATAAAGTATTGTCTCAAAACAGTACTTTGAACATCTTCAACATAGGATTGAGTTGCATTTCTTCTCGAATTAGTATTTTGATCAAGAAGGTCATATACTTTGAAAGTCAATAACGATTTGTCATTCATAAATGAATACCCTAATGAGGTATTCCAGAAAACTGCATCTTTTTGAAATCCGCTGCTCACATTAGGATTATACACATATCGAATATCATTTTCCCAGGTCAACCATTTAGGTAGATATGTCGTTGTGCGCAAACGCAGATTGTGTTGTGTAAAACTACGCCCTTCAAAAAAATCCCGATTGAATGAGGTTTCAGTAAAGTTGATTCTGTACTCTGGTCTAAATTCAAAAAGATCTTTCCATACAAATCTAAAATTAATAGAAGGAGTATAGGTTTTTGTGAGATTAGCATACTGCTCTGCGTTGAAAAAGTTTACATACCTGTTTAGATTTGCATCTATTCCTATATCTGCTTTAACAGATCGCAGACTATCAAGCTCAAAATTTTTACTATAACTTAAACTTCCGTAAATGTCATAAATACCATCAACATTGGTAAATGTAGTAGACCGCACAAAATTATCATCTACCATTGTCTGATTCACTACTCTATCATTTGTAAAGCTCATTCCCAGATAACTGTAATAACCAGTGTTTGTAGCCCAGTCAAAATTATTTAAACCCATATATAGTGAATGTCTATTTGTAGGGTTTAGATTGGGATTACCTTGTATTGTATTAAGCGGATCTGATACATCTACATAAGGAGATAACTGGCGTACTTCAGGAGCGGTATTACTCAAACGGTAATTTGACCAAAAACTCATTTTCTTGCTAAAGCTATATCGTAAATTAGCTCGAGCTTCAAGGGCATCAAAATTGTTTTCAAAATCTATATCACGTACCCGATCACCATTACTATCACTTAACATTTCTTCACCTGTAAGCGTTCGGTTTACATAAGCAAGTGCAAGCCCGGCATTCATTTTTTCAGAATTATATCTCAACCCTATTTCTGGTCTACTCACTTCATTTCTACTTTCAAAATCTGTACTCTGTGGCAGTATAATCTGGTCATAAATCTGCGTATCCTCATTAAAACTATATACCAATTGCTCATTAGATCGATCTTCGATATTAAATTCGTACTGGGTTTCTAGATGTAATTTTTTAGCAATAAGTGGTAATCTCCAAGTTGCACTTGCCTTTATATTATTTACCTTATCATTTCCATCTGTAAATTGATTTCTGATGATTTCTTGTGCATCATTACCAAAGACCTGTGTTTCTGAATTAATGTAATCGTCTCTATCATTATCATTAATAGATACCGTGGCATCTACACGCACAAATCCTCCTCCAGAACCGTATTTTTTTGTTGTTGTAAGACGCGTACTAAAATCGCGTGATGTCCTCAACCCCTCATTATCAAAATTTGAAGTATTTACAAGCTCACCACTTTCATTACGGGTTGAAGAATTTTCAGAATTAAAATTTGTTCCCTTTTGGTAGTTTAAACGAGGTAATATTTCTACTAGCAGTGTAGAATCTATTTTTGCCTGAAAGCGCATATTTGCACTGTGATTGTCTGAAGATGTGTTTGATGTTGAAAAAGACTCAGAGAAAAATCGGTTTTGAGGAAGTATATTTTCTCTTGATCGCGTTGTTTCTTCAAAACTATCTGATCCCGAATAAAAATAGTCTCCAGAAATCTCTATTTTTTCCCCTAGGTTATTAGCAACGTTGGCGCCGGCTGTTCTTGAATTTGTAATGCCTTGTCCAGATCCAAAACTTCTTCCGTCAATATTAAATGAGCCATTACCATCCATAGACATATAGCTCGCATTCCCAAACATCTTCTGAATTTCACCAAAACTAAATCCCGGCGAATTGATATTATTCCCACCTCCTAAAACACTTATACGCAAATCATTATCAAAATAATTAAGAAGTCCCGCGTATTCAAAACGTTCATCTGTTCCAACACCTGCAGCTACACGACCAAAAATTCCTTTATTTTTATCTTCGTCAATGGTAATATTTATTGTTTTGTTTTCGGCATCTCCTTCTTCTCCGGTAAATTCCTGAGATTCGGTTTTAGTATCAACTACTTGAATTTTATTGATGATTTCTTTGGTAAGATTACGTGTAGCAATTGTAGGATCATCGCTAAAGAAAGGTTTTCCGTTAACGAGAATTTGGTTTACGGGCTTGCCATTTATTCGTATTTGTCCATCCTCACCTACTTCGGCACCAGGAAGTTCTTTAAGTAAATCCTCTAGTGTAGCGTCGGGCTTTGTTTTGAAAGAGGCTGCATTAAACTCTAAAGTGTCCTTCTTTATAATTACAGGAGGTGTACGGGCTTTAACCACAACATCCCCTAAAGATTCTACCATAAAATCTAAGTAAACTGTACCTAAATCGATATCGCTTTTATCTGATAAGTTAATCTCTTGTTCAAAAGATTCGTAACCTACAAAGGTGACAAACAAATTTGCTTTAGGTAGTTGGGTACGACCACTTAACTCAAAATAACCATCTCTATCACTTATGGTATAGGTTATTACAGTACTATCTTTAATAGTTTCAAGTACAATAGTAGCTGCTTCAAGAGGTGATTTTTCTATACCATCCTTAAGATTACCGGTGATTTTAAATTCTTGAGAGCATACAGTTAGGGAAAGAAAGCCTATTACTAGGCTCATTAATAAACGATTATTCATGATTGATGTTGATTGATGTTGATTGATACACGAATAACCGTAAATAATATATAACTAAAAAATTAGTTTTTAATTTTAAGATATATTTAACACAGAGACTGAGTAGATTAGAATCTTCTTCTACGGTTGGAGCCCGGTCTACCTCCTCCCTTATTTCCTCCAAAATTGCTCAGCTTGTACGTAAAGCTTAACATTGCATACTGCGTAAGAATCAGACTGTTTGTATCTTGTACATAATCATCACCTGTTATACGCTGCGTGTCTACAACTTGATCTAGGAGATCATAAATTTTGAGTTTTAGGGTCGCTTTTTCTTCCAGAAATTGATATCCCAAACTACTATTCCATAATACAGAAGAATTCTGAAAACCTGGTGAAACATTCCCATTGTAGTTGTATGTGATATCGTTACCAAAAATCACATTTTTAGGCCAATAACTAGTTGCTTCAAATCCAACGGTATGGTTTATAAATTCCTGATTGCGATCTTCATTGATGGAATACTTCGTATTGTTATAGGTTAAATTATAACTCGGATTTATATCTATTAATTCCTGAATGGCATAGGTTAATCTTAATCCAGGATTTATACGTAATCGTTTAGAATCAAACAAAGTCCCATTTGTAAACCCTACATTTTTATCGTGGCTACCCGTTAAACTAAGTCTGTATCTAAACTCTTGTTCTTCTTTACGTGTACTCTTTGTGTAGAAAACCCGGGCAGAAGCAGACATAGCTCCATCAACATTTGCATATGTAGTTGTACGTCTTAAATCATCACCTACGCTACTTACAGAAACCACTTGGTTCTCGGTAAAATCTAATGATAACGAACTAAAAATACCGCTACCACCACCAGAGCCAAAATTAAAACTTCTAAATCCTGCACCTATGTTATGGCTGTAAGCAGGGCGCAAACTAGGATTTCCTATAATAATGTTTAAAGGATTTGTTTGATCTGGAACAGGTTGTAGTTGACGTATAGACGGGGTATTTGCATTTGTACGATAATCTACATAAATACTTTTAGAACGTTGCAATTCATATCGTATTCCCGTACGAATGTAAAGATTGTTATACGTGTTATTAAAACTCACCGGATTTAACAAATTCTCATTTTTAAGAATTGTATTTAGAAGTCCTACATCTGCATTTATACGCCAACCTTCGTGGTCGTAGTTTAATCCGAGACTTGGTGTATTTCTATATGTTTTAACTTCAAAATTACTACTCAAACTGTCGTTGCGTACAGTATACTCTCCAGCGGTATCTGCTTCAAAAACGTATCTTGAGTTAGTAGACTTTGCAGATGAGAAATTGTAATTTAAATCAAGATAAAAATCTGTCGCCAGTACCAGACGCTGTTCTATGCCTAATCCGTATTGATATTCTTTCTCGTCTTCATCTATAAATTGATCTTGAGTTTCGGTACGCGGATTATCATTAAAAAAGTTACTTTCTGAAAAGTATAAATTATCACTTTCCTGATTATTATACTCCTGAGACAAATCTAATCGTAAATAAGCACCCCGGTTGCCAAAGCGTTTTATAAAGTCAAGATTGTTACGTACTCTCAAATTAAAGATATCTTCTTGATCTGTGGTAAAAGTATTATTGACTAAATCCCGGTTGCCATCGAGCGAATTAGCTGTTGAGTTACGAGTAGATTGAAGTTTGCTCGTATCAAATCGCGGAGAAAAAGAAAGCCTTGTTAATGTATCAAATTCGACCTCTATACGAGCATTTGCTCGATGCCGATCATTCAAAGCATTGCTGCTAGATTCAGAATTTGAGAAATAAGTAGTATCTGGCAGAATATTCTCACGTTCTGTACGCGTGCGTGTATCCGTATTGGATCTATCGAAGAAATAATCTCCATCAAACTCATATTTATCTAGCCATTCATTGCTATAATTTATACCTGCAGTTTCAGATTTTGTAATTCCACCGCTACGATTACCAGATTCTACAGCACGAGCTCCACTTCTACCCATCATTCCATAAACATCATCAAAATCAAACCCCGAGCTGTTTATATTATTTGAACCCGCGAGAATGGTCACCCGCTCATTATCTCTAAATATATTGCCTATACCGCTCATCTCATAACGATCATTTGTACCTGCTCCTGCAGTAGCTCTAGCAAAATATCCTTTATTCTTATCTTTTTTAATGGTGATGTTTATCGTCTTATTATCTGGATCTCCGGCTTTACCGGTAAATTCTTCAGATTTTGTTTTGGTATCAACCACTTGCAGCTTCTCAATAATTTCTTTCGGAAGGTTTTTTGTAGCAATTTTCGGATCATCTCCAAAAAATTCCTTTCCATTTACAAGTATGCGTGTTACCGGTTTACCGTTAATGGTTATTGCTCCATCAGAATCGACCTCTGCTCCCGGAAGCTTTTTGAGTAGTTCTTCTAAATTAGCATCTGGTCGTGTTGCAAATGATGCTGCATTAAATTCTAACGTATCCTTTTTTATAGTTACAGGAGCGCGATTAGCAACTACCAGCACCTCATCTAGCACATTATCCTGAACTTCTAATTTTACCGGTCCAAGGTCTAATGATTGTTCTAAAGAAAGTTTTTTACGATAAGGCTTAAATCCTGCATAAGAGATGAACAAATTAACTTCCTTTTCTTGTGAACTACCCTCTAAATTAAATATTCCATCTTTATCGGTAATAGCATAAGTAACTAAACTACTATCACTTAATTTTTCTAAATATACTGTCGCAGATTCTAATGAAATTCCCTGGGCATCTATCGTTTTACCTGTGATCGAAAAATCTTGGGCTTGAAGTTGTAATGCAAAAAGGCTTATAGTGAGAAGTAGAATTTGCTTCATAGGTAATATGCGTAAATTTTACGTTAGGGGGTTAGACTCACAAAACCCGCAAAGGTTTAAAATAAAAAGCCACTTTGAATAAAGTGGCTTTTTGTTTTAACTAATACTATAAATTATTTCTTACGGAAGTAAACGGCTATAGGAACCCCTTTGAAGTCAAAATTCTCACGAAGTTTGTTTTCGATAAAACGTTTATAAGGTTCTTTTACATACTGCGGAAGGTTACAAAAGAAAGCAAACTGCGGATGCGGTGTAGGCAACTGCATACAATACTTAATCTTAATATATTTCCCTTTGTTTGCCGGTGGAGGATAAGCTTCAATTAAAGGAAGCATTAGATCGTTAAGTTCGCTTGTTTTAATTCGCTTGCTACGGTTTTCATAAACTTGAACTGCGGTTTCAATAGCCTTGTAAACTCGCTGCTTAGTTAATGCCGAGATAAAAACAATTGGCACATCTGTAAAAGGTTCCATTTGTTCCATAATTGCTTTTTCAAACTCACGAGTAGACTTATGATCTTTCTCTACTAAATCCCATTTGTTAACAAGGATTACAATACCCTTTCTGTTGCGCTCTGCAAGCCAGAAAATATTTTGAACCTGCCCATCAAATCCTCGTGTTGCATCTAATACAACCAGACATACATCACAATGCTCAATTGCGCGCACCGAGCGCATTACTGAGTAAAATTCAAGATCTTCTTTAACCTTTGCCTTACGACGAATTCCCGCAGTATCAACCAGGTTAAACTCAAATCCAAAACGATTATAACGAGTATCTATAGAATCTCTAGTGGTACCGGCAATGTCAGTAACAATATATCTATTCTCTCCTATTAATGCATTTATAAAAGACGATTTACCTGCGTTAGGTCTTCCTACAACAGCAAAGCGTGGTAAAATACTTTCTTCTGCAGCTTCTTCTTCTGGCAAAGCTTCAACTAGTGCATCTAAAAGATCACCTGTACCACTACCACTTATACTGGCAATTGTGTAATAATTTCCTAATCCAAGGCTGTAGAATTCTACTGCGTTTTCCTCACGCATTGCATTATCTACTTTATTCACTACTAGAAATACCGGTTTATTTACTCGTCTTAAAAGTGAAGCAACATCTTCATCCATACCCGTAACCCCAGCCTCAACATCTACCAGAAATAAAATTACATCTGCTTCTTCAATCGCTAATTCTACTTGTTTATCTATTTCTGCCTCAAAGACATCGTCACTTCCTAATACATAACCTCCTGTATCAATTACTGAAAATTCTTTACCATTCCAGTCTGTTTTCCCATAATGACGATCACGGGTTACACCACTCACGGCGTCAACAATAGCTTCTCTACGTTGAATTAATCGATTAAAAAAAGTGGATTTTCCCACATTAGGTCTCCCTACAATAGCTACGATACTCATAATTGTGTCTTAGTGCTTTTAGCGCTGCAAAATTACGACAATTAAATACATATGTAATACAGCTTATCAAATAACCTAAAAACTACAAAATCAAAACAATAGTCTTCAATAAGAACCTGTATTATAAAGTTGAGCCAAATTCTGTTAAGAAATATGTTAATGTGCGACTTCTCAAATCTATATCCCGCTAGCTTGCGTATATAAAGGCAAACAACACAAAACATTATGTATCTAGTTATGAAAAGATTTTTAATATGTATTGCAGTAGCATTGAGTTTACAAAGCTGTAACTTATTATCTGCAGCTGGCTTAAGCAATGCAGGACAACCCACAAAAGAAGTTCCTACAGACTTGACCTCAACTACGGCAAATTCTGCAGTAAACGTAGATCATAGTGAATGGAATGCCTTATTAAAAACGCACGTTAGCAACTCCGGACTAGTCAACTACGAGGGGTTCAAAAAAGATCGATCAAAGCTTGATGCCTATCTACAAAAATTATCTGGGTACAATCCTGGTAATGACTGGTCTGTACAAGAACTACTGGCTTATTACATAAACTTGTACAATGCTTATACTGTAGATTTAATTTTAAATAATTATCCTACAAAAAGTATTAAAGACATAGATGGCGCTTGGACAAAAGCTAGTGTACCGGTAGGAAGTCGTAATCTTTCATTAGGTGGAATCGAGAATGGAATTCTTAGAAAAATGAATGATGCACGTATACATTTTGCCATAAACTGCGCTTCAATCTCGTGTCCAAAATTATTAAATGAAGCTTACACTGCTGGGAAAATTAATGAACAATTAGACAAAGTTACTCGTGAATTTATAAACTCTGATAAGAATGATATCTCTGCAACAAATGCAAAAGTATCTTCAATTTTTGATTGGTATAAAAAAGATTTTATAACTACAGAAACTCCTACTATCATAGATTATATAAATAAATACAGTACAACTAAAATAAAAGCGGGAACCCCAGTTACATATAAAGACTATAACTGGAGCTTAAATAAGCAATAACAGAATAAATGCCCGAAATAGAAAAATCCTGCAAATTGTGGGATTTTTCGTTTCATATAGCCCTTCAATTAAACTAGCTTTGACCTCGATCTTCTCCTAATTAGCTATAGATTAATTTTTTATGTTAAGCATTATTATTCCGGTTCTTAATGAATCTTATAATTTACCTCAACTTCTCAACCACTTAGTTTTAAAAGCAACTGCAAAAGAGCATCTTGAACTGGTTATTGTAGATGGTGGTAGTGAAGATGATACTCTAGAATTAGCGCACAAATTTAAGAGAGATAATCTGGTAAGTGTGCATATTGTAAATTCTAGCAGAGGTCGCGCAAAGCAAATGAATACTGGTGCAGGAGTAGCAACTGGAGATATACTTTATTTTCTACATGCAGACTCTTTTCCTCCTGCAAATTATGATATGCTTATTCAAGATGAAGTTCTTAAAGGAAATCTGGCCGGGTGTTTTAGAATGAAATTTGATAATGAGCACTGGTGGCTGAGATTAGCGAGTTACCTTACAAGGTTTAGCTGGAGAGCGTGCCGAGGTGGTGACCAAAGTCAGTTTATAACTACAACACTTTTTGATGAAATAGGAGGTTACGATGAAAACTATATTATCTATGAAGATAATATCTTGATTAACGAATTGTATGCACGCAATGAATTTGTTGTAATACAACATCCTTTAATCTCGTCGGCTAGACTTTATGAAAAATACGGAGTTTGGTTTGTGCAATACCACTTCTGGACAATCTATGTAAAGAAATGGATGGGAGCCTCTGCAGAAGAACTTCACGCCTACTATAAGAAAAATCTAAAAAAATAAATACTCAGCTTTCTATAAAATATAGTGTATAAAAAAAGGTCTTTATAAGCGCACTTATAAAGACCTTTTTTTAAGCTGGGAGAAATATTAACCTCTACTATTAACGTAGAAAGCGTGAATTACTCCTGGCACCCATCCTAACAGAGTTAGAATTATATTTATAATTAAATCTTTACCTACTCCTTTATTCATTGCAACTGCAAGTGGAGGTAATATAATTGTAATAAGGATTGTTAATATTGACATGGTTATTTTTTTTTGATTAGAGGATGAAGATATTAAGTTTCATAATTTCAGCACCTTAAACAAATCTTAATTGGCAAGAGTTTTACATTCTGGAGTACCATTTTAGAAGAACCTCTTCGGCAGGCTTTCCTTGTGGCGTAAATCGGTTATTTTCTTCGGAAGCAGACCGTTTATGATCGTGAAACCATTTCCATACAAAGCCTCCGGCAAACCACGGCTCATCCCAGAATTCTTCAAAAGTGGCTTCATATAAGTTTTTCTGCGACTCACTGTTCATTGCCCCATCGTGTCTATCACTTGCCCAAGGTTCTTTACCTGAATAGTCTGCACTTCGATATCCAAATTCGGTAAAAAGAACCGGTCGGTTATATTTTTCAGTAAGATCTTTAAGAAGCTTCTTATGCACTTGCCATCCTTCTCTAGCTTCGGCTACAGATGGCGTTTTTTGTTCTGAAATGGGAAAGTAGGCATCTGCACCTATATAATCAAGTTCTTGCCAGAAGTGTACTTTGTCAACCTTATCCCAGTTTTCAGCATATGTGATTTTACCTGTATATACATTCCGAACTTTATCTATAAGTTGATCCCAGAATTGGTGGCGCTCATTAGTAAAATTATATAATTCGGTACCCACACAAAATAATTCGACACCCATATCTTGAGCAAGTTGTGCATACAATAAAATATATTCCTCGTAACTTTTCTCAAATACGAGCCACTCTTCTTCAGTATTCATATGCATATCACCCGTAAAGACACCTTTCCATATCCAGATATGCGGCTTCAACATAACTTTAATTTTACTAGCGTGTAATGATTCTATGTATTGCTTTGCACCTTGGTAACGCTCCCCATACCATTGCCGCTCTGTGTTAAATAGTAATTCAGGATTGTTCTTATCTCTCACAAATGCAAAAGGCATAACCGCAGCGTGACTGGCTTGTATGCGTAAAACAGGATCTATATGAGTTTGTAATAAGGTATCTTTTGAAGACACAAAACTCACACCATTAATTTTTTGTTTTGCAACGGGTGTGGCAGAACAACCTATTAAAAAAAATAAAATAATGTTAGTAAATACGAGGGCAAACGACTTTTTCATAGATATCAAAAGTACTTGAAATTTAGATAAGTTCTAATTACAACCGGCATCATTAAAATACCAGTGATATAAACTGTTTTGCCATCTCTAAATCTTATCTTTAAATACAACCACATAAGTTATAAAGCCTTTTATGGAGCATATAGTTATTGTAGGTAATGGCATTGCCGGCGTAACTGCTGCCAGACATCTGCGTAAAAAATCTGATCATAAAATAACCATTATTTCTGCTGAGAGTGATTACTTCTTTTCCCGAACAGCACTAATGTATGTTTATATGGGGCATATGCGCTGGAAAGATCTCAAACCCTATGAAGATAAGTTTTGGTCAAAAAATCGAATTGAACTGATAAATGCATATGTCGAAAAAGTAGAGACTGCTAATCAATCACTCGTTTTAGCCGATGGTACTAGTATAAACTACGACAAGCTCATTTTAGCAACAGGGTCTGTGCCCGCTAAATATGGATGGGAAGGTCAGGATCTTAACGGCGTCCAAGGCTTAGTCTCTAAGCAAGATCTAGAACAGTTAGAAAAGACTGCTCCTAATAATGAAATTTGTCCTAAAGCTGTAATTGTAGGTGGCGGACTTATAGGTGTTGAGATGGCAGAAATGCTGCATACTCGTAAAATCGAAGTAACCGTCTTAGTGCGTGAACATGCGTTCTGGTCTGGCGTTTTACCAGATGGAGAAGCAGGAATGATCTCAAGACACATACTTTCTCACGGTATAGATTTAAGACATCAAGAAGAACTTGATAAGATTCTAGATGACGGTAAAGGCAATGTACGTGCTATCTTAACTAAAAAAGGAGAAGAAATCCCATGCAATTTAGTGGGAATTACCACAGGAGTAAAACCTAAAATCGACTTTCTTGAAAATTCTAATATTGAAACCGACAAAGGGATTCTCGTAAATAGATTGCTTGAGACCAGTGTAAAAAATGTATACGCAATTGGCGATTGTGCTCAGCAACGCGAAGCAATAGGTTTACGCAAGCCGGTTGAAGCTGTATGGTATACCGGAAGAATGATGGGAGAAACTGTAGCGCAAACAATCTGCGGAACACCTTTTGAATACCAACCTGGGAACTGGTTTAATAGCGCTAAATTTTTTGATATAGAATATCAAACCTACGGTTGGGTATTTAGCAATAAAAATAAGAAAGAGTATGAAGAGCATTTTCATTGGAAACACGATAATGATAAAACCTGTATTACAGTAGCATACAATAAAGAAGATCACACATTTTTAGGCATCAATACATTTGGAATACGTATGAAACACGAAGTCTTTGATCGCTGGTTAAATGAGCAGCGCGATATAGATTATGTTATAGAAAATTTACGTCATGCTAATTTTGATCCTGAATTTTATAGACACTACGAGAGCGATATTAAAAAAGCATACGCTGCCAGAGCTTAACACTTACACCTCAACATCTAATATATGAGTACTATACAACGAGATATGTCACTTACGGGACAACCACCCGCTTCAATAAATCTCACACAAAAGCTGGGAACAGCGTTAGGCGTAGCCAGTCTTTTAGTGCTGCTTTTAGCAGTCTTTAATGTTAACTTTCCTAACAAGACTTTATGGCTAAGTTTATCACTAGGTGGTCTTTTTGCTGGTATTCTCATTTTTAGTTATGGTGCTTATGCAGATAAGGAAGAAGGAATTAAAAATGATGGAGTTTGGTTTAAATCTATTTCCAGTCGAGGGTTTCTAGCCTGGGTTGCAGGATTGGGTCTAACAGGCTTTTATATACTTCTATATTTTAGAGCAGATCTTTTAGGATTAAATGCTGACGGAGCTAATACAGGATTAATAGCACTTTTTGATCCGTTGAGTAACGTACTAAGTGGTGGGCCGGCAAGTCAATGGTTTGTTTACGGTACTCTCTATACTATCGCTATTCTTGCATTTGGGATAAAATTTATGTGGAAATACCGCCACAATCGCTATGAACGACTACGTACAATTAGCGTAATGTTTTTTCAAACAGCCTTTGCTTTCCTTATACCCGAACTAATGGCTCGATTAAATTCTGATGAATTTAGTTTGCCCTATTATGATTTAAAAAACATCTGGCCACTTAACTATTACAATTTTGAACAATATCGTGTAGATGATTTTATATCTGCAGGAGACATTGGGCTAGCGCTGTTGATTTTCGGTATTGCTTCCATATTTATCATCACCCCTATTCTTACCTATAAATATGGTAAGCGGTGGTATTGCTCTTGGGTTTGTGGTTGTGGTGGTCTGGCAGAAACTGCTGGTGATCCTTTTAGACATTTAAGTGATAAGAGTGAATCTGCCTGGAAGATAGAGCGCTGGGTAGTACATAGTGTTCTTGTTTTTGTAGTCATTATGACCACTGCTGTAATAGCAACTTACCTAGGCGACAATCCCGATAAATACTGGCTTACAAAAGATGTATTTTTAATAGGTGTAGCGGTTTTCCTTACACTTCTTTTTGGTGCTATCTGGTTATTTAAAAAAGAAGAATTAAAGCAAGATGCTAGATATGGTGCTATTGGCTATCTAGTAATTGTTCTGGCTCTAATAGGTATACATTACGCCAGCGGAAACACCCTCTTTTTAATACCCGCGGAAACCTTACGTACCTCATACGGTTTTTTAATAGGTTCTATTTTTAGTGGTGTTATAGGAACCGGTTTCTACCCGATTTTTGGAAATCGTGTTTGGTGCCGTTTTGGTTGTCCTATGGCTGCAATATTAGGATTACAGCAACGTCTATTTTCAAAATTTAGAATTACTACAAATGGTGGACAATGTATTTCTTGTGGAAATTGCTCTTCTTACTGTGAGATGGGAATAGATGTACGTGCGTATGCTCAAAAAGGTGAGAATATTGTACGTGCAAGTTGCGTGGGTTGTGGTATTTGTTCTGCCGTTTGTCCACGTGGAGTTTTAAAACTAGAAAATGCCGCAACAGACAATCGCATTAACAGCCGGGAGGTATTACTAGGAAACGATGTTAACTTAATGGATTACTTAAACCAAAAGTAACAAGACAGAATCCTAATGAGTTCTAGCTAGTTTAGATAATCGTATGTTTTTAAGTTGAATAAAATAACTTTAGCTTTTCAGTATAAAGCAAAAAGAAAAGGCGGAAATACACATTTCCGCCTTTTCTACAAATCAACAAACAAACAATCTATTTTTATAGAACAGGCAATAAAACCTGATCGATCACATGTACAATACCATTTGTAGTTTGTACATCTGGAATAACCATATTTGCAGGAGTTGCATTACCAGAACCACTTACTGTAAGTGTTCCGTTATTAAAAGCTCCTAGAGTAATTGAGTCAGAACCCAACGCATCATAAGAACCAGCACTTAATTCTGAAGTAAACTTATCTGAAGAAACATCAGCAAATACGTGATTCAATAAAACTTCAGTAACAAGAGCTTTATCGAGTTGTCTAACGTCTGATGGTTGTGTGAATGTTAATCCTAATGCAGCACCTAAATTTATGAATGCTTGATCATTAGGAGCAAAAACAGTAAAGTTAGCATCTGGATTATTTAGAGCTTCAGCTAATTCTGCGTACAATACGGCTTCAACTAAATAGCTTAATTCTGGTGTTTTAAAAACTTGAGCACTTTGCAAAGCCACAGCAGATTCAACTACATTGCCTCCAGTAGCAATCATAACTTTATCAATTACGTGAACTGTACCATTTTGAGCACGCACATCTGTAGCAAGTATTTTTGATCCGTTTATATATACATCAGATCCGCGCATCACAAATCTGCGGGAAATACCTAAAGCAGAATTTGATGATCCTCCTGCTTCAAAACCCCCAGATACTAAGTTTCCGTTAGAAACGTGATATAAAAGTGCATTGGTTAAAAAAGGAGTTGTTAATACTCCTAATGTAGCTTCTTCAAGTCCTAAACGTGCAAAAGCATCATTTGTAGGAGCAAAAACAGTATAATCTCCCGAAGGATCATTAGGATTGGCATTACTTAAAACACCTACTAAATTGGCATTAATTGCAGCAGATTCTAAGGTACTAAAAGCGGGATTTGCCACAGCTACACCTGCAATAGATGTTAGTTGGTCTTCGTAGGCAGATTCACTCTCACAAGAAGAAGTAAGTACCACACTTAGAAGCGCAATAGCAATACCAGTATATTTATATAAGTTTTTCATAATATTTAAGTGTAAAAATTTAGTGATTAAAATGAGTAAGTAAGTCCCCAGTTATACCCGTCAGAATCTCCAAGATTACGACCATTTACGTAAGTACTATATCCGCCAGACACCCCTATACCTCTATAAAGTGGCACATAAGCAGTAAAACCTAGACGCGTATAATTAACTCGGGTCGCCGGAAAAAATCCTGTGAAACCTTCACCAAATATATCTACCCCATCTTTATCTGATAATTGATTAGCCACATATGCATCTAAGTAAAACATATCTGCAGCATACCCTAATTTGAATTCGCTTAGCAAAGAATTAGGCACATCATTACTGCGTAAACTATATCCGATTTGACCTGTGGCAAAGAAGCCAGAGTCATTTTTATAAGATGCTATTGCTAGCCCTGTTATATCTGTAGATCTGTTACCAATGGCAATAATAGATTGAAATCCCGGATCTTCACTATAATCGCCAACCGGCAGCTCTACTCCTGCTGCTGCGATTAAATCAATAGAACCTTTAGGAGTTTTCACATTTGTAATTCGGTACTTTCCATAAACACTTAAATCCTGAAAGCCCTTAACTTCATTGGTAAGTCCATTATTAGCAAGTGTCTCAGCAGTTGCTTCACCTTCTGCCTTTATATAAGGTAAGTTTACCACTATATCCAGGTCATCGGTTATACCATATTCTCCATAAAGTGAATAGCTAGTGGTTTGCACTTCGTTAAATACAGGAACCCCATTTACTTTTTGTGGTACTAAGAATACTTCATCATATTCTTCAGAAGAAAAAGATAGCGTAAAGCTTCCTTCTCCTTTAGCTTTCATAAAACCACTAACCGGGCTCTGAGCTATCATTAGAACAGGTAGCATTAAAAGCAGACCTGTAATTAAGCGTAAGTTTAAATTCATAATTTATCGTTTATAGTTAACAATAAGAGATACGCAGAAGATTTGAGGCTGGTTTTCACAATATTCTGTTAAAAACCTTGAGTCGGTTTTTCTCGTATACTTGAGTACGGGCTTAAAGAATTGCACGTATTACTTAAATTTAATCTCATGTTTGTTTTCAACTATATTTTGATGTTTGTTCTGGTTATGGGAAGTAATGAACAGAAAACATATATAAAAGAATATTATGAAAATGGTATCTTAAAATCTGAAGGCTGGTCTGTTAACAATCAAAAAACTGACTACTGGTTTTATTATTTTGAAAACGGAAATGTGAAAGGAAAAGGATCTTATGAGACTAATAAAAAGAATGGTTATTGGTTTTTCTATAATCAAAGTAACGCTGTAATTAGTCAAGGTCATTACCAGAATGGTAAGCGAGTAGACTGGTGGGTACTCCTAAGAGAAAAAAATGTGGTAGAAAAAGTACAATTTGTAAATGATGTTAGGCAAGGCTACAGCTTGTTATATAAAAACGGAAACTTATTTAAAGCACAACATTACAAGGATAATATTCTTACCGGTGCATGGACGAGTATTGCTCATTTCAAAAAAGATAACCCTAACGCTCAATTCTAATGCAGCAAATTATTAAAGTAATAATTCCTGCATATAATGAGGAGCAATCAATAGGACTAGTTGTTAGAGATATTCCTCATTTTGTAGATGAGATAATAGTAGTAAGTAATAACTCTACAGACGCTACTGCTGCAAAATCTGTAGAAGCAGGTGCCACATCACTTACCGAAACTTCACCAGGATATGGTTATGCTTGCTTAAAAGGGTTGCAGTACATCGCAGGATTAGAAGATAAACCAGATATTGTTGTTTTTCTTGATGGAGATTATAGTGACTATCCTAAGCAGTTAACGCAACTCATAAAGCCCATACTTGAAGATGATATTGATTTTGTTGTAGGTGCACGAGTGAAATCACTGAGACAACCGGGAAGTATGACTTTTCCGCAACGATTCGGTAATAAATTAGCAACAACATTAATGCGTTTAATTTTCAACTCAAGATTTACAGATCTTGGTCCCTTTAGGGCTATTAAATATGATAAATTGCTATCTCTTAATATGCAGGATAAAACCTATGGTTGGACGGTTGAAATGCAATTAAAGGCACTACGACATAAACTCACCTATACAGAAGTACCTATGAAGTACCGTAATCGTATAGGTGTTTCTAAGGTTTCAGGCACAGTCAAAGGTGCTATATTTGCCGGAATTAAAATTCTCGGTTGGATTTTTAAGTACAGTTTTAAATAATGCAGACATTAATAATAGTTCTTTATACTTTATCCCTTACTGTAATTTTCCTCTACAGTTTAGCTCAATTAAATCTGCTTTTTAATTATTTAAAAGCTAAGAAAAAGACAGATAACGCCCCGGTTTATGACTTAGACAATCCAGATGAAATTCCGTTTGTCACTATACAGCTGCCTCTATATAATGAGTTATATGTAGTAAAACGTCTTCTTGATAATATATCTAAAATGGATTATCCTACAAATAAAATGGAGATTCAAGTATTAGATGATTCTACAGATGAAAGCCTTACTGAAACCCGAAAACTGATAAATAACTTAAGACTAGAGGGCTTACCTATAAAACACATCACGCGTACAAATCGAGTAGGATTTAAAGCCGGTGCGTTAAAAGAAGGACTGGCGATTGCTAAAGGAGATTATATTGCAATTTTTGATTCTGACTTTGTTCCGAAATCAGATTGGCTAAAAAAAACTGTTCCGTATTTCAAAGATCCTAAAGTGGGTGTAGTACAAACGCGCTGGGCACATCTAAACAGAGATTATTCTATTCTAACTAAAATTCAGGCATTCGCGCTAGATTTTCATTTTGTTCTGGAACAAGTGGGGCGCAACTTTGGCCATCATTTTATAAATTTTAATGGTACGGCAGGGATTTGGCGTAAAACGTGCATTTTAGATGCTGGAAACTGGCAGGGAGACACCTTGACTGAAGATCTTGATCTTAGTTATCGTGCCCAACTTAATAAATGGGATTTTAAATATCTTGAAGAAGTAGAGACACCTGCAGAATTGCCTATCGCTATAAGTGCAGCCCGCTCTCAACAATTTAGATGGAACAAAGGCGCAGCCGAAAATTTTCAGAAGCTTTATGGTAGATTGCTTAAAGATCCTACCGTCTCATTCAAAACAAAATTTCATAGTTTTTTTCATTTACTTAATAGTAGTATGTTCTTGCTCGTATTACTCATTGCTATTTTGAGTGTACCCGTATTGTATATAAAAAATACAAATCCTGAGTTTGATTTTATTTTTAAGGTGACCGCTTTTTTTGCTATAAGCACTGTAATATTCTTTATCTGCTACTGGGTAACCTACAAAAGAATTCACGGTAGCGGATTCAAAAACTTCATTTCCTATGTAGGTATGTTTATCGCATTTTTCTCAATCGCAATGGGCTTTAGTGTACATAACTCACTTGCAGTTTTAGAAGGGCATTTTGGTAAAAAATCAGAATTTATACGTACTCCAAAATTTAATGTCAATAAGTTAAGCGACAGTTGGAAGTCTAATATTTATCTAAAGAAAACAATTTCATTAAATACGATTTTAGAAAGCGTTCTGTTTTTATACTTTGGCTTTGCAATTGTAAGCGCATTCTATATGAGAGATTTCGGACTTATAACATTTCACATTATGTTGTTTTTTGGATTTGGATTCGTAGCTTTTAAATCTATTTTTTCAAGAATTTAAATAATAAAGTTCTTCGTTCTCTATACTGTGACATTGAAAACCGAATGTACTGATCACTAAAAACCGATATGCTTCAGACTCTTAAACATTACAAGATTCCGGTTTTAATGACATTCGGTATTTTATTAATGTACTGGGAATTTGCATATAATTTACAACGTCACGATTTTGTAAAGCTTATTCTTCTTTACGCTGCTCTTTTCTTTTTAAGCCTTAAGCTTATTCAACAACTAAAAGTCAATTTTAAAACACTCGTTGTAATAGGTATAGTACTAAGGTTACTTTTTATAATCGTATTACCTAATTTATCGCAAGACTACTATAGATTTTTATGGGATGGCCGGTTAATCGCTCAAGGATTAAACCCTTATCTCCATACACCAGATCAATGGGTAGCGTTAGGATCATTACCTATAGCCCAAAGCAAAGAGTTACTCGATGGGATGGGTGCTTTAAGTGCAAGACATTATTCTAACTATCCTCCCGTGAACCAACTGTTTTTCTGGCTTTCAGGCTTGTTAAGTGGTAAATCAATACTTGGAGGAGTTATCGTTTTGAGACTGTTTATAATAGCCGCCGATGTGGGGATATTACTTATAGGACGTAAGCTTCTAGTCTTAATGAATCTCCCAAAGCATCAAATTTTCTGGTATTTTTTAAATCCATTTATACTAATTGAACTTACCGGAAATTTACACTTTGAAGGTGTGATGCTTTTTTTCTTTCTAGTTGCACTTTATCTGTTACATCGTGAAAGATATCTCTGGTCATCAATTTTTATAGGTCTCTCTATTTCTGTGAAATTGGTTCCTCTATTATTGCTACCGTTATTTTATCAGGTTTTAATTAGTAAGACTCCAAGCTCAACTAAAATAGACTCTCGCCTAAGTCATTTAATACGTAAACCGAAAGCTTCCTTTCTAAGACTGTCTATATTTTATGTAATTGTATTGACAACATTTGTGTTAACGTTCATCCCCTTTAGTACACCCGAGTTAATAAATCATTTCTCAAGTACTATCGCGCTTTGGTTTGAAAAGTTTGAATTTAACGCCAGCATTTATTATATCATTAGATACATAGGCTTTCAGACTAAAGGATTTAATATAATTGCCACAGCAGGGCAAGAGCTCCCCAAATATGTTATTGCATTTCTTCTTCTTCTAACTTTCATAAGAAAAAACAACTCGACTTTACGCTTATTTCCAGTTCTTCTATTTGGTATAAGTATCTATTTTCTGCTTTCAACAACCATTCATCCGTGGTATATCGCCACACCATTGTTATTGTCAGTTTTTACGAAATATAAATATGCTATAGTCTGGAGTGGTGTTGTGATGCTGAGTTATTCGGCTTATAAAATTGATTCTGTGAATGAAAACCTATGGCTGGTAGCAGTAGAATATGTGGTGTTAATAGGTTATTTCATTTACGAACTCACCATCAAAAAAAGCAAACAAGTTAATCTGTAGCATTTACAAGATAAAGACAACCTACGCGTCGTATTTTATAATTCCGATCTTTTTTTGAAGTGATATTACCATCATAGCAATCTTGTAGTATAAAGTCATACCCCACCATTTTTTCTTTAGCAAGCTCCTCTTGTTCATGTTCAACAATTAGATAGAAAGAGCTCTCTTTAGGATAATTAATGCCCTCACGGCTCATTAACACAGGTAGACGTTTACCAAGATCCCAAATCAATTCTGGCGAGCTGTTTTCATAGAGAAAAACCGGCTTATTAAGACGTTCTAACTCTACAATTTTAGGTGCTAATTCCTTATAATCTGTATTTGTATATGTAGCTTTTACAAAGGGAAATCCGCAAGTAATTATTAAACATGTGAAAAATATCACAGCGTAAAATGCATTTTCGATATTCTTTCTTTTGAGATTTTTTATAATAAAAATTGCGACAAAAAGACAACCCACTTGCAATAGGGAATAGTAAACCCATAAAATGCCTGTAAAATCATCTACAAATAAGTAGATTAAAAAGGGACAAGTTAGTGAAGCTGCTAATGCTATAACTGAAAAATTAAAATACACAGGCAGTACCTCCCGTTCATCTTTAAGTTCTGAAAACTTGCGTACTAAATAATCAATATAAAAACTTGTATTTAGTGCCAACGGAATAAGAACCGGCAAGAGATATCTCGATTTTTTCTCTGGTATGACTGAAAGTAAAACTACTGCAGAAAGCGTCCATAATAGTGTAAACTGATAGGCTTTTAGATTTAATACTCTTGTTTTTAAATAGGGATATAAAAGTCCTATAAATGCAGGAATTGTCCAGATCCCACTTTGAGTAAAAAAACTCCAGTAATAGTAAAATGGTCGGGTATTATGATTTGCCCAGGCAGTAGCTTCTTTATTAGCGATGCTGGCTGCTGTATTTGTATCACCAAAGTATAAAGCAAGTGCCCACCACGAACTAAGAGCTAAGGCGATAATTATAAGAATCATAAACGGAAATGTTCTCCCCCGAGATGATCTTATTCTGAAAATAAATAAGTAAGAAATTAAGAAGGGTAACAACAACGCAAAGTGACTTACCGGCCCTTTACTCATAAAAGAAAGACCAATAAATAAGCCTGCAAGTATTGCGCTGGTATACTTTTTAATATCAGTAGAAAAAAACTGAAATAAGAAGTAAATCCCTAACAGCATAAAAGCGTGGGCAAAAATATCCCATGTTCCATTGCGCCCTGCAAAGATTACATAAAAAGAAGTCGCAACGATTAGAGCTCCATATAGCGCTTGCTTAGCAGGTAATTGTAATCTTTTAATTGAAAATAAATAACTGAAATAAACTAATAAAGTGGTTACAATAGCTGAAGGTAATCGCAAAGCCCAAAGCTTATTTATACCAAAAATAGCTCCGGAAAAAGCACTTAACCATGTAGGTAATGGTGGTTTTTCATAACGAGCTTCTCCATTCATCGTGGTGAAAATCCAGTTATCAAAATGCAGCATCTCTCGGGCTGTATTAAAATTACGAGCCTCCATTATATTTGCATACAAAATATCAAGATGAGGAAAGAACAATAATAAGCAGGTAAGAACTACTATAAATGGATAATATTTTTCTTCAATTTTCATTCTTTATCAATACCTATTGCTAAACGCATATTTCTAAAATAAATAAAAACTCCCATTACGTGACCTACGATCAGGACGGGATCTTTTCTAAAAAAAGCATAGATAAGAATTAAAAGTCCGCCAACTAAACTTAGCAACCAAAAGCCAAGTGGTAGTGTTGATTTTTTATTGCGCTCAGAATAGATCCATTGATAGATAAAACGTAATGTAAATATTAATTGAGCTACACTTCCTAAAATCAACAACCAGAGCGGTATATCTTCATTTTTAAAAAGTTTATCTATATCATAATCCCCATTATTATATGCGTAAATGACTATAATGACAGGAAAAATCCATAAAAACCAGCGAATAACTTTAGGCGATTTCAACCATTGCCCTTGCAATTGAAGATTACGTATATATATAAAATAAGTAAGTGTCTGACCTAGCATTATGGCAAAATCATCTCGCAAATAACCATATACAAAAAGTAAAAATGATGCACCAAGACTCAACCACCAAAACGTTGACGGTGTCAATACTCGCTTTTGTTTTTCAGATAAAAACCATTGTATTACCAATCTTCCTGAAAACATTAGCTGAGCAAGAAAGCCTATCGTATAAATCCAGTACGGACTAGTCATTCGATTTTTTTGCTATTGTATAATTTATGTACTTCTTCTTCATCCACAGGTAAGCAAAACAATCCATTAACGGACCTAATAATCGATTCCAAACTCCAAAGTTTGCAGTACCCGCAACTCTTGGAAAATGCCGAATAGGAACTTGTACAGTTTTGCCTTGTTGCAACATAATCATCGCAGGAAGAAAACGGTGAAGCCCTCTAAACATAGGAATACGCTTTGCATATTCCGTTTTAATTATTTTTAAAGGACAACCAGTGTCATCCATTCCATCATTAGTAAATGCTCTACGTATATTGTTTGCTATCGCACTCGACATATTTTTCACATATGAGTCTTTGCGATCAGCACGATGACCTGTTACGAGATCATACTCACCTATATAAGGAAGCAGTATATTAAAGTCTTCTGGCGTGGTCTGAAGGTCACTATCTATGTATCCTACTAAAGGTGTAGTTGTGGCATCAAAACCAGCTTTAATCGCGGCACTTAAACCACAATTTTTTTCAAAGGCTATAAACTTAAAGCCCTCTCCTCTATTGCAAATTTGTTCTATTAGATCTTGACTTCCGTCTTTTGATCCATCATTAACAAAAAGTACTTGAGTAGGAACTGCTGCAATTTTAAAATAATCCCGAAATACCTGTTCTACCCGAAGTAAATTTTCTTCTTCATTATACACAGGAACCACTACGGTTAATCTATAAGACATAGTAATAAATAAGTTTGCGAAAATAAGCATTACTTCTAAAGCAATTCTAAAGAACACAAGTTTTTGTTGACTAAAGAATCTATAAAAACACAAAAAAGCCTCACAATATAAAATATTATGAGGCTTTTATTATTCTTTACAACAGATGCTTACATATCTAATAAATAAGCAAATATAAGTGGCGCTACAATTGTCGCATCACTTTCTATAATAAACTTAGGCGTATTAATGTCTAGTTTCCCCCAAGTGATTTTCTCATTAGGTACTGCTCCAGAATAAGAACCGTAACTTGTTGTAGAGTCAGAAATCTGACAGAAGTAACTCCAAAAAGGAGTTTCTTCACGCTCCATATCCTGATAAAGCATAGGCACAACGCAAATTGGGAAATCTCCCGCAATACCACCACCTATTTGAAAGAAGCCTATACCATTTGCACTATTATCTGTGTACCAGTCTGCTAAGAAAGTCATATACTCAATACCAGATTTCATTGTAGTCGCTTTAAGCTCTCCTTTAAGTACATAAGAAGCAAAGATGTTACCCATTGTACTATCTTCCCAACCCGGGCAGATTATAGGTAAGTTCTTTTCTGCAGCTGCATACATCCACGAATCTTTAAGATCTATCTCGTAATATTCTTCAAGAACACCACTTAACAACATCTTATACATAAATTCGTGCGGCAGGTAACGCTCGCCGGCATCATCTGCATCTTTCCATATTTTATGAATATGCTTTTGCAATCTTCTAAAAGCTTCCTCTTCTGGGATACATGTATCGGTAACACGGTTTAAACCTTTCTCTAACAAATCCCATTCATCCTGAGCTGTTAAATCGCGATAGTTTGGCACACGCTTATAATGAGAATGTGCTACGAGATTCATAATATCTTCTTCCAGGTTTGCTCCAGTACATGATATAATTTGTACTTTGTCCTGGCGAATCATTTCTGCAAAAATTTTCCCTATCTCTGCAGTACTCATAGCACCTGCAAGAGAAACAAGCATTTTTGCTCCATTGTTTAACTGCTCTTCATAAGCCTTTGCTGCATCAACAACAGAAGCTGAATTGAAGTGTAAATAATATTTCTCTATAAATTGAGAGATTGCTCCCTTAGTCTTCATCGTCATTTAAATCAAATTTATTTACGCTACCCTTACCTGGTTTTGCAACGTAACTATTATCGTAATTCTCTTCTATATCCTGCCCTTCAAATTTGTAGCTTAGCATTTTATAATAAAGTTTTGCTGCTAAAAAGTCTGAAGAGTTATCATTAGGATTAGGGCATAGTTCCATAAGGTCAAAACCTACCACATTCTTTTCAGCAAAAAGGCGCTTTAAGAAATCCATTGTTTCATACCAGAATAAACCGCCCGGTTCTGGTGTTCCTGTAGAAGGCATTATTGATGGGTCTAAACCATCTAGATCAAACGTGATAAATACATTGTCTGTACATAAGTCTATCACATTATCTACCCAGTATTCATCTTGGATCATTTGGTGAGCAAAGAAGGTTTTATCCTCATCCATCACCGTTTTTTCAAGTACATCCATACTACGGATACCTACCTGAATTAAATTTGTATTCTGGCTCGCCTCATACATTGCGCAAGCGTGATTGCACGTGCTTCCCATGTACTCTTGACGCAAATCTGCATGAGCATCAATCTGAACAACTGTAAGGTTATCAAAAAGCTCATTAAATGCACGAATAGCACCTATCGAAACTGAATGTTCACCTCCAAAAAGCGTAACAAATTTATTGCGCTTTATAAAGTCTTTAGTAACCTTGTGCACCTCAGAAACGAGTGCTTCTGGAGAACTGTCTTCTGTAATTGCCGGAGCTAAATAGATACCTTGCTGATACACCTCTGTATCGGTCTCAATATCATAAATCTCCATATTTTCAGAAGCATCTAAAAAGGCCTGAGGACCTTTATCAGCTCCTTTTCCCCAAGTACTAGTACCATCATAAGGTACCGGTATTAGAACTATTTTTGAGGTTTCAAGTTTGGCAAATTCATCAGGGATGCCGGCATAGTTTTTAGTTGTATTCATAACCTAAAATCTTGAGCAATTGTTCTGCTTTTTGTTGTTCGTTAAATATACGGGTTGTTAAGTTACCATTTTCATCTCTGTCAATCAGAATATGTTTTGGCTGCGGAATTAAGCAATGCTGCAGACCACCATATCCACCTATTGATTCTTGATAGGCACCGGTATTAAAAAAGCCGATGTATAATGGTTTATCTTTCTTGTATTTAGGCAAGTAAATAGCATTACTATGCTGTTCACTATTGTAATAATCATCACTATCACACGTAAGACCTCCTAGTAATACACGCTCATATTCTTCTTCCCATCTGTTTATAGGAAGTAAAATAAAACGCTTGCTAATTGCCCACGTATCTGGTAAAGTGGTGATAAACGATGAGTTTATCATGTTCCACTTCTCTCTGTCATTTTGTTGCTTTTGATATAGCACTTCGTAAATAGCACCTCCACTCTCTCCTACAGTAAAACTACCAAACTCGGTAAAAATATTAGGTACTACAACATCTGCCTCTTCACAAGTAATTTTTATCTGATTGATAATTTCATCAACCATATAGGCATAATCGTAGTCAAAAGCTAAGGAATTTTTTATAGGAAAACCTCCACCTATATTTAAGCTATCTAAGCTAGGGCAGATCTTCTTAAGACGTGTATATACTTTAAGACACTTATTTAATTCATTCCAGTAGTAAGCAGTATCTCGTATACCAGTATTGATAAAGAAGTGAAGCATTTTTAACTCAACCTGATCATTATTTTTGATCTGATCTTCGTAAAAAGGTATAATATTTTTATAGCCTATTCCTAGTCGAGATGTATAAAACTCAAATTTAGGTTCTTCTTCAGATGCAATACGAATTCCTATTTTAAAGTCACCCTTTATCCCTTCAGATAAAAGATTCATCTCTTCATAGTTATCTATAATAGGCACACAATTTTTATGTCCATTATTCATCAAGTTTGTAATATTCTCGATGTATTGATCCCTTTTAAAGCCATTACAGATAACAAAAGTCTCATCTGTAATTTTTCCATTTTCTTTAAGCTTATTTACAATATCAATATCAAAGGCCGATGAAGTCTCGATATGAATATCATTTTTTAAAGCCTCATCAAGAACATGCTTAAAGTGTGAACTCTTTGTACAATAACAGTAATTGTAATTCCCTTTATAATTATGCTTTTGAATTGCATCTCTAAACCAGGTTTTGGCTCTGTTGATATTATCAGATATCTTAGGCAAATAACTAAATTTTAGTGGAGCACCATATTGCTCAACTAATGCCATCAAATCTATATCGTGAAATTGTAAGTGGTTGTCCTCAAGTTTAAAATCTTCCTGAGGAAAATAAAAGGATTGATCTATGAGATCTATATATTTCGTATTCATCAAATAGTTTAAAGTGTGAAATGTAAAAAAAGAAATCGAGATAAAACGACGGAAAATCTTAAGGTATTGTAAAAGACTTATGTTTTACCTGAATTAGTTTTTTAAAATTAAACAGTTTTAGATTATAATTTAAATATTGAATTACTAAACTATTATAAAAATGACACTTATAGCATCATTAGATTGTTTATTTCCTGCTGACTTAAATGCTTGTACTTACCGCGTGGAAGATCTTTCTTAGTTAACGAAGCAACCGTTACACAATCTACACGAACCACTTGATACTCCAGATGTTCAAAAATAGTACGAATCACACTACTTCCTACATTGCGTAATTTTAAACCTATTTCTTTTTTAGGAGATCCGTTTACGTAGCTAATGTCTTCTACAAATATTTTCTTACCATCAACACTCAATCCTTTAGAGATTTTTTCTAAATCTTCTGCTTTAAGGTTTTTGTCTAATTCTATATGAAACAAGCGTGGAAGTCCTGCTTTAGAATTAGTCAATTTTTGCATTAACTTTTCATCATTAGTAAATAAAATAAGTCCGGTTGCATTGCGACCTAATCGACCTACAGGCTGAATACGTGATTTTGTTGCCGGTGCAACAAGATCCATTACCGTCATTCCTTTTTCATTACTCGTGGTAACTGAAAACCCTTTTGGTTTATTTAATAATACATATGCTTTTGGCTCCGGATTAATGCGCGTACCGTCAAAGCGTACATCATCATCTAACTTCACCTTGTAGCCCATTTCATTAATGATTTCTCCATTTACTGAAACCTGACCTGTAGCTATATACATGTCTGCCTCTCTCCTAGAGCAAACACCACTATTAGATATATACTTATTAAGACGAATACCGTCTTTATCTTTATTCTTTTGTGAAGAACCTTTTGCTGCACTTGCTGCTTTATCTGCAGAAGCTCCTGTTTTTCTCTTTATAGGAGCATTGCCCCTAGCATTACTTTTACTACGTAAATTATTAGATCCGCGACCAGACGCTTTCCCGTCTCTACTGCTTTCTTGATGTCTGCTCATAATTATAAATTTTTGCAAAGATACATATTTAAATAGCGAAAACAGAGTATATAAAATGGCCTCAAAACACCAATTAGCTGAGAGAAAAGTAGCCTCAATTAACCTTAAATTCATATTCATATAGCAGCAATCTATTGATATCTGAATACTGCTTCATTTTTACAAACTAATTGACACAAAAAACCAGTTAGCACTGATAATCATCTAATAAAATTTAGAATCTAGAGTGGGTTTTAGTATTTGTATACATAACGTAAACAAACACTTAATTAACTCAAAAGGAAAGATTTAGTCCTTATTTGATAACTGCTCTATTGAAGAAAAACATCTTATAGGGCTGTACATTTGACACATCAATCTTAAAAACAAAAAGTCATGAAAAAAGTACAAATCCTTTTATTTTTAGCGGTATTCAATTTTGCAGCAGTATCTGCCGCAGCAGACCCAAAACCAGAAACTACTAGTGGAAAATTAAGAACTCAAATTATCAACCTACTTGGTGTTCCTGAACTAGAATTAAACGAAGACTTATTAGAGAGTACGATTCAATTTATGGTTACTTCTAAAAATACCATAGTTGTGCTTAATGTGTCTACAGAAAATGCACAATTAGAAAATTATATTAAAAGCAGACTTAACTATAAAAAAGCTGAAATAGAAATCACGGGTAACCGCATTTTCCACCTACCATTCAAAATTAAAAAAGGATAAGCATCCTCTTATTTATTTGAATTAGCCAGAAAAGCCACCGCATTGCGGTGGCTTTTTCATTATAAAATTCTTTTAAGCACTAAGTCTGTATCTATTAAAAGAATACTAAATACACCCAGGACCAAAATAAATTTTAAAATATTATGCAATAAAACATAATGCATTTTTGCACGAGACCACCAGAGCCAGTATGAAAAAATAAGTAATAAGAAAAAACTTCCGTAGAAGTAATAGCGCATAAGACCTACATCAAAGTTAGTAACTAAAAGATATGTAGGTAAAATCGTAAGAATGATTAGAAATGTAATTGCAAATTTAGTCACACGCTCCCCATACACTATAGGTATGTTTTTATAACCAAGTGCTACATCTCCTTTTATATTTTCTAAATCTTTAATAAGCTCACGCATAATAATTATTAGCCCCAGAAAGGTAGCGTGTACAAATATGACCTTGTCAAAATTCCTATAATAAATAAAGATTGCAAAAAAGGGAATGAGAGCTAATGAGGCTGAAGTAAGGTTACCAAAAAAGAGTATTTTCTTGAGTTTATGCGAATAAAACCATATTCCGAAAATATAACCTGAGAAGAAAAGGACGGCAAAAAAAGACACCGAACTTGCCACCACTACTGCTAAAAAATTTAAAATAAAATACAGCGTCAATATTTTATTTTGACTTACCATATGATCCAGTCGCGTTTTATGCGGTCTATTTATTAAGTCTTTTTCACTATCATAAAAGCTATTGATGATATATCCTCCTGCAATAACTAAGGAAGACGCCAGTACTATAGAAAAAAGATTTACATCAAAAAGCACATCCCCGAGTGGGATATCTGGTGACAAAATAAATATAGATGCTAAATATTGTGCGAGTACAATTATGAGAATATTATAACCTCTCACCACCGAAAACAAACTTAAAAATTTAAGAAGTAAAAGTTTGTTTCTTCGACTTATGCGAGACATATTCTACATTTTATAGGAAATGTGTAATTAGAAGTTGTAAACCACTTCCAGCTTATGACCGTCTAGGGCTTTTCGTGCTTTCTCGATATCTTCGGTAAAGCCCAAAATATAACCTCCTCCTCCAGAGCCGCAAAGTTTCAGATAAAAATCATTAGACTCTATCCCTTGCTTCCATAGATCATGAAAACTCGCAGGAATCATAGGCTTAAAATTACCTAATACAGTTTTAGACAACTGCTTTACATTACTTAGAAGTGACTTAACATCACCTTTTAGAAAATCATCTACACAAGCATCAGTATGTTTTACAAATTGCGTTTTAAGCATTTTTCTAAAACCTTCTTGTTTCATGTTTTCCATAAACAAGTTTACCATAGGTGCAGTCTCTCCTACCATTCCGCTATCTAAAAGAAATACAGCTCCTTTACCATCTATAGTTTGCGAAGGAATTCCTGCCGGTTCTATATCGTCTTTACTATTTATAAGAATAGGCAGACTTAAATAACTATTTAATGGATCAAGACCAGAAGATTTTCCGTGGAAAAAAGATTCCATTTGACCAAAAATGCATTTCAGCTTAAGCAGCTTATCACGAGTAAGATTCTCTAAGATTGTGATTTTATCAAGTGCATATTTGTCATAGATAGATGCTACTAAAGCTCCACTACTTCCCACTCCATAACCCTGAGGTATGGTGCTGTCAAAATACATCCCTTCGGCTACATCTGCCTTTAAAGTTTCAATATTAAATTGAACAAGATCTGGCTGATCAACCTGTAAAGTCTCCAAATATGAAGCAAAGCGACCTAAACTTTCATTTGATTTTATTGCTTCTTCACTAGGATTTTCATCTACTTTAAGAGCGCCATTATAGAAATTATAAGGTATTGATAAGCCTTTAGAATTTTTAATAATCCCATACTCACCAAACAAAAGAATTTTTGAATAAAATAATGGTCCTTTCATAGAATAATCTAAGTTAATCGACTGCAAAGTTACAACTTTATTGCTCCAGTTCCCACACTATCAAAAATATACCTATTATTCTGACAATATTCACTAAGTGAAGATTTTATAAAATCCTGAACTTCATTTTTATAGTTTTTCGGAAACAATACATGAACGTTCGCCCCGGCATCTAATGTGAAGCATAATGGGATACCAGTTTCTCTACGATACTCCCAGATTTCCTCTATAATTTTAAGCGTATTAGGCTTCATCAAGATAAAGTAAGGCGAACTCGTTAACATCATAGCATGTAACGTAAGCGCTTCACTCTCCACAATATGTATAAAGCTATCTAGATCACCATTTTTTAAGATAGGAATAAGCTTTGCGAGATTTTCATGCGCTTGATTAAATCTACTCTCTGCATACGGATGATTATGCATTAAGTTGTGACCTACGGTACTACTCACCTGTTTTTCACCTTGATCTACCAGAAGTATCGCATCTTGAAAATCTTTAAAATTCTCATGAACTTCATAGGGATATGAAACTCCATAAATATCACTGCTTCCTTCAATTTCTGAATGCTCTCCCCAAACCACAAGAGGACCTTCAAGAGAACGACAACCACTCCCAGAACCTAATCGAGCAATAAACGACGCTTTTTGAGTAAAATAAGTATCGGTAAGACCTGGCTGCATCTCGCGCTCCATTTCCATTAGACACAATGCTATAGCACTAAAACCACTTGCAGAAGATGCAATCCCAGAACTATGCGGAAAGCTATTGGTTGTTTCTACAATAAACTTATACTCTTTTACAAATGGCATAAACTGTAGAATACGACTAAAAAATTGATGGATTTTAGCCTCAAACCCAGGCTTATGCTTTCCGTCTAAAATTACCTTTACCTCAAAATCCTCCTTATGATTATCTCGCTTTTCAAAATGTAATGTTGTGGTTGTTCTACACGTATCTAATGTAAAACTAATAGAAGGATTTTTAGGTATTTGAATCCCTTGCTTACCCCAATATTTTATTAATGCGATATTACTTGGCGACGCATAACTAAACGATGTGCTTGATAAATTCTGAGTATAATCTGCAGGTAAAAACTTTGTACTTGTCATAGCGCAAATATAAAAACTTCTTAAAGGCTTCTTACACATTTTAAAGAGTTAGCTCTAAGAAATATTTTTATAAATTAGTCTTAAGAATTATGCCTATGATTTCAAAGAAAGCTAAACGTATTTTAATAGCTATATCTATATGTCTTTTAATAGGATTTATAGGTTCTGTAGCTACACAAAGTAGTGTGCAAACATGGTATCCTACATTAGCAAAACCATTTTTTACGCCGCCAAACTGGCTCTTTGCACCAGTCTGGACGATCTTATATATTGTAATGGGTATAGCTGCTGGTCTAGTATGGGATGGAGGCTTTTACCATAAATGGGTAAAGACGGCTCTCTATCATTTCGGTTTTCAGTTGCTTTTAAATGCTTCCTGGTCTATCTTCTTCTTTGGATTGCAACTTGTTTTACCCGCACTCCTTATAATTATAGGTCTATTTATATTGCTGCTCTTTACCTTTAAATGGTTTAAAGTTGTTAATAACACTGCTGCCTATTTACTTATTCCCTATATCCTCTGGGTAATTTATGCTGCAGCACTAAACTTTGAAATCTGGAGATTAAATTAAAAGCTATTTGCAATCGCATTGGCGGCAATAAAACCTCCCGTCCACGCACTTTGAAAATTAAAACCACCGGTAACCGCATCAATATCTAAAACCTCTCCTACTAAATAGAGATTAGTATGTTGTTTAGATTGATAAGTTTTAAAATCAATTTCTTTAAGATTAACGCCACCTGCTGTAACAAACTCTTCTTTGAAGGTGCTTTTTCCATCAACCTGAAATATTCCGTTTTGTAACTGCTTCACTAAATTCTCAATGTCAATTTTTGTGATATCTGCCCACTTTTTTTCGTGGTTAACACCTGATGCGTCTAGAAGACTTTGCCACAATCTCTTTGGTAAATCAAACGGTGACCATTTATGCAACGTTTGTTTTGCTAATTCAACTTTATAATCTCGCAGTTGCTCATGTAAAACTTCAGATTCAAAATCTGGCAACCAGTTCACACATAGATTAAACTTATAATCAAGCTCGTTCAATATACGAGCTCCCCAAGCAGAAAGCTTCAATATACCTGGACCACTCATACCCCAGTGCGTTATAAGAACGGGTCCTCTAATATATTTGAGATTTTGATTTAAATAAGCCTTTTTCTTAGCATTAAGTTCAGCTGGGATTTCCAGACTTACTTCAGCTAAAGTCGACAATCCTGCAAGCTCATTTATACGTTTATCATTTATATTAAATGTAAATAAAGAAGGTACTGCCCGTGTAATAGCAATGCCTTTATTTTGGAGTAGACTCAACATCTTAGGATTACTTCCTGTAGCTACAACCACCACTTTGCTATTCAGCTTTTCATTTTTACTGTGTAATTCCCAGTTGCCCCCCTCATTCTCTATATTAATTACCGGCCATTTTGTTTTAATCTCGACATTATAAATTTTAGCTTCCTCTAAAAAGCAATTAATAATTGTCTGCGAACTATTACTTTCAGGAAACATTCTGCCATCGTCTTCGATTTTTAATGGCACCCCACGCTCTTCAAACCAGGCTATTGTATCCCCAGAAAGAAAGGTGTGAAAAGGGCCTAATAGTTCGCGTTGCCCTCTAGGATAATTTTCAGTAAGAGGTTTAGGTTCAAATATTGCGTGGGTGACATTACATCTGCCACCTCCAGAAATCTTAACTTTTTCCAGTACTTGAGCTCCACGCTCCACAATGACAACAGAAAGCTTCTGGTTTTGTTTTGCAAGGTTAATTGCTGTAAAAAAACCGGCAGCACCACCACCTATAACAACTACATCATAATTCATATTTGCAAAGATAAGTGTCAGGAAATAGATATGCTTAAAAAAGATTGAGAACCAGAAACTATTGATTTTATAAGAACCTTCTTGAAATTTAATTTGAAGAGCTTTTGGTAGAAAATTTCTGAAATCTGACGTTTAAAATCTAAAAATGAACACATATGGTTACATTTTATTAAAATATTCAGCAATAAGTATCTGCAATTACAACACTAAATGATCTCACTAATTACTGAAGCTAAAGTTGACAATCCCTAGAAACATTCAATAATTCACAAAAATAAGAGGAGATATTATCAAATTATTAATTAATCCTTAATAAATTATCAATTAGCTGATTAAATTTATTGTTCTCAACTACAACGATTTCGCAACTTAAACGTTGTAGTAGCTGATATTATTCATTTTTTTCTATAAATTTAACAACCAGAATCTTTTAAAAACTAAAATAATTTAAAATTAATTTTATGAAGCAATTTATACTTAGAAGTATACTTTTTTGCGCTTCGCTTTTACTGGCAGGTATAGCAAATGCGCAAACAGTATCGGGAACAGTATCTGAGCCCAATGGTCCCTTACCGGGCGCAAACGTTCTCGTAAAAGGGACGACAAATGGTACTACAACAGATTTTGACGGAAACTATACTATTAATAATGTAGCTGCAGGTAGCACATTAATTTTTAGTTATGTTGGGTTTTCAGCAACGGAAGTAGCTGTTAATGGAAAATCTACAATTAATGTAACCCTTCAAGAAGATGCGGCTGCCTTAGAAGAAGTTGTAGTTATTGGTTACGGTACAACAACTGTAAAAGATGCTACGGGATCTGTATCATCTGTTACATCTGAAGATTTTCAGCAAGGTGTAATTCAATCTCCAGAACAACTTATTCAAGGTAAAACAGCCGGGGTGCAAATTTCGGAATCATCAGGTGAGCCTGGTGCAGGAATTTCTGTACGTATACGTGGTACAAACTCTATACGTTCTGGTAACAACCCGTTATTTGTAATTGATGGTGTTCCATTAACTACAGGTGGTGCACCGGGAGGAAATGCTGCTGGTTTAGGAGCAACTGCTTCTAGAAACCCGTTAAGTTTCTTAAATCCTAACGATATTGAAAGCATCTCTATTTTAAAAGATGCCTCAGCAACTGCTATTTATGGTTCAAGAGGTGCAAATGGAGTTATCATCATACAAACTAAAGGAGGTCGTGGAGCTACTAACGGTAGATTTGAATTCAACACTTCTACAAGTTTCTCTACTCCAGCAACTCGATATGATTTATTAGAGCGTAACCAATTTTTAGATGCCATCACAAGTGTGGGTGGTGATCGTACACTTGCTGATTTTGGCGCAAATTCAGATTTTCAAGATTTTTATACACGCAATACATTCTCTACAAAAAATGACTTAAGCTATGCTAAAAGTTATAATACGGGTAACGTAAGAGCTTCTGTAAGTTATGGAGACACAAAAGGTATTGTAGATAAAAGTTCACAAGAACGTATTACGGGTAGGTTAAATATTACTCAGCGTCTATTAGATGACAAACTTACTTTAAGTGCACAGGCAACTTTATCTCGAGTGAATGATGAGTTTGCTCCTATTTCAGGAAGCGCGGGTTCTACTGGAGATCTTATTGGAGCATCTATTACTGCAAATCCTACTTTCCCTATTGATCCTACTTTTGATCCAGGTGGAAATGTTTTGAATCCAGCTAGTTTGTTAGCAAACTTTCAAGGTCTTTCTGAGACAGACAGATTTTTAGTTAATGTTTCTGCAGATTACGAAATTGTAGATGGATTAAATGCTAAAGTAACTGCTGGTTATGATAAGGTAGATGCAGAAACAACTTCAGTTTTTGCTCCGTCAGTTATTGGTCTTAATGGGGTTACAAATATTGGCCGTGGAAACTACAATACTGCAAATCAAGACAACAAATTGTTAGAAGCAACAATTAGCTACAAAAAGGAATTTGGCGATGTTGCTTTAGATTTAGTTGGGGGTTACTCTTACCAGGAATTTGCAAGAGATGGTTTTGGATCTGAAGGTGCTGGCTTTACAACTAATAATTTAGATCAAATAGGAGATCAATTACAAAGTACATACAAAACAATCGATAATTTAATTGATGGTTCTTACTCTGTTTTTGGATATGGAAATGATGGTTCGTATTTAAACAGACTATTCCCAGATATCTCTTTATCTGAAACTTTGCCTACATCATTTACACAATTGATGCCTGCATATGTTCTTAACTACTCTTATGATAATACAGATGAACTACAATCCTACTTCGCAAGAGCTAATGTAACTTTATTTGACAAATTCTTGTTTACAGGTACTTTTAGAGCGGATGGCTCATCAACTTTTGGTCAGAATGAAAGATATGGATACTTCCCTTCAGGAGCATTTGCTTGGCAGTTGCACAAAGAAGATTTTATCGGGGATGCATTTTCTACTTTAAAATTGAGACTTGCTGCAGGTACTGTAGGTAGCCAAGAAGGTTTAGGATATGGTTTATTTATTTTTAGAACCGTTGCCGCGGGTGGAGCTATAAGTAATGACTTAAATGTTTTACCACGACCAGGTACATCAATTGCAGGAGGATTCCCTAATCCAGATTTGAAATGGGAATCAACAACAGATTTAAACGTAGGTCTTGACTTCGGTTTTAATAATGACAGATTAAATGGAACGATAAATGTTTACCGCAAAGAGACTAAAGATTTATTGCTTACTACTGAATTAGCAGCCCCTGGATCTGGTACAATTTTTAGAAATCTTGATAATGGTTCTATTGTAAACTCTGGTGTTGAATTTTCTATTGACTATGGTTTTATTGAAACTGAAGATTGGGATTTCTCAGGTAATTTCAATATTTCATATAACAGCAACGAAGTTAAAGATGTTCCGGTACCTATTAATGCAGGACCTATTAACGGAAACGGGTTAACTAATGCTTTTGCACAAAGATTACAAGCTGGTCAACCTCTATTCTCTTATTATATGGCAGAATTTACCGGTTTTGACGGTGATGGAAATCCTACTTATTTTGATTTTGATGGAAACGGCGTAGGTGATCCTGATGCAGATAAATTCTTTGTAGGTGAAGATGCTGTTCCAGATTTTAATGCTGGTTTATCGTTAAATGCGAGATACAAAAACTTTGATGTATCTACATACTTAACTGGTCAATTTGGTTTCTCTGTGTATAATGCAACTGCAAATGCATTTTTTACAAAAAGTGCATTACTAATACAGAAAAACGTAACTCAAAATGTACCTAGCACTACAGAGAATGCAGGTTCTACAGTAGCTGTTTCTACTCGCTTTTTAGAGAAAGGTGACTTTATACGTATGCAAACAGTATCTTTTGGATATAATGTACCAGTAAGAGAAGATGCCTTTGTAGACTCTATGCGTTTTTCATTAACAGGTCAAAATTTATTTTTAATATCTGATTACAGTGGTTTAGATCCTGAAATTTCAGTAAGTACTGGTCAATTAAATGCTTCTGCAATTCCTACAGCTGGTATTGATTATGCTTCATATCCAAGACCTTTAACTGTGACTTTTGGTATTAATGCAACATTCTAAAAAAAAAATTATGAGAAAAAATTATAGAGAATTTAATCGATTTTCAAAGACCTTCTTATCGGCCTTTGCAGTCGCTGCAATTCTAACTTCGTGTACAGATCTTGAGATTGAGCAAACAGACTCGGTTTTTCAAGATGCTAATGACGCCTCGTTTCAAGGGGTTACAGATCCACAATCATTTGTAGATGACATCTACAATTCATTAAGAGGGCAAATAGGAGATCAGGCAAATCTTTACGCTTTAAGTGAAGTTACCACAGATGCATCTTTAGTTCCTACAAGAGGTTCAGACTGGGGAGATAATGGTATTTGGAGACAATTACACCAGCACGACTGGAGATCTAGTCACCAATACATTGAGAATGTATGGAATCAATGGAACAATACTCACTTTAGAGCAGCTCAGGTTTTATCAGACTTAACGCAGGGTGACACACAATTGAAGGCTAATGCTTCATTTTTAAGAGCATTGGGTATGTTTGTTATTTTAGACAACTACGGTCAGATTCCAATACGTGATGTAACTGCAACTCCGTTTGTAGATCCATCTGTAATTTCAGGACAAGAAGCGGTTGATCAAATAGTATCAGATCTAGAAGATGCAATTGCAGGATTACCTACAGTAGGACCTGGTACAGGTGTTGGGGCTAGTGACTCTCCACTTACAAAAGCGTCTAAAGCTTCTGCACGTTATTTATTAGCTAAAGTTTTATTGAATAAGCATATCTATGTAGGCGGTGAACCTAATACAGCAGATATGAATCAGGTTATCTCTTTAGTTGAAGATATTGAAGGTGATGGCTATGGACTTGTTGAGGGTTATTTTGATATTTTTAAAAATGAACTTGATAATGAAACGATCTGGTTCATACCTACGGCTGTAGGAAACAGAATTTGGAATGGTCTTCACTATAACAACTCTCCAGAGATGGTAGGAGGAGGATGGAATGGATTTGCAACTCTTGCTGAATATTATGACCTATTTGAAGGAGATCCTAATACTAATGCTCCTGGATCTGGTCAAGAAGAGCGTAGAGGTTTTGTTCCTAATTCTGGATTACCAGTAAGTCAAGTTGACGGAGGTATTGATGATAACAATAATGGTATCGCTGATGGTTCTAGTATAGGATTTGGTTTCTTAATTGGTCAGCAATATGGTGACAAAGGGGAAGCATTAAATGCACGATCTGGAAGACCATTAAAGTTTGAGCGTAATTTTGTCGACGGTAACGGTAATTCTAGTCTTATTAATAATTCAGAAACTACAGGAATTCGTGTGATTAAGTACAATCCAAGATTTGGAGCGCAAACAGAACACGAGATATTCTTTAGATATTCTGATGCTTATTTAATGAAAGCTGAAGCTATGTTTAGAGCGGGACAAGATCCTACAGCTATGATGAATGTGTTACGTAACCTACGTAAAGCAACACCATTTACATCTGTTACTGAGCAAGATATTCTTGATGAGAGAGGACGTGAATTATATGCAGAATTCTGGAGAAGAAATGATATGATCCGTTTTGGTCAATATACTAGAGATTGGGAACTAAAAGCTGCTTCTGAAGTAGGTAATGAAACTCGTAACCTATTTCCTATACCGGCAAATCAGTTAATCTTAAATCCAAATCTTACTCAAAATCCAGGTTACTAATAATTAATATTTATAGCCTAAATAAAAGAGAGGATCCTAAAATGGTCCTCTCTTTTAAATTAGTAAATTCCCTAAAATTTGAAGTCCTTCTCAATATGCAACAAGTGCGTTTTTACATTTTAATTGTATGGTGTGCATGTTTCAATTCTTGTACTAATACACAAGAATCCTACAAATTGAATAAAGTGATCGATTCTGGAATCGATTTTAATAACGAAATAAAAAATTCACCAGAACTCAATATTCTTAATTACCTCTATTTCTATAATGGAGCAGGTGTTGCAGTTGCAGATTTTAATAATGACAATCTTCCAGACATTTATTTTACTGGTAATCAAGTTTCAGATAAACTTTATCTAAATACTGGAAATCTAAAATTTAAAGATATTTCAAAACACGCAGGCATAGACCTTTCCAATACTTGGAACACTGGTGTTACCACGGTTGATATTAATTCAGACGGTCTCTTAGACATCTATGTTTGCACCGTAAGTGGTCATTTAAATCTCAGAGGTCACAACAAACTCTATGTAAATCAAGGGATTGTAAATGGAGTCCCCACTTTTAAAGAAGAATCAGAAGCTTATGGTTTAAACTTTTCAGGTTTATCTACTCAATCGGCATTCTTTGATTATGATAGTGATGGAGATCTGGATGTATATCTCCTCAATCATTCAGTACATCCTAATGCAAATTACGGTCGTGCGATAATTCGCAATCAACCGGATACCTTAAATGGGGATCGGTTTTATAAAAATGAAAATGGTTACTATAAAGATTTTACAAGTCAAGCAGGAATTTTATCCAGTAAAATAGGATATGGCTTGGGTATTTCTGTAGGTGATATAAATAATGATAATTATCCCGATTTATATATCGCAAATGACTTTTTTGAAAACGATTATCTCTACGTGAATCAGCAAGATGGCACGTTTAAAGAATTAAATACCACCTCAAACATTTTGGGTCATACCTCCCATTTTTCGATGGGTTCTGATATTGCAGATATAAATAATGATGGCCTTGTAGATATTTTAAGCTTAGATATGCTTCCTGAAAATCTACAGACACTGAAATCTTCAGGTACAGAATATGCATATCCCATTTATCAAAATCAGTTGCGAAATGGGTATACCCATCAGTTTATGCAAAATGCTTTACAAATAAATCTTGGGAAAAACAGGTTTGCAGAATCTGCATTTCAAAGTGGCATCGCAGCTACAGAATGGTCTTGGAGTCCGTTAATTGCAGATTTTGACAATGACGGACATAAAGATATTTACATCGCAAATGGAATTCTGGGCGCAACTAACAATATGGATTTTGTAAATTTTATATCTAATGAATCTATTCAAAAGCGCTTGGGGAAATCTCTGAGTCAGCAAGAGATGGATTTCATAGAAAAAATACCAGCTACGCACGTTGCTAATTATATGTATAAAAATAAAGGCAATGGCAATTTTGAAAATGTTACTGAAAATTGGACGGCAGCAAATTTATCGTTTAGTAATGGTGCTTCGTATGCAGATCTGGATAATGATGGGGATCTTGATATAGTGGTCAATAATATTAATGAAAAGGCATACATACTAGAAAATAGGACTGCGCAAGACACTACCTACTCAAAAGGCATAACTATAAATCTTAGAAGCGACTCTGCTAATAGATTCGGAATAGGTGCAAAAGTCACCACCTTTGTGAATGGTAAAACTCAAGTTTTAGAAAATTATACAACTCGAGGATATTTATCAGCCGTTCCGCCGGCTTTATTTATAGCTCCGGGAAACACCCGCAGAATTGATTCTATGCGTATTACCTGGCCTTCAGGAAAAATGCAGAAGCTAAAGAATGTCGCATTAAAAAAAGTATTAACCTTTTACGAGAAAAATGCAGTTGATAGCGTTAATCGTAACTCTCAAAATTCAGAACTTACAATTTCAAATTCATTACCTAAAGTAGATTTTAAACATAATGATGGTAGTTCTATTGAGTTTAGTAGAGATGCTTTAATTCCGTACGCAAATACAAATACAGGTCCACAAGTACGAGCTGGATACTTAAATCTTGATGCTCTTGAAGATTTTATCATTCTGGGAGCAAAAGGTCAGGAAACTCAAATTTACCTTCAGAAACCCAATGGAGAATTTATAAATGCGCCTCTACCCGATTCTCAATCTGATGCAATTAATGAGGACACGGCAGTAGCTTTGTTTGATGCGAATAGCGACGGACTAATAGATGTTTTAATTGCTAGTGGCGGAAACGAATTTACCCAAGGGAAAGCATTAACTCCCAGACTCTATTTAAATTCAGAAACGGGATTTAGAAAAAGTCAAGATGCTTTTAAAGATTTATATATTAATGCATCTCAAATACGTACTGTTGATCTGGATAATGATGGCGATTTAGATCTAGCAATCACCAGTGACTTAGTTCCTCAAGAATTTGGAGCAACACCTAAAAGCTATATTTTTCAAAATGATGGGAACGGGAATTTTAAAGATATTACTCAATCATATGCTCCTGAATTTTCTAACTTCGGAAACATAAAAGATATTATCTGGACAGACCTTACCGGTAATGGATTTAAGGATGCTATTGTATGCGGCCATTGGATGCCTATTCAAATTTTCATAAATACAGGTCAATTTTTAAAACGCAGTTCAAACTCCAGTTTTAAAAATTCAAATGGTTTATGGAACACGATTGCCGCTAAAGATTTTGACAATGATGGTGATCTAGATCTTGTTGTAGGTAATTGGGGACTTAACACGAGACTAGCTGCATCTGCAGAAGAACCTATTACTCTTTATAGATTTGATTTTGATGCCAATGGAAAAATAGACCCCATAATTACTTATTTTTATAAAGGCACTCAAACAGTTCTAGCTACAAAAGACGAACTTGTAAAACAAATTCCTCCTCTTAATAAGAAATTCCTGAGTTATAATACCTTCGCCCAGGCAAGTATAGAGGATCTGTTTTCTAATGAAAGTTTGAAAAAAGCTGATAAAAAATATGCTTATACTCTAAATACTACTTATTTTGAAAACAAAGGGAATCTTGAATTTAAAGCGCATAATCTTCCATTTATGGCACAAATTTCAAGTACCAAATCAATATTAACAGACGATTTTAATGCTGATGGGTATACCGATATATTATTACTAGGCAATGACAGTGAAATAAGCACCCAACTAGGTCGTCAAGATGCCTCAACCGGAATAATTTTAATTAATGACGGGAAAGGCAATTTTAAGTTTACAAAAAAACATGATATTATTATTAAAGGATCTTCCCGCAGTCACACATCGATCACAATAAAAGATAGTACATACTACATCATTGGAAGAAATAACGACACCCCTATATTCTTAAGAAAAGAGAAATAAATGAATTTTAAACATACCATATACCTATTAAGCTTTTGTTTACTTGTTTGCTCTTGTAATTCAAAAGACAATGAGCAGAAAGATCGTCTTCCTGAAACTCCTAAGTTATTCAGTTTATTAGATCCTCAGGATACAGGTTTTGATTTCACAAATGCAATTACGAACAGTAAGGATTTCAACATTTTTAAATACCGCAATTTTTATAATGGTGGCGGGGTAGCAATAGGTGATATAAACAATGATGGTCTTGCAGATATTTATATGACTGCAAATATGGGCTCAAACAAACTTTTCCTAAACAAAGGAGATTTTAAATTTGAGGATATTACAGACAAAGCAGGAGTGGGCGGTAACAAACCGTGGTCTACCGGTGTAGTAATGGCAGATGTTAACGGTGATGGATTATTAGACATTTATGTGAGTAATGCCGGAAACATGAAAGGTGATAATCACGATAATGATTTATATATAAACAACGGGGATTCAACATTCACTGAAAAAGCAGCACAATATAATCTGGCAAAATCTGGGTTCTCTACACAAGCTACATTTTTTGACTACGATAAAGACGGAGATCTGGATGTATATATCTTAAATAATAGTAATGTACCCGTAAGTGGGTTAGGCTACGCAGAGCAGCGAGATACCCGTGCAGAAGACTGGGAGAACGTTCCGGATATTTTTAAGGGTGTGGGTGATTTACTTATGCGTAATGATGGAGACACTTTCACAAATGTAAGTGAGGAAGCCGGTATTTACGGCAGTCTCATAGGTTTTGGTTTGGGAGTTATGATTACAGATATAAACAATGACTTATGGCCAGATATCTACATCTCTAATGACTTTTATGAGCGCGATTACTTATACATAAATCAAAAAGATGGAACTTTTATAGAAGAAATTGAAAACTGGACCTCGCATTTATCACTTTCGGCTATGGGAGTTGATATGGCAGATATAAATAATGATGGTCTTCAGGATATTTTTATTACCGATATGCTTCCCGAACCAGAAGAACGTGTAAAATCTGTAATGGAATTTGACAATTATAATGTGTACAAACTCAAACAAAGTAAAGACTTCTACCAGCAGTTTATTCAAAACACATTACAAGTAAATAACGGAAATGGTTCTTTTTCTGAAACTGCCTATTACAGCGGCGTAGACGCTACAGACTGGAGTTGGGCCGGTTTGCTTGTAGATCTTGATAATGATGGTTATCGAGATATATATGTTACTAATGGTATCAATCACGATCTTACAGATCTGGATTTTGTTGACTTTTTTGCTGATGAGATTATTCAAAACATGGCACTCACCGGTAAAAGGCAAGCAATTGATTCTATTATAAACAAAATGCCAAAAAAGCCATTATCTAATTACGCCTACAAAAACAACAAAGATCTTACCTTCAAAAACGCAGCATTAGAATGGGGTCTTGATACGCTAAGTATGTCTAATGGGAGTGCCTACGCCGATTTAGATAATGATGGTGATCTTGATCTTGTTGTTAACAATGTGAATATGAAATCGTTTTTGTTTCGCAATAATGCTGAAAAGGAAACCGAAAATCATTTTATCAAACTGAAATTTAAAGGAGGAGAAAAAAATCCGTTTGCGATTGGAGCCTCGATAAAGCTTTTTATTAAAGATCAAATCATTTTACAAGAATTATATCCTGTACGCGGTTTTCAGTCTTCGATGGAATATCCAATGACAATAGGGATTGGTGAGGCGACCCATATAGATTCTATGCGCGTGTTGTGGCCTAATGATAAAACTCAGCTTTTTACTTCAGTCAAAGCCGATCAAACCCTACAATTAGATGAAGCTGAAGCCACCGAAGTTTTTATTCCGCAGAAAAATAAAAAGATTAAAACACTTCTTTCAGAACTCACAAGCAACTCTTTAATCTCTAGTCCAGAAAACACATACAACGATTTTGATTATGAGGGAATGATCTATAAAAAATTATCTGAAGAAGGTCCTGCTCTGGCTGTAGGCGATGTCAATAATGATGGTAATGAGGATATATTTTTAGGTGGCGCTAAGGGGCAGCCAGGAATTATTTATTTACATCAAGGTACGGGTAAGCTTGCAATTAAAAAGCAACCTGTTTTTGATCAAGATAATTTTTATGAAGACACTGCTGCAAGCTTTCTTGATGCAGATGGAGATGGTGACTTAGACTTAATCGTAGCATCGGGAGGTAACGAAGTGGGCAGGAAAGAAGTGTTTAAACCACGTCTTTACCTTAATGATGGTAAAGGCAATTTCAAAAAGTCTGAAAATGAGTTGCCTTCTGCTTTTCAAAATATGAGTGTAGTTGCTCCAGAAGATTTTGACGGTGATGGCGACATAGACGTTTTTATAGGTTCCCGTAGTGTCGTAGGTGTTTATGGTATAGATCCTACACATTTATTTTTAGAGAATGTAGGAGATGGCAAATTTGTAAATGCCACAGAACGCCTTGCATACGACACAAAAGATGCCGGTATGATTACTTCGGCAATCTGGCTTGATATAGATGGGGACAATAAAAAAGATTTGATCACCACTTCAGAATGGGGAAGTCCTATTCTGTTTAAAAATTCTGGAAAAAGACTCTCTAGAATAACTAATAAATTGAGTGATCATACAGGATGGTGGAGTTCAATTAAAGCTGCAGACTTAGATAATGATGGGGATATGGACTTAATTCTTGGTAACGAAGGTCAAAATTTGCATTATCAACCTACAACAGATAGTCCGTTAGTGATGTATATAAACGACTTTGACAACAATGGTACGATCGAACAAATAACTACAATACGTAAAAACGGAAAAGATTTCCCTATTCACCAGAAAAAAGAAATCACTTCGCAAATGAGTTCGTTGAAAAAGCAAAACTTGAAAGCTTCAGATTATGCGCAACGTTCTATAGATGGTATTTTTTCTGCAGAGAGCCTTGAAAATTCGATAAAGAAGACGGTTTACTACTCACAATCGATGCTAGCAATTAATGATGGCAAGGGTAATTTCACTTTAAAACCACTACCCTATCAAGTTCAGTTATCTTGTGTTTGCGATATCATTACAGCAGATCTTAATAAAGATGGCCTAGCAGATTTAATAATGGCAGGCAATAATTTTGAATATAAACCGCAATACTCACAACTTGATGCTAATTATGGTAGTGTGTTGCTTAACAATGGTGATGCTAATTACAAATGGCAAAACTATAATGATAGCGGTTTCTTTATAAAAGGCGAGGTAAAGCATCTTGCTAAGTTTAAAGATAAAGCAGGAAACAGTTTTATAATCGCAGCTATTAATAATGAAAAACCTAAGATTTTTAAAATTGATGAATAAATATATTCAAGCGCTTTCTTTGGTTTTTGTTTTAATTTCTTGTTCTAAAGAACCCGAATTATTTACAAATCCAGATATCGAAAAAGCAGGCATTAGTTTCAAAAATACGCTTACTCCTAATGAGGATATGAATATTCTTGATTACCTCTATTTTTATAATGGCGGCGGGGTTGCTGTAGGTGATATTAACAATGATGGTCTACCAGATATTTATTTCTCCGGAAATCAGGTTAAAAATGAACTCTACCTCAACAAGGGTAATCTTCAATTTGAGAACATTACAGAGCAAGCCGGCGTAGCTGGTATTAGTGACTGGAATACGTCTGCAATAATGGGTGATGTAAATGGTGACGGTTTCCTAGACATTTATGTTTGCGCAGTAGTAGGTCTTAATGGTCTAGACGGTCATAACGAACTATTCATTAATAATGGAGACAATACATTTACAGAATCTTCAGAAAAGTATGGCTTAGATTCAGATACCTTTTCATCATCTGCTGCATTTTTAGATTATGATCTTGATGGTGATCTTGATATTTACATATTAAATCACGCGGTACATACACAAAATTCTTTTGGCAAAGCCGAATTACGCTATGAACGCAATGCGCAAACCGGAGATAGGCTCATGCGAAATGATGGTGGCTCATTTACCGATGTAAGCGAAGAAGCCGGTATTTATGGGGGAATAAATAGTTATGGTCTGGGTATCGCAGTTTCTGATTTTAACTTAGATGGCTACCCCGATATTTATATAGGTAATGACTTTCACGAGGATGATTATTATTATCTAAATAATGGAGATGGTACCTTTACTGAAGATCTAAAAAACCATTTTGGACATACAACACGATTCTCAATGGGTAGTGATGTAGCCGATTTAAATCACGATGGATGGCCAGATCTTATTTCTCTAGATATGCTATCTGAAGATGAGCACGTTCTAAAATCTTCAGAAGGGGATGACAATATTCAAACTCAACGCCTACGCACAGATAAATATGGTTATCACTACCAGTTTACGCGTAATATGCTTTACATAAATCGTGAAGGAGGCAATTATCAAGAATCTGGACTATTGAGTGGCGTAGCTGCTACAGATTGGAGCTGGAGTGCACTTTTTGGGGATTTTAATCAAGATATGGAGCAAGATTTGTTCATTTCTAATGGTATTCCTAAACGTCCTAATGATCTAGATTACATAAAATTTGTATCAAGTGAGCAAATTCAGAATAAAATAAGCAACACCGGACTTATAGATCAAAAAGCGCTGGAGAAAATGCCTAGTGGAAAAACGCACAATTATATATTTGAAGGTACCTCAGAACTTGTATTTAAAAATCGGTCTTCAAATTGGATAGCAAATGACACTCTTGCTTCTGGAGCTACAGCTTATGGGGATTTTGATAATGATGGTGATCTAGATTTAATTACAAATAACCTCAATAGTTCGCCAACACTGTATGTAAATCAAACAAATAAAAAAAGCAATTATTTAAAAGTAAGACTAAAATCAAATACAGCTAATCCTTTTGCCATAGGTGCAAAAGTTTATGCATACGCAGGTGGTATTAAACAGTTTAAAGAACTGTATACTGTACGTGGATTTCAAGCTTCTTCAGAACCTATACTTCATTTTGGGTTTAAGGATATTGAAATGATAGATTCGGTACGCATCATCTGGCCAGACCGCACCACTCAATTATTGACAAATATTGAAGTTAATCAATCACTGTTAGTTCAGCAATCAAACACAAGAGCATTTAATTACAAGACGCTTCTAAGTAAACAACGTCCTTTATTTTTAAAAATAAAGGACAGTACCGGCTTAGATTTTACTCATCGTGAAGATGCCTACTCCGATTTTGACAGGGAAAAACTTATTCCATATCAAGTAGGAGATCGCGGTCCTGCCGTTGCGATAGGTGATCTCAATGGAGATGGTATGGATGATATTTTCTTTGGAGGTTCAAAATTTATCGCTTCTCAGATATTTATGCAAACTGATTCTTCGTTTGTAAAATCCAAAATCAGCACCATTCAAAACGATTCTATTAATGAAGAAGTCGCCGCTCTTATAGCAGATTTTAACAAAAACGGAGCTAATGATTTATTTACTGCTACGGCAGGAGGTGATTTTTCAAATAAATCAAAACCCTTGTTAGACGCTCTCTATCTAAATAATAAATCAGAATTTACTAAGGCTAACCTACCCCAGCTTTTTGAAAATACATCTGTTCTTGCTGTACACGATTATGATGCAGATGGAGATCTTGATGTGTTTGTAGGCTCTCAAAGTATAACGGGAAGTTTTGGTAAACTACCTACATCGTATTTGCTAGAAAATAAAAACGGCAGATTTGCAATAGCGCAAGAGTTTAAAGAACTAGGTATGGTTACGTCTGCTATATGGGATGATTTTGATGGAGACAGTAAAAAAGACCTTATCGTCACTGGTGAATGGATGCATCCTATCTTTCTTAAAAATACGGGCGATAAACTGGTTAAACAAGATAAGATAAAGGGTGATTTAAATGGTTTATGGCAGAGTATTATAGCCTTTGATATTGACCACGATGGCGATACAGATTATTTATTAGGAAACTGGGGAGAGAACAGCAAATTTAAGGCTTCGGATGAATTTCCTATGTTGATGTATTACAGTGATTTTGACGCCAATGGTCAAACGGAAACACTTGTTGTTACAGAAAAAAATGAAAGCTATTATCCACTTTTAGGATTAGATGCATTAGCCTCACAGCTTGTAAGTTTACGTAAAAAATACAGTACCTATAGAAGCTTTGCTGGCCAGACTATCGAAGAAATTTTAAGTGAGAATCAACTCAAATCCAGCAAAAAGCTCAAAGTAAATACACTCAAATCGGGATATTTACGTAACGATTCTGGCTCCTATACATTTGTTCCTTTTAATAGAGATTTTCAAGTCGCTCCTATAATGACTTTTTGTAAATTCGATTTTGACAATGATGGTGCAGATGAGATACTTGCTGCCGGTAATTACTTTGGAGTACAACCATTTCACGGAAGATTAGATAGTTTTACAGGAGCATTAATTAAAGATGAAAAAACTATAATCACCGGAGATAAACTTGGATTAGATTTTGCTCAGAAATCAATAAGACATCTAAATACAATTCTATTTCAAAATAGAAATTATCTAATTGCGACACCTAATAATGGTAAAGTCCAGCTTTATCAAATAGGAAAATCTATTAAAAATTAGCTTTTAACTATGTACAAATACCCTACGATATTATTTCTTTTAGCTCTTTCCATTTGGTCGTGCTCTCAAGAAGAAAAACCAATTGTTATTACACCTAATGATTATAATAATGCTGTAGATAAAGTAACAGAAGTTATAATTCACGATATTTTTTCTCCTCCTGTTGCAAGTCGTATTTATGCGTATTCTAATATAGCTGCCTACGAGGTTTTGGTTCAGAAAAACAAAGATTATAAATCACTGGCAGGAAAACTCACAGGTTTAAAACCAGCACCGCAAGCATCTGCCGATGCACCGGTTAACTATGATCTTGCTGCACTTATAGCCCAGATGGAAATAGCTAAGACTCTTATCTTTTCTGAAGACAAGATAACTGCGCTAAGAGATAGTTTATATACGTCTTGGGAAAAACAAAATCCTACCGAACTTTATGCATCAAAAGAATACGGATTAAAAGTTGCCGATCATATAAAGTCCTGGATGGATGGAGATATGTACAAACAAACCCGTACTATGCCTAAGTTTTCTGTAAATCCAGACAATCCATCTCGTTGGCAACCTACACCTCCTGCCTATATGGATGGTATAGAACCACACTGGATGAAAATAAGGCCTTTTGTTATTGACTCTGCTTCACAATTTAAACCACTACCTCCTCCTGAATTTTCTATGGAAAAAGATTCTGAGTTTTATAAACAGCTAATAGAAGTTTATGATGTGCGTAATGCTATGACTTCTGAAGGTGATGATTCTGAAAAGATGGCAATAGCGCAATTTTGGGATTGTAATCCATACGTATCTACTCATAAAGGTCACTTAATGTTTGCAACAAAAAAAATAACGCCTGGTGGTCATTGGATTGGTATTGTAAAAATTGCGACACAGAAAACAAATTCTAATTTAATGGAAACTGTGCACGCTTATACAAAAACCTCTATCGCTTTGTTTGATGGTTTTATAAGCTGCTGGGATGAGAAATACCGTAGTAATCTTATACGCCCAGAAACATTAATAAATCAATATATAGATGATAGCTGGGCACCGGTTTTACAAACGCCTCCATTTCCTGAATACAGTAGTGGTCATTCTGTAGTATCTGGTGCAGCTGCAGAGGTTCTTACCCAGATTTATGGAGATGATTTTAGCTTTGAAGATGATACCGAGGTTGCATATGGCTTACCCGTTCGCAATTTCACATCCTTTAGAACTGCATCAAGTGAAGCCGCAATGAGCAGACTTTATGGAGGTATTCATTACCGCGCCGCTATTGAAGAGGGACTTAAACAAGGCCGTCAAATAGGTAATTATATCGTTAAAAATCTAAATCTTAAAACAGATACTGCTCAAGCAGCTAATTAATTATGAGAAAATTACTTTTTGTAGTTATCACTTTGCTAATCGTTGCACTCTGCTGGTATCTCTTTATAAAACCCAGCGATTTTACAGTAAATTTTAAAGTCAAAACAACTCCCGGAACAGTTATACAAACCGTAAAAATCTGGGATTATGAACTCGAAGACAGTAAAATTATTGCACAGTATGGGCTCGACGGACTCGTCCAGCAGCGTACTTTTAATGATTCAGTAGTTAATTATACATATCGGTTTTATGAAATAAATGACTCCATTACAAAGGTAAGTGTGGGCATTAAAGATTTAAATAATAGTCTGTATAATAGAATTACATTGCCCTTTACGACTACAGATTTTAAAACAAAAAACGCGCAAGAGATAACCTCTTTTTTTGAACTACTAACTACCCATTTAAGTCAGATTAATGTTGAGGTGACCGGCATCGAGGATTCTCCAGCTACCTACTGCGCTTATATTTCTCTTAAAGGTCTTCAGCGGGAGAAAGCGATGGGTATGATGAAGAATTATGGGTATATAGGCGATATTCTTGCTGCTAATGATGTGACTTTTAACGGCTCTCCAATTGTAGAAATTACAGATTGGAATGTGGAAAATGATAGTATATCTTATAATTTTTGCTTTCCAATAATTCAGTCAGAAAATTTGCCGATTACTGATGAAATTAAATATAAAAAGTTATTCCCAAAAAAATCAATTCACGCTGTTTACAATGGAAATTATTTAACTTCAGATCGAGCGTGGTATGCAATACTTTCCTATGCACGTAAAAACAATCTGGATATAGAAAAGAAACCCATAGAGGTATTTTTTAACAACCCAAATATGGGTGGAAATGATTTAGATTGGAAAGCAGATATCTATTTACCAGTGGTAGAAAAATCTACTCCTTGAAAATGTTTTAGGTATTTAAATTGATCTAATTTAGAAAATCAAACGTAAGCTTAAGGCCTTGTATAACCATCGTAGTTCCTATAATGGCGATTATAAGACCCATAATTTTCCCGATAACCGAGATAACATTATCTCCTATTTTAGCTGCAATAAAATCGCTAAGACTAAACGTTATATAAGTTAGCAAACACATTAATCCGAAAATCAAAATCACTAAGCCTATGTTTACGTAGGAAGTGTTTGAGGTAAAGTTCATTGCTGTAACAATAGTGCCAGGACCAGCTAGTATAGGTATGGCAAGTGGAGATACTGCTATATTCTCATCAAAGTTAGTTTCCTTAAGATGTTTTACTCCAGATTTTCGAGACTGAAGCATATCAAAACCTACGAAGAAAATCAGCAATCCTCCAGTGATTTTAAATGCAGGAATTGTTATCCCAAAAATTTGGAAGATAAATTTTCCGAGTACTGTAAACACTGCAATTATTATGAATGCTACCAGAATACCTTTCTTGTTAACCCGTTGTTTTTCTTCTTTACTGGCACCTTCGGTCAAGGATAAGAAAATAGGAATGTTAGAAAGTGGATTCATTATAGCAAAAAAACCTGTAAACACCGATATACAATAGGTCAACGTTTCATCCATAATAAAGGAGTAATTATAATTAGTATTTAAATATACATTTATAAAATTTTACAATATAAAAATCCCTATAACCGAAACGGTTATAGGGATTTTAAGATAGTGATATTCAATTAAGCTTCAGTCATCTGACCTGCTACAACTCTTATTTCTTTTCCATTTAATAATAGTGTCAAATCTGAACCTTTATCTAAACTAAATGTATGTTTTCCTTTAGATACAGAAACCTTTAATATCTGACCTCTAAAATTAAGTTTGAAAGAAAAACCATCCCACGCACTTGGCATTTTGGGGTCAAAAGATAACATATCATTCTTAATACGCATACCTCCAAAACCTTCTACAACACTCATCCACGTACCGGCCATACTTGTAATATGTAAACCTTCGTGAACTTCTTTGTTGTAATCATCAAGGTCAAGACGAGATGTTCTCAAGTAAAACTCATAAGCTTGATCCATTTGGCCGAGCTTAGCGGCTTGTATGGCGTGAACACACGGACTTAAAGAAGATTCGTGTACGGTAAACGGCTCGTAAAAATCAAAATGCTTTTTTAATTCTTCTTCTGTAAAGTGATCTTCAAAGACATAGAAACCTTGTAATGTATCTGCTTGCTTAATATAGGGTGATCTAAGAATTCTATCCCAGCTCCATTTTTGATTAATAGGTCTTTCTGCTTTATCAAGATCTGCAACAGTTACTAATTCTTTATCTAAGAATCCGTCTTGCTGTAGGTAAATATCATTTTCTTCAGAAAAAGGTAAGTACATCTTTTCAGAAACTTCTAACCACGTGTTTAACTCTTCTGTAGAAACTGAAGTTTTATCTGCAATACGCTTATAATCTGAATTGTAATCTTTAGCCACTTTCTTTACCTGCTCACTGGCGTATTTTAAACACCATTTAGCCAGATAGTTTGTATAGAAGTTGTTATTTACGTTGTTCTCATATTCGTTAGGTCCTGTTACTCCTAAGATTACATATTGCTCTTTTTTATCAGACCAAGTTGCACGTTGTTTCCAGAATCGTGCCACTGCAATAATTACCTCTAACCCTTTCTCCGGAATATAACTGTAATCACCTGTGTAACGCACATAATTACTTATAGCAAAAATCATTGCCCCATTACGGTGAATTTCCTCAAAAGTAATCTCCCATTCATTATGGCATTCTTCGCCATTCATAGTAACCATAGGGTACAATGCAGCACCATCTTTAAAACCTAGTTTTTGAGCATTCTCAATTGCTTTGTCTAGATGCTGGTAGCGATAGGTAAGCAGATTACGTGCCACTTCCTGATCTTTTGTAGCCATATAAAATGGTAAACAATACGCTTCTGTATCCCAATAGGTAGATCCACCATACTTTTCTCCGGTAAATCCTTTGGGTCCAATATTAAGACGCGCATCTTTACCTAAGTACGTCTGATTTAACTGAAATATATTGAAACGAATACCTTGTTGTGCTTTTACATCCCCATCAATAACAATATCTGCCATAGACCAGATATCTGCCCAATCTTCTTTCTGCTTGTTTAGTAAATTCTTAAAACCCTTATTTAATGCTATATCCAAAACAGCATTAGCCGCGTTTTTCAAAGAATCTTTATCGTGATGTAATGAAGTTATGTACCCTGCATATTTTTGAATAGCAAAGGTCTCCCCTTCCCGAATATCTGTTTCATAAACGTGACCTATGTACGTTTCAGATTTATTTGTTTTTAAAGTAAGAGAAATTTCTTTGCCATCTACGGTAAATGTATTTGACATTGCAGTACATACGTGAAATAATGTTTTCATTGTATGCGCAGTTATAAATGCCTTATTTCCTTGCTCTTCTACACTTAGAGTATTCCAGAATTTATCATCCCAGTTTGTATCTTCATTTGTAATACCGCTATCTAAATATGGCTCGTAGCTTATACTAACATCTCTGTTTAATGGTGTTACTTCGTAATTAATAGCTCCCAGCTCGTCGTGTTCTAAGCTTAAAAATCGTTTAGATTCTACTTTCAGCTTAGTTCCATTTTGAAGTTCGGCTTCAAAGCTTCTACCTAACCAGCCTTCTTTCATATTAAGCTCTCTTCTAAAATCTTTTACAGATTTTACGGTATTAAGGTCAAGTGATTCACCATCAACTACAACCTTAATTCCTATCCAGCTTGGCGCATTAAGTACTTTAGCAAAATACTCAGGGTAGCCGTTTTTCCACCAGCCTACACGTGTTTTATCTGGATAGTATACACCTCCTATATAGCTTCCCTGAAACGTTTTTCCGCTATAATCTTCTTCAAAATTTGCGCGTTGTCCCATTGCGCCATTACCTATACTAAATAAGCTTTCTGAAGATTTTACATGCTCTTTTTCAAATCCTTCTTCTAAAATTGCCCACGGTGCGGGTATGATATAATCTTGATTCATTTATTTAAGCGTTGATTAGTTGATCTAAAAAGTTTGTACTGATTTCTGTGAAATCTTTAAATATATAATCGGCTTCATGTAGCACACTTGCATCACCAATTCCTACACTTACCATGTCTACACTATTAGCAGCCTGCACACCAGCGATAGAATCTTCAAAAACTATTATGTTTTTATAGTCGATTTCTAATTCTTCTGCTCCCATAGTAAATACCTCGGGATCTGGCTTTGCTTTTTCTACGTGGTTACCATCTACGATAAAGTCAAACATATCAAAAAGTCCAACACGTTTTAAGATAGGCTGCGCATTTTTGCTCGCAGATCCCAGAGCCATAGGTATCTCTTTTTCCTTTAAATAGTTAAGCACGTCTAAAACTCCTGGCAAAATATCTTCTTTGGTCATTTTTTCAATATAACCCAGATATTCTGCGTTTTTAGATATTAGCCACCCATCTTTTTCTTCTTGAGTTGCTTTTCTCTTTCCTATTTCTAATAATATTTCTAATGAACGAACACGGCTTACACCTTTAAATCGCTCATTTTGTTCTTCTGTAAATTCAAAACCCAAATCATTGGCTAGGGTTTTCCAGGCAAGATAATGGAAGCCTGCTGTATCTACGATCACTCCATCAAGATCGAATATAAATCCTTTTTTTTGCATTTTGTGCTATCGGTTTAATTTTCGGGTTGATTCTCTTTCTACCAGACTGGTATCTATATATGCGGTATCATACGGTGCAGTCTCGCTATCTTCACGTTCTAATTTTTCAATTAAAATAGAAGCTGCTTTACGTCCCATCTCCTCTCCATGCTGACTTACAGCTGTTAGGCTAGGTATCATATTTTCTGACAATTGACCGTCTGTAAAACAAACTATAGAAACGTCCTCAGGAATCTTTTTCCCTAACTTAGTAAGTACACGAGTTGCGTGTACTGCAAAAAATTCGTTAACAGTAAAAATCCCATCTAAGTCATTTTTAGTTACAAACTCTTCAATACGTTTTTTTGATTCTTCAGTTAGATCATCTATATTATCTAACTTTAATATAAGATTATCGTTTGCTGCAATTCCATAATCATCAAGCGCGTCTAGATAACCTTCAGTACGTAAACGGCCTACACTTATGTAATCTTCAGAAGTGATTATTCCAATTTTACGACATCCGGTGCGTATCATATGACTAACCCCTTTTTTTGCTCCAGCTTTGTCATCAATAAGTACACGATCACAAGAAATACCCTCAACAACGCGGTCAAACATAACTACCGGCATACCTTGCTCAATTACTTCATTTAAGTGATGATAATCTTCTTTAAGCATCGTTTCTTTAGAAATCGAAAGTATAAAACCATCTGTACTTCCATTTGCTAAAAGCTCCATATTTTCTACTTCTTTATCAAAACCATTGTTTGATAAACAAATAATCACATTGTAATTACGGTCACGGGCTTCCTGCTCTATTCCACTAATAACAGTCGTAAAGAAATGATGTACAATCTGTGGTATAATTACTCCTATTGTATTTGTTCTTCTATTCTTTAAGCTAAGTGCAATATTATTAGGCTTGTAGTTATATAATTTTGCGTATGCTTTTATCTTCTCACGTGTTTCTTCACTTATCTCGGGACTATCTCGTAAGGCTTTTGAAACCGTAGAAATAGACACCCCTAGTTCTTTTGCTATTAGTTTGAGAGTCAGTTTTCTTTTCATATCTTAAATCCTAATATAATTTATATTCGATTTTACCTAGTATCAATACTTAATTCTAAAATTTTTACAAAACTAACGAACTAAATCGATTAAGTTAAACTTATATTTATTAATTTCCCATCGTTATAAATTTGTTATGATTAATCTAAAACGTCTAACATTGAAAGAGATAGCCATTTTATCCGTATTATTCATAACACTTATTTCGTGTAAGGAAAATAACAAGTCAATTACACAGCCTAAAGATACTACAGAGATGACATACAACGAAAATTTTCGCCCACAATATCATTATTCTCCCGAAGCACATTGGATGAATGATCCTAACGGACTCGTTTACCATAATGGAACGTATCATTTGTACTTTCAGTATCACCCAGAGTCTTCAATTTGGGGTCCTATGCATTGGGGGCACGCAACAAGTAAAAATTTAAAAGATTGGGAAAATGAACCTGTAGCATTGGCTCCAGATTCTCTAGGCTATATATTTTCAGGCAGTGCTGTAGTAGATTCTTTAAATACATCCGGATTAGGCACTATAGAAAATCCGCCATTAGTAGCCATGTTCACCTACCACGATCCCAAAGGAGCCGAAGCTAAAACCACAGATTATCAATATCAAGGTATTGCTTATAGTCTTGATAATGGCAAAACATTTACCAAGTATAAAAATAATCCTGTTGTTCCCAATACCGATAAATTGGTAGATTTTAGAGACCCTAAAGTCTTCTGGGATACGAGTACTCAAAAATGGATTTTAATATTAGTTGCCGGGGATTATGCGATGTTTTATAATTCAGATAATTTAATAGACTGGACGTATTTAAGCGAATTTGGTAGAGATCGTGGGGCTCACGGAGGCGTATGGGAATGTCCAGATTTATTTCCGCTAACGATTGCTGAAACGGGAGAAACAAAATGGATCCTGTTTATAAGTATAAATCCAGGCGCTCCCAATGGTGGATCTGGTACACAATATTTTGTAGGTGATTTTGACGGAAAAATATTTACATCAGATCAACAAGATGAAAAGTGGATCGATTTAGGTCGTGATAATTATGCAGGAATCACTTATAACAATTTACCGCAGGAAGAGCGCATATTTATAGGATGGATGAGTAATTGGGAATATGGGCAAGAAACTCCTACTGAAGCTTGGCGAAGTGCAATGACCCTGCCTCGTAAACTTGAATTACATAAAACAACTGATTACTTTTTATCAAACAACCCCCTACCCGAATTAACAGCGGGTCTACATACTAGTTCTCCAGAAATTAAAAAAGAATCTGACGTTACAAAGTTTACAGATCCAAACTTAAATCAATCAAAGATATCTTTCAAACTGCCTAAACCGCTATCCAATTTTGAATTAAAGCTTAGTAACACCAAAGGCGAATTTCTTACTATCAATTATGATGCAACTACAAAAGAATATAGTTTAGACCGCAGTAAAAGTGGGCAGGTTTCTTTTTCAGATAAATTTGCTTCTCCATTAATGAAAGCTCCGGCAATTTTTAAAGATAATACGGTTAGTGATTTTGCCATATATTTAGATTCCTCATCAATAGAATTTTTTGCAGATGGTGGCTCTAATGCACTCACAGCCCAGTTTTTCCCTAATGAACCTTACACAAATTTCAGCTTAGCTACAGAGGATGAAATTACGGAGTTAAATATTACGCACATACCTTCTATCTGGTAATTAACGGTAACATTCTAATCCATGAAAGCAGTCCAAAAATGGTCGATCACAGTTGCTCTTGCCGGTTTTCTCTTTGGCTTTGATACCGTTGTAATTTCTGGCGCAAATTTACCTGTACGGGAATTATGGAATTTATCTCCGTTGTTTCACGGTCTTTTTATTATGTCTATGGCATTGTGGGGAACAGTTTTGGGTTCTCTCACAGGAGGTATTCCTTGTGATCGTTTCGGAAGGAAAAAGACATTATTTTGGATTGGTATACTTTATTTAATATCGGCAATGGGTTCTGCGCTCTCCCATGATCCTTATCTATTTTCGTTCTTTAGGTTTATTGGCGGTGTAGGCGTAGGTGCCTCTTCTGTAGCTGCTCCCACCTATATTTCTGAAATTTCTACTGCATCAAACAGAGGCAAACTTGTTGCTTTATACCAGTTTAATATCGTCTTTGGTATTTTAATCGCATTCTTTTCAAATTACCTGCTAGAAGGTTTTCAAGGTTCAAATGACTGGAGATGGATGTTGGGAGTTGAAAGTATCCCTGCCATTTTATATATTTTGCTGGTGCTGGGCGTTCCTGAAAGTCCGCGATGGCTTTTACATAAACATAAAGCAGAGAAAGAAGCATTTACCATTCTAAATCGGGTTTATCCCAGTGCCGAAGCCCAACAAAAAATTGATCATATAAAGAACGAACTAGCTAAAACTTCAGATGAAGTTAAGCTGTTTACAAAGCGATTTAAAAAACCATTAATTCTCGCATTTCTAATTGCATTTTTTAACCAGGTATCTGGTATCAATTTTATACTGTACTATGCTCCAGAAATTTTGGTTAAAGCGGGGTTAGCGACCGAAGATTCACTTTTCAGCTCTATTTCAATAGGGGTTATAAATCTCTTATTTACATTTGTAGGTTTAGGTCTAATCGATAAATTAGGCAGACGCACACTTATGTTTATAGGATCGTTAGGCTATATCATAAGTCTTGCCAGTGTGGCGTGGTGCTTTTATACGAGTGCAGATTCAACACTTTTACTAGCATTTATTCTAATGTTTATTGCCTCTCACGCTATAGGACAAGGTGCTGTTATTTGGGTTTTTATTTCTGAAATTTTCCCGAATAAAGTACGCGCTTACGGTCAATCGTGGGGTACTGGAACACACTGGGTTTTTGCGGCTTTAATCACGTTACTAACACCCGTATTTTTAGATGGAGAGGATGGGATTTTTAAAGACAATCCCTGGCCTATTTTTGCGTTTTTTGCAGGCATGATGGTTCTGCAATTGCTATTTACAAAATTTATGATGCCGGAAACTAAAGGCATCTCACTCGAAGAATTAGAAGATAAATTATTAAACTAGAATGAAACAATCACTTACCGCAATAAGCTTTGGCGAAATTTTATGGGATGTATTTCCAGATGGAAAATCACTGGGAGGCGCTCCACTTAATTTATGTTTGAGAATGAAAAGTTTAGGTGCTTCTATGCGTATGATAAGCCGCCTTGGGACAGATGGTCTCGCCGAAGAAACACGCGCCGCAATTGATGAATTTAACCTCAACCAAGACCTTATTCAAGAAGATGACGAATTAGAAACTGGCAAGGTTCTGGTTTCCCTCAATGAGCAAGGAAGCGCTTCTTATAAAATTAAAAGTCCGGTTGCATGGGATAATATTAAACTTACACAGGCAAATCAAGAGGCTGTTGCGCATGCAGACTTGTTTATTTTTGGCTCACTCGCTGCTCGCAATAGCACTACACGTACTACACTAAAAGAATTGCTTCCGCAGACAAAATTTGCAATTTTTGATGTAAATCTTAGAGCACCACATTATAAACTAGAGCACCTGGTTCAGTTTATGAAACAAGCGCAAATGATCAAAATGAATGATGAAGAACTCATTGAAATTGCTGCTCATTTAGAGATAGAAAGCAAAGTGATGGAGGACCAGCTTGAGATAATAAGCAAGCTTACTAATACTAATATTATTTGCATTACGTGCGGCGATGCAGGAGCAGTTTTATATAAAGACGGTAGTTTACACACTCACGCTGGTTATAGTACTACAGTTGTAGATACTGTAGGTGCGGGGGATTCCTTTCTAGCTGGTTTAATCTGCCAATTATTTTTAGAAAAGAGTTCGCCAGACGATGCTTTAGCTTTTGCCTGCGCATTAGGTGCACTTGTAGCCGGTCAAAAAGGAGCAAATTCAAAAATTACTCCAGAAATTATCGCAGAGAAAATGGCAGAATAATTATTCTGCCATTTTTTCACATAATTCAATAGTTTCTAGAACGTGTGCTAAAGTAGTTCTTGGGTTTATTAAACACATTCTTAAAACCGTTTGTTTGTTTAAGATTGTGGTTACCAGCATAGCTTCTCTGGATGAAACAACTTTTTCAGAAATTCTTGAATTTAATTTATCGAGTTCCTGCTCAGAAAGATTTTGATCTATCGGGTTGTATCTAAAATTTATAATCGCTAAAGTCGCGGGAGAAACAACTTCCCACTTTGGCGATTTACGTAGTATACGCTCTACTTCTTCGCACAGATCAAAATTGTATTGTACCGCTTCTCGAAACGCTTTTAACCCAAACGTTTTTACACTCATATAAAATTTAAGTGCTCTAAAACGTCTGGTTAATTGTATGCCGTGATCGTAGAAATTAATTTCAGAACTATTGCCTTCTATATCTTTTAAGTATTCTGGCTTTTCTGTAAATGTCCCACTCAACCATTTGTGATTACGCACGAGTAAACAACCCATTTCATAGGGCTGATAAAACCATTTATGGGGATCTACTGTTAGCGAGTCTGCTTTTTCAATACCTCTTAAAAGTTGCTTTCCGTTCTTTGCTAAAATTGCTGCTCCACCATAAGCACCATCCACGTGAAACCATAAATTTTCACTTTTTGCAATTGCCCCAAGGTCTTGAAGTTGATCTACAGTACCTGTATTTGTTGTACCAGCAGAAGCCAATAAACAAAAAGGTACAAGACCTGCTAGTCTATCTTTATTAATTGCATTTTTAAGCTTGTTTAAGCTAAACTTAAATTCTCCATCAGTAGGAATGATGCGTATTTGATCTTTTCTGAAACCTATTACGCGAATGGCTTTTATATTTGAAGAATGTGCCTGATCTGATAAATAAATAACTGCTTTAGAAAAATCATCTCCACACTTAATATTACGAGCCGTAACTAAAGCGGTTAAATTTGCCATAGAACCACCGCTGGTAAAAATACCTCCTCCTTTTTTCTGCGGAAATCCATACAGATTTAGCAACCAGTTAACGGTTAAAATCTCTAGCTCTGCCGCCGCAGGAGAGGCAACCCATCCTCCTGAAAAAACATTAAATCCCGTAGCCAGGGTATCTGCAATTGCACTTACATAATTACTAGGTCCCGGTACAAAAGAAAAGAATTTAGGATGGCTTAATAGGTTTGTATATGGCATTACTTTTTCCATCACGGTCTCCAGAACACTATCTACCGCTGTGGCGTGTTCAGGAATATCTTCTTCTAGGAGAGAATCCATTTCTTTACGACTTGCAAGCGATACCGGCTTTTTATCTTCTTGATTGAGGTGATGAGCAATGATCGAGTCAATAACTTTATAACCATAATCACGCATTTCTGCTTCTGTCAACTCTAATCGTGCCTCGGGCTTTGCTTTCATACTTTAATTTTTGGCAAAACTAGTTGTTTCTATTCCCACTAGAAAGTATCCCTTCAAAGAACCTGATAATTCTATTGCTTCTCGTTAATTTCAGTCAAAATAGGGTTGCTAAAAACACTTTAAAATAAGGTCAAGGCAACTTGTATTGCTCCATATTCCTGCTCTGGATTCCACATAGCAGTTGCTGAAGCCGGAATTATATAACTATTAAAAACATTAATCTCTTTAGCATAAATAACACCCAAATTTGTAAAATTAGGCTTGTCACCATAAAAGTGGGCTTCACTGGCAAAGGAAAAAGCACCTCCTGCATACAAACTCAACGACCAATCTTTCTTTTCTAAAACCGTATAACTGGCTTCTACATAATTTGAAAATGCATTGCGCAGTTGACCAGCACTATTTACATAAGTATCTCTACCTTGAACCAATGTACTCCAGGATAATTTTAGAGGAAGTTGGTCAAATTCATATCCAACGGTGACGTCTATAAAATGAGAAGTTGTACTTCGGTCATAATCAAATATTTTAGCATTCGGAAAATCACTTGAATTATTAATATCCCATACAGAAACCGAAAAACCATTTACCGTGTAGGAAACATAATAGTCAAACTCTGAGTAGTACCCATTAAATCCGGCTCCACCCCAAAGACCTGCTTTAAACCGGCCATCTCTAGAAGTATAATTGATATCTGCGGCGGTCATAGGAGCATCAGTTACTCGTAGTCCCTTCCACAAATGCATATTTTTTAATTGTAAATTAAAATCAAAAGGTTTGTAATCATTTGCCGTAGAATCTACAATTTCCAGTTCAGATGCACGTACGTCCTCCTGCGCTTCAAGCGATTGAAATGTACAAATACATAACAACGCGACTATCGATTTAATGATTTTCATAATAAAGTTCTATGTGTTTACCCTAATATTAAAAACAGCAATGCCGCTATAACTGCACCAATAATTGGCCCCAAAACGGGTATCCAGGAATAACTCCAATTGCTATGCGTTTTTCCCTTTATAGGCAGCAATGCGTGTACAATACGCGGACCTAAATCACGCGCCGGGTTTATGGCATATCCTGTTGTTCCTCCCAGTGATAAACCGATTCCCCATACTACAAAGGCAACAGGAATAGCTCCTATAGAACCTAATCCTACTTTAGTTCCTGAGCCGTCGCTAATTTCAGCTTCTGAAAAATAGAATACACAGAAAACCAAAACGAAGGTCCCAATGATTTCACTCATCATATTCCTAAATGTATTCGGAATTGCCGGCGCTGTACAAAAAACCGCTCTCTTAACCGTAGGATCTTCAGTAGCGTCAAAGTGATCTTTATACATAACGTAAACCAAAGAAGAACCTATCATTGCGCCTATAAATTCTGCAGCAATATAAGTGGGTACATCTGCCCAAGGGAACAAGCCTCCTACTGCTAATCCTAATGTAACTGCCGGATTTAAATGTGCTCCACTATAAGGGCCGGCTACTACTACACCCACAAATACAGCCAATCCCCAAGCTGTGGTAATTCCCATCCAACCGCTACCCTTACCGATTGTTTTATTAAGTATATCGTTTGCGACAATACCTCCGCCCAATAGTATTAATAAGGCTGTTCCTATAATTTCTGCTATAAATGGTGTCATATCGCGCTATTAAAGTGTAGTCCAGTATTCTAGAGCTTTAATCGCTTTATACCATCCTTGGATTCCATCTTCTACTTTTGATTTATCATCCACGGGTTCAAAACGCTTGTCTTCTTCCCACATTTCCTGAATCTGTTCTTTACTGTCCCAGAAGCCTACTGCAAGTCCCGCCAGATAAGCTGCACCTAATGCTGTAGTTTCAATAATTTTAGGTCTGATTGTTACAGAATCTAAAACATCTGCCTGAAACTGCATAAGCGTATCATTTACAGACGCGCCTCCATCTACTCGCAATTCTTTTATTTCAATATCAGAATCTGCGTGCATCGCTTTTAAAATATCCATTGTTTGGTAAGCGATAGATTCTATTGCTGCTCGAGCAATATGGGCATCAGTCGTTCCTCTGGTAACTCCGAATATAGTTCCTTTACCTTTTTGATTCCAATAAGGTGCTCCCATACCAGCAAAAGCAGGAATAAAATAAACTCCTTCTGTGGAATCTACTGAGGCAGCTAATTGTTCAACATCCTTAGATTTTTTAATAATTCCCAGACCGTCGCGCAACCATTGAACTACTGCTCCACCTATAAAAATACTTCCTTCGAGAGCATATTCGGTTTTGCCATCTATACGCCACGCTACAGTAGTTAACAGATTATTTTTTGAAATAATAGGTTTATCTCCTATGTTCATTAGCATAAAACATCCTGTACCATAAGTACTTTTAACCATACCTTTCTTTGTACACATTTGTCCAAAAAGTGCTGCCATTTGGTCCCCTGCAATACCTGCTATCGGTATTTTAGAAGCGAAAACAGTAGTTTTTGTATGGCCATAAATCTCACTAGAATCTTTTACTTCGGGCAACATACTTTTTGGTATTCCGAATAAATCCAAAAGCTCATCATCCCATTCCATGGTATTGATGTTAAATAAGAGTGTTCGGCTTGCGTTAGTCACATCAGTAACGTGCAATTCTCCTTTTGTAAATTTCCAGATAAGCCAGGTATCAATAGTTCCTAAAACCAAATCTCCTGCCTCTGCTCGTTCCCGAACGCCCTCAACATTATCAAGAATCCATTTTACTTTTGTACCTGAGAAGTAAGAATCGATTACGAGTCCTGTTTTTTCCTGAATCATCTCAGATTTACCGCTCTCTTTAAGTTCGTCACAATAATCTGCAGTTCTTTTATCCTGCCATACAATCGCATTGTAAACCGGCTCACCGGTTTTACGATCCCATACGACAACCGTTTCCCGTTGATTAGTAATACCTATTCCTGCAATATTTTTTCCGTTTAAACCTTTAGACACAGTAGCCTCTGCTGCTACACCTGCTTGAGTAGACCATATTTCCTGAGGGTCGTGTTCTACCCAACCCGGTTTTGGAAAATGCTGGTTGAACTCTTTTTGAGCTATTGAAACAATTTTCCCTTTCTTATCGAAAACGATTGCGCGTGAACTTGTAGTTCCCTGATCTAGTGATAATATATACTGCTCCATACTACTGTGGTTTTATTGATTATCATCCCCTCACAAAAAAGCTAGGGGAATTGGTTGTTAGTTATTATGCTGAAACCGGACTTGCATCAATGCAATACTGGCTTGCTAATTTTTTAAACTGTTGGATTTGATTCTGCTTCCAGACCTCGTCTTTATTCAACTCTTTCGCTAAAAGGTCAGCTACTTCTTCAGTCATACTTAAAGCTGCGTCTGCATCTAAAAATAAAGCCCTCACTCTTCTGGCTAACACATCTTCTACTGTTCTCGCCATTTCATTACGTGCAGCAAATACTACTTCTGCTTTTGTAAAAGGCAAGCGCGGATGTAATTTTTGACCTAACTCTGGATTGCTTGCGGTAAGTGCAGCTAATGCCTCCTGGTCTGTACCATAAATATATAAATGACTACTTCTGTCTTCGGTAGGTTTTGCTCCGTGAATTGCAAGGTCTTTAGTTTGACAGGTTTTCTTAGGAAGCTTTTTTAAACTAATTGCTTTATTAATTGTATCCTGAGCCATACGGCGATAAGTGGTCCATTTTCCACCTGTAATAGTTAAAAGACCAGATTCTGACACAATAATTTTATGACTTCGTGATATTTCTTTTGTTTTTTCTGAATCATCTTTGGGTGCAGCAAGTGGACGTAAACCTGCAAAAATGCTACGTACATCAGAGCGTTTTACCGGCTTATCGAGATAATTATTGAATGTTTTAAGAATAAATTCTATCTCTTGTTCTTGTGCCTGTGGCTCTAAGCTATGATCATCAAGATTTGTATCTGTCGTACCTACCAGTACTTTATCGTGCCAGGGCACAGCAAACAGAACTCTCCCATCATCTGTCTTAGGAATCATAATCGCATCGTCACCCGGCAAGAAAGATTTATCAAAAACTAAATGCACACCTTGACTAGGTACAATTGATTTGCGGGCATCTTTTTTCTGCATTTTTAAAATTTCATCAGAGAAAACCCCGGTTGCATTAATTACGAGATCACTTGCAAATGAATACTCTCTAGAGGTTTCAGTATCCTGAGCATTTACTCCGGTTATCTTACCCGTAGGATCTTGAATGAGATCTGTAACCTTAAAATGATTTAATAAAGTTGCTCCATTTTCAATAGCAGTTTGAGCCAGATTAATTGCCAATCGCGAGTCGTCAAATTGACCGTCTTTATAAACAACACCCCCGTACAGCCCTTTTTTACGTAGTGTAGATAATCGCTCTACTGTTTTAGTTTTATTGATATGTGTAGATTTCCCCAAGCTTAATTTTCCTGCTAGAAAATCATATGCTTTCAAACCTATTGTGTAATAAATTCCTTCCCACCATCTGTAGTTAGGAATGACAAAACTTTGATTTTTTACGAGATGCGGCGCATTCTTTTCCAGAAGTCCGCGCTCGTGAAGTGCTTCACGCACAAGATCAATATTTCCCTGGGCTAAATACCGTACGCCACCGTGAACTAATTTTGTACTTCTGCTTGACGTACCTTTAGCATAATCAACTTGCTCTAACAATAAAGTTTTATAACCTCGAGTAACACTATCAACTGCAACTCCTAGTCCTGTTGCACCTCCACCTATTATAATTACATCCCATTTTGAAGTATTGGGTAATGAATTTACTAGGTGTTCGCGGTTAAAAATATTCTCCTCCATAACGTGTTACTATAATTAGTTCTCTCAAATATATAGATATTGAAATAAAACGAATGTGAATGAAAGTTAAAGTTTCGTTTAAATTGACTTAAAATTAATAAAACGAAATAAAACGAAAGCGAAACGAAGTTGTACTTTACAAACGATCTATTATATTTGCTAGAATCTTGCTAAATATTGTGTATACTAGTATTATGGAGCGACACCAATTAATTTTAGATCATTTAAAAACCGAAAAACATATAAAAGTTGCAGCATTATGCGAACTTCTCGACGTATCTGCGGTAACAATTCGAAAAGATTTGAAACTTTTAGAAGATAAAGGGCTTTTATACAGAACACATGGCGGTGCCTCATTAGAAAACCCCTATATGAATGAGCGAGATGTATCTGAAAAAGCAACTATTTCTGCTACCGAAAAATCTATGATTGCAGAGGCTGCTGCCTCCCGTATTCAAGAAAATGACTCGATTATAATTGCAAGCGGTACAACCGTACAGCAACTCGGTAGCGCAATAAAACCAAAGGGAAAACTTAATGTAATTACCTCATCTTTGCTTGTAGCGATTGAGCTTATAAAACACAAAGACATAGACATTATACAACTAGGAGGAAATATAAGACACCGCTCTGCCTCTGTTACCGGTCATTATGCAGAGCATATCTTAAATCATATTTCATCTAACCAATTTTTTATGGGTGTTGATGGCATTGATTTAGATTATGGTTGCACGACCACAAATATTGAAGAAGCTATTCTCAATCAGAAAATGATGCAGGCTGCCCAAAAAACTATTATTTTGGCAGATTCTTCAAAATTTGGAAAACGCAGTTTAGCTAAGATTTGTAATCTTGATGATATAAGCGAGATTATAACCGATAAAGATCTTTCTTCTGCGCTTGCAGATCGCATTCAAGAAATGGGAATCAAGCTTACTTTAGTTTAAAGCACCCACGATTAGTTTACCGTGATATGCATTAGCCGCTAAGTGGCTATGCAGTTTTGTAAGGTTATGCTCCGTAATTTTCCCAGCGGGCATAATTTCTATTTTAGAACCAGCGATTTTAATCATTTGTGCTAATATGGAAATCCCATCTTCTGCAGTTTCGCTACCTCCAGAAGTTAGTACCGTATCAATTAATGAAAGCCTAAGCAAAGATTTAAGTGCAACCACCGGATCTTCACATGCATCGATAGCTTTGTGAATTACAATTTTTAATGGTTGTGCATATTCTGAAAGCTCTTTTATAGCTTCCATATTTAATGTCTTATCTTCATTTAAAACACCAAAAACTACTCCTTCAACTTGAGCTGTTTTGCAACTAGCTATACTCGCTTTCATTTGCTCTATTTCCGCATCATTATATATAAAATCACCACTTCGTGGTCTAATCATAACACGAACAGGAATTTGTACCTGAGCCATTACTTCATTAATAATTGAAGAAGACGGGGTTAATCCACCACATTCTAAGTTGACACAAAGTTCCAATCGATTAGCTCCTTTTAATGCTGCAGTTATTGCTTCAGCTTTAGACGTAATGCAAGCTTCTTTAATATAGGATACGTGCATAAACTAGTTCTTAGCTTTGGGATCTTTTAGTGTTTCAGAAGTAATTTTGCCTTGTAACTTTCCGTTTTTAAAAAGTCCTGCACGTATGGTAGTTCCCGGCTTCAGCTCTAAAGGCTTACTATATAATTTTGATTTAGAGGTAGGTGCACTTCCATCTGTAGTGAAGAAAAGTATCCCATCCCATTGCTTATGCAGGTTTACCCTATAATTTTTATGTTTCTCATCATACTTTGCATTAATTTCGATGTCAAAAATTGTTTTGGCATACGGCAAACCCATAGCTTCATAACGTTTAAACTGACCGGGAAGACGATTTTTAAAACTGCTCCAATTTTTATGTTCTTTCCCACTCCATACCACTTCAGACAAAGCACTTACCCGCGGAAGCAACATATACCATCTACTAGCATTTGTAGGCAAATATTCGGTCCAGAGATTAGCTTGAGCGCCTAAAATATATTCACGCTCTCTAGCGTTTAAAACCGCCGGCGTAGGGTCATAAGAATACACCTTTTCTAAAGGAAGATAACCTCCTATACTCAAAGGCTCTTGCTCTACATCTCCTTGTGCGTGATCAAAATAAAGATGAGAATTAGGACTCATAACCACCTGATGTCCACTTTTTGCAGCGGCAATACCGCCTTCTTCTCCGCGCCAGGACATCACAGCAGCATTAGGAGCGAGACCACCTTCTAAAATTTCATCCCAGCCTATAATTTGCCTTCCTTTATCATTTAGATACGACTCAATACGTTTAATGAAATAACTCTGCAGCTCGTGTTCATCTTTTAATCCTAGCGAATCCATTTTTGCCTGTACTCTTCTCGAATTTTTCCATTGATCTTTTGGAGCTTCATCTCCTCCTATATGAATATATTCTGATGGAAAAATATCGATTACCTCAGATAGTACATCCTCAAGAAAATTAAACGTGCTTTCTTCTACATTAAATATATCTGGAAATACTCCCCAGGTAGTAACCGGTTTTACAGCTCTATTGGTATTTCCTAATTCTGGATAAGCAGCAATTGCAGCGGTTGCGTGACCCGGCATTTCGATTTCTGGAACAACTGTAATAAATAAACCTCTCGCATATTCTACGATCTCTCTGGCTTCTTCTTGAGTATAAAAACCTCCGTATCGCTTTCCGTCATATTTGTTAGATCCATAACGTCCTAATAAAGTAGAATCTCGAAAAGCACCAACTTCTGTAAGACGCGGATATTTTTTAATTTCTAATCTCCATCCCTGGTCTTCTGTAAGATGCCAATGAAAGGTATTGAGTTTATGCAAAGCCATATTATCAAGGTACTTCTTTATAAACGACACAGAACTCACGTGCCTCCCCGTGTCTAAATGAAGTCCGCGCCACTTGTATTTAGGAACATCCTTAATATGAACTCCAGGAATCTTCCATTCAAAACCTCTTAGAATTTGATCGTGTTCAAATTCTACCGGCAACAGTTGTCGTATCGTTTGAATAGCATAAAATAAACCTGCAGGCTCTTTTGCAGTAATATTTACTTGATATCTTGCTACGTCGAGTTCATATCCTTCATTTCCTAATTGCGCTAATGAATCTAAGCGGAAAACCACGACTCCAGTCATATATTGATTAAATTCTGAAAGTGGCTTTATAGGAACTTTCATCCCACTTACGGTTCTGATACGAGACTGAAAATAATCTGCCACATCAACAGCGCGGTAATTTGAGGTGTCTACATAAAACTGGGTTCTTTCATTCAACTCAAAATCTCCATATTGAAATTCGTATTCTGAAGGACGCGGAATAAGAGGTATTTCATATTTCTGTGCACTTGTTTCGCAGAAAACAAAGAAGGTGGCAAGAAGTAAACTGAGTTTAAAAAATTGTCCTGTATGCATAGTATTTTTATTAGTGAACTTCAAAAATGAAGAAACTGTAAACCAATAAGTGATATAGCCTACCAGCTATTCACTTAATAAAAATTATTCTTACAAATATGAGAATATGTGTTCTATTTTAAAAGATTGATCACTGTAAAAAGAGAACGATTAAGCATTTAAAAAAATATCTAAGCAAATACTTATCGAGCAATTTAAATACATAATAACGCGTATTCAGCTCTTAATCAATTATTCAATCATTTAAGAATGGTTAATTCTACATAGTAAATAGTTAACATAATAGCATAAGTTATTTTGCTATTTTTGGCTCAAACTTTTCATTGTATGCATTATAGAAAACACATATTAGTTATAGCAATTTGCTTTCTTGTTGCCCTACCAAGCTCGGCACAAGATCAGGTATCTGCACAGATTATTAAGGAGCGTGACTCCCTATTACTTAATCTTAATAAGCAATTAGAGGACAATGCAATAAAATTAAAATCACTTCAAGGTGAATTTTCAGACCTTAACCCTAACCGTACCAGCCAGCGTCTAGGGAGTTTAGATAGTATTATTTCTAAACAAGAAAATAGAATTACCCTTCTTGAAAACTCTAGAAAAATTCAGCTTAAGCTCAACGGTCAACTTGCTTTTACCGAGTTGATGAGTATTCACAGAGATATCAAACCCAGCAACTTACTCTTATCATCTCAAGAATTTTTCAGTAAAATAGCAGCGATAAACAATCCTACAAATTATTCGGCCTACCAAAGTTGGTTTAAAGAATATCAAGACTGGTATGAGCGTAAAAAAGGAAAAGACAACTGGTTAGATCTAATAAATAATAGTCTCACTGTACTTAACAAACCGGCGAGTAATGTACCGTTATATGGTTCTCTTTATCAAACATTTTCTACCGGAATCACCTCTGCAATAGAAATAGTAGGTGGTGCAAGTAGAGATTTAAGAGATAAAACACCAGCGATGCTTAATGTATTAAATACAGCCAGCCAGTTTAGCCAACAACAAAGCATTATTGATAATGAATGGAGAAGTATAAATGATGAGTTGAATAAACTTGAGAATGAATACAACCGACTTTTAGAAGAGCAGGCAACGTATTACGGGCTAAATATGGCTATGGTAAAGCAGTATCAAAATGCTACACTAGACAGCGAGCGTGAGACTTTAAAAAATAATTTTAGAAGAGCCATAAATACAAAAATTGGGGCTATGGAAAAAGAGCACAATAAAGAGTGGCTCACCGAAGTAGAGCGTTTTATGGTAAAAACACAATCGCTGCGTCAGCGATTTGGGATGCTTACCTTACGAATGAAAAGCAATATTGCGAAGTACAACGAACTTATAGTACAATTTTCTAAAAATGAATTGCTTGCAGAAGAATTTCGTTCAAAAATTAAAGAATTACAAAGCAGTATAGACCAAGTAAATGCTAACTTTAATGCAGTCTTTAATCCTTCAAAATATATAGAAGATTCTGCTGTAATGTACATTACCCAATAAAAGATATGTTTAACTAAATCCTGTTTGTTATGAGTATGCTGAAAAAAGAAGATATTAAACAAGATGTATTTGATTTATACGACGCATATGCACATAACAAATTAGAGCGCAGACAATTTGTTGAAAAGCTTTCTATGTTTGCAGTAGGTAGTGTTACAGTTCCTGCTTTATTGAGTTTTCTAATGCCAGATTATGAGAGCACTTTGCTCATAGATAAAAATGATCCTAATCTGGATTCAGAATTTATCACTTATGATTCGCCTAAAGGCGGAGGAGCTATCAAAGCATTACTCTCCAAACCGAAAGATGCAACTCAAAAACTTGGAGGTATTGTTGTCGTTCATGAAAATCGCGGACTCAATCCTTATATTGAAGATACAGCCCGCAGAGCAGCTCTAGATGGTTTTATTACTATTGCACCCGATGCATTGAGTCCGTTAGGAGGTTATCCTGGTAACGATGATGCGGGTCGTGAACTGCAACGTAAGCGTGATAGCGGTGAGATGCTTCAGGATTTTATTGCTGCCTATGAATATTTAAAAAATCATGAAGATTGCAATGGAAATGTAGGCGTGGTAGGATTTTGTTTTGGTGGTTCAATTTCAAATATGATGGCGGTAAACGTTCCTGATCTAGCGGCAGCAGTTCCGTTTTACGGAGGGCAACCTACTGAAGAAATCGACAACATCAACGCGCCATTATTACTACACTACGCCGGTTTAGATGAGCGTATTAATGGTGGCTGGCCAGAATATGAAGCTAAGCTTAAAGAATTTAATAAGGAATATGGCGTATTTTTTTATCCAGATGTTAATCACGGTTTTCACAATACAACAACTCCACGCTATGATAAGGAAGCTGCAGAACTTGCATGGAGCAGAACGATTGCTTTCTTTAAAGAGCATTTAAGCTAACCAACCCATAAGCATCAGTATAAAAAGACCAGCAAACTAGCGTTTGCTGGTCTTTTTTTTTTTGCAATCTCCCGCCACTCAATAACCAGCACTACACATCTACAATTCCGTTTATCAACCCACAGTATTTCCATACAAACTTCAATTTTATAGTAAAAAACTAAATCGTATAAAAGTGCTTACCGAATGTTTTTTTGCATTCACTGAAAATCTCCTGCCACCCGTTGAATGCCTGTTTTTTATACACATGTATTGTTCATCTTTACTATCAAATAAGAAACTTTAAAAAAAATAATATGAAAAGTAACAACATCAAAAAAGCCGTATTAGTCATCTTATGCTGCATAGGTTCTGTAACATTATCTAACGCACAAGATCAAAAAAGAGAACGCAAAGAGCCACCTACATATGCTCAGCTTTTAAAAGACTTAGATAAAAACGAAGATGGTAAACTTTCTAAAGCAGAATTAAAAGGACCATTAAAAGAAGATTTTGATAAAATAGACACCGATAAAGACGGTTTTATTTCTGAAAAAGAATTTAAAAAAGCGCCTAAGCCTAAAGATAAAGGCCAGAGAGATCGCAAATAAATATTAAGAATTGTTTGATTAGTTTGATTTGATTAGAAATAAGCTTCGTAAGTAATTATGAAGCTTATTTTATTTGATAACCAATCATTCCACACAAATATTTCAAATTTCTAAATACCTACACCTATGAAAATTAAATTATTCAGAATTCAAATGTTAGCGGCTGTATTAATTCTATCATTAACTTTCTTTAGCTGTACATCCTGCTCTAGTGACGATAAATCAGACGCGCAAGCCAGTACTGAAACTACGCAAGATGTTGCGTTATCTAATTTTGTTTCAGATGCAGTAACTATAACAATCGTACCCTGCACCTTATCTGATGGCTCTTCTACAGATTGCTACGAGATTGTGACCAGCAGCACCCCTACAGATCATCAAATAGGACCGTGGTGCCCTACATCAATTACAGATGATGAGAGCGCAGGTGGTATCTGGCTTGAAAATGGAGAAGTTTATGATGTTGATGGTGCCTTTATTCAGAATATGGCAACCCTTTACAACGATTCAAATTGGTTAATGTATAACGATCAAGGTGAGGTATATGTCACAAAAACTGAAGAAGACTGTTTAAATGCAGCTAATCCTAATGTAGGTGAAGAATATGAGAATTTTTGCGTAGAGTGCTTGCCTTCTTACATTACAGATGTCTCACAATCTTATTTAATTCCCATAACACCAGTTCTACAAAATACTGCGACACTATTTTCTTCGGGACCTGGTGGCCCGGGTAATAGCGCCCCTTCTACTCGAGGAATCGCACTTAATGGGATAGAATTTTCTGCACCGGCACCTACAGATAATATTTTAGACGCATACACCCTTGCGCCATTTGATGATGCCGGAGGTCATATTAATGCACATCAAGGGTATCATTATCACGCAGCCACGGGATTTAGCACAAAAGTGAGTCAGTCTGACGGGCACGCGGCTTTAATAGGCTATGCACTTGACGGTATAGGAATTTACGAACTGGAAGATGGTGATGGAAATACAGCAACAGATCTCGATGATTTAAGAGGTCATAGTGACACGGTACGCGGTTACCACTACCACGTAGATGCTGCCGGATCTAATAACTATATAAATGGGCTCAAGGGAGCTTATGCAATTTAATACACTGTAATGATGAGAAAATTAATTCTTTATTTATTCCTGATATTCGTGTCGATATCTGGTTTTGCACATCAAACAAATACGTCAAGTACGGTTCTAATCGAGAAAGATGATTCGAGCTGGATACTGCAGGTAAGTGCCTCATTAACGGCATTTCAACAAGAGATTCAGTTACATTATACTGAAACTCCTTATCAAACCCCAGAAGAGTTTAGAGCTCAGGTGTTACAACATATTAAGAAGAATTTTGAGTTGCTTTTGAATAAAAACATCTCAATAGAATTAACCGGAGGCATGGTTCAACTGGGACACGAAACAAAGGTGGTATTTGAAGTACACGGCCTTCCTAATACTATTGAGCAAGTAGACCTTACAAATACCATCTTTAAGGATATTTACAGAAATCAAAATTCATTATTTCTTTTTAAGCAGAATTTTATCAAGACGAAATTTACTTTAAATGCTGAAAAAGATCATAAACTAACTTTAGTAACACGTGACAACGAATTTATAGAACAAACAACTGAAGAAGCTTCTGTTTTTCCTTCAGGTTACATTGCAGGCTTTATAGTGTTAGCGGGACTCATTTATTTATCGTTCTGCAGTACAAAAGAAAGACACTATAGAAATCCCTAATAATCTGTAGTAAGAAAACCGACTTGACAAGTCGGTTTTTTTTGTAATTGGTCTACAAACTGTGGCTATCACCTCGGCAATCAGAATATTTAAGTAGTAAGCATAAAAAAACCTCTTGTTTTCACAAGAGGTTTTTTACTTTGTACAGGCGGGGAGACTCGAACTCCCACACCTTGCGGCACTAGATCCTAAGTCTAGCGTGTCTACCAATTCCACCACGCCTGCATACTACTTTTAACATACTTAGGACTTCTGCTAAAAGCTTGCACTTCCATATCTGAAAATGCGAGTGCAAATATAGAAAAGATTTTTAATATGAATTGTATTTTTTGAGATAAATTTTACAATCATATTCTTATTTTTACTCAAACACGATTTTGACACTATGAAAGACGCTAAAAACTACGTAGATAAACACCAAGAACGATTTATAAACGAACTGATAGATTTATTAAAAATTCCATCTATTAGTGCAGATAAATCATATAGAGATGATGTTTTTAATACCGCAGATGCGGTTGCAGAGCGTCTTAAGGAAGCAGGTTGCGATACTGTTGAAGTTTGCGAGACACCGGGTTACCCTATTGTTTATGGGGAGAAATTAATAGATAAAAATCTACCTACAATTCTGGTTTACGGCCATTATGATGTGCAGCCACCAGATCCTCTAAATTTATGGGATAGTGCTCCATTTGAGCCTGTAATCAAAAAAACAGATTTACATCCTGAAGGTGCAATTTTTGCCAGAGGAGCTTGTGATGATAAAGGGCAGATGTATATGCACGTTAAGGCTCTTGAGTATATGACTCAAAACGACGACTTGCCCTGCAATGTAAAATTTATGATAGAGGGTGAAGAAGAAGTAGGAAGTGAAAATCTTGGCTGGTTTATATCCCGCAATCAAACAAAACTTGCAAATGATGTAATTCTTATCTCTGATACAGGTATGATTGCAAAAGATACACCTAGTATTACAACCGGGCTTCGTGGTTTGAGTTATGTAGAAGTAGAAGTTACTGGTCCCAACCGCGATTTACACAGTGGATTGTATGGTGGTGCTGTGGCAAATCCTATTAATGTGCTTACAAAGATGATCGCTTCACTTCATGATGAAGACAATCATATCACTATACCCGGGTTTTACGACGATGTTGAAGAATTAAGTGCAGATGAGCGCAATAAAATGGCTGAAGCACCCTTTTCATTAGAGAATTATCAGAAAGCTTTAGATATCGAATCTGTTTATGGAGAGGCAGGTTATACCACAAATGAGCGCAATAGTATACGCCCTACTCTAGATGTAAATGGTATATGGGGCGGTTATATAGGTGAAGGCGCAAAAACCGTGATTGCCAGCAAAGCATTTGCTAAAATAAGCATGCGATTAGTACCTGATCAAGATTGGAAAAAAATCACCGATTTGTTTAAAAACCATTTTGAAAGTATCGCTCCAAAAGGGGTACGTGTAAAAGTGACTCCACATCACGGCGGACAAGCTTATGTGACCCCCATAGATCATATAGGTTACAAAGCAGCAGAAAAAGCTTATGAAAAAACCTTTGGAAAAACGCCAATACCACAACGTAGTGGAGGAAGCATACCTATCGTTTCTCTCTTCGAGAAAGAATTAAATAGTAAAACTATTTTAATGGGATTTGGCCTCGACAGTGACGCAATTCACTCTCCCAATGAACATTTTGGAATTTGGAATTTCTTAAAAGGTATTGAGACAATTCCTCATTTTTATCATGAGTTTACAAAATTAAAATCTGAAGAGAAGTAATCTAATAGTAATGGCGTGACCCCAATTAAAATTGGGGTCGGGCTTTACGCTATATCTTTGTAATGACTAAAAAGTCTTCACAAAGTATGCCGCTGCAATCCCTCCCGCAAAATTTTATTATTAGACACAAAAAAAGAGCCTTAAGGCTCTTTTCTATTTAAGATATATAAGATTATATTTTAATCTGTGCATATTTAGCTTGTATAAACATAAATACAGCGTAAACGACAAGTCCTAAAGCCACAACACCCATAGCCACTCCACCTAGTGTATCCTGTAAAAAATCAAACGCTGCTACCTTACTACCTGAGGATCCAGAATTACCTAAGGCAACTTTACATAATAGGAATGCCACTATTCCAGATACAATTCCGCGTGCGGTGAAACCTATCTCACCCGCCCGTATTAGTATTTTCTTTCCTTTGGGACCTAATTTGCTTTCATTAACGTCATCTCTAAACTCACCCGAGTAGGCTTTATACGTTTGAAAAATTGCTTTTCCGGCGATACAAAATGCTACAAAACCTAATAAATAGGGACCGTATGACTTAGACATTATGGTTGAAATTAAAGAGTCGCCACCAGAGCCCGAATTACCTACAAGAACCATTTTCAAGGCAGTTACACCTAATGCTCCATAAAAAATTCCGCTAATAAGATATCCGCTTCTTTTTACAAAACCTTTGTAATTACTCCAAGGCTCTTCAGCACCCTTTAGTGCCTCAAACCATCTGTAAAAGGTGTATCCAAACAAACCTATAGCCAGAATAATAAGCAATACTTTACCAAAGGGTTGCTCGCGTATGAACTGAAGTGCATTTTGCTGTCCGCTTTTTGAACCTCCTAAATTAAATGCAGCCATCGTAGTAAGCGAACCTATTAGCGCATAAACAACGCCTTTAGAAACCATACCAAAACGCGCTAGTTTTTCCTTTTTCTGCTCCATTTTAGAAAGATACTATGCTTAATACACATCACATCTTAAGGAGTTGTTATTTTATTTATGTAAACAACAGTCAGGCATTTATGTGTAATCTCTTATTAAAAATTACGCTTACAGCTTCTTCACATAATCTGTAATTAATACAATTTGTTGACCATCTACTTTGCCTTCTATGTATTTATCATTTTCGTGATCTAATGAAATACGGCGCACTGCTGTACCTTGCTTAGCAACCATACTGCTACCTTTAACTTTAAGATCTTTAATCAATACTACAGAGTCTCCTGCTTCAAGAATAACCCCATTGCTGTCGCGGTGAATCAACCCTTTTGAAGAATCATCTGCAATACCTGCTTGAGCCCATTCTTTAACCTCATCTTCCATATACACCATATCAAGTAAATCTTGAGGCCATCCCTGAGCCTTTAATTGATTAAGCATACGATAAGCAACCACTTGTACCACTGGGACCTGACTCCACATACTATCATTAAGACATCGCCAGTGATTTGCTTCTATTTGTTCTTCATCTTGTAATTGAGTTCTGCATGTTCCGCAAGCAAAAATATGAGTGTCTGCTGAGGTGTTTTCTGAAGAATCTGGTACTGCATATATATCTAAATCGGTTGTGCTAGTGCATAACTCACATACATTTCCGCTACGATCTCTTAAATCTTGTTCTAGGCTCATTGTTAATTTATTTAGAACGCAAAGATAGATTTATTGATTAGCTATGATTACTTAAAACGCAATATCACTAAACCTAACCCCTAGAGTTAAACATCAATGCGATAGGGATTGAGGTTTTGTTGAAGCTCATTTTGCCTTTCTGCAAAAAAGCGACTGCCGAAAGCCCGGTTTTTTGAGGGCTCTTTCTTAACCGAATAAAAATCGCCGAAATTTCAAAAAATAAAAAATAATGCTCTACACTTGTAGAATTAAAATTTATTTCTACATTTGTAGAACACAATCTCAATTCGTAGAATATGACACTTTCAAATGCCGAAGAACAATTAATGCAACTGCTTTGGAAACAAGAAAAAGCATTTATGAAAGATCTCATCGATGCATATCCAGATCCTAAGCCGGCGACTACTACGATTGCTACGTTGCTAAAACGTATGCAGGATAAAAATTTTGTTGACTATGTGCAATATGGCAGGTCGCGAGAATATTTTCCGCTAGTTAAAAAGAAGGTGTATTTCTCAAAACAAGTAAACGGGATGATTAAAAATTTCTTTAATGACTCTGCTGCACAGTTTGCATCGTTTTTTACCAAGGAAACAGATTTGTCGCAAGAAGAGCTTGAAGATCTCAAAAAACTGATTGATGAACGCTTAAAAGAGGAAAGAAAATGATAGCCTATATTATAAAATCGGTATTGTGTTTGTTAATTCTCTGGGGGTTTTACAAGATCGCTTTAGAGCAACAAGCCGCACATGAGTTGAAACGTTTTTATTTGTTGGGCTGCTTGGTTATAGCGCTTGTATTACCTCTAATTACCTTAAGCTACTCTGTAGAAGTTGAACCACAATTGATAAATGAGACTGTAGCATCTGACAATTTTGAATTGACAGAGTTTGCTACTCCGTCTGAAAAACATATAAACTGGACACCTATTATTTTAGGTACAATTTACACAGTAGGCGTTCTCATTTTTGGCTTTAGATTCTTAATCAATCTATACAAATTACGCGAAAAAGTCACACACAATGAACGCGTAAATACCAAATCGCATATTAATGTACTGCTTTTAGAAAAGGTAGTTCCGCACTCATTTTTAAACTATATTTTTTTACCCAAAACCGACTTTAAAAATAATGCGATCGCTCCAGAAGTTCTAGCGCATGAGCAGGCACATGTAAGTCAGAAGCACAGCTGGGACATTCTTTTTATAGAGATTTTGCAGGTAGTCTTTTGGTTTAATCCACTATTTATTTTAATCAAAAATAGCATTCGGCTAAACCACGAATTTCTCGCTGATAAGGCCGCATTAAAAGAGGAAGCTGATATTAAAAATTACACAAATCTTTTATTTACCTATTCGGGTGGTAGTCATCATACCGCATTATCAAGCCCGATTAATTATTCATTAACTAAAAAACGAATCATTATGTTATCAAAAACCCGCTCGGTCAAAAAACTGACCACCCGTCTCGCACTATTTGTGCCCGTTCTCACACTCTGTGTGTATTGCTTTAATCAGGAAATTGTGGCGAAGCCAGTTCCAAAAGAGGGAGTGCAGCTTAAGGAAATACCTGTAGTTGCTGAGCAACAAAATACACCAACAGCTACATCTATTCAAACTTGGAAAAACCAAGAACTTATGACTTTAAAAATACGTGTTGAAGATGAATCGGTATGGGTAAATGGGGTATCTACTTCCATTGAAAATTTCGTTAAAACTATAAATGAGATCACAAAAGACTGGACGAATTCTGACATGGTGAACTATTCTACCCGTTTACAAGCTAAAAACGGTGTTGATAAAGTTATAAGTGCGCTTTCAAAAGAATTCAAAAAAACCAAGCTTTATAAAACCAATCCAACACGGGAGTTGATCCCGCCTCCACCACCGCCAGCTCCAGCTGTGCCTCAGGGTCAACTTCCACCTCCGCCTCCACCGCCAGCAGATCCTGCTACATTTACTAATGACAAATACAATCTATTAAATATAAAATTATCAAATACAGAAGCTATAGAAATAGAAGGTCAAAAAACAACGATTTCTAAAGCAAATTATTTTATTAAAAGTAATTTCAAAGGCTGGACTCAGGACACGAATGAGAAACCACGTGGTGTAGTATTTCATTTACCAGAGGGTGTTTCTGAAAGTCAGGCACATAAAGTATTTAAAAAGATACAAGATTTTAAAATCAATGGATATACTTTTAAAAAGGAAACGCTAGCGCCACCTGCTCCTCCTAAAGTTGGTGAACTTCCTCAAGCACCCGGACCTACAGCTATGATTAATACGCTAAAAGAAAATAACGGAACTGCTTACTACAACGGTAAAAAGATTTCTTATGATGCGGCGCTTTCCCTTATGAATAGGAAAAAAGATCTACAAATACTCCTCAATGAAAATAAAGGAAAAGGAACTCCTGATCTTATCATAAAAGACAATTAGATAAAAAATGCTCAAATAAGCTTAAAGCTTATTTGAGCATTTTTTTTCTTAACTCTACTTAATTGAAACATTTTCTGAGAAAATAATTAAATCATCATCTCCACTTCCTGTAAGTCTACGTGCGAAGACCTCGATATAGTCATTAGCCTCTAAGTTAACTACACTTGACAGGGCAACATTTTGTATCTGGGTATCACTGGTTATTAAAACTACTGCATTGGATTCTGTTATTAACACTCCGTTTTTAGCGAATAAAAAAGCATAAAAATTAGTTGCAGCATCTGAAACACGTACAGACAGCGATGCTGTCAATTGAAAATTACGACCTTTTCTTCCGGTATATGTAAGACGATTATTACCACCACTAGCTGTAAACCTAAAAAGATTTTGAGCAGCGAAAGCACCGTTCCCTTGTATTTCTACACCAGTATCATTAGAAATAGACTGTGTAAACCCAGTAGTTAAACCACTCGTAGAATAAAAATTTGCAGAGGCATTACCGTCTGTTTCAACAGGAATACCCTCACAATTCACATCCCATTGCTTTGAAAAATTATACCCCGAGAAAGTATTAGCTGCAGTATAACCATTTACCAATCTTCCATCACCTACAAAACTCAAGCCACTCAGTAAAGCTGAATTAGTAACGATAGGATTTGCATTTACATTTAAACCAGTTTCCCCAGAGTCTGCTACCACACGACCATTTGCCATTTGCAAATTATTAAATGTCCCGGTCAAGGTCATAAACGTTCCTTGATTGGTAGCTGTCCAGAACGTATTGTTCATAAAAAAAGAACCAATATTAGACACAGCAAAACCGGTCGTATTATTTACATACTGTGAAATACTAAAAAACACCAGGTCTAATCCGGTTAGTCTACCCAAGGAAGAAGCACTGCTAAAAATAACATTGTTTGCCACGAGCGTACCTCCTGTTATATTAAATATTTGTTTCTTATTTCCATTAATGGTAAGGTTTCTTATACTGCCGCCTCCAGATCCGGTAAATAAGGAGCCAGAGGTATTATTTACTAATATATCACTCCCCGTGTCTACCCCTTCAACATAGGCTCCATTTAGATTAATAGGAAAATTTACAGTTACATTTCCGTTAATCTCATATAGGAAATTGGTTTTTAATAAATATTGAGATCCTCCACCTAATGTAAGTTCATCAGAAAGATCTGCGATTGTTTTCACTAGTTTGTAATTATCTCTTTTGACGGCACCTTCAAGCTCTACCCAGACGCTGCCATCATTATAATAATAGCTGTTTGTTACAGAATTAAAAATAGTAAGTCCTTTTGTGGGGCTACTAATAGCGTTCATTTGAGCAGTGGTCATTCTAGGAAACAGAACACCTTGTGTTGTAGAAGTAACATCTAGTATACTTGCAGGATCTGGTGAAGTTGTACCAATACCTATTTGAGCAGCTAGTAAACTAGGTAAAAAAAGTATAAATAATAGGTAATTTTTAAGCATAATAGTAGGGATTTGGATATTCATAGACCTTCAAAAGTACTCAACTAAAACGATAAACTACGTTTTTTATCGCTCATATACACAAATCAAAGCGTAACTCATATATTTTACAAGTTATAAACTACAATCCCAGCACATGTAATCTTTGTTGCATACTATATATTAATGTTTTACGTTTAGGATAATTCATCAATCATCACATTATGCTTAAAAAATTCTTCATCCTTTGTTCTGGTGCTGATCACGCCTTGCTAGATACTTGTGCTCCCGGAGAGCAAAATAAATATGCCGGTATAGGAGCTACGGTTTTCTTTACTGCTTTAATGGCATTTGTAGCATCGGGCTATGCGCTATATACCGTATTTGATTCAATACCCATTGCAGTAGGTTTTGGTTTTATCTGGGGCCTTTTAATATTTAATTTAGATCGTTTTATTGTTTCGACAATTAAGAAACGCGAGAGCATTTTAGACGAATTTTTACAGGCATTGCCCCGATTAATTCTAGCATTAATTATTGCAATTGTAATTTCAAAACCTCTTGAATTAAAAATATTTGAGAAAGAAATTGATCGCGTTCTACTTGAACAAAAAAATGATCTAACCCTGGCAAATCAAATTCAAATTGGAGAACAGTTTACTCCAGCAGTTACGCTCTTAGATAATCAAATAGAAGAACTTAAAAATCAAATTGTAGCGAAGGAACAAGAAGTAAATGATCTTTACACAACTTATATCACAGAAGCTGAAGGTACCGCAGGTACAAACCGATTAGGGAAAGGACCTGTTTACAAGGAAAAAAGAGATAAACACGATGCTGCTTTAGCAGATTTAAAATTGTTGAAAGAATCTAATGCAGACAAGATTGCGGCCATAGAAATCGAAAAAAACGATCTTGTTGCAACCTATGAAACACGTGTTGCAGAAACACAGCCTATAATAGACAATTTTGATGGCCTTATGGCACGCATCGAAGCTTTGAATGAATTACCATGGATCCCTTCATTTTTCATTTTCCTGCTCTTTCTAGCTATTGAAACAACTCCTATTTTTGCTAAGCTTATTTCTCCAAGAGGCGAATATGATTTGAGACTGGCCGATGCAGAGGGCGAACTAACATCATGGGTAACCCAAAAAGCAAATCAGCGTAAGAATTTAATTGATGCAGATAATGTGGTAAATGATAAGGTTTATGGCGATCTGGCTCAAGAAGACGAACTCTACAACTACAAAAAGAAAATGGCACGAGATCTTATGCAGAAACAGCAAGATGCCTTCTATAAAAAACAAAGTAAATTACTCTAATTAATTGCTACTTATTCAATTTCCCTTCTCCTAGAGAAGGGAAATTCAAGTTTTAAAATTGCCTGTCGGGATTGTATATACTCATATCTAACGCAGGTTTTTTAGCATCAATAATTTCAGAAACTAAAAGCCCGGTAGCTGGTCCCAGACTCCATCCCATCATCGCATGACCAGTTGCAAGTGTAAGGTTTTTCCATTTTGAAGTTTTACCTATATAAGGCAATCCGTCTGGCGTTACAGGTCTCAAACCACATTGCGCTTCTGCTTTTTCTTGCTTAGTTATCAATACATTTTTAAAGTATTTAGGCACTGCTTCTGCAAGGGCTTCAACGCGGGTTTTATTAATCCTATGATTAATACCGGCGATTTCCATAGTACCTGCAAAACGTGTAAAGCCGTTCATAGGAGTAACTGCAACTTTAGCCTCACATAAAATTGATGGTAATGTGATCCCATTTTCTAATGTTGAATTAATGCGATATCCTTTACCGGCCTGCATCAAAATATTCAGATTTAGTTTCTTGTTTAAAAAACCCGCCCAGGCGCCGGTTGCGAGCACCACCTCATCTGCTTTTACACTTTTCCCATTAAGCGTTTTGACGATATTTATTTTATTTTCACTCAGTTCAAAATCAATTACCTGCTCATTCTTTAAAAAAGTAACTCCTTTCTTTTCAAGTAAACTTTTTAACTCTGTCATAAATTCGCCGGGTGTAGTATGTTGATCACACTCGTAAAACACGGCACCTTTTATATTAAGCGTTGCATTTGGCATTTTTTGCTGTACTTCTTCCGCAGAAAGCAATCTTGCCGGTAAACCTTCCCGAGTTGCTAATTCTAAAATATGAGCTTCCTTTTCTAGCATATAATCTGTTTGACACAGCATCAACAAGCCTTTTTTCTCTAATTGAAATGAAAAATTTTCTACCTGTTTTATGTCTGAATACAAATCTCTCGACAGCAAATTAATATCCCGAATCGCAGGTATCGCCTTGTTTACATTAACTGCAGAACACGACTTATTAAACGCTAAAGACCATTTTACAAATTCAGGATCTAAACGCGGCTTAATATACAACGGACTTTTACTGCTAAACATCCATTTTATACCTTGCTTCATCACACCCGGTGCTGCAAGTGGAATAATATGACTAGGTGTCAAATATCCAGCATTCACGTAAGATGCTCCACCTTCCATGTTACCTTGATCAATAACCGTAACCTCGTGACCTGCTCTCTGTAAATAATACGCACAAGAAAGTCCAATAATTCCTCCACCAACAACCACACATTTTTTACTCATATTAATTGATGTTTTATTTTCAAATGGTTCCTTACCTAATCGATTTTTTGATTTTAAATTACCTGAAACCCGAGCGCATAGGGATCTTCGGTATCTATAGTCAATGTGTTATGCCCGTAAATACGCGCCCATCCTTTTATACTAGGAATTATTGCAGGAAAAGTTCCTAAAGTAGTTACTGCCTCTACCCTACCTATAAATTTTGAACCTATGATACTTTCGTGAACATAATCGGTTTGCGGCTGCAAGAGACCGCGCGCATGAAGTTGTGCAATACGTGCTGAAGTTCCTGTACCACAAGGTGATCGGTCTATTGCTTTATCTCCATAAAAAACTGCATTTCTACCCGATGAGGCAGGATCTATAGGAGTTCCTGTCCATAATATATGACTCACATCTCGTATAGTTGTATTTTCAGGATGTATAAAATGATCGGGATATTTAAGATTTATTCGCTGGCGCAACTCCTGACTTAATTGAATAATTTTTGAAGCTGAAAAATCCTGAATTCCGCTAAAATTTTTCTGCGGATCAACAATCGCATAGTAATTTCCACCATACGCAACATCAAATTTAAGTTCGCCTAACACAGGACAAATAATTGTCAAATCTCGAGCTGCCAAATAACTTTTTACATTGGTTAGCTTTACCCAATCTACCTTATCTGCAGTCTGTTGATATTCAATTTCTACGAGTCCTGCAGGAGCTTCCATTCGTATTTTTCCCGGGATTTTAGGTGTAATCAATCCTTTCTCAATGGCAATTGTTATGGTGCCTATTGTACCGTGACCACACATAGGTAAACATCCGCTGGTTTCAATAAATAAAATGGCAAAGTCATTTTTAGGATTATGAGGCGGAAACAAAATACTACCGCTCATCATGTCATGACCGCGAGGCTCAAACATCAATCCCTTACGAATCCAATCATACTCTTTTAAAAAGTGTTGTCTTTTTTCGCTCATGGTCTCGCCTATTAAAGCAGGACCTCCTGATTTTACCACCCGCACGGGATTACCACAGGTATGTGCATCTATACATTCAAACGTATGTACGGCCATTGACAGTCAATTTAAATGGTTGTTAGAAAAGTGTATTAATCTGCTCAATGAGCAGACATATCTACTCGTTGCAAGTATTTCTAATAAGTCTGTTTAACTTTTTATGGTCTTATCGATGTACGCATCAACCTGCTCTTCAAGAATAGGCAGTGTTACCGTACCAGCACCTAAAATAACCTCGTGAAAATCCCGAATGTTGAACTTTTCTCCTAATTCTTTTTTAGCGCGTTCTCGCAATTCGCGTATTTTTAGTTCGCCTATTTTATAACTTAACGCTTGCCCCGGCCAGCCAATGTAACGATCTGTTTCAGTATTAATCTCATGAATAGAAAGTGCTGTGTTTTGTGACATATAATCTACCACTTCTTGTCGTGACCAGCCCATTGCATGTATACCGGTATCAACTACGAGTCGGCAAGCCCGCCACATCTCATAAGTAAGCTGACCAAATTTCTCATACGTCGTTCTGTAAATCCCCATCTCATCTGCTAAAAATTCAGCATATAAACCCCAACCTTCTCCGTATGCAGAGAGGTATAAGTTTTTTCTAAACTGCGGAATGCTATCACCTAATTCCTGATTAAGTGCTCCTTGCAAATGATGACCCGGCACAGCCTCATGTGCAGTTAATGCTGGCAATGTATAAAGAGTTCTACTATCAAGTTTATAGGTGTTTACCAGATAATGCCCTGCCTGAGTCCCGTTAATAGAGCTTCCGCTATAACGGCCGGTTGTATATTTTGGAGCAATAGCATCGGGCACTTTGATCACTCCGTACGGTTGACGCGGAAGTTTTTTAAAATATGCCGGCAACTCATTATCAATACGTTTCGCAATATCCCGGGCGTGCATTAAAAGCGCATCTCCGGTAGTTACATAAAATTGCTTATCGGTACGTAAAAACTGAAGAAATTCTGCAAACGATCCTGTAAAACCAACTTCCTTAATTATCTCCTTCATTTGCGTTTTTATACGCGCCACTTCTTGAAGCCCCAGCTCGTGAATAGATTTTGCTGTATATGCTTTTGACGTGGTGTAAAAATTTATTCGATTTTGATAGAAGTCTGCTCCACCGGGTTGTGCTGAAACTCCAATCGTCTCACGGCTATTGGGAAGATATTCCGTTTCAAAAAAGGTTTTAATATTTTTAAAACTTGGTATTACATCATTACTAATTATTTGCTCAGCAGCAATCAATAAGGAGTCCTTTCGCTTTTGCGAAAAGCTATCTGGTAAATCCAGAAAAGGCGAATAAAAATAACTTTCTAACGGATTATCTACAATATGCGTGTCGTACGAAGCCTCGTATCCTTTAAAAATTATTCGGGGCTGAACGATGCCTTGCTCCAGACCTTTTCGCATTAGTTTAAACTGACTATCGGTAAAATATGGGATGGCTTTTAACCGATCCAGATATTCTTTTGCCTGCTCATAACTACGTATAGGACGTACTTGATAATTAAGATCTAAATGAAAACCCTGATCGGCTTGCAACGGATTGAGATACATTTTATAGCTGTATTCATCAATCTGATCCTGTAATACAAAACGCAGTAATTTATAGGAAATCGTCTCCCCTTTACTTAAGTCTGAAACCGTAATTTTATCGAGCTTACTAAGTAAGCCTGTTGCAAAATCAGCACGTTCTTTTGGTAATTGCTCATCGTACCTTCCTAATGGAAATTCCTTTCTATCGTAATCACGATGCTGCTGATATTCACTAACTATACTATCTAAAGAAATAGCTTGCTGCGCCCTTGCAGTTGCAAAATTTAAAACAAGTATAGCAAGTAGAAGGTATTGTTTCATAGGCTTATGGGTTTTAAAAAGTAATTTCTCTAATTACAGAGCTTTTCAAAGGTTTTGGCAGGCTCAGTCTCACCTATAAAAATTTATGCTTTAGTATAAACTCCATTTACTTTGCGTAAAATCCCTAATGGGTTATCATCTTGCAAGGCGGCTGGTAAAATCTCTTGTGGCCAATCCTGGTAAGAAACAGGACGCACCCATCGATAGATAGCGTCATTCCCTACAGAGGTGAATTTAGAATCTGAGGAAGCAGGAAAAGGACCACCATGATGCATTGCGGAACATACCTCAACGCCCGTGGGAACGCCATTAAAAAGTATTCTTCCTACTCGGGAGCGTAATGCATCAATAACTTTACTGTATTTGGTAACCTCAGAACTATCACCTATCAAGGAACCTGTTAACTGCCCTTCTAATTGATTTAAGACTTCCACTAACTGGGTTTGTGAATCACAAGCAACCAGCATCGAAAAAGGTCCAAAAACCTCAGTATGTAAATCTTTATTTTCTAAAAAAGCCTCTCCACTTACTTTTACAAGTGTAGGCTTCCCATCGTTTGCACCGTATGTAGCCAGTTTTACTGCGAGAACTTCGGTTTCTGGGGCATCAAGCATTTTTTGTTTACTAGTCTCGTAAGCCGAATGAATATTAGGATGTAGCATACAGCTTGCTGCCTGCTCATCTATACCCGAAGCTAAATGCTTCCCAAAGTTATCTAACTCAGTACTTGCAATACCCAGAATAAGTCCGGGATTTGTACAAAACTGACCTGCTCCCATATTTATACTCGCTGCATATTTTTGAGCCCAGGATTCTCCACTTGCTTTTAGTGCTTCTGGTAAGAGAACTACTGGATTAATACTTCCCATTTCTGCATAAACCGGAATAGGTTCTTCTCGGTTTGCAGCAATCTTGCACAATGCTTTACCCGCTTTTATGCTTCCTGTAAAACCAACACCTTTAATTGCCGCGTGTTTTACAAGTTGCTCGCCTACAGTTATTCCTTTACTATTTAAATTAGAAAACACACCTTCCGGCATTCCGGTTTTTTGAGCTGCTTTAATAATCGCCAAAGCAACTAACTCACCAGTAGCAGCGTGCATAGGATGGCTTTTTACAATTACCGGGCAACCCGCTGCAAGTGCACTTGCCGTATCCCCTCCTGCTGTTGAAAATGCAAACGGAAAATTACTCGCACCAAAAACAGCTACGGGACCCATCGCAATCTGCATTTTACGTAAATCGGGTTTAGGTGCAGGTGTACGATTAGGATCTGCTAAATCTAATGTTGCCTGTACCCAGTCACCTTGCTCTAAAAGCGATGCAAACGCATTTAATTGACCTATTGTGCGACCACGCTCTCCCATTGCTCTACCTTCCGGAAGACCAGATTCTGTAGTGTATGCATTGATAAGTTGTTGACCCAAGTCTTCAATCTCTATGGCAATTTGACGTAAAAAAAGAGCACGTTCGGCATCGGTTTTATTTTTATACACTTCAAAAGCTTCAGCAGCTAATGTAGCAGCAGCATCAACTTCAGCTTCGCTAGCTTCAGTAAATATCCACTCGTTTTCCGTATTTAATTTTGGGTTTGTAGTAGTATATTTTACGTTGCCTTCCGCAGAAATTTTACTCCCAATATAATTTTTACCTGTGATCATTGTGTTCAATTTCTTTTAGCTCTATTTTTTGTTTAATCAAGTATCTGATTAAAATCTTTATAAATCAGTTCTATATAATTCGTGTAGATGGTTTTTATAAGCCATATAACTGTGATTTCAGTTCAGAACCTCTCGGTTTTACAGTTTTAATAGCTAATCATAAAATTATGCCATTTACTTCAAATTCATTTGTTTACCAATTTAGGTTACGCAATTGTTATACAGAAGCACTTGTACTTAAATTTTTGTAATCTGGCAATTTAGGCCGGCTCGCTAACCCAAGCCTAATAATATTAAGTACTTCTTCACGGCGTGCTCCAGATAAAGGAAGACGCGGTGCACGCACGTGTTCAGAACCTATATTTGTATGCACTTCAGCAAGTTTAATATTTTGCACGAGTTGGGCATCTATATCTAATTCTAAAAGCGGCAAAAACCATCGGTAAATTTCTAAGGCTTCTGCAATACGTCCTGCTTTTTGCAATTCATAAATAGCAACCGTCTCTGCCGGAAATGCACAAACCAAGCCGGCAACCCAGCCGTCTGCTCCCATCAATAAACTCTCAAGAGCCAGTGTATCTACACCGGTCATAATTTTTAAACGATCACCAAAACGATTTTTAATTCGCGTTACATTAGAAATATCGCGGGTAGACTCTTTAACAGCAACAATATTTGCTTCTTGTAGTAAGTCTTCAAACATATCAAGTGTTACTTCTATCTTGTAATCTATAGGATTATTATAAACCATTATAGGCAAGCTAGTACTTTGCGCAACTGCTTTAAAATAAGCCACAGTTTCTGCATCATTTGCTTTGTAGCGCATAGGAGGCAACATCATTAAACCATTTGCACCATCTTTTTTTGCCTGAGCTGCTGCTGCAATTGCTCCTTTTGTAGTTTGCTCGGCAATATTCATCATCACGGGAACACTGCCAGCTACGATCTCTACAGTTTTACGTGTTAAGATGCTCTTTTCTTCGTCTGTTAATGTACTTGCTTCACCAAGCGTACCACCTAGAACAATACCGTGCACACCGGCGTCAAGTTGTGCTTTAATATTAATTTCAAATAAATCAAGATCTAATTTATCGTCTGCTGTAAACTTTGTGGTTACTGCCGGCATCACGCCTTCCCAATTAATTTGCATAGTTTCTGATGTTTGTTACTTAAACAAAAGTAACAGCCTTTCTAAGAATTGATTTTGTAGTTTTTAGCCAGAAGTTTGCATATATTAACCTAATTACTCATTTTTAACAGAATTTCACGTCAAATATTACGAATTGAAAGTTTTACCTTTTAAAATACCCAAATCGGATAATAACGCGCTCATCTTTCAAGAAGATCTTGAACCCTCGTTTTACGATCAATTACATCAACATCCCGAAATACAGATAAGTTATATTGTTTCTGGCAGTGGTAAACTGCTTGTAGGCGATACTATATCTCGCTTTAACACGGGTGATATTTTAGTTTTTGGCGGAAACTTGCCTCACGTATTTAGAAGCGATGCAAATGCCGAGCACCTTTCACATATGCTTACTGTATTTTTTAACCGGGAAGGTTTCGGCACTTCTTTTTTTGAAACTGAAGAGTTAAAAGATTTTAATTCTTTCTTTAAAAAGGCTGCCTCGGGGTTTAAGGTTTTAGACAGTAACGATCGATTATTGAAAGAGTTTCTAATCATAAAAAATAATGCTAACCTCAAACGTTTTATGGGTTTTATGCGTTTGCTTTATCATTTAAATAACGCTAAAAAAGAACTCCTTTCTAATTTTACTAAAAACTCCAACTATACAGATACTGAAGGGCAGCGTATGAGCACCGTATTTGATTATTGCTTAACTCATTTTAGAGAACGCATTAGCCTTTCAGAAATTTCTGAGATCGCCGTAATGAGTCCAACTGCTTTCTGTAGGTTTTTTAAAGAACGAACTAATAAAACCTTCAATCAGTTTTTGCTCGAGTTGCGTATAGAACACGCTTGTCAAATGCTACGCACTACTGGAGATCAAGAGGCTATCGCAACTATCGCTTACAGTTGTGGTTTTAATTCGGTTTCTAATTTTAATCGTTATTTCAAAAAACAAAAAGGTATAAGTCCGCGAGCCTATAAAAAACGTGTTGCCTAATTGGAATACTTTTTGATGCTGATTTTTAAACTTCTACTATGAACTACTTCCTTTATGTTGCTTTCATCTTCATGAGCTATTGTGCTCAAGCTCAAAATTTTTCAGGAAACTACAATCAAATTATTAATATTGATGATGGTGGAGTAATCGTTTATGAGTTAACACTTAATCCTGCCGGTAGATTTGAATTTCATTTTTACCGAAAACTTATTTGTAAAATTTGCAAGGAAGAAAACCAGTATGGTAAAGGAACGTGGCGACAAGAAGGTAAGTATATCTTTTTTACTACCGAATCTACAGACTTAAATGAAAACTACACTCTTGATTTTACTAATTCAAAAGCGCGTTTTCATAAAAGCGAAACTAATTTACTTTTTACAAAATCTAATATTTCGTGGATTGAAAAAAAGCAGTTAGCTAAACTCTAATCCTAGCAGCTAAGTACGTATTAACAGCTCTCGGGTTTAATATTCTATTTATTTACAAGCTACTTAGTAAACCACCGTCTATAGGAATTTGCGTTCCTGTGATATAAGAAGCCTGCTCTGAAGCTAAAAAGGAAACTAAAAAGCCATATTCCTCCGGTTTACCGATACGGCGTACCGGTACTTTTGCTTCCATTTGTTTTAAGACTTCCTCTTCTGAAACACCTTGTTCCTGGGCTTTTTGTGCATTGAGCGATGTGATACGTTCGGTATCAAAATACCCGGTGAGAATACTGTTTACTGTGATTTGGTCTTGACCTACTTCTGAAGCGAGACTTTTTGCCCAGGTAACAACTGCAGCTCGTATGCTATTAGACAAAACTAAATACGATAAAGGTTCTTTTACAGACACCGAAGCTACATTAATCACACGACCCCATTGTGCGTTGCGCATTCCGTTTAAAGCTAATTCTGTGGTTAAAACAACGGTTTTGAATAACAAATCAAAAGCCTGCTGATAATCTGAAACCTCTTTATCTAATGCAGTCCCAGAGGCAGGACCTTGTGTATTATTTACCAGAATATCTATGTGATTATTCTCAAAGTATTTTGTGATAATATTTTTATACGACTCAAAGTCTGTAAAATCTACAACTAAAATCTGGTGATGTTGACCTTTAATTAATGGCAATTGTTCCTTTACAGCTTCTAGCTTTTCTTTAGATCTAGACATCAGCGTTACACTAGCGCCACTCGCTGCTAATTGTAATGCAATTGCTTTTCCTATTCCGGAAGTACTCCCACCTACTAGTGCCTTTTTACCGCTTAAATCTATATTCATGATCTGGTCGTTTTAATTGCTTATCTACTTATCAAAATTTCTAGAATAAATTTTAAACCTTATCTGTATTCTTCTCGGGTAGGACTAAATACATCCAGAAGTTTACAAGGAGTAAGAGCCTTACCGCTATGCTTTAAATGTGGAGCAATCACTACGATATCTCCAGAATAATACACCTTTGTTTCTCCGTCTAAAGTAAATTCAAATTCACCTTCTATAACATGCATGATTTGTTCATTCATATGACTATGCTCAGGAACCTCAGCACCTTCTTGTACTTCCCAAAAAGCCAACGATGTGTTTTGTGTATGAACCAGTTTACCGTTATATCCCGGCATTATTTCTTTTGATGTGATTTCAGATAATTTGTAGTGCATAATTGTATGTATTTATTTTAAGTTCTCGCAATTTTAATTTCCCCATATTCTAGACCAGAGACCGGTTAAGACTTCTTTCATAGCCTCCGGATCGCGCTCTGCTTCTTGTATTTTGAGTGCTCCGTTTGAGTTTGGAATCAATTTATAGCTGAATACAAACTTTAAATCTTTCGCTTCCAGATCATAAGTTCCAAAACGTAAATCATTAAAGTAAAAATCTCCATTTCTCACTTCGATGGCATACCAGTTTTCGGCAATCTTTGCAAGACGTTTTACGGTTTTAGATGCTGCAAGTTCTCCAAGCAAATTGTGGTTTTTAGGTACTTCTCTAAATGTTATGGGTTGTGTATCAAAAAAAGAATAATCTGCTAAAAGATACTTGTCTCCGGCATCAATATTAGCATACCATAGTATGGTATTGAAAGCTGCAGGCCGTGTATCTAACTCTGCATATTGTATATTTTGATCTGCTAAAGCCTGCTCAAACTTGCCAAAACTTATCCATTTTAATAGTAAGGTGAGAACCATATAAGACGTACTTACAATAAGACCGAGGCGGTTCCACTTTCTGCGTTTTTCTGATGTTTTAGGGAGCCGTAAAGCCAAGATTAAAAAAAATAGAAAAGGCACTGTATAAAGCGGATCTATCACAAAAATATTTTGATAAGCGAGTCGCAAATCAAATGGCCAAAACAACTGAGTTCCCCAAGTTGTGTGCGCATCAAGCAATGGATGCGTTACTAAACCCCAGAAAAACAACCAAGACCAATTTTGCCAGGTAGCTATTTCTTTTCTGTGAATTTTTGCTACAATCCACCCCAATATGGGTGCCATTAACAGGCTAAAGACTATAGAATGACTAATTCCCCTATGAATCTCAATAGCTGTCAAGGGATCGAGAAATTCACCTACGATCGTATCTAGATCTGGAATCGTACCTGCAATTGCTCCATAAAGCATGGCTTTATTCCCCACTTTTTTCCCTAGAACCGCCTCACCCACTGCAGCACCTAAAACAATTTGAGTTAATGAATCCATATTAAGCGTCTATAATATTCATCTTCCGAAGGAGAAAAGAAGCATTCATATTTTGACAAATACCCTTCTTAAACGTATAATCAAAAAATAGTTCGTCATCTTTAATCTGCGCATCAAAGTAATAGTTTTTTACCTGATCCAGATCATCTGCTGCCTCGCAAAGACTAAGATCATGAGTTGCAATTATACCTGTAGAATGCGAGCCTACAAGCTTTTCGATAAATTTACGGGAGCCTATAGCTTTATCGGTGCTGTTTGTTCCTTTTAAAATTTCATCTAGAATGATAAAGTAGGTATCGCTTTTAATTGCATTTACTATGAATTGAAGCCTCTTTAATTCTGAAAAGAAATAGGATTCATCATCGGTAAGTGAATCGCTGGTGCGCATACTTGTTATCAATTTTATGGGAGTATATGTTACAGAATCTGCACATATTGGAAGCCCCACATTGCTCATTACGATACTTAGAGATACGGTGCGTAAAAAGGTACTCTTGCCTGCCATATTAGCTCCTGTGATGATAAAGAATTGCTTGTTATCAATTTCAAAATCATTTGTAACAGCTTTTTTAGGGTCTAATAGCGGATGTGCTAAACCAGTTGCTTTAAAAGTCGTCCCCGTATTTGTGATTTTTGCATATGTGTATTGTGGATGATTGAAACTAAAATTTCCCAGACTGTTTTGAGAGTCAAAGAAGGCAATAACATCAAACCATTCTTCTACCTTATCTGCATTTGTTTTTATCCATTGTTCTATCTTATATACTTGTCTTAGATCTGATAAAAAAAACGCATTCATAAAAGTTCCTACCAGTAAATTAGAACGCTGATCTAACGTTCCCAGCATTTTTGAAAACTGCTTAATAACTCCAGATGCATTAGCTTTCTCAGATTTAATCTTCTGCTGTTGCGCTTTTAGGTATTCTGATTTAAACTCCTGTTTTTCTAAAAGAAGCATCAATTTATAATACTGCTCAAATGTAGATTGTGCTTTGCCCGAATTATCCCATAAGCTGTTTACTTTTTTTACATAAATACCGGTGATAATAAGACCTAGAAAAAACCACCCTATCAATACACTTTCTGGTATAAAATCGAAATACATTAAAATAAATAATACCAGAGATACGGCCGAAAAAAGGTTAGGCAACCACTTCATCATACGTGGTGCAAAGCCAGTATAATTTTTCAACCACTTGATAATTGATTCTGAAGATGTAGTAGTTTTTACCAGAGCTGCAGTGGCCAGATAATTTTGGCGCCACTCTAGATTATCTGCAAGTTCGCGTATGGCCTTTTGTTTTTGCTCTATATTAGATATACTATTTGCAGTAAGTAGTTCTACCAACTTCCGTTCGCCACTTTTTAAGCCGCTTCTGTTGATATATTGATAAAAAGAGCCCCGACCAAATAAATCAATATCAAGACTAAATGGATGTTGTGGATTCTTATGATTCTCCCCATCTGGGAGATCGTGAAATTGCCTATCTAAAACTTTTAATTCGGTTTCATTAATCTGAATTAATTGCTGAAAAAAGTCACGCTTATATTGAAGATTAGAGTGTCTTGAAACTAGAATTAGAAACAAGATTATCACTGCTATTACTATTCCAATTACTATTTGTGAATTAGACCAGAAAAAATATATTGCAAATGCTGCTGCAAGAAATATTGCAAGCCTCAACATGCTGCTTTGCATTAATTTTGATTTTATTTTTTCTAATTCACCTGTATAGGTTTCTATGAGGTCCAAATATGATTCTCTAGGATTTTGCATAGGTTTGGAAGCTTGTACAAATCACAGCTTCAAGATTTTTTATTAATTATTTTGCGTTCTGGCAGCTCGTTATTAATATCTATATAATCAAGATAACTAAGCCCCTAATCACTACTTTTTAATTCTTCTCTAAGCTTTTTGCTTAGACTGCTAATGATTAGCGTGTAGCTATCATCTATAAATTCTTTTAACTGTTTTGGGTTTAGTTCTCCATTCATTACAATTGTGTTCCAGTGCACTTTACTCATATGATATCCCGGGAAAATACTATCCGGGTAATCTGTACGTAATTGCAATGCTTTTTCTGGGTCACATTTTAAGTTAATCCGTGGTTGACCTTCTTCCCAACTGGTGAGACTACTTAAGGCAAACATCTTGCCCATAACCTTAAAGACAAGCGTATCCTCATCAAATGGAAATGTCTCTGATGCACCTTTTTTATTGATGCAATATTCGCGATAGCTTTCTATATCCATCCTCATTCAGCATTTATTAAATAAAAGGATGATACATTACATAGTCTTCCATCAGGTAGCCATCGCCAATGTTTATATCCTCGCTATACGCGATATTAAAACCGTAATGCTCATAAAAACCTGTTGCTTTATTATATCGATTAACATTTAAAAAAACTCCAGAGCTTTTATATCGTCGTGCTTCATCCAGAGCAAAATCCATAAGAAATCTCCCTGCTCCGGTACCGTGGTAGGCAGGTAATACATAAATCTTATGCACTTTTGTCAGATCTGTTTTTTGTAGGCGAGAAGTTCCTGTCTCGTGCTCTAAAGACAAGTAACCTATAGGCTCATCGTCTGCAGAAAGGATATAGAGTCTGCAGCCTTGCTCCTGCTGCTGTTTTAAAGAATCTATGCTATACATCAACTCAAGCATATAGCTTATTTGCGCCGGCTTTAAAATATCTTTAAATGTAATTGGCCATATAATATGAGCCAGTTTATTGAGGGTGGCAATACCTGCTTCATCAGCGAGTTGCACACTCCATTTTCTAGTATTCATTTTTTGATGCTATTTTAGGTTGCTCTACGGAATTCTGAAGCGCATTGTAGTCGAGCTTCCACCCTATGGTTTGCACTAGGTTTTCCATTAAGGCAACAGTACTTAAAGCTTGCTTTGATGCCTCAGCAAAAAGTCCGCTTTGCGGTACTTTATCTACTATTTGCTGTTTTGCTTCTCTATTAATTTCAGTTAAATCTGTTGAAGTAAATGGATTTGCCCAACCTTCCTTTTTATCATAGTACTTAAAATCTGTTTCTATACTTAATAATTCGGGTTGTGGAAAGTCTGTTAATATAATCGTCCTGTTTGGAATATCTGGATGCATTTTAATTTTGGTAAGATCAAAACCAATATATGCTTTGGCATCTATAAGCACGAGCGCTTTTTTACTTCCGAGAAAAAGATTTAACCACTTATCTTTTACATTTTGGTAATGATAGATTTCTGAAAAATCACCCTCAACTGTTATGAATTTACAGACGTTGCGTATCTTTTCCATCAAAACAACCGACTGTTGCTGGGCATCCTGCTTACGCTGACCTTTATTAAAGCGATTAAAAACGAAATAGGCGATTACACTTCCTAAAGCTAATCCAATGAATAAATATTCCATAAAAACAAAGATAAGGCTAGTTTGTAATTTAGCTTAGACGCATTTTCTTAAAACCTATTTTAGACTATTTGAACGTCTTTAATCTCTAGTGAAATTATTCATTATTCCAAAGCATATAATACCGGTTTACTAGGTGCTGCGTCATTTTCAAAAGATGCTATCTGCAGGTTAAGCAAGTAGGAACCATCAGACACGGTGTGCGGCACAAAAATCATCTCTGTGATTGTTGCATCCATTCGCAACGTTCCATTTACATCCCAAAATGCCTTATGAGAAGCGAGTGCCCCTTCATCTTTTTCTCTATCTACACTAGGCAAGTCTAAAAGCAAGTGCTTAATCCCACATTCTCTAAGATAACCTACCGCTTCATCTAGAAGATAAGGCCAGTTTGTATTTGACCATTTTCTGCTTTTTTTACTAGACGTATTGGGCAAGGTACGCAGCACTAAGGCTTGAGGTCGTTTGCTGCCAAGAGTTTTTGCCACTTGCATTTTTGTAAAAACAAGATCTTCTCCCTGAGCTTCTGGAATTAAAGTGATCACTTCTGCACTAAACATAAAGGTCTTTAAACTTTGATTAATGCTGTGAACTTTTTCGGTTATGTGACCCACACATTCGGTATGCGTTCCATGTCCATGTGGGTTAAAATAAATATTATTAAAATTAACAACAGCTCCCTGCGCTACGGCAGCTATCCATTTTCCTTCTTTTACAGGTTCTATTTTAGGAGCATCCAGATACCATGCAACAGGATTTATTGCTCCGTTTACTAACGGAATGCTTATGTCTATGGGTTTTGAAAAATCTACCGCATATTCTCTATTATCGATTTCTACTTTTGCCCGCATATGTTCTGAATAAATAGTACTACTTATAAGTTTCCAATAAAGTTAGGAAAGGTTAATTAAAAACAAGTCACTTGCCAAACCATCGCTCAAAAATTTCCCTTTTTTTGTAACGAGTATACGCTCCCCATCAACAAATAATAAATGCGCTTCAATGTGTTTTTTTGCCTGCTCTACTGCATACTCCTTATATTTTATTCCGAAGTTTATTTTAATGTGATCAAGAGAAATACCCCAAATGGTACGCAAACCAGTCATTACATACTCGTTATATTTATCTGTAACTGATAATGATTCGCGCTCGATAGGTAATTTATTAGACTGAATTTCCTCTATATACTTTGGGTTGTTATTTATGTTCCAACTACGCACAGAACCATCATAACTGTGTGCAGAAGGTCCTATACCTAAATACGATTTCCCGGTCCAATAAGCCGTGTTGTTCTGAGAGAAATAACCTTGTCTTCCAAAATTTGAAAATTCATAATTCTCGAAACCTTCCAGCTGCATACGATCGATTAAAATTTCAAAATGAGCTTGAGCTACAGCGTCATCTACGGGTTTGACAACTCCTTTTTCAATAAACTTATAAAGTGCAGTATTAGGCTCTACGGTAAGCGCATAGCTGGAGATGTGAGGAATATCTAGAGCAATAGCCTGATCTAGATTTTTTTTCCAGCGGTCGTCACTCATTTCTGGCATACCATAAATGAGATCTATTGAAATATTATCGAAGTATTTTTTTGCAAGTTCAAGCGATTTTACGGCTTCAGTCGCGTTATGTGCACGATTCATCAACTTTAAATCTTCTTCAAAAAAGGACTGCACACCTATGCTTAGTCGGTTGATTTTTGAATTAGCAAAGATCACTAATTTTTCTTCGGTTAAATCATCTGGATTTGCCTCTAGCGTAATTTCAGGATTCTTTCCTATATTAAAATTAGCTGCTATTGTTGTGAAGATTTGTTCTAGCTCTTCAGCATTTAATAAACTAGGAGTACCACCTCCAAAGTATATAGTTTGTACGACTCCTGCAATTTCATCTTTTCTCAAAACGAGTTCTTTACAAAGAGCATCAACAAGTTCCTTCTTTTTGCCTAATGAAGTAGAAAAATGAAAATCACAATAATGACACGCCTGTTTGCAAAAGGGTATATGAATGTAGAGCCCTAACTGCTTAGACTCAGGAGTTGCGTTACCTGTTTCATTTACAAAAACTTTATCCATACATAAGTATTAAAGACCTTTTGCCGGTTTAGCAGAAACCACACGTTTTTCATTTTGCTTTACAAAAGCATCCCAACCTGTGTAACTTTTACCAACCTCAACTCGACCTGAATTAAAATGATGACAAACAGCTGCTGCGAGACCATCTGTACTATCCAGATTTTTAGGCAGTGTTTTAAGACCTAGCAAACTCTGAAGCATTTTTGCTACTTGCTCTTTACTGGCATTTCCATTACCGGTAATTGCCATTTTAATCTTTTTAGGTAAATATTCGGTTACCGGTATCTGTCGTGACAATCCAGCAGCCATAGCAACTCCCTGAGCTCGTCCCAGCTTTAGCATCGATTGCACATTTTTACCAAAAAACGGAGCTTCAAGAGCCATCTCATCAGGATGATAAGTGTCTATTAATTCTATAGTACGTTCAAATATAAGTTTGAGTTTAACGTAAGGATCATCATACTTTTTTAACATCAATTCGTTGAGTTGCATAAACTCCATTTTCTTATTTACTACGCGTATAAGACCAAACCCCATAATTGTGGTTCCCGGATCGATACCTAAAATGATTTTTTCTGATTTCAAACTTATTTTTTTACATCTTTGAAGCAAACACAAAGCTAAACATAATAAGCGTGATCCTTCTAGAAGCTTGCCTAATCCTCTATGTTATTCTTATAGCATTCTTCTGCTACGGATTTTTAATCCTCCCTACATATAAGGTTTCAGAACAAAACATAGATAACAAACCTTCTACTGGGTTCACTATAGTAATCCCATTTAGAAATGAAGCTGAAAATCTGGAGCGACTTCTCAATTCTCTTTTTGCTCTCGATTACCCGAAGTCTTTATACGAGATTCTGCTAATTAATGATGACTCGAGCGATCAATCACTACAGGTTATTCAAAATTTTAAAGAATGTCATTCTCTAAATTTAAAAGTAGTAGATAGTGTACGCTTTTCAGGATCACCCAAGAAAGATGCACTTACCAAAGGCATTTCCTTATCTGCTTTTGACTGGATTGTTACCACAGATGCAGATTGTAGCATTCCTCAAAATTGGTTACATGCAATCGACTTTAAGGCTAAGCAACCATTAATAAAATTTATAGCGGGACCAGTAACATTATTTTCGCAACAAGGATTTCTTAATGTGTTTCAGCAATTAGACTTTTTAAGTTTACAGGGGGCCACGATAGGAAGTTTTGGTCTCAACAAACCATTTATGTGCAATGGCGCAAACCTGGCTTTCTCAAAACACGAATTTTTAAAACTTAATGGTTATCAAAACACCAATCACATTGCGAGTGGAGATGATTTGTTTCTCCTTCAGAAATTTGCAGATCGCAGCGTAGATTCTGTTGTTTATATGAAAAGTAAGGATGCCTTAGTTTACTCAAACGCACAAACTACATTTAGCCAACTCTCACAGCAACGTAAGCGCTGGGCATCAAAAGCATCGGCTTATACAAGTGTCTTGGCAATAGGCACTTCTCTTCTTGTATTAACAGGAAATATTGCCAGTATCGCAAGTCTGTTTTTTCTGAAAGACATTGGGTATATAGTCCTAATAAAATTATTCATAGACTTTTGTCTAATCTATTTAACTGCAAGACTTTTTAAACAAACTGAACCCTTAAAATATTATTTTGTTGTGCTTTTTTTACATCCTTTTTTCACCCTCTATATTGCAGTTTGGAGTCAGTTTGGGAAATTTGAATGGAAGGGTAGATCCTTTAAGAAGTAAAGACTAATCTACTTTAACTAAAACAGGCATTTTAAATGCTGTCTTTACAGGGATACTGCGCTTATTAGCAGGTGTAATTCGAGGTAACGAGTCTAAACTATCCTTTAGCCAAAGTTCTAGTTCAGGAAGTTGTAGTGCAATTGTATCTGGGATTTCTACACGCTCTATCTTTAAATCCCCTACTTCACTTATACTAAGATACAGCCAGATTGTATCATTTAATTCAGTTTCTACAATGATAGGTTTATTTGAAAGCTGGCGTTGGAAATTAAGTGCTAATTGTGTTTTAAAGCATTGATATCGTAATTCTTGATTTTTAAGCGAATCACAAATGGCAAAAGAAGGGTATTCTTCTACCTCATTCATTTTAATTGTTTTGAGCTCTTCCTGCACTAATTCATCTGAAGAAACTTTCTGAGTTTCCAGATCTTTACAGCTTGTGAAGCACAAAACAAACGCTAAAAGAAGTCTTAATTTCACCATCATGTATTAACTGTGAAAATACAATTTTAGACCGAAATACCTAAGTTGCACCTAGTTAGTTTAAAATCGATATCCTACACTAAATTCGACACCTTCTGCTTTTGCACCGTGAGCTTTTACAGTAACAGAGGCAAACACATCTTCAGAAAAATAGCGCTTTAGTCCCAGTCGATTATATAAACGATTCTCAAATTCATAAGGATAATAAATATAGTAGCCTAAGTGAGATACAAATGCTATTTTATTAAAGCGCAACTCGTGACCTACAAACAAACCTACACGTTTCCAATCTTCATCGCCGTCTACTTCAAGCTCTGGAAAAGAGGCAGCTTGCAACTTTATAAGCTCCTTGAAAAAATAAGCAAAAAATACATCTGTACCTGCCACTAAAGTACTCTTGTGATTAATACGTTTGTCTGCAAATGCCGAAACAACAAAAAACGGAAATCTACCTTGTCCTATAATGTCACTTTCATTGACACCTCCTCTAAGTACCAAGTTGTAATGAACAGGTTCTGTATATTTTGTGCGTTCTCCCTCAGGGATGTACTCCGGAAATTCCTCGTGATCTAAATTGTAGTTTGCTCCCACATTAAAAGCAAACGTATTTGTACTGTTATTTGGCGCTCGTAAATTAGCATTACTATAATGAACCACGGTAAATCCCGCATTTACACCAAAACCTTTATATATATTTTGCTTATTATATTGAAGCGCTATATAAGTCGAACTCAACAATCTTGTGCCGTATGCGTTATTTTGGTAATTGGTTTCGGCATCATAGGGCTTTCCAGCTAATGCCACACCTTGTCCTATTCTAAAATAGGCATTTCGGTTTAGGAAATAGAAATTAAAATGACCGTAAAGACTCAGATTTTCTCCCAGAAACTCATTATCTAAATCTTGGTAAATCATTGAAAAACCATAATCGGGGTAATTATAGCGACGCTCCCATTCATTAAAACCATATGTTTTATGGTTGTAACTTAAAATCATTCCAGTAGGATGCCCAGTGATGAGGTGATTTATATCTGGATTGTGTTCTAGAATTGTTCCGTAGAAATAAGAAGCATCTAAAGTAATGGGTTTTTTCTCTCCTGTAAAATCAAAATCCTGAGCTTGAAGCCCTAAAGTAAATATACATAAGCAACCCAATAAAATGTGTTTCATAAAGTGAAGTTAGTCTTCAAAAATAAGACGGCCGGTGTAAAGTTCTTCTACCTCAACAACAGGTGGTCTGTTGACAGAAATAACATCTCCTGTACCAAAAATACTTCCTTTAATACTGGCCTGCGGATTAACAATCATTTTATTTGCAGATGTTTGAGAGAACACAAAATTTTGAATCAATAAATCTCTAGATTCTAATCTAGGACCTTCATTGGCAAAATTTGCATTTAAATTTTGAGTGCTTCCGCTTAGGTAGAAAACACTTTTACCATTAGCGCGTATTACCATATTTGTAGATTCTACCTCTAAGTGAAAATTACCGCTTTTTTGTGCAGGACCACCTTCAGAATCAAAAGATGTATCACTAACTAAGGTTAAAGAAGGAAACTCAAGCACTCCCTCTCCTATGATATCTTGACCAGACGCATTACGTATTTCAGTAAGGTTAGGAGTTGTCACAAACACTACAAAATTCTCGTAGTCTCGTACAAGATTACATCGCTTATTGTTTTTAAGTCTTAGAAGGTCGCCGTCAATTACTTCTATTTGGGCATCACTCAGCATATTTTCTCCTGTTTTCAAAACCACTTTTTGAACAGGACCTTGTTTTAAATAGACAATGACATCAGTTTCACTTCGTAATCGAGTAAATGCGGGTAACTCGTAAGTAACTTCTACAATATCACCTTGTGAATCAAAACAGTCACCTATATTATCTGAACCGCAGGAAACAAGTACTAAAACCAAGAGCCCAATGAAAAATCTCATAACTAAAACTTTTAAGATAAAATGTGTCTTTAATTTTATCGTGCGGCAAATTACGCTAAATGCAGTAGGTAGCCTAAATTTTATCAAATGTACAAGTGTGCTAAAATCGTATCTCCCGAATTTATCAATCTCTTTTTTAGTAAAACCGATAAAAAATTACAATTTTGAGGCATCTTAAAATACGATTTTGAAAAAGTCATTTTACCTTATTCTTCTTATACTATTTTGCGTTTTAAATTTGGATCAAGGAAGTTGGGGACTTACTGAAAGTAGTGAAGCCAGATATGCCGAGATAGGCAGAGAGATGGCCATAAGCAATAATTATCTTCATCCTTCTTTACTTAATATAGGGCATTATCACAAGCCACCTATTACCTATGCGATTACAGCCATAGGGTATAAAATTTTTGGCTTTAATGAATATGGTGCTCGCTTCTTCCTAAGCGTAGCACTCCTGCTTCAAATTATACTTATATATAAAATAGTATTGCTATGGTTTAAAGATGAAAAGGTAGCCATAGCTTCAGCACTTATATATTTTAGTTTTCCTATTGTTCTTATCGCAGCACGTAACCTCACCACAGATATTTACTTAAACACTTTTATAATTTGGAGTATATATTTCTGGCTTCAGTTTAAACTTAAGGAAAAGAAAATACGGCTTTATCTTTTTTATATAGTATTAGGATTGGCATTTTTGACAAAAGGGCCTGTAGCTTTCTTACCTGTTATGCTATTTGTGATCTGCTACAAAATCATTAATAAAGAAAAACCTGCCTTTTCAATACATTCCGTTCTGGGGCTAATTACCTTAGTTATCGTTTCGGGATCTTGGTTTGCGCTAATAATTTACCATAAACCCGAACTGTGGGATTACTTTGTTCAGGAACAGATTATAAATCGAAGTATAAATGCTGAAACTTTTCACAGAGCAAAACCTTTTTGGTTTTATGCTCTTATTGCACCTGCTCTAGCATTACCCTGGATTGTGCCTGTGGTTATCACTATTTGCAAAAAAAGAAAAACCTTACAAGTTGATAAACCGTCAAAAGTCGCAGGCTTTACAGCACTTTCGATATTAATTACATTCTCTTTATTTTCTTCAAAGCTGCTTTTATACATACTCCCTTTATATCCATTTTTGGCTATGTACTTCGGAAGCATTTTTATTAATCATTCCCGTACAGATAAAATAGAGTATTACTACGTATTCATAGTATCACTTTCTATCCTGCTGGTAGCTGTATTAGTTTTTCCTTTTATTCCTCAATTGGATTTCAGTTGGTTATCTTCAATCAGCTTATTATTGGGTATTCTGGCATTTGGATATGTTATGATTTATAGATTTAAAGCTAATCCTACTACACAATCTCTTTATTTAATCACAGGGACGCTCTGTTTTCTTGTACTTATTTATACCGCTTTTAGTAGTCAAAATAGCTTTATTATTAATGCTCTAAAACCAGAATATACGTTTATTAACAAGCAGCGCACTAATGAAGATTATAAAGTGCTGGTTTATGATAATCTACTTTCCTCTGCTCCATTTTATCTTGGAGAACAAGTAATAACTATTTACGATTCTAATTTTGAAGCGCAACGAGACATACGATTTGAGACAACTCAAAAATGGAAAGAAAATTATTTGCCTATAAATGAATCAGGGCAGCTAGAACGTTTTAAGTCTCTTATGAAGGACACTAACAACGTTTTACTTATAAAAAATAAAAAGAAACTGGCAGATAGTTTAACCTATCTTCTAAAAGATTTTAAATCTCAGAAATTTAAGAAGTGGACTGTTTATTATTAAATTAAGGTCTAATACCTATTCCAAATTCTACGGCTTCAGCTTTAGCACCGTGAGATTTTAAGGTGACAGCCCCAAATATCTTTGGAGTAAAATAACGCTTTAAACCACCTCTAAAATAAACTCTTCCTTCAAAATCATAATCGTAATACGCATAATAACCTAGCTGAGTGACAAAAGCATTTTTATTAAGACGCAGCTCATGACCGGCAAACACCCCTACACGTTTCCAATCTTCATCTCCCTGCGTATTATATTGCTTCAACGCAATACTCTCGTACTCTATTTGATCTTTCAAAAACGGACTCAAAAAAAGATCTACTCCCAGTTGTAAAGTGCTTTTATGCGACACTCTTTTATCAATAAACGAGGAAACTATTAAAAAAGGTTGCTGTCCAAGGCCTATATAATCGCTCTCATTTACCCCACTTCGTAAAACAAGATTCCACTTAATAGGTTCAGAATACCTGCTTTTTACTTTTGGAATATATCCAGGAAACGCCTCTTCATCAGACAACTGATAGTTAAGACCTAGGTTAAATGTAAACGAATTTGTACTTGCATTAGGAGATTTCACATTGGCATTAGAATAATGAATTAAGGAAATCCCTGTTTGCAATCCTATTTTATCTATGATGTTAGGCTGCTTGTAGTTCATCATAATATAAGTCGAACTCAACAATGTAGAGCCGTATGCATTATTCCTGAAATTCTTATCAATATCAAAAGGTTTTGTAGTGACTGCCACCCCTTGACCTACACGCAACATTAATTTTCTATTAAGTGCATAAAAATTAAAATGACCGTATAAACCGTAATTCTCTCCTAAAAATTCATTTTTTTGATCTTGAGCTATAAAAGAAAAACCGTAATCAGGATAATTGTAACGCGCTTCCCAGTCATTAAAACCATATGTTCTGCGGTTGTAGCTTAAAATAACACCGGTAGGATGTCCTGTAATTAAATGAGCTAGATCTTTATTGTGCTGTAAAATTGTACCGTAAAAAAAATTGGCATCTAAACTATAGGGTTTCTGCTCTATCTCCTGGCTAAATGCCGAAAAAGAACATACTAACAAAAACAGTAATTTATATTTCATTGAAAAATAGAATGTCGGCAAAAGTATGCATTTATTTAAGATCTGGAGTCACTTAAAAAAGTGCAGAAGCAATTGCATGTACATTATCACTTTTACCCATAGAATAGTAATGAAGTACAGGAGCGCCGCCATCCATAAGCTCTTTAGATTGTTGTATCGCCCATTCAATCCCTACTTGTCTCACCTCTGTATTTGACTTGCAATCGTCTACTGCATCTATCAAATCCTGCGGAAGATCAATTTTAAAAACCTGCGGTAATAATTGAAGGTGACGCTTGACAGCAATAGGTTTAATTCCTGGAATTATAGGGATATCTATACCCTCTGCCCGTACTAGATCTACAAATTCAAAATACTTTTTATTATCAAAAAACATCTGTGTAACCACATAATCTGCACCTGCTTCTACTTTTTGAATCAGTCGCTTCAAATCTGTTTTTAAAGATGGAGCTTCTAGGTGTTTTTCAGGATAACCAGCAACACCTATACAGAAATTAGAACAGTCTGAAGTTTCAACAACATTGTTTAAGTAACGCCCTTTATTCATTTCTGCAATCTGCTCTACAAGTCCTAGCGCATACTCGTGACCACCATCTGTAGCTTCAAAATATTGCTGCTCTTTCATTGCATCACCGCGTAAAGCCATAACATTATGAATTCCTAAGAAATGGCAGTCTACAAGCAAATATTCGGTCTCCTCTTTTGTAAAGCCACCACACAGTACATGTGGAACGGTATCTACATTATATTTATGCTTAATAGAAGCGCAAATACCTAAAGTACCAGGACGCATACGCGTTACTTTCTTATCTAAAAGACCATCTTTTTCTATATAAATATATTCTTCACGAGACGTAGTTACATCAATAAATGGAGGCTTAAATTCCATTAATGGATCGATGTTATTATAAAGCTCCTGGATACTTTTACCCTTACGAGGTGGAATTAATTCAAAAGAGAATAAGGTTTTTCCATTTGCTGCTTTAATGTGTTCTGTAATTTTCATAATATTCCCTAATTCGTTTTACAGAATTTCTCAGGTATTTTTAATTGAACAATTATTTTATTTTTTGGGCGCTACCCGTTGGGTCGGGCTTTCGCTCGTCGCTGTATTCGCTCCCGCTTCAACGAGCTCCGGCAAGAGCTCAATCCCTAGCGCATTCTAATCGTCAGAAATATTAGGATTTAACCATTTTTCTGCCATTCTTACTTCAATATTTTTCCGCTCTGCAAAATCTTTAACCTGATCCATTTTAATTTTTCCTAAGCCAAAATAACGTGCTTCAGGATTTGCAAAATAATAACCACTTACCGAAGCTGCAGGCCACATAGCCAAACTTTCGGTAAGCTCTACGCCTATATTTTTATGAACATCTAGAACATCCCAAATCGTGAGTTTTTCTAAGTGATCTGGGCACGCAGGATATCCCGGGGCAGGCCGTATACCTTTGTATTGTTCCTTAATTAATTCGGCATTGCTCAACGCCTCCTCACTAGCATATCCCCAGTGTTTAGTACGTACTTCTTTATGTAGATATTCTGCAAAAGCCTCTGCAAAACGATCTGCCAGTGCTTTTACCATAATGCTGTTATAATCATCGTGCTCTGCTTCATATTTTGCAGCTAACTCTTGTGTTCCAAAACCAGCCGTTACACAAAAGCATCCCATATACTCTTGCTTGCCGGTTTCTTTTGGAGCTATAAAATCTGAAAGTGCAATATTGGGTTTACCCGATGCTTTTTTACTTTGTTGACGCAGGGTTCTAAAAATAAACTCTTGTTGCTCTCCGCTTAAATTTGATGTGACAATCTCAATATCATCGTCATTTATTGTATTTGCTTTAAAAAGACCAAAAACAGCTTTAGCAGTGAGCAACTTCTCGCTTAGAATTTTTTCTAATATCTTCTTAGCATCTGCAAAAAGTTCTTGTGCTTGTGCGCCCACCACCTCATCATCAAGAATTTCTGGGTATTTACCGTGCAGATCCCAACTTCTAAAAAATGGAGACCAGTCAACATAATCCACAAGCTTATTGAGATCAAATTCTTCTACTACCTGTATACCTAAATCATTAGGTTTATAAGCTTCAAAATTATCCCAGTTAAGTTTCCATTTGTTAGCTCTGGCTTGCTCTATACTTAGAAAGTCACGTTTTTTTCCGCGGGTAAGAAAGCGTGTTCTAAAAAGTGCATAATCTTCTTTAATGTCAGATTTATACTTTAATCTGGATTCGGGATTCAGTAAATCTCCAACTACAGTTACCGCTCTGGATGCATCATTAACATGCACCACAGCTTCAGGGTATTCGGGATCGATTTTTACGGCTGTGTGCGCTTTACTCGTCGTTGCACCACCTATTAAAAGCGGTACCGTAAAATTCTGTCTCTTCATTTCTTTAGCCAAAAATACCATCTCGTCCAGAGAAGGCGTAATTAAACCACTAAGACCTATAATATCTACGTTACGCTCTTTTGCCGTTGCGATAATTTTCTCTGGAGGCACCATCACGCCCATATCTATTATCTCGTAGTTATTACACGCTAAAACGACGCTCACAATATTTTTCCCTATGTCGTGTACATCCCCTTTCACGGTTGCCATCAATACCAGATTAGATTTTGCTTTCTCATCTGCTGGCGGCGGATTTTTAAGTTTTTCTTCTTCGATATACGGCAGTAAATAAGCAACTGCTTTTTTCATCACCCGTGCAGACTTTACAACCTGCGGAAGAAACATCTTTCCGCTTCCAAATAAATCTCCCACAACGTTCATTCCGGTCATTAAATGTCCTTCTATGACGTGTAGCGGTTTTTCTGATGTCAATCGTGCCTCCTCAATATCTTCAAGAATATACGCGTCTATCCCCTTAACTAATGCTCGAGTAATTCTATTTTGCAGTGGTTCTTCTCGCCAGGCAAGATCAACAAATTTCTCTTTTGAAGTTCCCTTTACACTTTCCGCAAAATCTAAAAGTCGCTCTGTTGCATCATCCCTTCTGTTTAAAATAACATCTTCAACGTGAGTAAGTAATTCTTTAGGAATATCATCATAAATCTCCAGCATAGACGGATTTACAATACCGATATTCATTCCTGCTTTTATTGCGTGATATAAAAATACCGAGTGCATAGCTTCACGCACCGTATCATTTCCTCTAAAACTAAAGGATACATTACTTACACCACCACTCACACTTGCATAAGGCAGATTATTCTTCACCCAGCGTGTAGCCTCTATAAAATCTATGGCGTTGAGTTTATGCTCGTCCATTCCCGTAGCGACGGGAAAAATATTAAGATCAAAAATGATATCTTCTGGAGGAAAATTAACCTTGTTTACTAAAATATCATAACTGCGTTTTGTTATTTCTAGGCGTCTATCATAATTATCTGCCTGTCCCACCTCGTCAAATGCCATAACTACTACTGCAGCACCATAGCGCTTAATCTTTTTTGCATGTGCTATAAATTCGGATTCTCCTTCTTTTAAGCTTATTGAATTAACAACGCACTTTCCTTGCACAACTTGTAGACCTGCTTCAATAATATCCCACTTTGAGCTATCTATCATAATAGGAACTCTTGAAATGTCTGGCTCTGCAGCAATTAAATTTAGAAACGTCACCATTGCTTTCTTTCCGTCAATAAGACCATCGTCCATATTAACATCAATGATTTGAGCTCCATTATCTACCTGCTCTCTTGCAATAGCCAGAGCTTCATCAAACTTCTCTTCATTTATAAGACGTAAAAACTTACGAGATCCAGCAACATTTGTACGTTCTCCTACATTCACAAAATTGCTTTCGGGAGTAATAATCAAGGGTTCGAGACCACTTAGTTTTAATGGTCTAAACTCAATATTATCCGTTGCTTCTGGTGTATTAATCATAGGATATATTATAATGCTGCTTCACGTTTTGCAAAAGCCGGAAGTGGTCTGGGTTTATAATCTTTTACCAGATTGGCAATTGCTCGTATATGCTCTGGAGTGGTACCACAACAGCCACCCACTATATTAACAAGTTGTTTGTCTAGGTATGTTTTAATTTGAGAAGCCATCTCTTCTGCTGTTTCATCATATTCTCCAAAAGCATTGGGTAGTCCTGCGTTAGGATATGCAGAGATAGCAAAGTCAGACTTACCAGAAACGATCTCGAGATAAGGAGTTAACTGCTCTGCTCCTAAAGCACAATTAAAACCAACAGAAAGTAGTGGCATATGACCTATAGATATTAAAAAAGCTTCGGCTGTTTGTCCAGATAACGTACGCCCTGAAGCATCGGTAATCGTACCACTCACCATCACCGGAATTTCAATATCTCGTTCTTCTTTTAGTTCTTCAATTGCAAATAAAGCAGCTTTAGCGTTAAGTGTATCAAATATGGTTTCTACTAGAAGTATATCAACACCCCCATCAACCAGTGCTTCGGCTTGTTGTTTATAGGCTATACGTAATTCATCAAAAGAAATAGCTCTATATCCGGGATCATTCACATCTGGAGACATACTTGCTGTCTTATTTGTAGGTCCCATTGCTCCTGCTACAAATCGGGGTTTGTTAGGCTCACTTGCCGTAAACTTATCTGCTACTGATTTGGCTATTTTAGCTGATTCATAATTTAAATCATACACAAGAGATTCCATCCCATAATCTGCCATGGCTATAGTTGTACCGCTAAAGGTGTTTGTCTCTACAATATCTGCACCTGCTTCAAAATATTTAGCGTGTACAGCTGCGATGGCTTCGGGCTGGGTTAAACTTAGCAAGTCATTGTTGCCTTGAACCGGGCTTTCCCAATTTTTAAATCGTTCTCCCCGAAAATCTTCTTCTGAAAATTTGTAGCGCTGTAACATAGTGCCCATGGCACCATCAAGAACTAGAATTCTCTCTTGTAAAACGGTATATAGTTTATTCTGACTCATACTTTTTTAAACTTTAAAAAAGCTCATTGATCAATCGCTCTCTGAATAGAGAGACCTGCAATAAATAAAGTATCAAGAATATAAAACGGAAAGCCAGAATGGCTTGTTTTTTTGTTATCTATCCCTTAATCAAAAGAGTAGAACGTAGCACCTTCTCCAGGGGAGGGTTGCTAAGGCTTCAATGGGTCTAATCCCTCTGCCTTTCTTGATAACTTAAATAAATAATGAACTCGGCTGCAAAGATTATAAAACAACTTGAGAATACATAAATTTTAAACAACTAATATTCATCATTAATTAAAATAACGAAATAATAATTGCGCTAAAGAGAGTTATTTAGCAGTTTAAATGTCAGAAACAAGGAGTTAATATTTTCTAAAATTATACATTTTATTGATAATCAAGATTGTATAAGCACTATTTTAAACTAATTTTGTGACCCCAAATTCACTATCTTAATAAAACCATTTACCCATCTATGATTAGCAACAATACGCTCTCAAATTCCCGCTTTAAAATTGTTTCTTATGAAGAGGCTTCAGAAGAAGTTAAAGCAATATATGACGATACAAAAAGAACGTTACAAATACCATTTGTACTCAACTGGATTAAATGTCAGGGTGCAAATCCACTTTTACTAAAAGGAAATTGGGCTAAGTTAAAATCTACTTTAATGCAGGGAGATATTCCTAATGTATTGAAGCAATTAATCATCTATAACGTATCTAAAGAACGTAACTGTGAATACTGCGCTCAAGCTCACGGTATTTTTGCAGACAGTATGAGTGCGATGATTAGTGAAAACGAAAACTTTAGAGTTACTAATGATTTAGAAAGTCCGTTAATACCAGAAAGTTATCGTACGGCAATTAAAATTGTAACCAAAGCTGCTTTAAACCACGATCAAATTACCGATCAGGATTTTGAACAACTGCGTCAGGCTGGTTTTGATGATTCAGAAATACAGGAGTTAATGGCTCAAGCAGATCTTGTAAATATGCTCAATACTCTGGCAGATGTTGCAGGAATTAAGATTGACAATGAGTTGATGGAAGCTCAAGCCTAATACTTTTTTTTTGAATCTAGCTGCCGCAAAGTACCGCATTGCCTACGAGGCCTTTTCTAAATTTTCTGGAAGTCTCAGCAGGGTTGATAACCTTGAAGATTTGAGTACTGTGGTAAGCAGGAATTTAAAGTACCTTTTCAATTTCAAAATATTCAGAATTATCCTTCTCGACAAAGATACTGTCACAGGCTACACATTTATAAAAAATGAAATCTGGGCTCATAAGAATCAGGAAGATATTTTAGACTATGAAAAGAAATTGCTTCAGGATCAAATTCCTTTTTCTAACGCAATCTCATCTGAAGAATTACCTGGTTATATTAACCACGTTCCTTTAAATAACGGTCAACTTTGGGGATGGTATTTACCCTATACAAATTATAAAGTTTGCGTATCTCTTATTGCTGATGACCAAACGCAATTTAGTTATAGTGATGTAGACATCTTGCATTTACTTGTGGACACATTAACTTCAAAGTATAGACAGATTTGTTTAAATCAGGAGATAATTCTCAAAAACAAAAGACTTGAAGAGGCCGTAGGGCAGATAGCGCTCAAAAACAAAGAAATTGAGCAGATAAACAGTAACCAGCAGAATGTCATAGAACTACGCACTCGCGAGTTGCGTTTTAAAAATAAAAAAATCCTAGAGTTATCACGGCTTAATGCACATAATCTTAGGGAACCACTGTGTAGAATACTTGGTCTTCTTGAAATAGCAGATTATTATGATGAGCAAGGGTTACGCAATGAGATTTTACCAAAATTATGTGAGTCTTCATTAGAACTTGACGCTATTTTTAAAAATGTCGTTGCTAAGAGTGAACAAGAAATTGAATACTACGGAAAAACTATAGGGAATAACGATGAGTGATCCTTTTAAAATAATGCTCGTAGATGATCAACAAATGGCGAATTTCATTAACAAGAAACTAATTGAAATAACCCAACTGGCAACAGATGTTATCGATTACACATTACCTGAAAAAGCATTAGTAGAGCTTGAAGAGCATCAGCCAGATATCATTTTCTTAGATTTAAATATGCCAAAAATTAGTGGCTGGGAATTTCTTGATTCTTTAACTCAAAGTCAAAATACCACAAAGGTGGTAATCGTAACCTCCAGTACAAGTGAGCTAGATAAGCAAAAGGCTCAGAATTATATTCAGGTAGTTGACTTTTTAATAAAGCCATTAACCAAAAATACAATGCTGAGCCTTAAATCTAAATTGCGTAGCGCTTCTTAATCTATCGCTTGTACAACTGCTTTCTCTGCTTCCTTACGTGTACCATCAAAACCATCAATACCACTTACAGTAGTATATTTCATCACATAGCGCTTACCAGGATTGACAATCTGGTATGCTGCTTGGCACATCATAGTCGCTTCGTGAAAACCACAAAGAATTAATTTTAATTTTCCGGGATACGTATTAACGTCACCTATTGCAAAAACACCAGGAATATTTGTTTGATAGTCCAGTGCATTATTAACTTTTATAGCATTCTTCTCAATTTCTAATCCCCAATCTCCTATAGGTCCTAGTTTAGGTGAAAGACCAAATAAAGGAATAAATGCATCTGCTTCAAGAGTAACCTCACCATCTGGAGTTTCTACTACCACCTGATCAAGTCTTTCAATACCTGCAAGACCTACGACTTCTCCCGGAGTGATTAAGTTTATTTTACCGAGTAACTTTAATTCTCTAACTTTTTCAACAGAATCTAATGCACCTCTAAATTCGTTACGACGATGAATTAGGGTTACCTCTTTTGCGATATCAGCCAGATAAATACTCCAGTCAAGAGCAGAATCTCCACCACCAGCAATAACAACTTTCTTATCACGGTAAACTTCAGGATCCTTAATCATGTAAGCAACACCCTTATCTTCAAATTCATGAATATTAGGAATTAAGGGTTTACGAGGCTCAAAGCTCCCCAGACCTCCCGCGATTGCAACCACCTTAGTATGATGCTGAGTGCCTTTATTTGTAGTTACAATAAAACTACCATCATCTTGCTTTTCTATCGTTTCAGCACGTTCACCTAGAGTAAATCCAGGTTGAAACTGTTTTCCTTGTTCAATAAGATTATCTATAAGTTTTCCTGCCATTACCTCAGGGAAACCCGGAATATCGTAAATAGGTTTCTTAGGATAAATCTCTGATAATTGTCCGCCAGGTTGTGCAAGAGCATCGATAATGTGACACTTCAATTTTAATAAACCTGCTTCAAAAACGGTAAATAATCCTGTAGGTCCAGCTCCAATTATAAGTATATCTGTTTTTATCATCTTCTTAATTCTTTGAGCTTAAGCAGCTCATCATTCAACTTTATCTTTAATTTTTGGAAATCAATCCTTTTGTAAACTCATTCAAGGTTTCTACCTTTTCTTCAAAATCTCCTTTAATGGTTTTTCTATATTCATTGAGATTTTGAACCAGATCATCAATGTTTTCTGGTATAACCTCTTCAAAAAACTGTCTCAAACGCTTAGCAGTAGTTGGTGACTTCCCATTTGTAGAAATAGCTATTTTCACATTTCCTTTGGTTACAATACCACCCATATAAAAATCACACAGCTCTGGCACATCTGCAATATTACAAAGTAAAAAGCGCTTTCTGGCCGCTCTGTAAATTCTCTTATTTACTGCCGGGCTATCTGTAGTTGCAATTACTACATGTCGCTTTTTTAGCATCGATCGGGTAAAACGCTTACGAGTAACCTTTACATTATACTTATTTGCTAATTCTAAAGTTTCTGGTCTAAAGAATGGTGCTACCATCTCCACAACCGCATCGGGGCTTGATTTTGTAAGAAATGTAAGCTTCTCTAAAGCCACATTACCACCACCTACTATAAGAATCTGTAAATTTCTAACTTTAAGAAAAACCGGATATAACGTGTTATTTTCCTGGGAATCAATTATCATACTGCATTATATTCTAACTGCAAATTTAGCAATTGTGCACGATGTCTCACCACCTCTCCTATCACAATAATTGATGGATTTGTAAGTTTTAACGCTTCTACAACAGATTGTATTGTTTTAATCGTTCCTATTCCTATGCGCTCCTCTGCGGTAGTTCCATTTTGAATTATCGCCACAGGAACCTCCTTTTTACCACTAGCGGTAAAAAGATTTACGATTTCACCTAGTTTACTCATTCCCATCAAAATTACCACGGTGGCCGAAGATTGAGAAGCAAGAGCTACATCATTAGATAGTTTATGATCTTTTGTGGTCCCGGTAATTACCCAAAAACTTTCAGCACTCCCCCTTTTTGTAAGTGGTATATTTTGATACGCAGGAACAGCTAATGACGATGAAATTCCCGGTACCATGGCAACTTCTAATCCGGCGGCGGCAGCGATTTCCATTTCTTCTGCTCCACGCCCAAAAATAAACGGGTCTCCACCTTTTAATCGTACTACGTGACCGTGGCTATTCGCCCGAGAAATAATTAAATCATTTATTTGCTCCTGTTGATAAGCGTAACATCCTTTACGCTTCCCTACAAAGATAAGTTCTGCATTTTGGGCATAATCGAGAAGCTCTGGATTTACTAAAGCGTCGTACAAAACTACATTTGCACTTTGTAAGGCTTTTACACCCTTTAAAGTAAATAGCTCAATATCCCCGGGTCCTGCTCCTACAACTGTTAATTTTGGATTATTAGTTAGCATGTGCAAGTTGATTTTTTCTAAAAAGATCTGCTCTTTCAAAAAAGGCATTTGCATCAGAAAGGTAAGATTCTGCAAACTCTTTAGAAGGTTCGTTATTTTGAATTTGATAAACCAAATCGGCAAAAGATCCAGCTACGGAAAGTGTCGAATTATCTTTAAAAGTTTCGTCAAATTCAGCGATAATATTTGCTTGTGTATTTGTTTTTACGTTTTCAGAAAGTAAAATTGCTTTTGCGCCATTTACTAAGCTCGCATAGGTATGGTAAATACTATCTGCCCATCTCATTTCTTCAAAAGACTCTATAGCGCTTCCTAATTTATCTTTTGCCTCGAGTAATAAAGTTTGAACTAGATCGATTACTACACCCGCGCACTCACCTACACCTACTTCCTGAATATACTTTTCATCATTTCCCCAGTCTATAAAATCTGAGGGTACAAGGTTATCTGTATCTGAAAATGATTTTAGAAAATCATAAAAATAGCGCTGCCCTTTCTCGTCATAATAGCTCAAAAAGTCTAAGTTTCCAGCGTTTTCTTTATAATCATCTAGTATAGCGCGTAATGCCTGCGGACCTCTTTTGCTGGGTATCTTGATAACTTTATCTGCAAAGCGCCCTTGACCATTACCTAAAACTCCTCCTCCTAATAAAACCTGAAGAGCCGGTGCCACAAGCTTGTCTGGCGTACGTACAGACATCCCCTGAAAACCTATATGTGCCATATTGTGCTGCCCACACGCATTCATACAACCACTTATTTTTATGGTAATTTCTTTGTTGTTTAAATATTCGGGATATTCTGCTACTAAAACGTCTTCCAGTTTATCTGCAATACCGGTACTACTTGCAATCCCTAAATTACACGTGTCTGTACCGGGACATGCAGTAATATCTGTGGTGGTCTCGTATCCCGGGCGAGCAAAACCAAGCTTATCTAATTCGGTATAGAAAAAAGATAGGGCTGCTTCAGGAATATGTCTTAATAAAATATTTTGACGCAAGGTAAATCGCAGTTCATCACCTGCATATTTGTTAATTAAACTTCCTAGAGCACGCGCTTTTTCAGTAGAGAAATCTCCTAATCTAACTTTAATACCTATAGCTACTAAGCCGTTTTGTTTTTGCTTAAATACATTTGTTGCTTTCCAGGCTTCAAAGGCTTTAGTGTCTTCAACAACTATCTGTGGAGCCTCGGCTAAAGGTGCTGCAATTGCGTGTTCAAATTCGGCAGTGTCAATCTCAAATGTTTTGTATGAAAGTGCCTTTTGCTCTTCTGCTACAAGATTCATAAACCCTTCAACACCAAGATCTTTTATTAGAAATTTCATCCTAGCTTTAAGACGTCTTGCACGTTCACCGTGACGATCAAATACACGTAACACACCTTCGATAAGCGGTATCAACTCATTTACAGGTAAAAATTCGTGTAGCGTATCTGCGTGTCGCGGCTGCGATCCCAAGCCACCACCAAGCATTACCTTAAAGCCACGTGCGCCGTCTTTGATTTTAGGTATAAAACCCAGATCGTGTATAAATGCTAAAGCGGAGTCATCATCTGTTGATGAAAAAGACATTTTAAATTTTCTACCCATTTCTTGAGAAATAGGATTTCTAAGAAAAAACTGAAAGGTAGCGTGTGCATAAGGCGAGACATCAAAAGCCTCGTTAGGATTAATCCCCGCATCTGGACTTGCCGTCACGTTACGCACGGTGTTTCCGCAAGCCTCACGCAATGTAACATCACTTTTTTCAAGTTCTGCCCAAAGTTCTGGAGTGCGGTCTAGACTCACATAATGAATTTGTATATCCTGGCGTGTAGTGATATGCAATTTCCCTCTTGAATATTCATCAGAAACATCAGAAATTCTGAAAAGCTGTTCACTTGTAACTTTACCATACGGTAGTTTTATACGTATCATTTGAACACCTTCCTGACGTTGACCATAAACGCCACGAGCAAGACGAAGACTTCTAAAACGCTCTTCATCAATTTTACCATCTTTAAAAAGCCTTATTTTTCTCTCTAGCTCTATAATGTCTTTCTCGACAACTGGATTTTCAATTTCTGTTCTGAAGCTTTGCATAGCACAATTTTTATATTCATTTAAATCCTATGGGTTTTATAGGATTTTAGTAAAAAAGAAAGCGAAAAGTCGCCTTCAATTATAGTATTGTAAATTAACCGATAAAACCTACTCCGGCTGTAGTATTGCTTTGTGTATCAATTAATATAAAAGAACCGCCGGCTTTATTATCTGCATAATTGTCGTAGAATAAATTTTTACTCAATTTAAAATTAACCTTACCAATCTCATTTAATGAAAGTTGGTTTTTACTGGTATCCTCACCAGAATAATCGGTTGCAATAATACCTTCGATACTATCTATTTTAGCTAAGATTCTATTTGAATTATGTTGAATTTCATATTTCGCTCCTGGCACCAGCGCTTTTCCATCCATCCAGCACACTGCAGCTTTTAAGGTTTTAGATGATTGAGGAACCTCGTCAGATTTTACTAATACGTCTCCCCGGGTAACATTAATATCATCTTCTAGCGTGATAGATACTGAACTTCCTGCAACTGCCTCTTCATAGTGTTTATCAAAAAACTCTATGGTTTTAATTTTTGATGAAGTTAACGAAGGTAAAACCGTTACCGCATCTCCAACTTTGAGGCTACTTCCATAAATTTTACCAGCATAACCCCGGTAATCATGAAATTCATCTTTTTTGGGACGTATTACCGTTTGTACGGGAAAACGAGCTGCTGTTAATTCATCATATTCCGGTTTAAGATCCTCTAAATAATCCAGAACGCTTACTCCTTCATACCAAGACATTGTATTTGTCTTTTTAGCAACATTATCCCCTTTTAATGCGCTAATGGGAATAAATGTAATTTGCTGTTCATCATAGCTACTTTGAGCATTAAGCTTTTCAAAATCTGCTTTGATGTTTTCAAAAACCTGTTGATCATAATCAACGAGATCCATTTTATTTACAGCCACAATTACGTGTTTTACACGCAACAAATTATTTATAAAAAAATGGCGGTAGGTCTGTTCAATAACACCTTTACGCGCATCTATTAATATAATCGATGCTTGAGCCTGTGACGCTCCCGTTACCATGTTACGCGTATATTCTACGTGACCAGGTGTATCTGCTATAATGTAACTTTTCTTCTTTGTAGAAAAATAAATATGAGCCACATCAATTGTTATTCCCTGCTCGCGTTCTGCAACCAGACCATCTGTCGCAAGAGAAAAATCAAGGTAATCGTATCCTTTCTTTTTGCTATTACGCTCAATGGCTTCTAATTTATCATCTGTTAATGACTTAGAATCGTAAAGCAAGCGCCCTATCAAGGTACTTTTACCGTCATCTACACTTCCTGCTGTTGCTATTTTTAGAACTTCCACTTTGTAATTGTATTGCTATTAATATTGTTGTTTAGACTGCCTTCTAAGGTCTAAAAATATCCTTGTTGTTTACGTTTTTCCATTGCAGCTTCAGAGCGCTTATCGTCTATACGCGCCCCACGTTCTGATATTGTAGAAACTTTAATCTCATTTACTATTCGTTCTATAGTATCTGCTTCAGACTCCACTGCCGCAGTACAAGTCATATCTCCTACAGTTCTAAAACGTACGATACGTTCTAATACTTCTTCATCTTCTTCTCGATATACATACTTAGACGCACTCCAGATCAAGCCGTCACGCACAAAAGTTTTACGCTTATGCGAAAAGTATATAGATGGAATTTCAATTTGCTCCTGCTCAATATAGCTCCACACATCAAGTTCGGTCCAGTTTGATATAGGAAAAACACGTACATTTTGCCCTATTTCAATCTTTCCATTTAAAAGATCAAAAAGCTCGGGACGCTGGTTTTTCTCATCCCATTGTCCAAAATCATCACGTACTGAAAATATGCGTTCTTTAGCCCGGGCTTTTTCTTCATCCCGACGTGCCCCACCTATACATGCATCAAATTTAAATTCTTCTATTGCATCGAGAAGTGTTGTAGTCTGAAGCATATTTCGGCTTGAGTATTTACCGGTCTCTTCTGTCACTTTACCAGAATCTATAGCATCCTGTACATTACGCACAATTAGATTTAAACCCAACTCTTCTACAAGACGATCTCTAAATTCTATTGTTTCGGGAAAATTGTGTCCGGTGTCAACGTGTAGTAATGGAAAAGGAATTTTTCCGGGATAAAATGCTTTTTGCGCTAAACGCACTAATGTGATACTGTCTTTTCCCCCTGAAAATAACAATACCGGATTTTCAAACTGAGCTACAACTTCTCTAAAGATGTAAATAGCTTCGCTTTCTAGTGCATTTGTTTTTAAAATCTTACTCATTATATACTTGTTTTAGGCGTGTAAGCCACACTCCCGATTCTCCAAAACTTTTGTTGGATCAAAATATTTATGTTCGTTAGGCAAATTATTCTCCTCCAAAAAGATGTCTAACTCATCATCGCTGTAATAATAAAACGGACTCACTTTTAAAATACCGTCTGCTCCCTGACTTAATATGTCAAGATTATCACGATGGGCCGTTTGACCTTTTCTTAGATTAGTAAACCAGACGTCTGGTTTGTGATTTGCCATTGCTCGTTTAAAAGGTTCCAGTTTCACTTGCTCTGTAAACACTTTATGTAACGGATCGTCAATTTGCGGAATACCCATAACAATATCACGATGCGATGTGGTTTGCTTAGGCACGTATAAGTCAATATTTAATTTAAGTAGCTCAATGACTTCTTCAGCGTGTCTATATGTATTAGGTGTGTTGTAACCCGTATCACACCACACCACAGGAATATCTTTTTTAGCCTCGCTTGCTGCATATAAAATCGCAGCTTCATAGGGTCTAAAATTTGTTGTAACAACAGCATTTTGAGCATTTTCTACTGCCCATTTTGCAATCTCTACAGGAGATTTATCTCTTAATTCTAAATTAAGCTGCTGTAATTTTTCAGTTGAATAACTCATTATTTCCCCCAGTTTATAGTGTTCCAAATACGTTCATGAAAGAAATATAATACCATTTTTGTCACAAGCTCTACAGCTCCTATCGAAAATGCCAGAGCTAACGTACCGGTTATTACCCAAGATATTAGAACAGTATCTATTGTACCCACAATTCTCCAACTAATAGATTTTACAATGCTGCGAGCCGGTTTCTCTGAAGAAACGTCTTTATTAAAAGAAGCCTTTTTTGGTTTTTCTTTCTTAGTCTCGCTATATACCTGATCTAAAATCATATCTCAATTTCTAAAATCATCTTTTTATTTAAATCCTATCGGAATAGTAGGATTATAAAGCAAAAGTAGACCCCGCATTTATTATGACCAAATCTTTTAGGTAGTTTTTTGAAACTTTTAAGTGATTTTCAGCTTTTAAGGAATAAAAAGAGAATTCTGCAACTATTCCTTGATGAGATCTGCTAAAGTGTTTTTATTTAAAACGGAAAGATTACTGTCGCGTAGCTGTACCATAAGGCTATGCACAGAACATGTAGTCTCATCTGGGCAATCATCGCAACGTTCATAAAAATTTAAACTCACGCAGGGAACTAAAGAAACCGGACCTTCCAGGATACGCATAACTTCAACCATCTTAATATCTTCTGGTTGTCGTCTCAGGTAATATCCGCCACCTTTACCTTTTTTACTGCCAAGAAAACCGGCTTTACGTAGCGTAAGCATAATACTCTCCAGAAATTTTTGAGAGATATTTTCACTTTTTGCGATTGCTCCTATTTGCACAGGATCCTCTCCCTTATGCTTTGCAACATAGGCTAACGCCTTTAAACCGTACTTCGTCTTTTTTGATAACACAGCCTAAAAGTAGATAAAAAGTTAGAATTCTATGCCCTTAAGGCTTGATCTAAATCGGCAATTATGTCTTCTACATGCTCAAGACCTACCGAGCAGCGTACTAAACCATCTGTAATACCTACTTCAAGACGGTCTTCTTCTGCAAGTTTGCTATGCGTAGTAGATGCAGGATGCGTCACAATTGTACGTGTATCTCCTAAATTTGCTGAAAGCGAACACATTTTAATCGCATTTAAAAAGTTACGACCGGCATCTATTCCTCCTTTTACTTCAAAAGCCACAATATTGCCTCCTAAACGCATTTGTTTTTTGGCGATTTCATATTGTGGGTGCGACTTTAAAAAGGGGTATTTTACCATATTGATATGCTCATGACCTTCTAAAAATTCAGCTACCTTCAAGGCATTTTCACAATGCCGATCTGCACGTACGTGTAACGTTTCTAAACTTTTTGAAAGAACCCAGGCATTAAACGGAGACAATGCAGGTCCTGTATTACGCGCAAATAAATAGATCTCACGAATTAAATCTGAGCGTCCTACGGTAACTCCGCCTAGAACCCGACCTTGACCATCAATCATTTTGGTTGCCGAATGAATCACCAAATCTGCACCGAATTTTATAGGTTGTTGTAAATAGGGTGTCGCAAAACAGTTATCGACAACAAAAATTAAATTGTGTTTTTTAGCTAAATCTCCCAGAAACTGAAGATCCAGCACATCGCACCCAGGATTTGTAGGTGATTCTACATAAAGGATTTTAGTTTCAGGCTTTATGAGGCTTTCTGCCTTATCAACTTCACTAACATTAAAATAGGAAGTTTCAATATTCCATTTTGGGAGGTACTTGGTAAATAGCGAATGTGTAGACCCAAAAACCGATCTAGCAGATACGATATGATCTCCGCTATCTAAAAGAGCTGCAAAAGTTGAAAAAACAGCAGCCATTCCCGTAGCAAATGCATAACCCGATTCGGCTCCCTCCAGCTTACAAATCTTATCTACAAATTCGCTGGTATTAGGATTTGTAAACCTACTGTAAATATTGCGCTCCTTTTCTTCGGTAAATGATGCCCGCATATCTTCTGCATCTTCAAATACAAAACTCGAGGTTAAATATAACGGCACAGAATGCTCTAAATATTCACTTCGGTTTAATTGGGTACGTATTGCTTCGGTTTCAAAATGCTTGCTCATTGTTCTATTAGATATTAGACTATAACTGTGAGATTTATAATCCTCAAAATGCTGATCAAATTCCATTTCTATAATCTGGTTGTCGTAGGATACTAACTCGTTGTCTCTGAAATATTAATCACTTTCACTACATCTTGCTTCTCCCTCTTTATACTCTTGGCTGTTTAAAGTCTACGCAACTTCTTCACCATTCAGAAAAACTTTATAAGTGATATCAACACCCGCTTGTAAGGTTATTGAAACCGAACAGTATTTTTCAAAACTTAGCTTTGCTGCTCGCAATGCCTTTTCTGCCGGGATATCTCCTTCTAGATAAACTAAAACGCGCATAGCTTCAAAAGGTTTTGCGCCTCCTACTTCTTTACGATCACCCTCTACCTCAACACGGTAGGAATCAATCTCTAGTTTTTGTTTTTTTAATATTGAAATAATATCAATAGCGCTGCATCCGCCTACTCCCATTAGGAGTAATTCCATTGGGCTACTACCATGTACTTCATCAACAGTTTTATTATCTATCATTACTGTATTTCCCGAAGCACCTTTGGCTTCAAACAGGTAATCGCTATTTTTTCTTTCAAGAATAACTTTCATACTAGATGTTTTATCTTTTAAACTTTTAATTGTTGCGCTCTGCAAGTTTCAATATATCACCAAAAACTCCTCTGGCAGTAACAGCAGCCCCAGCGCCTGCTCCCTGAATCACTAACGGATTTTCGCCATACGACTCTGTATAAATTTCAAAAATACTATCGCTGCCTTTTACCTGGCCTAAAGCAGAATTTTTTGAAACAGTCACTAGCTTCACTTCAAGTGTACCGCCATCTTCTTTTGATAAATCTCCGTAAAGGTCGCCAACATACCGCAGAACCTCATCCTCTTTTAAAGCTTTTTTGCGCGATTCAAAAACAGCATCTAATTCTTTTAAACTGCCTAAGAAATCTGAAGCCGACCCATCCCGCAAATGATCTGGAATTAAATTCTCGATATTTACATCGCTGAGTTCTTTGTGTAAGTCGAGTTCTCTAGCTAAAATTAACAGTTTACGTCCTACATCATTGCCTCCCAAATCTTCTCGCGGATCAGGCTCTGTAAAACCTTTATCTATTGCTTCCTGGAGTACATTTGAAAAACTTCGATCTTCTATAGAAAACGTATTGAATAAGTAACTTAACGATCCACTAAACACTCCCTTTATACGTGTAATATTATCTCCGGAGAGATGCAATAAGCGTATCGTATCGATTAGTGGTAGCCCTGCACCTACATTAGTCTCGTACAAGTAGCGTTTTTGATTTTCATCTAAAACCCTGCGTAACTTTTGATAAAAATCAAAACCTACCGTATTGGCAATTTTATTTGAGGAAACCAGATCAAAACCATTTTTAGCAAGATCAATATAATTTGTAATAAACTCAGCACTCGCTGTATTGTCTATTGCGATCAAATTAGCAAGGTGATTTGCCTTAGCAAAAGCGATAACTTCCTCGACTCCGCCCTCTACTGCATGTGTATCAAAGTGTGATTTCCAATCTTCTGTAACCCCATTTTTATCCAGCCCTATTTTTTTAGAATTCGCTATAGCAAAAATATTTAATGAAATCCCTTTGCGCTCTTGGATTGTCGCTGCAGAAGCAAGAATCTGATTAATTAGAGTACCACCTACTAATCCCTGTCCAAAAATGGCCACATTTATTTTCTTTGCAATGCCAAAAATTTCCCCGTGAACAACATTAATAGCTTTATTTAATTGGGGCTTACGCACAACAACACTCACATTTCTTCCGGTTACTGTATTATTAAAAAGTAACGGCACAATACCATTTTTTATCAGTTCGCTATACGGTTTGTGAAAGGTGCTTAAGTCTTGCCCAATAATAGATATCACGGCAACCTCGTCTATAATTTCAATACGGTTTACATCTTGATTTTGAAAATCTGCTTCAAATTCAAAACGCAATGCTGCGATAGCTTGCTGTGCTTGTTTAGATTCTACGACTAAGCCTATACCACGTTCTGAAGAGCCCTGCGCAATAATACTCACACTCACGCCACTGTTTCCCAAAGCTCTAAATATACGAGCATCAACGCCTACTTTACCTAACAGTCCGCGGCCTTCCAGATTAATTAACGCCATCTCACTCAATACAGAAAGTGATTTAATACCTTCCTGCTCAGTTTGTGCAGTGATTAATGTTCCGGTATCATCTGCATTAAAGGTGTTTAAAATACGTAAGGGAATATTCTTCTCGATTAAGGGGATTATGGTTTTTGCATGCAATACCGAAGTCCCAAAATTTGCTAGTTCGTTTGCTTCGCTATACGTCAAACGCTCAATTTTCTGAGCATCAGGTACCATATCAGGATTGGCGGTAAAAATACCATCAACGTGGGTATAATTTTGCAATTCGCCTGCGTCGAGATAATTTGCTAGCAGCGAAGCCGTATAATTACTCCCGTTTCTCCCTAAAGTGGTCGTTTGATTATCTTCATTACTTGCGATAAAACCGGTAACAACATGCACCGTATTCCCGTTGTACTTAGCAAAATGCTTTACTACTTGTTCTTTTGAGCGCGTATCGTTAGGTTGTGCATTCCCAAAAGTACCATTGGTTGTTATAAGTTTTCTGGTGTCTGCAAAATGAGCATTAACACCTTGCTTTTGCAAAAGATGGGTAACCGTTTTTACTGAAATTAATTCTCCAAAAGACAACACCTCATCTTTTACCCTTCGGCTGTAATCGCCTAGTAATGCTACACCTTCAAAAAGACGCTTTAATTCGGAAAATTCTGAAGATAAATCAACATCAAAGTCATGCTGTTGGTAGGTTTTAAATGCCTCAAATCTATGCTCAATAGCTAAACCTGAAGCAGCAGCTTCTAAGATAGCTTCAAGCTCATCTGTTGCACCACCGCGTGCAGAAAGCACCACAGCAATACGCTCGTTATTAGCCACTTTTGATTGAATAATCTCAAGAACAGTAGTTAAACCGTTACCATTTGCTAACGACTTTCCGCCAAATTTTAAAATTTTCAGTTTTGCTGAATCTTCTTTAAAAACAGGATACAATAATTGCTCGAGCTGCTCAAATTCTATCAAAAAAGCATCGTGCCCGTGTACCGAATTTATTTCTCCGTACGTTACATTGTTTTTATGCTGGGCAAGTTGCTTGTAGGTTTCTCTGTTTTCGGCAGGTGTAAAAAATAGATCTGAGTCCACCCCGATGATATGAATATTTGCTTCAACCTTGCTTAAAATCTCATTAAACTCTTCGCGACCTCGTGTCACGTCTATAGTTTTTAAAAGCTGATTCATTAAGCGGTAGGCTGCAACCTGAAAGCGATCTTTCAATTTATGACCGTGATGGTCTAACCAACTTTCGACATTAAAAATTTTCAAGTCTTCATTTGTGCTGCGCTGAAATTTGTTTTTAAAAGACTCAGGCGTTCGGTAGCACAACATTGCATGCATACGCGCATCGTGAACCGGCTGCGATGAGTTTTTTAATATTTGTTCCTGAATCTGGCAATTGGCAATAAGCCAGTCTGTAGATTTCCAGTCTGATGCAACCGGGATTAAATGTTTTGTAATATCGGGTTGAAGCGCAATCATTTCCCACGCAATACCACCTCCCAGTGATCCTCCTATAATTGCAAAAAGCTCATTAATGTTAAGTAATTTGAGTCCTTCTAGAAAAGAACGCGCCACATCTTGTGCAACAAAATCTTTATAATTTTCTATTAAGAATCCGTCGTAACCATTCCCCGGAATATTAAAAGAAAGAATACTGTACGTATTTGTATCTATACATTTATTCTCACCTATAATTTCATTCCACCAGCCCTCATCACCGCTTACATGCGAATTTCCGGTTAGAGCGTGGTTCACTAAAATCACCGGTGCTGTCCCCAGTTCTTGACCAAACGTCTCATAACTCAATGGCAAGTTTAATTGATAACCTGATTGTGTTGTGAAATTGAGTACTTCAAGTTTGTGTAGCATTTTAGGGTATATTGTAGTATTAAAATCGCCTATCTATAAGACAGGCGATCTATAAATTAAAGCGGTGATCCTTATTTAATTTGATCAAATGCTGCCTTTAAATCGGCTTTTAAATCTTCTACATCCTCAAGACCCACAGAAAGACGAATCAAATCTTTAGTAACACCGGTTGCTTCCTGTGCTTCATCAGGTAATTGCTGATGGGTAGTACTCGCCGGATGAATAATTAATGATTTTGTATCTCCAATATTTGCAAGAAGCGAAAAAATTTCTGTTTTATCTGCAACTGTCTTTGCACCTTCAAATCCACTGTTGAGACCAAAAGTTACAATTCCGCTTTGCCCGTGTGGAAGGTATTTTTTTGCTAAGTCATTGTATTTGCTACTTGCTAATCCTGGATAATTAACCCAAGTAACTTCGGGTTGTGCCTCTAACCAAGTTGCTAGTTCCAGTGCATTTTCACTGTGCTGCTTTATACGGACTTTTAAAGTTTCTAATCCCTGAATTATTTGAAAGGCATTAAACGGACTCAAAGCTGCACCGTGATCTCGTAATCCTTCAATACGTGTTTTTGCAATGAAAGCCGCTGGTCCTAAAACATCATGATATACTAATCCATGATAGCCGGCAGAAGGTTCTGTAAACTCTGGAAATTTTCCGCTAGACCAGTCAAATGTTCCTGCATCAATAATAACCCCGCCCAATGAGGTTCCATTTCCATTGATGTATTTTGTAAGGGAATGAATTACAATATTTGCCCCGTGCGCAATAGGATTTAAAAGTGCAGGTGAAGCAACCGTATTATCTACGATTAAAGGAATTTTATGTTCTTTAGCTGTAGCAGAAATTCCTTCTAGATCTAAAACATCAAGCTTAGGGTTTCCTAAAGATTCTACAAAAATAGCACGTGTGTTATCTTGTATAGCAGCATCAAAGTTTGAAACCTCATCAGGATTAACAAACGTGGTTGTTATACCAAATCTGGGAAGCGTAACACTCAATAAATTATAAGTTCCTCCATAGAGACTGTTCGAGGCTACAATATGATCTCCTTGCTTTAAAAGTGTAAGCAATGCTGTGTTAATTGCAGCAGTTCCAGAGGCTGTCACGACAGCTGCAATACCACCTTCTAAAGCAGCAAGACGTTGCTCTAAAACATCATTTGTAGGATTATTTAAACGTGTATAAATAAAACCGGGTTGCGATAGATTAAATAATCCTGCAGCATGATCAGAATCATTAAAAACATAACTACTGGTCTGGTAAATAGGCACAGCTCGTGTACCTCCATTTGTAGTAGTGTCGTGACCGGCGTGTAAAGCTTGTGTTGAAAATTTTTGAGTACTCATCTTTCTTTTTTGAATTAAATAAATTAAACCAAAGTCAAATAATGCCGCTCTGGCACTAATTACAAGAAAAATGTTATTAAGAAAAATAAGCTATTCAGAAAAAATAGCTTGTTAGGTTATCTATCATCAGCACATTGCTGTTGTAGAATTTAGCACCTTCATCCCGTAGGAAGGGTTGCTAAGGCTTCATTGGGTCTATCCCTCCGCCTTTCTTGATAACATTTCAATACGTGTTTGAACTTTATGAGCGTAAAGATTGCAAAACCTTTTACAGATATGCAAGTAAACCCTATTAAATTTACAAAATGAAAAGTTTTCATAAGATTTTAATAGTCGTTTTGTAATACCTTCTAAATTTATACATTTGCGAACTCATTGAGGAAAGATTTGACTGATTGCAACCTCTTATACAAGTCTAAACACCTGTATAAAAAAATGCTAAAGGCAGTAAACAACTACCAGAAGTAGCCCTCGTCAAATCTTTTTTCGATTTAAAACAATTCGCTGTGGGAGCACAGGAGTTATAAAAATCAAAACTAATTTTGAGTTTAGGTACGTCCTAAAACTTAATACCCTAATTGGGAAAAATTTGCTTGAATGGCTTACTTATTTACCTCAGAAAGTGTGTCTGAAGGACACCCTGATAAGATTGCAGATCAAATTAGCGATACGCTTTTAGATAATTTTCTAGCATTTGATCCAGAATCAAAAGTTGCTTGCGAGACACTTGTAACAACTGGGCAGGTGGTTCTGGCTGGAGAAGTTAAAAGTGACACGTATTTAGATGTTCAAAATATAGCGCGCGGTGTAATTAATGACATAGGCTATACTAAAGGTGCATATCAATTTAGTGGTGACAGCTGTGGAGTAATCTCATTGATCCATGAGCAATCTAAAGATATTAATCAAGGAGTCGACAGGGCTTCTAAAGAAGAACAAGGTGCGGGAGATCAAGGAATGATGTTTGGCTATGCGACTAAAGAAACGGCTAATTATATGCCGCTAGCTTTAGATATATCGCATCGCATTATGATCGAACTTGCAAAACTGCGCCGTGAAGATAAAGATATTACCTACCTAAGGCCAGACGCAAAGGCACAGGTTACTATTGAGTATTCTGATGATAATATCCCTCAAAAAATCGTTGCAATTGTAGTCTCTACTCAACACGACGAATTTGATGAGGACGAAAAAATGCTAGATAAGATTAAAAAAGATATAATTTCTATTTTAATCCCTCGCGTTAAGGCAGAACTTACAGATGATTTAGCAAAATTATTTAATGACGAGATTACCTATCATATAAATCCTACTGGGAAATTTGTAATAGGTGGGCCACATGGTGATTCTGGACTTACCGGTCGTAAAATTATTGTAGACACCTATGGTGGAAAAGGTGCTCACGGCGGAGGCGCATTTTCAGGAAAAGACCCTAGTAAAGTTGACCGTTCTGCTGCATACGCAGCAAGACACATTGCAAAAAATCTTGTAGCTGCCGGTGTTGCTGACGAAGTTTTGGTTCAGGTTTCTTATGCAATAGGTGTAGTGGAGCCTACTTCAATTTTTGTTGATACCTACGGAACCAAAAAAGTGAGTATGAGTAATGGTGAGATTGCATCAAAAGTACGTGAGCTTTTTGATATGCGACCTGCAGCCATTGAAGAGCGTTTAAAATTGCGCAATCCTATTTACAGAGAGACTGCAGCCTATGGTCACATGGGTAAAGATCCTCAGGTAATCACTAAAATATTTGAAAGTCCATACAGTGGTAGAGTGACAAAGAAAGTTGAACTCTTTACTTGGGAAAAACTGGATTATGTAGATAAAGTAAAAGAAGCTTTCGGCTTATAAAATTTAAATACTTCACAATACACTATCTAATGCCATTCAATTTGAATGGCATTTTTTAATTTTAGATAAAAAAATAATGGCATTACTACTTATACGTAACGATAAAAATTATGAACCGTGGATCGAGGCTTTAAAAAAGGCCGATTCTTCAATCACCGTAGTAACTCCCGAGACGGTGGAAAATCCTGATGAGGTTACAATGGCTGTTACCTGGAAAGCTCCACAAGGAAGTTTTGCAGATTACCCTAATCTAAAAGTGATAGGATCAATGGGTGCTGGTGTAGATCATTTATTTGAGGATAAATCATTACCCGGAGATGTGACTCTTACTCGTGTAGTAGATGACAAACTCGCCAGTGATATGCAAGAATTTGTAAGTGCACTATGCCTAAATCATATTAGAAATTTAAAAGTTTATTCGGCATTACAAGATCAATCAAATTGGAAACCTACTCCATACCGCAGAGCAAAAGAAGTTTGTGTAGGGATTTTAGGACTAGGAACACTAGGCCAAGCTGTGGGAACTATGCTAACTAATATAGGCTTTAAAGTAACCGGCTGGTCTCACTCAAAAAAGGAAATTGAAAATATAACTAGTTATTCTCAGAACGAACTTGATGCGTTTTTATCGGAAGCAGAAATTCTTGTCTGCCTACTTCCTTTAACTGAAAAAACTCAAGGTATTTTAAATACTGAATTATTTTCTAAACTTCCTAAAGGCGCATATTTAATCAATGTAGCCCGAGGAGGACACTTAGTAGAAAACGATTTAACCGAAGCATTAAAAACTGGTCAATTAAGTGGTGCTGCATTAGATGTTTTTAATACAGAGCCTTTACCTGAAGATCATTCTTTCTGGGAAAATAAGGATATCATTATCACCCCACATATTGCAAGTATGAGCAATGCAGCTTCTGTATCGTCGCAAATTGCCAAGAATTACAAAAGATTACAAAAGGGTGAAGAATTAATGAATACGGTCTCCCACGATAGAGGATATTAATTAGCTCCAGTTAATTATTGAAACCGTTAAAAAGCCCCTAATTACTTGTAAAGTGAGGTTAAAAGAGGCATTTTCAGGCTTCAATCCCTATATCTTTAATAAAAATTAAAAGATTATGGATCAAGCAAAGTATGATGAAATGGAAAGAATGCTTCACAAACTGGAGGATATTAAGAATAGCCAGGAAAGCATTATCGATAAAATAAATCATGTCATTACAGACCTTTTTCAGCATCCCGATAAGGAACTTGAAAAAGCAATGGAAGCTGCTCATCAAAAAGCGTCAGATAATGTCGACAAAATTTCAGAGGCCATTGAAGCCTATGAAATGAAATTCAATAAAGCTCAGTTATAGTTTAGCCTAACCTATTAAAAAGTAAAAACCCGTTTAGTTCTTGAGAACCTTACGGGTTTTTTTAATCCTTGCTAACGCTAATTAATTAGGATTTACAGATTGTATTTTATGGATGCCATTAAAATTCTTGGCTGTACAAAATACTCTGTAGTTGTACTATAGGTCTCATTAAAACTGTCATTGTTTAATGAGTCTACGTTAAGCAAATTAGTACCGTCTAAACGGAACTCCCATTTACTTTCCGGCTTTTGATAGCGCAATCCGGCTTCGATAAACGAATATTCGTTCTGCGTAGTATCGTCTTTATCATAATAATTATAATAACTCCAATCTGCGGTAAATGTAAAGCCGTTTAAAAATTTTACATCCACATTTGCAAACGGGCGATCTGTATAAAAAATACGCTCTAAACCACCGTTTTCGTAGTTATTTATACTTCGGTTATATCCAATTTCAAAGTTGGGAGCGTTTTTAAAATTAGTCTCTACACTCCCTTGATAATTTTGGGTAAAATTTTGAGATAATGTAGGCTGCGCATTTACAATATTATTAAGCTCGCTATATGAAACGCTACCGCTCAAATTTGCTTTCCATTTTCTGAAGGTCTTCTGAAATCGACCGTTGGCACTTAATACCTCATCAACAAAATTACTATTAATAGGAGATGACGCTTGATTTATCTGGTCTATCGCTGTTTGACTTTTTATTGCATCTATACGCTTTGTATAGCTCAACCCTCCATTAATATTTGTGAAGTTGAACATATTGAAGTTGAAATAATTTAATCGTGCAGAATGAAAAATGGCATTTTCAATCTCTCTATTACCTCTAAACATTCGGTTATAATTATTAAACACATAACCTTCAGCAAAATTATTTACATCTGTATAATCTGCGGTCATCTGGTAATCCAGACGTAAACTTTCACTTTGTTTAAACTGTGCTATTGCATACAAATCTGGAAGTAATTTAAACTCGCTCTCACTGGTTTCAGTCCCTAATTGTTCTGATGATACCGTATAATTATGCAAGGTTAATCCCGGAGTAAATGTAAATATGCCTGTTTTAAATTTGTAATGTGCTCCTACAAATACATCACTAAATTTATAGGTAACATCATTATTAAGACTATCTCCTACAAAATTGTTTAAACTCCCATTATCCAAAATTTGAAATATATTAGAGTTAAAATTTTGTCTGCTCAACGTGGTACCAAGAGTTAAATTAAGGTTGCTCTTATCATTTATCACGTAGTAATAATCAATCTTACTATCTATTTTATTGGTCTCAATCATTTTATCCTGATTGATATCAAAATCTGATTGATTTGTATCTAGCGGAAGGATTTGCGTAAAAGGCTGCTGCTGTACAGTGGCACTATAAAACGGATCTTCTTTTTGATATAAATGCTGTACAAATCCCGCAAAAATATTTTTCTCATCCAGGGTATAGTAAGCGTTAAGATTTTGATTTAAGCTGAAAGGATTATTATCCTTTTCTTCGGTAATAGGGTTAGTTACTACATTACCTGAATCTGTAAATATGGAAAGCGCATCGGTCATCTCGCTTTGTTCAGACTTTTTTGCCAAAATATCATAGTCTAACTGAAGCTTATCATTTGGTTTATAAATCGAACTAAATTTTACCATCCCGAGTTGATTGCGCTGTTCGCTTGTTTCAGTGTTTACTTCTGTGGCTTCTGTAGCAATATAATTACGTAAAGAACGCTGAATAAAATCTGTAGAGTTATCGCTAAACAATGCAAAACCACTTATATCCCAAGCGTCTGATGCTTCATAGCTAAAGTTTGCAGCACCAAAGTTTGTAGAGATTTCACTTGCTCTATTATTTTGGGTAGTTAAAAAGCTTAATCCGCTATCTGCAATATTAAACGAGGTACCGCCACGCTGATTAAAATTTCTAAATCCTCCTGTAAAATTCAAATAGTCTCTAAAAGTGAAAGGCACATCACCGGTATTATTTGTATTTCCAATCACATTAATACTTCCTTTAGGGCTGTAGTAAAACAGCTTTGTACTACCCAAGTAACGGGTTTTTTCGCCATCTCCTAAACCACCTTGAATCTCTCCAAACCAAAAATTCTTTTTACCTTCTTTTAATTTTAAGTTTATTGCTACGTTATCTTGATCATTTCCTAAACCTCTCATTTGATCAATCTCATTGAAGTTCTTTAAAACCTCAACTTTCTTCAATGCATCTGCAGGAATATTTTTTACAGCTAATTTTGAACTTCCATCAAAAAAATCTTTTCCTTCTATCATTACCTTAGATACCGTTTGACCTTCTACTTGTATTTCTCCATCGTCGCTAACTGTAACTCCGGGTAATTTTTTTAGAATATCCCCTAACTTCTGCTCGGTACCATTGGTAAAGCTATCGGTATTATATACAATGGTATCTCCTCGAACTACAACGGGCATCTCGTACACAATTTCCACATCGTCCAGTTGGTTCTCTGCAGGTAAAAGCACAAAATCGAGAGTAATATCATCTGCATCTTTCTCGATGTTGAGTTCGCGGGTAGTGGGTGCAAGTCTTAAAAAACTAGCAACCAGTGAATAGTTATATCCTGATGGTAGATTAAATTGAAATTTACCGGCGGTATTAGATATAGCATACGACTCCATTTCTCCTGTGTCGCTGTGGGTAGCTATTACGTTAGCCAATTCTAGGGGAGTTCCTGCATCGTCTTTAACTGTTCCTGAAATGCGTACGCTTTGAGCAGTTGTAGATAAAGTAATAAGCAGAAATAAGGCAATGAAATATTTCATTAATTGAGGTTGTTAATTGTACAAAATAAAGTTGGTTGATTGTTAAAAGTAAATTCTATTATCCGCGTCCTCCGGGACCATTACGTCTTCCATTGCCAAGGCGCTCTGCCATTTCTTTAGTTTTTTCTGCAACTATCTTTTCATACTCTAATCTTGATACTTTATCTCCTTTTTTAGGAACATCAATTTCGATACCCTCTTTAGGGTTAATTACAATTTTATTACAAAGTATAACTGTACGTCCTGCTGTAACTTCCAGTACAAGACCGGGAAGACCCCAGAATTCATCGGGACCTTGACTTACCGGTATTTGAGGTGTATACCAGGCTGTAATTAATTCTTCTGTAGGCTCTTGAGTTTTTTCTTCCTCTTCTCTACCTCCTCTTCTTGGACGCATAGCTTCCCAAGGATTTGGGTCTGTTTTACGTATTGCAGTTGCTTTAAATGCTGCATATTGACCTATCATTTTGCTTTCTTTCTCAAGTTTCCAATCTAATTTTGACAGCGTATCTTTTACAAGAAAGTTTTTACCCATCAAATCATTCTCGCGAGCATAGACATTCTCTGCTATATTTTTATAAACGCCTCCTTGTGAGAAACCACCACCAAAACGCATACCGCCACCACCCGCACCCGGGGTTTCTAATTTTTCTACCTCTTCATAGATAGATTCGTCCTTTGTAAAAGTCAGGGTAAAGGTCTTTTCTAACCTACTTTTTATTCGTTCTGCAAACTGCTTTTTTTGTTGTTCACTAATTTCACGACCGCCAAAACCTTCCATATCAAAAGAAGTTTTGGATTGATAGGTAGCAATACCTCCATCAAAGGTCTGTGCGCTAAGTGCAGTAGTTAAAATACTAAAGACAAAAGCGAGAACTAAAGATTGAATTTTCATAAGTCATATGGTTTATCGCTCTTTGACTTCTAAATTTCTTAAAGGTTTAACGCTATAAAAATTTATGTTAACTAACTCGTTGAAGTACTTGACTATTTAAAAGTTAGGACCTTCTATTTTTTTGTAATTTTCGCAAATGCGATTGCTTTTCATCATTTGTTTGTTTATCCCGGGATTTCTGATAGCACAAGACTCGCTCGTAGTCTCAGCATCAGAGTTAGGTAAGAAAATTTCACTGCAGGCAGACACCTTTGTGGGAGTAGATACTTATCAAAGTTTATATTATATAAAGAATAAAACATTACATAAAGAAAATGCAGGCACGACCATTCAGTTTAGTAATTTACAATTAGGAACTATTAGCGATGTTGATCTCCTAAACCCCTTAAGAATCACCCTTTTTTATGCTGAAACGAATACGGCAGTAATTCTTGATAATACCTTAAATGAAATAACCCGTATTCAATTTAACGAACTAGAAAACTTTAGAAATATTAGTCACGCTCGCACGGCCAGCGATCGTCGATTATGGGTATTTAATGTAGATGCTCAACGTCTTGAACTATATGATTACTTAAATAATGCATTCATAATCGATTTTACTCCTCAGAATCAAAATGCGCTAGCAATTACAAATGATTATAACACCTGCTGGGTACGTACAACAGATACTCTATATCAATACAATCAATACGGTAGTTTACTCAGTAAGCAGCCTATCAATAAATTGGGTGATTTTCAATATTCAAAAGGAGAAATGATAGCGATTATAGATGATACACTCTCTATTAGATCTATAAATAGTAAGCACTGGTCACCCATTAAATACCTGCCGGAAGATATAAAAGCATTTTATTTGAATGCAGGAATCCTGTATCTTTACCATTCTGATTTAATCTCAACCTACAAACTGAACCTACCTAAATTTTAACTCATGCACATAGCCATTGCAGGCAATATAGGCGCCGGAAAAACCACTCTTACACGACTACTTGCTAAACATTTTAACTGGCAAGCACAATTTGAAGATGTGGTTGACAATCCCTATCTAGATGATTTTTATAATTCGATGGAGCGCTGGTCATTTAATCTTCAGATTTACTTTTTAAATAGCCGATTTAGACAGCTTCTTGAAATAAAAGATAGTGAAACTGCCATTATTCAAGATCGCACAATTTATGAGGATGCATTTATTTTTGCTCCTAACTTACATGCTATGGGTTTGTTAACTAATCGCGATTTTAATAACTACAGATCATTATTTGATTTGATGGAAAGCGTTGTTGATCCGCCAGATTTACTTATTTATTTACGTAGCAGCATACCCAATTTAGTAGCTCAAATTCACAAGCGCGGTCGTGATTATGAAAATTCAATTTCTATAGACTACTTAAGCAGATTAAACGAGCGTTATGAGGCGTGGATTCACGATTATACCAAAGGAAATCTACTCATTATTGATGTAGACGACATAAATTTTGTCGACAATCCAGAAGATCTGGGTGATATTATAAATAGAATAGATGCAGAATTAAATGGACTCTTCTAGAATTAATATTTTTTTTCTGAAATTATTCCTTAGTCTATTCTTGGTAACTCTTTCATTCTTGAGCTGCAATAAGAGTGATTTAAAAAACCAAATCCAACAGCCGGAAGCTCCTATATTAGGAGCAGATTTATCGTATGTTAATGAAATTGAAGATGCGAGCGCATTTTTCACTTCAGAAGGAGACACCATAGATCCTTATTCTTATTTCGCAGAAAAAGGTGCAAATATTATTCGTTTGCGATTATGGCATAATCCAGAACATTCACCTTATTCTAATTTTGAAGATGTAAAACGGTCTATAAAACGTGCACACGATGCCGGAGTTGCTGTTTTACTTGATTTCCATTATTCTGATTTCTGGGTAGATCCTCAAAAACAAGAACGCCCTAAAGCGTGGGAGGAAATCCAGGATGATCAGGTAATGGCTGATAGTGTTTACAACTACACATATCAAACACTAAAAAAATTAGCTAAGGAAAACCTGCAACCACAATGGGTTCAAGTTGGTAATGAAACCAATATTGAAATTCTTCAGGCTAAAGATTCTGAAAATAATGATACAATCAACTGGAGACGAAATGCATTGTTATTAAATAAGGGTATCAAAGCTGTGAGAGATTTTTCTCAATCATCAAATTCGGCAATAAAGATTGTTCTTCATATAGCACAACCCGAAAATGCGCTTAATTGGTTTAAAGACGCACAAACAAACGACGTAACAGATTTTGACATCATAGGGCTTTCTTATTATTCAAAATGGTCAACTTATGCATTACGTGATTTGCATCGCGCTATAGATTCTCTAAAAACCACTTATAAGAAAGAGATTGTAATTGTAGAAACCGCTTACTCACATACACTTGAGAATATAGATGCTGCGGGGAATATTCTTGGAGAAGATGCTATAATTCCTAATTTTCCTGCAACTCCTCAAGGTCAGAAAAATTACTTGATAAAGCTTACAAATGAAGTTCTAAAAGCAGGAGGTCTTGGAGTTATTTATTGGGAACCAGCCTGGGTTACTTCCTCTTCAAGTACGCTATGGGGAACTGGATCTCACTGGGATAATGCAACATTTTTTGACGCGTTTAATTCCAATGAAGCATTGCCAGCCTTTGATTTTTTTGATAAGGAAAATTATAAATACGCAGAAAAAGAATAAAATTAGATAATTAAACCTTGCTCTCTGGCATGATCTTCGGCAGCGGTGCTATCTTTTACGAGTAGAGCTGGGGTTACTTCAAATTTTTCCAGTAGGCCACGTACTCTAAAAGCACGTTTTTCGTGAGTTACACTTCGCAAATAAATCGCTTTAATACGTTCTGGATATTCTTCGGCTATTTCTATATAAATATCAGCATCGTGCTCACCACTATCTCCTATAAGAACAAATTGTAAATCTGGATACGTCTTTAAAATATTCCGGATTTCATGTTGTTTATGTGGTTTTTCAGGTTTTGGCGTTCGATCAAAAGGAGTCCTAAAATCACGCAATAGGATGGCGCCTTTTGGGAAACTATTATTCTTGATAAATGCTTCCAGATAGTAGTATAAATTCCACGGACTATTGCTCACATAAAACATAGGGTTTGATGCATTCCCAGATTTACCCAAATGTAATTTTTTATAGAAATCTGCAGCACCTGTAAAAGGCGTACGTTTACCCACACCTTTAAATAATGTATTTAAAATTACCCGCCATTTTAAAAGTGATGTTACACCTGTCTTCAACATAGTATCATCGATATCACTAATAACACCGTATTCAGCTTTATCAGACGGGATAAGCATTTGAGCAGCAAACCTATTGTCATTGGTTACTAATCGCTTTTGATTTTCATCGTCATAAGCCAATTCCAATTGTAGCCAACCCTCCTCATTAGTAAGATCCTTTAGATTTGCTAATTTTTCATCAACCTTAAAATAGCCCTCTTCATCTGTTACAGCATACAAAACGCGATTATCTGGCAATTTAACTTTGATCTTAGCGTGTGAGAGCTCATCGCTTCTAAACTGTCTGTAGGCATTTTTAAATGCATTTACAAAACCGGTTTTTTCTAAATTAACACCTTCATCTTCAAGCGCCCTACCTAACAAATAAATATGCTCATGGGTACCATAACTTTGATACCCATGTATTTGCAAGGGGTCTTTTTCGTGAAGATTCAATCTCTGTAAAACATCTTTAAACATAACTTTAAATTATAAAATCCCGACATGCTAGCCGGGATTTTAATGGTAAAGTTGTCTTAAGGATACGTTATTCTTTTATTTGAATTCTCGGTTTTTTAACTTCATTTTTAATAGATACAAATACGTTATTTTCAGATCTCCTTCTGCTACATTTCAAGTGGCTGTTAGGGTTTTGCATTTAAAATATGTTCATCTGCTATTCCAGACTTTTCAGTTCGTACTAAATCGCTATTGGTTCGAGCTACATCTACTTCAATATTAATAGGATTTGAATCAACCAAAACCTCATCATTTTCGGTAGCTAATAATGGAGCAATAACTAACCCTACTAGGCAGGTAAGTTTAATAAGTATATTCATTGAAGGGCCTGATGTATCCTTAAATGGATCACCAACCGTGTCACCAGTAACTGCTGCTTTATGTGCATCGCTACCTTTGTAAGACATTTTACCTTCGATTTCTACACCTGCTTCAAATGATTTTTTTGCATTATCCCAGGCACCTCCAGCATTATTCTGAAAGATCGCCCACATGACTCCGGAGACACAAACACCCGCCATATAACCTCCCAGTGGTTCAGCTCCAAATAAAAGTCCCATCAAAATGGGAGTAATTATTGTTATTAATCCCGGTAGAATCATCTCTCTTAAGGCAGCTTTAGTAGAAATCTCAACACACTTTCCATATTCAGGTTTTCCTGTACCTTCTAGTATTCCCGGAATTTCCCTAAACTGTCTGCGTACCTCCTGCACCATTTGCATCGCAGCTTTACCAACAGATTGCATTGCTAATGCCGAAAAAACAACAGGAATCATTCCGCCTACAAACAGAGCGGCTAATACATCAGCTTTAAATATATTAATACCATCAATCCCCGTAAATGTAACGTACGCAGCAAAAAGTGCGAGTGCTGTAAGCGCTGCAGAAGCAATAGCAAAACCTTTACCTACTGCTGCAGTGGTATTACCTACAGAATCTAAAATATCGGTACGTTCACGCACATGATCATCGAGATTACTCATCTCTGCAACTCCGCCGGCATTATCTGCGATAGGTCCGAAGGCGTCTATAGCTAATTGCATTGCGGTAGTTGCCATCATTGCTGAAGCCGCTAAAGCTACTCCGTAAAATCCTGCCAACTCATATGACCCATAAATAGCAGCCGCAAATAGCAATACAGAAAGAAAAGTAGATTTCATACCCACAGCTAAACCAGCAATAATATTTGTTGCCGCTCCAGTAGAAGAATTTTTTACAATACTCATAACTGGCCCCTTCCCTAAACTTGTGTAATGCGCCGTAACAATAGAAATTAGAGCACCTACCGCAAGACCAATGCAAGCTGACCAGAATACATTTAAAGAAGGAATATCTTTATACCCTTCTCCAAAAAATTGCATCGACATAGATTGTGGTAACATCCAGTCAATAAGAAAATAACTAGCAACCAAGGTTAATAGTATAGCTACCCAGTTACCGGCATCTAAGGCCCGTTGAACTTGGCTTTCTTTGGCATTATTATTTTTAATACCCACTAAAAATGTCCCGATGATTGAAGCTAGAATTCCTACTCCTGCAATAACAATAGGTAATAAAACGGGCCCCATATTATTAAAAGCATCTGTAAATTGACTATCTCTAGACATATCTCGCACTAGATAGTTACCCAAAACCATAGCTGCTAACACTGTTGCTACATAACTACCAAAAAGATCTGCACCCATACCGGCAACATCACCTACGTTATCACCCACATTATCTGCAATTGTCGCGGGATTACGAGGATCATCTTCAGGAATTCCGGCTTCTACTTTACCCACCAGATCTGCTCCCACATCTGCGGCTTTTGTATAAATACCTCCTCCTACGCGAGCAAAAAGCGCTATCGACTCTGCACCTAAAGAGAACCCCGCCAACGTTTCTAATACTACTGTCATTTCTTTATAAAAATCGCCGCCTTCAGTTAAAAAGCTTCCCATTAAAAAAAGAAAAATTAGACTCAATCCTAAAACGGCTAATCCTGCAACTCCAAGTCCCATAACCGTACCTCCTCCAAAACTTACTTTCAGAGCTTGAGGCAAACTTGATTTTGCAGCCTCTGCTGTACGTGCATTTGCATCAGTAGCAATGCGCATTCCTATATTTCCTGCTAGAGCAGAAAAAAAAGCACCAATAATAAAGGCTGGAACAATCATCCAGCTTGTTGTATCTACCATATACGACACCACAAACAACAATCCGGAGGCAATAATAACAAAGATGAGTAACAGCCTATATTCGGCAGCTAAGAATGCAAGAGCTCCTTCTTTGATGCTTTTTGAAATATCCTGCATTTTTTCATTTCCGCTGGGTTGTCTCCTGACCCAAGCCATTTTGATAAACATAAAAAGCAGTCCAATGATCGCCAAAACGATTGGCACGTAGATAATGTTAGATTCCATAAATGAGCTTTTAAATTATTACTACAATAATGCTAAAGTAGTAAAATTGCGATTAACATAATTAAATTGAATATTTACAGAGAATATACAATAAAAAAAGACCGCTTATTAGCGGTCTTTCATATAAGTCATTAAATTCTTGCGAACTTAATCTATACTCACATCTTCTTTAGGAATATCGCTATTCTTATAACGATCTATACACTGAATGATAATTTCTTTTGCCTCGTGTACATCTCCAAAACCACCTACATCCACTTTTTTCTTTTCAAGATCTTTATAAACTTGAAAGAAATGCTCGATTTCTTTGATTAAGTGTGGGTTTAACTCACTAAGATCTTTAGTACTACTTGCGATAGGATCACTTACCGGTACACAAATAATTTTTTCATCTGGACCTTTTTCATCGGTCATATGAAATACACCAATAGGCTTAACTTCCATTACACAGCCTGGAAAAGTAGGCTCTGTAACTAAAACTAGAACATCTAAAGGATCACCATCTAGCGCTAATGTTTGTGGGATAAATCCGTAATCTGCAGGGTACATCATTGAAGAAAAAATCATACGGTCATATCGTATTTTTTTCAACTTAAAATCATACTCATACTTATTACGACTACCCTTCGGTATTTCGATAAGAACGTCAAATGCTGAAATTTGCTCTGTTGTCATGCTATTATATATTTTTTCTATTGTTTTTTTACGTAAAATAGGCTGCAAAAATAGACCAAATGAGAAGCTACGACAAACAAATCTTCTAAAAGTAACATCTAGTTAACCAGCAAACTACTTTTTACATCAAACTAATACTCTCACTATCACATTGCTTGATTTTAGAACGAAAACTCCAGCGCTCCAGTTACTCCAAATTTACGTGCGTCTGGTACATCTAAATAGTTTCCTCTAAAATTAAAATCAATTCGAAGTATTTTTAAAATATTACCCACTCCAAAGCTATATTCATAGTACGGTTTAGAGTCTGGCGCGATATATCTTATATTAGAAGCATTGATAAGTTGGTTTTCATTTGAAATTTCTCCCCAAGCACCTCTAAAACCAATTATCTCGCGTAGGTTTAATTTCTTAAGTAGTGGAATTTTACCAAATAATCTTCCTCCAAAGTTATGTTCCAGGTGAAGCGTAGCATACGTATCTGTTACAAATTCATAATAATTTAACTGCGGAAATGTCCCGTATATTGAAAATAGATTTTGATTACCAGGAATAACACTCAACAAGCCTAATGGCACTTCACCAAAGGTTTTACCGGCCTCGATTGTAGAACTAAACGTACCTAAGCCACCCATTCTCCACGGTTGACGATACGAGAACTGAAGCTTCTCGTAATCAAAATCACTATCAAGGAGACCTTCAACTCCTTTAGTATAACCTAAAAATAGGGTTGGAAACCATTCATTACTGGTGGTGCGCTCAACCCCGTATCCTGAGGTACGTTTACCCGGTTCAAATATTGCACTCAGTACAAATTCTGTTTGCTTTACTTCAGAGGCAATTTCTGTTTGTGACAAGTCTGTAAAATAATCTAGGTTAAATGTTGGTGATGCAGATTTTAATGTTCTGTATGACATATCAGAACGTATAATCAAATTCTTTAAAAATTCTGCCTCAATTGCAAAGTTGGCAAGTTTGAGACTCGTAAGTTGGTCGTTGTTTCCTACAGTAACTAAAGATGATGAAGCTAGATTTCTCCCTAATACATCTGTTGAAGTTGTTAGACTTGCGGCTATTTGCTCAATATCTTGTCTATATCCCCCAGAAACTATAAGTCTTGCTTTATTGTCAAGCAGGATTTTACCCGAAATACCGAATTTAAATTTATCATCTTTAAAACCATATGCGCCAAAACCTTCTAGCCTCCAAGGATCGTTTTGGTCAAAATAAGTTCTTGCACCTAAGCGCACTCGTAATCCTTCGACATCATTAAAGCCAAGAGCAGAAAATACAGGACCTATATCCAAATTTGCTTTATCCCATTCATAATATCCACTTACCAGAACGGCTCCCGCATCATATAAACGCTGAAATTTAGGAACTTTCTTAAGCGAATCGAGCATTACGTACACCCCTTTTTCATCTTTGCTTAAAGGTTCGAGACGTTTTTCTTCCCAAAAATCATCTCCTTTAGTATATACATCCTCTTCATATTTAGAAACGCGCTCATCATAAACTTTTTCATCTAGTTTCTTATCAAATGTATAGTTGTCATAAAGTGTAGTGCGCTTTCCATAGATTCCACGACTTCCTTCTTTTTTCCGAAGAGAGAAATCTGAAAGAAAATAATCACGCGTTATTAAGAATACCGAGTCATTAAGCACATCGTACTCCTGCTCAATGTAGATCTCTTTAACCCAATTGATATTGGCACTTTTATTAACCTGCAGATTTATTTCTTTAATTGCCCAGGTTGTATCATTTACCCAAAAATCTCCTTTAAATGTGAGTTCGTTAGAGCGTCGTGGATAATATATAATATTATAGCACCACTTGTCTTTTATAAATGTACTATCTGCAAGTACATAGTTATAGGTGTCGATACCTGTTGTTGACAACGGACTCACAAAACTCTTATCAAAAAACTTAAGGTAGTTGTCATATATATTAAACTCATTATAGAGCTCTTGAATAAAAGCTATTAAAGTTTGATTTGTACTAAAGCCACTATTTCTATTGCCTTCTAATTCCTCTTTTTCTTTCCCCAGAATATTATCTCCGTAAACTTTACTGCTACGTTCATTTATAAAAATGGGCAAATAGGTCTTTCCGGTAATTCTAGAAGTGTCCATCTGATCAAAAATAAACTCCATCTTATTAAAGATTTTGCTATTTATCAATGCACTATCAATAGTGTTAAGATCAAATTCTACCTTCTCATATTTATCATACTGGTATTGCTTGACATTGCTCAAGCCATTAGATCGTTTGTTTTCCCAGATCTTTCTCAATATATCTATTGCCGGGTTGTTCTTTTTAGATTGTTTACCTGTATAAATTACAACCTCACTAAGACTTTCGGTTTCTTCACCAAGAGTGATTTTTAAATCATAATTAACCTTTTGCGGCAACGCTACTTCTTTAGACTGAAAACCTACAAAAGACACCTTTAAACCTGTATAGGTAGCATCTGACTGTATATAAAAACGTCCATCCTCATTAGTAATTGTTCCTTCTGTAGAACCTGCAAACACAACATTTGCAAAAGGTATAGGGCTACCGGCATCATCATAAACTATCCCTCCTGCCTTAGTCTGACCTATAGCTAGTACAGGAAGAAGGACAAGTAATAATAAGATTAAAATTCTCTTCATAAATGGTATAAGTAGGTCTCTCTTGGGGAGCGTCTAGCACTTTTTACAGGGCTAATTAGTACTATATATACGGCAATTTTACCGCACAAGTTCTATTTGTCGCAAAACGGAACTTTTATTAACAAAAAAAGCTTCATTAATCAGAGATTAATGAAGCTTCAAAGATAATTGTAACAGTCTATCTGTAAAGTACTTTTTTCACAGCTTTAACAACGTCATTACTATTAGGAATCCATTCTTTTAAAAGTCCCGGTGAGTAAGGCGCAGGAGTATCTGCCGTGTTTATTTTTACAATAGGAGCATCCAGATAATCAAAGGCTTGCTCTTGTACTTGATATGTGATTTCTGTAGAAACATTACCAAAAGGCCAAGCTTCTTCAAGAATTACTAATCTATTTGTTTTTTTCACAGATTCAAGAACAGTATTAATATCTAAAGGTCTTACCGTACGTAAATCGATAATTTCACAAGATATTCCTTCTTTTTCTAATTCGTCTGCGGCAGTATAAGCCTCTTTAATAATTTTACCAAAAGATACTATAGTAACATCTTTACCTGCTCTTTTGATATCTGCAACACCTATAGGAATAAGGTAATCACCTTCCGGAACTTCTCCTTTATCACCATACATCTGCTCACTCTCCATAAAAATAACTGGATCATCATCACGTATAGCCGCTTTAAGTAGACCTTTTGCATCTGCTGGGTTTGAAGGCACAATAACCTTAAGTCCCGGAGTATTTGCAAACCAACTTTCAAATGCTTGTGAGTGTGTTGCTCCTAATTGCCCTGCTGAAGCAGTAGGACCTCTAAAAACGATAGGACAATTAAATTGACCTCCAGACATCTGGCGTATTTTTGCCGCATTGTTTATAATCTGATCAATTCCAACTAGTGAGAAATTAAATGTCATATATTCTACAATAGGACGGTTACCGTTCATAGCACTACCTATGGCAATACCGGCAAAACCAAGCTCAGAGATAGGAGTATCAATCACGCGGTCTGGACCAAACTCGTCTAGCATACCTTTAGATGCTTTATATGCACCATTATATTCTGCTACTTCTTCACCCATAAGGTAAATGGTGTCATCCCGACGCATCTCTTCACTCATGGCCTCGCAAATGGCTTCCCTAAATTGTATTGTTTTCATATATTAAAGTGGATGTAATAATACAGTTAAATCAAGTAAATTCCCCAAATTTGAAGGGGTAGCAAAAATAGCAATTAAATCAACCTAAAAGAATTTGATTTAACTAAAATTTGTTATGCGCGCATAGTAAATTTCAAATATTAATGCTTATTTTCGTATCGCAAACGAAATAGTTACTCTAAAAAGAAATTATATATGAAAATATTAGTGTGCATCAGCCACGTACCTGATACGACTTCCAAGATCAACTTTACAGACAATGACACGCAATTTGACACTAACGGTGTTCAATTTGTAATAAATCCTAATGATGAATTTGGGCTAACCCGAGCAATGTGGTTTAAAGAAAAACAAAATGCTACCGTAGATATTGTAAATGTAGGGGGCGCAGAAACAGAACCTACACTTCGTAAAGCCCTAGCAATAGGCGCAGATTCTGCTATACGTTTAAATACAGAAGCACTAGATGGTTTTCAAGTGGCAAAAGAACTAAGTGTAATTGCTAAAGAAGGTAATTACGATTTAATAATTGCCGGTCGTGAATCTATAGATTACAATGGAGGTATGGTACCAGGAATGCTTGCCAGTTTAATAGGTGCAAGTTTTATAAATACTTGTATTAATCTTGAAATAGAAGGCGACTCTGCAACTGCCATACGAGAAATTGATGGTGGTAAAGAAACTGTAACCGCAAAGCTTCCTCTGGTAATAGGTGGTCAAAAAGGTCTTGTAGAAGAAAGTGATCTGCGTATTCCAAATATGCGCGGAATTATGATGGCTCGTAAGAAACCTCTAGATGTAAAAGAACCACAAGGAGCTTCTACAGAAACTAAAGCGGTTTCATTTGAAAAGCCGGCTCCCAAAGGTGCTGTAAAATTAATTTCTCCAGACAATTTAGATGAGCTTATAGATCTCCTTCATAACGAAGCAAAAGCTATTTAAAAATCGAGAAGAATTAAAAACTACTTTTCATTAACCGGAAAGAAAAAATTAAAAATATGTCAGTTTTAGTATATACAGAAGCAGAAGAAGGAAAGTTTAAGAAAACCTCCTATGAGGTTGTGAGTTATGCGCGAGGCATAGCAGATATGATGAATACTACAGTTACAGCAATTGCTGTTAACGCAGATAATACTTCAGAATTAGGTGCCTATGGCGCAGACAAAGTATTGCATATCAAAAATGATAAATTAAACGCTTTTAATGCAAATGCCTACGCCAAAGCAATTGCACAAGCAGCTAACCAGGAAAGTTCTAAGGTAATTGTAATAAGCAGCAGTGCCAATGCAAAATATCTTGCACCATTGCTTGCTATAGATTTAAATGCAGGATATGCTTCTAATGTTGTTGCTCTTCCTGAAAGCGCATCACCATTTACTGTTAAACGTACTGCGTTTACAAATAAAGCTTTCAATCATACCGAAATTACTACCGACATTAAAATTGTAGGTCTTTCAAAAAATAGCTTCGGAATCAAAGAATCGCAGAAAGATGCTTCAGAAGAATCTTTTGAACCTAGTTTAGAAGATGCACAATTTGATGTTGAAGTTAAATCGGTAGACAAAGCAAAAGATAAGGTTACCATTGCAGATGCAGAAATTGTTGTGAGTGGTGGCCGCGGATTAAAAGGTCCAGAAAACTGGTCTATGGTTGAAGAAATGGCAGATATATTAGGAGCAGCGACAGCTTGTTCTAAGCCGGTTTCTGATATGGGATGGAGACCACATAGCGAGCACGTAGGACAAACCGGCAAGCCTGTTGCGTCTAATTTATATATAGCTATTGGAATTTCTGGAGCTATTCAACATCTGGCAGGAATTAACTCTTCTAAAGTAAAAGTGGTTATCAATTCTGATCCCGAAGCGCCGTTTTTTAAGGCAGCAGACTACGGTATTGTAGGTGATGCATTTGATATTGTACCCCGACTTAACGAAAAACTAAAAGAGTTTAAAGCTAATAACTCATAATTTAGTACTTTCGGCAATTCAAAGGGCTGTTTAAATTTGGATACTTGTCCTCTTTTAAACAGCCTTTTTATATTTTTGCAACTTATGAGTTTAGTGCGTTTAAATATTAAGGGAATATCGTACAGCCAGACACAGAATGGCGCGTACGCTTTAATTCTAAGTGAAGTTGACGGCGACCGGAAACTACCCATAGTTATAGGTGCTTTTGAAGCACAATCAATTGCAATTGCACTTGAAAAAGAAATTTTGCCTCCACGCCCACTCACCCATGATTTATTTAAAAACTTCGCAGATCGATTTGAAATAAACGTGAAGCAAGTAATTATTCACAAGCTTGTGGATGGTGTGTTTTACAGTAGCATTATTTGTGAGCGTGATACTATTGAAGAAATTATAGATGCAAGAACCAGCGATGCCATTTCATTAGCATTGCGATTTAATGCGCCCATATTTACTTATAAAAATATTTTAGACAAAGCCGGTATTTTCCTCAAAGGTTCAGAGTCTGAGCAAGACGGATTTGAGGATGATGTTCTGGTAGATCAACTTATTATTGAGGATGATCCTGTAGAAAGTAACGATTATAAAAAAATGTCACTAAGTGAACTTAACACGTCACTTGATGAAGCAGTAGCTGCAGAAGACTATGAAGCAGCAGCAAAAATACGTGACGAGATTTCTAAACGCAATTAACTATAGATGCGAAAATTACTTTCTTACCTCTTTATTTCTTTGATTTCTATTTATGGCGCGGTTGGCCAGACAGTTGAAGAAATTTTACCCGTTGCTGAAGCAAAAACCCTTATACCCAATTCAGGATTTTCATTTGATAGTTTGTGGCGAGGTGTTTTAGGAATGGTTTCTTTATTATTAATTTCTTACCTGCTAAGCTCTAATAGAAAAGCTATAAACTGGAAAACCATTGGAGTAGGACTTACCGCTCAACTTTTACTCGCGTACGGTGTATTGAAAGTTGCATTTGTTCAAAATCTTTTTGAGTTCGTAGGTAAAATCTTTGTCAAAATCTTAGAGTTTACTGCTGCTGGAAGTGAATTTCTATTAGGCGGAATGATGGATACCGAAAGCTATGGATTCATATTTATATTTCAAGTTCTTCCCACAATCATCTTCTTTTCAGCCCTTACATCTGTATTATTCTATTTAGGTGTTATACAAATAGTTGTAAAAGGAATGGCTTGGGTTCTTACAAAGCTGATGAATATTTCTGGAGCTGAAAGTTTATCGGTTGCAGGTAATATTTTTCTAGGTCAAACTGAAGCTCCATTAATGATTAAGGCCTATTTAGAGCGAATGACTCGTTCTGAAATACTTTTAGTTATGATAGGCGGTATGGCCACTGTTGCCGGAGGTGTTCTAGCTGCATATATAGGATTTCTTGGAGGAGATGACCCAGTTGCCCGTTTAGAATTTGCACGTCATTTATTAGCTGCTTCTGTTATGGCAGCACCAGGCGCTATTGTTATTTCAAAATTGCTTTACCCGCAGCAACAACCTATTGATGCGCGAGTAGAAGTATCTTCAGATAAAATAGGTTCAAATATACTGGACGCCATTGCAACAGGAACAACAGAAGGACTCAAGCTTGCTGCTAACGTAGGTGCGATGTTACTTGTATTTGTTGCTTTTATTGCAATGATAAATTACGGTTTCAACAAAATAGGAGAAGTAACCACTCTTAATAGCTTCTTAGCAGCTTATACTCCTTACGAGAGCTTCTCTATCGAAGCGATTTTAGGAACTATTTTTGCTCCTTTAATGTGGCTCATAGGTGTTGCAACAGAAGATGTTATGCTTATGGGGCAACTTCTAGGAATTAAGCTTGCTGCCAGTGAATTTGTAGGATATATACAATTAGCAGATCTTAAAAATCCTATAAACGATATTAGCTTTACCTATCAAAAGTCTGTTATAATGGCAACTTATATGTTATGCGGTTTTGCAAATTTCGCATCAATAGGTATACAGATTGGAGGAATAGGATCTTTAGCACCGGGACAACGCAAAACGCTTTCAGAATTTGGTCTAAAAGCGGTTATAGGTGGAACGATAGCATCATTATTATCTGCTACGTTAGCCGGAATGCTTATTGGATAATTAAAAGGTTAATGCCCATTCTTTAGCCGCTTCAAAAGTTTCAAAGAATGCGAACGACCCTTCAAAATAACTCTGCTCTTTAATGAGCTGCTGTCTTCTCTCATCACCGTTAGGAGAAACAATAGCCAGACCTTTCATTTTATGAAGATCTAGAGATTCCATAATTTCAGAATCAAATTGTGTATTTAATCCGCGTTCAGATATCAGAACATACTTCTGATTTCCATAAAACTTATTAACTGCATTTACGATCTCTAAAGCCTTTTCTTTAGAAACTAGTTCGAGATCTTCATTAAAAAGACAATGCACAAAAGTGTCATAAAAAGTAACCTGTGCAAATGAGTACGTCTTTGTATTATTAATAGTCATATGATACGAATAAGTTATCAAGCTCAAAAGTACTTATTTTACTTAATAAAATTTTAGAAAATTTTAACTTATTAGCGATTTTTCAAATTTGCTATTCCTATTTTTGAAAACCGATAAAATTTAGACCCCATGAAGCAGTATCATGCGCTTGCAAAACACATTCTTGAAAATGGCATCCAAAAAGGTGATCGTACTGGTACAGGTACTTTGAGCGTATTTGGTTATCAAATGAGATTTGATTTAAGTGAAGGATTTCCAATGGTTACAACCAAGAAATTACACCTCAAATCTATCATATATGAACTACTATGGTTCTTAAAAGGAGAGACTAACGTGGGTTATCTTCAAGAAAATGGGGTACGCATCTGGAATGAGTGGGCAGATGAAAACGGCGATTTAGGACCTGTCTATGGTCATCAATGGCGTAATTGGGCTAGCGAAGAGATCGATCAAATTAAAGAAGTAATTGAGACGCTTAAAACAAATCCTAACAGCAGACGTATGCTTGTAAGCGCCTGGAATCCTAGTGTTCTTCCAGATACTTCAAAGTCATTTTCAGAAAACGTAGCAGCTGGGAAAGCAGCATTGCCTCCCTGTCACGCCTTTTTTCAGTTTTATGTTGCACCAGCAGACCCCAATAGCGAGGATAAGCGACCACGACTATCCTGCCAGTTATATCAACGCAGTGCAGATGTATTTCTTGGGGTTCCTTTTAATATAGCATCTTACGCATTATTTACAATGATGATTGCTCAGGTTTGTGATTACGCACCGGGTGATTTTGTTCATACTTTTGGTGACGCGCACATCTACAATAATCATATTGAGCAACTAAACTTGCAATTGAGCCGAGAAATACGCACCTTACCGACAATAAAGCTTAATCCTACTATCAAGGATATCTTTGATTTCAAGTTTGAAGACTTCACACTCGAAAATTATGATCCACATCCTCACATAAAAGGAGCGGTTGCCATTTAAACATATAACTAATAATTATGAAAGCTATTTTTTTTACGCTATTCCTCACTATTTGTTCAATTTCATATGCTCAGGAGGGAATTACCGTGTCGGGTAATTCGATCTCTATCACAGAAATACCTCCAATTTGGCCAGGTTGTACTGGGAACGCAATTGAGAAAAAAGCTTGTTTCAAGAAAGAGTTAGTTAATCATGTGATTAGTAATTTTCAATTTCCAGAAGGTTATAAGAAAGGAAGCGTAAAGGAGAAAGTAATTGTGGATTTTGTAATAAATGAAGAAGGCAAACCTCAAATACTTGGAGTAAAAGGCGGAACAAAAATGTTACAGGAAGAAGCTAAACGCAATATCTTAGCTATTCCTCAAATGACACCAGGTCAAGCTGGAGGAAGTCCTCGAGCCATTAAATATTCTATGCCCTTTACGTTTTAACGCCCTGTTAACGCAAGTCTAAAAAACAGCAAGACAATATTATTGTAACTTTGAGAATAACCAAAAGTTATCCCTCATTGCTATGATTACCAGTTCTATTGCGCTTTTAGACTTTTTACTAGAAACACGTGAGCATACAGAAACAATTTGCAAACCTTTACAAATTGAAGATTATGTTGTGCAGCCTATTGAAGATGTTTCTCCACCTAAATGGCATTTAGGACACACCACCTGGTTCTTTGAAGATTTTATTCTGAAAAAATTTAAAGATGATTATCAGGTCTATGACGATCATTTTGCTTTTGTATTTAATAGCTATTATGAGAGTATGGGAGCTCGAGTGGTGCGCACAGATCGTGGCAATTTATCCCGCCCAACGGTTGATCAGGTTTATGCATATCGCAAATATGTTACCTATGCTTTAAGAACATTACTTGAGGAAAATGACACCGATGAACTTGCTCAACTTATTGAGATAGGAATTCACCATGAAAAACAGCATCAAGAGCTACTACTCACAGACATTAAATACATTCTAGGGAATAATCCATTACTCCCAACATATTCAAGTGAATTTCAAGAATTTAAGCTGAATCCCAATCCTGCCGAATGGCTTTCTATACCTGAGGGTATTTATGAAATAGGTCACAAGGGTGATGGCTTTAGCTATGATAACGAATTAGGTGTGCATAAGGTATATCTTAATTCTTTTGAAATTAGCAGTAGATTAGTTACTAATTCAGAATATATACAATTCATAGAAGCTGGAGGATATGAAAGCGTTCTGTTATGGCATAGTGAAGGATGGGCTTGGATTAATGATAACGCTATAAAAGCTCCTTTATATTGGCACAAGAATGATAATCATTATGAATACTACGGATTGAATGGCTTGCAGAAATTAAATCTCGAGGCTCCCGTTACTCATATTTCTTATTATGAAGCTTTTGCATATGCGCAATGGAAAGGATTGCGACTACCTACAGAATTTGAATGGGAAGTTGCACAATCGCAATTTGACTGGGGAGAGCGCTGGGAATGGACAGAAAGTGCCTACCTACCCTACCCTAACTATACTAAAGCTCCAGGAGCATTAGGAGAATATAATGGCAAATTTATGGTTAGCCAGAAAACATTGAGAGGCGGCTCTGTAGCCACATCAAATAACCATACTAGACCTACTTATCGTAACTTTTTTCACCCTCAATTAAGATGGCAATTTACCGGCCTGCGACTTGCTCGTTAATTCTATAAAAAGATGAAATCAAACCAAGAGACAAAGTTTAAAAACACTTTTGAAGAAGAAGTGTACGAAGGATTAACAGCATTCCCTAAATATTTATCCTCAAAGTATTTTTATGACAAAAAGGGTGATAAACTCTTTCAAAAAATAATGGCTCTCCCTGAGTATTATTTAACTGAATGTGAACGCACAATTATCGAAGAAAATAAAGCCGATATATCTAACCTATTTTCTGGAGATGCAGGCTTTGATCTTGTTGAATTAGGTGCAGGAGATGGTAAAAAAACTAAAATTTTATTACAAGAATTAATTGAGACCAAGAGAGATTTTACTTATAAGCCTATTGACATTAGTCAAAATGTTCTTGATGAATTAGAAGAAGATGTTTTAAACAGATGGCCTTCAATAAATATTGAGACCGAGCAGGGAACTTACTTTAATATTTTAAAGAAATTAAGTGAACAACAAAAAGACCGTAAAATGGTCATCGTTGTACTTGGCTCAAACATTGGCAATTTACCACACAAATATGCCGTCGAATTTTTGACTACGATTAGAAAGTCTATGCAACCGGAAGATCTTTTGTTTATGGGTTTTGATCAGAAAAAAGATCCTCAGGTGATTTTAAATGCTTACAATGATTCTCAAGGGGTTACTGAGGAATTTAATAAAAATCTTCTTTCTCGAATTAATGAAGAAATGAACGCAAATTTTGACTTGCAAAAATTTAATCACTGGCCCGTATATGATCCTGAAAACGGAACCACAAAAAGTTTTTTAGTAAGTACCGAAGATCAAACTGTAACCCTGCAAAATCTAGATCTTGATATTCATTTTTCAGCCTGGGAAAGTATACACACAGAAATTTCCCAAAAGTATGATGATGTGATTGTAAACTGGCTGGCGCAAGAGGCCGGACTCGTAGTAGAAAAGCAATATTCTGATCCAAAAAATTATTTTACCGATTACATATTCCGAATAAAATAATTAAAAACAAGAGCGTAATGAAAGCAACATGGAAAGACGTAGTTCTAGCAGAAAGTACTGAGACAATTCTCGTAGAGGGTAATCATTACTTTCCTGTTAACGATGTTAATAAAGAGTTTTTAATAAACTCAGAGACGCATACCATCTGCCCTTGGAAAGGCATTGCAAGCTACTACTCGATAAAAATTGAAGGGGAAATTCTCAAGGACGCCGCCTGGTATTATCCTAAACCAAATATGAAAGCAAAAAATATAGCCAATCACATAGCTTTCTGGAAAGATGTTAGTGTTCACCCTTAGGTAAACACTAACATTTAAAAAATCTATAAAGATAAAACACTGTTCTCTGCACCAGCAAAATCATTCCATCGTGCACCATCAGCTTCAGGCTCTGTCATCCAATTTTGGTCTACAGCATACTTGAACTCATAAGAAGCATCTACAGGTATATTTAATGATCCCTTAAAAGAACCGTTTTTTAATTTTTTAAGTTCAGCCTTTTCCCAATTATTGAAATCTCCTGCCACAGCAACTGTCTTAGCATCTACATTCTCTACCACAAATGTTACCTTACATTCTGGTTTTGATTTTAAGAATTGTTTTGTAATCGACATAACTATTAGTTTTAAGTTTCTCCAAATTTATAAATGATAACTGATAATTTTCCAAGAATCAGACTTTTAGACTTATTTTTCCGAATAATAGACACAATTAAAGTGTTGTTTTTTAATTACTTAATCCGCAAACGTTATCTAAAGAGAATATACTATTATTTTATATAAATATAATTATTAAAAATAAGTCTTGCGTGCTAAATTAACCGTGAAAGCTTCGTTAAATCGTCTTCTGAATTAAAATAATGGAAGCTAACCCGAATACCCGTTCCTCGTTGTGAACAGATTATGTTATTCTCAATAAGCTTATTAAAGAGTTTCTGATCTCCTTTAATGTTAAAGATTGAAGAATGTTGCCCTCTTTTAGAAATTATTGGGTCCAATAGTTTTTTTTCAGAAAACACTTCCATTGCCTTTTGTTTAAGAAGATCAATTTGATTTGTAATTTGATCTTGCCCTATACGTTTGATTAATTTAATAGAAGCCTGCAAACTCCCTTGAGCAAGAGTATCAAGATGACCCGGTTCGAGACCGCCAATAAACGAGTCATCTTCTTCTTTAAATGCACCCCTTACAGAGTTGAAACCAGTCGTTTTTAATTTTAAATTGGAAGCTACCTCATTTTTTATTAGAAAGAAGCCATTACCATACCCCGCATTCATCCATTTATAAGCACTGGCTCCTAAAATATCGATACCGCTTTCGTTGAAATTAAAGCTCTCGACACCACAGTACTGTGTACCATCTGCAATAATTATAAGATTAGGATATGCTTGTTTTAATTCTTTTAAAAAACCAAAATTAACTTGAATACCACTAATGTATTGAACGAGACTAAGACATAGAAAATCTGGTTTTTCCTTTGTCACACATTCAAGTATATTATTTTCTAAATTTTCATCAATAATCGCATAGCAGGTTTTGAAACCTCGTGATAGCACCGGCCAGTTAATTGATGGATAATCTTCTTTTAACAGCGCAATTTTAGAATTTTTTGGAAGCGCTTCTAACACCGCATTAAAACCTAAAGAAAAGTTGGGGACTAATCCTACCTGAGAGGCGTCACAATTAAAATAGCTCCCTACATTCTTACGTACGCCATCTAAAAATTTATCTTGATCATTTTTCAGCAAGCTTCCCATTACTAAGTAATCAAGATCATGATTTTGTCTAAAGTCAAGCAAAGTTTCTGATAGCAAACCAGATGCTGCCGTATTTAAATGAATGTAATTTGTAGTAACCGGAAACTCTTTTTTTAAGTTTTTCATAGGTGAGATCTGCAATTAAATCTTGTAAATTTGATTTGTAAACAATTTACCTCATCTTATGTTCTCAAAAAAGCAGGAAATTACTAAAATTGATCGTGATCAACGTGAGCTTATAGAATACGCTCAACTACGTGTAAAAGAGAAAAAAAATCTTTTCAAACATTTTGTTATTTTTCTTGCTGGGGCAATACTCTTAATCATCCTAAATTTAATTTTAGATTTTGGAGCAGATTTTAGACCTCTTGAGATAGATTGGTTTGTATGGGGAACATTGATTTGGTTCTTCTTTTTTCTAATACATTTTTTGAATGTATTTCTTTTTAAATCCTTTATGAATAAAAAATGGGAAAATGACCAACTTGACAAACTTGTCGCTAAGCAAAAAACAAAAATTGCCCAACTTCAATCTAAAGTTGATCAAGAACACCCCATTATAGAACCTAATACAACCTATACAAGACCTAACACTCCGTTAAACTCGTAGCTCTATGATTACAATGATTGCTGCTGCTGCAGAAAATAATGCATTAGGTAAAGACAATGATCTTGTATGGCATCTTCCTGATGACTTTAAGAGATTTAAGCAATTAACTTCCCATCATCACATTATAATGGGTAGAAAAACTTTTGAGACCTTTCCCAAACCATTACCAAACAGGACTCATATTGTTATCACAAGAGAAGAAAATTATGAAGCCGGAGCAGATATTATAGTGGTAAACAGTATAGAGGCTGCTTTAGATTATGCTAAAAATGATGACAATCTATTTATTATAGGTGGCGGTGAAATTTACAAACTTGGTTTGCCCTACGCTACTCATATAGAATTAACACGAGTTCATCATACTTTTGAAGCAGATGCTTTTTTCCCTGAACTTAATCCTGAAAACTGGTCCCTTGTAAATACTCAGTTTCACGATAAAGACGAGCGGCATAAGTACTCTTTCTCGTATTTAACTTACGAGAGAAAGACCCATTAGCGTACTATTCTTCCGATTATAAATAACTGAATTCGGTTAACAAACTTTATCGTATTACACAGAATTATTGGCATATTGTTATCAATATGATAAGGTTCACAATCTTAACTTTAATAAAAAAATAAAGTTATGAGTACTGAAAATTTATCAAACACCGATGCAATTAATAAACTAAAGGATTTAGCAACCTCTATAGACTTTGCTATGATGGTTACTAATCTTTCAAATAAACCACTTGACGCAATACCTATGTCTACAAAAAAAGTAGATGAGGTAGGTAATATTTGGTTTCTAAGTGGAGCAGATAGTGATCACAATGCAAATATTGCTAAAGATGCAGATATGCAATTACTGTACGCTAAGCCATCAGATATGCAATTTCTAAGTGTATTTGGAAAAGCTTTTGTAACTCGCGATAAGGTAATTTTGGAAGAACTGTATTCAACTACAGATGATTCATGGTTTGATGGCGTTGAAGATCCTAATCTCACTGCCATAAAATTTACTCCATCTCAAGCTCAATATTGGGATACTAAAAACAACAAATTTGTATCCTTACTCAAAATGGGATATGCAGCAGTTACAGGAGATAAAGTGGATGTAGGAGAAACGGGATCTCTAAATTTATAATAACAAAAGGAGCTTCAATAGCTCCTTTTTTATTGGTTATCACAATAGTTGTGAGTCCGAGTAGAATCGTAGTATTAAAATTATATTCGTACTTGGTCATTACTTATTTTTACAATTCTAATTTTTTGAAAAATATAATTATGAAAGCTTATATATTCCCTGGACAAGGGGCTCAATTTACAGGAATGGGCAAAGATGTTTATGACAATTCAGAACTTGCACGCTCTTTATTTAATAGAGCTAATGAAATTCTAGGTTTTGACATTACTAAAATTATGTTTGAAGGCTCTGCAGAAGAGTTAAAGCAGACAAATGTTACCCAGCCAGCTATTTTTATTCATTCAGTAGCATTGTTTAAATCTTTAGGAGAAAGTGCCAAGCCAGAAATGGTAGCTGGTCACTCACTTGGAGAAATTTCGGCATTAGTTGCCAACGAAGTTTTAAGTTTTGAAGATGCACTTCAACTTGTTTCTAAACGTGCACAAGCAATGCAAAAAGCCTGTGAAAGTACTCCTTCTACAATGGCTGCTATTTTAGGTCTTGAAGATGAACTTGTTGAAGCAGTTTGTGCTGATGTTGATGGAGTTGTTGTTGCTGCCAATTATAACTGTCCAGGTCAATTGATTATATCTGGTGAATTAAGTGCCGTTGAAGAAGCTTGTGAACGCCTTAAGGAAAGAGGTGCAAAACGTGCCCTAATCTTACCGGTAGGAGGTGCTTTTCACTCTCCGCTAATGGAGCCTGCACGAGAAGAACTTGCTACCGCTATTGAGAATACAACATTCAATACTCCTTCTTGCCCTATTTATCAAAATGTAAGTACTACAGCGGTGTCTGACCCAGCTGAAATAAAGAAAAATTTACTCTTTCAACTTACAGCTCCCGTTAAATGGACGCAAAGTGTTCAAAATATGCTAGCAGATGGAGCTACCGAGTTTATTGAAGTGGGTCCCGGTAAAGTTTTACAAGGATTAGTAAAGAAAGTAAGCCGTGATGCAGTTACGAGTAGTGCTGCGGTTTAAGAAACTAAAATATTAGACATAAAAAAAGCCCCTAAAAGGGGCTTTTTCTTATCTTGAGAAGATATTACATGTCGTCGTTTCCTTCAACTTCGTCTTCTACTTCTTGAGCTCCGTCTTCGATAGCATCACCTGTATCTTCAGCAGCGTCTTCTATAGCGTCACCAGCATCATCCATAGAATCACCCATGTCATCAGCAGCGTTTTCCATTGCATCTTCAGTTTTCTCTTCAGTAGTTTCGCGACAAGCAGAAACAGAAACCATTAGTAAAAGTGCGAAAGCACTAAAAATTAATTTTTTCATAATTGGTAATATTTTAATTAGCGTTAATTGCTCGCAAAAGTATATAATTTAAAATCACAATATCATAAAAAATATTAAATTTTTTATCGAATTATAGTTTTGATAAAAATATCGCAAGGAATACAACAATTCAATTAACATAATTGCAGCAAATTCTCAACTTTTCAAAGCGACAACGTTTACGTTAGTGGTTAAAGAAATATTTTAGAAAATCAGATTTTGAATTAAGATATAATTAAGCATCATCATCCATTACATCATCATTTCCTTGGATCTCATCATTTAATTCGTCTGCTCCTTCCTGTATAGCATCCCCGGCATTTTCTGCACCGTTTTCAATATCTTCTCCTATTGACTCTAGAGCGTCTTCAGTTTTTTCTTGAGTAGTTTCTCTGCAAGAATAGGTTGTACTTAATAAAGTGACAAACAACAAGTTTGATAATATTCGTTTCATAGTGTATTTAATTTAGTAATAATCTATACTAAAGTAATCAAATTCGTTTTAAAGCGGATTTTTCTCATTTAAGTATTTCCAATAGCGCTTAGGTACGTGTTGTTTATGAAGTCGCATATTAACTCTGCTTTTAATATTTGTACTGCTAAAATAGTTCTGCCACAATAAACCGTAATTAGTTTCTTCTTCGTGCATTGCATTTTCTAAATCTTGCTTTGAATTAAAGTCTAACTCAATAAATGCTATTGAATCTAAATTGTAAAAAATACCATACCCTCTCTTGGTATCATATATTACAAATTGCTGATCTGCATATCTATTTTTAAAGTGTTTGGCTATTAAAGGAAGGACATTAAAATCTGGACTTATAATAGAAACATACAAATCCTCTTTAGTTCTTTTAAAACGCACGAAAGCTTCCATTCTGTGCTTTTCTCTTCCTACTTTTTTGGTAAGTTGCGAAAGCATTAACACAGCAGGGTGTCCATAATCATTTTCATTTTGAGTTTTTAAAACATATTGTAATGCTTCAAGTATATATCGCTCACGCTCATCAATCTCGCTTAGAAATGACCAATAAATTAACTGACTAAGATTTTTATAGTCCTTAAGTCTGTCCCATACTCTATTTGCCTTACCTTCATCTGTATATACAGTAACTGCTTCAGAAAAAAAATCGGGCTCGTAGTGAACCTCGTCAACTATAATTACTTCATTTAATCGCTCTTCATAAACCTGAAAAATAGCAGTTAGCAGGCCTTCAAAACTCCCATCATATATTAATGTCTGCTTTTTCATTTAATTGAATAAAGACAATTGCTGATTATAGAATTTCTGATATTTACTTTGCGAAGATTGTAAAATCATACTCTTAATACGCTCGGGTTCTAAATCTCTACTCTCAAAATTTGAAGAATTACAAACCATAAAATATTTAGCTCTACTCATCGCTATACCTATAGCTTTTAAATTCTCCCAATTAAGACGTCTGTATTTTCTGGCATTTATAATTTTATGCACAGACTTCATGCCTAAACCAGGAATACGCGCTAAAAGTTGTTTATCTGCTGTATTTACATCTACCGGAAACATATGCATATTACGTAAAGCCCAACTCAATTTAGGATCAATATCAATATCAAGATTAGGATGATTTTGATTTAATAATTCACGTACATCAAATCCATAAAAGCGCAATAACCAGTCTGTTTGATACAATCTGTTTTCGCGTAGCATAGGCACCTCAGTCCCTAGAGCAGGTAATCTATTATCTTCTAAAACCGGTACGTATCCAGAATAGTATACCCGCTTCATATTATAAGTGCTGTAATAATGCACAGCAGAATACATAATATCTTTGTCACTTTCCCCCGTTGCACCTACAATCATTTGAGTGCTTTGTCCTGCAGGAGCATATACCGGAGTATTTTTTATAATCTTTTTCTCTGCTTTGTACTGAATTATTTCATTTTTTACCTTTTCCATAGGTTTAATAAAATCCTTGTGATCTTTTTCTGGAGCAAGTAATTTGAGACCTGAAACTGTAGGAATTTCAATATTTATAGAAAGCCGGTCTGCATATAAGCCGGCTTCGCGCATTAATTCATCGCTACATCCCGGTATAGATTTTAGATGAATATAGCCATTGAAATTTTCTTCTAAACGCAGTTTTTTTGCCACGGAAACCAATCGCTCCATGGTATAATCTGGATTGTGAAATATACCACTGCTTAAAAACAGCCCTTCAATATAATTGCGCCTATAAAAATTTATGGTAAGATCTACAACCTCTTGAATTTTAAATGCAGCACGTTTTATATCATTGTTTTTGCGACTTACACAGTAGGCACAATCAAAAATACAATGATTTGTAAGTAGTATTTTTAATAAGGAAACACAGCGTCCATCTTCGGTATAACTATGGCAAATACCCATACCAGAACTATCACCTAATCCCTTATTTGTGTTTGTACGTTTGCTACCACTACTGGAGCACGATACGTCATACTTTGCCGCATCTGCAAGTATGGATAATTTTTCTTTTATTCTTTCAAAATTCATAGCGTGGAATTTTTACGAATTTAAAGAATATTTCCTATTTAAAGGATTTTTTCCGAACTTTAATTAGGATATTTTCCAAATAATAGTACATTTACAATATGGGAATCAATGATGTAACAGGCGATGTACGCCGCTTCAAACAAATACGTGAAGAACAGAATCTAACGCAAACCGAATTTGCGGAGGCGTTAGGTATTAAAAATTCTACAGCAGATATAGAGCGAGGACGCACCAAACTTTCTGGTCAAATTGTAACCGAGCTTTTACGACTATACAATATCAATCCGCTCTGGCTTTTTGGGTATAGTAATCAGAAATTGCTTCACGCTGGTAAAGGTGATGTAAGTCCTAAAGTAGTTACCGTAGATATCAATGACAATGAAAATCTGGTAATGGTTAATCAAAAAGCCGCTGCCGGTTATCCACACAATGTTCAAGATGTAGATTGGTATCAACAATTGCCCGCTTTTGACTTACCACTTCCGCAATACCGAAACGCTACATATAGAGGTTTTCAAATAGAAGGAGATAGTATGATGCCTAATTTTATGCCTGAAGATTGGGTATTAGGAAAAGCTACTGTAAATATGGGTGAAGCAACAAATAATAAAGTATATGTTGTTGTATTGCCTGATGCTGTAGTTGTGAAAAAACTTCAGAAACTTCCAGATCCTTCAAAAGTTTTATTAATATCACTTAATCAGGAATATCATCCTTTTGAAGTACAGGTAAGTGATATACAAGAACTCTGGCAGGTGAATAGTAAGCTTACTTTTCATTTAGACGCACCATCAGAGAGTAATCTTCTTAGAGAATTACAACAAGGAATGCTAGATTTAAAAAATCAAATGCGCACTTTAAAATAAAAAAAAGCCACACATATTATGTGTGGCTTTTTTATTTTAAAGCATTTAAGATTTAGTTATCGTTGTCAACTTTAATCTTTGAGTCGCCGTCTGCGTCTTCTTTTATTTTAACCTCTTTTGTTTCTGACTCCATTTTCAGTTTGTAGTCACCATCATCATCGACAGTTTCTTCGATAACCGCCCCATCTTCTTTCATTTCTTCTACAAGTTTTTCTTTTTCTGTCTTCTCACGACAAGAAGTGAATGAAAGTGTTGCTACTAAAAGAATTGATAATAATCCTAAATTTTTCATAGTATATAAATTAATTATCGTCACCGATTGTTTCTATTTTTTGGTCAATCTCTTTATTCACTTCGTTATCTACTTTTTTTGCTGTACGCTCTAATATGCCTTCGCGATCGCTAGATGTATTTTCCACCTGCACTTCTTTTACGACAACAGTTTCTTTTTCTTCTGCCTCTCTACAAGAAACCGAATTAAAAGCTATAAAACTTAAAGCAAAAATTGTGATTACATTTTTCATAATATACTCATTTGGTTGAACTAACAAATCTACTCTCTTTAACAACAGTCACTTTTTTATTTCACTTAAATGATTGCCAACATCTCTAAATTTTCAGTTAAATGTTAATAAATAATAACGCGAAATTTCTGACACTGTTATATTTGCCAAAAAAATGAACTTCAACAAACTATATACATTTTTAAGAGAACTTCAGAAAAACAATTCTAAAGAATGGATGGATGCAAATCGTAATTATTATTACGAGGTACGGGATTCTTATATAAGTTGGCTCGATAAAATGGACATCAGATTAGCAGAAGTTGATCCCAATTACACCCACACAACCGGAAAACAAGCCATCAATCGTATTAATAATAATTTACTTTATCATCCTAATAAACCTATTTACAAAGATCATTTTGGTGCAGGATTGGATCAAGAGACTAAACAGGGGGATTTTTATATTCATCTAGGCACTACCGAAAGTTTTATAGCTGGCGGTTTCTATAAACCAAAATCCTCTGTCCTAAAAAGTATAAGGCAAGCAATAGATTATAATGGAGATGAATTTCTGGAAATCATAAACAAACCTAGCTTTAAAAAAATATTTGGCAACTTAGTAGATGATGGTGATAGTTTAAAGACTTCACCAAAGGGATATAGTCAGGAGCATAGATATATTAAACTTTTACGTAAAAAGACATTTGCTGTACAACATGATCTCACCCAGAAAATTGTAACAGCACCCGATTTTGAAGATAAAGTAATTGAAATATATAAAGAAATGCTCCCCTTTAGATCTTACTTAAATCAAGCAGTAAGTGTTTGATCTAAATAACTCATAATAGTCTCTGTCGCACCTGTATTTTTTGACACATATTCTCCTGCTATAGCTCCAGTTTTAATTCTGAATTGGGAGTCAAATACAAACTTATTTAAAATAATATGTACATCTGTTTTGTCTTTGACCGTAGAAAGACCAGACAATTGTTGTAGTTCGATAGCCTCAGGAAAATGATCTATATGGGTTCCTGTAACTATGGGTAAATTAAATGTAGCAGGCTCGAGAACATTATGCAATCCCGTTGTCCCTACTGCACCACCTACATATGCAACATCTGCATAACTGTAAATTTTATTTAGCAAACCTATAGTATCTATAATTAAAACATCTATATCCTTTAAATCATACAATTCCTTTTCAGAGTAATTAACTACAGACACATCTAGTTGTTTTTTTAACTCTTCAATCTTTTCAGAATTAATCTTATGAGGAGCTATTATGATTTTTATATCGTGCTTCTCATTTATAAAGTCAATTAATAAATCTTCATCATCTTTCCATGTGCTTCCACACACTAACATTAATTTATCTTGTTTAAAATCTTCAACAAATTTTAAACTATTATCATAATTAAGCTGTCTACTTACACGGTCAAATCGTGTATCTCCACTTACAATTGCGGTAGTAAAACCTAGTTGACCCAGATTCTCAAGTGACTCCACATTTTGCAAAAAGAAATAATTAAAAGCATTAAGTGACTTCTGCATCCACTTTCCATAAGATTTGAAAAAAGGTTGACTTAATCTAAAAACACCAGAAACTAATACAGTATGAATCTCTTGTTTATGAAGCTCCTGAAGAAAATTAGGCCAAAACTCGTATTTCACAAAAATGGCAAGTTTCGGTTTTAATATTTTCAAAAACTGCTTAGCATTTCGTCTAGTATCTAACGGTAAATAAGTTACATACGCAGCTAAAGGAGTATCTTTTTTTATATTATATCCAGAAGGTGAAAAAAACGTTAGGACTATTTTATAAGTTGGGTATTTTTCTTGAAGCTCTTCTAGTACAGGCACCACTTGTTCATACTCCCCTAAAGATGCTGCGTGAACCCATATATAATCTGCACTTGAATCAATATTCTGGCTCAATTGTGCAAAAACATCTTTTCTAACCGTATAAAATTCTTTTAACTTCGGAATAAACAACCCTATAAAAGGAAGGATCCTCTGAAATACACTAATTAAGAAAGAATAGATATGCTGCATAACGTGCAAAAATAGCGTTTTACGCCAAAAAAGGAATTGCTTAGCGGATTGTTATTTTGTATTTTTGCTAACCAGAAAAGCAACCGATTTTAGATAATAGTCATCTTAATTATTTTATAGATTTAATGCTAAAGCATTATCTGTAACCTTGATAATCATCGTGCTTTTTTTGCTGAATAAAAATCTATGAGAAAAATTCAAATGGTTGACCTTAAAGGTCAATACGAACCTATAAAAGAGCAAGTAAACCGCTCTATTCAAGAAGTAATAGACACAACTGCATTTATTAATGGTCCCGAAGTTCATTCTTTTCAAAAAGAACTTGAAGAGTACTTAGGCGTAAAACACGTAATCCCTTGTGCAAACGGTACAGATGCACTTCAGATTGCGATGATGGGACTTGGCCTAAAACCTGGTGATGAAGTTATTACAGCAGATTTTACATTTGCAGCAACCGTAGAGGTAATCGCATTATTGCAACTTACTCCGGTACTTGTAGATGTAAATCCACACGGTTTTAATATTGATGTAGATGCAATTCGACGTGCTATTACTCCAAAAACAAAAGCCATCGTGCCAGTCCATCTTTTTGGTCAGGTAGCCGATATGGATGCCACAATGGAAATCGCTGAAGAGCATAATCTATATGTAATAGAGGATAATGCTCAGGCAATTGGTGCAAATTACACTCGAAAAGATGGCACTACTGTAAAAACCGGAGCCATTGGACACGTAGGGAGCACATCATTTTTTCCATCAAAAAATTTAGGTTGTTATGGTGATGGCGGAGCCATTTTCACTAATGACGATGATCTTGCTCATACCATTAGAGGGATTGTAAATCACGGTATGTATGAACGTTACCATCACGACGTGGTAGGTGTAAATTCTAGATTAGATTCTATACAAGCTGCAGTATTACGCGCAAAATTACCCTTACTCGATAGTTATAATTCTAAAAGAAGAGAGGCTGCCAGAAAGTATTCTCAAAAATTATCACATCACGACAAGATCACAGTCCCTATGATTTGCGATGTTTGTGACTGTCACGTATTTCATCAATACACATTGAGATTAAAAAATTCTGATCGTGATGCGTTAGTTAAGCATTTAAATGCAAATGATATCCCATGTGGAGTGTATTACCCAATTCCACTTCACAAACAAAAGGCATATGCAGATTCACGTTACAATGAAGCAGATTTTCCTGTAACAAATATGCTTGTTGAAGAGGTTATATCGCTACCTATGCATACAGAGTTAGATGATGAACAAATAGATTATATCACTAAAACTATTCTAGATTTTCTAGACTAGTTGATAGAATTTTAAAATGCAAAACCCGGAAAGTACTTTCCGGGTTTTTGCATTTTATCAACACCAAGTTTTACTTCCAGGTGATTTTATCTTCAATAGGAGTACGCACACCTTCATTTGCAGGCCCGCTAAAAGAACCCACGTAGAAAAATCCAAGGCAGCGCTCCCCTGCACTTAATTGTAGTTCATCTGATAGTTCTGAGATAAATCCTGGAGAACTCCAGTAACCACCAAGACCTAATTCTCCTGCAGTTAACCACATATTTTGAACAGCCATAGCCACTGCTGCAATTTCTTCCCACTCTGGTATACGTGCTTTAGGATCACGTTGCATGCAAATTGCGATAACCGCTCCACTTTGCATCACCTTCTCAATGCTCTTATTCAATTTTAATTCTGAAAAATTTTCTGGAGTAGTTGTTTTTGTATACCCCGACCTTAATATTTCAGTAAGAAGCTCAAGAGCGTCATCTTTAAAAATTTTAAATCTCCAAGGTTCGGTTTTAGCATGGTTAGGCGCCCAATTTGCAGCCTCAAGTAAGGTTACTATTTTATCTTTAGAAATAGGTTCTGCATTAAACTGATTAGGAAACACAGATCTCCGACTTTTTATTTTATCTAGTATCATAATTTAATTTTAAGCAAATATAAGATAGATATCAAACGAGAAATTAATCTGTTTATTTATTAATTATATTTATAAAAGTTGATTTTTTTAACTCTTTTACTACTAAACTACTATCGCATTAAATATCTGAAAAACAGTTAAAACACCCCGATTAAAATAGCTTTGTAATAGTATATTTGACTGGTATAATTTTAGTTATATTTAACCCCTCCTAAGTCCCCCGATTAAATTTTTAAAAAACTCAGTCATATGCGAGTTAGAATGAAACAGTTATTTACCCTGGCGGTACTTTTTGCAATGCCCTATTGTTTTTTTGGGCAGGATAAGGAATTAAGCAAAGCAGACAAAAAATTTGAGAGCTACGCCTTTATAGATGCTCAAAAAATTTATTTGAGACTAGCTAATGAGGGGTATGAGTCTGAAGAGTTATTTCAAAAACTCGGAGATTCATATTATTTCAATGCTAAATATGAAGAAAGTGCTAAATGGTTTGATAAGTTATTTAATAAATACCCCGAAACTATAACTCCTGAGTATGTTTTTAGGTATGCTCAATCATTAAAAGCACTTCAGCAGTACGATAAATCTGATGAGATGATGAAAGAATTTCGTCGTCTCAAAGGAGGTGATTCGCGTGCTGAACTTTTTAATAAAGAACCCGACTATCTTGAAGAGATAAGCTACAGTGATAGTGAATATGAGGTTGAAAATCTAAGAAGAACAAATTCGCGCTATTCAGATTTTGGACCTATGATTTATGAGAATAAACTTATTTTCTCGTCCTCCAGAGATACCGGAACGGGTAAAAAATATATTCACACCTGGAATAACGAACCCTTTTTAGATTTTTATCAAGCACCTATAGATATTGAAACGGGTGATCTTGGAAAAGTAGAAAAATTTGCTGAAAGTATAAATACACGCTTTCATGAGTCTTCTCCATCATTTACCGCAGATGGAAATACAATGTATTTTACACGTAATAACTTTAGCCAAGGTGTAAAACGAGCAGATAAAAGCGGAACTATACGCTTGAAGATTTTTAAATCTGTAAAGCAGAATGGTTCCTGGAGTACTCCCAAAGAATTACCATTTAACGATGACAATTATTCGGTATCACACCCATCGCTAAGTCCTGATAATAGAAAATTATATTTCGCCTCAGATATGCCAGGCAGCGAGGGATTGTCTGATATCTGGGTGGTTGACATTTTAGGAGATAATGAGTACAGCGAACCTAAAAACCTCGGACCTATCATTAATACGGAAGGCCGAGAAAATTTTCCTTATATCAGTAAAAAAGGAAATCTTTATTTCTCATCAGATGGCCGTCCTGGCTTAGGTGGTTTAGACATTTATGTAGTTGCTACTAAAAAAAATGGTGATGTTGCGTATGTAATTAATTTAGGGAAGCCTATTAATAGTCCGCAGGATGATTTTGGATTTATCGTTGATGAATATAACAACACCGGATATTTTTCTACCAATAGATATTTTGGTATGGGAAGTGACGATATTTTCAAATTTTCAAGAACGCCGGTACCCCTACCCGTTTGTGAAGTCGCAGTTACCGGGATCGTAAAAGACAAGTTAACTTTATTACCCATTCCTACGGCAACCGTAAGTGTGGTAGATCTAAATGGGAAGACAATAGAAACCACGACAGTAGATGCACAAGGTAGATATTCCTTAAACCCATTGTGTGATCAGGAGATACTTATTAGAGCAGAAGAACCTAATTATTATGCTGCAGAACAGTTGATAACAACTCCTAAAGCAAATGGAGATTCTATGGTAGTTGATTTACTATTAGAGCCTAGAATTACAAAAATTAATCAAGGAGATGATTTAGCCAAACTGCTGAAACTAAATCCTATATATTTTGATTTTGACCGCTTCAATATACGTCCTGATGCCGCAATAGAGCTCGTTAAAGTTCTTGCCGTAATGGAAACCAATCCTAGCCTTGTAATTGAAGTAAGATCCCATACAGACAGCCGCGGAAATGACAGTTACAACCTAAGCCTGTCTGATAAACGCGCACGTTCTACCGCAGAATATATTATAAGTAGAGGAATTGATGCCAGTAGAATTTCGGGTAAAGGCTTCGGAGAAACCGAATTAATAAATGACTGTGGTAATAATTCTGATTGTACAGAAGAGCAACACCAATTAAACAGAAGGTCAGAATTTATAGTGATAAGCTTCTAACCTTATTAATAAGTACAAATAAAAAAAGCACCCAATGGGTGCTTTTTTATGCAATATAGAATCACTTAATTATTTCCGGTTTTAGTAGTATCTGCAGCTTTAGACTTTTTACCAAATAAACCTCCCAGAACATCTTTGACCACCGTTGTGGTAGTGGGTTTAGTCACAACTGAATCTTTTGGTTTATTAACAGTCGCTGATGTATCTTGAGCTGTCTTTTTACCACCTAGCAAACCTCCTAGAACATCTTTAATTTTATCTTCACCCTGCTGTTGAAGTTTTCCTTTTTGAGTTGCTACAATTTGCTGAGTAAGGCTTGTAACTGCTTGTTGCATATTTACATTTACTTGCGGACTTGTAAAACTTCCCGATAAGTTTACCGGTAAATCTACTGTGTACTTATCTAAATCGGTATTGCTTAGACTTGACAATGTACTCCCGATTTTTGAACCAAAGAAAGTACCCGGTACTTTTAAATTTAATACGTAATTAATTGTATTCTCAAGACTATGTGTTCCGCTAACACCTACGTTGATGCCCTTCACATTAAAATCAAATGGCTTTACCGTTACCAGACCCTCATTAAAACTCAGTTGGGTTTTTAAATTACTAAGGTCTATACTTTGAAGATTAATAAAATCTAATTTTCCATCCAGTGCATTAAGTAATTTCATTTTTTCAGGATCAACTTTCACCGTAAGTAATTGAGCAAGTGCATTACCACCTAAAGAAGAAAGAACGGGAGTTAAATCATCAGACAAGTTTCCTTTTAGACTTATTGTCGTATTCAATGCACCCTGTAGTGCCTTTGCAATAGGCGCAAATTGCTGAAGCATTTCTAAACCTTCAAAAGATTTACTTATATCCACACTTTTAAGATTGAGATCCATCCCAAAGGTTGGCGTTGCATTTTTTGTACTTACATTTCCCTGCAATGCGATTGCTCCTCCAAAAATATCTGACTGAACATTATTTAAGCTAGCTGTCTCATCTTTAATGGTAATATTCCCTTTTACATTAGAAAGAGTAATATTATCATAAAGAACTTTTCCGGCAGAAAAATCTATTCCTGCATCTAAAAATGATGGGATTTTTATTGATGCCTGTTTAGAAGTTGCTGTTTTAGTTTTAGCTTCTGCAGAAGTGGTAGTTTCGGTTTCTATCACGCTAAAATCACTTAAACTGATTGTTTGAGAATTAACTGAAAAACGCCCTTTTAAATCTTGCTTAGAAAGCAAAAATGGGATCAGATTTTCAATGGTACCTTTTGCAGACAGATCTGTCTTACCTGTTTGTGCAGTCAAGTTCTCGAGGGTAATTGTTCCTGGATTAAACTTCACATTAGCCGCTGCAATATTAAGCGGATTAGGCAACTCTGGAGATACGTATTTAAAATCTTTTAAATTTGCAGTACCGCTACTTTTGATATTTTGATACTGCTCTTTATCTACACTTTCCATATCAAAATTGGCGGTCATATCTACGGTAAGCATTCCGTTTAGGTCTTGATCGAGTTCCAGTGGATAAGCCTTTTCAAGATTGGCCAGATTCAACCTTCCTTTTAAAGCCAAATCAATTAACGGATCTGTGGTTAAACGATCTATTCGCCCTTTTGCATTAAAGACATCCTGATCTATTCTAAGATTTAAATTGCCCAAACGCAAGTAAGTGTCTTCAACAATTCCGGTTTCATTTAAAATCTGCATATCAATTACAATATCTTCTACCGTCTTAGGCAAATCAGGATATTTAAAAGAGGCATTGTTTGATTTCACTTGAATATCCAATTGAGGAATATGCGTTTCATCTACAATACCATTAATTTTTCCGTTTACAGTAAAATTACCGGTAGTGGTTACACCATCAAGATTTTTTGCATAGACTTCAGGAATTACAGCCAAGAAATTTTTAAAATCACTTGAGGGTGTCTCAAAAGCAAGAGCTAGTTCATTATTGGTTTCATTTATTTGTACAAAACCAGAAAAAACCAGAGGTAATTGATTCACAAGCAATTCGTTTTCTTTAAACGTATATCGCTGATCTGGTAAATTCATCTCGATAAGCGCATCTAATTTTATCTTATTATTATTAAGATAATTAACGCCATCAAAATTGAATGAAGCTAAGGCTTCCGTTTTAGTATCTAAATTTGAGACAGCTGCAGAAAAGTCACCCGTCCCCTCGTGATTAACCTCACTAAGCCTTAAATAAGTTTTAGTGCTTTCATCTAAATAATTTATCCGAGAATCATTCAGCTCATAATGCTGAATATCAAATTTAAAACTCCCGCTATTGTCTGCTATAGTATCTTGCTCTGGCGTGTCGCTTTCTTTAGCAATATCATAATTAGCGTTACCTAAACTATCTACCTTAATATTTATAAGAGCTCTGTTCAATTTTATCGCATCTAATGCAATAGGATTTCCTGATGAAGTTTTGAATAGCTGCATAACTCCCATATCAAGTTGAAGTAACTCACCGCTGGCTAAAGTATCTCCTGCAAAAGGCTCTTTATTTACAATACTGAAATTTTTTACCTGCACCGCAGCATCTGGAAAACTTGAAAATAATGTGAGATCAAAATCTTCCCAAGCCACAGTGGCATTAATATTTTCGTTTATAGATCGTTTTAACAAATCTTCTAACTGGCTCTTAAATAAAAACGGAGCTGCAATGAGAGCCACGATCAAAACGACCAATGTGATTCCTACTATTTTAAATATCTTTTTCATAATGTGTTCTAAATTTTTTCTTCTTGTTGAAACCTATCAATTTCTGAACCTAATTCTTGATTAGGCGCAAGATTAAATCGCTTCCTAAATATATAAACGCCTAAATACATAAATGGCGTATCACAAAGTGCAATAAGTACTTTAAATAAAAAACCACTCAATAACAAAGCACTAAATCTCTCCCATTCAATTTTTCCAAAACTACACAGTAACAGTAATACTGTTATCGTATCTAAAAACTGACTAAAAAAAGTTGAGAAATTATTACGTAGCCATAAATGTTTACCTCGAGTCAAGCGCTTCCAAAAATGGTAAAGTTGAATATCTATATACTGAGCAAATAAATAAGCCAGCATAGAGGCAAGAACTGCAACGGCTGTAGCTCCAAACACCGTATTAAACAAAGCATCATTTACCGGAGACCAGGCAGTTGCCGGTACCGCAGCAGAAGTATAGACAATAAGTAATGAAAAAAGCGAAGCGAAAATACCTGCTGTCACGACTTGGTTAGCCTTCTTTTTACCATAAATCTCACTTAATAAATCGGTAATTAGAAATGTTATGGGATACGGCAAAATACCTACAGAAATTTCAAAACGATATAATCCAAAAAAATCCCAATAAAAAAACTTTTGAAAAATAAGGTTAGAAACCACCAGAGAACAAATAAATAACGCTCCCAAAATAAAATAAATACGGTAAGCTGCCATTGCATCTCTTTGGCTTATTGAGGCTTGCGTCAAACTCTTGAATTTATTAGGTTCTAGTGGCCAAAATTAGCAGAATGTACATCGCTTTTACTTAAATTGCTCTTAAATTATTTAACATTACAGACTCATTAAAGCGCTACAAAACATACTCTTATCTCTAGGAAGCAATCAAGGAAATTCATTTGAAAATCTCCAAAATGCCATCGATGAGATATTTCTAAAAATTGGAAGTGTTTCACAAATATCTCCAGTTTATAAAACCAAGTCCTGGGGATTTGAAGGTGAAGATTTTCTCAATTGTGTTATTGCTATTCAAACCCGCCTAGCAGGTGAGACTGTTATTGACCTTATCTTAGAAATTGAAGCAGCTCTTGGACGCACGCGTTCTACAGACTCAAATTACACAAATCGTATAATAGACATCGATATTCTATTTTATGGCGATAAGATTTACAATTCCCAAAAGCTAGAAGTACCACATCCCAGATTGCATCTTCGCAATTTTGTTTTGTTTCCTCTTAATGATGTAGCGACATCATACGAACATCCTATCTTAAAAAAAGAAATAGGCCAGTTACTGAAAGAAACTACAGATAAAGAATCACCCGAAAAGCAACAGAGGTGGCTTAAGAATCCGCAAGAAGTCTACAATTTAAGCGCTTACAATTATATCGCAATTGAAGGTAATATAGGAGCTGGTAAAACCACATTGGCAACAATGATTTCTGAAGATTTTAATGCTAAGCTTATTTTGGAACGTTTTAAAGACAATCCCTTTCTTCCTAAATTTTACGAAGATCAATCTCGCTACGCATTTCCATTAGAAATGTCTTTTTTAGCAGATCGCTATCAACAACTACTGGATGATATAGGCCAATATGATTTGTTTAAAGATTTTATGATAGGAGATTATGATTGCTATAAATCGCTAATATTCGCAAACATAACTCTTACAGAAGAAGAATATAGCCTTTATAAAAAATTGCACGGCATTATGTACAGAGAGATCGCCAGACCTGATCTGTATGTATATCTATATCAAAATCCGGAGCGTTTACTAGAAAACATTAAAAAGAGAGGAAGAACTTTTGAGCAGGATATTTCAGAAAATTATCTTCTGAAAATAAATAAGGGCTATCTGAATATGATGAAAAACAGTAGCCCTGATAAAATTAAAATAATTGATATTTCTGAGCTCGATTTTGTTCAAAACAGAGCGGATTATTTATCGATTTTAAATCAGATAAATAGCTAGTTTATTTATTAGTAATAAATAAAACTTAACAAGGCGATCATAAAAGCCAGACCAATTACTATTCCTAGCATTACTCCTAGCTTGCGCCCATCTTTTGCACCTTTTTCATAGGATGCATAATCAAAATTTTTAACGTTCATTATGTTGGGATTTTATTAAGTCGGTAACGCAAAAATGACATAATAAATTTCAAACATCGATGAGTTTAGGAAAGTATTAATATAATTTTATATTCTTTAACAATTTGTATTTCTAATAATAATATTAATTACCTTTATTCATCTTTGACCACAAATCCCATAAAACGATACCCGCACTTACTGAAATATTAAAAGAGTGCTTTGTTCCTACCTGCGGAATTTCAATAACAACATCAGATACATCGATCACGCTCTGTTTTACACCTTTAACTTCATTACCAAAAATTATTGCAAGTTTAGAACCGGCCACATACTCAAACTTGTCAAGCATAACTGAGTTCTCGGCTTGCTCAATTGAGGCGATTTTGAAATTCATCGATTTTAACTCTGCTATTGCGTCTAGTGTATTCTCAAAATATTTCCAGCTTACGGTTTCGGTAGCTCCTAGTGCAGTTTTGGTGATTTCTTTATTGGGTGGTTGCGCACAAATGCCGCACAAATAAACAGCTTCAATAAGAAAAGCATCAGACGTTCTAAAAACAGAACCAATATTATTGAGACTTCTAATATTATCCAAAACAATAATTATGGGAGTTTTCTCAGCCTTAATAAATTCGTCAACAGACTTACGATCCAGTTCGCTATTCTTCAATTTTCTATTCATTCAGCAAAAATACATTTTCAACAAATTTATGATTTAAACTATCTTATAAAGTTTGAGAATTGAATGTAATTGTTGAAAAAAACAAATAACATTTAGTCTGCATATAGGCACATCGAGCTGATATTCTATAAATTTATCCTCGCTAAGATTTAACACGGCAAATACGCTATATGGCTAAGAAAAAAGAGAAAACTGTCACTCCTTTAATGAAGCAATACAATGGGATAAAGACAAAATATCCTGATGCTTTACTATTGTTTAGAGTAGGTGATTTTTATGAAACATTTGGGGAAGATGCGGTTAAAGCTGCTGGAATTCTTGGCATAATTCTCACAAACAGAAATAATGGTGGCGAGCGTACAGAGCTAGCTGGTTTCCCACATCATTCTTTAAATACGTATTTACCAAAACTAGTTAAAGCGGGTTGTAGGGTTGCTATTTGCGATCAACTAGAAGATCCTAAAACAACCAAAACTATAGTTAAAAGAGGAGTTACAGAATTAGTAACTCCGGGGGTTGCTTTAAACGACGAAGTTTTAAATGCGAAAACTAACAATTTTTTAGGTGCATTACATTTTGGAAAGCGCCTTATAGGTCTTTCATTTTTAGATGTTTCTACCGGTGAGTTTTTAACAACCCAAGGAGATATCGCTTATATTGATAAGTTGCTTCAGAATTTTAATCCTAGTGAGTTATTAATTAGTAAAAGCAATAAAACTGATTTCAAAGACAGCTTCGGAACCGATTTTCATATTTTCTACCAAGAAGATTGGGTTTTTAAAATTGATTTTGCAAGAGAAAGTCTTAATAAACATTTTAATACCAAGTCTCTAAAAGGTTTTGGTATAGAAGATATAGATGAAGGAATTATCGCTGCAGGTGCTGCCCTTCACTATTTGAGTGAAACACAACATCATAAATTACAGCATATTTCAAGAATAGGTCGTATTGCAGAGGATGCATATGTCTGGATGGATCGTTTTACCATTCGTAACCTAGAACTCTATCAAGGCACCTCAGCTAAGTCGATAACTTTATTAGACGTAATCGACAAAACGATATCGCCTATGGGCGGTCGTTTACTTAAACGCTGGCTGGCACTACCGTTAAAGTCAATTGCACCAATACAGGAGCGCCATGAAGTTGTAGAATACATCTTAAAAAAACCTGATTTTTATAATAAGCTTTCTCAACACATTAAGAAAATAGGCGACGTTGAGCGTTTAATTTCAAAAGTAGCCACAGGAAAAGTTACTCCACGAGAGATAATTCAGCTTAAGAATTCTCTAGAGGCTATGGTTCCTATAAAAACATTAGCTCAAAATTCAGAAAATGAAGCTCTTCAGATTTTAGCTGAAAAAATAAATAATTTAGACCATTTAAGAGCTAAGATTAAAGAGACTCTCACCGAGGAAGCACCTGTGAATGTTCTTAAAGGAAATACAATTGCAACAGGTTTTCACGAAGAATTAGATGAGCTAAGAGGTCTTGCAACTTCAGGTAAAAATTATCTAGATAAAATGCTCGCCAGAGAAACCGAGCAAACCGGGATTACCTCTTTAAAGATAGCTTCAAATAATGTTTTTGGTTATTATATTGAAGTTCGTAATACCCATAAAGATAAAGTTCCTGATACCTGGATACGCAAACAAACATTAGTTAATGCAGAACGCTACATAACAGAAGAACTCAAAGAATATGAAGCAAAAATATTAGGAGCAGAAGAGCGTATTTTAGCTATTGAACAGCAACTTTTTAACCAACTAGTTACGTGGATCACACAGTTTATAGATCCCGTACAAACAAATGCTACTACTATTGCGCAACTGGATTGTCTTAGATCATTTACTTGTCTTGCTAAAGAAAATGATTACGCAAGACCTACGATCGACGAGACTTTTGAGTTAGAAATAACTAATGGGCGACATCCGGTTATAGAAAAGCAATTACCACTGGGAGAAGCGTATATAGCAAATGACACCTACTTAGATCGCGATAAACAGCAAATGATAATGATTACCGGTCCCAATATGTCTGGTAAATCTGCAATATTAAGGCAAACCGCACTTATTGTTTTACTGGCTCAAATAGGAAGTTTTGTTCCGGCAAGCGCGGCACGCATAGGTCTAGTAGATCGAATTTTTACGCGTGTGGGAGCAAGTGATAACATCTCGATGGGCGAATCTACTTTTATGGTAGAGATGAATGAAACAGCGAGTATTCTTAATAATATTTCAGACAGAAGTTTGGTCTTACTAGATGAGATAGGTCGCGGTACCAGCACCTATGATGGAATCTCAATTGCCTGGGCGATAAGTGAATACCTTCACGAGCATCCTGCAAGACCAAAAACATTATTTGCCACCCATTATCATGAGCTTAACGATATGGGTGAAACATTTCTACGTATAAAAAACTTCAATGTTTCAGTTAAGGAGTTAAAGGATAATGTTTTATTTCTTAGAAAATTAATTCCAGGAGGTAGTGCGCATAGTTTTGGTATACACGTTGCTAAAATGGCAGGAATGCCTCAGCAGGTATTGCATCGAGCAAACAAAATGCTTCAGAAATTAGAAAATTCTAGCCGCAAGGAAGAAAACCAAAAGGTTTTAATTGAAAATAGTGAAGACGAAATGCAGTTAAGCTTTTTTAACCTTGACGATCCGTTACTTGAAGAAATCAAAGAGGAAATACTTCATATTGACATAGATACGCTCACCCCAGTAGAAGCTTTAATGAAATTAAATGAGATTAAAAGAATGCTTGTAAGAAGCAAAAAAAATAAGGCTTGATAAAAGTTTTATTTTTTTTTGAAAATTGCTTTGTAGATTGAAGAATTCTTGTAAATTTGCATCCGCATTAAGCGAGACAGTTTAATGAATTGCGAAAGTAGCTCAGGGGTAGAGCATCACCTTGCCAAGGTGAGGGTCGCGGGTTCAAATCCCGTCTTTCGCTCTAAAACCGCACTATTTTTGAATAGTGTTTAATTGAAAGCCCACGCTCGGGTGGTGGAATTGGTAGACACGTTGGACTTAAAATCCAATGAACATTAGTTCGTACGGGTTCAAGTCCCGTCCCGAGTACAAAGCCTCCCAAAGGGAGGCTTTTTTATTAAAAGCCGATGCTATATTGGCTAATTTTGAAGTAACTTCAAAACTCCCCTACATAATAGCGCTATTTTTTTTACTTTAAAAAATTGACTCCATTATGCTTTCTAAGTTTTTTAAAAGATCAAAATCTAATGATAACGGTCTTAAACATAACGTTTTATTCGCTCCTAACTATCTTGTAAAATCTCAAAAATTTAAAGATAGAACCGAGTATATTATGGGCGGTCATTCTATAATTAGTATTGATCAAACAGATGGTGAGAATACGGGCCTCTATTTTAATGCTACGCGTACTTATAGCGCCAATAAAATAAGCCTCACAGATGATGATTCTCTGCGTCTTGGATTTCAATCTATTTTAAAAGATCATTTTTTAACTCTGGGCACACGCAAAGATCTTGTACCAACACAAGTAGGCGACACCCTTAAAATAGATTTTAAAGATGGCACTACTCTAACATTTGTTCTGGAAAATTGTTCTGAAATTGCAAAACAAAATAAAGGATATGCTTGTAATCTACGAACGCGTATCTCTGAAGATGAAATAGCTTTTTTCACCACAAAACTTATAAACTCCTATACTTTTGGCTTTGCAGAAACTGGAAAAGAATATAAAAAGTCATTAAACCCAGATTCAAAAAGAAAATTTAGAGAAGCAGCGCAATCGTTTTTGTTTATTCTGAAAAACTACTATTAATAAGAATTCAAATTTTCAATAATTTTTTGAGTTAAGATTTAGTAATGATTCTGTAAATTATGCATCTAAAATTAAACGATGCTAAAAAAACTCGCACTACTACCCTTACTCTGTGTTTTACTCTATGGCTGCAAATCTCAAAAGCTTACTAATAAAGCTTCCGCAGGTACCGAAACCACAGAAAAAAATGACTCAAAAATTAAGCCTTACGATAAGGTAATTACAAAAGAAGCACTTACAGATAAAGGGCTTTTCACAACTCATACCATTGATGAAAAGCTCTATTTTGAAATCCCAGATTCTTTACTGGGTAAAGATTTACTTCTGGTAAGTCGCATTGCTAAAGTTCCTTCAGGATTTGGTGGTGGATATGTAAATGCAGGCTCTAAAGTAAATGAGCAAGTAATTCGCTGGTCTAAACGTGGAAATTTTATTGACCTAAAAGTTATCAGTTTTGAAAATCAAAGTGATGAAAGCAATCCTATTTCAAAATCTGTAGAAGCAAATAATTTCTTCCCTATTCTTTTTAGTGCTCCTATTGCGACAAAAAGTAAAGATTCTGTAAGTACTGTTATTGAAGTAACCGACCTTTTCACAAAGGACATCGATGCTATCAACGGGGTATCATCAAGATTACGCAAAGAATACAAAATCAAAAAACTAGATGCATCGCGTACTTATATAGAATCTGCAGCTTCTTTTCCTAATAATGTTGAGGTGAAGCACGTGATGACCTATGACACAGAAGAGCCGCCAGAACGTGATCAAGCCGGGACATTAACATTATTGATGAATCAATCAATGGTTTTATTACCAGAAGATAAAATGCTTCCTAGATTAGCAGACGAGCGTGTTGGCTGGTTTACTTCTAAAAAATATAATTATGACTCCGAGCAGTTAAAGGCAGATGATTATAGAATTATACGTCGCTGGAAACTTGTTCCTAAAGATATTGAGGCTTATAAGAGAGGAGAACTGGTAGAACCGGTAAAACCTATTATTTATTACCTGGATCCTGCTACTCCACTTAAATGGAGACCTTATTTTAAACAAGGTATAGAAGACTGGAACAAAGCTTTTGAAGTTGCCGGTTTTAAAAACGCCGTGATTGCAAAAGACCCACCTACAAAAGAAGAAGACCCAGAATTTAGCCCTGAAGACGTGCGTTACTCGGTAATTCGGTACGTAGCAAGCACTACCCGTAATGCTGTAGGACCTTCTGTTTCAGACCCACGAACTGGAGAAATTATAGAAAGTGATGTGATATGGTATCACAATCATTTGCGCTCTTATCGCAATCGTTTCATGATAGAGGCGGGAGCACAAAACCCTGCTGCACGTACGCTAGAAACGCCAGAGAAAGAGATAGGAGAAATGATGCGTATGGTTATAGCTCACGAAGTAGGGCACGCATTAGGCCTACCACATAATATGAAAGCTAGTTCGGCGTATCCTACAGATTCACTACGTGTAGCTTCATTTACTCAAAAATACGGTCTAACTCCATCAATTATGGATTATGCTCGTGTTAACTATGTAGCTCAACCAGGAGATGATGGCGTTCGCTACATACGTATGATGGGACCTTATGATCTGTATGCTATTAACTGGGGTTACAGATATATCCCAGAAGCAAAAACTTCTATTGAGGAGAAACCTACTCTTGACAAGTGGATTCTGGAAAAAGCAGGAAATCCTTGGTATGAATTCGGAAGCTCTAATGGTATAGACCCACATTCTCAAACTGAGAGTTTAGGAGATGACAATATTAAAGCAAGTACTTACGGACTAGCAAATTTGAAAAAAGTTGTTCCTAATCTAATAGACTGGACAACTAAGAATGGTTATGGTTATGCAGATCTTCAAGAAGTTTACAAAGAACTTAACTACCTGTGGCGCGGCTATATTAATCATGTGATTACTAATGTAGGTGGTGTGTATGAAACCATCAAGACCGCAGATCAGGATGGAGTTGTTTACACACAAGTACCGCAGGCCATTCAAAAACAAGCTGTAACCTTTTTAAATGAAAATGCATTTACTACACCAGAATGGTTGCTAGATGCTAATATATTAGACCGAATAGAATCAGACGGCGCCATCGATCAAGTGAAAAGTGTTCAAACCTACGCCCTTAGTAACTTACTATCAGACAAACGTCTTTCGAGAATGGTTGAACTCGATGAGAAGAATGGTAATGATTCGTATTCACCGGTTACATTTATGAGCGACTTGAGAAAAGGAATTTTCAAAGAACTTTATCAAGGAAATCAAACTGATGCCTACCGTAGAAATTTACAGCGCAAATATGTTGACATCGCTACCTCTTATTTAAATGAATTAGAAGATGGGGAACAAGATATTTTAATTTCAGACATTCTACCTTTAATGCGCGGTGAACTAACTCAATTAAGAGCGGATCTTAGTTCACGTAAAAACAATTCTAGAGATACTTTAACCCGTTATCACTATGCAGATTTAATTGCTCGTATTGACGTTGCATTTAAACGCGATTAAAATATAATCTATACACTATCATAAAGTGAGTATAACGCTTCATCATTACGATGGAGCGTTATTTTTTTAACAAAAATCTTCCTAACTACGGTGTTAAAATCACTTAAATGCGGTTAAAACCTGTTAATTCTAAAAATCCTGAATTATAACTTTTTAAATTGAAGTGTGTTTAGATATAAAATCTACCACATCAACTAAAAAAATCATTATGAGTTATACAGAAGAAATGGGCAAAAAGCTCAACGAATTACTAGAAAAAAATTACGATGCTGAAGCTGGTTACAAAAATGCTGCAGAGAAAGTAGCTAACCCTGCTTTAAAGAACTATTTACTTAGTAGAGCGCAGGATCGTTACGATTTTGGCCACGAACTAAAAGAAGAATTAAGACAAATGGGACAAGAACCAGATAAGGGTACTAGCCTTGCAGGTGATGCACACCGTTTGTGGATGGATTTAAAGACCGCTTTATCATCAGATAAGGATGAAGCAGTTCTAGAGGAAGCAATACGCGGAGAAAAAACAGCTCTTGAGGAATATAATGAGATCATCAAAAATGGTGAATTACCATTATCTACAACAAATATAATCGCAAAGCAACGCGATAGCGTGCAAAATGCACTTGTAGATGCAAAAGGTCTAGAAACACTAGCATAAATTATTATTGAGGTTAATCTGTTTTCAATAGTTTCTAATTAGAAATTAAAATTCAGATTAACCTCATCTTATTTTAGATGTTATCGAAACACATCTAATGAAAATCAAAGTTTCGCTAATTTAAAGAAGAAAGAAGATGAAGTTTACTGAAGAAATTACGAAAAAACTAAACGAATTACTTACCAAGAATTATGATGCCGAAGCTGGTTATAAACTAGCCTCTGATGCTGCAGAGAATGGCCCGTTAAAAGAATATTTTAATCGTCAAGCTAAGCAGCGATATGATTTTGGACATCATATTAAAAATGAAATCAAATCTTACGGTCAAGACCCAGATAAAGGTACGAGCGTAGCAGGAGATATTCACAGAGCGTGGATGAATTTAAAATCTACGGTTTCTAGTAATAGTGATGAAGCAATTTTAAAAGAAGCAATACGTGGTGAAAATAATGCTGTAGAAGAGTATCAAAATATTCTAAGCGAGCCGCACTTACCACCTACTACAGAAGCTATATTATCGACACAATTAAAAGCTATTAAAAGCGCCATTAAAGAAGTGGAAGCTTTCAAAATAATGGCATAATATAAAATTCTATTTATTTGAATTAGCCAATTTAAAATAAATAATTAAATCCCCTTGAGAATTTCTCAAGGGGATTTTTTTGGTACATCAAGGTTATCAACAACCCAAAAGTTAACTTTTGAAAGCCTCTCTTTTTCACTAATTTTAAACTTTTCAGATTTTCCACTCCCGAGAAAATTAACCCAAAGAGAACCAGAGATGTACCTAATTTTTGACACAGAGACTACCGGTTTACCTAAGAACTGGAATGCACCCATCACCGATTCTGACAATTGGCCCCGTGCAATACAAATTGCGTGGCAGCTACATGACGATATGGGAAACTGTATTGAACACGAGGATTATTTAATACGCCCAGATGGTTTTGACATCCCATTTGATGCAGAACGTATACACGGTATTTCTACAGAATTAGCACAACGCGACGGTTTAGCTTTAGGAGAGGTTTTAGGAAAATTTAAAGCCGCTTTAGACAAAACAAAATTTGTTGTCGGTCAGAATGTAGGCTTTGATGTAAATATTATGGGAGCAGAATTTCATCGGTTAGATGTTACAAATTTGCTTCAGGATTTACCTGTTTTAGATACCTGTACTGAAACCACTGCACAACTGTGTCAAATACCCGGTGGACGTGGAGGAAAATTTAAATTACCTACTCTTACAGAACTTCATCTCTACTTATTCAATAAGCCATTTTCTGAGGCGCACAATGCAACTGCTGATGTAGAAGCAACTACGCGATGCTTTTTTGAGCTTGTGCGCAGGCGCATATTTACTCAAGAAGAATTAGATGTCCCGGCTGGTTATTTTGAAAATTTTTCGGAGGCAAATCCGCAACCTATTCAATTTATAGGCCTTAAACATATAAACCTCAAGAAAGCTTCCGAAGAAATACGGAAAACGCTTCAGAAAGTTGATCAGGCAGATATTTCTAAAGAAGAAATTAAAGAGAATAAGAAACAGCTTGCCAAAGTAGATTTTGTGCATTTGCACAATCATTCTCAATTCTCAATTCTTCAATCAACTTCTAGTGTACAAGATCTGGTAAATGCTGCAAAAAAACAGCAAATGCCAGCAGTTGCTATAAGTGATATGGGCAATATGATGGGAGCCTTTCATTTTGTTAAAGCAATAACTAATCATAACAAAGGAGCTCTAGCAAAAAATGAAGAGCTTGTTGCAGCGGGAGAAGAACCTACAGAAACAGTTATCAAACCTATTGTAGGAATTGAGCTCAATGTATGCCTTGATCACACAAATAAAAGTCAGAAAGATAACGGATACCAAATCGTGTTTTTAGCCAAAAATAAAAACGGCTATCACAATCTTGCAAAAATGGCATCGCTAGCTTATACAGATGGTTTCTATTATGTTCCTCGTATAGACCGCAAAATTGTGGAGCGTTATAAAGAAGATCTTATTGTACTCACCGGTAATCTATATGGCGAGGTTCCCAGCAAAATTTTAAATGTAGGTGAAAAACAAGCAGAGGAAGCTTTAATCTGGTGGAAAGAAACTTTTGCAGATGACCTCTATATTGAAATTATGCGTCACGGTCAAGAAGATGAGGACCGTGTAAACCAGACATTAGTTGAATTTTCAAAAAAACACGATGTAAAATTAGTTGCTACAAACAATACCTTTTATATCGAGAAAGAAGACGCCTCTGCGCACGATATTCTGTTGTGCGTAAAAGACGGTGAGAAGGTTGCAACACCAAAGGGGAGAGGCCGTGGTTATCGCTTTGGTCTGGATAATGAAGAGTATTATTTTAAGACTGCCGAAGAAATGAAGGCGCTGTTTACAGACCTTCCTGAAGCGATAAGTAACGTAAGTGAGGTTGTAGATAAGATTGAAGCCTTTGTATTAGCGCGTGATGTATTATTACCTGCATTTACAATCCCCGAAGAGTTTAGATTTGAAGAAGACAAACTGGACGGTGGTAAACGTGGAGAAAATAAATTTCTAAAGCACATCACATTTGAAGGTGCAAAAAAACGGTATCCAGATTTAACTCCTGAAATTGAGGAGCGACTTAATTTTGAGCTTAGTGTAATTGAAAACACAGGATACCCTGGATATTTCTTGATCGTAGAAGATTTTATACGCGAAGCACGAAATATGGATGTTTCTGTAGGTCCGGGACGGGGTTCTGCTGCAGGTTCTGCAGTTGCCTATTGCTTGGGAATTACCAATATAGATCCTATAAAATACGATTTGCTTTTTGAGCGTTTCTTAAATCCAGATCGTGTGAGTATGCCCGATATTGATATCGATTTTGATGACGAGGGACGAAGCCGCGTAATGGATTATGTTATCAATAAATATGGAGCAAATCAAGTAGCGCAGATTATCACCTACGGTACAATGGCAGCTAAATCTTCTATTAGAGATACTGCTCGTGTACTGGATCTTCCATTAGGAGATGCAGATCGCATTTCTAAACTTATCCCCAATATGTCTAAACTGGCCAAAATTTTTGGTCAAAGTGAAGTAGATCTTAAAAAGAAATTCCGTTCTGACGATCTCGTAAAAGTAAACGAACTATTAAATCTTGCTGAAGGGGATGACCTCGAAGGCCAGACACTTCGCCGCGCAAGACAGCTAGAAGGCTCGGTACGTAACACAGGTATTCACGCCTGTGGGGTAATCATCACGCCAGATGATATTACAAATTTTGTTCCCGTATCTACAGCAAAAGATTCCGATTTATATGTAACTCAATTTGATAACTCTGTCGTTGAAGAAGCCGGGCTATTAAAAATGGACTTCTTAGGTCTAAAGACCCTTACCCTTATAAAAGATACTGTTAAGCTCGTAAAGCATAAACATGGGATTGATCTTGATCCAGACAATTTCCCATTAGATGATGCAAAAACCTACGAACTCTTTCAACGAGGCGATACGGTAGGGATATTTCAGTATGAATCTCCCGGAATGCAAAAGCATATGCAGGCTCTTAAACCTACGGTTTTTGAAGATCTTATTGCGATGAATGCGCTCTATAGACCTGGTCCTATGGAGTATATCCCAAGTTTTATTGCCCGTAAACACGGAGATGAGGAAATACAATATGATTTGCCTGCTATGCAGGAATATCTAGAAGAAACCTATGGGATTACTGTTTATCAAGAGCAGGTGATGCTCTTATCACAGAGTCTTGCAGGGTTTAGTAAAGGTGATGCCGATGTTTTGCGTAAAGCAATGGGTAAAAAGATATTTGCTCTGCTTGAAAAACTAAAACCTCAATTTCTGGATGGTGGTGAGAAAAATGGTCATCCGAGACCTATATTAGAGAAAATATGGAAAGATTGGGAAGCTTTTGCTGCATATGCATTTAACAAATCGCACTCTACTTGTTATGCATGGATTGCTTACCAGACAGCTTATTGTAAAGCCCACTACCCTGCCGAATATATGGCTGCGGTACTGTCAAACAACATGAATGACATTAAGCAAGTAACTTTCTTTATGGAAGAATGTAAGCGGATGGGACTGGAAGTATTAGGACCTGATGTAAACGAATCGTTTAGAAAGTTTACGGTAAATGATCGCGGCGCCGTTCGTTTTGGAATGGGTGCCGTTAAGGGTGTGGGTGCAAATGCCGTACAAACAATTGTAGACAACCGTAAAGATGGACCGTATCGGTCAGTATTTGATCTTGCTAAACGTATAGATCTACGCGCTGCAAACAAAAAAGCTTTTGAAAGTCTTGCTCTCGCTGGTGGTATGGATAGTTTTACGACTACACACCGGGCACAATATTTTAAAGATGAAGGAGATGGTGTCACTTTCTTAGAAAAAGCGGTGAAATATGGCGCTAAATTTCAAGAGAATGAAAACTCTTCGCAGGTGAGTCTTTTTGGCGATGCCAGTGATGTGCAAATTCCAGAACCTGTAGTTCCTCCTTGCGAAGAATGGGGTACTATGGAGAAGTTAAGAAGAGAAAAAGAAGTGGTAGGTATTTATATTAGTGGACATCCGCTTGATGACTTTCAAATGGAAATGACCAACTTCTGTAATGGAAAAATTAAAGATTTTAACAATCTCGACAATCACTTAAACCGGGAATTAACGATAGGTGGTGTCATATCTGATGTGCAACACCGCGTTTCTAAAAACGGAAAAGGCTGGGCAATGTTTACTGTAGAAGATTTTGAAGAGTCTTTTGAGTTTAGAATGTTTGGAGAAGAGTATCTTAAATTTAGACACTTTTTAATCCCAAACTCATTTATACACATGCGTGTTTTTGTTAAAGAAGGTTGGGTAAACCGTGATACAGGTAAAAAAGGCGATCCGCGTTTACAGTTTAATAACTTTATGCAACTGCAAGACGTGATGGAAACCTTTAGTAAAAAGCTCACTATAAATCTGGATCTAAAAGAGGTGCAGAGCAGTCGTATTGATGAGTTACGGGAGACGTTGTTTAATCATCGCGGGGATCACAACCTGCATTTTTACGTTTTTGAGTCTGATGAGAAAATAGCACTACAAATGCCTAGCCGTAAGAAGAAAGTAAAAATAAGTAGCGAGTTATTAAATGAACTCAAAGCACAACGGTTTAATTTTAAACTTAATTAGGTGCCTTTTATGTAATTAGATTTATAAGTTGGGCGTTACCCTGGCGGGTCGGGCTATTCGCTGCAATCTGCTTGTTTGCAAAGGCAACAAGCAGGATTTACGCTGCTATCCCTAACGCTAAACCCTTTTCTGTAAATAGACATCTAGACAAAAAGATTAGAAATGCTAATAGCTCATTTATACTTATAAAATAACCTGAAGCGCTAAAAACTAACCCAAGAAAAAGCAAGAATACCGCGTGAGGGATAGCAATGAAAAGCCCACAGCGAGGAACGAGCGCGGACTTGCAATGTATAGCCCGACCCTTGTGGTCACGCCCTAAAAGATATCATTACTCCAATCTCACTAATGCTCCAAAATTTCTTGAAGTATATAAAATGGAATCACATTATTAAGTTGGGCGTTACCCTGACGGGTCGGGCTATTCTCTGCAATCTGCTTGTTTGCAAAGGCAACAAGCAGGATTTACGCTGCTATCCCTAACGCAAAAAAACTTTTCTGTAAATAGACATCTACTCAAAAAAATTAAAAAAGCTAATAGCTCAATAGTATTCACAAAAAAAATTGAAGTTTTTAAAACAAATCCTAGTAGAAAAGTAAGAGTAACGCGTGAGGGATAGCAATGAAAAGCCCACAGCGAGGAACGAGCGCGGACTTGCAATGTATAGCCCGACCCTTGTGGTCACGCCCAGAAAATATTATTACTCCTATCTCACTACTGCTTTAAAAAAATTCTGAAGCATTTAAAAAAATAAGATGACATTAATTAGTTGGGCGTTACCCTGGCAAGTCGGGCTTTTCGCTGCAATCTGCTTGTTTGCAAAAGCAATAATCAGGATTTACGCTGCTATCCCTAACGCAAAACCTTTTCAATAAGTAGGACATTTAGTCAAAAAGACTAAACTAGAGGGCACGCTCAAAAATCTAAACTCCGCCTAAGCTGAAATTTAATTATCGAATCGATATTACTGATAAAATCATAGTCAAATCTAATTCGTTGATTGTAAGCTTTAGATAAATAATTGACTAATTTTACATTAATAACCTAAATAAAAATAAAATGGCACTAGAAATAACTGACGCAACATTTGACGAAGCTGTATTACAATCTGATAAACCAGTACTTGTAGATTTTTGGGCAGCTTGGTGCGGACCTTGTAGAATGGTAGGTCCCGTTATTGAGGAAATTAGTAAAGAATACGAAGGCAAAGCCGTTGTAGGTAAAGTTGACGTTGATGCTAATCAAGAATTTGCAGCAAAATATGGTGTGCGTAATATACCTACTGTTTTAATGTTTAAAAACGGTGAAGTTGTAGGTCGCCAAGTAGGGGTTGCTCCTAAAGCCACTTACACAGAAGCTTTAGAAGGTTTATTAAGCGAAGCTTAAAACTACCCGTTCATATAAAATAAAAAGGTTTGGCTTTAAGTCAGACCTTTTTATTTTATACGAATCAAGAAGTGGCTTAATTACTGCAGCCTGTTCTTTTATAAGCATATTTTGAACATATTGTTTATACTTGTTAGGGCGATTAAAAAAATTGTTCCGAAATTTATATGCTTCTTTCTAAAGAAGCTATTGAAACAAAAATTATAAAATGGAAAATAAAAAAGGAAAACCACAGGATCTTATAGATGCAAAATTATTGGAAGAACGTAAAGTTTTTCTTTGGGGACAGGTAGATGACAAAAGTGCAAAACACGTTGTAGACCGTCTTTTATATCTTGATGCGATAAGTCATGATGAAATACAGTTTTACATCAATAGCCCGGGTGGTTATGTAACTTCTGGTTTTGCGATTTATGATACAATCAAATCTATAAAGAGTCCGGTGTCTACAATTTGCACAGGTCTTGCTGCAAGTATGGGTAGTATCTTACTATCTGTAGGCGAAAAAGGTCGTCGCTTTATTCAGCCGCACGCTCGCGTAATGATTCACCAGCCTAGTGGTGGTGCTCGCGGTCAAGCTAGTGATATCGAGATTACCGCTCAAGAAATCTTAAAAACTAAAGAGCTTAGCGCAAAAATACTGGCAGATAATTGTGGTCAAGACTTTGACAAGGTTATGAAAGACTTTAATCGCGATCATTGGATGGGAGCAGATGAGTCTGTAGCCTATGGGATTGTAGATGGCGTCATCTAGAACTAGTAAAACTTCAAAACCGGCAATAAATTAATTTTACTGCCGGTTTTTTTATATTCAAAAAATGGATTTACAGGCACATCTTAATGCAATTTCGGGTTTCAATAATCTGGAGCTTCTCGCTAGCCAGGTAGTTGAGGGGTTCATTAGCGGGATGCATAAGAGTCCGTTTCACGGTTTTTCAGCAGAATTTGCAGAACATAAGGTTTATAACTCTGGAGAAAGCACAAAACATATAGATTGGAAACTGTATGCACGCACAGACAAGCTATATACCAAGCGCTACGAGGAAGAAACAAACTTACGCTGCCACTTAATTTTAGATAATAGCAGTAGTATGCATTATCCACTATTAAGTGATTCTGAATTAAATAAACCCAATAAAATTGCTTTTTCAGTACTAGCAGCTGCAGCAATAATGCAGTTAATGAAAAAACAAAGAGATGCGGTAGGATTAAGTGTTTATGCCGAAAAGTTTGAATACTACGCGCCAGAAAAAGGAAGCGAACGGCACCATCATATGCTGCTCGACCAACTAAATACAATTCTTTCTACAAAAGATACAGCTAGCATCACAGATACGTATGCCAATCTTCATTTTATAGCTGAAAAACTAAAAAGACGCTCGCTGGTCTTTCTATTTAGTGATTTATTTCAAAATGAAATGGAGCAGGATAGAACATTTGAAGCCTTGCAGCATTTGAAGTATAATAAACATGAGGTGGTCTTTTTTCACACGTATGATAGTGCTACAGAATTAAATTTCAATTTTAACAATTCGCCAAAACGCTTTAAAGATGTAGAGACTGGAAAGCATATTGATGTATACTCAGACAATATAAAGAAAGAATATTCCACGGCGGTAAATGCTTATTTTGAGACTATTAAACTGCGATGCGCACAGTATAAAATTAAATATGTCGCTGCTGATATACAGCAAGGTTTTGCTCCTATCTTGAGTACTTTTCTCGTCGAACGAAAACAGTTTTTATAGAATTTTAAAAAATTTCCATTTTTTGTTTGCACACTTAAAAAATGGGTGTATATTTGCACCCGCAAGAAAGGAAATGATCACCGCTTCTAATCTTCAAAAGTTCTTAAAATATTTGGTCTGGTAGTTCAGTTGGTTAGAATACATGCCTGTCACGCATGGGGTCGCGGGTTCGAGTCCCGTCCAGACCGCTAAAAGCTCTTCGAAAGAAGGGCTTTTTTTGTTTATAGGAATTGCGTAAGTTTTATAAATAAGCTCAACGAAGATTGCGTATCAAGATTCTTAATTACCTCCCAGAATTAATGCGTGCGTTAAACCTGCTGCACTTCAAATAAGCCCACATCAAGGATAACCCATTCTTCCGTATTTAAGATCCGGTTTTATCTTTTGGAAATTAAAGGCCAACTACCATTCTAACTTAAATAGCTTAAATAATATTTACCTATTAGTGCGACACCTATTGGCGGTATTTCCGTTTAACTTTGATTTTATAATATTAATTCGATGCGCCGCTTATTTTCTAAAAGATATATGAACATCAAAAATCTATAAATCTAAGACCGCAATGGAAATAGCAAGCTCATTTAATTCATATAAAATTGCAATCAGAGTAACTGCTTGCCTTAATATGTTACTTTATTCGCTATCCCTTTTAAGCACATTTAAAATTAATTAATCACACATTATGACCATACTCTACCTCCACGGACTCGAAAGTAAGCTTAACGCTTCTAAAAGAGCTTTTCTTGAATCTTACGGAGCCGTTATAGCTCCTGATTTGGACTATAAAAATAATCCGGATGCTATTCAACAGACCTACGTAAATTATAAATCTGAGGCCATAGATTATGTTATGGGAAGTAGTATGGGCGGTTTTGCAGCATATCATCTGGGGCTCGCATTTAATACACCAGTTTTACTGTTTAATCCGGCTTTAGTAAAACGTTCGGTTCCTCAAAATATCCCGAAATTTGAAGCTGCAAGTTCTGGATTTGGTCAAGTGGTACTAGGTGGTAAAGATACCGTAGTGGATCCCAGTGACACCTTAACTTTTTTAGGACAACAACTTAAATTAGGTTTTGATTATCACTTGCATCTACATGCCGAAATGAGTCATCGTACGCCGCTGGAAGTTTTTGAGGAGGAAGTGAAGTTATTTTTTGAGTATCAGGGAATAGTAAGATAAAGTTATCAAAAAAACCACCTGATAAAGGTGGGTTTATGTTGATTCACTTTTTATTTTGCTGATTTAGGTTTAGTTGTTTACCTCTATTACCCTGATTCTGATCGTGGATCTTATTAGTCCCGTCTGTTCCCTTATTAGAGTTCTTAATATCAGCTTGGTGATTGCTCTTTTTAGTCATGATTTAAAATTTAAAATACTGCACATTTTTTACAGTGTAGCACATGAGTTAATTTTTTATTTTTTAGATCCTGAATTAACAGATGTCCTCGCAGGAGGATTATTTGATCTTCCATTACCTGAAGGTTTTCCTGTAGTACTTGGCGCATTCTTTAAGCCACTTGATTTTGACATAATATTAAAGTATTAAATTAATTAAAGAGAGCTTTTCTACTTTTCTTATACCAAAATTAGGCCTTGTATTTATCTAATTTTCTCATTTGTGATAAAGCAGTTATATTTGGGATTTTAGAAGATATTTTTGTGATATCACAACCACACCCAAAGCATAAACTTTGATGTATCAATACAATTCAGCTTCACTATCTGCACCGGCATCTGTGTATAAGATGTCGTCTATATTTTTAAATGTTTGTTCGAACATTGTGGGGTATTAATTGATACGTGGCGTAAATATAAGGATTGTGGGGTTAGGATTTGGATCTGTATTGGGTTAGAAAATCATCTAACTTTTTGAAAATTGAGAATAAATGGTCTTCTTCCAATTTTACTCTTAAAAACTCACTTAATTTATCAAGCTTTATTTGCTCTTGAGTATAGTTTTCCTTAGCAAAATGGCACCAACTTTTGACATTTTCGGTATAAAAATTATTTGCAATTTTACCATCTTCATATTCTTCAAATGGAATAGCCTTGTATATGGAACGATCTGCAAGTGCTCCCCGTTGAAGTTCAACGATAACATTCATACTGTGACTGGGATTATCCCACAGCCCAGCATGACCAATTGTAAACATTAAATCTGGATTGCGTCTTGAAAAAACATGTAAGAGATTAGTATTCGTTCTTATACTATGATTCACATAATTTTGCTCAGGGTCAAGATTTTCAAAAGCCCTAATTATTTGTTTGTTGATATAATCCTCAAAACGCTCAAAAAACTTTTTAGCTTGTACTAATTGATCCCTATTCTCTTTATAAAATTGTAGTTCCTCTGGTTTCATATCTGGTGTACTCATATTGATTATATTTTGAGCAAAGTCCTTTAAGTAAACAGCATATTTATCACTTGCTTTGAGGAAATATGCCCCACTGTTTCTTAAAACACGCTGTATTAATTCTTGATGCGTTATATTGATAAAATGTAGTACTATTTCAGGTTTTCTACACTTGATCCTACAAATTGGTTCTAAAGAGAGAATAATCCCGATAATTTCTGTTTCGTGACGCCCCTTTTCTTGTGTACTCTCCCAATAGTCATCAAGGTCATTATTTAAGAAGTGATATACTTTATTCTCAATAATGATCGCCTGCTGTTCATTATGTAAAAGCAGATCAATACGACCTCCTTTTTTTGTACTGTATTCTGTTTCTATAGAAAAATCATTAAAGCTTTGTAAGGCTTGTTTTTGCTTTCCTATCTCAGATTCCTGTATAAGTTGAAGCAAACTGTTTATAAACAGGTCTCCAAAACCATGTTCTTGTTCTATATCAAAAAAGAACGCGTAGATATTAGACAGTACATTCTCATAATGCGGCTGTTTGGCAATTTCAAGAAAGGTTAAGGGCTTGGGCTCTATTATGGGTATTTCTGCGGTGTCTAGAAAGTCCTGAAGTGCTTTTAGATTCATGGAGTGCGTCTCATAAAATTGGTTAATTCCCACTCAGGTAAAGATTGGTCTCCAGCTTTAACTCTAGCGGCTTCAATAACTGTTAGATATTCTTCAGGTTTTGTCATTTTAGTCCAAGTTATTCGTGCTTTTGCAGGTAGTTTGGTTTGTATGATACGGTCAATAGGAAAATGAGGAGGTTCCTTAATCCATCCTAAAGTCCAGTAGTATTTGAGTACTAGGTTAAGTAATTTTTGGGCTATCCCGAGATTAATAGCACCCGTATTTAATATACTCTTATACCTTGAAGATTCTTCTATTATTGCATTAATATTTTTAAATGATTTGCATCTTTTACTATATCTTTCTTATACTGAGGTATTATCTGCTGCTCAATAAATTTGCGCATGTTTGTTCTAAAAGTATTACGCTCCTTTTCTTCAGCATAGGCGTTTAAATATACCCCTGAACGCTGCAAGGCTCCACCAAAAGCGAGTATCCAAAGTTCGCTTTTCAAGAATGCTATTTGGGTATGTGTCATATCGTTTTGTTATTAGCTTCTTCAACGCTGTCTGAGTATTTCTCAATAAATTTTAATATTTGATCAACCATGTCAATTAAATATTTCTTTCTTATTTCTGGCCTGCCTAATTCAGCTTTTTGCTTAAGGTTTGTTAAATCCACTTTTAAATTTTGAACAACGGGATATAGTAAAGCATTTCCCTTGCCCATTTTAGACCATTCTAAATTTAATTCTGAAGCAATTGACTCACTAAGTACTGAATTACATATACTTATGCTTAACACACCTTCATTATTTGTGAATGGCGAGATGTAATAATAAATATCAGCCTCTCTTGACTTATTCTGAATTCTAGGTTTTAGTGAAATTCCAGATTCTTCTTTGTCAATATGCCCCCAAGTTTCAGAAATAAAGTCATTCTCACCTAATTTCGTTTTTAACTGCTGTAATAAGTTCTCTCTAAAGAACTCCCTAACGTGTTGCTCAGCTGCATCAAAATTATCTTTGATATACTTTGCCTCTTCTAAATTATTACTAATCAAACTATTAAACTCACCCATATATTTAGTATCTAATTGGTTGGTTATCTTTTTTACTAATAAATAATATTGCTTAACACCATCAATAACATATTGATTAGTAAGCGCTTTAAGTGTGATTTCTAACCATTCTAAAATTTCTGATTGATAGCTTATACAGTGATAATCTACACCAGCCTTTAAGTCACCGACAGTTTTCTCTGACGCCTCCTGTTTATCCCATTTTGTAAGATAAAGAACAATATCATTCTCTGAACTGAAATTTTTATAACGCACTAACTGCATCTCTTGATCGTCGGCATCAATTTTATTCTCGATAATCAATTTAAAATCATTGAAGACTAATAAAATATCTATTCTGCCTCCCTGTAATTTATCTTCAGAAATAGGACCTATACTAAATTCAACAAAGACAGTTGGAGTTGATTTCAAATTACGATGAATGGGATGCTCATCAGAAACTAAACCTCTAATAATAGTCAAAAAATAAAATAAAAAGCAATTCCCCTGATGATGTGTTCCATAAGGATTTAAAAGCTCTGCCAACATTGCTGAATGGGTATTATTCTCGTAACGCTCAATCTTGGTAATACTGAAAATATTAAAATCTTCTCCAGACTCTTTCAGTCTTGCTTTGTTTTTTGCAATAAGTACTTCGGTTGAATTGAGCAGTAATTGCAAGTCTATTTCATTAAAATCACTCATATAATTATATTAAAAGGAGTTACCCCAAATTTTTAAACTCAAAATGATACGTGAATAAAGATATATCATCATCTGTTTTCACTAAATCAATCAGATTCTCTGTGGCTTTGTGCAAACAAATTATTCCCTTAATTTTTTTATTTGTACTTTCTTTTAATCCTGTCATATAGCGCTTAACCTGCTCGTAGACTTCAACACCCGCATCATTTCTTTTAAGCTCTACAACATACAGCGTATCGGTTTTTAAATTTATTAGCAACAGATCTATAACCCCTTGTATATTTGGATTTGTATATTGTTTACCGTAGCTGGCATTATCCTGATAAACCTCTAAATCTTTACCAAAAACCTGCATCCCATATTTTATTTGCAGTTCTATTAAATCTTCGAGATTTTTTTCAAGAGCCAACCGGTTGGCGCTAACAAAATCATTGATTCCAAAAGCTCTTTTCTTATGAAGAATTGGAACTAAAATTGTATTAGCTGTTTCCTGTCGATTAATCTTACCCAAAACTGAATTGAGAAGCGACTTAATCAAAATCGAATTGGGTCTTAGCTTTTGTACACGTTCTAAGAACTTCCCCGCTTTCTTATACTTAGTCTGCTTATCTAAAGCGACTGTGTAGTTATTTACCCATATATCAAAATCAGTCTTATCATCAATTTTAGCTGTGTAACTTTCCGTAATTGCTACAAGTGATTCTAAATCAAAAAGAGTTAATAAGACGTCCCCGTTTTCTTCAGCTGTTTCATACTCTCCAATACTTACTGCAGCACTTAAAATATATTGACACAAATCATAGCTTAGAAGTCGAAGATCTGTGTCCTCATTTAATTGCGGTACATTCTTTTGCACTCCTTGAATATCTGTTAAAACAGTCTGAAAGAGGCGTATGGCATTTTGGTAATTACTTAAGTTGTAATAACAAACCGCTAAATAATAATCTCCTAATGTATTTTCTACTGTTTTGAAATAGTGCAATGCGATCTCATAGGATTCATCTAGTAAATAGTCAATACCTCTAATAAAATTATAGGCAGTTGTATTATCAGCATATCCCTTTAATTGTTCCCTCAAATAGCTATACTGTGCTTCCGTAAAAAACATAAAAAAAGTATTATGACTTAGCAAATACATTAGTGGAGCTTCTTGAATATCTTTAATTACTTGCTCTGCGTATATTTCTACAAATGAATTGGGTAACAACTGAAATACTTCTTCAAACCGTTTTGGATCTTCATCAATCATTTGTGTTTGCATATCCATAAGCGCATCATAAGCCTCCTGAGCATTATCAGGAGTAGGATGTTCATATGCTACAATTGCTTTTTTATAAAAGTTTTGAAGACCGACTTCATCTTGAAAGTTATCTGATTTACTCATAATTTTATTTTAATTATTTAATCACTTATCTAAAAACCTTCTATGATCATCACCATTGCCAGCGTATCGAGTTTATATTCCAAATTATAAAAAGGATCTGCATACGGCTGATTCTCATATTCACACTTGCGGGTATAACAAAAATTGGTCGCGTAATCGAGCGCTAATTTAAAGCGTGATTTGGTAATCTGTAGGTTTGTACTCCGGAGCATAGTAGATTATTACTTCAAATTAAATACTTACTTATTTATAATCTTTACAGATTTCCTCATTTAAGCCAAAAAAATATTCTTTAAACTAGCTTCAACATTTTACTTCATAGCTATCAGAAGGCATATTTATTGTGCTACCAACGATAATAACAGTAACGTATATAATTTAATAAAAATGAGTCTCCAAAATTTTAGATCTTTACTTATTTATTGTATCAAAAGTAAATGTAGAGACCGTCAATTTGCGACAGTAATGAAAATTTTAATACTGATCCAAAGCTTCCTGAAGCATAACTTTAATCTCTTCCCGAAGCTCTAGGGGTTCAAGTACTTCAGCAAAACAGTGCATTTTTAAAATCTGAATTTTTAGCTCATAATTAGGTACGACTCTATAGGAGGCTATCCCGTGCTCATCACCAATTTCCCATTCGATTTTTTGCGACCGATGTAATGGGAGACTTTGTAAATACTTTAAATGCTTATGATAAACTTTTAGTTTAATAAGTTTAGTTTTTCCGTCTCCTTCATTAAAGTTAAGCCCTATAATATTATGGAAGTTATTGAGTTGGTCCTCAAAGTCTTTATACTTAACCGTTTTTCCGCTGGTAATAGTCAAATCTTTAAGTCGGTCGATACCAAAAGTGCGTATTTCATTCATTTTATGCGGTACACCTATCACATACCAGCGATTCAAATATTCTTTAATTTTCAAGGGGGTTATTGAATACTCTTTCTCACTTCCCTCCCAATAATTAATATGCTTAAATTGAATATTTTGCTTTTGCTGAATAGCTGTGACTATGATTTTTACTAAATCAATACCTTTAAAAATGGAAGAATCATCTAGCTCTACAATATCTGAAAACTTGCGTAAATCTGTTTTTCCATCTTGCAGCAGCTTGCCTACATTAGCAAACTCTACCAGTTTTAAAAACTCATAAGTTTCATTTAAAGCACTGTCATCTATTATGTATCCTTGAAGTGAATGGTTATAATCAATAGGTATAAACAATTCATTGCGAATAGCTGCTATATCCCTTTCTAAGGTTCTTTTAGATTTAGGATTAGAATCAACATCAGGAAACAGACCCTTCATAATTTCTGCCTGACTGATGCCTATGTTATTTTTAACCAAACTAATGATTTTGCCTAATCTTGAAACTTTATGATATGTGCTCATCCTCTAAATTTTTAATAAAGATAGCTTGTCAACGACATAAAATGACGGTCTGCGTTTTTAATTTTACTTAAAACAAAACGATGAACGCTAGAATGAGATTGCTATTAGAACAAAGAATAGAAAAATTAGGACTCCTCAAAACACAACTCGAAACAAGCAAAGAATTGTTATATGAGATAAAAAACGCCTCGGTCTCCGTTCAAAAATATGAGCAGGCAGCTACCGAGCGCGAGATAGAAAAATTATTAGAGCAATCTCTCGAACAGGTGGCTGATCTTATAAATAACACACCTATTCCTCCCAAAGATCAATAGCTACTTTCCCTAGTGAAAATTAAACACGTTTACTAATACAAGCTCTTTTAAAACATTTCATTTTTGACTTGTTCATAATAACGTGTGCTCACTGGGATATGCTTTTCTCCTACTATCAAATCCCTACATTTCAAACCAGATACGTGATTTATATTTACGATAAATGATCTGTGAACACGCATAAATGAATGTGAGGGTAGTGTATTTTCTAGTTTTTTGAGAGATAGGTAACTCAAAATCTTCCGGTTTTTTAAATAAAACATGACGTATTCACTTTCACTTTCTATATACAGAATATCTGAGAGTTTTACTTTGTTTAAATCATATCCAGATTTAATAGTTATAAAATCTGTTTCTTCAGAAGTTTTAGACACTTCCAGTCTATTAACAGCATCAACAAATCGCTCAAACCGAATAGGTTTAAGTAAATAATCGAGTGCCTTTAATTCAAAACCCTCAATTGCATAGTCTGAATACGCAGTTGTAAATATAACCTGTGTTGAGGCAGGAAGTAATTTTGCGAAATCTGTACCACGTATTTCTGGCATCTGTATATCAAGAAACACAAGATCCACGTGTTCGTTTTTTATAATGGGAAGAGCATCTAGTGCATTTTCATAAGATCCTTTTATTTTGAGATGACTCAGTTTAGCAACGTAAGTAGCCAATAGAGTGCGAGCAAGCTCCTCATCATCAATTATAATACAACTAATTGTTTTCATGCACTTCAATATTTAATTGTACTGAATAACTAGAATTGGTAGTTTCAATGTTCAGCTCGTGGGTATTAGGATATAAAATATTTAGCCGTTTCTTGACATTTATTAATCCTATTCCGCCAACGCTATCTTTTTGTTTAGGTGATTTAGGAAGGCTATTCTCAACTTTAAAATTGATCTTGTTTGATTCTGAATTAATTTCTATAATTATATAAGAACCTGCTCGAGCTTCAATATTTCCGTGCTTAAATGCATTTTCAATAAACGGTATCAAAATCATCGGCGCAATTTTTAAATTGTGATTTTGAATATTTATATCCAGCTTGATATCAAATTCTTGACTACTTTTAAGTGTGAAAAGTCTAATGTAATCCTTAATATACGCAATCTCTTTTTCTAAGAAAACTTCAGGTTGCTCACATTCATAAAGTACATAACGTAACATATTTGAAAGATCCAGAATGCTTTCAGATGTTTTTGAAGATTGCATTATAGACATTGAATAAATATTGTTAAGTGCATTAAATAAAAAGTGCGGATTAATTTGCGACTTAAGGAGTTTTAGTTCCGTTTGAAGACTCTCGTTTTTACGTTTTATTGTTTCCTTTTCCCTCTCGTTAACATAAATAAATAACTCGATACTGGTAGCAATGCTATAGGCTATTGCAATCATTAAACTATGAATAAAAAATTGAGATGGTGGCTCATGAAACTGAGGAAATCCCCCACGTCCCGGTGGTGGTGGCATTCTGTCTAAATTGGGGGCTACCACTACTATACTTGACAAATAAGCCGTAAGCAATAAAATACCCACTGTTATACCGAAGAATAGGAAGTATTTTTTTTTGAATAGTACTTTAGGAGCTATCACGTAAACCAATAGCGAGAGTACCACAATTTGCATTATGTAGGCAGGTAAATTCTCTCTTAAAAAAGGGGAGGCAATATCCTCTCCCTGCCACATAACAAGCCATACCACACCCCATAAAATTAACTGAGCAATGAGTCTAGTTATCTTCTTCATAGAACAAATAAAGCGAAATAATAATTAATCGGTCTTAAGGATTAGACACGTCACCAACGTCTATGGGCTATTTCACTTAATGCCATGTCGCTCTCACTTAAAACTACTGTTCATTGACAGATAGTTGTGGTAGCCGAATTTAATATATAAAATAACAATTTTAAAGATGCAAAATTGAGAAGCTGCAATTCTAAAATCCACTTGCAAAAACTCATTTAAAATGTCATTTTGAATCTTTCTTCGGAAATTAAAATTAAGGCCGTAGAAGTTTACTTTGGGTTTAAACTGAAAAATATAAAATGCAAATTCTGGGAAGTGTTATAAAAATACTTTGACAGTTTTTTATAGGGAGAAATGTGATCGAATAAAGAAAATGAAATACCTGTATAAATTTTAAAGGAATGGATCTACAAACAAACTGATCATCACGGTAAAAACTTAGAAATTAATAGAGCTAATTTCTAAGTGTACTTATTATTTTAATTACTTCCTTCACTTTGGTTTCAATACCCTGATAATCGTAAGTACCCTCAGAAGATTTCCCAATTAATTGAGAACCCAATCCTACACAAGTAACCCCCGCATCAAACCAGGATTTTAAATTTTCTGAAGTTGGCGTCACACCACCAGTTGGCATAATTGAAGTCCAGGGTTGCGGGCCTCTTACTGCTTTAACAAAATCAGGTCCATAGATAGATCCCGGGAATAACTTAATTATCTCACAACCTAAGGCTTCGGCATCATTAATTTCCTTTAATGAGCCACATCCTGGCAACCATAATACTTTACGCCTATTACAAACATCTGCTATATCCTCCCGCAATGCCGGAGTTACAATAAAATCTGCTCCCATTTGCATATACAATGATGCAGCTGCCCCGTCTGTAATTGATCCTACTCCAAGATACATATCTGGATAATTAGACTTTATAAACTTTGATACTTCATTAAATACTTCATGAGCAAAATTTCCTCTCGCGGTAAATTCTAGCAAACGCGCACCTCCCGAATAACAGGCGGTAATTAATTTTTTACAATTTTCTATATTCTCATCATAGAATAACGGCACAAAACCATTAGATTTTAAAGCCAAAGCTACTTCGATGCGTGTATGAGTACTCATTAGTTTATAAATTTAGCGTTGAACATCTCCACCGCCAGTTGTTAATTTTTCTACTTCGTTAACGCTAACTCGATTTAAATCGCCTGGTATGGTATGCTTTAACACACAAGCTGCAGTGGCAAAATTAATGGCTTCCTGAGCTGGTAATTCATTTAAACCATAAATCAATCCTCCCATAAAAGCATCTCCACTACCTACGCGGTCAACTACATAAGATACTTCGTAACTTTTTGATGTAAATAATTGCGCTCCGTCAAATAGAATCCCTCCGATGCGCTGATGAGATGTATTAACTGAATTACGCAGGCTAGTTGCAATGTAATCGAGATTCGAGCAATGCTCAAATAAGGGCTTGTATAAATTTGCAAGTTCGTTAGTTGCTGTATAGTCTGGATTCACCTTTTCCTTTCCGAGCATAAAATATGCTGTATCGATATCTCCCAAAATCACTGAACTGTATGCTAGTAATTCTGGCATAACTTCACTTGGTGATTTTCCGTATTGCCAAAGTTTAGATCTATAATTAAGATCACAAGATATTTTGACACCCATTGACTTAGCGACTTTAATAGCTTCTAAAGTTACATCTGCAGCAGTTTGAGATAATGCAGGAGTTACCCCGCTCCAATGAAACCAATCTGCATCCTTAAAAATTGCCTGCCAGTCAAAGGTGTTAGTTTCTACAGTTGCTAAAGCACTATTAGCCCTATCATAAACAACACTACTAGCGCGAAGTCCGGCGCCTTGTTCTAAAAAGTAAACACCTAAACGATCACCTCCAAACAAAATATGATCTGTATTTACTTGAAATCTATTAACTTCTTCTAAGGCACTTTTACCTAAATCATTATTAGGTAAGCGCGTAACAAATTGTGCATTTAACCCGTAATTAGCGAGTGATACCGCTACATTAAATTCGCCTCCCCCATAAGTTAAACCTAAAGAACGCGCCTGACCAAACCGTTCATTGTTTTGTGTGGCCAGGCGCATCATAAGTTCTCCAAAAGTCACTATCTTTTTCATAAGACGACTTTAATATTTTAAGTTTAGATTCTAAAGTTCTGTTTTTATTTTAAAAAACAGGTATTAAATACCTAAAGCTTGACCACCTCCGATTTGTATTGTCTCTGCAGTTATAAACGCAGCTCCATCACCAGCAAGGAATGCAACTACTGATGCTACATCTTCTGGTTGACCTAATCTACCTAATAATATATTATTCTTCCAAGAAGCAAATACCTCTGGTTTAGTCGATTTTATTTGAGCGTGGAAAGGTGTATCAATAGTTCCTGGAGATACCGCATTTACGCGAATTCCATACTCTGCAAGATCTTTTGCTAATGCTCTAGTAATTGCGTGTACACCTGCTTTTGAAGTGCCATAAATACCTGCTCCAGGTCCTCCTGCATTCCAAGCTGCATTAGATGTATAATTTATAATAGAAGCGTTATCTCCTTTTTTCAGATAAGGTATCGCAGCTCTTGAAGCAAAAAATACAGAGTCAAGGTTAAGAGCCATTACAGATCTATAAAATTCTGTAGTCATTTCCTCGAACCTTGATCTACCACCTAATCCACCGGCATTGTTAACTAAAACATCGATTTTTCCATATTTTTCACCTATTGCTTTTATATTAGAAGCAACAGCATCTTCGCTGGTTACATCAAAACCGTAATAAGCAGCATTAATTCCTAAAGCTTTTAATTCTTCAATACGTTCTGAACCCGCTTCATCATCAATACCATTTAAAACTACTGTAAAACCATCTTCACCTAGTTTTTTTGCCACGGCAAATCCTATTCCTCCTGTAGCTCCTGTAACAACTGCAACTTTTTCTTTTAAACTCATCTTTATTAAAATTTAATTATCGTATTAAAATTATTCTACTTCGACAGGTCTCACCTTACGGATTAAAACCAATATCGATAAAACTGCCAGCGGTGCTAATACCGCAATTAATATAAACGCCGGAGCGTAAGATTGAACTGTAATTTGAGGGATTAACCAGTTCATAATTATTACCGAAACAGCACCTACACTACCAGCTAATCCAGCTAATGTACCTACCGATGGCCCTCTAAAAAGATCACTTGATAAAGTCTGAATATTACCTATTGCAAACTGGAATCCAAATAATACCACTCCTGTTATGTAAATAAATGACATAGGACTATCTGGTTGAACAAAGAAAATAATACCGAGCAGACCTAGGAAAATCAATACACCCCCTATGGTAATTGTTATTTTCCTAGCTGCATCTGTAGTTTTTGTTTCCATAAGCTTTCCGCAATACCAGCCTCCTAATAAACTACCGGCCATACCTCCTAAATAAGAGATCCAGATTGTAGAACCTATTTGCTCAATACTAAAATCATATTCTGAATGTAAATACAAAGGCATCCAGCCTACAAAAAGCCACCATATAGGCTCAATGAAAAAACGGGCAGATAAAACCCCCCAAGATTCTTTATAGCTTAGGATCTTAACAAGACTTAAGCCTTTTTCTTTCTCATCGTCCATATCAAAAACATTTTCGATACTTCCCTGAGTTATAAATTTCTTTTCTTCCTCTGTAATCCAAGGATGTTTTCTAGGCTTTGCTTTGTTTATGAATAACCACGGAATAATCCAGATTAATCCGAGAAAACCTATTATTATAAAGGTAGTTCTCCACCCAAATTTACCGTATAAAAAAGCTATTAAAACAGGAGCAATCACACTTCCTAAACTAGCCCCAGCATTAAAAATTCCTTGCGCTACTGCACGTTGTTTTACCGGAAACCATTCTCCATTACTCTTTACAGCACCCGGCCAGTTTCCTGCTTCACCCAGACCTAATAAAGCTCTAAATATGGTTAACGAGATTAGTCCTCTAGCTACTGCATGAAAAATCGAAGCTACAGACCACACGGTAATAGAAACAACAAAACCCATACGTGTTCCTATCATATCATATAATTTCCCAGAAAGAAACTTACCTGCTGCATACGTGATCATAAATACATTAAGCATAATGGCATAATCAGACTCGTCCATACCTAAATCCTTACCCATTTCTGGCCACATAACCCCAAAGGCAGTACGGTCTATATAATTGATTACTGTGGCTAAACAGATCAACCCGATAACCCACCAGCGTAATCCTTTTACTTTCATATTTGAATTATTTTATAACAATTGCCTAATAATTTGGCAAAAAAATTCCTTGCTAAATTTTTATACTCAAAAATTTAGTATTTATATTTTGTAAAATAAATGCTTGAAGTCGCAGTATTTAAACTACTAGAACTTGAAAGCTTCTTATAAATCTACGTTATAGCAATACTTATAAAGACTTTTAAAATGAACCTTCATAAGCTCTTTACTTCGCTGAACATCTTTATTCTTAATAGCCTCGAAAATAGACTTATGCTCTTCAATACCTTTAAATGTTTGATCATCACCACAAACATGATATTTCTCAAAATTTGTAATGATTTCAGGAGTAATAATTAGCATAAGCGTATTTAAACTTGGATTTCCACTTGCTTTAGCTATTGCGAGATGAAAAAGTAAATCTTCCTGAACTGCATCCTCACCTAACAAGGCCTTTTCAGTGTAGGCGTCAAGTGCCTGCTTCATATGCTTTAATTGCTCTTCGGTACGTCGTTGAGCAGCTAGTCTAACCGTCTTTAATTCTAGAAGTATCCTGGTTTCAACTAATGATTTAAAATCAGGTTTCTCGAGGTTTAAAATCTCGTTAATCATTCCATTTAATGCAGTAACTCCCAGTTTTGCTACAAATGTTCCACTTTGCGGTATAGATTCTAAAATTCCATAAAACTCTAATGACTGTATCGCCTCTCTAATCGCGCTTCTGCTAACTTCAAACTTTTCAGATAACATGCGCTCTGATGGAAGTTTATCACCAGGCTCCAGATTTTTGTAATTGATATGATCTCTTATCTTAGAAATGATATCATTTTGTAACCCTCTATTATCTGTTTTATTTAAAGCTTCTATCTTCATAAACATTAAAAAGTTTAAGGTTAAACTGGTTTACCAGATTGGTTTATCAAATTTAAGTATTATAAAACGATTTATAAAGTAAAAGTTAATCCATTAACCTAGCCTTGACTTTAGGTGTGTTAAGGCTAGGTACCGGACTCCAAAAACTAATAAACAAACTTTAAACAAATACTTAGAATTTTAATTCTTAGTGACTAACTTCTAACTTATAGAATTTTACACTAGCATGTGATCCCGCATCTCTGGATTGAAAATAATTCCCAGCTTTGAAGTAGTTTTCAAACACCCCCCACTTCTTCATATGAATGTCATCATAAACGGCAAATTCTGTATTATTAAGACTTACAATCATTTTTCCGTCAGATACGTCTACTTCAATATTGAATTTTTTAAAACCAACTTCCTGATCAAAGGTGCGCCCTTCATCGTCATCCCAAGCATCTTCATGGAGAATATCCTCATCAGAAGCATTTAAATCTTTTAAGACTTTTGTTTTGACCCGAATTTTCCCATTCTGCCAATAAATCTTGAGAATTGGAGGTGCATTGTTATCAGATTGACCAATACGTTCTTTCTGCTCATTAGTAAGACGCCCGTGGATTTGTAAAATAATTACACGGTGGTATTTGCCATCACTATCTTTAGTCACTTCCTCCATGGCGATGCGGGCTTTCAACTTCCCTCCCTGCGCAAATGTCCAGTTAACATTATCATCACCCGGAACCATCTGCTCCCTCAATTCTGATCTACTGTATTTAGTGTTTGCAGTTGTCGCGTTTGAAGGATAGGCGTGAAAAACCAGTGCTCCTGCTGTAGAATCATTGTACATAAATGGTTTTAAGACAGGATTTGTCGCATAGTTCAATATTTCTGGTGGCTCTACACTAATGGCGCCTCCCTTTCCTGATCCTTCAGGAATTGTAACCTTCCAATGCGAGAGATCAATATCGGGTAGTTTTGTACGATCTTCATCTATTTGATTTTGATCTAAAACTACTTCCTCTTCTACAACCATAGGCCCATGCTCTTGTGAACAAGCAGTGGCACCTACTAGCTGTATTGCAAAAATAAGTATGTATTTATATAAGTACATAGTAACGAATAGTGATTTATTCCGCAGGAATTATAGAAACATCATCCAGATAAGATTCACTTGCATTTGATCCTGAATCAAATAATATAGAGATCTCTCCACTTGCTCCAGTTTCAAATTCTACAACTAATCTGTTGAAATTTCCTTTACCTCCATTTACATCTCCTACAGTCTGCCCCAATAAAGAAGCTGATGAAAATTCACTATAGTTAGATAATTGACCGTCAATGACAGTTCCTCTTACCGTATCTCCGTCTGATTGTATAGCATAATATGCCGTTAAAATATACTTTGTATTTGGAGAAACTGTTACCGCTTGATAAGTAACTCTAGGACTGTTTGAACTAGCAGCAGTGTATTTTGCACCACGAGTACCATTGCGACCATCTGATGTTGTCTGATGAATGCTTCCACCACTTATTCTCCAGCAATCTCTACTATCACCACTACCACATACATCTAGACCATCTTGAAAATCTGCTGCCCCTATAACTGGTGTAATTGCTGTAGGCGCCTCTGGCTCTACTATTGTTATTTCTGAAGTAAAAGTGTCTGATTTACCTAAAGCATCTGATGCTGTTAAAGTAATCGTATAAGTGCCTTCATCTGGATATGTATTTGCCGCATCTACTGTTGTAGCTGTATTACCATCTCCAAAATCCCAGACATACGTTGTTGCACTTCCTGAGAAATTTGCAAAATTATAGGTTAGAAAATCGGCATCACTTTGAGAAGCAGTAAAACTTGCTTCGGGTGGCGTAAGATCTTCTATAGAACCCTCTTCTGGCAAATCGTACTCAAAATCACAAGCTGTTAAACCGAATAGCATGCAACCTGCAACTAGAAACTTTGAAAAGTTTATACCGGCTATTTGTTTTATAGTGTTCATCTTATAAGTTTTTTAATTTTAGTAACCTGGATTTTGAGACATCAAACCATTACTTAGGTTAATTTCTCTTTGTGGAATAGGCAGTAATAAATCTGTAGCATTAAAACTATAGCCGTTTGCATCTGAAAATGCTGAAAGAACTTGTTGAGCAGCTCCAAAACGAACTAGGTCAAAAAAGCGGTGATTTTCAAAAGCTAATTCTACACGACGCTCTGCAAGTAAATCTTCTTTCGTTATTGAAGTAACGGGAGTCGTTAGACCTGCACGATTTCTAACACGCTGAAAAGAATTTATTGCCGCAGTTGCAGAAGTTTGTTGACCATCTGCAAGAATCGCTTCCACGTGCATAAGTAGCACATCTGCAAAGCGCAGAATAATCCAGTCATTACCCGCTAATTCTGGGTTACTTGCTGTAGGAGCAATTCCCAAATTTGTATCTCCGTTCGGGATGTACTTAGCAACTTGATATTGTGTAGGCTGCGCTGCATCTTGTCTGTATGAATATGGTGTTCTGCTACCGCCAAGATTATCTAATGCCTCACGAGCATCTGCAGTTACATAGTTTACACCACTTGTACGACCTACAGAGTTTAACCATTCTGCAGAAATATTTTGACTATCTGAAGTAAGATCTGAAGTATATCCTATTGCAAATATTACTTCATTATTATTTTCAGTATAGAAAACATCTTTAAAATTGGGCTCAAGTGAAAATCCGCTTCCTATTACACTTTCTAATAGCGTTTGTGCTTCCGCATAATTTGTTCCTTGTGTTAAATACACTTTAGCAAGTAAAGTTTGTGCAGCTGCTCTTGACGCTCTGTTTTTGTATGTATTATCAAGACCAGAAACAGCAGTTTGCAAATCAGAAATAATAAGATTATAGACTTCGCTAGTTGCTACTCGAGTATATGAAATTTCACGTTCTAATGGACCAATTAAACGATCTATAAGTGGAATATCGCCATATAAACGAACTAAGTTAAAATATGCATATGCTCTTACAAATTTTGCTTCAGCTTCAAATGAAGCAGCCATTTCTGGTGAAGCGGCATCCAGACTTGACAGTACTAGATTTGCTCGGTAGATAATCTCATAGAAACTTATATAATAATTACTTACAATACCGTTACTCGCTGTAACTGTATAGCTTTCAAACTGGGCAGCTTCCCCTTCGCTCGATTTAGTACGTGTATTATCACTACGCATTTCAGTAAGATAATATTCTCTCTGAATACTAAAATTGTCTGTTAGGTTGTTAGAATTAATTCCTTGAATTGCATCATACATACCTATCACTCCAGACTCAATCTCGTCATCATTAGAAAAGTAACTTTCTGAAGATACTGCAGATTCAGGAAGTGGCTCCAGAAAATCATCTCCACAAGACATTAAGAGTCCGGTGAAAATTAGCAGAATAAATGGATATATTTTTTTCATAATCGTGTTCTTTTTGCTTTTTATATTCTTAAAAATCAGCATTAATACCAAAAGATATTGTTCTGAATATAGGAGAACCACCACGCTGATACCCGTAAGTTGTAGGTGATGTATCATCTATAGACTCTGGATTAAAACCAGTATAATCATCTGCAGTTAGATACATAAGGTTTTGACCAGCAGCATAAACTCTCATTCCGGTTAATCCTATTTTCGAAGTAAGTGTTTTTGGGAAATTGTAACCAATGTTTACATTTCTTAATGCTACGTACGATGCATCTTGCACTATAGAGTTTGTAAAGATTTTTTCCTTAATAAATCCTTGATTAGGAGTTGTCTGAATATTGAAATCCTGACCGCTATTAAAGTGATTAAATATATACTGGTCACCCATATTACGTACTTCGGCACCATGACTTCCTTGAAAAAGGAAACTAATATCTACATTACCTATTTTAAAATCATTAGATATACTCCATACTAAATCTGGATATGGACTTCCTAATATTGTTTTATCATCATCATCGATAAGACCATCCCCGTTTAAATCTTTTACATATACATCTTGTGCTTCACCTCCTATTGGAAAATAAGGCTGTTGTAAATTTTCTAACGCGATTTCCTCATCTACAACCCAACCGTAGAAAGAAGATATTGGCTGGCCTTGAAGGTTAATCCATTCTGCAGCACGCTTATCATCTGTAATTTGAATTTGACCATTAGAATCTGCAAAATCGGTTAATTCATTATCATTCATAGATGCAAGAATCGTAGTGCTCCATTGAAAGTTAGGAGTTGAAATATTACGAGTACGTAATTCAAATTCAACACCACTATTTACAACTTCACCAATATTAACAAGTGCATTTCTAAAACCAGTAGTAGAACTTACCGGGTTAAAAAGTAATAATTGATCACTGGTACGTTTGTAGTAATCTACAGACCCTGTAATTCTATTGTTTAAGATTCCAAAATCAAGACCTGGGTTATATTCTCTAGAACGCTCCCACTGTAAATCTGGGTTTGCAATATTTAAAGCAATATAAGCAGATTGTAAACTTCCGTCTATAGTTGCAGAAGAAGGTCCTAATAAAGGCAATGAAGGATATAGATCAATAATATCGCTACCCGTATCTAAATCTTTGTTCCCTGTAAATCCATAACTAAATCTAAATTTAAGAGAGCTTAATGTATTGCTTTCTTTTAAGAAATCTTCTTGAGCAATATCCCAACCTACTGAAACCGCAGGGAAATCACCATACTTATTATCTGATCCAAAAACTGAACTACCATCTCTTCTATAACTTACAGAAGCTAAATACTTGTCTGCATATGCGTAGTTTATCCGTGCAAAATATGATTGAAAACGCTCTGCAAATTTATAAGAGTCAATATTTGTTAATACAGTTGCAGCTGTAAGCGTACGTATTAAGTCTGAAGTATAACCCGTTCCTAATGAACTCTCACCAGAATAATCCCACTTTTCAAAAGAGATACCTGCAAGCGCATCAAATTCATGTTCACCGAAATTTTTGTTATAAGTTAAAAATGTTTCAGAAGCAATGTGAATTTGAGTCTCATTAGATACTTCATAACTAGCGTCTGCAGCACCGTTTCTACTTGATAAGACACCTTGCCATCTGTCACGTTTTGTGCTTTGATAATCCCCAGAAAGAGTACTTCTTAATTTTAAATTATCGTATAATTCGTATTCTCCGTAAAAGTTTCCGTTAAGCTTAAATTTGTAATCATTACGATCGCGCTCGATTACTTTAGCAGCAGGATTGGTATTTGAAGTATCACTAATATCAATTAATGTTCCGTCGCCAAATAAGTCATAATTGTCAAAATGTCTTTGTACAGCATAATCTCCTATCTGAACATCAGGATAAACTGAACGATCTACATATTGAATTGTATTTGCATCATGGTAAACTGGTAACCATGGCGGCTGACGTAAGATGTCGTGTGTAGACCCATCAAATCTTCTCGTGTTTGTATATGATGGAGCAAGGTTACCACCTATCTTAAATTTATCACTTACATCAGAATCAAGTTTTAAACGCAAGTTATAACGCTTATAATCATCTGTCAATAAAACACCTTCATCGTGTAAGTAACCTAAGGAGATACTATACTTTGTATTCTCATTTCCTCCTCGTGCACTAAGTGAATGATTTTCAATCATTCCTCCATCAAAAATAATATCCTGCCAATCCTGATCGATTCCTATTTGCTGAATATATTGAGTTCTGGGGGAAAGCGATCCGGTAGCGGCGAGTTCTGCAGCGGCAGTTTTAGCTACAGAAAAATAGTAAGAATCGCTCTGGCGCGCTTCTTTAAAACCAGTGTAGCCTTGATAGCTAAATACAGTTTTACCTTCTTTACCTTGTTTAGTAGTAATAAGAATTACACCATTACCTCCACGAGAACCATAAATCGCAGCAGATGCAGCATCTTTAAGAACATCAAATGATGCAACCTCACTCATATCTAAACTCCCTAAGAAATCGTTATCGACAACAAGACCATCTACAACTATCAAAGGATCTGAGCTTCCGGTAAGAGACCCTGTACCTCTAATTCTAATAGTTGGAGCAGAACCTGCTTCCCCTTGTGTCGCCTGTACATTTACCCCAGAAATTTGACCCACAAGTGCATCATCTACACGAGATACGGGTAATTGATCCAGGTCTTCGTTAACCACACTAGAAACAGCACCTGTTAAGTGACTCTTTTTACGGGTACCGTAACCTACGACTACAACCTCATCGAGATTTTGAGCATCGTCTGCCAATGCTACATTAATTTCCTTTCTTCCATCTACCGATAACGTTTGCGTAGCGAAACCAACATAAGAAAATACAAGTTGTGAATCATCAGATACAGAGATCTCATAATTACCATCAAAATCTGTAACAACCCCAGAGGTTGTTCCAAATACTAATACGTTTACTCCCGGAACAGGACTGTTGTCCGAGGCGGCAGTTACTGTACCACGTACCATATAATTCTCTTGGGCAATTAATGCAAATTGACAGAGAAACATAATAAACGCAGTAGTTATAGTTTTAACATTCATAAGAAAAGGTTTATTCTTTAAATTATTACTACTTTATAAATAAGCTGATATCCACTTATTTACATTGGTATTCCAAAGTGGTTTACCAAATTGGTTTCCCAAATATATATATAATTAAACCATAAAAAAAACCTCCTAATGTTAAAATTTTTAGTTTTTGATAAAAAAGATCATTTAAATTCACATTAAGAAGATTTTGAATAGGGAATATTTAGAAAGACATAGTCTTAAAAAAAAACACCTTAGCAAAATTGCTAAGGTGTTTTTTAATAACCAAACAAACTATCTACATAAAATCTTCTCGAATAGGACTAAATACATCGATTAGCATCCCATCCTCTTTACACACGGCTCCGTGCATTACGTGAGGTGGTATGTAAAAAGAGTCGCCACCTTTAAGTAGTTTTGTCTCTTCTCCTATTGTAACTTCAAACTGACCTTTTACAACATAAGTTACTTGAGCATGATGATGCTCATGCATAGGCCCAATACTACCTTCCTTAAAGTCTACTTGCACCATCATAATGGTATCATCATATCCTTTAATTTTTCTTTTTACTCCTTCTCCTACAGTTTCCCAGGCAATTTCATCTCCTATTAAAAACTCTTTACTTGCTCCAAATGTTTTCATGCTATTCTCTTTATCGATTTATAAAATAATATGGTCCTTCCCATGAGTATGAAGTTCCATTAAGGGTTAAACTATGTTTTTCTGAAGAATCTGCCTTCAAATTTGATATTATTAATACGTTACTATTACCATCTTTATAAGTGATTTCTAAAGCGGTATAGGTGTCGGTATTTTGTATGATGTCGATCTTATCAATTATTGATTCTGTATTCTCTGCACGTTCAGTTACAGCATCATAGGTTCCGTGAGATTCTATTATATTAACAAAGATAACATCTCTCGCGTTTGATTTCCGTATAATGATGCCGGGCTCTCGTCTTAGATTAAATACTGGATCATTTGCTCCTTGCCTCACAAATAATAAACTGTCTCCTACCCGTGTCTTACTGCTTAGTGTATAAAATAGGTTATTATGCAACCAAGTTACTTTACTCAAATCTGAATTTGTAACTGCTGACGCCTCTTTCCATAAATGTTGATAGCCGTTTGACGCTCCTAAGGGTTTAAGTATAGATTCTGAAATAGGATTTACAGAATAATCCATTAACTGACCTTTATAATAAAATGGTAAATCATATTGATTAGCGTCCTTACTTTGTAATTTAAATATGTCAATAATGATTGGTTTTATTCCTTCCTTCGGAGACAGCATTGCTACTGTACGTAGCATTTCTGTGCCTTCATAGGCATTATGCTCCCTGGCACTTACAATTTGTATCAAATCATTACTCAAATCCTGAAAGTGAAGTTGGGAATGAAATGAACTTCCCGTTTTGAAATCCCCGTTAAAATGAGATGTTTCATTTTGCACAACAGTGTTATGCGCGATGGTCTGTTTTGCCCAAGTCGTATTTTCTTTTAGATAACCTCCACCATTTTTAGAATTTATATTTACAAAACGTGCTAAGCCATAATCAGGTAACACCTCGTCACCATTCTCATATATGGAATAGGAAAGTTTATCATAATGACCGTGACTGTTACCCTGAGCACTGTACTTGAAAACTAATTCTAAATCACTATCCTCTTTAGAACGTAGTATTGTGAGACCACCTTGATTACCTTTAGGACCGTCAGTAAAGTTAACAGACCTTTTTTGATAGGGTTCTATCTCATTCCGCTTAAGACCCAATGCGACAGCCAATCCGGCGTCATCTAAGGTTACCTCATTTTGGATTTCTGCAATTGATAACAACTCAGGATCTTTAGAACCATAATGATATGCAATATCCACACTATTGACCAAGGCATTATTGTAATAAGACATTCCTTTTTGACCATCATTTAAAGGAAAAAATCCGCCTTTAGAATCTGTAAGATCTATTAATGCATAAACTGCCTTAATTTGTACACTATCTTTATAGGCAAGTACTTTTAGTTCTGGCACCGTGTTTTCTAGCGCCACAGAAAAAGCTAAAAAAGGATACATCGCATAGCGCTGATAATAGGGTCCTTCTGTATAATATCCATCTGGTGAAAATGCCTCTTCTATATTTGCAATAAAACCGGCATCTTGTCCCGGCTTCTTAATTAGACCGCCATCATTATCTACCGCATTTGCATCAATACTGTCTTCTGGCAAGCCATAAAGTGCATAATTTATTAATTGATTATCACGCATTGCAAGTCCCATCATACCCACAGCTGCATTACCCCACGTACTGTGATTATGAATACGGTTAAAAAATTGTTGATTCTCCACGGAAAGAAATAATGCAAAAGGTTTGAACAATTTGGTTTCTAAAAACTTTCGGTCCTTTGGAGATAACCAGTCATAGATCGCATCATAACCTTGACTCATATTCACTAACCAGTTGGCATCATTCAGACATTGCCAAAATAGCTTTCCTCTAGAATAAGATCGCGTTTCTGGATGTAATGGCAGTTTTGGATACATTTGAGCGTATTTCATAAACATATCTTTGATGTAAGTAGCATACTTCTCATCTCCATATATTTGAAATAGAACACCTGCTTTTTGCACTACATCATAATTTTTTTTATGCTGTGTATGGGTGTAACCACCAGCCATGTCTTTAGGTATAGGGACTTCTATCTCTTCAACAATTATGGCATCTATCTCTGCTTTTGTTTGTGCTAATGATTTATCAAACAAGGGTATTGTTCCCAGATTCTCTTTAATTGACTCTAAGCCTTTTTTTGTAATTAATAAACCGTGATGTGAACTACTATCAAAATTATAAACCTGCTTTTTTGATTGCCCTATAGCATTAAAAAACATACAGAAAATCAATAGTTGTATATATACTTTGCTCATAATTATATTATTTCTTCATTTCGATTTTAATCGAAGCTCCCATTTTTAAAGTCTTCATAACTGCAGTTTTATTACTATCAGAATCTTGGTAAGTAAATGAAATTTCTTTTGTACTTAACGATCTTATTGTAATACCCCGCAAACCCTTTTCAATTAGAACATCTGCAGGTTCAATAAAATTAAATTTAAGGTTGCTAACGGTTGTGTTTATGACATTGAAAAAATAAGATTTATTTCCTCTATTAAGTTGAATTGTTTTGATGCCTGCTTTTGCTGTTGGAGTATAAATAACAGACCAGTCTTTGATATTTAATTTTGAGCTTGTTTCATCTATACGATTTAGATAGGTTTTAAAAGGAACAACAGCTGTCACAAAACTAAAATCGGTTCTATCATTCACTTTTGGCATAGCCCATTCTTTTCCTCTTGTTCCACTTAATGAAACGGTATCCACTTCTTGAAGTTGATAAATGTCTAATCCACTGCCATTGTCAAACGAACTTCTTAATAACTGCGGAGCTTCTTCTAATGTGTAGTGACCCTGCCATACTTGCTTATAGTTATGCGTATTAGCCGAACTGAAATTATCTTTAACTATCCAGAAATCTGTATCAATAAACAACACCTGTCTAGAATATTCAACTCCGTTTTCTTCGAAACCTGAATGTTTGCCAATATATACATCTAGGGAATCTGTTGAATCAAACAACAATGTTTTCGGTTGAGGCAAGCTCCCAAATTTTCCGAAGCCACTACCTCCTTTATTTGACTTGTAATCTACACCTTGTAAAAGAGTATCTACTAATGCCACATTTTTTACTTGAGAATTTTTAAATAATTCTAAATCCTCTAAGGAATACCGAACTTGATAATTTGGTAGAATCACTTTTTCATTCGCAAAAATTTGCAGCCCCAGCATATCACCATGCTGGTGATCTGGTTTTTCTGCATCGAGACCGGCTGAGATAACAAGCATTGCATCGTTTTTATCCCAGCCTCCTCGCATAACATAATAGCCAGTTTCTGGTAATTGTAGAGAACCAAAAGATGGCTTAGTACTTTTTATAGTTTTTAATTTATCTAGTTGTTCTTTTTTCAGAAACCAATAAATCTTTGAGGAGACATTGCTCTTTGCAAAATAACCCATTTCAGGATCTTCAAAAAGTAAGTAACCTAAGGTCAAAGTTCCTGATATATCATTACTTTCTGCCCAAGGCGTATCTGTGTCATCAGAAAAAACAGGAGCAGATTTATCAGGATATCCAATTTTCACAAGTGTTGAAAATAGATTGCGCAGCTTGTTTTCAAAATTTGCACTCAATTTCACATTGTTGTTTTGAGCCAATTGATATACATAAAAATAGTTTTCAATATCACTCATATGGTAATGTACCGAGCGCTCAAACTGAAAACCGTCTTTATTAATCTCCTTGTTTAGATGCTGCTCTAATAGATCTAAAGCTCTTTCTCTCCAGGCATCAGCATCCTTAAAATCATTAAATAATATAGACAACATTGCTAATGCAGACATCCCTCGCGTCTGGTGATTACCTGCCTGAAATGTATCATTCGTTTCATATAAATCTGAAGCGTGCTGCAGTAACGTTGCTATCGTAAGAAGCTGGTCTTCATCTGAGTATGCTTCAGAACCTAAATATAGATTGTGTATTTGCAACCAGTTTAAAATTCTATATCCAGACCTAAATACTTCATAGATACCATTGCCGCTTTCTATAGTTTCTACTTTATTGTTCTTTAAAGCAGCATTCAATGATTTTAACTGCTCTTTAAAGTAATTTACCTTCAGCGTATCCTTACCTGTATAGTAATATTGCATAGCAACATCAACCATTTTGTGTTGTCTCGCTAAGTGACGTAATGCATAAACATCAACCGCTTCTCCATTTTTATAATTAAAAGGTAACTGCCACACGGTGTTAGCCTTATATTTATTTTGATGATCTAAAGCTCGTATTGTATGTCCATCTTTTTCCTCGTAGAGCGCGGCATATTCTTCAAAGCGTGCATCATTGTTTTCCCAATTATAGAAGAAACCATTAGAAAATTGCTCTCTAAAATAAGCGGCTAAGGTTTCCGAAGAAATAACTTTAGAATCGCCTTGTAATTTTTGTTTAGTATCTTCATTTAAATACTCAGAAAGTTCTGTAATATCCAGAACTCGATTATTTGGAATCTGTTGTGCTAAACTTTTAAAATTAACGAGAACAAGCGCAGTAAAGAAGATGATATTTTTCATAGTTACTCTCTAGTACATTAATTTTAACTCCAGGTTCTCTACGATCTTAAATTCACCGGAGTTTGTAATTTTATTATTCACCGGCTTTTGCCCTTTCTCTCCCCACAGAACAGCAATAAGGTCTACCGAATTATTTTTAAATGTGTTATCTGAAACCGTTACGTGAACAATACCTCTGTTCTTGATAAGAATTTTAGTATCGTCTGCTAATCCTGAAAGACTGAAAGTATTGCCTGTAAGAATCATATTTCCTCCTATTGTAGATTCATCATAACCTCCACGATAATAATCAATCACTGAATTCTGAAAGTTTTCAAAGTTTGAATTTTCAATAATTAAGAATTCTGCATTGTACTCTCCGGTATCATCAGTTTCATTAGCCAACTGAATCCCATTTTGAAAATTGATGAATTTTGAATTTTTGATTTGAATAGTATCTGCAAATGAAGATTTTGAAGTCTGTAAGATCGACTTGAAATTTTCAAATTGAGAATTTGTGATAAATATATTATAGGCACTTGACATTTGCTTTTCCAGCGTACGTATAGCATCTTGCTTGTTAGTACCATTTATACTAATATTTTCTAGAGCAAGTTTTCCGTTTGGATGCATTTTAAATGCAGCATCCTCAGTATTGAAAGACATTTTGACTTTCTGCTTGACATTCTTAGCTTTCAAAGTGATGTTCTTAGTAATGTCTAATGGCTTTGTAAATACATAATCTCCTTTTTCAAGTAAAATTTCAACTCCAGATTCTCCTTTTTCTATAGCTTCAATAAGAGCTTTAGCAGTGCTTACCGTAATAGCCGGTATATTTTTAATCTCTTCTTTTGGTTTAAACCAGTTAGGCCCATATTTTGAAAAATCTACTAATTTCCTTCCTTTTTCAGGAGCAATTACAACAGCTCCTGCACGTGGTTGATTTTCTCTTGAGGCTCCAAATAAATCTGTTTTGATTGTTTCAAAATCAAAACCCATATGCACTTCATCTAATTTTTCTTTAGGAATAAAAAGCATATCTCCTTTTTGCTCAATCGTTATCGCGTTTGATAAAACGCCAGTATCATTTATGTCATTTACAACAGCTCCTCCTATGGTATTGTTTTTAAAAGTTACGCCGTCTATAGAATCGTAACGTCTGGTTATTGCACTTTCTCGATCACTATAAATAACGTTATTTGCTACAAGCATACGCTCTGCACGAGCAGATCTAATTTCAGAAGCTGGCAATACTTCGCTTTGATCTACATTAGAACCTACACCAAAATTCCACGGTGTACCGCAATCTATCCAGGTATTATAGGCAACCACCACATCAGTAACTTGATTGTAACGATTAAGAGGTGATTTAGGAATCCCATTCATAACTGCAAGTGGTGCTCTAAATTCTTCTCCCGTTAACTTGTAAAAATAATTATTGGTAATCCAGTGACCGGTATTGATAACACGAATTCCACCTATGTTTGTTGAGTTATCGTTTCCTATGAATAAGTTAGCGTCTATAGTAGCATAATTACCGTGGCGCAAAACCAGCGAACCTTCCGATTCAAAAAATACGTTATTTGAGAATGTATTGAAATTAGACTTACTCGATATAATTTCTACTTCTCCGTTACATCTATCAAATAGATTGTGAGAAATATTTGTATACGACGGTGTCATCGAAGTATAACTATCACCTATCTGTAAGGTCTCACCGTGCGGTCCGCCTTTTCTGGGACGTGGCCCAAAGTAATTATTTACAATTTGATGCCTGTTGTTTATATGCTCATTCCCTTTAAGATAAACACGTACCGTAGGACCGGTGTTTGATTTGCCGGCTATATAACAATGATCTAATGCATTATTACGACCCCAAAACTCTACCCAATGATCATCTGTATCTCTATCTGGCTGTGTGAAATTTTCGATCACACAATTTTTTACTGTAGAGTTATTTGCAATACGTTTATCACTTTTAAATTGAATAACAGTATTAGTTGGCGTATAACCATTAGTGAAAAATAAATCTTCTACAATCAGAAAATTACCTCCTAATTCCAGATACGATTCACCTTCGATGGTAACACCTCCTTTAGTTTGCGCTTTTAAGGTAATAGGACTTTTAGAAGTTCCTTCTCCTGTAAATTTTATGGCCACGTCTTTCCATTTTCCATCCTTCATAACAATTACAGAGCCCGGCTCTGCGTTGTCAACTGCTGTATTAAATTCTTCAATGGATGAAACTATTTTTTCAGACTGAAATGCCAGACTATCAGCAGAATAGCCAATAGCTAGGATTAAGGTAACGATGTAGTAAATTAATCTATTCATAAATACTGGTTTACCAAATTGGTTTACCAAATATATGTATATTTACGCGTTCCCCAAAAAATTAGTCAAAAAACTGCAGATTTCTTTTAATTATCACCATTTTATGAGCAACCATTCAATAAACTATCAAGAGAAATTTAAATTAATAAGTACTGCAACTTTGGCGACTGCATTATTTAAACGAGGTCTAAAAAATCAATGTATTCAAGGGGTTAGTGCATTACATCATTCGGGAAAGAAATTAATTGGTACCGCCTTTACGCTGCGTTACATTCCCGCTCGTGAAGATCTCAATGGTTTAGAAGTTTTTAGAGATCCTAATCACCCACAACGGGTAGCTGTAGAAACTTGTCCCGAGCATTCTGTGCTGGTGATCGATAGTCGCAAAGATGCACGGGCAGCATCTGCAGGCTCAATCTTAATTACCAGACTATTTAAAAGAGGATGTTCTGGCATCGTAACCGATGGTGGATTTAGAGACAGTGCAGAAATTGCTGCTCTTGATTTTCCTTCTTATCATAGTAGACCATCGGCTCCTACAAATCTCACTTTGCACCAGGCGATAGGAATCAACGAACCAATAAGTTGTGGAGATGTTGCTGTGTTTCCCGGAGACTTACTCGTAGGTGATGGAGACGGAGTAATCGTAATTCCTCAGCATCTTATTGAAGAAATTGCGGAGACCTGTGCTGAAATGACACTATTTGAAGATTTTGTTATGGAAAGAGTAAAACAAGGTGCTAGCATTCGTGGTCTTTATCCGCCTACAAACCCTGAAACTTTAGTTGATTTTGAAAAGTGGAAAGAAATTCAGGATCGCTAAATCTGCACTATACCTTACATCCCGTTTGTGTATATAAATACGTAGTGAAATCTTGAGAATGCTCTATTTTCGCCTGAATAAAACTGCTATTTTGATCAAACAACTATTTGTACTCTACTTCCTCTTTATCTCGCTTTTTGCTGCTGCACAGCAAAATGATATTACGCTAGTCTCGTGGAATATTCGTGATTTTGGTAAAACCAAAAGCAATGAAGAACTCAACCAGATTGCAGAAATCTTAAGAGATGTAGATATTGTAGCGATACAAGAAGTTGTTGCCGGTTATGGTGGTGCTCAGGCAGTCGCAAAACTTGCAGCTGTATTAAACCGAAAAGGCGCAAAATGGGATTATGTAATTAGTGATCCTACTAATAGTCCTAAATATGTAACCGAGCGTTATGCCTATATCTGGAAGACAGCTCAAATCAAAATTAAAAACAGAGGAAATCTAGTTAAACAGCTAGATGAGGAGGTGGATCGGGAGCCCTTTTTACTTCAGTTTTTTTATGCAGATAAACCATTTACAATTATCAATTTTCATTCACGACCCTATAATCAAAATCCTGCGCGAGAGATAAAAGCACTAGCAGAGTATGTAATAAATACACAAAACGAACCTGTATTTCTTGCCGGAGATTTCAATATGAATACGCAAGAAGAGGTTTTCAATCCATTGAAAAAAAGAGGCTTTTTAACAGCACTCCATAATCAAAAGACAACGTTAAAAATGCAATGTAAAGAATTTGATTACCTCAACTATGTTATAGATAACATCTTCTATTCTAAAGAGATTCAATGCGTTAATTCTGGAGTTATTGATTTTGTAAAGACGTGCTCTAACCTAGAAAATGCGCGTACTCTTTCTGATCATTTACCCGTATTTGTACAATTTAGGTTTAAGAATATGTAATTCTTCCGTTTAATACCTTAATCTAAATGATTCCTTTTCGAATAAGTTTAGCCACTAATTCGGTAGAGTTTTTAACACCAAACTCTACAAACAATTTACTCACGCGTTTATCGATAGCGCTTTCAGAATTTGGCTTAATATTTTGCTTGATTAACTGCTCTCTAATTTCTCGTTTACTATAACCATCAGCAAGACTTTTTAAAACTATAAGATCTAGCTCTTCAAGCTGAAAAACATTAGAGTTTGCATTTAGATTAATTTGCGGAGAAGTATAAGCCTTATTCTCATTTGCATGCTGCACCGCCATCACCAGTTCGTTTAAACTTTGTCTGCCTTTGCACACATAACCATCAATGTTTAGTTGGTTGAAAAGCGCCTGAACTTTAGACGGATTATCTTCCATAGAATTAACAATAATCTTAATATCAGGTTGTATTTTACGTACAGCAGCGATAAGCTCTTCCCCAGAATTAAGCTTTTGTTCCAGATGACTTTCTTTAAAAGATAAATCAGTTACAAGAAGCTCAAAGGGATCATTTTCTTGTAATGCAACGCTAATTCTATTGTAAGCTTTATCACAATATAATTCTTCATACAAATATGGAATCCCTAATTTCTCTTTTAGCGTATCAACAATACTTTTATTATCACCTTGAAAGTCTTCAGCAATCAGAACTTTTTTGAACATAATACAGAACTTTTATTTTGGTATATGGATCAGGGCTTTAAAACCTTTTCCTATTTGTGATTCAAAATTAATAGTTCCATCAATAGCTTTTATACGCTTTTCTGTATTATGGAGCCCATTTTTTAAAATCAATGCTTCTTTTGAGGCTCCTATACCATTATCTTCATAATCAATCTTTAGAGAATTTAATGTTTCAGAAAATTTTACCGTTGCTAATTTTGCCACGCTGTGTTTTCTCTGTAGTTACTTTTCGGTTTGCTTAAGAACTGATTTTATCCTGTGCCTCATTAAAATAAAATATACACTATCCTTAATAGTCTGCTCTAGATAATCGTCTTTATCTTTTCTGCAAGAGAATAAAAATCCACAGAAAAATAGGAGTAATACTTTGTTCAATAGCAGAGTTTAAATTTAAACTGTTAACCCACATCATCACTTCTGGTGGTGGAAGTGTAACTTTCTCATCTTCGCCAATCATTTTCACTCACTTTATAATAAAATCTATCTAGCAAATAGCCATTTAGATAATTATATATTTACTTAAATTAATGTAATCTCAATATTTACATACCACAATGCAACGGCTCCTACTTCTAATTATATTTTGCATACCGACTTTAATACTAAGTCAGGAACTGCCTCCTATTTTAAATTACTCTACAGAAGATTATAGTGCAGACAATCAAAACTGGATGATTTCTCAGAACAAGGATGGTTTTATTTATGCTGCCAATAATGGTGGACTACTAGAATTTGATGGCGAACGATGGGCGAAATACGATTCACCTAACAGCACAATTATGCGTTCTGTAAATGTGATACACGCTAAGATATATACGGGTTGTTTTGCTGAATTTGGGTATTGGGAAAAAACTAATCTAGGCACACTCGCCTATACCTCACTTGCATCAAAACTTAATAACCCTATGCTAGAAGATGAGCAGGTATGGAATATTTTAGAGTATAATGAATGGGTTGTTTTTCAATCAAACAGAGCGCTGTATTTTTTTAACGAAGCTACTCAAACAATTAAGATAATACCGAGTAAAAATCTTATTTATAAAGTATTTATCGTTAATAAATCTATTTATTATCACGTTGCTAATGAGGGAATCTACACAATTGTAGGCGGCGAACCATCACTACTTATTCCTGATACGCAATTCAATTCTGATCGCATTATAAATATTTCGTCTCAAAATAATCAGCTACTCTTAATCACTAGAAATTCTGGTTTTTTTCACTTTAAAGATAGTAAATTAACGCGCTGGGTTACTCCGGGGGAGTCTGCATTAGATACTATTAACATCTTTTCTGCACTGCAGCTACGTGATGGTAGTCTTGTTTTAGGTACCATCTCCAATGGTCTCTTATACTTTGACAAAACCGGTCATTTTTTATATAAAATCACGCAAAAAAGTGGCTTAGGTAATAATACCGTACTTTCTCTATTTGAAGATAAAGACTCAAATTTATGGGCGGGTCTTGATAATGGTATCAATAGTATTAATATAAACTCTCCCGTACGATCATATTCAGATTTTGAAGGTGTATTAGGTACAGTTTACACCTCAATTGTCTTCAAAGAAACCCTGTATTTAGGTACGAACCAAGGTGTTTTTTACAAAGACTTAAATTCGAAAGCTACTCAATTTAAGTTTCTACCCGGCACTGCCGGCCAGGTATTAAGCTTTTATAATTATAAGAATGAAGATTTGTTATGCGGGCATCATCTGGGAACATTTACCTTAAATAATAAGAAAGCCACGCGTATTGCTAATGAATTAGGAAGTTGGGACTTTAAGCCTATAGCAAACCGTCAAAACATATTATTACAAGGAAATTACAATGGTCTTTATTTGCTGAAAAAGGAGGCACAAGGTTGGAAACTTATATCTAAAATACAAGGCTTTAATAATTCATCGCGATATTTTGAATTTGTAAATGAGCAACATTTACTGGTAAGTCACGAATACAAAGGAGTCTTTAATCTCAAACTTAATGATTCACTAACAGCTGTCACAGAACAAAATTTCATAGATAATGTACCTGTAGGAAAGAATTCGGCATTAACATCGTACCAAAATTCAATTCTTTATGCAACCGAAAAGGGTGTTTACACGTTTTCACCACAAACTGAAGGTTTTAAAAAAGATTCATTACTATCTTCTATCTATAACGATTATGGCTATATCTCAGGTAAACTTATAAGTGATAAAAAAGACCGCTTATGGTTATTTTCTAAAGAAAACATTAGTCTTGTCTCAACAGACAATCTCACAAACCTACCCAGAATTGCACAGTACCCCATTCCTTCTTTTTTAAGGAAGGGTGTTCTGGGTTATGAGAATATTAATTTAATTGCTCAGGATGTATATCTATTAGGCGTTTCTGGCGGATATCTAACCATTGATATTTCAAAAGTAGAACAAACCCATTCAAATAAACTGTTTATAAATAGCATACAATCATCAGATTTAGAAGGTCATACACAACGTCTGTCGTCACGAATACCCGGAGTACTTAATTTTAGACACGGCATGCTCACCTTTAAATATGCCGTGCCGCAATACAAGAAGTTCATTGATGTAAACTATCAATATCAACTTAAGGGATTTCAATCTAAATGGAGTGAATGGACGCACAATAGCGTAGTAAGTTTTGAAAATTTACCCTTTGGTGATTATGAATTTCTAGTACGTGCAAAAATTGGCAATGAATTATCTGTAAATACCGCCTCTTATACGTTTTCGGTAGAGCGTCCCTGGTTATTATCTGGGTATATGCTTGCTGTTTATGTATTGATTCTAATTGTAATTCTCGTAATTACTCATAGAACCTACCGCAGATATTACAGTAAAAAATTAGAGCGTGAGCAACTCGAGAATCAACAAAAAATTATGCAAATCCAAAATGAAAAACTCAATCAGGATATTGATAATAAAAACAGAGAACTCGCAATCTCTACGATGAGTATTATTAAAAAGAATGAGGTACTTAGCAAAATTAAAAAAGAACTACTTAAAGATAAAGATACCGCAGATCCTAAAGGCGCAATTGATTTGATTGACAGTCATCTCAACAACAATAAGGATTGGAAATTTTTTAAGCAAGCATTTAATAATGCAGATAAAGACTTTCTAGATAAAATTAAGAAAGCACACCCAGATCTTACCCCTAATGATTTGCGCTTTTGTGCCTATTTGCGCTTAAACCTTACCTCAAAAGAAATTGCTCCATTACTCAACATATCTACTAAAAGTGTTGAAACAAAACGCTACAGATTACGTAAAAGACTTAATCTTGATCACGATGATAGCCTAGTTAATTATATATTAAAATTTTAATACCCCTACATCAAGAAATAACACCTAGACAATACCACTACAAAGTCTTTAAATACCTAAATATTAAGTACGTAACCTAAATTTAACCTTAGCCCAGAAACCTGCATTATACGTGCTCTAATTCTTAGTTATTATTCAATTAAATAGATGTTTTTTACGATGTTCGTTTTTTATCGTGGTGTTTTTTGAAGAATACACAATCACTTCACATTAGATTTGTTTAAACCCAAAACAATTTCATCAGTTGTAAAAAAAATTAGGCATTTACAACATAGAACGAAAAACGAAACACTATGAGAAATTTTACTCGCAATCAACAAGTGAAGTGGTTCTTTTCCTTAATGCTATTTACTTCTTTAACCTTGCTCGCGCAAAATCAAAGAACAATTACAGGGACAGTAACAGATGCTTCAACTAATATGCCGTTACCGGGGGCGAATGTTATTTTACAGGGCACGTCTTCTGGAACCACTACAGACTTTGATGGTAATTTTAGCCTCTCTGTAGATGCAGAAGCAACAACACTGGTAATTACGTATCTAGGGTTTAAACCACAGAATGTCGCTATCACAAATGCAACAATTAATATTTCACTTCAACCAGATGATAACGCGCTAGACGAGGTTATTGTTGTAGGGTATGGTACTCAGAAAAAAAGTGATCTTGTTAGTGCAGTTGCCCAAACAGATTTAAGCAAAGCAACACAAACCCCTACTTCAGACGTAAATGAGATGCTACGCGGTAGAATTGCCGGTCTCGAAGTAAATGTAGGAGGAGGCTCTCTAAGGCCAGGTGGTACTTCAGAAATTATTTTTAGAGGACGCGGTTCTATAGAAGGTAATGTAAGTGGTATTTATGTAGTTGATGGCGTTGTTAGAAATGGCGGTATAGAAGACATTAATGCAGATGATATAGAATCAATAGAGTTTTTAAAAGATGCTTCAGCACAGGCGATTTACGGTTCAAGAGCGGTAAATGGGGTGGTTTTAATTACTACTAAACGCGGTAAGACTAATAAAGTTTCAGTATCCTATCACGGGTATACTACTGTACGTCAACTAGAGCGCAACTTTGATGTGTATAATGGTCAGGAATTTGCACAGCTACGTAGAGAAGCGAGACGCACAAATAATGCATCGGGAGAATATCTTGATGATGAAACTATATTTTCAGAAATCGAATTACAATCTATAAACAACAATGAGTTTGTAAACTGGGAAGATGAATTGTTGAGAAATGGCACAGTAAATAGCCAGTTTATAGGCATTAACGGGGGTACAGAGTTTACTAAAATCTACGGTAGTTTTAACTACTTTAAGGAAGAAGGGATTATACCCACATCAAGTTATACACGTAAAAATTTACGCCTAAATGTAGATCAGAAAATAAATGAGAAAGTTTCGGTACGCTTTGATTTAAACCTACTCAATGATGATACAGAACGCTCTGCAAATGTAAATGTTATTACGATCTCACCCTTAGGTAGAGCTTATGATGAAACTGGCGAAATTGTACGTTTTCCTAGCGGAGAAGAAGGTACAGCTACTAGCCCACTATGGAATTTAAGAGAGTCTGACGACGATGAGAAAGGAAATGATTATGTTGTCAATGTGATTCCATCCTGGCAAATCACACCAGAATTGAGATATCAATTAACAACTTCTTTAACCCGAAGAAATACAGAGCGTGACAGTTATTTATCTTCACTACATTCTAGTGGTGAGACAGATCGCGGGATTGCACGAGTTCAAAATGAACTTAGGGAGGCTTATTTTGTCGAAAATATCTTGACTTACGATAAAGTGATTAACGAAAATAACAATTTTAACCTAACCCTTGTACAGGCGGCAGACGAGAATAAATACACCCAAACCCGCACAACGGGAAGAGGTTTTACAAATGAAAGCCTTGGCTATGATGGTATACAAAATGCAATAGGTAATGTGACTGTTGAGCGTGATAAATCTACTATTAGAACAGCTTCGTTTATGGGTAGAGCGCGTTATAATTTATTTGACAAATATCTTTTTACAGCTACTTACCGTGCAGACGGTTCTTCGGTAAATGCAGATGGGTATAAATGGACGTATAACCCGGCAGGTGCCTTTGCATGGAAACTGCATCAGGAGGAGTTTTTACAAGACGTGACAGCTATACAAGAACTAAAATTAAGGGTTAGTTACGGTGCTTTAGCAAATGCATTAAGCCGCCCATACACTTCTCTTTTTACAGCAGATGGGCAACCGTATATTTTTGACGGCACAACATTCTCCGGTTATTCTCCATCAGTAGTTTTACCTAATACAAACCTTGACTTTGAAACTATTAGCACGCTTAACTTTGGTTTAGACTTTTCCTTATTCAATAGATTTCTATACGGAAGCGCAAACTACTACGAGGCAACAACTAAGAATTTGTTATTACGCAGAGGAGTTCCTTCTATTACAGGATACCAGTTCACCTACTTTAATGCTGGCGAACTGTCGAACAGTGGTTTAGAATTAAGCTTAACAGCAAACCTTATAAACACCGAAGACTTTAAGTGGTCTGTTTCAACAAACTGGTCAAACAATAAAAACGAAATAAAAGAACTATATACAGATGGTAACGGCGATAATATTTTACAAGATGATACCTATGGCTATTATGTAGGGCAATCTACAAATGTTATCAGACAATATGCCTTTGATGGTATATTTCAAGAAGGCGACGATTTTGAAAATGCACCACAGGCAAATCCTGAATCTGCCAACCCACAAGCAAATCTAGCTCCGGGAGATATTCGTATTAAAGACACTAACGGTGTAGATGAAAACGGAAATATTACCGGGCAACCAGATGGTAAAATTACTCCAGAAGATCGCGTATTTACAGATAGCAATCCAGATTGGTTTGGCTCTCTTTCTACAACGGTATCCTATAAAGGCTTTGACTTGTTATTAGACTTTTATGCTGTAGAAGGAGCTACAAAGGTAAATCCGTTTTTATCTGATTTTAATAATGGCGGCACACTATCTAGTAAATTAAACGGGGTTAAAGTAGATTACTACACTCCTGAAAACCCTTCAACATCCTATCCGCGTCCTAATTTTGATGCCGCTCCGCAATATCTTAATTCGCTGGCTGTAAAAGATGCTTCTTACATACGTTTAAGAACACTTAGTCTGGGATATACCTTGCCAGATGCAATTGTATCTAAATTAGATATCGAAATGATCAAACTCTACTTTACTGCTACAAACGTATTTACAAATACAGATTATATAGGATACAGCCCTGAGGTAAATATTAGAAATACATTTTCTAATGCAGATACTGGCTACCCTGACGCACGCAGTTTTACATTTGGCTTAAAAGCTCAATTTTAAAAATAAGAACTATGACTACTAAAGATTTTTACAACAGAACTAAATTTTGTTTGTTGCTTATAATGACTCTGGGTTTTGCAGTTTCCTGTGAAGAGTTCTTAGAAGAACAACCAAGTACTATAATTGACTCTAATTACATTTACACAACTGAAGAAGGATTAAAATCTGGAGTTGTTAGCTTGTATAAAATTAATCGAGACCGTTATGATAATAGTATAGAAGATTATATGGGTGGTGTTTTAATACCTTCTCGTAGTGATCTTGCCTTTAACAGATCTGGTTATTTAGGGCTTATAGGTAGATATGAGCGTGCTGTTTCTCCTGTAGATTTAGGAGCTAACTTTGCTTCTTCACTATTTTGGAAGCACTATTATAACTTGGCTAATAAGGCGACAGATATTATTAATGCAGCAGAGGTTATTGAAGGTGTTGATGATGAGATACGCAATAAGATTATAGCAGAAGCTAAATTTTTTAGAGCAGAGGCTTATTTCTATTTATACCGTATGTACAATAATATTTATGTAACGACCGAATCTACAACTGTTGACAATGCTTTTAATGTAATTGATGCAAAATCTACAGACGACGAAGTATTTGCTTTGTTAAACAGTGATTTAACTTTTGCCATTGATAACCTGGAATGGACAGATACTTTTGGGCGCGTAACAAAAGGAACTGCTAAACACGTAAAAGCAAAAGTTGCAATGTGGCAGGGTGATTGGACCGAAGCTAAAAATCAAGCTGTAAGTCTTATTGAAGAAGGGCCACACAGCCTTGTAGAAAACACTGCAGATGTATTTGCAGGTGACCGCAATCACGCTGAAGCACTATTTGTGGTTCAGTCTCAGAATGATGTTTTAGGAGGCGGAGACAATACGATGATAAACGCAAATTTCGTAACCCAGTATTTTCAAATTCCCGGCATAGAAGCTAATGTAGAACAAGGCGGTAGAGGCTTTTCACGTATCTTGCCTAACCTATATCTTTTAGGCTTGCTTGATGAAGATCCTAACGATACCCGTAATGACGACACCTATTTAAGACTGGAATATTTCTATACTTCGGGAGATAATATTGGAGAGAAAATAGACATATACAGCCCTATTACAGACACAGACCCAGAAGGAAATGATTATGCGCGCTATTACCAGAGATTACATCCTTCGTGTTTAAAATATGCTCAGGAGGATGACGATCCTGAATCGTATCTACAACGCAGTAATATTTTAGTTTATCGTCTTGCAGAGACCTATTTAATAGCTGCAGAAGCAATTATGCGCTCTAATGGAGATCCTTTACCATATATAAACGCCGTTAGAAACAGAGCAAAAGCAGCAGATCTAACCGTTGCTGACGAGCAAGCAATTTTAGATGAACGTGCACGTGAATTGGCTTTTGAAGGGCAACGCTTTTTTACACTTAAGCGAATGGGACAAAATGTTATAAATCGCCAGATGCGTACCTATGCAGGCGATGGTAAATATTTTCCGGCAAACTTTAATGGCTCAAAAGATCCTCGTATCAACTGGATGGATCATTTTATAAACTTCCCCATTGCCCAGATAGATTTAGACTTATTAGGTCCTAATTACCCTCAAAATGAAGGCTACAATTAAATTAAAGAACAAAAATCAAGGCTTGTAAACCCGGGTTTACAAGCCTATTAAAATTAAGATATGCATAAATTTCTCTTTTATGTGATAAGTTTTATTGCAATAAGCTGCCAGCAACAAAATAAAGCAACAGTACCTGTTTTTGCTGAAAATAGAGCGATTGCACACCGCGGCGCCTGGAAAACTCAAAACCTGCCCGAAAATTCTATTGCTGCACTTAAATACGCAATAGCACTCAACTGTACAGGATCTGAATTTGATGTACGTATGACTGCAGACAGCACCCTAATCGTCACACACGATAATACCTATGCAGGGCTCAATATTGAAGAAAACACCTATTCAGAATTAGCAAAGCAGAAACTTAAGAATGGGGAATCATTACCCCTTTTAAAAGACTTTATTAAAGCCGGAATGACTCAAAACGATTCTACCGCTTTAATCTGTGAAATCAAACCATCTTCAATAGCCGGTAAAAATGAATTACTCGCTCATAAAGTTGTCGAACTGGTAGCAGAACTCAATGCCGAAGATTACATAGGTTACTACATCAGCTTTAGTTATGACATTCTAAAAACAATAAAAAAACTGAGACCGGAAGCTAAAGTACAGTACCTCGATGGTTCAAAATCACCAGAAGCTTTAGCCGAAGATGGTATTGAGGGTATGGATTATTACATAGATGTCTTTAGAAAAAAACCAGAATGGATTGCTTCCGCGAAAGCAAAAAATATACGCCTCAATACCTGGACGGTAAATGAGGCTGAAGATATTGAATGGCTCATAAATAATGATTTTGATTATATCACTACAAATGAGCCAGAGCTTGTTCTAGAACTTGATAATTAGAGTAAACACGCATTACTATGAAAAAATTACTATCCCTAAAAGCCGATTTTTTTAAATGCGTGTTTTCACTATTTCTAATTCATTTGGTTTCTCTATTCTTAACTAATTGTGCAACAAAATCTTCTTTAAAAAGTGTTCAAAAGCAAACCTTGGCAGTTGCGCATCGGGGAGCTTGGAAGGCTAAAGGACTACCAGGTAATTCTATAGCTGCATTTCGAGAAGCCATACGACTTAAATGTGCAGGTTCTGAGTTTGATGTAAATATGACAGCAGATGACTCACTAGTCATTACCCATGGACCCAATTACCATTCAATGCCTATTGAAAAAACACTTTATGCAGATCTAATAAAAGTCAACTTGCCTAACGGCGAAAAGTTACCTACGCTAAGGGAATTTATAATAGCCGGGATACGTAACAATACTACAACTCGCTTTTTCTGTGAGATTAAATCTTCTTCTCAAGGTCAAGAACGTGGTTTATACATCGCAGACAAAGTATATAAAACCTTTACAAACCTTAAGGCGCAACGCATGGTGACTTTTATAAGCTTTGATTATGAAATCTTAAAATCACTCGTAAAACGTGATTCTCTGGTAGACACGCAATACCTCAATAACAATAAAACCCTTGAAGATCTAGAACGTAATGGTATTAAAGGAGCTAATTTTAGATATCCAGTATGGCAAAAGCATCCGGAATATATAAAACTTGCAAAACAAAAAGGTTTAATTCTTAATTCGGGTACAGTAAATGATACTCTTACGATGGACTGGCTAATTGATAAAAAGTTTGATTACATCTCCTCAGATGAACCTCACACAGTGATCAAACGTTCAAAAATTAAAAAATTTAAATTGTTTAACCCTTAATTTAATAGATCTGTTGAAGGATGTGGCATCAAAAAAACTTCGAACAGGACAGATTTATTATTTTAATCCCCTCAACCATTTAATTGGCAATTATTAACAGCACACTTTCTGTGATGAATCATTCTATGTCACTTACCTTCACTAATTTTACAAAAAATTAAAAAACTGAAAAATGAGTTTATTAGAAGACCTTCAATGGCGTTACGCTGCTAAGAAAATGAATGGCGAACAGATACCGCAGGAGAAATTAGACTATATATTAGAAGCTGCACGACTGGCTCCTTCATCTTCAGGATTACAGCCTTACAAGGTGTTTGTTATATCTAACCGAGAATTACTAGCGAAGATTAAAGATGTTGCCTGGGGTCAAAGCCAGGTTATAGATTGTTCTCATTTGCTCGTTTTTGCAGCCTGGGATGGATACTCAGACGAGCGTGTTTCTGAGGTTTTTAATTATACAATGGACGAGCGCGGTCTTCCACACTCTACTATGGATGACTATAAAAATAACATCTTAGGTTTATATGAGCCTTTAGGAAAAGAATGGCAGGCAGATCACGCTGCTAAGCAAAGTTATATTTCTTTTGCAATGGCTATTGCTGCAGCTGCCGAACAAAAAGTAGATGCTACTCCTATTGAAGGTTTTTTACCTCCTAAAGTTGACGAACTCTTAAATCTTGAGAATAGCGGTTACAAAAGCACACTTCTTCTTACTTTAGGCTATCGCGATGCCGATAACGACTGGCTCGTAAATATGAAAAAAGTGCGTACTCCTAAAGAAGATTTTATTACTGAAATCAAATAAGGTTTTCAATATTTAGATAACTAAAAATGCCCGCTAAAGCGGGCATTTTTTTTATGAATTACTAATCTCAACATTCAGTAAGACCTAAAAAAACCTCGTATTGCTACGAGGTTTTTTAACTTTTCTAAAGCTTATTACTAGAATACACCTATAAAGTGACTTCCTGTAGTGTTTACCAATTCAGCTCCTTTTGTAACTGCGCCGGTTTCTGTATCTATAACATAAATATTTCCATTTTTACCTACGGGAGCCTGAGTCACATAGATATCATTACCATCTACTACAAATCCTTGATATTGAAATAAGTAAAAGTCAGGATCGTATGGTATAGCATCAATTTTCTGTGCTGTTTTAGCTTCTAAATCTACTAATGCAAAAAATCCCTGAGCTCCTGCAACACCTTCTGCAGAACCTGCGTGACGATAAGCAACAACAGCTTTTCCGTTAGCTGCTGGTCTCCACGCTAATATGTATGCATCATTTATTCCTAATGCATCATCAAAATTAAATACATACGAATCATCATACGTATTGTCTGCATTTATTTTTAAGATATGCGAACCTTGAGGATCGCCTTGATTTGCCTGGTAAACACTTCCTTCATAAAGAAAAGAGTTGATACTTCGGTATCCATTTGTGTTACCTAATCCTACATTAGAAGTAATAACAGTAGGATTTAATAATGATGGGTAATCTAACACGATTGTTTTAGATCCTAAAATCTCATAGTCAGACTCACTTTCTGTCGTCTCAGGATTTACTTTACTCAAACGTGCTCCTATATATAGTTTGTCTCCTGCAGCATTTAAAGTAGGCATATCTATTCTAGAGATATAATATCCTTCTGCTTCTTCCTCTGCAGATAACCGAAGGGTAGATTCTTCGAAATTCTTTATTAACGAGTTTTCTAAATCTAGGGTTACAACACCCATTGTTGCTTCAGTACGCACATAAAAGTCATCTGTAACAATATCTGGCGTATCATTGTCATCAATAATATTTTCAGTATTTACATATACCGCAGCTCCGGTCTGGTCTCCATCAAATAATTTAATCCATCGTGGTGCAGATCCTACATAGGGTTCTATACTAATATCAGAACCTACCTTAGTATAAACCTGACCACCTTCTACTTTAAATTTTGAATAGTTACCACCGGTATCCCCTGCATAACTAATATTAAAAATTGTGCTACCATCTTCAGATGATTGTAAACGCGCCGTTCTATTAGAAGGTACTGTAAACCCGTTGTTAAAAGCGTCTACAGAAAAGTTAGGATCTTTTGCCTGCTCACTCGTAATCGAGAAAATAGAAGTTCCTCCATTACCATCTCCCGGGTCTGTACCCATTCGTGCAGCTGCAATGGTGATGAATCGTGACTCTGCTACAGGATCTGTACCGGGATCTGTATCTTCGTTAGTATCATCGGTACTACAAGATGCCATTAGACCTGCTAGCAGTACTCCTGCCGCGACATATTTGATATTGAAAAAATTGCGCTTCATTATAGTTCTATTTTAGTAATTAAAATTTATTGATTGTATAGTTTAGTTTTAAGTAGAAAGCTCTTCCCGGTTTTTGTACCGAAAGATTATCAAACACCGGCTTGTCAAATATGTTTTTAACATCAAAACTCATTACCAGGTTGTTTTTAGGAAAGCTGTAGCTCAATCCAAAATCTTGCTGTAATTGCTCCGGTACTTTAAAAAATTCGTCTCCCACAGTGTTTGATCCTTGGGGTACGAGGTAAGAAAACTCGTCTGTATAATACACGGTGTAAAACAGATTTAAACGAGCATCTTTCTGAATAAAATCTTTAAATGAATATCTAAGATTACCATTCATAGTAAGAAAAGGCGTGTTAGGCACATCTACCAGAGATCCGCGATTTTCTATTTTTAGATCAAATTGTGATATATTAAAATTGAATCCAAAATTTCTGTCATAGCTATAATTTAGTTGCGCATCAAAGCCTTTAGAAGTTCCGCTTCCCTGATTTACGTAGACAGTTAGTTCGTCGTCTATATTAGATGAGTTTTCAATAGGAAGTCCAATTCGATCTTTTATATTTCGGGTAAATAAGTTTGTAGAAACCGTAAATTGATGCTTCTTTATGTTAAACGAACCAAATCTAAAACCAAGATTGTAATTATTACTTTGCTCGGGCTTTATACTGGAGTTAGCAACCACATTATCGCCGTCGTCACCAAAAATTTCGGTCTCATTAGGCAAGCGTATGGCTTTCTCTGCAGAGGTAAGCAAGGTTAGCTCAGGCAAAATCGCATAAGAAAGTGCGAACCCATAACCCTCATAGGTTTTGTTACTACTCACCACCTCATCTACAAGTTGACTATCACCATTTGCATCGGTTGCTATTGCAGGATCAACACTCACTGATTTTTGCTGATAGTGCTTACCAAATAAACTGGCTTCTAGCTTATCATCAAAGGCATTAAATTCATAGGTAAAAGAGTAAATATTCTTATGTAAATCTCTAGTACCTATAAATGTATTTTCTAAAAGGGATAAGAGCTCATCGCTATCTTCCCGGTCAATCCCACTATATACGTGATTAAGTAAAAACCGATGATTGTCATTTACCGCGTAGGATAATCCCGTACGTATAGACGCTACGTTTCGCTTAATTTTTAAAAGCGTAGGACCTGGTTCTCCAGGGGGTGGCTCTTGTTGAGAACCCCAAGTATATTCAAATTCGTCACCTCTAAAGTCAATGGCACGCTCACCAGCCCAGCTATATGCTGCAGCTACCGTATCATTAACCTGACGGTTACGTTTTCCGTAGTATCCATTTATATTAAGATCTAAACCTTCTATGAATAAATCTTGCTTTTGGTACGTAAGATTTGCAAGCGTCGCGTCAGACTCCAGAAAACGACCTTTATACGGTCTTATCGTCATAAATGCACCGTGCTGTACTTCTTTGTAATCGTCAGAACCGGTAAAGCCTACAAAAAATTGATCTGCCCAGTTTACATTGGTAAATCCTAATTGCACCATTCCTCCGGTTGAACGGTATGCATCATTAAATCTACGTGCTGTGATAGGAGTTTGAGCACCTCCTAATCCTGCAACTACAACACTTCTACCGGAAACTTTATAATCGTTATCTGAATAATTATGGAAACCCGAAGCTTTAACAGTAAAGCCCGAATCTTCAAATCGGTACAACCCATTTACACTTGCTTGAAAGGTATTAAACGATCCATAAGAAACGGAAGCATTCAAATGTGTGTTGGCAGTTTTGTCCAGAACAATATTTATAGCTCCTCCTAAGGCATCATCTGCAAGATAACCGGGCACAACTCCTTTGTACACTTCGATCTGCTCAATTAAAGAGGGTGGAATACTATTTAAATTAAAAGATGAACCAAAAGTCGAAATAGGAATCCCGTCTATAAAAATACGCACCGCACTTCCTGAAAGTCCGTTTAAGGAATATTCTACATTAGAACCTAACCCTCCATTTTGACGAATCTTTACACCTACTGTGGTATTGAGTAACTCGTTAGTTTGTATGTTACGCTGGCTGGCTTCTTCGGTATTGATGATGTTAACTGCAAAACCTTTTTTCTCGATTTTGGTTTTTAACGATTCACCTTTAATAGCAACTTCGTCAAGCTCGTAATCTTTGTCATTTTTAAGCTGAATGTCATGACGTAAAGGAGCATTTTTTACCGTTACCTGCTCAAAGCCTATAAAATCTCCTGAAGAAACTTCTAATGTATAAGTTCCTGAAGCAATGTTCTTCAAAACATAAATTCCGGCTGCGTTTGTAACTGCACGCTGACCATATTTTGCGTGATTAAGTTGAACCGTAGTATTTGCAACCAGATATCCATTTGCATCTTTTACTACACCACTTATGTCATATTGTGCAGACGCCAAAAGCGGAAAAACAAGTAATAAAAAAAGTAATTTTTGCTTCATCAATAGTTATTGAGTTGCAAACTTATTATTATTTAGATTAAGTACAAATAAAAATAAAGACTTTATTTATTCATTTTGACCAGTATTTACGGGAGCTCTTTGTCACTAAGGGATACGGCAGATTTTATAGAATTGAAATTCGTAAGAAGTTACACGGTAGTTTAGAAATTGCCTCCGTTTTGAAGTTGCACTAAGCCCTCTTTATTAAGAATGCGTATGCGTTTCCCTTTGGTCGCTATGAGTTGTTGCTTTTTCATTTTTGCTAATGTACGTATACACAATTCTGTAGCCGTACCTACCACCGCTGCAATGTCTGCCCGAGAAAGAACAAGATTAAAATAACCGGCTTCATCACACCCAAAATTTTTCTCCAAATATAGAAGCACTTCTGCTATACGCTGATTTACCGATTTCTGAGCCATATTCACGATTAGATCATCTGCTTGCTTAAGCTCCTGAGCCATATGCTTCAAGATCGCAGCTACAAAAGCCGGGTTGTCGGTAAGCGTCTGAGTAATGTTGCTTTTAGGTATGTAACAGACTTCCATATCGTTTAAAGCTACGGCGCTTAGGTTTGTCGCCTCTTCTGCTATAAGAGAACGCTGCCCCATCACCTCTCCTTTTGTAGCTATTTTGACAATTTGATCTTTACCGTTTTCACTTATTTTTGAAAGCTTAGAAACTCCGTTGCGTACACAAAAGACCCCATTAAGCTGCTCGCCTTCTCTAAAAATAGCTTCTCCCTTTTTTATAGTGCGGCTAACCTTACTATCAGAAATTTGTTTAAGCTCTTCTTTTTTCAAAGCTTTAAGCGCATTCAACTCTCTGATTATGCAATTTTCACATCTGGATTCTGAATGATCTGTCATACCTTCAAAATTAGGCAAAACAACTCAATCATTTATGCCGGTTGATGCTTCACGTTTGCGTTCAGTAAAAAAAGAAAACCTCAGAATAGTAAAGCTAAAATCCTGAGGTTTGGTTAATAAATAGTCTATAAAATAGTTACATCAGTAAGCTGCCTGCGATTATTAATATACTCGATACAATACTTGCGCCTAGTAACTTAAAAATAAGTTCAGGCTTTTGTACAGTTAAGATAGCTGCATTATGCGTGCTGCACAAAATTACCGTGAGCATAACAATTAGCATTTGAGTCATTCCGTGCCCAAAATGAAGCACACTAAAGACTGCTGCAGAACCTAAACAGGTACTTAGAATGATACCTAGTGCAGAGTATCCTAGCACATTATCAGTAAAATCAGAATGGAATTTTGAGAACACGTTCATACCAGATCATTTTAATTATTAGTAATTTACAGGGTAAAATTACCGGTAGTCAGCGTCCTATTTTATGACTTTTGTCAGTTTACAGAATTAAATTCAAAATAAAATAAGTGGGTCGTTGTAAGCCATTTTTAGAACCGAAGACTAAACATTCTAATCAACCTATATACAATGAAATACGCTCTACTCCTTTTTATTCTTAGCATTACACTGGCTTGTAATTCAAAAAAAGAAAACAATACACAACCTGAAACGACCACAGAAATCGAAGACTCAGCAGAAGAACCAAGAAGTTATCCTGTGGCTTTTGAGAAAATACTGAAAGCTCACGGCGGGCTAGATAACTGGAAATCCTATAAAACGCTTCAGTTTACGATTGACAAATCACCTAATACAGATGAAACGCACACCATAGATTTAGAAACCCGCAAAGATCAAATTCAAATGGGTTCTGCTACAATGGGTTTTGACGGTTCACAAGCCTGGCTTACCGATCCTGAAGAGACTTATAAAGGTAATCCTAACTTCTACCACAATCTTATGTTCTATTTCTACGCAATGCCGTTTGTACTTGCCGATGAAGGAATCATCTACGATGCTACTACAGATCTGGTAGTGAAAGATGTGGCGTACCCTGGTTTTAAAATAAGCTTTGAAGCTAATGTGGGTTCGTCTTCAAACGATGAGTATTACTTATACTATGATTCAGAAACCTATAAAATGCGCTGGTTAGGCTATACAGCAACTTTTGGTGCAGAAGAAAAATCTGATGCCGTAAATTATATCGCGTATGACAACTGGACAAATGTAGAAGATGTACTCTTACCTCAATCTATTTCTTGGTATGTGGTAGAAAATGATCTATTAACTGAACCTCGCAATACGGTATCTTTTAAAAACAGCTCATTAAGTAAAGAAGCAAAACCAGATACCTTCTATTCAAAAAAATAAGTGCTGCCTAAGGAGCATTTTTAAAACGCAGCGCATAACTTGTGCTGCGTTTTTAGTTACTACTATTTATGAAAATCCAACACAAACGAATTTTAAAAATCACCTTGTTTATTGGGGCTATTGTAATTTTCTACAGCACCGGCCTCAACAATCAAATACTAGCACTCGTACAACGCGGAATGCTTAAAACCGGTATTTTTAACCCTAAGATTGAGTATGCTCAGGAAACTACAGATGCTTCAGAAAACGAACTCACAAAAGCAGATTTTGAAGTTCAGTTTTACAACGAGCAAGACGAACTTGTTTCTTTAAAGACATTTAGTGGTAAACCTATTTTTATGAATTTCTGGGCCACCTGGTGTGCACCCTGTATTGCAGAAATGCCAGGTATTGCTAATCTCTATGCAGATAAATATAAAGATGTAAATTTTGTGCTGGTCTCATTTGATACAGACTTTCAAAAGGCACGCGATTTTAAAGCAAAAAAAGGCTACACTTTTCCCATTTATCGGGTTGCAAATGATCTTCCTGAGATGTACAACACCGGAAGCTTACCCACAACGATTTTTATAGATGCGCAAGGCAATCTTGCCCTTACCCATATGGGAATGGCAGATTACGACACACAAGACTTTAGATCTTATCTTGATTCGCTGAAATAAAAAAGCCTCTAAACGTGCACTAAAAATTATTCAGTAAGATATTTGCTAAACTTTAGGAACCCATTAAGAAAGTTCACTTTAGCCATTACGTCAAAACAGAAAACCCAAAACGATTAAGAATCGTTTATATTAAAAAAGAGTATGAAAAATAGAATTTTATTTTCAGCATTACTTGCAGCGACTATCGCATTGAGTTTATTATTTACTTCGTGCGGAGAAGGCAAACAAGGTAAAAATGAAGTGACAGAAAGTGCAGATATGGCGCTTAATGAATCGTTTCCTGCCGCTAAAGCAGACGAGGCGTGGAAATCACAACTTACCGAGAAGCAGTATGAAATTATGGTAAAGAAAGGAACAGAAGCTCCTTTTGAAAATGAATTCTACAACAATCACGAGGAAGGTATTTATGTAAGTGCCGCTACAGGGCAGCCTTTATTTAGTTCTGAAACTAAATTTGACTCTGGTACCGGATGGCCTTCTTTCTCCAAACCTATAAATGAAGATGCCGTAATCTGGGTAAAAGACAATAGTCTGGGAATGACTCGCGATGAGGTGATCGAGAAAGAAACGGGTTTACACTTAGGTCACGTTTTTGACGATGGACCAGATCCTACTGGCTTGCGTTACTGCATTAATTCTGCTGCTTTAAAATTTATACCGAAAGATGAGGTTGAAGCGGCTACTTCACAACAAGAAGCGACTGCTTATTTTGCAAGTGGGTGTTTCTGGTGTGTAGAAGCGGTGTACGAAAGCGTAAAAGGAGTTAAAGAATCAATTTCTGGTTATGCTGGTGGACACACAAAAAACCCAACTTACGAAGAGAGCAATACCGGTAAAACGGGTCACGCAGAGGCTGTGAAGATTATTTACGATCCTAGTGTGGTAAGTTTTAGCCAACTCGTAGATGTGTATTTTGGTTCACAGAATCCTACACAGGTAAACGGTCAGGGGCCAGATAAAGGTTCGCAGTATCGCTCTATTATTTTCTATCAGAACGATGCCGAAAAGAAAGTTATAGACGAGAAAAAAGCTGCATTAGCTAAAGAACTAGACGCTAAAATTGCTGCCGAAGTAAAGCCTTTTGATAAATTCTGGGAAGCCGAAGGGTATCACCAAAATTACGAAAGAAAACACCCGGAGAATCCATACATTCAAAACGTATCGATCCCGAGATTAGAGCGTTTTCAAGCAAAATTTCCAGATCTTATAAAAGACGGAAAGCACTAAGACTTTAAGTTTAAATTCAATACACAACAAAGCTCCCCTCTATCTTAAGAGGGGAGCTTTAATTTTAATTCTGTTTAGAAAATCGTATGGTCGTTCTGAATATTTAAGGTGATGTTTTTCAAAAAAGTATGCCTTAGATAAGTACCAACTCAATTTTGGCTATTTAAAATTTAAAAGGAAATTTCTCCTATGCACTTACGCGAAGCCTCTGCATCCCGAAAGAAAATCGCTACGATTATCACCTTTCTGTCTATTCCCTTATCGGGATTTATGACCGATATCTATTTGCCGTCGTTTCCGTCTATGGCGCGTAACCTTGACGTTTCTGAACAAAGTATCCAGTTTACGCTCACCTGCTTTTTTCTAAGTTATGGTTTTGCTCAGCTTTTTGTAGGTCCTGTGGCAGACAGTATTGGGCGGCGTAAACCAGTAATGATTTCGCTTGTTATTTTACTCTTGAGCAGCCTTGCGGTTACCTTCACCCACGAAGTCGCAGTTATTAGCTTGTTGCGTATTGTACAAGGGATTGCTACCGCGTTTATTGTGGTTGCAAAACGTGCTTATTTTGTAGACCTCTACGACGACAAAGAGAGAAAACATTACCTCAGCTTCTTTACTATTGTTTGGTCGTGTGGCCCTATTATCGCTCCGTTTCTGGGTGGTTTTCTCGAAGAGCAATTTGGCTGGCAGTCTAACTTTTACTTCCTGGCAATTTATGCAGCGATACTCTTTGGAGCCGAACTCGCTTTTGGCGGGGAAACCATACGCAATTATAAAAAATTCAACCTCAAGAAAACCTCGCTACTGTATATGGCAATGCTCAAAAATCCGGGGTTTATTTTAGGAATATTAGTCTTGGGATTTGCCTATTCGGTCGTGATGGTATTCAACATCGCAGGGCCATTTGTAGTAGAACACCATTTTAATTACAGTCCGGTGATAATTGGGTACTGCACACTGGTTCTGGGACTCTCCTGGATGATTGGTGGTATTCTAAGTAAGAAGTTTACACCGGTAGCTTTTGCAAAAAAAATACGGTTGGTCTCGCTAATACAGTTGGTAATTATTGGGGTGTTTATCACGCTCGCCGGCTTTGTAGATAATCTGGTGCTGCTAATCGGTTTTGCCTTTTTTATTCACATCTGCTCGGGCTTTTTGTTTACCAATTACTTTACCCAAAATATGATTTTCTTTCCGGGAAATGCCGGTATCGCAGGCGGACTAATGGGCGGTTTGCTCTACATCATCACTTCTATAGGGAGTTTTGCGATTTCTGCCTCGGGCGAAATAAACACGACATTCGATATGTCCTTGCGTTATCTAATGATCGCGGTACCGCTGGCAGCAGTGCTCTATTTTTCGTTACGGTATTTTAAAAGACGCGAATTGCGGAAGCGGGTTATACGTTAATGGTTAATTGATAGAAGTGAAACGTTGTAGAATTTAGAAGGTCACATCGAGCGGAGTCGAGATTATTGTGTATGGAAAGTAAGGTTGTAGTATAAACTCCCATTCAGAATAACGGAAAACGAGTAAACAAAAATTAGTTTTAACGCAACACCAAGTTCTTATTTTTTATTCAAGATGTTGCGTTTTCATACTTTTTTTATTCCGTTTGTCAATCATCATTGGTGCGATATACTTTTTTAACATTTTTGGCTGGTGCGAATTGCAAATGTGCATGGCCTTTTAGCGCCGGCTTAATTCATAATTTCTAATATTCTAACAAACTTATCCAAGTTCCCAATCTTAACCGTATCCCCAACAGATTTTCCTTTTAAAGCAATACCCAAAGGTGTCATAATATTTATTTTTTGAATACCATTTGATTTTTCAAATTTTGACACAGCTTGGTCAACTAAATGAACTTTCAAATCTTTATCAATATTTAAATATCTTACTTTCACTTTACTATTAACAGTAATGGATTTTTTTAATAATGTTGTTTGAACATCTTCTTTTTTACTGACCGCTTCAATAGTTTCCTTTAAATCTTTTTTAAGGCTTGGGGAAACCTTAGAAAGCTCATTTTCGATAATCGTGATATTATCTGTAAATGCTAGACCTGTTTTTGATTTATCTTCAAAAATTGAAGGACTGCTGCTTTTAATACTTTTTATAAATTCTACTAATTTTGTTGTCTCCTTTTGTGGGTTTCTCCACCAATTTGTGCTCCATATTCTATGAAAAACAAAACCGTGTCCTTCAAGAATTTTTTGCCTGTGTCTGTCGTGTAAATATGCTTCTTGGCTAGAATGATAAGCAGCACCATCACATTCTATTGCGATTTTTGGAAGTCCAATATGTTTCGTGTCGTAAACTAAATCAATTCTGAAACCTGCAAATTGAAGTTGAGGGATAATATTTTTTTCCTCAAAATGTTCAATTAGAGCTTCATAAACTTCCTCTTCAAATGGTGATTCAAGATCATCATTTAAATTTTCAATCGTAGTGCTTTTCGTGGAATTTTCTGCTAGTGTATTTAAAACTGAAACTCTTGCTTCGTTATCTTGTTCACTAACAGCTTTTGAATATGCTAAATAAGCGTATAAAGCACCTCTACGGTTATTTGAACCTTCATTTATTAAGTGCTCTTTGTAATTTAAAAATATATCTTCAGGGATTGAAGAACATACATAAACTTTGTATTTTGCTCTTGTAACAATAACATTTAAAAGCTTGTACCCTTTTTGATGATTTATTGAACCAAATCTTTGGGAAAATTTCCCTTCTTTATTAATACCATAAGTGGTTGAAAGAATAATTACATCTCTTTCGTCTCCTTGAATATTTTCTAAATTTTTAACAAAAAAACCATTCTCTTCGAGTTCAATTACTTTGTCGTTAAAGTCTCTGTATTTATCAAATTTTCTTCTTTCATTAATCTTACCTAAAATTAGATTTCGTTGATTGATGTTAAAAGTTGCTACTCCAACTGTTGGATATTCTCCGTTCGGAAGTCTTGAAATATTGTTATCAATTATTGACAGAATTGTTTCAGCTTCTGCATCATTAGAATTATCTGAATATGTGCCATTAACGGGAACATAATTTATTGGAACATAATCAAAACTGTTTGGAAGTGGTTTTAATCGTTGATTATAAAAGGCATAATTTGAATAATCAATAAGGTAAGGATGTCTTGAGCGATAATGAAAGTCTAAATGCTTTTTCTCAAAACCTAATTCGGAAGCAAAATCAAGAAGTGACTCACAATCCGAAAGTGAATTACTTATATCGTTTTTAATTTTGTCTATTTCATCTTCAAATTCATCCTCATCGTCAATTGCACCATCAAATATTTTGCTAAAATAATTCGAGGGTGGCATTTGGTGTTCATCTCCTGCAATTATAATCTGCTTCCCTTTTAAAAGTGCTGGTAAATTATCTTCTAACTTTAATTGACTTGCCTCATCAAACATAACAATATCAAAATATTGATTTTTGCCTTTAAAGAGATTACTTACTACGTCTGGTGTTGTTAGAATTATTGGAAAGAAAGTAGTGAATAAATCCATATCCAATTTTACAATTTCCCTTAAGGATAGTCGTTTATGTCTTTTACCTGCTCGTTTATTATATAAATTTTCAACTGCTAAACTTGGATGCTTATTATCAAACTCTCTTGTTGCATCTATTTGTTTTGAAAACCAATATTCTCTAATATATTTAATCTGTTCTTTTTCAAGTTCGGATAATGATTTCCCTAATTCAATATGGTCGTTATCATTAGTTGGTAAATCTGTGTTTGCAGAATTTACAAGCATAGAATTAAGGTAGAAAATCAAAAATGTTTTTCTCCAATTTGTTTTTTCCTTTAATTGGTCAATTATTAGTCTATTCTCTGTTGATAATGAATTGTAAAATTGAAACCACTTAAACTCAATTGAAAAAAGGTCGTTTTCATTTGCGAAAAATTGCTCCTTTGAATCTAATAAAGCCTGAATTTGAGAAATTATAACATTGTGAGAATCTCCATTTATTTCTTTTTTAGTCCAATTTTGTTCTTTGATTTTCGTCTTTAAACTACTAATATTTGTTTTTATTGTTTGTAGTAATTCTGTTTCAAATTCCTTTTCATTTGATTTAATTAAATTTAGGAATTTGTACTCATTTTCAATTTTAGATTGAAATTCATTATTAATTCGCTGAATAATTTGCTTATATTTTTTAAGAATGTCTTGATTCCCTTTAATTGTATTAGAGAAGACAATACTTTCAAAGTCTTTGCTATGATTAATTTTAGAGGAATAATCTTCAAAAAGTGAATTTATTGTTTGTTGGTCGGTAAGTGTAGTTTTCTTTTCTTTCGAGAAGATAGAAATAGTTTTAAATAAAAATCCATTTGTTTTTTCTTCATCGAAAAAGTCGTTGTTTACTTGATGCTTTGTTAGTATATTTTGAATAGAATTTTCAATATCACAAATTGAAGTTTTTTGCAAATTAAACTGTTCATTTCTAATTTTATAATATTCTAATTCATAGCTTGGAATGTCATCTAATATTATTTTTAACTCTTTTTTATAGATTGAAAAATCTTCTTCAATCTGCTGTTCTATAATAAATGGATTGTCTCCGACTAATTTTACAGGGTTGATAAAAGAAAGGTTTAGATGAGGTTTAAATTCTTCATATAAATTTTGTCCTTTTCTAATTAGCTCTAGTAATTGATTTAGTTCAGATGATTCATAACTGAATGTTTCTTTTGCTAAATCAAGATTGTAGTCTTCTAAATTGTCTTTTAATTCTGATAATAATGAACCAACAATGTGAGTCCAATTTTTATTACCGACTAAATTTGCTCCTAATTTTTTATGTCTCTTATTTATTGAATCAATTAAGTTTTTTGACTTTTCAATTATATTGTCTAAAGTTTCTTTAGAATGAGTGTATCTATATCTTCGATATGAGGAATTATCTACTCTATCTCTTACAGAATCAACTGCAACTTTTCTGTCTTTAACTATGTCTTTTAGCAGAACGCATTGATAATTAAGACCTTTTTCATTTAGGGCATTGTGAAGCACTTCTAAAGCTGTTCGTTTTTCACAGACAACAATTGTCTTTTTTTGATTCTCTAAAGCATTTACTAAAATCGCTGTAAGCGATTGACTTTTTCCTGTTCCTGGTGGTCCTTGAATTAAAATATTCCGAGAAGTTTTTAAAGAATGCAAAATTCCTTGTTGTGAAGGATCGGTTTCGACTGATGATATTGGTTGAAACGTATGTTCTACCATATCCTCAAGGTCAATTGTTGCACCTTTTAATTCTAGTAAATTCGTATAATCGTGAATGATATTTTGCTTCTGAACCTCAAAAATTGAAAATAGTCCTCCAAAATCTATAAATGAATTATTAGATGTTAACGGTAGCTTTTCATAATGTTTCTTTTCTGGAATAGATTTTATTTTATTTAGTTTTTCCTTAAATGTTTCACGAAGGTCACCTGGAATTGAACTGTTTATGGATTCAATGATATTTACGCAAATATCCACAAGTTCACTTTTGTCAATTAAGCCATCATCTAATAAGTCCGTTGAAATTTGGTTAATCTCAATTTTGGAATCATTTTGCAAATGATTAATTAAAACCTCATTTATATAAATTGGGTCATCTTCTGTTCGTAGTATTTCCCAAGTATTAAATTCTTTTGTTCTTCTTATTCTTAACGACCAAATTAAGATAGGTGCAACCGTTAATTTGTTGTCTGATTGGTCTCGTCTTACAAGTATGGGAAATCCAAAACCGAAAGTGTTTATTCCTTTTTCCGATTCTATTGCCTCTGTTTGATTTATTAGATTTTCAAAGGACTTGGTTATTTTTACTAATTGTGTTTGGTCGTCTTCAAAAAGAGAATTCAAATCGGGAACATTGTCTTTCCAACTAATTTTAAATTTTAGTGGTAATTCAGTTAGTAAGGCATTAATGAAATTTGCTGGAAGATTTTCGTCTATATGAGATAACCTCGTTAGGTCAAATTTATATCTCGAACGTGCTGGGATGGCATTTAAATGAACTCCTCTTCGGCTACCAACTTTTAGTCGGTTTTGTAATTCAATCAGTAGCTTTTCGGTTATCTCCATTTTTTTCGGTTGGTTTCAGTCTATTAAAATAGACTCTTTTTTTTATTCAATATTTAATTTTTCTATTGCGCTCGAGCGTTGATAAAAAAACAACTCTTTTAGTTTTTTTTAGCGTTGGCTTATTTGGCTGGTTTCAGCTCGTGCACAACTAATTTTATTTCAAAGAAATACATATTACATTGATCTTTAAGTGACAATAATATATTACCTTTTTAAAATTAACTCCTAAATCTACCGCATTCCCCAATTTAATCAGTACAGATTTCCATAATCAACTGATTTATAACTTAAAAAGGGGATAAATCCGCTATTTTGTTTTTACAGATCCGGCGCAGGCATCACCTTCTTCTATACCTTGAAGCCAGATCTTTAATGTATCAACTCGTTCCTGGGTTAAAGCTTCTAAATAACTTGCGCTACATACTGGCTGTATACTCCCATAGTGATTGCCTGCATACGCGGGATACTTCATTTCAAGTTCTGCATCTCTAAATTGTATCCAGAGTTTCTGAGCAGTTTTTAAGTTTTTAATGAAGAGCGTGTCGTGCTTATATTCTTTTAAAATATCTTGATAAACCTTATTGAGTTCGTCATCAACCTTTTGTAACGACTCATAGGCCGTTATATTCATTTCAGACTGATTTTGTGAAAAACCACTTAAGGAAATAGTAAGTAACAAGAATGTAAATAGATGTTTCATAAATAAGTATATTTTCTAATATCTAATACGATTGACTTTTAAATGGTGTTCTCTAACATACCACTACCTCTCGCACAGGTATATGAAGTACTAAATATCATTCTTTTTTATTGGTTTCTATACGTTGCTAAAAGTTTATTTTTGCTTCTTCATAAATAACAGATGATTCCTACTCCAGAAATTCGCCACGTCAATGTTACGCGGTACATTACTCCTTTGCGGGAAGGCGGTTCGCTACCGGCGGTCGCAGATGCCGATGACGGTTTTAAGTATGTCGTAAAATTTAAAGGCGCCGGACACGGGGTAAAAATGCTTATCGCAGAACTTATAGGTTGTGAGATAGGTCGCGTACTGGGTTTTAAAGTTCCGGAAGTGGTTTTTGCACATCTTGATGAAGCCTTTGGCCGCACCGAAGCAGATGAGGAAATTCAGGATTTACTTAAAGGCAGCCAGGGACTTAACATCGGATTGCACTTTTTATCAGGTGCCATAAACTTTGATCCCGTAGTAACAACAATTGATGCGCAACTGGCTTCTGAAATCGTTTGGTTTGATGCATTTATGACAAACATCGACCGCACCTTTCGCAATACAAATATGCTTATGTGGCACCGCGAATTGTGGTTAATCGATCACGGCGCATCGCTGTACTTCCACCACAGTTTTACGAATTGGGAGAAAGGAGCACAAACTCCATTTGCACTGGTTAAAGATCACGTATTGCTTCCGCAGGCAAGCGAACTGGATACTGCAAATCTCAAACTAAAGAGCCTACTTACACCGCAGGTTTTACAAAATATCGTAAACCTCATCCCGCAAGAATGGCTCGAATGGGAAGGTTATGAGCAGACAGCCGAAGAAATTCGCGCGATCTACTTTCAATTCTTAACCGCACGATTAGCACAAGCCGAAGTATTCACTAAAACTGCTCAAGATGCACGGAAAGCACTTATATGAGTACGCGGTAATACGCATTGTACCTCAGGTAGAGCGTGAAGAGTTTATAAATGTAGGCGTAATCCTGTACTGCAAAAGTCCGCGGTTTGTAAATATGAAATACATGCTGGATACTCAAAAACTAGCTGCCTTTTGCCCAGACCTTGATGTCGAGCAGGTACAAAAAAACCTCAGCGCTTTTAAAGCAATTAGTTGTGGGGAGAAGTCTGGCGGTCCTATTGCGCAGCTTGAAGCTTCAGAACGTTTTAGATGGCTTACTGCTACCAGAAGCTCAGTAATACAAACCTCAAAAACGCATCCCGGTTTTAGTGAAAATCTAGAAGATACTTTAGAACAGTTGTTTATTGATTTAGTGATGTAGTTTAAAATCAAATAATTTTACAAATTTGAAATATAGATTAAACAGGGGATTTGTTCATTTTTTCCATTGATGAAAAAACAAAAAAAAATTTAGGCTTAAAAAGCTTTATCTAAATCTATCATTTACTCGCTAAATTTTAGAAACTCGCTCAACTGATTTTTAAAGAACTAAATACATAATCTCAAACAGTCTAAAATTTTACGCTCAAGCATTTCAGATTTTACGATAAATCTTTATAGGCCAGTATTAACTGCATAAATGATAATTCAAACTTCAAAAACGTATCCCGGTTTTAGTGATGTAGTTTTAAATCAAGTAATCTTATAAATTTGAAATATAGAGCCTCATTAATTGGGGCTTTGTTCATTTTTTCCATTGATGAAAAAACGAACCAAAAAAATCTAGGCTTAAAAAGCTTTATCTAAATCTATCATTCCCTCGCTAAATTTTAGAAACTCGCTCAACTGATTTTTAAAGAACTAAATATATAATCTCAAACAGTCTAAAATTTTACGCTCACGCATTTCAGATTTTACGATAAATCTTTATAGGCCAGTATTAACTGCATAAATGGTAATTCAAACGTCAAAACCGCATCCCGGTTTTAGTGATGTAGTTTAAAATCAAATAACCTGAAACTTGAAATATAAAGCCTCATTAAATAGGGGCTTTGTTCATTTTTTCCATTGATGAAAAAACGAACCAAAAAAATCTAGGCTTAAAGAGCTTTATCTAAATCTATCATTCCCTCGCTAAATTTTAGAAACTCGCTCAACTGATTTTTAAAGAACTAAATACCTAAGCTCAAACAGTCTAAAATTTTTACGCTCATGCATTTCAGATTTTACGATAAATCTTTATAGGCCAGTATTATCTGCTGAAATGGTAATCCAAACGTCAAAAACGCATCCTGGTTTTAGTGATGTGGTTTAAAATCAAATAATCTTAAACTTGAAATATAAAACCTCATTAAAAAGAGGCTTTGTTCATTTTTTCCATTGATGAAAAAACGAACCAAAAAAATCTAGGCTTAAAAATCTTTATAGGCCAGTATTATCTGCTGAAATGGTAATCCAAACGTCAAATACATTCGGGTTTATAAAACCGGAGGAAGCCTTGCGGCTTCCTCCGGTTAAAATAGAATTAAAAACGATACGTGATTTTTCCTCTTAAATAAAAAGGGGTTCCCGGCGTAAAATGAATCTCTTCTACAGCCGCAGGCTCATTAAAGAGTCGGCTTTCTGTAGCAAACTGGGTCTCATTCCATTGGGTGTCAAAGAGGTTTTCGACAATCACGCCTAATGTCCATTTGTTCCAATTGTAATTCACATTAAAATCGGTTACAAAATAGCCTTCCGCAGTGATTGAATCATCCACATTTGCCGCACGATCGCCCAGCCATCTGTAGCCTAACGAACCTGAAAAACTATTTAGATTTTCTACACTAAAACCACCCGCAGAGGTAAACTTTGGCGCAAGCGGAATATAATCTGCTCCATCTGGCTCTTCGGTACTTCGGGCGTGGGTATAATTGCCGTCTGCATAGAAATACAACCAGTCGAGAACCTGATAGCGCGCTCCCAACTCTACACCCATACGTCGTGTTTTTCCGCTAGGTTCTACGATACCTGCATCACCTACATACACAAACTCCTGATCGAGAAAAAGCGTCCATAACGTAGCGTTAAGCGCAAGCTTTTCTGTAGGCTTCACAATAGTTCCCAGATCTGCACTGTACGCGGCTGGTAAAATATCTTCTCCGCTATTTGCAATGACTACACGTGCATCATTAGAATGAAAACCAATGCCTGTTTTTAAAGAAAGCTGCCAATTACGATTCACAGAAAAGACCGTATTAAATTTCGGACTAAAGGCAACTTTAGACTCGCTTTGTGCATCGTAAGTTTCGGTAAGCTTGTTGTAATAATCAAACTTAAAATAGTCTAATCGTACTGCAGGATTAAACGTGAACTTACCGGTTTTAAATTCGGTATTTAAAAATGCAAAAGCATTAAACTCATCTACATCACCATAGGCGAGACGGTTTAGAGTAATCTGTCTGTTGAGGGTATGTGCCAGTTCTACATCATCTACATTATCATATCTAAACCCAATACCGGCTTGATAATCGAGTGTAGTGGCAGTAGAAACCTGAAGCTCCCGCTGCTCATAAACACTTTGTAAACCTGTAATAAACCGATCTTCATGTTGCTTAATCTGATCGCCATTCACAGGGTCTTCTAAGAAAAAGGTGAAATTAGAAAACAACTCGAAGTCATAATTAGACACATAGGCATTGGTTTTTAAAACCGCATCGTGTTCCAGATTTTTAATGTGATTGAGGGTAAGATTAGATCTACTGGTTTGCCCGCCTTCTGTGGCGTCTATTGCTCCAAATCTACCTATCAAACCTTGATCGACCGCGCGCTGCGGAATTTGCCCGGACGCATCCCACTTGCTCTGAAAATGAGACGCGGTAAGTGTAAGCTTGTCGTTATTTGCATTAGTATACCCGTAACGTCCCATTACATTAAACCGATTAAAATTTTGCGGCGCATCAAAAGGACCATCGGTTAAGTATATCTCAGAAGCTACGTAAGCGGAATGCTCATTTTCATCAATAAGATTAAACATTCCTGTTAATCGGGAGGTGTTAAAGTGGCCCGCTTCTAACGAAATACTATTTGTGTTAAGTTGGTCTTTTAAACGTAAATCTACATAGCCGGCTGTATTAAAATTCCCTTTATCTGCATAGTAAGCGCCTTTACCAAAATCGATATTTTGAATGGTTTCAGGAATCACAAAGTGCAAATCTGCATAGCCTTGACCGTGTGCGTGAGACACCATATTTACTGGCATCCCTTCTACACTTATCGCGACATCGGTACCGTGATCTACGTCAAACCCGCGTAAGAAAATCTGTTCTGCTTTCCCTCCTCCGGCGTGCTGGCCTATAAATAATCCGGCTACTTTTCTAAGAATTTCCTGTGATGATTTCACCGGATTGAGTTGCAGATCTACAGCGACTATGCTGCTTAGCGTGTTTACCTTTGAAGTAAGTACGATTTGATCTAGCGAAGTGCTCGCTTCCACGATTGTGAGTATCTGAGATTGTAAAAGCATTTCTCTGGTGAGAACATGCTTTTGAGTTTGAAAACCAAGTCTTGAGATTACTACCGAATCATTTAAATGTGCATTAGGAAGTATAAAATTGCCCTTGCCGTTTGTATGTGTATGTTTCCCGGTGTTGAGGTTGTAAATAGTTACATTCTCAATAGGATTGTTTTGAATATCTAGAATGTTTCCAGTAAAATTCTGAGCAAAACTCAGGTGTGCGCAAAGCGTAAAAAGCAGTAAAAAACTGTATTTCATATTTTTGTGTATTAACATAATTGTATAAGGCTGTATCTTCTTTTTCATTTAAAAAGAGCATAGCGTGGCTAACCCCTTAAATTAGCGGCTAGCGATAAAAATTATATGAAATACTACAGTTTAGGAGGTGGTGATGGTGTGTGGAGTGCCAGCTGCTGATGTGTAGCAGCGATAAATTTGATTACCAGCTCTTTTCTTAATTGAAGAGTCGCTAAGTCTGTTTTAAAATGTGTGCCAGGAAGGTGTTTATCAATTTTAACCGGCTCCTGTTCTTTTTTTTCTTGCTGAAAATCATCTTTAAAAGGCTCTAAAACCTGTTTGATGTATTCTAAAGTACGGTGGTCGTGACCCGCTTCTGCAAGAAGCTGCTCGGCATTTAAAAAATCGTGATTGTGATCGCTAGAAGTTACGTGATCAAATTTATGTTCCAGATCGTGAACCAGCGTAAGCATCTCTTTTTGTAAGGGTGCTGCTACATAAACAAGCGCCATAAAGAGACTTGCAATTGCAATAGCTTTAGATCGTAAAAAAGACTCTTCTTTAAACATCAGGCTTCACTCAAAACTGAAGTTTACAAAACTAATACTATACCTTTCTTAACCTTGATTATTTGGCTGGAAATTTAATCCTTAACCAAATATGTCTAAACGAGATTATACGGTAAATTTTAATTTTTAAAACTTCCTATATGCCAGAGTATTCCGGAAGGATCGTGCACAAAAAACTCGGCTCCCCAATCATTAGTCACAATTTCTGAAACCCGAACTCCGGGATATTTTTGTGGTAATTGAAGCGCTTTTACATCAGTCAGGTGCTGTTCTAGATCTTCAACTTCCAGAAAGAGCATGCTATTATCTACCCAGTCTTTGACATAAGCATCCTGCAAATAAAAGGAGAAATCTCCCAAAGAAAAAACAGCCATTTTAGGCGGAAGCAGAACTTCATTAAAACCCAAATCCCGGTAAAACCTACGTGAAGTTTCAAAATCTTTAGCTCCTATAAACGGTCGAATGGATTTGGGTTTAAAATTCATTTATTTCTTTAGTTTTTCAATTACCCGCTCGGGGTAATCAGTGATTATACCATCTACTTTTAAATTGATTACCGCATCAATATCGGCAGGTTCGTTTACCGTCCACGGTATTACCTGCATTCCCTTATCACGAATGGCGGCTACCTCAGCACTATCAAGCAATTTAAAATACGGACTATAAATCTGCGGCTTGAAGCTTAACAGTTTCAAGTTTTCTTCAAGAGTTCTGTCTTCTACTAAATAAGCCAATTCGATCTGCGGATAATTGCTGTGCATCACCTCAAGTATGCGTATATCAAAAGACTGCATATTAATTTGATCCTCAGCCTTTTTATCCTGCACCACCTGCATTACCAGATCTACAAATTCGTCGGGTCCCGGCTGGTACATTCCATACACGGCTTCTTCAGATTTTATCTCAATATTAAATTTTACAGGCTTGAGATTCTCGGCTTTAATCGTTGCTGCAACGGTATCAAAAACCTCACTTAGTAACGGCTTATAGGTTTTCATTTTTTGCTGCTGCGGAAAGCGTACATTCCCTTTAGAACCGCCGTCAAATTGTTTAATTTCGGCATAATCCATCTTATAGAGATTGTATTCTTTTTCGGTTTCTTTAGCGATAGAATCCCCTGTAGGCGTTTGCATATAAAGGGCGAGCATATACGGCTCGTGGCTTACCACTACCTTTTTATCTTTAGAAATCACTACATCAAGCTCCAGCACATCTACCCCTTTTCGTAATGCACCCAAAAAAGCCTCGATAGAATTTTCGGGTAGATTACCGCGATCTCCTCGATGCCCTTGTACCTGTATTGTATGTTGTTCTGCTACCTTCATCGGTTCTTGCTCTTCAGATTTTGACTTACAGCCTGTCGCAATTAATACTAGTGTAAGTACTCCTAAAATTACATTTTTCATTGTGGATTCAATTTAAAAAAAAGCCCGCCATCTATTTTACAATATAGGCAGGCTCAAACAAACAAGTATAAAAAAAACTATTCTAAACGATAGGTGGTTTCCCCGCTATGGGTTTTACCATATTGATCTGTCGCTCTAACTTCTATTTTATGAGTTCCTACTGGTAATTTTGCAGGTAAAGCAGCACGCCATAAATGTTTACTGGGTACGGGATTACTCGAGCGTCTTCCTTCAAGTAATTCTTCTGAAGTATCCCACTCATAAACTGAAACTTCATATGCCGGATCCTGCTCTTCTACGTAGTGCATTTTTTTCCACTCGGTATCATCAACACGGTATTCTACCACATCTCCTTCTCTACCCATAAAAAAATTAGCATAAATACCTGCTTTTGTATTTCTCCCTTGTGCTGCTACTTTAGGAGCAAAAATCTCAAGCTGATAATCTTCTGTTTTACCGGCCACTTTATAATCTATCTTATATTGATTACCGTCAAAATGAATAAATGCATAACCCTTAGGTGTACCATCACGCATGGTAGAAACAGGCACTCCCTGTGCGTTTAACTTGCCCGAATACCAATCGCCGGAAGTCGTACCTACATTGTACTCGTGATGCGGTTTATCACGCATAAAACCAGATTCTTTTCCAAAATAATCCTGACGTTGAATATGCGTATGCGCAGATAATGATAAGGTGTTTTCAAAAGGCTGAAGCGCTTTGAATAAGCGTTCACGGTCTGCATCTCTAAACGGATCTCCTTCGGGCTCACTAAGAGGTATGTGAAATGCCAGTACTACCAGATGATCTTTAGGCACAAATTTTAAATCATTCTCTACAAAAAGTAATTGGTCTTCTCTAAATCCGCCCCAATAACTCTCCCCATCACGAGGATCAGGATATAAAATATCATCCAGTACGATCACGTGAATTTTACCGTAATTAAATGCATAATTAGCCGGGCCAAAATGTGCTTCATAAGTCTCATCTGTATCAGAATCTGTAGCAGCATCAAAATTCATATCGTGATTACCCATTACATTAAACCATGGAATTCCCACCTGCTGCGTAGCTGCGATATACGGATTGAATAAATCGAGATCATTACCTACTAAATCTCCCAGACTCAAACCAAATTCAACATCTTTAATCCCTATTACTTCAGAAACCACACCTTTAGCAAAGAAAGCAACTTCTTCTTCGGTATACGGTTGTGGATCTCCAAAAATCAACGCCGTAAAACGTTCTTTTTCAGTAGTAGGTAATACCGCAAAATCTACAGATCGCGGAAGTTTCCCCGTGGGGTCAATACCAGCAAATTCTGATTTTACAGATCCTTTTGGTCTATAGCTGTAATAAAATTGAGGCAGGTTATTTTCATCTACAGGAAGGCTGTAACCGGCAGGTTTGATAACAGCAAGCGTTTGACCATCTACAACTGGAAGCTTATATTTTCCGCTTGCATCAGTGCGCACGACTAGTTCGCCATTTGTAACAGAAACATTGGGGATTCCTTTTTCAGAACGATCCTTTTTTCCGTTTGCATTTGCATCTTCATAAACAAAACCTGAAGCTTGTTCCTGAGCAAATACGCTTAGAGAAATCATACAGCCGAATAGGGCTACTTTAAAATTTTTCATCAGTTTTAGCTTTTATATTATTAGTTATCCCACCAGACTTTAGTATTTATTGAATCATCACCTCCCAGCAATTCTAAAGCTGCACCATAATTTGATGCATTACTTATCTGCACATCAGAAGGATATTGAAAACGAGCTGGCATAATACCGTCATTAAGCATAGCTTCTGTTGTAGGTAACACCGGTAAACCTGTTCTGCGGTACTCGAACCACTGCTGATAATCTACAAAGTAGAGCGCAAAATATTTCTGCAGTAAGATTTGTGCTAAAGTCCCGTCGTAAGCTGCCGCCGGATTCTCAAAATAATCTGGTGTAACCTCTGTTTCTAATTGCTCAATTGCTCCTTTAACGCCATTTTGATAATGTACTTCTGCATTAGAAGTATAACCACGCTGCGCCATTTCTGCCTTTATAAATTCTACTTCTGCGTAGGTAAAAAGAAATATCTGCATCGGGTTTTCTACCTGCTCTCTATTTAAGTTGCTGGCATCATAATCAAATTGTGATTCGCTACCTGCATAGGCACTAGGAATACCCTTGTATCCTAGAGACACACCAGCAAGATCTTTTGCTTCTGTTGCAATAATAGGTCTGCGCGGATCTTCTAGTGCATTTAAATTATCGACAAAGAAAGAGGCCATTTTTGTACCTAACGGAAAATCTTGTGGTCGACCCCAAGGTGATACATTAGGCGTGATACCCGTAACTTGTAAAATGGCAGATTCTGCTGTGCTTTCAAAAACAGGATAGGTCGCCGGGTTATTTATCATCGTCGCCAGCTTTGTAAACGCACCGGTTTCAGTACGGTTTGATATACGTAGTAACAAGCGCATGTGCACCGCATTAGTAAGCTTTTGCCACAATTCTATATCATTATGGAATAAAATATCCTCTGCATAAACCATATCCAGACTGGTATCATAAATAGAATTTGCCCGCTCCAGATCTTCCAGAATAGTCTCATAAACCGTCTGCTGACTGTCAAAAGCCGGGTAGAAGTTTCCTTCTTCTCCATTTACTGCTTCGGTCATAGGCACAGGACCAAAGAGATCGGTAAGATTTGAGTAACACATCGCTTTAAGCGTAAGTGCGATAGCCTCATAATTAGGATCTTCGGCAGCAATAGATGCAAGTTCCATTTCTTTAATATTATTCAACCACTTGTAATAATAATACCACGAGGAGTTTCCTATATTTTGACTCACATCATAACGGTGTAATCCTCCAGAAACACTGGGGAAAGGTAGCGTTACCTGCATCAAGTCAAAAGTAATCCCGTGAGCTCTGCCTGCATTGTGACTTGCCAGACCATAGATAATAGGATTAATTAATGTCCCTGGACTTATCTCTGCAATACGGTTAGGGTCTTCATTTATTTCTTCAAAATTACCGGTACAAGCTGCCAGAAGCATTAAGAAGCTTAAACCTGTAAAAAATGTTTTTAAATTTTTCATCTTAGTCTTTTATAAGTTTACTTTAAGATTAAAACCATAGGTTGCCGGTGATGGCATTTGTCCCATTTCGATACCTGGTAAAATCGTATCACCATTTAAAGCTGCGGTCTCAGGATCATAAATTGGAAAATCTGAAACGGTTGCCAGATTACGCCCAAAAACGGAGATATTGAGTGCTGTAATTCCGCTGTTGCCTAATAAACGTTTAGGAAATGCGTATTGCAAACTCACTTCTCTAAGCTTCAAAAATGAAGCATCAAATGAATTTGACTCTACATTTGCCCGGCGGTAATACCGGTTGTACCAGTCTGGAGTGATTGCCTCAGTCGTATTTGGGCTATAAGTACCATCCTCATTTAAAACAACACCATCACCTACAATAAACCCTTCTTCACGACCTTCAAAGGTGGAGCGCAGTTTACCTTGTTGCGTAAGTTTATGGTGGGTCTGTGAATAAATAATACCACCATACTGCCCGTCTAACATAATATTAAGTGTTACCGGCCCAAAATTAAAGCTGTTGTATAAACCTGCTTTCCAGTCTGGACTTGCATCACCTATATATTGTATCTCGTCTGGATAAGCAGGTAATCCCGCATTATCATAAACAATCTCACCTTCTGGAGAACGCACAAAACCATACCCATAAATCGCAGTTGTTGTACCTCCCACTTTTGCCAGTAAAGTTGCGTTACCACCAGAACCTATTTCTTGTTGACCGTCTATGCCGTCTGCAAGCTCCATAACTTTGTTCCAGTTTCTGGAGAAGGTAAGTGTGCTGCTCCATTTAAATTTTTTAGCGTCAAAAATCTTTCCAGTAAGCGTTAATTCTACACCTCGGTTACGTACTTCACCAGAATTTAATACTCCAGAGCTATACCCCGTTGTAATATCTAGCGGTACAGAGATAATCTGGTTTTTAGTAAGTGTTTGATAAATGGTCGCATCCAGATTAAGTCTGTTTTTAAGCAATCGCGCTTCCAGACCTGTTTCAAAACTGGTAGTGATTTCGGGTTTAAAATTCCCATTATAAAGGTTTGTAGGAACTGTTGCCGAACTTGGAAATGCACTCTGACTGTAGTACTTACTCGTCTTATACGGATCTGTATCATTACCCACCTCTGCAAATGAAAAACGGTATTTTAAATAATCTACAGCCTGCGGAAGCTCAAAAACTTCAGATAAAATAACACTTGCATTTGCTGAAGGATAAAAGAAAGAGTTATTAGCTGTAGGTAGTGTACTCGACCAGTCGTTTCTCCCGGTAACATCTAGGAACAACTTGTTTTCAAAAGAAAGAGAGACTAAACCATAAAGACTGTTTACCTTTTTGTTTTTGTCATACGTCTGTACAATAGGATTGTTAATTCCGTTTGCAAGTTTGTACACTGCCGGTACCACAAGACCATCTACAGATGCATCGGTACGACGGTATTTATAATCCATTGCATTACCACCTACAGAAGCCGATAAACCTATTTTTTCTGAAAGGTCATTTTTATAACTCAATAAAAAGTCTGTGTTTACTTCTTGTTTCCAGATATCCTGTGTCTCGTAAAATCCATTTTTATAGCGATTAATGCTATATGGTCGTATTTGCTCACGATCTTGATTATACGTATTTAAAGAAGCACGTAACATTAAATCAAGATTAGGAGCCAGATCTATATTCGAAAATATATTACCTACAATTTGGCTGCTTGCAAGCGGGTTTGTTGCTTCGTAAGCAATTAGATAAGGGTTGTCGATATAGGAGCTAAAAGGCTGTATCTGCTGAATTTGATTTTGTCCTTCCTGCCAGATGGGTCTCAGCCAATCAAGATCAACATTCGGGTTTTGGAAAATCATAAAATAAGCGATAGACCCATTATTATAACCTGTACTCGGCAGGTTATCACTGCTTCGGTTATTGTAATTAACTACCGAACCTATCTTAATATGTTCTGAAATCTGATAGTTAGAATTTATGGAAGCCGTGATTCGCTCGTAACCAGTATTTGGCATAATCCATTCATTCTTAGAATGTCCTACAGAAAGTCTCATCGATCCTTTATCGTTTCCGCCTTGAAGAGATAGGTTGTTTGTAAAAGTTACTCCAGTACGCCAAAAATCTTTACGGTTGTCTTTATAAGCAGTCCACGGCTGCCGTTCTAGCGATTGACCTTCAACCGTAGGGTCATATTGATAATATTCTTGTCCGTCAAAGCGAGGTCCCCAGGCACTACTTGTACTCCCTGTATTGTTACCATCTTCAGAACCGCCATACGAGTAATAGGGATCACCCGCGGCGTTAAAACTTTTACCGGTACCCTGCCCGTATTCGTATTGCCAATCTGGCCAGCGCTGTATTACATCAAGGTTTACGCTTGAGTTATATGTAAGTCCCAGTCCTGTAGTTTGCTTACCCGATTTTGTTGTAATTACAAGAGCACCATTAGCAGCTCGACTACCATAAAGTGCGGTTGCACCGGGACCTTTTAAAACGGTAACACTTTCTATATCGTCAAGATTTAAATCTGAAATACCGTTTCCATAATCTATTGGAGAATCTTCACCAATATAGGACGCCGAAGAGCCAGATGTTGTCATTTCACTATTAACAGGAACACCATCAACGACGATTAAAGCATTATTTCCATTAGGATTTAACGAGTTGTTACCACGTAATGTGATTTGTTGTGAGTTTAAAGGACCAGAACCTGATGAAACAATATTTAAACCCGCAACTTTACCTTTTAATCCAGAAGACCAGTTAGTGGGCATAGTCTGCGACAGATTATCGGCACTGATCGTCGCTTGAGAGAATCCGAGTCTTTTTTCTTCTCTCTTAATTCCTAATGCCGTTACAACCACTTCATTAAGGGCATTTACATTAGCTTCCAGAACCACTGTCATTGCTGCACCGGTTTGTGCTGCTACTGTTTGTGTTTCAAAACCTATAAATGAAACTTCTAGAACTGCAGAATTTGTGATTGAGATACTAAAGAGACCGTCAAAATCTGTAGTCACTCCGTTACTTGTACCTTGCTCCATTACTGTTGCTCCCGGTAAAGGAACACCTTCTTTATCTACCACTTTACCCGTAACCACTTGTTGACCGGCAGACTTTAATACGGTAATCGTATTATTGATTTGAGTAAATCGTAATCCGGTTTGTGTGGTGATTTTCCTTAATACAGAATCTAAACTTTCGTGAGTCGCCGAAAGTGTAATTGGGCTTGCTGTTTGTGATAAAGCGCTATCAAAAACAAATGTAAATTGAGTTTGCCTCTCGATGGCAGAAAAGGTTTCAGTAAGAGAAGCATCAGTTTGTTTTGTGGTTACGTAAACGTCTTTTAAATCTTGGTTTGTGTTAGGTGCTGCGTATGTGAAATTCACAAAACACAGTATTAATGCTAAAAATTCTATTTTCCGAAAGCGAAACTTTCTTAAAAATTGTAGTTTAGTTTTCATTTTAATAATGGCTCTTATTTGTCGATTTGTAGTCATAAATTAATTGAGCCCATTTCTGTTAGAGCAGTTATGGGTTTTTTTGATTTTAGTTGGAGGAGTTTTCTCTTATAACAAAGTGCTTTTGGGTTAGCGTATCTATGGTTAGGTTGTTAATTAAGGCTATGCTTCGGAACACATTTTCTAGCGATTCTTCTTTAAATTTTCCGGTAATTTTTAAGTTTTCGATTTCTTTATTCTCAAAGTCAATTTGCACATCATACCAGTTTTCTAATATCGCTGCTGTCTTAGCCAGGCTGGTATCGTGAAGGGAGATAATATTTTTTGTCCAGGCAATTTGATCTTCACTATTTACTGGTGACTGCACAGCTGCTGCTGAATCTTTAAATAATACCTGCTGGTTTTTCTGAAGATAAACTGCTTCTTGCGTACGTGTATTACGTACTGAAACTTTACCGCTGCTTACAGTAACCAATACTTCATTTTGGTTATAACTATTTATATTGAATGTGGTACCAAGAACCTGAGTTTCTATTTCTCCTGTAGTAATGCTAAAGGGGTGCTCTGGATCGCGATGAACTTCAAAAAAAGCTTCACCTGTGAGTGCTACAGTTCTATTGGTTTTAAAATTTTTTGGATAGCTAATGCGGGAATTTGAATTGAGAAATATTTTTGAACCGTCTGCAAGCAGCACAGTGCGCTTCTCACCTCTCGATGTACTTTCTATAGTAAGGCGACCATTATATAAATAATTAGATAATACTCCTACTCCTATAATAGCCACAAAAATGGCTGCATAAGCCATAATTTTTCTACGGGTAAAGCGGGGTTGCTTAGGCTTTATCTTAGCATTGATTGCTTTGAGTATGCGCTTTTTGTTTATAGGAGTACTAGGAACTTTAAGAGTTGATGAAGCATTTTCTGCACCTTCTATAAAAGAAAGCAGCGCCAATTCTTCTGCTTTACTTGCTTGTCCTAATTCGTGCTTTTTGGCTAATTCTAATAATTCTTTTCGCGTCAAAATGAGTTCCTTTTACAAGTAAGTCACATTTTGTACGCTGTACACGTAGTGTTAAAATGGCATTTAATGTTTTGTTTAAATGGCCGTAATTTTATTTACATTACTGAAACATTAAGATAACCATAAGCGAAAGCTCTGTTGTAGAAAGTGAAGCTTTAAGCTGCTTCAACGCATCGCTAATGTGCTTTTCCACAGTGCGTATAGAAATATTTAGCTTTTTTGCGATCTCAGCATTTGTATAATCTTCAAATCGGCTAAGCATAAACACTTTTTTGCAGCGGGGAGGGAGTTTACTAATTTCAGATTCGACTATTGCCTCAAACTCATTGTATTCTAGCAAGCGCTCTGCCTTTGCCGGAATAGCAATCGAAGCCAGTATTTGCTCGTGTTCCGGTTTAAATTTGAGATTGCGTAAATAATTAATCGCTTTGTATTTTACGGCCCTAAGGAGGTATCCTTCCAGATTGATAATAGGTGTATTCTCAGATTTTTCCCAGAGGCTTACAAAAACCTCCTGTACAATATCTTCACATATTTCTTCATCAGAATAAATCTTGAATGCATATGCATACAGACGTTTCCAGTATTTGTCAAATATTAAATTAAAGGCGTGATCCCGATCTTTATTGAGGAGAAGTTGTAGCTCTAAATCTGTATAGCTGGTAAGCTGGGCTTGCATAGTCTTTCAGTTAAAACAAAAGAAATACATAGCGGCGCTTTCTCGTAATAAAACGCTTTACCTTTTGGTTAAGAATTACAACAACAGCTTAAAAGTTGAAACGTATGTAGTGTATTATGAAATATTGAGTTTTTTAAATACCTCATCTTTATAGGTATCGCCAATAGGAATACGAATCTCGTCGATTATAATTTTACTTTTTTGAACTGCTCGTATGGCATTGATATTTACAATAAAGCTACGATGGGTTCTTAAAAAATTTTGCTGAGGTAGCTTATCTAATAATTCTTTAAAGCTACTTAGCGTGAGAATTGCCTTATCTGAATGCTGGGTGTAAATTTTTATATAATCTTTTAAGCCCTGCATATAGCGTATATCTGCGACATCGATCTTTATATTTTCATATTCAGATTTGACAAATATAAAAGCCGGAGTAGTATCTGGTATTTGAGGTGCCTGTAGTGCTTTGGGCTCTGCCAATTTATTAGAAGTGGCTTCAAATTTTTCTTTAGCTCGAGCTATGGCTTTTAAAAAGCGCGGAAAAGGTATAGGTTTTACTAAGTAGTCTGTTGCGTTGAGCTCAAACCCTTCAAGCGCATATTGAGGATAAGCGGTTGTGAAGATAAACTGCGGAAGACGATCGAGCGATTTTACTAGATCAATCCCAGAAAGATTGGGCATCTCTATATCAAGAAAAACGAGATCAACAGACTGCTCGCTTAAAATATGTATTGCTTCAAGAGGATTTGTACAGCGTGCTACAAGTTCTACTCCTTCTACTTTCTCGAGGTAAGATGCTATTACATCTAATGCCAGAGGCTCATCATCTACAAGTAAACAGCGCATCAATCTAAGTTTAATTCTAAATTTACTATAAAACTGGAGTCTTCTTCATAAACATTTAAGGTATGTTTATCTCCATAAAGTAATTTTATGCGTTCTCGCGTATTTTGAAGTCCGATACCAGAATTATTAAGGTCTTTTTTACGTGAGCCAATAAGATTTTTACAACTGAATTTGAGCAGGTTTTCGGTTACGTGAATTACAATACGTACCTGAGTATTTCCTTTATAGTCTGTACCGTATTTAAACGCATTTTCGATAAATGAAATAAGTAATAACGGCCTTATTTTTTGATGGGTTACAGCCCCGTGAATATTAAGCATGACATTTTCATTATTTGCAATACGCAAGCGCTGAAGGCGCACGTAATTTTGCATATAATTTAATTCGTCTGTAAGCGCTACAAAATCCTTATCTGCCTGATACAGCATATAACGCATGAGTTCCGAAAGCATAATTACCGCTTCTGATGCTTCTTCAGATTTGTTGTAAATCAAAGAGTAAATACTATTCAACGAGTTGAATAAAAAATGCGGACTTAACTGATTTTTGAGATAATGGAGTTCTGTGCGGGTTTTAAATGCCTCAATCTCCTTTTCTTCAACCATACTACGATTCCACTGCTCATACATTCTAATTGTTGTGCCTATAACAACAAAACTCAACGACATAATAAGCGGAAATAAAAATCTTAAAAAGTTAAAGATGGGCGGTTTTGGTCGGTTGAAATCTGGTGGATTTCTAAATTTTTGCGGCGGACCTTCAAAAATAAATTCTTGTACAATTAATATCAGAACAAAAATGACAAGAAGTGATATGATGTAATGCGTAATTTTTTTCTTTAATAACAGGCGCGGTACTAGCACCGAATAATTAAAGTAAAAAAGCAATAAATTAAATAGTAGAATTAGACTTGGTCGCATTGAAAACAAGTCTGAACTTGAATATACTTCAAATATGAACAGACTTATAAAAGTTAACCATATTCCTAAATGAAGTAAAATCTTTCTAGACATATGCTAGTTCTGGCAGTTAAATTTAATTCCTATTTTTTGCAGCTCCTCTCGGGTAATTGCAGGACTCATCCGTTTAGTGATTTTTGACAACACCAGATCTCCCGTGTTTTTTGCATCCTCTTTAGAACAAAAACTAAGTTGTGATGCTACCGCAGGAATATACTCTTGCTTGATAATGATTTTACCATGATCAATAATAGAATAGCCATAACCTGTTTCAGTCTTGAAAACGTGCGTATATAGTGGCTTTTCCTGATAGGCGAGCCAGATCGCACTTGCTACAAGCATAAAGCTTAAAGATATGCCTAAATATAAAAGCCCTCTTTTAAATTTCATAACTTTTTACTGTTAGGGTTAAAAAAACCCGGAGTGCTAAAACTTTTCTGTACTTATAAAAACACCCCGGGCCAACAAAAAAAACTTAACTACTAATCTTCATCGTCATACTCATCTTGAGGAAACAATTCATATGAATCATCAAGATATAAACTACCAGATCTTCCTAATGCGATAATACCACGAGTACCTGTAGTAAAACTTATTGCATCTTGTCTTGCAGTTGCCTCTAGCGATGTAATATCTTCCCACTCATCTGTTAAAGGATCATATTCCCACGTGCTACCTATAGCACCTCCCAGATAACCACTTACTATATAACCCAGACCATCTATACTAAAACTTACAGCATTTGATCTGGTAATTGCGTAATCATCTTCTTCATCAAGATCTGTCAAACGGCTCCATGTATCTGTAGCAGTATTAAAACTCCAAAAATCTGTAAGATATAAGCCATTGCTCACACCGGTACCAAAGTAAACCGTACTATTAATGGTAAATGCTGTAGCATCTCTACGTTTATCACCTCCAAAACCTACAAGCTCTATCCAAGAGTCTGATGCGGGATCATACTTCCAGAAATCTTTACGATCATTATCTCCATCATAGCCAGTTCCCATATACCCATAACCAGAACCGCTAAAAGCTGTTACCGCTCTACGCTCCCCTCCGCCAAAATCTGCTTTCTGAGTCCAAACATTAGATCCCGGATTGTATTGCCAGAAATCTGCAAGCTCAAAATCCCCATCGTAACCCGTACCTACATAACCCATACCGTCCAGGTTAAACCCTTTTGCAGAGCTACGTGCCGTCCCAGGAAAATCTGCCTTTTGCACCCAATAATCATTTTCTATATCATATTGCCAGAAATCATTTAAATAATCATCACCGTCATATCCTGTTCCCATGTACCCGAAATTACCTATTGTAAAACCGGCAACGTTACTACGTGGCACTCCATCAAAAACAGAGCGTTCTTGCCAGTTTCCGCGTTCAAAGTCATCATCACTACTACAACTTGCAAATGCAAGCGTTACCATACCGGTAAGCATTAAAAATATTCGATTGTTAGTCATTCGTTTCATTGTTTATTTATTGAAAAAATTGAATTTAATTCCGGTAGAAAAAACTGGTCCGGTACCCAGATCCAGATCGTAAATCGTATCGTCATTACCTGTATAAAATGAGAGTTCATTTTTTAACAGATATCCGCCACTTAATGAAAAGGACCAGTTAGGATCTAGATTATACGTATAGCCAAGGCTTAATTTTTGCTGACTCAAGCCTACCTCCTGCGCTGGTTCAACTGAATTAAAAGTGAGCTCATCTGCTATGTGAAAATAATCTCCTTCAAAAGCATAAGCCGTTTCGAGCATGCTATTTTCAGATAATTTATACTGAAGGCTACTTTTAGGAAAACCTAATTGTATCTGATATTTTCTATAGGTAGTCGTCAAAGCAACGGTAGGTAAAAATTCGAGTTTCCCTAATGGCGAATCGTATAATGCTCCTACCTCAACCGCTACCGGAAATGCAGTATCAAAATTATATTTAAGGTGGGCATTACCAGTTACCACATATTGATTTGCATCTAAGCTTGAAGCGTTAGAAACCTCTACACCACCTCCTAACTCCCAACTCTCATCTAAACTGTAATTAATATCTACACCAGAATATATATTATGAATACGTTCTACCGGCTCTGTATTAAAGGACATACCCTCCCAATACTCAAAATCATAATTACGTAAACCTACTACCGGCTTTATACTGAATGCACCAAATTCTAACGGAATAGCCAAGGAAGCATCAAAAAGCTGAGCAGAAATATTTTCTGATGTAGCAGGCATAAGCGTATAATCAAAACTAATCTGCGGATTAATTTCTTGACTAAAACCAAAGCTGTTATATGCTAATACTATAACCATTATAAGATACCTGTGCATTCCTTCATTCTAATTTTGACCAAAACTAGAGGAGCTATTTTGGTTAAAAAAACATAATGGATGAGCACCGAGATCACCTCTACCCATATACATTTTTTATCGACAAACGCTGCTGCAGCTTATTCATAGATAAAAAGCGAGGGTTGAGGGTAAGATTTGAGGTATTTGTCTATTGTATTTGACCACCCCAAATGAGCCTACTAGGTTTGTTGCTAAATTCAAATACACTATGTCAAAAATCCTAATTAAAATGTGTGTTCTTCTTAGCTCGTTTATGTTGCTATTAGGATCGTGTTCTCAAGATGATGCTAGCTTTCCTGTGGGTGAAGACTGGGTCGACAGTGATACACGCGTTCTGTATATAGATACAATGACTGTAGAAAGCAGCACCTTTAAATTTGACTCGGTACAAGTATCTTCAACAAGTAGATTATTATTAGGCTCCTATGATGATCCTATATTCGGTAAGACCTCGAGCACGATATACACACAGTTAGCAAACAGCACGTACACACTAGATAGTGATGCTGTATTTGATTCTATTGTACTCATTTTAAATTATGACGACTACTTTTATAATGATACCACGCAGGTTCAAACATTGCGCATTCACGAAGTTTTGCAAGATATTAAACCTACAGATGACGGGTATTTCTACAATACAACCACTTTTAAATATGATGAAAATGCAATAAGCGAAGTTACCTACACTCCAAGACCTATACGTGAAGATTCGCTGCATTTGAAACTTGAAGATGCTTATGGCCAATTCCTATTTGACGAGATTCAAGATAATGATATTAATAATAGTGATGAATTTTTACGTACCCACCGCGGACTGGCTTTAGTTCCTGATGAAAATAACACCACAATTTTAGGATTTCTACCGGCAAGTAGTATTCGTATTTACTACTCCTTACCTAATGAGGTTGAAGAAGAAGATGAGAACTCGTTTGATATGACATTTAATAGTTCGTATTCCTATCATAATCTTAGCAGTGATCGCGATACTACCTATTTTGAAAGTTTAGACGATCAGGAAATTAATGTAGATGCAGAAGATAGTGGTGGGTTTAGCTATATACAGGCAGGTCTGGGTATAGCCTCGCGCATATCAATCCCGCATCTTGCCGGCTTAGATTATATAGAAGGCAGCGGAACTCTATTAGGTGCTAATCTGCTAATCTCATTAAACACAAAAGTAGAAAGCACTTCACTTTCCGCGGGTAGTAATCTTAGTTGTTATATCATCGATCAAAAAAACCAGATTCTCGGCAACCTCTATGATTATGATGGCAATGAAGCATCAGGTACAGTTGTCGCAAACTCTGATGAGTTTTCACAAACTACTTTTTCGGTACCTATACATTACTTCTTAGATCAGAAAACAACAGATTCTAATGGAGATAACTGGTACTTAGCACTATTAGATCCTGCAATGAGTGAAAGTGTGAATAGATACAGCTTTTACGGTAACAAAGCATCAGAAACACTCAAATTACAAATCATTCTTATTTATGCAGTTTACGATAATGAATAAACACATACTTCTTATAATATTGCTGGCAACAGGTGGTCTGGCGGCACAAACTAATGCACTTTCAAATTCCCCGTACTCGCTTTTTGGAGCAGGTATCCCTAACACCTTTAGTACCGGGAAAACAAATGCTTTAGGTGGTGCCGGGATTGCCTTAAAGTCAGACAACTCCCTAAATAGTTTAAATCCCGCTTCATTAGGAGCTATGCCACTAAATCATTTTTATTTTGATATAGGTTACACCTCCCAATTATTTAATCTTAATGAAGGAGCAGGGACATCTAAACAAACAAATTCAACTTTTTCAAATCTTGCCTTAGCGTTTCCGGTAACTAAAAAATCTGCAGTGAGTGTTGTACTTGCTCCTTATAGTAATGTAGGATATGATATTACGGGTATTGAACGCAGTATTGAAGGTTCAACAGAATTTTACTCATCAGATGTAAGTGGTAATGGATCTTTAAATTCGCTCGATTTAAATTATGGTTACGCTGTATTTAATAATTTACGTCTCGGCATAACCGGCTCGTATTTCTTCGGAAAAACAGAACAGACAGAATACAATACTATTTATGACTATTCCTTAGATATTCAACGTGAAAATAGATATTCAGGATATAGACTGGGGCTGGGATTACAATATGAAGTAACCGATAAAATAGCAATAGGAAGTACTGTAAAATTACCTTCACAATTAAAAACTACCCAAAATAGTATCATCACGCAGGATTATGCTGATGCGATTACTGAAGATACATCGGTAAAAGATTTTGAACTTCCTCTAGAAGTAGGAATAGGTACCGAATTTAAATTCGGAAAAAGCTATGCGGTCTATGCAGACTATACCCGTAAACTATGGTCTGATACCGATCAAGAATCGGGATACGGCACCCTAATTGATCAAAACATTTTTAAAACCGGATTAACATTCACACCAAAACCCGGAAGTATATATTACTGGGAAAATGTAGAATACCGCGCCGGACTTAATTATGATACCGGCTATTTAAATCTTTCTGGAGCTGATGTTAAAAATTATTCGATGAGCGTGGGAGTAGGTCTTCCTATAAGCCGAAGCGGTTCTAAGCTTAATTTAATGTATTCGTATGGACAGAATGGTGAATTAGCAAACGGGCTCATACGTGAGAACATTCATTCGCTTTCTGTAAACTTTAGCTTAGATGGTATCTGGTTTGTAAAATCTAAATACAATTAAAGAATCTTAACTTCTAATAGGGTCGCTTTACCTCCAGCCCCTTCATTAGAAATATAGAGTTTTCCATCTGGTGTAAATGTGATGCCTTCTGGCTGCGGAAAATGCTTTTTATCTAGCTTTATAACCTTTGTAATTGTGCCGGTCGCGTCGAGTATTAAAAGTTTTGGGTTTACACCTTCAAGCATATAAATCTTACCATCTAGAGGGTTAATAGCTAAATCTGAAGGTCGAAAGGTTTTAGAACTTTTCTTTTCGTGATAATCTTTTAGCGCCTTATCCTTCATATCAATTCTGAAAACTAAATCTGCTAACATGGTCTGTCCTTTTAAATCAAAAGCATAGACACCCTTTATGTTTTCATCGTTTGGATCTTCATCTTTTGGAGCGATTAACAAGCGGTTTCTTTTAGAATCCAGAGCTAAAGTTTCTACATTATTTTTGTGTGATAGTGCAGATTGATAGGTTTTAGTTGTGCGCTTGTCTGACTTGTAATTGAGTACTTCAAATAACAAACCATCACTGCGCATGACATACGCATTAGCGCCATTTATAGCAATTCCTTCATAATCTCCCTTATCTGCAAATTCAATTTCAGTAGTTATTTCTTTCGTCTTCAAATCATAAATAAAAATAATACCGTCTTCATCTTCAACGGCAGCAATTTTATTATCGCCTATCCAGTCTATTCCGGAAACTTCCCGAAGTACATTTGGTAATTCCCAGGTATTGAGTATTTCAATTGGGCTTTCTTTAGAACCATAAAATGATTTGCCAGGCAATACAAAAGCTGAAATGATTCCTAAAACACCTACAAGACTTATTAATTTTATCAACTTCATATTTAAATTTTAAGATATTTTCTTCTAGAAAACGGCACGTTATACAAAGTTCGTAACCTACATTTTCAATTTTCTTAAATCGTTGCAAATCTTATGCCTTTGTTCATTTCAGTATGAGTTCATTCAATTATTGAAGATTTGATCTTCTTCTGAAATCTTTTAAGTTTTATTTAAAAAATTAAAATGTGTTCCGTTTAAATTACTTCGTAGCATTGGGGTTTAGTAATTTCGCGAAAGCAATGTGAATCTCTGTACCAAAAACCAGTTGTGAAAAGCCTTATTAAATTTTTAAAGCATAATTATAAATCGGCAAGTTTTGGTTGGTCGCTTACATTTCTATCCAGCTTTGGGCAAACATTTTTAATATCACTCTATGTACCAGAATTACTAGAAACCTTTCAGATTTCTGAAGGTACATTTGGGAGCATCTATGCTTTAGGTACAGTAATCGCTTCAGTGGTTCTTATAGCCGTAGGTCATACTATAGATCATAAACCAGTAAAAAAAGTGGTTTTTCTAAATATTACCGGTCTTATAGTATCTTGTCTCATACTTAGTATATCTACTCATCATATTAGTCTCTTAATTTTTGCGATAATAGGATTACGACTTACTGGACAAGGTATGATGAGTCACATTAGCCAGACTATTATGAGTCGGTATTATGGCGCTAATCGCGGAAAAGCTCTTAGTATAGCCGCACTAGGATTTCCTATGGGAGAAGCATTATTTCCAATCTGCATTACCACACTCATACTTAATTTTGGTTTTGAATTTGCTGCTCAAGCAAGTGCAGCGATCCTCCTTTTATATCTGCTTTTTTTAAGTTTTAAAGATTTGAAATATTTTGATGAACAATCACAAGTCGTCAAAAAACCCGGTTTTAAAAAACTTGCTCAAGATTTTGGAAGTATTTTACAGGATAAGCGCTTTGGGGTACTTATGCCTTCTACATTTATGTTAAGTTTTACATCTACGGCAGTTTTCTTATATCAATACACCTTTATTGAAGAGAAAGGGTGGTCTGTCTCACTCTACGCGGCTTTTTTTACCGGCTATGCGATCACTCGCTTTTTGATGTCTATAGTTGGCGGATTGTGGGTAGATAAATTTACAGCTAAAAGGTTGTATCGTTTTTTTCTAATTCCCCAAGCGCTGGGTTTATTACCTTTTGCATTTATGGAAAGTATTTGGGGGGCCTTACTATTTTTAATTATGACCGGCGTAACCACGGGGGTTGCCGGGACCGTTAAATCTGCTGTCCTTGCCGAAATGTACGGCATACAAAAACTTGGAGCTGTAAACAGTTTGTTTTCTATGTCGATGATTTTAAGTACAGCGCTCGCTCCTTTACTTATAGGTTTTCTTATAGATCAAGATGTTGCATTTCCATATTTAATACTTACACTTTTTGGATTATTGCTTTTAGCTATTGTGAATTCGCAGCGGTTAAGCCAGATACCGCCTATAGATGAAAACTAGCATTGGTAGGACTTAACATTAAAAATCTAAAAAAGGTGTTACGTTATAGCTTTTTAATAATTTTAAACCAATTACATATACATACTATTAAAATCATTTTAAGACCTCAATTCACTGGTTTTAAATAGATAACAAATTATACCCTAAATGTTCAAAATATCAAAACCTTTATTTCTAGTTATTCTTGTTTTGTTGTTTGGTCATTTTTGCAGCCTCGCACAAAATTTTTTGCCTCCTGTCACAAGTTATAATAGCAGTGATTATAGTGCTGCTAGTCAAAATTGGGGTTTGAGTACAGATAAAGACGGCACATTATATGTTGCAAACAATGAAGGTTTATTACGCTTTGATGGGCAACGCTGGGAAGTATTCACCCTTCCTAATAAAACCATAATCCGTTCTGTTTTTTGTTTGGGAGATCGCATTTATACCGGTTCTTATGAGGAATTTGGCTACTGGAAAAAAGACGATTATGGTTCGCTAAACTATACCTCACTTTCAAAATTAATCAAAACTAAATATGCCAATGAAGAATTTTGGCAAATAAGTGCCTGGGAAAATACCGTTATATTTAGATCATTTGGAAATCTCTACTGCTACACTGGCGAAAACATTAGAACTTTTAAGCCTGAAAATATTATTACTGCTTTAAATGTAGTAGGTAAGCAGTTGCTTTTAGGTACAAATTCTGGAGGAATCCTTGAATTTGATGGTGGTGTCTTTAAACAGGTTACTACCTCCAAACTCAATCAAACTTCTATAATAGAATTAACTAGCTATAAAAATACCTCTCTAGCCGGCACTCGTACAAAAGGCCTTTTTACCATAGAAGATGATAAACTAGTACCCTGGGGAAGTGAAAATTTAACTCGTTTTCTTGAAGTAAACGAACTTAACAAAGTTGAAGTTTTTAATGACGACTTAATAATCATAGGTACTGTAAAAGGGGGTATCATTTATTACAACCCCAAAACAGGAGCAATAAAAAATCATTATCGTCAAAATGGTTTGCAAAATAATACGGTGCTTTCCCTTCATAAAGACCACCGCAAAATATGGATAGGGCTTGATAATGGTATAGACGCCGTATTGCCAGATGCACCTATTCAATATTTATTAGATAACACCGGCCAGATTGGAGCTGTGTATGACATTGCCTTTTATAAAAATCAACTCTACGTAGGTAGCAACACGGGTGTTCATAAAGTTACAGATGAGGGAATTTACTTTATTCCGGGATCACAAGGACAAGTATGGAACTTTAGCGAGGTAAACAATAGGTTATTTGTAAACCATAACTTGGGTATGTTTGAGCTTCTTAACGATCACCTCTACTCAATATCAGGACCATCGGGCAGCTACAGTGTAACACCGGTACCCGGCACAAATACATTCTTGAACAACACGTATAATGGTCTAAAGCAATACGCAACAACCTCTTCGGGAATAGAATCGCTTCCTTTAGCAGAAGCAAGTGGAGCTCCAGTAGAAAAAGTAATCTTTGAGGACAAAAACTACTTCTGGGCGGCACACCCATACAAGGGATTCTACAGAGCTAAATACGATGCTAAGAATCAAAAAATAATAGACAAAGAGTCGTTTAACAACTCCACTAACTTACTTGCATCTAAAACTAAGATGCATAAAATTGAAGGTGAAATTTCATTTTACAATGCCGGTAACTGGTATAGATACAACAGTATTAACGACAACCTAGAGCCTTTTGCAGACTTAAAAGATTATAAATCTTTTTCACTTGTAAGTAATCAGAATAACAAATACTGGTTTAAAAATCAAAAAGGCAATGGTCTCATTTATACCGACTTTATAAATGATAGTATTTATATTTATGAACCTCTTCTCGAAGAACGCGTTATCAAAAATTATGAGCGGGTAATTGCGCATAATGATAGCATCTATTATATCACACTAAATGAAGGTTTTGGAAGAATAAATCTTAATGAACTTCAGGCAAACACTGCCGCCCTAGACTTACAGAAGCCCATTTTAAATAAAATTCAAACATCAAATAAGGTGTTGGCATTAAATGCTAACAACTATGAAATAGAGTATAAAGAAGCCGGCACTGTGCAATTTGATATAGCAACACCTGCACTACACAAACCCGAATTTTTATATACCCTATCTAATGGAACTGAAGCCCATTTTACAGGACCTCTAATTTTTCAGAATTTACAATCGGGTAAATACACACTACAAATATGGCCTCTAGCGAATGGTCAAAAAGGAAATACTCCCCTAACAATCGATTTTATAATTAAAAGACCTTGGTACTTGTCTAATGTAATGGTAGTACTCTATGTGCTGTTTCTTTTTGGAATTATAATTGTCATTGCTCTTTACAACAAGAAAAAACTCAACTACCATCGTAAAGAATTAGAAGAGCGCCTCTTAAAAGAACAAGAGCGCAAAAATCAAATTGCAGAACGCAACAATTTGCTACAAGAGATAAATACAAAACGAAAAGAACTTGCAAATACGACGTATCTCGCAGCAAAAAGAAATAGTAGTTTGATAGATATTAAAAATGAATTAGAAGAAGTAAAATCTTCAGGAATTAATCCAAAAAAGGTCTCGACTATACAAAGCAAGATTAATCACATTATAGACGCAAAGGATAACTGGAAGATTTTTGAAACAACTTTTAAAGAAATAAATGATGACTTCTTTCAGAAATTATTAGCAGATCATCCTAATTTAAGTTCGAAAGATTTGAAACTTTGTGCCTACTTAAAAATGAATTTAACTACAAAAGAGATTGCTCCTTTAATGGCAATTTCTGTGCGTGGAGTAGAAATTCACCGTTACAGATTACGTAAAAAACTCGATATAAATAGCGGTAAGAATTTATCAAAATATCTCATCAAAAATTACTAAATTCTCATACTTCAATACGCAAATTAACGCATTAATACTTTCTCATTACTACATCAAAACGGTTTACGAAAACGTTATATACAATTATTTTATTTTGTATTTATCTGGTAATCAGTGATTTTTATTTTATTAACGTTTTGATGTATTTGTTATGTACTGTTATTCATTTATAACTCCCCTATATTCACGCTCAGATAACAAATACTAATTCAAATATAGTGCGTATGAAACTTAAAATAACCTTTCTGTTATTGCTGACGCTCGCTACTTTTAGCATGAACGCGCAGGAATCAAAAACAGTTACGGGTACTGTTAAAGACACCCGAGATGTTCCGCTTCCGGGAGCAGAAGTTAAAGTTGTTGATAAGAACAACTATGCGATTACCGATTTTGATGGAAACTATTCTTTAGAAGTTTCTGTGGGAGATCAAGTACGAGTAACCTATTTAGGTTTTCAAGCTCAAACGTTTTCTATTACTAATGACGCAACTTATAATATAACGTTGCAAGATGATTCTAATGAATTAGAAGAGGTAGTGGTAGTTGGATATGGTAATCAGAAAAAATCTGACATTACCGGTGCAATTGTTTCAGTAAAAAGTGAAGAGATTACAAAATCTCCTGCAACTTCAGCTATTCAATCTGTGCAGGGTAAAGTTGCTGGTGTAAATATCATCGCAAACGATGCACCTGGCTCTACTCCTACGGTACTTATGCGTGGTTTAGGAACTGCTGAAGGTGGTCGTTCTCCACTTTATATTGTAGATGGTCAGCCATTAAGCGATATACGCAGTATTAACCCGAATGACATCGAGTCGATAGATTTCCTTAAAGGTGCTTCTTATGCTAACATTTATGGTATACGTGCTGCAAATGGGGTGATCCTGGTTACTACAAAACGTGGTAAAAAAGGAAAAACGGTATTTTCTTTTGAATCGTATTATGGTGCTAAAACTACCCTTAACCAAGTTAAGATGGCCAATGCACAGCAATACACGCAATACTTTAATGAAGAAAGTGCAGCAAACGGAGGTTTTCTTTTAGATGAAAACCAGCGTTATGATACAGACTGGTTTGACGAACTTCTTCAAACCGGAACTATAAAAAACAATAGTTTTTCTGTTTCTGGTGCAGGTGAAAACATCGATTATTTCTTAAGCTACAACTTGTATGAAGAGAAGGGAATTTTAGAAGGTCAAAAATATCAGCGTGGTACAATACGTAGTAACAATACCTACCACTTGTTTAATGACCGTTTTAGAATTATTCAAAACTTAAACATTGCTTATACAAACGAGACTCCTAAACCTTCTGGGGCTTTTAGTTCTGCATACCGCCAGTCGCCTTTAGTTCCTGTACGATATGATAATGGATTATTTGGACAGTCATTTGTAAATGAAACTACTGGACAGGTAACTTTTGAAGGTGCTCCCGGGGATCGTGTAGGTCGTCTTAACACCCATGCTAACCCAGTATCAGAAGTATTTTTTGAAGATACATACATAAATACAACCAGCCTTCAAGGTCAGATTACAGCAGAATTTGATATTTCTGAAGATTTAATGCTTTCAACTCGCTTTGGAGCAACTAAATTTTACTCTACAAATCACAGTTTTTCAGACATTCGTGCAAGCTGGTTAAATTCAGATCCTCGAAGAGATGAAGCGTTTTTTGACTTACAACGTACAGATCCTGATGATGACGGTGTGGTTTCTACTGAATTTGCAAATAACTCATACTCAATCTCACGTACGGAGTCTTACCGTTGGAATGTTGAAGGATTTCTTACCTATTCTAAAGTAATAGGGAAGCACGACATTAGTGCTACTTTAGGTATTAGCCGTGAAAACTTTAATGGTGGAGAAACTACTTCTTCTCAAGGTTTTGATGTAAGAAATGAGCGTAACCTGAGAAACTTCAACTTAAGAACAGATCGTTTATTTGATGATAGTATTGGCGGAGATACTTTTCAAAGTACAAACCTTCAGTCTTATTTTGGTCGTGTAGAATATAACTACGATTCTCGTTACTACTTACGTGCAGTTTTAAGACGCGATGGAACCAGTGATTTTGTTACCGGAGACGATAACTTCTTTGGATATTTCCCTGCATTCAGTTTAGGATGGAATATTACAAATGAAGGTTTTATGGAAGACAATGGAGTTCTTGATAATCTTAAAATCTTCGCAGGTTGGGGTAAACTTGGTAACCAGTCAATTCCTTTTAATGCACAAACAATTAATACAGGTGATGGTAGTAGAAATACAAATTATGTTTTCGGTCCTGCTCAAAGCTTAATAATAGGTGCTGCATTAGGGACACCGGCAATTCCATTATCGTGGGAGGTGACCGAAGAATTTGAAGTAGGTTTTGACTTTGCATTATTAGATCGCAAATTATCAGGTACTATCGATTACTATAACAGATTAAATACGAACGCGATTTTAAATACGCGTCCAGTATTAAACTCAGAATTCTTAAATAACTTCTTTGATGAATCTGCGGAAATATCAAATACAGGTTTTGAATTTTTAGTTAACTGGAGAGATCAAATAGGATCAGATTTCAGCTATAACGTAGGTCTTAACTTTTCTACAAACGAAAACAAAGTTCAGAATGTAAAAGCGGCTTATGACGGTGCTACCGGTGGTAGTTTAGGAAATGGTCGTATCACAAAACGTCTTGCAGATGGCCAGCCTATTTTTGCCTGGTGGATGTATGAGGCAGATGGTGTATGGCAAACTCAAGAAGAGATAGATGCTAACGCTTCTATAGGAAATGCTTCTCCGGGTCACTTGCGTTATAAAGATCAAAACGAAGATGGTGTTATAGATGACCGTGATAAAAAATACTTTGGTTCTTATATACCAACTTACAACTACGGTATCAACTTAGGTGCTAACTACAAAAACTTTGATTTAAGTGTTGCTGGTTTTGGTGTAGGCGGAAACAAGGTTTACAACGGTTTATACAACACGAGATTAGGTGGTGAAAACATCAGCGAAGAGATCTTCAACAACCGTTGGACAGGTCCAGGTTCTACAAATACAGACCCGGGTGCAGATCGTGATGTTGAAGCTTCTTCATACTACTTAGAAGATGGTTCTTATTTTAGAGTAAGCAACATCACCTTAGGTTACACACTTCCAGAAATTAAATTCGTTAACAGCGCAAGAATATATGTAACTGTTCAAAATCCATTTATGATTACAGATTATTCAGGATTTACTCCAGAATTAAATCAAAATGGAGATCCTACGGGAACAACAGGTATCGAGTTGTCTGCATATCCTAATACCAAGTCATTTATTCTTGGAGCTAATTTCAAATTGTAAAAAAATTGAATACTATGATTTATAAACTTAAAATAGCAGCATTAACTCTTGCTACAGGGTTCATGTTTGCAAGCTGCGATGACTTTGTGGAAGATGTTGAAGTAACAGTCCCTGAAGCAGAAAATAGTGAAGAAGATTTTGAACCAGTAAACTTCTTAACAGGTGTTTATGGTATGCATACAGATTTCTCTTATGCATTCTCTTATCTTGGAATTACAGAAATGATTTCTGACAATGCAGATAAAGGGAGTTCGCCTACAGATTCTGGAACAGATAAAAGAGAGCTTGATAACCTAACGCATACATCGTCTTCAGTTTCGGTACGTGCAATGTGGACCCAGTGGTATAAAACCATTGGTAGAGCTTCTCAAACAATAGAACTTACACAAGAATATACGGGACAGTCTGCTGCTCCTACTCAACGTGTAATTGCTGAAGCAAAGTTTTTAAGAGCCCTTAATTATTTCTGGTTAGTGCGTTCTTTTGGCGATGTGCCTTTACAGCATATCGATCTTATTGATCGTGCTCCTGCTTCAGAAGTATATGCTTATATCGAGCAGGACCTTACCGAAGCTATTGCTGCACTTCCGAATAAGAATGAGTATTCAAATCTTGATGTAGGTCGTGCTTCTAAAGGTTCGGCACAAGGTTTACTTGCAAAAGTATATCTGTATCAGGAAAAATGGCAACAAGCTGCAGATATGGCAAACAATTTAATTACATCAGGTCAATATGATCTAGAGCCAGATTATGCTACAGTTTGGAGAGCCTCATCAGAAAATGGACCAGAATCAGTTTTTGAAATTCAGGCTCGCGGAGAAATTCCTCAGCACGGTGTTCAACAATATTCTCAAACACAAGGTGCTCGTGGACCTAGTGGATGGGGATGGGGCTTCAACTCACCTTCACAAAACTTAGAAGATGCTTTTAATGCAGAAGGAGATGTTATTCGTAGAGATGCGACTATCATATTTGCAGGAGAAACATTATTTGACGGTCGTGAGGTTAGCGCTAGTGTAGAAAACCCTCGTTATAGCGAAAAAGCATATTCTTCTGCAAATGCAGGACAAGGTGACGGCGATAAGAATGTACGTATTTTACGTTTTTCTGAAATCTTACTTATTAGAGCAGAAGCTTTAAATGAGTTAGGTCAAACTGCTGCTGCCCTAGTACCTCTTAACCGTGTGAGAGCACGTGTTAATCTACCTGCTGTAACTACAACAGATCAAGCTTCATTAAGACCACTTATCTGGAAAGAACGCCGTCTAGAACTTGCTATGGAGCACGATCGTTTTTATGACTTAGTGCGTACAGGGCAAGCTAAAGCTGCTCTAGCTGCAGACGGTAAAACATTTATAGAAGGGAAACACGAATTGTTCCCTATCCCAAACGATCAATTAGTACAAACACCAGAAATGACCCAAAATCCGGGTTGGTAAACTTATAAAAGAAGCTTTATGCGATTATTTTTAATTGTTATGATCCTTGTATCACTGTCAGGATGCAAGGACTCTAAAACAGAAGGACAAAATCAAGAGGTTGTAACGACAACCTCTGATACCCTTTCTGACGAAACGTTGTACGATTCTATTCAAAAACAGACTATTAATTATTTCTGGGAAGGTGCAAACAAGGACTCTGGACTAGCTCCAGAACGTATTCACACTGATGACATTTACCCATCTGATGATAGAAATATTGTTACTATAGGTGGTACAGGATTTGGTTTTATGGCCATTTTAACGGGTGTTGAGCGCGGCTTCATCCCTAAAGATTCCGCATTCACCCGTTTTAAAAAAATGATAGATTTTCTTGAGAAATCAGATCGTTTTCACGGGGCTTGGCCTCATTGGCTAGATGGTACTACCGGTAAGGTAAAACCATTCAGCAAATTTGATGACGGTGGAGACCTTGTAGAAACTGCGTTTCTGGTTCAAGGAATGTTAGCGGTTGCCGAGTATTACAGAGATGGAAATGAAGAAGAACAAGCCCTTGTAGCTCAGATACAAAAACTTTGGGAAGAAGTAGAATGGGATTGGTACACTCAAGGTAAAGACACGCTATACTGGCACTGGTCTCCTAATGTAGGATGGAAAATGAATTTTCCGGTGGGTGGTTACAACGAAGCGCTAATTATGTATGTTTTAGGAGCAGCATCACCTACACATCCCATTTCAAAATCTGTATACGAGAAAGGCTGGGCTCTTGACGGTAAAATAGCTCAAGATACTACGATGTACGGGATGAGAACAATTCTTAATCATTATGAGCACGATGCTTCTCCGGTAGGTCCTATGTTTTGGGCACACTATTCTTATTTAGGTCTCGATCCTAATGATCTTACAGATCAATATGGTGACTATTGGAAATTAAATGTGAATCACGCAAAAATTCAATATGAGTATGCTGTAGAAAATCCTAAAGGATTTAAAGGGTATGGCCCAGAAGTATGGGGTATGACATCTAGTTATTCTATGAAAGGTTATGCAGGTCACAGACCTGATAATGATTTAGGAGTAATTTCTCCTACTGCTGCGTTATCTTCTATGCCTTACACCCCTAAGGAAAGTACAGCTTTTTTACGCAATATGTACACAAACCTAGATTCACTAGTAGGAAAATATGGTCCTTATGATGCATTTAGCCTAGAAAACGATTGGTATTTACCTAGATATCTAGCAATAGATCAAGGGCCTATTCCGGTTATGATCGAGAATTACAGAAGTGGTTTACTATGGAAACTATTTATGAAAAATGAAGATGTATTAACGGGATTGAAAAAACTAGGTTTCCAAAGTCCGTACTTAAAAACTGAAGAAAATTAAAAATTCAATCTACATAGCATTTCTAATAATCTTTCTAGGATGTTCTAGCGACAGTAGTGATTCTGTCGCAGAACTTCCTGAAGAAAATCCAGATTCGGGAGGAGAAACACCTACTCCCGAACCTGAGATTTCTGATACCGAATTATTAGATCTAACGCAAAGAGAGACTTTTAAATACTTTTGGGACTTCGCAAATACAGATTCAGGTGCAGCTCGTGAGCGTTATATTCCTTCAAATCCTTCGCAAGATCAAAACACGGTCACCACAGGTGGAACGGGTTTTGGTTTAATGGGAATTCTTGTAGGTATAGAGCGCCAGTTTGTAACACGTACTGAAGCCGTAAACCGACTAACAAAAATTTTAAATTTCTTAGAAAACGCAGATCGTTTTCACGGAGCCTGGTCACACTGGATTCACGGCACTACAGGAAAAACACTTCCGTTTAGCGCACTTGATGATGGAGCAGACTTAGTAGAGACCGCTTTCCTCGCTCAAGGTCTTATTACTGTTGGCGAGTATTTTAAAGAGGGTTCTACCGAAGAAAAATTACTTTCTCAGCAGGCGTTTACTCTTGTTGATGGTATCGAATGGAACTGGTTTACCCAAGGTCAAAATGTACTGTACTGGCACTGGAGTCCTAATAATGATTTTGCTATAAACTTGATGTTACAAGGCTATAATGAAACGCTCATAACGTACATTCTGGCTGCTGCTTCCAAAGAATATAGTATTTCTGAAGCTGTATACAATCAAGGATGGGCTTTAAATGGCTCTATAAAGTCCAGTGCTTCTGCTTTTGGCTTTCCTTTAGAAGTGAAGCATGCGGGTGCAGAACAAACCGGCGGACCTTTATTTTGGGCACATTATTCACATATGGGTCTTAATCCTTATGGACTTTCTGACTCCTATGTAAATTATGAAACCGCAACTGTAAATCACGCTTTGAGTAATTATGCATATTGTGTACAAAATCCTTTAGGATGGCGGGATTATGGTAAAAACTTCTGGGGACTTACGGCAAGTTACACACTTAATGCAGACGGAAGCCTGGGTTACAAAGCGCACAGACCAGGTAATGACACCGGCGTAATATCACCCACCGCAGCTTTAAGTTCGTTCCCTTATACCCCAACCGAATCAATGTCTGCATTACGCGCATTTTACAGTTTGAAAAATATTTTATTAGGGCCAGCCGGCTTTTATGATGCATTTAGTCCGTCACAAAACTATGCGGTTGCAGAAGCTTATCTGGCAATTGACCAAGGACCCATATTAGTAATGATAGAGAACCACAGAACCGGTTTGCTTTGGAAACTATTTATGCAGAATGAATGTGTACAGGCAGGTCTCGATAAACTAAATTTTCAGTATACAATACCTCAATAAATAATTTATGAAAACACAACTCATAATATTTTTAACACTTTTATATTCAGGATTTACGGTGGCGCAAGAGAGTTTTGAACCTGCTGTTTATCACAGTGAGGGAGATAGTTTACAATACCGTATTCAATATCCTTTAAATTACGATGAGACAAAAAAATATCCACTAATTCTGTTTATGCACGGTGCGGGAGAGCGCGGTTCAAACAATACATCTCAGTTAACTCACGGGGCAAAGCTTTTTGCAAATACCGGTAATCGCAATGCGTTTCCGGCAATTGTAATTTTTCCGCAGTGCCCTGCAGATTCATACTGGGCAAATGTAGATGTAGATCGCAATAGCGCTCCTGTTGGCATCACCTTTCACCCAGACAAAAAGCCAACACCACATCTTAGGATGGCGACAGAATTAGTGAATAGTTTTATAAAAGACGGCAAAGTAGATACCACTCGTGTCTATGTTGCCGGTCTTTCTATGGGCGGTATGGGAACGTATGAAATTGTTCAGCGCAACCCTTCTTTGTTTGCTGCGGCTATCGCTATTTGCGGAGCAGGAAGTACAGAAAGTGCCACAAAATATGCCGCTAGCACCCCTTTTTGGATAATTCACGGTGCAAAGGATGATGTGGTTAACCCTATCTATTCTATAGAAATGGCGCACGCAATGCTAAAAGCAGGAGCTACTCCACGTGTTACAATTTATGAGCATGCTAATCATAACAGCTGGGATCCTGCATTTGCAGAACCAGACTTTTTACAATGGCTTTTTAGTCATACCCAACAAAACTAAAAAATACAATTGCAACTAGAATTATGAAAAATACACTCCCTAAATTTTTACTCTTTTTAGCAATCGCAAGCTTCGGCACTGCAATTGCTCAAAAACAACAAGCTATCCCAGAAGTAGAAGCATTGTTGAAAAAAATGACTCTTGAAGAAAAAATAGGTCAGCTTAACTTACTTACTCCCGGCGGCGGCGTTGCTACAGGCTCTGTAGTAAGTAAAAATGTTGAAGAAAAAATTAAAGCCGGAAATGTAGGTGGTTTATTTGGTGTTTCGGGACCTGATAAAATAAGACAGGCACAAGAAATTGCTGTTAAAAAAACACGCCTGGGTATTCCATTACTTATAGGATCTGATATTATACACGGTTATAAAACAACCTTCCCTACTCCACTGGGTTTATCTAGCAGCTGGGATATGAATCTTATTGAGCAAACAGCTCAGATTGCCGCTAAAGAAGCTACTGCAGATGGTATTAACTGGAATTTCTCTCCTATGGTTGACATTGCACGTGACCCGCGCTGGGGACGTATCGCTGAAGGTGCCGGAGAAGATCCTTATTTAGGATCGCAAGTAGCAAAAGCAATGGTACGCGGATACCAGCAAAAAGATCTTACAAACGAGGCTACTATGATAGCGACTGTAAAGCATTTTGCATTATATGGAGCATCAGAAGGTGGTCGTGATTACAACACCACAGACATGAGCCGTGTGCGCATGTTTAATGAATATTTACCACCCTATAAAGCGGCTATAGATGCCGGTGCAGAAAGTGTGATGAGTTCGTTTAACGATGTTGACGGTGTTCCTGCAAGTGGTAATAAATGGCTTTTAACAGATTTGTTAAGAGACAAGTGGGGTTTTGAAGGATTTGTAGTTTCAGATTACACCAGCGTTAATGAGATGATCGCTCACGGTATGGGTGATTTACAGGCAGTATCTGCATTATCAATAAATGCCGGTCTGGATATGGATATGGTAGGAGAAGGTTTCCTAACTACTTTAAAGAAATCTGTTGATGAAGGAAAAGTTTCCGAAGAGACTATTACACAAGCTTGTCGTCGTATTCTGGTAGCTAAATATAAGTTAGGCCTTTTTAAAGACCCGTATAAATATTCAGATAGTAAAAGACCAAAGCGCGATATCTTAACTGATGCTAATAAAAAGCTTGCTCGTGAGGCCGCTCGTAAATCTTTTGTATTATTTAAAAACGAAAACAATACGTTGCCACTGTCTAAAACTGCAAAAATTGCACTTGTAGGACCTTTAGCAGACAGCAAGAATAATATGTTAGGAACTTGGGCTCCTACTGGTGACCCTCAACTGTCAGTGTCTATATTAGAAGGATTAAAAAATGTGGCTCCTAATGCACAAATAACCTACGCAAAAGGTGCTAACATCTCAAACGATACTTCATTTGCTAAAAAAGTAAATGTATTTGGACCTCGACTTGAAATTTCTGAGGAAAGTTCGGAAGCATTACTAGCCGAAGCATTAAAAGCAGCAGAAAATGCAGATGTAATTGTAGCTGTTGTAGGTGAAGCAAGTGAAATGAGCGGAGAAGCTGCAAGTCGTACAGACATTTCAATACCAGAAAGTCAAAAGGTATTGATACGCGAACTTGCAAAAACTGGAAAGCCTGTTGTATTAGCTCTTATGAGTGGTCGCCCACTTGTTATTACGGAAGAATTAGATCTGCCTGTAAGTATTTTACAAATCTGGCATCCAGGTATTGAAGCCGGTAATGCAGTTGCAGATGTTCTTTTTGGTGATTACAATCCTTCAGGTAAACTCACTGCAACCTGGCCACGTAATGTAGGTCAAATACCTATATATCATAGTGAGAAAAACACGGGTCGTCCTGCCCCTTCTGAAGCTTTTGAGAAATTTAAGTCTCAATATTTAGATGCTCCTAATGCACCTTTATTAGCATTTGGATTTGGATTAAGCTACACCACTTTTGACTATAAAAACCTTCAAGTAAGCAAAAAAGAAATCGCACAAGGTGAAGCTATCGAAGTACGTGTTGACGTGACTAACACGGGTGCGTACGATGGAACCGAAATTGTACAATTATACCTACACGATGTTGTGCGTAGTCTTACACCTCCTATGCGAACATTAAAAGGTTTTGAAAATGTATTTTTAAAGAAGGGTGAGACTAAAACAGTTGTCTTGACTCTAGAGGCAGATGATCTTAAATTCTATAATGGATCTTTAGATTTTGTTGCTGAAGCCGGTGAGTTTGAAATTTTTGTAGGCGGTGATAGCAATGCTTCACTAAAAGAAACGTTTACTTTGAACTAAACAAAAAATATAAGTAGATGAAACGCCAGATCAGTATTCTTATTTTATTCCTGTTTGCAGGAATACTTACACATGCACAAGAAAAATATGTAGGTCAGATATATGCTGATCTGGTAAAGTCTACGCATACGTATTCAGACTCTTTGAAACTGGATTTTTATTCAGCTAAAGAAAATGAAAAAGACGCGGCCAGACCGCTTATAATTTTGGTTCACGGTGGTGGTTTTTCTGGTGGTAAGCGGGACAATCCTTTAGAAGTGCAATTTTCTCAGGCGATGGCAGCAAAAGGTTATGCTGTTGCATCAATAAGCTATACACTTACCCGAAAAGGTAAATCGACAGGATTTGGTTGTAATTGTCCTTCCTCTGAAAAAATAGAGACTTTTAAGCAAACCACAGAAGACATATTAAAAGCAACTAAATTTCTAATAGCTGAAAGTAAATTTGCGTTTGACAGATCTAAGATTGTGCTTGCGGGTAGTAGCGCTGGCGCAGAGGGTATTTTAAATACTGCTTACATGTCTAGTCATCCCGATTTTAAAGAACTAGGAACTTATCCTAAATATGCTGCTGTAGTATCACTTGCAGGAGCTCTCGTTGATGCCAGATATATTACAAGAAATAATGCTATACCCGCATTATTTATACACGGTGATGCTGATAACCTGGTGCCTTATGCTAGTCAGCCCCATCATTTTTGTAGCTCAGAAACTCCCGGTTTTTTACCTTTAGATGGTGATGCGTTTATTGCAGAACGTCTTAAAAAATTAGATGCCTCCTATATGCTGCTTACTGCAGAAGGCGGTAATCACGACTGGGCAAATTTGGGTTATGCATTTGTGAATGAGATTGCTCAGTTTTTAAATTCGGTAGTAAACGAAGGCACGTTAATTCAAGAATCCATGTCTGTTACTAAAAAATAAAAATAATGAAGAAGTTACTTTTAGCCTATTTACTCTTAGTACTAGTTTCCGCTTGTAAAGAGAATGCTAAAGAAGAAGCGACTGCAGAAGTAATTTCTAAACAGCCTAATATTATTTTTATAATGTCTGATGATCATGCATATCAGGCAATAAGTGCCTATGATCATCCTGTAAGTAAGTTAGCTCCCACACCTAATATAGATCGTATCGCAGAGAATGGCATGCGTATGGATCGTGCTTATGTTACAAATTCTATATGCGGTCCAAGCCGTGCAGTAATCCTTACCGGAAAGCACAGTCACATAAATGGGTTTCGTCAAAATGGGGATCGTTTTAATGGGGATCAACCTACGTTGCCTAAAAAACTCAAAGAACTTGGATATACGACCTCAATACTTGGTAAGTGGCACTTAGATGGATACCCACAAGGATTTGATTATTGGAATATCATACAGGATCAAGGTAATTACTACAATCCTAATTTTATAAAAGACGGCGACACTACACAAGTTGAAGGCTATGCTACAGATATCATCACAGCAGATGCAATTAAATGGCTAGATAAACAGCGCGATACCAGCAAGCCATTTTTTATGATGGTTCATCACAAAGCTCCGCATCGCAACTGGATGCCAGCTTTGCGCCACGTAAATAAATATGATTCGGTTACCTTTCCATTACCAGAAACCTATTTTGCAGATCATCAAGGTCAACAAGCTGCTCAAGAACAGCTGCAAACAATTTATACAGATATGTATGAAGGTCACGATTTAAAAATGACCAAAACTCAAGGTAATCCACAACTTGCGCATAATCCTTGGACTACAGATTTTGACCGCATGACTCCGCAACAACGTAAAACCTGGGACGCGGCATATCAACCTAAAAACGATGCTTTTCATAAAGCAAACTTACACGGTGAGGAACTCGCCGTATGGAAGGGCCAACGGTATTTACAAGATTATATGGCTACAATTGCAGCTGTTGATGAAGGCGTAGGTTCAATTCTCGACTATTTAGAAGCCAATAATCTAGACAAGAATACGATTGTTGTTTACACCTCTGATCAAGGATTTTATCTTGGAGAAAAGGGCTTTTTTGATAAGCGTTTTATGTATGAAGAATCATACCGAACCCCGCTTTTAATTCAGTATCCAAATTCTTTAAAAGCAGGAACTACCAGCGATGCATTGGTTCAAAATTTGGATTTTGCTCAAACTTTCTTAGATTATGCAAATGGTACTAAGCTTACTACAGATATGCAGGGTCAATCTTTGAGACCAGTTCTAGAACAAAAACTAGGAGATGCAGATTTTAGATCTGTTTTATATTATCATTATTATGATTTTCCGGCATTTCATATGGTTAAGAAGCATTATGGTGTAAGCACAAAGCGCTATAAACTGATGCACTTTTATGATGATATTGATGCTTGGGAATTTTATGACCTTCAAACAGACCCTTCAGAAATTCATAATAAAATTGATGATCCTGCTTACGGTGACGTTATAAAACGCTTACATAAACAATTAGACTCTATACAAAATGTCTATGGAGTTACACAACAAGAGTTTGAGCAAGCTCCTAAAGAGCGCGTAACCAAAGAATATCAAAATTTTAAAAGATTGCGCGGTACACCTATGAAGTAACTTAATGTTCAAGTAAAGTAAGAGAATCTAATTTGACTTTGTATAATCGTACTTTTATAAATTAAATAAATTCAAAATGAAAACACTTCTCTACACGCTAATTTTCGTTTTTAGTATTACAGGGCTTTGTGCTCAAGAACTAGGACTAATGAGCTACAACATTCGGTTAGCTACAGAGTCTGATGCTGAGAATGCCTGGAGCAAGCGTAAAGAATTTCTAAAAAACCAGGTGCTCTTTTATGCTCCAGATGTAATGGGAATACAGGAGGCTTTACCAGAACAAATGCAGTACCTAAATGATAATCTCAAAGACTATAAATCACTTGGAGTAGGTCGAGAAGGTGAAAATAAAGGAGAGTTTTCTGCACTTTTCTACAATGCTGCCAAACTAGATGTTTTAAAAAGCGATACATTCTGGCTTTCTGAAACTCCTGACACCATCTCCACAGGATGGGATGCTGCATTGCCTCGCATCTGTACCTATGCATTATTTCAAGATAAAAGCTCTAACGAAAAATTCTATGTTTTTAATACTCATTTTGACCACGTAGGAGTTGAAGCACGCAAAAAAGCTTCAGAACTTATTCTTGCAAAAATGAACGAATTAAATACTGAAAATGTAGATGTATTCTTAACTGGAGATTTAAATCTCGAGCCAGACAGTGCGCCTATAACTGTATTAAAATCAGATTTATTTGATACTTATGATATTGCGCCTATGGGTCCTTTTGGACCATCAGGAACATATAATGGATTTAATTTTGACGAGCCTGTAACCCGACGTATAGATTATATTTTTCAAGGAAAATTAAATACAAATCTAGTTTTAAAACACGCTGTATTAAGTGATTCTAAGAATTTACGATATGCTTCTGATCATTTACCGGTTTATGTTTTAATAAAATTACAACCGTAAATTTTATCAGTATTGTTCAAAATTCAAAAAAGTAATGCTATTTTTGTTTTCTTACTAAGATTTAATAGCAGCTTTAAAGCTGCCTCTTTATAACGATGTTGTGTTGTTTCCAAAGAGATTTGGAAACTGGTTTTGTAGTGAAACCTTTGAGAAGCTTTACCTTAAATGGTGAGGCTTTTTTGTTTTAAAATATTTTAGGCGGTTTTAAGCCGGTGACTAGTTTCACTTTTATAACTATTCTGTAACTTCCCTCCTGTTCTCTAATTTTATTTACTTGTATGATTAAATATTACCTTTCTGCAATTCTTGTAAGTTTTTTAAGTTTATACGCATCCACTTCTTGCGCTCAAACCTCTCCACTTTCCGTAGAAAAAATAATGAAAGACCCTAAATGGATGGGTACTTTTCCTGAAAATATAGAATGGGGAACGCAAAACAATACGATCTATTTTGATTACAATCCTGAAGGGAATTCAACTGACAGCTTGTATAAAGTAACGCTTAAAAAACTGGATAAGATTGAGGAAGTAACACTTGCTGAGCGCAAAGCAATGATTAGCAAATACGGAAGCTTTAATAATACAAAAACCAAAAAATTATATACAAAAGACAATGCGCTATATCTCTATGATTTAGCTAAAAACAAATCTTCGGTACTTATAGATCTGGGAGCGCGATTAAGTGACATTACCTTTCTTAAAGATGAAACTAAAATCGCCTTTACACACGAGAACAATGCCTACGTTTTAGATACTAAAAACGGCAGTTTAGAAAAGATTACAGAATTTAAAGAAGGTAAATCTAAAGAAGAAAAAGAATCTAAATTATCAGACAAAAATAAATGGATCAAATCTCAAAATTTGAGCCTACTTGAAGTTGTTAATGAGCGGGAGACACAAGATTCACTTTCTAAAGCTTACCGCAAAATGACTGGTGAAAAAGATCCTTATGTATTTTATGCTGGTGATAAATCGATAAGTAGCTTACAAGTTTCACCTACAGCAGAATTTGTAACCATTATGTTGATGAAACGGGACCGCGGCGAATCTACTAATGTTCCTAATTATGTAGATGCATCAGGATATACCGAAGAACTACGCGCCCGCAGTAAAGTGGGTGATGATAAAACAGAAGCTTCTCTGTCTATTTATAATCGTAAAAAGGATACGGCATATGCGGTAATTACCTCCGCATTACCAGGTATTACAACTTTGCCAGATTACGTTAAAGACTATCCCGAAAGAGAATGGGAAGAAAAAGAACGGGAGGTAATCGTATCGCAAGCTATATTCTCTGCTGACGGAAACAAAGCTATTGTTAACGTGCGTTCTAAAGATAATAAAGACCGTTGGATAGCTCTGTTAGATCTTACAGACGGTAGTTTAAAATCTTTAGACCACCAGCGTGATGAGGCGTGGATCGCAGGACCGGGAATCGGTTGGTCATTTGGTGGCGGTACATTAGGATGGCTTCCCGATAACAAAACTATATATTTTCAGTCTGAAGAAAGTGGTTACTCACACTTATACCTTTTAGATGTTATTACAGGTAAAAAGAATTCTTTAACTCAGGGTGAATACGAGGTTTTTGATCCTTTTTTATCTAATGATAAAAAATCCTGGTTTTTAACGACCTCACAAGTAGATGCCGGAGAACGTCATTTTTATAAAATGCCGGTAAGAGGTGGATCGATGCAGCAGCTAACAGAGCTTCAAGGGAATAATGAGGTTACACTCTCCCCTGATGAAAAATATATGGCAATACGCAATTCCTTTAGTAATAGACCTTGGGAATTATATATTAAAAAAACAGGCTCAAAAGATACTGCCAGACAACTCACAAATGGGCAGTCTCAGGAATTTAAAGATTATGCCTGGCGCATTCCTCAAAATATAGAATTCAAAGCTCAGGATGGCGCTATGGTCCCTGCGCGTTTATACCTTCCGGAGGAATCAGCAAAAAATGGCGCAGCAGTAGTTTTTGTTCATGGAGCTGGTTATTTACAAAATGCCCATAAATGGTGGTCGAGTTACTTTAGAGAGTATATGTTTAATAATATGCTTACTGATTTAGGTTATACGGTTATCGATATTGATTACCGCGCTAGTTCTGGATATGGTAGAGATTGGAGAACAGGTATCTATCGCCATATGGGCGGAAAAGATTTGTCTGACCAAGTTGACGGTGTAAAGTACCTCATTAAAAATCACGGTGTAAATCCTAATAAAGTGGGTATTTATGGAGGAAGCTATGGTGGCTTTATAACATTAATGGCTCTCTTTAATGAGCCGGAAACATTTAAAGCCGGTGCAGCATTACGATCGGTTACAGATTGGGCACATTATAATCACGGGTATACAGCAAATATTTTAAATGAGCCTTCTGAAGATCCTATCGCATATAAACGTTCTTCGCCTATTTATTTTGCTGAAGGTTTAGAGGGTGATTTACTAATTCCACACGGTATGGTAGATACAAACGTTCATTTTCAAGATGTTGTGCGCCTTACACAACGTCTGATTGAGTTAGGAAAAGAAAATTGGGAGCTTGCAGTTTACCCGGTAGAAGATCACGGTTTTATTGAACCTAGCAGTTGGACTGATGAGTATAAGCGTATTCTAAAATTGTTTAATGAAAGTTTACTGGAAAAGTAATTTACATATCAATTTTGCGGTAATAGGTTTCTACAAAAACGTAAAAGGAATAAATTATAAAGCCTAATGCAATGAGACCTAAAATGAAGTTTCCAAAATTATATTGCATAAAAGAAAAGGCTGCCTCCTTGTCTGCGCTAGATATATCTCGTGTAGTAAATGCCGATTGTAATAAAAGATAAGCTGCAATACCTAATGTAAAACCACGACAAGCATACCCTAATTTACCAAAACTCATAACCGCATTTTTATATTTTGACGGTACCTCATCAATGGCTATCGTCTTTTTAAATATCCCTGAAAAAGCTATATAAAATTCGTTAAGTGCGCCTCCCATCATACCTAATGAAATGCCAATAACTAATAGCATCCCCAAGTCTGTATGTATAAACTCTTGAATTTTTGATGTAGAGTACGAGCTGTCATCTCCAGAATTAAATACAATTTGCAAGGCCTTGAAGGCTAGAAAGCCATATACAACTCCTCCAAAACCAAAACCTATACGTTGTCCAATTCCTAATATAGTTGTCCCATATTCCTCGTGATCTACAATAGATTCATAGATGCGCCAGAATACATACCCAAACAAACCAGCAGCCCACAAAAGGAGTATTGCCTTTCCCCAGGAGTGTGCTGCTAGCACATTCATAATGGTAAAACTTCCTGCTTTAAATCCACCAAGTCCAAAGGCCTCCATAGCCGTAACAATACCAATTGATAAATAAAGCAGGGCTTTTGCAAAAAGACCAGATCGGGCGTATATAGTTTTTTTTGATGTCAATAAAGGTGGGGTTCTAGAATTTAATAGTAATGCTAATGTGAAGAATGTGAGTCAAACTTCTTTTAAAACTGAAGTACAACTCCTATTTGATCACCGCTAAATGTGAGATTCCATTCTAAATTAGACTCTTTAGCAGATGCATCCGGGTTATACTTTTTCTCATATTTTCTATCAAGATACTTATCAATAGCTTCCACAATAAAAGCACTCATCGCCCAACTCAGCGCAACATCACTCGCCCAGTGTGCTTCTTCATATATTCGGCTTAATCCCGGGATTAGTCCTACTCCAATTATTCCTCCTTTTATCCATGGATTGTCAAATTGCTTGGCAATTGTATAAGTTGTAGTAAAAGTAAGTACCGCGTGACCCGAAGGAAATGAACGATAAGCAGCTGTACCGCCAAAGGGTTTAAAATGATGATTACCAAAACCTGCTCCAGGACGTGCCCTACCTACCAGCGATTTGCTTAATTGTTGTATGAAACCTGCTGCGGTGGCAGATGCTATCATTAAGACACCCGTTCTACGAAGCTTTTCGTTCTTTGTAAATAATCCGGTTAAATATACCGCACCAGTAATACCATAGTTATTCTGAGGATTTCCCGCGTAACGACCAAATTCTAATAAACCTTGTGGTACATCATCTTTATGAGAAAGAAAATTGTGACGTATCTCATCATCAACTAAAAATAAACCCACGGTTCCCGCTGCCACACCACCAAAACGAAGAAAATCATCACCTTGCCAATGTAAAGGTCTGGAATATGCAAAACCTACACCCCCTACAACATTACCCATATCATAAGTAAAATCATTCCAAAGCGTGTTTTTCTCCTCGGTATTTAATGCAACAAATAAACTGTCTTGTGCTTGAATTGATTGTATTCCAAAAAGAATAATGAAAATAGCAGACAGGGTAATTTTCGTCATTACGTAGTATATTAAATCTAATAAAATTTGATAGATAACATTTAAAAGAGGTAGTCTGCAAAGGTGCTATTTTATTACATTTTAATAACCTAAAATTTACAATCGCGTTAAACAGCTATCGGTAGAAGGCTATATTCTAAATTTATTCTGAGAGTTTAGCCATTATTTACAAAAAGTATTTGACTATACAAGCCTTTGTTTCCGGGGCCTAACAGTACACCTAAAAATTTTATTTAAATTAAGTCTAAATAAATTTTGAAAATTGGGATTTCGAAAATACATTTGCCGAACAATGTAATTTTAATTTAATCTAAATAACGATGCGTACTTTTCTAAGTGCATTTATACTTGCGCTAATCTCACTTCAAGTATCAGCTCAAAATAGTCAGCTAACCGGTGTGGTACAAACCAATAATCAACAGCCTTTAATGGGAGCTACTATTGATGTAGGTAAAACAAGTCTAGGAACCACCACCGATTCTAATGGAACTTTCACAATAGAAAGAATCCCTGCAGGAACGTATCGCGTTGCTATTTCCTACATAGGGTTTAAAACGAAATATGTAGAAGTAACGGTTAACACAGAATCTAATAAAAATATAGGGACTATAATTCTACAAGAGAGTCAGGAACAGCTTGATGCTGTAAGTATAAACGGCGTAAAACATAACAAGTTTAATAGAGAAATGAGTGTGAGCGTATCAAAAATGCCGCTTGCAGATATAGAAAATCCGCAGGTATACACGAGCATTTCTTCTGCTTTACTTAAAGAACAAGTGGTTACAAATTTTGATGATGCCTTAAAAAACGCTTCGGGTATAGATAAGCTTTGGGAATCTACAGGCCGTGGAAGCGATGGTGCCGGATACTTCTCTTTACGTGGTTTTGCAACACAACCTAATCTTGTAAATAGTCTCCCTGCACTCACTAATGGGAGTCCAGATCCTGCTAATATAGAAAGCATCGATGTGATTAAAGGCCCATCAGGAACCTTGTACGGAAGTAGCTTAATTTCTTATGGAGGATTAATTAATATTACTACGAAGAAACCATTTTTTGGATTTGGTGGTTCGCTTTCTTACACCGCGGGTAGTTATGGTTTAAATCGGGTTACTGCAGATGTAAACACTCTATTAAGTAAAGATAAAGACATTGCTTTACGTGTAAACACAGCATATCATACTCAAAATAGCTATCAAGATGCTGGTTTTAAGAAATCTTTTTTTATAGCTCCTTCACTAGCCTACCGTGTTAATGACAGATTATCATTTAATATAAATACAGAATTTTATAATGGGAAAAGCACAAACCCCACTATGCTTTTCTTAGATCGTGCAGCACCTCTTCGCGTAACTAATTTAGAAGAATTAGGTTACGATAATAATAGATCTTACACGGGTAATGATTTATATATAGAGACGCCTACATACAGTTTACAGGCTCAAATGAATTATAAGCTAAGTGATAACTGGACTTCTCAAACCGCTTTTTCTAGTTCGTCTTCAAAATCAGATGGGTACTATTCCTATTTATATGAAGGCACACAATACACAACTTTAGATGAGGGGATTTCTCTTTCCAGATATATAAGCAAGCAGAATTCTGAAACAAACGCCACAGATATTCAGCAGAATTTCATTGGAGATTTTAATATAGGAAATGTACGTAATAGACTAGTGGTAGGTCTTGATTATTATAAGAATACAGTCATTAATAATAGCTCGAGCTATGTAGGCAATGGTATTATTTACATAGGAGACAATTTACAAGAGTTTAATGAGGAGGTACTGGGTAGAACAGACGCTGCAAATTTCACAGACGATTCTGGAATATTAAACCAGCCGGGGACAGATGCATTATTAGAAAATTCTCCTATCAATCCTTCTAAATCTGAACAAGAAATTTTTAGCGCCTATGCTTCAGATGTTGTAAATATTCTTCCAGAATTATCTGCAATGCTTAGCTTACGTGTAGATCATTTTAGCAATACAGATCATTCACAAACTGCCTTATCTCCTAAATTCGGTTTAGTGTATCAGCCGGTTCTAAATAAGGTTTCGATTTTTGCAAACTATATGAATGGTTTCAGTAATACAGCTCCCGTAGAAGAGTTAGCAAATGGAGTAACTACAATTCGCACCCTAGATCCAGAACAAGCAAATCAATTTGAGGTAGGTACAAAATTCAATCTTTATAAAAATAGAATTAGTGCGACATTAAGTTATTACGACATTACGGTTAAGGATAAATCGTTACGTATAGATGTAGATGCCAGCAATTATTTTTACACTCAAAACGGAACTCAGGAAAATAAAGGTTTTGAAGCAAGCCTAATTGCAAATCCTATTGATGGTTTAAATATTGTAGCGGGTTACAGTTTTAATGACAGTAAGCTGGTAGAAGGTGATGCAGACTTTAAAGGGTTGCGTCCTGAGAGTGCGGGTCCAGAAAATCTTGCCAATTTGTGGGCGAGTTATCAAATTACTACCGGTAAGTTAGACGGCTTGGGCTTTGGTTTTGGAGGAAACTATGCAAGTGAGAATAAAATATTCAACAGAAATTTAGGCGGAACATTCACACTTCCTGAGTACACCATACTTAATTCATCACTATTTTATGGGACTTCAGATTACCGTATAACGCTTAAGTTAGACAATATTGCCAATAAGGAATACTACAAAGGATGGAGCACAATTTCTCCACAAAATCAAAGAACATTGTTAGCCAATTTTACCTATAACTTTTAAATAAATTAAGATGAAAAAAATAATATTATTACTTGCTATTGCTTTTTTAAGCGGGTCAAATTCTGCTTTTGCACATTACTTATGGGTTGAGACCAGCGCAAAAGGAAATTTAAACGAGCCACAAGAAGTTCGCGTTTACTATGGTGAATACGCATATGGCGTTGTTGAAGAAGTTGCTGGAGATGCTTTCAAAGGGGTGAGCGATTTTAAGTTATGGCTTGTAGACCCTGCAGGAAAGAAGCATGCATTAGAAACTAAAGCCGGTACAGACCATTATTCAGCAGAATTCACTCCTACTCAAGATGGTGTATATCTGGTTTATCTAGAAAATCAAAATATTGAAGTTCTTGATTATACAGAATATGACTTCGGAATTTTTAAGCCTGTTTATAAATCATTTAAACAAGTAAATGTAAACACAGAACAAACTGCAGACAGCTCTAAATTCACTGAAGGACTGGTAATAAATCAAATCGAAAATACAGCAGATACTGTAAAACTACAAGTGCTCTATAATGGCGCTCCATTAGAAAAAGCAGAAGCTACGATCTCGATGCTGGATTTATGGACTAAGAAAGTAACTACAGATGAAAATGGAATGATTAGCTACACAAAGCCTTTTGAAACAAAATATATTGTTGAAGTAACCCATAATGAAAATACGCCGGGGAGCTATAATGATGTAGATTATCAATTTATCTGGCATTGTGTAACCTACACAAGTTTGCCGTAATGCTGTATTTGGCTTGTTTATTACTTGCGGTAGGCTTTTATGCAATGTATAAGACATCTGCAAAAATGTCTTCCAAAAAAGTAATATCAAATAAAAACAAAACCCGAAAGAATAAGTGGATACTTAATTCTCTCGGGTTTTACCTGCTTTGTATTGGCTATGGCCTATTTATAAATCAAATGAGTTGGGCAGCAGGGATTTTTACAGCTAGTATTATCCTAATGACTTTTAGCAGTTTAATAATCATTCTTACTCCATTAAACCTATTTAAATTTAATTGATTTGCCTGCAAATTCTAAATACTTAACCTCCTCACCCGTACAACGGGCAATTCGACTATTAACCGGGTTTGTAGGGGGTTACCTGGTAACAACATTGTTGCACCTAATTGCCGCAGCTTACATTTCTAAAAGCGTAATTTTAATAACCTTTACTTTTAGTGGATTTATAATTTGGGCGGTTCTATTTATAGTTGCCTATATCCCAAAAAAAGCCTGGCAAGCAAGCTTGACCTATTTTGGAGTAACAGGTATTTTGGCGCTTATCTTGTTTTTTACAAATACCTATAACTCCGTAGTTTCCTAATATGAATAACCGGCTTTATAATTTATTTTTCAACCTGCATACAGTAAGTGGTATTGTAATAAGTGTTGCGTTATATATCATCTTTTTTGCAGGCTCCTTTTCATTTTTTAGAGATGATATTATCGCCTGGGAAAGAAATCAGAATGAATTATCAGCAGACAATCTACCTGCACAAATAAATCCTGTTTTAGATAGCATACATGAACGCTATAATTTAAACAGCAGAGATATTACTCTTAAAACCTACTATGAAGAACGCCGTATAGCCGTAAGTCTGGGTGCACTAAAAGATTCTCTAATTACAAATGATAACCCTGGCGCACAGTTTTTTTACATAGACCCATTAACCTATAAACAACAGTCTTATGCTGAGTCTTATACTCTGGGGGAGTTTTTATACAGACTGCATTTTCTAACACAATTTTTCTATCCTGTAGGCTATTACATCTCAGGCTTTGTAGCATTCTTTTTTCTATTTGCAATTCTCACCGGCTTACTTATACATTGGAAAAAAATATTTTCTAATTTTTATACATTTCGCCCATTAGCAAAGTTAAAAACGATGTGGACAGATGCACATACCGCTTTAGGTATGATAGGACTTCCATTTCAATTTGTTTTAGCGGTTTCCGGAGCATTTTTTATGCTTAAAGTATTATTACTTACTCCCGCAGCTGTCTCCTTGTATGGAGGTAATGAAGCTGCCGTATATCAAGATCTAGAATTTGATGTCCCTTCTTATAATTTTGAAAATAAAAGATTAAAAAAGACTCCTAAACTCGATTCTTATCTCTTAAAAGTTAGAGATGACTGGCCGGGTTTTAATGTCAACGAACTTGTAATTAATAATTATGGTGATCAAAATATGCATATCACTGTAAAGGGACATCAAGATTATACCGAAAAGTTTAATGCTCCCGGAACAAGCATATTTGCTGTTGCCAGCGGAGAAAATACAATTGTTAAAAATCCGTATTCAGATGCTTCTTATCTAGATAGCGTAAAAAATGTAATGTACCGCTTACATTTTGGTGATTATGGAGGCTATCTCTTGCGCATTATTTCTTTTTTATTGGGAATTATCACGTGTGTAGTAATTATTTCCGGAGTACTGATTTGGTTACTGTCCCGTGATAAAAAAAATGTTCCTCTTAAAAAACAGAAGTTTTACAGGAGAGTTGCACTAACCTATTTAGCCATATGCTTAAGTATGTATCCCGTAACAGCACTTAGCTTTGTCGTGGTAAAACTGGCATATCCCCTAACTGAAAATTCTATTTACTGGTTCTACCTCATTACTTGGGCTCTTGCAAGTGCATACCTAATCTTCAAAAAAGACAGAGGAAACTGCATTCGATTTAGCTTGCTTTGGGGAAGTATTTTTGGTTTTATAGTTCCAATTGCTAATTATAGTATTACAAAAACAACTTTCTGGGAGAACTTATCAATGGGTAACTATCAGATTGCATTTGTTGATGTATTCTGGATAGCTCTTGCTCTTTGTACGTTATTTGCCTATTTGAAAGTAAGGAAAAAGACTAATAATTAAATCCAAATTTTCCGTCGGAAATATTTATTATATCCTCTCCTTTAGCTACTAAAGAAAAAATTCCTCCTATGGACTTTTCTTTCTTATTATGCGAGAGAATCGTTACAGTACCACTTTGAACTATAGGTGTAAACTCACCGGACTTATAAGAAGCCTTATACGGACTTTCAACACTAAAATCTGTTAGCGGATAAGTTCCCGGCTCAATATCTAAGGGTAAAAGAAGGCGTATACTTACTGAATTTGTACTTCCTACTCCTAAAAGGCTAGTCGATCCTGAAGAAGCATTGATACTTAAAGGATTAAAAGTGACTCCGTTTATTCTACACGTAAAAAAAGTGCTTACAACAGGAATTTCTTCTTCTATAGGAGGGCGCTTATAAAAAGGAACCTCATAAAAATAACCTTTAGTAAAATAAACCTCGGTACTATCTGAAGCAGAACGTGCTCTAAATCTAAAAGATCCAGTATATGTACTATCTTCTATACGCTCAACGACTACAGATCCTTCTCCATCAAAACGCGTAGAAAACTCTTTCCCTAAAGTGTTGCTATAACTTGCATAAGCATCATCTTCAGGATTAAGGTCAAAAACCCCTTCACCATAGTAGGGTAATGTAAAACTTACCACTTCGTCATTTAAAACACCTGACAAGCGTACCGCATAAACAAAATTTGAAGAGTTTGCAGTGTCAGAAGAATCATTTACAAGCTCTGCCCTTGTTATAGCTGCCTTGAAAAAAACAGTGTCTCGAATTCCCTGAAAAGCGGGCGAGTTAAAACTCACATCATCAGAACAAGAGAATATCAAAAGCACACCTAAAAAAGCAACAAGGTACTTTACCATAACACATTAAGTCTAAGTTCAAAATTAAGATTTTATAAAATAAAAACATATTGATAGCCAGAAAATTGTAGTATATTTGCGCCCTCATTTAGAGAACCTACTTATAGGCCTGTGCTTATAGATAGAATTCAACAAATTATAATCGGGGTCGGGTACCTCAAAAATTAATTTTTATGCCAGTAAAAATCAGATTACAAAGACACGGTAAAAAAGGAAAACCTTTTTATTGGGTAGTAGCCGCAGATACGCGCGCTAAACGTGATGGTAAATTCTTAGAAAAACTAGGAACTTACAATCCAAACACAAATCCTGCGACTATTGACTTAGACGTAGATTCATCAGTAAAATGGTTGCAAAACGGGGCTCAGCCTACTGAAACTGCAAAACGTTTACTTTCTTACAAAGGTGTTTTATTGAAAAATCATTTAGCCGGTGGAGTACGTAAAGGTGCACTTACTGAAGAGCAAATGGAAGAAAAATTCAACGCATGGTTAGAAGATAAGTCTTCTAAAGTTGAATCTAAAAAAGACACACTTTCTAAAGAACAGGAAAAAGCTAAGAAAGAGGCTTTAGCTGCTGAAACAGCTGCTAACGAAGCTCGTATCGCTGCTGCACAACCTGAAGAAGTAGCTGAAGAGGCTGCTCCTGAAGCTGAAGCTCCTGCTACTGAAGAAAACAACGAAGAAGAAGCTAAATAAATAAAACTCACGATGCGCAAAGAAGAATGTTTCTATCTAGGCAAAATCGTGCGAAAATTTAGCTTTAAAGGCGAGTTACTAGCTAAGCTAGATACTGATGAGCCTGAAATGTATGAAAATTTGGAATCAGTCTTTGTCGATTTTAACGGCAATCTGGTTCCATTTTTTATTCATTCTTGCCAGCTCCATAAATCTACATTACTTCGTATCGATTTTGAAGACGTCAATAATGAGGAAGATGCAGAAGATCTCATCAATGCAGAGCTCTTCTTACCACTTTCTACATTACCTCAACTCAAAGGCAATCAATTTTATTACCACGAGATTATAGGTTTTACAGTAAACGATATTCACTTTGGAGAAGTAGGTACAATTACTGGAGTAAACGATAATACCGCACAAGCACTTTTTGAGATTGATCACAAGGGCAAAGAGGTTCTTATACCTATAAACGATGACTTTATCAAAAAAGTAGATCGATCTACAAAAACCATAACACTAGATACACCAGAAGGGTTAATAGCTATTTATATCTAGCTTCTTCTATATCTACAAGTACTCAATTCGTAATCTGTGTCTAAGCCATTTAAATTTAAAGAATTTACTGTTGCTCAAGATCAGTGTGCGATGAAAATAGGTACCGATGGTGTATTACTTGGCGCCTGGGCACCTATTGCTAATTTCCCTAATTCTATACTGGATATAGGTACAGGCACAGGAGTTATTGCTCTTATGCTGGCACAACGCTGTGATGCTGAAATTATAGATGCGTTAGAACTCGATGACAATGCTTACGAGCAGGCTGTTGCTAATTTTGAAAATTCACCGTGGGGAGATCGTTTATTTTGTTATCACGCTCACTTATATGAGTTTGCAACAGAAATTGAAGACAAATATGATCTCATTGTTTGCAATCCGCCATTTTTTGAAGGCGGTACAAATCCTGACGATGAAAAAAATACAGCTCGAGAAAAGGCTCGCTTTGAAGAATCTATGCCTTTTGAACTCTTAGCTGCTTCAGCAAGTCACCTATTAAATCCTGAGGGATTGTTTTGCGTCATAATCCCTAAACTGCGCGAAACCGAATTCTTAGAATATGCAAATCAAGCTGGATTACACCCTACTCAGATTACATCTGTAAAAGGCAACGCTAATGTATCTGCAAAGCGTTCTTTAATTGCATTAACCAAAACGACTACAGAATGTGTTCATAATACCCTTACAATAGAAATTGAACGACATGTTTATACAAAAGAATATCAGGATCTTGTAAAAGATTTCTACCTCAAAATGTAGAACAAATCAAAGAATTTTTAGTTTAAAAATTGTAATATAGTTATATGCTAATTATCAAATTTGATAAAATAGCTGCAAGTAACTGTCATAAATTCAACCATTCTTAACTTAATTGATTTAGAATGAAAATATTACAATTATGAAACCAGATCTTTTTGAGTCTCCAGATTATTATAACATCGATGACCTTTTAACAGAAGAGCAAAAATTAGTTCGTTCTGCAGCAAGAGATTGGGTAAAGCGCGACATATCGCCCATAATTGAAGAGGCGGCTCAAGAAGCAAAATTTCCGAAGCAAATAATTGAAGGTCTTGCAGGTATAGGTGCCTTTGGACCCTATATTCCTGAAGCGTATGGCGGAGCAGGTTTAGATCAGATTTCATATGGTTTAATCATGCAGGAAATAGAACGTGGTGACAGTGGCGTACGTTCTACCGCATCAGTACAATCTTCACTCGTAATGTATCCTATTTTTAAATTTGGAAATGAGGAGCAGCGAAACAAATACCTTCCTAAATTGGCTAGTGGCGAATTTATGGGATGTTTTGGCCTTACAGAACCCGATCACGGCTCTAACCCCGGCGGAATGGTTACCCATTTTAAAGACAAAGGAGATCATTATTTACTGAATGGTGCTAAAATGTGGATTTCAAATTCGCCTTTTGCAGACATTGCAGTAGTCTGGGCTAAAAGTGAAGAAGGCCGTATACACGGTTTAATTGTAGAGCGGGGGATGGAAGGTTTTTCTACTCCTGAAACTCATAACAAATGGTCTCTGCGTGCAAGTGCAACCGGCGAACTTATTTTTGATAATGTAAAAGTGCCTAAAGAAAATATACTACCCAATAAATCGGGATTGGGCGCACCTCTCATGTGCCTTGATTCTGCACGATTTGGGATTGCCTGGGGAGTTATAGGTGCGGCGATGGATTGTTACGACACAGCATTGAGGTATTCTAAAGAGCGCCATCAGTTTGGGAAACCTATAGGATCATTTCAACTTCAGCAAAAAAAGCTTGCAGAAATGATTACAGAAATTACTAAAGCGCAATTACTCGCCTGGCGCCTGGGAACTTTACGAAATGAGGGAAGAGCTACTTCTGCCCAAATATCTATGGCAAAGCGAAACAACGTCGATATGGCTCTCAAAATAGCCCGTGATGCACGACAAATTTTAGGAGGAATGGGTATTTCCGGAGAATATAGTATTATGCGCCATATGATGAATTTAGAGAGTGTTGTTACTTATGAGGGTACTCACGATATACACCTTTTAATAACAGGAATGGATGTTACCGGTCTAAATGCATTTAAATAATAGTAGTATAAATAATATCAAGCTTTAAAATAGATTATACTCTTATTTGTTTATTAGTTTTGCCGAAAAACAAATACTATGATTGACGAAGTTAAGAAGGCTATTGCCCCATATCAAGATCAGTTATTGAGTCATCAGTTATATAAAAAATTACGCACTCCTGCAGACCTACAAATCTTTATGCAGCATCATGTTTTTGCTGTGTGGGATTTTATGTCACTATTAAAAGCTTTACAGTACGATCTTACAAAAGTTTCTACACCTTGGTATCCTTTGGGAAATCCTGAAATCAGGTACTTAATTAATGAAATTGTACTTGCCGAAGAAACAGATATTAACCTAGAGGGAAAGCGCCAAAGTCATTTTGAAATGTATTTGGATGCTATGGCAAAATCAAACGCAAGTACTCAGGAAATAAATTCTTTTTTAAGCCATATCACACATGGTACAGATATATTTTTAGTGATTGCAGTAAGTGAAATCCCCGAGTCAGTTAAGGAGTTTTTACGTTTCACTTTTGAAATTATTTCTGAAGGAAAAGCGCATAAGATTGCAGCTGCATTCACTTTTGGCAGAGAAGATCTTATTCCGAGTATGTTTACTCAAATTATAGGAAACATTCAGCAGAATTTCCCAATGGAGGATCTCACTTTATTTAAATATTACTTTGATCGTCATATTGAACTAGATGGTGATGAACATGGCCCGATGGCTTTACAAATGGTTTCTGAATTGTGTGGTAACGATGCGGTAAAATGGGAAGAAGTAAAAGAAACTGCGATCACTGCTCTTAAAAAAAGAGCAACCCTGTGGAATGGCATTGAACAAGAAATAACATCAAATATTTCGGTTTAAATAGAAGAACGAGAGCGGCTCGATATCTTTGATAAAATAGCAAGCTGTCATTACCTTGAAACAGTATTTGCACAACTAAAAGAAACTTAGAAAGTGCATTGCTTATAAAACCGATTGTGTGAAATATGCGTAGCTATTATATGAATTACTCACTGCTACGCATACCATTAATAAATATATTTTGCCTTTTTATAATTAGCTGTAACAACTCTAAGGCAACTATAACTGAGAGCACCACTAATACGGCTACGAGATACAATTATCTTGCTTTAGGTGATAGCTATACTATAGGAGAGCGGGTATGTGAATCTTGTAGGTTTCCCAATCAGCTAAAAACTAGAATCGAAAGCTTCCAAAATAGTATTTTAAATACAACTGTAATTGCAGAAACGGGTTGGCGTACAGACAATTTAATTAATGCTCTAGCAGCTAAAAATCTCAAATCTGATTACGACCTCGTAACCCTTCTAATTGGTGTTAATAACCAATATCAAAGCATTGTGTTTTCTGAATATAAAAAAGACTTCAACGTTCTTTTAGAAACTGCAATTCAATTAGCCGGCGGAAACGAAAAGCGTGTTATCGTAATTTCAATACCTGATTATGCTTACACAGCATTTGGTCAAAACAATGGCAATCAGGAAGAAATTTCTTCAGAAATAGATAAATACAACGCGTTTGCAAAACAAGTTGCTATGAGTAATGGAGTTACCTATTTGAATATTACAGATATCACAAGAAAAGGAATCTCCCAGCCTAAGCTAGTTGCTGCCGATGGTTTACATCCTTCAAAGGAAGCATACTCCCTATTTGTAGATCGCCTCTTTCCACTAGCTATACGTATTTTAAATAAAAAAAGCCTCAGTAACTAAGTTATTGAGGCAGTATTATAAGTTCTGTAAAATTAACTTTCGGGAGCTAATTTAACTTCTAACCCATTTAAATCTGGTGTGATAGGTATTTGACACCCTAACCGACTGTTATCCTCAACATAAAATGCTTCAGACAGCATAGCTTCCTCATCATACCCCATTTCATTTAATTTGTGATCAGATACCACATAACACTGGCACGAGGCACACATTGCCATACCTCCACAAGTACCTTCAACCGGAAGTTCATACATCTTACAAACTTCCATTAGATTAAGATTCATATCTGTAGGTGCTTCAAGGGCGTGAGCCACACCTTCCCGGTCAATTACTGTAATTGTTATGTCCTGCATATCTGCTTTTCTTAAGAGCGTGCTAAATTAATAAAAAACGCTGTTGCACCGTCTTAAAACCTATTCAAATAATAGGATTTTAAAACAGCTATACGTCACAAATTTTTACGCCTTCCCGAAGAGCAGCAATTTTATCAGGATATGTAGGAATGAATTCCTGTGCAACATATCCCGTAAATCCAGTATCTAAAATGGCTTTGATTATTGCAGGATAATTAAGCTCTTGGGCGTCATTAATTTCATGACGTCCCGGGACACCACCGGTATGGTAATGAGCAATATATTCGTGATGTTCATTAATAGTACGTATAACATCACCTTCCATAATTTGCATATGATAGATATCGTAAAGCAATTTAAAATTTTCAGAACCGAGTAATTTACAGAGATCAACACCCCACTGCGTGTGATCACATTGATAATCTTTATGATCTATTTTGCTATTAAGCAATTCCATTATCAAGACAACATTCTTCTCTTGAGCTTTTTTGACAAGTGGCGCAAGACCATCTACACAATTTTGAAGCCCTTCCTCTCTTGATAACAACCTCCTATTTCCTGAAAAAACAATAACATTTTTAATACCCTGAGCAGCAGCTTTATCGATTAATAATGAATATTGTTCCTGCAGACTTGCGTGGTTAGCTCTATCATTAAAACCATTTTCAATATTTGCAAAGCTATCTGTCGCGACTGCGCATTTGAGGCCGTATTTCTCAGCTGTCTCCCATTCTTCCGGCTTCAATAAATCAATTCCTTTTAATCCTAGCTCTGCTGCACTTTGTGCAAAATCATCAAGCGGCATTCCACTATAACACCAGTAACACGCTGAATGATTAATGTTCCCTTTTAAGGCAATCTCTCCTTGATCGCTAGCGTCAAGATTATCTTTGTTAGATTCATCTTTACAACTTAATGCTGCTAAACCTAAACTTAATCCAGAAGTTGTAAGTGCAATATTTTTTAAAGCCTTTCTGCGACTATTAGCGTGACTCATAAGAAGATATTTGTGATTTAAAATAAAACTAATCAATTACTTTAAATAATTGTAAAAATTACGCTTATAATTTTTTTGAAATAAAAAAAGCAGCTTTGATCTAATCAAAGCTGCTTGTCATAATTTTTATAATGAAATACTTATGCAACTACATTAATCACATTTTGTATTTGTGGGGCGTGTTTTTTTATAGTCATTTCAACGCCACTTTTAAGAGTCATTTGGTTCACACTGCAACCTACACAAGCACCCTCCAGCTGAACTTTAACTGTGGTACCATCTTCGATACCTAGTAACGCAATATCGCCACCGTCACTTTGCAAAAAAGGTCTGATTTCTTCTAATGCATCTTCAACTTTCCCCTTTAATTCTAAATCTGTCATAGTTTATTTTTTAACGGCTGAGCAACCTGCCATAGTAGTAATCTTCACAGCTTCTGTAGGCGGTAAATCATCATTACGTTTTACTAATTCTTCAACTGTATTACGCGTCATTTCCTGAAAAGCTTCAGAGAGCATAGTATCATCTTGCAACGCAGCAGGATGTCCTACATCACCAGCTTCACGAATACTTTGAACCAGCGGGATTTGCGCTAATAAACGTACACCTAAATCGTCTGCAAGATTTTTTGCACCCTCTTTTCCAAATATATAATATTTATTCTCTGGCAACTCTTCTGGAGTAAACCAAGCCATATTTTCTACAATACCTAGAACGGGTACATTTATACTTTCTTGTTGAAACATTGCAACCCCTTTCTTAGCATCTGCAAGAGCTACATTTTGAGGCGTACTCACAACTACTGCTCCAGTAAGTGGCATAGCTTGTACGATACTTAAATGAATATCACCTGTTCCCGGAGGAAGATCTACTAACAGAAAATCTAATTCTCCCCAGGCAGCATCAAAAATCATTTGATTTAATGCTTTTGAAGCCATTGGCCCACGCCAAACAACTGCCTGATCTGGTTTTGTAAAGAATCCAATTGAAAGTATTTTAACCCCGTAACTTTCTACAGGTTTCATTTTTTGCTTTCCGTCTACTTTTACAGACAGTGGCTTAGAATCTTGAACATCAAACATTATAGGCACAGAAGGGCCGTAAATATCCGCATCTAAAATTCCCACTTTAAAGCCCATTTTTGACAGACTCACAGCAAGGTTAGCGGTAATTGTAGATTTTCCAACACCACCTTTACCAGAGGCAACTGCTATAATATTTTGAATGCCCGGTATTGGCTTTCCTTTTATCTCGTTCTTAGTTTGCTTTTCTGGAGCATCTACACGTACATTAACTTTAACCTGAGCTTTTTGATGCACCTCAGCGTGAATCACTTTCATGATTTCTACTTCAGTTTTCTTTTTTGCTTGCAGGCTTGGGTTATTTATAGTGATATCTACGATAACCTCGTCACCAAAGGTCACTACATTAGTCACCGCACCACTCGTTACCATATCTTCTCCTTCACCAGGCGCACTTATGGTTTTTAGTGCATTGTATATTGCTTGTTTCTCTAACTTCACGATATCTTACTTAGATTGATTCTAAAACTACAAATATAGGCTGAAAACTTCAGAAATCGAAAGAGTTATTGCCTATCCATGTATTGACGGTTTCTATGTCTGAAGATTAGTTTAAACCGATACTGAAACAAAAAAATAATGGCTTATTTTAGATTTTAAATCCTACCATTTCTACGGGATCCCAGAATTTATCTTTGAAGTTCTGTAGCTTATCCTCTTTAACCGTGTGACCCTCACTTTCTAGAAGCTGTTGCATGAGATGTGTCCCTTTAAAATGGTGCTTTCCGGTAAGGAGTCCGTTTCTATTAAGTACACGGTGTGCAGGCACATCTTCAAGATTAGAAGCACCATTCATAGCATAACCCACCATACGTGCGCTGCCTGCAGCTCCCAGACATTTTGCTATTGCTCCGTAAGAAGTTACTTTCCCGTACGGAATCATTCTAGTAACCTCATAAACGCGCTCATAAAAATTAAGCGTTTCAGGTTTTGCCATAAAGCATTCGGATTAGCGTAATAGCGACCAGAACAACCATTAAGGCAGCCATAAAATAATTTGAATATTTAGCAAAATTACGCGGTTCATTCTGAATGCGATCAAAACCCACTACATAGATGTACAGAGCGGTAAAAGTTCCAGAGGCTGCAGCTAAAATAAAAAGAGAAACCTCCACCCAACCGTTAGTATTAGATCCAGAGACATTAAATGCTGCACTCAGCGCGCAGAAATACGGTATAGGCAACACGTTGATTAAAGCAACTAGCATGCCTTTAGCAAAACTTTTTCTACCCGAGTGCTTTGGGATTTCTACTTCTTTCACTTTATTCTTTTTTGCGGCTATAAAAAAATATACCGCAAGAATACCAAATATGACAATCCCAGTACGTAGTAAAGTATTGCGCACAATAGGATGACTAAATATATAGCGCGCAAGTAGAATTGCCACAAAAGCTTGTAGTAATACTATTATTGACGCACCTAAAGCAACAAGCATACCATTACGCCTCCCTCTGTGGACACAGGTTTTTGCAACAGACATATTTACCAATCCCGGAGGTAATACTCCAAGAAAAGCAGCAAAATAAGTAATGAAGAAAAGTTTTGTTATTTCCAAATGCTTCTAGTTGATCCTAAATTTGATATAGGTAATAGGTTTTCCTATTTCAAGATACTGTTTTTCATAAAAAGTTTGTATCCCTACTACTTCTTTTGGAGCATCGTGGTTAATATAAATATTGTGGTGTGCATACAAAATCTCGTGACCCAGGCCTTCTAGCAAACCTAAAGTATACCCGTGCATATATTCACTATCAGTTTTAAGATGCATTATCCCATTAGGTTTTAGTACCGTTTTGTAACGTTCTAAAAAATGCGGATTAGTCATACGGTGTTTTGTACGCTTATATTTTATTTGAGGATCTGGAAACGTAATCCAGATTTCTGAAACTTCATTTTCTGCAAATGCTTTATCAACAAGTTCGATTTGCGTACGCATAAATCCGGCATTATCAATGTTTTCTTCCAATGCCGTTTTTGCACCTCGCCAAAAGCGCGCACCTTTAATATCAATACCTAGAAAGTTTTTATCGGGAAAGCGCTTTGCGAGACCTACAGTGTATTCTCCTTTTCCGCAGCCAAGCTCTAATACAATAGGCTTGTCATTTTTGAAAAAATCACGATTCCAGTTGCCTTTTAAAGGAAACTCCTGATCAGTAAGGTCTTTTCGCTCAGGCTGTACGACATTACTAAAGGTTTCATTTTCGCGAAAGCGTCTCAGTTTATTTTTACTTCCCAATGCAGGTATGTATTTAATTAAAAATTTACGCGCCAAAGATACGAGTACTGCTTTGAAAGTGACTCCATTATTGAGATCGAAATACCAGATAACATAGTAATAACTTAAACTTATTAACCTAACTAATTGTTTTTCAGAATATTAAAATCTATGTGAAAATACTATCTATGTGAAAAATCTTACAGGTTTAATAGTTTAATAATCTATTGGAAACATTTACGTTTAAGAGATATATCAACTTTGTAAAGTGCAAAAGCAAAAAACCATACTCGTAGCTCCATTAAATTGGGGACTCGGTCACGCCACTAGATGCGTGCCACTCATACGTGAGCTTCTTAGTGAAGGCTTTGAGGTTATACTTGGAAGTGATGGTCAAGCATTAGATCTATTAAAAAAAGAGTTTCCGCAGCTTCAAGCTCTAGAATTACCCTCCTATAAAATAGAATACGCTAAAAACGGCAAACGTTTTAAATGGAAAATGCTGTTGCGCAGCCCCAAAGTTCTAAAAGCTATACGCAAAGAACGCGAACAACTCAAAGAGCTTGTAAAGGCAAAAACTATCGATGGCGTTCTATCTGATAACAGATTAGGCTTATACCATGCAGATATCCCCACCGTATTTGTCACACATCAATTACAAGTTTTAAGCGGAAAAACCACAAAATTAACTTCAGCAATGCATCGCAATTACATCAAGCGATTTGATGAATGTTGGGTGCCTGATTTTGAAGGAAAAAGCAATTTGAGTGGAAAACTTGGGCATCCTAAAAGTTTTGATATTCCGGTTAAATATATAGGTGCACTTTCTCGATTAGAAGCTCAAGAGACAAAATCAGTTTATGATGTTATGGTGCTGCTAAGTGGGCCAGAACCTCAACGCACAGAGCTTGAAGAAATTTTAATGCACGAGTTAAAGCATTATAAGGGACAGGTTTTATTTGTAAGAGGTGTAATTGAAGCAGAACAGACCAGTACAATTAAAGACCATATAAAGGTTGTAAATTATATGGAAACTGCAGATTTACAGCGCTCTCTATGTTCTAGTGATTTAATTATAAGTCGCTCGGGATACACTACAGTTATGGATCTGGTGAAGCTGGGTAAAAAAGCATTTTTTATTCCTACTCCCGGACAAACCGAACAAGAATATCTAGCAAAACGCTTTCAAAAGGCAGGAATTGTACCATTTGCTGAACAAGAAAAATTTAAAATTAAAGACCTTAGTAAGGTAAAAGTTTATAGTGGCTTTGAAAAATTACTAAGTGAGGGGGCCTTCAAAAACAACGGTTTTAGGGAGCTCTTCGGCCTTTTCGAGGGTAAACGAAAACTCAGAACCCACTCCAAAATCGCTTTCTATATAAATCTTTTCGTCATGGGCTTCAATGATGTGCTTGACGATGGAAAGTCCTAAACCAGAACCTCCTTCTCTTCTCGACCCACTTTTATCTACCCGATAAAAACGCTCAAATAAGCGAGGTATATGCTCTGTGGAGATCCCCTCTCCATTATCTGTAACGCGTACAATAACTTTATTCTGAATTAGATTTTCAATCGAAACTTCTGTAGTACCGTCCTGTTTGCCGTATTTAATCGAATTTACAATCAGGTTCGTTAATAATTGCTGTATACGTTCTCGATCTGCATTAACCATAATAGGCCCATTATATGGCATATCGTAAGCAAGCGTAATATTTTTCTTAGCAGCTTTCATTTCTAAGAGATCAAAAGTTCCCTTAACCAGCTCTACCATATCAAAATACTCATATCTTAAATTGAGATCCCCCACTTCTAGCTTTGAGATCATATCCAGATCACTTACCAGATAAACCAAACGTTCTACTGCAGCAGCTGCACGTTTTAAGTATTTTTTTCTAACGCTTTTATCTTTCATCGCCCCATCAAGAAGCGTATGAATATAACCTTGCGTGGTAAACAATGGCGTTTTGAGTTCGTGCGCTACATTACCCATAAACTCCTTTCTGTATTCTTCTCTAATTTTAAGAGATTCTATTTCAAGTTTTTTACTAGCCGCAAACCGTTCAACCTCTTTGGTTAGCGTTCCCATATCTGTAGTAACCTGACCTCGTTTTAAAGTAGTGACATCAAGAAGAGAAACATCATCGTAGATTTTTTTTACGCGCTTGTAAATAAACTTTTCTACTCGTATTTGTAAAACAGTAAACGAGAAGCAAAAGCAGATTACTGCAAAGCTTAATATCCATAAAAAATCAAAACGATCTTCTGTAAAGAAAAAAACGCTCACAAAGAGCGTTAGAAATAATGTGATATACATTGCAGAAAAACCTGCAAAACGATATGATTTTTTAAAACTAGCAGACATTAAACAACAAATTTATACCCTACCCCTTTAATTGTCTTAAATCGCTTATCTCCTATCTTTTCGCGTAGCTTTCTAATATGAACATCTATAGTTCTACCACCTACTACAACCTCATTGCCCCAGACTTTATCTAAAATATCTTCGCGTTTAAAAACTTTTCCCGGTTTTGACGCAAGAAGTGACAACAGCTCAAATTCCTTACGAGGAAGCACAAGCTCTTTTTTATCTTTTATGATTTTATATTCTTCCCGATTAATTACTAAGTCGCCTACTTTAACCAGCGAATCCCCTTCTTCCTCCTCTTTAAGTCTGCGTAATAATGCTTTTACTTTACTCACTAAAACCTTTGGCTTTATAGGTTTTGTAATGTAATCATCTGCACCTGCATCATAGCCGGCAACTTGAGAATAATCTTCTCCACGTGCAGTTAAAAAGGTAATTATAGTTTCTGCGTGTTCCGGGAGTTTACGTATTTGCTCACAAGCTTCAATCCCATCCATCTCGGGCATCATCACATCCAGAATAATCAAATGTGGATTGTGCTTTTTTGCCATTTTTACACCTTCTTTACCATTCTCAGCAGTAACGACTTGGTATCCTTCGTTACTAAGATTATAACCTACAATTTCTAGGATATCTGGCTCGTCATCAACAAGCAGAATTTTAATTTCCTTTTTTTTCATTCGTGTAAAGATTTAATGTAATCGTAAAGATAAGGTTTAAATCGTGGCATAGCATTGCTATTTACATTGGTAACATTTAGATAAAGTTGAGCAGCTTATAACTAATAATTAGAGCAATCACTTCCATTTTAAATACCTTTACAATTCTAAATATGTGTATGCAGTCTAACGCCATTTTTAATATTAAAACCAGTGCTGAGTTTGAAGATTTAGCTCTTCAGTCGTTCAAACATCAATGGGAGTTTAATGCAATTTACAAAAGGTTTTGTAATCACCTGGGCATTGATCCTTCACGCATAAATACTGTTGAGAAAATTCCGTTTCTGCCTATTCAGTTTTTTAAACAATTTGATGTACTAGCCTCTCAAAACCCCGTACAAGCTATATTTACCAGTAGTGGAACAACAGGCAGTGTAACTAGTAAGCATCATGTAACTGATCTAGATATGTATGTAAAAAGTTTTCGCGAAGGCTTTAAACTACATTACGGTAATATTGAAGAATACACCGTACTGGCACTCTTACCTTCTTATCTCGAGCGCGACGGATCTTCTCTAATTGTTATGGTCGATCAATTAATTAAAGACAGTAAAAAAGAAGAAAGTGGTTTTTATCTCAACGATTATCCGGGTTTGAGTGAAAAATTAAAAAGGCTTGATGCGGAAGGTGAAAAGATTCTGCTTATAGGAGTTTCTTTTGCTCTTTTAGATCTTACTGAAGCTTTTAAATTTAATTTGAATAATACTATCGTTATGGAAACTGGCGGTATGAAAGGCAGACGTAAAGAGCTCATACGTGATGAGCTTCACCAGCTATTAAAAAACGGATTTGGTGTTGACAAAATTCATAGTGAATACGGGATGACCGAGTTACTCTCTCAGGGATATTCAAAAGGCGACGGTATTTTTACAACTCCTCCCTGGCTGCGTGTTTATATGAGAGATACTGAAGATGCTCTGCAACTTGTTCCTGAAGGTGTTACGGGTGGAATAAATGTCATTGATCTGGCAAATCATAATTCGTGTCCCTTTATAGCCACTCAGGATTTAGGTAAAAAGCTAGATGAAAATCGCTTTGAAATTTTGGGGCGTTTTGATACTTCAGATATACGGGGTTGCAATCTAATGGTTTTTTAAAAAAATATTAATATGCTTTGTAAGCTAACTAAGTAACAAGCGACTATATAACCGTTCATAATTGATTGGTTAGTTAAGTTGAAAAACCCGGATACTTTAGTATTAAAGTGCCGGGTTTTTTATGTTTAAATCTGAATCTGCCGTTCTATCTGTTGATTAAGAGAAATAAAGGTTTCCGTACGGGAAACGCCTTCAATAGCCTGTATTTTTTTGTTGAGCAAATGCATTAAATGCTCATTATTTTTACAAAGTATTTTTATAAATATCGACCAGTTTCCGGTAGTATAATGACATTCTAATACCTCTGGAATTTCTTCAAGTTGCTTTACTGCTTTTGGGTTACTCATCGCGCGGTCGAGATAAATACCTACAAATGCCATTGTGTTATAGCCTAAAATCTTAGGATCTACAATAAACTTACTGCCAGAAATTAAACCCGATTTTTCTAATTTTCTTAAACGTTGATGTATGGCAGCACCAGAAATACCTACTTGTCTGGCGATTTCTAAAATAGGCTTTCGGGCGTCGTCCATTAATTGGCGAAGGATAATTTTATCAATTCCGTCTATAGCTATCTGCTCGTTTACAATTTTCATAACTCATATTTCTAATTAAAAGTACCTGTTTTGCTTATACATTTTTAGCTTTTAGCAGGTATTATTTTAATCAAATAACTAAAATCTATAATTAGGCACGTAAATTTATAGATGATGCGGGTTGTATCCTAAGTAGGGCATATCATACTCCTTAAAGACTATCCCATAATCTTCTAGTCCTTTTAAAATAGGCTCATACACCTCCCGAGCTATAGGTAATTGAACGCCCGGTTGAGTGATTTCTTTATTTAAAATCTTGAGCGCTGCTATAGCTACAGGCAATCCTACAGTTTTTGCCATTGCAGTGTAGGTTTGATTTTCCCCAATGATTACCATTGTAGAATCTATCTGTTTCTGCTCTCCGTTTAACAGAAATCCAAACTTATGATACATTACAATCATATCTTTATCTGTTTCTTCTAGCGTCCATTTATTTTCTAAGATATGCTGAAGACATTGCGCCGGTGTAGCCTCTCTGAGATTTAAAATTTTATCCGGATTAAAAAGATCAAGTTCCAGTAATTTATCCCACAACAGATCGTCTTGATCAATTCGTAGCATATGCCGTAGTTTTAACTCTACAGAATCGTTGGGAGAATAAGGCAAAAAGAGGTTAGTAAACTCCCTATAACTCATCGTTTCTGTGTGTTGCAAATTATAGCTATCATCGGTCATACCTAATTGCACAAATAAATTCCACGCTCTCGAAAATCCTACACGACGCATTGTCCCTCGGTATAAGGTAAGTACATCATCGAGTCCGTAGATACTTCTATATTTTAAAGAATTACGATTAGCATAGGCTTCAAACCTTCCGTGATTTTCGACATCCAGAAATTCGGTGCGTCTAAATAGGCGGTGATACGGGATATATTTATAGGTACCTTCCTGAATAAATTCGGCTGCACCTCCTTGTCCTGCTAATACAACATTACGCGGATTCCAGGTGAATTTGTAATTCCATAAATTGGTATCACTTTCAGGAGCCAATAAACCTCCGCAGAACGATTCAAACAATATTATTTTTCCGCCTTTATCCCGAATGCGATCTATAATGCGCATCGCACTCATATGATCGATACCAGGATCAAGACCTACTTCATTCATAAAAACCAAGCCTTTTTTCTTGACCTCGGCATCGATTTTAAGCATTTCGTCACTTATATAAGAAGCCGTAACCAGATTTTTAGCGAGCTCTAGACAATCCTCAGCAACAATACTATGCAAAAATGCAGGTAACATACTTATAACAATATCTGCTTCGGCAATTTGTTTTCTCCTGTCTTCAATTTTGTTAATGTTGAGCTCCACGGCTTTTGCTCTTAATGTATTACGCACTAAACGCTCGGCATTACTCAAAACTTGATCTGCGATTATTAAATATAAATCTTCTTTTTCAGCCTTTTCTAGAAGATACTTAACCAATTGCGCGGTAGATTTTCCGGCACCTATTATTAATATGTTTCGCATAATTATGTATTATTTTTGCACTGCTGAAATCAACAAAATTTACTGAAACAGTAGCTTTATAAAAATAGTTCTTATGAAAAGAAAAATCCTTATAACAGGTTCTATATTAGGTCTTACGGCAGTAATTCTAGGAGCTTTTGGAGCGCACGGTCTTAAAGACAGTTTAACTGTAGAAGCTTTAAATTCATTTGAAACGGGTGTTCGTTATCAAATGTATCACTCTTTTTTATTATTAATTGTTTCAAGCATTTTACCGCTGAATACTAAATCGCTAAACACAATTTTTTATTTAGTGATAAGTGGCATTATACTTTTTAGCGGTTCTATTTATTTACTTTCTACTAAAGCATTAACCGGAATAGATATAAGTGCCTTTGCGTGGGTCACCCCAATTGGCGGTGCATTACTAATTTCTGCCTGGATAAGTATCACCTACTCTCTTATCAAATCTGCAAAATAATTAGTTAAAATTAAATTATTAGCCAAAATAAAGCATTAATTTTGGCTCGTATTTACTAAAAATTCAATTTATATGGCTACAAGCGCCTTATCTACGAAAACGATTTCGTTAACTCCATACGGAATTAAAAATGCCACAACTCATTATCAATTAGAACCCGAAGACCTGCAGGCTATTAGCCTAGATCTTGGTCAAGGTAGAGAAACATCTACCGGTGCTTTAGCGATAGACACCGGCACGTTTACAGGTAGATCTCCTAAAGACCGCTTCATTGTAATTGATGAATTAACACGCGATGACGTCTGGTGGGGAGATATAAACATCCCCTTTGACAGTCAGAAATTTACGCGTCTTAAAAACAAAATGACCACCTATTTATCTGACCGCAGTCTGTACGTACGTGATGCTTTTGCTTGTGCAGACTCCCGCTTTAAGCTGGGTATACGTGTAATTAACGAATATGCCTGGTCTAATTTGTTTGCTTACAATATGTTTCTGCGTCCTGATGAGAATGAGCTGGAAAATTTTAAAGAAGACTGGTTAATTTTAAATGCACCGGGTTTTAAAGCTAATCCAGAATTAGATGGTACCAGACAAGAGAACTTTGCAATTGTAAATTTTACTGAAAAAACCATACTTATAGGTGGAACCGGTTATACAGGTGAGATCAAAAAGGGTATTTTCTCTGTGCTTAATTTTTTATTACCTACCGAAAAAAACACACTCCCTATGCACTGCTCTGCAAATGTGGGTGAGAATGGTGAAACTGCTTTATTCTTTGGACTATCTGGAACTGGAAAAACGACCTTAAGTGCAGATCCTAATAGGAAACTAATAGGTGATGATGAGCACGGCTGGTCTGAAGACAACTCAATATTTAATTTTGAAGGTGGCTGTTACGCTAAAGTTATTAATCTATCACAAGAGCAAGAGCCAGATATTTTTAATGCGATTAAAAAAGGAGCACTTCTAGAAAATGTCGTTCTTAATGATGATAACACTGTGGACTATGAAGATATCTCAATCACACAAAACACACGTGTAAGTTATCCCATACATCACATAAAAAATATACAAAAGCCTTCTACAGGAAGTACACCTAAGAATATATTTTTCTTAACCGCGGATGCTTTTGGGGTATTACCTCCTATTTCAAGATTAACTCCGGGTCAAGCTGCTTATCATTTTATAAGCGGTTATACTGCTAAAGTTGCCGGCACTGAAGCTGGAGTAAAAGAACCTATCCCTTCATTCTCTGCTTGTTTTGGAGCGCCATTTATGCCTTTGCATCCTACCCGCTATGCAGAAATGCTAAGTGAAAAGATGAAAGCTGCTAACGTGAATGTATGGTTAGTAAACACAGGATGGACTGGTGGATCGTATGGTGTAGGAGAGCGTATGCCGTTAAAATATACACGCAGAATGATAAACGCTGCTTTAAATGGAGAACTTGGTGCATTAAATTATGAGAATTACCACATACATTCAGTATTTGGACTTGCTCAGCCACGCACCTGCCCGGGTATTCCTAATTATATTTTAAGTCCGCGACAGTCTTGGGATAATGAAGATGCATATTACAAAACAGCATTTAAACTTGCCGCAGCATTTAAGGAGAACTTTAAGAAGTTTGAGACTTTTGCAAGTGAAGAAATTATGTCTGGCCAGCCTCCATTAGGCTAGTTCTAAAAATTATAAAAATGAAAAAGGCTCCTTAAACAAGGAGCCTTTTCTATTTGAATCGAGAAGTGATCGTGTCTACTTCTTACTATTTACATTATCTATGTATTTCTCCAAAGCCATTGTCATAGATGGAGTTTCTGGAGTAGGAGCCATAATGTCTACCTTAAGTCCCGCATCTTCTACAGCTTTAACAGTAGAGTTTCCGAATACAGCAATACGCGTTTCATTTTGTTTAAAATCTGGAAAATTTTCAAAAAGAGATTTTATTCCGCTTGGGCTAAAAAACACCAGTACATCATAAGTCACATCTTTTAAATGAGAAAGATCACTTACTACCGTACGATAAAAAATACCTCTATCCCAGTTCAACTTAAGATCATTAAGTACATTAGGAACTTCTGGTTTTAGTACATCAGAAGAAGGAAGTAAAAACTTTTCAGTCTTATATTTTTTAAGGATAGATGACATTTCGGTAAACGTGCGCTGTCCTACATAAATCTTCCGCTTGCGGTAAACTACATACTTCTGTAGGTAGTAAGCCACTGCCTCACTTTGACAAAAATATTTTAAAGAATCTGGCACTTTGAAACGCATTTCATCTGCAATTCTAAAAAAATTGTCAACGGCATTACGGCTGGTTAAAATAATCGCTGTATATTTATTCAGATCGATTTTTTGATGCCTAACTTCCTTTCCTGAAACACCCTCGACATGTATGAAGGGAATGAAATCAACTTTAACTTTTTTCTTCTCTTGCAGTTCAAAATAGGGGGAATTCTCAACTTTTGGCTCTGGTTGTGATACCAAAATAGTCTTCACTTTCATAGACATTCAAATTTGTTTAATTCACACTCTTACTAAACACCTTATATAAAATGAAGTAGGGTGCGATTTCAAGAGCGCAAAGGTACAAAATAAAATAAAAAAGATTATAATAAATTAGATTTTCATATCGTCTTAATGTATTGATAAGACTGATTAAATTAAAGATTACAAAGACGCCTATAATAATCTGAATGAGCAGCAAACTTGGCTGTAAACCATAGATAAACAACGCATTAACGGGCAATAAAATCAAGGCGAAAAAGCTTCTGTAGCTTAACTTCTGAAATTGGTACGAACTCAAAATATGTTCGCCATCAAATAGAACTCCCATCATGCGTTCAATAAAAAATTTTAAAGCCACAAAAACGACATAAACTAAAGCGATTCGTATATAAAGTAAAACCGGCGCTAATGTTACTGAGACTCCAAATTGAACAAAAGCAATATAGATGAAAAGAGAGACAGATAATAACTGGGCGGCAAATAGAATAATATTAAAGGGATCTTGAAATTTGATCTCTTTATTCGCTTTTAAAAGATATTTCTCATTAACCAGCAGCTCTGTAAAATCTATAAATCGCGCTTCGTAAGCCACCTTCACTAATACTACCAGAGCCACGCATGCAACTATTACAATTGTAATCCAGTCATTACTAATAAAACTGCGTTCTAGGGCTTGCACGATAGCTATAATTGAGAGGTTAAAATTAATATAATTCATAGAGTTTACTAGAATGCAGAAGACAATTAACGTTCAAAATAATTACATTTGCGTTTAAATTTCATACAATGGCAGGTTCGCTCGTCATAATCCCAACCTATAACGAAGCAGAGAATATTGAAAAGTTAGTGCGCAATATTTTTGCGCAGCAGCGAGCATTTGAAGTGCTTATTGTTGATGACAATTCGCCAGATGGCACAGCATCTCTGGTTTCTACTTTACAATTAGAATTTGAGGATAAACTCCATTTAATTGAGAGACCCGGTAAAAACGGACTTGGAACAGCATATATAGCGGGTTTTAAATGGGCCTTAGAGCGGGATTACAGTTATATTTTTGAGATGGATGCAGATTTTTCGCATTCACCTAATGATTTAATACGCCTTTATAATGCCTGTGCACGAGGTGGCGCAGATTTAGCAATAGGCTCTAGATATAAAACCGGAGTAAATGTTGTTAATTGGCCTATGGGTCGAGTACTCTTGTCGTACGGGGCTTCAAAATATGTGCGATTTATTACCGGACTCGATATTGCCGATACAACTGCCGGATTCATCTGTTATAAACGTGAAGTTTTAGAGCAGATTACACTTGATAAAATTAAATTTGTAGGATACGCTTTTCAGATTGAAATGAAGTTTAAAGCACACCTTCTAGGCTTTACAATTTTTGAAGTTCCTGTAATTTTTGTTGACCGCACACGTGGCGCAAGTAAGATGAGTACAGGAATTTTTAGTGAAGCTGTTTTTGGAGTAATAGGAATGAAGATAAAAAGTCTTTTTAAAGGATACGCTATTTAAGATGGAAAAAGTACTAATAAAAGATGCAAACATTGTAAATGAAGGTTCTATTGTACGTGGAGACGTGTACATTGAGAACGGGATTATCATTGAGGTGAGTCAAAATCTGAGTGTTAAGAGTCCTGATGTTCACGTGTTTGATGCAGAAGGAAAACATTTACTCCCGGGTGTAATTGATGATCAGGTACATTTTAGAGAACCCGGTCTCACGCATAAAGCATCGATTGCTACAGAATCTGCAGCTGCCGTTGCCGGTGGCATCACTTCTTTTATAGAAATGCCAAATACCATCCCTCAAACCACCACAATTGAAAAGCTGGAAGAGAAATTTAGCATTGCCGCAGAGACCTCTTACGCCAACTATTCTTTTATGTTTGGCGGTACAAATGACAACCTTTCCGAAATAAAAAAAGTAGACAAAAAAACGGTTGCAGGTCTAAAGTTATTTCTTGGAAGCTCTACAGGAAATATGCTTGTAGATAATGAAGATGTTATACGTGAAATTTTTAAAAGTACAGACCTTCTTATTTCTGTTCATTGTGAGGATGAAGCTACTATAAAAGAAAATTTAGCGATTTATACAGAAAGATATGGTGATGATATTCCTATAAATATGCACCCTATTATACGCAGTGCAGATGCGTGCTACATATCTTCATCCAGAGCAATTGCTCTAGCAAAAGAAACTGGCGCCAGACTTCACGTGTTCCATTTGTCTACCGCTAAGGAGATGGACCTTTTTGATAATAAAATTCCTCTAAAAGATAAAAAGATCACTGCAGAGGTTTGTATTCACCACCTGTGGTTTAGTGATGCTGATTATGATGAAAAAGGAACGCTTATAAAATGGAATCCCGCCGTAAAAACTCAGGCAGATCAAGATGCGCTCTGGGAAGCACTACTAGATGACAGGTTAGATGTTATCGCTACAGATCACGCTCCGCACACCCTAGACGAAAAGCAAAACGTGTATACTAAAGCACCCAGCGGAGGTCCGCTGGTACAGCATGCACTTCCTGCAATGCTAGAAATGTATCACGAAGAAAAGATAAGTCTTGAAAAAATTGTAGAAAAGATGTGCCACAATCCGGCAATCTTATTTGAAGTTGAGAAACGCGGATTTATCAAACCGGGATATTACGCAGATCTAGTACTAGTAGATCTTAATAACCCGTGGACAGTAACTACAGACAACATTTTATACAAATGCAAATGGTCTCCTTTTGAAGGAAGCACCTTTAAGTCACGTATCACTCATACTTTTGTAAATGGCCGTTTAGCTTACAAAAATTTTAAAGTATATGATGAGAAATTTGCGCAGCGCTTAACCTTCAACCGATGAGATTAAAAGGTTTTTTAATTGTTTTAATACTGTTTGTATTTGTGGGCTGCAATGAGATACAGCGTCCTAAAAAACCAGATAATTTCATTAAAGAAGATCTTATGGTAGATGTTCTTTATGACATTTCATTAATGCGTACGTTAAGAACCTACAATATGAATGAAATGCGCAGTCTGGGCATTGTACCCGACTCGTTAATTTATAAGAAATACAATATCGATAGTCTTCAGTTTGCAGAAAGCATAAATTACTACAGCGTTAATTTTAATGACTATGCTGCATTATGGGAAGAAGTTAATAAGCGACTTATCGCTCAGCGTGACAAATTACAATTTAATCAGAATGACGAGGATAGCATTCGCAATGCTGCTGAAAAAATAAAGAGAGATTCTATCAATCGACAAGCAAATAGCAAAGACAGCCTCTTGATGCTTGAAGAAACTCAAGATTCTATCTTGGCTCCTATTGGGAATTAAAATGTTTTGAGATTCTTTGTATTGAATCGTTTAATGGCGTGTAGGTAAAATTTAAATCCTGTTTTAACTTAGAAGAATCATAAGATACCTGCGCATAAGCAGATCGTGCGGTGCTTCTAAATAAACGTCTTTTTTTTCCGAAGATCCCTGCAAACCAATCAAGTCGCCAAGCCAATTCTAATTGCCATATCTTAATTTTTTTTGAAGGCACTGTGCTTTTGAGAGCAACTGCAATTTTTTCAAAGAGTGTACTAATCTTTATATTGTGCCCCACGAGGATATAACGTTCATTTGTTATGCTGTGTTTCATAAGTAATACCATCGCCTCAACTACATCCCCAACATCTACAAAACCAGAAGATCCCGGTACAATATATTTGAGACCTTTACTTAATTTTCTAAAAAAAACACCGCTTCCCTGACTATAAAACCCTTCTCCAAGAATAACGCCCGGGTTCACAATCACCACATCTAGACCTTCTTGAGTTCCGCGCCATACCTCCATTTCTGAAGCGAACTTAGAAATGCTATACACACTGTTTTCTTTATTTGCTTCCCAATGTGTGTCTTCAGTAATTTGCTTCTTAGAGTCTCCTAAAGCCGCTACTGAACTAACATAGCACAGCTTTCTTATCTTATTCTTAATACTCAGATTAACAATATTTGCAGTTCCCTCGACATTAATTTTCTGAAGACTTTCAAAATCTTTAGGATTAAAAGAAATTAATGCAGCACAGTGATATACTTCATCAATATTCTTAAAGGCTTCAGTCAAAGCTGGAATATCATTAATGGTCGCCTGAATCCATTCGATCTTATCAAAAAGATCTTCTACGATATCTGGCCGTTGTGCTGTTTTCCATCTAAATAAAGAATGTACCCGCTTCTGACTTTCTAAGGTTCTATACGTAGCGCGTATTTTTTCTTCTCCGTTTTCAGCTAAAGCAAATAGCAAATGTGACCCTACTAAACCTGTTCCTCCAGTGACTAAAATCATAGTTACGAAGTTAATTATATTCTTCTATTCTACCCGCGGTGCTTAAAGCAATATCTTTATATTTACAGGCTTATAAATTTGCAGAAAACAGCACTTATGATTACTAATTTTGTAGAAGAACTTACCTGGAGAGGAATGATTCACGATGTGATGCCAGGAACCGAGGAACACCTTATGGAGCAAATGCGCTCTGCATATGTAGGGATTGATCCTACTGCAGACTCACTTCATATTGGACATCTTGTAGGCGTTATGATGCTCAAGCATTTTCAACAATGTGGGCATAAACCTATTGCACTTGTAGGTGGTGCGACGGGGATGATAGGTGACCCTTCTGGCAAATCAGACGAACGTAATTTACTTGATGAAGAGACTTTACGTCACAATCAACAGGCTATCAAAAACCAATTATCTCGTTTTCTAGATTTTGATTCTAGTGAAGAAAATGCTGCTCAGTTAGTTAATAATTATGACTGGATGAAAGATTTTAGCTTCTTAGAGTTTATACGTGATGTGGGTAAACACATTACCGTAAACTATATGATGGCGAAAGATTCGGTAAAAAAGCGCTTATCATCAGATTCTGCTGAAGGTATGAGTTTTACAGAATTTACATATCAGCTGGTACAGGGTTATGACTTTCTGCACTTATACAGAGAAAAACAATTGACGCTGCAGATGGGTGGTAGCGATCAATGGGGAAATATTACTACCGGTACAGAACTCGTGCGTAGAATAGGCGGCGGTAAAGCATATGCTATGACTTGCCCCCTTATTACAAAGGCTGATGGTACTAAATTCGGGAAAACGGCTGGCGGCAATATTTGGCTTGATGCAGAACGCACCTCTCCATATAAATTTTACCAATACTGGTTAAATACCAGTGATGAGGATGCAGCTAAGTATATAAAAATATTTACCTTCTTAGGACGCGAAGAAATCGAAGATTTAATTGAAAAACATCAGGAAGCTCCACACCTGCGCGCCCTGCAAAAACGTCTTGCAGAAGAAGTAACCACCAGTACTCACGGTGCTGAAGATTTAGAAAATGCCGTACGCGCATCAGAAATTTTATTCGGAAAATCTACAGCAGCCAACTTAAAAGCACTTAATGAAAAAACATTCTTAGATGTTTTTGAGGGGGTTCCGCAAGCAGAAATAAGCCGCGGGGAAGTTGAAGCAGGATTAGATATGGTAAGTGCACTATCAGAAAAAACCGGATTTTTAAAATCAAATGGTGAAGCAAAACGCGCACTAAAGCAAAATTCTATTTCTGTAAATCAAGAAAAGATTGCAGATGATTACACGATAACTTCTGAAGATTTAATCAATAACCGATTTATCTTATTACAAAGCGGTAAGAAAAATTACTTTGTGATTCGCGTAATGGATTAAATCCTATATACATCAATAAAAAAGCCGCAAACAGAACAATCTGCTTGCGGCTTTTTTTTGCCTTACCTTTATTAAGGTGCGCTAAGCATTATCTTCTTCCGCCAAAAACCTGTAGTGCGAAATACAATAAGGTTGCTAACGATCCTATTGCTGCCACCACATAGGTACGTGCAGCCCACTTCAAAGAATCTTTAGCCCCGTCGTGTTCCTGGCTTGTCAACATATTAGATGATTCTAACCACGCTAATGCACGACTACTTGCATCATATTCTACCGGTAATGTGATGAAAGCAAATAAAGTTCCCATTGCAAATAAACCTAGACCTATTACAGCAACTGTAAAGCCCACTCCACTACTTATAATCGACATCAACACAAAACCTCCTATAATTACAAACATAGACATACGAGAAGCTACACTTACAACCGGCACTAATGTGGATCGCATGGTTAACCAACTGTAAGCTTGTGCATGTTGCAGCGCGTGACCACACTCGTGCGCCGCTACGGCCGCTGCCGCTGCATTACGTTGATTATAAACTGCCTCACTTAAATTAACCGTTTTATTTGCAGGATTGTAATGATCTGTTAGCTGTCCTTGCACAGAAATAACTTTCACATCGTGAATCCCATTATCGCTAAGCATTTTACGAGCAATCTCTGCTCCACTCATTCCATTTTGTAAATGTATCTGCGAGTATTCTTTAAACTTGCTCTTTAATTTATTACTCACTAACCAACTCACCAATGCAATTGCACCTATGAGAATATAATATCCCATCATAACTTTAAATTTTAAGTAGTATAAAACTACTGATTAAATAGCAAAAAATAAGCCAAAACGAAAGCTGTCGTTTTGGCTTATTAATACTTAAATGTAATTAAGTTAATAGTAATTATAACAAAAATATATCCACTACACTCGATTTGAAACCATAAAGTACCAAATGTCTGACTTGATTTACTGCAGACTATATCTTCGAATTACTACTCTCATTCCTATAAAATCTATCCTACAAAGTTAATAATCTTACCGGGTACGATAATTACCTTTTTAGGTTCGTGACCACCCAGATACTCTTGAGTTTTCTCATGTGCTCGTACTGCCTTTTCAATTTCTTCTTTAGATAGGTCTAGCGGAAGTTCCATTGTAAAACGCATTTTCCCGTTAAAGGAAATTGGATATTCTTTACTACTTTCTATTAAATGTTTTGCGTCAAATTCAGGAAATGCTGCGGTAGCTATCGACTTATCATGCCCTAATAAACTCCACAACTCTTCTGCGATATGTGGCGCATAAGGCGAAATCAAAATGGCCAGCGGCTCCAGCACTTCTCTATTGTTGCATTTTAATGCGGAAAGTTCGTTAACCGCAATCATAAATGTAGAAACAGATGTATTAAAACTGAAGTTCTCAATATCTTCCTGCGCCTTTTTTATGGTCTTGTGTAGAACTTTCATCGCCTCTTTAGAAGCAGATTCTTCTGAAACTACAAAATCCCCTAAATTACCCGAAGCATCAACTTTGTGATATAGCTTCCACAGTTTTTTGAGGAAATTATGCACTCCGGTGATTCCGGCAGTGTTCCAGGGTTTTGCTTGCTCTAACGGACCTAAAAACATCTCATACATACGCAACGTATCTGCGCCATACTCCTCACAAATAGTATCGGGATTCACCACGTTGTATTTAGACTTAGACATTTTTTCTACTTCGCGACCTACTTTATAAACTCTGTTTTCTAGAATAAATTCGGCATCTTGAAATTCGGGTCTCCAATTTTTAAAAGCTTCAACATCTAACTCATCTGAAGCATTTACAAACTCTACAGGAGCGTGAATAGGCTGAACGTTAAATGAATTTTTATTTGTACTTGACACAAATTTATTTTCTCCATCTACACGATACACAAAAGCACTGGTTCCTAAAATCATCCCCTGATTAATAAGCTTTTTAAAAGGCTCTTCGACCGATGCAAAACCACGATCTTTTAAAAACTTAACCCAGAAGCGGCTGTATAATAAATGACCGGTTGCGTGTTCGCTTCCGCCTATGTACAAGTCTACATTCTGCCAGTAGTCCATCGCTTCTTTTGAAGCAAATGTCTCATCGCGCAAAGCTTTTTCCATATACCTGAAGAAATACCAGCTTGAGCCTGCCCAACCCGGCATGGTGTTTAACTCTAACGGAAAAATAGTTTTATGATCTACTAATTCGTTACTAACAACGGTAAACTTTTCAGTATCCCAAGCCCAAATATCGGCACGGCCTAATGGCGGTTCGCCTTCTTCGGTGGGTAAGTATTTTTCAACTTCAGGTAACCGAATAGGTAAATGCTCAGCAGCGATCATTTGTGGCATTCCGTCAACATAATAGGTTGGGAACGGTTCTCCCCAATAGCGCTGGCGACTAAATACCGCATCACGTAAACGGTAGTTAATCTTACCTTGACCTTGCTTTAATTCTTCGAGTGCTTCAATCGCCTTAGGAAGCGCTTGTTTGTAAGACAGTCCGTTTAAGAAATCTGAATCTTTAAGTGGCGTATTGTCTTTTTCGGCGTATGCCTGCTCACTAATATCAACCCCATCAAATATATTTTTAATAGGAATATTGAAATGTTTTGCAAAATCCCAATCCCGCTGATCACCACAAGGAACTGCCATTACAGCCCCTGTACCATAACCGGCAAGCACATAATCTCCTATCCAGATCTGGATAGACTCTTTTGTAAGTGGGTGCTCTGCATATGCGCCGGTAAATGCTCCCGAAATGGTTTTTACATCGGCCATACGCTCGCGCTCACTGCGTTTTGCAGTTGCTGCTATATACGCATCAACTTCTGCTTTTTGCTCTGGAGTGGTTATCTCCTGAACCAAATCTAGTTCTGGAGCAAGTGTCATAAATGTTACTCCAAAAATAGTATCAGGACGGGTGGTGAATACAGAAATACTTTTATCGCTGTCTTTGACAGCGAACTGGACTGAAGCTCCCTTAGAACGCCCAATCCAGTTAGTTTGAGAATCTTTAAGCGGTTGTGGCCAGTCTATATCTTGCAAGCCGTCTAGTAAACGCTGTGCATACGCACTAATACGCATACTCCACTGCGTCATTTTTTTACGCACCACAGGATGCCCACCACGTTCTGAAACACCGTTTACAATCTCATCGTTTGCTAAAACCGTTCCCAATGCAGGACACCAGTTTACTTCGGTTTCTGCAAGGTAGGTTAAGCGGTATTTTAAAAGGATTTCTTGTTTCGCTTTTGCAGAAGCATTTTTCCACTCTTCAGCAGTAAATGCTTCAATATTTTCATCGCATACCGCTTGAACTTCGGCATTACCTGCTAATTCAAACTTTGCGGTAAGTGTATCTATGTGTTCTGCTTTATTGCTTTCTTTATTATACCAACTTTCAAAAAGCTGAATAAAAATCCATTGCGTCCAGCGGTAATACTCAGGCTCAGAAGTACGCACTTCACGACTCCAGTCAAAAGAAAAACCTATTTTATCTAATTGCTCGCGGTAGCGTGCAATATTAGTTTCGGTAGTAATAGCAGGGTGCTGGCCGGTTTGAATTGCATACTGTTCTGCAGGCAAACCAAACGAATCATAACCCTGAGGATGCAACACATTAAAACCTTGATGGCGCTTATAACGCGCATAAATATCACTGGCGATATACCCTAATGGGTGGCCCACGTGTAATCCTGCTCCCGAAGGATAGGGAAACATATCAAGCACATAATATTTAGGCTTGTCGCTGTTATTTTGAGCTTCAAAAGTACCGTTATCTTTCCAGTGCTTTTGCCATTTTTCTTCAATCGCGTTAAAATCGTAGTTCATTGCCGTGTGTTACGTTGCGCACTTAGCGCGTTATAATAGGCGGCAAATTTACAATTTTAAAGGGATTTGATGTTTTGCTTTCGCGAAAGCTATAAAGCTAGGATCGTGCTTCTTTTTCCATAGGTTTGAGGCACTCGTAGATCAACTCATTTACAGGAACAGACATGCCCAGACGCTTCCCTTCGCGTACGATATACCCGTTGAAGTTATCTAGTTCGCTGGGTTTGCCTTCCATAATATCACGCTGCGTAGAAGCAGTAACGTCTGCTCCCTGGTTTTGTATGGCTTCAAAGACAGATTGCATATGCGCCTCGGTAAGGTTAATGCCTTTAGCCTTTGCTAGTTTAAAAATTTCCTGAGCGGTGTCTTTCATCATATTGAAAAGATAATCGCTCGATCGAATTTTACCCATAGGCACACGTACCAAACCGCCAAGACCACTTATCGTACAAATGAATAAGAACTTTTTCCATATTTCTACTTGAATGTTATCGACCAATTTTACGTTGATATCATTCACTTCATTAAAAACTTCAAGAATTTTTTTAGCCCGGTCTGTCATTCTACCGTCTAGTTCTCCAAAAATAATACTGGGTTCAAAATGAGGATGTTTTATTTTGCCTGGGCCGTCTATAAAACTAACGATACGACACAAACCTCCCAGAACCGATGCGTTAGGAATCACCTCTAGGATCATTTCGGCATTTGCAGCACCATTTTGCAATGGTAAAAACACAGTTTCTGGTTTAACATAGGGTTTCAGTTTTGTAATCGTATCACGCACCTGCCACGATTTTACACCAAGAATTATAAGATCTGGAGTAGGTATTTCATTTAAATCATCTGTCGCAAGATCTGGAACCGCAGTAAAGTCGCCTTTAAAGCTATTTATTTCTAAGCCTTTTTCCTGTATTGCTTTTAAATGTGCGCCACGTGCAATAAAGGTTATATTATGACTTGTTTGCGTAAGTTTTCCGCCAAAATAGCCGCCTACACCACCTATACCGTATATAAGAATATTCATCTTTTTCTAGTTTATTTTATGTTCATTATCTGCTTCGGTACATCTATAAACCGAAAAAGACAAACTAAAAATACAAAATGCAGAAAGGGTGCGTTTAAGAAGCACGAACTTTAGTATTTTTACGCAAAATTTTAGTAAGCCTCATGTCGTCATCTTTTGAAAAGTTTCAGCGCCGCAGATTGATATCATCGTATTTCTCGGTGGTTTTAAGTATTGCTTTGGTGCTTTTTTTATTGGGTTTATTAGGTCTATTAGTGCTCAACTCTAAGAAAGTTGCAGATCACTTTAAGGAGCAAATTGCACTTACCGTTTATTTAAAAGACGACGCCAAGGATGTTGAAATGAAGCAGCTCGAAAAGACATTAGCACTTGCAGACTACACAAAATCTACACAATTTGTTTCTAAAGAAGAAGCTGCAGAAGAACACAGCAAAGAGATAGGTGAGAATTTTATGGATTTTCTAGGGTACAACCCACTTCAAAATTCTATAGATGTGTATATGAAAGCAGACTTTGTTTCTGCCGCTCAGGTAAAAGAAATCGCTGATGAATTGATGACTAAAGATTTTGTGGAAGAGGTGAATTATGACCAGCCATTAATCTCATTACTCAATGACAATATCAAAAAAATTAGCCTCTGGATAATAATCATAAGTGGCGTTTTTACGCTAATTGCCGTTTTGCTTATAAATAGTGCTATTAGACTATCCGTTTATTCTAAACGGTTTACAATTAAAACCATGCAAATGGTAGGAGCAACAAAAGGTTTTATACGCAGACCTTTTATCTGGCTAAGTATGAAACTGGGAATGGTAGGCGCTATAATTGCATTAGCGGGAATGGCCGCTGTTTTGTATTATCTAAATGAAACATTCCCCGAACTTGAACTCCTGCGCGATAAAATGATTTTAGCTATTCTATTTGTAGGGGTATTTGTCGCCAGCGTAGTAATTACATGGTTTAGTACTTTTTTAGCTACACAGCGCTTCCTGAATTTAAGAACAGACGAACTGTATTATTAAAATTTGAATATTAAGAGAGTAATCTCTTTTAACATATAACATTTAACTCTTTACGAGAAATGGGAGAACAAAAACGAAAAAAAAGAAACGAACTGCACCGCAGTAGTTTTATTTTTAAGAAAAAAAATTATCAGGTTATGCTTATAGGACTTGGTGTTATTGCACTAGGTTTTATACTAATGTCTGGTGGAGGAAGTGACGACCCTAACGTTTTTAATCCTGAAATTTATAACTGGAGACGTATACGTCTGGCTCCAGCATTAGTACTTATAGGTTTTGGAATTGAGGTTTATGCCATATTACTCAACCCGGATGCCTCTTCATCAACTACACAAGATGAAGTATCAGAAACTTTTCCTAAGGACAAGCATACAAAGTAAATGGATATAATAGACGCTATAATACTTGGTATAATTCAAGGACTTACCGAATTTTTACCGGTATCATCAAGTGGTCATCTCGAACTGGGTAAGGCTATTTTAGGAGACAGTACGTTACCCGAAGAAAGTCTTTTATTTACCGTAGTACTTCATTTTGCGACTGCATTAAGTACACTTGTCGTTTTTAGAAAAGATATTTTTGAAATTGTAAAAGGCCTGTTTCAATTTAAATGGAATGAGGAATCGCAATTTGCCGTAAAGATTATATTATCAATGATCCCGGCCGTTGTAATTGGTTTGTTTTTTGAGGAACAATTAGAATCTTTGTTTAACGGGAATATCTTTCTTGTAGGGATGATGCTTATTGTTACCGCTCTACTTTTATGGCTTGCAGATAAAGCAAAAGACACACAAAAACCGGTGAGTTTTAGTAACGCATTTACGATAGGTGTGGCACAAGCTATAGCCATGCTACCTGGTATTTCTCGTAGCGGAGCTACTATTTCAACTTCGGTATTATTAGGAAATGATAAAAGCAAAGCTGCACGATTTTCTTTTTTAATGGTGGTTCCTTTAATTTTTGGAAAAATAGCCAAAGATCTTTTAGGTGGTGAAATCACTACAACATCCGGTAATTTCACGCCTCTTTTAATAGGCTTTATTGCTGCATTTATAAGTGGTTTAATCGCTTGTACCTGGATGATAAAACTTGTAAAAAAGAGCAAACTCTCTTGGTTTGCTGTCTACTGTCTACTGGTAGGAATTATCGCTGTAGGTTTTGGATATTATAATCTATAGGAATTAGTTTCTACAACAACAGTCTTAGTATGCACACAGAAGAAGAGTTTAAAGAAGGGCAGGTTTTACTTTTTGACAAACCACTTAACTGGACCTCGTTTCAGCTGGTAAATAAGGCTCGCTGGCTCATACGGAAAACTTACAACATTAAAAAAATAAAGGTAGGTCACGCGGGCACTTTAGATCCGCTTGCTACAGGCTTACTTATTATTTGCACCGGTAAATTCACAAAACGTATTGAAGAATTTATGGGGCAGGAAAAGGAATATACAGGAACTTTTGTGCTGGGCAGCACGACTCCTTCATATGACTTGGAAACTTCAGTAGATGCTACCTTTTCTACTTCACATATTACTGAAGATTTAATTCACGCAACTACCGAAAAATTTACAGGAAGCATTCAGCAAAAACCGCCAGTTTTTTCCGCTTTAAAAAAGGAAGGTAAACGCCTTTATGAGTTTGCCCGTGCAGGAGAAGAAGTAGAAATACCTACACGTAAAGTACATATTTCTTCATTCAAAATAACACGTATTGCACTCCCTGAAGTAGATTTTGAAGTACGTTGTAGTAAAGGTACCTACATACGATCTCTAGCAAATGATTTTGGAAAAGCGCTAGATAGCGGTGCGCACTTATCTGCTCTACGCCGCACACAAATAGGTGATTATAAAGTGGATGATGCGATTACACTTGAAGAATTTGAGTCTGCATTAAGTGCCCGCATATAAACACAATTAGTAGCTAGTTCTATCGTTCTGTTTAACAGCACTAGAAATTACATTTTTGTATTTTTATATTTATGAGACTATCCCCAGAAGATAAAGCTATGTTAATCACCTTCACAGGTGCTAGTATCTTTGTCTTGGTATTTTTCTTTTTGAGTGTTAAGCCTTATGATTCTTCACAAATTGAAGAGTTTATTCCTATTCCTATTATTGAAGAATTACCGGTAGAAACAGAAGAACTTCAAGAGCCCGAAGAAGCCGAACAGCTAAATCAGAAAATGACTAATCAAGCACAGAGCAGCAACCGATTAGTACGTGAGGCAAACCGGTTTTTTAGTCAGCAGAATCAAGTTGACAATGCTCTAAAAACCGATTCTCAAACAGCAGATCCTTCAGAAGATAATGATGGTGATGATGAAGCTTTTCCTGATTATCAACAGCGTATCGCCTTATTAAAACAGAGAAGAAAAGAAAAACAATCTGCAGGAGAAAGCACGACCTCAAAACAAGTTTCTAAAGTAAATACATCAAGCTATAGAAGAAGCACAGTCTCCTATAACCTGAATGAGCGAAATGCTATAAAAATACCTAATCCGGTATATACGTGTGATGCAACCGGGAAAGTTGTTATAAATATCGAAGTATCAAATCTAGGCAGTGTTACCAGAGCTTACTATAACAAAGCAGCCTCAACTACCACTAATGGTTGTCTACTGGATCAAGCTTTAGAGTATGCGCAACAAGCTTTGTTTAACGACAGCAAACGCACTTCACAATTAGGTACAATTACCTTTGAGTTTCAAGGTTAAGAGCTTTTAATAAGATAAGTAGTTCTGCAACTACAGATTTTCCCTTATCGTTGTTATACCACATTTGCAATTCTTCTTTAAAAGAAGGCTTGATTTCACCATATTGAGCTTTGTGACCATCAACTAGTTGTTGAGCGGCTGCAGATCGTGAACCCCAAGAAGTAAGAATTTCCTGAGTTATCGAATCCTGAATAATAAGTTTAGGAATTGACTTAGAACCATTAGTTAAAAAAGCATCCATTAATTGCGGATTATCATCTCTCAAAATAATCTTTAATGTGATAGCAGGTTGCAATTCGGCAATACGATTCATAACAGCAACTGCTGGAGGTGCATCTCCACACCAACTTTCAGTAAGTAATAACCAGTTTAAGGGTCTGTCGAGATTTTTAATTTCGACTTCCTGTTCTTCGGTAAACCGAAGGGTTTTATCCCACCGTTTCATACGCTTATCATTAAGAACGGTATAATTAGATAAAGCCTCTGTTTGTGTATGGCCAGTACTTGTAAATGAGGCTGCATGTTTTGCAACGAGCACTCGATAATCTGCATACGTCATCGCATTATCAAAGGCTTGTTTTGCAAATTCCTGAATTTCAATAGCTGTGGATTTCATCAATAAAAAGTCGGTAAAAATTATTTTTACTTACACCTTACCACTGCGCCAGATTTCTAATAATCCCTATCTTTAAGACACAAAATATTAGTTATGACTATTCATAAATGTGGCTGGTGTGTAGGAGATACTTTATATGAACATTATCACGATACCGAGTGGGGAGTACCTGTTTATGATGATGCTACTCTATTTGAATTCTTAATATTAGAAACTTTTCAGGCAGGTTTAAGTTGGATTACGATATTACGCAAGCGCGAAAACTTCCGAGAAGCTTTAGATAATTTTGATTATAAAATAATTTCAAATTATAATGAGGATAAGTTAGAATCATTGCGTGCCAACCCCGGAATTATTAGAAATAAATTAAAAATAATGGCTACTGTAACTAATGCACAGTCGTTTATTAAAATTCAAAAAGAATTTGGTTCGTTCTCTACATATATTTGGAACTTTGTAGGCGGTACTCCTATTCAAAATGCAGTAGAAAATTATAAACAGGCTCCAGCTACCACACCTATAAGTGATGCTTTATCTAAAGATTTAAAAAAGCGAGGGTTTAAATTTACCGGTTCAACGGTTATTTATGCTTTTATGCAGGCTACGGGTATGGTAAATGATCACGAGTTAAGCTGTTTTAGATATGATGAAATTAAAACTTCGACACCTTGAAATCGAAACTTCTTATAATCGCAATTTGTTTTTGTATCTCTCTCCAAGCACAAGAAAAAAAAAGAGAATATGAAGAACGGATAAATGAAAGTCAAATGCCCAAAGAGGCATTATCAATTTTAAAAAAAATACCTGTAGCTAAAAAACGATTAAAGCATTATCTAGAAAACGACGGATCAAAAACGAGTTTTGAATCAAAATTTAAATCCGGGAAAAATAAATACAGTGTAGAATTTTCTGAGGAAGGAAAACTACAAGATATAGAAGTTGAAATTCGTAAGATAAAATCTAAGGAGGTAATGACCGTTATAGAAAATCACTTGAACGCAAATTACGAGCATTTTAAAATCGAAAAAATTCAAGCTCAATATCAAAAATTAAATTCATTAGAAACAAAACCTTATCAAAATCCAGACGCTTGGGAACTTATAGTTGCCACAAAAAACAAATCGAATAAACTAGAGCGCTTTGAAATGACGTTTGATACAAAAGGGGAGTTTTTAAACCTACGCATTGCAGTTAGACAATCTTATGACTTTTTATTATTTTAGATACTTACTACTTACATTACTCTTTCCGTTAAGCTTATTTGCACAAGACACACAGTATTTAAGTCAACATGAAGTTTCTTTGAATTTCAAGAATGAAACTCGATGGAGTTATAATTTTGAAGTTACAAACCGAAACTATTTACCTATTAAAAATTCGTTGAAAGCAGATCATGTAGAGCTAACTCACTTTACAACATATCAAAGCGGTTTTTATGGAAATCTAAGTTTAGGGCTCCGGTACAGATCGAGAGAATTATTTGATGAGCAACGTAGTGACGAAATACGCCTTACCCAACAATATGCTTATGCTAAATCCTACAACCAGTATCGCTTAGGACATCGTGTACGCGTAGAAGAACGATTTTTCTCAAAAGAAACAGCTTATAGGTTACGCTATAGATTGGGACTCGATTTTCCGCTTCAAGGTTTAACATTAGATGAAGGCGAATTTTATTCTGCGATCTCGATAGAAACACTCTACACACTAAATGCACAAGAATCTCCAGAATTTAATCAACGTTTGATGGCTACTATAGGGACAAAATTAAATTCGGCTTTAAAAATTCAGTTTTCTTTAGAATATAGAAAAGAAGATTACACTTCAGAAGCCTCAAACAGAGTGTTTATTTACACTGCTGCTAAAATAGATTTATAGATTATTGTAGATAGTTAAGAAATTCTGCTCTACTTATTTCTGACGCGCCCATACTATCCAGATGTTCTGTGTAAACCTGGCAGTCGATTAATTTATAATTGAGCAATTCTAATTTTTGAGCAAGACTGATAAGTGCAATTTTGCTGGCATTACTCACTTTAGCAAACATACTCTCTCCACAAAAAACACGCTTTTCTTTAAGATTTAAACCATATAAACCACCTACAAGTTGATCATTTTGCCAGACCTCAACAGACTCTGCAACACCTAGAAGATGAAGTTTTTGATAGGCCTCTAACATTTCATTAGTTATCCAGGTACCTGCTTGCCCCTCGCGTTTAATACGTTTACAGTTAAGCATGACATCTATAAATGCTGTATTATAAGTAACCTCAAATAAATTAGATCTTAAAACCTTACGCATAGATTTTGAGATGTAAATCTGTTGGGGCTTAAGAACCATTCGAGGATCTGGTGACCACCATAAAACAGGCTGCCCATCATTATACCATGGGAAAATTCCTTTAGAATAGGCATCTAATAGTCGGTTTACAGAGAGGTCTGCTCCTACTGCCAGCAACCCGTCATCATCGGCATACGAGTAATCTGGAAAAGGCTGATGTTCATTAATATAAACGATGATGCTAAGTATTAAGTTTGAAAGAAGTTATACGCTAAAAAAAACACCCCCTGCAATTTTAAAATTGCAGGGGGTGTTTAAAATTTTTAAATCTATTAAAATGGTAAATCATCATGATCGTCATCATCAAAATTAGATGCTGGTTCAAATTGATCTGCCGGTGGTACAGGAGGCATTCCTGCTCCACTTGGAGAAGAACCTTCAAGATTTTCGATTCTCCATCCTTGTATACTATTAAAGTATTTTGTTTCACCCTGTGGGTTTACCCATTCACGACCACGTAGGTTAATGCTTATTTTCACATTTTGACCTGGTTTGTAGCTATCTAGTAAGTCTGTCTTGTCTTGAACAAACTCAACCATAATATGTTGTGGATACTGCTCTTCTGTGGTTACTACAATTTCACGCTTTCTAAAGCCATTGCTTCCAAACGTTTGCGTATCGCCTACCATTTTTACTTTTCCCTGTACTTCCATCGTTGTTATTTAGTATTATAAAAGCCTCTACAATTTAGGCTAAAATTAATTTCCATGCATCACCTGTATTATCTTGATTAATTAAATCTTGTATTTTTGAATGTAGTGCATTTGTGTCTTTACGCTCTACAAGCAGTTTTAATGCATCATCTTGTTCTAAAAATGCATTAATTTCTTCTTTAGAAGGAACACGCTCAACGTTCCCCAGTTTTCCGAGATCATTACCCGTAAGAATAGTACTTAAACGAAATTCTTCTGGTATTTGATCTACACCCACACCTAAATTACGCAAAGGTTTTGGTACTTCAAACATACCATCAATTGCTCGGGTGTACCAGTTGCTTCCCATACGGGCAACAAGATCTAATTTATGTTCATTTATAGAATTGTCTGCATTTAAAATCGCCTTCTGCAAATGTATTTTTACAATTTCACAAATCACTAAATTTCCTGCGCCACCTTCTGTACCCAAGGCGACAACTTCCTTTACCTTACATTCAAACTGAACCGGAGCCTCTTTGACTCTGTACGGTTTTACAAATTCAGAGGCTTCCTTTGTAAAACCGCCTTTAACAAACTCATCTACACCTGCATCATAATCTGTGCTGGTAAGCGACATTTGTTGCACCATCGCATAACTCACACTGTTAATTACAACCTCACCCGTAGCTATGATATTTTCTAATGTATGCTTAGTAGTGTTATCTCTGCCTCTTCGCACTGGCGAAAACACGACCACAGGAGGATTAGAACTAAATACATTAAAAAAACTATACGGCGCCAGATTAGGCTTTCCCTCTGCGTCGAGAGTACTTGCAAATGCTATAGGGCGCGGACCTATTGCTCCAGATAAAATACCATAAACGCTGGCATTATCTGTCTCTGCAGGATCAATTGTAACAAATTCTTTGCTCATTTTGCAAAGGTAGGCATACAGCCGTATACTTAAAACCGTTTTGATTACAATAATTGCGTTAGAAATGCATTATATTTAATTAAGTCTATTAGTTAAAGACTAATGATAATTGGTTAAAAAATCTAAGATTTGCAGATGGCCGTTGCGTATAATTTTTTACCCTTTTTAAGACAATAATAGTATGACCTTTAATCCAGATCAGCGCTTTTCACGCTGGTTTATCATATTTGCTGCGGTTGTCATAACCGCCCTTATTTTGTGGAATGTTTCTTTGTTTTTTGATCAGCTTAAGCAATCAGAACGAGATCGTATGCAAATCTGGGCCTCTTCTATGGAAGCTTTTAATACCGAAGATATAAATCAGTATTATGCGCTTAGTCAAAAAATCAATTCTAAGAATCAATACATTCCTATTATTATAACCGATGATCAGGACAGTATTGTAAACAGCATTAATATCGCAGAGTCGGTTTTAAAAGATGCTGTAAAGTCTCAAGAGTTGTTGATGGAAATGGCTGCTGAAAATGAACCTATACGCATTGATATTACAGGCGGTGATTTGCAGTATGCCTATTATGGCCATTCTCCGGTTATAAACCAATTGAAATACTTCCCCATTGTCCTGGTAATTATTGTTATTCTCTTTATTGCCTTAATTTATTTCTTCTACGCAACTTCAAAGGCTTCAGAACAAAATTTAGTATGGGCAGGAATGGCTAAAGAAACGGCTCATCAAATAGGAACTCCCTTATCATCCCTAGTAGGATGGACTGAGATTTTGAAGAGTGAAAATGTAAATCCAGAATACCTTGTAGAAATAAATAAGGACATCTCGCGACTGGAGACAATTACCGGTAGATTTTCTAAAATAGGGAGTATTCCAAAATTAGAACGCACCAATATCATTTTAGAAACACAGGAGGCATTTGAATATTTGTCAAAACGCAGTTCAAAACTTATCGATTTTGACATAGATGTCCCACAAGGAGAGCTGTATGTTATGCTTAATAAAGAACTTTTTGCCTGGAGTATAGAAAACCTTGTCAAAAATGCTATCGATGCAATGAAAGGAAAAGGAGCTTTGAAACTAACGTTAAAAAGAGATACGCGCTATGCTAAAATCCTAATTAAGGATACTGGAAAAGGAATACCTAAAATGAATTTCTCAACTATATTTGAACCCGGCTATACTACAAAAAAACGAGGTTGGGGTCTTGGCTTATCACTCACAAAACGTATTATTGAAGAATATCACGATGGGCAGGTACGCGTTTTACATAGTGAGATAAATAAAGGAACGACATTTCAAATAGCTCTCAAACTAGTAGATTAATGAATGATCGCATAAGAAATATGAAGGTTTCTGTATTATCAGACAACTGGTATACACTTCATAAAGTAGATTTTGAATACCTCAGCAATGATCAAGTATGGGAAAAACAATCTCGGGAAGCTTACGACCGAGGAAATGGAGCGGTAGTACTACTTTATAATTTAAAGCGAAAGACTATTATTCTTACGCGTCAATTTAGAATGCCCACATATTTAAATAAGAATAAGGACGGAATGATGATAGAGGCATGCGCAGGCCTGCTCGATGAAAATGATCCTAAAACTGCTATTCTTAAAGAAATAGAAGAAGAAACCGGTTATAAACTAGCTAACGCTACAAAAATATTTGAATCCTATATGTCTCCAGGATCTGTGACCGAAATTTTGCACTTCTTTATAGCTGAATATTCTGAAAAACAAAAAGTATCAGAAGGCGGCGGCGCTTCTGATGAAACTGAAAATATAGAAGTTCTTGAATACCAGTTTCAAGACGCTCTTAAACTATTAGAAACAGGAGCCATTAAAGATGCAAAAACTATTATGCTTCTTCAATATGCACAAATTAATCTGGTGGATCTAGCTAAATAATTTAATTTAGCGGCATCAATCAACAGATGAATTATGCCTACTTCGTACGTTAAATTTGGGGAGTCCAAAATACGTAACAATTGTCCTAAATGTTTTGCCCAAGATGGCCTTGTGTTTAGTTTTTCTAACAAAATTGTAGAAACTAAAATGGTAAGCAAAGCCACAAAAGAGATTAAAGGAGAACTTAATTGCAGTCACTGCGAGACTGTTATCTATCCTGCACTCTGGACAGATGAGATTGATCGAGTTTATTTGTACAATCTAAAACGAATGGGAAGCCCGCAAACTTATACTCGTTTTAAACCACTTGCAGTAGGTCTTTTTGTAGGTATTACTCTTGCTATTGCAGGTGCCGCTTTTGCTATTTATAGTTTACAACAACAATAAAAAAAAGCCCCGAAGTAAATTCGAGGCTTATAACTTTATTGGATACATATTAAATTATAAGGCGGCATTTATTTTAGCAGCCAATTCTTTAAACTCATCGCTGGTAAATGATTTTTTCTCTATAAATCGGGCATCTTCCATAGTTGTTAGTGGTATTAAATGCACGTGGACATGTGGCACTTCAAGGCCTATTACTGATACCCCTATACGCTTGCAGTCAATAACTTTCTCGAGTGCGATTGCCACTTTTCTACTAAAACTCATTAGCTGTAGATAGTCATCCTGGTCAAGATCAAATAGTTTGTTTACTTCTTTCTTAGGAATGCTAAGTGTGTGACCTTTTGCATTAGGATTAACATCTAGAATTGCTATGTGCTTATCGTCTTCTGCTACGATATGACCAGGAATTTCGCGATTTATTATTTTAGTGAAAACAGATGCCATCGTTATTATTTAAATTACTTTTTCAATTTTATTAAAGCCTTATAATGGAATTTAGTCTCTTGTAATTTCAACAATATCAAACTTAACCGTTCCATTAGGTACGCTTATTTCTGCTACATCGCCTACTTGCTTCCCTAATAATCCTTTGCCTATAGGAGAGTCTACCGAAATTTTACCCGTTTTTAGATCTGCTTCACTTTGAGCTACAAGTTTATATTTCATTTCACTGCCGTTAACCTGGTTTTTGATTTTAACCGTAGAATGAACGAGCACTTTAGAAGTATCTAACTGAGATTCATCTATAATACGTGCATTAGCAACTATTTCTTCCATTTTAGAAATACGCATTTCTAACATTCCTTGTGCTTCTTTAGCTGCATCATATTCTGCATTCTCACTTAAATCACCCTTATCTCTTGCCTCGGCAATAGCTTGAGAAGATTTAGGACGCTCAACATCTTTTAACTGGTTAAGTTCGTCTCTTAATTTCTTTAATCCTTCTGCTGTATAGTATGCTACCTTACTCATAACTTCATTTATTAAATACAATGTAATCTGCGTATCTTCGTTTTATCATTAGCCTTTTGCAGCCTTAATTCGTTCGCAGAGCTATAAACACAAAAAATCCCATCAAAAACGGGATTATGTGTTGCTAATATACGAATTTATTAATTCTTACTTTTAAAATCTTATAAATTGACAATTACTCATTCACTAAAATTAGCAGGAAATTGTATTGCTGCTTGTATCTTCTGCGCACTTTTATTTTCTTGTAGTACAGACGACAATCGAACTACAAATCCTAATGTCAATCCTATCTCTTTTTCAATTAATCTAAACACAAATTTCCCCGAGTATAGTGTTTTGCAATTTCCGGGAAATGCGATCTACGTATCTAATGCCGGCGTACGTGGTATTTTTGTAATTAATACCGGCTCTGGAATACGTGCCTGGGAAGCTACAGATCCCAATCACGTACCAAATGATTGCTCGGCAATGGCGCTGAATGGAGTAGAAGCAGCATGTTCATGCGAAGGAAATGAGTATACATTATATACAGGTCAGGATTTAAGTAAGCAATTACCCTATACTCTAATAGAATACCGTGTTTCGCAAAGCGGAAACAACATTATTGTTTCTAATTAAAAAGAGATTCAGTAAGATTCTACATTTTATTTATAATCCGGTTTTATCCAAACCGGATCATTACTCATTTAAAAATTATTAAGCGATTTCTGTTGCACTTTCACCATATTCAGTGAATCTTCTGGGTGATAAACTGGAATTTGAAATTTGGCAACCAAATAAAATGAGAATAACAAATCTAAAAATTTACCAGTCAGAAAGTTAACCTTATATTTAACTTTTTTTTTAACTAATGAGAAATATTTTTGAATTTAATTTTTTTATAATTTCAAGAAATAATTATTATTTATACCATTAGTATTGGCAATGTCCATGAGCTTCGCTACTGAAAAAACTCAGATTCGCGTGATTTTTAATACACTACTGAAGATGGATTTGTCTAATGTATTTACGCAGAGGGCGGAACCAACTACTGTTGTGAGTCTTCAACTTACACTGCAGCTCGTGACTCCATGGCTAGGTTGGAGTTTTAATTAAACACTAAACCAAATGGCCATAATTATTTTATCAAAGAGAATGTCACAAATCACTATTTATTTCTTAGGATTTATTAGTTCTCTAACCTGCTATTCTCAAAACAATCCAGTACTTAAAGTCTCCTACGATTATACTGATTCATACTATTCTCTGGAAGAGCAAATGACAACCAAAGCAACTCTAGTCGCTACTCCTACTGAATCAATATATACTAATTATAAAAAAGAATTTGCTCCAGGTACAGTAAGTTTAAATGATAATGACCAATATACTGGTGTAAAATTAGATGCTGAAATACCACTTTATAAAGATTTTAAAAGCCGTAATATTTATTGCTATTCAAACATTAACTACCAGAAAAAATCTATTTTAAAAGACAGTCTAGATCTGTTTAAGTGGATACTTATACCGGGAGAAACAAAAAAAATACTCAATTATATGTGCCACGCGGCAACTACAAATTTTAGGGGTCGTAATTACAAGGTTTATTTTACTTATGATGTGCCTTTTAGGGATGGCCCTTGGAAATTAAATGGTCTTCCGGGACTTATTTTAGAAGCTGTAGATCAAGATAACAGAACACATTATAAAGCTTATGAATTGAGCATTACAAATGAAGATCTTTCTATAGAAAATCCATTTAAAGGAGAAAAAACTTCTAACTGGGATGAGATAATTGAAAAAGCTAAAAGAATTTTTCAAACAAAAAAAGAACTTATTGAAAATAAATATAATGGTAAAATCACTACAGATTTTAGTGAAAACATAGAGGTTTATGACCTTAATAAAAATTAATTTTTTCCTGCTGTTTACCTTTATATTTATTCCATATTCTTACACTCAACACACTCTTACTATAGAAGGTATTGTTGAAGAGGAAAATGGAGTTGTATTACCTTATGTTTCAATTACGCTCTATGATAAAACCCAAAATGAGGCTATGGCTTTTACCTCCTCTGATAATAAGGGTCATTTTAAACTGATTTTCAAAGAAAATTCACAAAATCATGAATTAGGTCTAAAAGTTATTTCTTTAGGATATGAAACAGTAGAAATACCTATTTCAAATCAAGAAGTCTCCAGATTTTTGAGTATCAAAATGGCTAAAAGTGTTACGACTTTAGAAGAGGTTAAACTTATCTCTAAAGACCGGGGAATACGTATGAGGAAGGATACAACTACATACAAACTGGATAAATTCTTAGACGGTTCAGAAAAAAAGGTAATAGACATATTAGCAAAACTTCCGGGCATAGAAGTTTTAGAATCTGGAAAATTAAAATTTAAAGGAAAAGATGTCACGGCTTTATTACTGGAAAATGATGATTTATTCTCTAGTAATTATAGCATTGGAACAAAAAATATATCTGCTGAAATAGTAGAATCAATTGAAGCCATAGAGCGCTACTCAAAAAATCCATTATTAAAAAATATTGAGCAAACAGATGCTGTTGCAATAAATCTTAAATTAAAAGACAAGAAAATTTCGTTTTCACTATATGGTCTTGCAGGAATAGGTTTTAAATCAAGACACCTTTTTGATCTAAATAGTCTAACGGTTTCTAAGAAAGTTAAAAATTTTTCGATACTAAACTTTAATAATTCAGGTCAAAACAATTCTAACCTTGACTTTGCAAGCTCATCCAAAATCAGTGCAGAACTAAGTGGGGCAACAATAAATCCAATAGCACCATTGACCCCAAAAAGTCTTAATGCCTCTGATCTTGATGCAAAATATGTAATAAGAAATAAGCAGTTTTGGGCTAACACTAATACTTCACTAAAATTATCCAATAAGCAAAACTTAAAATTAAACTTCAACAGCTATAAGGATCAGCTATCTACAAGTAACCAGCTAGCGGAAGCCTTTGTTCTTGATGATACCTTATATAACTTTGTTCAAAACAATAGCCTCAATCTAAACCCTAGTCTTTTTGATATTACAGCAGAGCTTCTAAGCGAAATCAATAAAAAATCCAATCTAAATTACATAGTAAACTTTTCAAGGTTAAAAAATTTCTATTTTTCTAATTTTGAACTAAATCAGGCTCGTGATAGTGAATTGACATATGCTGATGAAGAAATACTTACAAATCACATTTTAAACTACACCCATAAGTTAAATGATAAATCTGCACTGCAACTTAAGGGAGAGTTTATTTATAAGGAGATCGTTGAAAGAAATACATATTCAGATGGCACACAATTAACTTCTGGAGCTACAATTCTAAAACAAGGGCTCGCTCAAACTCAAAGAGGTAGTTTGGGTAAACTAGAATTTCTTACAAAGGGTAGCACCTTTAATTTTAGCCAGAGTTTAAGCGTAGGTCATATTTTGCAAAACCTTAAAACATTTTTGCAGACGACAGATTATACACTACTGCCCTATTTTAATGACGCTGTAAATAACTATATAAGTCTCAATACAAGTTATTTAAAATCTTTCGGAAAACTAAATCTAGGAGCTAATAACTCTATATACTTTAGAGACTTAACCACACTATCGGGTGATTTGAAAAAATTTAGCTTTGACCCAACATTTTCAATGAGTTATTATTTTAATGAAAAATCAAGTTTAGAAGCTTCGTATTCCTTTAATCAAAAGCCATTAGACCTCGTTAAACTAAATCCTACACCTATATTCCGAAGCATATATTATACGACATCGTATAAGGACAGATCTCCCATCTTACTAAACACACAAAATATAAGCTTGAACTTTAAATATTACTATCCTATTCGAGGATTGGGATTACGAGCCTCTGCAAATCATAAAACGCGCTTTAATCCTTTTATATCATCAACGGATGTTACTAATAATAGTCTGAACACTGTTTTAGTCATTTCTAATAAAAGCAACCAGTTATTTAATACGACACTAGTTGCAGATAAGTTATTTTTTGATTGGTTTTCTAAATTTTCAGTAAGATTTGATTACGTCAATTTTATCTATGATAATCGTATATCTGGTGTTGTGCAAGAGAATAAGTTAAATAGTTATCTCACTAAACTGGATTACCAAAGTTCTTTTACAGGAAAGGTAAATTTTGGAACCTCTTTTACATTTGGGGTTTCTAATAATAAAAGTGTCAATAACTTAACTATAGTACGCTTCGTAGAAAACAAATTAGACATTAATTACAACCCAATAAAACAAATCAAAGTACGATTTAATGCGAAAGGTATAATCCCTGACTTAGATAATGGAACAGATTTGATAATTATTTTAAATAGTTCGTTAGAATTTAGACCATATGATAAAAAATACACGTTAAATGCTAGCTTCAACAATTTATCTAATCAGAATAGATTCACCAGAACCACTGTCACTGAGCTCGGTCAAAGCACCTACATTGAAAATATTATTCCTTTTAATTTTTTAATATCCTACTCGTATCAATTGTTTTAACTTAAAATCTCACCGTCGCTCCCACTAAGAAATTAATTTTTGCCTGCGGATAATAACCGGCACCTTCAATAGTAGTTACTGTACCTGGATTTGTAAAGTCATCATCATAAGTAAAGAAATATCCGTTTGAAACATACTCTTCACTAAAAATATTATTCACTAATGCTGTTAATGTGATTGATTTTGCAAATCCTATATTTTGCAGGTCATATTGTATATTGAAGTCATTTACAAAATAGCTATCAAGTTTAGAACTTGCTGCATCAATATTTCCCAAATACTGTTCTCCTACAAATTTTGAAAGAAGGGATAATCTTAAATTTTGAATAGGATAAAAGTCTAATCGATTTCCTGCAACGATTTCCGGAGAGAAAGAAATTGTTGTATTGCCTAAATTTTGTAAAACTCCATCTCTCTCAAAAACAAAATCTCTGTTTTTATTTGTGCTTAAAGCAATATTTGGAGACATCGCCAGCATACCCGGCACAAGCTCTACAGCAGCCTCTACCTCTAATCCCAGACGATAACTTGACCCACTGTTTTGACGTATAGGAGCGCCCACATCATCAATTGCTCCTGTTAATACTAGCTGATCACGATAATCCATATAATACAGGTTTGCATAAATACGAGCTCGCTCCTTAGTAAATCGATAGCCTAATTCAAAATCATTGAGGCTTTCTGCAACTGGATTTCCGTTTTCAAAATCGGTACGATTAGGTTCCCGGTTTGCCCGCGCATAAGAGGCATAAACCTTATTTGAGGCATCAAGAGTAACAGTTAAGCCTGCTTTAGGATTAAAAAATGAATAATTTTTATCAATTACAAAATCCTCCCGATCGTCATTGAGACCAGATGTTTCATAACTTACAAAACGACCTTGTAAATCTCCAAAAACACTCCAGGTATCGTCTATACGCCACGTAGCCTTAGCAAATGTGGTAAACTCATTCTTATCTGCTGTCCCAAAATAATAACGATATCCCGGCTCTTCAGTTTGTGAAAAATAGCGAGCCCACGTGATTTCTCCATAGTGATCACCCGTATATATACTTCCAAAAACCCCGGCATCAAAATCGACTTTTTCATTTTGATAATTGGTTGTAAAGTTTGCGACATAATATCTGTTATCTAACCAGCGACGACGTACTAAATCGGTATCGGTTAGTAAAGAACCCTCAACTTCATAAGGCTCCCAGCCTATAAAATCAAAAGTAGCATCATTGCTAAAGTTCACATTTGCATAATACCAGGAGTCAACATATTCTTCAAAAAAACCTCGGCCAAATGTGTAGTTTAAACTGAGATTTGTTGACCAGCCTTTTCCATATTTTTGATTCCACAATATCTGCACATGATCTTGCTTGTAATTATCTACCTGATTCTCATAGAAGCCTTGCAGATTGCCAGCATCATCATACTGAAAGCCTATAGGATTAAACGTTCTATTCGTATCTAGCGTTTGCGCATCAATACCATTCCACGACTGGTAGGTAACTTCTTCTCCACCAAATCCAATTACCTTAATCAAGGTATTCTCATCGCGATATCCTCCTTGTAAATAATAGGATTTTAAATCAGAGCTGGCGCGATCAACATACCCATCAGATTTTATCGTTGATAATCTTCCTGAAAAACTATAGTGCTCATTAATTAATCCTGTCCCAAATTTTACATTAGCTCTACGAGTATTAAATGATCCTCCTGAAGCACTAACTTCGGCGTATGCTTTGTTGTCTATTGCTTCAGTAAGTATATTTAAACTTGCTCCAAAAGCACCGGCTCCATTTGTAGAAGTTCCCACACCACGCTGTAACTGTAAACTCTGCACAGAGCTGCTAAAATCCTGAAGATTAACAAAGAATGTTGTCAAGCTTTCAGAATCATTATATGGAATTCCATTTATAGTAACGTTGATGCCTTGATTTCCAGTTCCCCGAACACGAAAACCGGTATAACCCACACCGGCACCCGCATCTGATGTTGTAACTACGCTAGGCAAATAATTAAGTAAAATAGGAAGATCCTGACCTAAATTTCGCTCGTTAATTTCGGCTTTAGAAAGGTTGCTGAAGGTAATAGGAGAATCTGCGTTTACACGCACAGATTTTACCAGTACTTCATTTAAGGTATTGACACTTGTAGTGTCTGATGGTGTTTTTTGTGCAAATGTTCCTAAAGTTGTTACGGAAGCAATGCACGCAAATAAAAGAGTTTTCATTCGTAAAAATTATTACGAATAAAAGGGGCAATTATCCTGTGATTGTATTACTAGTTCGCAATGCAGTTTAAACAGATTATAAGATATTCTTTTCCTGTTTAAACATTTCCCTTGGCAGCATTACCTGCCCAGGTTCATTGGGTATGATCTCAGCTTGCGTTTCTAAATAGAAAGTTTAAGCACCCCTTTGAGATTAGGCGGCAAATGTAGGATAATATTTCTGCTTTTATAAAAAAATTAAGGGCTTTTGTTTTACATAAGATTATTTTTAAATTGAATATATACCTATGAAAAATACAAAGCGATCTATTACTTTAAAAGTGCTGGCGGGATATATGCTTATTGCACTTTTAATAATTGTGGGAGTTTGGTTTATTTATCCTCAGATCAAAACGTTTATCTATCCAGAAAAAGAAAACGGGATGACAAACAAGAAGCTTACCTACACGAGCAACGCGCTTAGTTACCTCTATGAGGCAGAAACTATAGGCAGAACTGCGATGGCAACTGGGTCTCAGGATCAATTTAAACAGTATCGCGTTATCGTAGACAGTATATCGCCGCAACTCGATTCTCTGCGGGCGCTTACCACAACAAAAATGCTCATACAGCAACTTGATAGTATTCAAATATTATTACGAACAAAAACCCAGAATATAAGCACTATGGTGCAACTGCGTAGAGAGCAGTACTCGCGTAATTATTATGATGAAGCTTTATCTGAACTTACTAAAGAGGATATTTATTTTGAGGATTATAAAAATGATCCGCGCTTAGATTCTGTAGACGCATATACTAAGAAAGTGATTGTTGATTATCTGGAATATCTGAGAAAAGATAATGCAGATCCAGATCAAAATCTTACTTCGATGGCAAAAACGGTTAGAGAAACGCTTGCTAAAATTGAAGACCGAAAAAAACAGCTGGAAATAGACATTATAAATAAAGAGAACAACTTACTTAAAAACGATCGAGAGATCAACTTAAAAATTAGAACACTCTTGAGTTCGTTTGAGCAAGAAGGTATGCTATCTGCTAAACAGCGGGAAGATCTTCTTAATTCACGTATCGAAGAGATTTCTCAAACCTTAAAAATCATCGGGATTATAAGTATTATACTGGCCTTAGGATTTGTCATAATGATTTTTAAAGATGCTTCAAGAAGTCAGCAATACAATACCGAATTACAAAAAAGCAATCAAGTAGCACAAAACTTGCTCAAAAGCCGGGAACAATTGATGGCTACGATTACGCATGATATGCGCTCCCCGCTAAATACAGTTTTAGGGTTTACAGACCTACTTCAAAAAACAGCAGTAAACGATACACAAAAACGGTATTTACAGACAATAGGAAAATCTGGTGAGTACATGCTTCAGTTAGTAAATGATTTACTGGATTTCTCGAAATTAGAAGCCGGAAAAATTAAAATTGAGAAGATACCTTTCAATCCTAAAAATCTTATCGAAGATGTAATTACGGTGGCTGTTCCTGCTAAAGGTAAACCCGATGTCACACTTAATGTGGCTATCCCGCAAACACTTGATAATCTTTATTTAAGCGATCCTTTTCGTATTAAACAGATACTTTCTAATTTAATTACTAACGCGTATAAGTTCACAGATGCAGGATCAATTACTATTACTGCAGCACTGGATAAGAAAGATCTAAAAATTTCTATTAAAGATACTGGGATCGGAATCGCTAAACACAAGCAGAAACTTATTTTTCAAGAATTTTCGCAGGCTGAAGACCATATTTCGCAGAAATATGGAGGATTTGGACTCGGCCTTTCGATCTCTCAGAAGTTGGCAGATTTATTAAATGGTAAACTTCTTTTAGAAAGCGATCTTGGCAAAGGGAGTTCGTTTACGTTGATTATTCCTATTGAGAAGAGTACTCAAAGTATAAATCAAATAAGCACTATACCTTCAGACAACAGGAAAGATTTGACTCCAAAACAAATACTTTTAGTTGATGATGAGCCTATGCAAATTAAGCTTGCTCAGGAGACATTAAAAAAATTCCCTTACAGTATACGCACCGCAAAAAACGGACTCGAAGCACTTGATTTACTTCAGGAAGAAAATTTTGATTTAGTACTTACAGATATACAAATGCCTGTTCTTGATGGGATCGAATTCATTAAAAAGATTAGAGCTTTAAAAAGGTTTGAAACTATTCCGGTCATTGCATTATCTGGAAATGGAAAATTGGAAGATTCAGATTATAAGAATTTAGGCTTTACAGGAAACCTAAAAAAACCCTACAAACCAGATCATTTAATTGCTATAATTAATGACGTTGATTTTTCAGTGGATACTGAAGATCGTAAATCTGATACATCGGAATCATTATACAATTTAGAAACCTTATCTGTTTTTGCCGATGGCGACCCAGAATCCTTAAAGTCTATTATTTTAGTATTTATAGAAACCGCTGAAGAAAATCTTAAAGCACTCAATACGTACGCCCAAGACCCCGAAAGATTAAAAGAAGTCGCTCATAAAATGCTTCCGATGATGCGGCAATTAGAAGCAGGACAAATAATAAAAATACTGGAGAAATTAGAAAATCCTGAAGGCACATTACTCTCTAAAAAGGTATTGAAATCGTTAATTACAATTGTAGATAACACTACACAAGAAATGCTGGCAGATTTACGTGAAAAATTTACAGCTTAATATCGTATTGCTTTAGTTTATTATAAAGCGTCTTACGATCTACGTTGAGAATTCGTGCTGCTTTACTCTTATTACCATTAGCCTCTTCTAATGCATCCAGAATGAGTTCCTGTTCATTAGCATTTTTAAACAAACGGTAATCCTGTTTAGAATCATCAACTTTAAATGCAGTGATTTCTACTGGCAACAAGTCTATATTAATTGTACTTTCTTGAGTAAGTAATACGGTACGCTTAACAATATTTTGTAATTCTCTAAGATTTCCCGGCCAGTCATAGTTTTCCATGGCTCGCATAGCCTCTTCACTAAAACCAGTAACCTCCTTTTCTAATTCTTTATTTGCTCGTTCAAGAAACGAGCTCACAAACAATCGTAAATCTTCTTTACGCTTACTCAATCGAGGTACTTTAATAGAGAACTCATTGAGTCTGTGATATAAATCTTCTCTAAAATCACCTTTTTTTACCGCCTCAGAAAGGTCTTCATTGGTTGCTGCAACAACTCGTATATCTACCGGAATTTCTGTATTTGCTCCTACCGGCTTTACTTTACGTTCTTGCAAAGCACGTAAAAGCTGTACCTGCAGTTCATAAGAAAGGTTTCCTATTTCATCTAAAAACAAAGTACCTCCGTTTGCGGCCTCAAAATGTCCGGTTTTATCGGACAAAGCACCTGTAAATGATCCTTTTTTATGACCAAAAAATTCGCTGCTAGCTAATTCTTTCGGGATTGCTCCACAATCAACTGCTATAAACGGATTTTGACTGCGTTTACTTTTATCATGAATGTTTTTTGCAACATACTCTTTCCCGGTTCCACTATCTCCAATAACCAATACAGACATATTTGTAGGCGCTACTAAGTCTACATATTGATTGAGTTTTGCAGAGGCATCACTTATACCCTTGATGTATTTTGAATTTAGACCTTCCTTCTTATCCAGAGGTGCTACGTCTGCTTTTTTCTCGGGCTTTTTTGCTGCTGAAGGTGTAGTATCTGTCTGAAGCGCTTTCTCTATAATTTGAAGTAATTCATCTGGCCGTACTGGTTTTGAAATATAATCAAAAGCCCCTTCTTTCATAGCTTGCACCGCTTTATTGACTTCTGCATAGCCTGTCATAAGAATTACCGGAATTTCTTTAGGAAGCGTAGTAACATATTTTAATATGCTTAAGCCATCATCATCTGGCAAACGCACATCAGTCAACACTAAATCTATGGTAGATGATTTGAGAGTTTTTAAAGCCTCTTCTGCAGTAAATGCGCTTGTGATTTTAAAATTACGCCTGCCTAAAAAGGTTTCTAGCATTTTGCAAAATGCCACATCATCTTCAATAATAAGAATACTAGTCAACTGCTTTTATTTTATAAATTTAAAAGTACTAAACCTAAAGTAGGGCTATGGTCAAATAAATCATAAATAATAACGGAATTAAAGATTCAATATTTTAAAAACAATTCGTTTTACACATAAAAAAACCCCGACTAACGTCGGGGTTTTCTCTGAATTTTAAACCATTCTATAGATTAAAAATTCAAGGGAATTAAACTACTCTTTTGGTTCAACCCATTCTCCTGCAGCATTGATATAAGCTGTTTCAGCTTCTTGACCTTCTGCTACCAGAATAAGTTTAAACGTTTTTTTCTCATTATCTACCCAAGCTTCTGTTACTTCTGCCCCAGCTTTATCTGCTTCAATAGCATCTGTAACTGTTACTGGTAATTCTGAAACTTCAATCTGCTCAAACCCTTCAACTGGTGCTTGAACCTCTGTTTCATTCATTGCTACATCTTGTGTAGTTTCCTGAGCTGTCATATTTTGAGCGGCAAATAACATTGTTGTTGCGGCTGCTACTGTCATTACTAACTTTTTCATAATTGTATATTTTGAGTGACCTAATGGTCGTGATTTGTAGTATTTATTTTTTAAAAAATTGATTACTCAACAGTAACCCATTTTCCTTCTGCATTAATAAATGCTGTTTCTGCTTCTGATCCTTCTGCTTGTAGCATTAATTTGTAAACTCCTAGTTCTTCATTTACATATGCTTCAGTTACTGTAGATCCTGCTTTGTCAGCTTCGATCGCATTGGTAACTACTTCTGGTAATGCAGATGCTTCAATTTTTTCGAAGCCATCTTGTACTGGCGCTTGAACCTCTGTTTCATTCATTGCTACATCTTGTGTAGTTTCTTGAGCTGTCATATTTTGAGCGGCAAATAACATTGATGTTGCGGCTGCTACTGTCATTACTAACTTTTTCATAATTGTATATTTTGAGTGACCTAATGGTCGTGATTTGTATTATTTATTTTTTTAAAAACTGATTACTCAACAGTAACCCATTTTCCTTCTGCATTAATAAATGCTGTTTCTGCTTCTGATCCTTCTGCTTGTAGCATTAATTTGTAAACTCCTAATTCTTCATTTACATATGCTTCAGTTACTGTAGATCCTGCTTTGTCAGCTTCGATCGCATTGGTAACTACTTCTGGTAATGCAGATGCTTCAATTTTTTCGAAGCCATCTTGTACCGGTGCTTGTACTTCTGTCTCATTCATTGCTACATCTTGTGTAGTTTCTTGAGCTGTCATATTTTGAGCGGCAAATAACATTGATGTTGCGGCTGCTACTGTCATTACTAACTTTTTCATAATTGTATATTTTGAGTGACCTAATGGTCGTGATTTGTATTATTTATTTTTTTAAAAACTGATTACTCAACAGTAACCCATTTTCCTTCTGCATTAATAAATGCTGTTTCTGCTTCTGATCCTTCTGCTTGTAGCATTAATTTGTAAACTCCTAATTCTTCATTTACATATGCTTCAGTTACTGTAGATCCTGCTTTGTCAGCTTCGATCGCATTGGTAACTACTTCTGGTAATGCAGATGCTTCAATTTTTTCGAAGCCATCTTGTACCGGTGCTTGTACTTCTGTCTCATTCATTGCTACATCTTGTGTAGTTTCTTGAGCTGTCATATTTTGAGCGGCAAATAACATTGTTGTTGCGGCTGCTACTGTCATTACTAACTTTTTCATAATTTTTGAATTATATAAGTACGTTTGTACTATGGTTTATATTGATAGTTAATTTGAATTCTTATTTAATTTCAACCCATCTTCCAACTTCATTAATGAAAGCTGTTTGAGGATCCTGACCTTCTATTTGAAGTTCAAGTTTGTATACTTTTAAATCTTCATTTATATAAGCTTCACTTACTTGCGCTCCAGCTTTATCTACTAATACGGCATCAGTAATAATTTTTGGTAATGTTGAAGTTTCAACTTTTTCAAAGCCATCTTGTATTGGCGCCTGAACCTCCGTACTGTTCACGGCTACATCTGTATTTTCAGTTTCTTGAGCTGTTGCACATTGCGTAGAAAAAAGCAATGTTGCTGCGGCTGCTACTGTCATTATTAGATTCTTCATTATTCAGTGTTTGTAGTTTATTTCAATTGTGAGCCTAATTACAATCAAACTCATAATAGTATATAGCAAAACCGTACCATTACACAGTACTCCTAGCTTAATAGCTATACAAATCTGTAATACAGGTATTTATGAAAATTAGTGGGATTTTACTATTGTGTAGAATTTGTGGAATCTGAGTTTATTCCACAAAAAAAGTGTGGAATTTCTCCACACTTTACGTTTTGTAACTTCAAGGATTTTATAGTTTAGGAGGCCTTCTGTTGTTTTTCTTTTCTGAAGTTCTTTTTTTACTATCAAGCCTTTTCCGTTTAGAAGCAAACGTGGGCTTGGTCTTTTTTCTATGCTTTGGAACTCGAAGTCCCTTTTCAAGCAGTTTAATAAGGTTAGTAAAAACCGTCTCTTTATTCTTATGCTGGCTACGACTTTGATCATAGGATAAAACAATCATCCTATCTTTAGTAAGTTTTGTAGCTAAGTATTTCTCCAATCGTTCTTTCTGAATCTCATCAAAAGCAGTTGTTAATTCTAAACTCCAACTTAGAATAACCTTTGTAGAAGTTTTGTTTACATGTTGCCCACCCGGACCACTACTGCGTACTGCTTTAAAATTACATTCAGTATAGAGTAAATCTTTGTTCATTACGCCTGATGCGATGGCTTTAAAAGATCGTTGACTGTTTTAACCGGGTTAAATGTTTCAAGAGGTACCTCAACAAATAATGTATTCCACAAGGCCATAGCTCCGTTCCACAATCCTGGAAGTTCAAGTGCCTTTATTTCATTACCACCATCGGTCTTATTAGCTATAAAAGCCAGATCAGGATTCACAAAATCTAATAGATTGTATTTTTCTCCTTTATAATTACGCACCCCTGCTACGATATCTACCGGATTAAAGTGTGTCGAATTTTTAAATATATCTTCCTGCTTAGGGTCTTTTGTATTTACTTGAGCGCTTTCTATAATTTGTAGAGCAACTTCTCCCTCTTTATCGGCAACCCAAAAAGGACCACCACCCGGCTCACCTTCATTTTTAACCATACCACAAACGCGAAGTGGCCTGTCAAGAATATTCATCAAATAAGATTTCTTCTCTTCTTTTGAAAAAGAATCAAATTCATCGCTTATACGCGTACTAAATTCATTCTCTAAAAATTTCAAAAGTTCTTTTAACTCAGAGCCTGTAATAGAATCTTCATCTAGTAATCTTGCGTATTTAAAAACCTGTTCTTGCTTTGCAAGTAAAACACCCGCAAGCATGCGTTTACTTTTAGCTAAATCCTGAATTTTGCTATTTATTAAAACATTATCGATATTTTTTATAAAAATCACATCTGCATCTACATCATTTAAATTTTCGATAAGCGCGCCGTGACCACCTGGTCTAAAAAGTAAAGAACCATCTTCTTTACGATACATTTTATTATCTGGGGTAACAGCAATAGTATCGGTTTCTGGTTTTTGAAAAGAATAAGAAACGTCAAAGTTTGTATTTGTTGACGTACTTACTGAAGACTCAATATCACTGAATTCATTCTCAAATGCCTCTTTATGTTCTGGAGAAACTGTAAAATGTAATTTAGCGTGATCGTCTCTTTCTGCATAAGCTGCAGCCTCATACAAATGCTCTTCAAAAGCAGTTGCACTATAAGAACCATAATAATGAAAGGGTATTAATCCTTTTGGCAAGTTGCCAAAGTTTTCACCATCTGCATTCATCATTTTTTTTATAAAAGCATATTTTTTTAAGCTTTCAGTTGCCAATTCCTCTTCCTCAAGCTGATCAATAATTTGATCGTAAAATGGAAACTTCTCATAATTAGCAAAAAACAGCTTCATCGCATTGCTACCTGCTCGCTCTAAATAGTCATTTACCGTTTCCTTTTCAGCATCATAATCATTGAGAAACTTAAAAACGCTTTTAAACATTCTACTTGCAGCACCAGAAGCGGGAGTAAATTTGAGTATCTCTAAGTTCTTTTTTTTATGCTCATAAATCTCTCGATAATTCAGCTCTTCCTGTTCTGATAATTTAAATATTCCTTTTGAAATAGTTGCAGCTGCGATAAGCTTAACGTTAGGAACACCATTTTCAAAAAGTTTTATTTGAGATGCTACTTGTTTTTCAGTTAAACCGTGCTCTCTTATTTCGCTAATTTCTTGGTCTGTAAAGTTCAAAGTAGTAAGTTGTTAATTTGATTAATAGCCGTATTTAATCGCTGTTCTATATTTCCTTTTAAAAGGATGTACCGCCGGTCATTTTCTATTAATGCCTGCTCAAATAGATCAAACATTTCTTGACGCTGGTCTGGCCGATCCCTTAAATCATCTGCTTCCCAAGGTATATCAATATACGTTAAAAAGTAAAGATCGTATGAGTTACCCAATGCAGCTTTAGTCACACTTGGGTCACACCATCCTTCAAAATAAGCTTCGCTATATACTTTTGTTTCCAAAAGGTCTGTATCACAAAAAATCATTTTGTTTCCAGAATTAACGGCGTTATTTTCAAGCTCAATTTGTCCTTGCGCTATAGGTAAGATATCTTCAGGAGTACATATTTGCTTCTTATTCTCCCATTTTTGCTGAAGATAATCGCGTGCAAATTCTGGCACAAACGCTGCTTTGTAGTATTCTGATAATTTTTTGGACATGGTAGTTTTACCACTACTTTCAGGACCAAAAAGCACAATTTTTATACAGTCACAGGGCTGTTGTTCAGGTATTTTTTCCACGCAATAAAACCATAAATAGCTAGTGCAGTAAAAATAATATATTGAAAACTGGTAAATGTGAAGCCTTTGTGAAAATATAAGGGCACAGAAATTATATCTCCAATAATCCAATAGATCCAGTTCTCAATCTTACGTTTTGCCATAAGCCACATTCCCACAAAGAAAATTGCAGTAGTAAAAGTATCCACATACGCCGTCCAGTTATTCCACTTGTCAAAAACCGTATAAATGACAAATACAAATAGGAGTGTAAGAACAAATAAAACAGCAGACCATATATGTTCTTTTCGAGTAGTTTTTGAAATAGGAGTTACATGTTTATCATCTACTTTACGCGTCCAGATATACCACCCATACACACTCATCGAAAAATAGTAGGCATTAATCATTAAATCTCCTAGTAGCCCCCATTTAGCAAGTAAATAAACAAACAGTGCAGTGCTAATCATACCTGTTGGATACACCAAAACATTATTTTGCTTAGAAAACCATACTGATAATAATCCGAAGATTACCGCTATTATCTCTAAGACAATAGATAGGGAATCATAATCTGCATACTGACCAAAAAAGAAATCAAAAATGAGGTTCATAATCACTTCGGTCAGATTTCACAATTTTTATATATAACAAGCCGCGTTCTACAGCCTCTAAAGCAGTTTTCATTTCTTTCTTTAACAACTCCATTACCTCATCATAATCACCATATATCTGGGTACTTAATGGATTTTCTAAAACTGTTAGTCCGCTTGCTCGTAAACATTTGATGAAATCTATAATAGCCGGCTCATAATTATCTTGTAAAGGAGTGAGTGTAAGTTCGACAGAAATATTCATAGTCCTATAGTTTTGTAATTTTATAGTTGAAGTTTATTTGCAGAAGGTACTAATAAATACCCTTTTCGAAAGCATTACCTACCACCACCAGATTAGCTCCGGCAGTATACGCATCATTAAGTTGATTTGCAGTTCTTATACCACCACCTACAATTAGCGGAATACTAATGGCATTTTTAACCGCTTTAATAATTTCTACTGAAACTGGAAATTTTGCACCGCTACCGGCTTCCAGATAAATGAGTTGTTTTCCTGAGTATTCACCAGCCAGAGCCGTGTTTACAATTAAATCTATATTATCTTGTAATAAAGGTTGTGTTTTACTCACACGTTGCACTGCTGTTTCTACACCGCCATCAATCAATAAATATCCGGTAGGTAAAATTTCTAAATCTGTGTTTTTAAGGACCGCCACAGATTTAACCTGCTGATGAATTAAATATTCGGCATTGTCCCCAGACAATAAGCTTAGAAAAAGAACGGCATCTGCTTCGGTAGTAATGTGCTTGTAATCACCAGGAAATAAAATTACCGGAAGTTGAGTGTTTTCTTTAATAATACGCACAGCTTCTTGGGTTTGTGCCTGCGTTGCAGTGCTTCCACCTACAAATATATGAGTAGTATGGTGTGGTAGTTTTCGAAGTTTATTTATTAAACTTTCAGAAGTAAAATTTTCAGGATCAAAGAGGATAGCAAAAAGGTGTTGATCACGTGTAATAGCATTTTTTATAGTGGACAATACCTCTTTTTTATTTTGCAATAAATCATTTGTCATATGGCACGTGCATATACACAGGTAAACCCTTCAAACTCTAAGAAATCGATTTGGTAATCAGAATGACTTCCGTGGTAATTAATTACAGCAGTCGTTTTCTCATCATCAAAATCAAAATCGGCTACGTTTATATGTTGTAAAAAGCTAAGACCCTTAACGCCATAAATTTTATAGAGAGATTCTTTAGCACCCCAGACTATAGTGAGCTTACGTATTAACGCCTCATCATTTGCAAGAGTCCTGTACTCTTTTAATGGAGTAAAGCGCGAAGCAATACGTAAAATCTTATCGCGTTGCATTTCTATATCAATCCCTACTTCAGAAGTATCACTTACAATTATTGCTGTAAAATTATAAGAATGTGTGATAGAAATATGCTTCCCATCGTTGAGGTGTGGCTTGCCATTACTCGTATAAAATAAATCTTTATCTGTATACCCTGCCACGTGGAGGAGATGCCTAATACTTAAAAAACCTTTACGATGTAACTCAGACTTCATACTATCAAAACGCGCTTGGCAATGCGGTGTAAGATTTACATTCTGAGACAATACTTCAAGAGATTCTTCCACTTTCCAGATATAAACTTGAGTGGTAGAACTAGGTGTTATTGTTTTGAAAAGTGGCACGTTAAGTAGTGATTATTACGTATTTTTGCAAAAAATAAGAATTGTAAATATAAGACTATGTCAACGAAAACAGTACAATATGTACCTTATAAAGTTAAAGATATTTCTTTAGCTGCTTGGGGTAGAAAAGAAATTGAATTAGCAGAAGCAGAGATGCCGGGACTTATGGCTTTGAGAGAAGAATATGGTGCCGAGCAACCTCTTAAAGGGGCTCGTATAGCAGGATGTCTGCATATGACAATTCAAACCGCAGTATTAATTGAAACGCTTGTCGCTTTAGGTGCAGATGTAACCTGGAGTTCTTGTAATATATTTTCTACACAGGATCATGCAGCAGCAGCAATCGCAGCAGCAGGTATTCCTGTTTACGCTTGGAAAGGCTTAAGTGAAGAGGAATTTAACTGGTGTATCGAGCAAACTTTGTTTTTTGGAGAGGAGCGCGAGCCTTTAAATATGATTCTTGATGATGGTGGAGATTTAACTAATATGGTATTAGATAAATATCCAGAATTAGGTGCTGCCATTAAAGGTATTTCTGAAGAGACTACTACGGGTGTTCACCGTTTATACGAGCGTGTGAAAAAAGGTACTTTACCAATGCCCGCTATAAATATTAATGACAGCGTTACAAAATCTAAATTTGACAATAAATACGGTTGTCGTGAAAGTGCTGTAGATGCTGTACGTCGCGCTACAGATATTATGCTTGCCGGTAAACGTGTTGTTGTTTGCGGTTATGGCGATGTTGGTAAAGGAACTGCTGCCTCATTTAAAGGAGCAGGGTCTATTGTAACTGTTACTGAAATTGATCCTATTTGTGCGCTACAAGCTGCAATGGATGGTTTTGAAGTTAAAAAATTAGAAACAGTTGTAGGCACTGCAGACATTGTAATTACTACTACTGGAAACAAAGACATCGTACGTGCAGAGCACTTTATGGCGATGAAAGACAAAACTATAGTTTGTAACATTGGCCATTTTGATAATGAAATACAAGTTGCCTGGTTGAACGAAAATTATGGTTCTTCTAAAGATGAAATTAAACCTCAGGTTGATAAGTACACTATAGACGGAAAAGATATTATTTTACTGGCTGAAGGTCGTCTTGTAAACTTAGGTTGTGCTACTGGTCACCCTAGTTTTGTAATGAGTAACTCATTTACAAACCAAACATTAGCGCAAATTGAGCTTTGGAAAAATTCAGCGAGCTATGAGAATGAAGTTTATATGCTTCCTAAGCATTTAGATGAAAAGGTTGCTGCATTACACTTAGCAAAAATAGGTGTGGAGCTTACTGAATTAAGCACAGAACAAGCAGAATACATAGGTGTAACTGTCGAAGGTCCTTTTAAACCGGAATATTATAGATACTAGTATTTGTTTAGAAATTTAAAACAAACCTCCGAAAATTATTTTCGGAGGTTTTTTAGTTATGCTAATTTAATACGATTACAGTTTCTACTATTTTCTCATCTGTATTAATACTCACACTTTGAATTCTTCCTTTTTCTAGATAATTGGAAGCTGTGGCTACACTTTCCAAGTCTACCTTTACATATTTTGTGTCTACCCTTTTCAATGAACCTGTCAGAGCATCTATTCCCCAGCCTATAATTGATATACCATTTAAAATTGATACGAGATTAAAATCGCTATCCATAACAACTACTCGCTCTTTATAATTCTCTAATCTAAAATCAATTCGATCTTCAGCTTTCACTTTAATCTGAACTGGGGTCACTCCTTTTTCAAAACCATTGACATACACTTTAGCGCCATTAGGATTTGACTCAAATAAAACTTTTCGTTTTGAACCTGTTAAAATGCTTGCACAACTTGTTAATAACATTAAAGCAATTAAACTTGTTAACGTAATTTTCTTCATAATATAGATTTGTTAATGAATGGTAAATCTATATTTGTTAATAATACAATACTTACAGAAATCTGTAATAGAGGTCTTATTTTTTTATAATAGTCATTGCTGCCGTTTCCCCAGCCTTAAGATTTGTAATTGTTCGTACAAAATTGCGGTTATCCTCTACCTCTAGACGCACCGTATTAGGAGATGATGTGCCTTCACTTAGTGCTTCTACTTTTATGAGTGTCGAAGGAGATTCTAACTTAAATTCTAAATGTTTTTTTGTGTGTGTAACAGTATAATTCTGCAGGACGGGTTTTCCGTTTACAAATAGGTTAATAATATCTCCATCTTCTTTACCGGCATCATAAATCGAAAGCTTTATCTTTTGATCTCGTGTGAAAATATTTAAGTTTTCATTTTTTGCAATAATATTTCGTGTGAGCGTATCTAAAACCCGCGCTACCTTTATATTCTGTTTTACAGAATCAGAGAATTTCCTGGAACGTTGTATTACCTTATCTATTTTCTCTACACGCTTACGGACTTCTTGTCCAGAATTAACAACTATTTTACCGTCTAGACAAGGCTCACCATTTGTATAAAGTCCCTTAAAATCTCCACTAAAAGCTTTCACTTTATCGAGATCACGAACATTCCCATTAAAGTTTACAAAGCAAAAATCCTCCTGAACCACCGGTGATTTTGTATAAACAATATCATATTCCTTAAAGCTCAACAGGTTTTTATCCGCATTATAATAACCTTTGATATTTGACTTCGTCTCGTGCTTTCCAGAAAAATCTGTCAACGAATATCCTTGTATAGAATCATTTACGCGATCAAATAATAATTTATAACTTATAAGTGAAGTGTCGTTTAATTTAATTACGCCAAAAAACTCAAATTCTTGTGCTACAGACGAATTGCAAAAAGTTAAACAAATCAAAAACAATATACCGGTGTAGGATTTTCTTCTCAAAATGGCGTAATTTTTAAAAGTCTAATTTAATCACCAAACTCTATGAATTTCAAAATTATTCTTTCACTGGCACTTCTGCTAATGATATCAACAACAACTTTTGCAGGCTTTCCCGTAGAGCGTAAAGCAATAGTTACAACAGAACTTAACACTGCCGAAGAAGCTACAAGTGAACTTATGTCACCTGCTGCTGTTGCAGCAGATCGTCAGACTGTAGCCATATTATTATGGTTATTTTTAGGTGCTTTTGCGGCTCACAGATGGTATTTGGGCAGCCCTATTTTATGGAACATTGTCTTTATTCTAACTGCAGGATTCTTTATTGTAGGATGGGTTATCGACGGTGTTGAAATCATTACCGGTACTTATCCCGGACTCTAACCAAAATAAATCACATTAAAAAACCCCTCTTAGTTAATTAAGAGGGGTTTTTAGTTTAATTAGTTTCTACTAGTTCAATTTTGCTAAATCATAGAAATAAAATGTTCCATCATCATTCATCGCAACAAAAAGACCATTTTTAAAGGTTGAGTTTAAAGGTTGAGTAACCACATCACAACCGTCTGTCTCTGTTGTAGTAAGATTTAAGGCTTTTATGAAGGCATTTGTCTTGCGGTCGTAAATATTGAACTGTCCACGTTGTTGATCAGAAACAATAATTATCCCTGAACCATCTTCATACGCGGCAATTGCAATACCCTCAATGTCATCTTGAAAATCTTCAAGTCCAAAAGAACCCAATTGATCGTTTCCTTTTTGAGGTTCGGCAAAGTATTTTTTTACACCATCTCCCTCATCAGAATAATATATAAATCCTAAAGCATCATCAACTGCGATCGCTTCGATTTCTTTCTTACCACTAAACTGACCAAACTTCCGTACCAATTCAAATTCAACCAAATCTAAAGACTTAGGCTTAATTTTATATTGATATAGGTACTTGTCTGCAGGACCAGCTTTACGACCCACAATTGCGTAAAGCGAACTATCTACAGCAGATTTGTAAAGACTAACACCCATAGGACTCTGAAAATTCTCATTAGTCTCATCTTCAAATACAGGAAATCCGCCACCATCTAAAGGTTGCATCGCCGGCACCGAATAAATACGTAACATTTTTCGTTCTCGTTCAGTAAAAGCAATAATATCTGTGGTTACAGAATCATTCAATTTAAAACCATATCGAAGATCTACATTATTAGGGCGTTCAATTCCTCTTATTGTCTTTGCCTCCATAATTTTACCATTCAGATCAAATGCATAGATAGCACCATCACTTTCTTTATCTGTACCAAAAACTATACTTTGTGAAGGATCTTGAGGATTAACCCAAATTGCCGGATCATCTGTATCGTATTTTACATGTTCAGTAATAATATCCGGCTTTATTTCCGGTAATTGAGATTTACTACTTCCGCAGGCTACTAAAAGTGAAAAACCACCTAAAGCAAGTATATATTTAAATGCTATCATCTTAAAATAAGTCATATTTTACTCCAAATGTTAAACGGGTGCTGTAATATTCCATTTGCATCGTACGATCTTTGTCCCCTTGATAATAACGCAATGGCTGATTTGTAATATTATTTAAATTAGCATATACCTGTAGATTTTTTGACAGAAACACCGTAGCGTTAAAGTCTAAGAAAAACTGCTCATCATAAAAACGATCTTCAAATGCATCGCCGCCCAGCTCATCTATATACGCATCTGCATAATTACTAGAAAGGCGGGCATTAAACCACTTATCACCGTATGATAAGGAAGCATTAAACATATTAGGCGAAGAACCCGGTAAATCAAGATCACCTCTCATATCTCCATCTGCATTTGCAATTCCTTTAGCTTCAGAATTTAGATACGTATAGTTTGCATAAATCCCGAAATTTTTCAAGAATCCCGGAAGGAAGTCAAGTTGTCTTTGAAATGCAACTTCTGCCCCAAAGATTGTTGCTTTATCTCCATTTAAAGGCTGATACAACTCAATGCCATCCTCTTGATCTGTTTTCTGTGTGTAAATAAAATCGTTTAAATTTTTATAAAACACACCTCCGGAAAGAATACCTACAGATTCAAAATATCGCTCTGCCATAAAATCAAAATTCATTGATGTTGTAGGATTCAACTGCGGATTACCTATAGATATCTCATCATCTTCGCGCTGTCTGTAGGGCACAAGGTCTATATAGTTAGGTCTTGCAATAGTATTTGTCCACGCAAAACGTAATACAGTGGTTTCTGAAGCATTGTATTTAAAATGTACCCCAGGTAGTATATTAGTATAGGAGCTTTCATCATTAACCTGTGTTACATCTTCTGGCTCATCTACATTAAAACTGTTTCCAGTACTCTCAATACGTGTATTCTCTACTCTAAGCCCTACAAGTACATCAAGTTTATCGGTTATCTTTTGATTGGTCATCACATAACCTGCAAAAACATTCTCGGTAACATCAAAGTTATCTCCCAGATATTCATCAGGAACAGCTTCTCCTTCAAAATCTGCCGTATTATTAAGATCTAAGTTTCCTAAAAATGTAGCTGAAGCAAATACTCCTGGAGAATATTGAGAGCCTGCAAGAAAATCTGAACCTGTATATACACGCTGATTTACTAGTGACAGATTATCCAGATTGCCAGTAAGAGGGGAATATTCAAAGAAATTATTTTCTCTGTTTTTATTCTTAAAACGACCACGCACACCAAATTTGAGTGTTCCGTTCTCCGTATTAAAAAAGTTCGCAGGAAGTTCAAAATTGGCAAAGAAATTTACATCTTTCTCTTCGGTAAACTGATATTCCTCTGTAAGTTCGTCAAGTTCAAAATCTGTAAAATCCTCAGCAGTTACAGAAGTATGCAGTGGTTTTCTGTTATTTGTTACTGTGTTATTTACTGCATATTCAGATGCATAAACCAGATAACGTTCGTTAGGTCGTTCTTCAGAAGCTTTAGCGAAAGAACCCATCCAAGTAAATTTTAAATTACCAAAAATATGGTTTCCTCCTAAGCTGTAATTTTGCATTCGCTGATCTTCTAAACGTCTGTTTTGTGTACGTCCTCCGGGAATACCTCCTTTAGTTTCTCTCTTAGCCTCAACCGGAAATTGAGATGGAGTATTATTTGTAAGTTCGAAGTCTCCTACCCCAATATCTTCAGCATCCAAAATTTCAGAAGAATAGGCAAAGCGATTCTCGCGATCATCTCTCCAGTTATACATGGTCTTTAGATAAATCTCATTATTCTCGTCAAAATTGTAATCCATATTTGCAGAAAAACTACGTCGTACCCGCTGTACAAGATATTTACGCGTTTCAAAAACCGATGTGTATGGATTAACATCTAACTCTGTCTCCTCACCTGCCGCATCGTTATAGGCAAATGTATTAGACCATTCTGCCTCGACATTATCACTCCCAAAATCATTATCATTAATTGATGCTGATACTAACCAGCCAAACTTTTTATCTTTTGAGCGATCTCCAATTAAAAAAGATCCACTTAAAATACGTTTGTCATTAATAAAATTTACTCCACTACCTCCCGTAGCAGAAAGTCGGAAACTTTGAGGCGTAGAGCGTGTTACTAGATTAACAGAACCGCCTAGTGCATCTGCATCCATATCTGGAGTCACAGCTTTATTAACCTCGATAGTCTGAATCATATCTGACGGAATCAAATCCATCTGTACATTTCTGTTGTCTCCCTCTGCCGAAGGAATACGGCTTCCATTCAAGGTAACTGAGTTAAGCTGAGGAGCGAGACCTCTTACGATAATGTTTCGTGCTTCACCTTGATCCATTTGCATCGTAATACCCGGGATACGTTTTGTAGCATCCCCGATATTAGCATCGGGAAATTTACCGATCTGATCTGTAGAGACAACATTTGTTATATTGAGATTATTCTTCTGTGTATTGAGTGCCCGTGCCTGTCCACCGCCGCTAAAGCCAGTAATTTGCACATCATCAAGACGTGTTTCTTCAGAAGTTAATAGTATAGACACAGCAAGGGTCTCTCCTGCAGTAACGTCTATAGGTGTATATGTATCTTTGAAGCCTAGGTATTTTACTACGATTTGATGACTTCCTTGAGGTACATTTAAGAATGTAAATTTTCCATCTTGATTAGAAACAACTCCTTTATTAAGTGATTCAATCATCACGGCTGCGCCGGGAATATTAATGCCGTAATCATCTACAATTACTCCCTGAACAATGCTATTTTGAGCGTACAAATCAGCAAAACCCGAAGCAAAAAACAGCGTTACAACAAGCAACTTTAAGCTGGTAAAAATTCTCATATTTTTTGATGTTTAGTATTTCTCAAATTTACCTGAGCCCTTTAAACACCTGCTAAACTTAACGGCAACAAATTGTAAAGAATAGCTTTTTTAGAAGCTACATCAAGGCAACATTCACCTAAAGTTTACACGCACCTAACAATTAGGGAAAATTTAAACCCGCCTTATAACTTTAGCATAAAATTGACCAATTCTTCCTGCGTTTCTATAGGTAATTTCTTCCGCAGTCTGTATCGAGCAACACGAACGCTATCTGGAGTAATACGCAAAACCGAACTTATTTCTTTTGATGACAAATCAAGACGCAATAATAAACATAAACGTAGCTCCGTAGCTGTAAGTTTTTGCAAGGCAATGTCACTTAATTTTTTAGAAAAATAGGGATGAATGTCTTCAAACAGATCCATAAACTGCTCCCACTCATTATCCTGCTCTAAATGTTGATTTAATTGCAGTGCTAATTCATGTATTTTTGTGGGTAAATCCATTCGTTTGCGCGTGCTCATTTTTTGCAAGCTTCCAGACACCTCTTCAATAAGTTTATTTTTCTGAGAAATACTAAGACTATATTTTGATAACGTAGCTGTTTTAAGCTGAATTTCGTTCTTAAGATTTTGCTCTTTAACAGCTTTATTTTCTAGTTCGGCTTCCAGAACACGTTGCTTATAAGCTTGTAGTTTATTTATAATTTGACGTTTACGCTTTAAATAGATAAAAGAGACTAAGCCTGCACCCAATACGGTTATTGCTAAAATAATAATAGCCATTAATCTGGCTCTACTTGCCTTATTTTGCTGTTCTAATAAATCGATTTGTGATTGTTTCTCTCGCGTATCGAATATGGTTTGTAATGCATTAAGCTGATTAAAATTTTGAGAGTAAAACTGCTTTTCAACAAGGTTTTGATATTTTAATAAATAAGTATGAGCTTTCTCAAAGTCACTCTTTAAAGCATATGCCTTTGACAAATCTTTATAAGCGCTCTCTATCTGATGGGCATTGTTATACTTCAATGCAAGGTCTAATACTTTTAGTGTAGTTGCTATAGATGCATCATATCTCTTTGTCTTTCGGGAGATATCTGCCAGATTATTCAAAGCATTTATTTGAGCTTCATTATTCGAACTTTTAAAATACTGATATGCTTTTTCAAAATGGAAATACGCCTTATCATACAATTCAAGATCTTCATAAATACTACCTATATTCTCATTTACTATCGCTTGACCTAATAAATCATTTTGCTTGTCATAAATCGCAAAACTCTGTTGCTGAAAATTAAGAGCATCATTAAGGTTTCCCATTTTTTCTTTACAAGAACCTATTAAACGCAAGCTTTTAGCTTTCTCATATAGTAACTTCTCACGGGTAGAAATATGTAGCGCAGTAGATAAGTATTCTAAGGCTTTTGCATAATTACCTAACTCAATATAAACCTCTCCCAGACTATTTTTAATTTGTACTAAAACAACATTATTTTCATTGTTGTTTTGCTTTAATGCCTGAGTGAAGTTAGCAACAGCTTCGGTATAAATTTGAGACTTTTTATAAAAGGACGCCAGGTTTACATAGGCCTCAACAATGAGTTGCCGATCATTGGATTTTAATGAACTGTCTAATTCTGTTTTATACTGGTAGAATAGTGAATCTGAAAATTTCTGATAGCTGTCTCGAGCGGCTTCATTTTGCGAATACACAGATAACGCACAACTAATTAGAATAATAACAAGGAAGTGATTTCTCAAAAGTTAAGTTATAACTGCCTAAAGTAGCGTTACCATGTTAAACTGACATTAGCTTAACTTTAAATTTTGAGCAAAAAAAAAGTCTCTATCAAATGATAGAGACTTTTTTAAAAAATATAAACTTTTACTTATGCTTCTGCAGATGGAACTATAGAAACGTAAGATTTATTGTCTTTCTTTTTAGTAAACTTAACAACACCGTCTACTCTAGCGTGAAGTGTATGGTCTTTACCACCGTATACATTTTCACCTGGATGGTGCGTGTTACCACGTTGTCTAACGATAATGTTACCAGCTATAGCAGCCTGACCACCAAAAATCTTAACACCTAAACGTTTTGATTCTGATTCTCTACCGTTTTTCGAACTACCTACCCCTTTTTTGTGAGCCATCTTATTTTAAGTTTTAGTAGATTAATATTTATTTACTTAAAGCTTCAATTAATTCAGCCTTCTTCATTGAAGAATATCCCTCAAGTCCTTGTTCTTTGGCCATCTCTCTTAATTCAGCAACAGTATTGTTACTTAAATCATCAGAAGATTCTTGTTTAGCCTCAGCTTTAGGAGCTGCTTTTTTTCCTCCTTTTAATGAAATATCACCAATTAAGATTTCAGTTAAAGATTGACGGTGACCGTTTTTCTTTCTGTAACCTTTACGTCTTTTCTTTTTGAAAACGATTACTTTGTCTCCTTTTAAGTGACGTGTGATTGTTGCTCCTACTAGAGCACCTTCTATAGCCGGGGCGCCTAAAGTAATGTTGTCACCATCTCCTGTCATAAGAACTTTATCGAAAGAAACATCGTCTCCTTCTTCTCCTGACAAACGGTTCACAAATACCTTTTGGTCTTTTGCAACTTTAAATTGCTGCCCTGCTATCTCTACAATTGCGTACATAGCGTAATGATTAAATAGTTTTTAAAATCTTAAACCTTTAGATTTAAGAGGGCGCAAATATACAGCTATTTACTTACAATACAAACCGATGAGTAAAATTTAAAAATAAGATTATTCAGCTTTCTTTTTAGTATTCCAGCTTTGTTTAAATAATTGCATAAAAGACAATGTAAGAACCACACTTGTAGCAAACCCCATTAATGCAACAACAATTACAACACTACCTAGACTTGTATCATAGGTTGTTTCCCATCTATCTAATAATGTTTCTAGATAATCGGGATTTAAATTACCCGCGTACAATGCAAAAAATGCTGTGAATAAGATAGTCGAAACAAACCCTGTAACTACACCTACAGAAAATCCGTCGCTGTATTCAAAGTCTTTGCCTTTACTCAGTTTATAATATTTAATAGCTTCATAAATCCCAAAACCGGTTATAATACCATTGAATAAACTAAAAATAGGATTCGTATGAATTTTAAATAATGCCAATACAAGAAAGTAGGCAATTAAACCCCCGGTGATCGCAACACCAAAACGTATAGGAAGAGCAACTTTAAGCATAATTGAACTTTTGATTTTTATAAAGGTCTTACTTTTTAAATTTAATGTCATTAACACCATGTTAAAAATTAAGGATCATAAGCTCAAAACTTCTTTTTAGTGATAAATTACAGCCACTATACACACATCTATTAAATTTTATGCAGAATATGTAACGTTTATCTAATTAGACCTACAAATCTGCATAACTAAATTCAAAAAAATTAAGCATGAAAAAGACTCTTTTTTCAATGGCTTCAATTCTTCTTTTGAGCATTACTAGCAATGCGCAAGAGGTAGAATTTGAAGAGTATGACTTAGACAATGGTCTACACGTAATTTTACATCAGGACAATAATGCTCCTGTAGTTACTACTGCAGTTATGTATCACGTAGGAGGAAAAGATCGTGAGGATGGTCAAACCGGCTTCGCACACTTCTTTGAGCACCTACTTTTTGAAGGTACAGAAAACATCGAAAACGGAAAATGGTTTGAAATGGTAAGCTCTAACGGGGGCACAAATAACGCAAACACTTCTCAGGATCGCACCTATTATTACGAAGTTTTCCCATCAAACAACCTTGAATTAGGTTTATGGATGGAGTCTGAGCGTATGCTGCACCCTATTATTAAGCAAGGTGGTGTAGACACTCAAAACGAAGTAGTGAAAGAAGAGCGTCGTTTGCGATATGACAACTCCCCTTATGGTCAGTTTTTATTTGCAATTAGTGAACAATTGTTTCAGAACCACCCTTATAAAGATCCTAACGTAGGCTACATGGAAGATCTTGACGCTGCCTCACTTGAAGATTTTAAAGCCTATTTTGACAAATATTATAAGCCAAGTAATGCCGCATTAGTAGTTGCAGGAGATATAGATATTGCTGAAACTAAAAAAATGATTGAAGACTATTTTGGCCCCATCCCAAGCGGACCAAAATTAGAGCGCACCTATCCTACCGAAGCTCCTATTACTGAAGCAAAAAGAACACAATTCTACGATTCAAATATTCAGGTTCCTGCAATTCTTACCGCATACCGCACGCCCGGTTATGGAGATCGAGATACGTATGTTTTAAATATGATCTCTTCGTATTTAAGTGACGGTAAAAGCTCTAAGCTTTATAAAAAAATGGTAGATGAGCAGAAACAAGCACTACAAATAGGCGCTATAAATCTTGAGCAAGAAGACTACGGAATGTATATTATATATGGCTTACCGTTAGGCGAAAATACACTTGAAGGATTATTAGAAGGGATGGAAACAGAAATAGCTGCTTTACGAGATAACTTAATTTCAGAAAGTGATTTTCAAAAACTTCAAAACAAAGCTGAAAGCAATTTTGTTAATTCAAACGCAAGCGTTGAAGGTATTGCTAGCACGTTAGCCACAAATTATATGCTCTACGATGATACAAATCTTATAAATACAGAAATCGATATCTATCGTTCTATTACACGTGAAGAAATTAAAGAAGTAGCGAATAAGTATTTAAAACCTAATCAACGTGTTGAAGTAGAATACTTACCTAAAAAAGAGGATAAATAAACTGTGTTATTACACTTTATACAGTAACATCAAACAAAATTAAATTCTGATGAAAAAAATTATATTTAGTTTACTTGTAATAGCCGGTAGCTTTGCTGCAAACGCACAAGTAGACAGAAGCAAAATGCCAAAGGCAGGACCTGCTCCAGAAATTAACCTCAGCAAGCCACAAAGTTTTGAATTAAAAAACGGACTTCAGGTTATTGTTGTAGAAAACCACAAATTACCAAGAGTTGCTTACACACTTACGTTAGATAATCCTCCTATTCAGGAAGGAGAAAAGACAGGAGCAGCAGCTTTATCTGGTGCTTTATTAGGAAAAGGTTCTAAATCTATTTCTAAAGATGCCTATAATGAGGAAGTTGATTTTATGGGGGCTCGTATTAATTTTGGCTCACAATACGCTTCAGCAAGTGGTCTTACTCAATATTCAGATCGTATTTTAGAACTACTTGCAGATGCAGCAATCAATCCTAATTTTACCGAAGAAGAATTCAGTAAAGAGAAAGCGCTTCTTATAGATAATTTAAAAACTAATGAAAAGAGCGTTTCTGCTGCTGCAAATACAGCAAGTCGCGCCCTTCTTTATGGTAAGAATCACCCTAAAGGTGAATTTGAGACACCTGCAGGTCTAGAGAATATTACGCTTGCTGATGCTAAAGCATTTTACACTAAAGCTTTTATTCCTAATAATGCCTACCTGGTAGTTGTAGGTGATGTAGATTTTAAAAACATCAAAAAATTAGTAACTAAGCATTTTAGTGGGTGGAAAAAAGGCACAGCTCTTCCTTCAACTTTTAAATCTCCAGAAAATGTTGCTGCTACAGAAATCGACTTTATAGATATGCCAAATGCGGTTCAGTCTGAAGTGATTGTTGAAAATTTGGTTTCCTTAAAAATGAGCGATCCAGATTATTTTCCTGTACTAATGGCTAATCAAATTTTAGGAGGTGGCGGTGAAGGCCGTTTATTTTTAAATCTTCGTGAAGATAAAGGCTATACTTATGGCGCATACTCAAGCATAGGGAACGACAAATACGGAATGACTTCTTTTAACGCTTCAGCGAGCGTAAGAAATATGGTTACAGATAGCTCGGTAGTTGCATTTTTAGAAGAAATCGATAAAATACGTGAGACTCCAGTTTCTGAAAAAGATCTTAAAAATGCTAAAGCAAAATACGTAGGAAGTTTTGTTAGATCTCTAGAACAACCTGCTACAGTAGCTCGTTTTGCTCTTAATATTGAGACAGAAAATCTTCCTGAAGATTTTTACCAGAATTACCTAAGTAAGATCAATGCTGTTACCATTGCCGATGTACAGCGGGTAGCAAAAAAATACTTTCTAACCGATAATACGCGTATTGTAATTGCAGGAAAGGGTAGCGAAGTACTCGAGAATCTGGAAAAAGTAAACTTTAAAGGAAAAATGATTCCTGTTAAATTTTATGATAAAGAAGGAAACAGTGTTGAAAAGCCTACATACGAAGTTGCTTTACCAGAAGGAGTAACTACTGAAACAGTTTTAAACAGTTATCTACAAGCTATAGGCGGTAAAGACAAAGTGGAAGCTCTTCAATCATTAATTATGATGGGTGAAGGTAGCGTTCAAGGCACACCTCTTAAATTGACAATTAAGAAGACTAGTAATGGTCAATTTTTACAAGAAATATCTGTGATGGGTAATGTTATGTCAAAGCAAGTTTTAAATGGCGAAACAGCTACAATTACTGCACAAGGACAAACCATTACTCCTAATGCAGAACAAGTTGAAGCTTTAAAAGCAGAATCTGCGATCGTTCCCGAATTAGATATGCTTGCTAATGAAACAATTTCTTTAAAAGGTATAGAGAAAGTAGATGGTAAGAATGCTTACGTAATTGCTATAAGCGATAAGAAAAATGCATTTTTTGATACAGAAAGCGGACTAAAATTAAAAGAAGAGACCACACAAGAAATGCAAGGTCAAAGCTTTGTACAAGCAGTGATGTTTAGTGACTATAAAGAAGTAAATGGCGTTAAGTTTCCATTTATGATGTCTCAGTCAATGGGTCCTCAAAATATTGAATTCACTTTTACTGAAGTTAAGGTGAATGAAGGTGTTACTGATGCAGATTTTAAATAACCGTATTTTTTAATTCAGTATTAAAACCTTACTTAAAAAGACCGACTTAAACGTCGGTTTTTTTTTGTTTACGGTTAACAAGATAAACCCCAAGAAGTATAATCATAGCTCCCATAAAATGAATGTAGGTAAATAATTCTCCATCAAGCAAACCCCAAAATATCCCTACAACGGGAATTAAGTACGTCACCGAAGTAGAAAATACTGGAGTAGAGATTTGAACAAGTTTATTGAATAAAATTTTTGCGATACCCGTACCTACTACTGCTAATACACCTATATAAATAAGCGACTCTACAACAACTGTATCTGTATAATCTAATTCTCCAACACCTGAATATAAGAGCACAAATAATGCTGGGATTATCATTATACTAAAATTACCTACTGCAATAGCCTTTGACGACACTTCTTGCAATTTTGACTTTATAATGTTTGCATTTCCCGCATAGCAAAAGGCAGCAACAACTACAAAACCCGCAAATAAATAATTTTGAGTAGGATTAACCGCTGCGCCTTTGAGAATTAAAATCGCTCCCCCGGCAAGACCAAGTAAAACTCCCAGTACTTGATTTCCTGTAAACGGTATTTTAAAGATCACATACCCTAGAAACATAGTGAACAAAGGAACTAGTGAGTTTAAAATAGAAGCTATACTGCTATCAATCTCTGTCTCTGCGTATGCAAATAGAAATACAGGTAAAAAAGTACCCAATAGTGCACTAAGAGCAATCCACGGCCACTGTGCTTTTGTGATTGTAAACAAAGATTTAAATCCTATAATAAACAGAAAAATAGTAGAGAAAGTAATGCGCAGCGCTCCTAACTGAAGCGGTGTAAGACCTAATAATCCTTTTTTAATAAGTATATAAGAACTGCCCCAGACCAGTGAAAGTATTAAAAGGTAGATCCACTTTTTCTTATCATTTTCCATAATGTAGCTTCTGGCCGCAAAAATGGAATTAATAATTTTAAATCTTCAAACTTGACTAATTATTTCTTCCAGCGCAGGCTCTCCATCAAATGTTTAATATCATCCTTCATATATGCTGCAGCGGGCAAAATACTATCGTAGTTAGGCTTAACATTAAAATAAATAGAGCCAGTTATAAAATGTGAAATACTATCTGTAACGTAAAATTGAGATTGTGAAGCCGCATTACCGGCAACGTCATAAAACATACCATACACCTTATGCTCGTCATTTAAATACTTCTCTTCAGAAATATTATCGGCTTTTATAACGTGCTCATAGGTGAGTTTTTGAGCATCGGTAAGCAATTGTTTAATATTATTATTTACAGGCCTATAGGTAAGATATAAAGCTGCATCAAGGGCAGGGTACTCCAAAACTGCAGAGCAATCACTTTTGTACCTCACTACTGCGTTAGCATTTTTCATAAATACATACGCACATGAGTCTGAACTATAAGGCTGGTATTCGGGATGCTCGTAGGTAAGTGCCAAAAAAGCATTTGGCTTTGGCAAAACATCTTCTTTGCAGGATAAAAGAAGAGTACATACAATAAAAAAAGATAGCGCTTTAAAATTCAAAAAAGATAATTATTAGCTTATAAACTTACTCAGTATCTCTAATGGTAAGTTTTATTTGTTTGATTCGCTTTTGATCTATGACTTCAATAGTAAACGCATAATGTTCAAAATTTAGTATTTCATTTTTCCGCGGAAAGCCTTTAGAAATTTCAAGAAGGAAACCGGCTAATGTTTCAGCTTCTCCTTTATTTTCTTCAAATGACGAAGGGTCGTCCATTCTCAAAACTTTATAAAAATCTTTGAGCGATGTTTTACCTTCAAAAATATAATTGTTATCGTCTAACTTAGAAAAAATGATGTCTTCATCATCAAATTCGTCACTAATGTCACCTACAATCTCTTCAATAATATCTTCTAAAGATATCAAGCCACTGGTACCTCCATATTCATCTACAACAATAGCTAAGTGAATTCGTTTTTCTTTGAATTCATTTAAAAGATCATCCAGCTTTTTATTTTCAGGGACAAAATAAGGGTCTCTCAAGAGTGTTTTCCAATCAAAGTCCTCCTTATCAATATGCGGCAGGAGGTCCTTTACATAGAGAATCCCAGATATATTATCTACATTATCAGCATAAACAGGAATACGTGAATACCCATTCTCAATTATTAACGGAATGATTGTCGCATAAGACAACTCTTCATTTAATGCAAACACATCCATTCTGGGTTTCATAACCTGCTTTGTGTCTGTATTTCCAAAACTCACAATACCCTTAAGTATCTTTTGCTCTTCTAGTGAAGTATCTTCCTCACTGGTAAGCTCTAAAGCCTGCCCTAGTTGGTCAATGCTTATATTGGCTTTTTGTTTCCCTAAACGATCTTGCAACAATAAGGTTATTGATCGCATAGGTGTACTTAGTGGCGAGATGATAAAATCTAAAACCATCATAGGATACGCCATCTGGTTAGAAAATTTAACCTTATTGCGGCTGGCATAAACTTTAGGCAATATCTCTCCAAACATTAATATTAGAAATGTAATCCCTAAAACCTCAACGAGAAACCTCAAGTCAAGTACCCATACTTTTATACCCGATAGTCCAGAGAATAGCGTCTCTCCAAGTCCCGTGAAAATTAGTACAATCGCAATATTTATAAAATTGTTTGCAACCAGAATGGTGGCAAGAAGCTTTTTTGGCTTCTCCAGGAGTCTAATTACAAGACTTTGCTTTCTGGATTGTTTATCTGGATCTAACTCAAGATCTGCCGGAGTAAGAGAAAAAAATGCTACTTCGGTTCCGCTAATCAATGCAGAACAAATAAGCAAAATGAGCACTGCTACAATTTCAATAACTGTAGTTAAAGAAAAGTTTTGTTGTATAAACAGCAAGCTTGGGGGGTCGGGATCCAATTAAATTATGGTATTTAGTTTTTTAATACTTAAAAAGGAAGGTCATCTTCTTCCTCATCTATAGACGGTGTTACCGGAGAAGGAGCTGCCTTAGAATTTGTTGTAGCTGCAGGTCTGTTTTGCGCAGGTTGTGAAGTTGCTGCATCCATCCCACCGCTATCTTTAGGAGTAAGAAAAGTAAAGTCTGTACATTGTATTTCTGTACTGTACCGTTCTGTACCAGCTTCATCAGTCCATTTGCGGGTTTTAATGCGCCCTTCGATGTAAACCTTGTCTCCTTTCTTAAGGTACTTCTCACAAATCTCTGCTCCTTTATTACGCACCACGATATTATGCCACTCGGTAGAACTTACTCGTTCTCCCGAAGTTTTATTAGTATACGTTTCATTTGTCGCAAGCGGAAATCGACCTATACTACCACCACCTTCAAAATAGTGCATCTTCACATCATCACCTGTGTGACCTATTAACATTACTTTATTGAGTGTGCCTGACATAATCTTTATTTTTAAAGCTCAAAAGTAATTAAAATTAAGTAGTTGCTCAACTAAAAAGGCGTTAAGGCTTTGCCATAAATAGATAGTAAAAAATAGATATTTGCAATTAATAGTTCTCAAAATCAAAACTTTCCATAAAGCGATCAATTACTCGTGGTACGGCATACTTCTTAAAATCTGCTATGGGTATTGTTTGAAGCTCACTCGTATCTGCGATTCGCACCACCCAAAACTTTACATTTAATTTCTGGTGCGATAATTTGTGAATTATAGGCTCATTAGATTCCAGAACAATAGATTTTATTTTCAAACTTTTAAAAGCTACAGAACCGGAGACACCTTTTAAAGAAAAATGATCTAATTGCGCGATTAGTTCAGTCTTTTCTAAATCTACATCAGACTCTAGTAACGGAAAATCATACAAACCTTGCCATATCCCTTTTTCTTCTCGTTTTTGCAAAATCGTATGTCCACTTGGGGTTTTTAAGATTAGGTAATTAAAAAATCGATCACGTACTTTTGTTTTCCCTGCTTTATAAGGAAGGCTTTCTATTTTTCCTTGCTGAAAAGCAATGCAATCTGTATTAAAAGGACAATGTAAACAGTATGGATTTTTGGGTTTGCATTGCGTAGCACCAAACTCCATTATAGCCTGGTTAAAAGTCGCCGGATCCCGAACATCTATTAATTTTTGAGCAAGTGCCTTAAATTCTTTTTTACCCTGTGTTGAATCTATAGGCGTATCTATACCAAATATTCTTGACAGCACGCGATAAACATTCCCATCAACAACTGCGGCAGGCTCGTCAAAACATATTGAGGCAATCGCACTAGCTGTATAATCACCTACACCTTTAAGTTTTACAATCTCCTTATAAGTATCAGGAAAAACGCTATCATACTCATATGCTATTTTTTTAGCAGTGCTGTGAAGATTGCGGGCTCTGGAATAGTAACCCAGACCTTGCCACAATTTTAGTACCGTATCCTCATCTGCATCTGCGAGGGCTTTAATAGTAGGAAATGTACTTGTAAATCTAAAATAGTAGGGAGTTCCTTGCTCTACGCGCGTCTGTTGCAGTATGATTTCTGACAACCAAATGTAATATGGGTCGCGAGTTGCCCTCCACGGAAGCGCTCTCTTATTTTGTAAGTACCAGTCAATTAGTTTTTTAGAGAAATTTAACACAAAAAATACCTTTTGTTCAATTTAGCCGTTTATGTAGTTATATTTTAATCTTTTACGCTTGAAATATTGATTTATTAATGTGTATATTTGCACCCTTGAAAATTTTTAACCCCCTAAAACAATAAATAATGACAAAAGCAGATATTGTTGCTAAGATTTCCGAGAAATTAGGAATTGAGAAAAATGATGTTCAGGCAACTGTTGAAACATTTATGACCGAAGTGAAGAATTCTCTGGAAAGTGGAGACAATGTTTACTTGAGAGGTTTTGGAAGTTTTATTATCAAAACACGTGCTGAGAAAACCGGCCGTAACATTTCTAAGAATACTACTATTAAGATACCAGCACATAACATCCCGGCATTTAAACCTGCTAAGGTTTTTGTAGAAGGAGTTAAGTCAAATGTATCAGTAGACGAAAACTAAACTATTAATTATTAAACCGAGCTCTTATGCCAAGTGGTAAAAAAAGAAAAAGACACAAGGTAGCAACACACAAACGTAAAAAACGTCGTCGCGCTAACCGTCACAAAAAGAAAAAGTAGTCTAGTACTACTTTTTCTGTTATTATAGCATTTGTTATAATAACCCAAGTTCATTGACATCTGAAGCAAATACATCTAAATATGCATTGCTTCAACCGATTACAAAATCCTGTGAAAATTAATGTTTAATCTTTTGCAGCAGAAAAACTGCTCGTCAGTAATATGCTGTGGATATAATTTAATGAAGCGTGAATAATGAATTAATCATTAGATCCAGTTCCACTTCAGTTGATTTTGCCCTTTTAAAAGATGGTAAACTAATAGAATTACATAAGGATGAGGAAGATAACCAGTTTGCAGTAGGAGATATTTTTATTTCTAAAATACGCAAAACGGTTTCTGGTCTTAACGCCGCATTTGTCAATGTTGGCTACGAGAAAGATGCATTTTTGCACTATCACGATTTAGGACCACAGCTTCCCACTCTTTTGAAATTTGTAAAACGTGTAAGCACAGGTAAACTCAAGGATTACTCCTTAAAAAACTTTCCTACAGAAAAAGACATTGATAAAAATGGTAAAATAGCAGATGCTATAAAATCAAATCAATCAATTTTAGTACAAGTAGTTAAAGAACCTATATCAACTAAAGGGCCCAGAATTAGCAGTGAGCTTTCAATAGCCGGAAGATATGTGGTATTAGTCCCTTTTTCCGACCGTATTTCTATTTCACAAAAAATAGAATCTAAAGAAGAAAAGGCACGTCTTAAACGCCTTATGCAAAGCATACGCCCAAAAGGATTTGGTGTGATTGTGCGTACTGTCGCTGAAGGAAAAATGGTTGCAGAGTTAGATAAAGATCTACAAAACTTGGTAGACCGTTGGACTGCCATGTCTAAAAAATTACACAATGCTCATTTACCCAGTAAAGTATTAGGTGAGATGAATAGAGCCTCTTCTATGTTAAGAGATCTGTTTAATGACACCTTTACTGCAATTTGCGTAGATGATGAGACATTGTATTATCAAATTAAAGAATATCTGCAAGAGATTGCGCCTAATAAAGAAAATATCGTAAAACTACACCAGAGTAATGTACCTGTTTTTGAAAAACATGGCATTGAACGACAAATAAAAACTTCCTTTGGGAAGACGGTATCTATGAGTCGTGGGGCTTATTTAGTTATCGAGCATACCGAAGCTTTACATGTTATTGATGTAAATAGTGGTAACCGTTCTAATAAAGCTAAAAGCCAAGAAGAAACAGCTCTGGAAGTTAATATGATCGCTGCTACAGAAGTAGCTCGCCAATTACGCCTTCGTGATATGGGCGGTATCATTGTTGTAGATTTTATAGATATGGGTAAAGCCGAAAATCGTAAAACCCTTTTTAATCATTTACGTGATGAAATGAGCGATGACCGTGCAAAGCATAAAATTTTACCTCCTAGTAAATTTGGACTCATACAGATCACACGTCAACGCGTACGACCTGAAATGAACATAAAAACCCGGGAAAAAGATCCTAACGGTGATGGTGAAATCGAAGCACCTATTAGTGTTGTAAGTCGCATACAAGCAGACTTAATAAAATTATTCAAAAAAGACTATAAAAAGATTACGTTACATACGCATCCTTTTATAGAGGCCTTCTTGACAAAAGGCTTCCCATCAGTACGTTCTAAATGGTTTATAGAACATAAAAAATGGGTAAAAATAATGCCAAGAGATGCTTACACGTATCTTGAGTACCGTTTTACAGATAAAGACGGGAAAGAAATTAGATAACTGAAATAACCCTCATCGTGCAAACGGTGGGGGTTTTTTGTTTTATATCTTTGACTTATTTTAATATTAAATGCAGCAACCTGTAAAAACATACACTGTACAGCAAGCCAAGCGAAAGCTCGAAGCCTATTGTGCCTACCAAGACCGTTGCCACAAAGAAGTGCGTGAGAAACTGCATCAAATGCGAATGATTCCTGACGCAATAGATGCAATTATTTATCATCTTTTACAGCACAAATTCTTAGATGAAGAACGCTTTGCTCGCAGTTTTGCCCGCGGAAAATTTCGTCATAAGCAATGGGGTAAAAACCGCATTAAACAAGAATTAAAACAGCGTGATATTGGAGATTACCTCATCAAAAAAGCCTTTGCCGAAATCCCAGAAAGTGAATACAGAAACACCTTTGACGAACTCGCTCAAAAACGATTTGACCAACTCACCTCCGAAAAAGACAAATACAAAAAGCGTAAAAAACTAGCCGATTACTTATTCTACCGCGGCTGGCCGGGAGACTGGATTTACGAGAAGTCAAAAGAGTTGATCCCTTAGCAAGTTTACAAACGTTAAGTATAAGTTAAATCCCTAAGATTTTATCTCTCTCTCTTCATTTTAATAAGTTTAGATAATATTAATGTTAAAATCATAATATATTATGAAAAAATTATTTTCATTAATTATGCTAAGCATTTTTGCCATAGGTCTTAATGCTAATGTCAAAACAATTTCAAATGATGATTCTAGCTCGGAAGAAGATACAGTATTCAACAATTGTACAGTAAGGTACGATTGTGATGGAGATGGTGAAGCTGATTACGAACAAGACGTCGATTGTGATTATGCAGAAGAACTTGAAGAACAATATGCAGATTCTTGCGGCTAGAATTTGCATTATCAACGAATACTACAAAGCCTGAACTTTTCAGGCTTTTCTTAATTTCATTATTATGAAGCATTTATTTAGTTTAATAATTTTATTATTATTTAAAAATTTATCCGCACAAACGGGAGTTGTAAATTATGGCGAAATCCAAAGTATGGGTATGGGCGCACCTACAGGACAAGATTATAATGCTATACTTGTTTTTGATAAAAATAATTCACTATACATCACCAGAAAAGATTCTTTAGAAGGTGGGCATCTTAGGGAACAAAAAAGATTTCAAAAAGCAGAAGGTGGAACTAGCAGTATAACTGTAGTAACAAATCCCGAAGGTTTTCTATACTATAAGGATCTTAAATCGCAAACACTCTATTCAAGAGATTTGGGTTTTGATTATGTTAAAGACAGTACTATGACCATACAATGGCAGCTGACCAATGAAAGTAAAAAAATAGGAACTTATACGGTTCAAAAGGCTACTGCCCCTTTTAGGGGAAGAAACTATACTGCATGGTTTACCACTCAAATCCCTCTTCCCTTTGGCCCTTGGAAACTTTCAGGATTGCCCGGTCTTATTTTAGAAGCTTACGATACCCATAAAGAAATTTACTGGTATTTTAAAAATATAGAATACCCCACGGATAAAGAATATTTACTAAAAGCAATTGAAGCTCCCAACAATAAGTGGATGAGTTTTGCAGAATATAAAAAAGCAAGAATAGAAGGTTATCTGAATGCTCAAATGGGTGGCAGAATGGTCGCCGAAAGTGCAGGTTTTTCAAATACTGAAAATAACCAATACGACATGAGTCGTAGTTATATTGAGGCTTTTGAAATTGAGCAATAAGCTATCACTGCTCATACTAGTTATCCTTTGGCAATTACCGCTTCAAGGTCAAATCACCCTATCGGGAAAAATTACTGAAACACCATCACAAAACCCTGTTAGTGCAGCAAGTATTTTGATCAAACAAGATGCTAAAATTCTTGCCTATGCTTATTCTTCAGATACCGGGAGCTATCAACTAGAAATCAATTCTGCAAAACCTGAAGATTCGCTAATTATCGAAGTAAATAGCCTGGGATATCAGGATCTGTCTCAGGCTTTTCAAGTTCCTGACGCCGGTTCTATTTCTCTCGATTTTGAACTTTCTCCTCAGGTTGAAGAACTCAATACCGTTGTTTTAAGATCAGATGAAAAAATCAAGATCAACACAGACACGATTTCGTATAAAGTTTCGGCATTTACTAACGAAACCGAGCAAACCGTAGAGGATGTTCTCAAGAACATACCGGGTATTGAGATTGATGATGATGGCAATATTAAAGCGCAGGGAAAAAACATTCAAAAAATACTGATAGAGGGCGATGACTTGGCAGACCGCAATTACAAAGTCATCTCCAAAAATCTGGATGCTCAAGTGCTCGATCGCGTGGAAGTGATTAGCAACTATGATGAGAACCCTGTTCTAAAGCAGTTTTTAAACAGTGAAGCTGTGGTACTTAATCTCAAACTAAAAGAAAAAGCTAAATCCATCTGGTTTGGGAATTTTAAGGGAGGCGCAGGTAATGACAAGCGTTATTTAGCAGACCTCAATCTAGGTCTCATAAGACCTGAAATTAAACTTCTAGAACTTGCCAATACCAATACCACGGGCAAACCGGCAAAAGACCAACGCTCAAATTACGTATATGGTCAACAGGGTTTTAATGACTTTGATGAAGATTATGAAACTGATTTCCCGGCAATTCTTAGTCTTTCCGGTAATTCAATACTTATTGATGAGCCTTTTTATACGGAGAACAACAGCATTAGCTCTAACCTCTTAGGCAATAAGACCATTTGGAAAAATACAAAATTGAGAAATTCGCTATTTGCTTCTCAAGATCGTTTAGATAAAAGTTATGAGCAAAAAACGCTATATTTCTTATCAGACGAAACCATTAATTTTTCAGAACGTAATCAATTTGATTATAGAAATACAAACCTCAGCGAAGACCTAGAAATTCGTCACCCCATTGATGAAAATAATTATTTAACGCTTCAAACCACATTTTCAATTTCAAGCGATGCTACAGCAAATCGATTGATCTTCAACAATCAAGATCTCATTCTTCAAGACTTGGTAACACGCCAGAATTCGGGCGTGATTCACTTGCGTTATACTAAAAAAATAAAAAATGGCGCTCTTGCGCTTTATGCTTTCAGCGGTCATGAGAACAGGAAACAGAATTTCAATATTACCCCCAATACGCTAGATACCGTTCAAAGTAAAAATCTACTTACCAAAACCAATAACCTAAATAATTATTGGAGTTTTGAAAGTAACGCGATTTTTAAGATCAATAAATTCTCTTATAGTCTGGGAGGAGGTATAATCAACTCAGCTCAAGATCTTGATTACAATTCGCGAGTTGCTCAAAGCCCCGTAATCGATTCTTGGTCGGGCGAGACTACACTCAAAAGCACAGAAGCTTTTGCAAGAATTAAGGGTCAATATGCCTTGATTGCAGAAACGCTGTTCCTCTCTACAAAGCTAGAATTAAAAAACATCAACTTTAAAAACCAACTTACGGGGAGTAATTATCTTTTTTTCAATCCGCAAGTGCGTTTACGCCTTTCCAACAATCCTTTTGGCAGTTTCTCACTTTCCTATAACAGGAATACAGACCTCCCTGAACTCAATGATCTAACGCCAACGGCCTTAGTGTATAATTACCGAAGTCTAAAAAAAGGGCTTGAGATTATTGAACCCTTACCTCGTAATCAATATGCTTTTTCCTACATCTTAAGCAAAAAGAAAAAACGAATTCTTGTTGAAGCCGGCTTGGCTTATTCTGAATTTGAGCGAAATTTGAGTTCCATAACTTCGCTAAGTGAAAACCTCAATAGTTCTCAATTAATTTACGCTCCCGGAAGTAGTCTCTTTACGGCACGCGCAGGTTTTACTACCTATATGGCTCCTCTTAATATGTCATTCAAAATAGGTGTCAATCAATCTACCCTTAAGAATCCATTAGTTTTAAACTGCTCCTTTTTTAATGTAGAAAACACTAGCGAAAACTATTACTTCAGAGGAACAACGTATTGGCCTGGAGCCTTTAATTTTAAATTTACAGGAGGTCTCAATAAAAGCCGAAGTAATCTAGGCATGGCATCTAATTCTAATACCATCTATAATGCTGAAATCGAAACCATCATAAAACTCTACGACCGCATTTTTGGAAATATCAAACTGGAAGGTTTTGTAGTAAATGATCAATTTTATGAAACAAGCAGCCTTAATCTAGAATACCGCCCAAAGCAAAAAGACTATTTATTTGGCATTCAAGCTCAAAATTTATGGGATACAGATACCTATACGTTTAGCTCTGTTTCAGACTATCAGCGCAATGATTTGGTTTACACTGCGATACCTAGATACGTTATGCTGTATTTCAAATTGCGTTTTTAAACCGCCAACCCGTGTGCCTTATGGGTTTCTGCTATCGCACGTTCATTTTTTTCGTCTATCCACGCTTGTCCTTTTCTACGACGCATTAAACCATCAAAATGACGCATTATAAAAACGTTATAAATGGCTTTTAAAAGGTGTTTAGGCTTTCTAGGTAGCGAACGCAAACTCATACTAAAACCAGGTGTTACATACTTCATATAATGCCAGTATCCTTCGGGCATATATAAAGTTTCTCCGTGGTTAAGTTCGCAGATAAAGCCTTCTGCTTTTTTTAAAACCGGAAATTTATCATAATCCGGATTATCAAAATCAATATCTTCTCTGGTTATCAACGAGTGCGGAACTTTATATAAATTTTCGGTTTGATCTGGAGGGAATAAAACCACTTGCTTTTTTCCGTGAAAATGGAAATGCAAAATGTTTGCCCAGTCAATATCATAATGCATGAACACACGTGAATTTTCACCTCCAAAAAACACCATAGGAATCTGCTTAATTAAACGCAGGCCTATTTTAGGAAATTTGAAGTCCTTTTTTAACAAAGGAACGTCTTTCATTATATTATATAAGAAAATACGATATGTGGTAGGCTCTTTCTTAAGCAGATCTATATAATCTGCCATTTTCATTTTTGCATGAGCTTGATTAAATCCATCTTCGTGAGTAACAGGACGGTCATCGTACAATGGTACAGTACGATCTCCTGCCACCTCTTTAATGTAGTCAAGATGCCATTTTGTATAAGCAGGCCAGTCTTCAATTAAATTCTCAATAACCACTGGTTTTTGAGGCTTTATGTAGTCTTTTATAAAATCTGCTCTGGTAATCGTTTTTACCCTATGTATTTTGGTAAGCTTCAAGTATATAACAAGTTAAAATTAAGCTTTGGCTTTTGCCTTAGCTTCTTCATTTCTGGGTATTGTATGACCCGGTCTAGACCATTTAGGCTTTTCGCCCATAGGAATATGTTTAGAATCTTGCGCCTCAACTGTTTCTGGCTTTGCCTTTTTAACAAATGGTGCCTGCGGATTTAAACCTAGTAATTCAAACATCTTCATATCCTCATTTACATCAGGATTAGGCGTAGTCAATAATTTATCTCCTGCAAAAATAGAATTTGCTCCTGCAAAGAAACACATTGCCTGCCCTTCTCTACTCATCTGAGTACGCCCGGCACTTAGTCGTACTTGCGTTTGTGGCATTACAATGCGGGTGGTTGCTACCATACGCACCATTTCCCAAATAGATATTGGCTCTATATCTTCCATAGGCGTACCCTCTACTGCAACTAAAGCATTAATAGGCACACTTTCTGGCTGTGGATCTAAAGTCGCAAGAGCAACGAGCATACCAGCTCTGTCTTCAACTTTTTCTCCCATCCCAATAATACCACCGCTACAAACAGTAACATTAGTCTTACGTACATTTCCTATAGTGTCTAATCGATCTTGAAAAGCACGCGTCGAGATTACATCTTTATAATAATCTTCAGAAGTATCTAAGTTATGATTATAAGCATATAAACCAGCTTCTGCCAGACGCTGTGCTTGGTTTTCGGTAATCATACCTAGCGTACAACATACTTCCATATCAAGCTTATTAATAGTACGCACCATTTCTAAAACTTGATCAAACTCTTCCCCATCCTTAACATTACGCCAAGCTGCACCCATACACACTCGTGAACTTCCTGCTGCTTTCGCGCGTAACGCTTGTGCTTTTACCTGCTGAACACCCATTAAATCATTCCCCTTGATATCTGTATGATATCTTGCGGCCTGAGGACAATAGCCACAGTCTTCTGGACAACCCCCAGTTTTTATTGATAATAATGTTGAAACCTGCACAGTATTAGGATCATGATGCAAGCGGTGTGTTGTCGCTGCTTCATAAAGTAATTCCATTAAAGGTTTGTTATAGATATCGAGAATTTCCTCGCGAGTCCAGTTATGTTTCATCTGTTTTATTTTAAGTCTTTAGTATAAAAAGTAGTTTCTTTTTTACTAAAGTCATTTTATAGCACTTGGAGATGTGTCAAAAATACTAAATCTGTTGTTTATAAATGTGAAAAAGCTAGGCTTTGCGTAACAAAATACTAACAGCATTGCCCCCAAAACCTACAGCATTTACTAATATATTATTTATTCGCTTAGGTTTAACCTGTGGTGATATGAAAGGCACTTCCTCATATTCTTGTGATTGCAGCATCTTTATAGCCAGATCGAGATTCAAAAGTCCACTAGCACCAAAGGTGTGTCCTATCTTCCATTTATTTGTTGTTAATAACGGAAGCTTATCTTTAAATATCTTCTGAATCGCCTTGTATTCTGAAGTGTCTCCCAGCTGTGTGCCAGGCGCGTGCATTACAATTGCATCTACCTCATTTAGCCTTCCTTCAAAATCACTTCCTTGAAAACTGGCTTTAGCATCCTCAATAGCCATTTTCATAGACTTTTGAAAGCAGGTAGCTTCCGCAGAAATAGATACCGCGTGCTTTAATTTTTCGGTTGCATAACCTACTCCTACTACGTAAGCTAAAGCTGTTGGTTTAATTCCAATTTCTAAACATACTGAAGCTGCTCCTTCTCCTAAAACCATCGTATTTTCAGCCTTATCCAGATCTAATGCAAGACATGGATACAAGGAATCATTTTCTGCTCGACTATAGGTTTTCATCGCCCGCATTTGTGCAATTGTAAATGGAGTTAATGCGGCTTCACTACCTCCTACCATAAACTTATCGCACATACCCGACTGTAACCAGGCAACCCCGTTAAGCAAAGAATGCAATGCAGTAGAACAGGTTATAGAATGTGAAATATCTGGACCCTCATTTTGTAAATCCTGAGCAACCCAAGAGGAGATATTACCTAAAGTAGTTGTAGGAGAAGCTAGTGTTTCACTCTTTCCATTTTCTAAGAAAGCACTATAGAATTTTTCAAAAAGCTGTGTGGCTCCTCTTGAAGACCCAATATTTATTCCAAAATCATTACTAAAATCCCATCCTGCAGATGCAATTGCTTTTCTTGATACATAAATCGCATATAATACAGATGCATCTAAGGCTAGATAATTGCGATTTTCTTCACGTATCTCTTCTATAAGCTGTAGAACATCTGCCGGCAATTTACCCACCCATGCGTTTAAACTGCTATCAAACGATAAGTTATGATCTCCCTTATTTCCTAACAGTGACGTGTCTGCACCTGTTGCAGATATCGCAGAGATCCCCGTAATGGCAATTACTTGTTTCAATTTTATAAATTTTGATGAAAATTAGTTTTTCAACTATATTTCTAATAGTCGCAAAATTACCATATCACTTAATCAGAATAGCAAAAAATCAAGTTTTAAAAGATTTACTTAGATTCGTAGCATCATTAACACAGATTTTATGAACGAACTTAAAAAGGAAGAGCGCAGCTGGTGGTCACGCAACTGGAAATGGGTTGTACCTACCGGCGGGTGTTTAACGCTAATAATTTTAGGTGTAATTCTCTTGGGAAGTGCCATTTTTGGATTTGTAAATAAAGTGCAAAGTAGTAGCGGTGGAGATGCTGCATTTGAAATTGTCAAAAACAACCCCGCTATAATTGAAGCACTTGGAGAACCCATTGAAAAGGACGGATTTGGGAGCTTCCATGTGAATTACGAGAATGGCGCTAAAACTGCAGAAGCTAGTTTCCCAATTAAAGGCCCCAAGGGATCTGCTGATGTTGAAATAAAATCCTCTGGTGATGGAGAGACTCTAAATTATGAGCTATTTCAAGTGACTATTGAGCATACTTCTCAAATTATAGACTTGAGAGAAAACCAACTTGAAAAAGCAGATTATTAAAACGTGTCTAATATTTTTTTAATAGCCGCATACACTTGATTCATTTGATCTTGCGTTGTGATATAAGGAGCTAAAATATAAATAGTTGCTCCTAATGGTCGTAAATAAACGCCTTCTGCCATACACGCCTCGTAAATGCGATAACGTAAATTCCCGTAACGCTCCATTTCTACGTCCAGTTCAAGGGCAAAAATCACACCTTGTTGACGGGTAACACGTACTTTAGGGTGATCTTTAATTGCATCAGAAAATGCGGCATGCCAGCTCTCAATTTCTTTTATTTTAGATTGAATTTCTTCTGAAGTAAGCAAATCTATTCCTGCAATTGCAGTTGCACACGCGATAGGATTTGCAGAGTACGTATGCGCATGAAACAAACCTTTGCTTATATTGTCATCATAAAATGCATCATATATTTCTTGAGTACAAGTTGTGATTCCCATAGGAACTAGGCCTGCTGTTAATGCTTTAGAAAGGCACATTACATCGGGTTTAATCTCTACATGATCTGAAGCGAAGAAGCTTCCGGTTTTTCCAAAACCCGTCATCACCTCATCAGCAACTGTGATTATCCCTAGTCTTTTACATTTTTCTAAAATAGGATTCAAATGTTCGGCTTTATACATTTTCATCCCTGCAGCACCTTGCACTAAGGGTTCGTAAATAAAACCGGCTAATGGAGTTTCCTGATGATATTTTTCTATCAGCTCAAGAATGTCACTACTGTTGTCGCCGTTAGGTAATGGAATACGCTTTACATCAATAAAAAATGCTTCAAACGGACCGTTGTATACTGAAAGTCCGCTTACAGACATTGCACCTAGCGTATCACCGTGGAAACCTTCTTCAAAAGCCAATAGTGTTTTTCGGTCGTTACCCGTATTGTGGTGGTACTGCAAAGCCATTTTTATACCAATCTCTGTTGAAGTCGATCCATTATCATTAAACATCAACTTCGCCTGATTGTTAGGCAATATAGCCATCAACTTTTCTGAAAGTTCTATAGCTGGTTCATGAGTAAAACCACTAAAAATAATCTGATCAAGTTGCTGCATTTGTTTATAAACACGATCGATTATAAAATCATTACAATGCCCATACATAGCCGTGTACCAAGAAGAAATAGCATCAATATATGCCTTACCATCTTCATCATACAACAAGGCTCCTTTTGCTTTAACAATAGGTTTTGACTCCGGATGCAGTTTATGTTGCGTTAAAGGGTGCCAAATGTGTTTTTTATCGCGTTCGATTAGATTCAAAATTCAAAGTTTAAAATTCGTACAAGCCTACTTACTCTTACTGCCTACTGTAAACTTTCCTTCAAAAGTTCTGCATATTCCTTAACCACCATTTTATCAAAATAAGGCTCTTCATCAATACGACCTAAGACTGGAACACCCGTCATTTTTGCAATTACAGTTTCTGTAGTAGGATGTTCTGCTCCGCTAAATAAAATTCCACAAACCGTTTTTCCGGCTTGTTTCAATTTATCGATTGTAAGCAATGTGTGATTAATACTTCCTAAATAATGTCTAGAAACTACAATCACCTTATCATCTGGTTCAATTAGATCAAGAATGGTCTCCGTTTCACTAATAGGAACTAACAAACCACCAGCTCCTTCTATCACTAAATTATTGATAGTTTCTGGTCGTTTAATTTCCGCAGAAGTGATATGAATCCCATCGATTGCAGCCGCAGCGTGCGGACTCATAGGTGTCTTTAAGCTAAAGGCGTTCTTATGAAAAACCGTCTTAGCGTTTGAGATAAATTCTTTAACCTTATGTGTATCTGAATAATCTAAATCTCCCGCTTGAATAGGCTTCCAGTAATCTGCCTCTAAAGCCTCAGTTACAATTGCCGAAGCTACTGTTTTTCCTACTTCGGTTGAAATCCCGGTTATAAAAAAGGTGTTTTTTGCCATAGTACTGCAAAGGTACTACGGGAAGATTAATCGGCAGAGAATCCCTTTAAAGATTTTGACAAGAGCTCGAGTACGTTTAGAATCTCATTTTGAGAATTATAGCTGTGTAAAGAAAAACGCAAGCGCTCTTGACCGGCTGAAATTGTAGGAGAAAGAATTGCTTTAACATCAAACCCGGCTTTTTTCAGCTGGAGTGAAATCCTTTTAACGGTCTCGTTTCCCGGAATGATCGCGCATTGTATTGCAGAGTCGCTCGAGATAAAATACGCTTGAAGGTTTTTATTTTTGACTTCTTCCCGGAAGAACTGAATGGTTACGTCGAGCCTAAGTATATCGGATTGAGGCATTTTAGCCTCACGCTCCATATGTTCATAAGAAGCTAAAATCGTAGCCACACTATGCGGTGGTAATCCTGTGGTATAAATTAAACTTCTGGCAAAATTAACGAGATAACTTTTTAATTGATTAGATCCTAAAATTGCTGCGCCGTGACATCCCATAGCCTTACCAAATGTTACAAGAATAGCAAATACGCGGTCTTGCAATCCTAGCTGATGAACTAATCCAAAATTAAAAACACCAAGTGCGTGTGCTTCATCAACAATAAAATTGGCTCCGTGCTTTTTGCTTAAATCTGCCATAGTTTGGAGGTTTGGACTGTCGCCGTCCATAGAAAACACCGATTCAGTGACCATATAAATTTCAAACTCAGCTGACTCTCCTGCGCTTCTCGACTGCGCTCGAAGTGACAGTTTTGCTTCTAGATCCTCCAAGTCATTATGCTTAAACTTGTAGGCTTTTGCATTACTCATTTGTATACCATCACGAATGCTGGCGTGAATAAATTCATCATATAGAATCACATCACCACGCTGTGGCACACTACTGAAAAAACCCACATTAGCATCGTAACCCGAATTGAAAATCAACGAAGCTTCAACTTGATGTATTTGTGCTATAAAATCTTCTGCTTGTCGGTATACCTTGTGATTACCAGAAAGTAACCGCGAACCGGTCGCACCGTTTTGTTGCAGCTGGTGCTCTTCTAAAATTTCGCTTGCTCGAAAAAATATTGTCTGATTTTTAGAATATCCCAGATAATCATTTGAAGAAAAATCTACATTTTCTCCAGATTCCTCCGAAAAAGAGGAGCCTAATTTACGTAACGCATTGGCTGCACTCCGCAGATCAAGTTTTGCCTGTAATTTTTTAGGTAGCATCACGTAAAGATACATCCTCATCCAAACCCTCCAAAGAAGGGTAGAAAGATATTTTAATTTTCAAAAAACTAAAAAAATTATTGTTTTTCAATAATTAAACTATATTCGTTATCGTAAAACGATAATATTCATATTATAAAAACTGAAAAAGTACTTTTTATTATAGCCGCTTCGGTGGTAATAATTTTTTCTTGAATGGCTTTTTTTGCTGATATAATAAGTATTGGTATAACACATTATTAAGATTTATGAATCTAAACAAACTTTTTAAACTACTTATTGATTTGGCTTTTTACCTGATGATTCCCATAGTGGTATTTTTTCCTGGAACTATTTTGTACATCCTGATTTTTCCTGAGCAAAGTATTATTAATGTAAATATTCCGTTTACTGAAGATGGTTTTGGAGGTAAAGCGCTCTTATTTATAATTCTATTTTTTGCGCTGTTCCTGCTATTTTTTGCAGGTTTTTACCATTTGAGAAAGTTTGCAGCCTTGCTGCTCAAAAACAAGCTCTTCTCTAAAGAAGTTATTGTAAGCACTAAAAAAGCCGGACAGTTTTTTACAGCTTGTGCATTGGGCTCGTTGGTTTTTATAGGAATCTATTCCTTGCTTACGATTAAAAGTAAATTCAGTATCACTTTTGGAACTTCAAATTTCAACCTTCTTTTTTTTCTTTTAATCGTAGGAGTACTCTTTCTACTCCTTAGCGACGCGTTTGCACGAGCGTTGAAACTGAAAGAGGAAAACGATTTAACCGTCTAGCTATGCCCATAATCATCAACTTAGATCAAGTTTTAGCAGACCGAAATATGAAAAGCAAAGAACTTGCAGAAATCGTGGGGATTACGGAGGCAAACCTTTCCATTTTAAAATCAGGTAAAGCCAAAGCAGTTCGGTTTTCTACCTTAGAAGCCATTTGCCAAGCTTTAGATTGTCAGCCCGGGGATATTATAGCCTTTTCCTCCCCTAACCCCTCCAAAGGAGGGGAATAGAAATAGGCAGGTTTCTAGTACCCATTTGCATTTGTTTAATTATTTTTAATGCAAATAGTACTTTATGAAACTTTGGATTGCCTTCCTTCTTGTAAGCCTATCACTTCAGGCACAAACTAACACCTATACAATTTCTTTTGACAATGCAGTTCACCACGAGGCCGTGGTACAGGTTACCTTTCCGCAGGTAAAATCTAAAAAGCTGCGTGTACAAATGAGTAGGTCTTCACCGGGACGTTATGCAATTCACGAATTTGCTAAAAATGTATATGGTTTTAAAGCTACAAATGAAGCAGGCGAAACACTTGAAATAAAGCGAGAAAATCCTTACTCGTGGGAGATCACAAACACAGACGGAACTATTAATATAGAATACATTCTTTTTGCCAATCGTGCTGACGGAACCTATTCTCAAATTGACGAAACGCATGCACATTTGAATATGCCAGCAACATTTATCTATGCTGAAAGCTTACAGGAACGCCCAATAGAAATCACCTTTAATACACGCAAAGACCTAAATTGGAAAGTTGCCACACAGCTTAAACATACACAAGGCACAACTTTCACATCACCTAATCTCTATTATTTTTTAGATAGTCCCACCGAAATAAGCGACTACAAACTACGTGAATTTAAAGTAGATGACCAGAATATACGATTCGTATTACACGATCCGGGAACAGAAGCTGAATTTGATAAATACTGGGAGAAAGTTCAAAAAATTGTGTTGCAAGAAAAAGCGGTTTTTGGAGCATTGCCTATCTATGATTTTGGTGAATATACCTTTTTAGCCTGCTATATGCCTAATGTCTCAGGGGATGGGATGGAGCATCGCAACAGCACCATTCTTACAGACACAGAGACACTTGCTAATGGCGGAATGAAAGGCAATATAGGCACGGTTTCTCACGAGTATTTTCACAGCTGGAATGTAGAGCGTATACGCCCCGCAGATCTTGAGCCGTTTAAATTTGATCGTGCTAATATGAGTAATTCGCTATGGTTTGCAGAAGGCTTTACAAGTTACTACACCAACCTTATTTTAGAACGTGCAGGAATTATTACTGCAGAAGAGTATGTTAAAGGTCTCAATGGCACGTTTAATTATGTTTGGAATTCTCCTGCATTACAGTTTTTTAACCCTATTGAAATGAGTAATCAGGCGCCGTTTGTAGATGCTGCAACAGCGGTGGACCCTGTAAATCGCAAGAATATGTTTATTTCGTATTATTCCTACGGAAGTGTTCTGGGTCTTGCTCTAGATCTTAGCTTACGCGAAAAAAACTTGAGTCTTGATGATTTTATGAAACTGATGTGGTCTACCTACGGGACGAATGAAGTAGGCTACGAAGTGAGTGATATTGAAAAAACATTATCTACTTATGCGGGTAAGGAATTTTCAGAAGACTTTTTTAACAACTATATCTATGCTAGTCAAATGCCGGATTATGAAACGCTTTTTGAACAGGTAGGTCTTACTATGAAACGAGACTCTTCTAAGGCGGTTTTTGGGGCCACTTTGCGCAACACTGAAAATGGTGTTGAAATCGTAAGAAATACTACGATAGGCAGTCCGGCTTATTTAGCAGGGTTAGATAATGGAGATATTATTACATCAGTTAATGGAACCGCTGTAAATGATAAGGAAACCTTCAACAATATGATTGATTCTAAAAATGTAGGAGACAAAATAACAATCGAATACGTGGGCTTTGGGAAATTAAAAACCACTACCGCGATTCTTTTAGCAGATCCTACTTATCACATTACTGTTGATAAGGATGTGAAGAAAACGATTTTAAAAGCGAGAGAATCTTGGTTATCTAAAAAATAACTACTTATTTAATAAAATCAGGATTTTTAGGATCTGATGCATCCCAGATTGCAAGTTTTAAAGTTTCAGCTAAGTATTGAGCCTCTACAAGCGCTTTGTTATGCAACTGAAAATTATCAAATTTGATGTGTCTTGAATTTGAAAACCAGATATTAACTTCATAGATTTCTTTAGAATTCTTAAATATTCCTATCATTTTGAGCTGTTCATAATGTGTCCAGCGACCCCAATGAAAAGGTCCTATGAAATATTGAACTTTATATTTTTTAGAAGAATTTATAAATATTATGCGCTTGCGTTTAGCTAAATAGGATCCAATTGCAAAAACGAAAACTCCAGCTAGTAGTATATTTTTAAGCTCTTTTCCCCACATTACAAAATCCTGCTTACTACTTAAATCATAACCTGACGCAAATGTTATATGATAACTACGAAAGATTAAAAATAGAAAAGCTGTAAAAAAGAGTGCCGCTATACATTTAATAACAAGGGAGCGATCTGTTTGATTTACAATTAGTTTTTGGGAAGATTCCATAACACTAAAATAAAAAAAACGCTTAATCTTTAGATTAAGCGTTTTTCTTTTATGTGTATGTCAAACTAGTATTTAGTCTGCTAATACAATTACTCTGTTATCTTTCATCTCTACAGTACCTGAGCTAATAGCAAGAACAAATTCGCCAGCTTCTTTTCCGGCTGTAAATTGTTTTTTAGCTTTCTCTGAAAGAGTTGCTCCTTTTACCTTGATTACTCCTTTTTCTAGAAGAGCAACTATAGGGGCATGATTATCTAAAATCTGAAAACCTCCATCAACTCCGGGAAGAGTAACTGATGTTGCTTCTCCGCTATATAAAGTAGCTTCAGGACTTACTATTTCTAAATGCATAATATGTTCATTTATCTTTTCCGCCAAAGCGAAAAACTATTCAAATCAATACTTAGATTTCTGCTTTCACAGAAAAGAAATCAATAGCCTATTAAGCTTCAGAAAGCATTTTCTCACCAGCTTCAATCGCTTCTTCGATAGTACCTTTAAGGTTAAAAGCTGCTTCTGGAAGGTGGTCTAACTCACCATCCATAATCATATTAAATCCTTTTATAGTCTCTTTAATATCTACTAAAACTCCTGGTATACCTGTAAATTGTTCTGCTACGTGAAAAGGCTGAGATAAGAAACGTTGTACGCGACGTGCACGACCAACAGCTAATTTATCTTCTTCAGATAATTCTTCCATACCTAAGATGGCAATAATATCTTGAAGTTCTTTATAACGCTGTAATAACTCTTTTACATTTTGAGCACAGTTATAATGCTCATCACCTAAAATAGCTGAAGAAAGGATACGTGAAGTTGAATCTAGAGGATCAACCGCAGGATAAATACCTAATTCTGCAATTTTACGAGAAAGTACAGTCGTAGCATCTAAGTGAGCAAAGGTTGTAGCCGGTGCCGGGTCAGTAAGGTCATCTGCAGGTACATAAACCGCCTGTACAGATGTAATAGAACCTCTTTTTGTAGAAGTAATACGCTCTTGCATCGCACCCATTTCTGTTGCTAATGTAGGCTGGTAACCTACCGCAGATGGCATACGACCTAAAAGAGCAGATACTTCAGATCCCGCTTGTGTAAATCGGAAAATGTTATCTACGAAGAAAAGAACATCTTTACCTTGACCTTCTCCTGCTCCATCACGGAAATATTCAGCAATTGTTAATCCTGAAAGTGCCACACGAGCACGCGCCCCTGGAGGCTCATTCATCTGACCGAAAACAAAAGTAGCTTTAGAGCCTTTCATCGCCTCTTTATCTACTTTAGTTAGATCCCAACCACCATCTTCCATAGAGTGCATAAAGTCTTCACCGTATTTTATAATACCAGACTCTAACATCTCACGTAGTAAATCGTTACCCTCACGAGTACGCTCACCTACTCCGGCGAATACAGAAAGACCACCATGTCCTTTTGCAATATTGTTAATCAACTCCTGAATCAATACCGTTTTACCTACTCCAGCACCACCAAAAAGACCAATCTTACCACCTTTTGCATAAGGCTCAATAAGGTCAATTACTTTAATACCTGTAAATAAAACTTCTGTAGAAGTTGATAAATCTTCAAATTTTGGTGCTTCACGGTGAATAGGAAGACCTGCATTTCCAGATTTTGGAAGGTTACCTATACCATCAATAGCATCACCAATTACATTAAATAATCTTCCGTAGATATCATCACCTATCGGCATTTGTATAGGCGAACCTGTAGCGACTACATCTGTACCTCTGCTCAAACCATCTGCAGAATCCATAGCGATAGTTCTAACTGTGTTCTCACCTACGTGTGATTGCACTTCAAGTACCAGAAGACTTCCGTCTGCTCTAGTGATTTCTAATGAATCATAAATTTTTGGAAGATCTGCAATGCTTGCAAATTCCACATCTACAACAGGGCCGATAATTTGGGAAACTTTACCTGTAACGTTTGACATTCTTAACTATTTAATGTTTAGCAAAATATGTAGTTGAAAAAAAATTCAGCGCTTAAAATCACCTGTTTTTTTTCGTCGTGCAAAGATAGTTTTTAATATTAAAAAAACTAACCCTCTTTAGTTGAAATTACTGTGTAGATTTTTTTTTCATTTATTTACCTCCTAAAAAACAAAAACCTCCTTAAATAAGGAGGTTTTTGTTTTTAGATTTAATGCGCATATCACCGCACACATAAAGTTTATTCTACCGTAACAGATTTAGCAAGATTACGGGGTTGATCTACATTCTTATTCAACATAACTGCAATGTGATAGGAAAGCAATTGAAGCGGAATAGTTGTAAGTAAAGGCGACATAGAATCCATTATTTCTGGAACCTCAATAACATAATCTGCAAGATCACGCACAGTAACATCTCCTTTTGTAACTATACCTATGATTTTACCTTTTCTACTTTTTATCTCTTGTATATTACTTACTATCTTGTCATAATGACCGCGGCGAGTAGCTATAACTACGACGGGCATTTGCTCATCGATAAGTGCAATAGGACCATGTTTCATTTCTGCTGCCGGATATCCTTCTGCATGAATATAGGAAATCTCTTTTAGTTTTAAAGCACCTTCTAAGGCTACAGGGAAATTAAACCCGCGACCTAAGTATAAAAAGTTAGCTGCGTCTTTGTATACTTCGGCGATTTTCTTTGCCTGCTCATTACTTTGCAATGCTTCTTCAACTTTTTGAGGAACAAGATCGAGCTCTTCAAGATGCATATGAAAGTCTGACGTTGAAATTTTGCCTTTAGCCTTTGCTATTTTTAAACCTAGCAACGTAAGTACAGTAATTTGTGTGGTAAATGCTTTTGTTGATGCAACACCTATTTCTGGGCCTGCGTGCGTATAGGCACCAGCATGAGCTTCTCTTGATATAGAAGAACCCACCACATTACAAACACCAAAAACAAATGCTCCCTGCTCTTTAGCAAGTTTCATAGCTGCCATGGTATCTGCTGTTTCCCCACTTTGAGAAATTGCTATTACAATGTCTCCTTTTTCGACAACCGGATTACGGTATCTAAATTCTGATGCATATTCTACTTCTACAGGAATACGCACTAATTCTTCAATGATATATTCTGCAACTAATCCTGCGTGCCAAGAGGTTCCGCAGGCTAAAATTACCAGCCTTTTTGCATTGATAAATTTATCAATATGATCATCTACGCCGGCCATTTTTATAATACCCTCTTTAACACGCATACGTCCTCTAAATGTATCACGTATGGCTTGAGGTTGTTCATAAATTTCCTTAAGCATAAAATGCTCATACCCGCCCTTTTCAATTTGCTCAAGATTTAATTTTAATTCCTGAATGTAAGGAGCGGTAATTAAGGCATCATCTTTAATACTGAAAACCTTTATTTTTTTATCTAAACGCACAATCGCCATCTCACCATCTTCCAGGTATAGCGCGTTTGTGGTATATTCTATAAAAGGAGATGCGTCTGATGCAATAAAAAATTCTCCCTCGCCAATACCTATGGCTAATGGGCTGCCTAATCTTGCAACTACAATCTCGTTAGGTTTTTTCTTGTCAAATACAGCTATGGCATAGGCACCCACTGTTTGATTGAGTGCAACTTGCACTGCTTTACCTAATTTTAATCCTTGATTTATTTGAACATCTTCTATAAGATTTACTAAAACTTCTGTGTCTGTATCAGACTCAAATGTAAATCCGCGATTTGTAAGTTCTTTTTTAATAGCATCATAATTTTCAATGATTCCATTATGAATAATTACAAGATCACCAGAATTTGAATAGTGAGGATGTGAATTTACGTCATTGGGTACACCGTGAGTTGCCCAGCGTGTATGTCCTATTCCCAGATTACCTGCTGTATTTATAGAACTTTCAACCTTATTTTTTAAATCTTCAACCTTACCTTTTGTCTTGCAAAGCTGTATAGACTCTCCATCGTATATCGCAACACCGGCACTATCATAACCTCTATATTCTAATCGCTGTAATCCTTTCATCACGATAGGATATGCCTGACGGTGACCAATATAACCTACAATTCCGCACATAGTATTTTATTAATTAGAAGCTTCTGAGTAGAATATTTTCAATTTTAAGCGTTGTGCATCTGGTACCGAAGCATTACTACCATACAGAATTGTTCCTTTTTGAGAAACCACAGATGCATAAGGCACTCTACTCGGGTAATCTGTCGTAGACTTGTTCTGTATCTTACCAGTACTTATTACAGCGGGGTTTTGACTCACAACAATTCCTAATTTTGTATTAGGACTATCGTTTTCAGTATTCAGAAGGTTCTTAATATACTCTGTAACTCTAATTTTATAACTAATCCCAAGACCCGTTTCCGTTTTTGTCAAAGGACCTAAATGTGTTGTTCCTACCGCAGTAATAGCTCCTGTGCTCGTAATGTTTGCATCTAGTGAAAGATCTATTAAAGGTTGATTTGTTTCTAAATCATAGATATAAATACGATCTGGCTCAGATATAGCCGAAGTAGCTAATTCTGCAATACTTGGCTGATCTACAAAAAATTCCAAATTAGCTTCACGAATTAATCTGTTCTTTGAGCGCAAATCTGCTAATTCCTCTGGAATCCCATCGTTATCTGCATCATCGCCAAATAATTCTATAACAGCCATACTTCCCTGACCGCCCTTTAAATATAAACGCTCATCACCTTCAGTCGTATTCACATTGGCTAAACGATCTGTTACTGAAGTATTAAAATTGTTATCTAGATTTATCGCAGAATTTCCTCCAAAGCCTAACGTCACACTACTTTGCACTCTAGAATCATCTGCTCCAGATTTATAATAAATTACAACCGAAGTATTTGCTTTATCGTAAAGGAAATAATTACCTGTTCCTCCTATAGGCGCTGCTTCAAAATAAATTCCTCTAAAATAATTTCTGAATGAATTCTGGTTGAAAAGCACATCCTGACCTTCTTTAGCAAAAATTGCATTTTGCCAATACGCAGAATTTGCACCTGTCGCAAGTTGGTCTAACCTAAATCGCAATCGAGGTGAGTTTGTTGTTGCCACAGGATCTTGACTTTCGGCAGTAGCATCTGCAGGTACAGTGGTAATTACGGGTGCATTAGAAGGCAAAACTTCTCTTTCAAAAAGAAGATCTCCACGCACTCCATTAAAATTAGGAATGTCATTAGAATAATAAACCGCAGCATCTGTAAAGTCTGGCGGCGCATTATCTCTAAGTAAATAATTAGATCTGTAAGCCGTTAATTTAATAGGATTTGAACCATAAACTGAATCTAAAGTAAATTCTGTCTCGCCGTCACTATTTGTAGATTGTGTACTAAAATAAGGCATTGTAAAAACTATAGAGTCTATTACAGGATTTGTACCATATGTAGTATTGTATGTCGCTAAACCTACCTGACTTAAGCTCGAAGCAGTAGTTGTGCCGTACAGTGGATCGTTATAATATCCTAAAACTCCAACACTAATCCCATTTGTCTGAACACCATTTATATTAGCAAATTGCTCGTTATAAGCAATAACATTATATGTATCTACATCTGACGTAAAATTGCTAGAATCAACTAATCCCTCTCCTATTTCTAAAAAATCATCTTCACAAGAAGCAGCAACAAAAAGAACAGTTAGTATTCCTAATGTTCTTATTAACAACGCGTTTAATTTCATTTATTTTTATTTAATCTAAAACCTTAGTCGTGTAGAATTCCTCATAAGCCTGAGCGAACTCTTCTTTTTTCTTATAGGGTAATACAGGTATTTTTGTAGTATTTAAATATCCTGAAAGCTCTTCATCTAAATCTGACGATCCAATAATTGCAGCATCAGAATTTTTTATAGCCACCTTCATAAGGTTAGAATACGTAGGCTCTTCTAATTCTGAAATATCTCCTTTATCAATTCCGTCAAAAGCAATTTTATCAATCAGTTGCTTATTAAGCGTATCATCAAAGCCTTTATTGTAAACCGAAGTAACTATTTTACTTTGTTTAAATAGAGGTTCACTTGCATAATATTTCTTCAGATAAAGCGGAAGCAATGAAGCTAACCAGCCATGAACGTGAATGATATCTGGAGCCCAGTTTAATTTCTTCACAGTCTCAACCACTCCCTTTGCAAAAAAGATTGCACGTTCATCATTATCTGCGAATAAGTTTCCATCTTCGTCTGTAAACGTCGCTTTACGCTTAAAGTATTCTTCATTATCAATAAAGTACACCTGAATACGCTCTTTAGGGATAGAAGCTACTTTAATTATAAGCGGCATATCAAAATCATTAATAACGAGATTCATTCCAGAAAGTCTAATTACCTCATGTAATTGATGACGTCTTTCATTGATATTTCCGTATCGAGGCATAAAAATTCTTATTTGACCTCCCTTACTATTAACCATTTGAGGTACCTCAAAAGACATAGACGCAATCTCTGTCTCTGGCAAATAAGGTATAACTTCAGATGATACGTATAATATCCTCTTATTTTTCATATGTGTGCTTCTAAGTTTCTGTTAAGGCTAAAAAACACGCAAAATTACGAAATTTTATGCAGATTGCCAGTAATATAGTAATTTTGCCGCCTGTTAAATTAATCCCCATGCACGTATTTACTAATAGACCAGAAATTTCTAACGCTGTTGCAGCGCATAAAGAAAATGGTTTAAAAATAGGGTTTGTACCCACTATGGGAGCTCTGCATCGGGGCCATGCCAGCCTCTTTAATTTTGCTCTAAAAAGCTGCGATATTGTTGTTGTAAGTATTTTTGTAAACCCTACTCAATTCAATAATATTCAGGATTTAAAGACGTATCCCAGAGATCTTCAGGCAGATTTAGAGCTACTAGAAAACATTAACCCTAATCTTCTGGTATTTGCTCCTAGCACTCAAACAATTTATGGCTCAAAAGTAGAGTCGATTGATTACAATTTTGACGGACTTGATAAAGTTATGGAGGGTGCTTTCAGACCTGGACATTTTGAAGGTGTAGCCACAGTTTTAAAATATCTTTTTGAGATTGTTCAACCCGATTTTGCATTTTTTGGAGAGAAAGACTACCAACAACTACAAATTGTAAACAAATTAGTCTCTATAGAAAACCTACCTGTAAAAGTTGTAGGATGCCCTATAAGCCGTCACGATGATGGTCTTGCAGAAAGTTCCCGCAATATGCGCCTGACTCAGAAACATCGCCAGGTTGCTCCTTTTATTTATAACACCTTGCTGAAAGCAAAAGAACTGTTTAACGACAAACCTATTGCAGATGTTCATCAGTTTGTTATCGATGCTTTTAAAGATAACAAACTACTGAAATTAGAATATTTTGAAATCGCAAATGCCTCAACATTAGAGCATACGACTATAAAAGACACCAATGAAACGCACCGTGCCTTTATAGCTGTTTTTGCTGATGACGTGCGTCTTATTGATAATATTGCCCTAAATTAAAAACCCTTATTTTTACACCATGTTAGTTAACGTTGTAAAGTCAAAAATTCACCGCGTAAAAGTTACCGGAGCAGAATTACATTATATAGGAAGCATTACGATAGATGAAGATCTTATGGATGCTGCCGGTGTAATTGAAGGAGAACGTCTCCAGATTGTGAATGTAACAAACGGCGAGCGCTTAGAAACTTACGCAATCCCTGGGCCACGCAGTAGTGGTGAGATAACACTCAACGGTGCAGCAGCACGCAAGGTTGCAAAAGGAGACATTTTAATTCTTATCGCTTATGCTTTTATGGAATTAAACGAAGCCAAAGCATTTAAGCCTTCTCTAGTTTTCCCTAATGAGGATACAAATCTGCTTAAATAACCTTGAGCAAGAAAAAACTTATAAAAGTTCTCAAAATATTAATACCCCTAGGGTTAGGAGTATTTTTGATTTACTATTCTTTAAGCTCAGCAACACCAGAAGAACGCACTACACTCTGGTTAAATATTAAAAAAGCAGACCCAACATACATATTCTTATCTTTAATATTTGGCGTTTTAAGTCATTTTTCGAGAGCATATAGATGGCAATTTTTGTTAGAACCTATGGGATATTCCCCAAAGCTTTCTAATAGATTTATGGCTGTAATGGCTGCTTATTTAGCAAACTTAGGAATACCTAGAAGCGGCGAGTTTTTAAGGGGCGCATTATTGACGACATACGAAGATGTCCCTTTTGAAAAGGGGTTTGGAACTATAATTTCAGAACGCATCGCAGATTTTCTGATGCTTTTACTTGTAGTTGCGATAGCTGTTTTGATGCAAACAGATATGCTTCTAACCTATCTAAAAGAACAAAATATAAATCCGCTTTATACTATTGTATTTCTAGCCCTCATAGTAGGTGCCATATACCTTGGTTTTAGAATAGTAAAAAATGCCAGATCTGGTTTCTTTCTGAAAATAAGAAAATTTATGAATGGGCTCTTAGAAGGTATGAAGAGTATCTTACATATGAAACACAAGATTGCCTTCATTGCTCATACCTTATTTATTTGGCTGATGTACATTCTTATGTTTTGGGTAATAAAATTCACAATCCCAGAAATTGCAATCGCTAATCTTGGTATCATTCTCGCTGCATTTGTAATAGGATCATTTTCAATATCTGTTACTAACGGTGGAATAGGCGTTTACCCGATAACAATAGGTGCACTTTTTGTATTTTTTGGATTCAGTAAGGAAGGTGGAGAGGCATTTGGATGGATTATTTGGGGCTCACAAACTCTTTTAGTGGTAATACTTGGTGCTCTGTCATTTATTTTGCTACCCGTATTAAACCGAAGCAAATAAACCCACACGTTACATTTAGGCTGTATATTCATATTATGGTTAAATTCACATAACCAAATAACCTCCTACTATGAAAAAAACACTACTCTTACTCGTACTGTTCACCAGCTTTCTCGATGCGCAAGTGATATATGAGACTGTACCTTCACTAAATTTAAGTGAACCCAGACAAGTAAAAATTCAGTTACCACGTAATTATGACTCGAACAAAGACAAAGACTACCCGGTCATAGTTGTTCTGGATGCAGATTATCTTTTTGAACCAGTTGCCGGTAATGTAGATTATTATAGCTACTGGGAAGATATGCCTCAAGCTATCGTAGTAGGCATAATGCAACCTGATCGCATGGCAGACACCCAGTACGATGAAACCAATTTTTTACCCGTTGGGCAAGGAAAGCTATTCTTTGATTTTATAGGAAGCGAACTTTTTCCGTGGTTGAGCAAAAAATACCGGCTTGCACCTTTCAATCTTATTATAGGTCACGATGCAACAGCAGGGTTTGCGAACTATTTTTTAATGAAAAATCCGCCGTTATTTAATGCCTATGTATCTTTGAGTCCAGATCTGGCCCCTCAAATGAGCGAACGCCTTACAGATATTTTACAGCGTACAGATAATAAAATATTTTATTATCAAGCTACAGGATCGCAAGATATTACTCCACTTAGAAATGCAACCTTAGCCCTTAATACTTCGGTTGAGAACATAGAGAATTCTAATATTAACTATTATTTTGACAATTTTGAAGAGGCAACTCACTACACACTTGTAGGAAGAGGAATTCCGAGTGCCTTAGAACAGATATTCTCAATTTACAGACCTATTACAAAAAAAGAGTTTGAAGAACAGGTATTAATTGCAGAATCGCCTTACGCGTATCTTATTGAAAAATATGAGATTATTGAAAATCTTTTCGGTATGAATGATAGAATCCGCATTAATGATTTTATTGCTATAGCAGCAGCTTTAGAAAAAAAATCTGACTGGGAAGGTTTTGAAGATCTCGGAAAATTAGCCCGTAAAGAATATCCTGAAACTGTACTTGGTTCTTATTATTTAGGTAAATCCTACGAAGGCAAAGGAGATACTAAAAAAGCGATGCGCACATATGAAAGTGCTCTCGTATTAAAAAGCGCAGGCGACATTGATAAAGATGTTTTAATGGCCCGAGCGCAACGTATAAAAGATGATTTTGGATACTAATGGCAAAGACTAAAACAACATTTTTCTGTCAAAACTGCGGAGCTCAATTTGCAAAATGGCAAGGGCAGTGTACTTCTTGTAAAGAATGGAATACAATTGCAGAAGAAGTAATACAAAAAGCCGAAAAATCGAGCTGGAAGGTAGAAACTCCCACTACTAAACGTGTTGCTAAAGCACAGCGTATTCAGGAAATTGATACAACTGCTGAAGCACGTCTGAATACTAAAAACAACGAATTGAATCGGGTGTTAGGAGGCGGACTCGTGCCCGGATCTTTAACACTTTTAGGTGGTGAGCCAGGAATAGGTAAGAGTACATTGATGTTACAAATCGCATTGATGCTACCCTATAAAACGCTGTATGTTTCTGGAGAAGAAAGTGCACAGCAAATAAAAATGCGAGCAGAACGAATAAATTCTAACGCTCAAAACTGCCTCATTTTAACCGAAACTAAGACGCAGAATATCTTTAAGCAAATTGAAGCTGTAGAACCAGATATCGTAATTATAGATTCAATTCAAACACTCCATACAGATTATGTAGAGAGCGGAGCCGGCAGTATTTCTCAAATACGAGAAACCACTACCGAACTCATCAAATTTGCTAAAGAAACGGCCACACCGGTAATTTTAATTGGTCACATTACCAAAGACGGTAATATTGCTGGCCCAAAAATTCTGGAGCATATGGTTGACACTGTATTGCAATTTGAAGGCGATCGCAATCACGTATATCGGATTCTAAGAGCACATAAAAACCGTTTTGGATCTACTAACGAACTGGGGATATATGAAATGCAAGGCAGCGGTTTACGCGAAGTTTCTAACCCATCTGAAATTCTTATTTCAAAGAATGACGAAGAACTTAGCGGTACAGCTATAGCTGCTACTTTAGAAGGAATGCGCCCGTTAATGATTGAAATACAAGCATTAGTTAGCACAGCGGTTTACGGTACACCACAACGAAGCGCAACGGGTTATAATGCAAAACGACTGAATATGATTCTTGCAGTGCTTGAAAAGCGCGCAGGTTTTCGATTAGGAGCAAAAGATGTTTTCTTAAATATCACTGGCGGAATTAGTGTTGATGATACCGCAATAGATCTTGCGGTAGTCGCAGCTATCTTATCGAGTAATGAGGACATTGCCGTAGCAAAAGACATCTGCTTCGCTGCAGAGGTGGGTCTCGCCGGTGAAATTCGTCCCGTAACACGTGTAGAACAACGCATTCTTGAAGCAGAAAAATTAGGCTTCGGAACAATTATGGTTTCTAAATATTGCAAAATACCCGATGCAAATTATGGAATCACCATTATAAAAGTTGCCAAGATGAATGACGTGGTGGAGTGGTTATTTGGGTAAAAAAACCTATAATAACACTCAATATCGCCCACATTTTGAGATTACTTAATATAAAAACACCCGATAGATTTTAAAATCTATCGGGTGTTTTAGTTTATAATTTCCGCTTTGCGAAAACTTATCCTTTCGAAACCGCACTTAAATACTCACGGTTTAGACGCGCAATATTTTCTAAAGAAATTCCTTTAGGGCATTCAATCTCGCACGCTCCAGTATTTGTACAGTTACCAAAACCTTCTAAGTCCATCTGGCGCACCATATTTTCAACACGTTCTGTAGCTTCAACTTCCCCTTGCGGCAACAATGCGAACTGAGAAACTTTTGCAGAGGTAAATAGCATCGCACTTGCATTTTTACAAGCAGCAACACACGCTCCACAACCTATACAAGTTGCAGCATAGAAAGCATCATCTGCCTTTTGCTTTTCAATAGGAATTGCGTTTGCATCAACCGTATTTCCTGAAGTATTTACAGAAATATAACCACCAGCTTGTTGAATACGATCAAACGAAGAACGGTCTACAATAAGGTCTGTAACAACAGGAAATGCAGTAGCTCTAAATGGCTCTATTACAATTGTATCGCCATCGTTAAACTTACGCATATGTAATTGACAAGTAGTTACTAAACGATCTGGACCGTGTGGTTCACCATTAATTTGTAATGAACAGCTCCCACAAATCCCTTCTCTACAATCGTGATCAAACTCAACAGGGATTTCACCTTTGTTAATTAGATCTTCATTAAGAACGTCTAGCATTTCTAAAAAAGACATATCCCCATCAATACCATCTATCTGATAGGTCTTCATTGCCCCTTTAGTCTTAGCGTTTTCTTGACGCCATATTTTGAGTGTTAACTTCATAGTAAAAGTTATCTTTTAATTATTATTTGTAAGAACGGGTTTTCACTTCGATATTCTCGAAAGTCAACTCTTCTTTATGCAATTTTGCTTCTCGTGGATTTGCATTATACTCCCACGCAGACACAAAACTAAAATTCTCATCATCTCTTAATGCTTCTCCTTCTGGAGTTTGATACTCTTCTCTAAAGTGACCTCCACAAGATTCATTTCTTGTTAAAGCATCTTTAGCAAAAAGCTCTCCTAGCTCTAAGAAATCTGCTACTCTTCCGGCTTTTTCTAACTCCCCGTTTTTAGACTCCATAGTTCCGGTAACTTTTACATTAGCCCAGAAATCTGCTCTTAACTCTGCAATCTCATCCATTGCTTCTTCAAGCTCTTTAGCATTACGAGCCATTCCGCATTTATTCCACATAATTTTACCTAACTTCTTGTGGTAATAATCAACCGAATGTTTCCCGCTACCATTCATTAGCTTCATCATACGATCGCGCACCTCTTTCTCTGCCTGATCAAACTCTGGCGAATCTGTAGGTATTTTGCCCGTACGTATATCTTTAGAAAGGTAATCTCCTATCGTATACGGCAATACAAAATAACCATCTGCAAGACCTTGCATCAATGCCGAAGCACCTAGGCGGTTAGCACCGTGATCTGAGAAATTTGCCTCACCCGCAGCATAACATCCCGGTATCGTAGTTTGTAAGTTATAATCTACCCAAAGACCTCCCATTGTATAATGCACAGCAGGATAAATCATCATTGGAGTTTTATACGGATCTTCATCTACGATCTTCTCGTACATTTGAAATAAGTTACCGTACTTATTCTCAACTACATTCTTTCCGTAGTCATATATTTCTTGATCTGTAGGATTATGGTTACCGCTAATTAGCGCTTCCTCTTTTCCGTAGCGCATTATTGCACTCTTAAAATCAAGGTAAACTGCTTCTCCTGTTTTGTTAACACCATAACCAGCATCACATCGCTCTTTAGCAGCTCTAGATGCTACATCACGAGGCACTAGGTTACCAAATGCCGGATAACGACGCTCTAGATAATAATCTCTTTCTTCTTCAGAAAGATCTGTAGGTTTCTTTTTACCTTCTCTAATAGCAATCGCATCTTCTTTTTTCTTCGGAACCCAAATACGCCCATCATTACGTAATGACTCTGACATCAAGGTTAACTTAGACTGGTGATCTCCCGATACCGGAATACACGTAGGATGAATTTGCGTATAGCAAGGGTTAGCGAAGTACGCACCGCGACGGTGTGCTCTCCAAGCAGCCATTACGTTACTTCCCATCGCATTTGTAGAAAGGAAAAATACATTCCCGTAACCACCACTAGCTAAAACTACTGCGTGTGCAGAATGTCTTTCTATCTCTCCTGTTACGAGGTCTCTGGCAATAATACCTCTTGCTTTACCATCAACCAGCACAAGATCTAACATCTCGTGACGGTTATATGGTGTGATTTTACCACGGTTGATTTGACGGTTCATCGCAGAATAAGCTCCTAAAAGCAATTGCTGCCCCGTTTGACCTTTAGCATAAAAAGTTCTTGATACTAGAACTCCACCAAAAGAACGGTTATCTAAAAGTCCGCCATATTCACGTGCAAAAGGAACCCCTTGTGCAACGCACTGGTCAATTATATTTCCTGAAACTTCAGCAAGACGATAAACGTTTGCTTCTCGAGATCGGTAATCACCACCTTTAACAGTATCGTAAAACAAGCGGTAGTTAGAATCACCATCTCCCTGATAATTTTTTGCAGCGTTAATACCTCCTTGCGCAGCAATAGAATGCGCACGACGAGGAGAATCTTGATAGCAAAATGTTTTTACGTTATAACCTAATTCTGCCAAAGTAGCAGCAGCACTACCACCTGCAAGACCTGTACCTACAACGATAACATCTATGTTACGCTTATTTGCAGGGTTAACCAGGTTAATATCATTTTTATGTTGAGTCCACTTATCTGCAAGTGGGCCTTCTGGTATATTTGATTTTAATTCTGACATTGTCTAGTGATTAAAATGGTGAAACAACGCGATAAAAACAAAACCTGCAGGTATTGCAATTGCATAAAACTTAGCAAATTTCTTTAAGGCTGTCGCATATTTGTTGTTGAAGCCAACCGATTGAAATGAAGATGCAAAACCGTGAAACAAGTGTAGTGCTAAGAAAACAAATGCCAACACATAAAGACCTGTTCTTACCGGGCTCTCAAATTTCTCTACTAACTCCCCGTAGTAACGAGTTGCATCTGCGGGATTTGACTCAATATATTTGTGTACAATCTCTGGAAACCAGAAATCGTAAAAGTGTAATCCTAAGAAAGCTAAAATTGCCACTCCACTGTAGATCATATTACGACTTACCCAAGTAGAATTTGCATTTCCATCATATCTCACATAATTAATTTTACGTGCAGATCGGTTACGAATTTCAAGAATGAAACCCATTACAAAGTGAAAAATAACTCCAAAAATTAATACTGGTTGAAGTATTGCCTGAACTAGAAAATTAGTCCCCATAAAATGGGAGATTTCATTAAAAGTTTCTGGACTGAAGGTCGATGTTAAGTTTATTGTAAAATGCTGACCTAAAAACAATACAAGGAATAAACCTGAAAGTGCCATAGCAACTTTTCGGGCGATAGAAGAGGAAATGATTCCCATTTATTTACGTTTTTAATTTAGTGGCACAAAAATACGGCTCAAAACATTGTTTCACAAACTTTGAGACCGCTTTTGGAATGGTTTTAAATAAAGAAAAAAATGTTTAAGAAATCCTTCGAAAACCTTTGAAATATAGGCTTCTCGTTAAACAACATTTTTTCCTAATTGAGTATTTTAGAAGGAGATTAGCTCCTATATGACACATTATAGAAAATAATATTTCTCTTTTTGCTTACATTTCTTCTTAACACCTCTAATCATCCATATCGTTTAATTGTATTTCTAATGCCTGTGTACTTAATTGTACTTCAATGAAAGAAAGTGTTAGCGATATCATTAGCGCTACTAAGCTTACACCAAAAACTACATTTGCAAGTACGGCAAGTTCGATATAAATTAAAAACATGGTAATTACCGCAAGTAAAAAACTAACGATAGCCATTGCCTGCATCGCTTTAATTATACCAAGACGTTTACGCAGCTGGTTAATTTGCTTTTTTACCGGAGTAGACGAGCTGTCTTGATAACGCTTATGTAATTCTCTAATAAGTGCAGCAATTGCCAGATACCTGGCATTATAAGCCAACATAGTTAGAGAAATTGCAGGAAATAAAAGTGCCGGGATACTAAGAGTCAAATTCATTTGTTAACGTTTAATCTTCCTGCTCTTGCTCAGCGCGTTCTGCACGATCTCTACGACGGCTTCCTTCTTTAATTTCTAAAGCTGTTTTTGCAGATTTACCATTTACCTCTACCTGAATAGAATATGCTCCCGGCGGAAGATAAAAAGTTTCATTTTGTGATTTTGTTATTTTAAGATCTTTACGCTCTTTTTCTAAAAGGTTTTTACCACTTTCTGATATACTCAAATCGTATTGCAGATAGTTAAATCCTTTATCGACAGTATCTTTCCAAGTTTTCAGCGTTTTCCCATTTGTGCTTATCACTTCAACTTTTGCCTCTCCTGCAACCGGACTGAAGAAAGTTATTTTAGTCTCAGGTGTGCTAGCGGCTCTCCACGCACTCCAGGAACGCCCCCAATTTGTAGAAAAATCGACAGTTTCCATATCAAAGAGCTGCAATTCATTCGTTTTAGAAGAATCAAATTCCTGGATTTCATTCAAATTAGCAATGTATATAGATCTTCCGTGAGTTCCTACTACAAGATCATTTGCTTCGGTTTGTATAACTAAATCGTGTACAGCCACATTAGGCATACTCCCATCAAGAACTTCCCAGCGATCTCCATTATCGAAACTAACATAACTAGCATCGTCTGTACCTAAATATAAAATATTCTCTTTTTTAGGATCTTCTACAATTACATTTATAGGAGATAGCGGTAGGTTTGAACTGATATCTTTCCAGTTTTGACCATAATCATCACTTTTATATACATACGGCTGAAAGTCGTCATTTCTATATCCATTAAGCACAGCATATACCCTACTCTTATTGTGTATTGAAGCTATAACAGTACTTACCCATAGATTTTGAGGTAAGTTTCCTGAAATAATATCCCAACTTCCCCCGGCATCCTGTGTCACTTGTATGACTCCATCATCACTCCCCGTATAGATTAAACCAAATTGAAATACAGATTCACTAATCGTTGTAAGTGTTCCAAAAGGAACATTACCTAATTTACCTCCCGCTGTAAGATCTGGTGATATTGCCGTCCAGTCGTCCCCTTGATTCATAGAACGCATTAATTTATTACCACCCATATATAAAATATCCTGGTTGTGTGATGAAAGTAAAATAGGAGTTTCCCAATTAAATCGATAAGGGCTTTCTCCTAAATCGTGGCTGGGTTTAATAAACTTACGCGCTCCAGTTTTTAAGTTTAAACGATTGTAAAACCCAAACTGAGAACCCACATAGATTACATCACTATCTCTACGGTCAATCTGAACCTGCATTCCATCACCACCACCTACACGCTTAAAAGGATATTGCCCTTCAGCTTCGTAGTCTTTTGAATATTCATAATTATGAGGCCCTTTCCAAGTGCCATTATCTTGTAAGCCACCATAAATATTATAAGGTTTCTCATAATCCACGTTTATAGCGTAAAACTGCGCTAGCGGCATAGAGTTAAGCTTTGACCAACTTTCACCGGCATCGTAAGACATATTTAATCCACCATCATTACCGTTGATTAAATGATTGGGCATTTTAGGGTCAATCCAAATTATATGATGATCCACATGAACATTAGGTTCGTCTATATATGTAAAAGTTTTACCTCCATCTACAGATTTAATGAGCGGTACACCCACTAGATAGATTTCATTTTCATCCTGCGGATTTACATCCATCTCGGCAAATACGTACCCATAGGAATAAAAGAAATCTTCGATATAACCTTCGTGAGTACGATTCCACGTTTTACCTCCGTCTGTAGATTTAAAAACTTCTGCACCTATTACCTCTCCATCACTCTCAGATACCGTATTATCGTGAGTATATAAGTAAAAATCTGAAGGTTTAATCTTGCCTTTTTTAACAAGCTCTTTAGCCTTGGCTGCATCATATTGTTTAGGGAAACGATTTGCTTTTAAATAATCATCAAGCTCTTCCGTATTTAATGCCAGAAAATCTGAAGATGACATATTCTCAAAAATTTTCGGTTTTAAATCTTTAGCTTGTTTATCTGCCTTTTCTTCTTTGTTATTCTCACGTATATTTTGATTGTCGTGAACAGCATAAATAGTATTCTCATTTACTACTGCCAGACCTATACGGCCTACACCGGCTCCCTGAGGAAAACCATTACCTATAGTAATCAAATTCCAGCTATCGCCGGCATCTGTAGATTTATAAATCCCTGAGTTTTCTCCAGAACCTTTAAAATCCCAGGCTTGTCGTTCTCTTTCCCAAGCAGCAGCATACAAAATTGATGGATTCTCAGGAGCTTCGCCTAAATTTATAATACCTGTATCGCTATTAATGAAAAGCGTTTTTTTCCAAGTTTTTCCACCATCAATAGTTTTAAAAATTCCCCGTTCTTCATTTTGAGAATATAAATGACCTAATGCTGCTACTAAAACAACATCTGGATCATTTTCATCTAAAATAATATCGCTTATGTGGTGACTATCGTATAAACCCACACTTGTCCAAGAATCCCCATTGTCTGTACTTTTTAAAATACCCACTCCCGCATAAGAAGAGCGTGAAGATATGGTCTCGCCAGTACCCACCCAGATAATCCTGTTCTTCCAGTTAACTGCTATATCTCCCACATTTTGAGTAGGCGCTTTATCAAATACAGATTTAAATGTTATACCATTATTTGTAGTATGCCACACCCCGCCCGTTGCATACGCCACGTAAAACTCTGTACTATTTTCTGGATTAACTTCTAAATCAACTACACGACCACTCATTATAGTAGGACCTGCATTTCTAAAAGGGATATTTTTTACGAGAGAATTTTTTATCAGTTCATTCTTCTCAATCAATGACTGAGAAATTGACGAAGATGTAGAAGCTGGTTGCTGAGCATAAGTACTTGATAAAACACTTACTGAGAGAAAGAATATTAGAAAACGAATAGGCATAGAAAATAATTTGATGGACTTAAAAATACCTTTTTTGTTAAAGAAATCTAAACATTTTAAAGAGAGTTTAACACGCTTTGTTCTTGTAGTTTTTACCTTTGAGAAAATCTTATTACAATTATGAAATACGACCTTATAGATCGCAATCTGTTTATAAAAAACCGCCAAGGATTTATGGCAGCCATGAAGCCAAATAGCCTCGCTGTTTTTAATAGTAACGACATTTACCCAATAGGTGCAGACAGCACCATGCCATTTCAACAAAATCGTGATCTTTTCTACTTAAGCGGAGTAGATCAAGAAGAAAGTATTCTTGTACTTTTTCCTGATTGCCCAAAAGAGAAGCACCGTGAAATTCTTTTTCTAAAAGAAACAAATGACCATATAGCTGTCTGGGAAGGAGAAAAACTCACAAAAGAAAAAGCGCTTGAGGTAAGTGGTGTAAAAACTGTTTGCTGGATTCAAGAATGGGATAAGGTATTCTATGAATTGATGACGCAGGCAGAAACGCTATATATTAATACAAATGAGCACTACCGGGCAAATGTAGAAACTGAAACCCGAGAAGCACGTTTTAATAAAAAAATTAAAGAACAATATCCCGCACACAGCGTTGCAAAGAGTAATCCTATTTTACAACGACTTCGCTCTGTAAAAGATCCTATAGAGATCGATATATTACAAAAAGCCTGTACTATAACAGAGAAAGGTTTTAAACGCATTCTTCAGTTTGTAAAACCCGGCGTTATGGAATATGAGATTGAAGCAGAATTTATGCACGAATTTTTGCGTAATCGTTCGAGAGGATTTGCTTACACGCCTATTGTTGCTTCTGGGAATAATGCTAATGTTTTACATTATGTAGTTAATAATTCTGAATGTAAGGCAGGAGATTTAATATTATTAGATGTAGGTGCAGAATATGCAAACTACAGTAGTGATATGACCCGAACTATACCGGTATCTGGAAGGTTTACAGATAGACAAAAAGATGTTTACAACGCTGTGCTACGAGTTAAAAAGGAAGCAACAAAGATGTTGACTCCTGGTAATTTATGGGCCCCTTACCACGAGGAGGTGGGTAAATTAATGACTTCAGAATTGCTAGGCTTAGGTTTACTTGATAAAGCAGATGTTCAAAATGAAAATAAAGACTGGCCGGCTTACAAGAAGTATTTTATGCACGGTACATCACATCATATTGGGCTAGACACTCACGATTATGGATTATTACACGAGCCTATGCAAGCTAATAATGTATTTACTGTAGAACCGGGAATTTATATTCCTGCTGAAGGATTTGGGATACGACTAGAAGATGATCTTGTGATACAAGAGAATGGAGAACCTATTAATTTAATGGGAGATATACCTATTGAAGTAGAAGAGATCGAAGACTGGATGAATCGTTAACTCCTGATAATAACTTATAAAAAATCCCGTAAGTCGAAATTCGATTTACGGGATTTTTAATTTAATAACTCTAGACTCTTAAAACCAATTTGCCCACGGAATACGACTTAGCATAACAATTAATGCAAGGGTATAAAATATGGCAAGTAATTTAAATTTAGGTTTTGAAGTGAGTTTTTTCTTATGCTTGCTGTAACCTACTGTAATAAATATAACAGTAAGAATCATTGCCAAAGGATGCTCAACAACATAGAGGCGCAAGTTAGGATCTTTCATTGCGGCACTTATACCTTCTGAAGCTATAGCTTTTGCACCTAGAGGAGATACAAAGTACAATACAATACCTATAAGTAATTGTATGTGAGAAACTATTAAGGTAAATAACGCAAGCCTAAAATCTCGAGCTCCAAATTCTTTACCCGAAAAATAAGAAACCAAAACGTTTATGGTAGTTATTGTAAGAATTATAAGAGCTAAATAAGCCCAATAGGAATGCACAAATTGTACGGTAGTATACATAGTTTTGAAATTTAAAATTCAAAGATAACTTTTTGGAGTAAAAATTTTTAGATCGACAGCTTTAAATACAAAAACCCGTCTAATAAAAAATTGGACGGGTTTTATATATAATTTTGAAATTATTTAGAAGGCAAAACGAATGCTTGCATTCCAAGTTCTTCCGAAACCGAAGAATACACGGTTTGATGTAGAAATACCATCATAAGTTGGATCTCCATCTTGTGCGAAAACATTTGTTTCAGATTCAGAAATATATACTTTATCTAAAATGTTATTCACGTTTACTCTAAAGCTTAAGCTCTTTTCTAAGAAAGGAATGCTATAAGAAACACCACCATCTAACAAACCAAAAGAAGGAAGTTTTAAAGCTCCTTGATCAGTTAAAGATGTTGCGTCATAATCTGCATATAAATTATCTGCAAAACGATAGTTACCATCAACTCTTAAAGTACTTACAATTGTATAAGTAGCTCCTAAACTAGCTGTAAGTTGAGCTGCATCACCAACTTTAGTTCCATCAAGCATTAAAGTACTAGTGATTTGATTTCCATTTTCGTCTAATAATGGCTGATTGCTGTTATCGAAGAAAGCGGCAGTTGGATTGTCTTTATACTCCCAATTACCAATAGAAAGCATACCATTTATATCTAAGCGCTCAACAGGTTTAGCTGTGAAATCAAGCTCAATACCCATATGCACTTGTTTAATTCCTTGCACATTAGCTGTACCACGCTCCCCAGCAGCATTAGCTGTAGAAACAGTTTGAAAACGATCTGCCCAGCTTGTTCTATATGCATTAACGTTTGCACGGAAACCATTAACTCTGAAGCCATAGCCAATTTCTGTACCAACTACTTTTTCATTCTGTAAATTTGTATTTACGTCATTTGAAGTAAAGCTAGGGTATACAGCATCAAATAAAGGCTGCTTAGAGTAATATCCCGCGTTCGCAAAAATATTGTGAGTTTCATTAATGTTCCAGTTAATACCTCCTTTAATGTTACCTCCTATAATATTCTCGTAATCTGATTCCTGCTCCGGGTCAGAATCAAGGTAATTAAAGAAATCAATACGCTTGAAGCCTTGGTTAGATAGCGATCCTTGTACGAAAACTGTTACATCGTTCATATCGTACTCAAGTTGACCAAAGAAGCCAGCCCAATTCACCTTACCTTGATTATAGTAATCAATTTTCTCTTCATCATCTATGCTCTTAAATACATTCAACGTGTTACTAATTGTTGGATCGTAAGTTTGAGTTAAAAATCTGTAAGGATCATTAATATTATCACTATCAACATAGGCATCAGCACCTAAAAGATCAACTAATCTTCTATAATGAAAACCAGTATATTGTCTTAAGTCTATACCTAAGTCTAAAGTTAACCCTTCACTTAATTGTGTTTCAAAATTTGAAATTAAACCAAACCAGTTATGAGAATTTACCGATGATCTTTGAGATATACCATTTTGTGCAGATCTTACAAAGCCACTATCATCAGCATAAATAGAATTATTATTGTTTCCATTTACAAACTGTCCTTGGTATTCACCTCCTCCACCTGTATAACCTTGGCGAACTCCACCAAAAGCTTGTTGACCAGAGTTAAAACGAACTAATTCATCAACAGGAATTAGACCATTATTAACTTTAGGCAATTGAAAGGATTGAACTTGACTTCCATTAACTGTAGCACGACCTATTGAACCTATAGAACCTCCACGGCCAAAAGAAGCGTAAGCAGAAGTACTTAATTTACTAACATCATTAAGTTTCCAGTCCCAGCTTAAAGAAGCTAAAGGTTTGTGATAAAAATTTCCGCCAAAGGTAAATTCTTCACCATTTCTTGTTCCCCAGTCAGAGTTATATTTAATATTTGGGTCTGTACCATTTCCATACTGGATATATTCGCCGATAGAAGGTGCAAAACTTCTCTGATTATGTTGTTGTGGAGCACCAGTAAGCATAAAATTAAAATCATGGTTCGTATTAGGTCTGTAACCCACACCTACATAATAGTTGTAACCCTCAAATTTAGTTCCATCCACATAACCATCTCCAGAAGTTCTACTTAATAGAAAAGATCCTGACCATCCATTTGAATTAAGACCAGTGCTGTAAGACGCTAAAGTTTTTATATAACCATCGTTACCAGTTGTAGCACTTACAAATCCTCCTTCTTTACGTTCAGCAGAACGAGTTACCACGTTTATAGTACCTCCCACTGACGATACGGTTAGTTTAGTAGATCCAAGACCTCTTTGAACCTGAACAGCTGAAGATACATCAGACAACCCAGCCCAGTTACTCCAATAAACTGCTCCATTTTCCATATCATTAACAGGGATACCGTTAATCATTATAGCAGAGTTTCTTGAATCAAAACCACGAATGTTAATACGAGAGTCTCCATAACCACCACCTTGCTTAGTAGCGTAAATAGAAGGTGTGTTGTTCAAAATTTCAGGAAATTCTTGACTTCCTAGTTTTTCTTGAATTTCTGAAGCTCTAACAGTAGATACAGCAACAGGAGTTTTACGATCCTTAGCAATATCTACAACACCTGTAACAATAACCTCATCAAGCGCATCTGCGTCAACAGTAAGAGTAATTGTTCCAAGATCACTTGTTTGACCAGAAGCAACGTTAAAATTAACAGTTTGAGTTTGAAAACCAACGTAGGAAACTCTTACTGCACCTGTAGATTGAGCAACATTGATTTTGAATTTCCCGTCAAAATCTGTTGTAACACCATTTGTAGTACCCTGTACGACAATATTTACACCAGGGAGAGGAGCATTCATTTCCCCATCAACCACTGTTCCGGTGAGCGTGCCTTGAGCTTGCATAAAAGCAGTTAGCATCAAAAACGCTACAAATAGTAAACTTGTAATTTTTTTCATTGTGCTTGTTTGAATTTAGAATTTTGGCAAAAGTCTTAATAAAGACCTAATTAAATATTAACGCAATGTTAAGAATTACTAATTAACGTGACGTGTAATAAATTAACCCCTAATTGTCTCATATTGACAATTAGGGGTTAAAATTCTAATTATATTCAAACACTATTTACTAGCTTTTGAATCTATTTATAAGTGAAGTTGTAGAACTATCATGTGATGCTATACTATCTGAATTTAAATCAGTTAGCACATTTTTAGCTAGTTGCTTACCTAGCTCTACGCCCCATTGATCGTAGCTAAATATATTCCAAAGAATACCTTCAGTAAAAATCTTATGCTCATAGATTGCTATCAGTGAACCAAGGCTTTCCGGCGTTAATTTATCAATAAGAATGGTAGTTGTAGGTTTATTTCCGTCAAAAACCTTAAACGGAACAAGCTTTTCAATTGCACTAGCATCCATATTTGTAGATTCTAATTCTTCTCGAGCTTCTTCTTCGGTTTTACCGTTCATTAAGGCTTCAGTCTGTGCAAAAAAGTTTGCCATCAACTTATTATGATGATCAACATCCCCATGAAGAGAATTTTTAAAACCTATAAAATGAGTTGGTATCAGTTTTGTCCCTTGATGAATAAGTTGGAAAAATGCATGTTGAGAATTTGTTCCCGGCTCTCCCCAAACTATTTGACCTGTTTGATAATCTACAGGATTTCCATTGCGATCAACACTTTTACCATTACTCTCCATAATTGCTTGCTGCAAGTATGCTGCAAACCTATTTAAGTATTGAGAATAAGGTATTATGGCCTCACTTTCAGCTTTAAAAAAATTATTATACCAGACAGTTACCAGCGCCATAAGTACTGGTATGTTTTCTTCTAAATCTGTATTTTTAAAATGCTCATCTGCTTTGTGAGCCCCTGCTAACATCTTATCAAAATTCTCAAAGCCTACCGCTAAAGCAATAGACAAACCTACTGAGCTCCATAAAGAAAAACGTCCTCCTACCCAATCCCACATTGTAAAGACATTGTTAGGATCGATACCAAATTCTTTAACTGCTTCCTCATTTGTAGATACCGCAACAAAATGCTTCGCTACAGCTTCCCCTTCTTGTACAGTGCCCGCCACTTTACTTAAAAACCATTTACGAGCTGTATTTGCATTTGATAAGGTCTCTTGAGTAGTAAACGTTTTTGATACGATTACAAAAAGAGTAGTTTCAGGATTTAAATATTTTAAAGATTCGTGAACGTGGTCACCATCTACATTTGAGATAAAATGAACTTTTAAATGATTGTGATAATAAGCTAATGCTTCTGCAACCATATTAGGCCCAAGGTCCGATCCACCTATACCTATATTAACGACATCTGTGATAGCTTTTCCTGTAAAGCCTTTGTGTGAACCACTAATTACAGTATCACAAAATCCTTTTATCTTCTCCTTAACTTCGTTTACTTCAGTAATTACATTTTGGCCATCAATTTCTATAGTTGCTTGTTCAGGTTGTCTAAGAGCAGTGTGCATAACTGCTCTGCCTTCAGTTTCGTTAATTTCTGAACCATTAAAATAAGCTTGTTTAGCATCCTCAAGATTCATTTCTTTAGCTAAATCAAGCAATAACGATTTTGTAGTTGAGGTAATTCTATTTTTACTATAGTCAACATAAAAGTCCTCCCAAGAAATTGAAAAAGCTTCAGCTCTTGAATCATCTTCAAAAAGCGTTTTCATTTCTAAGTTCTTAACCTCATTAAAATGTTCTTGAAGAGCTTTCCAAGCTTTAGTCTGAGTGGGATTTACTTTTTGCATTTTGGTTATTTTTTGAAGGTTATTGCGTCTAGTTGATCTGCTAGTGGAGAAATATGTTTAAAGTATTCCTCTTGATATTCTTTTGCAAGGGGCTCTGAAGTAGGCAAGTTTAAAGCAAATGGATCTACTTGCTTACCATTTTGCCAAAATCGGTAGCATACGTGAGGTCCACTTGTATTACCAGTCATACCTATATATCCTATCACCTCACCTTGAGAAACATATTGCCCTACTTTTACAGCACGCTTACTCATGTGAAGATACTGAGTTTCATAAGTTTTATTATGTTTGATTTTAACATAATTACCATTTCCTCCTCTATATTCGGATTTTGTCACCGTACCATTTGCAGTAGCCATAATAGGTGTTCCTACCGCACCTGCAAAATCGGTACCTTTATGAGGTCGTATCCGATTACCATAGTAAGCTATACGACGTTTCAAATTATATCGTGATGAGATTCTATTAAACGCTAACGGTCCTTTTAAAAATGCACGTTTAAGATTCATCGCTTCTTTATCAAAATAACCGTATGCTTTTGTAAGGCTATCGCTCTTATACCTAAAAGCATAATAGGGCTTGCCCTTGTGCTCAAACCAAGAAGCTTTAATCTCTCCAAAACCAGCAGGAATCGTATCGTTTATAAATTTTTCTGTATATACTAGTTTAAAACGATCTCCTGCCTGTAGCCTAAAGAAATCTATAGTCCACGCATAAATATCTGCCATTTTATAAGCAACGTTTACGCTAAGTCCAAGATCATCAAAGGTTGTCGAAAGATTATTATTAATGACACCACTTACCTCTCGCTCTTTAATAGTAACAGGACGCTTTTTTGCTTTTGCCTGTACAATCTCATCTTTAAAATCTAAAACAACGTAATCTATATTGTTTTCTTCATAGATAAATACTTGAGCCAGATTTGTAGAATCTTTAGATTTTAAGAGTGTATAAGGCTTTCCTACTCGAATTAAACGCGTGTCAAAAACACTTTGAACAGAATCTGTGATTTGTTGTATGGTAGCATAATCTATACCATTGTCAAACAATATCTGACCAAAACTGTCCCCTTGTTGCACCGTATCATTAACAACATTGTAATCGTTAAATGTGTAACCAAAACGCTTTATAATTGGATCTACCTTCTCCTTAACTACAGGTTTTACATCTTTTGTCTTATCATCTGCACAAGCACCTAGTAGTAATGCCGACAGAAGTAATATGCTTAATTTCTTCAATCTAGGGTTTTTGAAAATTCTTAATTTAGTTTACGTTTTGTCCCCATTCTTCACGTTCTTTCTGTGACCAAACTTCTGGAAAGAAAATACGTTTTTGATACTTAGGGTGCATATATTTTACCCAATCGCTACCACCTGTTGCCTCAAGGGGTTCTTTACCTTGATTTAAATAATGCAAAGCAGCGTGATAATGAGACATTACCCATTGCACATTAACTGTGTAATCGTAATGACGCATCGCTTTTAGCAATGTTGCATCTTTCTGATCTGCTAAAGGGAGGGTTTTAAATTTTGACCACAAGTTTAAGGATTCATATTGCTTTATGAAACGGATAAACTCATCCTTATATTTTAATTCAAACTCTTTTAACGTATAAGTTTTTTCTCCTGTGGTGAAATTTTTTCCCGCCGCTTGCCAATACAGCTGCTCAAACGCTTCATCATAAAATGAATCCTTGTTCTTTTCCATATTTTTGAAGTCTTCTCTAAATCGAGAATCGATAAGATTCTGCAACTCCGTAGAGCTGAATTCTATGAATCGGTATTGGGCGCTTTGAAATCCACTTGCAGGACTTAATGTTCTACGGAATTTTAAATATTGCTCCATCTGCATCCCCTCACGCATAATATTGAAGGATGATGTCAACATATCAAAATACCGGCTTATACGATCTAATTTTTCGGAAAAGAAAACAGCAGTTAGCTCCTTAGCATAAGCAACTTGTTCTATTTCCCAAAGAATCATTTTAAAAAATAATTCATTAACTTGATGGTACATTATAAATACCATTTCATCAGGAATCAAGGTACGTTGCACTTGAAGATTAAGAAGTACATCAGTTTGTATGTAATCCCAGTAATTAATGGGTTTACTATGCACAAAGCCTTCTAATTGATGATTAAGATTCTGGCCCTTTGCATCAAATTTATCGCTTAAAGCGCTTAATTGCTGTTGTGTTTCTGGGCTGTTTTCTTCAATCATTAATCTTGTATAATATAGAATGGGTATTTGAGACCTTTATAAGCATCGATATCTGCTTTAAGAGAACCTACTGCTAAATCGGCCTTAATTTGCAAAGGTATTTTATTTTGATCATCACTAATCCAAACTGTCAAACTTTCTTGTTCTTTAAATACTCTTCCCGCTTGAACATAGGGTCTAAATATAAGGGTATTCACTTTTCCGAACTTTGTTTTAAGCACTTCTCTACCTAGAAACTTAAGTTTAAATTTATAATTCTCTTGATCAAAAAACATGTTAATCACCGTCTCATCACCTTCTTTAAGTTTTTTTGAATCTATGGTGTTTCGTAAATAATAAAAACTGGAAACCATATCGTGCACAGATGGCTCAGTTTTATAAGAGGTGACCGTATTGTGTTTCTTATCGTTTACAGTTGCAGTTCGTGTGCGTTGATCAAAGTCAACAACTTTATCTTTAGTATGACCACCTTCATCTATTTTTCTAACAAATCGATAGGGAAGCGTCGTTTGCTTATCGATATAGCTTTCATAATAATCTTCAACACCAAAAAATAATTTGGTCATTCCGGTAGTTACTCCTTTTCCCTTAATATGATAAACAGGCCTACCTTTATAGGTCTCATTATTTACAGACATAGTAGCCTCTCCTGCTTTCCACCAGCCACTATAACTAATACGAAAACGGAACCACTCTCCATCTCCAAAGGATGTACTTTGAGAAAAAACGGATGCACTTATAAAGAACATTGTAAGAACCAATAAACCTTTTTTCATAGCAATAATTTTAGGGGCTTTACAAATGCATTTGCAAGAGTTATTCCAAAAGTAGCGAAAAGCTTAAAATAGTAACCGTAGTCTGCATAAATAAAAAAATCCTTGTTCATTATAAACAAGGATTTTAGACAATTAGTTCATTTAAATATTTTTGATTACAAAGTCCCTCTTGAGGCTTGTTCTCGTTCTATAGATTCAAATAAAGCTTTAAAATTACCAGCACCAAAACCTTTTGCTCCCATACGCTGAATTATTTCAAAAAATAGGGTAGGTCTGTCCTGTAAAGGTTTTGTAAAAATTTGTAGTAAATACCCTTCTTCATCTGCATCTACAAGAATAGATAATTCTTGCAACCTGCTAAGATCTTCTTTCATAGTATCCATATGTGTACCCAGTCTTCTAGGTATATCATCATAATACGCTTGTGGAGGAGGCGGTAAAAATTCTACTCCTCTTGCCTTTAGGTCTGCTACTGTTTTAACAATATCATCTGTGGCTACTGCAAGATGTTGCACACCGGGACCCTCATAAAAATCAAGATATTCTTCGATCTGTGATTTTTTTATACCTTCTGCCGGTTCGTTAATTGGGAATTTTATCCTACCATTCCCATTACTCATAACCTTACTCATCAAAGCAGAGTATTCTGTTGTTATTTGCTTATCATCAAAAGTGAGAAAATTTACAAATCCCATTACATCTTCATACCACTTTACCCAGGTATTCATTTCTCCCCATCCTACGTTACCTACCATATGATCAATATACTTCAACCCGGTAGGTTCTGGATTATAATCAGAATCCCACTTTCGGTATCCCGGCATAAATAGTCCATTATAGTTTTTGCGCTCTACAAACACATGTACGGTCTCGCCGTAAGTATATATACCAGAACGCACTACAACCCCATGTTCATCTTTCTCTTCTGTAGGTTCTAAATAGGGTTTGGCTCCACGTTTAGTGGTTTCTTCAAAAGCACTTCGTGCATCTTCAACCCACAACGCAACAACTTTTACACCGTCACCGTGTTTCACTATGTGATCATTTATTGGCGATTCACTTCCTAGTGGAGATGTTAATACAAGTCTTATTTTATCTTGCTTAAGTACATAACTTACACTATCTCTTCTCCCGGTTTCTAAACCGCTATAGGCAAAAGATTGAAAACCGAATGCCGTTTTGTAGTAATGCGCAGCTTGTTTTGCATTACCCACATAAAACTCCACATAGTCTGTTCCTAAAAGTGGAAGAAAATCCTGAGCTCCCTCAAATATCTTCTCTAAACCGTATTCTACTGACTTTAATTCTTTACTCATTATTTATTTTTTTAGCCCTGAATGAAGCGGTATCCTTTTTATTGATAACACTTCCCGTGTAGTTAATAAAAAGATATAGCTAAAAGCAGGATGTAGCTTCTAATTTTTATTAATGTGGTAACCAAGATTTATAATAATTCTCATCTGCAATAGGCATTGCATCCTCACATATTTGCAAAGGTTTAAAGGTATCAACCATTACTGCAAGTTCTTCTGTTTCTGTTTTACCTATACTTCTTTCTACAGCACCCGGATGCGGACCGTGAGGAATTCCTGCAGGATGTAATGATATGTGACCCGCTTCAATATCATTGCGACTCATAAAATCCCCATCTACATAATACAATACCTCATCACTATCTATATTGCTGTGATTGTAAGGTGCGGGTATACTGTCTGGGTGATAATCATATTTACGCGGACAGAAACTACAAACTACAAACGCATCTGTCTCAAATGTTTGATGTACAGGCGGCGGTTGATGTATACGCCCTGTAATAGGCTCAAAATCGTGAATTGAAAATGCATATGGGTAATTGTAACCGTCATAACCTACTACATCAAATGGATGCGTGGCATAAACCATATCAAAAAGATCATCTTGCTTTTTAATTTTCATTAAAAAATCACCCGTTTCATTGTTTGTTTCTAACTCATAAGGCCTGCGCAAATCACGCTCACAAAAAGGAGAATGTTCTAATAATTGACCAAACCAGTTACGGTATCTCTTTGGTGTATAAATAGGTCGTCTTGACTCTACAATAAATAATCTGTTATCGCTTGTGTCAAAATCGAGCTTATATATGGTTCCTCTAGGGACTAAGATGTAGTCTCCATACTTGAAATCTAGATTCCCTAAATGACTTCTAAATTTACCACTTCCTCGATGTACAAACAGGAGTTCGTCTGCATCACTATTTTTATAAAAATAATCTTGAGTTTTGTTTTGAGGAGCAGCGAGAATAATGGTACAATCACTATTTGTTAGAATAGGCTTGCGACTGTCAAGATAATCTGCCTCGGGTTTGATCTCAAAACCTCTAAATCGGTACGATTGAATGTGATTTTCTTTTGATACCCTAGGCTTAACACTTTTACTTCCCTTTATTTCTTTAACCTGTGTAGGTCGTTGTTCGTGATACATATTACTATACATACCATCAAATCCTATTGTGCCAAACAGTTGCTCGTAATATAAACTACCATCTGGCTTTCTAAATTGCGTATGACGCTTATGGGGTATTTCACCAAGTTTATGATAGAAAGGCATAGTCTATTTTGATTTAAGTCTACAACAACTTAAGGTCATTGTATTTTTCTTCGAAAACGTTATCGATTGTTACAAATATCGTAAAAAGACTAGCGAATCAAACTAATTTTTTCTTAAAACCAAAATCCTAAACTAAAATTCCAATACACTTTATCAACCTCTGGAGAATAAGACAGTTTTGTTTGAAGCGGTCCTAAGAGTGTTTCTAAACCATACCCTACAAAATAACCCGTGTAATCTGGTGCCGAAAGCCAATTGCCCGTTGTAAATAAATCATTTTCAAGGTTCGCAAAATTACCTCCAAAATTAAGGTGATGCTTTCGGTAGAAATTATAGTCAAAGCTAATATCAGATTTTACAAGACCGTCTGCAGCAGAACTTATATAATCGTAACCGTAAAATGAAATTATATTATTTACAAAATCATTACCCCAGCCACCAAGAATAAAATCTAAGCTCCCGGCTTCTGAATCACCAATTTTAAATCCGCCTTCTACCCCTATCTGTACTGAGAATTTAGGCACAATTTTATGCGCATACTTAGCTCGCGCTTTACCCACTGAAAATTCTTCAAAATCATTATTATAATCAGAAGAAAGTAAATAAAGATGAAAATCGCCATTAAAATACCAGCCAGAAGTGGGAAAGTATTTATTATCAAAACTATCTAACACCAGGTTACCATAGGTGCTAAAATAATGACTGTTATCAAAATATACTTTTGCTTCAGGATCATCTTCCAGCCTCACGCTTTCGGTATCTATTTTCAAAAATTTATGCTCTACACCTAAATTCAATGAGAACTGTTTCTGAAAAAGAGTTTGTATATAAACCTGATTTGTGAAGTCTGTATAATCTACTGTTAAGCTATTAAAACTCTCGAGAGGAAGATCACTTAATTGTTCTACAAATCGTGCATCTACCCGTCGTTCAAAACTATTATAAGTAGCCCGAAGCCCAAATCCTATATAAAAACCGTTATCACTATAGTAATCAAAATTGTACCTAATATTATCTCCCAGCGCCAGATCTAAAGAGACAATATCATTCTTAAAGAGGACGCGCTTCTTAGTTATATTCATCAAAGCCGCACTTTTATAAACATCATCATAATGTATAGCAGCCTTGATAAAAGTTGTCGCTTCACTTTCAGAAAGATTTAAGGCTAGATGATACTCTCCGTTATCATAAGCTTCTAATCTATGATTAATACGCTGAAAGTTATTTGTTGCAGCTAGGTTATTAATTCCTCTAAATAACGCTGCATAGGTCATCTTAACAGGCGGCTTAATTTTTAATTTTCCGAGGATATAGGAACGCGTATAATAGAGATTCCCATTTATACCTACACTCTTTATCTTTAGGGTATCATTTTTATCTAGTGTGAGTTCTGGTTTGCGGTATGTTGTATTCTGTAACTGGGCAAGTTTTGAAAAATCTGAGCTATATTGTTTAGCTTTTTTCTCACCGCCTTCTATAATTTCACTTCCTTTTTCAAAATCTACCACACTAAAACCGGCAATATTCGGCTTGATATAAATATCAGTTTCAGAAACTTTATCTTTCATAGCCTCGATCGTGCGGTAATTATTTATCTGGATGAGCATTTCGGGAGCACTTTTGAGTTCACTTTTTCCTCTCAAATCATCTTGCACATCAACACCTATAATAAAATTTGCACCCCTGCGGCGCAATTCTTCTACAGGATAATTATTAACCACACCTCCATCAATTAATATTCTACCATCTACAATCACCGGACTAAAAAGAGAGGGCAATGCCCCACTAGCCGTTATGGCTTCTGGCAAACAGCCTTTGTCAAGTATAATTGCCTGCCCTTTTTCTGCATCTGTAGCAACACAAAAAAATGGTATGGGTAATTCTCCAAAGTCTTCTACTTCCTGTACGTGGTGGGTAAGTTCAGTAAATAAATTGTATATATTTTGACCTTTAGATAAGGCAGATGGAAATGAGATTTTAAAATGATCAAATGGTAGACTTATAGCATATTTTTCTGCATCTGCTCGCTCATTAAACGACTGTGCGCTACGCGGAAGATTATCTTGAATAAGCTTATCAAAGTTTACTACTTTAAAAATTGAATCCAACTGGTGCGCATTGTATCCTGATGCATATAACCCTCCTATAATAGCACCCATACTGGTGCCTCCTATATAATCTATCTTTATTCCTGCGGCTTCAATCTCTTTTAAAACACCTATGTGTGCGAGTCCTTTTGCTCCACCTCCGCTAAGTACCAGACCTACTTTTAAATCAGGCCCTTTAGGAAAACTTTCAAAATCTATAGCCGTACTGTCCTGTGCATAGAATGCCCAATTCATCAAAACTAGAAACAACAGACAGTAGTTTATTTTCATTTTATTTGTTGATAATGATTATATATGATCCTTGCCTTTGCAGGGCCTATTACTTCTGCCAGTGCTTTTTCTGAAGCTTCCTTGACTTTTGAAACAGATCTAAACTGAGTAAGTAGTTCGATTACTGTTTTTTCTCCTATCCCAGGGATTGTCTCAAGTTCTGTACTTATTGCGGCATTACTACGCTTATTTCGATGAAATGTGATTCCAAAACGGTGAGCCTCATTACGCAACTGTTGAATAACTTTTAGTGTTTCACTTTTTTTATCTAAATAAAGTGGAATAGAATCTCCCGGATAAAACAACTCCTCGAGTCGTTTTGCTATACCTATAATTGCAATTTTGCCACGCAATCCCAAGTCGTCCAGTGCTTTAACTCCTGATGAAAGCTGGCCTTTACCTCCATCAACAATGATAAGCTGAGGCAATGGTTCGTCTTCATTGAGTAAACGTCTGTATCTTCTAAAGACAACTTCTTCCATAGATGCAAAATCATTGGGTCCTTCGACAGTTTTGATATTAAATTTACGATAATCCTTTTTACTAGGTTTTCCATCTTTAAAAACCACACAAGCTGCAACCGGGTTTGTTCCTTGAATATTAGAATTATCAAAACACTCAATATGTCTTGGCTCTACGGAAAGGCGCAAATCTGATTTCATTTGAGCCATTAATCTATTCACATGACGGTCTGGATCAACGATTTTTGTTTGTTTAAATCGTTCCATCCTAAAATACTTTGCATTACGCTCAGAAAGCTCTACAATACGCTTTTTGTCTCCGAGCTTAGGAACTGTAACTTTAAATTTCTCCCCAAGATCTACCGGAAAAGGTGCGTAGATTTCCGGGGATTGTGAATTAAAACGCTGGCGGATCTCAATAATTCCTATTTCAAGTAATTCTTGATCAGACTCGTCTAATTTTTTCTTCAATTCTAATGTATGAGATCTAATAATCGCCCCATGTGAAAGTTGAAGAAAGTTTACATAACCGTATCCTTCATCAGATATAATACTAAAGACATCTACATTATTAATAGACGGGTTAACTACAGTGCTTTTTGCTTGATAGCCTTCAAGAATTTCTATTTTCTCCTTTATGCGCTGAGCATCTTCAAACTCCATAGCTTCCGCATGCTGCTTCATTCGGGATTTAAAACGATGTAACGAGTCTTTGAAGTTTCCTTTTACAATATCTCTAATTGCGTCTATATTATCGTGATAGGTTTCTGCAGATATAAGATCTTCACAAGGACCTAAGCAATTACCTAAATGATATTCTAAACAAACTTTATACTTACCTGATTCTATTTTTTCTTTAGAAAGATCATAATTACACGTACGCAGGGGATATAAGCCTTTAATAAGATCGAGTAAGGTATGTACGGTTTTCATACTTGTATAAGGGCCGTAATATTCACTACCATCCTTAATAAGTCTTCGCGTAGGAAAGACTCTGGGAAAACGTTCGTTTTTTATACAAATCCAGGGATAACTCTTGTCATCCTTAAGCATCACATTGTATCTGGGCTGGTAGTTTTTTATCAGGTTATTTTCCAGCAATAGTGCATCTGTCTCACTATCAACTACGATGTGTTTTATTTCAACAATCTTCTTGACCAGAAGATTAGTTCTAGCATTATCATGCCTCTTAGTAAAATAAGAAGAAACGCGTTTTTTTAAGTTTTTTGCTTTGCCTACATAAAGCAATTTCCCTTTTTTATCATAGTATTGATATACTCCGGGACCGCTTGGAAGCGTCTTTAATTGTAAATCTAAATCTGGTATTTCCATCTAATTCAAATTTACAGCTTCTTGGAGAAATAAAATTAATGATCCTTGCGCTTAGCTGATGCTTTGGTCGTTATTTAACGCTGTATCTTTACAAATTCAACTAATATTTTACCAACTAATATTATGAGCAAATTAACCTAGTTTTAGATGGTATTATACTTTAACAATTATGCTTTTACTAAATTGCAACGTATGGAAAAAGTAATTATAGGTCGTATAGACCGCGCCGATTTTCCAAAACTGGGCTTATCTGATATTGATATTAAAATAGATACAGGTGCATACACCTCATCTATTCATTGTAATCATATTAGAGAGGAAGACAATATTTTATGCTGTACATTTCTCGACCCAAAACATCCAGAATATAATGGCAAAGAAATGCGCTTTTCAGATTACGATATTACTGCTGTAAAAAGTAGTAATGGCGAAATACAATACCGGTATGTGGTACAAAGCAACATTACTATATTTCAAAAAACATTTAAAATATCACTAACACTTAGTTCTCGTGAAGACATGCGTTTTCCGGTATTAATTGGACGAAAATTCCTCACTAAAAAATTTATTGTAGATACTGAATTAACAGATGTCTCACACTCCCAGAAAGCCTTATGAATATAAAAATTTTATCACGAAATGGTGGCTTATACTCTACTTCACGTCTTGTTGAAGCTGCAAAAAAGCGCAAACATAACGTGGAGATCATAGATCCGCTAAAATGTGATCTTATTATTGAAAAGAAAAAGCCCTCCGTTTATTACAAAGGTCGTTACCTTTCAGACTCAGAGGCTATAATTCCTCGTATAGGTGCGTCAATCACCTATTATGGCACTGCTGTTGTAAGACAGTTTGAAATGATGGGGTGTTTTACAACCACAGAGTCACAAGCTCTGGTTAGAAGTCGGGATAAGTTACGCAGTCTACAAATTTTATCGCGCGCACGTTTAGGTTTACCTAAAACCGTATTTACTAATTATTCTCGCGATGTTGGTGAAATTATTGATCACGTAGGTGGCGCACCATTAATAATAAAATTATTAGAAGGAACTCAAGGATTAGGAGTTGTTCTTGCTGAAACTAAAAATGCAGCAGAATCTGTAATAGAAGCCTTTAATGGGTTACAGGCTCGTGTAATTGTTCAAGAGTTTATCAAAGAGGCAAAGGGAGCAGATATTAGAGCATTTATAATAGATGGTCACGTAGTAGGCGCGATGAAAAGACAAGGGAAAGAAGGCGAATTTAGATCTAACTTACACAGAGGGGGTACGGCAGAGGTTATAACTCTTTCAGATGAAGAAGAAATTGCAGCTATAAAGGCAGCTAAAGCTATGGGACTTGGAGTCGCTGGTGTAGATATGCTTCAAAGTGCAAGAGGACCTTTAATTCTTGAAGTAAATTCTTCTCCGGGTCTAGAAGGTATTGAGCGTGCTACCGGTAGAGATATTGCAAAAGAAATAATTAAATACATAGAACGAGGCGTATAAGTATATGACTGGTATAGATGAAAATAATATCCTACATATTCTAGGGGAAAAAATCCCTCCCGGGGCACGAAGAACACTTAATTTTAATTTGGCAAAATTATACACTACGACCTCAGTAGAAGTGCCTATTATTATACAGCGCGCAAAAAAACCGGGACCTTGTATTCTTATAACCGCCGGTATTCATGGTGACGAGATTAATGGTGTAGAAATCGTACGCCAGGTAATTTCAAAAAAAATTAATAAGCCTACGCGAGGTACTATTATTTGCATCCCAGTTATTAATGTTTTTGGCTTTCTTAACATGGAACGGGCTTTTCCTGATGGAAGAGATCTCAATCGCGTATTTCCAGGAACACGCAAAGGTTCGTTAGCTGGCAGATTTGCGTATCAGTTTAGCAATAGAATATTACCTACAGCAGACTTTTGTCTTGACTTTCACACCGGTGGCGGAAGCCGGTTTAACGTTGCTCAAATACGTGTAGATCCAGACAAAAAAGATTTGATAGAATATGCGAAGATATTTGGAGCGCCATTTACCGTTTATTCTAAAAACATCTCAAAATCATATCGATCAACGTGTGAGAAATTAAATATTCCTATTCTTTTGTTTGAAGGCGGAAAATCCCAAGTAAGTGATAAAGATATAGCCCGCGAAGGTGTTTTTGGCGTTATGCGTATTCTACAACATTTTGACATGCTTTCTAAAGAATTTTCTGCTCCTCCTCTTGCAAAAATGTCAACTACAATTGTGACGAGTTCTTGGTTACGAGCAAAGTATAGCGGCTTACTACATCTCAAAAGTAACTGTGGTGATTTTGTTGAGAAAAATGAAGTTATTGCTACTATTACAGACCCTTATGGCTCTTTTAGACATAAAGTCAAAGCTACTAATGATGGCTATATCATCAATTCTAATGAAGCTTCTTTAGTTTATCAAGGAGATGCTATATTTCATCTATCTACTTCAGAGATCAAATATGACTAAAGCTGAATTAAGACAAACCTATAAAATCAAACGAGAAAGTTTATCTGCAGAGGAACTTGAGGAGCGCAGTTTATTAATTGCTAATCAACTTCTTAAACTTCCTATTTGGGACTTTGATTTTTACCATATTTTCTTAAGTATTCAACACTTAAAAGAGATTAATACCGAGTATATTCTGAATATACTAAGTGGTAAAGACAAAAATATCGTGTTATCAAAAAGTGATTTTAAAGATTACTCGATGCGTCACTACCTTCTCACCGATAATACACGGTTGAAAATTAATAATTGGGGAATACCCGAACCAGAGAATGGAATTGAGATCAACACAAATCAACTCGATGTGATTTTCATTCCTTTACTTGCGTTTGATAAATCGGGTTCCAGATTGGGTTATGGCAAAGGTTTTTATGATCGTTTTTTAGCTGATTGCTCATCAAAATCGCTCAAAATAGGTTTATCACTTTTTGATGCAGAAGAGTTGTTACCCAGAGCTTCTACAGATGTTTTGCTAACTCACTGTATAACACCGAATAAAACGTATATATATTAACACAATATCGATATTTTTCCTATCTTCAACCTCATTTTCAAATAACCAATACGCATGTCAGCCAGTAAACAAAATGGAATATTTTCATTTTTTGTAAAGAAAACAGCCCCTGAAACTGAAGAGTTCAGAGAAAACTTTTTTTATGAGCAAATTGCAACCTTAGTAGGTGCAGGTGGTTGGAGAGTAGACTTTCTCAATAAAAAGAGTTATTTTGATAAACAACTTCAGAAAATACTAGAAACTCCAGACAGTTACAAACCTTCACTAAAACATGCCTTGCATTTTTTTGAAATGAATTTTCATGAAACTATTATAAATAGTTATCACAATCTAGCTAGCGGTACTCCTATTTTTGATGAAGTAATTAAAATGGTTACCTATACAAACAAAACTTTCTGGGCACACGCCATAAGTAAACCAGACATAGACAATAATGGTGAAATTGTAGGTTTAAAAGGGGTTGTTGTAAATGTAAATAAAGAGAAAGAACGCGAGTTGATGTTAGAAAAGGCAATAGACCTTGTTGAAGCAAATAACTCTCGCCTTTTTACTTTTGCAAATTACGTTTCCCACAACATAAAATCACATGTTAACAACCTAGAGCTAACTAGCCAGCTAGTAGAAACACAGAAATTTACAGAAGACCAGAAAGAGCTCTTCAATAACTATAATGAGATCGCTAAAAGTTTAAACCGAACAGTATCGCGTTTAAATGAAGTAGTTTCTATACAAACTAAAGCTTCACTGCCAAAAATAACCATCGATCTGGAAGAGACTTTAGAGGAAATCAAAACACAGCTTCGCCCTCTTATCGAGCAGGAGGAAGCATATATCTATACTGATTTTTCTGAAGTCCCTGAAATTGAATATAATCAAGAATTCTTAAATAATATTTTTACCATTTTAATCAAAAATGGAATCCTAAATAAAAGTCCTAGCCGTAAGCCGGAGATTAAAGCATATTGTATAGAAAACGATAAGAAGATCTCCTTGATTATTGAAGATAACGGGAAAGGTTATGACTTATCTGATAGAAATGCAGATCAAATTTTTCACATGTCGCGAAGTACAGATAACAATGAAAATAATCAATCTGTAGGATTATTTATTGTCAAAAATCAAGTTGAAGCTCTTGGCGGTAAAATTGAAGTTAAAAGTAAACTTGGCTACGGTACAAAATTTATTATCACAATTTAAAATCCTGCTTAAGCCGGTTTTCCTTCTTTTGCAAATGCACGTTTATTAAACACTAACAATAAACCCACTCCGGTACTTATTGCCATATCTGCAATATTAAATACTGCATTAAAGAACGTAAAGTAATTACCACCCCAGATAGGCAACCATTCTGGTAAATAACCCTCCCAGATAGGAAAATAGAGCATATCTACAACACGCCCATAAAAAATACTTGAATACCCACCATCTTCTGGTAAGAACGTAGCTAATTGCCCTGCACTACTGTCGAAGATGATACCATAAAATACGGAGTCTATTATATTACCAAAGGCACCTGCAAAAATTAGCGCAATACCTACGATAAGAATACGAGACATATTCTTTTTTACACTGTCATATAACCAATATCCTATAAGCGGAAGAATACCTATTCTAAAGAGAGTAAGAATAATTTTACCATAATCGCCCGGGATTTTAGCTCCCCAAGCCATACCTTCATTTTCTACAAAAAGAATTCTAAACCACTCAAAAACCTGAACTTGCTCCTGAAGTTGAAAATGTGTTTTTATGTAAATTTTACTAATTTGATCTATAAGTAATATCAGAACAATAATTCCTACGGCCTTCTTTAATGACATGTGCTGTTGTTGATTAGCGAATGGTAAAAATAATTAATTTATTGAGATTGGGAGACTCTTATATTTCCGTCAACGCTTTTAAGTTTTAAATGATACTTACCATCGCTCTTATTCTCTGTTTCATTGTTTCCGTTGCGTGATATAGCTTCTACTTGTGCGTTTGATGTTTCTATGTAGATACTCCCGCGCAATGTATTAATCACCCCGTCTCCAAGATAGTTTATAAGATTACAATCTCCACTCATAAGGTTTACATTTAAATACTTAAAAGTTCCTTCTGCCCATAATGAAGCCAAAGAAGATCGTACCCATAATTCTTTATTTTCAGGCATTTCAATGTTTAAAACAATAGATATTACCTTGTGGGCTGCAAGTTTATCATCAAAAGCTTTAAACCCGATAGACCGTTTTATATAAATACGCCAAAGATCATTTTCTTGTTTAGGATCTACCAATACACTTTCAAAAGTTTCTCCCTCTACTTCGGCTGTAATTTTAAATTCTTGAATTTTTGAAGCTTGTACTCGTATTTGAAATACCTCATCTGAGTCTATATAAATTCCTTTTAATTCCTCAGAAGGAATACGATACTGCATTTGTTTCTGCCCAAAACCTGTACCGGCTAAAAGGAAAAATAATACTAAAAAAATAATTTTATGGGTCTGCATAATCAGGAAACAAAAAACGCCTCAGCAAAGACTGAAGCGTTTATAAATTTTATGGTGCAGTAATTACTGCATATTTTTTGCCTCGATACTTAATGTAGCGTGAGGAACAAGCTTTAAACGCTCCTTGTTGATTAATTTACCTGTAACGCGGCAAATACCAAATGTCTTATTCTGAATACGGTTTAGTGCATTCTTTAAGTCACGTATAAATTTTTCCTGGCGTATTGCTAGTGCAGAATTAGCTTCTTTACTCATAGTCTCGCTGCCCTCTTCAAAAGCTTTAAAGGTAGGAGATGTATCATCTGTACCATTATTGCCATCATTCATATAAGCACTTTTAATAAGGTCTAAATCATTCTGAGCCTTATCTATTTTAGCTTGAATAAGAATTCTAAACTCCTCTAATTCTGCGTCGCTAAATCGCTCTTTTACTTCTGTCGCCATATTGTATCTACTGTTTTTTTATAGCCAACTTTGTTTCAACATCTTCAAATGTAATGGCTATACCGTTAGTAACTTGCTCTGCAACCTCGAGTTTTGCGGTGAGCGTCTCTAATTTAATATAGTCTAAATTGTCGATAACGGCTTGCTCGATCTTACCGTCACGCTGTATTTGTACTTCTATTTTATCTGTCACTTCAAAACCACTGTCTTTTCTCAGGTTTTGAATACGATTTACAAGTTCTCTGGCGATACCTTCATTCTTCAAAGCATCATTAAGCGTTACATCAAGTGCAACAGTTAAAGGACCACTACTTGCAACTAACCACCCCTCAATATCTTGAGATGTTATTTCCACATCTTCGGGCGCCAAAGTAACACTTTTTCCATTAATGTCCACCGTGATTTTTCCTTCATTTTCAATAGTAGTAATATCTGCTGCATTCATTGCATTAATTGCGCTAGCCACAAACCTCATATCTTTTCCAAAACGCGGACCTAAGGTTTTAAAATTAGGCTTTATAGATTTTACTAATATTCCGGATGCATCATCAATAAGTTCTATTTCTTTGACATTTACTTCAGACTTAATCAAATCTTGTACCGCAAGTATTTCTTCTCGCTGCTCGTTGTCTAAAATAGGAATCATTATACGTTGCAATGGTTGGCGAACTTTAATTTTCTCCTTCGCACGTAAAGAAAGTGTTAAGGATGATATAGTTTGCGCCTTTTGCATCTTATGCTCCAGTTTTCTATCAATAAATGAAGCATCACTAACCGGGAAATCTGAAAGGTGAACACTCTCTGAAGTTTCTAAGCCAGTCAACCCATTTAAATCTTTGTACAAACGATCCATAAAAAATGGAGCCACCGGTGCACTTAATTTTGCAACAGTAATTAAACATTTGTACAGAGTCTGGTATGCAGAAATCTTGTCGTGTGCGTAATCGCCTTTCCAGTAACGGCGACGACTTAAACGCACAAACCAGTTACTTAGATTTTCCTGAACAAATTCTGAAATTGCTCTTGTAGCCTTTGTAGGTTCATATTCTGAATAAAACTTATCTACTTCAGCAATTAAACTATGTAATTCTGAAAGAACCCAACGGTCTATTTCTGGTCTATTTTTAAGTTCAATATCTGCTTCAGAATAATTAAAGCTATCAAGATTAGCATACAATGAAAAGAACGAATAGGTATTGTAAAGTGTACCGAAGAATTTACGTTGCACTTCAGTAATACCATCAAGATCAAACTTTAAGTTATCCCAAGGGTTTGCATTACTTATCATATACCAGCGTGTTGCATCTGGACCAAAAGTGCTTAACGTGGTAAAAGGATCTGCCGCATTGCCTAAGCGTTTAGACATTTTCTGACCGTTTTTGTCTAGCACAAGTCCGTTAGAAACAACGTTTTTATAAGCAACATCGTCAAAAGTCATTGTAGCTATCGCGTGCAAAGTATAAAACCATCCACGAGTTTGATCTACCCCTTCAGCAATAAAATCTGCTTTGCGCCAGGTTGATTCTACCATTTCCTTATTTTCAAAAGGGTAATGCCATTGTGCATACGGCATACTACCACTATCAAACCAAACATCAATAAGATCAGATTCACGACGCATTGATTTTCCGCTTTGCGAAACCAAAACAATCTCATCTACGATATTTTTATGTAAGTCTACAAGGTCGTAGTTTGCATCAGTCATGTCACCTGCAACAAAACCTTCAAAAGGATCTGCTTGCATAACACCAGCTTCTACTGCTTCAGTGATTTTTTCTTTTAATTCAGAAACCGAACCAATGATAATTTCTTCTTTACCATCTTCGGTTCTCCAGATAGGTAATGGTATTCCCCAGTAGCGCGAGCGCGATAAATTCCAGTCATTAGCATTTGCTAACCAGTTACCAAAACGACCTTCTCCTGTTGCTTTAGGCTTCCAATTTATACCCAAGTTTAATTCGTGCATACGATCACGCACATCGGTTACTTTAATAAACCAGGAGTCTAACGGGTAATATAAAATAGGTTTATCTGTACGCCAGCAGTTAGGATAACTGTGAACATACTTCTCAACCTTAAAAGCTTTATTTTCTTCTTTTAGCTTTATTGCGATCTCAACATCTACACTTTTCTCTGGTGCTTCGCCATCATCGTAATATTCATTCTTCACATATTTACCACCAAATTCCTGCAACTCTGGTCTAAAACGGCCTTGTAAATCTACAAGTGGCACAAGATTACCATTCTCATCTTTTACCAGCATAGGCGGCACCTCTGGCACTGCCTGCTTGGCAACCATAGCATCATCTGCACCAAATGTAGGTGACGTATGTACAATACCGGTACCATCTTCTGTAGTAACAAAATCGCCAGAAATTACTCGAAATGCATTCTCCGGATTATCGTGAGGTTTCACATAATCGATTACCGGCTCGTAGCGTAATTCTAACAAATCACTACCCTTAAATTCTGAAAGAATTTGATAGGGTATTTTCTTATCGCTTTCTTTAAAATTTGAAAAATCTTCTTCGTTTTCGGCTGCAAAGAATTTTTTATCAAATTGCTTGCTTACCAAAGCTTTTGCCAGAACTACTTGGATAGCGTCGAATGTATATTGGTTAAAAGTTTTCACCAACACATAATCAATCTTTTTACCTACGGTTAATGCCGTATTAGAAGGCAATGTCCAGGGAGTAGTCGTCCAAGCCATTAAGTATTTCTGTCCTTCAAATGCCGCTAAGGGAGATGCTTTAAATGTCTCATCTTCTAAAACTTTAAACTGTGCAGTTACCGTAGTATCTGTAACATCTTGATAGGTACCTGGCTGGTTTAGTTCGTGCGAACTTAAACCGGTCCCCGCCTTTGGAGAATAGGGCTGTATCGTATAACCTTTATAAATAAGGCCCTGGTTGTAAATATTCTTTAGAAGCCACCATACTGACTCCATGTATTTTGGTTTGTAGGTAATATACGGATCTTCCATATCTACCCAATATCCCATTTGCTCGGTAAGGTTGTTCCACACATCGGTGTAGCGCATTACCGCATTTTTACAGGCTTCGTTGTATTCGCTAACGCTTATTTTTTTACCAATGTCTTCTTTGGTAATACCCAGTTCTTTCTCAACACCTAACTCAACCGGAAGTCCGTGCGTATCCCAACCGGCTTTACGCTTAACTTGTTTTCCTTTTTGAGTTTGAAAACGGCAAAAAATATCTTTAATCGCACGCGCCATAACGTGGTGAATACCAGGCATTCCGTTTGCAGATGGCGGCCCCTCAAAAAAGATATAAGGGTCGTTGCCTTCTCGTGTAGAAATACTTTTTTCAAATATGTCGTTTTCCTTCCAATAGGCTAAAATTTCTTCGGCCACTTTAGGTAGGTCAAGTCCTTTATATTCAGGGAACTTTGTGCTCATGGTGTGCGTTTTCTAATAAGTGTGCAAAATTACGGAATTTTGATAAGAAATCTACCGTTTTGAAACACCCATAAAAAATGAAGAATAAATGGTTATTCTATTCAAATTAGTAATCCTTAAAAACTATACTTCAACGCTAAAATCAAATTCCGTCCCGGCGCAGAAATCCCCGAAGAATACGGTCGGTAACGTTGATCGGTAATGTTTTCTAAAGCAGCGGTGGCCTTCCAGTTTTGTGCCACTTGATACTCGCTATATAAATTTAATGTATACCATTTAGGAGAATACGGATTCCCGTCTGCATCTAGTGCATATAAATAATCATTCGCAATTTGCGAAGGTGCAAGATCTTCATAAGCAATCTCCCCATTGTATTCTGCAGAGGCATCAAACTTCCATTTTTTGAGTCGGTAAATTAAATGTGTATTTCCAAATAATGGAGCCGCATGGCGTAAGGGTGCATCGCTACCATCATCTTCTTCCTGGCTACCTTCTGTGATATTAATATGAGAGGTGAACTTCACATTTTTAGAAAATAAATACTCTAAACCGGCTTCGATACCATAAACCTCAGCACGTGCTGCATTTTGAATCGCTTGTACATTACTAGGCTCGCCCTGATAATCAATAACAGTTACACCCTCAAGATTAAAATCGCGACGCACTAATGCATTTTCTAGATGCGTATAATAAGTAGTTAAATCCAATCTAAGTGATTGGCCAATTTTAAGTGCCGCACCTATCTCTGCATTATAGGCGTACTCTGCTTTCAAATTAGGATTAGGCACCACAACAGAACCCGCCTCACTATCAAATATTTTACCTATATCATCAATATTAGGCGCTCTAAAGGCAGTCCCCAAATTCAATTTTAAATCGAGTATGTCGCTGGTCTGCCAGTTTAAACCTGCAGAACCGGTGATATTTCCAAAGTTTACATTCGCATCTTCGAATGGAAAATCATAAAAAGTATCATCAAACGCAGCGTTAATTAAAATATGGTTATAGCGCAAACCGGTTTGAAGCGTTAATTTTTCAGCAAGATTAAATTGGCCGCTTAAGTAGGCAGCTAGAGATTGCCAACTCGAATTATCAGGATATCTACTGGCTGTTGCAGCCTGCTCATCGGTTTCTACATTGGTTTGATTTCCGAAGGAATTAACTTTATTATACACATATTCTAAACCGTAAAACAATCTGTTTTCAGAAAGTTTTTTAGTAAAATCGAGACCTAAAGAATAGGCATTTACCTGCTCTTCCGTTGAATACAGTATGGGATCATTAAAATCTCGATCGTTTCTGCTCTCTTCAAAATATTGGTAAGCGGCCGTTAATTTTGCATCATCATAAATATCCCCATTCCCTTTTTTATCCACTTGAAGATTTCCTAAAAACCAGGTCTGCGGACCGTAATACCACTCAGCAGAACGCAATTCATCACCACGTTTACGGGTTAAACGATCGTATCTAGAATAGTCTGAAGTGGTGCTGTAATGCATACCCAGATTAAAATCCCAGATACTATTAGGCATAAAACGCACTTTCTGAGTGAGATTAAGCAAATTAAACCCTGTAGGATTCTGCACTTTAGGGTCTTCATTCTCTACAACGGTATCAACACCATCAATAATTTTAACGTATTCTGGTCTCAGATAATCATCGGGACCGTGCCCACCCATACGCAGATCGTCAAAGTCAGAATAACTAATACTACTTAGAAAAGCCCATTTTTTTAAACCGAAATTCAAATCTAGGTGTCCAGTCTTTTCATTATTTGCAGTTGCATAACGTGTAAGCCCCATTCCTGAAAAAGAAGTCCCTTCTTCAAAAGAAAATGACGGCTTCTTTGTATAAAAATTCATCACCCCGCCCACCGCGTCACTCCCATAAACCACAGAGCCGGGACCAAGAATAACTTCTGTTTGATCTATCGTAAATGGGTCGATATTGATAACATTCTGAAGATTTCCCGATCTAAATATTGCGGTATTCATGCGTACACCATCAACAGTAATCAACAAACGATTTGTAGAAAAGCCTCTAATCATAGGGCTTCCACCGCCTAATTGACTTTTTTGTACATAAACCTGTCCACTCTGACTTAAAAAATCTGCAGCTGTTTGTGGATTTTTAAGCTCAACATCTTCGGCATCAAGCCGAATAACTTTTTGAGTTATGTCTTTTGTTTGCTGTTCAAATTTAGATACCGAAAGTACCACTTCATTCAATTGGTTTTCGTCATCCAACAAATACACCCTATTTCCAGAAGCGATTAAAGCAGCCTTTGTTGTTTTCTTCAGTATATGTGAAACGTGAGATATGTAAATTGTTTCGGCATTTGTAAAGAGTGATATATCTACAATTCCTTGTTCATTTGTAATTGCCGTACTTGTTTTTAAAGCATTATAGAGCATTGCGCCTTCTATAGGTTCGTGACTCCCATTATCGTAAACCGTAATATTCTGAGCAGTTGCAAAAGATATATTCAGAATTATAAATAGTAAGAATAGGAGAAATCGCATAAATATCAGTTAGTTGAAAAGTGCACTCAGAACAGCCAGAGACTTGGGTTTTCTAAAACTGTGCAAATGTAATTCATAATAGCTCAAGAGCATATTTACAAATGCCGCACGGCGCTTTTGGTTTAATTTTAATTCTGATAATGCATCAAAATTTGTACCCAGAAGAGTTTTTAAAGTATCTAAATTTTCTTCGGAAACACTATACAGCGTTTCGACATTTTCAAAATTACCAGACTCTAAATTAAAATTAGAATAATTGATGTTTGAAGTATCTGGATAAAAACCAAGATATTTAGTTAGTTCAAGCAGAAATAGTAAATGAAAATTCGCGGTATGTGTATGTAAATCTAGCCACATAAATGCGTGTTCTAAAAATGCATAAAGCGGTCTGTTCTCTTCCTCTTCCTGAATGGCGTTACGCAACATTTCAGATAAAAAAAGAACGATACTAGATTTCAAAATATCGGTATGCAAACTTAAATAAGGCTGTAATACTTTAGCTTCTCGTATACCTTCTAAAGTCCCCTTATCTTTATGCATGGCTACAATCTCAAGTTGTGTAGCCGGTTGAAACATTGCTGTGCGTAGTTTTCCTTTTTTTGATTTTAAAATAGATCGCAGCAAATATGTTTTTAAGCCCGCCTCTTCGGTAAAACATTTCACAATTAAATCTGCCTCTCCATATTTTAAAGCTGAAATTACAATGGCGCGCGTGTTTACTAACATTACCGAATGATCATTAGTTTAATAATCTTTGTTTCAACAGCATCTTCAGCAGTGATTAAAATGAAATAAACACCCGATGCGACTTTATATTTTCCAAATGCAGTAGTATCCCATTGAATGCTGCCACCTTCACTTTCTTCTTCATAAACAAGATTTCCATTAAGGTCTGTAATTTTAATCGTTGCATTTTCAGTTAAACCATCTAGTGTAACTAAGCCGCTATAACCTGGTCTAACGGGATTAGGAAAAACCCGTGCGTCTTCAAGCGTCTCTTTTGCAGCAACAGCAGACCCTCTATAGGAAACCAGCCCTAATGCAGTAGCGAAATAAACTTCTCCAGATTGATCGTCTATTGTAATATCTTGAATGTTGTTTGATGGTAATGGAGAATTATTTGTTCCGAATTGTTTTAAAGTTTCAAGCCCATTTGACGTAAAATAAAATGCTCCACTGCCTACGGTTCCTACCCACTTATTATTATTTCCATCTACGGCTATAGTACGTATCACTTGCTCGCCCAATAACTCTACTGCTACACCGTTGTCTTCAATTATAATTTTACGCGTTTGTATATCGGGGTCATCAAACATTTGAGCAGGACTTGTTAAGATTCTTAATCCGGCCGCAGTGCCTATCCATAAACTTCCATTTAAATCTATTGCAAGAGATAAAATGGCATTAGACGGCAAATTAGATCTACTCTCATCAAGGCGAATAAAACCTTTGGATTGCGGATTATAACCAATTAATCCTCTATTTGAAGTGCCAAAATAGACATTGCCTCGACGATCTGTAACTACCTCGGTATATGCATTGATCTCATCGAAGTCCGGTAAAATATCTGCGACAGATATACCTTGTATTACAGCTCCTTCTTTCTTTGCCAAACCGTTTTTAACCAGGCTATTGGTCATCCATAAATTACCGGAAACATCAAAAGCGGCACCGTTTATTCTAACGTCTGTGGGATTGGAGGGGACATCACTTAACCCGCTATTAGACTCATTATATAAACGCACAGGAACTTTATCATTTAATTCTAAAAAACCAGAATTATACGAACTCAGAAAGATCTGGCTAGCATCATCTGGGTTGAAAGTGATATTTGTTATATTATTTGCACCCAACAGTTCACTATATGGAATATTTAGCCACGTTTCTTCACGTAAATTACTTACACCTCGCTGCTTTAAAGGATAGGGATTGTATGCATCACTATAGTCTCCAAAAACCACCCACAATTCACCAAAAGCAGCTTCAATATTAAATGGATCATTCCGCAAAGGTCCCTCCGGAATAATAGCTAATGCGTTATCAATCGAGCTTGATGAGGTAATGAGTAAGCCATTTTGGGCCGTTCCTACGTAAAAGGCCCCGTCAAATTTAATCGTTGTATTATAACCACTAGAATATTGAGGACTTGTATAAATTGTCTCTTTTAAGGTTCCTTGTGAAGAGTATATTTGAATTTCGTTTTCAAAAGTAATAAGTAGCTCATCCTCATTAGCGCTTATTTGTTTTGGTACACCCGCAAAATTTGCTGTTGTAATAAAAGAATCAGACGATAACTGTTGCAATGTCTGATCAGAACGAACTCCAAATAAAGTAGTTGCTACTTGTTGTAAACCAAGCCATCCTTGAGAATCTATTGTCTCCCAATTTTTAAAATCTATAAGATTATCGGCAGCGGCTCTAGCACGTCTCAATCCTCCTGTAGGAGAAGCTGCGTAAATAAAATCCTCGAAAATTATCGTCTGCAGAATGGGAAGACGCGTGCCGTTATCGCCTATAAAATAGGAGTCTTTAAACTCTAATCTGTCCAGATCAAACAAAGAGATTCCAAAACCTGTAGCGATATAAAGTATATCTTCGTTTTCGTAAAAATGATTTATAGCCTTTTCTGATGGAAGAATAACCGGCTTATCTCGAATAGCGACCAAAGTTGACACAGTACCATCTGGCAATATCAAATCTACCAAGCCTGAGTAGTACCCAACGAATAAGATACCCGTTGATGCACTATAATAAACTGTACTTATAAGTTCTCCCGTTAAGCCATCTATAGTTGAGTACGTCTTGGTTTCATTTGTCGATAGTGAATAACTAAATACTGAATTTTGCGACGCTACATAAACTTCACGATCACCAGGCGCTATGGATACTATTGAATTATAGGAGAAATGCCCTGTCCACGAACTAGAATAATCCTGCCCTTGCACACAAAAAAAAGAGCACACAAAAACCAATACAATCAAGAGTTTTTTGAACATAAGCGGCAATTACCAGAATGCTAAAAGTACAATTTACCTCACAAAAAAACCTCGAAGCATTTTCGAGGTTTTTAACTTATCTATTTTGTATCACTACTTAAACAATACCTTGTGCAAGCATCGCATCTGCAACTTTTACAAATCCTGCAATATTTGCTCCTTTTACATAATCTACAAAACCATCTTCTTGTGCGCCATATTGCACACAGGCTTTGTGAATATCGTACATAATCTCATGTAGTTTTTTATCAACTTCTTCTGCAGACCAGTTATATCTCATACTGTTTTGTGACATTTCTAGACCAGAAGTAGCAACACCTCCAGCATTTGATGCCTTACCTGGAGAAAATAATATTTTTGCGTTTACAAAAACCTCTACAGCTTCTGGAGTACAAGGCATATTTGCACCTTCTCCTACACTCATAACGCCGTTTTGAACAAGTAATTCAGCATCTGCTTTATCGAGTTCGTTTTGAGTAGCACAAGGAAGCGCGATATCACATTTTACACCCCAAGGAGTTTTACCCTCGTGAAATTCTGCAGAAGGGTATTTATCTAAATATTCTTTAATTCTACCACGACGCTCATTTTTAATTTCCATAATATGAGCAAGCTTGTGTTTATCTAATCCTGCTGCGTCATATATGAAACCATCAGAATCAGACATCGTAATTACTTTTGCATCGAGCTGCATTGCTTTTTCTGCAGCATATTGAGCTACATTTCCAGAACCTGAAATCACAACAGTTTTACCCGTCATTTTCTCACCTATATTATTCAGCATAAATTTGGTGAAATATACATTTCCATAACCGGTAGCTTCAGGACGTATTTTAGATCCTCCATAAGAGAGTCCTTTACCCGTTAAAATTCCCGTAAACTCATTACGGATGCGCTTATACTGGCCAAACATATAACCTATTTCACGACCACCTACTCCAATATCTCCTGCAGGCACATCTGTATTAGGACCTATGTGACGATAAAGCTCTGTCATAAAGCTTTGACAAAATCGCATTACCTCAGCATCACTTTTGCCTCTTGGATTAAAATCTGAACCACCTTTACCTCCACCCATAGGTAATGAAGTGAGGCTGTTTTTAAAGACTTGTTCAAACCCTAGAAATTTTAAAATACTCAGGTTTACCGAAGGATGAAATCTTAATCCGCCTTTGTAAGGTCCTATAGCCGAATTAAACTCAACCCGATATCCTTTGTTAATCTGAGTTTCCCCTGCATCATCTACCCAAGCTACTCTAAACAAGATAGCACGCTCTGGTTCTACCATTCGTTCTAAAAGTTTCTTGTCTTGATATTTAGAATTTTTTTCTATAAATGGTATAACAGTTTCAGCAACCTCTTGAACCGCTTGAATAAATTCTGGCTCATTAGGATTTGCTTTTTCAACAGAGTCAACGAACTTTTTAATGCTATCTGACATATTAAAGTTTTTAATAATTACAATTTTTTACACGTTAATGCGGTACAAATATATGATATCAATAAAAATCAGGCTTTATTTTTTATATATTCTTAATATTGCTGAACTGATTTTCTCTATTCACAAACAAATAATCTACCAAGTGCATAAATTTAGGTTAAATCGGATGTTTTAGTATATTTGTTGTATAAATATCCCCAATTATAAATGAATACCAAAATCCTACTTGCGGTATTATTCTTCTGTCTTTCAATGCCTTTGACGGTAAAAGCACAATTTGGCTTCTCTAATGAAGTAGGAATAATCGCAGGCCCCTTACTTTTTCAATCAGATTTTGGTCTTCGTGAGAACTTCGATACTAATATTAACAATGTAGGAATAGGTGTAGGTATCGTACATTATATGAATTTTGCGTATCGTTCTGATTGTAATTGCTACACACGCGATGAGTACTTTAACGACCATTTTAAATTAAGAACAGAAGCAGATTTGCACTATTCAAAATTTACACACGAGGGAGTTGAATCTAAAAAGGAATCTCCAGAAGGGTATGATTTAAGAGACCATCAAGGAACATCACTAGTTTATGAATTGGGAATGCAACTAGAATATTTCCCTAAAAGTATTCGAGATTTTCAAGCGGGAGGTTACAAAGTAGCACCTTATATAAGTCTAGGAGCGCACTTCGTAGGCTATAATCCTTCTTACTCCTCAATTCAAGATGTTGATGGCGCCACACCAGAAGATATTTATTTTGACAAATTTCTAATTGGTGATGGAGAACTAGGAGGTATTGATGATAGCCCCGGCACTACCTGGGCGCTTACAGGTAGCATAGGACTACGCTATAAATTAAGTGAACTAAGTGATATAAATCTTGAATTTCGTTATCACAAATACTATTCAAACTGGGTGGATGGTCTTAATCCCGACCCCGAATTTTACCCGCCAAATAGATATGACGACTCTATCGTATGGCTAAATATTGGGTATATCTATTACTTAAATTTTTAAGTATCTTTAATTTAAGGCTTGTTTTAAATCTTCAAGAAGGTCATCTATATCTTCAATTCCTACGCTTAAGCGTATTAATGAATCTTTAACTCCCGTTTTTTCTCGCTCTTCTTTTGGAATACTTGCGTGCGTCATAGTTGCAGGATGCCCCGCTAAACTCTCTACGCCTCCTAAACTTTCTGCTAGAGTAAAAACTTTTAAATTTTCTACTACCGCTACTGCTCCCTCAAGAGAATCATTTTTAGTAGTAAAAGAAACCATACCCCCAAAATCTCTCATTTGTTTTTTTGCAATATCATATTTAGTATGATCTTTAAAACCAGGCCAGTAAACTTGATCAACTTTTGGATGGTCTTTTAAGAAATGCGCTACTGCTTTACCATTTTCACAATGACGTTGCATACGCACATGAAGCGTTTTAATTCCGCGTAGCGCTAGAAAACTATCTTGCGGCCCGCAAACTGCTCCACTCGCATTTTGTATAAAATAAAGTTTATCTGCAAGCTCTTTATCTTTTACAATAAGAGCGCCCATTACAAGGTCACTATGACCTCCTAAGTATTTTGTTACACTATGCATAACTATATCTGCCCCTAAATCTAATGGTTGTTGTAAGTAGGGTGTAGCAAATGTATTGTCTACAGCAAGTAATACATTATGAGCTTTAGCCACTTTAGAAACAGCTACTACATCTATAATGTTCATCATCGGGTTTGTAGGAGTTTCTACCCAGATTAGCTTTGTTTTATCTGTAATTGCAGCTTCAATTTTTGAAGTATCCTGCATTCCTACAAAATGGAATTTAATTCCAAAACCCTCAAATATTTTAGTAAATAAGCGGTAAGACCCACCATACAAATCATTTGTAGAAATTATCTCATCACCTGGTTTAAAAAGTTTTAAAACTGCGTCGATAGCAGCTAATCCAGAACCAAAAGCAAGACCAAAATTTCCGTTTTCTATACTTGCTAAAGCATCTTCTAAAGCCTTACGCGTAGGATTACCACTTCGCGAATATTCAAAACCTTTATGACCACCCGGAGTTGTTTGAGAATATGTAGATGTCTGATAAATAGGTGGCATTACACTACCATAAGCAGGATCTGTATTATGCTGACCTCCGTGTATTGTTTTAGTATTGAATTTCATAAATTTTAAACTTTTATTAAATGTACCACGCTAATTATCCATTGCCAAAAATCAATGTACCTTTATCCAATGTTTAACAGGCTTAAAAAAATTATTTTGAAAAAACTTTTTAGCATTTCTATTCTTCTTTTGATAGTAGCCGGTTGCCAGGAAAAAGAATCTAATTTAACTTTTGAAACCAAAAGCTATACGTCTTCAACTTTAGATTTCTGTAAAGAAAATATTTGCCCTGAAATCGAAATTGAAAGAATTACTGCAATCGGTAATCAAGAGCTTGCCGACACTATAAATAATGCTATTGAACAACTACTGATTAAAAATTTAGACATCGATCCAGATGAAAGCAGTAAAATTTTAACCTTAGAAGCTGCATTAGAAAATTTTGCAACCAGCTATCGTTCCTACAAAGAAGAATTCCCTGATGCTTCCGCAGAATATGTATTTACCAGTAAGTCTACTATAAGCTCAAATACCGATGTTTTGTTGAGTATTAATATTGATAATTACAGCTATTGGGGAGGAGCGCACGGCTATGGAAGCACATCATATTTAAACTTTGATAAGAGTACCGGAAAAACCTTATCAACAAATGAAATAATTAAGAATAAGACCGAATTTTTAAAGTTAGCTGAAACGAAATTCAAAAAACAAAAAGGTATTGCTGCCGAAGAAAATATAAACAGCACAGGTTACTTTTTTGAAAATGACGAATTTATTTTACCGGCTAATTTAGGGTTTAACGATCAAGAGCTGCTTCTGGTATATAATCCTTATGAGGTTGCCTCCTATGCAGAAGGACAAATTATAATCACTTTACCGCTTGATGAGGTTAAAGAATACCTTTCGATAGATTTATAGCACGACGCAAGGCCAAAATGGAACCGAAGTGTATTCCTTCATGAAAATTATTGAACGTTATAGCCTCTTCAACTGTAGTTAAGGTACTCCCAGTAGAAACCGTGTACGAGTTGTAATCTTTAAATATACCTGCCTTATAATCTTCTGCCACGTAATCTACCGTAGTAGATAACAATTCGCATAGTGTGATAAGATTACTTTGTGCAATGTCTTGCTCAGGTCTGGTACCTTTGCGATACCTCTCTATAAAATCCGGAGAAACCCGGGTTTCATTACCACTAAATTTATACACAAGGATTTGTTGAGTTGCGATAACGTGAGCAATATTCCAGATTATGTTATTATTAAAACCGGCAGGAATTTTATTTAAATCCTCTAAAGTTGTTGTTTTCAAAAACCCTTTTAACAGTTCACGATTTTTGCGAGTAATATCTAAAGTATAATCAAACGTGAAGCCCATAATGTTAGTTTTTTTAAAAGTACCATTTTTGCGCTAAAAGCAATTACTTTGTACCTTACTGAATCTTTAAATTTCTTATTTTGAAAAAAGTTTATTACTTATCTACTTGTGATACCTGTACTCGAATTTTAAAGGAAGTGGAACTCCCTTCTGCATTTATTAAACAGGATTTAAAGACAGATCCTATCACTGAGGAGCAGCTTGATGAATTACATAATCTTTGCGGCAGTTTTGAAATGCTTTTTAATAAACGTGCCCGCTTGTATAGAGAACGGGATCTAAACACACAAAATCTGGAAGAGCAGGATTATGAGGAATTAATTTTAGAGCATTATACATTTCTAAAAAGACCTGTAATTGTAAATAATGATAAAATATTTATAGGTAATAGCAAAAAGGTCGTAGCTGAAGCTAAAGCTTCGATACACTCTTAAATTATGGATAAGCGCGTATTAGCACTTTTAGCAGCAACCGGTGCCAGCACTATTTATGGTGTAAACCATACGCTTGCTAAAGGGGTTATGCCTCAATATATAGGCGCTTACGGCTTTATTTTATTGCGGGTGGTAGGAGCGGCAGCCCTTTTCTGGCTAGCAAGCCTCTTTACAAAGTCAGAAAAAATAGATCCCAAAGATTATTGGCGACTTTTTGGCTGCGCTGTTTTCGGAATGTTTATTAATATGCTCGCTTTTTTCAAAGGCTTAAGCTTATCAACACCCATTAACAGTTCTGTAATTATCACATTATCACCGGTTATTTTACTTGTTTTATCAGCTATATTTTTAAAAGAAAAAATATCACCGATTAAAATCATCGGGATTGCAATTGGGATGTTAGGCGCCTTAGTACTGGTTCTCTTTGGTGCTTCAACACAGGCAAACGCTCCTAATATACCGCTGGGAAATGTTCTTTATTTTGTTAATGGGGCCACTTATGCCATATACTTAATATTAGTAAAACCTATTACAAATAAATATTCAACAATTACACTCATGAAGTGGCTGTTTTTAACAGGTGTATTCTTAAATCTGCCTTTTACCATTTCAGAATTCACCGATGTAAACTGGTTAGATTTACCTACACGGGTAATCTGGATTATGCTATTTGTAGTGGTAGGAACCACATTTTCAACCTACTTTTTAAACTTGTATGCACTTAAGACCCTTAAAGCCTCAACTGTAGGTGCATTTATTTATCTACAACCCTTAATAGCTGTAATATTTGCTGTTCTTGTAGGAGCAGACCGTATAACACCGGTAAGAGCACTAGCCGGTCTATTAATATTTGCAGGTGTTTATTTATCTACTCGTACTAAAAAATCTAAAGTTTCTTAAGCACTTAGATCTTTTGGCTTTTTGCCGAAACGTCGCGTGTCTTCTTTAGTAAGGATTTTAAAATCTTCTGTTCGTTCTAACGATGAGAGATTTGCATATAATTCTTCCGGAAGACTTATGAGTTTACGCTCTTTTAAATCTATCCAAGCACCCATCATCTCACAACTAGCAAAATTTCTTCCTTTATAATCATAGAAATCATGCTGAAACTCAAAGTACATTCCATCTTCAGAGATTCCCTTTAATTGTAATGTGACACTTACCGGTTTACCGGCAAACACTTCTTTAAAGTAATACATATGCTCGTAAAACACGACAGGGCCTATGTTATGTTTAGCCATTTCTTGCTGCCCAAAACCATTTTCCATTAAAAAAGCCATACGCGTGTGACTCATAAAATTAATGTATGCGCTATTTGCAAGATGTCTGTTTGCATCTATATCACTCCACCTAATTTCAAAATCTTTCTTGTACATAGTTATTATTTAAAGCACAAAGATATTGAAATATCCTATGCGCGCATACTATTTTAAATTTACCTTAATAGCCATTACTGTAGAAACAAATCCCACTATCTTTGACAACACAAAATTGAAATATGTTAATTAGAAGAAATATTAGCTGGAAGTTAATCCTGCGCTACACCTGGAAAGAACTCATTTTTTTTCTAATTTATTCCTTAACTATCTTTTTCGTTTATCACGATTTGGGATGGTATTTTATAGATATCCCTTTTGAACCGTTAACAGTAATAGGTATTGCGGTCTCTTTTTATCTGGGTTTTAAAAACAGTCAGAGTTATGATCGTTTTTGGGAAGGTCGTAAAATATGGGGAATGATTGTTAACTGGAGTCGTACGTGGGGAGTGCGGGTATTAAGCTTAATAAGCATTGATGACCCTGTAGTTGAGCAAGAAATTAAGAGAGATTTATTTTACAGACATATAGCGTGGTTAAATGCATTACGTGTTCAATTAAGACAACCCCGAAGCTGGAGTCTTCAAGAAGGGCTTTTAATAGAACGTTTATTTGACCGTCACGCAGAACGTAATCAAGATAGCAGTGAAGCACATCAATATGTAGGTCACAGTGAATATGAAGAGACAAAAAACCGAGCAAATCCCGCAACACATCTCATAAAAAATCAGGCTTTAATTATTCAGCGATTAAGAAAAGATCAAGTTATAGATGGCTTTCAGGAAATGCAATTACAAGAAGCGCTTGGTAAATTCTATGATTTTCAAGGAATGTGTGAACGTATCAAAAACACGCCTTTCCCCAGACAATATGGATATTTCTCAAAAGTATTTACTTGGATTTTTGTTCTGTTACTTCCGCTTGGGTTATTAAATATTTTTGAAAATCACGTTTCCGAAGATATAGAACCTGCAAGACAAATCTCGTTTCTATTTCTTCAAATGATTCCATTTACTGTATTAATTATGTGGATTTTTACCACTATGGAATATGTAGGAGACAATAGTGAAGACCCTTTTGAAGGTAAGGCAAATGATGTCCCTATGACTGCTCTTTGTAGAACCATAGAAATTGACTTGAGAGATATGTTAAACGAAGAAGACTTACCCGATCCTATAAAACCCAAAGACGATATTTTATATTAATGCCTGTAATTCCTTCTACATACAAACCTAAAGGTCCATTTAAGAATTCTCATTTCAACACCATTTTTGCAGCAAAAATTAGACGTGTTTATGGTGTTAAACAAAAACGGGAGCGCCTTGTTTTGAGCGATGAAGATTTTATAGATATAGATTGGAGTTTCCCCCAGAATACAAAGGGAAATTCAAAAATTGTTCTTCTTTTTCACGGTCTTGAGGGCACCGCAAAAAGAACTTATATGCTGGGAACTATTAAGCAATTACTAGACAACGGATATCACTGTGCTGCAGTGAATTTACGAAGTTGCAGTGGTGAAATTAATAGCAAATTGAGATCGTATCATTCTGGAGCATCAGAAGATGTTGCAGAGATTATAAGTCACATAAATACTAAATATAAAGACTCTTTTTTATATCTATGTGGGTTTAGCTTAGGTGGCAATTTAATTTTAAAGTATCTGGGGGAAGAGAGAGAACGACCGTCAAATTTAGCCGCAGCCGTAGCCATTTCTACCCCGGTAGATTTATACGATTCTTTAGGAGCTTTAGAGAAACCTGGCAACTGGGTATATAGGTGGTCTTTCTTAAAAGATTTGAGAGCAAAATATAAAATGAAACTCTCCCATTATCCAGAGCATCTAACTTTAGATAATTACAAAAAAATAAGATCTCTTCGTTTGTTTGACGAGTATTACACGGCTCCTGCTCATGGCTTTACAGATGCATTAGATTACTATACTAAAAGTAGTAGCAGGCAGTTTCTTAAAAATATTAAATTACCCGTTTTATTGCTTAATGCAAAAGACGACAGCTTTTTGAATGAAAAATGCTATCCTATAGATTTATCTGCAAATCACGAATATTTACATCTTGAGATGCCAGAACGCGGTGGTCACGTAGGGTTTATTTCGGGTAAAGGAATTACTTATAATGAAAAAAGAACAGTAGAATTTTTTAACGCACAGGCGCATTGTAATTCTTAACTTTACCACTATTAACGTCATACCGGTGTTGGTGTACTCTAAATTCTTGCGTATATTAGCCCTTACTTAAAATAAAACTTAATGAAAACATTAAAATTCACATTTCTTTTAGCGCTATCACTTGTTTTAGTTAACTGCGGTGATAAAGAAAATAAGGAAGAAAAAGAGGAAGTAAAAATTGGTTCTAATACCTCTTCAACATCAAAAAAAGCAGATGAAAATGTTACAGAAGTAGTTCTTCTGGCTACAGATTTAATGCAATTTGATAAAAATGAAATACGCGTAGCAGCAGGTAAAAAAGTAAAATTGACCCTTCGTCACACCGGGAAGCAGCCAGTTGAAGTAATGGGACACAATTTTGTTTTATTAACTCAAGGAACTGAAATTCCTGCCTTTGGAGCTAAAGCTTCTGCAGCAAGAGATAACGACTATATCCCTGAAGATACAGATGCTGTAATTGTTCACACAAAAATGATAGGTGGCGGTCAATCAGACACTATAGAATTTGATGCTCCAGAACCTGGAACATATGATTTTATATGTAGCTTCCCCGGTCATTACAGTGTAATGAAAGGTAAATTTATTGTAGAATAAGATAACATCTTATATTCTAATCAAAAGCCCAAAAGTTATTGAACTGAATAATTTTTGGGCTTTTTAGCTTTATAAAAATTATGAAAACTTACTACTCCATCATACTCGTACTTGTAATGACCCTATCTTTTACTTCCTGTAAAAAAGAATCTCAAACCCAAACTATAGATCAGGAATCTGATAGTTTTCCAAATAAAAATTTAGATCCTTTAGAACGTTTTGGTGAATTATTAGTGGCAGTACAAACGAATCGTGTTTTTCCTGACGGAAAAACCTTTGTAGATTGTGAACCTAAGTTTTCATCAGATACAATTTTAGCTCGATACAAAAAACTAAAAAATCAACCCGATTTTGATTTAAAAACCTTTGTGCTCGATAATTTTACGCTTCCCGAAATAGCTACTTCGACATTCAAATCTGATACTACTCTATCTACTTCTGAGCATATTAATGCATTATGGCCGTATTTAAAAAGAGATGCAGATGCCGTAGAAAATGGCTCGAGAATTTCTCTACCTAACGCTTACATAGTTCCTGGCGGTCGATTTCAAGAGGTTTATTACTGGGATAGTTATTTTATTCTTCTAGGCTTAAAAGAGGCAGGCGAAATAGACTTAATAGAAAATATATTAGACAATTTTGCTTATCAAATTGAAACTATTGGCTTTATACCTAACGGAAACAGAACTTACTATCTGGGTCGTTCACAACCTCCGTTTTTTGCTGAAATGGTAAATCTTTTAGCAGAAATAAAAGAAGAGCGTGAGGTGTATCTCAAGTATCATGATGCACTTGAAAAAGAATATGAATTCTGGATGAAAGGCTGTGAAACCCTTGCTTCAGATGCTGCTATAGATCGGGTAATTAAAATGCCAGATGGAAGCTTTTTAAATAGATATTACAGCAATACGACAACTCCACGAGCAGAAAGCTATCTAGAAGATGTCACTACTGCTGAAGAATCTGGACGTAATGCAGCAGAGGTGTATTTAAATATTTCAGCAGCATGCGAGAGTGGGTGGGATTTTAGCAGCAGATGGTTTGAGGATCCTAATGACATTGCTACTATACAAACTACAGAGATTATTCCCGTAGATCTTAATGCGCTTCTTTATAACCTAGAACAAACATTAGCAGAGGTACGCAAATATGCAAATGACGAGGAAGGATCAACAGCATTAGAACAGGCTGCATCAATCCGTAAAAAAGCTATAGACACGTATTTGTGGGACAAAAAGAAGGGTACATATGTAGATTATAATATGATTAAAAAGGAAGCTTCCCCTACCCTTTCACTCGCTATGGTTTATCCTTTATATTTCAAATTAGCTTCAGAAAAACAAGCAGAGTCAGTTTCTCAAGTTTTAGAAAATCAATTTTTAAAACCAGGCGGACTGGTAACAACGCTTGAATTAAATAAACAACAATGGGACAGTCCTAATGGCTGGCCACCTCATCAATGGCTTGCTGTACGCGGATTAGAATCTTATGGAAAAAATACATTAGCTGAAAAAATTACTTCTCGCTGGCTAAATCTTAATGATCAGGTTTATAAACGTACCGGCAAAATGCTTGAAAAATACAATGTGATTGACACCACATTAGTTGCCGGAGGAGGAGAATATCCCACGCAAGATGGTTTTGGCTGGACAAATGGGGTTTATTTGGATCTTAAAAAGAATAAACGCTAATTCTATCATTCTCCGGAATCAAAAAAAAAACAGCGGGTGTTAACTTTTTAAGTTAACACCCGCTGTTTTTTTTCCTATTAGTTACTATATAAAATTATCACACGCGACATAGGCATTTATAACCGCTTGTTCTCCTGCTATACCGGAAATCGAGTTACCATGCTCCATCCCCAAAATTCCATTGAAGCCTTTTTTGTGAATATGCCTGAATATATTCTTATAATTAATCTCACCTGTTGTTGGCTCTTTTCTACCGGGATTATCACCCATTTGAAAATAAGCGATCTCATCCCAACATGAATCTATATTAGGTATTAAGTTACCTTCTTGTATTTGTTGATGATAAATATCAAAAAGTATTTTACACGAAGGGCTATCAACTGCTTTGCAAATTTGATAAGCTTGACCACTTTCTTTTAAAAATAATCCGGGGTGGTTATAAAAATTAAGTGGTTCCAAAACCATTACTAGTCCCTCTGGTTCTAATAATGCAGAAGCTTGTTTAAGCGTTTCAATTACATGAGCCGTTTGATAGTTGATATTTTGAGTCATATCAATATAACCCGGTACAACCGTCATAAATTTTGCATTAACGCGTTTTGCAACACTTATAGAAGCTTGTATGTCTGAGAGAAATTCATCCCGCAAATTTTGATTGCCGCTAGTAAGATTGGGAGTGGTCCAATATATTTTATGTGCTACAAATACACCCATTTGCATATTACGTGCACGCATTACCTCTGCAATCCTATTTTGCTCTGAAACCTCTCGATTACGCATTTCATTATCTTCAAATGCTGTAAACCCTTGGTCGGCCATAAAATTTATTTGCGCAATAGGGTCGTCACCTGCACTATTTTTAAACATCCCTAAGTGCGGCGCATACTTTAAGTTAAAATGATGCTTGGGCATTGCATTAACAGTATTCTGCAATGCAAATAACTCTGTACCACCCAGAGCTAAAAAGGAGCCACTAAGGGCTCCTTTTTGTATAAATAAACGTCTTTTCATTACAGTGACATTGCTTTTCCTGCGCCAGCATCAGATTCTGGCATACAGCCAATATAAGCACCAGGAATAGGATCGTACCACATAACATTTTCTCCTACCTCTTCGCTGTTTTTCCATCCCCAAATTCCAAGATCTCTTACCGTACTTAAATAAGCATAAGACCCTGCATGAGCATCAAAATCTGCTGTTGGAGCATCTGGATCCTGAGTTTCAGAAATACGCTTAACGAATGCATCTCTGGTTTCATTATCTGCCCCAAGATACTTTGCTACCGCTTTTTCAAAATCCTCATCATCTCCATCGACTAATTCTTTATCAAAATTCTCTTTAAAGCTTAATGCAAATGCATTTGCACCAGATTTAAATTCTTCTTTTTGTTTGTCTCCTGCTACTTCATTCATGTAGCTGTCAATAAACTGAGCAAGATTTAGATCTGAAGCACCCGGTGTATCTCCTTTAGGCAAAATAACATCAAGTATTTTAGTTAAAGCATATCCATTAGCCGCATTTAAATAAACAGGCTCCCAGTCGCTTTTAGGTTCGCTTTTACAACTTTGCAATAAGTTAAAAACGGCTGGAGCTACCATAACATAGCCGGCTCCCAGACCAATATTCTTTAAAACCTCTCTTCTTTTCATAATTATGCGAATTTTCCGTTTTTAAATTGCTCTGCTGCGTGTGCGGCTGCACGCGCAGTAAAGGCCATATAAGTTAATGATGGATTTACACAACTAGCAGAAGTCATAAATGCACCGTCTGTAACATAAACGTTAGGCACAGCATGTACCTGGTTGTTTCCGTTAAGAACCGATGTTTTAGGATCTCTACCCATACGAGCAGTACCCATTTCATGAATTCCTAAACCTGGAGCTCCAGGATTATCGTATGGTTTTACATCTTTAAAACCAGCATTTGTAAGCATTTCTACTGCCTGCTGCTTCATATCTTTACGCATCTCCCACTCGTTCTCTTTCCACTCTGCATCAAAAGTGATCGTTGGGATTCCCCATTTATCAACCTTATTATAATCTAAGGTCATTTTATTTTCGTGGTATGGTAAACATTCACCAAAAGCTGTAATTCCTATCGTCCAGTCTCCTGGTTCAGAAATTGCCTTTTTTAAATCTTCTCCATATTTCATTTCAGCTACTGCTTCAGTCCAGTCACCTCGGCTTGCACCACCTTGATATCCATAACCTCTCTTAAAGTTAGGTTGATCGGTCTCACCACCTACATTTCTAAATCGAGGTATGTACAATCCGTTTGCACGGCGTCCTTTATAATATTTATCATGATAGCCATCAAATTTACCGGAAGCACCTACCTGAAAATGGTGATCCATTATATTGTGACCTAACTCTCCACTATCATTTCCTAATCCATTAGGAAAACGATCTGATTTTGACTGCATCAAAATAGAAGCAGAAGCAATTGCAGATGCACATAAAAAGATGACTTTAGCGTTAAAGGTCATTTCCTCCTTAGTTTCGGCATCAATTACTTTTACTCCAGTTGCTAATTTAGTTGCGTCATCATATATAACCTCTTTAACAATACTAAAAGGTCGCAAAGTCATATTGCCTGTCTTTTCTGCTGCTGGCAACGTAGATGAGTTACTACTAAAGTAAGCACCAAATGGGCAACCGCGCATACATCTGTTTCGGTACTGGCACGCAGAACGCCCTTCAAATGTTTTATCTGTATAAGTAATATGTGCGGTGCGACCTATAGTTACCAGACGATCTTTGTAATTTTGAGCCATATTCTTTTTAAGATGCTCTTCTACACAGTTAAGATCCATTGGTGGTCCAAAGTTACCATCTGGCAACTGAGGAAGTCCTAAGTTCTCACCACTCACACCTATGTATTCTTCAACCTTGTCATACCAAGGAGCAATATCTTTGTAACGTACCGGCCAGTCTACTGCTACGCCCTCTTTTTTATTTGCTTCAAAATCTATATCACTCAAACGATAACTTTGACGGCCCCACATAATTGAACGACCTCCTACGTGATATCCTCGCATCCAGTCAAAACGCTTAGTTTCATTATAAGGATGCTCTAAATCGTTTACAAAAAAGTGACTATGCGCTTTGTTTGTAGTATAACCTGTACGCGCTTGCTTAAACTGTTTTGCCTCCTCTTCTTTTGTAGGCTGTCCTTTGAATTTGAAATCCCAAGGATCCATATTCATGGTAGGATAATCTTCAATATGCCTTACCATACGACCACGTTCAAGAACTAAAGTCTTTAGACCTTGTTCACTTAACTCTTTGGCGGCCCAGCCACCGCTAATTCCAGTACCTACCACAATGGCATCGTACATCTCTTCAGGTTTAATACTACTCACGTTTTTTCTAGTTTTTTGATAATATATTCTAGCCAATACTATCAAATATATAAATTTTAAGTTATTTTTTAGTTAAACCAAAAAAAGTATAATTTAGAGATCTTATATGTTTTAAGTGTAAAACATACGTTATTGCACTCAACTAGAAACAACCTAATTTGCTTAGCCAATGAACATTAAACTCCTATTAGCATCACTTACAGCTGTCGCTGTAATGTCGTGTAAAAGCGAAAAAAAAATTGAAAAAAATGTCAATGAAAGCGTTGTAGTTGCTCAAAATGACCCTTTTTTTAAAATTTCTTTAGCACAATGGTCCCTTAATGAAGCAATACGCAATGGTGAAATGAGCCCATTGGATTTTGCTGAAAAAGCCCACAAAATGGGTTTTGAAGGAATAGAATATGTAAGCCAACTTTACACCCCACTTATGGAGACTTATTCTAATGATCAAGTAGCATTAGATTCTATACTTCCCATATTAAAATCGAAGTCTGAAGAATTTAATGTCGATAATGTTTTAATAATGGTTGATGCCGAAGGTAATCTTGCAGCTGCAAATGAACAGGAGCGTAATCAAGCCGTTGAAGATCACAAAAAATGGATTGACGCCGCCGCTTATTTAGGTTGTCACGCTATTCGGGTTAATTTGATAGGCGCACCGGATGAGGAAGTTTGGAAAAATAGCGCAATAGACGGTCTAGGGAAATTGGCAGACTATGGAGCTACAAAAAATATCGAAGTGATTGTAGAAAATCACGGTGGCTTTTCTTCTAACGCAAAATTACTTATGCAGGTCATTAATACTATAGATAAACCTAACTGTGGTACACTTCCTGACTTCGGTAATTTTTGTATGAAACGTGAAAATGGTGCACAATGGGATGGCGCTTGCCTAGAAGAATACCCACGTTATCAAGGTATTGAAGAAATGATGCCAAAAGCTTTAGCTGTTAGTGCCAAGACCTATAACTTTGACCAGAACGGTAACGAGACTTCAATGGATTTTTCAAAAATTCTTCAAGTAGTAAAAGACGCCGGTTATCAAGGATATATAGGTATAGAATATGAAGGCAACAATCTTACTGCCGAACAAGGAATTATAAAAACCAAAGAATTACTGCTTGCTGCAGCACAAAATCTTAACTAACTATTTTATGAAATCATTTATTCGCGTACAACTCTCAATTATGATGTTCCTGGAGTTCTTTATCTGGGGAGGTTGGTTTGTAACCTTAGGTACATTTATGGGTCAAAATTTAAATGCTAATGCCGGTGAAATTGGCGCTGCATTTTCTACTCAATCCTGGGGAGCTATCATTGCTCCTTTTATTATAGGGTTAATTGCAGATCGTTACTTTAATGCCGAGCGTATTCTAGGTGTTTTACATTTAATTGGCGCCGTACTTATGTATCAAATGGCAAATGCTACAGATTTTGCAGCTTTCTATCCTTATGTTTTAGGGTATATGATTGCTTATATGCCTACACTGGCTTTAGTAAATTCGGTTTCATTTAGACAACTTAAAGATCCGGCTAAAGAGTTTTCATACATACGTGTATTTGGCACCATAGGATGGATTGTTGCCGGTGTTGTGATTAGCTATGTATTTTTCTGGGATAGTACAGAAGCCCTGGCAGATGGCGCTCTTAAAAACACCTTCTTAATGACCGCAATAGCTTCAGCAGTTCTAGGGATTTTCAGTTTTACCTTGCCAAAAACTCCACCTGTTGTTGCAAAAGGTGAAAAAGTAGGAATTCGTGACATTCTTGGTCTTGATGCTTTATCTCTTTTAAAAGACCGAAATTTCCTGGTGTTCTTTGCTTCTTCAATCTTAATATGTATTCCACTAGCGTTTTATTATCAGAATTTGAGTCCGTTTCTTACTGAAATAGGTATGGAGGGATCAACTGCAAAAGCAGCAATAGGTCAAGTATCTGAGGTTTTATTTATGCTGTTACTACCCTTATTCTTTAAGCGTTTTGGTGTAAAATATACTTTATTAATAGGTATGGCTGCTTGGGCAGTACGTTACTTATTATTTGCTTATGGTAATGCAGACGAGCTAGTTGTTATGTTATTTATAGGAATCGCGCTTCACGGAGTTTGTTATGATTTCTTCTTTGTATCAGGACAGATTTATACAGATAGCAAAGCAGGAGAGAAATTTAAAAGTTCTGCGCAAGGTCTTATCACTTTAGCAACTTACGGAGTAGGAATGCTTGTGGGATTTTTTATAGCAGGAAAAGTAACAGACAGTAATTTAATTAGTGAAGGGGTTCACGATTGGAATGGCATCTGGACATTTCCGGTACTTTTTGCAGTAGTGGTTATGGTTCTTTTTGCTATATTCTTCAAGAATGAAAAAGTAGAAGAAAAACATTTATAAGATGAAAAAACTTAAGATGGGAATGGTAGGCGGCGGTCAAGGCTCTTTTATAGGAGATGTACACCGTAGAGCCTCCAGAATAGATGGTATGATCGACTTGGTTTGTGGGGCGTTTAGCAGTGATGCAGAACGTAGTCTGCAATCTGCCGAAGCTTTAGGAGTAGCTCCTGAGCGTGCTTACAAAAGCTTTGAGGAAATGATTAAAAAGGAAGCAGAACTTCCTGAAAATGAGCGTATGGATTTTGTTGCCATTGTCACTCCTAATCATATGCATTTTCCACCTGCAAAATTAGCGCTAGAATCTGGCTTTCATGTTATTTGCGATAAACCCGTAACATTAACGCTAGAAGAAGCATTTGATCTTCAAAAAGTAGTAAAAAGCAGCGGTAAAATTTTTGCTCTAACACATAATTACACGGGCTATCCTATGGTTAAACAAGCTCGTTTGATGATAGCAAATGGAGAGCTTGGTGAATTGCGTAAAGTAGTTGTACATTATTTACAAGGGTGGATGTCAACTGCGGTTGAAGAAACCGAAAACAAACAAGCTTCGTGGCGTGTAGATCCTAAAAAATCTGGAATAGGTGGTGCATTAGGCGATATAGGTACTCACGCAGAAAACTTAACGGAGTATATTACATGTAAGAAAATTGTAGAGGTAGCTGCAGACTTAAGCAGCTTTGGCGCAGGTCGCGTTCTCGATGATGATGGTAATATTTTATTACGTTTAGAAGGAAACACTAAGGGTTCTTTGAGCATATCTCAAATAGCTACAGGAGAAGAAAACAATCTGGGCATACGTATTTATGGAACAAAAGGAAGCGTAGCTTGGTATCAGGAAAATCCGAATGAATTAACAGCTTATTGGTTAGATAAACCCAAGCAGATTTTCACTCCTGGTGGTAATGGCACATACCCAGAATCTACCGAATATACACGAGTTCCTCCGGGTCATCCGGAAGGTTACTTAGAAGGTTTTGCTACTATATACCGCAGCTTTGCAAAAGAAGTTGAAGCGGTAAAGAATGGAGCCGACCTATCTGAAAGACCAGATTTCCCTACTATAGATGACGGCTTACGCGGTATGCAGTTTATATACGCATCTGTAGCTTCAAGCGATAATAACGCTGCTTGGGTTAGCTTAAAAAATTAATAATTAAACACAGCGTCTCTTAAGACGCTGTGTTTGTATAAAATAAACAACCAAATGAAAACCATAAAAGGCCCTGCAGTTTTTCTCGCTCAGTTTATGGACGATAAAGAACCCTTCAATTCTCTTGACGGATTGTGTAAATGGGCAAGCAATCTAGGTTATAAAGGAATTCAGATCCCTACTTGGGAAACTCGTTTAATCGATCTAAAAAAAGCAGCAGAAAGCAAAACATACTGCGATGAGCTTAAAGGCAAAATAAACAGCTACGGCCTAGAGATCACCGAACTTTGTACACATCTTCAAGGGCAATTAGTTGCTGTACATCCTGCATATGATGAGATGTTTGACAATTTTGCTCCAGACGGTTTTAAAAATAATCCAAAAAAGCGTCAGGCGTGGGCAGTTGACCAATTAATGAGTGCTGCAAAAGCGAGTAGAAATTTAGGTATTGATGTTCACGGTACATTTAGTGGAGCATTGTTATGGCACACTTTTCACCCATGGCCACAGCGCCCTCCGGGATTAGTAGAATTAGGATTTAAAGAACTAGCAGAACGCTGGACTCCTATTTTGAATGCTTTTGATGAGCAAGGTGTAGATGTATGTTATGAAGTACACCCTGGTGAAGATATTCACGACGGAGTGACTTTTGAACGTTTTCGAGAAGCTACAGGCAACCACAAACGTGTAAATATTTTATATGATCCTAGTCATTTTGTACTTCAGCAATTAGACTATATCGAGTATATAGACAATTATCACGAGTTCATAAAAATGTTTCACGTAAAGGATTCAGAGTTTAATCCTACGGGTAAAAAAGGTGTTTTTGGAGGTTATGGCGATTGGAAAGATCGCGCAGGACGCTATCGCTCTCCAGGAGATGGACAAATAGATTTTAAAACCATATTTACTAAACTTACAGAATATAGCTGTGATGTTTGGGCAGTTATGGAATGGGAATGCTGTATTAAATCTCCAGAACAAGGAGCCCGGGAAGGTGCTCCATTTATAGCCAGTCACATAATAGAGGCTACCGAAAAAGCTTTTGACGATTTTGCTGGCGCGGAAACAGATGAAGCAAAACTGAAACGAATTTTAGGTATTTAAAATATAAAACAATGAAAAAAATCACTTTATCCTTAGGACTTGCTATCGCTCTCTTTGCATCTTGTAAAGAACAGACGAAAAATGCTGAAAATGAAACTGTAGCAGTTTCAGAAACCGAAGAAACTCAACCACAAGAGGAATGGACTATTCTTTTTGATGGTAGCAACCTCGACAATTGGCACGTGTATAATGGGGCTGAACCTACGCAATGGAAAATCGAAGATGAAGCACTGGTATTCACACCTGCAGAAAAAAGAGATGGGACCGAAAATCTTGTAACAGACAGCACATACACTAGTTTTGTATTAAGCCTTGACTGGAAGATTTCAGAAGGTGGAAACAGCGGTATTTTATGGGGCGTACAAGAAGATTCAAAATTTAATGAACCTTATTATACAGGTGCAGAAATACAAGTTCTTGATGATGAACGCCACCCAGATGCAAAAGCAGGAACTACACACCGTTCTGGTGCATTATATGATATGATTGCAGCTCCAGAAGGTGTTGTTAAATCTGCCGGTGAGTGGAATACTTATGAGATAACAATAGATCATAATACTAACAAAGGTAGTGTGGTAATGAATGGTCAAGAGGTTGTCACATTCCCGGTGTCTGGTGAAGAGTGGGATGCTATGGTTGCAAAATCAAAATTCGCAGATTGGGAAGCATTTGCTAAAGTAAAAACCGGAAAAATTGCTTTACAAGATCACGGCAATCAGGTTTCTTACAGAAATATAAAAATTAAACAACTTTAATATAATGATTAAAAAAGCATTTGTACTTCCGGCTCTAGTTGCAGGTTTATTAATTTCTTGTAATACTTCCGAAGAAAAAAAGAACGAGGAGTCAACCACACCCGTAACCGACACCACATCAGTCGTTGAAGAAGCTCCTATTACAGATCCTAAAGAAACTGAAGTTTGGGAACCAGAACCTGCAGTTGTAACTTTTAATGAAAACGGAGTTCCTTCTGACGCTATTATTTTATTTAATGGTGAAAATCTTAATGCCTGGAAAAGTGCCACAGATTCTATTGTTAATGCCCCTTGGCAAATAAATAAAGATGGCTCTATGACTGTTGTAGGCGGTACGGGAGATATTCAAACAAAGGAATCTTTTGGTGACATGCAGTTGCACGTTGAATGGCAAGCTCCGCAAGTTGTAGAAGGAGAAGGACAAGATCGAGGTAATAGTGGGATCTTTTTACAAGGATTATACGAAGTACAAGTACTTAACAGCTTTGAGAACCGTACATATTCTAATGGGCAAGCTACTGCAATTTATAAGCAATCTATCCCACTTGCAAATGCTACAAAACCTACTAAAGAATGGCAATCGTATGATATTATATACCACCAACCAGTATTTGATACAGACGGAAATAAAACTAAATCTGCTACAGTAACCCTATTGCACAATGGTGTATTAGTACATGATAATGTGGAGATAAAAGGAACAACCGAATACATTGGGAATCCTAAAAATGAAGCACACGGCGAAGGACCGATTAAATTACAGGATCACGGAAATCCGGTTAGCTTTAGAAATATCTGGCTGCGCAAGCTATAAGCCAATTCTTATAAACACAAAGAGCTCCTTCTAAGGAGCTCTTTGTGTTTATAGTTATTCATACTATCCCTCAAAACCCAGCATCAGATTAACGAGATCTACAAGCTGCTTGGGTGGATTACCGTGATCAAAAGTTCGCGTCTCTAATAGTGAATCACCTTTCTTAACTTTTAGAGTTGCCATTGCTGCACCATCATAGGTATGAGCTTCAGACGGCGCTGCTATTTTATTAAGTTTCTCTAGAGATATTTTACGTAAAATTTTGTTTAAATTGTTTTTCTGACTGGTATTTAGCGTAATCGCTTTTGTCACAAGGGTATCTTTTGACTTTTTAATTATACAGCTGTCATTTGTAACTCGTACCTCTTCGTAAAATCCGCGTGAAGTTGCTGTATAAATAACTTCGTCAACTTTAGTTTCCTGACTGCATCCATCAAATGCAACCAAAAAGATTAGAGCAGAAAAAATATAATTTATCATAGGTCGAAAGTAGAAAAAGCACATTTAATATCTATTTACATTAGAAATAAATTAACTAATGCTCAGCGTTGTAACCGTTCTTTTTCAGTAATCAAGGTCTAGTATTCCTGTTAGCAAAATATACTTCAATTTTTAACCGTTTAATTACGAACATTTGATTAAAAGCAGAGCTATTAGTGTGGATTCATAAAATTCCCTAAGAGTGTTAACCATTCAGTTTTGCTATCTTTGACCATTAAATTATTTGCATGATAAAATCTATGACCGGTTTTGGGAAATCTGTTAATCAACTTCCCTCAAAAAAAATAACCATTGAGATTAAATCTCTTAACAGTAAGAGTCTTGATCTTAATGCCCGCATCCCCTCATTCTACAGAGAGAAAGAATTAGAATTGAGAAATATAGTTGCTAAAAAACTAGAGCGTGGTAAGATCGATTTTAGCGTATATGTAGAACTAAATGGAGAGGAAACAAGCACTTCTATAAACACAGATGTCGTGCAACAGTACATGAAGCAATTGCGCGCAGTTACTCCAGATGCAGATGATATAGAGTTGTTAAAGATGGCTGTTAGACTTCCTGACGCACTTAAAACAGAACGCGACGAGATAGATGAAGAAGAATATCAAACAATTCTTACCGGCTTAGAAAGTGCTCTTAATGCTATAGAGAATTACAGACTTGACGAAGGTAAAGTACTAAAAGAAGATTTTGAATTACGAATTTCAAATATTTCTACCTACCTCGAGGAAGTAAAAATCATAGATCCTGAACGTATGCTAGGAGTAAGGGAACGTCTTACTAAAGCTGTGAGCGATCTTAAAGCTGATGTGGATGAAAACCGTTTTGAACAGGAACTTACCTATTATTTAGAAAAGTACGATATCACCGAAGAAAAAGTACGCTTAAATAATCACTTAGAATATTTTCAGAAATCTTTAAAGTCTGAAGATTCTAACGGAAAAAAACTGGCATTTATAAGCCAGGAAATGGGCCGTGAAATTAACACCATAGGCTCAAAATCTAATTACGCTCCTATGCAACAAGTTGTAGTGCGTATGAAAGACGAACTAGAAAAAATAAAAGAACAACTTTTAAACGTGCTTTAAATGACTGAAGGAGGCAAATTAATTGTTTTTTCTGCACCTAGCGGAAGTGGTAAAACCACCATTGTAAGATGGCTTTTAGCTAAAGAAGAATTAAATCTCGAGTTTAGTATCTCTGCTGCATCAAGAGAACCAAGACCTACTGAAAAAGATGGTGTTGATTATTATTTTTTATCACTAAAAGAATTTAAAAGACGCATCAAGGCTGATGAGTTTTTAGAATGGGAAGAAGTTTATCGTGATAATTTTTATGGAACGCTTAAAAGCGAAGTAGAACGTATCTGGAAGCTGGGAAAACATGTGATTTTTGATATTGATGTAGTGGGTGGTTTAGATATAAAGAAATTATATCCAGAACGCACACTTGCCGTATTTGTAAAACCTCCTAGCATCGAAGAGTTGAAAATTAGATTAAAAAAGCGCAAAACCGAAAGTGAAGATCGTATTAATATGCGCGTGGCAAAAGCAAGTATCGAGCTAGCTACCGCCCCACAATTTGATCATATTATCGAAAATAACGATCTTGATGTTGCTTTAATAGAAGCATATGAGCTGGTTACAAACTTTGTAAAGAAGAATTAGATTCTATGAAAATAGGGCTGTATTTCGGGACATTTAATCCTATTCACATAGGTCATCTTATAATCGCAAATCACTTCGCAGAATATAGCGATCTAGATAAAGTTTGGATGGTACTTACACCGCATAATCCATTCAAAAAAAAGAGCAGTCTTCTAGATAATAATCATAGATACCAACTCTTATTAGAAGCTCTTGAAGATTACCCTAAGATTGAGCCCAGCACAATTGAATTTAATTTGCCGCAACCTAATTACACAACAAATACGCTTGCACATCTTAAAGAGAAATATCCACAGTACGAGTTTAGCTTAATAATGGGTGAAGACAATTTAAAAACTCTTCACAAGTGGAAAAACTACGAAGTAATTTTAGAAAACCATCAGATTTATGTTTATCCACGTATTTCTGAAATTACCTCAACGAACTCCCTTAAAGATCATAAGAACATAAAAGTTATTGATGCTCCTGTAGTTGAGATTTCATCTACTTTTATTAGAAAAGCAATACAAGAAGGAAAGAACTGCAGACCACTTTTATCTTATCCCGTGTGGGAGTATATTGATAAAATGAATTTTTATAGATAAAAAAAGAGCCATTTACTTTCGTAAATGGCTCTTTTTTTTTGAGAATAATCCTTTAATCAAGATTAGGAATACGCAGCATTTGCCCAGGATAAATCTTGTCTGGATCTTTAAGCATAGGTTTATTTGCTTCAAAAATTACAGGATACTTCATTGCATTACCATAAAATTTCTTAGCGATTTTACTTAGAGTGTCACCAGATTCTACAGTATGAAACTGCGCCTCAGGCTCTTTATGTTCAACTTCTAGTCTATCATCAACTTGCGCGATACCTTCAACATTTCCTACGACAAGCACTACCTTTTCTTTTGTAGTTTGATCTTTTGCTTTACCACTTACAACAGCGGCTTCACCATTTATTGTTACTTCAAGATTCTCAACTTCAAGTCCTAAATCCCCTATAGTCTCTTTTAAAGAAGAAGCAGCTTTTTTATTTGCTTCAGCAGTTGCAGCAGCAGCTTCCGCTTTTTTCTCTGCAGCCTCTTCCGCTGTACTTTTACCAATGCCTAGTTTAGCACCAGCATTTTTAATGAATGAAAATAATCCCATAACTTCTATTTCTAAAATTAGTTAGTTTAAGAATGTAAATTACAAAAACGCTTCTTAAGAGTTTAATAAGAGCGTTTTAAATGTATGTGAATATTTGTAAGCATTATTTCAACTTGAGATTCTATAATCTTTTTCAACAAAAATCGCTCTAAGAACTTAATCCTAAAGCGATTTTCAACTAACCAACCAAAAAACCATCTAATATTTTAGAGACTTAACTGACTACCATTTTTTTCAATTAAAGTCTGTTCAATTCTGCTTTTACCTTCTGAAGCTGTCTTGTAGGTAATATATCCTTTACCTCTAAAACGATAATCACTTCCCGTAGAAGGTTGATATAACGCAATTGTAGAATCATCTATTATAGACAGCTCAAAAAATTCGTTTTGGAAATAATCGTAATCTAATGTCAATGTCTTTAAATATGCATTATTCACGACATCTCTCACCTCATATATTCCTGTATAATCCCAGTAAATCGTGTTTATGGAAGAACCTCTAATGTCTTGCGAACTTTCAAAATTTCCACTATTGGATACCGGTAGAAAACGTAAAAAGTTTTCAGCATCAAATTCATTTTGTAACCCTTGAGGGCTTGTATAGATTTTTTCCCAGACCGCATATTCTTGTAAGAAGAAATGTATATTATCGTAGAAAATGCGATCGTAATCAAACGTGTTACGCTGATATCCCTTTAAAAAGTAAGAAGTACGTGTAGTTCTATTATACAGTTCCAGTCTACCTCCCGACAAAAGAGTAACCTCAAAAGAATAGAATCCATCTATATCGTGACTTATATCTAAATCGTAATCAAAAAGATCATAGTAACCCACATTAATACCAAAACCATTCCCTTGATCTCCTATTCCTGCCAAATTATTATTTGCCCGTACATCACCATTAATAAATGAAAGTGTAAATGCTTTGTCCATAAATGGAATTCCCGCATTCCCCTTAGTCAAATTAATATCTACATACCAAAGTTCGTATGCACTAAGAGCTTCATCAAGACTTATAGAAGGTCCTGTAATCACTTCATCTTCAATAAATGTATCTGTATAACAAGATGTAAATACTGAAATTATAAGTGCAAATCCGCTGAGTAATTTTATAGTTCTCATAATAATACGATTTAATTAATGTTAGCATACAGTTTATCTAAAACTAGATGCTTCTGAATTCTAGCGGAGACGTCTTGCTTGTGAATTATAATTATGGATATTCAAAGGCTGTGCCAAAAATGATCGGGGTGGTTTTCAAGGTTTTAGGTAGTTTAGAAATTCAGTATTTTTGAGGTAGTAAAAAAAACGATTATGAGCTTGAAATTTGGAGTTTTAGGAGGTGGAAGCTGGGCAACTGCAATTGTAAAAATGTTATCAGAAAACCTAGAAGAAGTAGGCTGGTATATGCGCAGTAACTATGCGCTGGAGCATATTAAAAAAGAGCAGCATAATCCTAATTATTTAAGTGCTGTAGAATTTAACCCCTCTCAACTTAAACTTAGTAACGATATTAATGAGATAATTGAATACGCAGATTATTTAATTTTTGCTATTCCTTCTGCATTTGTAGGTAAAGAGCTAGAGCGGGTTACGGCTAGCTTTGACAATAAAATTGTTTTTTCGGCAATTAAAGGTATTGTACCAGAAACGGGGCAAATCGTAGGCTCACATTTTCATGATAAATACGATATCCCTTTTGAAAATATAGGTGTGATTACTGGACCTTGCCATGCAGAAGAAGTTGCTTTAGAGCGCTTGTCATATCTTACTATTGCTTGTGCAGATGAAGAGCACGCTAAGATAGTAGCAAAGCATTTAAGCAGCGACTATATAAAAACTACTATAAGTGACGATACTATAGGTACCGAGTATGCAGCTATGCTTAAAAATATTTATGCTATTGCCGCGGGAATTGCGCACGGTCTGGGTTATGGAGATAATTTTCAAAGTGTATTAATGAGTAATGCGATCCGAGAGATGAAAAAATTTATCAAAAAGGTTCACAAAATGAAACGAAACATTAATGATTCGGCCTATCTGGGCGATCTATTAGTAACAGGATATTCTGTATTTAGTCGCAATAGAATGTTTGGGAATATGATAGGCAAAGGGTATACTGTAAAAAGTGCACAAATGGAAATGAGTATGGTTGCTGAAGGATATTACGCAGCAGAAAGTGCTTATAAAATCAATGAGAAACTAGGTGCTAAAACGCCTATCATTAATGCCGTTTATGACATCCTATATAAAGGTAAAGACCCTAAGAAGACATTTATAAAGCTTACTGAAAAAGTAGATTAGATTACTTAGCCAAAACACCTTCTTGCAACATAGAAGGTAGCGGCTCTGTATTTGCATCAGTAATTACACCTGCATCAAATACATAATTCTTTTCAAAAAGTTTTCCGTTTAGAAAATAAGTGACTGCAAACTCATTTGTAAGCGCCAGTACACTATCCTCAATAAATTCGACCTTTGCGTACCCTTTAGCTGGCAATTCATCTAATTTATGACGCATTTGGCTGGTGACTTTATCCTCACTGTAGCCTTTAGAAACAATCATTATCATTTCTAGAGTATCTTCAGTATCATTTATTAGATATGCATTCCAGTCGTGTGTGCGATGCTCTACATTAAAATCTTTAACGGCAGCTACGTAAACTCCCGCAACCTGAGGTATTTCAATATCCTTACGCATACTAGTCGTTCACTTTCCACATTATCCATAAGGCTAGTAGCGCAATAGCCATTATCCCTAAGAAAATACTCCCTATCATAATTTTAATAGCTGCTATGACAAAAGTCAAATAAGCTACTGCGCCCAGCGCAATAAGAAGAACCGCAATTACAAGATACTTTTTCATAGCAACTATTTTATATTAAGAATAAGAGTACTAATTTTTTAAAGTGCGCTCTTAAATTGATTAAGAAAGCGTAAGTCATTTTCGCTAAGCAAGCGTATATCAGATATTTGATGCAGCAATAAGGCTATACGATCTATACCCATCCCGAATGCAAAACCACTATATTCTTTAGGATCAATCCCACAGTTTGTAAGAACGTTAGGATCTACCATACCACAGCCCATTATTTCTAACCAACCTGTACCTTTGGTCATTTTATAGTCGGTTTCTGTCTCCAGACCCCAATATACATCTACCTCTGCACTAGGCTCGGTAAATGGAAAGTAAGAAGGCCTAAGGCGTATTTTGCTTTTCCCAAACATTTCTGTAGTAAAATGCTGAAGGGTTTGCTTTAAATCTGCAAAAGAAACGTCTTTGTCAATATATAAACCTTCTACCTGATGAAAGAAGCAATGTGAACGTGCAGAAATCGCTTCGTTACGATAAACTCTTCCCGGTGAAATTGTACGTATAGGCGGCTTGTTTGCCTCCATATAGCGTACTTGTACCGAAGACGTGTGCGTGCGCAGCAGCACATCAGGGTTTGTCTGAATAAAAAAAGTATCCTGCATATCTCGTGCAGGGTGATATTCTGGTAAATTTAATGCTGTAAAATTATGCCAGTCATCCTCAATCTCTGGTCCTTCAGAAACATCAAAACCTATGCGGGAGAAAATATCTATAATTTGATTCTTTACAATAGATATAGGATGGCGCGAACCAAGATTTACAGGCTCACCCGGTCTGGTAAGGTCTCCATAACTACCTGTATCATCAGCTACCTCAAGACTTGCTTTTAACGCATCTACCTTATCTTGTACAACCGTTTTAAGGGTGTTTATAGTTTGCCCAAATTCTTTCTTCTGCTCATTAGGTATATTCTTAAATTCTGAAAAATACGTATTAAACAGCCCTTTCTTCCCTAGAAATTTAATTCTGAATGCTTCAGTTTCTTCAAGTGAAGTAGTTGTAAAAGCTTCGGCTTCTGCAATAAGTTCTTTTATTTTTTCTAACATAATTCCTTTAAATTAGGAAGGCACAAATTTAAGAAATATAGGCGGCTTGCGCTTTATTGTCTCTAAAAATATATAGTAGAATGAAGAATACTGCTGTACCCCCAAAAAGGTGCCATAACCAGTGGGTTCCCATCCAGAAAATTTCAAAATCAAGCCTAGTATCAAGTACTCTAAATGCTACTGCAACTCCAAATATGATGAATGCGATGATAGCCGGTCTCGCATTACGCCATTTGGTTTTTGCTAAATAACCAATAATAGGGATAAGAATAGTAAGCGCGCTAATTAGATAACCTAGATTATGCTCTAAATTTTCATTAACCGGTAAATACCGAAGTCCTACAAAGGCTATTCCTATAGCTGTTATAAATATCAAGCGCTTTCTCCAGGTATCTTTCCATTTAAAAACAAAGTATAATATTGCTGCAAAGCTTAAGCCTCTAATAGGCACCCAATCTATAAGCAACCAAGCTTCAGAATTACGCAACCCATGATACAAGGTGCCACCTATGTAGCCTATAAAAATGAATGGTATAGTAATCATCAAAAACCATTGATTTTTTGGCTCCTTATAAATACGGATTCCAAAGTAAACTACAATGAATAAAAAAATGAGATTACTATATGTATTAAAAGGCTCCACAGGAAATCTACCTGCGATAGTTTCTTTATAAATAGGCCCAGTATCATTGGGAAATAACTCTTGTACAAGCGCTAGAAGCATAGTATTGTTTCCCAATTAATTAATCAATTCTTTCTCTAGAAAGTACTGCACAATTGCTTCTTTCATAAGTAAAGATTGTTCTCCGGCTTTAAGCGTAGGTAATTGATCTATGACTTCATAATGCGGCCAGCCATCTGCATCTTGATAATCAAATTTATAATACCCAAAAGGCTCTAGAAGTCTGCATATCGCAATATGCATTAAATCTAGTTTGTCATCTTTCTTAAATCGCTTTCCTGGTTGTCCTAATTCTTGTACTCCTATTAAATATATAATTGCATCCAGATCTAAAGTATCTCCATCTGCAAATCGAGCCGAGAGTTTAGTTACAATTTGATCCCAGCGTTCTTTAAGTTGTTCGTCTCTTGCCATAGCCGCAAATATACTTAACAAGGTTCTTAAAAATAGTATCTTTAACGTATGAACTATCTTGATATTATTCTTGGAATATTCCTACTTCTAGGTCTTTATAAAGGCATTAAAAACGGACTTCTAATCGAGCTTGCTTCTATAGTAGCTTTGGTTATAGGCATTTATGGAGCAGTGAATTTCTCCTATTACGCTGTAGCTTATCTAGACGATAAAGTAACCTGGAGTGATCAAAGCATCAATCTGTTAGCATTTGCAGTAACTTTTATTGTTATTGTACTTATTATAAGCCTGGCAGGGCGTTTACTTACAAAATTAGCTTCCCTAATTATGTTGGGAATTGTAAACCGAATCTTGGGTGGTATGTTTGGACTTCTTAAAGTTGCATTTATACTTAGCGTAATAATCATGTTTACATCAGCACTAACTTTTACCGTAATAGATCCTCAAACACGAGAAAAATCTGTGCTCTTTAAAACTGTTGAGCCTATTGCTCCTCTTGTTTTACCTAATATTCTAAAACAGGTAAATAAGCTAAAGCTTGAAAATTCTGAAAATCAAGAATACGATCAAGACCAAAATCAAGCTTCATAAATGTTATAAAATAAAAAAGCGCCGGTAATTTGCCGGCGCTTTTAGTATATATAAAATTCTATTAATCAATTAGGCAGACACCTTAAACTTGTCTTTCTTTTCCTGATTAAAGAATTGTTCATAGCTACTCGGGTTTTCAATATTTCCGCGCTCTGAAATTATCTTAACATTGATGTTTTTATCTTTAGCTCTAAAGCTAAAATCATCTAGTATTTCAATAATATCCTGATCTAAATAGCGTGTTTTACGTACGTCTATTTCTAAGTATGAATTTTCATGTAGATTATTTAATTCCTTTAAGATCGCTCCTTTATTTATAAAAGTCACCTCTTCTGCTAATCTCATTTTTACAACATCAAGACCAGTTTCTTCTTCTCTTACAATATGAAGGAAGTGTGAATTTTGGTAGTTTTTAATAAGAATAACCACGATACCTACAGCTAATCCCAGGCTTATACCCACAAGTAAATCTGCAAATACAATTCCTAAAACTGTAATTATAAAAGGAATAAATTGTTTCCAACCTAAAACCCACATACGCTTAAAAGTAGATGGCTTAGCAAGTTTATAACCTACTAAAAATAATACTGCAGCAAGTACAGATAAAGGTATTAAGTTAAGTACATTAGGAACTAAAATCACTGAAATCAACAACAGAAAACCGTGAATAATTGCAGACATTTTTGTTTGTCCACCAGACTGAATATTTGCAGAACTACGTACAATTACTTGAGTAACCGGTAATCCACCTATCATACCCGATATTATATTACCTGCTCCTTGAGCAAATAATTCTCTATTTGTAGGAGTAGTACGTTTTTTAGGATCTAATTTATCTGTTGCTTCAACACATAATAATGTTTCTAAACTAGCTACCAGAGCTATTGTAAACGCTGTAATCCAAATTTGTGGTTGGGTTATCACACTAAAATTAGGGAAAGTAAATTGCCCTATGAATGATTCAAAATCATCAGGAACCGGAACCTTAACTAGGTGATCGCTAGAGATACCCCAAGTTTCAGAATCCTGTGTAAATACAAAGTATAAAATACCTAATACAACTGCTACAAGAGGACCTTGTACCAACTTGAAGATTTTACCTTTTTTACTAAGAACGGCATCCCACAGAATAAGAATAAACATTGCAACAAATGCAATTACAGTCGCTCCCGGACTTATACTATCAAATATTTGACCTATCTCAGTAAATGTATTTTTACCATCTACTTGAAAAAATGCCCAATCACCTTCGGGATCAGAATCGTATCCAAAAAAGTGAGGGATTTGTTTTAGAATTATTATAATACCGATACCGGTAAGCATTCCTTTTATTACTGAAGAAGGAAAATAATAACCTATTATTCCAGCTTTAAGGACTCCAAATAATAATTGAATTGCCCCTCCCAGAACTACTGCTACAAGTAGGTTTTCATATCCTCCTAAGGTAGAAATAGCGACTAAAACGATCGCAGACAATCCTGCTGCAGGACCACTTACACCCAAGCTAGAACCACTAAGTCCTCCTACTACTATACCTCCTACAATTCCTGCAATTAATCCAGAAAATAACGGAGCGCCACTCGCCAGCGCAATACCTAAACATAAAGGTAGCGCCACAAAGAACACCACGACACTTGCCGGAAAATCGTTTTTTAAATTTTTAAACATGTTGGTGACTTATTAGATTAATGTTACTTTACCGCTTGTTATAGAATAAACACCACCTACAATTTTAATTTCGCCGGCATCCTCCATCTCTTTTAAAACTTCACTCTTTTCGCGTATGCGATCTATAGTAAGTTTTACATTGTTTTCAACTACACCTGCAACAAACGCATCATTTTTTGAATTGCGCTCACCATCAGTTTTTGTAGCTTCTACAGCAGGTTTAATATTACTTAGCAAGTGTGTGATGTTTCCTAATTTTACATCATCACAAGCAGCTTTTACTGCACCACACGCCTCGTGACCTAAAACCATTACAAGTTTACTACCTGCAACCTTACAAGAATACTCCATACTTCCCAGCATATCTGCATTCTCAAAGTTACCAGCTACGCGTGATACGAATATATCACCCAATCCCTGGTCAAAAACCATCTCTACAGGTACTCTAGAATCTATACATCCTAATATTACTGCTTTAGGCCATTGTCCTCCAGTAGTATCCTTTATTTGAGCGCTAAAGTCTCGTTGATGCATTTCTTTATTTACAAATCGCTCATTACCTTGGATAAGATCTTTAAGTACTGAGTCTGGAGTCAAGCCATCTTGAATCTCTTTATTTATTGCTGAAGTTATCATTATTTAGAAGTTTTAAATTTTATGTAATAGCATATACCCTCTATACACGATGTATAAAGGTTATATATTTTCGAATGATTATAGGGAAGTTAGATAAACTTAGGGGGAGGATATAAAAGATCGATGTAAACTATATGAGCTTTATTATTATACTCATAATTAGACACCTCATTATCTTCAAATCGCAATAAACTAAATGCAAAAGAGCCAATACTAATCTTGACATCTTTTTCAAATTCATATGCGTTATTTGTGCTCTTTTCTTCTTCGGTCATGGAGATAACTAATGTTTTCTCATTATCCTGAATTAAAGACACGATTATAGGTGTGACTAAAAATGTCGCAAAAAGAACAAGAAAGAAGAAAGACTTAACTCGCAATACCTATAATTTAAATTCTTAAAAGTTTGTAAAAATAATAAACCCTTTCAATACTTGAGATAATTAAATATTAAATCTAAAGAATCTTTATTTCTACTTTAGGTAACCAGCCTTCTTTGCCATCTGCAAGTCGCACCAGCCGCCAATCATCTTGTTCTTCCAGAACACGTACTTTTGTTCCTTCATGGAGAACAAGTATCTGTTCGCTGCTATTGTTAGGCTCACTTTTGAGTTCTGTTTCTACCGAAAATATAATAGCATACTCTCTATTGGCCTCATTAGATTTTGCCTGAAAAGTGAGTGTTAGGCTTAATAATGCTAGAAAAATAGATACTAAAGCAACTGTGAAAAATATTCTTTTACTGCCTACTCCTTTATTGAAGAAATACAGAACAAAACTTAATGTAAATAAAAATACCAAAACGATTGTAGCGGTAGCCCATCCATCTATTGTAAAAATACCAAGAATCTGATTATACCATTTCTTAAAGGTATTTTGCGGCAATGGGGTGATTGCATCAATAGTCATATTCTGAGCAAACTGCAGATTATTTTTAATCTCTGCATCATTTGGCTTTAGGAGAAGTGCTTTTTCATAATTATAAACACTAGGTGCAATGCGATTAAGCTTATAATTTGCGTTTCCTAAATTATAGTACACTGCTGCAGATGAATATCCAGATTCTAAAACATTCTCATAATTCACTATTGCCGCTTCAAAATTATTCTTAGCATATTCTGAATTTCCGGCTTCAAAAAATTGCTCCGGACTCTGAGAAAAAGCATTTTGCACCAGCATGAACCCAAACAAACAACCTAATACTATTGTCTGATATTTATATTTTAAACGCTGCATTTTCATAACTGTTTATCAATTTCAGAAATTACACGACTTGCATTTTCATAATCTTGTTGCATAGCTACACTACTAGCCGGTGTATAGCGTGCAAACTCACAGCTTTCAAGTAACTTTAGAAATTCTGCAGTAGTGGTTACTGTTACTCCACGCTCTTGAAGCAATCTACTTATGCGCTCTTTACTCATATCACTCGTCTGTATGTTTAAACGAGCTTTTAAGAAATTATGTAATGACTTTTCTAAAGCTAAGTAAAACGCTTTTTGATTACCAAGGTTATTTTTAGCTTCGCTTAAATATTTACGAGCTAGCTTATCTGCTTTACGCAATCTATTTCCTTTCACATCATTTTGATAAGCTTCACGCTTGCGTCCAAACAGAATTGCTAAAGGAATAAGTAGTAAAGGTGTTACTAATAATCCCCAAAATAACTTACTGCCAAAAAACTCATCTTCGTTTTGAGCAACTAAATCTGCCTGAGACTTAATATACTTAAATTGACTAACCGGTTTTTGAGTTCCGTTATTAGTGCTGTCATTGGTTGCCAAAGCATCTGGACCATTCTCGACGGTAATAACAATCTCATCACTACTTATCGTATTATATCGTTCTGTTGTAGGATCAAAATAAGAAAAACGTATAGGCGGTATAGGGTATGCTCCTTTACGTTGTGGCACAATTGTATAACGCTCTTCATTTTTACCCGTCATACCCGCTAAAGAGACACTTACATCCTGTAAGTTTTCTGGTTCGTAAACTTCTAAAGAACCAGGCAATGTTGGCTTCGGAAGATTAAAGAGTTTTAAATTTCCGTTACCCTTTGCAGTAAGTGTCAAATCTAATGCATCTTGAGCATCTAGCTTAGTCTTGCTTGCCTGTACACTAAAGTCAAATTTGCCCACAGCTCCGGTAAAATTCTCCGGTTTTCCTGCTTCTGGTAATTCTTTAACCTTAATTTTTTTGTTAGGAGCAGTAACGGTAATCTGAGCTGGTCTTGTAATACGCATCCCGAAGATATCTCGCCTATTTGTAGGTGCTTCTACATTAATATTAAGCGATAGTGATTCTATATCAAGCTCTCCTGTTTTTTGAGGATATAATAAAGTACGTCTTAGTATTACATACCTATAAGGCTTGCCATTATACGATCCATCATATACTTTAAATTGCTTATCATCAATACTCTGACTCCAGAAATCAGCAAATTTAGGAGCTTCTATTTCATTCCAGCCACTTACAGCTGTTTCACGAGAAACATACAATTTATAAACTACAGTTATTGCTTCGTTTAAATACGGATTTGTTTTAGAAACTTCAGCAACGAGATGCACATTATCTGCAGCTGCATTAACGGGATCATTAGGGTCCCTATCAAGATCAACCGCTCCTGTTACTGTAATTTCTATAGGCAGCGTCTTATAAACCGTATTGTTAATTTCAATTTCGGCAGCACCTATTTGTAATTTTCCCGTGGCTTTAGGCTGTAAAAAATAGGAAAAAGTTTTTGAGAAACTCGATTTACCATTTATCCACTGTTTACTTATCGATTGATTAGGACCACCTACCACAACAAAACCTTGAAAACTGGGAGGTCTAAAGTTGTCTCCGTCTTCATTCATTTCAAAATCTACACGTAAGCGTTCATTAACACCTAGTGTCTCTTTACTTACAACGGCATCAAATTTTACTTGAGACCATGCAGTAAAGCTTGCAAAGAAAATTATCAGCAAAAATTTTAGCTTCATCTTCATTTTAACTTCTGCTTTATCTATTAAGACTCTATTATTCGTTTTTAAATACTGAAAGATTACCAGTCTTTATCCGTTTTAACTTTAGCCCCTTTTACTTTTTGTGCATTAATTTTATCTTGAACCTTATTCTCCTCATTTTTCATAGCTTCTAACAGACTTTTAACCTGCTGAGGAGATAGTTGACCTTGACCAGGTTGGGGTTGTGGCTGTTCTTTAGGTTTATCACCGTCTTTGCCATCTTTAGGCTTATCACCGTCTTTATCTTCGGGCTTCCCTTTTTCATCTTTATTTTCATCGCCCTTATCTTTCTTATCTCCCTGATCATCAGAATCTTTAGGCTTACCATCATCTCCTTCTTTTTCATCACCATCACCGTCCTTGTCTTTATTCTCGTCGCCTTTATCCTTATTATCATCTTTATCGTCGCCACCACCGCCGCCGCCGTTCTTTTCTTCCTCTTTTTTTGCAAGAGCCAGATTGTAACGTGTTTCATCATCTGTAGGATCGTTACGCAACGCGTTTTTATAGGCTTCAACCGCCTTTTTATAATCTTTTTGCTGATAAAAAGCATTTCCTAAATTGTGGAACGCCTGATGTTTTTCAGATTTTGTCTGAGCTACTTCTGTCGCCTGTATATATCGGGTCATCCCTTCTGCATACTTTTTATTTCGGTAGTAGTTATTACCCATATTATATTTAGCAGATACGTTTGCAGGATCTTTAGCTACTGCTTTTCTATACGATGATTCTGCCGCAGTAAACTCTTTAGAGACAAATTTCTCATTACCATCTGCAACAAAGTCCTGCGCTTCTAAAATAGCAGGATCTGGCTTATCGCTTTGCGCGAAAACAGATGTTATGCTAAGGAATATAACTATTCCTAAACTCACTATTCTACTTAAAAACCTATTACTCATCATCATCAATCTTTTAAGACTTAGGTGTATTCTCATTAAATAAATTAAGCTTTCGTACCCAACTTGTTTTTCGTTCCAGTAAGAAAACATCTAAAATAAGCAACAATAATGCCGCACCTAAAAACCACTGAAATTGATCTTTAAAGTCTGCAAACTGCTTAGCTTCAAATTGTTTTTTATCCATTTGATTCAAAGCAGTACTCATTTTGTCAACAACCTCTTGGGTACTATTACCATTTATATATTCTCCATTTGCTGAAGCCGCAATTTCTTGTAAAATAGCCGGATCTAACTTGGTAATAACGGTTTCTCCATTTTGATCCTTTTTATAAGACTGTACCACACCGTTACGCTTTAAAGGTATTCGCTCTCCGGCTTCTGTACCTACGCCTATCGTAAAAATACGTATACCTACTTCTTCGGCAGATTCTGCAATTGAAGCTACATCACCCTCGTGATCTTCACCATCAGAAATAATTACAAGAACCCGATTAGTTTGTTCTTCATCATTATAGTAGGTTTTTGCGAGCTCAATAGCATCTTTAATAGCTGTTCCCTGACTCGATAACATATCTGTATTCATCGAGTTTAAAAACATCTTTGCACTACTATAATCTGTAGTAATTGGCAGTTGTGGATAAGCACTTCCTGCATACGCAATAATACCCACGCGATCACTACCTAGGTTGTTTATGACCTGAGAAACGAGTTGCTTTGCTTTATCAATTCGGCTGGGAGCTATATCTTCAGCATCCATACTTTTTGATACATCTACCGCAAAAACTACATCTACTCCTTCTCTCTTGACCGTTTCTAGTTTAGTACCAATTTTTGGGTTCACAAGAGCGATAACTAGACACGCAAAGGCAAGACACAAAACCACCAACTTAAATACCGGCTTAAAAACAGAACGATTAGGTGTCAACTGACTAAATAAAGTTCTATTTGCTGCAAATCGTTTTTGTGCGCTTCGTTTCCATAAAGTGACCGCAAAATAAAGAACTACCAACGCAGGTATAATAAGCAATGCCCAAAACCATATTTTTTCTTCTAGTAAATACACAAGCTATCTATTACTGTTATTACTATTTATATTAATCTAAATAAAACTTCTAAAAATTGTATTTCTAAGCAATACTTCAATGAGTAGAAGTAAACCGGCTAAAAGAATAAGCGGACGAAACATCTCTTCGTAATTTGTATACTTAAATTCTTCAACATCTGTTTTTTCAAGTTTATTTATCTCGTCGTAAATCTCTTCTAAAGACTCATTATCTGTCGCTCTAAAGTAAAGTCCGCCCGTTTTTTCTGCGATTTCTTTTAGCAAGCCTTCATCAATTTCCACCGGAATATTGCCGTATTGAAAACTACCATCTGGTCGTAATGCAACCGGTGAAAGTGCAGTTCCATTAGTTCCTAAGCCTATGGTATAAACTTTTATACCAAATTCTTGAGCCAGTTCACTAGCGGTTACGGGCTCGATAAAACCTCCATTGTTTACACCGTCTGTCATAAGTATTATGACTTTACTTATCGCTTTACTATCTTTCAACCTATTAACCGACGTAGCAAGCCCCATCCCTATGGCCGTACCTCCTTCAATAATACTGTTATAGCGTATATCGTTTAACGAACTCAAAACAATGCTTTTATCACTTGTGATAGGTGTACGGGTATAACTTTCTCCTGCATATTCAATTAAGCCTATACGATCATTAGGGCGTTGTCTAATAAATTCTGCCGCAACATTTTTAAGCGCCTCTAGACGATTAGGCTTTAAATCTTTTGCCAGCATACTAGCAGAGACATCTATCGCAATCGCAATATCTATACCTCGAGTGGTTTTTGTACGTGTAGAAACATCTACTGTGCGTGGTCGTGCCAATGCGGTTATTATAAATGCAATTGCCAGCAGACGCAAAACAAAAAGAATAGGTCGCAGTCTGGCTAACAAGCCACTGCCTGTTTTAAAACCTTTGAGACTTGAGATTTTAACCTGAGCTGTTATCTTATTACGCTTATAAAAGTACCAAACCGCTAATACAGGAATTATTAACAGTACCCAGAAAAACTCAGGATTTTGAAATTCAAAATTACTTAACATCGGTAGGTACGGTTTTTTGTAATTCTACAGAATTTATAATGCGTGACGCCATTTCTACTGCATATTTATCTTCATCTCGCCAAGCTACCAATATCTGTTGCAATACTCCCGGAGCAGTAAACAATATCATCTCATATGCTCCCGGACTGTATTTGTCTGAATTTAAAGCATCCGGAAAATCACCAGATCCATAAACGCGAAGTCCCTTTGTACCTTCAGGGGTTGTATATTCTTCACTTTTTACAAGAAGATTTTTAGCACCGCTCGCTTCTAAAGTACTTATAAAACCTTGCGTTGCCTTTTCTAAGTCGGCTTCTTGATCTCCTCCATATTTGGTATTATTTACCACAATATAAAATTGGTCAATTAAGCTTCCGTAGGTAAAAGTGCTCATATCCATCTGCGTGCGCAAGGAGTCTGGAATAGGAATCTCATTACGTTCTAATATACGCGGAGTGCTTATAATTACAGGAGGGTAACCGTATTCACTACGTACCCATTCTCCTTCTAACAGATCTTTAGAAGGATGCCCTATAAAATTATCCTTAACAAAATCAAACCCCTTTACAGCGACAAGAACTCCGGTAGCCAAAATAACTATTGTAAAAATACCTACAATGCTTGTTATGATGAGTCTGCGTTTTCTACGTTTTGCCAGGGCTTCTCTATAGGCTGCGTCACGCATAAGTTCCTCTTCTGATGGTGCCGGGATAGCCTCTTTAGTCTCTTTTACAATCTCTTCAGCGACAATACGGTCTGCTTCAGTCTGTCCTGTTCCTGGTGACATTCGAGCAAATTTGCTAAGATCTGCACGCTTTAAAATTTGATCTAATTTAAGGATGGTTTCCTTGCTTAAATCTATTTTACCTTGTTGCTTTTCTTGTAATAATTTCTCGATTAATTCTGCCGAAGTACTTTCCATAGAACGGTCATACACTTCTTCATCAAGATATCGTCTTATTATTTCAGTAAGTTTTGAATAATAAGCTTTTGTAACTATATGTTGATCTATACCTCGTGATGGCTCTTTATATTCCTCATCTAGTTTTTTTAACGAGAACAATGCTTGCTCAAATGGCGGAAGTTTACGCTCAGCTTCTGCTTTTTTGCGATTTCTACGTATAATAAAGTAAAGGAATGCGCCAATTATTAAAGCTACTAGGAGAAAATACAGTAAATAGTTCCATACTTTGCTGCTGGCAGGCTCAACAACAACAATATCCTTAATGTCGTAAAGACTTTGTTCTGTGGTATCTACTTCCACATTATTAACCTCAACAGCAATAGAGTCTGTATAAAATGGCTGCTGATTAATTGTTACAAGCTGTCTGGGGATTGTGTAGGATCCGCTATCAAATTGGGTAAGGCCATATCGCTTGATAAGATTCATTTTTGCTCCAGAAAATGAAGTATCTATCTTATAAGATTCAATAACTTCTAACGGAGAAAAAGTTTGTCCTTCGGGAAATATGACTAAATCTTTAGCATCAGCTTCAACTTGAAATGCATAGGTAATCTGTTCACCTATACGTATTGTAGAACTATCTATAGATGCTTTTACCTGTTGCGCTTGTAATGCTCCAAAAAACAGAATAAACGGCAAAAGAAAAATTAATTTCCTTACCATAATTCTCCTTGGAGTAACTAGGGATGTATTGGGGTTATTACTCATTATTCTCTTATCCTCTTCGTTTAAAATAACCTAATAATTTTTTGACATAACTCTCGTCTGTACGCACGTCAATTACACCGGCACCACTTCGTGTAAAGCTCTCTTTATAATAAGCAACTCGTTCTTTATAATAGGCAGAATAATTTGCACGTACCGTTTTAGAGGTCGTATTCACTAAAAGTAACTCACCGGTTTCTTCATCTTCCATTTGAACAACTCCCAGACTAGGAATTTCTTCTTCCCGTTCATCATAAATGCGTATTCCCGTGATATCGTGACGCTTTGCTGCAATTTTCATCGTATCTCTGTACCCATCTGCTATAAAATCTGAAAGCACAAATACGATAGCTTTTTTCTTCATAACACTTGAAAGGAATTTTAATGCTTGAGCAACATCTGTCTGTTTACTCTTAGGCTTAAACTCTAGCAATTCACGAATTATACGTAACACATGGGACTTCCCTTTTTTAGGCGGAATATAAAGTTCAATACCATCTGAAAACAATATCAATCCTATTTTGTCATTATTTTGCATCGCAGAAAAAGCTAGCGTCGCAGCTATTTCAGTAACTATTTCAGATTTAAATTGTTGATCTGTACCAAAAAATTCTGAACCACTCACATCTGCAACGAGCATCATTGTCAACTCGCGCTCTTCTTCAAAAACTTTTACATAAGGCTCACTATAGCGCGCAGTAACATTCCAATCAATATTACGCACATCATCACCAAATTGATACTGGCGCACCTCGCTAAAAGTCATTCCCCGACCTTTAAAAGTGGAATGATATTCACCACCAAAAATGTGATCAGATAACCTTCTGGTCTTGATCTCAATTTTACGTACTTTCTTTAAAAGCTCTTTAGTATCCATAAGCCTCTATCCTGCAAAGGAACTATTATACGTTGGTAATTTATAAATCTTACTCAAAGTCGATTGATTTAAAATTTTTTATGCTTTACAAAAGCAAATCACAGTGTCATTAATTCATAGATCATAAATGCGCCTATGGCACTTCGATCTCATTAACGATTTTATTAATGATTTCTTCTGTAGTTACATTTTCTGCCTCAGCCTCATATGTAATACCTATACGATGACGCAATACATCATGTATAACTGCGCGTACATCTTCTGGTATCACATACCCACGCCCTTTTATAAATGCATAACATTTTGCAGCAGTAGCTAGATTAATACTACCACGAGGAGAAGACCCAAAGCTTATTAGAGGCTTTAATTCCGCTAGATTATAATTTTCAGGATATCGTGTAGCAAATACAATATCAAGTATATACTTTTCAATTTTCTCATCCATATAAACCTCGCGCACGGCTTCTTGAGCGCGTAATATTTGCTCAATAGTCACTACGGGATTTACTTTCTCGTAAGATCCTTTTAGATTTTGACGTATGATCAACTGCTCATCTTCGATCTTAGGATAATCAATAACAGTTTTAAGCATAAAACGGTCTACCTGAGCTTCAGGAAGTGGATAGGTACCTTCTTGCTCAACCGGGTTTTGTGTTGCCATAACCAGAAATGGGGCATCGAGTTTAAAAGTCTCATCACCTATGGTTACTTGCTTTTCTTGCATCGCTTCAAGCAGGGCACTTTGTACTTTTGCAGGAGCACGGTTTATCTCATCTGCAAGTACGAAATTTGCGAAGATTGGACCTTTTTTTATACTGAAATCATTCAGTTTCATATTGTAGATTAAAGTACCTACAACATCTGCCGGAAGTAAATCTGGAGTAAACTGAATACGGCTAAAGCTTCCGTGTACTGCTTGCGACAACGTATTAATTGCCAATGTTTTTGCTAGACCAGGAACCCCTTCTAGCAAAATATGACCGCGACCTAAAAGACCTATAAGCAAACGCTCTATCATGTGCTTTTGTCCTACGATCACTTTATTCATTTCTATCGTAAGAATTTTGACAAATGCACTTTCTCTTTCTATCTTTTCATTAAGCGCTCCTATATCTACAGATGCAGTGGTGTTTTCCATAATTTGTATGCTATTTTTATATGACTCTAAGGCCTACAAGGTTAATTTTTATTGCTAATGATTTTGTTAAGCTATCGTTAAAACCCTTTATTTTAAAGGCTTATACATCTTTGATAAGGGTATTAATAGAGACGGCTTTTTACATAGTATGTTGCAAAAAAAATGCAATCCTTTTTTGATTGCACCTCAAATATAAATGATCTTTAGATTGTAATCAAAATGGTTTTCTAAAGCTACGCATAAATGAATCTAAGATTAATAGATTTTTAGTAGCATTTAAACGTATGAATCACCAATTTTATAACACATTAATTACAGAAACATGTCAACTAAAACAGCTTTGATAACCGGTGCAACAAGCGGTATTGGCGCAGCAACAGCAAGACACTTTGCGGCAAATAATATTAACCTTATTCTTTGTGGGCGCAGAGAGGAAAGACTTCAAGAATTAGGTGAAGAATTGAAACAGTATGTAAACGTACATACTTTATCTTTTGATGTGCGTGATAAAGCTGCTGTAGCAGATGCCATTTCCGGGTTGCCTGACTCTTTTCAGCAAATAGATATATTAATTAATAATGCTGGTAATGCACACGGCCTAGATACCATTCAAGATGGCACAACAGAGGATTGGGACGCTATGATTGATATAAACGTAAAAGGTTTGTTATATGTAAGTAATATGATCATTACAAAAATGATCGCTCAAAATAGCGGTCATATTATTAATATAGGTTCTACTGCCGCTAAAGAGGTTTATCCTAAAGGAAATGTGTATTGCGCTAGCAAACATGCAGTAGATGCAATAAATCAAGGAATGCGTATCGACTTAAACGGCTATAATATTCGCGTGGGTGCTGTGCATCCAGGAATGGTGGAGACTGAATTTAGTGAAGTTCGCTTTAAAGGTGACTCAGAAAGAGCATCAAATGTTTATAAAGGATTTAAGCCACTGCAAGCTCAAGATATAGCAGATATTATTCATTTTGTCGTTACCAGACCTTACCATGTGAATATAGCCGATCTTGTAGTTATGAGCGTGGATCAAGCTTCAAGTACTGTGGTAAATAAAAAATAACACTTTTCAATTACTTAACCCGGCAGATTGAGAAATGAGACTTCAAATTAGTAAATTCTGAAAATTTAAATAACCATACTGGTTGGTATAACGTACGGTATTATAACTTAACCAATGATTAATAAACGCTTACTTATTAAAAATCTACTCGCACACAATGATGAGAATAGTTTTTATGATAAAAAGCGTAAAGTTGATATAGGCAATAAAGAAGGGAAGGGTAAATTTTTAAAACATATTTGTGCTTTATCAAATTCAAACCCTAAAAACAACAGCTATCTGGTTATAGGCGTCGAAGACAATACAAATGAAATTGTAGGGGTTCCATTTTTTGATGACAGTAAAATACAGAACCTCATAAATGCCTATCTAAACAACCCTCCTTATGTTTCTTATGAGAACATTCCGTTTCCACATTTACCACAAGACAAGGTTGTGGGTCTGGTTACTATAAAACCATTAGAAAAACTTACCTCTCTTAAAAAAAACATTTGGAAATATTGGGGTGGTACAGTCTTTTTTAGAGATGGTAGCATCTCTATGCCTAAGTCATTTACCAGCGAGATGTTTGATGTAAATAGTTCTGTGGTTGCAACTATAGAAAAACATTCTCATAATAGCATAGAACACACACTAGATGGCGTTATCGATTTTATAAATGTTAGACATGCTGATCTATTTACTGATTATCGCGTTTTTAAAGAACAGTTTGTGGTATGCTGGGCGGGTGTAAAAAAGGTAATAAAAGATAATGTTTATTATAGTCGCGTAGATATAGAACTTATTAATGAGCAAGTACGCTTGTTTTATTCTGCTCTTGATGAAGTTTCTATTACTATGACAACAGATGAATTTTCGATTTTAGAATATGTATTACTGGGAATTCAAAATACTTATAAATATTACCCGTTAGAACAGCTTACTATACATTTTAAAGAAAATGGATCTTACAATATTGAGCGTAACTTGGTTTTTGAGCCGCCTAAATTTGATCACAAGTTGTTACACCATATTTACAATAACAACACGATTATTCTTAACAAAGTTTTAATTGACAAAACTCTTAATAAAGGCGAATTAGAAGACCTTTACAATCTTCCGGCAACTTATCTCATTTGTTATTTAAATGGATTTGAGTCGGCATTAGAAAAGCTAGAAAGTTTACATCCTCATTTACGTAAATATGACAGTAAACTTTATAACGCTTATAAAGAAAATTTACGCATTTTAAGAAAAGTAAAATATAATTAATGGCACGTACACTTGCAATAGGCGACATCCATGGAGGCCTTAAAGGATTACGACAAGCACTTCAAAAAGCAATGGTCTCAAAAGACGATTTACTCGTATTTTTAGGAGATTATGTAGATGGCTGGAGCGAAAGCGCTCAAACCGTAGAATTTCTTATCAACTTATCAAAAGAGCAGAATTGCATTTTTATAAAAGGTAATCACGATGAATTGGTTTATGATTGGCTAAGAACAAACGAACTTAATGATCTGTGGCTCAATCACGGCGGTAGAGGAACCATCACTTCTTATGAATCAATAGATGACCAGCAGAAAACAGCACATCTCGAATTTTTTAAAAATTTAAAGGATTACTATATAGATGATCAAAATCGCATGTTTGTGCACGCTGGTTTTCAAAATCATAATGGGCCTGAGCACGAGCATCACAAAACAGCTTTTTATTGGGATCGTACTTTTTGGGAAATGGCGGTCGCTCTTGATAAACGTTTAAGCACAGAAGATCCTGCTTATCCAAAACGCCTACAACATCACAAAGAGATTTATATAGGTCACACACCGGTTACTCGTATAAATGAGGTAAACCCTACAAAAATGGCAAATGTATGGAATGTGGATACAGGGGCTGCATTTAAAGGTTGCTTGTCTATAATAGATGTTGACACTAAGCAGTTTTGGCAAAGTGATCCACTTTATAAGCTATATCCTGAAGAGCAAGGTAGAAATTAAACTTTCTAATACTTACAAAAAGTCTGCAGCCAGAAAACTAGTTATAAACACCTGTTTAAGTGAGTTTTCTGGCTACAGCTTATAAATTAAATATCAAATTTTATACCCTGTGCTAAAGGTAACTGTGTTGTATAATTTATGGTATTGGTTTGACGACGCATATACACCTTCCACGCATCAGAACCGCTTTCACGACCGCCTCCCGTTTCTTTTTCTCCGCCAAAGGCACCACCTATTTCGGCACCGCTTGTTCCAATATTTACATTTGCAATCCCACAATCACTACCTGCTACGCTTAAAAAATGCTCTGCCTCTCTTAAATTATTGGTCATAATTGCAGATGATAATCCTTGACGCACTCCATTTTGTAATTCTATAGCATTTTCAACTCCACCACTATATTTCATTATATAAAGTATAGGAGCAAAAGTCTCATGTTGTACAATTTCATAATGATTTTCGGCCTCAGCTATGGCTGGTTTTACATAGCATCCACTTTTGTACAATTCTCCTTTAAGAACGCCACCCTCAACCAGAATTTTTCCGCCTTGGGCTTTAACCTTTTCGAGTGCATCTAAATACATTTTTACTGCCTCCTTATCGATTAAAGGTCCTACATGATTATTTTCATCGAGAGGATTACCTATGCGCAATTGATTATATGCCGCGACAATAGAATCTTTTACCACTTCATAAATACTCTCGTGAATAATAAGTCTTCGTGTAGAGGTACAACGTTGACCGGCAGTTCCTACAGCTCCAAAAACAGCTCCTATAACGGTCATATTTAAATCTGAATCTGGTGTAACAATAATAGCATTATTACCGCCTAATTCTAGAAGTGATTTTCCTAAGCGCCCGGCTACAGTTTGAGCAACTTGTTTTCCCATTCTTGTAGATCCAGTTGCAGAGATAAGAGGAACACGCTCATCTTTTGTCATTAATTCACCTACTTTATAATCTCCATTTATAAGACACGAAATGCCTTCTGGTAAATTATTTTTTGCAAATATGCGTGCTGCAATTTTTTGACACGCGATACCAGTAAGCGGTGTTTTTTCTGAAGGTTTCCATATAGTAACATCTCCACACACCCAAGCCAGAGCACTGTTCCACGCCCATACTGCTACCGGAAAATTAAATGCAGATATGATACCTACTATTCCCAAAGGATGGTATTGCTCATACATGCGATGACCGGGACGTTCACTATGCATAGTGAGGCCGTGTAATTGTCTAGATAAACCTACAGCGAAATCGCAGATATCTATCATCTCCTGTACTTCCCCTAGTCCCTCTTGCAAACTCTTTCCCATTTCATAAGAAACTAGTTTACCTAACGGCTCCTTTAGACGTCGCAGCTCATCATTAAATTGGCGTACAATATCGCCACGTAATGGGGCTGGCATAGTTCTCCATTCTTTAAAGGCCTGCTGTGCTTTAATTACAATCTGGTCATATTCTTCAGAAGTAGTCTCATTTACATTGCTAATTACAGCACCATCTACCGGAGAACTAGATGCAAATGAAGCTCCAGAATTATACCATTGTGTACCTGTGGATGTCCCTGCATTATTAGTTGCTATTTCTAGTGCTTTTAGCGTGTCTTCAATCGCACTATTTAGATTAGCTTCTGCCATGTTATTATGTATTTCTTAATAATTGAGTTTTATCTCTCCGAAGTTAGTAAATCAAAAAAGTATCTCGTCTAAATATTAGAAGATTCATAAAATTAAAAATGCGCCCCAATGAGACGCATTTAATAGTATTATAAATAATTTTTAAACCGTAAACCGCGGATCTACATCCATAACAGTTCCGCAATTAGAACATGTGCGCAGTTCTTCATTAGCATAAAATACTTTGAAATGTTTTAGAAAATCTACTTCAATATCATTAAGTGGAAAATAGACTTCATAGAGTTTGTTATTGCAGGCATCACAAAACCAAAGCAAACCATCTTTACCATCTAAGTCAATACGTTTACGTTCTATAACAAGTCCAATAGAACCTTCTTTTCTCACTGGCGAATGTGGCACTTTTGCCGGATGCAAATACATATCGCCCGGACCCAACTTCATAGTGCGCTTCTCTCCATTGTCTTGAATATGCACTTCAATCTCCCCTTCTAGTTGGTAAAATAATTCTTCGGTCTCATTATAGTGATAATCCTTGCGTGCATTGGGACCGGCAACGACCATCACTATATAATCATCTGCCTCTTTATATAAATTTTTATTACCTACCGGAGGCTTAAGAAGATCTCGATTATCTTCTACCCATTTTGTTAGATTAAAAGGTTTTGCAATAGCCATACTGAATTGTTTATGGATAAAATTACAATTTTACTTTGCATCTCATCTTTATGGGAAAAAGAAAACCTCTGAAGAATATCACTTCAGAGGTTATCGACAAATTTAATAAAATCCCATATTAGGATAAAAACGAAACAGCAGGTCCCCACCCGCTGCATCTAACATAACAAAACCAACTTAAAGCGTTTGAATCTGTAAATGTTTTAAATATTGTAATCGAGTTGGTAATTATGAATTTGGGGAAATTCGTGGGGTTTAAATTGTAGTATTATTTTGTAATAAATATCTGGGTGAAATAAGCAGTTCCTTTTTCATTTTTTACTACGGAAATACCGCTATGTGTGAAATTTCCTTCAAGAGCCTCTCTATGACCTTCGCTCTTAATCCAGGCAGCAACTACTTCTTTAGCGTCACGGTATCCAAAAGCTACATTCTCACTTACGCGGGCAGCTCCTTTAGATTTTAAATAATCTGAACGCTTAAAAAAGTTATCGTGACTAATGGTTCCTTTTGTAGCCATATACTTAGTATGCTCTACTGCTTTAACTTTTGAATCTGAATTGTTTTGAAGTGCTGATAAACCTAATGATGCGCGGTGCTCATTAACTTCAGATAAAATTTCTGCAGCAAAAGCTTCTTCAACGGTAAGATCTGCTGAGATTTCTAATGCAGCTTCTTCAACTGGCATTAATTCTTCATCCTGCGAGCAGCTTGTTAAAAATAAAGCGAAAGTAAGTGCCAAAAGGCTAGTAGTAAAAGTTCTCATGATTTGGGGTTTTTGAGTTATGTTGTCACAAACATAGCATGAAGAATCTATTCCTACAACACGTTGTCGGTCATTTTGTGTATTTCATCGATTATAGCATCATTTTTAACATAATTAATGCAAACTTTAACATTATTTGACGGCTAATTGTGTCTTTTGTCGATGTTTAAAATATAAATAATAGGTAAGTAAATTAATAAAATGTGCATTTAAACGACATAACTGTTTGATTATTCGGTTAAAAGACACCTTATGGTAAGAAAGTAGGAAATAATCTCATAGATTTTTTCTAATCAACATCAGCAGTTTATCTATTTGTGATGAATTCGTTTTTATGTACTTTACAGGTTTAAACAAAATAATATGAGATCTCTTTTCAGCTTATTAGCAATCATTCTTCTAGCATCTTGCAATCAACAGGAGCAATCCAAAGAAAAACCAGAAGATAAAACTCCCGTACAACAGGAATTTGCTATTGTAATTCACGGCGGCGCAGGCACAATTCTAAAAGAGAATATGACAGACTCTCTAGAACTAGCCTACAAAGAAGCACTAACAGAGGCTATAAAAATTGGCTACGAAATTCTTGAAAACGGCGGCACCAGCCTTGAAGCCGTTCAGCGCACCATCAATAGTATGGAAAACTCCCCACTATTTAATTCTGCAAAAGGAGCCGTTTTTAATCATGAAGGTATAAACGAACTAGACGCATCTATTATGGATGGTGAAACTTTAAATGCAGGAGCTATTGCAGGTGTCACTAATGTAAAAAACCCTATCAATCTTGCATATGAAGTTATGACCAACTCAGAACACGTCTTGTTAAGCGGTAAAGGAGCTGAGCTTTTTGCAAAAGAACACAACATAGAACTGGTTGATCCCTCCTATTTTTTTACGCAAAATAGATTTGACGCTCTTCAGCGAACCTTAGCAAAAGAAAAATCATCATCATCTAATAAGACTGCTTTCTACGATCCGTTTATTAAAGATGATAAATACGGCACCGTAGGCTGCGTGGCTCTAGACAAAAATGGAAATATAGCTGCCGGCACTTCTACAGGCGGTATGAATAATAAAAGATACAATCGTATTGGCGATTCTCCAATCATAGGTTCTGGTACATACGCTAATAATGCCACTTGCGGCGTATCTTCCACAGGATGGGGGGAATATTTTATAAGAGGGCAAGTGGCTTACGACGTTAGCGCCCAAATCGAATATGCCGGCAAAGACTTAGAAAGCGCTGCAAAAAATGTCATACAAGATAAGCTTACAAATTTAGGCGGTACCGGAGGAATAGTAGCACTCGATAAATTTGGAAACCCTTCAATGGAGTTTAATACAGAAGGAATGTACAGAGCTTATATGAATGATACAGGCCAACTAACACTGGGCATCTACAAAGAAAATGAATAAATACGCCAATAATCAGGCGGAATACTAATCGGATTTAAAGCGATAGCTGAAGAATACAGTTTCAGCTGAAGGAGCCATTCATTATAATTACCCCTAAGGCTCCAAAGCATTTATTTTTATTAAAGATTAGGTTTTAAAATGCACTTAAACTCCTACCTAATTTTAGTACATACCCAGGACAATACCGTATAAAAGAAAACCTCTGAAGAATATCACTTCAGAGGTTATCGACAAATTTAATAAATCCCATATCAGGATAAAAGCGAAACAGCAGGCCCCCACCCGCTGCATCTAACATAACAAAACCAACTTAAAGCGTTTGAATCTGTAAATGTTTTAAATATTGTAATCGAGTTGGTAATTATGAATTTGGGGAAATTCGTGGGGTTTAAATTGTAGTATTATTTTGTAATAAATATTTGGGTGAAATAAGCAGTTCCTTTTTCATTTTTCACTACGGAAATACCACTATGTGTGAAATTTCCTTCAAGAGCCTCTCTATGACCTTCACTCTTAATCCAGGCAGCAACTACTTCTTTAGCGTCACGGTATCCAAAAGCTACATTCTCACTTACGCGGGCAGCTCCTTTAGATTTTAAATAATCTGAACGTTTAAAAAAGTTATCGTGGCTAATCGTTCCTTTTGTAGCCATATACTTAGTATGCTCTACTGCTTTAACTTTTGAATCTGAATTGTTTTGAAGTGCTGATAAACCTAATGATGCGCGGTGCTCATTAACTTCAGATAAAATTTCTGCAGCAAAAGCTTCTTCAACGGTAAGATCTGCTGAGATTTCTAATGCAGCTTCTTCAACTGGCATTAATTCTTCATCCTGCGAGCAGCTTGTTAAAAATAAAGCGAAAGTAAGTGCCAAAAGGCTAGTAGTAAAAGTTCTCATGATTTGGGGTTTATGAGTTATGTTGTCACAAACATAGCATGAAGAATCTATTCCTACAACACGTTGTCGGTCATTTTGTGTATTTCGTCGATTATAACGTCATTTTTAACATAATTAATACAAACTTTAACAGTATTTGACGGCTAATTGTGTCTTTTGTCGATGTATAAAATATAAATAAAAGGTAAGAAAATGCACAAAATGTCTATTTCAACGACATAACTGTTTGATTATTCGGTTAAAAAACACTTTAAAGAAAATAAGTAGGAATTAATTCTTAAGAATTAGAGTAGAAATATTTTAATAAGTACATCCACCTTCCATTAAAAAGATTAATTCCTTAGTTGCCAGCACTGTAAATGAGAAAACCATGAATATTAGATAACTACAACGTTATCTTTCATTTAACAAAGTTTTAGGTTTGCTTGGTTCGGTAAATTGCGAACTAACCATAATTTTGCTCCTCGAATTTATTATTATGAATCAGGAAGAATTAGAAGAAACTAAAAAGCTATTAATCGAACGCCTTGGCGTACATATCGAATGTAAAGATCAATTAGCTCCCTTAGCCGCTAGAATTCTTGCAACATTAGTCTTAACAGGCAAAAAAGGAGCAACTTTTGAAGATCTGGTGACTGGCTTACAGGCTAGTAAAAGCACAATCTCAACCCACTTAAATACATTACAAAGCAATAAGAACATTACATATTATACAATTTGTGGTGATCGTAAAAAATATTTCATTACTAACCCAGACGGTTTTATCATCAATTTAGATAAGATGATCACCACCTGGGAAAAGGAAAAACAATTACACCTTCAGGTAATGGAGTATAAGCAAAAAATAAATGACGACTCTAATTCTGCTGAGGATAGAGTCTTTGACCTGGAATTTCATAAAGACTACATGAATTACTTAGACCAGGCTACCTCATCAATTAAGAATATCCGTCAAAAATTAGTCTCCAAAACAAACCTAGAATAAATCTGTAAGTATGAGAAATAGAGTTTTAATCAATTGTATCCCTGTATTATTGGGAATTTTACTTACCGCAACATCGTGTGGTGATAGTAAAAATGAACAACCTGCTCAACAGGCGCAAAAAGCACCAGCCTTACCGGTTGTTACCCTGCCCACTCAAACGGTTACAGGTTATACGTCGTACCCTACACGTATAGAGGGAATTGTAAATGCAGAGGTTTATGCGAAAATTTCGGGTTATATCACAAGCGTAGCTGTAGACGAAGGACAAAAAGTACGCAAAGGTCAAACACTATTTAGATTAGAGACTCAATCTTTAAATCAAGATGCTGCTGCCGCAAGGGCAAATGTAAATGCAGCTCAGGTCGAGGTAGATAAACTTAAGCCACTTGTAGAAAAAAATATCATTAGTAATGTGCAATTAGAAACAGCTAAAGCACAATTACAGCAAGCAAAAAGTGGTTATAATGGGATTGCAGCAAATATTGACTACGGAAACATAAAGAGTCCGGTTGATGGTTTTGTAGGTTCTATAAATTTAAGAACAGGTTCATTAGTAAGTCCATCAAGTCAAGAACCATTAACAACTGTATCTGATATAAGCAAGGTTTATGCCTATTTTTCTATGAATGAAAAAGAGTACTTAGACTTTATTCAAAAAGCAGAGGGTGCTTCCATAGAAGAAAAAATAAAAAATATGCCAGCTGTAAGTTTAATTCTTGCCAATGGTGCAACCTATGATTCTGAAGGTAAAATTGAAACAATCAACTCTCAAATTAATATGAATACGGGTACCGTTTCATTTAGAGCTGTTTTTGATAATCCTTCACGCATACTAACAAATGGAAATAGCGGAAAAATACGTGTTCCTAAGACGTATACAGATGTTGTAGTAGTACCTAAAGAATCAACATTTGAACAGCAAGGCGATATTTATGTTTATAAGCTAGACTCAAATAACGTTGCCACTTCTGCAAAAATTAGTGTTAGCGGAGATGTTGACAACTTATATGTGGTAGAAAGTGGTCTTACAAAGGGAGATCGTATTGTGGCAAAAGGAACCAGCACGTTGCGTGGTCAAACTACTATAGAACCACAGGAAACACCATTTGATAGTGTTGCCAAGCCCGTAAGTAAAGTATTTAGATAACCCTCAGATAATACATATATTATGTTACAAAAATTTATAGAACGTCCCGTTCTCTCTACAGTAATATCTATTATTATCGTGATATTAGGGGTTTTAGGACTTTCATCATTACCCATCACACAGTACCCAGATATTGCACCTCCTACAATTCAGGTAAGTGCCACGTACCCCGGTGCAAATGCTGAGACAATTCTTGAAAGTGTAATCATCCCTATCGAAGAACAAATAAATGGTGTTGAGGGGATGACCTATCTTACATCAGAAGCGACTAATAATGGTACTGCAGCTATAACTGTATATTTTGATCAGGATGTAGATCCAGACATTGCAGCAGTAAACGTACAAAACAGGGTAGCTCAAGCAAACTCATTATTACCACAAGCTGTAATACAAACAGGTGTTACCACACAAAAACAGCAAACAAGTGCATTAATGTTTATGTCATTCTTTAGTGAGAATGATGATTATGATGATATCTATCTTCAGAATTATTTGAAAATAAACGTTATTCCAGAAATTCAGCGTGTAAACGGTGTAGGTAATGTTCAGGTTTTTGGATCTAAAGATTACGCAATGCGTATCTGGCTTAATCCTCAAAAATTGGCTGCCTATGATCTAATCCCTTCAGATGTAACGGCTGCACTTAATGAGCAAAGTTTAGAAGCTGCAGCAGGATCTTTAGGAGAAAATGATGGAGAGTCTTTTTCTTATGTTATAAAATATAGCGGTCGTTTTAAAACCGAAAATCAATATAGTGATATTGTAATCAAAGCTCTGGGTAACGGCGAGTTTCTAAGACTGAAAGATATTGCAGAAATAGAACTTGGTGCTCAATCCTATACCGGTGGTGCAGTAACAAACGGAAATCCTGCTGTGAATCTTGGTATTTTTCAAACTAAAGGTTCTAATGCACAAGAAATTATAGAATCTATACAGGCAAGGCTAGAAACCTTGAAAGAAGATTTTCCGGAAGGAATGAATGTTGTAATACCTTACAACACAAACAGTTTCTTAAGCGCTTCTATAGAAAAAGTATTACACACATTAATCGAAGCTTTTGTTCTCGTATTTATAGTAGTATTTATTTTCTTACAAGATTTTAGATCTACTCTTATACCTGCAATAGCAGTACCTGTATCTATCGTAGGTACTTTCTTTTTCTTAAGTCTATTTGGCTACTCTATAAACTTGCTTACTTTATTTGCACTAGTCCTCGCAATTGGTATTGTGGTGGATGATGCCATTGTTGTAGTTGAAGCGGTACACGCAAAACTAGATGAAGGCGAGACAGATCCTAAGAAAGCAACTTCAGAGGCCATGCACGAGATATCTGGTGCAATTATCTCAATTACCCTGGTAATGGCTGCCGTATTTATTCCGGTAACCTTTGTACAAGGACCTACGGGAGTATTTTATGAGCAATTTGGTATCACGCTAATTGTAGCAATTATAATCTCTGCTGTAAACGCATTAACTTTAAGTCCGGCTTTATGTGCTCTTTTCTTAAAAGGTCATGAGGAGAAAGCTCCAGATGGAAAAAAGAAGAATATAGCAAAGCGTTTCTTTGATGCTTTTAATACTGGTTTTAAAGCAACAACTGCTCGTTATGGTCGCTCTGTACATTTCTTATACCGAAACAAATGGGTTACAATACTCATATTCGTTTTAGCAATAGGTGGAATTTTTTGGTCATCATCAGTCGTAAAGACAGGGTTTGTACCTGATGAAGATCGCGCGTTCTTATTTATAAATACAGAACTTCCTCCAGGATCATCTATAGACCGTACCCACGAGGTAAATGAGAAGCTTTATAGTATGATTAAAGGAATGGAAGGCGTAGAAAGTATGTCTTTTATAGAAGGTAGAAGTATTATTAATGGAGCTGGTAGCAACTATGGCTTAGGATTTATTAAACTTGATGACTGGGAAGAACGTGGATCAGACGAACTTTCTATGGAAACAATCACCGGAAAACTCTTTGGTATTGCGGCTCAAATTCCAGAAGCTAAGATAATTTTCTTTGCACCCCCTAGTATTCCCGGATTTGGTAATGCTGCCGGAGCAGAAGTAAATTTACTAGACCGTTCTGGTGGAAGTTTTGAAGATCTTGATGCAACAAATCAAGAATTTATAGGAAAACTTACCCAACGACCCGAAATTCAATATGCCCAATCCTCATTTAACACAAAGTATCCACAATACGAACTAGATATAAATGTACCGGTAGCTAAAGAGCTTGGGGTTCCTATTAGTAGTATTTTCTCTACACTCCAAGGTTATATTGGAGGTGTATTCGCGTCAGATTTCTCAAGATTTGGTAAGCAATACAGAGTCTATATACAATCACTTCCTGAAGATCGCGCAGACTTAGCGGATTTAAATGAGTTGTATGTAAGAACAGATAGTGGTGAAATGACACCTATTACACAGTTTATAAACCTAACCCGCGTTTATGGACCGCAGTCTGTAACTCGTTTTAATTTATTTAACTCTACAAAAATTACAGCAGCATCTAGTCCGGGTTATAGTTCTGGAGATGTTATTGCAGCAGTAGAAGAAGTAGCTAAAACCTTGCCATCAAATTATACAACAGCTTATTCTGGTTTAACGCGAGAAGAAGTAAATGCAGGAAATCAAACGACAACTATATTTATTCTATCACTTGTCTTTGTTTATTTCTTACTAGCTGCACAGTATGAAAGTTATATCATTCCGCTTGCGGTAATTCTTTCACTTCCTTTTGGAGTATTTGGAGCCTATATAACTACGCAGTTTACCGGCTTACAAAACAATATTTACTTTCAGATAGCACTTATAATGTTATTGGGACTTCTAGCTAAAAATGCAATTCTTATCGTAGAGTTTGCCATCCAAAGGCGGAAAGCTGGAGAAAGTATTGTTGATGCAGCAGTACACGGCGCAGAATCACGTTTACGACCTATACTTATGACTTCGTTTGCTTTTATAATGGGTCTTTTGCCTCTTGTATTTGCCAGTGGTGTAGGTGCCGAAGGGAATCGATCTATAGGTACGGGAGCAGTAGGTGGTCTTTTAATAGGTACTATAATTGGTGTTTTTATAATCCCCGTTCTCTACATTCTGTTTCAATGGTTACAAGAAAAAATATCTGGAGCACCAACCCCTAAAATCGAAGAAACTCACTAATTATGAAAAAGCAACTTATAAATAGATTCTTAATTCTGGGAGTAGTTCCTCTTTTATTAGCCTCTTGCTTTGCAGCAAAAGATTATGAACGACCAGAAGCTATAGTGAATGATCTCAACTACCGTACAGATAACTTGCCAGCAGACAGCTCAAATGTGTCTTTAATATCGTGGCAAGATTTGTTTACAGATCCTTTATTAAGAACTCATATTGAAGAAGGTCTGGCTCAAAACATTGATATACGTGTAGCGATGCAGCAAATTCTTGCTGCACAGGCTTATTTCAAACAAGGCAAACAGGGTTATTTTCCTACTTTAAGTGTATCGCCACAATATACACATCAGGAATTATCATCAAACAGTCAGTTTGGAAGTCAGTTTTCTACTTTAGACGTTTATCAACTTGCCGGAAACTTATCTTGGGAGGCAGATATATGGGGTAAAATACGCAGTAATGAACGTGCGTTTGCAGCATCTTATCTACAAACCGTAGAGGCGCATAAAGCTGTAAAAACACAACTTATTGCCAATATAGCATCTGCATATTTTCAGCTTTTAGCACTTGATGAGCAGCTGGCAGTTACTGAAAGAACAATAGAAACCAGAAGCAGCAGTCTTGAAACCACACGTGCTCTTAAAGAAGCGGGTAACGTTACAGAAGTAGGTGTTAAGCAAACCGAAGCACAATTATATACTGCTCAAGCACTACGACTAGACATACTCAATCAGATACGGCTGCAAGAGAATAGCCTGTCTATTCTTTTAGGAAAAGAACCCGGTCCTATAGCTCGCACAAAATTAAGCGAGCAGGAGATTACAACTCCTCTTAAAACCGGAGTGCCTGCAGAATTACTAAGCAATCGTCCAGACATACGTGCTTCAGAATATAATTTGATGAATACTTTTGAGCTTACAAATGTAGCGCGAAGTAGTTTTTATCCGTCCTTAACGCTTACGGCATCTGGTGGTTTTCAAAGTTTAAATTTTGACAAGCTTTTTGACTCTAGCTCTTTGTTTGCAACAATTATAGGTGGTTTAACACAGCCTATTTTTAATGGACGACAAATACGCACGCAGTATGAAGTTTCACAGGCAAATCAAGAAGAAGCAAAACTTAACTTTAGAAACGCATTACTTAATGCAACACGCGAGGTTTCTGATGCGCTTTATTCTTATGAGATTGCTACTGAAAAATTAGGCGTTAAAAAGAATGAATATGAAGCTTATGAACTTGCAACTTCCTATTCTGAAGAACTTTTAGATAACGGATTAGTTAACTATCTGGAAGTTTTAACCGCAAGACAAAATGCATTAAACTCAAGCCTAGATCTTGTAGACACTCGATTTAATCAACTACAAGCAATTGTAGATTTATATGAAGCGTTAGGTGGTGGCTGGGAATAATATTTGAAGTGTCTTTTACCCCTAAAAGAGAATTCAACCAAGAACCGACATCCCATTAGGAATGTCGGTTTTTTTGTGCGTTATCTTTTTAGAGATCTAATTTTCAAATAATCTAATTAAAATCTGAATGCGCTTTAATTGGGTTTTTACTCAATTGAGAATTATAATAGCGATTATCTCCAGTCACCTCTTCACCCAACCATAGGGGTTTTATAAAAGCTTCATCTTCAAAATTTAATTCAATTTCCGCTAGAATTAACCCTTTATTTTCTCCTTCAAAAACATCTACTTCATAGGTATGAATACCGGCCTTCACAAGGTACCTTCTTTTTATAATAGTTCCGGGTTCACAAAGTTCAAATAGCGCTTCGGCCTCTTCTTTAGAAAGTTGTTTCTCCCATTCAAAACGCGTGGTTCCGCTGCTGTTAGAACGTCCTTTAATAGTCAAGTAACCTTCCTCATTTTTAATACGAATACGTACTGCACGATCTGGGTTACTATTCAAATACCCTTGTTTTATTTCGCTATGCGTATATGCATCCATTTTAAAATCATCACTCTTTACTAGAAATTTGCGTTCTATCTCCTGCATATTAGTTGGCTATTTTCTTTATTTCATCAGACTCAATCCGAATTTCACTATAGGTATTAAACGCCAGATATTGCATTGTGGCTACAATAGGTTCTGGCTTAATACTTTGATATTTTTTTAAAGGTCCTATTAGTAACGGATTTAAAACTTTAAATGCCCCAATGGCTAGTTTTTCTAGAGTACGTTGTTCTTCACGATCTCCTGCTAACAAAGAAGGCTGTAGAAAATAGGTTTCGTTTACATTTTGTTTTAAAACATCACGTTCCATTTCACCTTTTGTTTTATTGTAAAAAACACTACTGCTAGGATTTGCTCCTAAAGCCGAAATTGCAATAAACTTCGGGATGTTGTTATACGCACTTAATTTTGCAGCAGCCACAGGAATCCCATAATCAATTTTTTTATAGGTTTCTTTATCATCGGTTTTTGCTTGCGTGGTACCAATACAACAGAAAACCACATCTCCTTTAAACTGTTCTGCGTATTTTTCTAGTTCAAATAGATCTACAATATGTTCTTCTAGCTTAGGATGTACAATTCCTGACTTTCTCCTATGGAAACTAATAAGTTTATTATATCTGGAATCCTCTAAAATATTTTTTGCCAGAGCGTTTCCTATTAAGCCTGTAATTCCTAAAAGTATTGCTGTTTTTCCCATATCTCAAAAATTAATTATAGCTATAAAGATCACATGATTTTAAAACATGAAATCTACTAAAACCTAAATAAAATACTGCCAAATAAAGCCTAAGCTATTTTTAAATAACCTTTAGTAGGTAACTTTGTAGCGCTATGGAAGACTTTCCTGTAAACCGAAAAATAATTCACGTAGATATGGATGCTTTCTATGCATCTGTAGAGCAATTAGACAACCCAGAGCTACGCGGTAAGGCGGTTGCTGTAGGTGGCGGCTCAGAACGTGGTGTAGTTAGTGCCGCTAGCTATGAAGCACGCAAATTTGGTGTACGTAGTGCAATGGCTGGCGGTCTTGCGCGCAAATTATGTCCAGAACTTATTTTTGTGAAAACACGTTTTGAACGCTATCGTGAAATTAGTGCTCAAATACGTGAAGTCTTTTATGAATATACAGACCTTGTAGAACCTTTATCGCTTGATGAAGCATATCTCGATGTCACTCAAAATAAAAAAGGCAACCCCAGCGCAAGCTTAATAGCTAAAGAAATACGAGCTAAAATCAAAGATAAAACTGGACTAAATGCCTCAGCGGGAATTTCTATAAATAAGTTTATTGCAAAAGTAGCTAGTGATATAAATAAACCCAATGGTCAAAAAACCATAGGTCCAGAAGAGGTGATTGCATTTTTAGAGGATCTTGATATACGTAAGTTTTATGGCGTAGGTAAAGTCACCGCAGAGAAAATGTATCAATTGGGAATTTTTACTGGTAAGGATCTAAAGACAAAATCAATCGAATTTTTAAATGAGAAATTCGGAAAAAGTGGAGCCTACTACTACCACGTGGTACGAGGTATTCATACCAGTCAGGTTAAACCAGATCGAATACGCAAATCCCTAGGCGCCGAACGTACGTTTAGCGAGAATATATCTTCAGAAATTTTTATGATAGAACGCTTAGAAAATATCGCTGAAGAGATAGAGCGCAGAATGAAAAAATCTGATGTTGCGGGCAAAACAGTAACTTTAAAAATAAAATACAGTGACTTCACTTTAAAAACACGCAGTAAAACCTTACCCTATTACATTCGTTCTAAAGAAGTGATTTTAGAAACTGCCCGTGAATTACTCTTTCAGGAAAAGATGGAAAACAGTGTTAGATTGCTAGGCATAACACTCGCCAATTTGAATACTGAAGAGCGTGATCAAAAAGTTTCAGAAGACAAGGTTATTGCTGTTCAGTTAAAATTTGACTTTTAATAAAAAAGCCTTTCATTTCTGAAAGGCTTTAAGAATTGCAAATTAATGTTGTGATTAATTTCCTTGTATTTCTCGTACACGTAAGGTATTTACCATTCCTTTTTCACTAATAGGCATTGCTGCAAGGCTAATAACCATATCACCTACTTCAAGGTAACCTTGATCCCGTGCAATGCGATTTACGTCACGTACGGTCTCGTCTGTAGATACAAATTTATCGTAATAAAATGCTTTAACTCCCCAAAGCAAATTAAGCTGAGTCAAGATAATTTTATTAGATGTAAATACTAAAATATGAGATTTTGGCCTCCAGGCTGAAATTTGAAAAGCTGTATAACCGCTATTTGTAAGCGTTGTAATTGCCTTTGCATCAATCTCATTTGCCATTAAGGCAGCGTGATAACAAATAGCTTTAGTAATATATCTATTTGTGCGTATATGCGGAGGAGTGTGTGGTACTTTAATAAGGTTAGAATCTTCAACTTTAGATAAAATCGAAGCCATACGCTCAATAACCTGAACAGGATATTTACCTACAGATGTTTCCCCACTTAGCATCACAGCATCTGCACCATCCATTACAGAGTTAGCAACATCGTTAACTTCTGCACGTGTAGGCGTTAAGCTATCGATCATGGTTTCCATCATTTGAGTCGCAATGATTACCGGTATGCGTGCTTTTTTAGCTGCAAGTACAAGTTCTTTTTGAATAAGAGGAACTTCTTCTGCAGGAATTTCAACACCAAGATCTCCACGAGCAACCATAAGTCCGTCACTATAAGCAACTATTTTATCGATGTTCTTAACAGCTTCTGGTTTTTCTATTTTTGATATAATAGGAATTTTATGCTCTGAGTGTTCTTTAATTAAATCTTGCAATTGTATTAAATCACCTTCGTGACGCACAAAAGAAAGAGCTAACCAATCTACTTTTTGGCTAATTGCAAAAATTGCATCTTCAATATCTTTTTCTGTTAATGCAGGAAGAGAAATATTTGTATTCGGAAGATTTACACCTTTGCGTGATTTTAGCGGTCCACCTTGAATAACTACAGTTTCAACTTCACTCTCGTTATCAGATTTAAGAACTTCAAAAATTAATTTTCCGTCATCAAGAAGTATGCGTTCCCCTTTATTTACATCTCTAGGAAAATGTTGATAATTCATATAAACACGCTCCTTTGTACCTTCAAACTCTTCTTTTGTAGAAAAAGTGATGATGTCTCCAGGATTAACTTCAATACCTTCTTTCATTATACCTACACGAAGCTTAGGGCCTTGTAAGTCTGCTAAAATAGCGGTGTTGTAACCAAATTCATCGCTAAGGCTGCGTATCATTTGAATGCGTTCTTTTACAGCATCATAATCTGCATGTGAAAAGTTGATTCTAAAGACATCTACACCCGCTTTAATCATTTCGTGTAGTACCTCTCTCTTACTAGTTGCGGGACCTAGAGTTGCAACAATTTTGGTTTTTTTCTTATTTGACATTATTCAAAAATTAAATTTTGTTTTGATTTTAAGGAACTTACGTTAACATCGTAAGCCGTTATTATTTGGGATATTTGGTTCAATTGGTTTAGAAGTGTCTGTAGGCATACCTGTTCAGAATCACTCTCAATTTTGAGCAAATAATCTGCATTTCTTACCTCGGGTACTAAATTAAAAGTCTTAAAATGTTCACCTGCAGATTCTGCAAATAAATCATTATTAGATAAATTACCTAGCTCTTTAAATTTGTACTTGTTGCTTATAAGCGTATAATTTACATAGTTTTTTACATCTTCATACTGCATAGTAGGAAAACTATATCTGTCATTCTTAGTATAGTAATATACATCCTTAGCACATTTTAAATGTAAACCTGCATATTTATTAAGAATAAACGCCAATCTATAATCTTCTAATGAACAATGCATTGCTATTAATGCAAAATCGTATTCAAACGTATCGTCCAATAAAAGTTTTAGAGCGGCCATAGAAATGTTTAAGCACCTAAATATACTTAAAGTCTAACAGAAATATGCGTGTTTAACCTTAAGTAAATGTAAAATGAGAATCTATGCTAAATTGATTTAGTTGAAACGATGCAAATCTATTTTGTTTTGAAAAACATAGTAGGCTCTTTTTGCGGCTTTCTCTTCAGCTTTCTTTTTTGAAGTAGATCGTCCTTTTGCAACTTGCTTACCATCAATAGATAACTTCACCGAAAAATGCCTGATAGCATCTAACCCTGAGTCTTCATAAGTATCAAATTCAAACACTCGCTTTTCTTTTTGACACCATTCGATAAGAAGACTTTTGTAGCTAATTACCCTACCCTCCAGTTTTTCTATATCTACATACGGTTCTATTACACGCTTGTTGATGAACTTACAACAGTATTTATATCCGCGATCTTGGTAAATAGCACCTACAAGTGATTCAAATAAATTTCCGTGCACATTTGTGCCAAAATTCTCTTTTGGAATTGCAGACCTTAAGAGACTTAAGAGATTTAAATCTCTACCTAATTCATTTAAATGTTCTCGGCTAACTACTTTAGACCTCATTTTTGTAAGATACCCTTCATCACCTCGGCCTACCTCATCAAAAAGGTGAGCTGCAATTACACTTCCAAGCATAGAATCACCTAAAAACTCGAGACGCTCATAATTAAAAGCGTGGCCTTTAGCATTTTTAATCCCCATTGATCTATGGGTAAATGCCTCTTCGTAGTGTTTAATATTGCTAGGTTTAAAACCAATAATAGCTTTAATAGCAGCAAAAAAATTCCCGTCCTTTTCAGAACGGGAAGTAAATATGTTGCGAATCGCACTCATATATTATTATTCGCTAAACTTTTTGAAAATTACACAAGCATTGTGACCTCCAAAACCGAAAGTGTTGCTCATTGCAACGTTTACCTCACGTTTTTGAGCTTTGTTTAAAGTTAGGTTTAGTGAAGAATCAATATTTTCATCTACAGTCGTATGATTTATTGTAGGGGGTACAAGACTGTGCTGCATAGCTAAAATTGAAGCAATAGCTTCTATAGCACCGGCAGCTCCCAGTAAGTGACCCGTCATAGACTTTGTTGAATTGATATTAATATCTTTAGCATGTTCACCAAATACTTTAGTAATTGCTTTCAGCTCTGCTACATCACCTAATGGGGTTGAGGTACCATGAGTATTAATAGCATCTACTTCTTCAGGTTTAATATTTGCATCACGTAAGCAATTAAGCATTACACGTTCTACACCTATACCTTCAGGATGTGGAGCAGTCATATGATATGCATCACTTGACATACCACCACCAGCAATTTCTGCATAAATTTTAGCTCCTCTAGCTTTAGCGTGCTCGTATTCTTCAAGAATCAAAGCACCTGCACCTTCTCCTAAAACAAACCCATCGCGGGTAGAGTCAAAAGGACGTGAAGCTGTTTCAGGATTATCATTTCTGGTCGACAAAGCGTGCATAGCGTTAAAACCGCCCATACCTGCTTTAGTTACTGCCGCCTCACTACCTCCCGTAACAATAATATCACAATGTCCTAAACGTATATAGTTTAGAGCATCTATCATTGCATTAGCAGACGATGCGCAAGCAGAAACTGTCGTATAATTAGGACCCATAAAACCGTGCTTGATAGAAATATTACCTGGGGCAATATCAGCTATCATTTTAGGTATAAAAAATGGGTTAAATCTTGGGGTCCCATCACCTTCAGCAAAGTTTATAACTTCATCCTGAAAAGTCTCAAGACCACCTATACCAGCTCCCCAAATTACTCCAACTCTAAATTTATCAACCTCATCAAGATTTATTCCTGCATCTTTGATAGCCTGATCAGAAGATACCAATGCATATTGTGCAAAGCGATCTAATTTTCTGGCTTCTTTTCTGTCAAAAAAATCTTCAGCGTTAAAATTTTTGAGCTCACAAGCGAATTTGGTTTTAAACTTCTCTGCGTCAAAATACGTAATAGGGGCACAGCCACTCTTACCTGTACTCAATCCTTCCCAATACTCTTCAATATTGTTTCCGATTGGCGTTAGCGCACCAAGACCTGTTACAACGACTCGCTTTAACTCCATAAGGTAATTTGCTTTCTTCTTATTTTGCTTCTTCTATATAGGAAATAGCCTGGCCTACAGTAGCTATATTTTCTGCCTGGTCGTCTGGAATTTGGATATCAAATTCTTTTTCAAACTCCATAATAAGCTCAACTGTATCTAACGAGTCTGCTCCTAGGTCGTTTGTGAAGCTAGCTTCTGCAACAACCTCGTTCTCATCAACGCCTAATTTATCTACGATGATGGCTTTTACTCTTGATGCAATGTCTGACATAATATTTTATTTTTAATTTTAATTAGGAGGCAAAAATAGCAAACTTTACGGTTTTACCACATTCCCTATCTAAAATGTGTCGTTAAAATAAACATTTCCTTTTTAACTTTAGAAAAAAAACCTCCTAATAAAGGATATTTATTACTTGCTTTGCAGCTCCAAAACATAAGTATACTATGAAAAAGATCGTGATTTTTGCATCTGGAAGCGGTTCAAATGCACAGCGTATTGCAGAATATTTTAAAGAGCGAAATGATGCGCGTGTTGATCTTATTTTGAGCAATAAACCCACTGCAAAAGTACTTGAACGGGCTACAAAACTTGATATTAGCAGCTTTAGTTTCAATAAAAAAGCCTTTTATGAGACTCATCACGTTTCTAAACTTCTAGATGCAATACAACCAGATCTTATAGTTCTTGCCGGCTTTTTATGGTTATTCCCTAAAGCTATAATTAAATCATATGAGGGAAAAATTATAAATATACACCCAGCTTTGCTACCTTCTTACGGCGGGAAAGGTATGTATGGGGCAAATGTGCACAATGCAGTTGTGGCTGCAAAAGAAAAAGAGTCTGGCATTTCTGTACATTATGTAACTGAAAATTATGATGAGGGCGCAATAATTTTTCAGGCTAAGACAAAACTTGATTCAGAAGAAACGGCAGACAGTCTTGCTGCTAAAATTCACAGTCTTGAATATGAGCATTTTCCAAGAGTTATAGCAGAACTTTTAGAAAAGCAAAACTAATCATCAAGTTTTACTTCACTGCAAATACAAATGGTTACTAAGCAATGTGATGGGCTAAGCCCTTCTTTTTAATACTGAAAAAAGTGTTCATGGCTAAAAAAGAAAAATTCTATGTGGTCTGGCAAGGCAAGAAGCCAGGTATTTATACAAAGTGGAAGGATTGCAAAGCGATGATTGATGGTTATGCAGGGGCTCAATACAAATCCTTTTTATCTTTTGCAGAAGCTAAAGCAGCATTCAATAAAGATTATAATGATGTAAAAGGCAGTTCTAAAAAAAAGCGGGTGCTTTCTGATATTGAAAAGCAAAAATATGGCGAACCCAATCTTTATTCTATTGCTGTAGATGCCGCAAGTTCTGGAAACCCAGGAATTATGGAATATCGCGGTGTTGACACACAAACACAAAAACAACTCTTTCATCAAGGTCCTTTTAAACAAGGAACAAATAATATAGGTGAATTTTTAGCACTTGTACACGGACTCGCTTTTCTGAAAAAAAATAAAAGTGACCGCATAATTTATTCAGACTCAAGAATTGCCATAGGCTGGGTCAAGAAGAAAAAATGCAATACAAAACTTACCGAAAGCGCACGCAATAAAGATGTTTATGATCTGGTACGTCGCGCCGAGCACTGGCTTAAAACAAATACCTATACAACAGTAATTGTTAAATGGGAAACAAAAGCGTGGGGAGAAATTCCTGCAGATTTCGGAAGAAAGTAAGTTTAATAGTTCTCTAACGACCATTGTTTAAAATTGCACTATCAAAACAGTATATTTGCACAAAATTATTTGAATGCAAAAAATGGTAATTGTAGGCACTTGTGCCTTTGATGAAATAGAATCTCCTTTTGGAAAAACAGGAAAAATATTAGGTGGTGCAGGTACCTACATAGGTCTTGCTGCATCAAATTTTGATCTAGATCAAGCAATAGTTTCTATTGTAGGATCAGATTTTCCGCAAGAATATATTGACATTTTAAAGAATAAAGGTGTGAATATGGAAGGTCTTGAGATCGTTAAAGATGGTAAAACATTTTTCTGGAAAGGTCTTTATCATAATGACCTGAACTCAAGAGATACACTAGTAACAGAATTAAATACCCTAGCAGATTTTAATCCTATTGTTCCTGAAGATTATAAAGATTCAGAAATTGTGGTTTTAGGTAATCTGCATCCTATGGTTCAGCTTTCTGTATTAAAGCAAATGAATACTAAGCCAAAACTTGCTATTCTGGACACGATGAACTTCTGGATGGATAGTGCCCTTGAAGATTTAAAAAATGTAATTGCACACGTAGATGTGATTACAATTAATGATGAAGAAGCACGCCAATTAAGTGGTGAATATTCTCTGGTTGTGGCAGCACAAAAAATATCGGAGATGGGACCTAAATTTGTTGTGATTAAAAAAGGAGAACACGGAGCGTTACTTTTTGAAGGTGAGAATATTTTCTTTGCTCCTGCACTACCTTTAGAAGAAGTTTTTGATCCTACCGGTGCCGGTGATACATTTGCAGGAGGATTTGCAGGTTATCTTGCCAGTACAGGAGATTATTCTTTTGAAAATATGAAACGAGCTATTATTCACGGCTCGAATCTTGCATCATTTTGTGTAGAGAAATTTGGCACAGAACGAATGCAAGATTTAAAACCAGACGAGATAAATCAACGCTTACTGAAATTCAAAGCGTTAACCCAATTTAATATAGACCTATAAAACAACCGCGCCCTCTTCTAACCGAAGGGGGCGCAAACATTTGACTAAGTTATGAGTGATGCAATAAAGCACGAATGTGGAATTTCGGTAATACGGTTATTAAAGCCACTAGAGTATTACAAGGAGAAGTACGGCAGTGCATTTTATGGTGTAAATAAAATGTATCTAATGATGGAGAAGCAGCATAACCGCGGTCAGGATGGTGCAGGTTTTGCCAGCATAAAATTAGATGTAGGTCCAGGCGAGCGATACATAAGCAGACAGCGATCGATAGCACAGCAACCTATTCAGGATATTTTTGCACAGATTAATTCTCGTATTAATGAGACACTTCTTGAGCACCCTGAATACGCAGATGATGTTGCTCTACAGAAAAAGTATGTTCCATATATAGGGGAATTACTTTTAGGCCACGTACGTTATGGTACCTTCGGAAAAAATAGTGTTGAAAGTGTACATCCATTTTTAAGACAAAATAACTGGATGCATCGTAATCTTATAGTTGCGGGTAACTTTAACATGACCAATGTTTTTCAGCTTTTTAATAAGCTTGTAGAGCTTGGTCAGCATCCTAAAGAGAAGGCAGATACTATTACCGTAATGGAAAAAATAGGTCACTTTCTGGATGATGCGGTTGCTAAAATTTACAAGAAACTTAAAAAAGAAGGGTTTTCAAAGTTTGAAGCATCTCCGCAAATTGCAGAGCGCCTTAATATCGCAAAGATTTTAAGAAAAGCTTCAAGAGACTGGGATGGTGGTTATGCAATGGCTGGCTTACTGGGTCATGGAGATGCGTTTGTATTGCGTGATCCATCTGGAATTAGACCTGCATATTATTATCAAGATGATGAAGTGGTGGTAGTTGCCAGTGAGCGACCTGTAATTCAAACTGTTTTTAATGCAAAGTTTGAAGATGTTCAGGAATTAGATCCTGGTCATGCTATCATTATTAAGAAAAGTGGAGCTACTTCTATAGAGCAGGTACAAGAGCCTCGCGAGCGTAAAGCTTGTTCTTTTGAACGTATCTATTTCTCTAGAGGTAGTGATGCAGAAATTTACCAAGAGCGTAAACAACTTGGTCGTTTGTTAATGCCCGAAGTTTTAAAACATATTAATCACGATACGCAAAACACTGTTTTTAGTTATATTCCCAATACAGCAGAAACGTCATTTTATGGAATGGTCGAGGCTGCTCAAGAAGAACTTGATAAGCAAAAGACAGCTGAAATACTAGAACATCGCGACACCTTAGATGAAAAAGGTCTTAATACCATTTTATCAAAGAAGCTAAGAACTGAAAAAATAGCAATTAAAGATGTTAAGCTACGTACATTTATCACAGAAGACAGTAGTAGAGATGATCTAGTAGCTCACGTATATGATGTTACTTATGGTGTTGTTAAATCGACAGATAATCTTGTGATTATCGACGACAGTATTGTTCGCGGTACTACATTAAAGAAAAGTATAATTAAAATGCTTTCTCGTCTGAATCCTAAAAAAGTGGTAGTTGTTTCTTCGGCACCGCAAATACGCTATCCAGATTGCTATGGTATCGATATGGCAAAACTTCAAGACTTTGTTGCGTTTAGAGCTGCAGTGGCATTATTAGAAGAAACAAATCAAACAGATATTATAGATCGGGTTTATCAAAAATCACTATCGCAAGTAAGTTTTGAAGATAAAGATGTAGTAAACTATGTAAAAGAAATTTACGAACCTTTTACAGATGAGCAGATATCTGATAAAATTGCACAGTTATTAGTTGATGAAACAATACAGACTGAGGTAAGTGTTATTTATCAAAAAGTTGAAAATCTACATAAGGCTTGTCCTAAAAATTTAGGAGACTGGTACTTTACAGGTAATTATCCTACTCCGGGTGGAAATCGCGTTGTAAACAGAGCTTTTATCAATTATGTAGAAGGAAGTTTAAAAAGAGCGTATTAAAAAGGCACTTAAACTGATAATTTCGTATTTTATCTAAAACTTTATGTACACTAAATTATACAACGTACTTTGGACATTACCAGAGCATAAGTAGGTTAAGTTCATGGTAGATTTGGGGCAAAAAAGGTGGATTTATTCCACCTTTTTTATTGCCACAAATTCGGGTGGCGAGCACACGAAAAATGACTAGAAGTCGCAAAAGTTCATTATTGAATAAAAGTTGAAATAAAATCTACAAGCGAGCCGGTTCTCTCCTCAGGTTTTCCACCTTTTTTATTGCCACAAATTCGGGGTGGCGAGAACACGAAAATGACTAGAAGTCGTAAAAGTTCATTATTGAATAAAGGTTGAAATAAATTTTAGAAGCGAGCCGTTTCTCTCCTCAGGTTTTCCACCTTTTTTATTGCCACAAATTCGGGTGGCGAGCACACAAAAAATGACTAGAAGTTGCAAAAGCTCATTATTGAATAAAGATTGAAATAAAATCTAGAAGCGAGCCGTTTCTCTCCTCAGGTTTTCCACCTTTTTTATTGCCACAAATTTGGGGTGGCGAGCACACGAAAAATGACTAGAAGTCGCAAAAGTTCATTATTGAATAAAAGTTGAAATAAATTCTAGAAGCGAGCCGTTTCTCTCCTCAGGTTTTCCACTTTTTTTATTGCCACAAATTCGGGGTGGCGAGCACACGAAAAATGACTAGAAGTCGTAAAAGTTCATTATTGAATAAAGGTTGAAATAAATTTTAGAAGCGAGCCGTTTCTCTCCTCAGGTTTTCCACCTTTTTTATTGCTACAAATTTGGGGTGGCGAGCACACGAAAAAGATTAAATCACAAAAGCTTATTATTGAATAAAAGTTGAAATAAAATCTAGAAGCGAGCCGTTTCTCTCCTCAGGTTTTCCACCTTTTTTATTGCCACAAATTCGGGGTGGCGAGCACACAAAAAATACTAATTCACAAAAGCTCAATACTGAGTATAAAATAAATAGGAATCTAAAAGCGAGCCAGTTCTCTCCTCAGGTTTTCCACCTTTTTTATTGCCACAAATTCGGGGTGGCGAGCACGATATATTTTTCAGATATAAGAATTGAGCATAAAAAAACCCGGAATAAATTCCGGGTTTTTAAATATTCATAAATGCTTATTATTTGTTCTGCGCATAGCGGCTAGAAACTTCTTTCCAGTTTATTACATTAAAAAATGCTTCAATATAATCTGGACGTCTGTTTTGATAGTTTAAGTAATATGCGTGTTCCCAAACATCCAATCCTAAAATCGGGGTACCACCACAACCTACTTCTGGCATAAGTGGGTTATCTTGATTAGGAGTAGAACATACTTCTACTTTTCCACCTTCATGAACACATAGCCAAGCCCATCCAGAACCAAATTGTGATCCTGCTGCACTACTAAATTTATCTTTAAAAGCTTCAAAAGAACCAAAAGCAGCATTGATTGCTTCGGCTAATTCTCCTGTAGGCTCTCCTCCTCCATCTGGAGACATTACTTCCCAGAAAAGACTATGGTTATAAAAACCACCACCATTATTACGAACAGCACTATTAGACATATCAAGATTGATTAGAATATTTTCTATAGTCTTACCTTCGTGATCTGTGCCTTCGATAGCTGCATTTAATTTGCTTGTATAACCAGCGTGATGCTTACCGTGGTGAATCTCCATGGTTTTAGCATCAATATTAGGTTCTAATGCATCTTTGGCATATTTTAAACTTGGAAGTTGAAATGACATATTTATTTATTTTTTTGTTAATATAACAGTTGATTTCCAAAGATAGCAATTCGGCTTCCGTATTTAAAGCAACACGTGTTATAAAAGTCTTAAGTTTTAAATATTAAGTTCTTAGGGCCTTTTTCAAATTAAATTATTAACTCCTTTATTATCTTGAATTTATGCAAGATCATCATACAATTTCTATTTACAATGCTTCCGCCGGTGCTGGAAAAACATTTGCTCTTGTAAAAAATTATCTCGTAATACTTTTTAAAAGTAAAAACGAGTTTAAATACCGTAGAATTCTTGCGATTACATTTACAAATAAGGCGGTTGCAGAGATGAAATTGCGTATTGTAGATAACCTTCAGTCTTTCACAAAGGATGAGATCATCAATGATCCCAGCCCCATGTTGCTTGCCATCGAAGAAGAGACCGGCTTGAGCAGGTTAGGTATTCAGAATAAATCAAAGAAACTTCTAAAAAATATAGTTCAGGATTTTGCGTCATTTGATGTTGTTACCATCGATAATTTTACGCATCGAGTTATTCGCACATTTGCACACGATTTAAAAATTCCTCAAAATTTTGAGGTTGAATTAAATACTCAAGATGTTTTAGAACAGGCTGTAGACAGGTTAATTGACAAGGCCGGAAAAGATAAACTGGTGACCGATATTCTTCTTGATTACGCTCTAGAAAAAATAGACAGTGATCGAAGCTGGGATATATCTAGAGATTTTTATGACATAAGTAGATTATTACTTAGTGAGAATGACAGAGCTTACTTAAAAATGCTTGAGGGAAAGTCGCTTGAAGATTTTGCCGAATTGAAAAGACATATACGACTATCTGTTATTAGCACGGAAAAAGCAATTATTGAAAACGCAAAAAAACTTCTCGATTTTATTTCTTCAAATGGGCTGGAAGAAGGACATTTTAAAGGTAAATATTTACCAAAAGCACTCGTAAAAATTGCTGACGGGTTGTTTACAATTAATACCACATCTGCTTGGGTAGTAAATTTAGGTGAAGAGCCTATGTATACAAAAACGCAAAAACAACCTATTAAGGATATTCTAGATCAAATTGCACCAGAAATCGCCCTTCAGTTTAACTCAATTAAACATGATATTTTAAACTTAAGTTTTCAGGAAGAGCTTTATAAAAAAATTACTCCTCTATCTGTATTACAAGCGATACAAGACGAGGTTGATAAAATAAAGACAGAGAATAATCTAATACTAATATCAGATTTTAATGAGTTGATAAGTAAAAATATTGCCGATCAACCTACACCATTTATATATGAGCGTCTGGGTGAGCGTTATGAAAATTACTTTATAGATGAGTTTCAGGATACTTCAAGATTACAATGGGGAAATTTAATTCCGTTAATAGATAATGCCGTTAGTGTAAATCAATCTGAAGATTTATCGAATAGCCTAATGCTAGTGGGAGATCCTAAGCAAGCAATATACCGCTGGCGCGGAGGAGAGGCTGCTCAGTTTATAGAACTATCTAATACTACTAATCCTTTTCAAAATGAAGATAAGGCAATTATAAATCTACCCTTTAATTACCGCAGTTTTCACGAAGTGATTAATTTTAATAATTCCTTTTTTAGTAAGATCGCTAATATCTTTGAAAATGAAGATTATAAAAAAATATATACTGAAGGCAATGCCCAACAGGTAAATTCTAAAGAAGGAGGTTATGTGTCAATTTCTTTTATAGATGCCATTAATAAGGAAGAATCTGTTCCCTTATATCTTGACGAAGTAGTATCAAGAATCGCATCTTGTCGAGAAAATGGTTTTGATCTAAATGAGCTCTGTATTCTTGTGCGTAAAAATTCTGAAGGCATTGCAATCGCTCAACGTTTACAAGAAGAAAATATACCTGTCATTTCTAATGAGAGTCTTTTAATAAAACAATCTGCTCAAGTTCAATTTATAGTTAATCTTCTTCATTATACGATAGAAAATGAATCATCTGCTATAAGTATTAAACTGCTTGAATATTTAGCTGAAGAATTTTTAAACTTAGAAAACCCCCACACATTTTACAAAACCAACTTAATATTTACGGGAGCCACCTTACTTAATAATGCTTTAGGAGAAAAGGCAATCTTTGACTTTGCGCAATGTGCTAACCTTCCCCTCTATGAAGCTGTAGAATATATTATACGAAGTTTTGAATTACAAAAAGATGGTGGCGCCTACTTGCAATTTTTTCTGGATGCAGTTTATGACTTTACTCAAAAAAATTCTGGCGGTGTCCCTGAGTTTATAACCTGGTGGGATCGTAAGCAAGACAAACTAAGCATTAGTACACCACCTGGCTCAAAAGCGATACAGATAATGACTGTACATAAAGCAAAAGGCCTTGAATTCCCCGTTGTAATTTATCCTTTTGCAGATAGCGAATTATATCCCAGAAACTCTGATTCGTATAATTGGTATTTACCCGGTAAGGAGGATTTCTTAGGATTTGAAGCATTACTTATAGGTCAAAAAAATGAGCTCACACAGTTTAATGATCAGACTGAAGCTTTATATCATATTAAACGAAGTCTTCAGCAGTTAGATAACGTTAATATTCTCTATGTAGCATTAACGCGTAGTGTAGAGCAATTGCATATCATTACAAATAAAGGTGCGTTAAGCAAAAGTGAACCAAAATCATTTTCAGACTTATTTATGAATTATGTAAGTGAGTTTCCTGAATTTAGTGAAGAATCTTATTTCTTTTCAACAGGTAATAAAGAGCGAATTTCAAAACCCGGTATTTCAGATCTTATTTCAGAACATTTGGCACTTACTAGTACAGCAAAGGAAGATCATAATCTTATTATGGTTACCCAAGCTGATACGTTGTGGGATACTGAACTGGTTGAGGCAATAAATCTGGGGAATGTTATCCATGAACTTATGGAAAATATAAAATTTGAAGAAGATATAATTTCAGCATTAAATAAAGCCCGCACTACAGGATTAATAGAGGCCGATTACTACCAGGTTCTTTATGAAAAATTACAAGGATTGATAGTCTTATTAAAAACGGAAGGATTCTTCAATAAAAGCAATACTATTTTAAACGAAAGGGATATAAATTTAAACGGAAAAACTATTAGACCAGACCGTTTGGAGATTAACGCTGATAAAGAAGTATGGTTATTGGATTATAAAACAGGTTCAAAAAATGACTCCCATAAAGATCAAATAGATGTGTATGCTAAGGCTTTAACTACCATGGGATATACCATTAGGAAGAAAATTATTGTATATCTCAATGAGGAGGAGCAGATATACATCCCTTAATAAAAACACAAATTAACTTAAGGTGACTTATTAACAATAGAATTTTAAATATGTTTATGTGTCTGATCTGCAGTTACCTACAAGATATATTTTAATGCTTATAAGTTAATAAATACTTCTCCTTTTTTGTAATTCTTAATAAAGGTTTAATAAAACTTTATCAATTGCCGCTTTGTATCTAAATTTTAACAAACTACTTTTACCCCCGTATTGAATAACTTATCCTTTAAAAATATGATTAAAAGTACTAGTATATTGTTTATGTTTTTTGCAGTATTCTTTGGAGCAAACACAGTTTTGGCTCAAGATGCAAATAACCCTTGGTATATAAGTGTTGGAGTTAACGCTGTTGACACTTATCCTGTAGATGAAGACAATCGACCTTTAACAGGTGGTTTTCTTAATGAAATGTATAATGTAGATGACCACTGGAATATTCTACCTTCTATCTCTACTTTATATGTAGGTCGTTACATAGGTAGCGGTTTAGCTTTTGGAGTTAGAGGTTCTTTAAATAAGATAGAGAAGCTTGGTGATACAGATGCTAATGATCTTGCTTATTACGGTTTAGACGGTACATTTACATATAGCTTCCGCGATGCTCTTTTTGGAGAAGGCGGCTGGTTTGATCCTTATGTAGGTGTAGGTGGTGGTTACGTATTTGTAGGTGATTTATCTAGCCACGGTACAGCTAACGGAACTGTAGGTTTAAAGCTTTGGCTTGGAGAGTCTATTAGTTTAGACTTATCTACAACGTACAAGCACGCATTTGAAGATAGATATACTAAACATATGCAACACACTGCAGGTATAGGTTTCGCTTTTGGTGGAGTTGATACAGACGGTGATGGAATCTTTGATAAAAATGACGAATGTCCAGACGTTCCTGGTTTAAAAGAATTTAATGGATGTCCTGATACTGATGGTGATGGAATAAAAGATTCTGAAGATGCTTGTCCAGAAGTTGCTGGTTTACCAGAATTTAATGGTTGCCCTGACTCTGATGGTGATGGTATTGCAGACCCTCAAGATAAATGTCCTGATGTTGCTGGTTTACCTGCTTTAAATGGTTGTCCAGATGCTGATGGTGACGGAGTAACTGATGCTGAAGATAAATGTCCTAATGAAGCTGGTCCTGCAGCTAATGATGGTTGTCCTTACCAAGATAAAGATAATGATGGTGTATTAGACAAGGATGATGAGTGTCCTACAGTTCCTGGTACAGTAGCAAACAATGGTTGCCCAGAAGTAACTGTTGAAGTTCTAGAAGAAATCAATGTACAGGTTAGAACAGTTCTTTTTGACCTAAACAAAGCAACAATACGTAAAGAGTCTTTTGAAACTTTAGATAATGTTTCTGGGACTATGATGGAGTATCCTAACACAAGATTCTTAATAGAAGGTCATACAGATAGTCAAGGTAGTGATGCATATAACTTAAAGTTATCTGACGAGCGCGCTGCTTCAGTTAAAAATTATTTAATTGAAAAAGGATTACCTGCATCAAGATTATCTTCAGAAGGATTTGGTGAAACTAAGCCAGTAGCAAATAATGCTACAGCAGCTGGTAGACAACAGAACCGTAGAGTTGAAATATCACTTATAAAATAATCTAACTTGTTATTAGCTATGCAACAAATCAAATGCCAGAATCATCTTAAATAAGCGATTATTCGATTTTTCTCAAATTTGATTTTGTTGCTAATTTTTAACAAATTACATTTGCTTCAATTAACACACTTAAATTTTACTTACTTAACATGAAAAATCTTACTCAATTATTTTTATTTGCAGCTCTTGTCGTGATCGGCATGAGTCAGGCAAATGCACAGGACAAAAACAACCCTTGGGCTGTTAGTATTGGTGTAAACGCGGTAGACACATACCCTGTAGATCCAGATGCAAGACCTTTTACAGGAGGTTTGTTTAATGAAATGTATAACCAGGAGGATCACTGGAATATTCTTCCATCAGTTTCTACATTATATGTAGGTCGTTATATAGGTAGCGGTTTTGCATTGGGCCTAAGAGGATCAATTAACAAAATTGATAAGTTAGGAGATGTAGCTGCAGATGATTTGGCTTATTATGCTGTTGATGGTATGTTCTCTTATAGCTTCCGTGATGCTCTTTTTGGAGAAGGTGGCTGGTTTGATCCATATCTAGGAGCTGGTGGTGGATATGTATTTGTGGGTGATATGCCTAGCCATGGTACCGCTAATGGTACTGTAGGTTTAAAAATCTGGTTAAGCGATAAAATTAACCTCGACTTATCTACTACTTATAAGCACGCGTTTGAAGATCATTATACTAAGCACATGCAACACGTAGTTGGTGTAGGTTTTGCTTTTGGTGGAAAAGATACTGATGGTGATGGTGTTTATGACAAAAATGACGAGTGTCCTGAAACTCCAGGTCTTAAAGAATTCAACGGATGTCCTGATACAGACGGTGATGGTATAAAAGATTCTGAAGATGCTTGTCCTGAAGTAGCTGGTTTACCAGAATTCAACGGATGTCCTGATTCTGACGGTGATGGTATCGCTGATAATGAAGATAAATGTCCTAACGTAGCTGGTCCTGCTGCAACTAATGGTTGCCCTGATGCTGACGGTGATGGTGTTATCGATGCAGAAGACAAATGTCCTAACGAAGCTGGTCCTGCTTCTAACGATGGTTGCCCATTCGTAGATACAGACGGTGACGGTGTTGCTGATAAAGATGACAAATGTCCTAACGTAGCTGGTCCTGCTTCTAACAATGGTTGTCCAGAAGTTGACGCTGCTGTATTAGAAGAATTAAATGGTGAAGCTGGTCGTATCTTATTTGATACAGATAAAGCTACTATCCGTAAGAGCTCTTTAGCTACTGTAGATAGAATCGCTGCAATCGTTATGGAATATCCTAACGCTAAATTTGAAGTTGAAGGTCACGCTGATAGCCGTGCAAGTAATGCTTACAACATGAGTCTTTCTGAAAGAAGAGCTCAATCAGTTGTTGATTACTTAATCTCCAAAGGTGCTAACGCTAGCAACCTTATGATTCACGCTTACGGTGAAGAGCAGCCAATCGCTCCTAACACTTCAGCTGCAGGTATGCAACTTAACAGACGTGTGAAACTTACTTTAAAGTAAGATTATTTTCAGACTAGATTCTGATTACAATATTTTTTTAAAACGCCCCGTTTATTCGGGGCGTTTTTTATTTTTAGCATATGACTACATTCATCGACGAGATCATTGAAGATTTATTAAACTCTAACATACCGCTTTCTCAAACGGTGATTGTTTTACCCTCTAAAAGAGCTGGGAGTTTTTTTATTAAGAATATAAAAAAGAAGTTAAAAGATGAGGTATGCTTTCTGCCAAAGACATTAAGCATAGAAGAACTTGTTGAGGATGTATCAGGATTGATTCCTGCATCACAAACCCAATTACAAGTCGAATTGTATCACATATATCAACAACAATATAATCAAGGGGAGCCAGAATCATTTCTAAATTTTCTTGGATGGGGACAAACTCTGTTAGGCGATTTTAATGAGATAGACCGACACCTTATAGCTACCAAACCTTTTTTTGATTATCTAAGTGCTATAAAGGAATTAAACCATTGGTCAACAGACAAATCTTCTACGCTAGTCTCTAATTACCTTATTTTCTGGAAATCTATAGCAGACTATTATGAGAATTACAAAACACATCTAGAAAAGTTAGGTCTAGGCTATCAAGGTATGCTTTACCGAAAGGCAGTTGAAAATATAGATGACTATCTTAAAAATGATGAGCAACATTATCATTTCTGTGGATTTAATGCTTTAAACACAGCAGAACAAGAAATTATTAAAAGATTCTTAACCAGACCATCTACTAAGGTTTTCTGGGATATTGATCCGTATTTCTTAGAAGATCAACATCATGTTGCCAGTACGTTTATAAGAACATACCTTAAATCCTGGCCCCAATTAAATCCTGATAATTCAATTTTAGTAAAAGGGAAATCTCGATACAATTCAGAAAAGAACATTGTTGCTACCGGAATCTCACAGAATATTGGCCAAATTAAATATGTAGGACAATTATTAGCAGATTTCTCACAAAACGATCTAGAAAACACAGCAGTAATTCTTGGTGATGAAGCACTCCTATTACCTTTGTTAAATTCGTTACCAAATAATATTAAGGCATTAAATGTTACTATGGGTCTGCCTTTACAGCAAGTAGCCCAAGCTGCTTTCTTTGAAAACTGGTTTCAATTACAACTCAACTTTAAAGAAAATGGATTTTATTATAAAGATGTACTCGCTTTACTAGATCAACAATATGCAATAATTCTCTTAGGAGATATTCGGCTGACTATAAAAAAAGAGATAACTCAGAAAAATCTAATTTACATAGATCCTTTAAAACTAAATATTACCAGCGAGTCTACTGCACTACAACTTATATTCAGTTCTTGGAAAGATAATAGTAAGCAAGCATTAGCAGCTATTTTAAAAATCATACAGCTTTTAAAAGAAGAACTCTTTCCTCAAAAAAACTGGTTACAGTTAGAATTTCTACACGCTTTTTTAGAACTCTTTAATCAGCTTAAAAATTTAAATGACACCTATACTTATCTGGGAGACATCAAGACGCTTAAACAGTTTTATAAAGAATTACTTAGTAAAGAAACATTAGATTTTAGAGGTGATCCCTATTCAGGTTTACAAATTATGGGAGTACTTGAATCTCGAGTACTCGATTTTAAAAATATTATTATTACCTCGCTCAATGAGGGAACTTTCCCTTCAGGGAAAAGCCAAAACAGCTTTATACCGTTTGACTTAAAGATAGAATACAAATTACCTACCTATAGAGAAAAGGATGCCATATATGCCTATCATTTTTTTAGACTTTTACAGCGTTCGCTACATATAAATCTTCTTTATAACAACGAAGCGGGCGGTCTTAATAGTGGTGAGAAAAGCCGTTTTTTATTGCAGCTAGCTACAGATCCCGAGGTAAACTACTCATACAAAGAACAAACAGCAAGTGCCGGTGTGACTTTAAAGCCCAAAACGCTTAAAAAAATTGAAAAAACACCAGAGATAATTGCTAGTATTAAAAAACATGTCGAGGCAGGTTTATCTCCATCTGCTTTAACAACTTACATTAGAAATCCTATTGATTTTTATTATAAATATGTTTTAGGCATTAAAGAACTTGACGAAGTTGAGGATATCATTGCTCACAACACACTGGGGACTGTGGTTCATGAAACACTAGAGAAATTATATGAACCGAACTTGAACACGGTACTTACTCCCGCTATCCTCACCAAAATGGAGGCAGGTATTGAACAGGAAGTACGTAAACAATTTGCGATCTGGTACAATGCGATAAATATTGATACAGGTAAAAACCTGATAATTTTTAACGTTGCCAAGCAATTTGTACGCAATTTCTTAATTCTAGAGCAAAATGAGATAGGGAGTGGAAACCAGATTATAATTAAAGCTCTAGAGGCAAAATATAGTGTCACAATAAGAGAAGGAGTGACATTAAGAGGAACAGTAGATCGAATAGATACTGTAAATAATGTTTTAAGAGTTTTAGATTATAAAACCGGAAGAGTCGAAAAAGGACATCTTGTTCTAAAGGAATGGGATGATCTTATTTCAGATTATAACAAACAATCTAAGGCATTTCAAGTTTTGTGTTATGCACTAATGCTTTATAAATCTGAAGGGCTTCCTCAAAGTACTGAAGCCGGTATTATATCTTTTAAAAATTTAAAAGAAGGTTTCTTAAAACTGAATAAAGATAGAAGCTCTTTAATTACTCAGGATCTTATTGAAACCTTCCAAGAATATCTCTTGCAGCTAGTTGATGAGATTTTAGACATCGACATCCCCTTTACAGAAAAGGAAGTATAGAATATCTATTAATTAAAGATTGGCTATCAACACTACAGATACTATTTGATAAAATAGAATTACATTTAAAACTCAATCAAACTTTTTTAGTAAATGAATAATTTCAGCAAAAAACTTGCTTTTGCAACACTAACTCTGACTACACTTAATTTAGTTAATGCTCAGGAAACTAAAGTTTATAATCAACCTCTTTTCAGCGAATTTCTTGAACATAGTGGTAATGAGTTTCGTTCTGCCACTGGTGAGCCCGGTGAGAATTATTGGCAAAATGAAACCGATTATGTTATCGAAGCTACGCTTAATGAGCAAGCACAAACTATCACGGGTAAAGTCACGCTGCATTACACAAATAATAGTCCGTTAGCATTAGATTACATCTGGATGCATCTGGAGCAAAACCGTTTTACGGAAAACTCTAGAGGAACACTCACAACCCCTATCGCTGGTAATCGCTATAATGGAGATGTAGATGGCGGTTATACGCTCTCAAATTTAAACGCCAAAGTAAAACGCAGCAATTCCTCAAAACACATAATTACAGATACGCGTATGCAAGTATTTTTTGCAGAACCTCTAGCTGCAAAAGGTGGGGAAGCTACGATCTCTATGAATTTTAAATATAAAATTCCTCAGGATGGTATGGATCGTATGGGACGTGTAGACACAAAAAACGGAACCATCTTTGCCTTAGCACAATGGTTTCCCAGAGCGGCGGTATTAGATGATATCGAAGGCTGGAATATAGAACCTTATCTTGGCGCAGGCGAATTTTACCTAGATTATGGAGATTATGATTTTAAAATTACTGCTCCATTCGACCATATCGTTGTAGCTTCAGGTGAATTACAAAACCCTAAAGATGTGATGTCTTCTAAAATGCGCGACCGTATGGATCAAGCAAAGAATAGCGATGAGACGGTATACATTATAAAGCCAGAAGAACTTAATGATATGTCATTAAGAGCTAAACAAAACGGTACACTCACTTGGCATTTTAAGATGAAAAACACCCGTGATGTAGCATTTGCATCTTCTAAAGCATTTATTTGGGATGCAGCAAAGATCAATTTACCCAATGGAAATAAAGCTGTTGCCCAGTCTGTTTATCCTATTGAAAGTTCTGGTGAAGAAGCGTGGTCACGATCTACAGAGTATACTAAAAACTCTATAGAGAATTATTCTAATAAATGGTTTGAATATCCGTATCCAACAGCTGTAAACGTTGCTGCAGAAATAGGCGGTATGGAATATCCCGGATTGAGTTTTTGCAGTTGGAAATCTAAAGGAGCTGGATTATGGGGTGTTACAGATCACGAATTTGGTCACAACTGGTTTCCCATGATTGTAGGATCTAATGAAAGACGTTATGCCTGGATGGATGAAGGTTTTAATACTTTTATTAACCACTATAGCACACTAGAATTTAATAATGGAGAGTATCCTGCAAATCTTAGCAAAGTACGCAATACCGTAGGCTGGTTTAATAGTCCTAATCGGGAAGGTATAGACACCTATCCAGATGCGACAAATCTAAGAAACCTTGGGATGACAGCGTATTACAAACCTGCACAGGGATTATTTATGCTTCGTGAATACATCTTAGGACCAGAGCGCTTTGACAATGCATTTAAATCGTATATCAAAACTTGGGCTTACAAACATCCACAACCCAGAGACTTTTTTAACCATATAGAAAATGTCGCTGGTGAAAATCTAGCCTGGTTTTGGAAAAGCTGGTTCTATGGTACGGGTAATATTGATTTAGCTATTGACACAGTTAGTGAGAAAGAGGGTAATTATATCATAACTATTGTAAATAAAGGTGAAGTCCCTATGCCTGTAAAGATGGAGGTGACTTTTGATGATAACACTACCGAGTTGATAACGCTTCCTGTAGAAATCTGGCAGCGCGGTAATTCATGGAATTATATGCTGAATAGCACAAAAAAGTTAAGTAAAGTTGAGCTTGATCCAGAGAAAATAATTACTGATGTAAATTTTGAAAATGATATTTGGGAACCGACTCAGGAATAATTTTTAATTTTTTAAAACATCAATTATAAAACCCCAGATCGAGTTCTGGGGTTTTGTAGTTTATAGCATTTTGTAACAATTAGTATATTATAACTACCTATACCTAAAACAGATAATTATGGAACTGCAGTCAAACAATCTCAACACTTTCAGAATTTTATATATAATTAAGGGTGTACTTACATTACTGGGATCCTTGATTCTATTAGGTTATTTGATTTTTATCTACAGTTATACCAGCGAAACAAATAGCATTCCTTCTGCAGATATAGGTGTCCAAAGTATACTGGCAATTGTTCTTGGAATAGGTTTTTTGATTTGTTTGATTGTAGGTATACTTTCGTTATTGGCAGCTAAATATATTGGCCAAGCTCGTAACTATACTTTTGTACTTGTAGTAGCCATATTATCTTGCCTTTCTGGTATTCTAGGCATCCTGCTTGGTGTATTCACAATAATAGAGATCAATAAACCTCACGTCAAAATACTCTTTGATCAAAAGAAATAAAAATTTATAGTCCAGAGGATAACCTTAGTATTACTATAGAGTTTAGTTATTCTAGTATATTTGCGCCTAAACAAAACGGCATAAGCTCTTTTCATTTCATCAAAAGCTGTCGTTATTTCGAATTGCTAGAAAAAGTAATTCGATATGGTATAATTTTATGGATAACAACAAGCTAAAGCTCTATCTATCTAAAATAGAACAAATTCCAGCACTGCTTTACCTCTTCAAATGGCTCATTATTTGTACATTTTTAGGAGCAATCGCAGGTAGTGTTTCTGCCTTTTTTCTCGTTAGTCTTGATTGGGTGACTGCTTATAGAGAGTCTCACTTTTGGATTATAGCATTGCTACCCGTGGCAGGATTTATTGTTGGTTTATCCTATCACTTATACGGTAATAGTGTAGTAAAAGGAAATAACTTACTTCTTGAAGAATTTCATACGCCAAAAAAAATTATTCCCTTTAGAATGGCTCCTTTAGTTCTCTTCGGAACTCTAGCTACTCACCTATTTGGCGGATCTGCCGGGCGGGAAGGAACCGCAGTTCAAATTGGAGGAGCCATAGCAGACCAATTTACTAAGATTCTAAAACTCTCAAATCGAGATCGTAAAATTTTACTTATAGCAGGTATAAGCGCAGGTTTTGCTTCTGTTTTTGGAACACCACTCGCAGGAGGAATTTTTGCTTTAGAAGTTCTGATTCTTGGCAGAATTCGTCTCGACGCAATTGTCCCCAGTTTTTTAGCGGCAATTCTTGCAGATTATTTTTGTAAGATTTGGAATGTTACACACACTCATTATCATATAGATTCTATCGTAGAAATGAATCCCCAAAACTTACTTTGGGCACTGTTAGCAGGAGTAATTTTTGGTTTGGTGAGTATGTTGTTTTCAAAATCTACACACTTCTGGAGTGATTTATTTAAAAAACACCTCAAATATCCTCCCCTTCGACCCGTTATTGGCGGAGTCGTAATTGCAATCGCAGTATATGCAATTGGTACAACAAAATATATAGGTTTAGGTGTACCTACAATTGTAGATTCGTTTAATATATCAATGAACTCCTACGATTTTTTAATAAAACTATTATTTACCTCATTCACGCTGGGTGCCGGTTTTAAAGGAGGCGAGGTGACTCCTTTATTTTATATAGGAGCAACTCTGGGGAATGCACTAATTTGGTTTGTGCCTTTACCTATGGATTTATTAGCAGGTATGGGATTTGTAGCTGTTTTTGCAGGCGCTACAAATACACCTATCGCTTGTACAATTATGGGAATTGAACTTTTTGGTATAGAGTCTGGAGTTTTTATTGCATTAGCGTGTAGTACCGCTTATTTATTCTCTGGCCACTCTGGTGTTTATGCTGCTCAAATAATTGGTAGTCCAAAATCTGAAAAGTTTGATGATGAAAAAGGAATCCATTTGTCTGATATCAAAGACAAACGCAAACAAAAATAACAGAACTTGTTACGCTGAAAATTAATTTTTAGGATGTGTGTAGTTACCAGACTGTGAAATCGACACGAAAACTTAATAAATCTAGAGGAAGGAAATTTAAATAAAAGACGAGAACTTAAATGTATCGCCTTTCTGTGCAGAGTTATGCGGATCCATTTTCTTTTCCAGTTATGACACTATCTCAAAAGGATTTTCTTCTATCGAATTCACAATGACTTTTAAAACCAGCCTACAGCTTTCTGGCTTTATCTATCTATGCTATCCCGGAAAGTAGCTTTCGTAGAATGTGATTTTTTTAAAGAAAAATCAGTAATAAATAGATTGAATACCATTTTGGCCAAAGAAAATTGAACGTTTGCACCGTATGGGAATAATGCAATTAAAAGGTCTGATTGCAACAAAATCTCATTATGAAATCTTCTTAAAATTTGGAGAGCGCGTTAATTGAAATGAGAGATGAAACAATGTTTTTTTTACCTTGTAAATCTTCTCCTATAGTACTTTATTAAACATATTGAAAAACTTTTTTATTTAGGAATCATAATCATAGCCTTAAAACCATTGCCTTGTTTAGATTCAAAACTAATGCTTCCTCCTATGGCTTCAATACGCTTTTCAGTAATGAAAAGCCCATTTTTCTCAATTCCTGTAGAAGTATCAACCCCTATACCATTGTCTGAGTATCGAATTTCAAGTTTTTTTGCCTGTTGCTTGAGGTTTAAGATAACAAGTTTAGCTTTGCTGTGTTTACTCATATTGATAAACAACTCCCGTAAGACTTTATAAAGAGTTATTTTGGTCACATTGCTCAGGGATTGCCAGGGTATATCTTTACCACCCACAATAAGCAGCTGTGTTTCTTCTGGTTTTTGAGAATTCAGCATAGCATAAAGGACCTCCTTAAAATTTGCACCGGTATCGACGGCATTGATTTCGCGCGAAAAATCCCGACTTTGTTGATAGAGCTCATCAAGCTCGTCGAGTATTTTTTCAGGATCAGCTTTACTCTGCACCAATAGCATCAAGTGATGTAAACCTGCCCCAAAATCATCGTGTAAACGTTGTGATAGAGCCGCTTCTGTAGCGTAAGAAGCCTCAACACGATCTGCTCGGTTTTGGGCTTTTAAGCGTTTAACGCGTTGTCTATTTGAATAATAACCAATTGCCAACACAGAGGCTAAGAAAACTGTTCCTCCAAGAAACCAATATCTCATATTGCGTTCTTGAATAGCTTCTAGCTCGGCTTCCGCATTTTCTTTTTCTAGCCTTAGTATCGATTCCTGTTTTATTTGATCATCATATTTGTATTTGGCAAACTGAGTTTTTACTTTAAGCTCTTGCTTGTAGAGACTGTCTTGTAAAAAGATGTAGCGGTTGTGTATTTCTACACGATCTGGAAACAACTGCATCAGGTGTTTCATGGCATCTTTTTCTGCCCTGGGAACTCTAATCGTTTTTGAAAGTTGAATTACGGAGTCAAAATAACGGGCAGCCCGTTGCGGTTCTATCTTGCTGTAAAACTCGCCTAGATGTGTATAGCTAGAAAGCAAGCCACGCTTATCACCTGCTTGTTTACGCAAGTATAATGGCTTTAAAAAAGAATCTTTTTTAATTGGTTTGTTAGATAACCAGTTTGCGTATGCCAAATTATCTAAGACACGAGCGTGTTGAGAACTTTCTATTTTTAATGAGGAACTCTCTAATATTTCATTTAAGAGTTTGGCTGCTCTAAAAAATTCTCCATTATCTATATAAGTTACTGCTAAGTTATTTTTAATGCTTAACCCATTCTCTTCACTTTCAGTCAAAGCTATAGCTTTTAAAAAGTATGTTTCAGCATCTTTATAATTAAAGAGTTTACGATGGTTTGTTCCTAAAGTACTGAATGCAGAAGCTGTTTCATTTTTACTCTTTTCTCCAAAATATTGCAAAGCTTCAGTTAAGGTTTCTTTACTTCCAAAAAAATCACTTTGAGCTTGCTGAATATTAGCCATATTCAACAAATTTTTTCCAATCCAACTACTATCTTTCTCTCGTTGATAATAAGTCTTAGAGCGATTGTAACGTACAAAAGCACTATCGGGTATTTCTGCTATTATTTCGTAGTAATATCCCATTAAGTAGTTTTGCTTGGCTAATACTAACTCATTTTGAAACTGCTTAGGTATTCGGCTCAAAACTTTATCATACTTGATAAGACTATCATATTGTCCTAACGAAAGATGCAACCAGTTTTTTTGATATAAAATTTTCAGTAATAAAGTATCAGATGGAATAGTACTGATTAATTTAAACGCCTTTTCTGTTAATTCGTATTGTGCGTTTAAAGCTAAATCCTCATTTTTCGATTCTTCAAAATATTTAAGTGTACTGTCTATACGAGTGGTTGGTGTACTTTGCAAACTTCTCTGCTTTCCTGTGCAAGAGATCAGTAGAATATAAGTGAGTAAGAGTAGCGTTTTCTTCAAAAAAGTTTTTAGCTAAACTACTACAAAAAGAGCTATACCTTATGGTACAGCTCCTATTTATTAAGACTCAAACTCATTTAATCTCCCATACCTTCAGGAGGCGGAGGTGGAGGTGTTATTTGTTCATCATCTCCCTCAGTGGCCTGAGTTCCATTAATTAAACTTTCTTCATAAGCGTCTGCACTGCAAGAGGTAACCACCCCGTTTAAGGCCACAATAAATATGGCTATTATAATTTTTTTCATCTTTTTAAAATTTGGAATTAAACAAAGAGGTGGCCGTCTGGGATTTCACCAGCTTTTTGCTTTACAGCCACCATTGAGTTTTGGAGTACTCCTGTTGTTTTTTTTGGAAAGTGGAAATCTTACGCAGCAGCCTTAAGCTACTTTCCAAATTGGCTTGAGCCACTGCATTATAGATTTCCGTAAGAATGCTTGTTCTAGAAAAGCTATGTTAGCAACACATAGCAGCAAGTATTCTCTGGGACAAAGTAAAGGGAAGATGAAAGAGTAGTTGCAGACAGACAATAGACAGTTTTTAGACAGCAAATGGACACCCCGTAAAAACAAGGGTTCACATTGGGTTTGTCTAAAAGTTGTCTACATATTATTTGTATTTTTGATAAGATGGATGAACGATTAACTAAAAAAATTGTTGAAGAAGTATTCGAAAAAGCCAAAACAAAATCGGCTTCACATAGCAAACATGCTTTATCCAAACAGATTGAATTAGAATCCAGGTTGAGTTATAAAACTCTTGAACGAACCCATAATAAATTCATAACCAAAACCCGAGATCTAGATTATGCTCCAAATTCAGATAGTATTGATGAATTCTGTATTTATTTGGGATATCAAGATTATGCTGATTATGTCTCAAAAAAATCAGTTAAAACCACACGTCCTCAAGATTCTACATTAGATATATCAAAGCCTACTGAAACAGCAAAACCGGCATCTAAAAAGAAATTGCAATTTTTGGTCATTGCTGCCCTAGTTATAATTTGTATGGCTATCGCTGCACATATGAATTACAACAGTATAGATTTAAACAATACAAAATCTGGAGCCTGTATGACATGGAATGGGGCTAGCTATGAAGAAATTTCCTGTTCCGAAAAACCCTATTCTAAGTTCGGTACACCGATAGAACCTTATGAAGACACACGACTAAAAAACTTTAAGCGTGTTAAAGTGAATATGGCTACTCCTTTTTTTGCTGAAGAAACTGACAAACCCCTTATCTGGTATTATAAAACTAACGAAGGAACGATTGAATACTATACTGCCCCAGGAGTGCATCCGATAAATGGGAAAACTCTAAAAGCCGTGACGAAATATATTATACAGAAGTATGTCCCACTACATCAAAATTGGGAGTCATCTTTTCTAATAGAATAAGCTTGATTTTTTTAATGAACAATCCGTCAAATGTGTCAAAAACTTTAAATTTTCAAATTGCGTGCAAATAAAAAGGGTTTCCAGATAAAAGCTCTGAAAACCCTTGTGGAGAAGATGGGATTCGAACCCACGACCTCTTGACTGCCAGTCAAGCACTCTAGCCAACTGAGCTACATCCCCATTTTTGAGATCGTAAATATAAATAAAATGTCTTTATAAAAATTTTTTATCAAATCACACCTAGCAGTCTATTAAACAAGTAATTGCAATTCAAGTAGTCCATAAAACCTCATAAAGATGACATCGTAAGACCGTATTCCATTTGGAGGGAAGCTTAACAACGATTACTTTCAATGAACATTATGACAATATGATTCGCAAAGCAGAAACTCAGGAAATCGATGCTATACTCAATCTCACAAGAGCTTGTGCAGAAGCAATGATACAGAAAAATATATTTCAGTGGAATGATACATATCCTTCACGCGCGGCTTTTGAAGACGATATAAAACGTAACGAACTCTTTGTATTTGCTCAAGGTGAAAAAATAATAGGTACAATTGTGATTTCTAATTTAAAAGATGACATCTACGAGCAGGTTGAGTGGCTTACTCCCGGAGATGCTAAAAGTATCTACATTCACAGGCTGGCCGTACAACCCGATTTTCAGGGTAAAGGCATCGCGCAGCAGCTTATGCTTTATGCGGAAAGTTTTGCTGAAAAAAATAATTATGTTTCAGTACGACTAGACACCTTTAGTAAAAATCTACGAAATAATGATTTTTATACTAAACGTGGCTATCATAAACTTGGAGACATCTTTTTTCCAAAACAAAGTGAATTCCCTTTTCATTGCTACGAACTCGTTTTATAAGAATTGCATTTAGAAATGTATTTTCGCTGTAAGCAGCAATAAATGTCAAAATCTAATACGCTTTCTTTTAAAAATGTCAATCGCTTAGCAATCCCAGCATTATTAGCTGGTATTGCAGAGCCTATATTATCTGCAACAGATGCAGCAGTCGTAGGGAATATTCCTGTTAATGCAACTGAAGTACTTGCCGCAGTAGGTATTGTAGGTTCTTTTCTATCTGCTTTAATATGGGTGCTAGGTCAAACCCGAAGTGCACTGCAGGCGATAATTGCTCAATATTATGGTGCTGATAAAATTTCAGAAATAAGTACACTTCCTGCCCAGGCAATCTACTTTAATATATTACTTAGTGTTTTACTTTTAGCGACTACGCTACCCTTTATAGAGCAGATATTCTCCTTATATAATGCCAGCGGACTCATTCTCGACTATTGTGTGCAATACTATTCCATCAGAGTGTGGGGGTTTCCACTTACCTTATTCACGTTTGCCATTTTTGGTATTTTTAGAGGGTTGCAAAATACATTCTGGCCTATGGTTGTTGCTCTTATAGGGGCAGCATTAAATATTGTTCTGGATTTTGCATTGGTTTATGGGATTGAAGGATATATACCCGCTTTACAATTAGAAGGAGCTGCATACGCAAGTTTAATTGCGCAGGCAATTATGGCTGTTTTATCACTTATTCTTGTACTTACAAAGACTAATGTAAGTCTAAAATTAAAATTTCCTATTCATCCAGAGTTATGGCGATTGGTAGGCATGGCGCTCAATCTTTTTGTACGCACTATAGCCCTTAATGTGGCGCTATATCTTGCAAATTCATTTGCCACAGACTATGGCGCATCATATATAGCTGCCCAAACAATTCTTATTAATATCTGGCTTTTTTCAGCATTTTTTATAGACGGTTATGCAGCTGCAGGTAATATTCTAGCCGGCCGTTTTCTAGGAGCAAAAGATTATAATAGCCTGTGGGAATTAAGCAAGAAACTCACAAAGTATGGCTTGATAATTTCTGGTGGCTTAATGCTGGTTTCTGTATTACTTTATGAACCACTCGGACTCTTATTTAGTAAAGAACCAGAGGTTATAACCCGGTTCACAGCATTATTTTTTATCATCATATTAATGCAGCCAATAAATGCCGTAGCCTTTATTTTTGATGGAATATTTAAAGGAATGGGTGAAATGAAATATCTACGCAACGTGCTAATGGCTGCTACCTTTTTTGGTTTTGTTCCGGCCATTTTTATAGGTGATTATTTTGGGCTCAAATTATACGCTGTTTGGATTGCCTTTACCATCTGGATGCTCATTAGAAGTGGCGCATTAATCTTGAAATTCAGACAGCGATTTAAACCAAAAGTATCTTCCGATATTTAGACGACCCCTATAAAGATTTACGGTTCTGCTAGCGTGTCTTTAACCAGCCGGTAATACTTAAACGCTCGGAAGCTAAGACTGGTTTTACTTCATGTTCTAAGACTTGGCTTTCAAAAATAACCATACGACCTGGTTTCGGAATAATATCTAAGGCTGTCTCTCCATTTTCAGAAGGTAAATAAAGTGTGAGTTCTCCCCCATTCGTCGCTACCCAAGAATCATCATTTAAATAACACACCATCGATAATTTACGACGATCATCATTTTGAAAAGTATCTAAATGTCTCTTGTAAAATGTACCGGTGGGATATACAGCATAATGAAACTCTTTTTGTAAAATTCCTAAAAAACAAGTGCGGTTTAAGTAATCTACCAGATTATTAATTTTATTAAAAAATCGTCGTTCTACAGCTCTTCCTTCTGCTTCATTTATCCATAAAATAAAATCACCGCGTATGGTTTTATCTACCTCTTCATTAAACTTATCCCCTATTGCGGCCTTCTTAAAGCAATCTGCTTCGTAAATATCCTTCAACGAATCCCGAAGTTCTTCAATTTCTGAAGCATCAAAAAAATCATCAATAATACTATAACTGTTCTCCAAGATCTCTGTTATAAGATTCTCATAAACAGTATTTTCTGTAAATTGCAATTGTTCAAAAAGCTGTGTTTCCATGGCGGCAAATAACGTATAAAATATATTAAAATAAACGTGTTTTTTTCTTCCTATTAAAATTTAGGCTTCGGTCAATTACTTTAGTATTTTTACCGCTTTAATACTATAATAAATGGAAGTTTTAGAGTTCTTAAGCGGAACAGGTATTTATGTGATTTTTGCAATTGCACTTATCGTCGTTGTATTAGTAAGAAAGTTTAAAAAGTAAGGATGAGTAACATACGTATCACAAAACAGTTTTCGTTTGAAACCGGTCATGCACTGTATGGTTATGATGGTAAATGCAGAAACGTTCACGGTCATAGCTATAAATTATCGGTTACAGTTATAGGAACTCCCATTTCTCAAAGCGACAATGTAAAGTTTGGGATGGTTATCGATTTTGGTGATTTAAAGAAAATTGTCAAAGCTGAGATTGTTGATGTTTTTGACCACGCAACTGTTTTTAATAAGAATACACCACACGTAGAACTTGCAAAAGAACTTTCAGACCGCGGGCATAATGTACTTTTGGTAGACTATCAGCCTACTAGCGAAATGATGGTCATTGATTTTGCCGAAAAAATTAAAAAACACTTACCCAGTAACATTACCCTCTTTTCTTTAAAGCTTCAGGAAACAGACAGTAGTTTTGCAGAGTGGTATGCCTCAGACAATAAAGAATAACTAACTATAGCGCCGTTATTAGCCTAAATTTAAGGTATGAAGCAACCTGTTTTGCAAACTATAATACCCGAAGGAAAAAAAGTTTACTTCTCTAGTGATAATCATCTGGGTGCTCCCACAGCAGAAGCCAGCAAACCTCGCGAACTAAAATTTGTAGCGTGGTTAAATGAAATCGAGAAGGATGCGGCAGCTATTTTTTTACTGGGAGATCTTTTTGACTTTTGGTTTGAATATAAAACAGTGGTTCCTAAAGGTTTTGTAAGAGCTTTAGGAAAACTAGCCGATCTTAGAGATAAAGGTATCCCTATATATTTTTTTGTAGGAAATCACGATCTGTGGATGCAAGATTACTTTAAAACCGAATTAGATATTCCCGTTTATCACAATCCTCAGGTATTTGAGTTTAATCAAAAGCGTTTCTTTATAGGTCACGGCGATGGTTTAGGGCCTGGTGACAAAGGGTACAAACGGATGAAAAAAGTATTTAAATCAGGTGTTTTTCAATGGCTTTTTAGATGGGTTCACCCAGATATTGGCGTGCGTATAGCTCAATATTTATCTGTAAAAAATAAATTGATTAGTGGAGATGATGATCATATTTTCTTAGGTGAGGATAAAGAGTGGTTAGCTGCTTATGCTAAGCGCAAATTAGAAACTGCACACTACGATTATTTCATATTTGGTCACAGGCATTTACCAATGCATATTAAGGTAGGCGAGAATTCATCATACCACAATCTTGGCGATTGGATAATTCATTATACCTATGGTGTTTTTGATGGCACCAGCTTTACATTAAAAGAGTATTCTAATTAAGAGCTGTTTGCATATAAGACTGCGCTTCCATTCTAAGGATAGTTTGATCTAAAAGGTCCTGCATATCATCCAGTTCTTGCTTACTTACTGCAAGATCTATACAATCTGAAGGTGTTTTTAAAAGCAAAGACCTGCAGTCTTTAGGATTAGGACAATCGTTACACGTATATTGGGTTTTTGCTACTTGAGTTTGAAACGCAAAAGTTTTAAGTTGGTCTACAGTAAAGTAAAAACCCGTATCTCTAAAAACTACTTGAGCTTTAAGCATGTCATCGTTAGCAGATTTCCAATAAAAGGATATTCCTGAGTGATTGCGATAAATGATATTGATGTTTTTCATAAACCTGATTTTACACAAATATAAAACCTTGTTTAGAATTAATCTAAATAGAATTGATTATTCTTGAATATCTTTTAATTTTAATTGAATACTTACATTCCCGTTCCATTCATTTAGATCTAATGAATATGCAGCACTAAATGTTTTTTTGTTTGTTATTAAGCTACATTTATCTCCCAGATTGAAACCTATAGCCCCTATTTGAACAGCGCTTTTCTTTTGGGTAACCGTGCATTTTAAATGGTCTTCACTAGCCCCTACACATTTACCATAACCCGTGTCGATAAGATTTTTTGTCATAAATACCGGTGCCATATTACCAGGACCAAAAGGCGCAAATTGCCTTAATATTCTATAAAACTTAGGGGTGATTTCATCTAATTCTAATGTCGAATCAATTAAGATTTCTGGGATTAATAATCGGTCATCAATACTGGAAGAAACTACTTCTTCAAACTTATTTTTAAAGCCCTCATACTGCGTTTCGTTCAAGGTAAGCCCTGCTGCATATTTATGTCCACCAAATTGCTCTATATGATCACGACATGCTTCCAGAGCTTCATAAACATCAAATCCTTTAACAGATCGTGCACTTGCTGCAAGTTTCTCCCCGCTTCTGGTAAACACTAATGTAGGTCGATAATAGGTTTCAATTAACCTTGATGCGACGATTCCTATTACCCCTTTATGCCAGTTTTCTTGATATACTACTGAGGTTTTACGCTCTTCTTCCTTATTAAATTTAATTTGTTCTAATGCTTCAACAGTTATTAGTTTATCGAGATCTTTTCGCTCTGCATTAAAACTTTCTATACTTGCAGCCATTTCCTGCGCCAATACCTCATCTTGCTCTGTTAATAATTCCACAGCGTGTAATCCATGCTTTATTCGACCTGCCGCATTTATACGGGGTGCTATAATAAAAACGACATCTGTAATTGTCAAGACATCCTTTTTTATATTTTGAATAAGCGCTCTAATACCCGTGCGCGGTAGCGTATTAATAACTTCGAGCCCGTAGAATGCAAGTACCCGATTCTCTCCGGTAATAGGTACTATATCTGCTCCTATAGCCGTAGCCACAAGATCGAGATAGGGTATTAGCGTTTTTACAGGTAGCCCTTTTACTTGTTCTAAAGCTTGTATGAGTTTAAATCCTACTCCGCATCCGCATAATTCATCATAAGGGTAATTGCAGTCTGGTCTTTTTGGATCTAAAACTGCAACAGCATCGGGAAGCTCTGATCCCGGTCTGTGATGATCACAAACAATAAAATCAATTCCTAATTTTTTTGCATATGCTATTTTATCAATCGCTTTTATACCACAATCCAAAGCAATTATTAAGGTTATATCATTATCATGAGCATAATCTATACTCTTATAAGAAACACCATAACCTTCTGCATAACGATCGGGAATGTAGGTAGCCACCTGAGAATAATGACTTAGCAAATAACTACTCATTAAAGCCACGCTAGTAGTACCATCAACATCATAATCTCCATACACCAGGATGTTCTCTTCACGTTCGAATGCTGTATTAATTCGTGATACAGCTTTATCCATATCTTTCATAAGAAATGGATTGTGGAGATCTTCTAATGAGGGTCTAAAAAATTGTCTAGCCTTATCGTATGTATCAATACCTCGCTGTACAAGTAATGTTGCGATTTTAGTAGGAATATTAAGCTGTTCTGCTAATGCAGTTGTTGTGATCGTATTGGGTGTGGGTTTTAAAGTCCAGCGCATTAATCTAAATTTATTTTAAGCATCCAAGCCTTTTTAAGGTCTTTATTAGTTCTGAAAGTGGTAAGTCGTTTATATAAAACATCGGGGTCTGTATCAAAATCCAGATATATGTAATGATAATTATTTGATGATCTTATAAACTGACGAGGAGAATAACCTTGTTCTCTCATCTTTTGAGCCCATTTGTCTGCATTTACACTTCTTGCAAAAACATGATTTATAACATAATACCCACTTTCTAAATCAGGTATTGCAATCGATTCTGCATTTATCATGTCTTTCAAATCATCACTTCTTTCCTTCAGAATAGTATTCTCTATTTTAATTTCTTCGGAAGGATTACTTTCTATTTTCTTCTGCTCCTCATTAATGGTATCGGGCTTACCTTCTATTATGACATTTTGATAAAATGAAGTGCTTATTTCCGTCTGAAAAGCACTAAAAAACACAAATAGCCGGTCTTCTTCAGTTTTAAATTGAAGCTTTACACTTGTCGCATCATTGCGAATCACATCATTATTAGGGTTAGAAATCTTAATATGTGCCAGGTCAAATCCTAGAGTATTTTCACTATTAGGTACCCTGTCTAAGTACTTCTTATCCCCTCTTGTAATGCTACTGTTGAAAAAATTTGTCGCCAAACGCACCTTACTTTTAAGAGGAATATACTGCTGCTGCTTAGCACTATAAATAGAAGCAATATCTTTTGAAAGAGCCAAATCTCCTTCTAAGCCGGCTAGCGTTAATGATGTTTTGACAGCTCCGTTTGATAAAGCTCTAAAGTTTTTAAATTCTAATTCTTCAGTTTTTTCTGTACCTATATATCTAAAACCGCTATAGCTTGTTAAGTATTGTAAGGGTGCTTTCTCATCTTCATAAATGACATAGAGCATCCACCCGGCAGAACTACCTCCATACATCTCTCCTTCTAAGGCAGTCACGTTAGCTAAAGTATAAGATCCTGAAACGGTACTGCTTTCTGCAAGTAGTTTTGTTACATCACTATAACATACATAAGGAGCTGCGTTTTTTAAATCTATGTTAGCATCAATCATACCGTCATAAACTAACTCACCTTGTATTTGTGTATATTCTTTTGAACCGGGAATTTTTAATTGTACAAGATCAAAGACTCGATCTCTCTTTTTCTTTAGGTCATAAAAAATACGACCCCCTCTGCTTTTTTGTTTACCCACTGCTCCGGGATAAGTTGCAGCCCAGTATAAACCTGCATATTTTATTTTACTCTTTGCCGGAATACTCAGATTTGCACTGCTTGAACTAAAAGTATCTGGATCATTATCAATATCCACATATACCATTTCGGTTTGATCGTTTATTCCTCGAGGTCGATTATATGGAATTTTTGGATCACTGCTTAGAATATTGTTGCCTATAACTTGGCTGTCTCCATGTAGATAAAATTCATTAACCCGTTGAAATGAAACTCCCTGACTAAAACCTAAAGTAGTTAAAAATAAACATATAGGTACAAGAATTTGATTCATAAAAAACTGTTATACAAAAGGTTATACCATAAAGATTGGCAAGGAAGTTACAAATTTGAGTGCATTACTTTACTAAATGTTAGATGTTTTTAAAGCCATGACGCTAATGAATATCCTCAATTTAGAATAGAAGTGCAATAAGTTGAGGGCGCTCATTAAAATTTAAATACTTACTAATCCTTTGGCTTTCCTGCGACTACTACGACAAGTTCGCCTTTAGGAGGCTTAGTCTCAAAGTGATTGAGAACCTCTTCAGCGGTACCACGGATTGTTTCTTCATGTAGTTTAGAGATTTCTCTGGAAACAGATACCTTCCGCGAAGCGCCAAAAAATTCTACTAGATGTGCCAAAGTCTTTAAAAGCTTATGCGGACTCTCATACAATATGATAGTACGCTCTTCTTCAGCTAAAATCTTAAAACGGGTCTGTCTTCCTTTTTTTACCGGTAAAAATCCTTCAAAAACAAATTTATCATTAGGCATACCGCTATTTACAAGAGCAGGCACAAATGCTGTAGCTCCTGGTAAACAATCTACCTCTATGCCCGCATCTACACAAGCCCGCGTTAATAAAAATCCGGGATCAGAAATTGCAGGCGTTCCTGCATCGCTTATAAGTGCTATGGTTTGACCACCTTGTATGCGTTCTACTATATTTTCTACCGTTTTGTGTTCATTATGCATATGATGCGAATGCATCTGAGTAGTGATTTCAAAATGTTTTAGCAGTTTCCCACTGGTACGCGTATCTTCAGCTAAAATAAGATCTGCCTCTTGCAGGACCTTAATTGCTCTAAAGGTCATATCATCAAGATTACCTATAGGAGTGGGAACTAAATAAAGTTTGGCCATAGTGCACTGCCTTTCTAATCAAATTTACGTCCTACTAATTCCATAAATCGGTTTTCATAAACCTCTTTACCTTCCCAAGAATTATAGTCTGGTTTGATCATCGTATTAATAAGGTTGAACGCTTCCTCTTTAGAACGCGCTGTATTAAGCTGAGATAGTACTCTATTATAATCTGAAGAATTACCGTTAAACAAATGTTTGATAAATGCAATTCTATCGTTAAGTCCAAAAGTTAGACCTCCCGTACCTCGATCATTAAGCTTTTTTGGTTTTGCTTCTTCTTTTATAGCCTCTTTCTCTTCAAATTCTGGGATACGACCATACTCTCCTATCTCATCACGATCATTTTTTACATACTTTGGCTCTTGTGTAATCTTCTGAAACATATCATCAATAGCATCAGCTTCAGAGGGCATTTGCGCAACAATATCTTTTATCTTTTCCATTACGGGCTCGTAAAGAGAAGCCTGATTAATTTTTTCTTCTTGTTGGTTTTCAGAAGATTTAGCATATTTTGAAGTCTCGTCGACCTCAGCTTTTCTTAAGCGTTCATAAACCTCTGTATTAGACGCTGCAATTCGCGCAATACGATCTACATCGGTCTCTTCTTTCTTAGACTCAAAATCAAATTGAGGAGCCTGTTGAATTTCCTGTACTTCCTGAATGCTTTCCTCCAGCACCGCTGTATCCTCCTGTTCAAGTGCTTCAATTATCTCACGCTTACCTATAGTTGGCTGCGCACCATCAAAATGGGACTCCACATAAGCCATTATTGATAATGCCTCATAAATCTTAAGCGCCTCAAGTTTTAATGTCTCGTAGTCGCTATTAGAATCCATTTTTAAAATCTTATGTGCCAGGCTAACCAAGTCAGATTTTAATTTCTTCTTCATAAGTTTTTTGTTTGCTCTGTTTATTGCTGGTCTTTTTAATAAATTTGCTCAGCCCTCAAAAAATAGCACTGTTGCCCTTTAAGAGGTTGAAAAGTACAAAATGTTTCTCGAAAATACTGTAAATCACAAGGAGCAATTTGGGTGGATAGAAGTCATCTGCGGCTCTATGTTTTCTGGTAAAACAGAAGAGCTAATTAGACGATTGAAGCGTGCCCAGTTTGCAAAACAGAAGGTTGAAATTTTCAAACCTGCTATAGATACGCGTTATGATGATGAGTTAGTGATTTCTCATGATGCTAATGAAATACGCTCTACCCCGGTGCCTGCTGCTGCAAATATTCCTATTCTCGCAGATAGTTGTGATGTAGTGGGTATAGATGAAGCACAATTTTTTGATGATGAGATTGTAAAGGTATGTAATGACCTTGCAAATCGGGGAATACGGGTAATTGTTGCGGGACTGGATATGGATTTTAAAGGAAATCCTTTTGGTCCTATGCCGGCATTAATGGCTACTGCAGAATATGTCACAAAAGTACACGCCGTTTGTACACGTACAGGAAATCTAGCACAATATAGTTACCGAAAAGCCTCTAGTGATGATCTAGTGCTCCTAGGTGAAACTGAAGAATATGAACCGCTAAGCAGAGGCGCTTATTACAAAGCGATGTTAAGGGAACGCCTTAAAACTATTGAGGTTAATGATCCTGAAGAACTCAAAAATAAAATCAAAAAAGAATAAATGCCACAAACTGTTCTAGAAGTAGACCTCAATGCTTTGAGTCATAATTATGATTATCTCAGAGATAAAGTAGCGCCTAATGTAATGATTCTTGCAGTTGTTAAGGCATATGCCTATGGAAGCGAATCTGTTGCTGTAGCAAAAAAATTAGAGGAGAAAGGTATAAATTATTTTGCCGTTGCTTATGCTTCTGAAGGTGTGGCATTACGAGAAGGAGGTATTAAGACTCCTATCCTTGTCTTGCACCCACAAATCGAAAACTTTGATACCATTATCTCGTATGATCTTGAGCCCAGTATGTATAGCATGCGTGTTCTAAAATCATTCATTGAAACTACAGAATCAAAGAATAAAAAACAGTACCCTATTCATATTAAATTTAATACTGGCTTAAATCGACTTGGTTTTAAAGATGTTAATGAAGATGAAATTCTTAAATACATTACCAAGACTAAAGCTATAAAGGTTAAATCGTTGTTCTCTCATTTAGTTGCTAGTGAAGATCCTAACGAAAAAACATTTACGCTTAGTCAGATTGAAACATTTGAAAAAAATGCTTCAAAAATGATTCAAGGTCTAGGATATTCACCACTACTGCATCAAAGTAACACATCTGCGATAATTAATTATCCACAAGCTCAGTTTGATATGGTACGCACGGGTATAGGTCTTTACGGCTATGGCAACACGCAGGAAGAAGATCTAAAATTAAAACCGGTGGCTACCCTAAAAACGGTTATCTCGCAAATTCACGAAATTTCTATTGGTGAAACTGTAGGATATAATCGAGCTCATACGGCTGCAAAAAAAGAACGTACTGCAACTCTACCTATTGGTCACGCAGATGGCATTTCAAGAGCTTATGGCAAGGGCAAAGGATATGTAATGATAAATGGTAAAAAGGCTCCTATAATTGGCAATGTTTGTATGGATATGATAATGGTGAATGTAACCAAAATCGATTGTGAAGAAGGTGATGAAGTAATTGTATTTGGCAAAGAGGCATCTGCAGTTGCACTTTCAGCACGTATTAAAAGTATTCCTTATGAATTAATAACATCCATTTCTCAACGCGTACCGCGCCGTGTAATTGGGTTAGACTAGTGAAAGTTGGGTTTTCAATTCTAATTTTCCCTATATTAGCACTAGTTTGACATTAACCTAATCAAAATCAAGATGGCATTTTTAAAAGATTTTAAAGCCTTTTTAATGAAAGGTGACATTGTAGCTCTTGCTACAGCAGTAATCATTGGTGGAGCATTTAATAAAATTGTTGGCTCATTAGTAAAAGACGTTATTATGCCCGTAATAGGTGTAATTATGGGCGGTAAGAATGTTAATAACCTGTTCTTTTCTCTCGATGGCGGTGAATATGAAACCGTTGAAGCCGCAGTTGAGGCTGGGGGAGCAATTTTAACTTATGGTAATTTTTTACAAGCAATCATAGACTTTATCATTGTCGGCTTTGTAATCTTCTGGCTGTTAAAAGGCTATGAAAAAACTAAGAAGAAAGAGGAAGCTGCCGCTCCTGCTGCTCCAAAAGGACCATCACAGGAGGAGTTACTAATTGAAATACGAGACGAATTAAGAAAAAAATAATTCGTCTATAAAAATAAATGTACATAAGTACAGACCGCTGCACTGCAGATTTATTTTTAACTAAACCCTCGGTAAACACCGGGGGTTCTTTTTTGTTATATAATATACATAATGTGTATAATTTATATAAAATGTCACTTTTTAAACAAATGTGTTCATTTTATATTAGATTGACGACTTTGATAAAAGTTGTTGTTATTTTTGACAATTAAAGTAGTACACAAATTGTAATTGTTTGTATTTAATCAACATCTCCTTAAATATGGAGATTAAGAATAGTTAAGATAAAAGATATGAAAGTAGCTGTTGTAGGTGCCACCGGAATGGTAGGCCAAGTAATGTTACAAGTTTTAGCAGAACGTAATTTTCCAATAACTGAATTAATACCGGTAGCCAGTGAGCGCTCTGTAGGAAAAACAGTTTCCTATAAAGGTAAAGAGTATACAATTAGCTCTATGGAAGATGCTATAGCTGCTCGCCCGGAAATTGCAATTTTCTCTGCAGGTGGAGATACCTCTCTTAAATTTGCTCCTAAATTTGCCGAAGTAGGTACGACAGTCGTAGACAACTCATCTGCATGGAGAATGGACCCTGATAAAAAACTAATTGTTCCAGAAATCAATGCTTCAGAATTAACTGCTCAAGACAAAATTATAGCAAATCCTAATTGCTCTACTATACAAATGGTATTGTCATTAGCGCCACTTCATAAAAAATACAAAGTAAAGCGTCTTGTAATTTCAACTTATCAATCTATTACTGGTACTGGCGTAAAAGCAGTTCAGCAATTAGAGAATGAATATAATGATGAGAAGGGAGAAATGGCTTATAACTATCCTATACATCGCAATGCTATTCCTGCTTGTGACGTTTTCACAGAAAATGGATATACTAAGGAAGAGATGAAACTTGTTAACGAGACTCAGAAGATCTTAGGAGATCGTAGTATCGCAGTTACGGCAACTGCAGTGCGTATCCCTGTAGTAGGCGGACACTCTGAAGCTATTAACGTTCAGTTTGAGAATGAATTCGATTTAGCTGACGTTCGTAAACTTTTACAAGCACAAGATGGTGTTACAGTTCAGGATAATCCGGATACAAATACATATCCTATGCCTATTTATGCTCACGGTAAAGATGATGTGTTTGTAGGTCGCATACGACGTGATTTCTCTCAAGAAAATACATTGAATATGTGGGTTGTCGCAGATAATTTACGCAAAGGGGCAGCGACTAATGCTGTTCAGATTGCAGAGTATTTATCTGCACAAGGATTACTGTAGTCCAATCTCTTAACAAATAGTTAAAACCTCCTAATCACCGAGATTAGGAGGTTTTTTTATAGGTATATTTGAAAGACTTCAATATCTCTCAAATGAAAAAATTAGCATATTTAGGCGCTATAGCTCTACTTATAAGTGCTTGTGAAACAAAAAAAGAAAAATCATCAGATATGGCAGTGACCTATCCTACCACAAAAAAAGTTGATACCGTAGACACCTATTTTGGTACAGAAGTTCCTGATCCGTATCGCTGGTTAGAAGATGATAGAAGCCCAGAAACAGAAACTTGGGTAAAATCAGAAAATGAAGCTACTTATGGATATTTGAATAAAATTCCGTTTAAAGAAGAGATTAAAAAGAAACTCGAGAATATCTGGAATTATGAAAAAATAGGCGCTCCTTTCAAAGAAGGAGATTACACCTACTTCTATAAAAACAACGGTTTACAAAATCAGTATGTTATTTATCGATATAAAAATGATGCTGACCCTAGTTCTGCCGAGGTCTTTTTAGATCCCAATAAATTTTCTGAGGATGGGACAGTTTCACTTGGAGGATTGAGTTTTACAAAAGACGGAAAACTTGCGGCATATAGTATTTCTGAAGGCGGAAGCGACTGGCGCAAAGTTTTAGTAATGGATGCTGAAACTAAAAAAATAACAGAAGACACACTAGTAGATATCAAGTTTAGCGGTATCTCCTGGAAAGGTAATGAAGGTTTTTATTACTCTAGTTACGATAAACCAAAGGGAAGCGAACTTTCAGCAAAAACAGATCAACATAAAGTTTATTATCATAAACTTAATTCAGCACAAAAAGAAGATCAATTAATTTTTGGAGGTTCAACTACTCAAAAACATCGTTATATTGGTGCAGGAACAACAGAAGATAATAAATATCTTATCATCAGTGCTAGTAACGCAACTTCGGGTAACAAATTATTTATTAAAGATCTTTCAAAACCAAATAGTGAATTTGTTACAATACTTGATAGCGATGATACCAATACGTCAATAATAGAAAATGTAGGTTCAAAATTATTTTTAGTAACAGATAAGGATGCTCCAAATCAAAAAATTGTTACAGTCGACGCTGCAAATCCAACTCCGGATAATTGGGTAGATTTAATTCCTGAAACAAAACATGTACTCTCTCCATCTACAGCAGGCGGCTACTTTTTTGCTGAATATATGGTAGATGCTGTTTCACAAGTCAAACAGTACGATTACGAAGGGAATCTTGTGCGGGAACTAGAACTTCCAGGTATTGGGTCGGCAAGTGGTTTTGGTGCTAAGAAAGATGAAAAAGAATTGTATTACAGCTTTACAAATTATACAACTCCAGGAAGTATTTACAAATTATCTATTTCAAATGGTAAATCAGAACTTTTCAGAAAGCCAGATATCAAATTTAATCCGGATAATTATGAAAGTAAACAAGTATTCTATTCTTCAAAGGATGGGACGAAAGTTCCAATGATCATAACCTATAAAAAAGGAATAAAATTAGATGGTAAAAATCCTACTATCCTGTATGCATATGGCGGGTTTAATATATCACTTACCCCTTCTTTTAGCATCACTAATGCAATATGGATGGAAATGGGTGGTGTCTATGCAGTTCCTAATCTTCGCGGAGGTGGCGAGTACGGAAAGGAATGGCACGATGGAGGTATAAAAATGAAAAAGCAGAATGTATTTGATGACTTTATTGCTGCTGCAGAATATTTAATCTCAAACAACTATACCTCAAGCGATTTCCTGGCAATACGTGGTGGTTCTAATGGCGGTTTGCTAGTGGGAGCAACAATGACTCAACGACCAGACTTAATGAAAGTAGCTTTGCCTGCAGTAGGCGTAATGGATATGTTACGCTATCACACATTTACAGCCGGCGCAGGCTGGGCGTATGATTATGGTACTTCTGATGACAGTAAAGAAATGTTTGAATACATTAAAGGGTACTCTCCTGTTCACAATGTGAAAGCAGGTACAAAATATCCTGCAACCTTAGTAACAACCGGTGATCACGATGATCGCGTAGTCCCTGCTCATAGCTTTAAATTTGCCGCAGAATTACAAGAAAAACAAGCTGGTAGCGCTCCTGTTCTAATACGTATAGAAACAGATGCAGGTCACGGCGCTGGCACTCCTGTAAGCAAACAAATAGAACAAACTGCAGATATATTTGCATTTACTCTTTACAATATGGGTTTTGATGTGCTTCCTGAAAAAACCAGAGAAAAAGTAAAAGGATAAAATAACAAGTAATAATCTTATCAGACCTCATCTTTTTTGTAAATCGATGAGGTCTTCTTATATTAATATATGCTTAGAGTTAACATACATAGTTTCGCTTATGCTGAAGAGCCTGTTTTAAAAAACATAAATTTTGAAGTTGAGAAAGGGCTTCATATTTCAATATTAGGCGAGAGTGGTTGCGGTAAGAGTACGCTACTTAAAGCAATATATGGTTTGCTTCAGGTTACTAACGGAACGATATTTTGGGAGGATAAAAAATTACTAGGCCCCGATTTTAATCTTGTTCCCGGCGAACCATTTATTAAATACCTCGCTCAGGATTTTGATTTAATGCCATTTATTTCTGTAGCCGAAAATATAGGTAAGCACCTTTCCAGGCGATTTATGCAACAACGACAAGAACGCATAGACGAACTTCTTGAAGTAGTAGATATGACAGATTATGCAAACACTCACGTAAAGTTATTAAGTGGCGGGCAGAAACAACGTGTTGCATTAGCTCGTGCTATTGCAAAAGAGCCAGAGTTATTATTGCTTGACGAGCCCTTTAGCCACATTGATAATTTTAGAAGAAATGCCTTACGACGGAATTTATATGCATATTTAAAAAAAGAAGATATAACATGTATAACCGCAACACACGACAGCGAAGAAGCATTATCATTTTCTGATGAGATTAAAATGATGCGAAACGGTACATTTATACAATCTGCATCGCCTGAAGATTTATATACTAACCCAAAAAACAACTATGTAGCTTCGTTTTTTGGAGATATAAGCAGGCTAACTATAGCGGGTAAGGAGGCAATCCTAATGCCCCACCAACTTGAACTTTCTGAAACGAAAACACCAATAATTGCAAGCGTTTTAAAAAGCTTTTATAAAGGGAGTTATTACCTGGTTGAAGCTTTATATGAAAATAAAAAGATCTATTTAAATTCTTCACATTCATTAAAACCTGAAACTACTATTTATTTGAATATTAATAAGTAATATTCAAGTAGCTTAAAGTTCATTTTTAGAAAAAACACCACAACCTCTCTCCCATCTTCGCCTATGGGAATTATTGCTATTGAGACTTCTTTTACTAGCAATAAAGTGATTTGTACAACTTCTATAGTTATGTTCTACAAATAAGATAACAGTTAGTGTTTAGACGTGATTTAAGCGGCTCCAATCCTTCAGTTGTAGTTTTTAAACAAATGGTACACTAAATGTTTATTAAGTTGTTAGAGACTTAAAAATGGATCTTTGTTCTTGACGCAGATTTATGTTGATAGAGCTCTACTGCTTTAAGCCAAAAGCGAGCATCAAAGTCTAGTTGTGGTGTGTTAATTTTCAGAAAAACCAAAATAAAAAACCCCGAACACATAATGTTCAGGGCTTTTAAATATAACTAAGATATATTTTACTATTCTTCTTCTGGTGCATTCATTACAAAATCGTTCATGAAGGCTGTTGTATAATTACCTTCAAGATAACGAGGATCATCCATCAATTGGCGGTGAAAAGGAATTGTGGTTTTTATACCTTCAATTACAAATTCATCTAATGCACGCTTCATCTTATTAATTGCCTCTTCTCGTGTTTGAGCAGTAGTAATTAATTTAGCGATCATCGAGTCATAATTAGGAACGATCGAGTAGCCGCTATAAACGTGCGTATCTATACGAACACCGTGACCTCCTGGCGCATGAAGATTTGTGATTTTTCCTGGAGATGGTCTAAAATTATTATAAGGATCTTCTGCATTAATACGACATTCAATTGAATGCAGTTGGGGTATGTAATTTTTACCTGAAATAGGCACACCCGCTGCAACAAGTATTTGCTCGCGTATTAAATCGTAGTCCACTACTTGTTCTGTTATAGGATGCTCCACCTGAATACGGGTATTCATCTCCATAAAGTAGAAGTTACGATGTTTATCTACTAAAAATTCAACAGTACCGGCTCCTTCGTATTTAATAAATTCTGCTGCACGTACTGCTGCTTCACCCATTTTTTCACGAAGTTCGTCTGTCATAAATGGTGACGGAGTTTCTTCAGTAAGTTTCTGATGACGACGTTGTATAGAACAGTCACGCTCTGATAAATGACACGCTTTACCATTACTATCTCCCACAACTTGAATCTCGATATGGCGCGGCTCTTCGATAAGCTTTTCCATATACATACCATCATTACCAAATGATGCTGAAGCTTCTTGACGTGCAGAATCCCAGGCTTTGCGTAACTCTTCTTTTTTCCAAACTGCACGCATACCTTTACCACCACCACCTGCAGTAGCTTTAAGCATAACAGGATATCCTGTTTCTTTTGCTATACGTTCACAGTCTTCAAAATCTTTAATAATACCATCACTTCCTGGAACACAAGGTACACCAGCAGCTTTCATAGTCGCTTTTGCGGTTGCCTTATCTCCCATTTTTGCAATCATATCTGGAGAAGCACCAATAAATTTAATATCGTGCTCTTCACAAATTTTTGAGAAACGTGCATTTTCAGATAAAAACCCATAACCTGGGTGAATAGCATCTGCATTTGTGATTTCTGCAGCTGCCATAATATTTGAAATTTTCAAATAAGATTCACTACTAGCCGGTGGGCCAATACAAACTGCCTCATCAGCAAAGCGCACGTGTAAACTTTCAGCATCTGCTGTAGAGTAAACTGCTACAGTTTTAATGCCCATTTCTTTACAGGTTCTAATTACCCGTAGGGCAATTTCTCCTCTGTTTGCTATTAATATTTTTTTAAACATATCTGTTTTGCATTAAAATTTAAAGAATGAGATCTTTAATTGAATTATTTGATCTTAAGTTCTTCTTTAAATTTAAGAAGGGTCAACCAAGAATAGAGGTTGATCAAATTCTACTGGAGAAGCATCGTCAACTAGTACTTTAACTATTTTACCGCTTACTTCACTTTCGATCTCATTAAATAATTTCATCGCTTCGATAACACATAAAACGTCACCTACTTTAATGTCTGCTCCTACTTCAACAAATGTAGGTTTGTCTGGTGCAGGTTTGCGGTAAAATGTACCAATGATTGGAGACTTTACAGTGATATACTTATCACTTACGTCTGCTTTAGGCTTCTCTGCTTCTTGAACCGGTACCTGAGCAACTGGCTGTTGCATGGTAGGTTGTTGCATTGTATTACCCATCATAGGTACTTGCTGTAGAATCGTAGTTTCCCCTTTTCCCTCTTCACCAGTTCTAATGGTGATTTTAAAATCATCCATCTCAAGCTTTACTTCGCTTGCACCTGATTTAGCTACAAACTTGATAAGATTCTGAATTTCTTTTAAATCCATAATTGATAACGTTAGTTAGATTATATATTAAGCGTTGTAAGCCCATTTAAGATAAATAGACCCCCAAGTAAATCCGCCTCCAAAAGCGGCAAATATTAAATTATCACCTTTTTTAAACTTACTTTCAAAATCGTTAAGTAATAAAGGTAGTGTTGCAGATGTAGTATTACCATAATGCTGAATATTCATAAGCACTTTACTATCGTCAAGTTGCATACGTCTTGCTGTAGCATCAATAATACGTTTGTTAGCCTGGTGTGCTACCAGCCAACTTACATCATCATTTGTAAGATTGTTACGTTTCATTATGAGCTCGCTTACATCTGCCATGTTAGATACGGCAAATTTAAAAACGGTTTTGCCATCTTGATATACGTAATGCTGCTTGTTTGCTATTGTTTCTGCAGATGGAGGTAGAAGTGAACCACCTGCTTCAATTTTTAAAAAGTTGCGGCCTATACCATCAGAACGTAGATATTCATCTTGTAAGCCCAACCCTTCTTCATTAGGTTCAAATAGTGCTGCTCCAGCACCATCCCCAAAAATTATACATGTCGTACGATCTGTATAATCTATAATTGAAGACATCTTATCTGCTCCAATTAAAAGTACTTTTTTATATTTTCCTGAAGCTATGTAAGCAGATGCCGTAGACATACCATATAGAAAGCTTGAGCAAGCAGCTTGTAGGTCGTAAGAAAATGCATTTACTGCTCCTATAGTTGTAGCTACATAAGCAGCTGTAGAAGCTACAGGTAAATCTGGCGTAGCAGTCGCTACAATTACCATATCGATCTCAGAAGGATCTAAGTTGCTTTTTGAAATTAAGTTTTGCGCTGCTTGTATAGCTAAATAAGAAGTTCCTTTATCTGGATCTTTTAAAATTCGACGCTCTTTAATTCCTGTTCTGGAAGTGATCCAATCATCGTTGGTCTCAACCATTGTTTCCAAAATTTCATTGGTAAGCACATATTCTGGCACATAGGCGCCAACAGCTGTTATGGCAGCAGTGATTTTACTCATATAAATCTGGTTTCTGCGAAAATTTGTCTATTTCGCTTAAAAATGGAAGGAAAAGTACTAAAATTCAAACAAACTGGCTCGAAAATTAACTTTTTTTGCCCATCCTGAAAAATAAAAAAAACTCCCAATAATGGGAGTTTTACTATAAGTATATGCTTTAATTAAGCAGCTTCTTCATTAGAAGTAGCATCAATTACAACCTGCCCTCTGTAATAGAGTTTACCTTCATGCCAGTGTGCACGGTGATAAAGGTGTGCCTCGCCAGTAGTAGCGTCTACACCTATTTTTGGCATTGCAGCTTTGTAATGTGTTCTTCTCTTATCTCTTCTAGTTTTCGAGATTTTTCTTTTAGGATGTGCCATTACCGTTTATTATTTATTATCTGTTAAAAAATCTTTTAATTTATCCCAACGGGGATCAATTTCTTTTTGTTCAGGAGCATTGTCTTCCTGTTCTTCTTTATTCTTAATACTCAATTCTTCGAGCTTATCCAGTATGTCTGACTCTAAAGTTCCATCTTCAACTCCAGGATGAATTCTTTTTGCAGGCATAGCTAAAACTATTAGCTCATATATATAGTGTGCAATATTTACTTCATATTCACCATAAGGAAGAATTAAAATATCTTCAACCTCATCATTATAATCCTGACCAAATTTAACCACTAATTTATAAGAGGCGTCAATAGGTTGATCATAAGGTTCATTTGTAATATCACAATCGACATTTACACTTCCTGTAGCATCAAAATAAAACTCCATCAAAGTGGACATCTTATTTAATACTACTTTCAATTCTATATTAATAGAATTGAAATCATCATATTCAAAATGCTTAAAGAACGTGTCGTCTATAGTGTATTCAAAATCGTGTTCTCCTTGTTTTAAACCAACAAATGGAATTGTATACGTTTTCAAATGCTTCATTACCTTTCTCTTTCCTAAATAATCTTTCCGCAAAAGGCGGGTGCAAAGATATAAATTTTTATTTAGCTGTTAATTAAGTGTGGATAAATTTTTTAAAAAGGTTTAATTCCCACGTGATCGACCCGAATATTGTTTTTTACGCGGTTGTTTTTGCAAAACATTTGCTGTTAATTCAGCATATTCTGCACGCTTTTTAAAAATCTCTAATGCGGTGTATACCGCCTCTTTAAAAGAACTATTACTTGCTATGCCTTTTCCTGCAATTTCAAATGCTGTCCCATGGTCTGGAGATGTTCGCACTTTATTAAGTCCGGCAGTATAATTTACTCCTTTCCCAAATGATAAAGTTTTAAACGGAATTAATCCTTGATCATGATATGCAGCTATTATTGCATCAAAGTTTTTATAGTTTCCGCTACCAAAAAAACTATCTGCAGCATATGGTCCATAAGTTAAGTGACCTTTTTCTCTTAATTGTGCTAATGTGGGAATTAATGTAATATCATCTTCATCGCCAATCACACCATTATCTCCCACATGCGGATTAATCCCTAAGAAAGCTATTTTAGGTTTACTGATCCCAAAATCCTGAATCAACGAATTTTGTATAGTATTAAATTTTTGAGTTATGAGTTTAGCATCAATCTTATCTGATACATTACGTACCGCGACATGATCTGTTAACAAACCTACTTTTAATTTTTCGGTAGTCATAAACATTAAGCTATCGCCCTCCAACTCCTGATTTAAAAAGTCTGTATGTCCTGGAAAATTAAAATCTTCAGATTGAATTGTTGCTTTATGTATAGGAGCGGTAACTAGGACATCTATTTTATTGCTCTTTAATGCCTCTACAGCTGCTTTTAAGGATTTTATTGCATAGGAACCGCCGGTACTCGATTCCTCACCAAACTTTATTTGTGGATTATCTTGCCAAACATTTACAACATTTAGCTTACCCTCTATAACAGCATCTAGCGATTTTACTCCCTGGAAATTAATGTCAAGGTTAAAGTGTTTAAGTAGAAAAGTAATTGTTTTAGCCGAAGCAAAAATGATTGGAGTACAAAACTCCAGCATTCGGGCATCTTCAAAAGTTTTTAATATGATTTCCCCTCCTATACCATTAAGGTCACCTATACTGATTCCTAATTTTATATTTTGTTCTTTCATGCTAAACCCCTTTGGCTTTCTTTTGTAAATTGAAATGTAAAAGTACTCAATTAAAACGCAATCATGTTTACAGGTATTATTGAAGATTTAGGCAAAATTGAAAAATTAGAAAGAGAAGGTGATAATCTACATATTACTGTTACAAGTTCGCTTTCTCCAGAATTAAAAATAGACCAGAGCGTTGCACATAATGGAGTATGTCTAACAGTCGTGCAATTAAATAATTCAAATTATACGGTTACAGCTATTGAAGAAACCTTGTCTAAAACAAATTTAGGAACTCTACACGAAGGTGATGTTGTCAATCTGGAGCGCGCTATGATTTTAGGAACCCGTTTAGATGGTCATATCGTACAAGGTCATGTGGATCAAACTGCTATCTGTAAAGAAGTAATTTCTAAAGATGGAAGTTGGATTTTCACTTTTGAATATGATAGCAAGCTAAATAACGTAACAATAGAAAAAGGTTCAATAACTGTAAATGGTGTAAGTCTTACCGTGGTAAACTCAAAACCTACCGAGTTTAGTGTAGCAATTATACCGTATACTTATGAGCACACTACATTCAAAAATTTTAAAAAAGGTACCGTTGTAAATTTAGAATTTGACGTAATCGGAAAATATGTAAAGCGCCTTATGTCGTTGTAGATTTGCTACGCTCTTTAATAATCAAATATCCAATACCAATTATAAGAGCTACAACCACAAAATGAGGGATATAATCATCTATTGGGAGCGGTAATCCTACAGGAGGGGCATCTGCCATTCGGGTATTAGGAGTAGGTGGATATTTTTCATTAGCACAAACACCTAAGCTATATCCCCAGAACATTACGTTTATAAAAAATATGTAAAGCTTTTTATTCATATTGAAGTAGGGAATAATCTTCTTTGGGTTATCTAATTTTTAAAATATTCATTAGACGTCTTTTTTGTGCATTTAATCGTAAAATTATAAAAACTAATCAATTAGATGCCGTTTCTGTGTTTAATTATTATTAAGATTAATTTTTCTATGTATATAAACGTAATAAAACGTTATTTGAATGTGTATTTTACAAAGTTCGGGAGAATTTTCTTTCAACAAGTAACTATATAAGCTACATATTAAAAGTTGATAAGTACACTAACTTAATCTTCTCCAAAATTTTTCATCTGGTGTAATCGGGATGAGACAATTAGTATAATGAAATTCGCACACCTCAACATCATAAGACAATACTGGACTGTTCTCAACTTTTGGAGAAGTGAAGGAAGGTAATCTCTGAAAATTTTCTAATTGGAAAATTTTATAAATGATAGAAGAAATACCATTTATAATAATTGTTTTGATTAGATAAATATTATCTATAAAACTATTTCGGTTTAAGGCCTTCATACTAAGGGGATTTAGAAGACGCTAATTTTAAGTTGGGGACTTTAAAAAAAGCTAATTGTTTTGTTAAGAGCGAATTTAACACAAATTCCGTTTAAAAACAATTATTATCGTCTAAATGCGTGATTATTTATAGATTATGATTTATGAACCCTAAAATTTATTAAATATGAAACCTTAATAGACAACCTTGCCTCTTAGTAAACATTTAGACGATAAATACAAAATGATATAATAGAAATTAAAAATAGATATGCGCCATATTCCAGCTTAACAACATCAATCACGCCTTAAAGAAAACTAGAAATTATTAAAATCAAAAAAGCCTCAAAAGAAAAAATCTTTTGAGGCTTAGTTTGTGGTCCCACCTGGGCTCGAACCAGGGACCACCTGATTATGAGTCAGGTGCTCTAACCAACTGAGCTATAGGACCAGCATTAATGCTTATTAAAGCACTAAAGCGGGCGCAAAAATAAGACTAATTTTTATTTACTGCAAATATTAATCAAACTCCTTTAATTCAATTTCTCTATCTTGACATAATTCGATTAAAACTCCTCCTGTGCTTTTAGGATGTAAAAAGGCAACCCATTTATTGTCAGCACCTTCTTTGGGCTTTTCATTTAGCAAAATAAATCCCTCCTGTTGCAAACGCTTTAATTCACCTACAATATCTTCTACTGCATAAGCAATATGGTGTATGCCTTCACCACGTTTTTCTATAAATTTTGCAATAGGACTATCTGCATTACTTGCCTCTAATAGTTCAATTTTACTTGTTCCCATTTCAAAAAATGAAGTCTTTACGCCTTCAGTAATTACCTCTTCAAATTTATAAGGCGGTTTGCCTAATAATTTTTCATAAAGAATATTTGAAGCATTTAAATCTTTAACCGCAATACCTATATGTTCGATTTCTTTCATAGTACATGTCTTTCTCTACTCATTAAAACCTTAAAAATAGAATTTCTACATTTCTCCTAATCATTACAAACTCAGAATTACATTCACTTACTAGAGATACGCATTATTTGCAAACACGTCGTAGCTAAAAATCGTATTTTTGCAGTATGGAAACGAATAGGCAGAAAAAAGTAGGTGGTGTTTTACAACGCGACCTTGTAGATGTGATACAAAAAGCACTTGCTCAGGCAGGCGTTACAGGAATTATTGTATCTGTGAGTAAAGTAGGAGTTACAACCGATTTATCACAAGCAAAAGTTTATATGAGCGTTTTTCCTCACGATAAAGCAGCAGAAATGCTTGTTGAGGTAAAAGCTGTAAAACCTTTTATTAAACATGAAATTGCACAGCGCACACGTCATCAATTGAGACGTATGCCAGAATTGCAATTTTATATAGATGACTCTTTAGAATATATAGACGGAATAGATAAATCTTTAAAAGGAACAGAAGATCCTATTGAAAATCCTGATTTATTACCTCGTCGTAAAAAATCATAATCTATATTCCTTTTGAAATTTCCTGTATTTATCGCAAAACGTTACCTGTTTACCCGAAGCAGTAATAATGCTATAAATATAATCACTCTTATTTCGGCGATAAGTATAATTGCAGGCTCTGCTGCGCTGTTTATTGTACTTTCGGGATTTTCTGGTCTCAAAGATTTTAGCCTATCCTTCTCTTCAATATTTGATCCAGATTTAAAAGTTATGCCCGCAAGTGGCAAGACAATAACATTTGATGAAGCAGCAGCTTTAAAATTATCAAATACAGAAGGCATACTCGGATTCACTAAAATTATTGAAGAACGCGCATTTTTAGAGTTTAGGGGTAAGAATCATATTGCTTACTTAAAAGGTGTAGATGAAAACTATATGCGTGTTAATGCAATAGACAGCACTCTTTTATATGGCAATTGGATAAGCCAGAGTGAACCGGTAGGTGCTATTGGTTTTGGCATCTCTAGACTTCTCTCTTTAGGCGTAAATAATTATACAGATTTACTACGCGTTATGGTTCCGAGGCCGGGAGATGGTCAAATTTCAGATCCTACTCAAGCATTTAATAGTGAACAACTCATCGTCTCAGATATCTTTCAGGTAAATGAAGAACTGGATGAGAAATATATATTCACTAATATCAACTTTATGCGTAACCTTTTACGCTATGATGAAGAAACTCTAAGTGCGCTGGAAATCAAAATAGATCCGCTTGCAGATCCTATACAGATTAGAGAAAAAATTCAAGAAATTTTAGGTGAAAATACAGTTGTCAAAACAAGATTTCAGCTAAATGACAAGCTTTATAAGATGTTAAATGCTGAAAATCTAGCTGTTTATCTCATATTCACCTTAGTCCTTATAATTGCCTTATTTAATCTTGTAGGTAGTATTATAATGATAATTATTGATAAGAAAGAAAATATTAAAACTCTTCACAGCCTCGGATCTACTCTAAAAGAAATACGCTATATCTTTTTTCTCCAAGGTGCATTAATGACAATTTATGGAGGTCTTGCCGGTATTTTTTTAGGAGCATTAATTGTAGGTGCGCAAATTCAATTTAAATTGAAAATGATAACTGCTACACTGGCTTATCCGATGGAGTTTACACTTACAAATTTATTAGCGGTATTTGCCACAATATCTATATTGGGAATCTTAGCCTCTTACCTGGCTGCATCGACGATTAGGCCTAAGCTAATAGAAAAATAAGAGGTATAATATTAGAATTTTAAATTCTAATGCGTAAATACATAATCTGAAAAGCGCTCTTCAACCTCATCAAAAGCTGCAAAAACATCTGCAGAATCATCACTTGTTACCATTTTCATTCTAAACTCTTTAAAGTCTGGAATATTCTTAAAATAGTTTGTGTAATGTCTGCGAGTTTCAAAAACACCTAATTTCTCCCCTTTCCAGTCTATAGCCATTTGCAGATGTCTGCGGGCTGCGTCAATTCGTTCTTGCATAGATGGCGGAGCCAGATGTTCTCCCGTTTTAAAAAAGTGCTTAACTTCTTTAAAAAACCAGGGATAACCTATACTAGCACGACCTATCATGGCTCCATCGAGGCCATATTCATCTCGCATTAAAGCTGCTTTCTCAGGCGTATCTACATCACCATTTCCAAAAACCGGAATATGCATTCGCGGATTATTTTTTACAGCTGCAATAGGTCTCCAGTCTGCTTCTCCTTTATACATCTGGGCGCGGGTTCTACCGTGTATAGAAATAGCTTTACAACCCACATCCTGCAGTCGTTCTGCCACTTCTAATATTTTAATGGATTCGTGATCCCAGCCTAATCTGGTTTTTACAGTTATAGGAAGGTTTGTATGCTTAACCATAGCTTCAGTTAATGAAACCATTAGGTCTATATCTTTAAGAATACCAGCACCGGCACCTTTAGATACTACTTTCTTTACAGGACACCCAAAATTGATGTCTATGATGTCTGGTTTTGAAGCTTCAACAATTTCTACACTTTGAAGCATAGATTCTAAATTTGCTCCAAATATCTGTATGCCTACTGGTCGTTCTTTTTCATAAATGTCTAGTTTCATAACACTTTTAGCAGCATCTCGAATAAGACCTTCACTTGAAATAAATTCAGTAAAAACGACGTCTGCCCCCTGCTCTTTACAAAGCGCGCGAAAGGGTGGATCACTTACATCTTCCATAGGTGCTAATAGCAACGGGAAGTCTCCAACATCTATATCTCCAATTTTTGACAAAACAGTATTTTTTTTGCAAAATTAAGCAATGTTTTGTTAAGTAAGCGTGTTGTATAATTAAGTGAATGAAGAATAGATGAAGAAGCTATTCTACAATAAGTCGATCTTCTTCTGTTGCATTAGTACTTCTGCTATTATCGTTTAATTTGAAGTTTCCGAATTTATATCGAACTCCTACCCTAATTGTTTGAAATTCTGGCATCGCCAAAAAGGAGTTATTTTGATTTCTGTATTGAGATGTAGTTCTAATATTTCTAGTATTAAATATATCTTCAGAACTAAAAGTCAAAGCCAGACGACCATCTAAGAACGTTTTTTGCAAATCAAAATTAACTGCAAACTGCGGGTTATCATATTTATACGAACCTAATAAATAATTACTTAAGAAATCTAAAGTTACAGTTGAAGTAAATGTACCGGAGCTATCTAAAATAAAATAATTTTGTGTTTGCAACAGCATACTATTTATCTCCTGCTGAACATTACTAGTATCTTCAAGCGCTTTAAATTCATTTTTCATATTAAAAAATGAAGAGTATATACTCATCCACATCCAGTTAGTCACAAATTCAGAATAAATTATATCCAGACTGTATTGACGCTCAAAATTTAAATTAGTGTTTAAACCTCTCAGCGTTAAGTCTTGATTATTTTGAAAAGGCAATCGCGCTATAGCATTCTCTATATGATCGTAATACAAATTAAATGTTAGCTTATTCTTGTAGGTATAACTGAATTTAACCTTATTACCTATTGCAGGTTGAATATTAGGATCTCCCTCCAAAAAATTATTTTCATTTAAAAAATATCTGTACGGATTTAAACTTTGAAAACGAGGCCGATCAATTCTTCTACTGTAGCCAAAACCAAATGAATGGTTGTCAGAAGGGTTATTTAATATATAAAAGGTAGGAAATAATTCTAAATATTCCTGAGTGTTAACGACCCCTAACGTTCGTGAATTTCCATTAGCATCGGTGTACTCTCCTCGCAATCCTGCTTTGAAACTCCACTTTTCCCATTCTTTTTCAAAACTGAAATACAAAGCATATATATCTTCATTATAATCAAAATTATCATTGAGGATGGCATCTTGATTTATAGATCCATTTGCTATTGAAAATTCTTGTTTACTGTTTGAATTAATACCAGAATATTTAACTCCAGATGTAATAGACAAACTACCTAAACTTCCCACATAATCTAACTGTCCTGTATAAATTTGAGACTTTTGAGTAGGTATGGTATTAAAAGCGTTTATATTTAAAAGTGTGTTTTGTGCTGAAAAATAGCGGGTATTTACAGATTGAGTTTGGTTATCTGTATAATCAATATAGTTTATCAATGCCGCTAGAGTTGCACCTTTTTCACCTAATTGTTTTTTATAATTAAGGCTAAAAAGTAAATTATCACGATCCGTATTGAGTTCGCTCTGCGTAATATACAATGAATCAAGTTCACCCTGTGCATTGTAAATTTCTGTTCTTCCGCTAATGTCTGAATCTGCCTTAGGAGTATGTAACACATTTGCACTAAAACTTAGCACCTCTTTCTCACTCAATGTAAAATCTAAAATTGTATTTAAGCTGTGTGAAAAGGTGCGGGTATCGCGTTCAAACAAATCTTCCCAAGTAGCTTTTTCGCTTCCATCAGGATTATAAAACTGAACAAAACCTTCATCTGTTTTGGTATCAAAACGTGAATTAAAGGTATAACTTGCATATGCATCTAGCCAATCCGTTTTGTAATATTGGCTCGTTCCTAATGCATATTTAGGTACTATGCCCACAGTATTTGACGCATTGAAACTTCCTTTATATCCTATTGACAGATTTTTTGAAGTATTGATATTTATTATTGCTCCACCTTCTGCATCATATTTTGCGGGTGGCGTAGTAATTACTTCAACAGATTTTACATTTACTCCAGCAAAACCTTCGAGTAACCGTTGCAGTTCCTGACTTGTCAAATACACCTTGCGATCATTAATATAAACTTGAGCCGGTCTATTTCTCACAAGTATTACATCCTGATTTACTAGAACACCAGGAGTTCGTTTTAAAATATCATACGTCGTACCAGATGAAACCACGGTATTTTCAACCTCAAATATCATCCTATCTACTTTATTCTGGATAATGGGTCGTTTTGCAGTAATAGTAACTTCGTCTAGAAATTCTGGACTATCCTTAAGCACAAATGGAGATAGCGTAACCGAATTTTTCAAATTAATTGGTTCGCTATAAAAATCGCTATAGCCTACAAAGCTTACTTTGATGAGATAGTGATCTGCATCTAGTTGAGAAAATTTACAAGAACCGTCGTTTTCACTTACGACTCCTTTTACAAAAGAAGAATCTTTTGCTTTAAGCAAAATTACATTTGCAAATGATACCGGTTTCTTCTGAGAGTCAATTACCTTAGAAGAAATATCATAATCTTGTGCCAGTAGGGCTAATGGTGCTAAAATTATGTAGAATAAAATAGTGTTCCGCATAGAAAACCAAATCTAATGCAATTTTAATGTTAAAGCTTACTTAAAAAGCAGCTTTTTTCAAACTTTAAGAATAATAATTCCAAAAAATAGATTTATTAGAAATTGGCTTTTCTAAACTGTATATTTGTGGGCTAAAGCGACTGCACTGTCGCAATGATGAATAACGTCTATGAATAACATTCGCAATTTTTGCATTATAGCTCACATCGATCACGGAAAAAGTACTCTTGCCGATCGTTTACTTGATGCTACAGGTTCTGTAACAGCTCGTGAAAAACAAGAGCAGCTTTTAGATAGTATGGATCTAGAGCGTGAGCGCGGTATAACAATTAAGTCGCACGCTATACAGATGGATTATGTACATAACGGGGAGCCGTATATACTTAATCTTATCGACACTCCGGGTCACGTAGATTTCTCGTATGAAGTATCTCGAAGTATCGCCGCTTGTGAAGGAGCATTACTTATTGTAGATGCCGCACAAAGTATACAGGCACAAACTATATCAAACTTGTATCTGGCTTTAGAAAACGATCTAGAGATTATTCCAGTATTAAACAAGGTTGATTTACCAAGTGCTAATCCTGAAGAAGTTACAGATGACATTGTAGATCTTTTAGGATGTAAACACGAGGATGTAATTCCTGCAAGTGCAAAAACAGGATTAGGTATTCAAGAAATTCTTAATGCAATTATCGAGCGTATTCCACCTCCTAAAGGAGTGGTTGATGAACCTTTGCAAGCACTTATATTTGACTCGGTATACAATCCTTTTAGAGGGGTTGAAACCTATTTTAGAGTTTTAAACGGTCAAATTACAAAAGGTCAAAATATTAAGTTTATGGCCACCGGTAAAACCTATTTTGCCGATGAAGTGGGTACTTTAAATTTAAAGCAAACACCTAAAAAAGTAATTAAAACTGGAGATGTAGGTTATTTAATTACAGGAATTAAAGAAGCTAAAGAAGTAAAAGTAGGAGACACCATCACTGATGCTAAGACTCCTACTACAAATATGATTGAAGGTTTTGAAGATGTAAAACCTATGGTGTTTGCAGGTATTTACCCTGTAGATACAGAAGATTATGAAGATTTACGTTCTTCAATGGAAAAATTACAACTCAACGATGCATCACTGGTATTTGTACCAGAGAGTTCTGCTGCATTAGGATTTGGTTTTCGTTGTGGCTTTTTAGGAATGCTTCATTTAGAGATTATTCAGGAACGTTTAGAACGTGAATTTGATATGACTGTTATTACTACAGTTCCTAACGTATCCTATCACGCATATACAATCAAAAATAGAGAAACACCAATACTGGTTAATAATCCTTCAGATTTACCAGATCCATCAGGTATTGACCGTGTTGAAGAACCTTTTATCAAAGCATCAATTATTACAAAAGCTGATTTTGTAGGACCTGTGATGTCGTTATGTATTGAAAAACGTGGTCAAATAACAAATCAGACTTATTTGACTCCTGAGCGGGTTGAATTGTCTTTTGATATGCCACTAGCAGAAATTGTTTTTGACTTCTATGATCGTCTCAAAACCGTTTCAAAAGGCTATGCATCCTTTGATTATACACCTATAGGTATGCGTGCTTCGCATTTAGTGAAAGTTGATGTTTTACTTAATGCTAATGTTGTAGATGCACTTTCTGCATTATTACACAGAGATAATGCTTATGACATAGGTAAACGTATCTGTGAAAAATTAAAAGAACTTATACCACGTCAACAATTTGATATTCCTATTCAAGCAGCAATAGGTGCAAAAGTTATTGCTCGTGAAACTGTAAAAGCGCTTCGAAAAGATGTTACTGCAAAATGTTATGGTGGTGATATATCTCGTAAGCGAAAACTTCTTGAAAAGCAGAAAAAAGGTAAAAAGCGTATGCGCCAGGTAGGAAATGTTGAAATTCCGCAAGAGGCATTTATGGCAGTTTTAAAACTCAACGATTAATGCAAAAGAAGCAACTAATAGGCTTAGGGTTAATTGTACTTTGCGGCGGTCTCAGCCAGTGGACACCAGCAAAAGAAAATCAATATATGGTTTGGCTTATGGCATTAGGTGCCATGGCCGGCATGATCCTCGTCTTATCAGAATATTTTACTTCAAAAAAAGAGTCTTAATAAGACTCTTTTTTTATTGATTAATACTGCTCTAGAATTACTTTTTCACCATTTGCACGGCCAGATTTTAGTGCGGCTTGTACTATTTGAATATCCTTTAAACCTTCAATCCCTGGAGCAATCATTGGTTTGTTTTCTAATATCGCAAGAGCATCGTCATCCATTTGCAGTGTTTGCTGGTTACAATTACAAGGCTCTAGCTTTTTACCATCACTCGTGCTTCCCTGCACCCCGTTATAACTTTGAAAAGGGGAGAGCTCATAGTTTCCTTTTTCAGAATTAATTTTTAGAAAATTTACATTATCTGCATACGTTACTCTTCCTTTTGCAATTATCCCTTCAGGAAATTCAACATCAAAATAAGTTATTTCTTCAGCTCCGTTAGAAAATAGCTTATCCCGCTGAGTCACGTGACGTGCTGTAACAGATAGTGGCTCAAGTCCTGTTGCATAACGCATCGCATTAATGGGATATACGCCCATATCATAAATAGCTCCGCCACCTTTAGAACCATCTAATCTCCAACCTGCATCTGCACCTATTCTAAAACCGGCTTCGGTATGTACATCTTGTATAGGTCCATAAGGCAATGTTTTTGACCATTCTACTATCGTTTGTGTATTCGGTTCATGTTGCATACGGTAGCCAATAGCAAGTTTTACCTTATTACGGGAGCAGGCGTCAATTATCTCCTGGCATTCTTCAACGGTCATTGCCATTGGTTTTTCACAAAAAACATGTTTGCCGGCTTCAGCTGCCAGTATGCTGAATTTCTTATGCAGAAATGTTGGAGTAACTATATATACTACATCAATTTCATCATTATCTATAATCGATGAGAAGTTGTCATAGTTATAAATATTACTGTCTTTGATTCCATATTTTTCTTTCCAAATCGGAATTTTTTCTGGACTTCCGGTAACAATACCTCGTAATTCTATATGCTGTGTTTTTTGTAGAGCAGGAGCGAGGTTGTTTGTAGCATAACTTCCCAGGCCTAGCAAAGCAATTCCTAACTTTTTCTCAGGCTTTAGACAGGATATATATGATAAAGGAAGGGTGCTTGCTGCTACAGCAAGACCAGATCGTTTGATAAAATTGCGTCTATTGTGCATATCTATTTTTTAAGAAATTTACATAACAATTTGAAAATAAATATGCTGCAATCCCAATGTTAGTAAAATTTTAATAGTGTAACAGATAAAAAAAGGGATTCAAAAATTGAATCCCTTTTTTTTAATCTTCTGGCTCCTCAATCACCAGTTTCTCTTTAACAGGCATTTTTTCTGGATCAAAAGGTTTACCTATATACACAAGTTTGGTATCTGCAAAAGAATCGATATCCAGATCATCAATATTGGAAGTTAAAATTTCTAACTCGCCAGATTCTTTTCTTAAAAATATGGGGATGCTATTTCGGTCTGCACGCGTACTCTCAATAAGCTTTTCAAACATCTCTTTTGAGTCGATATTAACTTCTTGAATGGTAGGATGTGCCCGGGCAACTTCAGTAAGACGTATAAAGTCATCTGTGGGAGAAAATAAACTACCTACAGGACTATTTTCAGGATCTTTCATCTCGTCTGGAGTGATCAATCTGAAAGATCCGTTCTCTCCAAAAATATCTTTAAATCTGTTTATAGCATATTGATTAATATCTCCGTTTCCGGTTAATGCCATTAAATACCCAACATCGTTAAGTTCTATATTATTCATCAAACTATCTGAGTAGATACTATCTTCAATAGCTTCTAAGCCGCGCTCTTTTGCTTTTTCGATATTAACACTGTTACTATCAACAAGAACAACGTGACGTCCACTTTTCATTAAATATTCAGCAATAATACGTGACGCTTTAGATGCTCCAATTATAACAATTCCTTTAGATTCAGTTAAAAATACACCTACCATTTTTGCAAATAAGCGTGCAGTAGTTGCATTGAGTAAAACAGTACCTAATACAATCATAAATACCAGTGGGGTAATATATTCTGCGCCTGCAACACCTTCATCAACAAGTTTTAAACCGAATAAAGAAGCTATACCAGCAGCTACAATACCACGAGGTCCTACCCAACTTACAAACAACTTTTCATTAAATTTTAAACCCGATTTATTAGAACTTAAGAAAACTCCAATAGGTCTTAGAACGAATACTACAATCGCGAATAATAGAGCAGTTTTCCACGTATAAACAAGGTACAAATCTTGCAATTCGATATTTGCAGATAGTAAAATAAACAGCAATGATATTAGAAGTACACTTAGTGATTCCTTAAAATATAACAGTTCTTTTAAGTTTGGTAGCTTCATATTACCCATTACCATTCCCATCACCACAACAGATAGAAGTCCGCTTTCATGTGCAAAAAGGTCTGATAACACAAATACACCAAGTACAGAAGCCAGTGTAAATACATTTAATAAGTAATGCGGAATAATCTTTCTTTTAATACACAATGCCAACGCGTGTGCAAACGTAAACCCGAACGTAAACCCGAAGAGAACTATTTTACCAAATTCTTCTAAAGCAGTTATAGTAAACTCACTTCCTGCGTCTACACTTATAAATTCAAATACTAATACCGCAACTAACGCCCCTATAGGATCTATAAGAATACCTTCCCATTTTAAAATAGTAGATATATCTTTTTTAAGCGGAATATTTCTTAGAATAGGAGTAATAACCGTAGGTCCTGTCACAATAATTAGTGCAGAAAATAGAAAGGATATACGCAAACTCAAATCAAAAATATAATATGCTGCTGCACCAGCTCCAAAAAAGGTTACCAGTGATCCTACAATTATAAGTTTAGTGATTACCGGTCCTACGTTTTTAATCTCACTAAAACGTAAGGTAAGTCCTCCTTCAAAAAGTATGATTCCTATTGCCAGCGACACAAAATTAAATAAACGCTCTCCCGGGAAAATACCATTTTCTCCATTCCATATAGGTTCTATCCATTTTGAACCGTCGTAAGATAATAATGTTGAAATAGGACCAACAAAAAGCCCGATAAGTATTAGTGGCAAAATTGCCGGTATTTTAAATTTCCATGCTACCCATTGTGCTAATATTCCAAGTATTATGATTCCTCCCAGTTCTAACATGTATTCAAGTTTTTGCTATGATACGTTTTTCTTCAATGATTCTAAAGCTCGCAAAGCCTATTCTGTGTTAAATATAGCTTAATTAGATGGCTAGAAAAATTTGATTTAACAGGCATTTAGTATTTTGCATGACTTTACCTAATGTTAGGTTTTCTATTTATTGAAGTGTTTTTTGACGTTATAATTCCTAAATACTTACTTAAATGTTCACTTACTCATTAGCAATCAGAATTCTACAATATGACAATACACGCAATCGATGCCGGTAGTTTTAAACTAGACGGTGGTGCTATGTTTGGGGTAGTTCCTAAAACCCTCTGGACACGTACAAATCCCGCAGATACAAATAATATGATAGATATAGGGGCACGCTGCCTTCTTATCGAAAATGGAGATCGACTCACACTCATCGATACGGGAATGGGAGATAAGCAAAGTGATAAGTTTTTTAGTTACTATCATCCCTGGGGAGATGCTACATTAGAAAAATCACTTCTTCAGAAAGGATTTCATCCTAATGATATCACAGATGTGTTTCTTACTCATTTGCATTTTGATCATTCTGGAGGGTGCATAAAGTGGTCAAAAGATGGTAAATCATTACTACCCGTTTTTAAAAATGCAACTTATTGGAGTAATCAAGATCATTGGGAATGGGCTACAAAGCCAAATGCTCGAGAGAAAGCCTCTTTTTTAAAAGAAAATATTCTGCCTATTCAAGAAAGTGGGCAACTTCAGTTTGTTGATAAGCCTACAAGTGCTTTTTCTGCAACATCTGCACTTGATTTTGGTATTTTGTTTGTAGATGGTCATACCGATAAGCAAATGATTCCGCATATACAGCATAAGGATAAAACACTTGTTTTTATGGCAGATTTATTGCCTACCGCAGGTCATTTACCCTTGCCTTACGTTATGGGTTTTGACACAAGACCTCTGTTAACACTAGGAGAGAAAGACAGTTTTTTGAACGAAGCTGCAGATAAAAATTACTACTTGTGGTTAGAGCACGATGCACATAACCCTATAATTACGGTAGAACATACCGAAAAAGGAGTACGGTTAAAAGACACCTTTAAAATTGAAGATGTACTGTAGCAATTCGTATTGTTGCTGTATGTAAATAACAAATTATCACGCAAAATCTAAATAACACCTATTAATGAAAAAAGTTTTTATTGCTGCCTTTAGTGCCGCACTGTTTCTGAATGCTTGTGGTACTGCACCACTAATCTCAATACCTGAAGAAAATGTAGATAAACTTCCTTTAAAAATTAGCGAACTTGAAGATGACCAACTTAAAGCTTGGCCTACTTTAGACATAATGCAGGATACTGTTCCTGGAATGAGCGTCGAAAAAACGTATGCCGAACTTATAAAAGGTACAGGTGCATCTGTAATTGTTGCAGTTGTTGACAGCGGAATTGATATTGAACACGAAGATCTTAAAAATGTACTCTGGACAAACCCAGGTGAAATTGCCGGAAATGGTATTGATGATGACAACAATGGATTTATAGATGACGTTCACGGATGGAATTTTCTTGGAGATATTGTTCAAGAACAGTTAGAAAAAAGTAGGATTGTTCAAAAGTATAATGCTCAATTCAGCGGAAAAACTTTAGATCAAGTACCCGCTGCACAAAAGGATTTGTTCAACCTTTATACTGAAGCAAAAAATCAGGTTGATACAGAGCGTGACGAATTAATACAGCAAAAAACGCAATATGATGGTTTACTTGCTGCTGTAAAAACAGCACATACTGCTGCTACCGAAAAATTAGGTAAAGAAGACTATACTGCAGAAGAGGTTGCAACATTGCCAGAAACTACTGCAATGGAAGAGCGTAACAAAGGTGTACTTACACAAATGCTTTCTTATGCAGAGACTATTCCTGAGTTTGTGGAAATGCTTACAGAACAGTTAGAGAGTATGACAGATCGCCTTAACAACAACTATAATATTGAAGGTGATTATCGTAGTGTTTTAGGAGACAATCCAGATGATATTAAAGATGCAGTTTACGGTAACAATAATGTAACAGGACCAGATCCTGATGCGGCTTTACACGGGACTCACGTAGCCGGTATTATTGCCGCAGAGCGCAATAATGGTATTGGGATGAACGGTGTAGCAAATAATGTGAAAATTATGACTTTACGCGCGGTACCTGACGGTGATGAGCGTGATAAAGATATTGCTCTTGCCCTAAGATATGCTGTTGATAATGGTGCAAAAGTTATAAATACAAGTTTTGGTAAATATTTTGCAACAAATCCGGAGTGGGTATATGATGCCATTAAATATGCTGCTAAAAAAGATGTATTAATTGTAAATGCTGCAGGAAACGAAAGTATAGACCTTGATTCAGGAGATACTGTATATCCTAATGATCAATTAGATAATACTACCGAGTTTGCAGATAATGTAATTACTGTAGGTGCATTAAACTATAAATATGGAGGCAAATTGATTGCAAGCTTTTCTAATTATGGTAAATCTAATGTAGATGTATTTGCACCAGGAGTACAAATCTGGTCAACAACTCCAGACAATTCTTATCAGTTTTTACAAGGTACTTCTATGGCTTCTCCAGAAGTTGCTGGTGTAGCTGCAATGTTACGTTCTTATTATCCACAATTTTCTGCAGCTCAAATCAAGCAAATTATCTTGCAAAGTGGAATTTCTACTAACATTCAGGTTTCTGCAGGAGAAGGAGGAGAGACTGTAAAGCCATTTAATGCGCTGTCAAAATCAGGCAAAATGGTTAATATGTACAATGCCTTTAAAATGGCAGAATTGTCAAAGTAATTTAAAAAATTATCTGAGAGAATGTATATTTATCACACTCTCTCAGATTTTATACAAGACATGTTTAATACCACAACGTGGGAAAATCTAAATTAACTATGAATTTAAAAGCTTTAATTAGTCTTTCTTTTTTAAGTGTTTTTGCATTTGCGCAAGCACAAAATAACACATCTTACTGGCAACAGCATGTTGATTATAAGATGAATATTGATATGGATGTTGATAATTATACCTATACTGGTGATCAGGAATTGGTTTACACAAACAACTCTCCAGATACATTAAGTCAGGTGTTTTACCACCTTTATTTCAATGCATTTCAACCGGGTAGTGAGATGGATGTGCGCTCTTTAAATATTAAAGATCCAGACGGTAGAGTAAAAGATCGTATCTCTAAGTTAAAACCAGACGAGATAGGATTTATTAAAGTTGATAAACTCACTCAAAATGGTTCTGCATTAACTTATACAGTTGCAGGTACTGTTCTTGAAGTAAATCTAGCTAGTCCCATTGCTCCAGGCGAGAGTACTACATTCAATATGAATTTTAATGGACAAGTACCTGTACAAATACGTAGAAGTGGACGTAATAATGCTGAAGGTGTAGCTTTATCAATGACACAATGGTATCCAAAATTAGCAGAGTATGACTTCGAAGGCTGGCATGCAGATCCTTATATTGCACGTGAATTTCACGGTGTATGGGGAGATTTTGATGTGAAAATTACTATAGATTCTAAGTACACAATAGGAGGTACAGGAAATCTTCAAAATCCTGAAATAGGTCACGGGTATGGAGAGCCGGGCCAAAAAGCAATAAAGCCAGTAAAAGGAAAATATACCTGGCATTTTGTAGCTCCTAATGTTCATGATTTTGCTTGGGCTGCAGATCCAAATTACATTCACGATAAGTTAACTGCAGAAGATGGTACAGTTCTTCATTTTTTCTATAAAGATGATAAAGAAATCATTGAAAACTGGAAAAAATTACAACCTAAAACTGCAGATCTATTAGCCTATTATAATGAGCACGTAGGTCCTTATCCTTATGATCAATATTCGGTTATTCAAGGTGGAGATGGTGGAATGGAGTATGCAATGTGTACATTAATTACCGGCGGAAGAAATCTTGGGAGCCTTATAGGTGTAACTGCACACGAATTTGCACACACATGGTTTCAGTTTTTAATGGCTACCAATGAACAAAAACACGAATGGATGGATGAAGGTTTCACCTCATATATCTCTGATGAAGCTATGAACGTGGTAATGGATGAGAAAAAACCTAATCCTCAAGCAGGTAATTACAATTCATACTTTAGATTAGCTACCAGTGGTTTTGAACAACCGCAAACAACCTATGCAGATCGCTACTCTTTAAATGCTGCATATGGAGCTTCTGCTTATTCTAAAGGTGCTGTTTTTATGGCACAACTAGGATATATCATAGGTAAAGAAAATCTTGATAAGACTATTAAAAATTATTACAAAAACTGGCATTTTAAACACCCAACACCTAATGATTTTAAGCGTGAAGCTGAAGCAGTAAGTGGTATGCAGTTAGATTGGTATCTGGTAGATTGGACACAAACTACAAATACTATTGATTATGCAATTAAAAATGTAGAAGAAGTAAATGGAAAAACTGAGGTTACTCTAGAACGTAAGGGTCTTATGCCTATGCCTATAGATTTTTATGTAAACGCTACAGATAATGTAAATGAGGCATATTATATTCCGCTACGTATGATGCGTGCAGATAAATCAAATCCATTCCCAGATATGAAGCGTACGCAACTAGAGGACTGGCCTTGGGCATTACCAACGTACACTTTTACAATAGACAAACCTCTTTCTGAAATAAAAGCAATGACTATAGATGCTCAACAACTTATGGCAGATATAGACCGTTCAAATAATACGTGGACAAAACAATAATTATAAGTCTATCTTATTTTAAAGCCGTTTTCATTGTGAAAACGGCTTTTTTATTTTAGAACTGTTGTTAATCTGTTGCTGAGATTTTTCCGATATTTAAAATTTTCAATTTTATATTTATAATGAAATTTCTATACCTCTTTTCTTTACTGCTTATAAGCTTCTCATCTTGTCAAGAATCTACAACGGAAAACATTTCTCCAGAGCCGGGAATATCCTTGGAATTAGCAGAATTCCGTAAAAAACAGATAAGTGATATTGTTTACAAATTAGATTTTGAGATTCCTAAAAATCTTGAAGATTCTATTCCTGCAGTATTAGAATTAGACCTCATCATACACGATAATTCACAACCCTTAATTTTAGACTTTAACGTTGATAAAAGTCACCTTAAAACGATCAAAGCAAATGGTAAACAAGTAAGTATTCAGCTTGTTAACGAGCATATAATTATACCTAAAGAGCATCTAAATAAAGGTGCAAATACTATTGATATCAATTTTATTGCAGGTGAACAATCACTTAATCGCAATTCAGATTTTTTATACACTTTATTAGTTCCCGATCGTGCGAGTACACTTTTTCCTTGTTTTGATCAACCTAATTTAAAAGCCAATTATATTCTTAACATAACTGCTCCCAAAGAATGGGAAGTATTATGTGGCGCACCAGAGTTAAAGAAAATAGAGAAAGGAGATTTTATTGAGCATCAGTTTGATAAATCTGATTTGATGAGTACCTATTTGTTTTCGTTTGTAGCCGGTAAATTTAATGTTGATAAACAAAAGATATCTAACCTGGATATGACAATGCTTTATAGAGAGACAGACTCTATTAAAGTAAAAAATAGTCTGGATCCTATTTTTAAACTACATGCAGATGCTGTTGCATTCTTAGAAAACTATACCGCGCAAGATTTTCCTTTTGTAAAATTAGATTTTGCTTCTATTCCTATCTTTCAGTATGGTGGGATGGAGCACGTAGGAGCAATTCAATATAAAGAATCATCATTATTTTTAGATAATACAGCTACAGACAGTGATAAATTAGGAAGGGCTAAGCTTATTGCTCACGAGACGGCACATATGTGGTTTGGAGACTTAGTTACAATGAACTGGTTTAATGATGTATGGATGAAAGAGGTTTTTGCAAATTTTATGGCAGATAAAATTGTTAACCCGGCGTTTCCAACAATTAATCATGATCTGGTATTTGTAGTTAATCATTATCCGGGTGCATACGGTGAAGACCGCACAAAAGGTGCAAATCCCATTAGGCAAAAACTAGATAATTTAAAGAATGCCGGCTCTTTATATGGGGGAATAATTTATCACAAGGCGCCTATTATGATGCGACAACTGGAGCTTGCAACGGGAAAAGATAAATTTAAAGAAGGTATACAAGAGTATATAAAAAACTACGCAAATAGTAATGCCGTATGGAATGATCTCGTATCAATTTTAGATAAGAAAACTGCGATAGATCTGAAAGAATGGAGTGATGTATGGGTTAACCAAAGCAGTAGACCAGTATTTACAGAACAAGTAACCTATGATGATCAAGAAAAAATAAGCTCATTTATTCTTAAACAAAGCGCTGAAGATAAGAGTACTAAAATCTGGCCTCAAACATTTGAAATAGGTCTTGTTTATGCAGATTCTACACATAGAATCACAGCTAATGTTACTGATGCACAGCTAGATCTAGAAGAAATCAAGGGCTTACCTAAACCACTTCAGATAATTTATAATTACGACGGAATGGGATATGGTATTTTTCCGCAGCAGAAAGACGCTTTATTAAATATACCAGAAATTAAAGATGAGGTAGCTCGGGGTTATAGCTATATAAATACCTATGAGAATCTATTAAATGGAAGAATAGATCCCATCGCAGCTTTTAATCTCTTTAAAAAAGGAATTGAAACAGAACGCAATGAATTAATTCTAGGTAGAATCACCAGTCAAATGAGTAGTCTGTACTGGACTTATTTTACAAGTGAACAACGTAATACGCATCAAAAAGAGCTTGAGAATCTGGTCTATCAACAATTGCAAAAAGAATTACCTGCTAATATAAAAAAGACCTTATTTGGTTTATTTAGTTCTATTGCACACTCAGAAACCGGTAAAGAAAAGTTGTTTGAGATTTGGAGCAAAAAAGTAAATATTAAGGATTTAAAGCTCAATCAGGACGATTTTACATCAATGGCAATGAATCTCGCTGTATTTGAGCATTCAAAAACCGATTTGATATTAGAAGAAACTGAAGCTGAAATTACAAATCCAGATAAGAAAAAGAGATTTATTTTTCTAAAGCCTTCTTTATCAGCAGATAGCTCAGTTCGTAACTCATTTTTTGACACGTTCAAAGACGCAAAAAATAGAGAAAAAGAGTCCTGGGTAATTTCTGCATTGCATTATATTAATCACCCGTTAAGGCAAGATGCAGGAGTAACAAACTTACAAGCTTCACTAAATTTATTAGAAGAAATTCAACGTACTGGTGACATCTTTTTTCCTAAAAACTGGCTAAATGCTACAATAGGTAAATACTCATCTAAAAAAGCTTTTGAAATACGGGAGGAGTTTCTAGTTGCACATCCTAACTTGAATCCTGTATTAAGAAGTAAGTTATTACAAGCTACCGATGATTTAGATCGTATTAATAATTTGGATACTAGCAAAGACGATTAGACTTACACGCACTAAGTCTGATTGAATTTAAGTGATACAATAGTTAACTATCTTTACCGAACTAATATTTCACCTGAGGGTAATTTATAATGAATCAAACTTTCCCTAAAAAAGAACACTTAAAACGCAAAAAACTCATTGACTTGTTGTTTAAACAAGGTCAAAAAGTTAGTGCTTATCCATTATTACTTTTTTATACTCAGGCACCTTTATTTGAAGAAGATGTGGTTATACAAGCAGGCTTTTCAGTAGCAAAACGCAACCATAAGCTCGCGGTAACAAGAAATAGGTTAAAACGCCTAATGAGAGAGGTTTATCGAAAAAATAAACTAAGTTTTCAAACTAATGAATTAACTTTTGCGTTTATGTTTATTTACACCGGTAGGGAAGAAGTAAGTTATATAGAATTAGAAAAAGCTATGCTTAAGATTATCTCAAAATTTAATAGCAAAGTAAGCGCTGGACCAGAAGATATCTAGAACATAATCTATAAAGCAACTCAATCTGGCTATAGTATAAAGGTACTAAAGAGTTGATCTTAATTTAACTAGAAACATCAACATAATTTATTATGAAAAAAAGGATACTCGTTTCTACAGCAGCTGTATTACTCTTTTTGAGTACAGTAAGTTTCAAAAGCGATTTTTTTGAAATCGCTAAACAAATCGAAATTTTCACGACGCTTTTTAAAGAGCTCAATATGAATTATGTCGATGAGGTAAATCCGTCAGAATTAATGGATGCTGCGATCGAAGGTATGCTGTCAAAACTTGATCCCTATACAAAATACTGGACAGAACAAGAGGTTGAAGATGCCCGTATCAATAACACGGGTGAGTATACAGGCATAGGAGCTTCTGTATTAACACGAAATAAAAAAATAATAATACTAGAAGCATATAAAGATTATCCTGCAGATAAAGCGGGATTACAAGCAGGTGATGAACTTCTAAAAATAGGGGATATCACAATTGCAGATTTTAATTCTGATGCAGGTGACTTACTTCAGGGGGCACCAGGAACTAGCATTCCTATATCATTTAAACGTCAAGGATCTATTAAACAAACAACTCTAAAACGTGAAGAAATAGATATAAAAGCAATCCCTTATTATTCATTAATCGAGGGTACTATTGGTTATGTCGTATTATCAAAATTTAATAAGAAAGCTTCCGAAGAAACAGCAGAGGCTATATCCCAACTTAAAAGTGAAGGTGCAACCTCTATAATTTTAGATTTAAGAGGAAATCCCGGAGGATTACTTACTGAAGCAATTAATGTTAGCAATTTATTTATTCCAAAAGATAGAGTTATAACAACGACAAAATCTGTTATTGAAAAGTATAATCAAGAATATAGAACTCAAAATGAAGCATTAGATATTCAGATACCCGTTGCAGTTCTTATTAATGGTCGTAGTGCTTCTGCCAGCGAGATTGTTTCAGGATCTTTGCAAGATTACGATCGTGGCGTAATCATAGGGGCTAGAAGCTTTGGAAAAGGACTGGTACAGCGTCCTAAAGAACTTACGTATGGAACCCAACTCAAAGTAACTATATCTAGATATTATACGCCTAGCGGGCGTTGTATACAAGCTCTTGATTATTGGAATAGAGACGAGCAAGGAAACGCTATACGTACAAACGTTGAAGATTATAATGAATTTAAAACAGCAGCAGGTAGAAGTGTTTATGACGGCGGTGGAATTTTACCTGATGTTCAAATAGAATCTGCACAATTAAGTGCAATAACTGAAGCCCTTTTAATGGATCAGGCCATATTTGATTTTGCTACAGATTATTATTATAAACATACATACGAGCGTATCTCTGACTTTAAATTCACCAATGCAGACTATATTTCTTTTAAAAATTTTCTGATTAAAAATGGTTTTGAATATCAAACCCAGACTGAAAAAGAATTAGAACAATCGTATATACGCGCAGATAAAGATGATTTGCAAGAAGAAATTAGCGCAGCATATGCGAGTTTGATGAAAACCATTGATGTAGCTAAAAAGCAGCAGTTGGATCTTAAAGAGAAAGAAATTTCTAATTTAATAATCGACGAATTAGTGAAGCGTTATTTCTATAGAGACGGACTTTATGAATATCAAATTAAGCATAATGAAGAAATCGCTCAGGCGATAGCTATCTTAAAAGATAGTAAGAGATATTCTCAAATTCTAAAATTGTAATCTAAAGAAAATACAAGGAATTTTCAATTTTACTGTTCGTATTAACTTTCCACTTAGTGCTTTAACCGAAATTTAAGAGAATTTAAATTCTAATTTGTTATCTTATCAGAATGATAACTATAGATAAAGACACCGATAAGAATACAGAAATTTTAGGAACTGCAATTAGCTATTTAGAAGATCGTGGATTTGAAAACATAAAAGCCGATACTGAAGGCTTTGAAAGTCCAAAATCATACATTAAAAAAGGTAGTGAAATATCTATTACGCCAGATATAGTTGCAGAGCGTGATGGCGAGAAACATATATTTGAACTTAGTTTAAAGTCAAAGAAACCCAGATTATTAAAATCTAAATGGCTTTTTCTAGATGTTTTAAGTACAATGAAGAACTTTAAATTTAAAATTTTGACCACCCGTGGACACTATAAATTTACAGATGAGATGCTTGATAGTATAAGTTTGAATAAAACACCACTCAAAATTTAATTTGCATTTAGACATAACAGAAAAACCGCCAATTGGCGGTTTTTTATTTGCTTTTTATCATCTTTATATGCGGAATATTATCTTCTAAATAACCTTCACCTGTTTTATTAAAACCGAGTTCTGTATAGAATTTATCGAGATACTGTTGTGCAGAAATTTCTATTGTATCCACCTTAAACTGATTTTCTAAATAATCGATAGAAGCTTGCATAATTACTTTACCATAACCAAACTTACGATATTGAGAATGCGTTAAAACTCTTCCTATACTAGCTTCTTCAAAGTAATCACCTCTATTAAATATGCGAGTATAAGCAACTAGAGTATTATTCTCATATCCCAATACATGTAATGCTTTAAAATCTTTACCGTCTATATCCTGGTAAACACAATTTTGCTCTACTATAAAGACCTCTGCGCGAAGTTGTAAAAGTTCATATAATTTAGGAGCCGTGAGCTGCTCAAAGGGAAGTATCTTGATTTCCATTTTAATATGTGAGATTGTTTAAAACTTAATAAGTGCAAGTTTCCTATAAATATTTAAACTGACTTCAATATTTATGATTAAGTCTAGAATTTTTCAAGGGTGATTTACAGAGAAAATACGTTCTTCATTTTAGTGTATAATAACTACAGTTATCTGCTCTAAACTCAATTTATTTAGTATCAATTAGATATAAATAGTGAAACGTGAAATTAGCTTAACTATCAATGAGTTAACATATAGTTAACATGCTTGTTAATAAGTTGTATTCAAAAAATCAAAATGAAAATTGTTTTCTAAATAAAAAAAAACAAAGCAGAACATGGGTAATACCATGCAAGAAAATCTTTCTAAATTTTGTGTTCCGTTTATGAGCAAAAAAAAATGCTAATCTTAATAATTGTTAGTAAAAACTTATCTTAAAAATCCATTTAATTAGGATTATCAACAATTGTTAACAGTGATTAGAATTTCTTTGAAAATCAAGTGTTTTAGAATTTATAAACCTATTAATAATACGTTCATAAGTACCTATAATTAATAATCCAAAGAACAAGATCTAAAACTTATACCGCTATTAACACACTATAATAACAAACAGATTTTATTTAAAATTTAAAAAAGAAAAATGATTATTATATATACTGTTAACAAGTGTAAGATTTTGATCAAAAAAAAAGAGTTCCTAATTATGGAACTCTAGAGATTAAATATTTTGAAAATTGATTTCTAAAATTGTGAATTTACATGTGTAAAGACAACTATAATTCCAAGTATAAGTATACTTAGAAATATATAAAAAATTGCATTCTTCTTGATACGTAGTATCTTCATAGCATTAATAGGAGTTCATTTTAGTTGTAAATTTAAGTTTATTTTAACAATAAACTAAGTTTAAAGATTAAGAATTGGTTATCAAACCTTTAAATAGTCTTTTTAAAAACCTAATATGGCTAAGATTAACTTAAAGTTCACGTTCCTAAGGACTCAATTAGAGCGATTAACCCTAATTTTACGAATATTAAATACAAAGCATTGAATGCCAAATAAAAGAAGAAGAAGACCCATTACACAAATAGCAGACCTATCTCAGAAAATTCTGAAGATCTTAAAAAGAGAACCTGGAAAGCTTTTTAATCATAAACAAATAGCTGCTAAATTAAAAGTTGACGACCCTAATAGTCGTAATGAGATAGTTAAAGAACTGTCTCAGCTTACAGCTAAAAAGCACGTTGAAGAAAAAGAACGAGGAAAATTTAGCTTCAACGCTACATCCCACTACCATACCGGCAAACTTGATTGTACTTCTAAAGGCGATGGTTATGTTATTGTTGAAGGAATGGAGCAGGATATTTACATTCCTAAGAACAATATGAACAAAGCCTTAAACGGTGATACCGTTAAGGTTTATGTATATAAGCAACGTCGCAGTAAGAAACATGAAGGCGAGATTGTCGAAATTCTAGAGCGTAAAACGGAAGAATTTGTAGGCGTGATACAAATGCAGAAGAATTTTGCATTTGTAAATACATCTGCAGAAGGAAAAATGCGTACTGATGTGTTTGTTCCGAAGAATAAAATAGGGGATGCAAAGGATGGTGAGAAAGTTTTAGTCAAAATAGAAGATTGGCCAGAAAAAGCTGATTCTCCATTTGGAAAAGTTATTAAAGTCCTAGGAATGCCTGGGGAACACAATACTGAAATTCATTCTATACTTGCACAGTATGGATTACCGCACGATTTCCCTAAAGAAGTTGAAGATTATGCTAATAATATAGATACGAGCATAAAAGAGGATGAGATAAAAAAACGTCGGGATATGCGTGATGTTTTGACATTTACCATAGATCCTAAAGATGCAAAAGATTTTGATGATGCATTAAGTTTTCAAAAATTAGAAAACGGTAATTATGAGATAGGAATTCATATTGCAGATGTATCACATTATGTGGTACCTGGTACCATTTTAGATGATGAAGCTTATGAGCGTGCTACTTCGGTGTACCTTGTTGACCGAGTAGTACCTATGCTTCCTGAAATTTTATCTAACAATGCATGTTCCCTACGACCTAATGAAGAAAAATATACATTTTCTGCGGTTTTTGAATTAGATAAATCATCAGGTAAAGTTCTGGATCAGTGGTTTGGACGCACGGTTACATACAGTGATGCCCGTTTTGCTTATGAAGAAGCGCAGCATATTATAGAAACCCGTAAAGGCACTATACCCGCAGAGATTTCTTTAACAGGAAAAGAATATACTTCTACTGATGCAATTGTAGAAGCTACTTTAGAACTAGATAGATTAGCTAAAATTATGCGTAAGCAACGTATGAAAAATGGAGCTATCTCTTTTGATAAAGTGGAGGTTAAATTTAATCTTGATGAAGATAATGAGCCTGTAGGTGTTTTCTTTAAAAGCTCTAAAGATGCCAACAAACTTATTGAAGAATTTATGCTTCTTGCTAATAAGAAAGTAGCAGAATTTATAGGTAAGCAAACTCCTAAAAAAACATTTGTTTATCGAATTCACGATGAACCTAATGATGAAAAATTAGCGGCATTACAAACTATAGCCGGTCGATTTGGTTATAAAATGAACTATAAAGATCGCAAGAGTACCACAGCATCTTTAAATAATTTATTGAGTGATGTAGCTGGTAAAAAAGAGCAAAATCTTATTGATACGTTGACTATACGTACAATGAGTAAGGCTGTTTACAGTACAGATAATATAGGCCATTATGGTTTAGCATTTGATTATTATTCTCATTTTACCTCCCCTATAAGACGTTATCCAGATGTGATGGTTCATCGATTATTACAACATTACCTGGATCAGGGTAAGTCTGCAAATGAAGAAGAGTACGAGCAAAAATGTAAGCATAGTAGTGATATGGAATATTTAGCTACTAGCGCAGAGCGCGATTCTATCAAGTATATGCAGGTTAAATTTATGCAAGATCATAAGGATGAAACCTTCTTAGGTGTAATTTCTGGTGTTACCGAATGGGGAATTTATGTAGAGATTATCGATAATAAGTGTGAGGGAATGATTCGTTTACGCGATATCAAAGGCGATCATTATGATTTTGATCAAGAGCAATATGCTATTGTAGGTAGAAAATCAAAACAGACAATTACGTTAGGCGATGAGGTTTATGTAAAGGTTAAAGAAGCCGATCTAGTAAAAAAACATCTTGATTTTACTTTGATTGGTACAAAAGCAGAATATGAGAATAAAGCATAATCGCTTTCTAAGTGTAACAAATCAAAACAGGGTTTGTCTTTACATTACAAAATCAAAACGTATGAAAAATTTAATTGTGTTGTTAGTTCTTCTAACAATAGGTGCAGTTAATGCACAGAATAACGAACGAAATATAGGTGATTTTACAGAGGTCAAAGTATTTGACCGTATGCGAGTTAATCTTATTAAGTCTTCTGAAAATAAAGTTATTTTAAAGGGAAAGGATACCGAAAATATAGAACTCGTAAACAGCGATGGAGTTTTAAAAGTGCGTATGAATCTTGATAAAATATTTGATGGTAACGAGACTTTTGTAGAAGTATATTATAACAATTTACGTGTAATTGATGCTAATGAAGGTGCACAAGTAGAGATTAATGAGCTTTTAGAACAAAGTAGAATTGAAATACGTGTACAGGAAGGCGCAATTGTTAATGCAGGATTAGATGTAGAATTTGCAGAAATGCGTGCTGTAACCGGAGGTATTATTAAAGCTAAAGGTTCTGCAGAAAAGCAAAATGTAGAGATAAATACCGGAGGTATTTTTGAAGGAAAATCTTTAGAAACTACAGACACAACCTTAAGAATACAAGCAGGTGGAGAAGCAGATATTTTTGCTCGTAGAACGGCTCAAATTAAAATAAGAGCAGGAGGAGATGTTGATGTTTATGGTAATCCTACCGAAGTCATCCAAGACAAATTTATAGGAGGCCGTATTAACGTTGTGAAGTGATTTAACTCAATTTAGTTACTTTTGTAGCACATCGATTTTTAAATCCCAATGTTACAAGATTTTACAACAGCTATACCTTTAGGTTTTTTACTTGCATTTCTGGTAGGACCTGTATTTTTCGTATTGCTAGAAACAGCTGCTTTAAAGGGATTTAGAGCAGCTTTTATTTTTGATATAGGTGTAGTTCTTGCAGATATTACCTTTATTTTAATTGCCTATTTTAGTACAAACCAGCTTCTGGCAAAGGTCAAAGATGACCCGGCTCTTTTTATTTTTGGAGGAATGTTACTAGCGATGTACGGAGTAATTTCTTTTTTAAGAGTCAAAAATAATAAGCTTGAAGATGATGAGCATCCTACGGTTGTGATGAGTAAGCGTAATTATTTTGGATTGATGGTAAAGGGATTTCTACTCAACTTTATCAATATAGGAGTTTTGGGATTTTGGCTTGTAATTTTAATATCTGCAGGTCCTGCATTAGATATGGATTCAGATAGGCTACTTCTATTTTTCGGTGGAATATTAAGTACCTATTTAATAACAGATATTTTTAAAATACTGCTGGCTAAGAAGTTGAGAAGTAAATTAACACCTACACGTATTTCTATAATTAAACGCAGTATTAGTGTTTTAATGTTTGTCTTCGGATTAATTTTAATTTCTAAAGGAATGTTTCCTGCAAAAATTGAACAGATCGAAAAACGAATTGAAGAGATTGCTCCAGAAACGCAGTTCAATATTCATGGCGACTCCATAACCCTATAAACTTTCCGTAGTTAGATTTTAGAAATCTTTAATTAATTGCTAACTAAAATAATATCAATATTTTAAACAAAAAAAAAGACTCTTCAAATTTGAAGAGTCTTTGTTGAGGTGTCGAGCGGATTCGAACCGCTGTAGCAGCTTTTGCAGAGCTGAGCCTAGCCACTCGGCCACGACACCCTTTGTATTGGGAGTGCAAATTTAAGATTTTTCTTTGGATATAAAAGAGATTAACGTTTTTTAGTTATAGATACTCCTACAGAAGCTACATCGCCACCTATGGGAGGGTTTACTTTACGTACTGTTACTGTGGCTTTCTCTATACTTGATATTTCTAAAAATGAACGATCTAAAATACGTTTGCATACGTGCTCAAGAAGTTTTGATCGTATGGCCATTTCTTCTTTAATTATTTTATTTAAATGCACATAATCTACAGTATCGCTAAGATTATCTGTAATTGAAGGCGTAGTCAAATTTGTGTTAATTTTTAGATCTACAAAGTAATCAGATCCTATTTGACCTTCTTCAATTAAACAGCCGTGATATGCATATACTTTAACTTTATTCAGTTTTATAACTCCCATATATTTTAATTTCTGAAGGGTAAATTTAATTGCTATTAGATGATGTTCTTTGTCTTATCTATTAGCTTATCTAAGCAATTTTTTAAATTTTACGCTCTAGGCGATATTAGATCGCGTAAAGATATTATATGTTTGATGAAGCAGTAGAATTATACTACTCTAAATAGAATATATTAAGCGATCTTAGACGTGTATTTTTAGTAATTTTACACTCTCATACAGCACAGATAATACAATGGCAGAAGATTATATAGCGCTCAATTTTTTAGAGCAAATAGTTGAAGAAGATATCAATAATGGATTTCCAAAAGAAAATCTACGCTTTAGATTTCCTCCAGAACCTAATGGTTATTTACATATAGGTCATAGTAAGGCAATCTGTATCAGCTTTGGGTTAGGAGAGACTTATAACGCACCTGTAAATTTGCGTTTTGACGATACTAATCCGTCTAAGGAGGAGCAGGAGTATGTAGATGCTATTCAGGAAGATATTAAGTGGTTAGGTTACAAATGGGATAAGATTTGTTATTCTTCAGACTATTTTCAGCAACTGTATGATTGGGCTGTACAACTTATCAAAGATGGCAAAGCTTATGTAGATTCTCAATCTAGTGAAGCTATGGCATTGCAAAAAGGGACTCCTACAGAACCTGGTACAAATAGTCCATACAGATCCCGATCTGTAGAAGAGAATCTGAGACTGTTTGAAGGAATGAAAAATGGTGAGTTTGCAGAAGGTATTCATGTTTTACGTGCAAAAATTGATATGGAATCTCCTAATATGCTTCTGCGGGATCCTATAATGTATCGTGTAATTAATAAAGCACATCATCGTACAGGTACTGCCTGGAATATTTACCCAATGTATGACTGGGCTCACGGTGAAAGTGATTATCTGGAACAAGTATCTCATAGCTTGTGTTCCTTAGAGTTTAAACCCCATAGACCTTTATATGAGTGGTTTGTAGATAATATTTTTACAAACGGTGTAAAACCAAAACAGCGTGAGTTTGCTCGTCTGAATTTGAGTTATACAATTATGAGCAAGCGTAAATTGCTTAAGCTTGTAGAAGAAGGTATTGTAAGTGGTTGGGATGATCCTAGAATGCCTACCATTTCTGGGTTTAGAAGAAGAGGATATACACCAGCATCTATACGTAATTTTATTGATGCTGTGGGTGTAGCAAAGCGTGATAACGTTATTGACGTGTCGCTTTTAGAATTTAATATACGTGAAGATTTAAATAAAACTGCTCCACGTGTAATGGCAGTTCTTGATCCTATAAAGTTAATTATAGATAATTATCCGGCAGATCAAGAAGAATGGCTGGAAGCAGAAAACAATCAGGAGGATGAAAGCGCGGGCTTTAGAAAAGTACCTTTTTCTAAGGAGCTTTATATAGAACGTGATGATTTTAAAGAATCTGCAAATAGTAAATATTTTAGACTAAGTATAGGCAAAGAAGTACGCTTAAAAAATGCTTATATAATCAAAGGAGAATCTGTAGTTAAGGATTCTCAAGGAACTATTACTGAAATTCATTGTACGTATGATCCCGATTCTCAAAGTGGAAGTGGTACAGAAGCTAGTTTACGTAAAGTAAAAGGAACACTGCATTGGGTTTCTATAAAACACGCTATAAAAGCAGAAATACGTCTTTACGATCGCTTATTTAATCACGAGTCTCCAGATGGAAATAAGGATGTAGATTTTATGGAGTATTTAAATCCTGATTCTTTAGAAGTAATAACCGGCTATCTGGAACCAAGTTTAAGTGATGTAAAACCGCTTGATATCTTTCAATTTCAACGTATGGGTTATTTCAACGTTGATAAAGAGAGCACACCTTCAAATCTTATCTTCAACAAAACAGTAGGTTTAAGAGATACTTGGGCAAAAACTGAAACAAAGTCTAAAGTTGAGCCTCAAAAGAAAGAGGTACCAGTAAAGCAAATACCGCAAATACCGGCTCTAAACGAAATCAAAAAGATAGGGAAGAAGTTAGGTCAACTACCAGAAGAAAAGCGTTTAAAAAGTATCAAACAAATTCAAAATCTGGCAAAGGATGTTGATTACGAAGAGCTAAAAGAATTGTTTAATACTTCAGCAAAAAAAATAGGTACACGATTAGCTGTTTTAGAGACGCTAATTGTTCTTATTAAAAATGGTAAGGTGTCAAAAGATGATGCAGATGTAGCTGCTTATCTCACTGAAATGAAAAACTCTGGAGATTCACTTCTAGATCAGCGTGCAGATTTAGTATAATTACAGATCGATTAAAATATTTTTTAGCATTACTTTAAGGTAAATGGCTTAATTATTAACCGGTTATTAACGGTGATTGGTTTTAAACAATGCTAATTTTGAGTGAAACTTAAAACCATAACCATGTCAAAAGCAGGAAATACAATTTTAGCACTTATCACTGGAGCAGCAATTGGAGCAGGTCTAGGATTACTATATGCACCAGAAAGCGGTGATAAAACAAGAAAGAAAATCTCTAAAAACGCGAAAGAAGCAAAGAGAAAGTTAGAGCAGCAGATTAACGAGACTTCAGAAAACTTGAGCGCTTCTGCAAAGCAGGCAAAAAAATCTTTTGATGCTAAGTTAGAAGATACTCTTAAAACTGCTAGTACAAAGGCTGACGATATTTTAGTGACTATGGAGCGTAAACTTGAAGAGTTGCGATCTAAAAATGCTAAAACCGCGAGTAAAGTAGAAGAAGAAGTACAGGATATTAAAGATATCAACGTACCAACCGCAAAAGTTTAAGCGGAAATGTCAATATTCAATATTTCAAAACATATAAATGTAGTAGCAGATGATGCTAAAAAATATCTTGACAGTAGTATTGAATATTACAAATTAGATATTTTTAAAAAATCAATGAGTGGTGCTGTATCACTAGTAAATTTACTAGTAATGGGTAGCATTTGTGTGATTTTTGTGCTCTTCATCTCTGTAGGTTTAGCGATTATTATAGGTGAATCCTTAAATAGTGTAAGCTATGGGTATTTTATTATGGGTGGTTTTTACCTATTAATTTTATTATTATACCGCACATTTGGAAAGCCTATTATTACTAAAATCGTTCTTACAAAGTATTCTAAAATCTTCTTTCAAGAGGATGAAGATGATTTCAAAAAAGAGGATTATAGTAAAAAAGCGGAAGATACTACTGTAGTTTATCAACAAGATGTAGAACCAATACGAGCAACTCATGAAAGTTTATAAATCTTTTTTAGAAATAGAACACGATTTAAAAGTTCTCAAACTTCAAAATCAGATTGATCGTGAGCAGGTAAAGCTTAGTATTAACGATGTTAAATCTTCTTTTTCGCCAATGTCTATGGTAGCGAATACAGTAGGAGCAATAGCTCAAAAAACTATTGTTCTAAAAGCTGTTAATTCGATTTTAGGTATTAGGCGAGTTAAGGTTAAAAATGTCGAAGGAGAAAATGAGTAATCTTTTAGTTACTTAACAAAATAAAAAAAATGCCTCAGATTTATCTGAGGCATTTTTTTTAAATGAAAAAATCAATTATATCTCATCATCAAAGTTGGAATCATAACCACTTTCAGGACGTGGTTTTCTTACCTTCTTTTTAGGAACTATCCCATTAGCTTCATTCTTCTTTTTCATCTCTTCACCTATTTGATTAGAGGCGACAAAACTAGCAATCATATTATTGAGCATTTCGCTTCCAGCCTGAGGTGAATTAGGCATAAGAATAAGATTTGAATTTGTATTCTCACCTACAGATTGTAAAGTATCATAGTGCTGGGTAACCACAATCAAAGCCGACGCTTCTTGTGAATTTATGCCAACATTGTTTAAAACCTCCACAGACTCTTCTAGACCTCTTGCAATCTCTCTACGCTGGTCTGCTATACCTTGACCCTGTAAACGCTTACTTTCGGCTTCTGCACGCGCCTTAGCTACAATTTTTATACGTTCTGCCTCAGCTTCGTATTCAGCAGCTACTTTTTCACGTTCTGCAGCGTTAATTCTATTCATTGCAATCTTTACTTGTTGATCTGGATCGATATCTGTCACTAGCGTTTTAATAATATCATATCCATAATCTGTCATCGCTTGGTTTAATTCACTTTTTACAGCTATAGCTATATCATCTTTACGCTCAAAAACATCATCAAGTTTCATTTTAGGAACTTCAGATCGTACTACGTCAAATACATAAGAAGTTATTTGATTTTGGGGATCCTCTAGTTTATAAAAAGCATCATAAACATTATTTTTCACTACTTGAAATTGTACCGAAATTTTTAAACGTACAAAAACATCATCCTTAGTTTTTGTTTCAACGATAACATCTAATTGCTGAATTTTTAAATTAATACGCCCTGCAATTTTATCAACAATAGGTAATTTAAGCTGGATACCCGAATTACGAACACTGGTAAAACGACCAAAACGTTCAATTACAGCAGCTGTTTGCTGTTTAACAATAAAAACTGACGAGATAAGAATAATTAATCCTAGAAATAGGATTACAGGTAAAAAGTAAGTCATAGTAATTCTTTTAGATTATATCTCCTTTAAGAGACTCATTAAAAATACAATACATTTGTCGTCCTATCCTAAATTTTGTAACGCTTTTGAAAACACTATTTTATATACTGGTATTTATAATTTATAGTTCTGTAGCTGCTCAGAGCTATAAATCACAATACAACCACATTGGTTTGCAAGGTCAATATGTATTTCTCAATTTAAATACATCAAATTTTAATATGGAGCAGGGTAGTGGATTTCTTGCGGGATTATCGCAAAGAGGTGCATACTTCAATAATTTTGATCTTATTTATGGTGTAGATTTTATTCAAGCTTCTTCTAAACTGCGTACACGTGATTTAACAAATAAAGCCCAAGAAGTAAATTTTACGACTACAGGAGCACAAATAAAATTATTGCTAAGTTACCTTATACTTGCTGAAAATTTAACGGTTGAATTTGGACCTGTATTGCAGATCAATAGTGCCTTGAAGCTACAAAATGAAGATCAGAAAAAGTATATTATTGAAGGCTACGACTCATTAAGAGCAGAAGATATTCAAGAGTGGTCGCGACTCAACGGAATGATCCTAGGTGGTTTTTCTGCAGGAATTGATAACGTACGTTTTATTGCCAGATATCAATATGGTGTGACTAACGCGCTTAAGAAATTAAATAAGGAGAATCTTGAAAATAAAGATCCTGCAGCAATAAATTTTAAAGGAAACTTAAGCCTTATCACTGCAGGAATTGTTTTTTACTTATAACTTTTCAATAGCATAGCGTATACGCTCCAGTGTGCGTTCTTTGCCTATTGTTTCTGCAATAACAAAAACATCTGGGCCAGACATAGAACCTACTAAGCTTAATCTAAAAGGTTGCATTACTTTACCAAAGCCTAAGCCCTCTGCTTGTATCCATTCTTTCACGTTTGCAGATAAATTTTCTGCTGTAAACTCTTCGGTTTCATTTACAAGTTTAGATACGATAAGCATCAACTCTGCTGTATCATCTTTCCACGCTTTTTTAGCTGCTTTTTCGTCATAGTTTTCTGGTCTATCAAAAAAGAAGTTTCCTTGTTCCCATAAGTCGGCTACAAATACAGCACGTTCTTTAACCAGATGAATTACTTTTTGAACATACGCATCATCATAATCAAGATTTTTATCAGCTAAAATGGCTTGTAATCCCTTTACTAAAGACGCGTCAGAAGCTATATGCAATTGCTGCTGTTGAAACCATTTTGTTTTTTCAGGATCAAATTTTGCTCCCGATTTATGCACTCGTTGAAGATCAAAATCCTGAATTAACTCTTCAAGATTGTAAATTTCCTTTTCAGTACCAGGATTCCACCCTAAAAAGGCTAACATATTTATTACAGCTTCTGGCAAATAGCCATCTTCACGATAACCTGCAGAAACATCATTTGTTTTAGGATCTTTCCATAGAAGTGGAAATACAGGGAATCCCATTTTATCCCCATCGCGCTTGCTAAGTTTTCCTTTACCTACCGGCTTCATAATTAACGGTAAGTGTGCAAATTTTGGAGCATCCCAGCCAAATGCACGGTAAAGTAAAACGTGTAAAGCCATTGAGGGTAACCATTCTTCACCACGAATAACGTGAGTAATTTCCATTAGATGGTCATCTACAATATTAGCTAGATGATAAGTAGGCATACCGTCAGACTTAAATAACACTTTATCGTCTAATAAGGCTGTGTTAACTTCTACGCTACCTCTTATAAGATCATCTAGTTCTAGAATTTCACTTTCGGGACATTTAAATCGAATCACATAATCTTCTCCGGCTTCAATACGTTTAAGAGTTTCTTCTTGGCTTAAATTGAGTGAGTTATCGAGTTTATTTCGATTATGCCAGTTGTAAATAAATGTTTTTCCTTGGTCTTCGTGGTTTTTACGGTGAGCATCTAATGCTTCAGCAGTATCAAAAGCATAATAAGCGTCTCCTGATGCAATTAATTTTTCAGCAAAAGCAAAGTATTTATCCTTACGCTCACTTTGTCTGTAAGGTCCATAACCAGCTTCTTTACCCGGACCTTCATCATACGGGATTCCGCACCAATTAAGGGCTTCTATTATATAATTTTCGGCACCTTCAACGTAACGATTTTGATCTGTATCTTCGATACGTAAAATAAAAGTTCCATTGTTTTTTTTTGCAAACAGATAATTATAAAGAGCGGTGCGTACACCACCTATATGAAGAGGTCCTGTAGGACTTGGTGCAAACCGCACACGTACATTATTAGACATATAAATTTTTTAGGCTGCAAAGGTACTCAATCTTACTAAGTGTAGCACTTGCAGTGAACTATGTTAATCGTTTTTTTAGATTGAGATCAGCTCTTTATTGCGTTTTATACACGGTTTATTATCTCATAAGAACCTTTTATTTTTGCTATTACTAACTAAAATATATTGACGTAGCTTTAGTTACTAGAAAACAAGCTTATTAAAGAGGTAGTTGTGGAAGGTTTAGAGAGAAAATTAGAAAGCTTTATTAAGAAATATTATAAGAATGAGATTCTTAAGGGTTTTCTATTTTTTATAGGTATTGGACTTACTTATTTGCTGGTTGTTTTAGCAATTGAATATTTTTTCTGGTTAAGTAGTTGGGGGAGGGGATTTCTATTTTGGTCATTTGTAGGTATCGAGTTGTTACTAATCTATAGGTTTATACTTATTCCTACGTTTCGATTATTTAAACTTTCTAAGGGCATTGATTTTACAGAGGCTTCCTTATTAATTGGAAACTATTTTCCCGAGGTACGGGATAAATTAATTAATACACTTCAGTTAAAATCAAATTCTCAGCAATCAGATTTGGTAGAAGCCAGTATTCTTCAAAAAAGCCACGAATTAGAACCTATACCATTTTCATTAGCTATTAATTATAAATCCAATGCAAAATATATCAAGTATGCCGCTATTCCGGTTCTTATATTTTTAGCGATTAGTTTAAGCGAATCTTCAAATATTCTAGGTAGCAGTGCAAATCGTGTTATTAATTACAAAGAGGCATATACACCACCGGCGCCATTTCAATTTACACTTCTTAATAAAGAACGATCTATTATTTCTGGTAGTAATTTTGAAATTCGTACTAAAGTTGTGGGTTCAGAAATTCCAGAAGAAGTATCGATTACAATAAATGAGGTCACTTTTTTTATGAAAAATAAGGGAGGAGGGATTTTTACTTATAATGTGAATCAACCTAAAGAAAATCTCAAGATAAATTTTTCAGGAAATGGAATATTTTCTACAGCGTATGAGTTTAAGATTGTTCCGACTCCCGTTATACAATCCTTCAATATGCATCTCCATTTTCCACCTTATTTGCAAATGGAAGATAAAATTATAAATAATTCGAGCACTATAAAAGTTCCTGAAGGCACAAAAATTGACTGGATACTTTCGGCAAAAAACACGTCTGAAGTATCGTGGAAAATTGATACACTAGTATCGTATTTTGATTTGAATTCAGACATTTTCAGATTTTCAAAAACTATTTATAAGACTATTAATTATCAAATAGCTACAAGTAATAAACAGGTGAAAAATTATGAAACGCTTAATTATTCGGTTGAAGTTATCCCAGATTTATATCCAGACATTACTATTGAATCTAAAAAGGATACGTTAGGTACGAGTCAGACTTATTATAAGGGATTAATTTCTGATGATTACGGATTACATGATTTAAACTTAGTTTATTATACTGATAATCAATTAAATAATAAAAAAAGTATTGCTATTCCCACAAACAATAGCACTATTGACCAATTTTATGTTTCATTTCCCGGTAATCTCAAATTAACTTCTGGTGTTTCATATTCCTATTACTTTGAAGTGCGTGATAACGATGCTATACACGGCTATAAAAAGACCCAGTCTGAAATCTTTACTTTTCAATCATTAAGTCGGGAAGCTGCAGTAGATAAACAATTAGAATTGCAGCAGAATAGTCTTAAAGGAATAGATAAGTCTATTAACAAGTTTACTAAACAGCAGGAAGAATTAAAGGAAATACAGAATATACAAAAGGAAAAAAATAGGCTCGACTTTAATGATAAGCGAAAACTCAAATCTTTTATAGAAAGGCAGCAGGCTCAGGAGGAAGTAATGAAAAGTTATTCCGAAAAATTAAAGAATAGCTTAAAGGAATTAGATAAACTGAATGAAAAATCTAATCCTGAAAGTGAGCAGCTAAAATCTAGAGTTGAAGAAAATGAGAAGCAACTTGAGGAACAGGAAAAACTGTTAGATGAATTGTCAAAGCTCCAAGATTTGATGAGTGATGAGGAGTTAAAAGAGGAGCTCAATAAAATGGCAAAGAATAGCAATAATTCTAAAAGGAGTATGCAGCAACTATTAGAATTAACGAAGCGTTTTTATATTAAAACCAAAGGAGAACGCATAGCCAGACAGCTCATTAATACAGGAGATAAACAGATTAAGGAGGGTACAAATACAGAATCATCTAATAAAGAAAAGCAGAAAAAATTAAATGAAGAATTTAGTTTTATACAACAATCTCTGCGTGATCTAGAGAAAGAAAATCAAGGTCTTAAACAACCTCTGGAAGTGCCTAGTGATAGAAACTTAGAACAACAAATAAAAGATGCCCAAAATAAGGCACTTAAAAATTTAGATAATCCTTCTAACTCTAGTGATTCTAATCCCAAGGAAACTCAAAAGGAAGCTGGTCAAAAATTGAAGAAACTAGGAAAAAAATTACTAGATTCTTTTGAATCTGGTGGAGGAGGGGATACCCAGCAGCTTCAAGAAGATCTTGAAATGCTTCGTCAAATTTTAGACAACTTAATTACGTTCTCATTTGATCAAGAAGCACTAATGGATAATTTTAAATCTATTAATAATTCTAATCCTTCGTTTTCTAAGTTCCTTTTAAAACAGAATGTTTTGCGTGAGAATTTTAAGCATATTGATGATAGTCTCTTTGCTTTATCGCTTCGCAATGGTTCACTTAAGGAAGATATAAATAAAGAGCTTACTAATATTACTTTCAATCTGGACGCTTCTATTGAGCGGCTTTCTGATAACAATGTTGATATGGGTGTGGTGAGTGAGCGGTATGTTGTAAGTTCTTCAAACACACTGGCAGATATGCTATCGAATATTTTAGATAATATGCAAGATCAATTGTCGTTAGCTTTAGGCAGTGGTTCCAGTGGTAAGGCTATGCCGCTCCCTCAACCCGGAGGCCAGGGATCAGGTAAGCAGCTTCAAGATATTATAATGTCTCAACGTGAAATTGCAGAGCAGTTAGGTAACGATCAAAACGGTGAAGACGGTCAAGAAAATGCTAAGGAATCTGGTAAAGATTCTAATTCTAGGGAGTCGGAATCTGGCAAAAAGGGAACTAACGATTTTAAAAATCCCAAAGGAAATAGTGGCGCTGGTGTAAGTGAAGACGAATTGGCACGACAATTTGAGATTTATAAGCAACAAGAGTCGATTAGAAAGAGATTAGAAGATCTTATTAGACAAGAAGGAATCATAGAGAATGCCTCACAGATTTTCAAGAATATAGATCAAATTGAATCTGATCTTTTAAACGGAAATTCTGAAGAGGCAAAGCGTAGAATGAATGAAGTTATTCAACAATTCCTAAAACTCGAAGATGCCTCTCAGGAAAAGGACAAAAACTCTAAGCGAGAATCAGTTTCAAATGATAAACTCTTTTCTAATTCGGCTAGAGATATTATTCCTGATAGCGTTCAATATTTTAATTCTAAGGAACTTTTGAATAGAGATGTGTTACCGCTTAATACTAGTTACAAGATAAAGGTTAAAGAATATTTACAAGACAATGATTGAATTTGATAGTCAAAATGATTTTAGTTTAGATCTAGTAGATCAAACTGAAAATTGGATTAAAGCAGCAGCTTTAAAAGAATCGTATGGGATAGAAATGTTGGGTTACGTATTCTGTTCTGATGAGTATTTATTAGAAATCAATGAGCAATTTTTGAAGCACGACACCTATACAGATATTGTTACTTTCGACTATACCGAAGGTAAACTTCTAAACGGTGAGATGTATATAAGTACAGATCGTGTTGCTGAAAATGCAGATAAATTTGGTGTCGAATTTAACACAGAACTTCGCCGCGTTATGATTCATGGACTTTTACATATGTGTGGTTATGGAGATAAAACGGAGGATGAAATTTCACTAATGCGGAATAAGGAGGATTATTATTTGAATTTATGGGATACCGCAGACCCATCTTAGGCGCTTAATTTTTAGTATCTTTGCGCCCATTTTTAAGGAAGTATAATTAAATGTTTCACGTGGAACAATGAGTTTTTTTGATCAAACATATGATGTAATTGTAGTAGGTGGTGGCCATGCAGGTTGTGAGGCCGCAGCTGCAGCTGCAAATACCGGAAGCAGCACGCTGCTAGTTACAATGAATTTGCAAACGATCGCTCAGATGTCGTGCAATCCTGCTATGGGAGGAATTGCTAAAGGACAAATCGTTCGTGAAATTGATGCAATGGGAGGCTATAGTGGTATTGTTTCCGATAAGACTGCTATTCAGTTTAAGATGCTTAATAAAAGCAAAGGACCTGCTATGTGGAGTCCCAGAGTGCAAAGTGATAGAATGCGTTTTGCAGATGAGTGGCGACTTATGTTAGAGCGTACACCTAATCTTGATTTTTATCAAGAAATGGTAAGCGGTCTATTAATGGATGGCGATCGCATAGGTGGAGTAATTACTTCATTAGGAATTGAAATAAAAGCCAAGTCAGTTGTTCTTACTAATGGAACATTTCTAAATGGATTAATTCATATTGGAGATAAACAATTTGGAGGTGGTAGAGCAGGGGAGCGTAATTCAAAAGGAATAACCGAACAATTAGTTGACTTAGGTTTTGAATCTGGCAGAATGAAAACGGGTACACCTCCCCGAGTAGATGGTCGCAGTTTAGATTTCTCAAAAATGATCGAGCAGCCAGGAGATGTCAATCCACAAAAGTTTAGTTATAGCAATGTAACAAAACCATTAACGAAACAACGATCTTGTCAAATGAGTTATACAAGCTTAGAAGTACATGATTTATTGCGAGAAGGTTTTGATAGATCTCCTATGTTTAACGGTAGAATTAAAAGTACAGGACCACGATATTGTCCGTCAATAGAAGATAAGATTAATCGTTTTGCAGATAAAGACAGACATCAACTTTTTGTAGAACCAGAAGGATGGGATACAATTGAATATTATGTAAATGGTTTTTCTACTTCTTTACCAGAGGAAGTACAATTTAAAGCTTTGAGAAAAGTAGCCGGATTTGAAAATGTAAAGTTTTTTAGACCTGGTTATGCAATCGAGTATGATTATTTTCCGCCTACACAATTAAAACATACATTAGAAACTAAGGTAGTTCCTGGTTTATATTTTGCCGGACAGATTAATGGAACTACAGGATATGAAGAAGCGGCTTCACAAGGATTAATGGCTGGAATTAATGCGAGTTTAAAAGTTAAAGAAAAAGATGCCTTAATTCTCAATAGAGACGAAGCCTATATAGGTGTCTTAATTGATGATTTAATTACTAAAGGAACAAAAGAGCCGTATCGCATGTTTACTTCACGTGCAGAATACAGAACTTTATTGCGTCAGGATAATGCAGATAGTAGACTTACACCTCTAGCTCACAAAATAGGTTTAGCAAGTGATGATAGGATGTACGCTTTAGAAGTAAAAGAAAAAGAAGCTCAAAATCTGGTGGACTTTTTCAACACCACGAGTATTTCTCCAGAGGAAGCAAATCCTGTTCTTGAGGAGAAAGGGACTTCTGCTATGAAACAATCTGATAAGATGGTAAAGATCTTTAGCAGACCTCAAATTGAATTATCAGATATGTTGGATTTTGCTGACGTAAAAGAATACGTTCAGAAAAATAATTTAGATACTGAAGTATTAGAGCAAGCTGAAATTAGAGTAAAGTATGCAGGATATATTGCTAAGGAAAAAGCTAACGCAGATAAACTTCAAAGACTCGAGAATATCAAGATTCCTGATAACTTTGACTATACTAAGTTGAAGTCATTAAGTTATGAAGCTCGAGAGAAGCTTTCTAAAATTCAACCTACAACTATTTCTCAGGCCTCTCGTGTAAGTGGTGTATCACCTAGTGATATTTCAGTAATGTTGGTTTATATGGGACGTTAATTACAGTTCCACGTGAAACAATCATCATCAAAATTATAATGCAATCAAAATCTAAACTAGAATTAACAATGCAGATTAAGGACTTTTCGGTTTCAAAGGAAGAGTTTAATTTGATTTACAATAAAGAATTAGATAAATACACTACAGATCCTATACCTAACAATTTAGAGGATTATTACGTAAGTGAAAATTATATCTCACACACCGATTCTAAAAAAACGCTGATAGATAGAATATATCAACTTGTAAAAGGATATATGCTAAAAAGGAAGCTACAGCACATTAATAGATATAGAAACGGAAATCAATTATTAGATATTGGTGCCGGTACAGGAGACTTTCTTATAGCAGCAAAAAATGACGGATGGAAGGTAAACGGTATAGAGCCGAGTAAGATTGCAAGAAAAAATGCCGAGAAAAAAGATCTCACACTATTCGAACTGAAATCTAATTTGAATAATCAAAAATTTGATTTGATCACTATGTGGCATGTTCTTGAACACGTACCAGATTTAAAAGATCAACTCCATTGGTTAGTTGACCATTTGTATGAGAATGGTACATTAGTAATTGCAGTGCCCAATTTCAATTCGTATGATTCAAAACATTATAAAAAATATTGGGCTGCTTGGGACGTGCCAAGACATATTCATCACTTTTCTAGAAAAAGTATAAAAATGCTTTTTTTGGAATTTGGTTTCCATTTGATTGAAGAAAAACCAATGTGTTTTGATTCTTACTATGTAAGTCTGCTTTCAGAAAAATATCAATCTGGAAATTCTAATATTTTTAAAGCAATAGTGACTGGTATTAAATCAAATTGGAAAGCTCGACATAGCAATGAGTATTCTTCAATAATATATACGTTTAAGAAGGGTAAATGATAAAATAAGCCCTTTTAAGCCGGTTTTATAATTAAACCTAGGAAATGGGTTAAAAATTATTTATAATTCGTTATAAACAGCCTCTGAGTGTAGATTTTAATAAAGGTAAGCTATAGATTCTCTGTTTCACATTAATTTGTCTTATAGTAAATAAATAGTGAGATTTTTAAATTTTAAAAAGAACTACTTATTACTTTTGCAGCAAATTTTAAGAAATTATGAAAAACATATTAGGTGCACTTTTAATAACAATTACATTAGCTAGTTGTTCAAAATCAAAATCTGCTTATGTAGACACTCAAAAACTTTTTGAAGGGTATACAGAAATGACAGAAGTACAAGACAAGTATTCAAAACTTACTGAAAGTGTACGTGCGGATTTAGAACCAAAAATTCAGGCATTCCAGATTAAATTAGATTTGTACCAAAAAAATGTTCAATCGATGAGTGCTGCAGAGCGTCAATCAAAAGAACAAGAGCTTGGAGCTTTACAGCAACAAATTCAGCAAGAGCAACAAGCTAGAGGAGGTCAATTACAACAAGAAAGTCAAACTGCAATTGATACAGTTGTAAGCAAAGTGAGAAAATTTATTGATACTTACGGCGAAGAAAATGGATATGATTTTATCTACGGTAAAAATGATAGTGGCAACATCTTATTCGGCAAAAAAGAATTTGACATTACAGATAAAGTGTTAGAAGCTTTAAACAAAGAATACACACCAGGTTCAACAGAAGTTCCTGCGCAAACTCCGGCTGCTACTACACCAGCTGAAGAAACTACAGAATAAGAAGATTAAAACGAAATAAAAAAAGGCGGCCAACTGGCCGCCTTTTTTTATGCTTTAGTATGTAATAATCGCGTTAGTTTTATGGAAAGATCGGTAAGTACAATTTTTGCATTTCCATTGCGCTCAATGTGAAAAGAGGCCGTTTGGAGTTCGTCAATAATAGAATTGATATTATTTCCGTGAATGAAGGGTGCAAATTTTGCAAGTTCAAATTTTGTTTGCGGTTGTAGATATACGAGTTCTTTAGCTCCATAATTAAGAAGCATCGCTTGTCTAAAAAAATCTTCACAGTAGGCTAAAAAATTCTTTTGTGTTTCTCTTCCTGTCGCCGCGATTTGTTCACTCCACGCTATAAGATCTAAAATTGCTTTCTTGTTACCGCGTGCTTTAAAGGCAGTACGTACCCAAGAAACAAACCAGGTTTCAAATTCTTCTTCGTCGCTGTTATTTTCTAATAAATGCAGCGCTAGGTTATAATCCCCGTGAGCTTTAATAGCAATTTTTTTTGCTTCAGAAGGTTCGCAACTGTGCTGAGTTATTAATGCGGCTTCTAACGAGTCTGCAGCTAACGGCGGAAAATTTAATACCTGACAACGGGATTTAATTGTATCTAAAATTTGATCTTCATTTTCAGCAATAAGTAAAAAAACTGTTTTTTGAGGAGGCTCTTCTATAAGTTTCAATAGTTTGTTTGAAGCCGCATTATTCATCTTATCTGCCATCCAGATAATCATCACTTTATAACCTCCTTCATAAGATTTTAAAGACAATTTTTTGACTATATCTTGTGCTTCATCAACTCCTATTTTCCCTTGTTTTTTCTCAATACCAATATGTTGATGCCAATCATATAAACTCCCGTAGGAATTTTTAGAGACAAATGTGCGCCACTCTTTTGCAAAATTATCAGAAACTGGATGACTTTTAATGGAGTCTGTAGTTGCTACAGGATATGCAAAGTGTAAATCTGGGTGGGCAAGATGATCAAACTTTAAGTTGCAGGAAGTATTACCACCTGTATTTTCTCCCTCACTGTTTGCGCAAATTAAATATTGTGCATAGGCAATTGCACAAGGAAGAACACCACTACCACTCGCACCAACGAAGAGCTGCGCATGAGCTACCCGCTTGCCGTCAATGCTTGCCGTTAGATGCTTTTTAATAAATTTTTGACCGAGAATATCTTGAAATAACATGGGTCAAATATAACAGAAATGTAACGTATATTTTGTGCCTTATCTGTTATATTTGTTAGCTAAAGCTAGCATTCTATACAGGTTTGCTTAAGCGAAATTCCAAAAAATTTATTACTGAATCTGTAAATAATAACTATTCATGAAAACCATCGACGATTTTAATTTTGAAAATAAAAAAGCACTTATTCGTGTTGATTTTAATGTTCCTTTAGATGAAAACTATAAAGTAACAGATGCAACACGTATCGAAGCTGCAAAACCTACAATTTTAAAGGTTTTAGAAGATGGTGGATCTGCGATTTTAATGTCGCATTTGGGACGACCTAAAAATAACGAACCTGAGTTTTCTTTAAAAAACATCGCAGATTCTGTCACTGAAATTATAGGTGTACAGGTAAAATTTGTATCAGATTGTACTGGTGAAGAAGCTGAGAAGGCTGCTGCAAATCTCGAACCTGGGGAAATCTTATTATTAGAAAACCTGAGATACCACAAAGAAGAGGAGGCGGGAGATACTGCATTTGCCGAGGAGCTTTCAAAATTAGGAGATATTTACGTTAATGATGCGTTTGGTACTGCACACAGAGCACACGCCTCAACTACTATAATTGCCCAGTTTTTTCCTGAGAAAAAATGTTTTGGTTACCTTCTTGCCAAAGAAATCAAAAGTATAGATAAGGTGCTTAATGACAACGAGAGTCCTGTGTTAGCGATATTAGGTGGCGCTAAAGTATCTTCAAAAATTACCGTTATAGAAAATGTACTGGACAAAGTAGATGATTTAATTATTGGCGGTGGTATGGCCTATACATTTATCAAAGCCCAAGGCGGAAAAATAGGAAGTTCTATTTGTGAAGATGATAAGCAAGATTTAGCACTTGAAATTTTAAAGAAAGCTAAAGAAAAGAATGTAAATATCCATTTACCGGTAGATGTAATTGCAGCAGATGATTTCTCTGAATTTGCAAATACTCAAATTGAGGATATTTATACAATTGCTGATGGATGGCAAGGACTTGATGCAGGTCCAAAATCTCTAGAAAATTTCGCCAAAGTTGTTTCAAATAGTAAAACTATTTTATGGAATGGACCGCTTGGTGTTTTTGAAATGGAGCCTTTTGCTAAAGGCACAATTGCACTTGGTAATGCTATTGCAGATGCGACTGCAAATGGAGCATTTTCTCTTGTAGGTGGAGGAGATAGCGTTGCTGCAGTAAAACAATTTGGTTTTGAAAATAAAGTTTCTTACGTATCTACCGGTGGTGGTGCAATGTTGGAAATGCTTGAAGGTAAAGAACTTCCGGGTATTGCAGCTATTCGTGATTAACTTATAAAGGATTCTACTTTTTTCTGAGCATTTTTGATTTCGGTTAAAAAATACGACTTTAGCGTTTGCATCGTTCTAAATAGATATGAGAAAACGTTTTATTATTGGTTGTTTTTTGATAACCGCAGTGAGTACATTTGCTCAGAAAAAAGTTATTAATTCTGAAATTATAGAGGATGAAAGTTTATCTGATACACTTTCAGTCGTAGACACCTTAGAAATAAAAGAGCTACAAGAGGAAATGTCACAAAATTTCCTTTTTAAGCAACGTAAAGGAGGGAAAGTTACTTACAACTTAAATGATCAGGAGTTCCCCTCAAAAATTGATAAAAAGTGGGTTAGAGAGCTTACAAATGGATCGCTCTATGATTCTATCGAAGCTATAATTGATGAAGACTACCATCTCACCGAAGTAGATTTTCCTGAGCTCACCACAGAAATTCTCAAAAAGCGATTAGCAGATTTAAATGCTCGCACTCCTTTCAATATAGAATACACCCCATCTCTAGAAAATGTAATAAAATCATATCTAAAAAGGCATAAGCCTACTTTAGAGCGATTAATGGGTTTATCTGAATTTTACTTTCCAGGTTTTGAAGCCACATTTGATAAATACAATATGCCTTTGGAGCTAAAGTATTTAGCAATTGTAGAATCTGCACTACGACCAAGAGCAAAATCAAGGGTAGGCGCAACCGGGATGTGGCAGTTTATGTACAGTACAGGAAAATTATATGGTCTTGATATAAGTTCGTACGTAGATGAGCGTATGGATCCTATTTTATCTACAGAGGCAGCAGCTCAGTACCTATCAAAACTTTATGAGATTTTTGGAGATTGGGATTTAGCACTTGCTTCTTATAACTCTGGACCGGGAAATGTGAGTAAGGCGATTAGACGTAGTGGCGGTAGCACAAATTACTGGAATATACGTCACAATCTTCCACGTGAAACTGCCGGATACATACCTGCTTTTTTAGCAACAATGTACATATTTGAATATGCACAAGAGCACGGCTACAAACCGGTTAAACCAGATATTAATTATTTTACCACAGATACCGTTAAGATAAAACAAACCTTAACGCTTCAGCAAGTATCAGCATATACGGGAGTATCTTTTGATGAAGTTCAATTTTTAAACCCATCATACAAGCTTGATATTATTCCTTATGTAAGTGATGAAGAATATTATTTACGTCTCCCTGTAGAAGCGCTAGGTTCTTTTGTAGCTAATGAAGATGCTATTTATGCTACTGCAGAAAAAGAATTACAGCGTGATGAAGCTACATTACCAGCTTTTGTTGAAAATCCTACTAGTGTTACTTATCGTGTGCGTAATGGTGATTATTTAGGGAAAATTGCTTCGAAGTACGGTGTAGGAATTTCACAAATAAAACGATGGAATAATCTTCGGTCAAATACCTTGCGTATAGGACAACGACTTACTCTGTATCCAACAAAATCTGTTGTTTCTAGTTCGTCTTCGAGCACCTCAAAAAGTAAATCTCAAAAGTATATAGTTAGAAAGGGAGATAGCTTGTGGAAGATTGCTCAGAAATTTCCTGGGGTTAGTCCAGATAATTTGAAAAAGTGGAACGATATTAGTGGTAATAAATTAAAACCAGGAATGACCCTGGTGATTGCCAACTAACATCAAATAGAAAATATTATGCAAAAATTACTTTTGGCACTTGTGCTATTTACTTTGATTGCGTGTAATGATAAACCGGAAGGAAAAATTTTATCATCTTCTTCGGGAGCACTAAACACCTTAACTGTAGTAATGCCTAATGATTTGTGGGCAGGTAGTGTAGGTGAAAGTGTTAGAGAAAAACTTGCTGGTCCTGTTAATGGCTTACCTCAGGTAGAACCTATGTTTGAAATTAACCAAATGCCCATAGAAGCTTTCTCGGGATTTATGCGTAAACAGCGTACATTCTTAAAGATTGAACAAGCAGATGTTCCGGCATTAGAGGTAGTTTCTGATGCTTATGCAAGACCGCAAACGGGTATAATTTTAAGAGGACCTACCGAAGAGTCAATCATAAATCTTATTAAAAGTGACAGTGCTAAAATTGTAGACACCTATAAGGCGGCAGAGGTTAAAGAAAAAATAAGACGTATTAGTTTATCGCTTAAAGAAGACGAGGATATCACTAAGAGTTTTGGGATAACCATGAAATTTCCATCAGCTTATAGATATGCTAAAACCGATCCAGATTTTTTCTGGATTCGTAAGGACATTCCTAATGGCGATATGAATATTACCATCTATGAAGTTCCCTACAATATGATCGATGCAGATAGTAATACTATAGGATCATTAATTAAAATGAGAGACTCTATCGCTGGCGATAATATAGTGGTGAATGAAGGTATGCGATTTATAACAGAAGCAGCTTTTGCACCGTATCTTAATGAGACTACAATAGACGGAAAAAAAGCCTTTGAGATGAAAGGAATGTGGGAGGTAAAAGGAAGATTTATGGCAGGACCGTTTGTAAATTATACGGTAGACGATAAAGAGAATAACCGGTATCTTGTGTTAGAAGGCTTTGTATTTAAGCCGTCTGCAAACAAGAGAGACAATATATTTGAACTAGAATCTATACTTCGATCTGTAAAATTTGTTGAGTAAAGTTTCTAAAGTATAAACATAAAAAAGCCGCTTCAATTTAATTGAAGCGGCTTTTTTATAGAAGTAAATACGTATTATAACTTTTTATCTTCTATAGTGTCGTCAGATTTTCTAGGAGCGTCCTCGTCTTTAGAAGCATCTTTAAACTCTTTGATACCACTTCCTAAACCACGCATCATCTCAGGTATTTTTTTACCTCCAAAAAGTAAAAGTATAACAACCACGATAAGACCTATTTGCCAAGGTCCAACCATTCCTAAAAATATCGATAGTAAATTCATATTATTCTAATTTAGGCAGTAAATATAAAAAGAATTCGTCAGATTAGGTTGCTCCTTAAGAAACTTTAGCAAGTGAGAAACGCCTTTTAAATTTTATATTTGCATAAGCACAAAACAATATGGCTAAACCTAAAGAAAGAAAGAAATTTAGAAAGCGCCTTCTGCATAAATACAGGTTGGTGATTCTAAACGAAGACACTTTTGAAGAGCGTGTTTCTTTTAAGCTTACACGGTTAAATGTATTTATCGTTGTGGGCTTCTCAATAATTATACTTATTGCTTTAACAACATTCTTAATCGCATACACTCCATTGCGCGAGTATATCCCCGGATATTCATCTGTAAAATTAAAAAAGCAAGCTACTGAGTTGATTTTTGAAACAGATTCACTTAAAAGACAACTAGATATTAATCAACAGTATTACGCTAGTATTAAAAAAGTGCTTACAGGAGATGTTGATCGGGTGAACTTCAATAAAGATTCACTACTACTAGTAGATCAGGAAGAAAATGGAAGTTTGAGCTTTAAAATATCTAAAGAAGATAGCATTTTGAGAGAACAGGTCGCTAATGAAGACCGGTATAATTTATTTGAACCGGCATCTACTAAAGTGAATTTCTCTTTATTTCCGCCGGTGAAAGGAAATATTACTGAAAAATACAATTTAGATAGAAAGCATTACGCGGTAGATGTTGTTGTTCCTAAAAACGAACCTATAAAAGCCGTGGCCGATGCTACCGTTATTTTTTCAGAATGGACTTCAGAAACGGGTAATGTTCTCATACTCGATCACGGAAATAATTTAATTTCGGTTTATAAGCATTGTGCCTCTAGAATTAAAGATCAGGGAGATCTGGTAAAAGCAGGTGAGGTGATTGCTACTGCAGGATCTACCGGTGAATTTACCACAGGACCACACCTGCATTTTGAACTATGGAACAATGGTTACCCTGTGGATCCTACTAATTATATCGCATTCGAATAATGTCTATAAAATCATTTTCAGCAAAACTTTTTGCAAAATATATTATTTCAAAAACTCAAAAGTGGTCTTCAGAACCCGAGGAGACACAGCAAAAAGTATTTGAATATCTAATTAAAAGTGCCTCTCAAACTCGTTTTGGCAAGGATCACGACTTTATAAATATAAGCACATATCAAGATTTTGCTAAGCGTGTGCCTATACGTGATTATGAAGAATTAAAAAGTTATGTTGATGAGGTAGTAGCTGGCAAAGAAGACATTTTGTGGCCGGGGAAACCGCAATATTTTGCTAAAACTTCTGGAACCACATCCGGAGCTAAATACATTCCCATTACAGCAGAGTCTATGCCTATGCATACCAGTGCAGCACGTGATGCAATACTGCATTATATTGCAGAAACAGGTAACCGAAGTTTTGTAGATAAGAAAATGATTTTTTTACAAGGCAGTCCAGAACTTCAAGAACAAAACGGAATACAAACCGGAAGACTCTCTGGTATAGTTGCACATTACGTGCCGGGATATCTTCAAAAAAACCGAATGCCCAGTTGGGAGACTAATTGTATCGAAGACTGGGAGACAAAAGTAGATGCTATTGTGGCAGAGACCACAAAGGAGGATATGAGCGTAATAAGCGGTATTCCATCTTGGGTGCAAATGTATTTTGAACGATTAACTGCTAAAACAGGGAAAAAAGTAGGCGAGCTCTTTCCTAATTTTAATCTTTTTATCTACGGGGGAGTGAATTATGAACCTTACCGCAAAAAGTTTGAAAACCTTATAGGTAGAAAAGTAGATAGTATAGAATTATATCCCGCAAGCGAAGGTTTTTTTGCATTCCAGGATTCGCAAAATGAGAAAGGCATGCTTCTCTTGCTAAATAGCGGAATTTTTTATGAATTTATCAAAGCTGATACGTTCTTTGATGAAAATCCAGATAGACTTACCATAGGTCAGGTAGAAGTGGGTGTAAATTATGTAATGATAATTTCTACTACAGCGGGGCTTTGGGCATACAATGTAGGAGACACGATTATGTTTACCTCAACAAAACCGTATCGGGTTGTCGTTTCTGGTCGTATTAAGCACTTTATTTCTGCTTTTGGAGAGCACGTGATAGGGAAGGAGGTAGAAGAGGCATTAGCGAGTACCGCAACCTCTTTTAATGCGCAGGTAAGCGAGTTTACTGTAGCACCTCAAATAAATCCCACAGAAGGCTTGCCATATCACGAGTGGTTTATAGAGTTTGATAAAGAACCTGATGACATCAATGCTTTTGCAAAAGCAATAGATGCAGCACTTCAAAAACAAAATAGTTATTACAAGGATTTAATTACAGGAAAAGTTCTGGAAACCTTAAAAATTAATGTGGTTTCTAAAGGAGGCTTTAACCAGTATATGAAATCTAAAGGAAAGTTAGGAGGACAAAATAAACTTCCAAGACTGGCAAACGACCGCAAAATCGCAGATGCCTTAAATGAATTTGGTTTTTAAAAAAGTATATTTGATTTGATGAGTTTAATAAAACAAGAAAACAGAACACGTGCGCAAGAAAGCTCTGCAGCTATTGAGCGCATGTATATTACTATGAGACACCTTTTTAACCGTGGTTTTTATAAACCTATGGGTGTTTCTGGAGATACATTACGTGAAGCGCTTTTAATTTTGCGACCAGAAATATATGGGACTATTGCTGAAGAAAAAGTAGAGCTTAACGGACTATTATACGTTATTGATCGTCTACCTGAAGGTATTGAGGAATGTCGGTTTATAAATCTTACTAGTGACGAAGGATACAAAAATTCACATTTTAAGCCTATAGTTCCGCCAAAAAGACGACGTAATTGCTACCGAATTGATGATGAACAAATGAATATTGAGATCACCAGAGGTAGATCTGAAATTTATGATATTCTAACACACTTGACCTTTTTATTTGTAGAGTCACACAAGATTATGAAACGTGTGATAATTAATGAAGAAGGTCAGACTACGCGAGACTGGAAGAAACTGGAAAAAGCAGTTTTATCTGAAGAACCTTTATCTCAAAAGGAACGCGAAATTGCATTAACGCATACCGCAAACATACTGGGGAGAACATTTCACGAGGTTACTGTGATTTACAGCAAATTCTCTGCTCCTACAAACGAAAAGCGCTTTTTAAGCCTCGTTTATTGGTTAGGGAAACGGGCTATTGAAGAAATATCGGAGAGTGATAAACGTATAGTGACTTTCTCACCTGTACTTAGAGAACGATTAGGACATCATATTCACGGTGAAGTCTGGGCAGATACAATTAAAAAAGAGCTAGATACAAGAGGACTTCTTAATCGCCCTATTCACATCATAAGTGCAAATATGCATAGTGTTATGAATACGCTTTTTGCACCTGTAGCTCTTGCAAAAGAAATGGCTAAAAAGGAAAATCTTGAGATTTATGAGATTTTGAGTGATCCGGGAAGCGGTAAATTACGCGCTCGTGTTGAAAAAACGGCATTACAAAACGGTATGATTTCGGTGCCAGATCAAAGTGGAACAAACATAGATGTTCAGCTATTTGATACCGCAAAATTAGATATCGATCAGAATAATTTTTGCTCAAAATCCTCTTATCCACAAGGTAAAGAACCTGTGATCATAGTTATGGATTATGCATTTGGAGAGCAGGCGTATGAGACAATGGAAGAGTTATTAAAACCTTATGGAGAACCAGAAAATCTTACATATCTAGATGTGAAATCGGTTTCTATTATGGGTAAAGCGGGTATTCTTGAAGGTGGAAAAGGAGATATTATGATACCAAGTGCCCACTTGTTTGAAGGTACAGCAGATAATTATCCGTTTGACAACCAACTCAAAAAAGAGCATTTTGAAGGACACGGAATTTCTGTTTGTGAGGGCGCTATGATATCTGTTTTAGGTACTTCTCTTCAAAACAGGGATATCCTGCGCTTCTTTTATGAAAGCACCTGGAATGTTATCGGTCTTGAGATGGAAGGTGCTCACTATCAAAAAGCAATACAAGCAGCGGCAAAATTAAGACGTAGTATAAGCGACACCGTAAAAGTACGATATGCGTATTATGCATCAGATAACCCTCTTGAAACCGGAAGCACACTCGCCTCTGGTGGACTTGGCACTACCGGCGTAAAACCTACTTATTTAATTACTGAGCAGATCTTGGAGCAAATCTTCAAAGATTAATGGAAAATTCAGCACAGGATATAGATTTATTTGATTTTTTTAAATGGCTCCGCAGGCAGTTTAGAAATTTTCTCATTTATCTATATCGTCTGGGGCGATTTCTTCTTAGAAATATTGGAATACTAGCAGGCTTAATGATATTAGGCTTCGGTATAGGTTATGTAGTTTCAAAAATTGTAGACGAGAAAAAAATTGCTGAAATAATTGTTGTTCCCAATGTGAACACAGCAAGCTATTTATACAGTAAAATAGATCAAATTAATCATGGGATTTCTAGTAAAGATTCTAGCTTATTAGCAGAATTACAAGGCTATTTTCCTAATTTAGATATCCACGAAATACGCGTAGAGCCGATTGAGGATATTTCAAATTTGCTAGAAAATACGGCATTCAACAGTGAAGAATTGTTGGAAATGATTGCAGATTATGACGATGATGGTCCGTTTTACGATAAGCCGCTATATACTACTTCTTATGATGCTCATAAAATTACAATGACTGCTTCAGGAGCATTTGCAACTCCAGAACGACTAATTCAGTTTTTAGAAGAAGATCCATATTTAGAAATAAAACGGGAAGCGGGAGTAGATAATTTAACGGCAGAATTAATATCTAATGAATTTACGATACAACAGATAGATAGTGTTCTTCAAAATATTAATAGAGCGTTGCAGACGGGGCAGCAATCGTTGTCCATACTAGCTGCTAGAGATGAATCTAATTTAAGTGCAGTACTAGAAAGTAAAGCAACTTTAGTCACTCGTAATACCGAGATTAAGGAAGAGCTCTTATATCTGGATTCGGTTTTTAAAGTTTACACTTCTTCAAAATGGCTTCAAAGTACCTCGATTGTTAGTGTTTTAAAATATATACTACCGCTAGTATTTGTTCTCCTATTTCTTTTTTATCATGCATTACTTATGTTTAAAAAGCGATTTCAGGCTTACTTATAATCACTTCACAAATTTTTTATTTTAGGTAATTTTTGAACTATCGCTTATACCTTCGGAAGAATATGTATGTTGAAAATAATTAGAGATAAGATTTATAATAGTACTACGACCTCTGCATTGGGTGGTATAATTAGCGTATTATTTATTAGAGTATTAGGGATCCTATTTTTATTTGGGATCACTATTTACCTTACAAATTTTTATGATCCAGCTCTCGTAGGTGCTTATGAGTTCACACGATCTGCATTATTCTTAATAGGTGGTTTTGCAATTTTAGGTACAGACCAATCAATATTATTTTTTTCAGGTAGATTTTTAAAGAGAAATCAGGTTAAAACTTTCTTTAGAATTTATCTCAAAATGGTACTGTTAATATTACTTATAAGTGTGGTAATATTGATTGGAACACTCGTCGTACCACAACCTGTTTTTGATTCGCTTTTTAATGATTCAACATCCGGAACTCTTTTAGTCAAGACCTCTTTTTGTGTGTTTTTCTATGCCATTACGTTATTAAATACCGAATTATATCGCGGTTTTGCTTTGCAGAAAAAGTCTGAGTTATATCGGGGTCTCTACAAGCAACTGCCATTTGCTGTAAGTTTATTTATACTTTATATTTTTGAAGAGAAAACTTATTTAGTAGACGTTTTTCTGGCTAGTTATCTTGTATTAGCTATCATAACCTCACTAGAAGTACTTAAGATATATTCACGAAATACCACCTCTAGCAATTCACCTAGTAAGCCGGTCTCGTTTAAAACAATTTTAAAATCTACTATGCCCATTGCTATGAGTGCGCTAGGATTTTATTTACTCATAAGCATAGATATATTTTTTCTAAAAATATACACAGACTTTAAAACGCTCGCGTATTATGGAACGGCTGTGAAAATTATATTTCTTATATCGACGATTGTGAGCACAATAAGCTCCTACATTGCGGTGGAAATTGCAGAGTTATATGTCAGCAATAGAGAGGAACTACAAACATTAATGCGTAAAGGCGTGCGTATAATTTCATTACTTTCCGTTTTACTTTCTGTTTTCTTATATTTCTGTTCAGAATTCATTTTAAACATTTTTGGAGCTGAATATACAGAAGCAAATGAATCATTACGTATCTTAATTATAGGTCACTTTTTGAGTACACTTTGCGGAATCACAGCCGTATATTTAAATATGACTAAGAAGCAAATTACATTGCAATACATAATAGCTTTTACAGTTGTTTTTAATGGTATTCTCAATTGGGTTTTAATTCCAAAAATGGGAATGAACGGAGCAGCAATAGCTTCTGCACTTAGTGTTGTGATGTGGAACGTGATCGCCGGTATCATCATCTACCGAAAGGATAAAATTAATCTCTTTATACATTAAGTATGGGACACTTAAAGATACATAAGTCTTTATTTGTCTATCTCGCTCTATGTATAATGGTAGTAGTTTTGGGATGTTTATCCTATTACATTTTACCAGAGCGATTTTTTTTTGACGCAATTATAATTACAGAAGATTTTTATAATGAAAAAGGCTTTTTCCGCAGTTATCCTGTTACGATGCTTTTTTATGACAGTACAGGATTAGGTAAGCTGCCATTCTTTATTGTCGCTTTAATTCAATTACCTATTGTCCTATTGGTTCTCTATAAATTGGGGATTCCGCGGCGATTTGCACATTTTACTCTTCGTAATGTTCTGGCATATATCTGTATTATCTTATTGGCTTTCTTTATAGCTATGCCATCTAAAGAGTTTATAACCTTCCTCGTTATAGCTTGTATTCCATTTATTTTGAAAAGCAGAAAATATAATTTAAGAACGACGGTTTTTATTTTATTTGCTCTAATTGTTTTATTCGGAATCTGGTACCGACCCTATTATATTTTAATACCTATAATTTCTGGGGTTATCTACTTAACAAGCCTGATAAATTTTAAGCGGAAGGTTTTAACTGGTGTTTTTTCGGGACTCTTAATCCTAGTTTTTTTATCCCTTTCTTATGGCGTGGTAAAGGGAGAATATTTATCACAAAGTACTCGAGAAGAACTTAACGAGCAACGTGCGGGAGAAGAAGCCACAAATTCTGCAATTACATCCCCGGTAGCAACAGAATCATGGTATGGTGAGGCAGTAGGTATATTCTACGGATTCGCATCTGTAAACCTGCCTTTAAATGGCTTAAAACATATTTTAAAACCTCAAATTCTGGCTTTTGTTATCTGGCAGTTACTTTTGACATTTTATTTACTGTTTCTCTACCGTAATTGTCTCAAAAATAAATCCATTTATAGCTATGAGATATGGGCTTTTTATCTGGTCTTCGCTTATTTTATTGTTCAGGGGGTATTTGAACCAGATCTAGGCTCTGCCGTTAAACATAAAATAGGCATATTGCCACTTATTTATTTTGCATTGTATTATGATAGTTTCAGAAAGAGCGTATCGATATAATTATAACCTCTGGCTTATCGTAATTGCAGTTGCTCTCCTTTTTAGAGTACCGGCAACTTACCTCTTGCTTTTATTTACAGCATATAATCTTACTTTTTATAAGCAATTTCTTTTTACAAAGAAACATCTCCTAGTTACGGGCTTAATAGCCAGTCCCTTTTTGTTAGATCTCCTCTTTATAGGGAACAACGATTCAATTCTGGAAGGTTTTAAGCACGCTGAAAAACGGATAAGTCTTCTGGTACTTCCGCTTTTAATTTTAAATCAGAATCACCGTATTAATGCACCACTCATTTTACGTGTGTATGGTGTAATTACAACTTTAATATTAGGATTTTGCTTAGTACGCTTTGCGTTTGTCTCTCCAGAATTATTTATGAAATATCTCCACGGAAAAGACCTCTGGGAGATGGGTTACAAATTTGCAAGCTCAATAGAAAAACATGCGCCTGCACTTAATCTACATGTGGCTTTTGTAGTGGTAATAAATTATTATTTTATTAAAGAGGGCATAGGAAAACTTAAACGGAACCTACTATTTTGGCGTATCGCGATATTTATTCTATCGATACTTATTCTATTTTATATAAATACCCGTTTAGCCATTATTAATGCTTTCTTCGGAATAGTGTTAATCACATTTTATAAGGAAAGTGGGTTTTTAAAATTTAGAAATTATAGAAAAACATTTCTGGGAATCGGCTTGTTCCTAACTTTAGCAGTAGCATTCATTGCTGTTTTTCCGTATTCGATACAAAAGTTTACAACGGTTACTTTTGGGCATCTTGATAAAGTGGGGAAATTAGACGAATTAGAAAATCCTGAACAAACTGTTTTTAATAGTCTGGTAACACGATTGAGCATTTGGAAATCTGGTATCGAGCTTGCTTCTAAAAATCCGATAATAGGTGTGGGAGCAGCAGATGGAAAAAAAGAACTAACGAGCTACTTTAAAGAAACAAATCAGAATTTTTTGCATAAATATGAATTTCCGGTTCATAATCAATATCTGGACTTCTTTATAAAGTTTGGATTACTTGGTCTTATAGTGTCCCTGCTTTATGTGAGCCTTTTTGCTTTTATAGGCATCACTTCAAAACAAATACTGTGTATATATTTCTTTATACTTTTTGTTACATCGAATTTTGTAGATGATTTTTTAATCCGTTTTGATGGAATTGTATTTAGTGCTTTGTGGCTAAGTATATTCACAAAGAATGCTATTGATAATCAGAAGAATAAATTGAGATAAGTTTGTTGAAATTACGCGAACTGTCAAAGAGTAAGCTGCAACGCTCGTAATTAGCCATGCCCATTTTTTTACGTTTGTGAGGAGCTTCTATCGTGTTTAGAGCAGCTTTAAAATCTGATGCTTCTTCAATTAATATTCCCGTTTTACCGTTTACTATAATATCCCGATTTCCTATAATTGCTGTAGCGATAATAGGAATTTTTTGTGCAGCAGCTTCTAGAAGTGCAATGGGCAAACCTTCCCAAAGGGAGGTTTGCAAATAAACGTCTGCTTTGCTCAAAGTAGATAATGCAACATTACGATCTTCAAACCATCCGGTAACTTGAATGTTAGGAGCCGTAATCACGTGTTTTAATTCTCCGTCACCTATCCAGATAAAGTTGAGGTCTGGATTTTGGAGTGCAATGGTGTTAAAAAGACTGGGATTTCTTGCATAGGTAATTCTTCCCAGGGTGACAATATTCTGAATGCGATCTGATTTTAGAGTTTCGTGTTGAAGTGTATTTTTAAAATTTATTCCATTACGTACCAGTATAGATGGTCCTATTTTTTTTGAATATTTTAGTTCTGTATCACCACAAGCAACTATTCTCCCACCGGTTAATTTTTGACTCAAAAATTCTATTGTAAAAAAGGCAAAACGCTTGAGGCCACTAATGTCTTTTCTTAAAAAAGAATACCCATGCGGGGTATAATATAGCTTGGTATTAAATTTAAAAGCTGCTAAAAATGCTACCCTTCCTAAAATGCCTGCCTTTGATGAATGTAAATGCAAGACATCGGGCTTTAATTTTTTTAGTTCGCTGCGTAAGTCTTTAAATGAATTATAATCAGCTACAGGAGAAATTTCGCGGAGCATAGCAACTTTTATCAATGTAGTGTCAGGATGAAAGTCTTTTGCAATTTTGTTTGCATTGATCTCTTGTCTTTTATCACTATAAATCACAGTGAGATCAATATTAGGATGTGGTGCGAGCACCTGCGTTAGATTTATAAAATAGCTGTATATACCTCCTCCTAGTGCCTCAACGATATGAACTACTTTTAGTTTTGTCATGACTAAGCCCGAAGATTAATGGCTGATTTTACTGTTAAGTATTAAAATATAGTTGTTGATCAATGTGAAATTGATAATTTGATGCAGTTTAAACAAATAATTATTCAATTTAGCAGCAGTTATCTTACTTTTCATTCATTATCTTTTAACTAACTTTATATGTTTGGACAAACTTTTTTCGGGTAGCTGTATATGATTGTAAATGACACAAAACATAATTATCTAGTACAACCTATAATTGCAAGTATAGATATTCTTATTTTAATAGGCTTTGCTAAATTATTTGATTTCTCCTCGCACAGTTATTTACTATTTGCGGTATTTATTACCGTTAGTTGGTTAATCACGGCATATGGTTTTAGTTTTTACTCAATTTACAGATTTACCCCGCTAGTACGTATTCTCACTATAATTGCCAGACAATTTTTTTTATTAGTCATATGCTCATTTACCTTTCTAGGTATTTTTAATGAAATTAATACCTCTGTACGCGCTGTACTTGAATATACTTGTCTGAGCATGGGTGTTATTGCAATTTTAAAAATCACCATTTTTAATGTGCGTAAACGATTTAGAAAACAGCTAGGTGGTGATATGGTACGTGTGATAATTATTGGGAAAAACACAAAAACCGAGCGCTTAAAAAACTTTTTTAATTACAATCCGGCTTATGGATTTCAACTCATAGCGAATTTAGATGTGCTCGATCCTGAGATTGACATAGAATACATCAAAGATTTTGTTTTGAAAAATGATATTAGCCAGATGTTTTGCTCCATTGCAGAGCTTAAAAACAAACAGATTAGAGCGTTAATTCAGTTTGCAGATAATAATCTTGTAAGCCTTAAATTTCTACCTGATAATAAGAAGATTTTTACAAAGAAAATGGAGTTTCAGTATTATGGTATTACACCCATTTTAGCATTACGCACGTTACCTATAGATACTCCTGTTAATTTATTTTTAAAACGTTCTTTAGATCTTACCATCAGCTTAATTGTTGTTATTGGGATTCTATCGTGGTTGACTCCCTTGGTATCACTTCTCATAGCATTTGATAACAAAGGGCCCATTTTTTTCAAACAAAAACGCAACGGAATAGGAGGCTCAGAGTTTTACTGCTATAAATTTAGATCTATGAGAGTCAATACAGCAGCAAATGATTTGCAGGCGAGTAAAACTGATGTACGAACCACTAAAGTGGGTCGTTTTTTACGTAAAACAAGTCTTGATGAGATGCCCCAATTTTATAATGTTCTTATGGGAGATATGTCTGTGGTAGGACCTCGGCCGCATATGGTGGCTCACACGCACTCGTTTGCTACTCAAATAGATAAATTTATGCTTAGACACTTAGTTAAGCCGGGAATTACTGGGTTAGCTCAAATAAGTGGTTATAGAGGAGAAATAGAAAGTAAGCGCGATATAAAAAACCGGGTTCGCTTTGATATATTTTATGTTGAAAATTGGTCTATATTGATGGATCTGCGTATAATCGCAAAAACATTTATTAAAGTGATTTATGGAGATACAAAGGCCTACTAGTGCTCAAAACCCTCTTATTTCTATTGTTACTCCTTGTTTTAATGCCCAAAAGTATATTGCTGAAACCATACATTCGGTTCAAAATCAATCTTTAGAAGATTGGGAATTACTACTTGTTGACGATGCTTCTACAGATCAAACTAAAGATATCATTTTAGGTTTTCAAGAACTGGATCCGCGAATAAAATATTATAGACTGAAGCACAATAGGGGAGCAGCTCACGCTCGGAATATTGGAATTAAAAATGCCCGCGGAAACTATCTGGCTTTTATTGATGCAGACGATCTCTGGCTGCCAGATTTTCTCAAAAAATGCCTTGCTCAAAATCAAAGTTTTGTTTTTACATCAGCAGTCCGTGTCGATGAGAAGCTAAAGCCTATTCTAGAACCTTTTATTGTGCCGCAGAAAGTCTGTTATAGCGATATTTTAAAAAGTAATTCTATCATTTGCTCCACCGTATTTATAAATATTAACCAACTAGGTAAGCGTTACATGCCACTTATGAGAAAGCGGCAAGATATGGGGTTGTGGTTGCAGTATCTAAAAAAAATCGATTTTGCATATGGCATTCAAGAACCATTGGCTATTTATAGAATTCGTAAAAACTCACTTTCACGGAATAAACTTGACGTAGTCAAATATCAATGGCAATTATATCGAGAGGTAGAAAACATCTCAGTATTGAAAAGTCTTTATTTAATGTTGTGTTGGAGCTATTTGGGTTACGTGAAATATAAAAAATAGCTAAAAACTACGGGTAAATTGCTTCAGCTTACCACGATTGCTTCGGTTTAATGATGATTTTTGTATAATCTCTATAGTGACAGATTGTTTGATATAGGTCAACAGACTTTTTTTGATTTTAGCTCGTTGACTTTCAGACAGTTTATTTTCAGCTACATAAATAATTTTAAAACTATTGGGTGCTTGCTGGTCAATAACAAATTCTTTTACATTACCACTGTCATCAATAACGTTTTTAGTCACATAGTAAAAAGCGAGTGCAGGTATCTTACTGCCATCTGGTAATACTGCATAATCTCCTATTCTGCCCTCCAGACTGGTAAGTATTTTATTTCCATTGCTATCACGATTTATTACACCGATGTCTCCTAGTTGATATCTGATAAAGGGATGAGCTTTATTAAAAAAAGATGTAACTATAATTTTACCACTTTTTCCATCTGGTACCGGGTTATTAGATGTATCAAGAATCTCTACATATATTAAAGCCTCGTCTATTTTTATAGAGTGTTGAGCTGTACCCAGCGCAATCACACCAGTCTCAGAAGCGCCATATTCATTGATTACAGGTACTGCAAATTGATGTTCTAAAAATTGTTTATCAGACTCGAGAAGCATTTCTGCAGTAACAATACAGTGAGTAAGAGTGGGGCATATATCTCTTAAAATAAGTTGTTTTTTATTGAGGTATTTAGCAAATAAAAGTAGCGTACTGGTGTATCCGTTGAGGTGTCCAAATTTATTGTGTTTGAACTTGGCTATAAAATTTTCAAAATTAAGATGAGAAGAATCAAATATCGAGAAGCGATATCTATGGCTTAAGAAGTCTTTAAAACGCTCTTTATAATACGAAATTCCACTTTGCGGAATTCCATAAAAACGTGCTTCGTACGACGTCTTGAGTTCAATACCTTGCGTCAAATATAAATTTTGAATAGACGCCCAGGTGAGTGCATGGCAGTATTTGTCTTTAGCAAAAATAAATGGAGTACCCGAAGAACCTGAAGTTTTATGGATGTGGCAGTTTTTATTAGAATAGCCTACTGAGAGCCGTTTATTTAGAGGGATTTGTAAATCTGACTTAGATATGATGGGTAGTGCATCCCATTCAGTAGATTTATCAGAGACAAACCGGCTATAGAATTCGTTATTTTTTAAGTGGAAATCTAAAATAGCTGCTTTGTGTTGAGCATTATAGCGTTCAGTATTTTGTAAAACCTTTTTGTTTAAAATATCAAGCTCCTTTTTAGCAGAAGCGATATCGTAGCCATTAAGAGATAAACTAAGGTTGGTTAAATTCACAAGACTAAAATTAGTAGGTCAATTTACAAACATTTATTTTTGAGGCTTAATCTAATTTCAAGTTACTACGATGAATATTCTAATTCTGGGTTCTGGTGGTCGTGAACATACCTTTGCCTATAAAATTGCTCAAAGTCTTAAGTGTGAACGCTTGTTTGTTGCTCCTGGTAATGCCGGAACGGCAAAACTCGCGACAAATGTTGACCTTAGTGTAAATGATTTTGAAGCTGTTAAAAAACTTGTATTAGCAGAAAACATTGAGATGGTGGTTGTGGGGCCAGAAGACCCACTTGTAAATGGTATTTACGACTTTTTTAAAAATGACAAGTCTCTAGAAAAGATAGCCGTTATTGGTCCATCAAAGAGAGGTGCATTATTAGAGGGAAGTAAAGAACGTGCTAAAGAATTTATGGCGATGTATTCTATTCCTACTGCCGCCTACGAAAGCTTCAAAGCAGAAAGCCTTGAGGCAGGAAAAGCTTTTTTAGAAACGCTTAATCCGCCTTATGTACTTAAAGCAGATGGGCTAGCTGCCGGTAAGGGCGTTGTTATTCTTGAAGATATAGAAGATGCAAAGGCAGAATTAGAAGACATGCTTACTAATAAGAAATTTGGTGCAGCCAGTGAAACGGTGGTAATTGAAGAATTTCTAGATGGTATAGAGCTTAGCGTCTTTGTACTTACCGATGGTAAAAACTACATAACACTTCCTACAGCAAAAGATTACAAGCGTATAGGTGAGGGAGATAAAGGGTTAAATACTGGTGGTATGGGAGCTGTATCGCCGGTACCGTTTGCTGATGCGGCTTTAATGGAAAAAATTGAAAATCGTATTGTAAAACCTACTGTTGAAGGTCTGGCTGCTGAAGATATTGATTATAAAGGATTTATTTTTATAGGATTAATAAAAGTAGGAGATGAACCAAAAGTTATAGAATATAACGTACGTATGGGTGATCCTGAAACAGAGGTTGTGCTTCCGCGTATTAAAAATGATTTGGTTACTATGTTTGAGCAGGTAGCTGCTCAAAAGCTAGATGAGGTTACTCTTGATCTGGATCCTAGATATGCAGCAACTGTAATGCTAGTGAGTGGTGGTTATCCTGAAGCATATGATAAAGGTTTGAAATTAACTGGCTCTGAAGAGGTAAATAGCTCTCTCGTTTTTCATGCAGGTACTTCATTAAAAGATGGAGAAGTAATCACGTCTGGAGGACGCGTTATGGCAGTAACATCATTACACGAAGATTTTAAAGAAGCGTTGAACACATCTTATGAGAATATAAAGAAAATCTCGTTTGATAAAATGAATTATAGAACAGATATTGGATTTGATTTGTAGCAGTATCAAATAATTAAAAAGCCTGCTCATAGCAGGCTTTTTAATTATTCTATATTTTGTGAAGAGCTTATTTATTCAAGTTGTGATGCTCGTCTTTATCAAATTTCTTTAATTGTAAAGTCCAGTATGTAAATGCAGCAGCAGCTATTAAGATAAATACAAAGTTCAGCAAATTTGCAGCAATCCAGCTACTATCTTGTAATTCTCGTATTGCATCTAACGGCGCTAAAGCAACATTCACAAAAAAATCTTGAATACCGTAAAATAAATCTTTCAATTCCATAATTGTATACTTTTACATCGTTATTAGCGAAGTCGCACGTTCAATGTCTTATTGTGCGGTGCAAAAATATAAAAAACTAAGATGCTTACAAGCTTTTTTGGCGTTTCAAAACCTATAAATTTTGCAATTATTGTAATTGCAGTGCTTATTTATTTTTCGGGTCTATATGTATTATCAGATTTTTATGAGTTAACAGCGTACACTATAATAAACCAGTTTTTCATTCTGCTCGTTTATTTGTTTTCATTGGGTGTGCTTAATTTTGTGGTCAAAAAAAACACGCTTACTAAGCGTAACACGTATATCGTCTATCTTTTTGTCTGTTTTTCATTTGCAGTACCTACTACATTCTTTAATTCAGATATTATAATTTCGGGAGCATTTGTTCTCTTAGCATTACGACGCATTATAAGTTTAAAGTCTTCTAATGATTTTAGTAAAAAAGTCTTTGACGCCGCTTTCTGGATTACTATAGCATCCTTGTTTTTCTTCTGGAGCTTTTTGTTTTTGATTGTACTTTACTTTGCCATCTTATTTTATGGGCGCTTAGATTATAGAAACTGGTTAATTCCTTTTACAGGGATATTTGCTGTACTTATTATTGCCGTTACGTACAGTATGTACACAGATGGCGTAGTAGATTTTGCATTAAATTATGTGCAACTCCCCACCTTAGACTTTACAGCTTATAGTTCGCTAAGTCTATTATTACCGGCCTCATTTTTCCTAGCACTTTATTTATGGTGTGGTACATTTTACATTTCACAGATTTCTGATGCTTCCCAAACATTAAAAGCTTCTTATTTTTTAATTTTAATAAGCTCTGCAGTCGCTTTAATAATTATACTCTTTTTAGCCCCTTTACGAGATGGTAGCGAATTGTATTTTATCTTTGGCCCGTTAGCCATAATTAGTGCTACTTATATTGAAAAACATAAGAGTTTCTGGTTTAAAGAAATGCTTTTATGGCTTGCATTACTCATCCCTTTATTTTTATTGTTTTGGCACAATTAGATTTAGTAAAACTTGAGCAGGAGCTCAAAAAGCGGTGGCCTTACAGAGATATTTGGTTTAGGAAACAAAACGATGTTTGGGATAAATACAGCAATTTTATATATAATATTCAAGAGTTTGAAGCGCTTCTCGAGCGTATAAAGGAAACTGTAGATAAACACCGTTTAAACAAAAAACATTTCTTTTATTATACAGTTAATCGCTGGTATAATTTCTGGAGTGCTTGTGCTGTAGAGCAAGTATTTATTGAACTTGACGGGGTAGATGCTGCTAAGAATAAAAAAGATAGGCTTGTTGATTTTAGCATCCAAGGAATAAAGTTTGATCTTAAGACTTCAAAATTTCCTAAAGGTTTTGGGAGAGATCTTGATTTTGCCATGTCGCATCAACAAAAACTTATTAAGTGGCTTTACCTCAATCAAAGTACAGGTAGACGGTATCATATAGAAAACAGATTGTTCCTTATTGTTTACAGTGAAGATGGAGATCATTATAAGTTAAAAGCAGAAATCGAATGGCTTAAAACTCATATTGAAGAGTATGTAGAAACCTTCGATATATCCAATTTAAAGCGGCCACATATAACCGAAACAAAACCTGCATATTCAGACATAATCTGGGCGATTAAATGAATTATATAGGTTCAAAACATAAACTTTCTCATTGGTTACTCACTAACATTCAATCTGTTTGTGGAACCGATTTGTCTGCAAAAATATGCTGTGATCTTTTTGCAGGCACGGGCAGCGTAGGCCGCAAACTTAAACCGCTCGTAAAAGGGGTAATAGCAAATGACCTTGAATATTATAGCTATGTTTTAAATCGAAACTATATAGGCAATAATATTAATCTAGATGCTGAAAAATATCTTGAAGAACTAAATAATTTAAAACCCGTAAGCGGATTTATATATCAAACCTATAGCGAGTCTGGAGCGGCAAACCGACTTTATTTTTCTGCAGAGAATGGAAAAAAAATAGATGCTATACGCACGCAAATTGAGAAGTGGTACATTTCAAATAGCATCAATGAAGATCTCTATTTTTTTCTTCTGGCCTCTCTATTAGAAAGTGCAGATAAAGTTGCAAATACGGCATCTGTGTATGGAGCATATCTAAAAAAGATTAAAAAATCTGCTCAAAAAGCCTTAGTACTTAAAGCTGCAGATTTTGAATGTACAAATGGCTCACATACGGTATTTAATGAAGATAGTAATGCGCTCATTCAAAGTATTGAAGGTGACATTTTATATTTAGACCCTCCTTACAATGCGAGACAATACGGGGCTAATTACCATTTACTAAATACTATTGCAAAAAAAGATACCTTTGTACCTAGAGGCAAAACAGGTCTGCGCGACTATTCAAAAAGTGCCTTTTGTAGTAAACTAGAAGTAGAACAGGCATTTGATAACTTGATCGCTTCTGCAAATTTTAATACAATCTTTCTAAGCTATAATAATGAAGGATTAATGCCTGCAGAACTTGTAAAAAAGATAATGCAGCGTTATGGTAAATATGATTTAGTAACTACAGAATATCAGCGGTTTAAAGCAGATAAAACTGAAAGTAGAAATCATAAAGCCACAACAACAACAGAATTTTTACACATATTAGAAAAATAGAATACCATGATTACACATACCGCAAAGCGAATTTTTGAGCGCGCTGTCGATGATTATCACATTAAAAATGATGTAGACCAGCCTTTTAAAAATCCGTTTGATACAGACGTAGATTTCTTAGAACATTTACTTTACCGTAAAGCTTGGATCGATACTGTACAGTGGCATTATGAAGATATTATACGTGATCCGCAAATAGATCCTGTTGCAGCACTTAAATTGAAGCGTCAAATAGACTCTTCAAATCAGGAGCGTACAGATATGGTGGAGTATATAGACAGTTATTTTCTTAAAGAATATAAGGATATTGAGCCTAATGATAATGCAACGATTAATACAGAAAGTCCGGCTTGGGCATTAGATCGCCTATCTATTCTTACCCTTAAAATTTATCATATGGAAGAAGAAGCAAACCGTCAGGATGCTTCAGATGACCATAAAGATGCTTGCCAGAAAAAACTAGATATACTTTTAGAGCAACGGGTAGATTTATGTGCCGCCATAGACACACTTATCATTGATATTCGCAATGGAGATAAGTACATGAAAGTTTACAAGCAAATGAAAATGTACAACGATGATGAGCTAAATCCAGTATTGCGTAACCAGAACAGAAACTCATAAATGGCACTAAAATCGCCACATATATTATGCATACGCTTTTCTGCTATGGGTGATGTGGCGATGACCATTCCGGTTTTAATTGCTTTAACACGTAAATATCCTGATCTGGAAATAACTGTGGTGTCAAAACCTTTTTTTGCGCCTCTTTTTCAATCTATTGAGCGTGTTCATTTCTATGGGGCCGATGTTAAAACGAAATACAAAGGTGCATTAGGTCTTTATAAACTTTTTAAGGATCTCAAGCCCGAGCGTTTTACTGCAATTGCAGATTTACATAGTGTTATAAGATCGCATGTTTTAAAATCTTTTTTTCGCTTGCGCGGAAACTACACCGCTCAAATAGATAAAGGCCGGACTGAGAAAAAAGCACTAACAAAATCTGCAAATAAAGATTTTAGACCTTTATTAACCACCCACGAGCGATATGCTTCAGTTTTTAAAAAAATAGGTTATCCCATTCAACTTGATGGAAGTGAGATTCTAGCAAAGCAGAGTTTAAGCAATAATGTGCGAGCAATGTTAGGAAATGAACCTCAAAAATGGTTAGGGATTGCACCTTTTGCGGCTCACGATGGTAAAAAATACCCTTTAGAATTACTCGATGAAGTTTTAGCGGCTTTAAGTGAAAAGCCTTATAAAATAATTCTTTTCGGGGGTGGTAAAGAAGAAGAGCGGCTATTAAATTTATTGGCATCAAAATATGACTCTGTATGTAGTGTTGCAGGTTGCTTTAGTTTTTCCGAAGAAATCGCCTTGATATCTCATTTAGATGCTATGCTTGCCATGGATAGTGGAAATGGACATTTGGCTGCACTTTTTGGGATTCCTACACTTACGATTTGGGGTGTTACACATCCTTATTTGGGGTTTGCACCGTACAAACAATCAATAGAAAATCAATTACTTGCAGATCGTGAGATGTATCCTGCGATACCCACATCTGTGTACGGTAATAAAGTTCCACAAGGATATGAAAATGTCATGCATACCATATTGCCAGAGCAAGTTTTAAAACGCATTTACGCACTTCTAGATTAGAATATTATGAAAAAAACACTCAAGCAACTGCTTAACATTGAGCACCCTATTATTGTTGCTCCTATGTTTTTAGTTTCTAATGTAGCAATGGTAAAATCAGCAATGCAAGCAGGAGTTGCAGGATGTATTCCTGCATTAAATTATCGTACACTTCCAGAGCTGCGAGAAGCGATCACTCAATTAAAAGCCTCAAAAACAGAAAATGGAGCTTTTGGTTTCAATTTAATTGTAAATAAATCCAATCTTAAATTTCCAGATCAATTAGAGGTATGCTGCGAGATGGGTGTAGATTTTATAATTACATCGCTAGGAAATCCTAAACAAGTAATTGAAGAAGCGCACAAAAAGGGAATTCTTGTATTCTGTGACGTTGTAAATATTGAACAAGCCCTAAAAGTAGAAGCATTAGGCTGTGACGCCGTAATTGCTGTCAACAATGAAGCGGGAGGTCATCGAGGAGATAGGTCACCTAAACAATTGACAAAAGAGATTAATGAAGCGTTAAAAATCCCTGTGATTTCTGCCGGTGGGGTAGGTGATAAATCTGAGCTGGAGGAGAAGATGAGTTATGGTGCAGTAGGAGTAAGTATTGGGAGTCCTTTTATTGCATCAGAAGAAGCAGGAGTCTCTAAAGAATACAAAGAGGCTTGTGTGGCTTATGGGGCAAAAGATATAGTAGTTACTCAAAAAATAAGTGGAACGCCTTGTACAGTCATTAATACACCTTATGTACAGGAAATAGGTACAAAACAATCGTGGATTGAAAGCCTATTGAATAAAAATAAATGGCTTAAAAAGTATGTAAAGATGCTGCGCTTTTTAAAAGGGACTAATATGGTTACTAAAGCAGCGGCAGGAGCAACTTATAAAACAGTATGGGTTGCGGGACCTACAATTGAACACACAACATCTATTGAGCCTCTTCAAAAAATTATTCAGCGATTCATCTAGCCAGAAATATGAATACATTAAAAAAAAAGCACCTCAGATTAAAATCTGAGGTGCTTTTTTTAGGAGAATAATTTAATCTCTATAAATCATCATAATCAACTGTCAAGTTTGCTGAGGTAGCTAATGCCTGGCAGGTTAAAATTAATCCTTCTGCTACTTCACCATCTGTAAGAATTTGATTTTTACGCATCACAGCTGTTCCTTCTGTTACACGAGCTATACAACTACTACAAATACCTCCTTGACAAGAATAGGGTACATCGATGTCATTATCTAAAGCTGCATCTAAAACAATTTTATCTTGATTTATTGTAAGTTCAAACTCTTCATCGTCAACCACAATTTTGAGTTGGGTTACACCGTCTAAAGCTTCAGCGATTTCTGCACCGTCATTTGAACTGGTAAATAACTCAAACTTAATTTTGTCTTCAGCTATATTATTTTCAGCAAGAATAGCGCTAACCCCTTTAATCATTTCTTCAGGACCACATAAAAAATACTGATCAAAATCATGAGATTTAAACTTGTTCTTCAGTATATAATTAACTGTTGCATTCTCGATACGTCCAAAATGAGAATCTGATTCTTGCTTTCGGCTAAAGACAAATTCTAAAAATAAACGTTCGGGATATTTTAGCTGAAGTTCTAAAAGCTCTTTATGAAAAATCGTTTCTTCGATTGTTCTGTTTCCGTATAGCAAAACAAATCTGCTATTAGATTCTTGTTCTAAAACCGTTTTTACAATAGATAGTACTGGCGTTATACCACTTCCTGCTGCAAATGCTGCGTAATCTTTATTGTTATCAGCATTGGTTTCAACAAAAAATTTGCCTTCTGGAGGATGAACTTCAAGAGACTCACCTACTGTTAATTTATTATTGGCCAGCACAGAGAATGTACCACCTTCTACTTCCTTTACAGCAACCTTAAGTTTACCGCTTTGAGGTGTTGAACATAGAGAATATGCACGGCGTATTTCTTTCCCTTCAATTTCGGTTTTTAAAGTAACATACTGCCCGGCTTTAAATTCAAATTGCTCCTTTAGTGCGTCAGGAACACCAAATGTTATGCTTACAGCTTGTGCCGTTTCGCGTGTAATATCTTGTATAGTAAGTGCGTGAAAATCGCTCATTGCTTAAAAATTTTGGCAAAAATACAAAGCATGATGGTTATGAAGCGTAACATTTTTATAATTTTCACACTAATGGTATGACCATAAGCCAAAAAATAAATTAGATGATTAAACACTTTCTCAATCTAGAATGGAAAAGCTTTTTTAGATCTGCTGCTTTTCAAACAAATATTATTCTTAAAATATTTATGGCGCTGGGAGCGCTTTATTTTATTGGAATATTCTCTATGGCGGGTGTAGGAGCCTATTTTGGCCTGGAAAAGGCAGGATTAGAGCCGCTGCAAACCGTAAATCGTTTTCTAATTTACTACCTGGTTGTAGATCTTCTCATCAAATATTTTTTACAAAAAATGCCGGTGGTAAATATTAAACCGCTACTTATACTTCCGTTTAAAAAATCTAAGATCGTAGATTTTGCATTAGGCAAAACAATGGTTTCCTTTTTTAACTGTATCCACGCATTTTTCTTTATTCCTTTTAGTGTGGTATTGCTCATTAAAGGTTATGATCCTTTGCATGTAATTACTTGGCATATTGGCATTTTAGCGATGATTTATATAAATAATTTTATCAATGTATTTCTTAACGACGCTCTTGCTCTGGTTGTAGGTTTTGCGACTGTAATTGCAGCTTTTGGAGCATTACAATATTATGAGGTATTTGATGTAACTCCGTATATAGGTGCTTACTTTCAGGGTCTTTATGATTATGTGTGGCTATTTATAATTCCGGTTGTAGTGGTTGTAGTTTTATATAAAGTTGCACATAGCTTTTTCTTAAAAAGACTTTATTTAGATGCAGGGCTCGCTACTAAAGCTCAGATGGCATCAACCGAAAATCTTGACTGGCTGGATCGATTCGGAAAAACGGCTAGTTTTTTAAAAAATGATATAAAACTCATAAAACGCAATAAAAGATCGCGTACTACATTGATTATGAGTGTGGTATTTCTTTTTTACGGTCTTCTATTTTTCTCTGGCGGAATTGAAAGTTATGACAATCCATTTATGAAGATATTTGCCGGTATATTTGTTTCTGGCGGATTTATGTTCAGTTTTGGTCAGTTTGTACCTAGCTGGGATAGTTCGTATTATCCCTTAATGATGACTCAAAATATTAAGTATCAGGAATATTTAAAGTCAAAATGGATGCTGGTTGTAATTGCCACAGCTATATCTACGGTTCTGGGTGCTTTTTACCTCTATTTTGGATGGGAAGCTTACGCAGCCATTCTTGTAGGAGGCATTTTTAATATGGGTGTTAATGGCCACGTGGTTCTGCTGGGCGGTGCTTATATCAAAACTCCAATAGATTTAACGAGTAATAAAAAAGCATTTGGAGACAGCTCTTCTTTTAATGTAAAAACTCTTTTGATCACTGTGCCTAAATTATTGCTGCCCATTGCTTTGTATGCACTAGGTCATTTTACACTAGGACCCGTTTTAGGTTATGCATTAGTCGCGCTTGCCGGTCTGGCAGGGTTTGCATTTAGAGATTTTATGTTCAAAAAAATTGAAAGTGTGTATAAAGCCGAAAAATATAAAACCATCGCAGCCTACAAACAAAAGAACTAATCTCTTTTTAGTCTAACAAAAAGGGAAAAACAATTATCATCCACGAACAAAGAACTATACAATATGATACATATTCACGATTTATCAAAAGCCTATAACGGAGTTACCGTTTTGAAAATTGAAGAACTTAATATTCCTAAAGGGGAAGCTTTTGGTCTTGTAGGAAACAATGGCGCGGGAAAAACAACACTATTTAGTGCGCTATTAGATCTTATACGACCTACTACAGGATATATTCAAAATGGAGAAGCTAAGGTTAATGAGAGCGAAGCTTGGAAATCACACACCGCATCATTTATAGATGAAAGCTTCTTAATAGGTTATTTAACTGCGGAAGAATACTTCTATTTTATAGGAGAGTTACGGGGTCAAAACAAAGCCGATGTTGATGCATTACTAGCCGGTTTTGCAGATTTCTTTAATGATGAGATTTTAGGCAAACGTAAATACCTGCGTGATCTTTCTAAAGGAAACCAAAAGAAAGTAGGTATCGTTGCCACTTTAATAGGAAATCCTGAGGTGATTATTCTTGACGAGCCTTTTGCAAATCTCGATCCTACTACGCAGTTTAGACTTAAAGGCATTATTAAAAAACTAGCTCAAGATACAGATATAACGGTGTTAGTTTCTAGTCATGATCTTATTCATGTTACAGAAGTATGCGAGCGCATTGTGGTTTTGGAAAAAGGAAGTGTAGTTAGAGATATTAGAACCTCTGAAGCTACGCTGAAGGAGTTAGAGACTTATTTTAGTAAAGAGGATACTGTGGCTGAAAATGTCTAATGCTAATGTGATTAAAAAGCGTGTTTAGGTAATCAATTTTGACGCATTAAATTTATTTCAATAGCTATTTAAACCGTTCATACTAATTTTGCTACTTTGCAGTTATTGCTTTATACTAAACTAGATTTGCAAACTCAGGTACAAAAAATACTCATCTTAGCAGTGTTAGCGAGTGCTCTTGTGGGGTGCTCGCGTAAAAAAGACAAATTTCTAAGTAGAAATTTTCACGCACTTACTACGGAATACAATACGCTGTTTAACGGTAGGCAAGCCTTTGAGCAAGGTCGTGATGCTCTTATTAATGGGTATCAAGATAATTTTTGGTCTATTTTACCGGTTGAGCGTTTAGAAAATCCAGAGTACATTCCCTTACCCGGAGATGCTGTAGATCCAAGTTTTAAAATTGCTGAAGAAAAAGCTATTAAAGCCATTCAAAAGCACAGTATGCAAATAAATGGCTCTGAGCGCAATCCGCAAATGGATGAAGCTTTTATGCTTTTAGGAAAATCCCGCTATTACGATATGCGGTTTGTTCGTGCCCTTGAAGCCTTCAATTATATTCTCGCCTATTATCCCGCCAGTAATAATATCGCTCAAGCAAAAATTTGGAAGGCAAAAACAGATCTTAGATTAGAAAATACTAAAATCGCTATTGAGCAACTTCACAAACTTCTCAAAGAAGAAAAAGAACTTGATGCACAGGATTATGCAGATGCATCTGCCATGTTAGCGCAAGGTTATATTACAGAAAACCGCATAGATAGTGCGCTGGTGTATATTGAAAAAGCGGCCTTTTTAACTCGTAAAAATGAAGAGAAAGGCAGGTATTATTTTATTAAAGGGCAATTGTATGATTTAGTAGATCAACCTCAGTTAGCAAACGCCAATTACGATAAGGTAATTGATTTAAATCGCAAGTCGCCACGACGATATATGATTAATGCCTATGTGAATAAGATTGCAAATTTTGATTACCAATCTCAGGATCAACAGCAACTTTTTGAACTGCTTACAGATTTAGAGAGCAATAGGGAAAACAGACCTTATCTGGATATTATAAATTATCAGTTTGCGCAGTTTTATCTAAATGTGGGACAACAAGATTCCGCAGTTTCTTATTTCAATAAATCTCTTACCTCAAAAAGTGCTGATAATTTTCTAGTCTCACGGAATTACCTAAGTCTTGGCGAACTTAATTTTGACAATTCGGAATATCTACAAGCAGGTGCTTATTATGACAGTACATTGTCTTTTATTCCTGAAAATACCCGAGAATTTCGTGACATTTACAAGAAACGTACAAATCTTAATGACGTTATACTTTATGAAGGTATTTCTACACGCAACGATAGCATTTTAAAATTAGTTGCAATGAATTCTGCAGACCGTAAAAGCTATTTTGAAGATTATATATTTCAATTAAAGGAGCAACGAAGTAAGGATTCTATATCGGCATCAATCGCTGAAGCTACTATTGCTAATAATGAATTCTTTACTCCAGACACACAGGTCGCGACAGGAAGTGTATTTTATTTTTATAACCCAGTACAGGTTGCACAAGGTAAATTAGATTTTAAATCCAGATGGGGAGCTAGAGCTAATGAAGATAACTGGCGTATATCAAGTAAACAAGGAGCACTGCAAGAAGAAAAAGTAGCTTCAGGAAGAGAAGACGAGTTAAAACTTACGGAAGACGGTTTGTATTCTGTAGATACTTACATTTCAAAAATACCCTCTCAACAACCTGTAATAGATAGCATAAGCACAGCACGTAATTATGCTTATTATCAACTTGGACTTATTTACAAAGAAAAATTAAAAGAGCCTCAGCTAGCTATACAGCGGTTAGAGGCGCTTTTACAAAATGATCCTGAAGAACGTCTAATACTGCCAGCAAAATATAATCTTTACCAGCTGTATGCCTCTCAGAATGAAGCATTCAACAGAGATAAGTATAAAAATGATATACTTATCAATTATGCAGATACTCGATACGCTAGTATAATTAATAATCCTGATAAAGTGCTGGCTAAAGATGCAGACAGCCCAGAGGTTTTGTATAATAATTTATATAAACAGTTTGAAAATCAAAACTTTGAACAAGTCATTGTGAATGCAGATCGTTATATTGACGAATTTGCAGGAGATTCTTTTGTGCCAAAATTTGAATTATTAAAAGCTACAGCCATCGGTAGATATCGTGGCTTTGAAGCATATGAAGCAGCTTTAAATTATGTTGCTTTAAATTATCCTAATCAAGAGGAAGGCAAACGTGCTAAAGAATTAATTGAAAAGGCGCTACCACAATTGAAAAGTGCTGATTTTGCACCAGATTCTCAGTCACTTAGTTTTAAATTACTTTATGCAATTAACAAGCAAGACTTAGAGCAGGTAAATCTGTATAAGGATTTCTTTACACAGTTAATAAAAGAACAAGGGGCTTCAGCCATTTTCACATCTCAGGATGTGTATGATTCAAACACGACTTTTGTTGTAATACACGGTTTTAAGACTGCAGCAGACGCGATGTTTTTTGCTGAAAAAATAAAGGAATCTGAATCTACTACAGTTAAAACGGAACCGGTTGTAATAAGCGCAGACAATTATAGAATTGTTCAGATACATAAAAATATAGAAGCATTTAAAAACAAAGAAGTAGAGTAATACGATGAGAAAAGATAAATCTGTAAATAATCTAGATCAAGGAAGTAAACAAAATAGAATAAGTGATGGCACCTCTATTGTAGGGGATGTAAAATCACAAGGAGATTTTAGACTCGACGGATCATTAGAAGGTAAATTAGAAAGTACAGGAAAAGTAGTCATAGGTAAAAACGGACTTCTAAAAGGAACTCTCATCTGTAAAGATGCAGATATTGAAGGCAAAGTAGAAGGGATTTTAAAAGTAGAAGAACTTCTTAATTTACGTGCAAGTGCAGTTGTAAATGGCGATGTTTCTACAGGAAGACTTGCTGTAGAGCCGGGAGCAGATTTTAATGCGAGTTGTGAAATGGGTAATGGAGTAAAAAATCTTTCAAACAATGTCAGAAAAGAAACCGGAAAATCAGCTTAGCACCTGGGCAAAATTTTCAACAATAGCTATTCAAATGGGAGGAACTATTTTTTTAGGTAACCTCCTTGGATCTTGGTTAGACACCAAGTTTGAAACCACATATTTAGAATCAACCATTACTTTACTCGCTGTATTTTTATCGATGTATATCGTTATTCGGGGAGTAAAACAACTCAACAAATAATGCTTACAAAGCGCCTAATCACCTATTTTCTAATAATTGCAGCTCTTTTTTTATTAGGATATTTTATCCACACTGCCGTATTGAGCAGTTTAGAAATTGAACACCCGTTTTCGTTATTAAATATTTATTTATTTCAGGCAATCGCAACATTAGTAATATGCGTAGGTTTTGAACTTATAGCAAGCTTTTCAAAGCGATTTTCAGATCAGTTAGGGTTTATATATTTAGCAACAATGATTGGTAAAATAGGAATGTTCTGTTTAGTGTTCAAAAACACCCTGTTTTCGGGTGTGGTTTTAAGCAAAGCTGAAAGTCTTAGTTTGCTGATACCCATATTTATTTACTTGATTTATGAGGTAATTGCCATTACAAAAATCTTAAATAGAAATGCTTAGCTGTTTATTTGTTTTAAAATGATTCTTATTCTGAATAAAATGTTTAGTTTTGCAGCAAATTTTAGCAAGCCTTATTTTTGAAATTATAATAATGAAGATAGCAAAATTACCTATCCAATTTTTAACCGTTTTGATGTTTCTAACCATTGGAAACGCAGCTACGGCTCAGGAACACAGCGTTGCAGAAAGTAATGATGCTGGCACGTTGGATACTCAAGAAGAGATTGATGAGTATATTCAACATCACATTAAAGATTCTCACGATTTTCATTTGTATTCGTATACAGGTGATGATGGTGTACGTCATTCTGTAGGTTTACCATTACCTGTTATTGTATGGGGAAGTAATGGTCCTGCAGCATTTATGTCTTCTGCTTTTCATCACGATATCAACGGTGAAGTAGTGGTTGAAGCAGGTGGAAGCAGATTTGTAAATCTTCACGATAAAATTTACGAATTAGAAGAAGGCGCAGAGACTGTTGAGATGGGAGAGGATCACCATCCGGTAAATGCACATATGCCTTTAGATTTATCTATTACAAAAAGTGTAGTAGGTATTCTTGTAATAGGAATATTAATGTTGATTTGGTTTTCGTCATTGGCGAGACAATACAAAAAGAGAACAATTCCTAAAGGTTTTGGTAGAGTATTAGAGCCACTTGTTATTTATGTGCGTGATGAGTTAGCACGTCCTAATATCGGCGAGAAGAAATACAGAAAATTCACAGGGTTTTTATTGACTGTATTCTTCTTCATCTGGATTTTGAATTTATTAGGTTTAACACCCTTTGGATTTAACGTTACGGGACAGTTAGCAGTAACTGCAGCTTTGGCAATATTTACATTGATTATTTATACATTTAGTGGTAACAAAGACTACTGGATGCACATACTATGGATGCCTGGAGTTCCTTACCTAATACGTCCGGTATTAGCAGTCATCGAATTAGTGGGAGCTTTTATTATAAAACCTTTCTCACTTTTAGTTCGATTATTTGCAAACATATCTGCGGGTCACATTGTAATTATGAGTCTTATTGCAATTATGATTACGCTTAAAGGAGAATTAACACCAGCGGGATCAACACTTTTATCATTTGTGTTGTCTTTATTTATAACATTAATAGAAGTGCTTGTTGCATTTCTACAAGCCTATATCTTCACAATGCTTTCTGCTCTATTTATAGGAATGGCGGTTGCAGAGCATGATCACGATCATGACCACGCGCACGATGCACACGGTCACGATAATGTGGATGCAGAAGATGTAAGAGCAGATTTCATTTAAAATTAATTTTTGTTTAATTATTTATATATTTTTTAATTATGGAAACAATGGTTCCAAATTTAGTAGGTGCTGGTTTAATCGTATTAGGTGCTGGTATTGGTTTAGGTAAAATTGGTGGAAGCGCTATGGAAGGTATCGCTCGTCAGCCAGAAGCTGCCGGTAAAATCCAAACTGCAATGATTATCATCGCTGCACTTTTAGAAGGTTTAGCATTTGGTGCACTTTTCTTAGGAAAATAATCCAAACAAAAAATCAAAACTCAATTTCCTGTAACGGTTGGTTGCAGGGTTTGAGTTTTAATTAAACAAACAATAAACACGATCACATTATGGATCAATTATTAAATGACTTTTCTCCGGGACTGTTTATAATGCAAACAGTCTTATTGTTAGTGCTTATTTTACTAATGGTAAAATTTGCCTGGAAACCTATTCTTAAATCATTAGATGATCGTGAAGAAGGTATTCAAGGTGCATTAGAAGCTGCCGAAAAAGCACGCATAGATATGCAGAACCTTCAGGCAGATAATGAAAAAGCATTACAGCAAGCTCGTGAAGAGCGTGATGGGATGCTTAAAGAAGCTCGTGAGATCAGAGCAAAAATGATTGCTGAAGCAGAAGGAGATGCAAAATCTCAAGCAGATAAAATTATCCTTCAGGCTCAAGAAGCAATCGCTGCTGAAAAGCGCGCTGCAGTTGCTGAGTTAAAAAGTCAGGTTGCAGAGCTTTCTTTACAAATTGCTGAGAAAGTAGTGAAGGAAGAGCTTTCAGACAAAAATAAACAAATGCAGTATGTAGATAAGATGCTGCAAGACGCTACCCTTAATTAATTAAAAAAGTAGTTCATGTCTTCAAGAGCAGCAATACGTTATGCAAAAGCAATTTTAGAACAGGCCAGTGAAAAGGGTACTGCTGAAGTTGTTTTTGGTAATATGAAATCTATTGAGGCAACCCTCAACGCGAGTAAAGAATTAAGAAATGTGCTTAAGAGTCCGGTTATAAAATCTGATGATAAGCGCGCATCCTTGCTTGCAATTTTTAGTGGATATGATTTGAGTACAACAAGTCTTATAGAATTATTAGTTGACAAAAAAAGAACTGCAATTCTAGGAGATGTAGCATCAAGTTATGTTGACCTTTACAATAAATCTAAAGGTATTGTTGTTGCACATTTAACAACTGCTGTTGAACTGGATGCTTCCTTAGAGGAAAAAGTTCTAGCAAAAGTTAAGGAGATAACAGACGGTAAAGATGTTACTCTTGAGCATCATATAGATTCTAGCCTTATAGGTGGGTTTATATTACGAGTAGGTGATGTGCAATACGACGCAACAGTTGCAAACCAATTAGATAAAATACAAAAAGAGTTTAGTAATCGTTTATAATTACAACTAAGTCTTGAGTTAAACAAAGACTTATTAGATATCAAACAAAATGGCAGAAGTAAAACCAGCTGAAGTTTCAACAATATTAAAGAAACAACTTTCAGGCTTTGAAGCATCAGCTTCATTAGATGAGGTAGGAACAGTACTTACCGTAGGTGATGGTATTGCCCGTGTTTACGGTCTTTCTAACGCACAATACGGAGAACTCGTTGAATTTGACGGAGGTCTTGAAGGTATTGTATTAAACTTAGAAGAAGATAACGTAGGGGTTGTACTCTTAGGTCCTTCTAAAGAGGTTAAAGAAGGTGCTACAGTAAAACGTACCCAGCGTATCGCATCTATTAATGTAGGTGAAGGTATCGTAGGACGTGTTGTAAACACTTTAGGTCAGCCTATAGATGGTAAAGGAGCTATACAAGGTGAAACTTATGAGATGCCACTTGAGCGTAAAGCGCCAGGTGTTATCTATCGTCAGCCGGTAACAGAGCCATTACAGACAGGTATTAAATCTATTGATGCAATGATCCCTGTAGGTCGTGGTCAACGTGAACTTGTAATTGGTGACCGTCAGACAGGTAAAACTACTGTTTGTATTGATACGATCTTAAATCAAAAAGAATTTTACGATGCAGGTGAGCCTGTATATTGTATTTATGTTGCAATAGGACAAAAAGCTTCTACTGTAGCAAACATTGCTAATGTACTTGAAGAAAAAGGCGCTTTAGCATATACCACCATTGTTGCTGCAAATGCATCAGATCCTGCAACTATGCAGGTTTATGCTCCTTTTGCAGGTGCTTCAATTGGTGAGTATTTTAGAGATACTGGCCGTCCAGCTTTAATTATTTATGATGATTTATCAAAGCAAGCGGTAGCCTATCGTGAGGTGTCTCTTTTACTACGTCGCCCACCGGGACGTGAAGCATATCCTGGAGACGTTTTCTTCTTACACTCTCGTTTATTAGAGCGTGCTGCAAAAGTAATTGCAGATGATGATATCGCTAAGAATATGAACGATCTTCCAGACACTTTAAAGCCTATCGTTAAAGGTGGTGGTTCATTAACAGCACTTCCTATTATTGAAACTCAGGCAGGTGACGTTTCTGCGTATATCCCTACTAACGTAATCTCGATTACAGATGGTCAGATTTTCTTAGATGGAGATTTATTTAACTCTGGTGTACGTCCTGCAATTAACGTGGGTATTTCTGTATCACGTGTAGGTGGTAATGCACAGATTAAATCAATGAAGAAGGTTGCAGGTACTTTAAAACTTGACCAGGCAGCTTTCCGTGAACTTGAAGCTTTTGCTAAATTTGGTTCAGATTTAGATTCTGCTACATTAAGTGTAATTGAAAAAGGTAAGCGTAACGTAGAGATTCTTAAGCAAGGTGAAAACACACCATTTACTGTAGAAGATCAGATCGCAATTATATACGCAGGTTCTAAAAACTTGCTACGTAATGTGCCTATCAATAAGGTTAAAGAATTTGAAAGAGACTACCTGGAGTTTTTAAATGCTAAACACAGAGATGTGCTAGACACTTTAAAAGCAGGTAAACTTACAGACGAAGTTATCGATACGTTAACTACTGTAGCAAAAGACCTTTCATCTAGATATACTAAGTAATTTTTTCGCAAAGCGAAAAAACCAATTAAAGAATGGCAAATTTAAAGGAAATACGTAACCGGATTTCATCAGTATCCTCAACGATGCAGATAACAAGCGCTATGAAAATGGTGTCTGCTGCAAAGTTGAAAAGGGCTCAAGATGCTATTACAGCTATGCGCCCGTATTCTGATAAATTAACCGAACTTTTACAAAGCTTAAGCGCTTCTATGGAAGGCGATAGTGGAAGTCGTTTTGCCGAAGAACGTGAAGTTAAAAAAGTGCTAGTAGTTGTAATCTCTTCAAATAGAGGTTTAGCTGGTGCTTTTAACTCTAACATCGTTAAAGAAGCAAAGAATATTCAAACAGTTGCTTACCCTGGCAAAGAAGTACACTTCTTAACAGTAGGTAAAAAAGCTAGTGATATTCTTAAGAAGTCGGCTAAAATTATTTCTAACGACAATGCAATTTTTGACGATCTTACCTTTGAAAATGTAGAGGTAATCGCAGAAAATGTGATGGACTTGTTTGTAAATGGTCAGTATGATAAAGTGGAATTGGTTTACAATTCATTTAGAAATGCTGCTACGCAAATTGTTACAAGAGAGCAATTCTTACCTATTGTTCCTTTAAAAGAGCAATTTGAAAATGTAGAAGTGTCTTCTGTAGATTATATATTTGAGCCATCTAAAGAGGAAATTGTAAAACAATTAATTCCTAAAGCATTAAAGACCCAGTTCTTTAAGGCGGTTAGAGATTCTGTAGCAAGTGAACACGGTGCGCGTATGACTGCGATGCACAAGGCAACTGATAATGCAACAGAATTAAGAGATCAGCTTAAGCTTACTTATAACAAAGCAAGACAAGCAGCAATTACAAATGAAATTTTAGAAATTGTAGGTGGTGCAGAAGCATTAAACAATTAAGATTATTTAAAATTGATATATTAAAGCCTTGCAATTGCAAGGCTTTTTTTATTCTTGTTATTTCAATAAAAACCAAAGTCTCGATATTATTCTAACCCAAAATATATTCTATGCATTATAAATTTTCAATCTTTATAGTTTTAGCATTTCTTGTGAGTTCTTGCGGAAGCAATAAAGTTTTAGGCGTCAGAGACTTTTCAGTAAAAAATATAGAACGAATCGAATTAGATGATCAAGCATTTGAGATTACCTTTGAAGTAAATGCGCTGGATCATAATACGCAACTTGAATATTTATATTTTGACAATCAGAAATCTGCTGTAGTCAATTACAGCGAAAATAAATTTTCTGCAAAATTTGCTCCCTCCAAGATCAATTCAGAAGACCGAATTCTTTCTGTAAATAGAGCAGAAGAAGCCAAAAATACATTGCCACAACTTCCGGTTAAGCCTCCTTTAGAAATTGAGAAATCTGAAGCTTTATTAAGCTACGTTATAGAATCTGAGATTAAATACAAGGTGCTAGATTTAAAAAGCGAGTTGTAAACATTCCCCAGGTTTGAAAGCATTAAAGTGATTTTAATTTGGCTACTTTAACTTACTTTTGAACCCTAAATAAAACTTTTTTGAGTGTACTTAAGCGTTTTGTAAAGGATACAGCGGTATATGGTCTGGCTACTATTTTGCCTAGATTGATGAGCTTTGTTTTAATAGGTTTACATACCGAAAAACTGGAAACAACGGGTTATGCAGAAAACACTTCTTTTTACATAGGTGCTGCATTTTTAAATGTGTTGCTAACCTATGGGATGGAAACTGCTTTTTTCAGATTTTTCTCAAAATCTGAAAATAAGGAACGGGTTTATTCTACGGTTTTAATTGCCCTTACAATTAGTAGCTGTATTGCTTTTGTACTTTTATGGTTATTAAAGGGACCCATTACAGAAGCTTTAGAATTACCTGTTAAGTATATTGGTTACTTGATAGGCGTAACTATACTAGATACGCTTGTAGTGGCTCCGTTTGCCTATTTAAGGGCAAAAGGTAAGGCGCTAAGGTTTGCTGGGATTAAACTTATAAACCTGGCTATTTATGTACTTCTAAACTTTTTCCTTCTTTGGGCAATACCTTATTTCTCCCTCTCTTTTGATTGGTATAATTCCGACGAATTACTCACTTACATCTTTATCGCAAATCTTATTGCAAGTGCAGTAACATTGCTGCTGATACTCCCAGATTTTTTCAAGACAAAATTGGTTTTTGATAAACATCTTTTTTCACAATTATGGAATTATGCTTGGCCGGTATTAGTCGCGGGTATGGCATTTGTGATTAATGAAAATCTTGATAAATTATTGTTAGGTAATATGCTTGATAAGGATATAATGGGTGCTTATTCAGGTTGCTATAAATTGGCTGTATTTATGACCATCTTTATACAAGCTTTTAGGCTAGGGGCAGAGCCATTTTTTTTCAATCACGCAAAAAATAAAAATGCTACTATCACATATGCTACTATCTTAAAATATTTTGTCATCGTTGGTGCAGGTGGTCTTCTCTTAATTGTCTGCTTCATAGATATTTTTAAAGAACTATTGATACGAGATGAGCAGTACTGGAAAGCTCTTGAAATTGTACCGTATATACTTTTAGGGAATCTCTTTTTAGGGATCTATCATAACTTATCAGTTTGGTATAAGCTAACTGATAAAACCCGATACGGAATGTACTTTTCAATATTAGGAGCCGGTCTCACTATCGTTCTGAATATATTTTTAATTCCGGTAATCGGCTTTATGGCATCGGCATATGCTACAGTAGTAGCCTATGGTGTGATGATGTTGATTTCGTACTTTTATGGACAAAAATATTATCACATTCCGTATAATGTAAGTCGTATAAGCTTGTATCTGGTTGTTGCTACAGCCAGTGCTTTACTATCGTTTTACTTCTTTAGAGCGCAGTATAATATAAGTGCATTACTAATTTTCATATTTACCGCTCTAATTTTTTATTTAGAAAAAACGGAATTAAAAAGTATTTTAAAAAGAAACAAATAGCCCTTAAATAAAGAAGAATGCAAATAAATATCATTAATAAATCGAATCACGCTTTACCTAATTATGAAACAATAGCTTCTGCGGGTATGGACCTAAGAGCAGTATTAGATGCTCCTGTGGTTTTAAAACCCTTAGAACGTGCCATAATTAAAACTGGTTTATTTATTGAATTGCCTGTAGGTGTTGAAGCCCAGGTGAGACCGCGAAGTGGACTTGCAGCAAAAAATGGAATTACTGTTTTGAATGCACCAGGAACAATAGATGCAGATTATCGTGGTGAGATAGGGGTTATTCTTGTGAATCTATCAAATGATGATTTTACTGTAGAAAGCGGTGCGCGTATCGCGCAATTAGTAATTGCAAAGCACGAGCGAGCAGCATGGAACGAGGTCGAAGTACTTAATGAGACTACTCGTGGAGCAGGCGGCTTTGGAAGCACAGGAACAAAATAAAACGCTATTTAATTTGTTCTATTAAAGTCCCGCATTAATAATAAGCGAGATGCCTTTTGTAAATCCCAAAAGAGGAAATATCTGAAATTAAAATTATGAAAATTATAGTCCCTATGGCTGGTCGCGGTTCTCGACTGCGCCCACATACTTTAACAATACCAAAACCTCTTATACCTATTGCAGGCAAGCCCATAGTTCAGCGTCTTGTTGAAGATATAGCCCATGTTTTGGAAGAAACGATAGAGGAAATTGCCTTTGTAATTGCCGAAGATTTTGGTGTAGAAACGGAGGAAAATTTAAAGCAAATTGCCCAAAGTTTAGGTGCAAAGGGAACTATATATTATCAAGACAAACCACTGGGCACTGGCCACGCTATTATGTGTGCTCAAGAATCATTAAATGGTCCTTGCGTGATTGCTTATGCAGATACACTTTTTAGAGCAGATTTTAAACTCGATAAAGAGGCAGATAGCGTAATCTGGGTAAAGCAGGTGAAAAATCCGCAAGCGTATGGTGTGGTTTCACTAAGTGAAAATAACCAAATAACAGGTCTGGTAGAAAAACCAGCAGAATTTGTTTCAGATTTAGCCGTTATAGGGATTTATTATTTTAAAGATGGATCTGTTTTAAAACAAGAACTTCAAGCAGTTTTAGATGCTAATCTTATGCACGGAGGTGAATACCAGATTAACGATGGTATCAAACAAATGCAAGCTAAAGGCTACGTCTTTAAACCTGGGAAAATTGAGGAATGGATGGACTGTGGTAATAAAAATGTTACGGTAGAGACAAACGGAAGAATGCTTCAGTTTTTACATACAGAAGAAGAGAAATTAATTTCTCCTTCAGCTAAACTAGAGAATGCTAGCATAATTCCGCCGGTATATTTAGGGGATGATGTAGTAATTAAAGATTCGACAATAGGTCCTAATGTTTCCGTAGGTAAGGGCACCGTGATTGAAAATAGTACTATTGAGCAGAGTTTAATTCAAAATTATAGCACTATAAAAAATGCACAATTAAAAAATGCGATGATAGGTAATTACGCCAAATACAATGGTAATTTTACCGAAATTAGTATCGGTGATTATTCCGAATTGATATAGGCTTTATTTAATGAAATTAGTTACGTGTTTACTTGTACTTTCTTTGTTTTCGCCAGTGGCGGAAGCACAAGAACCTGCTACATTAAAAGACGTAAATGTTGATAATCTGGAAGATGTTACAGACGATTTTCAGGAGTATTTTTTTGAAGCACTAAAGCAAAAAGGAATACAGAATTATGAGCGTGCACTTGTAGCATTAGATAAATGCATTTCATTAAGACCTCAGGAAGCTATTCTTTATTTTGAGAAAGGAAAGAATGAAGCTATGTTGGGTAATATAATCGAAGCAGAGAATAATTATTTAAAAGCACTACAGTTAAAACCTAATCAACGTGATATCATGGAGAGTCTGTATGATGTTTATTATGCACGGCAGGATTTTGAAAAAGCTATAGATCTGGTTACTCAACTCGTGCAATTTGATATTAGATATAAAGAAGATTTAGCCCGTATTTATTTGCGTAAAGGTTCTTTTGAGAAAACAATAAGTCTTATTGACGAGCTGGATGAGAAGTTAGGTAAAGATGCCTATCGCAATCAAATTCGGCAGCAAGCGATAGCGCTAAGTGGAGGTGATATACAAGAAAAGGAACTTTTAAAACAAATAGCTGCGAATCCTGCAAATGAGCAGAATTATCTTAACCTGATCTACGTCTATAGTGAGCAAGGTAAAACACAACAAGCCTATGAAACTGCACAAAGATTAATAAAAGTTAATCCTAAAACTGAAATTGTGCATATGGCTTTGTACAAATATTATCTTGAAAGTGGAGATATAAAACAAGCTGTAAGTTCGTTAGAGAAAGTTTTAAAAAGCTCTAAAATAGAACCCAAAGCTAAACATAGTATTTTAAACGACTTTCTAATATTTGTAGATCGCAATCCGGAGTATGAGGCAGAACTTGAAGAGGCAGTTGCTTTATTTGCAAAAGAAGAAGATACTAATGTAAATGAAGAATTAGGCGCGTATTATATTAAGAATAAAGAAACAGACAAAGCGTTATCATCTTACGAAAACGCTTATAAAAAGAATCCTTCAGATCTTGGGGTTTTACGCAATTTGCTCATGTTACAATTACAAGCAGAGCAGTTTGAAAATGCTACAAAATTAAGTGAGGAGGCGTTAACATTATATCCTTCACAAGCTCTATTTTATCTGGTGTATGGAGTGGCGCAAAATAGATTAGGAGCGCCTAAAAACGCTAAAGATTATTTGGAAATGGGCTTAGACTACATTGTAGATGACCCAAAAATGACTGCCGATTTTTATAGTGAACTTTTACGTGCTTATGAGCTGTTAGGTGATGCTAAAAAGATCGAAAAATACCGTACACTTATTAATAATTTGAATTAGACCTATGCGTAGTTATATAAAAAGTGTTGTACTTATCTTGATTTTGAGCCTTTCAGCTTGTAAATCAACAAAAAAAGTTACTGCTACTAATGATGATCTGGCGTCTGCTAAGATAATTGCAAGTCACTATGAGACCCATCCACAGTTTGAGACTTTAGCGGCACGTTTAAAAATAAGATATTCAGATCCAGATAGAACGCAAAGCGTTACCGTAAGTCTGCGTATGCAAAAAGATGAAACCATCTGGATGAGCGCCTCTGTTTTAGGTATATCCTTAGCAAAAGCGATGATAACTAAAGATCGTGTTCAGTTTTATGAGAAAATCGACGGGACTTATTTTGATGGAGATTTTAAACTACTTAGCGATTTATTAGGTGCAGAACTCACTTATAAGCAAGTGGAAGGATTGCTTCTGGGAGAGCCCATTTATGATTTACGTGAAGGTGGTTTTAGCGCAGGAGCTACAGGATCACGTTATCTCGTGGCGCCAAGACAGCAACAAAATTTATTTAACTTGTTTTTCTACTTAAATGCAGGAGCATTCACATTGCAGGAACAACGACTTACACAAGCTAAAGAGCAGAGAGATTTAACGATTAAGTATGGAGATTATACCAGAGAGCAAAATGGATATTTCCCTACAGAAGTTACTATTATAGCTCAGGAAAAAGATAAGGAGACCCGTGTAGATATAGAATACAGAGGCGTGGACTTTAATACAGAGGTAAGTTTTCCGTTTAGTATTCCAGATGGTTTAAAAGAAATAAAACTTTAATGCAGTTGAAGCAGGTTCATAAATTAAGTTTGGTAGCAGCAGTACTTTTTATTTTAGGAAGTAATGCTTTGTGGTCTCAAAATGATAAACAAGCAGAGCTTGAGCGCCAGCGTCGTACGTTAATGGGCCAAATAGAAGAATTAAGTAAACTGCGGAAGAGTAACAAGAAAAAAGAAATTAGCGTTTTGAGTCAGGTTGAAGATCTTGATTCTAAAATAAAAACCCGCCAAAACCTAATTAAGGTTACAAATAGTCAGGCCAATTTATTAACCCAAAAAATTAATCAAAATCTAAACAAACTAACTACTTTAAGAGACGAACTCGAAAAACTGAAGGAGGATTATGCAGGCATGGTTCAGAAGTCTTACAAGAGTAAAAGTAGCCAAAGCCGAATTATGTTTTTGCTTTCATCTAAGAGCTTTTTACAAGCATATAAGCGGGTGCAGTATATGAAGCAATACAGCAATTACCGCAAAAAGCAAGGTGATCAGATCAAAGAGCGCACCGCTTTACTTCAGGAAACAAATAAAAAGTTGGCTCTGCAAAAAGAAGAAAAGCAAAAACTGGTTGCGCAGAATAAAATTGAACAGGAAAAACTAGAGATAGAGCGCAAACAGCAAGACGAATTGGTTTCAAAAATTAGAAAACAAGAATCTACCTATGTTGCGCAAATACAGGATAAACAAAAAGCGGCAGACCGTATAGACAAAGAAATAGATCGTTTGATTAGAGAAGCAATTGCAGCTTCTAAAAAAGAGTCTGGAGCAGAAGCAGCAAAAGAAAGCAAAACTAATGTAAGTAAGATGCCTACCTTTTCGCTTACACCTGCTGCAAAAGCGCTCGCTAATGACTTTGCTTCTAATAAAGGTAAAATGGACTGGCCTGTTGAACGCGGAAGAGTGTATAAGAAATTTGGGACATCAAAACACCCCACACTTCCTAATATAACCACCTATAATAGCGGTGTGGAAATAGAGACAGCCCCCGGAAGCATTGCAAGGGCTACTTTTAAAGGTACTGTACAACAAATACAATTAATACGTGGTGGAGGCTATACTGTTTTAATTCGCCACGGAAACTACCTAACGGTTTATCAAAACCTTAAAAATCTGAAGGTAAAAGTCAATGATCAGATAGCTACCAAGCAGGCACTGGGTGAGATTGCAGAGAATTCCTTTAATGGTAAGACAATTATTAAATTTCTAGTCTATAAAGATTCTGAGCGTTTAAACCCTGAAGATTGGGTTTATAATATGTAGTATGTAAATTGTTCAGATTTAAACGCAACGCTATTGATATTGTGTCATCTACAATTTAAACAAGATGTTGAGAAACCTTAAGCTTCTAGCAGTATGTATTTTGTTTGTGATGACCTCTTGCGCTGAAGATGTTATAGATTCACGACGAATTCGTGTAGCCGGCCGATTAATAGATGACATGGACTCTCCTGTTTCTAACATACATATCACCTCAGGATCAAAGACAACAATTTTGGGCGCTTCAGTTTCAGAAATTACAGGTAATTTCGATTTTGTTTCTTTAGAATCAAACCGAGGAGAATTTCAAATACAAATAAATTCTGGTGCACAAAGAGATAGCCTATTTGCTGAGGTAATACTCGTTAACGATTTAAGTTCACCCAATCGATCCCGATTAAATTATGATTTAGGTGACATTATAGTAAAACCTACTGCATTTCTAAATTTAAAAACGCAGAATACCAGCGGAACTTCAGATACCCTAAAGATTTTATTAGACTACACATCTAATTATTGCTCTTTAGAATTAGATAATGACAAAGAGCTTTTAGCAAAGCGTAGATGTTACTCCACACATACCAGCAGAATCATCCTACATGCACAAGATTTAAATTATGATACGAGGTTAACTTCAGTAAAAAATGAAATTGCCAGACTTTATTATCGTTTTAATAATGGTTTTCAGCAGGTTGTTGAAATCCCACTAACTAATACTGAAAACACGTATGTTTTTGAATATTAGGTCATTTTTAATAGGAATAGGTTTTATGATTTGTAGTGCAGTAATGTGCGCTCAAGACACTACATCGACAGACTCTTATAGCTATAAGCGTAAGGGTTTAGTAAATACGCAATTGTATATACCTAATGCTATAGGGTCTAATTTTGTATCAGATGGTATGAAGGTAAAGCCGGGTTTTAAACTAAGTGCCCTAGGCCGTATATATCCTAAAGTTCTTTTAGGAGTTCGCTATTCCTTATTTGAAGCCGAAGTAACACAACCGGAATATACGGGAAGTTATGAAAGGAGCAGGGTGTTTCTAATAGGAGGAGATATCGGTTACCAATTTGATCTCCTGCCTAACCTTGATTTAATAATTACAGCGGGAGGAGGCTATGTAAATTATTTAGGAATTAAAGATGATTTAGACTTTAGAGATTCTGGAGGTGCAATCTGGCTGAATCCTGAATTGAGCTATTCTATATTTAAATGGCTTGCAATTACTGCAGGAGTTGAAATACGCGCAGATTATCTAAATATAAAAACCGCTCCTCAACTTGAGGGAAACTTTAATCAAGTTACCTATCTCAATTTGGGGAGCGGTCTTCGGTTTATGTTGTGAAATTATTCAAAAATAGCTTTGAGCTCGGTCGCATCAGAAGCTTTCATTTTTCCCGCAAGTACAAGACTCAGTTGCTTTCTGCGTAGTGCCGCATCATATCGCGCAATTTCTTGTGTGGTCTCTGGTTTGATTTGAGGTATGGGTACAGGTACACCCGTATCATCGACAGCTACAAAAGTATAAATCGCATCATTTGCTTTTGATTTTAAGCCACTCTCACGGTCTTCTACCCATACATCAATAACTACTTCCATCGAGGTCTTAAAAGCTCGGGAAATTGAAGCTTCTACAGTAACAACACTACCCAAAGGTATCGCTTTATTAAATGCAACGTGATTAACAGATGCTGTTACAACAATTCGTCTCGAGTGACGTCTGGCTGTTATACTCGCCACACGATCCATACGTGCCAAAAGTTCACCACCAAACATATTGTTAAGTGGATTTGTCTCATTAGGTAAGACAAGATCTGTTTGCGTAGTGCGCGATTCTGAAGGAGTCTTTGTTTCCATAGATTAATTTTTGCGCAAAAGTAACACGTTTTGAAGGATTGAGAAATGAAAAAGCCTCCAAGTTGGAGGCTTTTATTTTATATTTTACTGAAGATTAATCGATTTCCTGAATAAGCATCCAGGCATTAGGATTATCTGAAGTACGTATTTTTCTTAAATCATTAAGAGCTTCTGTGCGATCTGTATAACTTCCGTATACAACTTGGTGTAACCCAAATCTATTTTCGCCTATTGCTCGTGCTTTATATCCTGCCTCACGCAATTCTTTTACGCGACTCTCTGCATTCTCTTCAACTCGAAATGCACCTGCTACTAAGTGATAACTTCCTTTAGGTTTGAAGGCATTTAAAGTGACAGCCGGTAAGGGGTTATCGATTGTAAAAGTGGCGTGTTGTATTGTATTTTCAACTTGTTTCTTGGCAACTTGCTCTTGAGCAAAATTGTAATCTGCTATATCTTTAAAGTGTAAAAAACTTAAAGTGCCAGACAAACCAATAGCCAACAGACCTACAGCAGCATATCTTAGCCACGTATTTGTACGTCTGGCTGTTGTAATATGGATAGGTGCTTTTTCTTCTAGGGCTTCAACTTCTTGTTTTAATACTTCTCGTGTTACCGGAGTGGTTTGAAAAGAAGCAAGTCCAAAAGAGTCTGTCAAATAATTTGTAACGGTAACTGGCTCAAATTTAATTTGTGAAGTTTCATTTTTAGACAATGAACCTATTTTATCCAATAAAATAGTCTCTCCATTCAATATGCGGGTTTCCAAAGAATAAGCATAAACCTGAACTTTAGCTAATGCTTCAGAATAGCTAAGATTTTCTGCCTTAGCAACATAATCTGCTAACAAGCCATCATTTTCTTTTAACTGAGCATTAAATGAAATGCGCTTTTTTGGCGGAAAAAAAACATTTTTCTCTGTATCGTGATATGCCGAGGTTCTATGAGCTAGAAATGCTCCGAAACCCGGAATGATCACACATTCGTAACGGTAAAGCAGGTCGCTTATGTAAGTTGAGTAATGCATAACGTAAAAATAAAAAAAAATGCGATCGAGCTTTACAACTCATCATTGAATTGTCAACAATTTTGCAATATCTTTAAAGACAGCTATTTAACAAAATGAATCAAGAACAATTACACGCATTCTTAACTTTACAACGTATTCCTAATCTGGGAGATACCTCAATTAAAAGACTTATAAACAGATTTGAAACCCCTCGACAGGTTTTAGACCAAAAGAAACAAGTTTTGCTAGAGGTAGATGGTATAGGAGCTCATAAATTAAAAGAGTTTTATAACAAAAACCATGCGCTGGAAGCCGAAAAAGAGTTGAGGTTTATTGAGCAAAATAATATCTCCTATAGTAGTTACCTAGATCCAGAATATCCAGAACGTTTAAAACACTGTATCGATGGTCCTATTTTATTATTTAAAAGAGGGACTTCTAATTATGAAGCTAAAAGAGTTATTTCTGTTGTAGGAACACGTAAAGTCACCACTTATGGAATCGAATTTATAAGACGATTTATTGAAGACTTAGCACCATTAAATCCTTTAATAGTTTCGGGATTTGCTTATGGAGTAGATATCAACGCGCATAGAGCAGCCCTAGATTGTGGCCTAGAGACACATGCGGTTTTGGCACATGGTCTAAATCAAATCTATCCTAAAATACATCAGAAGTATGTAAAAAGTCTGGAGAGTCAAGGTGCGTTCATTACAGATTTCTGGAGTTCTGATAACTTTGACCGCACAAATTTTTTAAGGCGTAATAGAATTATTGCCGGTATAAGTGAAGCAACTGTGGTTATAGAGAGTGCAGATAAAGGCGGCTCTCTTGTAACTGCAGATATTGCAAACTCCTACAATCGTGATGTGTTTGCGGTGCCGGGAAGACCAGATGATCTTCAAAGTTTGGGGTGTAATAATCTTATAAAATCTCAACAAGCGCAATTAATTACTTGTGCAGCAGACTTAATTTATATGCTTAACTGGAATATCGAAAATACATTTAAACCGGTACAAAAACAGCTTTTTGTATCTCTTAGTGCAGAGGAGGAATCGGTTTTTAATTTCTTAGAAAAAAAAGGCAAAGAGCAATTAGATTTGATCGCCCTTAATTGTAATATGCCTACATTCAAAATTGCAAGTATTCTTTTAAATATGGAATTAAAAGGGGTCGTGAGACCCCTTCCGGGTAAGCAGTTTGAACTTGCCTAATATCCTAGTTTTGTACGTACGCGTTGTAAAACCTTGTTTGCGGTTACACGTGCTTTTTCAGCTCCTATTTTTAGTACTTCATCAATCTCATCTAAATTGGCCATATAGTGATTGTAGAGAGCACGTTCTTTTTTAAAGCGCTTAAGAATAAGTTCATACAAAGCTTTTTTTGCATGACCATAACCATACCCGCCACCTAAATAATTTTGGCGCATTTGATCTAACTCTTCAGGCGTAGCAAGTAGTTTATAAATAGCAAAAACCTTACACGTATCAGGATCTTTAGGCTCTTCTAAAGGGGTGCTGTCTGTTTCGATACTCATTATTTGTTTTTTCAATTCTTTATCAGATTGAAATAAAATAATAGTGTTGCCTTTACTTTTACTCATTTTATCACCATCTGTGCCCGGGATGTACATCGTCTCCTCGTGTAACTTAAGCTCAGGAATAACAAAAGTTTCACCCATTTGAGCGTGAAAACGAGAGGCAACATCGCGTGTCATTTCGAGGTGTTGAGATTGATCTTTACCTACCGGTACAATCTCTGCATCATATAATAGGATGTCTGCAGCCATTAGCATAGGATAGGTAAATAGACCTGTATTAACATCATCAAGACGATCTGCCTTATCTTTAAAACTGTGAGCCAGTTTTAAACGCTTGTAAGGATAAAAGCAACTTAAATACCATGTCAACTCTGTAGTTTGAGGAATATCACTCTGGCGGTAAAAAACTGTTTTATTTATGTCAAGACCACAAGCGAGCCAAGTTGCTGCAGTCGAATAGGTGTTATTTCTAAGTGTTTCTCCATTTTTTATTTGTGTAAGAGAATGCATATCTGCGATGAATAAAAAAGATTCATTTTCTGGCTGATTCGCCATGTTGATCGCAGGAATAATAGCTCCTAATAGATTTCCTAAATGAGGGGTTCCTGTACTTTGTACACCAGTTAATATTCGTGACATTTTTTACTATAATTTTGCGCAAAGTTACCCCTTTTGGCTAATTAACTCCTTTAAAAATGCCTATTTTTGAGCGACTACAATCTCATTTAAATTTCAGTAATGCCCTTTTAGGTTATCCCGTATGATTAGCATTCTCCGTAAATTTATTACCCTTCTCTGGCGTATTTGGTTTTATATTCTTCTTGTAATTCCTATAATCGTCATGTTTCCTTTTCTTGTCATATCTGTTGCCAAGGATACGTGGTATCCATACTTTTTTAGAATGGCTCAATTTTGGGCTCGATTCATACTATATGGTATGGGGTTTTGGCCGCAGATAAAAAGACTTCAAAAAACGAAACGCGGTAAAAGCTATATGTTTGTTGCTAACCACACCTCGATGGCAGACATTATGTTAATGCTACATGTTGCTCCTAATCCATTTGTATTTGTAGGTAAAAAAGAACTTGCGCGTTTTCCGTTATTCGGATATTTTTATAAGCAAACCTGTATTCTTGTAGATAGGGGGGATGCAAAAAGTAGAAGGGCTGTTTTTGAGAGTGCACAGCGCAGACTTAATCAGGGATTAAGTATTTGTATTTTCCCTGAAGGAGGTGTCCCTGAGGATTTATCTATTGTACTTGATAGTTTTAAAGATGGAGCATTTAGATTAGCAATAGATCATCAAATTCCTATCGTGCCTATGGTGTTTTACGATAATAAAAGGAGATATTCTTATGACTTCTTTACGGGTTCTCCAGGAAAAATGCGTGTAAAAGTGCTGCCGTTTATAGAAACTCAGGGGAAAGTGGCAAGTGACAGAAGAGCCTTACGAGATGAAACCTTCACAGCAATTCATAAAGAGTTATTGCGAGACTTGGCTTCAAAAGTCTAGTTTATACATAAAAAAATCCGCCCTAACCAGGGGCGGATTTTCTAATTATTACTCGGGTAATAATTAAGTTAACCAACTAAATAAACTAACCAAACCTTACTTTTATATTAAAACCTAAAACTTACTCCTGTATAGAGACCTAAGTAATACGGCTTAAAATCGCTAACACTTTTAGTGTATGCATTAAGTTGATATTTAAACATAGGCTCTAATTTAAATTGTACTTTATCTGTAAACTTATAATCAATACCTAGCCCAACATTTGTACTAAAACTGGTATTGTTAAGACTATTAGATTTTCCAAGTTCAGAAACCAGATTGCCCTCTTCTTCAAGAAATATTGAATTCTTATTCAAGAATAAAGAACTTATACCTCCTATAAGTTGAAGACCCACTTTCTTATTTATAAGTGCATATTCGGCTTCTATAGGTATCTCTATGTAACCTAAATCTTGACGCAAAGAGGTGTTTTTTTGAGAAACTATATTTGTTGCAAATTCAGTTTGATTATTACTTGGTAAATTAGGTAAGCCTTGAATATTGTTATTGTCAAGCTGAATAATTTGTGAATTTTCGTTATAATCAATACTACTAATCATGGCAGTAGGATTTCTGGCACTAATACTTGGTGTAAAGCCTATCTGCTCTGTAGTATAACCTAAATCAACTTTATTAATACCCGATCTTACCGTGAGTCTATTGGTAACAGCATAACTCACTTGAACCCCATAGCTCAAATTAACATCTGCTTTTTTGGCATTGTCAGAAAACTGCTCGCTTATCCCAGATCCACTAAAACTATCGTAATAAACAGGTGCTACCATTGGAGTAATACCCCACCGTGTAAACCTTGCATCATTGGTGTTGTCTTCAGTAGCAGACACAGCGGTATTTGTTTTTTTATTTGCTAACTTTTGTAAAGCATCAGGATCAATATCTTCTAGAGCCTGATTTTTTGTAGATTTTGAAGATTCAGATTTATTTTGAACAACTGCTGATTCAACAGCATCATCTTTACGGGAGATGTTAGTATTAGTTAGTGCCTCATTCGGTTTTGTTGAAGTGTCAGATGCAGTTGTTTTTGAATTTACAACTGGAGTATTTTCAGAACCTTCTAAATTCCCGGTTTTAACTACGGAAGAATTTCTAGGAAATCCTTGATTGTTATTAACCACAGCAGATTTTGCGGAGGTGCTTTCATTTTCTGTATTTATTCTTTCATCTTTCTCAACCGAATATTTTTCGTTGGCTTTAACTGAATTTGATTCAGTAGATGTTGCAACTTTTTTAGTGTCTCTAGATTCCGGGTTGGTTGTGGCATAACCTTCAGACCCATCTTTTTGAATAGAATCTGGAGTAATATTTTCTTCTTGATTAACCAGTTGAGGTGTATTTATTTTGTTTTCCGTCTTAAACCAAAATGTACCCGCTAATAGTAACAAGATCAAAACTGCTGCTACACCGCTTAATTGAAACCACAACGGAATTATGCGTTTTTTCTGTTTATTTTGTTGCGCAGCAATACCTGCCCAGACATTTTCACTAGGCTCAATGGTAAAGTCTTTAAACTTTTCCTGATACAAACGATCTATTTTTTTCTTTTCCTTCACCGCGTTGAAGCTTGTATATGTGCATTAGTTTGAAAGTCTACTACTTTCTCTTTTAAAATCATTCGGGCACGTGCAAGATTAGACTTGGATGTACCTTCTTTAATTTCTAGCATTTTTGAGATTTCTTTGTGAGAATAGCCGTCTAATGCATATAAATTAAAAACCAACCGATACCGGTCGGGGAGTTCTTGTACTATTTGAAGTAAAAAATTAAGCGGAATTTCGTCGTCATCGACCTCAACATCTGCTTCTTCGATATTTTCTTCGTTTATTATTTCAAAAACAGCTTGTTTTCGGTAGCGCTGTAATGCAGAGTTTATTACAATGCGTTTGAGCCATCCTTCAAAAGAGCCTTTACTTTTAAATTGACCTACTTTTTGAAAAATTATAATAAAACTTTCCTGCAAGATATCTTCTGCCTCACTGTAGTTGCGGGCATATTTTAAAGCAACGGAAAAAAGTGTACCTGCAAATTGCCGGTACAATGCTTCTTGTGCTTTAGATTTTTGACGTTTGCAGTCAATAATGAGCTGTTCTAAACTCACATTTTTAGATTATTAAAAATTTATGGTCGCTTTACAGGCACTTCCTCTGTTATATAAGTGGGCTCGTCATTAGCGTCGAAGCCGTTGAAAAATTTAAATACGTATGTATAATTATAAAGTACCTCAAAGTTTAAAGTTGTTTCTACCGTGTCTGTAGTTGGTAAGCAATTCTCACTTTCTAGGACTTGATTTACGATAAATATTAAGCGGGTACTATCTCTGCGGTCGTATTCAAAGCCATAAAAGGCATTGCAATCTGTAGGAGATACGTAGCTTATTGGAAATTCATAGTTCTGTCCAAAAACAAGTGAATCTGGCAACTCGTATTTTGCTATGGGTACAAACTCATAGCTAACGTTTCTACCATCGTCATCTAATGAACAGCTAACCACTAAAGTTAGCAGAGCGAGTAATAAAAAAACCTTTTTCATCATTATAAATATCTTCTTTTATAAAGTAGATACCTAATGATAAAAAAGGTTGCGTAAAAAATTAAGAATTAAAGTGACTATGCTGAAGTAGCAACTTTTATAGCGTCTTTAATTTTAATTTCTAATTCTTCTAATAGGTCGGGATTGTCTTTAAGTATTGCTTTTACAGCATCACGGCCTTGTCCTAATTTTGTGTCTTGATAGCTAAACCAAGATCCACTTTTATTTATAATCTCATATTCTACACCTATATCAAGAATTTCACCAACTTTTGAAATTCCTTCACCATACATAATATCAAATTCTGCCTGGCGGAATGGAGGTGCTACTTTATTCTTAACCACTTTTACACGGGTTTTATTTCCTTGTACTTCGCCATTAGAATCTTTGATTTGTGTAGAACGACGTATATCTAAACGCACAGAGGCATAAAATTTAAGTGCATTACCACCGGTAGTAGTTTCTGGATTACCAAACATCACACCTATTTTCTCTCTTAACTGGTTAATAAAGATAACGGTACAATTGGTTTTGCTTATTGAGCCGGTAAGTTTTCTTAAAGCCTGAGACATTAATCGTGCGTGTAATCCCATTTTAGAATCACCCATTTCTCCTTCAATCTCACTTTTAGGAGTTAATGCTGCAACCGAGTCAATTACAATAATATCAATTGCGCCCGAGCGTATAAGATTATCTGCAATTTCTAGTGCTTGTTCACCATTATCTGGCTGTGATATAATCAGGTTTTCTATATCTACTCCTAATTTACCAGCATAGAAACGATCAAAAGCATGTTCTGCATCTATAAATGCTGCGATGCCTCCTTTACGTTGTGCTTCGGCAATTGCATGTAAGGTAAGCGTAGTTTTACCAGAAGATTCTGGACCATAAATTTCTATAACTCTACCTTTAGGTAGTCCGCCTACACCCAAGGCAATATCAAGACCTAGTGAACCTGTAGAAATAGCTTCAACTTCTACAATAGCATTATCACCCATCTTCATAACTGTTCCCTTTCCGTAGGTTTTATCCATTTTGTCAAGGGTAAGTTTAAGAGCTTTAAGTTTTGCTTCTTGCTCTTTACTCATTGCAACTTCTTCTTTTTTTGCCATTATAGTATTGTTACAATCTCAAATAAACTCTTAATTCAGGTAAAAATCAAAGGTTTATTATTTTGATCTGGATTTATCTTTTAAGCTGCTAAATTACTATTTCTTTTTGATGACTACAATCAAATTGAGGCTAATTATTGGAAAAATTCCACCTTCAGGATGTTTTATTGAAAATAATAACTCAAAAATTGGAATATATCCTAGTTAGATCATTTTAGCATGTTTATACGCAACCATACCTATTATTGTGTATCTACCTGATAAATATACATATGATACATATGCAAATTTCAATGTGTTATACAAATTGCGACTATGCTGTTCGTTATTTGTCATGCACAGCAAAACTGGACGGTGGTTAGTAGTAGTTAATTTTTGATTTCAAATAAATTAACAATGAATTAGCCGTTCAGGAAACAGCCTTCAATAAGATTGAAGGCTGTTTTTGTTTTAAACACCTACTAATTGACAAGACTCCCGGGTCTATAAGTGGTATCTCTATAAAAATCCTTATTTTTGCGCCACTTTTAACCTTATAAAATTAGTATAGCATGCAACTGTACAATAAATTAAGTGCGAAAGAGCGGGCAGCGCTTATTGATGAAGCGGGTGAAGACCGTTTGACTCTTTCGTTCTACCAATATGCAAAAATTGGTAATCCACATCTTTTCAGAGACCACCTTTTCATTGCTTGGGACTCTATGTCTGTTCTAGGTCGTATTTATGTAGCGCATGAAGGGATCAACGCCCAACTTTCTGTACCGGCAAAAAACTTTGAGGCCTTCAAAGCATTTTTAGATAACATTAATTTTCTCAAAGATGTTCGGTTAAATATTGCTATAGAACAGGATGCAAAATCCTTTTTAAAGCTTAAAGTAAAAGTGCGTGATAAAATTGTAGCAGATGGTCTTAATGATGACACATTTGATGTTACAAACAAGGGAATTCACGTAGATGCGCAGACTTTTAATGAACTTATTGAGTCTGACGATGTGGTTCTGGTGGATATGCGTAATCATTATGAAAGTGAAATAGGGCATTTTAAAAATGCTATAACTCCAGATGTAGATACTTTTCGTGATAGTTTAGACCTTATAGAAGAAGATTTAAAAGACCACAAAGAAGATAAAAAATTAGTGATGTATTGTACGGGCGGTATACGTTGTGAAAAAGCCAGTGCCTATTACAAGCATAAAGGTTTTAAACAAGTATATCAATTAGAAGGAGGAATTATTGAATATGCGCGCCAGGTAGAGCAGTTAAAACTGGAAAATAAGTTTAAAGGAAAAAACTTTGTATTTGATCACCGTCGTGGGGAGCGTATTTCTGATGATGTGATTTCTAATTGCCATCAGTGTGGTAAGCCTTGTGATACGCACGTTAATTGTGCTAATGAAGCTTGCCATTTATTATTTATACAATGTGAAGAATGTTCAGACGCGATGAGTCTTACATGCTCTGATGAGTGTAAAGAGATTATAGCACTGCCTTATGAAGAACAAAAAGAACTGCGGAAGGGAATCCCCAACAGCAACAAGATCTTTAAAAAAGGAAGGTCAGAAAAGTTGAAATTTCAACGTAAAGCATAAAAAAACGCCGGCATTTGCCGGCGTTTTTTTGCTATAATAAATTTTGCATCGACTTTTAAACTAAGACAAAATAATTTTCTAGAACAGGAACCGACTGAAAATTAGAATTTAGAACTTTAAGTTAGTACTCTTATGAAAAGCATTTTTGTTTGCTGCCATTGCCAATAAGATTTACTATATTTTTGCATGTCTAAAATGTTATCTTTAGCAGCAATTGAAACGAAAAAATTTCGTTTTAAAGAATACAAATCAAAAAATCCTAATTTACTTTAAATTAGAGATTTACTAAATATAGGATCTCATGGCGTGTGGAAGTTGTGGTACGACCGTAAACGGTCAGCCACGTGGTTGTCAAAATAATGGTACCTGTGGTACAGATGGTTGTAATAAATTAACGGTTTTTGACTGGTTGGCAAATATGAGTTTGCCAGATGGGCAAGAACCATTCGATTTTGTAGAAGTCCGTTTTAAAAACGGTAGAAAAGAGTTTTTTAAGAATGTAGATAATCTTCAAATTAACATTGGAGAAGTGCTTGCGGTACAGGCAGCATCAGGTCACGATATAGGTATTGTATCACTTACTGGTGAGCTGGTACGCATTCAAATGAAGAAGAAAAAAGTTCCATATAATACAGACGAATTTTTAAAAATATACCGCAGGGCAAATCAAAAGGATGTAGAAATCTGGCAGGAAGTAAAAGATCGCGAGGAAGCGATGAAAGTGCGCTCCAGACAAATAGCAATTCGTCTTAACCTGCATATGAAAATCTCTGATATAGAATTTCAGGGAGATGGTTCAAAAGCTACTTTTTACTATACAGCAGAAGAACGCGTAGACTTTAGACAGCTTATTAAAGAATTTGCGCAAGAGTTTAGAACACGTATAGAAATGCGTCAAATAGGTTTTAGACAAGAGGCTGCACGTCTGGGCGGTATTGGCTCTTGTGGTCGTGAGTTATGCTGTTCTACCTGGTTAACAGATTTTAGATCGGTTACAACAAGTGCCGCTCGTTATCAGCAACTCTCCCTTAATCCTCAAAAACTTGCAGGACAGTGTGGTAAATTAAAATGTTGTCTCAATTACGAGTTAGATGCTTACTTAGATGCATTAAAAGACTTTCCGAAGACAGAACAAAAGCTTAAAACCGAAAAAGGTACTGCGGTATGTCAGAAAATAGATATTTTTCAAGGACACTTGTGGTATGCTTATGAAGGTGAGTGGATGAACTGGCATAAGCTTACAACCACTCAGGCAAATGAAATATTAGAATCAAATAAAAAGAATGAACCTGTTGCAAGTCTTGAAGAATATGCTGCAGAACTTCTTTCTGACACTAAAGTAGATTTTGGAAACGTTGTAGGGCAGGACAGTTTAACACGTTTTGATAAACCTAAACCTACGCGCAAAAAGTCTAAAAACCGCAGAAAAAAATCTAACTACCGTAAAAAAGGGCCAAGTAACAATGCATAAATTTTGCTATGCACTTTTAATAGTAATGTGTTTTTCCGCTTGTGATGAGAAAGCTGTTTTTCACGAGTACAAAAGCTTACCCAATTACTGGGAACGCGACTCTGCGGTAGTTTTTAATATCGAGGAGCTTGATAGTATAGAAAAGTATAATTTATTTATAACGTTAAGAAATACAAATGATTATGATTATAGTAATCTGTTTGTAATTTCAGAATTACAATTTCCTAACGGAAAAACTATTTCAGATACTTTAGAATACGAGATGGCCCGACCAGATGGTTCTTGGCTGGGTACGGGTTTTGGAGATTTAAAAGAAAATAAGCTTTGGTATAAAGAAGCATTTCGGTTTTCAGAATCTGGAATGTATCAAATACGATTAAAACAAGCTATGCGTCGCAATGGTAGCGTGAATGCTATTCAACAATTAGAGGGTATTGAAGATGTGGGAATACGCATCGAAAAAATAAATGAATATAATGGCTCAGAAGAATAAGAAGGCAGTTAAACAAACTAAAAGTAATGCACCGTATATAAGGGGTTTTTGGATTCTATTTTTTGGATCTTTTGGAGTGCTGATTCTTATTTTTCTATTAGCATCCTGGGGTGTGTTTGGAAGTTTGCCCACTTTTGATGAATTAGAAAATCCCGAGAGTAATCTTGCTACTGAAATTCTTTCTTCAGACGGAAAAACGTTAGGTAAATTCTATAATGAAAACCGTACACCGGTAAAATACAATGATTTACCACAAAATTTAGTTGACGCTGTAGTTGCTACGGAAGATAGACGCTTTTATGACCATTCTGGGATAGACCTTAGAGGTACCATGCGTGCTGTCGCATATATGGGGTCAAAAGGAGGGGCAAGTACAGTTACACAACAATTAGCAAAACTACTTTTTTCTGACACACCTAGTAATACGTTAGAGCGACTGGTGCAAAAAGTAAAAGAATGGATAATCGCTACCCGCCTAGAAAGACAATATACAAAAGAAGAGATAATCACCATGTATCTGAATAAACAAGACTTCTTGTTTCAGGCTGTGGGTATACGATCTGCTTCTAAAATCTACTTTGACAAAGAGCCTATAGAACTACGACCAGAAGAGTCTGCGGTAATTGCTGCAATGCTTAAAAATCCAAGACAATTTAATCCCCACAGAGAGATTTCTAAAGACAATGCTTTAGAACGACGTAATACGGTTTTGGCACTTATGGCAGAGACAGGTAAGATTACCAATGTGGAGCGCGATAGTCTAATGGCGATGCCTATGAAAATTAATTTTTCTCCTGAAGGCCACGCAGATGGTATTGCCACATACTTTAGAGAATACCTACGGGCATTTATGGCAGACTGGATTAAAAATAATCCTAAAGGTAAAGATGCAGACGGAAACCAGGAGTTTTACAATATTTACCGTGATGGTCTGGTTATTACAACTACTATAGATTCTCGTATGCAGCGTTATGCAGAACAATCTGTTGCCGAGCATATGGAAAATTTGCAGCGCGAATTTGACAGACAAAATGAGCGCAATAAAACAGCGCCTTTTAGAGATATCACACAAGAAGAGGAAGAGAAAATTTTGTACAGAGCAATGCGTACTTCAGATCGCTGGAGAAAAATGGCAGCGAATGGTATTTCTGAGGCAAAAATTAAAGCTTCATTCGATATTAAAACAGATATGCGTGTTTTTGCGTGGAAAAATGGTGTTTCAGAAATAGACACAATTCTTACACCTAAAGATAGTATACGATATTATAAACGTTTTTTAAGAGCGGGTCTAATGAGTCTTACGCCACAGACGGGTGAAGTAAAAGCTTGGGTGGGCGGAATTAATTATAAACACTTTCAGTACGATCACGTTAAAACAGGAAAAAGACAGGTAGGTTCTACCTTTAAACCATTTTTATACGCTACGGCTATAGATCAGTTGCATTTATCTCCTTGTGATACAATCCCAAATATACCATACTGTATACCGGCAGGTGAAATGGGAGCTCAGCGAGACTGGTGTCCTGATAATTCTGGCGGTCAATATGGTGGTATGGTTACTCTTAAAAGTGCTTTAGCCCAATCTATAAACACTGTTTCAGCGCGTTTGATGCATAGAGTAGGCCCACAAACAGTAATAGATTTAATAGAAAAACTGGGTATTGATACAGAAAATATACCGGCAGTACCTTCTATTGCTTTGGGAACTGCAGATATTAGTTTGTTTGAGATGGTGTCTGCTTATTCTGCTTTTGCAAACAAAGGGGTTCACGTAGAACCACAGATTGTTTCGACTATTGTAGATAAAAATGGAACTGTTTTATACCAAAGCATCCCAGAAGCTAAGGATGTATTGAGTAAAGAATCTGCATATGTTACCGTAAATCTTATGGAAGGAGTTACACAATATGGTTCTGGTGCACGTTTGCGCTCTGGACCTATTAATAGCGATGTTTATAAAAAAGTAATTACCGGTCACCCGTATAGATTCAAAAATCCTATTGCTGGCAAAACGGGAACTACACAGAATCAAAGTGATGGTTGGTTTATGGGTATGGTTCCTAATTTAGTTAGTGGTGTTTGGGTAGGAGGAGATGATAGATCTGTACACTTTTCTTCAATTATATATGGTCAGGGAGCAACGATGGCATTACCAATATGGGGTAGTTTTATGAAAAAATGCTACGAAGATGAAGATCTTAAAATTTCTCAGGGAGCATTTGAACGGCCAGAAAATTTATCTATACGTATAGATTGTTCAGAGTCTGAAGCTAGCTCGCATCAATCAGATATTTTAGATGAACTTGACTTCTAATAATGAGGATGAAGATAACTTCTATTATTTAAATAGAATACCATAAAATCTTATAAAAATATTGGTGTTGCATTAGTTGTTTCGTAATTTTCTGTATCTAAAATCAGAAAATGATAATTAAAACAGTGCGTTCAGTTTCAGAGGCCTTAAATGGCGTTTCTGATTCAATGACTATGATGTTTGGGGGCTTTGGCCTTAGTGGGATTCCAGAAAATGCCATCTCAGAATTAGTCAAATTAGGTGTGAAAGAGTTAACGTGTATTTCTAATAATGCAGGTGTTGATGATTTTGGACTTGGATTATTACTTCAGAAAAAGCAAATCAAAAAAATGATTTCTTCCTATGTGGGAGAAAATGCAGAATTTGAGCGCCAAATGTTAAGTAACGAACTTGACGTAGAGCTTATACCGCAAGGAACGCTAGCAGAGCGCTGCAGAGCAGCTCAAGCTGGATTTCCGGCTTTTTACACACCAGCAGGATACGGTACAGAAGTTGCCGAAGGCAAAGAAACCCGAGAGTTTAACGGTAAAATGTATGTTCTGGAGAAAGCTTTTGAGGCAGACTTTGCATTTATCAAAGCTTGGAAAGGAGATGAAGCCGGGAATCTAATCTTTAAAGGCACAGCACGTAACTTTAACCCAAATATGTGCGGCGCAGCAAAAATCACAGTTGCAGAAGTAGAAGAGCTAGTTCCTGCGGGAGAACTCGACCCAAATCAAATACATATCCCAGGCATTTTTGTTCAGCGAATTTTTCAGGGAGTTGACTATGAAAAGCGTATCGAACAGTTAACAGTAAGACAGAGATAATTTCAAAAAGTAAGATTAACCGTAAAACATATAGAATGGCACATTTAAGATTAGGAGATATAGCACCAGATTTCACAGCAAACACTACTGAAGGAGAAATTAATTTTCACGAGTGGTTAGGAGATAGCTGGGGAATTCTATTTTCACATCCGGGAGATTATACTCCGGTTTGTACAACAGAATTAGGTACAGTCGCAAATTATTATGGAGAGTTTCAAAAACGCAATGTTAAGCCTATAGCTATAAGTGTAGACAGCGTTGAGGATCATATGGGCTGGATTAAAGATATTAACGAGACTCAGAATACTACAATGAATTATCCAATCATTGGTGATGAGAGCCGTAAAGTTTCTGAGCTTTATGATATGATACATCCTAACGCAAGTGAAAAAGCTACCGTACGCTCTGTATTTGTAATAGGAGCAGACAAAAAAATAAAATTAACGCTTACCTATCCACCATCTACAGGACGTAATTTTGATGAGATATTGCGTGTAATTGATTCATTACAACTTACGGCTTATCACAAAGTAGCTACACCGGCAAACTGGAAAGATGGCGAAGATTGTGTGATCTCACCTAGCGTAAGCAATGAGCAGATACCAGAATTTTTTCCGAAGGGTCATACAGAAATTAAGCCTTATTTGAGAATGACACCACAACCCAATAAATAATGCTAGATAAAAACGGAATCGCTAAGCGTATCGCTCGTGAAGTTAAAGATGGCTTCTATGTAAACCTGGGGATAGGTATTCCTACTCTTGTTGCTAATTATGTTAGAGATGACATTCATGTGGAATTTCAGAGTGAAAATGGCATTTTAGGTATGGGACCTTTCCCTTTTGAAGGTGATGAGGATGCAGATCTTATTAATGCCGGAAAACAAACTATAACAGCATTAAAAGGAGCTTCATTTTTTGACTCTGCAACCAGTTTTTCAATGATACGTGGTAAACATGTGCATCTTACCATTTTAGGCGCTATGGAAGTTGCAGAAAACGGAGATATTGCTAACTGGAAAATTCCGGGTAAAATGGTAAAAGGTATGGGTGGAGCGATGGATCTTGTAGCGAGTGCAGAGAATATTATAGTTGCAATGATGCATACAAATAGGGAAGGTGAATCAAAACTTTTAAAGAGATGTTCTCTCCCGTTAACAGGCGTAGGCTGCGTTACAAAAGTAGTGACTAACCTTGCTGTTATAGAAGTGACATCAAAAGGATTTAAGCTTCTTGAGCGTGCACCCGGAGTTTCAGTAGATGAAATAATTAAAGCTACGGAAGGATATCTGGAAGTGCCTGCAGAGGTTCCGGAAATGATTTTAGCATAGAAACCCAAATTTATAAAATAAAAAAGCCGCTGTCATCAGCGGCTTTTTTTATTCTATATAGTACTCAAATTGTCGCTAAAAGTATCTACATCTCTTTTTTGACGATTAAGTGTGGTCTAGAATAGATTAAAAGCCATAATTTTTAACATTTCTTAAATAAATTGTTTGAAAAGTTTGTCTGTAGATAAAATTAAAATTAATTTAGTCGCTCCCAATTTAGGATTTGGAATAAGCATTTATAAGAAGTCCTTTAAATTATTACTTAATTTCAGAGCAGGAGTGTTTTGATGTTATGATTTGTTAATAAGCCGCAGGGGGAGCCCGGCGGTTTTTTTTATATTTATACTAAAGTTGTTAATGTATCGTTAAAGCAGAATAATCTATACTAATATGCACACACTATCTGAAGTTAAAAGCGCTAAGGCAAGAACATTAAATACTGTTTTAAAAGATACTTATGACACTACGCGTAGTATTCTTTACCTTTTTAAGAAAGTATTTCTGTTTATGTTTTAAATCCCTTTGGGTATTGCGTCTATAAGCGCCTTAGTATACGCGCGTTGCGGATTCTCATAAACTGCATCTGCTTCACCGGTTTCTTCAAAAATTCCGTTACGCATAACAAGTAAACGGTCGGAAATATATTTTACTACGGCAAGGTCGTGAGAAATAAATAAATAGGTAAAACCATAAGTGGTTTTTAAGGTATTCAACAGGTTGAGTACTTGAGCCTGAACCGAAATATCTAAAGCAGAGACAGATTCGTCACAAACAATAAATTTAGGACGTACAGCAATTGTACGCGCTATACCTATACGCTGGCGTTGACCACCACTAAATTCATGGGGATACCGGTTAAAATGTTCCGGAAGCAATCCTACCTCTTCAAGCAATTTAATAGCCTCCATTTTACGTTCACTCGAATTTCTATAGAGCTTATGTACTTGCATAGCTTCAGTAATTGAGCGTCCTACAGTTAGCCTGGGGTTTAAAGAAGAATAAGGATCCTGAAAAATAATCTGAATATCTTTACGTAGTGATCTTAGTGCTTTTGAAGAAAGAGCAGTAAGATCTGTCCCCTTATAAAAAATGGATCCTGATGTGGTGTTATCGAGTTGTAAGATGAGGTTTCCTAAAGTTGATTTTCCGCAGCCAGATTCACCAACTAAGCCTAATGTTTCTCCTTCGTAGATTTTAAAACTAACATCATTTACAGCTTTTAAAGTTTCGGTCTTCCCAAAAAACGAAACCTTTGAGTAGTATTCTTTTAACACATTTTTGATTTCGAGAAGCGGTGTTTTGCTATAAATCCTTTCGTGTTTCTGAGAACGGGTTTCTTTACTTACTGGCTGAGAAAGAGCTTTACCATTCAGAAAATCTGTGACAGTAGGTAGTTTAGCTAATCGTTCTTTTGTTGAAGGGCGGGCATAGATTAGTGCCTTTGTGTAGTCTTCTGTTGGAGTTTTAAAAATGGCTTTGGCACTACCTTCTTCTACTATTCTTCCGCGATACATAACGAGTACGCGATTTGCAATCTCACTCACCAGAGACAGATCGTGTGAAATGAATAAAATGCTCATTCCGGTTTGTTGCTGTAAATCTTTGAGTAATAAGATTATTTCTTTTTGTACAGTAACATCAAGAGCGGTAGTAGGTTCATCTGCTATAAGAAGCTTAGGTTTACAGGCAATAGCCATGGCGATCATAACTCGTTGTTTCTGCCCGCCACTTATCTCATGAGGGTAAGCTTTAAATGTTGCTTCAGGTCGGGGTAATTTTACCTGATTAAAAAGACGTAGTGTCTCTTCTTTAGCCTCTTGTTTTGTACAATTTGTATGTCTTAGCAAAACTTCGGTAACTTGCTTACCACAACGCATCGAGGGATTGAGCGAACTCATAGGCTCTTGAAAAATCATCGAGATTTCATTACCTCGTATTTTCTGCAGTTCTTTCTCATTTTTAGTTAATAGCGATTTTCCTTCAAAAAGAATCTCACCAGATTTTATATCTGTATTTCGCTTAGGAAGTAATCCTAAAACAGCAAGATTTGTAACCGATTTACCAGAACCCGATTCTCCTACAATTCCTAAAATCTCATTAGGAAAAACACTAAAAGTAATATTGTGAAGCACAGTATTGATTTCGTGCTGCTTTCTGAAGCCGAGAGTTAGATTATTAACGGTAAGGAGGGGTGAGTTTTGCACGATATAAATTTACAATTTAAAAATCTTGGCCAGTTTCTAGACACTAACCACTTCTTCATTTAAAAGTAATGCTTCATTACGAAGGCGTAAAACAATTTGAGCAACTGCAACCACATCCCGCTCACAATATTCCACGATGCGTGTAATATCTTTTTCTATATAGTAAACATCCCTTACCTGACTTCCATCTATATCTGTTTTGGGAGACGGTATATTTAAAATTTTGGTAAGCAATTTTAAAGATGTGAAGTTTTTATAATCCCCAAATTTCCACAATTCAAGCGTATCTAGATGTGGGATTTCCCAAGGCTTTTTACCGAATAAATCCAGTTTATAGGGGAGTTTTATTCCATTTATTATCATACGTCTCGCGATAAATGGAAAATCAAATTCTTTTCCATTATGTGCGCATAAGACATGCTGAGGTTTATTAAAATGTTCTGAAAGCAACTTTTTAAAATCAAGTAATTGGTTCTTCTCTGAACCTTGAAATGAAGTGGTTCTAAACGAGCGAACGGTCTCTTTAATAGTAAAATAACCTACCGAAATACAAATTATTTTACCAAACTCTGCCCAGATCCCTGCACGATCATAAAATTCTTCTGCAGTATAATCTTCTTTGCGCTGATATTGAGTTTTATCTGCATATAAATCTTGAATTTCAGGTTCCAGATCTGTAAAATTCTCAAATTGAGGAACCGTTTCAATATCAATAAATAGAATGTGTTCAAGATTAAGTTTAGACAACATGCGATTGATTTTCAGTTGGTTAAGAAAGGAATTGAAATTCTAAATTTAACTTAAACAAATTATAATCAAAAGTTTAGCTAACAATAAGACTTAAAAAAGTGTGTGTTGGGTAACTGGACTTTCGTGAGCTAACAGCCATTTTTTTCTCCAAATTCCACCAGCATATCCCGTCATAGAATTATCGCTCCCAATCACACGATGACAAGGGATTATAATAGAGATAGGATTTTTACCATTAGCGGAAGCTGCGGCTCGTATGACTTTAGCATCTCCCAGATTTTTTGCCATCTGTAGGTAAGATGTGGTTTTTCCGAATGGAATTTCTACCAATTGTTTCCACACTCTCTTTTGAAATTCTGTGCCCTGTGGATTGAGTTTAATGGTAAACTCGTTCAAAGTACCATCAAAATAATTCTTTATTTGATCAACAGCATCCCTTAAATCACTCGGAATTTCATCAGTTTCTAGTGCCTCCATTTGATTTTCAATAAATTTTATTACTGAAATACCGTCTTGATCTCCTTGAATAAGCAGGGTTCCCAATGGGGTTTTTAGAAAAGTTTGAACCATTATTCTGGCTTGTCGACATCTTCATTTTTGACATTCACGTCGTGCTGCGGTGATAATTCGACAGTTTCAGACTCATCCGGGATTTTATCCAGAACGATTCCCATACGTTTTGCGCGACGCTCCCAATTTTTCCGTGCTTGCACCTGCATATCTTCGATAGTGTCGCTCTCATCCATTATTTCAAGCCCTAGAAGGGTTTCTATGATATCTTCCATAGTAACCACACCTATCGTATTTCCAAAGTGATCTGTAACGAGCGCTATATGTCCTCTGCTGGTGACAAAAGTGTCAAAAAGCTGAGGTATGGGTTGATCTGCATCTACAATTAGTATATCGCGTTTAATATCAGAAAGTAGCTTCTCTCCGTGTTCATCTACTATTTCTTCCAGCACATCATCTTTCAAAATAAAGCCGGTAATATTATGTGATTTTTCACTGTACACCGGTATTCTGGAAAACTTGAGATGAGGATGCTCTTTTTGAAATTGTTTTAAGGTTTTAGTTTCATCTTCAGTGATAACAACAGGAAAAGGAGTCATAACATCTTTGGCCATCACAGATTTAAAAACAAGTAGATTTTTAATAACAGTTGTTTCATTGTCTTCAAAAACACCTTCTTTTTCTGCGGCGTCGGTAAGAGCCATAAATTCTTCTCTACTCATCGTGCTCACGTGAGCTGATTTCCCAACGAGTTTAGTGACTTGTGTGAGCAACCATAAAATACCCGTGTATTTTAAGAAGATTATTATTAAGGTGAGTGTTTTTGCTGTAAAGTTCCCTAGTGATTTCCAGTAAGTCGCTCCAATAGTTTTAGGGATTATTTCTGAAAGTATAAGAATCAACAAAGTCATTATTGTTGACACGATAGCAACAAAATTAAGACCTAGAAAAGAAAAGTCCCATCCCGAATCTAAAGCCATTTTTCCGGCTTGATCTCCTACTAAAATAGCACCTACAGTATGTGCAATTGTATTAAGTGTAAGAATCGCAATTAGTGGCTTGTCGATGTCTTTCTTAAAGTTTGCAAGTGTTTGTGCATATCGATGCCCCTCTTTAGTTTTTATACGAATAAAGCTGGGAGTTATACTTAATAAAACTGCTTCTAAAATAGAACAGAGAAAAGAGAAAAATATTGAAATTAGGGCAAATGCGATGAGTAAAGCCATTGGTTGTGTTTGATTTGTGATAAAGATACCACAATCAAAATAGCTTGCAAACAGGTTAAGAAAAGCTTAGGTTAAACTTCAAGTGGTTACAACAAAAAAAGAGGCTCAATGAGCCTCTTTTTATTATACACTGAGGTTTGATTACGAAATTAATTTAACCACATCTTTTGCAAAATAACTAGCTATCAAATCTGCTCCTGCTCTTTTAATTGCATACGTTTGTTCAAGAACGACTGCATCATGATCAAGCCATCCGCGCTCTGAAGCTGCTTTAATCATTGCATACTCTCCACTTACCTGATATACGGCAACAGGTACATTAACTGTGTTTTTTATATCACGTACTATATCTAGATAGCAAAGGCCGGGTTTTACCATAACGATATCAGCTCCTTCTTCAATATCCATAAGGGTTTCTTTAATGGCTTCATCGCGATTTGCATAATCCATCTGATATGTTTTTTTATCTTTTGGAACATCTTTTAAATCAACAGGAGCACTATCTAGCGCATCGCGAAACGGCCCATAAAAGGCAGAAGCATATTTTGCCGAGTAACTCATAATACCTACATCGTGATGTCCTTCATCTTCGAGCAGGGTGCGCATTTCAAAAATACGACCGTCCATCATATCACTAGGAGCAACCATATCTGCACCAGCATTTGCGTGAGAAAGCGCCATCTCGGCAAGTATTGCGGTGGTATCATCGTTAACGATTTTTCCTCCACCTACAATTCCGTCATGGCCAAAAGAGGAGAAGGGGTCTAATGCCACATCGGTCATTACAATCATTTGAGGTACTGCTTCTTTGACAGCTTTAATAGCGCGTTGCATAAGACCGTCTGCATTTAAAGCTTCGGTACCTTTGTTATCTTTCAACGCGTCTGCTACTTTTACAAATAGCAAGACACTTTTTAAACCTAATTTCCACAGCTCTTTTGCTTCCTTCTGTAAATTATCTAAGCTTAAGCGATAGTAACCAGGCATTGACGCGATTTCATCTTTAACGCCTTTTCCTTCAACTACAAATAGCGGAACAATAAAGTCGTTAGGAGAGACAATGGTTTCACGCACTAAAGAGCGCATTGCTTCACTTGTGCGTAATCTGCGATTTCTTCTTAATGGAAACATATATTTATGTTTTAATTTAATTCTACAATTTATACCCAGTCTCTAGGGTTTTCTAATACATCAACGAGTTTTGCTTCTTCAGATCCAGGCTCTGGATGATGATCATAGCGCCATTGAACGTGAGGAGGAAGACTCATTAGTATGCTTTCTATTCGGCCATTTGTTTTTAAACCAAACAAGGTTCCTTTGTCGTGCACTAAATTAAATTCTACATAACGACCGCGACGTACTTCTTGCCAGTCACGCTGCTTTTCGCCATATGGCAACGCTTTTCTTTTTTCTAAAATAGGTGCGTACGCATCAAGAAAACTATCTCCTATTTGAGTGACAAAATTGTACCAATCTTGCATAGATCGCTCTGGAGTTGCTTTTAGGTAATCAAAAAACAAACCGCCTATTCCTCGAGCTTCTCCACGGTGGTCATTATAAAAATACTCATCGCAGCGCGTTTTGTAATGTGGATAAAACTCTGAGTCGTGAGCATCACAAGCGGTTTTACATGTTTGATGAAAATGGATTGCATCTTCTTCAAACAAATAATAGGGAGTTAAGTCTTGTCCGCCTCCAAACCACGAATCTACCAGCGTACCATCTTTCTCATACATCTCAAAATAACGCCAGTTTGCGTGAACAGTAGGAGCGTAGGGGTTTTTAGGATGAATAACCAGGCTTAATCCACACGCAAAAAAATCGCAATCGCCAACGTTAAAATATTTCTGCATAGCAGGAGCAAGGGCACCGTGAACCTCAGAAATATTAACACCGCCCTTCTCAATAACGGCTCCGTTTTCTAGAACTCGTGTTCGGCCACCACCACCTTCTTTGCGAACCCAATTATCTTCTTTAAATCTAGCAGAGCCATCTATAGCTTCTAATCTAGACGTTATAGTATCTTGTAACTGTTTTATGTATTCGACAAATTGTAATCTCATTAGATAATAACTATTCTATTTTTTTAATAAATAAAGCTCCATATCACAGGCTTTTTCCTGAGCAGGTTTAAATTCTTTCTCCAGTGTTTTAATCCACTTAAATCCGTTTTGTTCTGCTACAGCAATACTTTTTAAATTGCTCTTATGGGTAATAATCTTAAACGTTGAGATATGATGATTTACAAAAGCAAAATCTATGATTTGAGAAACGGCTTGAGCAACCCAGCCTCTTCCTTGAAATCTCTTACTTAGGCAAAATGCAAATTCAGCTTCCTTGTTTTCAAGATCTATTTCTTTTAAAATAACCAAGCCGGCAATCTCGGGATGTACTTTAGTATGAATAGCAAATGTAAATTCGGTTTTATCGCATTCTTCTTTTTGTTTTTCAGCGATATATTCAGCAGTTGCAGCTTTTGTTTTATTCTGACTTAGGGTAACAGGAAAGTATTCTTGAAAAATACTTTTGTTCTCTTTGAAGAGCTGATATAGATTTTCTGAATCTTCAGCCTTTAGAAAAGTAATATCAAATTCAGTTTCTTGTATCATTGGGTATAATTATAAATGTATTCTTACTAAACGAGCTAAATTGTTGATTTGTCGTATTAAACAAATACCAGCGCATTTAAGGCTCGTTTCCTAATCAATTTTCATATTTGCCTCTTTCTCTTGTTTTAGAATTTTTAATGTTATTACTGAAGCTGCCGTTACAGAAACAGGTAACACTATTAGTATCCCTACGACAGGAATTAATAAGAAGAGCATAAAAACAATACCGTTTCCTATTGCATAACCCCAGTTTCTTTTTACAAAATTAATGCTTTCACGATAACTCATATGACGCTCCAGCGTATAATCCATATTTCCAAAACCGGCATAATATGCTTGTATTATAAAAAGCATAACTGTTGTAATAATACCTAGTACGGGAATTAAACTTAAAAGAAGTAGCGGGATGGTGATAAGTAATTCCCAACTTAAATTACGAAGGTTAATACGTATACCTCTTATGAGCTGCGTCGCGTTTGTCGTTTCTCGATGATTGTGCACATCGGCATATAAATGAGACTCTATTTTTTCAGAAACCGGACTCATAAATGGTGCAGAAAAAGCCATAATGATGTGTTTGTAGAGTACAAGACCTATAGCTACAATTAGCAATGCACCTATAACAATACTTATAGTTTCAACTGTCTGAGCACCCCACTCCCAAACCCACAAATTAGAAATTATCCCTCCTATAGTATCAGAAAGTCCCCAGGCAATGAGAATAATAAGTACCGCTGAAAGAAAGCTAATTAGCATAGGAATTGCAAAATAATTCCATAATCGCAGTTCGCTAATGAGCGAAAAAGAATCTCGGTATGCCGATAGCCCTTTAAATATCGATTTTATCATTCTTCTGAAATATAAACCAATTGATCGTCGAATTTCTTTAGATCATCAACGCTATCTATTTGTGCCGCTTGAGCTGCTTTTTCTTTCAGATAAATTACAGTATCCTCAAGACTTTTATGTATTAATTTTTCTAATAACAAAGAGCCTACCTTATTATTGTGCAAATCCATTGTGCGCTCTAGCGGCTTATTTACAGCTATATCTTCATGAGCAGTAGTTACTTTTAAAGCCCAGCTCTTAGCTATCGTAATATCCTCATTCTTTTGATAAACAAATTGCCCTAACAAAACCACCCACAATGCGTGTCTAAATGCGTTAGCCCTGTTATTGTATTGATGGGTATTTCCGTAGTGCTTATTAGCTAGCACAACTGCCTTTTTAGAAGCTTGTAATGTAAGCTTAATATAGTGTGGTTTTGTGATAAAGAGTTGGGCGAGCTTAAAAAGCTGAAGTAAATTAAATGTCTTTAAGCGCGCCCAGATTTTCATCGTTCTGCTTTGTATTCTTTTACTGCCTCAATAAATGCACCTGCATTTTCTAAAGGAATATTGGGTAAAATACCGTGACCCAGATTCACAATATATTTGTCTTTGCCAAAAGCATCGATCATCTCAATAACCATTCTTTTTATCTCGCTCGGAGGCGAAAACAAGCGTGTAGGGTCAAAATTACCTTGTAAAGTTATATTTCCGCCGGTAAGGTAACGTGCATTGCGTGCGCTGCAAGTCCAGTCAATTCCTAGTGCCGAAGCACCACTTTTTGCCATTTCGCCAAGTGCAAACCAGCAACCTTTACCAAATGCGATTACAGGAATCTCCTCTTTTAAAGCATCTATTATTTGCTGTATATATTGCCAGCTAAATTCTTGATAATCCACGGGAGATAACATACCACCCCAACTATCAAAAACCTGTACCGCATTAACTCCTGCTTTCACTTTTTCTTTTAGATAGAGAATTGTGGTATCGGTAATTTTCTGAAGAAGTTCGTGTGCTGCAAGAGGTTGTGTAAAACAAAACTCCTTTGCAATATCAAAGTTTTTAGAACCCTGCCCTTGAACACAATAACATAAAATCGTCCATGGACTGCCGGCAAAACCTATTAACGGAATTTCGTCATTAAGTTTTTCTTTAGTCATTTTTATAGCATCCATTACATAGCCCAGAGTGTCATTGATATCTGGTACTATAACGCGCTCAAGATCTTTTTGAGAGCGTATAGGATCTGGTAACCAGGGGCCCACACCTGGCTTCATCTCTACATGAATATTCATAGCTTGAGGAATCACAAGAATATCACTAAATAAGATTGCTGCATCCATACCATAACGGCGTATAGGCTGCAATGTAATTTCACTCGCAAGTTCTGGAGTCTGGCAACGGGTAAAGAAGTCGTATTTAGCCTTTATTTCTTGGAATTCGGGTAAATATCTTCCCGCCTGGCGCATCATCCACACCGGTGGGCGATCAACAGTTTCTCCTTTTAAAGCTCTTAAAAATAAGTCGTTCTTAATCATAATTTGTAAGTAAGCTCGAGCCTAGTCGAGTGTTTGTTTGTTAAGTGCTTTTACCGCTCGAGCAATAACACTTTCTATAGTAGTATCATTTGCTATGGTAAAATTTGCAGTATGTTTTTGTGCCTCGGCTGCAGTAGTTGAACCTATGCAAACCGCTAGCGTATTTTTTAAATGGTTGTTAGCGATAAAACTTTGAACACCACTCGGACTAAAAAAAAGAAGTGCGTCAAAATGTTGTTTAAAACTCATTGATTTTAGAAGCGTATTATACATTTTAATCTCTTCAAAGCTTACCGAATGCTCTTTTAAAATTTGTGGTAATTCTGCTCTTCTACTCGCTCCACAAAAAAAACTAAAATGCTCTTTGTTATACTTTTTAGTGATGAAATAAGCTAATTCCTTAGCGTTTAAAGCAGATTTAATAACCTCAAAACCATTATTTACGAGTAACGTTTCAGTTTTTGGGCCTATACAGAAACACTTATAATTCTCAACTCCCGAATTATCTGGTGCGGAGAGAAGCATTTCAGTATTACGTATTGAATTATTAACGGCCTTAGTCTCTCGTATTTTTTTTAAAAAAGCTTTAACTGCATTTTTGCTTGTAAAAATTAAATGCTCCAATCGCAGTGGAAGTTTAAAATCTGCAAACTCAATATCTATGGCGTCATATTCAACTACAGAAAAACCAGCTCCCAAAATTAAATTCTTTTGAGAAGGAGTTAATCGTTTTGTAGAGAGAATAGATTTCATCAAAGTGAAGGAATTACAACTCTTTTTTTATAGCTTCCATTAGAGCTCTACCGCCACCTTCTAAAATTTTTAAAGCGCACAACGTACCAAAATTTCTACATTCAGAAACCGGAACAGATTCTTCAATTTCCATTTTTTCAGATCCGTCTAAACTAAAAAGAGCACCTTTAAAATAAATACGATTTTCTTTAATTTCTGCATAAGCACCTATGGGAGCAGTACAACCTCCTTCTAATGTGCTAAGAAACTCACGTTCTACATACGTGGCTAAGGCAGAATCTGCGTGGTTTAATTGTTCACAAGCTTCTCTGGAATACGTGTCATTTTCCATTGCTACAATCACCATTGCGCCTTGAGCAGGCGCTGGAATCATCCAGTCTAAAACAATATGATTTTCAGGTTTAAGATTTATACGTTCTAAGCCGGCTTTTGCAAAAATTGCTCCGGTCCAGTCACTATCTGCCACCTTTTGTAAACGGGTATTTACATTACCACGTAAGTCAACAACCTGGTGATTGGGGTATCGATTAAGCCACTGTGCTTTGCGACGTAAACTACCTGTTGCAATAGTAGTTTTAGCGCTAAAGTCATCAGCGTTTTTTCCGTCTCTAAAAACAAATATATCTTCACTAGCTGCGCGTTCTAATACGGCAGCTTGTATAATTCCCTGAGGTAACTTGGTAGGTACATCTTTCATGGAGTGCACAGCAATATCAACAGTGCCATTAATCATTGCCACATCAAGTGTTTTTGTAAAAATACCGGTGATGCCTAACTCATATAATGGCTTGTCTAGAATAAGATCTCCTGTAGATTTTACAGAAATTAATTCTGTATCATATCCTAAAGCCTCGAGTTTACGTTGGACTGTATGTGCCTGCCAAAGCGCTAATTCGCTGTCGCGGGTACCTATGCGTATGGTTTTTGCCAAAACTTATTGATTTTGAAGTTTGAACACTTTTTGTATGAGCTCCAGACTTTCTGTACTAGAAATATCTTCGGTTTTTAAGTGCTTTGCAAACTGAGTCGTGATTTTTTGAATAATGCGTTCGCTTATGATTTCGGCTTGCTCCTCGTTAAAATTAGCAATTTTGCGACGTTGATTATCGATCTCACCATCTTTCATAGTCGCAAGTTTCATCTTAAGCGCTTTTATAGTGGGAGCAAACTGCCGTGTAGTCAACCACTCGTAAAACTCATCTTGAATTTCTTTATTAATGGCAACTGCTTGAGGCAATTGTTTTTTACGACGGTTTAAGGTGTCATTTGTTATTTGAGAAAGTTGATCAAGATGTATAAGCGTTACCCCATCGATCTCCTGCACATTCTCATTCACATTTTTTGGGATGCTTAAATCGAGAATAAGAAGCGGTTTTTTAATGTAAAGTAACTCTTTAGATATTGTAGGTTTTTGAGCGCCGGTAGCGACTATAAGAACATCTGCAGCTGCAATTTCAGACTGGATATCTGCATAATCTTTAACAATAAGATTAAATTTTCCTGCGATCTTTTCAGCCTTATCTTTTGTTCGGTTTATAAGTGTGATGTGATCATTCTTTGTGTGCTTAACCAGATTTTCACACGTATTTCTACCTATTTTTCCGGTTCCGAAAAGCAAAATGTTTTTCTCAGATATAAACGGTACACGTGCAAGTATATATTGTACCGAAGCAAAACTTACAGAAGTAGCACCACTAGAAATATTTGTTTCGTTTTTAATGCGTTTGCTGGCTTGAATGACAGAATTTACAAGTCGCTCCATAAACGGATTAACGAGTTTCAGCTTCTTTGCTCTGCGAAAACCATTTTTTAACTGACTTATAATCTCAAAATCACCTAAAATCTGACTGTCTAAACCGGTACCAACTTTAAAAAGATGATCTACAGCTTCTTCATTTTTATATGAGTAAGAAACTTTCTCAAACTCCTGAATGGTGCCGTGGGTATGCTCACATAACAGTTTTACTAGGTCTAAAGGTTCCTGTGCAAAACCATATAATTCGGTGCGGTTACAAGTTGAGATAATGCTCAACCCTTCTATACCTTCTTCGCGAGCACGTTCTAAAATACGCTCTTGTACGTTAGTATCTACACTAAAATGACCGCGCGTTTCGGCATCTGCTTTTAAATAGCTTAAGCCTATGGCGAAAAAATCACCGGGATAAGCCGGATAAAAATGTCGTTTGCCGTTTGTATTCATAATATCGGGTGCAAAAGTATTTCGCAGATTATTTAAAAAATAACGCTTAACGCATGATTTTTAACGATACCCGAATAAATAAGTCATAAAATTTAAATTATGGCCAAAATGCCCTAATTTAGTGATCTATTCAGTTTAGGAAATTAGCTTTCTATTTAGAATAGATTTAAATAATACAGCTGTTCATCCATATGGAATCATTTAAAAATATCGCTACAGGTTTATATAGTGAAACAACTATCGAAACAGGTTTCTTTATCTTGAAGTTTAATAATGATACTTCTGAAAATCAGCTAATAAGCAGAGAAGTAGATAGTAGCTACATTCAATTTCATTTTTGTGCAAAAGGAGCTTCCGTCTTTCAATTTAATGAGGGTAGTTATAAACTTCCTCTAGGTGAGGAACATTCCTTATTACTTTACAACCCGCAGCGTGACTTGCCCATTAATTTAGAAATCACGCCTGATAGCTGGGTAATTTCGGTGTTTATTTCAATTAAGAAATTTCATTCTCTTTTTTCTCGTGAAGCAGATTTTATTACCTTTTTAAGTGATGAGAACAGAGGGCGTAAATATTATAAGGATGGAAACGTCTCACCCTCGATGGCAATTGTATTAAACCAGCTGATGAATTACAACTTGCATCCTTCGGTAAAAGCGCTTTATTTTAAAGGGAAAGCTTATGAATTATTAAGCCTTTATTTTAATCGTCCTTCTGAAGCAGATACAGAGCAATGTCCCTTTCTTGTTGATGAAGATAATGTGGCAAAAATTAAAAAAGCTAAGGATATTATTATTGCCCGTATGGCAGAACCACCATCCTTGCCTGAGTTAGCCGATGAAATTAATTTAAGTTTAAACAAATTAAAAGAAGGGTTTAAGCAGATTTATGGGGATTCTGTATACAGTTTTCTATTTGATTATAAAATGGAAGTCGCCAGGCAATTACTAGCTTCTGGATCGCACAATGTAAACGAAGTAGGCCTAAAAATAGGGTATAGTACTGCAAGTCACTTTATCGCAGCTTTTAAAAAACAATACGGCACGACGCCTAAAAAATACATCCAATCTTTAAGTTCAAATTCATGAAAAAAATAATAGCTGTAGTTTGTGTACTATTCTTAATGCTGAGTTGCGGCACCACCAAAAAAAGCACTTATCTTCCAAAAAAGGATATTCTCGTCTTTACCAAGACTAATGGGTATAGACATGCTTCAATAGAAACCGGGGTTACTGCTTTAAAAGAAATAGCTTCAGAAAATCACTGGGCGGTAAAACACTCTGAAGATTCATTAATCTTTAATTCAGTGAATCTGAAGAAATATGATCTCATCGTATTTTTAAATACTACGGGCGATATTTTAGGAGATGAGGAGCAGGTAGCTTTTCAGAATTACATGGAAACCGGCGGAAAATTCTTTGGTATTCACGCTGCTTCTGATACCGAATATGACTGGCCCTGGTACGGGGAATTTATAGGAGGTTATTTTGTAAGCCATCCTAAAACTCAAAAAGCGCGTATTAATAAAATAGATGATCACAAGACGGTGAAAGCATTTCCTAAATCTTTTGAGCGTATAGATGAGTGGTACAATTTTAAAAACCTAAATCCAAATGTGCATGTTACACTAACGCTTGACGAGTCTTCTTATGAAGGTGGTAAAAATGGAGTGTATCACCCTCACGCCTGGTTTCATAAAGTAGGTGATGGTGAAATGTATTATACGGGTGGTGGCCATACTGATGAATCGTATACAGAGCCTCAATTTAGGCAACATCTTGAAGATGTAATGAAATGGCTAATTAGTTATTCTAACCGATAGAAAACATCAATACACCACCTAACAACCCTTATAGCTTTTCGGTTTTAAAAAGTGGATAAGTTGTAATTTTGTGAATCAAAAAAAAGAAAATGAAAAAAGGAGTACTTATGGTTAATCTGGGCTCCCCAGATAGTACAGACCCTAAAGATGTAAAAAAATACCTCGGAGAGTTTTTGATGGACGAGCGCGTTATCGACTTTCCATTATGGGCGCGTACCCTTCTAGTGAAAGGGATAATTTTAAATACACGTCCTAAAAAATCTGCAGAAGCCTATTCAAAAATCTGGTGGGAAAAAGGATCTCCTCTCATCGTTTTGAGCGAAATGTTACAGGAAAAAGTGTCTGAAAAAGTAGATGTTCCTATAGTTTTAGCTATGCGTTATGGTTCGCCCTCTATGATGCAAGGCCTTCAAAAACTCAATGATATGGGAGTTGATGAGGTACTTATTTTTCCTTTGTATCCTCAATTTGCAATGGCTACTACCGAAACTATTTTAGTTCTGGCCGAAGAAATACGTGCTGCACACTTTCCGCATATGCGTTTTTCAGATATTCCGGCATTTTATAACAAACCAGAATATATCGAAGTGCTGTCGCGTAGTATAGAAGAGAAAATTAAAGATCTCGATTTTGAGAAATTAGTCTTTAGTTATCACGGTGTACCAGAACGTCACATACGCAAGAGCGATGTCACAAAGAGTCATTGTAAAATAGACGGCACATGTTGTAAAACAGCTTCGGCTGCGCATCAGTTTTGCTATCGTCATCAATGTTATGAGACCACAAGGCAGGTGGCTGAAAAATTGAACTTAAAAGAAGGCACCTACTTTACTTCCTTTCAGTCTCGTTTAGGTTTTGACCCGTGGTTACAACCATATACAGACCGAACTATAGAGCGTTTTGGAAAAGAAGGCATTAAGAAAATGGCCATCGTAACTCCCGCCTTTGTAAGTGATTGTCTTGAAACTCTCGAAGAAATCGCGATGGAAGGCGAAGAGATTTTTCACGAGATGGGCGGAAAAGAGTTTACAACTATTCCTTGTTTAAATGACCGGGATGATTGGGCTCACGTAGTAGCTACATGGATAAATGATTGGGCAATTGTCGAATCTTCTAAAGCAATAGCATAATCTTATTCCCTCCATCTGGAGGGAATTTTTATTTAAACACCGGTATTATTGAAAGCTAACAGATCTGAAGCGCTGGGCACAGAACCTATAAGTAAATTACTTATACAACAAGCGTTACCCGCATCGATAGGCATACTTGTTATGTCGTTAAATATTCTGGTAGACACCATATTTGTAGGTAACTGGATAGGTAGTATCGCTATTGCTGCAATTAATGTTGTACTGCCTGTGTCGTTTTTTATTGCTGCTTTGGGAATGGCAATAGGAATAGGAGGAGCTTCTATAATCTCAAGAGCATTAGGGGCAAACGATTCTGGTAAAGCGCTCAAAACTTTTGGCAATCAAATTACAATCACCTTGGTTCTTACGATAAGTATGGTGGTGTTGGGATTAGCGTTTATTAATGAGTTGATTCCGGCGTTTGGAGGTAAGGGAGCTATTTTTGAACCGGCAAAAGTGTATTATCGTATCGTTTTATACGGTGTACCGGTACTAGCCTTATCAATGATGGGTAATAACGTTATCAGAGCAGAGGGGAAACCTAAGTTTGCGATGATAGCAATGATAATACCTTCAGTAGGAAATTTAATTCTTGATTACCTGCTTATCAATATTCTTGATATGGGAATGGAAGGTGCCGCCTGGGCGACAACAGTCTCATACATATGCTGTTTTTTATATATCGTTTGGTATTTTAAGAGTAATAACTCAGAATTAAAAATAGATATAAGCCACCTTGGTATCGACTGGCCTATCTTAAAAGAAATGTCTGCACTGGGTTTTGTTACTTTAGCTAGACAAGCTGTGGTAAGTGTCACTTATCTTCTGATGAATAATATTTTATTTGATCTAGGAGGAGAATCTTCTGTTACGGTTTATGGAATTATAGGCAGAATGCTCATGTTTGCGTTATTTCCGGTATTGGGAGTTACTCAGGGATTTCTTCCTATTGCAGGGTATAATTTTGGAGCGGGCAACTATTCACGCGTGCGGGAAAGTATCAAATTAGCTATACTATATGCTTGTGGTGTTGCACTCCTCATTTTTACAGTGATAATGATTTTTCCGGAGGCTATTGTGTCGGTTTTCACTCAAGACGAACTCGTATTAAAGGATACACCTAATGCCATGCGTTGGGTTTTTGCAGCCGTTCCTATAATAGGAATTCAACTTATAGGATCTGCTTATTATCAAGCAATAGGTAAAGCAACTCCCGCTTTTTTATTAACACTTACGAGACAGGGTTTCTTTTTCATTCCACTTGTATTAATTATACCAAGTTACTTAGGTGAAATAGGTGTTTGGCTATCGTTTCCCATAGCAGATACGCTTTCTACACTTGTAACCGCATATTTTTTATGGCGTGAAACCCGAACAAAATTATAGAGCAGGTATTAAGTAAGGCTACGATTGTGTATTTTAGTTAATTACTAATTCAGTTTATACAATTATGCGAATACAACTACTCAGATTATTTTGTTTAATTCTCGTTATTTCTTCATTTTCGACTCAAGCTCAGGATGTTGATGAATCTCTTTATGGCGCTTTAGAATATCGTCTTATTGGTCCTTTTAGAGGAGGAAGAAGTGCAGCGGTAACGGGTATTCCCGGCAAACCTAATCTATTTTATTTTGGTGCGACAGGTGGCGGAGTTTGGCGCACAAAAAATGGAGGGCGTAGTTGGGACAATATTTCTGATGGTTTTTTTGGGGGAAGTATCGGGGCTGTAGAAGTTGCACCTAGCGATCCTAATATTATATATGTAGGTGGTGGAGAAAATACGCTTCGCGGAAACGTTTCTTCCGGCTATGGTATGTGGAAAACCACAGATGCGGGTAAAACCTGGGAAAAGGCTGGTTTGCCTTTGAGTAGGCATATTTCAAAATTACGTATTCATCCTACAAATCCAGATATTGTTTATGCTGCAGTTTTAGGTGATATCTACAAGCCCACTCAAGAGCGTGGAGTTTATAAAACTACAGACGGAGGAAAATCTTGGGAGCGTATATTGTTTTCAAATGAAGATTCTGGAGCCATAGATTTGTCATTTGATCCGGGCAATCCACGTATTCTCTATGCTTCTACTTGGCATTCACGGCGCACACCTTATGATTTTACTAGTGGCGGGGAAGGATCGGCTCTTTGGAAAAGTACTGATAGCGGTACTAGCTGGAAAGAAATATCTAAAAACGAAGGCTTTCCGAAGGATACTTTAGGAATCATAGGAGTTGCTGTATCACCAGTAAATTCTGAACGGGTTTTTGCCATGGTAGAACATAAAGAAAAGGGTGGTTTATATCGCAGTGAAGATGGTGGTGAAAACTGGACTATGATTAATGATGATCGTAATTTGAGACAGCGTGCCTGGTACTATACAAAGGTATATGCAGATACAGAAGACGCCGATGTGGTTTATGTGCTTAACGTAAGCTATCACAAGAGTACAGATGGAGGAAAATCATTTGAAAGTAGCAATGCTCCTCACGGGGATCATCATGACTTATGGATTGCTCCAGAAGATCCTTCTCGTATGATTATGGGTGATGATGGTGGTGCGCAAGTTACTTATGACGGTGGAGAAACTTGGAGTACTTATCACAATCAGCCTACAGCACAGTTTTATAGGGTTACTACAGATAATCAATTTCCCTATCATATTTATGCTGCTCAACAAGATAATTCTACGATACGTATTCCTCATAGAACAGACGGTTATACTATAGGAGAAGATGACTGGGATGAGACAGCTGGTGGCGAATCTGCACACATTGCAGTAGATCCTAGAAACCCTGATATTGTATATGGTGGTAGCTACGACGGATTTTTAACTCGAGTAAATCATAAAAACAATACAACACGCTCGGTATCTGTATGGCCAGATAACCCGATGGGGCATGGAGCAGAGGATATGAAATACCGCTTTCAGTGGAATTTCCCTATTATGTTTTCTCGTCATAATCCCGAAGTTCTATACACATTTAGCAATCATGTACATAAAACGACAAATGAAGGGCAAAGCTGGGAAGTAATAAGTCCTGATTTAACAACTGATGATAAGTCAAAACAGAAATCTTCAGGAGGTCCCATCACACAGGATAATACTTCGGTAGAATATTACTGTACAATTTTTGCGGCTAATGAGAGTCCGTTAAAAGAAGGATTGTTATGGACCGGGAGTGATGATGGTCTGGTACATGTGAGTCGTGACGGCGGTGAGAACTGGGAAAATGTTACACCTAAGGGAATGCCAGAATGGATGATGATTAATAGCATTGAACCCAGTTATTTTAATGAGGGAACCTGTTACATTGCAGGAACAAAATACAAGACTGGAGATTTTGCTCCGTATTTATACAAAACTACAGACTACGGAAAAACTTGGAAAAAAATCACAAATGGTATTCAGCCAGAGCATTTTACACGAGTAGTACGAGAAGATCCTAAAAAAGAAGGTCTTCTCTATGCAGGAACCGAAACCGGAATGTATATATCCTTTGATGCAGGAAGTAATTGGAAGCCGTTTCAATTAAATCTGCCGGTTGTTCCTATTACAGATCTTGCATTAAAAGACAATAATCTAATCGTAGCAACTCAAGGTAGAAGTCTTTATATTATTGATGATTTGAGTGTTTTACATCAGTTAAATAGCTCTTCAAAAACAAGTGCTGTAAAATTATTTAAACCTAAAGATACCTATAGAATGGATGGCGGAAGTCGTAAAAATTCTAACGACTCTGGAACAAATCACCCAAGTGGAGTAATGACCTATTTTTATTTGCCCGAGTATGATGCAAAAAAAGATAGTATTTCACTAACTTATTTTGATGCTAAAAACGATACGATCAAATCATACAATAGCAAGGTTAAAAAGGATAAACTCGAGATAAAAGAAGGAGCCAATCAATTTAATTGGGATATGACTTATGATGGAGCAGAGCGACTGGAAGGAATGATTTTATGGTGGGCAAGTACAGAAGGTCCAAAACAAATTCCGGGAACTTACACGGTAAAATTAAATGTGAATGGAACAGACTACTCGCAGTCTTATAGCGTGCTTGCCGATCCCCGCAGCGAGTCTTCAAAAGAAGATATGGAAGCGCAATTTGATTTTATTACCGATGTAAATAAAACAGTTGATCACGCACATCAAAGTATTAAGAAAATACGCAATATTAATAGTCAATTAAGCGCTTTTGAAAAACAATATAAAGAGAATACAGCGACTAAAGATCTTCGGGAAAAGTCGAAGAAGCTGCGTGAAGATCTTGAAGAGATAGAAAAAGCACTTTATCAAACAAAAAACCGAAGCGGTCAGGATCCGTTAAACTTTCCTATTAGACTTACAAATAAATTAGCACACCTTAATTCATTAGTAGGTATGGGTGATTTTGCACCTACAGATCAGGATGTGGCTGTTAAAAACATGCTCACGCAACAAATTGAGTCAGAACTTAACAAATTTGATAAGCTCGTGAATGATGAGGTGTCTGCTTTCAATGAATCCTTTAATGCGATGCAATTAAATTATTTATTTGTTCAAGAAGATTAGTTTTTGAGAACTTCCTCCTTTAAATGGCGGGAAAGCAATTTTGAATAAAATGAGGGGTGATTCAGTTTAGTTTACAGCTATTTTGATGCTCCTCTTTTTTATTCAACGAGTAATTAGATTTATTTTTACCTTATGGAATACTACAATTACTTAAAATCATTGCATCTAATTTTTATAGTAACTTGGTTTGCCGGACTTTTCTATGTGCCTAGATTATTCATGTATCAGATTGAAGCATCAGAAAAACAAGAACCAGATCGTAGGATTTTAGGTGATCAACTTGCCTTAATGACAAAGCGTCTTTGGAAGATTATTACCTGGCCATCTATGATATTAGCGAGCTTATTTGCTTTTGCAATGCTACATTTAAACCCGGGAATACTCAATGCTCCCTGGATGCAAATAAAACTAGGTTTTGTCTTATTACTGTATTTATATCATTTTAAAAACCATCAGATTTTTAAGCAATTTCAAAAAGGGGATTTTAAATATTCTACGAAGTTTATGCGTATCTGGAACGAGGGACCAACACTTATTTTATTTGCCGTAATTTTTTTAGTGATTACAAAAAGTGCCACAAATTGGATTTGGGGATTAGCTGGTTTACTTACTCTTGCAATTTTACTTATGCTGGGTATTAAACTGTATAAAAGTATTCGCGCAAAAAACCCGAATGCCTGACGGCTCGATTTTTGATAATTTAAAGCCCATGAAATTTAACAAGCTTTCTTTACGCCTACGTATCTTTTTTGGGATGGTATTACTCATCTTAGGAGCTTCAATTTTAATTGGGATTATAAGTGTAATCCAGTATAAAGAAGAAGCAAAAGAGTATCATAGAGATCGTTTATTGCGCAAAGAAGATCAAATTAGGGCAGAAATCGACTACGTTCTGGATCAAACTTCTTATGAGATAACGGCAAACAACTTACCTAATATTTTAAGGTGGCAACAAAATATCTACCGTATAGCAGATGTTCATGAGTTACCCATAAATATTTACGACGTGCAAGGTCATTTACTTTTAAAATCTAAAGATGGCTTTGTAACAGATACTTTAGAAACTACTCTGGTTCCTAAAATCCTAGACGGTCTGGCAAACTCCCCTACAAAACGCTGGGTAGAACAGTTAGAGATCGATGGTGTAAAGTATACATCGTCTTATACTTACATCAATGACAATAAGTTTAAGCCATTAGCTATTATGAATCTTCCTTATATTCAGGATGATGATTTTATAACTCGTGAATTAGATGAGTTTTTACGACGACTTGCAGAAGGTTACCTGTTTATGTTACTTATTGCAACGGCATTGTCCTATTTTCTATCCCGCTATATCACTAGAAGTCTTAAAACAATAGGTGATAAAATGATCGAGACTCGTCTAGATAAACGCAACCAGCGAATCGAGATTGATGATGCTAGTGAAGAAATAAATAATCTGGTGCAATCCTACAATGGGATGATTGATGAGTTGGAAAATTCTGCGGCTCAACTTGCACAGAGCGAAAGGGAAGCCGCCTGGAGGGAGATGGCTAAACAAGTGGCTCACGAGATCAAAAACCCGTTAACACCTATGCGCTTAACCGTGCAAAGCTTTCAGCGTAGATTTGATCCAGAAGACCCAGAAATTCATAAAAAGCTTGATGAGTACAGCAAAACGTTAATTCAGCAGATAGATACGATGAGTTCAATTGCTGAAGCGTTTTCTAACTTCGCTAAAATGCCTGCTCAACAAAATGAAACGTTGAATGTGGTTTTTGTCACTAAACTTGCCCTCGATATTTTTACGGAACCTTATTTGACATTTGGAGCCGAAGAAGAAGTAATTACTGCAAAGTTAGATCGCACTCAACTAATACGAGTGATTACAAACTTGGTTAAAAATGCGATTCAAGCTACTGAAGATACTCCAGACCCTAAAATTCGAGTCGAAGTCAAACGAGAGAATGGATTGGTATGTATTTTAGTGTGTGATAACGGGCACGGTATTTCAGAAGATCTGGCGGAAAAAGTATTTGAACCTAAATTCACAACTAAATCTAGTGGAATGGGACTGGGACTGGCGATGGTTAAAAATATCGTGGAAACCTATAACGGAACCATTACCTTTACTTCTAAAGCAGAGCGAGGCACCGTTTTTAGAGTGTCCTTTCCGCAGGCAATTGTCTAAAAAATAAAAAATCAGAATTATGAATTTTGAAAATCTCATTTACGAAGTTGATGATCAATTGGCCATCATAACTATCAATAGACCAAAAAAACTCAACGCACTTAATAAAGAGACCATTCAGGAACTACACGATGCTTTTGCAGAAGCAGATGCTGATCCAAATATTGGAGTAATTATCTTAACTGGAAGCGGAGAAAAGGCTTTTGTAGCCGGAGCAGATATTAGCGAGTTTTCAGATTTTGAAGAAGAAGAAGGCGCATTATTAGCCCGTAAAGGACAAAAGCTATTATTTGATTTTATAGAAAACCTAAGTACACCCGTGATAGCTGCAATTAATGGTTTTGCACTGGGAGGTGGTCTAGAATTAGCAATGGCTGCTCATATACGTATTGCCAGCGATAATGCAAGAATGGGATTACCAGAAACTTCGTTGGGTCTTATTCCCGGTTATGGAGGTACACAACGTTTACCACAATTAGTAGGCAAAGGGCGCGCTTTTGAAATGATTATGACTGCAAGTATGATTAATGCGGATCAAGCATTACAATACGGACTTGTGAATCACGTAACGATGCAAGAAGAGTTAATGTCACACGCAGAAAAATTAGCTGCAAAGATTCTTGACAATTCTGGAGTTGCGATAGCAACGGCAATTAAAGCGGTTAACGCAGGTTTTAAAGCTGGAGTTAACGGTTATGATGTAGAGATTGAAGGTTTTGGTGCTTCATTTGATACCGAAGATTTTAAAGAAGGAACTTCAGCATTCTTAGAAAAAAGAAAGGCAGAATTTCCCGGGAAATAAAAGGGGCAATCTTAAATAAAGAATTAAAAAAAACCGCTTTTAAGCGGTTTTTTCTTTTTATATAAAATCCCTGAAAATCAGCATAAAATTATTTAATATCTCGTAATTCACTTCTGTAAACAATTATATTTGTTTGGATATACGGAGTTGTATGTCAGCAAAGAAATCGGGTTAAGATTAATAAATTAAAATAAAAAAATGAATTTGTGCATAAATTTAACAGCTGATAATTGGCTTAAAATTATATCTTTATTATTTGCCACAATTGGTGGTTTTTTCATTTATTATCAATGGCGAAAAAGTATTAAAACGAGGCGTGCAGAGTTTATTAATCAAATTCTTGAAAAGCTTCGTTTTGACAAAGAGCTCCCTAAATATATGTATATAATAGACTATAATCAACATTGGTATAGTCAATCTTTTCATGATAGTGATATTGAAGCTTCAATAGATAAGTTATTTTCTTATGTTGATTATATATGCTATTTAAAAGCTACAAAAAATATTTCAGCAACTGAATTTAAAATATTTCAATATGAAATAAGCAGGATTTGTGTTTCAAATTCGACTAAAAAATATCTATGGAATTTATATCATTTTTCCAGAAAAATTAAATCAGCTTGTTCCTTTCAATATTTAATAGATTATGGAATCAATTCTGAATTATTTCCAACTGATTTTAAAAATAATAATTCTCTTTATACTAAAACATTGAATTGGTAACTAATAGTGAAAATGGAAAATGCCGAACATATAACACCGTATAAAATTAATTACTAGTTCAGGCTTACTCATGAAAATCCTCGCGGATTTTCTATCTAGTTTGTACTTGCTAAATTAGTTGCTTAGAACACGCAACTAATCTTATACAATCGCGTTGGGCATAATTTTTAAAAAAAAAACAGTACTAAAATGAATGATATAAAGATAGAACAACCATTATTATTTGATTTTGACGATGAGACGGAAAATGAATCAATCGATTTTAGATATGTAATAACTAGTTATGGAGCAGATTATCCAGTAGATAGTTTAATGAAGAGAATACAAGATAAAGTTATTTTCATCCCACCTTTTCAAAGACAATTTGTATGGAGTATTAATGAAGCTTCAAAATTTATTGAATCTTTAATATTAGGTTTACCCGTTCCTGGTATTTTCCTTTCGAAAGAAAAAGACACTAATAGATTGCTTGTCGTTGACGGTCAACAAAGATTAATGAGTCTTTATTATTTTTATAAAGGTTACTTCCAAAGTACTCCTTTTAAGTTACAAAATGTGCAAAAAGATTTATTGGGACGTTCTTATGCAACACTGAAAACTTCTGATAGATTAAGACTTGACGATTCTATTATTCACGCAACTGTTGTAAGACAAGACGAGCCAGATGACAGCGAAAGTAGTGTTTATCAAATATTTGAACGCTTAAATTCTGGAGGAAGAGCATTAAAACCTCAAGAAATTAGAGCTTGTATATATTATGGAGAATTCAATGAACTATTAGGTGAACTTGTAAAAAGCCAAAGTTGGAGAGCTATTTTTGGTAAAAAACCAGATATTAGATTAAAAGAACAAGAATTAATATTAAGATTTTTTTCATTGTTATATAATAGAGAAAATTATGAGAAACCTTTAAAGGGATTTCTAAATGCATTTATGTCCGAACACCAGCATTTAGAAAAAATACCTAAAGAAGAGTTCGAAAATACATTTAAAAACACTTTTGACTTTATTGCTATAACAGTAGGAAATAAACCATTTAGAATTAAACGAAATTTAAACCTAGGAGCTTTTGATTCAATCTCTATTGGAGTAGCAGAAAGGTTAAAATCTGGAAAAATAAAAAACAAAGCTGAGTTTGTTGAAAAATATAGATTGTTAACAGAGAACGAAGAATTTATTTCAGTTGTTCAAGGAGGTACTTCAGATGAAAAAAATGTGATTGCTAGAATAAATATGGCAATAGAGTCTTTTAAAAACTTAGATTAATGGGTTTATATAAGCTTAATGTTTTTGAAAAGCAATTAGATAATCTATTTACTCAAGTTTCTACAATTGATGAAGGAGAGGAAACTAAAGCTCATTTATCTAGATATTTATGTGTTAAGACTTCTGGATATCTTGAAAATGTAACAAGGGTTTTAATCGCTAATTTTTGCGATGGAACTTCTCCTCAACCAATTTCAAATTACATTATTAAACGAACAAAATATATTACAAATTTAGACTTCAAACGAATTAAAAGCTTATTATCAGAATTCAACACTGATTGGAGTACCGAATTTGAAACCACAATTACAGACCAACAAAAAAGTTCTATAAATTCAGTTGTATCAAATCGGAATAGTATTGCTCACGGAAATAATGATAGTATAACTTTCCGAGATATGTCTCAGTATTATAATGACACAAAAGAAGTTTGTGAATTATTAAAAAATATTATCAAAAAATAACTATGAACAACACCGGCAATTGTTTTAATAATTATCAAGAAGTAGTTTAAATTCCAAAATAGGAAATATTCCATATATTTGTAATAAATCCTATTTATGAAAATCCCGGGTGAACATTTGAAAGGTAGGGGTGCGCAGCAGAATGTTGCTAATCGATTTTCGGTACACAGCCACGAGATGCGGGATGATTTTTTAAATCATTGTAATCAGGAAGGCGACGAACCCCAAAACCTCAAAACACTTTTTATAGATACTTTTCCAAAAACGATTGTCAATAAAGTTGAAAGTCCCGATGTGGGAATGGGTTATTCCTTAAATCCGTATCAAGGCTGTGAGCACGGTTGTGTATATTGTTATGCACGGAATTCTCACGAATATTGGGGGTATAGCGCAGGTCTGGATTTTGAAAGTCGCATTCTCGTTAAACGTAATGCGGTACGCTTGTTAGAACAACATTTTGCCAAAAAATCGTGGAAGGCGACTCCTATCGTTTTATCTGGTAACACAGATTGTTATCAACCCGCAGAACGGGAACATGAGATTACACGTGATTTATTAAAGACGTTCTTAAAATTTAGGCATCCCGTAGGGATAATTACAAAAAATGCTTTGATTCAGCGGGATTTAGATATTATTAAAGAACTGGCTTCTTACAATTTAATTCACGTAAATATGTCTATTACCTCACTCGAGGAAAAAACAAGGCGACTTTTAGAACCACGTACTGCAAGTGTTAGAAAACGTTTAGAAACCGTACAAAAATTAACAGATCTGGGCGTGCCGGTTCGTGTGATGACAGCCCCAATTATCCCCGGAATAAACAGTCATGAGATTCTACCACTTATTAAAGCAGCAGCAGATCACGGTGCAAATTCTGTAGGGTATACAGTAGTGCGTCTCAACGGGGCAATTGGTGCTATTTTTGAAAATTGGATACGTTCTGCGATGCCAGATCGGGCAGACAAGGTGCTTAATCAAATAGCTGCTTGCCACGGCGGAAATCTCAACGATTCGCAATATGGCAGGAGAATGAAAGGTAGCGGGGAATTTGCTAATCAAATACAATCGCAAATGGAACTTGGCCGAAAAAAATACCTAAACGGAAGAGAAAAACCTGCTCTCAATTGCGAATTATTTGAACAATACAGACCGGGTCAATTATCTCTCTTTTAATATAGAACTGGCACAATTTCTGTATTTTATATTTTGCTATATAAAAGAAAATGAAAAATAAACTAGTACTATATTTCAGCATTATCGCTGTAATTTTTGTGGTGTCTTGTGACAAAATAACAAAAGCTACAGATTTTATCACGCAACCTACTGCACGTGAAATTTACGCTCGTAATTTTAAGAATGATTCCGTGCCGTATATCGAGTGGAATGCTGCCTTTAAATCTGCTTTGGCAGATAGTCTAAATATCAATTCGCCCTATTTAGAAACGGGTAAATTTAATCCTGAGATTTATCCGGTGTATAGTTATGAAGTAAGTTTAGAACAAGGCCGAGTCTATAGCTTTATGGTTGAAACAGATTCTTTGAATCCGCTTGTCTTCCTAAATCTTTATGAAAAAACCCGAGATAGTTTACGCCCTTATCGGCTTATTGAAGAGGCTGCACATCAAGAAAAAGAAATCCGTTTTTCCACTAAAGATGCCGGTATTTTCAAGATTATTGTACAACCCGAATTGGGAGCAAAATCAACATTTGCATTTCGTCTAACCAGTACACCTGCATACCATTTTCCGGTTGCCGGTGCTTCCGCGAATGCGATACAAAGTTTTTGGGGAGCTTCTAGAGATGGTGGAAAGCGAAGTCATGAAGGTGTAGATATTTTTGCAACTCGAGGAACTCCGGTTGTTGCAAGTGTACCCGGTTTTGTAGGCAGAACAGGAAACAGAGGGTTGGGTGGTAAACAGGTTTGGTTGCGGGAGCGTATGTTTGGCAACTCGCTTTATTATGCGCATTTAGACAGTATAATTGCACGTGACGGGCAGCGTGTTGAGGTAGGTGATACTTTAGGATTAGTAGGTAATACCGGTAATGCCCGTACAACGGCGCCTCATTTACATTTCGGTATTTATAGTAGTGGTTCAGGAGCCATAAATCCCTATCCATTTATAAAGGAAGAATCACCTATTGATCAAAATAGCAAAGTAGGAGATACTACGCTTACCTATCGTATAAAAAATAGCGTTGCTAACCTTCGTAACGCAGCATCTGCAAAGGCAAATAAAATAGGCGAACTCACCAGAAACGATACTATTCGGGTATTAGGGAAATCAGATGGCTGGTTGCATATTGAAACTTTTAATTCTCAACGTGCTTACTTGCATGAAAGTCTGGTGAAGTAATTTTCATACTCGACAAAACAGCTTCTTATTAACAGTTTTTTGGCTATAAAAGCAGATTTCATAGTTACTTTTAGACTGAAAACTAAAAAGCTTAAACGATGTCGTTATTCGGAAAAGTAAAAAATACAATAGGTCTTCTAAAGTCTGTGGATCTTGACGCACTTGCAAAATTATCTGAAAAGGTAGATTTGTCGCAGGTAATGAGTGCGGTAGGGAATTTAGATGATCGCCAGCTTAAAGGCTTGATGAAGATGCTTAGTTCGCAAGCAAAAAAGGGAGAACGTAAGCTACCGCCTGTAGATGGAGATTTTTATAATATGGCACTTAAATTAACTCCCGAAGAACGAGAGTTGCAAATGAAAATGCGCAATTTTATGGAAGAGGAGGTTAAGCCTATAGCAAATGATTTTTGGAACAGAGCAGAATTTCCGCATCACATTATCCCCAAGTTTGCAAAATTAGGTCTCGCTGGGATCGCTTATAAAGGTTATGGCTGCCCGGGACAATCTTTTCTTATGGAAGGAATTCTCGCAATGGAATTGGCTCGAGTAGATGTGTCAATCTCTACTTTTTTTGGAGTGCATAGTGGTCTTGCTATGGGTTCTATCTATTTATGTGGTAGCGAAGAGCAAAAGCAAGAATGGCTTCCTAAAATGCAGAAATTTGAAAAAATAGGTGCATTTGGATTAACTGAGCCCGATGTAGGCTCTGGAGTTGCAGGAGGTATGGGAACAACTTGTCGCCGGGAAGGTGATGAGTGGGTTATAAATGGCCAAAAAAAGTGGATAGGAAATGCAACCTTTTCAGACATTACCGTTATTTGGGCACGGGATGAAGAAACAGATCGGGTTAAGGGATTTATAGTACGTAAAGAAAATCCTGGATTCCTAGCTGAGAAGATGGAAGATAAAATGGCATTGCGCACAGTACAAAATGCCTTAATAACTCTTACAAATTGTCGTGTTCCCGAGAGCGACCGTTTACAAAATGCAAATTCTTTTAAAGACACGGCAAAGGTTCTTCAAATGACGCGCGCTGGTGTTGCGTGGCAAGCGGTGGGTTGTGCAAGAGGAGCATATGAAGCGGCTTTAAAATACACAAAGAAGCGGGAACAATTTGGCAGACCTATTGCCAGCTTTCAGCTTATTCAAAATCACCTTGTAGAAATGGTGTCTAATCTTACGGCTATGCAAACAATGTGTTTTCGGTTAAGTGAGATGCAAGATGCAGGTCAACTTAAGGATGAACACGCATCTCTGGCAAAAGTATTTTGCTCGATGCGTACGCGGGATGTTGTGAGTAGAGCCCGTGAGGTTATGGGAGGTAATGGAATTCTATTAGAGCACGATGTCGCCCGATTTGTTGCAGATGCAGAGGCCATTTATAGTTATGAAGGTACAAAAGAGATTAATTCATTAATTGTAGGAAGGGCTATTACAGGTTTTAGTGCTTTTGTAAGCTAGTAAACCTTTGATATAAAGAATGACGGGTAAAGATTTTTATAGGTGTGAGAATATCACGTTATTTGCATCTGTATTTTTAAAAAACTAAAAATGAAATTAAATAGATTATTTCTTGCTTTGCCGGTAGCATTAACACTGGTTAACTGTGATGACTCAAAAAAGAGTTCGGGAGACTTAGAGCTTAAAACATTTAAGGACTCGATATCGTATATGATAGGTGGTAACACAGGAGCTCAATTTAAACAAGCCCTTGGAGATGATGCAAGCGAGCTTTTTGATTTAGATGTTTATGAGCAGGGAGTACGTAAAGGTTTTACAGACAGTATTGAGTTTTCTCAAGCTGAAATGCAAAGTCTTATGACGCGTTTTCAAGCTGAATTACAGAAGAAGCAAGATGCTGAGATGGCTACTAAAGCTGCGGAAAATAAAAAGAAAGAAGATGAGTTTTTAGCTGCAAATGCTAAAAAAGAAGGAGTAGTTACTACAGAGAGTGGTTTGCAGTACAAAGTTTTGACTGAAGGTACAGGAGCTGTTCCTACTGCAGAAGATCAAGTAAGTGTTAACTATGAAGGTAAATTAATCGACGGTACTGTATTTGACAGTTCATATGAGCGTGGGCAGCCTGCAACATTTGGCGTAACTCAAGTTATCGCAGGATGGACTGAAGCTTTACAATTGATGAAAGTAGGTGCAAAGTATCAACTTTACATTCCTGCTTCATTAGCATACGGAGAGCGTGGATCACAACCAAACATTGGTCCTGGTGAACCACTTATCTTTGATGTTGAGTTACTTGAAATAGTAAAAGAATAAAAAAGAAAAGCATAATTTTGAAAGGCACTGTAAACACAGTGCCTTTTTTATTTTATAATAAACCAATCCTTTTAAAATGCATATTAAAAACCTTCTACTTATAATTCCTTTCACTGCTCTTTTTATTAATTGCTCAAGTTCACGTGATGCGCTAAAGCAATCAGAACCTGAAGCAAAATTCACCACATTTAAAGACTCTGTGTCTTATGCGATGGGAGCATCGACTGCAAAACAATTTAAAGGAATGTTTGGAAATGCTCAAGATTCAATTTTTAATATTAATCAATATGAAAACGGACTTAGAGAAGGTTTAAAAGATACTTTAGCTCTGTCTGAAGAGGAGATTAGAGGGATTATGGGACGCTTTCAAGTAGAACTACGAGAACTTAAAGATAGAGAACGCGAAGCTGCAGAAGTTAAAAATAAAGCAGAAGAGACTAGTTTTCTTGCAGCAAATAAGACTAAAGAGGGTATTACTGAAACCGAAAGTGGATTGCAGTATAAAATTTTAAAGAAAGGTAGTGGAGCTGTGCCTGAGTCTTCAGATAAGGTAGAAGTACATTACGAAGGCCGTCTACTTGACGGTAAAATATTTGATAGTTCGTATAAGCGCGGAGAACCTATCGTTTTAGGGGTAAGTCAGGTTATTGCTGGCTGGACCGAAGCTTTAAAATTAATGAATGTGGGATCTAAGTATCAATTGTACATACCTGCAGAATTAGCTTATGGTGAAAACGGAGCCGGAGCAGATATTCCATCTTATGCAATGTTAATATTTGACGTTGAACTTTTAGCGATTAAATAATTCTTTCAGTTTACAACAACCTATAGGTTACATTAAATTGAAGACTTTAAGCTATTCTATAGACTGCTATTGTCGCGATTTTTAAATTAATTTTTTCCTTTCTGCTTTAGTAGTCCAGAGTAAAATAGATTTCAAATTCAGCGAATTCAGTGGCTGGTCTTAATTAAATTTTAATTAATCTTTTCGGTTCATTCTTCTAAATCTTCTAAATTTATAGGAGATAATATTCTGGTGAGTAGTTTTTTCAATAGAAATACATGCTTAGAATATCGTAAAATCAACAATCTCGATGGCATATATAGATTATTATAAAATTTTAGGTATAGATAAAAAGGCTACGGAAGCAGAAATCAAGAAAGCCTACCGTAAGCTTGCCCGTAAATACCATCCTGATGTTAATCCCGGGGATACTGAAGCTGAAGAAAAGTTTAAGCAATTAAATGAAGCAAATGAAGTTTTAGGGAATCCTGAAAATAGAAAGAAATACGATAAATACGGCAAAGACTGGCAGCATGCAGATGCGTATGAGAATGCAGAACGTCAACAGAGAGCCTATAGCAATCAGGGCGGTAGATCTCAATATAGCGGAGGATATGGCCAAAATGACTTTTCAGACTTTTTCGGATCGATGTTTGGCGGTTCTGGAGGAGCAGGCAATCGCAGTCAATTTAGAGGACAAGATTTTAATGCGACTTTACAATTAAATCTGGAGGAGGTCTATAAAACTGAAAAGCGTACAATTACCATAAACGGGAAAAATATACGGCTTACTATTCCTGCGGGAGTCGAAAATGGCCAGATTATAAAAATTAAGGGTTATGGCGGTGAAGGTATTAATGGAGGCCCTAAAGGTGATTTGCTACTTCAATTTTCAATTGCAAATAACTCTGATTTTAAACGAGATAAAGCGAACTTATATAAAACAGTAGATCTTGATTTATATACAGCGATTTTAGGAGGCGAACTTATTGTTGAAACCTTTGATGGTAAGGTAAAATTAAAAGTTGCTGCAGGGACTCAAAGCGGGGCGCAAGTAAAGCTTAAAGGAAAGGGATTTCCGGTTTATAAAAAGGAAAATCAGTATGGAGATTTGTTTATTACATACGCTGTCAAAGTGCCTACAGAACTGTCTGAAAGGGAAAAAGAATTATTTGAAGAACTCTCAAAAACACATTCCTCATGAGCTATGCAGAATACATACCGGTACCCAAACTCTGTGAACATTATAAAATACAAGAAACCTTTTTTGAAGAGTTACACGAGAAGGGAGTCTTGCAAATCGTAGTTGTAGAACAAACCTATTGTTTGCATTATGAAAGCATACCTATTTTTGAGAAAATAGTACGTATCTCTGAAGATTTACATATTAATGTAGAAGGAATTGATGTTATACTCAATTTATTAAATACTGTTGAGAATCTTAAACAAGAATTGATTGCCACTCAGAATAGATTAAGATTGTATGAATAAAAAAACCAGATCTTGATCTGGTTTTTTTTATTTTTATGGAGCCGGGTTAGGCATTTCCCGGTGCACAACATCAATTTCATCAAGTATTTCTTTTGATAATGTTATGCTTGCACTTCCTATATTTTCTTTAAGTTGATCTAAAGATGTAGCACCTATAATATTAGCAGTCATAAATGGTCTGTCTGTAACAAATGCTAAAGCTAGCTCAGTAATAGATAAGCCGTGATTTTTTGCAATTTGCATATACTTTTTTGTAGCTGCTACAGCAATTTCATTTGAATATCTATTGTATTTCGGGAATTGATTAACGCGAGAATTCTCTGTATCACTACCGTCTATATATTTGCCTGAAAGCGTCCCAAAACCTAAAGGAGAATAAGCTAATAAACCTACTTCTTCACGGTGTAAGAGTTCTGTAAGTCCTACTTCATCTTTTCGGTTTAGTAAATTGTAAGGGTTTTGAACAGTAATCATTTTAGGTAATCCTTTACGAGATTCTTCAAGGTATCTTGACAAACCATAAGGTGTTTCATTACTTAACCCTATATGTCTTATTAAACCTTCTTTTATAAAACTGTTTAAGCCCTCAAGAATTTCAGCAAAATTATCCTGCCATTTTTCAGTGTCATCGTGTGTGTATCCCAGTTTTCCGAAATAATTTGTGTTGCGCTCCGGCCAGTGAAGCTGATACAAATCTATATAATCTGTTTGCAGCCTTTTTAAACTTTTTTGAATAGCATCTCTAAATTCTGATTTAGTAAAACCACCAGTGCGAATATGCTGAGACATATCTGCCGGCCCCACAATTTTTGAAGCTATAACCAGATCATCGCGTCTTCCTCTTTTTGCAAGCCACGAACCTATAATTCGTTCTGTACTTCCATAGGTTTCAGCTTTTGCAGGAACACTGTACAATTCTGCAGTATCAATAAAATTCACTCCTTGATCCACAGCATAGTCAAGTTGAGCATGACCCTCTGCCTCGGTATTTTGTTGACCATAAGTCATTGTACCCAGACAAATTTTACTGACTTTGATTTCTGTATTGGGAAGGTTTGTATAAAGCATAAATGGAGTTTCGTGTTTTTTGTAAAAGTAAAAACCGAAAGTTTAAGAGCCGCCTTTCGGCACAAAAATTAATTAGTAAATTATGTAATTCTGTGTAGCCACTATACTTAAAAAAAATCGCCCGTCAGAAACGGGCGATTTTTAAATTTTATCAAATAAAGCAGTTAAATGTCATTTAGCAATTTAGTTACTTCATCTAGTTGCGGCGTTAGTATAACTTCTATTCTGCGGTTTTTTGCTTTCCCTTCGGCAGTAGAGTTAGGTGCCACCGGAGCAAATTCTCCGCGACCTGCAGCAGTGAGGTTTTGTGGGTTTATTGCAGAATTCTGACTGAGTATCTCAACAATCGCTGTTGCTCTTTTTGTAGATAAATCCCAATTGTTTGATATTACACCATTGCCACCATAAGGCACATTATCTGTATGGCCTTCGATTAGAACTGCGATTTCAGAATTTTCTGCCAGCACAGATCCCAGTTGCTGTACTGCTTTACGACCGTTAGACCCTACCGTCCAGCTACCGCTGTCAAAAAGTAATTTATTTTCAAGAGAAATATATACTTTTCCGTTGCGCTGTTCTACAGTTAATCCCTTGCCTTCAAAATCTACTAGTGCTTTTGAAATTGCGTCTTTAAGAGCGCGCATTTTTGCATCCTTAGCGGCAATCATAGATTCTAATTCATCTACACGCTGTGAACGCTCTGCCAGATCACGCTGAAGCTTTTCTAATCTAGCTTGCTCTGTAGCAAGTGCAAGTTGCTTTTCATCAAGTTCGCTCAGAAGCTCTCTGTTTTTCTTAGAATTTTCAGCAAGACTTTTAGAGCTATTTGCTTCCAGGGCATCATAAGATTTCTGAAGATTTTCGAGATTGCTTTTTGCAGCAGCATAAGCACTTGAAAGTTGATCGCGTTCTGCTTTAGTAGTTTCAAGTTCTTCACTCAATCGCGCAGATTCTGTTTCGAACTGCTTTTTAAGGCGGTTTGAAGTGGCAAGTTCTCTATCAAGATCTTGATTTTCAGATTTAAGACCGGCATAACGTGCCTCTAGATCTTTGTAAACTTTAGCAGAAACACAAGAGGTAAGTGTAGCAGCGCTAAATAGAATGAAGCAAAACTTTTTAAGCATAGTTATTTATTGAATTAGTTGTTTTTTGATTAACGCCGATGCCTTGAAAATATTGGTGTTAATTAATTAAAATTTACAAGCCATTATAATCCAGTTCTAGCAATGCAGGGCAGTGGTCGCTGTGTTTTGCTTCTGGTAAAATAACCGCTCGGGAAATTGCATTTTTCAAGGGTTCACTAACCATATTATAATCAAGTCGCCAGCCCTTATTATTAGCTCTGGCATTAGCGCGATAGCTCCACCAGCTATACTGTTCTACTTCTGGATTTAAGTGTCTAAAACTGTCTGTAAAACCACTGGTTATAAGTTCGGTCATCCATTCGCGCTCAACAGGTAAAAAGCCGCTCACATTTTTAAGGCGTACAGGATCATGAATATCTATAGCTTCGTGACAAATATTATAATCGCCACCTACCACAAGATTGGGCCTTGTTTTACGCAGTTCATCTGCATAAACCTGAAAGTCTGCCATATACTTAAATTTATGCTCCAGGCGATCTACATTTGTTCCGCTGGGTAAATAGATGCTCATTATGCTGAGATCACCAAAATCGACACGAATGTTACGGCCTTCAAAATCCATATAATCAATACCAGTACCGTGTACTACATTATCGGGTTCTTTTTTTGTAAGAATAGCCACCCCGCTATATCCTTTTTTTTGAGCACTAAACCAGTAGTCGTGATATCCTATTTCCTGAAGAAAATCGACATCTACCTGCTCTTTATGTGCCTTTGTTTCTTGTAGTAAAAGCACGTCTGGGTCGGCCTGCTTTATCCAATCTAAAAGTCCTTTTTTTAATGCTGCGCGAATTCCGTTGACGTTATATGTGATAATTTTCATGCGTGTATTGTGAGTTTAGGGCGAAGTTAAATATTTCGGTTTGATCTGATTCAATTATAAGATTTGGATCTCTTTTTAATACATATCGGCTAGCAAATAGAATCTGCCAACTTTATTCTTTTTCATGTAGTTTTATACCCGATGCGCAACCTTGCTTGTATATTTCTATTCTCATTGTGCTTAAGCGGTTTTGCTCAGGAACGCGAATCTGGTTTATCAAGAACTAAAAAGCTTGCCGTTAGAGATACCATTCTTATAGATTCGGTAAGTATAAATCCTTATTTATTTAAAGTTTCTACTCCAGACTGCATTGTAATAGATAGCACTATGTATTCTGTAGACTATGGTGTCTCTAAACTTGTACTAAAGCAAATTGATAACCTGCCAGATTCCCTTGTATTTAATTATCGTGTTTACCCACGTTTTCTTACTCAACGTTATTTTGAATTTGATCCAGACAAGACTGTAAATAATTCGGGTAATCTTGAACGTGTTTATGCCTTAAAAGAGGAAAAGTATTCCAAAACGTTTGTGCCTTTTGAGGGCTTGGATGTTTCTGGAAGTTTAGTGCGGGGAATAACGAGTGGTAATAATCAAAATAGTACTCTTAATAGTGAATTAGACCTGCAGATTTCTGGAAAATTAAGTGAGCGTGTGTCTTTACGGGCGTCACTTCAGGATGCTAATATTCCGCAGCAAGACGGTGGTTATTCTCAGCGCTTAGATGAGTTTGATCAAATTTTCATTGAGCTTTACAGTGATCACTGGAATATACGGGCGGGGGATATAAATCTTGAAAACACCACTTCCTACTTCGGTAGATTTAATAAAAAAGTGCAAGGTTTATCGCTACGTGGTACCTTAGATCATGACAATTCTGAAACTGATCTATTTGGAGCAGCTGCACTCGTTAGGGGTGTGTTTACACAGAGTCGATTTAATGGACAAGAAGGAAATCAAGGGCCTTATAAACTCACAGGTCCTAATGGAGAGTTGTATGTACTTATCGTAAGTGGTAGTGAACGCGTTTATGTAAATGGAGTTCTTTTACAACGTGGTGAAACTGCCGATTATGTGATTGATTATAATGCAGGCGAGCTGCGTTTTAATCCCACATTTCCTATTACCAGCGAAATGCGTATTTCGGTAGAGTATCAGTACAGCGAACAAAATTTTACAAGATTGGTTGCTTATGCAGGTGGAGGTCACCAGACCGAAAATAATAAGCTACGCTTAAAAGCACACGTATATTCTGAAAGTGATGCTAAAAATCAGCCGTTATTACAAAACTTGAATACAGATCAGGTAGATGTTTTACAGCAGGCAGGAGATAATCCCTCATTAATGTTTGCGCCTAGCGTTAATCCCGAAACCTACAACGAGAATAAAATATTATACCGCAAAGAGCTACGTGATGGAAAAGAGGTGTATGTTTTTTCAAATAATCCTGAAGACGAATTATATAATGTTCGTTTTAGTCAGGTAGGTCTTAATTTAGGTGACTATCGATTAAGTTCGAATACAGCGATAAGTCGTATTTATGAATATGTAAGTCCTGTGAACGGAGTTGCGCAAGGAGATTATGCTCCAGTAATACGCTTATTTGCTCCTACTCAATTGCAAATGGCTGTTGTAGAAGGTCTTTTTGCTCCTACAGATAAAACTGCAATTGCTTTTGAAGGAGCAGGTAGTAAGAGAGATCTCAATTTATTCTCTGAACTCGATGATAGTAATAATACTGGATTTGCCGGTAAATTTGATATACGACAGCGCATACTCAAAACAAAATCAAAGTATTTAGATGCCTATGCTACTATAGATTATATACAAGATGATTTTGAAAACATAGAACGTACTTATGCAATTGAATTTAGCCGGGATTGGAATTTGCCATTTACTACTCTCGGTGATCAATCCTTAATTACTGGGCGATTACACTATCAAGATTCTACACGTGCGTTTGTAGATTACCGGTTTGAAAATCTCAACTTCGGAAAAAACTATAATGGTGTGAGAAATAGCATTATTTCAAACTTTAAAATTAATAAGCTTCAAACCTTTATAAATTCCAGTTTTTTAAAAACTAGATCAGATACTTCAGAAACCTCATTTTTAAGACTAAACGCTACCAGTGTTTATGGCTTTAAAAAATCTTGGATAGGCGCTAAGCTAAGTGCAGAAAGTAATACTTTAAAGCAAAAACCTTCAGGAATATTAGATTCTTTGAGTCAGCGTTATCAATCGTACGAAGGATTTATAGGACGTGGTGACAGTACGCAGGTTTTTGTAGAAGTAGGTTACAGATTTAGAATTAACGATAGTTTACGTAATACTCATCTAGAGCGTGTAAATCATAGTAATACCTATTATTTAAAATCTCAGTTGGTTAAAAATGAGCATACATCTTTAGGGCTTTTTATAAACTATAGGAAGTTGATTTATGAAGAAAAAAATAGGCAAAATGAACAATCGCTAAACTCCAGATTGTTGTTTGATCAACGTATTTTTAATTCTATTTTACGGTTGAACACCTTATTTGAAACCAGTAGCGGCACCTTACCACAGCAAGAATTTACATATGTAAAAGTTGATGAAGGTCAAGGTGTTTATACGTGGATAGATTATAATGGAGATGGCGTTCAACAGCTGCAAGAATTTGAGGTTGCACAATTTAATGATGAGGCCGATTTTATAAAAGTACTCTTACCTAATCAAATTTTTATTAAGACCCATCAAAACAGATTTAGTCAGTTGGTGACATTAGACTTTCAACAGTGGAGCGGAAAATTAGGTTTTAAAAAGTTTGCTTCTCATTTTTATAATCAAACTAGTTATTTAATTGATCAAAAAATCTTGAGAGCGGGCGATTCATTTGATTTAAATCCGTTTGATGAGCGTGAAGATGCATTGGGTTTAAACGTGAATTTTAGAAACACGCTATACCTTAATCGCGGAAAGCAAAAATTTACGACAAGTTACACGTATTTAGCAAATACGACACGTAATCTTGTTTCTCTAGGATTACAAACCTCTACTTTACGCAGCCACCAATTTAATTTTTTACACAAAGTGAAACAGAGTTACCTCATTAATTTAAAGACAGATATTGGTACAAATGCCAGCACTTCTGAAAATTTTGAACAGCGTAATTATGATTTAACCCGTGCAGAAGTAAGTCCGAAAATATCCTATTTGATCAATGATAATTCTCGAGTAGAGGCATTTTACAGTCTCGCAAGTAAAGAAAATCTGCTGGGTGATTTTGAGTTTTTGAAAAAACAGGATTTCGGGATTTCTTTTTCATACAGCAATTCTGCTAAAATTTCTTTGAGCGCTGAAGCGAAATATATCAAAAACGAATTTGAGGGTAGTGCGTTTTCACCAGTTGCATATCAAATGCTTGAAGGACTACAACCTGGTTCTAACTTTACGTGGACGACTCTAGCACAGAAGCGATTAACAAAATTTCTGGATCTCAATGTAGCCTACTTCGGTAGAAAAAGTGAAACTTCCCGTACAATACATACGGGAACTGTTCAATTAAGAGCTTTTTTTTAGCGCACTACAATCTTTTTTGATTGGCCTCCTTTGCTGTTTCCAATACGTACAATATACACTCCACTCGAAGCGTAAGACATATCCAGATTATATTTAAAACTTCCGTATTCATTTTCAATCCAGTTTTCAGCAAGCTTTTGACCTGAAACTGAAAAAACAGAAAGCGCCATTTTATCCTGTATTTCTGTAGTACTAAGTGAAATTTGAAACTGATTTTTTTCACGTTCAATTACAACCAGCTCCCCATCAGGAAATATATTCTCTTCCACAGACAAACTGTTGAAAATACGCACGCTCACATCTGTTATGCGACCATATGCGATATCATCACAGGGATCTATTAAATTGCCGCCAAACTCACTGTCTTTACTGCGTAAACGCATTCTATAGGTGCCTAGATTAACTCCCTCAGGTAATTCAATTGTAAAAGGGGTGTCCCGATTTGAAAGCGCTATAATATCATTAGAAACCAACTCTGAAGATTCAAATGTGCCATTATCGTTGAGGTCTATAAAAATAGCATACGATGTATTTTCAAAACCAGCCTGAAGTAAACCAGTATATGGGTTGCTTTGAATATCAAGATCAAAAACCGTGTCTGTATTGTTGCTATATCCTGAATCTGTACAGGTTGTATTAAAGATAGTTCCTTCTAAATTTATTTGAGTAATACCATCATCTGCCAGGGTGCAGTTTGCAACAGGCATACAATACGAACTCGTAATTTGAGAAGAAATACTATTATTTGAGTTGTCACTATCGGTAGCTAAATCAGTTCCGGTAACAACGGAGTACGTTCGCAATTCTGAAAAATCGATAGGAGTATTAAAAGTATAATTAGCAACCGATTCTGCAGCGATACTGGCAGTAAATGTTTCTGTAATACGCGAACCATTGTCCACCTCATAGTAAACAGGAAAATTTGTTTGTGCAGCAGAGCCAAAGTTTGTGATTTCTACGGTTAAGTTTTCTTCAGCACTCAATGGTGTTTGCGATTGCGGAGCTAATAAGGCAGTCACACCGAGATCATTTTGCCATAAATTTGTTACGGTTTGCTCTACCGAATCGTTGCTGGGATCTTCATCTGAACTTAACCCGGTTGATGCGCTCAATGTATAGGTTTGCCCGATACTTGATAAATCTGCTGTTTGTGTAAAAGTGTATGTAGCAGACTCGTTAAAAGCAAGTGTTCCCGTAAAAGTTTCTGTAATTGTAGCACCATTAGCAATTGAATACGTAACCGGAAAATTAGACTGGCTTGCTATTCCTGCATTCCTAATTGTAATAGAAATTGATTGAGCAGATGTAAGTGCTCCATCTTCAGGATTATCTATTGATACCACTTGAACATCATTTGTAAAATCTGGTGCCAATTTAAAGACACCTATAATGTCTTTACGCTGGGTATTAAAATATTCAGAAATAAACCAAAAGGTATTACCATCAGCAGGGTCTACCGTAAGATGCGTATAATCTGCATAACGCTCAGAAGCACTCACGCCAGTGCTGGTGGCAATTAAAGCTTCTGGGACAGTCATCTCTCCTAATGGATCATTAGCATATCTTCCTGTATAATTTATAGTGACTGGAGTAGAGGCGCTTACCGTGGTGTATCCCATTCCTATAGTTCCTTGTGAATCTAAGGCCATACTCGCTGCAAATGCATTATTACCGGTGGGTGAAGTATAGGTGCCTTCCTGAAAAACCGACCACGGTTGCCCATCTCCCGCCTGCCTTAATTCGTACCATCTAATTCCGGCTTGCTCTTGACCAGAGGGAGCTACATTTACCGCAAAATTAAAAACAGCAGAATTATAAGTGTCAAATTTTCTAAACTGAGCTTGATTCATAATGGTTCCTTGCAACGCATCGATATCTGGACCAGATGGTTGTGGAAGATTAGAAAATGAACCTCCGTCAAAAACACTATTAAAATCAGAAACTGTGAGAATATTGGGTTGTGAGATTGTAGAACTTTGAGGAGTTGTCCAGTTTACATTTAAATCCCATAATTTAAGATGGTCATCAGCAACTCCAGACCACGAGTCATCTTGAAGATAAACCACTGTGGCAGGGCCGGTAGTTGGAGCCTGAGGACTACTGACATTGAAAAATTGCGGACTAAAAAAACCATTCGTTTGAAGAGTAGGTAGCGGAAACCCTAAAAAGCCAACATTTGCTAAGCCCTGAAGCATTTTTTCCCGTTCCATAACAAAGATGGCATTACTTTTATTTCCTGCGGTGTCTGTGTTTATTATGATATTAGACGTGATGTAATATCCATCGTGCCATACAGAATATTTAGGGTAATCAGGAAACTCCCCAGTTTCAAAACCAGCAGTATAAATATACCAGCCGTCATTTACTGGGTCAGAACCTTTACAAATGGCAATATTTAAACCGTTAACACCACCACTTTGATTGTCTTTTTCAAATTCTGTTATAATAAAGCGATCTGCAGGAGCATCATATAATACGATAGGATCTCCTTCAGTATTTCCTTCAAATAAAGTTCCTAAAGAAGCCTCATCTACCAATAAATTACCCTGTTTATCAAAAATTTTAAAGCCGGCATTCCACGCTGCGACATAGTGATTGAGACCTACCGCCCCGGTAGGATCTGAGGGCGTAAAACGCGAGGTGTTTGCTTCAAAAACCTGAAGTGGCTCTGAAGTATATGATTTTGTTATTTGTTTAGATTTTTCAGTCTTAACAAGCGGATCACCGTCTTTTGGGAATCCTTTTCCCGGTACAACTTGATTTGTAGTACGCCTTTTAGGATTTACCTCTTGAATAACATTAGATTTTACAGGAGTTTGGAAAGTGCCTTTTTCAAGCTGACTACTTAAACTGGGAACTTCTTTCACAAAATTAATCGCTCGTACCATCGACGGACCTTCAATCTGTTGAGCTTTTAAAGAAGCCGAAAAAATTAAAAGAACACCAACTACAGCAATTATTGAATAAGAAGATTTTTTTATCAAAAATCTGTAAACCTGTATCATATCGTATAAAATAGGGTCTTTAAATGTACGAAAGTTAATAGTATACGGATTAAAAAAAGCCCCGTTTTGGGGCTTTTTATAAATGATGAATGATGTTTAAGACTTCATCCAATTTTTAAAATCAATTTTATCGTGAAGAATAGTATTCAATTCTGAAATTTTTACTCTTTTTTGCTCCATTGTATCACGATCACGTATGGTTACGCTATCATCTTCTAGCGTGTCGTGATCTACTGTAATACAAAAAGGAGTTCCTGCAGCATCTTGACGACGATATCTACGTCCTACAGCATCTTTCTCATCGTAAGTAACATTAAAATCCCATTTAAGGTCGTCTATAATCTTACGAGCTATTTCTGGCAATCCATCTTTTTTAACTAACGGTAGAATAGCAGCTTTTACAGGAGCTAAGATAGCCGGTAATTTTAAAACTGTACGTGTAGAACCATTTTCTAACTCCTCTTCCTCAAGAGACTGAGAGAATACGGCGAGGAACATACGATCAAGTCCTATTGATGTTTCAACAACATAAGGAACATAATTTTCATTCAACTCCGGATCAAAAAATTGAAGTTTTTTACCTGAATGCTCTTCGTGAGCTTTAAGGTCAAAATCTGTACGACTATGTATTCCTTCTAACTCTTTGAAACCAAAAGGGAAGTTAAACTCGATATCTGCAGCAGCATTTGCGTAATGCGCAAGTTTTTCGTGATCGTGAAAACGGTAATTTTCTTTACCTAATCCTAATGATAAATGCCAGTTAAGACGTGTTTCTTTCCAGTGCTCATACCATTTTAATTCCTCTCCCGGACGTACAAAAAATTGCATTTCCATTTGCTCAAATTCACGCATTCTAAATATAAATTGTCGTGCAACAATTTCATTTCTAAATGCTTTACCGGTTTGTGCAATACCAAAAGGGATTTTCATCCTTCCGCTTTTTTGAACATTTAAAAAGTTTACAAATATTCCCTGAGCTGTTTCTGGTCTTAGATACAAATCTGTAGCTGTCTCTGCGGAAGCTCCTAGTTTTGTACCAAACATTAGGTTGAATTGACGCACATCTGTCCAGTTTTTAGAACCGGTATCAGGATCTGCAATCCCTAATTCTTCAATAAGAGCTTTAACGTCTGCCAGATCTTCTGCCTCAAGAGAGCGAGCCATACGTTTAAGGATGGTGTCTTGCTCTTCCCGATATCTTAAAACTCTAGGATTTGTACTTACAAATTCAGCTTCATCAAAAGACTCTCCAAAACGTTTTTTTGCTTTAGCGATTTCTTTTTCAGCTTTCTGATTTATTTTTTCGGCATAGTCTTCTATAAGAACATCTGCACGGTATCTCTTTTTAGAATCTTTGTTGTCAATAAGAGGATCATTAAAAGCTTCAACGTGACCCGATGCTTTCCACGTGGTAGGATGCATAAAAATAGAGGCGTCAAGGCCTACAATATTTTCATTCATTTGCACCATGCTCTTCCACCAGTAATCTCTAATATTCTTTTTAAGTTCAGCTCCATTTTGACCATAGTCATAAACTGCGCTTAAACCGTCATATATTTCACTACTGCCAAAGATGTAACCGTATTCTTTAGCGTGAGATATTACTTTCTTAAAATGATCTTCCTGTTGTGCCATTTACTTAATTCTCTATTTAAACGTTTTTATCTGCTTCTAATAATTTTGCCTATCGATCTATGCGATATGTTTTTTTATCTGGGCCTACTCCTTTTATTGTCAATGATTTCCATTGTTTAGGTAGTATAGGGTTTTTCTGAACGATTCCTTCTTCGGTAAAATCTAATCCTCCAAAACCAAACAATACTGTCTGTAACATACCACCGGCTCCGGTTGCAAAGTATGAAAAATTTGACGTTGCTACTTCAGATAAAGCACCAAATGGCTTCTGTTGATTAGGCTCATAACTTTCCTTGTAAAGACTGTATGCTTTATCTACATCACCAGCTCGTGCATAGAGTACTGCAAAGATAGATTTTCCCATTGCCGGACCTTTCTTAGATAATTTTGGTTCGTAATACTTTAAGTCTTTTAGGATGTCTTCTTTATCATTTACGATATTCAGTGGGAAGGAAAGCAGATTAACATCTGCCTGTTTTATAATCGCCCCAGAGTAAGTCTTATTCTCTTTTGTGGTCCCATCTTCAAATTTATGTATCACTATATTATTTGCAACATTTTCCCAAGCTGGATTAGGTTCTAAATTGAGCTTTGCGGCAGCAAGCCCTGCATATCTCAAGGCAGTAATTGCAGCCCCGTTTGTAAATGCATTATCATCAATATTTGCGGCATACTCATTTGCACCTACCACATTGTTGATAGAATAACTGCCATCTACATTTCTTTCAGATCTACTTACCCAAAAATCTGCTACTTCTTTAAGTAATGGATAGCCTTTATCTGCAAGCCATTTTTCATTTTGAGTTACGCGGTAATAATTCCAGAATGCAATTGCAATGTCTGCAGTAATATGATGTTCAAAAGGTCCCGTAAGTGCAAATGGAGGAGTGGCTTCTTCACCGGTGTCGTCACTTTCCCACGGAAACATTGCACCATCGTAACCATAATTTTTTGCTCGTTCCATTGCGGGTGTCAAACGATCTGATCTATAATTTACTAATGATCTGGCGATATCCTGATTAAAAACGAGTAAAGGAGGGAACATCCATAACTCTGTATCCCAGAAAATATGACCGTTATATGGAGTTTGTAATGATAATCCCATAGGGGCAATACTTAAATCTGAATCACCACGCCCAAATGCATACAAATGATACAAAGCTAATCGCACATCTTGTTGCGATTTTAAATCCCCTTCAATAACAATATCTCCTTCCCACAACGAATCCCATAATTTTTGATGTTGAGCAAGTAACACATCTTTAGTGTTTAGAAGATTGTAAATCACCATACGTTCTGACTCAGATTTAGGATCATTAAAATCTTGAGTAGTACATTCTGCAGCCGTCCAGACAAATGCTAAGGGTTGGTCTGGAGTCACAGTTTTATTAAAAGTTAGTGTATTGGTGTAATCTGAAGCTACTTTTTCTATTAATTCTGGGCGTTCATTTTCTCTGGAAGAATTTATAGCATGCCATATAAAAGTAGCAGAGGTACTAACGGTGTGTTTGCCAAATGGAGTTTCTGCTACAGATTGTAAAATAGGCATAGTCGTCTCCATATCTTTTAATACCTCATATTTGTGAGTAGGTTTTTTAAATTCCTTTGGAGTTTCAATTTTACCTGTAACCTTTACATCAATTTTCTTTTTTGCATCAATGTTGATATCAATATATCCGGTGTAGGGCACATTTCTTAAAGCATAGATAGTATAGGATATTTCCGCTTTATTTTTGAAGCTAAATGAAGTGGTGAAAGCCGCCTCTTTCATATTCATATTTTGCTTCCAGTTTGAGATGTTTGCTGCTGTAATCTGTTCCCCATCAATAAATACATCTAGATTTCCAAAATTCATTCCGTGAACGATCTGGCTTACTTTCAGCTCTGGATCTACATCATAAACATTGTTAAGAACCACATGTTGAATTTGAAATGGATCTGGCGATGTAAGCATCCCAATGCGACCATTTGCGATTGCAATACCGGTATATTCTTTATTTTCTGTAGTTGTAATATTCCAAGCCTCATTTTGCGCATTGGTTTTTAACATTGAGCAAAATGCTAAAAAGAAAATAATGTACTTCATAAGGGTTTATTTTAATGCAATGATTAACCGGTAAAAATAAATAAACCCAAACAATGAAGCGTAGTTTTAAATAATTGTTTTACTCTAATTCAAGTACGTCATTACTTAGTAAGCGATCATTTTCAAATAAATTTACACGGTATATCCCTGGAAGGAATTCGTCGATAGGTGGGTTGATAAGTACACAGGAGACCACTTCTTCATTCTGGTAATCTATTTGTTGATAAGCACTATAGATTAAAATATTTTCGCCAAAAGACAGCGATATGCGTTCTCCCATAACATTATTACGCGGATCGATAACCTGAATATAAAAATCGTGACTACCGGGTCTACCAAACTCATTTTCGTTTACGGTATAGCAAATTTCAATTTTATCTATACGACTTGCGCGATCGTTAGGCAGTCTTTTACCACTACGACGAAGGATTACACCCGCAGAATTAAATTTACTTACTGTAAGTTGGGAGCCTTTTGCCAGATCATCTTTCAAAGTATTATTCTGTGATTGTAAAGAGTCTAATTGTACCACACTTTGATCAAACGCAGCTTCTACGGTAGATTTTTGAGAGACAAGTAGTGCATTTGCGAGTAATAAACTATCGGTTTTTTTACGAAGAACATCCCGTTCATTGCGTAAAATACTAAGCTCTCGTCTATAGTTTTGAATAGTTGTTTGCGATGTGGTGGCGTTTTCTAAACGCATTAATAAATTTTGAATGCGTGATCTGGCTTCGCGCAATTCTTTATTCATAAGCTTACTGCTTTCTATTTCAGAATTGTAGGTGGTAAGTAAATCACTCAATTCGTTTTGAAGCATTAATTTCTCTTCTGAAAGAGCAACTTTGTTTGCACTTAACTCCTGATAAAAAGAATAGGTATAAACCCCAAGGCCTACAAGCAGAAAAAAAAGAATACCTATTAGAACCTTTAAAGCATTGTTATTGCGATTAGCACTCATGCAAACGATTTTATATCTTAGTGTGAAGTTATAATTTTTAATCAAAATGAGATAATGTCGCTACTCAAACTCTTTTATCCCGATCAATGTAATGCGTGTGATAATTTGCTAAGTAGCGGTGAAAATCTCATTTGCACTACTTGCAGACACGCATTACCACTTGCTCACTTTCATACTACAACGTACAATCCTATTATAAAATTATTGTACGGTAGAACTTCTCTAGAATTAGCCGTAGCTCTTTTTTATTTTGATAAGAAAACCCGGGTACAGCAGTTAATTCATAATTTAAAATATAGAGGGCAAAAAAAATTGAGCGCCTACTTCGGAATTTGGCTCGCAGAACAAATTATTGATATAGAAGCTTATAAAAATATTGATTGTGTAATACCAGTGCCCTTGCATAAGAAGCGATTAAAATCTAGAGGTTATAATCAGGTAGAAGGATTTGGTAAGGCTATTGCTAACGCTTTAAATAAACCTTATATAGATGATGTTTTATACCGTACCAAAGCTACAAATACACAGGTTTTTCTTAATAGAAGATTTAGAAGTACAGAAGTCATAGGGTCATTTTCTTTGCGTAATGAGGAAGAACTAAAGGGTAAGCATATACTGCTGGTTGATGATTTAATAACAACAGGAGGTACAGTAGAAGGTTGCTTTTTAGCTTTGCAAAAAGCAACAGATATAAAATTAAGTGTCGCGGTTATGGCAATAGCGGTTTAAAAAATAACGTTTAAAGTATTAAGCAGATCAAATAGATTTACAGTCTCCTCGCATAAGGTTTCTATAACTTGTCATTAAAAATAATTGTTACTTTGCGCTGTTATGTTTAGAAAAGGTTTACAACTAGTTATCGTGTCACTACTCTTATTAGTAGTTGTCAATTGTGCAAAGAGAGGAACACCTACCGGTGGACCTAAAGATGTTACTCCTCCTGTTTTAGTAAGTGCAGATCCGCCTAATTATTCTACAAACTTTGAGGGAGATGAGGTGCGTATTTATTTTGATGAGTATATCAAATTAAAGGACCTCAACAAAAATCTTATTGTATCACCACCTATGGATCCCAAGGCATCTATAACACCTTTGGGAAGTGCTTCCCGTTTTATAGACATAAAACTTGTCGATACCTTATTAGAAAACACCACGTATGTATTTAATTTTGGTGAGAGCGTAACCGATAATAATGAAGGTAATCCATTTTCTTTTTTTAAATATGTTTTTTCTACGGGAGACTACATAGATTCGTTAAAGGTAGTAGGTGTTATACGTGATGCTTTGTTACAAGAGGCAGATAATTATGTGACTGTTATGCTTTATGAAGCAGATTCTACTTACAGTGATTCTATTATATATAAAGAAGTTCCCAGATACATTACTAATACCCTGGACAGTTCTAATGTATTTGAAATCACAAATGTAAAAGCAGGTCGCTACAAACTGGCAGCATTAAAAGACGCAGATAATAATTACACCTTTCAGCCGGCAAAAGATAAAATTGCTTTTTACGATACATTTATCGAAGTTCCATCAGATTCAGTTTACGTTTTAAATCTTTTTACTGAAGTATTAGATGCTGAAGTGAGCAGACCTAAACAAGCATCAGCTCAACGAATAACTTTTCCGTACAAAGGGAATCCAGACAGTGTAAAAATCGATTTGCTAAGTTCTCGTCCCGAAGGTTTTAAGAGTCTTATAACCTACAAAAGAGGACAGGACTCCTTGCAATACTGGTTTGCACCAAAAATCGAAACAGATTCTCTAGTATTCAAGACGTTAGCAAATAAGAAAGTTGATACTACCTTTTTGCGTTTACGGAATCTTAAAAGAGATACCTTGCAGGTGAGCGCTGTATCAACGAGTCTAGTTCTAGAAGAAGATTTTATGTTGAATAGTACTATTCCTATAGTCGCTGCAGATTCTTCAAAAATTAAAATACAGCGTAGCGATTCAACCTATATAACTGACTTTAAAACCCAATTGTTTCCGGAAAAACTTCAGTTAAGTTTGAAGTTCGACACAGAGGAAAAACAATCTTATGAAATTGTTATGCTTCCTGATGCATTAACCGATTTCTACGGAAACAAAAGTGATACGCTGAGTTTTAGAGCTACTACTAAAGAATACTCAGATTATGGAGAATTTGATATCACCCTACAAGGCGCTGCCGAAGTACAACATATCGTGCAATTAGTAACAGAAAAAGGCGATGTTAAGCGAGAGCAGATAGGAGTGGTAGGACAAAAAGAATTTAAATTTGATCGTATTGAACCAGGAACTTACTTTGCGCGTATAATCGTAGATCTAAATGCAAACGGAAAATTTGACACAGGAAGTTATTTAAAGCAACGACAACCTGAAGAGGTACTGTATTATCCTAGTAAATTAGATATACGATCGGGCTGGTATCCTAAAGAGACCTTTATTCTTAACCAGGAGTAACTGAATAAATCTGTTATTTTAATTCAAAAGCATCCTGATCTGCCAGAAAATTAAGATGATTACGTGTTTCACTAAGATGTGCCTTTGATAAAGTGGCGAAGATTGTTTTTTCTTCTTCTTTAGCAAAAGCTAAAGTGGCTCCTAAGCTATCATAAATGCCGCTATAGCCATTGTGCTCGTAGTTATTACCATCTAGTCCCACCCGATTAACACCTATGCAATAGCACATATTTTCTATCGCTCGTGCTTTAAGTAAGGTGTCCCAGGCAAAAATGCGCTTCTTCGGCCAATTTGCTACGTAGAGTACTACGTCATAATTAGAAGTGTTACGAGAAAATACGGGAAACCTTAGATCATAACAGACTTGCAAGAGTATATTCCACCCTTTAAAGTTTACGATTACTTGTTTATCGCCGCGTTCATAGATATGATGTTCACCAGCCAGGGTAAAGCGATGTCTTTTATTATAAGTATGAAACGTGCCGTTAGGTTCTACAAAGTAAAACCGATTAAAGAATAGACCATTTTCAGTCACCATTAAACTCCCGGCTATTGCGCTGTTTGTTGTTGCAGCTTTTGATTGCATCCAGCTAAGCATCTCGCCCTCATCTGCAATATGTTGAGGTTTCATACTAAAACCGGTTGAGAACATTTCAGGAAGTACAATAAGATCAATATCTGATTCTAGGGCATTTATTTTGTCATCAAAATACAATCGGTTTGCCTCAGGATTTTCCCATTTAAGATCGGCTTGAATTGCTGCTATATTAAGTTTTTGTGACATAATTAATGATTATAAATCCAACAGTAAATTTAATGATTAGAATATCTATTGGTAATATTAGTAAGTGAGATAATGCGTCATAAACTTAAAAATACGGAATTTGTATAACCAAAAAACCTCACTTAATTTAATAAGTGAGGTTTGGAATCTTAAATATACTTATATATATCTTAGTCGTTTAGCACGCGTACTTGCGCTGCTACCTTACCTTTTCTTCCTTCTTCTTCGATGTACTCTACTTGGTCACCTTCTTCTAACACTTCACCGTTTAAGCCGGTAGCGTGTACAAAGATGTCTTTTCCTGTCTCATCATCAGTAATGAATCCGTAACCTTTTGATTCATTAAAAAATTTAACTGTACCTTTCATTGTAAAATTGTAAAAAATTAATATTGGTACAAAGCTAAGAGATTATACAACATATAGGTTAACTTAATGTAAATAAATTTCTTAAAATTATTGATTTTCAGGTTTTTTACGAGATTCTTTGCTGTCATTGAACTCTCTCATTCTCCTTATGTTATCTTCATCTAGCATATAATCTTTTACTTTTCGATCTTTCCATCGGTGATATAAAAATAAGGGCATAACTATAAAGGAAACTGCAAGAATTGTAAGTCCTAAAAACCGATCCCCGGTAACGAGGTCTTCCGTAAAATAGCGCAAATAAAATCCGTAAGCTAATGTGAGACAACAAATACAAAAAAGGACGATTATGAGATTACGCATATATTATTCTAAATTTTAGACTTCAAAATTAATACTTGAAATTTCATTATTCGATCATTTTTGATTTTAATAGGTTTTGTTTCAGTCCTGATTTTTTTTACAGAAACAAAACTCAATACTAACGCCTAGACCTATAGTGCTGTTATTTTTTGATGGTGGTCTTTTAGTTGTGCTTTCAAAAGAGAGCTTATCAAACCCAGACCCTAAATCCATTAGCGTATACGTCAAATAGACTGAGGTTAGAAAACGCTCGTTATTATCAAAATAAAATTCGACCCCGGTAGACAAGTCAAACCAAGAGTTATAGTTCTTAGAATTAATACGCTCCTGAAGTGCTAAGCGGGTGATATCATCTTCTGTTTTGTAATAAGAGCTCTCAAATTTTACATCTCCAAAACTATACTCCGGCCAGATAAATAACCAGGCATCTTCGGGTTTTGTAAGACGTATTTTTGCTCCAACAGTAAACACATTCCCTTTATACTTGCTGCTTATAAGTTCTTGATTAGTTTCATTAAAAAAAGACACATCATTGGGATTACCAAATATTCTTTTAAAACCAATCTTTGGAGAAATCCAGTAGGTTGAAAATAAACTTACTCCTAATGCCCCATCTGCAAATATATTATCTTCAAAACCGGTATGTCTAAATGTATTAACCTTAGCAAAGACAGCTGGTTCTAGATTTTGAGAAAAACTTATAGTAGCATTTAAAAAGAGATATAGAATAAATAGTTTTTGCATATTATTTACGGGAAAAACTCACCAGCATACGACGATATGCAGTTAGAAGTTTAGATTTTGAGATGAAACCATGGTATTTTCCGTCTTTAATAACAGGTAAATTCCACGCGCCACTTTCCTGAAATTTACGCATTACTACTTTTGCAGGATCAGATTCTAGGTAAATATATTCTGGAGCAGCGTGCATTAAACTTCCTATTCTGGTGGTGTCATACAATGTGGCGTCAAACATAATTTCTCGTATGTCGTCAAGAGTTATTACACCTACTAATTCATCATCTTCATTAACAACAGGAAAGAGGTTACGCGCAGATTTAGCAACAGCGTTTTTAACCATTTCTCCTAAGGTCATTTCGGGTCTCACCCGTATAAAATTTGATTCTATTACGTCATTTACATTAAGCAGTGTAAGTACAGCTTGATCTTTATCGTGTGTGATGAGTTCGCCTTTAAGACCCAGCTCCATACCATAAACCGAATGCGGTAAGAAGTATTTATTAATACCGTATGCGATTGCAGCAGTAACCATTAAAGGGATAAAAAGCCCGTAGCCGCCGGTAATTTCGGCAATCAAGAAAATAGCAGTTAAGGGCGCGTGTAAAACGCCTGCCATTAGGCCTGTCATTCCCACAAGCGTAAAGTTTGTTTCAGAAATATATACCCCATTGAGGCCGAGATTGTTTATGATCTTTGCTAGGCAATTACCCATAACACTACCCATAAACAAAACAGGAGCAAAAATACCACCTATACCGCCGCCGGCGAATGTAATGGCAGATGCGATTACTTTAAAAAACACGAGTCCCGCAAGAAGAGCAATTACTACCCAAACATTATCGAGATAATCATTAAAAAAAGTTTCTCCGAGTGCATTTACAGCTTTACCATCTAGTAATTCATTAATCATATCAAAACCTTCACCATAAAGAGGAGGAATTAAAAAGAGTAAAATACCGAGAGAGCCTCCGGCAACCATTAGTCTCACTAATGCAGAATCCCATCTTTTATACAGCTTACTTGTTTTAAAATAAGCTTTACTAAAGTATACCGATACCAATCCTGCTACTACTCCTAGAATCATATAATACGGGAAATCTCCTATGGTAAATGCATCTTTAAGTTCAAAAGGTAAAATAGTATCTGAACCAAAGAAAAAATAGGAGGTAAGTATAGCAGAAAGTGATGCCAGTAAAAGTGGCATTAAGGATAATAGGGTGAGGTCTAGGCTAAATACTTCTACAGCAAATATAATTGCTGCTATAGGGGCTTTAAAAATACACGACATAGCTCCTGCAGCTGCACAGCCCAAAAGTAACGTTCGGTTAGCCTGATCCATATGGAAAATGCGAGATAAATACGAGCTTATTGCAGCACCGGTCACTACAGTGGGGCTTTCTAAACCTACCGAACCTCCAAAACCAACTGTAATGGGAGCAGTAAGCAGGGAACCGAATATTTGATAATTTTTAAGCAAACCCTTGCGCTTAGAAATAGCTCTTAAGGTCATAGGAACCCCGTGGCTCAACGGATTTCTAATCACATATTTTACGATAAGCACGGTTATAGCAAGACCTATAATAGGAAATAAAAAATAGAAACCATACCTGTAGTTTTCTACAAGTTTACCCTCTAATAGAAGTTGTATGATGTGTGTGATATTCTTTATTAAAACGGCGCCAAGACCAGCAAGTAATCCTGTAAGTACAGCCAAAAAATAAATGAATGTTGTTTTTGAAATATGCTTGTAACGCCACGCGTGAAAGCGGTGTAATAAAGGTTTTTTACCAGGCATAGCATTTATAATTTTAGCGATTCAAAAGTAAGAGGAACTAATGAAACTTTTATAAAAATCGCCGTTAATTATAAACAGGCAAAAAAAAATCCCTGCCGAATGGCAGGGATTTTTTTTATACATCAAATGCTAATTAACAATATTCGTTAAAAGCATCAATAAGATTTTCTGCAATTAGATTTGCTGGACGTCCTTCAATATGGTGACGCTCTAACATGTGTACTAATTCACCATCTTTAAAAACGGCCATAGATGGAGATGAAGGAGGAAAAGGTACCATAAAGCTTCGTGCAAGATCTGTAGCTTCACGATCTACACCTGCAAATACAGTATATAAATTGTCTGGAGTTTTAGCATTTTGAAGTGCCATACGGGCTCCCGGTCTAGCATTAGCTGCCGCGCAACCACATACCGAATTCACTACTACTAATGTAGTTCCTTCTTTCTTCATAGCTGCCTGTACATCTTCTGTTGTATGTAATTCTGTGAAACCTACAGAAGTAAGGTCTTCACGCATAGGTTTTACTAATTCTGCTGGATACATAAGTTCTTTTTTAATTTAAGGTTACAAAGATACAAAATAATAGTCGGGCACTTTTTCTAAACCCTACATAGCGCAACTTGTTTTTTTAAACTTGTGGCGCAACCCTCCGGGTCAGGCTTTCAGCCGTCGCTGTATCATCTACTTCTGGCAGATGAAACGAGCTCCACAAGGCTTCAATCCTTTGCGCATGCCTAAAACAGTAACATTTTGTCATATTTACAGACTCACATCTTGCAAAGGCTTTATTTTTGCAGCGCAAATAAGTATTCCTTATTAGGGAATACTCAAGTACTAAAGAAATTTTAATGATTAAATATATAGGAGCTGTAATAGGCTATGCATACAGAGGAATAATAGGAGCAATAGCAGGTTATCTTATAGGTTCACTTTTAGATAGTCTATTTTTTAAAAATAATAAAACCACAACCGGTGGGAGCAGATCACCCTTTAGCTCATCAGAACAATCGGTAACCCCGGGTGATTTTGAACTCAATTTACTTTCGCTTTGCTCAATAGTTATAAAAGCAGACGGGCAGGTAAGTCAGCGGGAGATGGATTATGTGCGGCAATATTTTGTACAGGCTTACGGCAAAGAGCGTGCTAATGCAACATTTAGAACATTTAACGAGGTAATTAAAAAACGGGAAATAAGCGCGCAACGTATATGTGCTTACTTAACTCCGCGTACGCGCAGAGAAGTACGTCTGCAAATTGTACATTTTCTATTTGGTATAGCGCAGGCAGATGGTTCTGTATCGGTATCAGAAGTAGATCAGATTTCGCAAATAGCAGGATATCTTCAATTAAGCAGAGGTGAGTTTGAAAGCATAAAAGCTATGTTTTTCAAAAATGCAGAAAGCGCCTATAAGATTCTTGAAATTGAAAAGTCTGCTACAGATGCAGAAGTGAAAAAGGCTTATCGGAATATGGCAAAAAAATACCATCCAGATAAATTGCAACATATGGATGAAGCTTATAGACAAGGAGCAGAGGAGAAGTTTACTAAAGTTCAGGAAGCATACGAGACAATTCAAAAAGAACGCGGTATGTAATAGTGCTTCTTTTTTTAGTTTTCTTATTGGCTATCAGTTGCCTAAACATTAACAGAATGTTATGTGTTAATATTCAGGCAATTATACTTTAAAAAATACGTTAAGGTCTAACTTTAAGACTCTAGTATTTTTTAGACTTTAAGAAGCTCCCTATAATGTTTAGAATATTCTTTCTTTTTTTTGCACTTCTCTTTAGTACCGCAAATGCGCAACAAGTAACTGTAAGCAATCCGCGACCAGCCGATGAACTCGTAGATTTGTTATTTGATAATTCCTGTGCTGCTATTTCAAATATTTCTATATCTTCAGTACAAGCAGCCGGTTCTTTTACAAATAACGGAGGTGCATTTCCTTTAGCTAACGGTGTTGTATTACGTACCGGTGAAGCTAGACTTACCGGCGGTGGATATACCGGTAATCTTTCCGAATTAAATTCAGAATTAAATACAAATTCAGACTCTTATCTTCAGAATTTAAATGATGCTGCTGGAAACGGAGCTCAAATTTTTGAAACCTCTTTTTTAGAATTTGACTTTATTCCGTTGTCGAGTAATTTTAGTTTTGATTTTATTTTTGCATCTAATGAATATGGGGAGTGGCAATGTACTTCGCAAGATATTGTGGCTTTTATATTAACCGATTTAGCTACCGGAAACTCTCAAAATCTTGCTGTAACTGCTGCCGGGGAGTCGGTTTCTGTACGTAATATTAGAGATCAGCAATTTAACCCTACATGCAATTCGGTAAATGCAGATTTGTTTGACTCATACGAAGTTTCAAACGCCCAGAGCACAATTAACATGCGTGGATACACACAAGTGCTCAATGCTTCATCTACACTTACTCCGGGAGCTTCTTATAATGTGAGAATCGTTATTGGGGATTCTAATGATACAAATTATGACTCTGCAATTTTTCTTTCTGGGGGAAGTTTTAATACAAGTGTAGATCTAGGTCCAGATTTAACGCTTTGCAATGGTGAACAAGCACGATTAGATACCGGTTTAGATGCTTCGATCTATACGCATCTCTGGTATTTTAACGGGAATTTAATTTCTGGACAAACCGGAAATAGTCTTCCTGTAAATCGTAGTGGTACTTATTCGGTAATCGTTAGAAATAATGGTTGTGAAATTACAGATGAAGTAGTTGTAAGTGACCTGTCTATATTACCGCCGGCAGATCTGGAATCTTGTGCAAACGGTTCGCAGCCTTCAATTTTTGATCTTACTCAAAATGACGCGGCGGTGCTGGGTGTAAATCCTTCACAATTTGAGGTGCTTTATTTTGCTTCTGTTTCAGATTTAAATGCAAATAGATCTATTCCCGCTTCAGAAGTTGTTACTTATTCCAGTACGGGCAATCAAACTATTTATATACGACTAAGAAATAGAAATACAGGTGTAGTCTGTGGAATAGCAGAAGATTTTCAGCTTAATACCTTACCAGAAATACAAATTACGCAACCTGCCCCTTTAAGTTTTTGTGCAGTTCCGGGTAATGATATAACAATTGATTTGACAGCGGTAAACAGGCAAATTTTAGGAGGGCAAAATCCTGCACTTTTCTCAATTACCTATTTTGAATCGCAATCAGATGCATCTACTGCAAGTAATGAGGTTTCAAGTCCTTATACTATTGCTGCGGGAAGTAGCGGTCAAGCGCTTTGGGCTAGAGTGGCTTACATAGATTATCCAGATTGTTTTAAAGTGGTAAATTTTAATATTGAAATTAATGATTTACCATTGGTAGATCAATTAAGCGATGTAATTACGTGTGATGCGTATGAATTAGAACCTCTTTCTAATGGGAATTACTACACCGGTTCTAATGGTACTGGAATACGCTTGAATGCAGGAGATATAATTACTGAAGATAGTGATCTTTTTATTTTTAACGGTCCAGATGCAAATGGTTGTAGAAGTGAGTCTTCATTTACTATTACATTTATTGCAGAATTTGAATTAAACGAATTAGATGCTTGTGACGAATTTATTATTCCTCCTACGCCGGCAGGAGCCTTTTATACACAACCCGATGGTCCAGATGGTGCTGGAAGGCGACTTGGCACTGGGGATCGTTTGACCTCAAGTCAAACTATATATTTCTATTTTAATGATAATGGAATCATTTGTCGCAATGATGCTTTTGATATCATAGTGCATCCGCTTCCTCCAGTCGATACCCCTGCAAATGTGGTGGCGTGCAACTCTTATACATTGCCTCCTTTAGCTAATGGAGCTTATTTTACAGAACCAGAAGGAGCAGGCACACCTCTTTCTCCTGGTGATGTTATAAACACTACACAAAGCGTTTATATATTTAACGATGATTCTCAATGTACTAATACGTACGAGTGGCGCATTTTTATAGTGACATTATTCTCTAATCAACAAGTGTGCGGAAGTTATGAAGTGCCTACGGTGGAAGCTGGGGAATTTTACACGCAACCTTTGGGAGGTGGAACACGTATTCCACAAGGAACAATACTCACTACTTCGCAGCGAATTTATTATTATGTAAGTACAACAGACGGACTCAACTGCACAAATAATTCGTTTTTTGATATTGACGTCATTACTATTCCTCAGGTAGATTCTTTGCCCGATCAGTTACTATGTGAGGGGGATTCCTATATTTTGCCCGCACTAACAAATGGGGAATATTTTGAACAACCTGGTAGAGCGGGCCGTCAATATAATGCTGGAGATGCAATAACTACTACACAAACCATTTATATAAATAGTCAAGTTCTCATCTGTCAAAATGAAACTGAATTTACGGTTGAGGTAAGGCCATCGCTGCCGGTAGATAATCTAACTTTTGTATTTTCTTGTGAAGCCTACAGCCTTCCGGAGTTAAATAATGGACGTTATTTTACGCAAACACAAGGGCAAGGAACTGAGTTGTTTGCAGGGGATCAAATAACAACCACACAAACCATTTTTGTATATAATGCTTATCCTGATTTTCCATCGTGTTATTCAGAAAATAGATTTACAATTAATATTCTTGGTGTTGAGGTACCGTCTTTTGATGATGTTGCAGCTTGTGATTCTTATATTTTACCTCCGTTATCTACCGGAAATTATTATACACAAACCGGTGGAGGGGGAACTTTACTCAATGCTGGAGATCAAATTACAGCAACGCAAGAACTATTTATCTATGCACGCAACGGAACCCGTTTCTTTTGTGAAGATGAAAGTAGTTTTACAGTAACAATTTCAGAAACACCCGTGTTACCAACACAACCGGATATTGAATCTTGTGGAAGTTATATGCTTCCAGATTTACCTCAGGATGTTTATGCGCAGGCTTATTATTTAAGTCCAAATAAGCAAAATCCAATTGACCCTTCAGATTACGAATTACTTCCTGGTTCTTACACGATATATAAATATGCTGAAGCTTTAAATAATGCTACTTGCTTTGCAGAAACTTCATTTGAGGTAACCGTATACCCATTATTAGATCTTGTGATAGAAGGCGGCACGATTTGTAGAAATGCAACTACGGGAGATGTGGAGCGTGCTGTATTTTTAGATACGGGTCTCGATCCTGCAGCATTTCTGGTAAGCTGGACGCTCAATGGAGAATTAGTAAATCAAGGAACAGCCTTTACAGCAGAAGAAGCGGGTGTTTATACAATTACTACTCAAAAATTGACTCCAGATACGGGAGCGGCTTGTAATTACAACGCGACTACAGTTACGGTTTCAGAATCTGCAATTCCTGTTATCGAGGCTACTGTAACCCGTCCTTTTGAAGACACCTCCGGAATACGTATTGAAATCCTGGAAGGGTTTGGTAAATATGAATATCAATTAGATAATCAGGCATTTCAAAACACCCCAGAATTTATAAATGTATTACCGGGGCCTCACACCGTAACCGTGCGCGGTAAAAATGGATCGTGCGGCAGTACCACAATACAAGTTCAGGTAATAGATTTCCCAAGATATTTTACACCTAACAATGATGGCTATCACGATACGTGGAATATTACCTCATTGTCTGATTATCCCGAAGCTCAAATATTCATATTTGACCGGTTTGGAAAACTTATCAAAAACATTTCTCCTTCAGGAATAGGATGGGATGGTACCTATAGGGGTGTAAATATGCCTTCAGATGATTATTGGTTTAGAGTAGAATATACTTTTGATGATACGCCTTTAGTTTTTAAATCACATTTTACACTCAAACGCTAGCTTTCAATCAATACTTATTATAATAGATTGTAGTGTTATTTAAACAAATCTTGAGGACCAAAGGAGTGATTTAATTAGATAATCTTGGTGGCTCTGCAGGTATAGTTTATTTTTCCGCCTTCGACACCTTCAAATAGAGAGATGAAAAAAGTACTTATTGTATTATTTATTACAGCAACCAGCATATCTGCACAGGCTCAGGAATATAAAGAAACTATAAAAACAACCTTTACCGAATATCTGGATGCACTTGTAAATTCTGATTTTGATAAAGCAATGGATTATATGCTACCAGAATTTTTTGAATTAATTCCTCGAGCAGAATTAATTATGGTGATGGAGAAAACATTCAACAATCCGCAGATGTCTTTTAAAATCAGTAATCCTAAGGTGTTGCAGGTTGATGATGCTCAGGTGATTGAAGGGAAATCATATGCATCTTTAGTATATTCTAATGATATGCAAATCAAAATTAAGGGAGAAGAAGATGAGACTGAAGAGCGAAAAGCAATGCGCGTAGGCTTAACTCAGGGGGCTTTTGTACAATCTTTTGGTAAGGATAATGTAGCTTATGATGAAGCAACAGATAGCTTTAAAGTACATGCAGAAAAAAGTGTTTATGCAATTTCTAAGGACGGTAAAACAGACTGGAAGTTTATTGTTCTTGAACAACGACAGCGTGAAATGCTAGAGAAGTTATTGCCAGAAGCACTATTGGAGCAAAACTAAACACTCAATTATTTTAGGCCGAAAAAAGATTTTATAAACTCTTTCTTAGGTAAACTCCATATTATTTCAATGTCTTCTTTTACAGAACTCGTACCGTCTAGAAACTTAAAAATTTTAGAGATATCATTCTTTTGAAACATCTGAGTAAAAAGCGCTGCACCCTGCTCATTGTGACGGTATAGAACCTCTAAAAACAGTTTGTCATACCAGCGAAATCGATCTTTAATTTTAAAAGAATTTAAGCTAGAGTTAGATTTAAGAAAATCAATAAGCGCCGCGGTTTTATGTACCGAATTTGTAAAGGTATAGCCAGTACTACCACGAGTCCATCCTCCTGCAGTTCCTATAAACATTACATTTTGCGAATTGTGTTTTTCAAATGGGTAAGCAGTCATTGGGATGCACCCTTTTTCTATTGCGGTTACCTCGTATTGAGAAGCTCCCAGAGACTCCATATAGTCTTCAATGGCAGTTTCATATTCTGTATTTGGTAATAAATCCTGAGAAAATAATGTGTACTCTACGAGAGCAGTTTTTGATGAGGTAGGTAAAACATACATAAATCGTGTATTGCCTTTTTGCTCGATGGAAAAATCCATTAATGTGGCAATTTCGGGATTAAAAACTGCCTCTTGTGTCTTTACTTCCCAGCCTATGAAATGTTGTTGTAATACAGGAAATGAATTTTGATTTTTTAAACGCTCTGGCGGAAGAATGCTGTTAAACACTTTATTAGCAAAGTAAACATCTTGATCTGTAACCACTTTGACGCCTATTTCTGTTTCAGTAAGTTCTTTAAAATTTTCAGTTTTAAAACTAACCTGTCCAGAAGCCTGAAGTAAAGCAAGAGTTTCTTTGTAAAAGTCGATGCCTTCAACTTTATTATAGCTATAAATTTTTAGCGGAATATTTTTATCATAGGAAGCGCTTTTGAATTTTACAAGATTCCATTTTTTAGAAATTATAGAATCCCACGGGATGGTGTTTTCACTCCAAAAGCACCAGGTTCTATCATTTTTAGTTTTATCTGAATTATCTATGATTAAAATTCGCTTGTCTGAAAAATAAGAATCGCTCACTAGCGATTTAGCAAGCAATAAGCCAGATAATCCTGCTCCTAAAATTAAATAGTCAAATTGAGGTGTTTGTGCTTGCATCTAGATCTATATCTGAAACTTGAAAATTTAATGATACAAAAGCAAGTTAGTCTTCGAGATAGTTAAGTAACGATGCAGAAGTATAATATTCAAAAATACGTTTATTTACTTCAAATTTTTGACTAAAGAGTAGGGTAACGGGCAGTGAGAATGCTTTGCCGGTTCTACTTGCTAACAACAAAGCCAATTCATGAACACCATTTCGTTTTGTAAGAGCTTGGGTGTTCACAAATTTATTGTTGTCAAAATAGATCGTGTCTGTGGTTTCTACATTCATTCGAACAGCATAATAATAAGTGTTGATTTTGTTGATTACTTCTGGCTTAGTAAATACAACACGATCAATTTTTTTACAATATGCACACCAGTCTGCGTGAAAAAAAACCAGTGTTTTCTTAGGGTCTTTCTCTAGCCTAACGTCTAATTCTTCCCAGCTAATCCAATTTATTGTTGGCGCTTTTGTTTGAGCTTGAAGATTTCCGAAATAAAGGAAAAAGCTAATGGCAAGTAGTTTTAAATAATCCATTATTAGAATTTATAAAGTCTAAAAATCACCAAATCGTATTCCGAAGAATAGCGTACGTGAACGGTTAGGTCCATAGATATAATTTGAGTCGCGGAATGGACCTTGGTCAAAATCTTTTTGATAACTATTAAAAACATTTTGTACACCGCCGCTTAACTCTATATGTAGGTTTTCGGCAAGATCAAAATGATATGTTGCTTTGGTGGTTATATCCATAAAAGAAGGAGTCTTTTCCAGAGTTAGAAATCCACTGTCGCTAATTACGTGTGGGGCAAGCATACTACCGGTAAAGCTTCCGGTTAAATCTAAGTTTACAGCTTCGCTTACAGTCCAGTTCGTATTAAAAAAACCATACACATTAGGCGACCGCAAAAATTCGTTTGTTGAAACATCTGCTTCCAGTGCATTACGACCATCTGCTTCAAATAAAATTTGATCTTCATTGTAGATTGATTTTTGGTAGGTAATACCCGCTTGAAATAAAAGTGCTTTACTGGGAGATAGGTTAAGTTCAATATTTGTACCGGCAACATACGCACCACTTCCGTTACGAGACTCTTCAAGAATTGATCCGTTAGGTAATGATGCGCCCGTACTTACCAGTGTAAGCGGATTTTCTAAGGTTGTATAAAATCCTTCAATAAGCAAACTGGTTTGCACCTTATTAAACTCTTTTGTGAAATTTAGAGAACCCGTAAATGCATTTGAAAACTCACTTTCTAAATCATTAGACAAAATCACAAAGCGTTGTTCACCACCCACCGAACTTATGTGTAAATCCTCATTAAAGGCTTGAGGGGCTCTAAAACCACGAGCATAACCACCTCTAAATTGTAAATTATCGGTAATATTATAAAGTAGCGTTAAACGCGGACTTATAACGGTTTGTGAGACATTTGCCTTTCTGGTGATATTCTCTATTTGATAGAATCCATCTACATCAATATGATCTAAGCGAGCTCCTAACAAGGCCGTAAAATTTGCTAGTGGCTTCCACTCATATTGACTGTACAAACCGTAATTATTTACTTTTTGATCAACGATACGATTATAACCCGCAATGGCATCTTCAGTATCATTAAGCTGATATTCTATTCCTGAAGTAAGAACATCCTCATTTTTAAAAGTATGTGTGAATTTTAGTCCGGATACAAATGCAAGATCGGTGGTTTTTCCAAAAGCGTTATTAGCTGCAATAGAATCTGCTCGTGTTCTTCCACCACCCAGACCCCCATAATAACTGTCTCGATCTGTATGCTGTATTGATGCATAGGTTGTCAAGTTGTTTGTATGATCATCATTAAATAAATCGTAATCTACACCAGCAAATACCGTATTATGATCAAGCTCTTCGGTAATATCTGTAAATTGTGGAGCAAGATCAAGATGGTCTCCACCACGCCTATATTCTCGAATTGCCGTAAAATCGAGCCCAATTTTACTTGTATTATTGGGTCTGTAAAATGCCTTTGCGCCCAGCGAATTATTAGTGAGTTTTGTGATTTCACTAAAACCATCCTCATTAGCGTCAAATGAATCACGATTACGGTAAATCCCATACAAAGTGACACCAGTTGACAAATCCTCATTTACCATTGAGGTGTTTAGGTTTAAGCTACGGTCTGGTGTTTTACCATCTATTAGACCAAGATTACTGGTTATTTCCCAGCTGCTATTGACCGGTTCTTTTGTAATAATGTTTATTGTTCCTGCAATGGCACTGGAACCAAATAAAGCAGAACCTCCACTACGTACAACTTCTACCCGATCAATTACGCTAACCGGTATTTGTTCCAATCCATAAACGCCATTAAGTGCACTAAAAACTGGCCTGCTATTAAGTAGAACCTGTGTATATTGTCCACCTAATCCATTAAGTCGTACTTGTGTAAATCCGCAATTTTGACAATTTGTCTCTACACGCACGCCGGGCTGATAATTAAGACCGTCTGCCAGAGAAATTGATTGTGTAGCCTTAAAGAGTTTCGGACTTAGCACATTTACTACTACCGCCGCCTTTTTTTTACTAATTCTATTGCGTGTGGCGCTAACTACAACTTCCTCTAAGCCAAGTAGATCTTCTATAAGAACAAAGTCTAAGGCGGTACTGCTGTAGTTTGCAGGGATAATTTTTTTTCTTAAGGTTTTGAAACCTACGGCCTGTATAATAAGCGTAATTGGCTCGTTAGGTAAATTTATTTTGTAAGCTCCATTGCTATCTGCGGCAGTGCCTGTATTGTGATTTTCTACAGATACAGTAGCAAATGGTAATTCTTGATCATTAGCACTAATATTTCCTGAAACTGTCAACTCATTTTGACCTAAGCAGATGTTAAAAATATTAAGAATAAGTAGGGTAATAATATATTTTGCAGCCATTTAAGTGTGTCTTAAAATAAAGTTTAGGCAAACCTAAAAAATATATTTGATTTTTTTGCCGTATTATTGTGGTATAATTAAAAATTAAAATGACATTTTCTGAGGAAAACTATTTAAAGTCTATTTATACCTTACAAAAGGATAGTCCTAAAGGGGTGAGCACCAATGTATTGTCTCAATACTTAGTAACTAAACCAGCTTCAGCTACAGAAATGATTAAAAAGCTGAATGATAAAGATTTAGTGGTGTATCAACCCTATCAAGGAGTGTTATTAAATAAAAATGGCGAAGAGATAGCATTACGGGTGATTCGGAAACATCGCTTGTGGGAAACATTTTTAGCTCAAAAGTTAGATTTTAGTTGGGATGAAATACATGATGTGGCTGAACAACTTGAGCATATTCAATCTGAGAAACTCATACGTGAATTAGATCGTTTTTTAGGATTTCCAAAGCAGGATCCTCACGGAGATCCTATTCCTGATGCAGATGGCAATATCGTTAAAATTGAAAAAAAGAGGGTGTCTCAACTAGAACCCGGTGATGTAGGTACTTGTATAGGTGTTAACGATACCTCCTCATCGTTTCTCCAGTTCTTAGATCAACAAAAAATTAAATTGGGCACTGTGTTAGAAATACTCAGCCTACAGGAGTTTGATAAAAGTATGCTTGTACGCATAGACGACAGGGAGCTGTCCTTATCACAAATTGCTACAGAGCATATATATGTACGTATTTAAAAAGAACGTTTTGATAATTCTACTTTAACATGAATGAATTAATAGATTATTTTGAAACATTAAGCCCTGTTACAGGAGCTTTTTATGCAACACTTTTTACGTGGGGAGTTACTGCATTAGGTGCATCGTTAGTGTTCTTTTTTAAAGGGATGAACCGTAAAGTTTTTGATGCAATGCTTGGTTTTACGGGAGGAGTAATGGTCGCGGCAAGTTTCTGGAGTTTATTAGCTCCCGGGATTGAAATGAGTCCGGGTGAAGGTTTTGTAAAAGTTATACCCGCTGCGGTAGGCTTTGCACTGGGTGCTGCTTTTCTATTTGGTCTTGATAAAGTGTTGCCGCACTTACACGTCAATTTTAAAATGGAAGACAAAGAAGGAATAAAAACGCCTTGGCATAAATCGGTTTTGCTCACATTGGCAATTACATTACATAATATCCCAGAAGGTTTAGCTGTAGGAGTTCTATTTGGTGGTGTTGCTGCAGGTTTTGAAGGAGCAAGTATAGGTGGAGCAGTGGCTTTAGCGATAGGAATTGGCTTGCAAAATTTTCCCGAAGGTTTTGCTGTCGCTATGCCATTACGAAGACAAGGCTTTAGTAGATGGAAAAGCTTTAATTATGGCCAATTATCTGCCATAGTTGAGCCAATGGCGGCAGTTTTAGGAGCTTATGCAGTGATGACTTTCAAGCCTATTTTACCGTATGCTTTAGCTTTTGCCGCGGGAGCAATGATTTTTGTAGTAGTAGAAGAAGTTGTCCCCGAATCACAACAAGATAACAATACAGATATTGCTACTTTAGGATTTATAGGCGGCTTTATACTTATGATGACACTAGATGTCGGACTTGGGTAAATTGAGATGAGAATAAGTGATTATAATTTAGAAAGCCCAATATTAAAAAAGTAAGAAGTTATAGATAACGCAGATGGTCCTTTTAAATGATAATTAACTGTAAGAACATCATTAGCCTGAAGAATAAGAACATTATTGCCACTGGTTCCCCAAAAATCTGTACTAGGTAAGTTTACTGCCCCATTAGTAATTATTACCGCATTAGAATTGTTTAATAAAGCTTCAATTTTGTAACTGTGGTTACCACTTGGTAAATTTTGAGTAGAAAAGCCAGCTGATAATATATATGTTCCACTTCTTAGTACTTTAATTTCACCTAATTTATCGGTCAATTCGAAAATTCCATTCGCGTCGCTTATTCTATTTTGCTTATTTAAGGGAAACGCTGTGGGTAAGTTATCTGTCCTGATTTTAACACCATTATTAGTCTGCCCCCTATTTAAAACAACTGAAGGCGTTTCTGGTTTTACAAATGTTTGCCAACTCGAATTCTTAAATATGAACCAGTTATTTTCTGTTGTATTAAACACTAATGCTCCGTCAAGTGGAGTAGGAATAGCTTCCATTTGAGCACTATTCATTCTGGGTTGTACCATACCACCTGTAGTACTTTCGATTTGTAGCGCAGATCCGGGAGCAATATCGGTTGTATTAATACCAACACCAATGTTGTTTGTCACGTTTTGCGAAAAAACAGTTGTAGCACTCAGTAACGCAATGGTTATAAAACTCTCTTTAAACATATCTACTTATAGTTTAATAACCCCAACATTAAAAAACTTTGCCGCAAGTTTATTTCCTTTATTATTAAGTACATACCTTAAGTCTAACGTATCTCCTGCATTAAGTTTAAATACGAGTACACCACTTGTTCCCCATTCATTTGTACCTGATGGGAAGTTTACATTTCCCCTTACTAAATAACCTACTAAATCACCTTTGCGGTAAACGCCAATAATGTATTTTTTATCTCCAGAAGGTAAATTACTTACCGAAAAACCCGCGCTAATCATATAATTACCTCCTTGTAATATTCTAATTGAGCCATCAGAAATAATATTAAAATACTGTTTATCAATATTTTCAATATGAGCAGAGTTTAGAGGAAATTGAGAATAAATATTTCTTTCAGTCTGTACAACCGTGTTTGTAGTATCAGTAAAAACTCTACGCAATACTAGCGAGGGCAAGTCATTTCTATCAAGATCATTCCAGTTGCCCGAAGAAAATAGAAATAGTGATGATATATCTTTATTGAAGACGATAGAGCCGTCTAGAGGAGAAGATATTGCTCGCATCTGAGCATCTGTCATCCTGGGAGGAACTAAAGCTCCTACTGTACTATCTATTTGTAATGCACTTCCATCATCAGGATTAGTAGTACCTATAGCAACTTGAGCAGCTATAGTATGATTGAATAGAATAAAGAATACTAGACAAACAAAAAGAAAAGAATTTTCAAAATATATTTTTAACAAGTATAAAACGCTCGCAAAATAACTGAAGGTTTCTGAATTATTAGTGTTAATTATTTAAATTACAGGTACTAATTGCATCCGCAGTTGTCGCTTCCGCAAGATTTACCAGAGTCTTTTCCGCTTAAAAAAGCAGGTTTCCAAATATATTTTGTTACCAGATATCCTACAGCAACTAAAAAAATAAGCAGTACTAAAATATTCTGTATCATAATATCTTTTTTAAAGTTTGCCCTTTACTAAAGGGTTTTTAAATAATCAATTGATAGGCAATTAATGCAACAACATAAGCAAATCCACTCATAATTACAAGTTGTAATATAGGCCATTTCCAGGTATTCGTTTCTCGTTTTACAATAGCTAAAGTACTCATACATTGCATGGCAAAAGCATAAAAAAGAAGTAGCGATATACCGCTAGCTAAGTTGAATAAAGGACCGCCTAATATGGGATTCACCTCGCCGGCCATTCGGTTTTTAATAGTTTCTTCTTCATCACTACCTACACTATAAATTGTAGCTAATGTTCCCACAAATACCTCGCGTGCAGCAAACGAACTTACTATAGCAATACCTATTTTCCAGTCATAACCTAATGGTCTAACGACCGGCTCAATTGCTTTACCCATATAACCGATATAGCTGTACTCAAGTTTTTCTGAAGCTATTTGTTTGTCGAGTTCGCTCTCCGGAAATTCTCCTGATTGCATACGAGTAACTGCGTTTTCTTCAGCATTATTAAAAGCATCTCCAGGGCCATTAGATGCTAAAACCCATAATACAATAGAAATGGCAAGAATGATTTTACCGGCACCTACTATAAATGACTTTGTTTTTTCAATAACATTATAAGCTACATTTTTAAATAAAGGCAGTTTATAATTGGGCATTTCTATAACAAAAAAGGTTCGGCTTTTAATTTTTAATATTCGGTCTAATAGCCATGCAGACAGGATTGCTGTACCAAAACCGATAAGGTAAAGTCCCATGAGCACAAGACTTTGTAAGTTAAATATGTATAGGACATCTCTGTCTGGGATTACCAAAGCGATGATAATTAAATAAACCGGTAATCGCGCGCTACACGTTGTAAACGGAGTAACTAATATTGTTATTAAGCGTTCTTTCCAGTTCTCTATATTACGAGTTGCCATTATTGCCGGAATTGCACAGGCTGTACCTGAAACCAGTGGCACTACACTTTTTCCGCTTAACCCAAAACGCCGCATAATACGATCCATTAAGAATACGACACGGCTCATATATCCGCTTTCTTCAAGGATAGATATAAAAAGAAACAGGAATGCAATCTGGGGTATAAAAATCACTATTCCGCCCAGTCCGGGTAAAATACCTTCGGCAATTAAGTTTGTAAAAGCACCTGGAGGCATCGTGTTGCGCACCCATTCGCCCATAGCTGCAAAAGACTCATCGATTAAATCCATAGGATAGGACGACCAGTCATAGATAGCTTGAAATATGAGCATTAAGATGGCAAAAAAGATAATGTAACCCCAAAATTTATGAGTTAAAACACGATCCAGTCTACTTCTTAAATCCTTAGCAGCAAGGTGATCTATGCTTAATGTTTCTTTAAGAACACCATTTATAAATTGATACCTTACTATAGTTTCTTTTTGCTGAAGACGCTTTAAATTTGACTTACTTTCTGTCTGAAAGGTGGTAATGCTCTGCATCTCATTACGGTCTAACTTACCAAAATTCACATCTTGTGTAATTACAAGCCATAATTTGTATAAGTCCTGTTTAGGAAAAGCCTTGCGCAGGCGATCAAAATATTCTGGAGCAATAACCGATGAATTAACACAAGGCTCTATGGAGAGTTCTTTATAGTTGGTAATTAACTCTTTTAGATTTTCAAAGCCGGTGTTTTTGCGAGAGCTTACCAGAGCAATTTTAGTTTGTAAGCGATCTTCAAGTTTTTCTATATCGAGCGTAATGGCTTTACGCTTCATACGATCTGCCATATTAATGACAAGAATCGTAGGTATTTTTAAATCTTTTATTTGCGTAAATAAAAGAAGGTTACGTTTTAAATTTTCTACATCAGAAACAACAACAGCAACATCTGGATAATCTTTATCATTTTTATTAAGTAGTAACTCAATTACAACGTTCTCATCAAGAGAGCTGGCATTAAGGCTATAGGTTCCCGGCAAGTCAAGAATGTGTGCTTTTACGCCACGCGGAAGTTTGCAAATTCCTTCTTTTTTTTCGACAGTGATACCCGGGTAATTTCCTACTTGTTGTTTAAGACCCGTAAGTTGATTAAAAACAGAGGTTTTACCAGTATTAGGATTGCCTATAAGGGCTACATTTAACTGTTTACTCATTGAGAGTGCTTTTCTACAAGAATATGACTGGCAGTTTCTTTACGTATTGCCAGATGACTACCATTTATGTTTAAATACATAGGGTCCTTAAAAGGAGCAATTTGTACTAACTCTACTTCATTGCCCGGAAGGCAGCCCATTTCTAAAAGCTTAAGAGGTACCATATCTAAGGTAAACTCTTTTATTATAGCTTTTTCGCCACGTTTCAGATGATCTAATGAAATAACCAAAATTTATTTAGATTGAATTTAAACAAGGCAAAAGTAATAGAAAAGCCACAGACTCGAAAAGATTTAAGGTATAAAGTATGCTTTAAAAAAACCTAATTAATTATAATCGCGGCTTTCGATTTTTTTCAGCGTTTCAATATCTTCAAGAAGTTTCTCAATAGCTTCAGAATCTGTACCATCATAAAACCCTCTAATGCGCTTTTCTGAGTCGATAAGCATAAAGTTTTCTGTATGAATCATATCATATTGATCTCCGTTGCCAGAGGTTTTTACCGCTAAATAACTTTTTCGCGCTAGCTCATAAATTTCTTTTTTTGGTCCCGTTACCAGATTCCATTTTGCATCGTCTACACCTTTTTCAACCGCGTATCTTTTGAGTTGGGCTACGGTATCTGTTGCAGGTATTACTGTGTGAGAAAGTAATTTAACCCCATCATCATCTTTGAGTTTTTCTTGTATTTGCAACATATGATCTGTCATAATTGGGCATATTGTCTGGCAAGTAGTAAAGAAAAAATCTGCAACGTAAATACCCTCGTAATCATCTTGAGTGATAGTATCACCGTTTTGGTTTACAAGTTTAAAGTCGGCAATTTTATGGTACTTTTTTACAAATTGTACGGTACTATCCACAAGAGTATTATCTACCATTGTAGGTTGGTAGACCGGTAAACTGGGTTCTGGTTTTAATAAGGTGTAAAATATATAAAGAATAACTGCGGAAAGTATTGCCATAACGATGGCAAACTTTTTGTATTTAGCAAAGAACTGAAGCATAATCTGCGTTTTGAGAATGCAAAATTACAACCCGAAATGCGCTTCTCAAAAGCATTGCGTAGCTATCTTCATATTTAGCCTTAGTAGCTTAGTGTAAATACTTTTGTATGCGGATGTAAAAGGTTACTTTTGTGCACTTTTTAAGGGGCGATGCCTTAAAAACTTTAAAGAATTTGTTGTTTTTTAAGGTGTATTTAATTCGTACTGAAAAATTGAATTAAATCTACTAGTTATATAAAATTTATGGATCCATTTTTTGTAAAAGGTGCTCAGCTATTTCTGAGTCTTTCAATATTAATAGTACTTCACGAGTTTGGTCACTTTATACCAGCACGTTTATTTAAAATACGGGTAGAGAAATTCTTCTTATTCTTTGATGTGAAGTTCGCATTGTTTAAAAAGCAGATAGGAGAGACAGTTTATGGAATAGGCTGGTTGCCATTAGGAGGATATGTGAAAATTTCCGGAATGATCGATGAGAGTATGGACAAAGAGGCCATGGCTCAAGAGCCCAAAGAATGGGAATTTAGATCAAAACCAGCTTGGCAGCGACTTATTGTAATGATAGGTGGGGTTACTGTGAATATAATTCTAGGATTCTTTATCTATATTATGATTATCGCTACATATGGAGATGAGTATTCTACTCCAGATGATCTAAAATATGGTTTTGGTTTCACACCTACGATGGAACAATATGGTTTTGAGCAGGGAGATAAAATTCTAGCTGTAAATGGGGAGGAATTAGAAGATCAATTAGAGTTTCCTCAAATGCTAATGATGAGGGATGTTTCTAAAGTAACTGTACTTCATGAAAATGGAAGTCAGGAAGAGTTAAGCCTTCCAGATGATATAGGGATGCAGTTGTTTAAATCTGGAGAGATGTTTGGGGTTAATTTTCCACGTACTCCGGTATATTTAGATTCTGTATTTGGAGGAGCAAAAGAAGCTGGTGTATTAGGAACAGATGAATTAATAAGCATCAATGATTATCCTATTAAATATAAAAGTGATGCGAGCTACGCGCTTCAATCTAAAAAAGATAGTGTTGCGACAATAACGGTATCCAGAGATGGAGTTGCGCGTACATTTGATATACCTATGGGAGAGCAGAAGATGGTAGGTGTAGGATTTGGGTTTGCAGATAAGGAGTATTTAATGCCCGAGCGTCATAAGCGTGAGTATGGAATAGGAGAGAGTATAGGTAGGGGTATAGGCTACGGTGTAGATAAATTAAGTGATTATGTAACTCAGTTTAAATATGTATTTACTGCTAAAGGCGCTTCTCAAGTAGGAGGTTTTGGAGCAATTGCAGGTTTATTTCCAGATTCATGGAACTGGTTGTCCTTCTGGGAAACAACAGCTTTTATATCAATAATTTTAGCGTTTATGAATATTCTCCCTATTCCTGCATTGGATGGTGGGCACGTAATGTTTTTATTATATGAAATTATTACAGGAAGAAAGCCAAGCGATAAATTTTTAGAATATGCGCAAATGATAGGGTTCTTCTTGCTAATTGCCTTAGTATTATACGCTAACGGAAATGATGTGTACCGCTGGATAACGGGATCCTAGCTTGTTTTTGAAAAATTTTGAAACTCTTTAAAAAGATTTTTCAAAAATGTTTTGTGGGTTCAAATAGTTGTGTATATTTGCATCCGCTTTCAGCAAATAAGCGAAACGTTCTTTAAGACATACCAGAAGTCAGCATTGCGATGTTGATAAATGATCTTAGAAATATAAAGATAAATTCCTCCTTAGCTCAGTTGGTTAGAGCATTTGACTGTTAATCAAAGGGTCCTTGGTTCGAGCCCAAGAGGGGGAGCAAAATTAAGCCTTAGCTATTTGTAGTTGAGGCTTTTTTGTTTTATAACATATTGTAAAACTGTGTTTTACGTTGTGTAATACCTTCTTGAGTGAAAAACCTCCAAAGCCAACTTGTCAAGTTATTTATTAAAAAAGGTTCCCAATAAGGTTCCCAGTTAGAATCTCGAGGTTCCCATTTTTAGACCAGAATTGTATGCCAATTGTTTCACTAAAATCAATTGGTTATGAATTCAGAAAAATTATCAGTTCGATTTGTTATTAGTTTAGCGAAAACGAACAAATCAGGTTATTCACCAGTATCCTGCAGATTGACCTTTAAAAAGTCACGTAAGGCCTTTGCAACAGGCTTGGCTATTCAGCCAGAAAGATGGAATGCTAAGAAGCAAGAAGCTATTGGCAGAAGTCAAGAAGCCTTGTTTTTAAACACTCAGCTGTCTTTTATAAAGGAAAAAATTCGAAAAGCATTACTTTCTAATCAGCTTAAAGGAGTTGAGTTTACGGTTAATGAAATATTCGACACTTACACAGGTAAAAAGACTAAAAAAAAAGAAGATGTAATTAATTATTTTAAAAGCTATTTGAAGGACCAGAGCTATTTAGTAGGTAAAGATATCAAACAAGTAACCTGGAATAAATTTAACTACGTCTGCTCAGATGTTGAAGCTTTTATTAAAAGGAAGCACAAAAAAAGTGACATTGCTCTTGAGGAACTAAATCTTCAATTTTTGAGTGACTTTGAATATTACCTAAAAACTGTGAAGAATCAGAAGCAGGTTACTATTAATAAATCCATACAGCGCTTTAGGAAACCTATTAAAGAGGCTGTAGCAAAAGGATACTTAGATAAAGATCCATTTTTGCTTTATAAGGCCAGAAGGACTAAAAAGGAGGTTGTGTTTCTGTCTGTTGAGGAACTAAATAAGTTGGAGCAATTTGAATTTTCTCAACCTCGTTTATGCCTTGTAAGGGATTTATTTGTTTTTTGCTGTTATACAGGTCTTGCTTATCTCGAGATGTCAAACCTTAAATATGAAAATTTAATTAAAGGTTTTGATGGTAATATTTGGATTCAAATGAATCGACAAAAAACGGATAAGCCTTTATCCGTTCCTGTATTACCCAAAGCAAATGAGATTATTACTAAATATAAGAATGAATCAGATTATGTACTTCCTAAGTTTAGTAACCAAAAGATTAACTCGTACTTAAAGGAGATCACAGGTATTTTGGGAATTAATAAAACAATAACACACCATACTGCACGTAAGACCTTCGCGTCAACAGTTCTTCTTTATAATGATGTTCCAATCGAAATTGTTAGTGAGCTTCTAGGGCACTCCAGTATTCAAATAACTCAAAATTACTACGGTAAGGTAGTTCAGAAAAAAGTTGCTGAGGCTATGCAAAGATTACGAGAGAATAATTAGTTGTTACTTTCAATTACAGTTTTCCGTAAGAAACTCTTTCGAGATTAAATTACCTTACCCTCTTAAACAATCATCAATCTTTATTAACTATGAAAATATAAAAAATGAATTATAAAAACTTAGCATTAACTGTATACTTAGCTGCAATAAGTATATCGTGTTCTAACGAGGCAATTGATATAATAGACGAATCAGAACAAGAAATACCTGACACTACCGACAGCTTTAAACTAGTATCAAAGATTACAACTGTAGGTGATGATCTTACGGAACATTACTCAGTATTTGCGTATGATGATAGTCATAGAATGGTTTCTTACGCTGATTTTGGGCAGAAGTATGTATTTGAATATGGTGATAATGAAAAAGTTGCAAAAGCTGAGCTTTATACTGGAGTAGTTAGTTCTCCTGATAATTATCAACGTGATGGTGAAATGTATTTTAAATATTTAGATGGAAAGCTGACGTATTCTATTAATGGTGATAGAACTGAAACTTTTAAATATAATCTGCAAAATCAAGTTTCTGAAATTGAAAGCAAAAGCCTAACTTCAGAATACTATTACACAGCGAAATATACATATGAGAATGATAATATTTCCAATATGCAATTTTATAATGTATATAGTGCTAGTGAGTCCGAAACTTCAAATTTAACCTTCATATTGGATGATAAAATAAACCCTTATAATGCGATTTGGTTGAATTATGGTTTTACAATTGACATTGAATTTGAACCTTATGGTATATATGATTTTTTTCTAAAGCATAATCCTATAGAAATTTATGAAGATGGAAAGCTTAAGATGAAAGCAATTTATGAGTATGATTCTGATAATTATCCTGTGAGTTGTAGAGTTACAAAATATAGTAATACAGGAGAGAGATCTTATTCAGTTGAGTTCACTTATTAAACTTTTGAATTAAAATCTGGCATCTTGGCTTAGCCAACATATTTTCTTAAAAGAGGCTTCAAAAATTTTTCTAATTTTTTTGGAGCCTTTTTTTATTGATGCCTGAGTGATATAATTACCAAAGCACCCCTCCCTAAAATTGAGGTGGGGGAAGTACCCCGCACTTTGCTAATCTAATATTTAAAACTATGGTAACGATTAAAGATTACAAAAAGCGAGAGACAAAAAACGGAGAAGAATTTTTCGTTTTAATTCTTCAAAGTGGTATTACACCTGTAAAAAGTCAGAATACAGGTAAAATGTATTTTACAGCTAAAACCTGTTCTGTTCCTAGTACTTTCGATGAAGATACGTGTCGAAATGTAATTGGCACTCAATTTCCTGGGACTATTGAAAAAATAGAGACTGAGCCTTACGAATACACACTTCCTGAAACTGGCGAAATTATTATGCTTCAACATAGATGGGAGTATAAAGATAATACTCACGAGATGATGTCAGATCCTATTGTGCCAGAAGCGCAGGTGATTTAAGATGGAGTTGTGATGTAATTAAAGAGTCGTTAATCGGCTCTTTATCTTTTATATACACTCTATACTCAACATTTAATTAGAAATAAAATCAATATGCAATTACAAACAGCACAACGTCAACAGGTAAAACTGAGACTGGGTATATCAGGGCCATCAGGTTTTGGTAAGACCTATAGCGCATTATTATTAGCATTTGGGATCACTGAAGATTATAGCAAAATAGCTGTAATTGACACTGAAAATGCTTCAGCAAGCCTATATGCCCATTTAGGGGATTTTAAAGTTATTAATTTGGAAGCACCCTATCCGCCAGAAAGATATGTTCACGCTATTGAAGTCTGCGAGAAAGCAGGAATCGAAGTTATTATCGTTGATAGCATCACTCACGAATGGAATGGTGCAGGAGGTTGCTTAGAAATTCACGAAAAATTAGGCGGTAGATTTCAAGACTGGTCTAAAGTGAGCCCACGCCATCAAACCTTTATTGATAAAATTCTTCAATCAAAATGCCACGTGATTACAAGTGCAAGAAGGAAGGTTAACTACTCGATGGACACGGAGCCTAATGGTAAGACCAAAGTTGTTAAGCACGGCACTAAAGAAATAACACGCGAAGGATTTGAATATGAATTAACTGTAAACTTTGAGCTTCTTAATGAAAAACACTTAGTTAAAGCGTCTAAGGACAGGACAGGTCTTTTTATGAATAAGCCAGAGTTCGTAATTAATTCAGCAACAGGTAGAAAACTTGTGAGCTGGTGTATGGAGGGTATTAATGTTGAGGAGATTCGTAAAGAAATACAGCAGTGTGAAACACTTGAAGGCTTAAGACACGTATATTCTAAGTACCCGAATCTGCAATCGGCAATTTTAGAAGAGGTGCTTAAGCGGAAGGTTCAATTAGAAGAAGCCCGGAGCGCTATAGTGCCAAATCATAAAATATTAACATCAAATCAAAAGGAAGATGGAGCTCATAAGTAATTCACCTAATAAACTAATTATCAGCGATAATGAGGTTGTTAAACCAACTAACACAAATTTTATAGAAGCTAACACACACAATGTTAGCTTTTCTCATTTAAAGCAGGACTGTACTATTCCGGTATTTTCTAAAGATAATGAGTGTACAATCCCACATCAGGATTTTATTGATGCAACGCGGGAATGTGCGGAGTCAATTTTTAAGGGGCATCAGATATTAATGCCCGAAATACGAGTGAGTCACATAGTTAAGGGTAGAATACCCAGCGCCATAGGAAAGCCTGTAAAAGAGCTACAGGATAATGAAAAGACAATTTATTATGAACGAATGATGTTTGCTTTGGAAATACCTGACATATCTGAGACTATAAGCGGAAGTAAGCTTTCATTGACCCTTGGTGGTGTTAGAGCCTATAATCAAGAGAATTTATACGGCAAAAAATCTTTAGAAAAGTTCAAATTTTTCATTGGCTTTAAAAACCAGGTATGTACAAATCTTTGCGTGTCTAGTGATGGTTTCGCAGGAGATCTAAGAGTAGTTGGAATTGGTGATTTAAAAAAGGCTTTAGTGGACGTTATTAAAGGTTACGCATTGCAAAACCACCTGACACAGATGTTTAACTATTCAACACAGAGTTTAAGCGAGAAGCAATTTGCACAGTTTTTAGGTAAATGCAGGCTATATAATTACCTGCCTAAGCACGAAAAAGAATGTTTGATACCTATGCTTCTTAATGATGGTCAGATTAACGCTGTTGCGCGGGATTACTATCAAGATAACAGCTTCTGTAGAGGTGAAAACGGAGATATCAACTTGTGGAATGCTTACAATTTGCTAACAGGTGCTAATAAGAGCAGCTATATTGATTCTTTCCTGAATCGAAGTGTTAATGCTCAAGAGGTAGTACAAGAACTCAGTAATTCGCTTCTAAATAAAACACCTACTTGGTTCCTTGATTAATATATCATAGCTAAAAAATGCTCAGTGCAATGCTGAGCATTTTAATTTAAACGAAAATGAAGACAGACGAAATTGCAGATTTATTTAAATTTTGTTCACCTCAGAGCATTTTAGTTATGACATGGTACAACAAAGTAAAGGAGCTGTACTGTCCTTTTGCAGTACAAGCTAAGGTTGATATTGGTACTATCAGCCAGAAAGAAGTAAAAGAGGTAAGTGCAGTAAAGCTCTCAAGTAAGGGTACTACGATATTTATTATCGAAGATCAGGCTTATTTCTACTATTATTTTGAAATACTGCTGCATCCATTATAATATCATGGCTAAAAAGGAAATATTTATATGATGGAGTTTATGTTGTATTTTGTTACTAATTCTTTTGAGTCGTTCAACTCCTTAAATAAAAACCCTGAAAACGAATTAGATTTATGAGCCGGAAATATTTTATTGCCTTTCCTAATACAATTTTTAATGATTTTATAGTTCCAGAAAGATTTAGAGAATTAAAAAGAAGGTTTTACAAATCAAATATGCTGGGATTTCTAGAAAAAGATATAGATGAAGAAGGTTCAATTTATGTTAATGAGTTTGACTTAGATGCAATACCTAAACCACCTTTCCTAGACACACCTCCAGAAGAGGTAAAAAAAGACCTTCTAGAAGATTATCTAATACCTCTACTTAAAAGGACTGAACATCATTACATAAATAGTGTAAAGCATGAGTATTCAATGGTTGTGAATACAAACGATTCAGCTATAATTAACTTGAAGGAGCAAAAAATAGATGAGTTGAATTATCTTTTAATTGAAACAAAGAGAATAAAGCATCTTACGTCAGGTCTTAAAAAACCTTTAATCACTTCTTTGGATTTAGTTTTAGATAATGTGCATAAAATAATCAGAACTTCTTTCTCCGAAGACTTTGGAGAGAATAAGATTAAATTAAAACTCTCACAAAGAGCAATTTGTCATTTGATGCTATATTTTAACGAGCAAGATATACTTGAGAGAAAATTTTCTCAAACTGAATTAGCGAATTTAATTGAGATGCATTTTCAGTCTCAGGTAGGAAAAAGTTTAGATTTTAAAAATATAGTAAATGTATCAGCCACTATATCGAGCTGTATAGACAAACGCTCAGAACCTGATGCAAAACTTGAGGAGTGTTTAGTTGATTATAAAAAAACTATACCAAAATTTAAAAATCTACAAAAATCTGTAAAGTAGGTACTTTACAAGTCCGAGAGTCAAACGGGTAAACTCAACTGGCATTAAAGGTAGTTTTACACTGTAAATTAAATTATAGACAAACTTAATTATGCAGTTATGAGTACTTTAAAGCCTGTAGAGGATCACTTACTTAAATTTTACGATTTACATTTTAACGTAGTAAATCATAGAACATATTTTAAACCAAAATCTGTTTCTGAATGGACTAAAATCGAAGATTATGAGCTAAACACTATTCATAGAGAGATTCTAAATGCTAATATACCTATTGGTAAAAGGCAACTTTCAGACCTGTTAATGTCCGACTTCGTCAATAAGTATGATCCTTTTCAAGAATATTTCAATTCTTTACCAGATTGGGATAAAAAAACAGATCATATTGCTCTTTTTTTAGATTCAATAAAGACTAATAATGACTCAAATTTTCGGTGGGCATTTAAAAAGTGGTTTGTGGCTATGATAGCTTGCGCTCTAGATAAAAATCCTGTTAATCAGACAGCTCTAATTTTAATAGGTAAACAAGGCGTAGGAAAGTCGACTTGGATCGAGAATTTAATTCCATTTGAGTTGAAAAATTATGTTTCCTCAGGAATGATTAACCCTGCAGATAAGGATACCGTCATTTCACTATCTGAATGTATTCTTATAAATATGGAGGAGATGGGGTCTTTTTCTACAAAACAAGTAGAAGTCTACAAAGAAATTATAACGAAGTCAACGATCAAATTAAGAAGAGCTTATGGTACTTATTCTAAAAATTTTATTAGAAGAGCTTCCTTCATTGGAAGCACTAATAATAAAGCATTATTAAAAGACGTAACAGGTAATAGAAGATTTTTGGTTTTTGAAGCGCAAAGTTTTAATTCTAATGTAAATTTTGACATAGATAAAATTTATGCTCAGGGTTATCAGCTGTGGAAGGATGGTTTTCAATATTGGTTTGATAGTTCTGACCAAAATAAAATCAACTTAATAAACGAACATTATAGACAAATAGAGCCTGAAGAAGAGTATTTTTTAAAATATTTCAAAAAAGCTAAAAAAACTGAAACTTCAAATATTCTTAAGCTTAGCCCTACGGAAATAATAAAGCAAATTTCTTCATTTGAGAAGCAAGACCTGTCGAAAACTCTTTCAGTAATTAAAATGGGCAAATATTTAAATGCAATTGATACTATAAGTCGTAATAAAAAGTACCAAATAATTAAAAAATAATATTAACCTGCCAGGATAGACAGGTATAAATAGATTAAAATATAGAGTATTATAAAAGTTTTACTTATTTCTACCTTGCTACCCTGTCTTTTTTTATAATTATGAAAAGTAAAAAAACAGGAATTATTTATTCAGTTACCCATAAACAATCAGGTGAAAAATATATCGGAGCAACTACTTATTCGTTACGTCAAAGACAGTTAGATCACACAGAGCGAGCAATTAGAGGGGAAGACGGAAAATTATTTAATGCTATTGCAACGTATGGTCCTGAGGCATTTGCTTGGGAAACTATTGATACTGCAGAGAATATTGATGAGCTTGCTCAGAAAGAAAAGCAATATGTTTTGAATTTTAAATCTAATGAGATTGGTTATAATTCAGATAGTGGGGGAGGTTTTCAAAAATCTGTTTATCAATACAGTAAAGCTGATGGTAAGTTGATTCAAAAATATGATAGTCTTCAAAATGCGGCTAATGCAGTAAGTGCATCTAAAAGTGCAATAGGCTCAGTGTGCATAGGGATTAGTAGAACTTGTAAAGGCTATTTTTGGTCATACATTTTAAAAGAACCATTTGTAGTACCAGTAGACAAACGTAAAAAGAAAGTCATTCAGCTTTCCCTTTCTGGCCTAAAATTGGCAACTTATGAATCTGTTGCTGAGGCATCAAGAAAATCTGGAATCAGTAAAACGTGCATTGCCAGGTGTTGTAGAGGTGAGCGTGAGTTTTCTGGAAATTTTAAATGGACGTTTAAATAAAAATAATGGGCGGTATTTCCGCCCTTTATTTACGCATAATCTTTACTCCACCTTAGTCTACCACTTCTGATCCAAAAATGTGATTTACAGTTGACTTGCCTATTAATTGAGGGGTAAACTGAAATTTTATTTAAATTATCATAGGATATGCGCCAAACAGGCCTTACATCATTGATTAGATTTAATACTAACTTTTCATTGCAACCACAAGGGCATAACATTCCTAAGTAGTAGAAATCTTTTTTTAAAATATTACCTTCAATATATAGAGTGTAAGGAATGAAATTTTCAGGGAACTCATAAACTAATTCTGGAAAAAATGATGGTTCATACCACCATACTCCCTTTACTCTAAACGAATACCAGGCTCTTTTTCCCCAACCCCCTGTAATTTTGAGTACATTCTTGATGATGTTTCCCCAACTTCCGAATAAGTTATATCCCAGTTTGTTAAATTTACACATGATGAATTGAATTTTTTATTCGGTTCGTAGCGATAAGGGTGTATTCTGGCAAGAAACTCGTTAACAGCGAAAGATGATAACAGAAAATTTACGCTTATTACAGCTGGGCTGGAGACATTTACATTTCCAAAATAGGCTCTCCTATTTTCAAATTCATCATCACTTTTTCGTTTTATTTCTTCTGCTTCGAGCTGAGTTGAATTAAAAACCCCTCGCTCCTGTAAACTTTCAATTCCAGGATAGCAATAGTGAATATTCCCGTTAATAGAATCAACACCCCCCTTGTTGTCAGCAATTAATTTGACTCCAACGTCTATATAAGGAATAATATAGTACGTGGAAATAAGATTGAGGTAATGCCTACCTTCTGCTGAATCAACAGTACCAATTATAAAATCAGAACTTGCAGCTTCATTTATCGCAGCTCTATTTTCCTGAAGATTACTTCTAAAAACTGTTACTTTAGTGTTTAAACCCATCTTTGAAATCTGCTTTTTTAAAACATCTACTTTGAATAATTTTTCTTCAGCGTCTTTAAAAGTGGAACCTACTATTCTGTTAAGATTAGTAATTTCAACCTGATCTGGGTCTATAAGTACTAGTTCTCCTACACCTAATCTAGCTAACTGCTCAATAGTGGGGCTTCCTGTACCTGAGCAACCAACTACTGTTACTTTTAAGTTATTTAAAGTTTGAATAGTCTTATCTCCAAATGCTTGTGAAGTTCTATCCTGTGAAGGATCAACTTTAAAATCTGAAAGCAGTTTGTCAAATTGGTATTTTTGCAAATCCTCACCTACAATACTTATGTTGTTGATTGGCTTTAAGTTACCATCGGAAGTTATTTCCCTAGCTTTCATTGAGCCGTCATTATAAATTATAACACTAGCATGCGGGAATTCATCATCCACCCAAGAATATACGGATTCAAAAAAATTCAAATCGGAGATATCGTCAAGATCTGAAAATGATGATTTCCCGTAAGGGTGAGAGTGAAATTTTATAATTGAAAACTTTGAATCAGCAGCCTCACTAAGGAGATGTTCTATTTTTTCAGTTTCCCAAGATACTGAGTCGGGCTTTCTTTTACAATCAGAATAGGGCATCAAATATATTCTATGCACTATTATAAAGTTGTCGTTATTGTTTTTAAGTCTGCCACATAAGGCAAAGGCTATAGCTTCAAGCCCATCTCCGCAATGGAGATGAGCCATTAGCTCTTCTTGCTGTTTGGCAAGGAGTCTTATACTAGTCATATCAAAGAATTTAGCGTTTGTTAAACTCGTCGATTAAACAAGTAAGCATAAGCTCAAGATGAGACTCCAGATTATCCTTTTCAGGATTCCAAGGGTGTGAACCTGATCTATGACGCGACCACTGCTGATAAGTTTTACCTTCGATACTTCTAGGCGTTACTGCACCAATTGGCTTATTATCTGACCTAGTCAAGTGCGGAAAGAAATAAATCATATCAAGCCTCGCAGCAGGATAACTAGAGGGAATTAATATTGCTGCGTCAACAGTTGAAACATTATAACCTTCTGGAACATCCAGATCTCTTAATATTACCCAATTGAAATTAGATTCTTTTAATATGCTAAACTTTAAAGATTTACTTTGAAGAAAGGTGATATCTTCAGGTAAGAGGTTTATAGTCTCTTCTGGCTTTAAAAGACCTTCGGTACACTCTAAGGGTTCGATAATAAATCTTTCAACACCACATTCAGTAAGATCTACGGTGTCATTAATAGATATAATATTTTTACCGCCTTTTGAAAACATCCTTAGTCTGTGTGTTTTAGGATCTTTACCAGCTAAAGCAAATATTTCAGAGCCTGTTAACACCTCCTTTGTAGTAATATAGGATTCACGATTTACTTTTAACTCATATTCATAAGTAATGATTGGAACCACACCTTCGCAAAAACAATCATGAAGATTTATTTTTTCTTGCGTAAATGGCAGTATTATAAACCTCTCAATTCCGCATTCTGTAAGATCTACAACAGTATTAGGGCCTACTAAATCTTTTCCTTTTTTTGTTCTCATTCTTATAAAATGAGTTTCTGGAGAAGTATTGTTCAATAGGTGAAGATCATTGCCTGTGATGGTTGGCTCCTTCCAAATACGGACATCATTGTTTGTATAGAGTTCGTATTGAAAAGAAATTGTTGGCTTTACGCCTGAGTGATAGCACTCTCTTAAATTTGAATTTTTTGTTTGCATTGTAATGCGTTTTTTATAAAGTAAAAGTGACCATCAGCCTGCCAAAGACTGAAATTCAATTGACTAAAAAAGCACTACTATTCACCAAGGGTCTAGATGGAAGAAGATTTACAGGTGGACCAACTCTTGCACATGTAACTGGAATTTTGTATATTTACCTTACCACAGAATAAAAACACAAAATTATATTTACAGTGTTCGAGCCCAGTCTTTCTGGGCTTTTTTGTTTTTATACTAATTCATATCTCAATTTTTAAAAATTTATCCTTACAAATATAGAAACTATATTTTAAATAGTCAACATTATAAAATTTTATTTTATTAGGTGTAAACCATGACAAACAGTTTGTGTGATTAAACAATTTATGCTACTTTTGCAGAACATTAGAGCGAATATTATGGATGATGAAAATGTAGAAGCTTTCTATATTGAGTTAGGAGAGTTGATTCATAAGGCTAGAAATAATAAGAACTTAAGCCAAGCAAAGGTTGCAGATTTTATAGGGTTGAGTCGGGCGTCAATTGTTAACATTGAAAAGGGGAGACAAAGAACACCTCTTCATCAACTATACTCTTTTGCGAAGGTTTTAGAGGTGGATATTAAAGAGTTAATGCCAAACTTTGACTTAGATTTAATAAATCAACTGAAGCGAAAGAAAACAAAACAAGTTCAAAAAGGTAATGTAAATGATAAATCCTCAGAAAAATTAGATCATCTTATTGATAGTTTTTAATTTGGTAAGTATAACCTTACTAAAATGGAATTTTTGGATTATCCAAACAACTAACAACTTTAATTTTAACATATGGGCTACAAGCGTAATAGTTTAGAGGATACTGTAGAGTATATCCTGAAAAAACAAAATATTACCTCTTATCCAGTTCGAGTAAAAGAAATTATAAAAAACTTAAACATAACGATTAAGGAGGATTATTTTGAGGACGACTTATCTGGAGCACTTGTAATAAGACAAGGTTCAGCAAAAATGGTTATTAATTCAACTAATTCTCCAGTTAGAAGAAGATTCACGATGGCTCATGAACTAGGGCATTTTATATTACATGTAGATACAGATTCCAATGGAAATGACATATTTGTAGATAATGCTTTAGTAATGTTTCGCAAAGGGGGTGGTAGACTTTCAAATATTGAGAATCGCCGAGAAAGAGAAGCAAATGCTTTTGCAGCTAATCTTTTAATGCCTAAAAGTTTTGTTCAAAAGGCTTTTAGGACTGCTATGGAAAAATTCCCGTATTTTTCGGATGATGAAATTATAGGTCATCTTGCTAAAGAATTTGAAGTTAGTGAATCAGCTATGACCTTTAGAGCAATGAATCTTAAATTAATCTCAAACTAAAAAGGCATACAATTCGGTTGGTAATAATTTGATAACTAGCTAAAGGTTTAAAAATAAGATATATAGATTCCTTGGTTCGAGCCCAAGAGGGGGAGCAAAATTAAGCCTTAACTATTTATAGTTGAGGCTTTTTTGTTTTTATACGTTTTGTTATATCCAACTGCCTATCCTTTCCATGACGCTAATTCTATACGAGTTCTGAAAATAAACATATGTAAAGCTTGCTTTACATATTAAAATGTCTTTATATTTGTAAAGTACACTTTACATTAATTTTAAAATCATTTTTATGAATTCAAAAAAGGGTTATTCTAAAAAGAAACTTCTAATGTGGGCATTAGGATATGTTTTAGCGACTGCGTTAGTGACATTTGGTTCTATGTATTTATGGGAGTCTCAATTGCTCACCGGTATCGCTATTCTCATAAATCTAAGTGTAGGTATTGGAATGATACTTAAAAACAGAGAATTTGTGAATTCTGGAGATGAGTTACAGCGTAAAATTCAATTAGAGTCAATGGGACTCACATTAGGACTTGCTGTTGTCGTGGGGCTGGCATACTCTCAATTAGATACTACAAATCTTATAGCTAGTGATGCCGAAATTAGCATGCTGGTAATGTTTATGGGAGTGACTTACATTCTCTGTACAGTAATAAATAGCCGAAAATACTCATGAAAAATAAGATAAAAGATCTAAGAGCTTCATTTAATCTTACTCAAGAAGATTTGGCACAACGTATAGAAGTCTCACGACAAACGATAAATGCTATCGAAAAAGGCAAATATGATCCGAGTTTGCCAACGGCCTTTCGATTGGCGGCGGTATTTAATTGCACTATTGAGGCCTTGTTTATTTATGAAGAGTAATAGCCTGTATCAAATGTCAATAAAACTACCAGAGCTTAAGAAATAAAAGAGTAGCTAGAAGCAGACTGTTATAAAAAATAAATTCAAAAAAATCAAAGCCGGCAAAAAACCCTCTAAACCTTCCGGTATAATCTGTTTCGCTTGTTGAAGTGTTTATGTAAAAAGCTTCAAAAGGCCAGAAACCATCAGGCGTTTGCGCTAAAGGCCCAACTTCTTGCAAATTGGATTTTAAGCCGATCTCTGAGTCTGTAAATAAATATATTTCTAATTTTTGATTTGCTGTTGTTGCCTCTATTTTTGGTGATATTCCAAAGTAATTAACGCACAAGGCTATTGCATTAAACAATGCGATGCTTACAGCTAATTTTATTTTAAGTGATTGATTCATTTAAATAAGTTGAGGCTAATTTAAGGGAGTTTATTTTTTGATATAAGGGGTTTTTTCCCCAGATTAAAAGTTTCTTTCCTATTTAGCTTGGGGGTAAGCCGCATTTTAAACAATCATTATACTTAAATTTGTGGGTTAATGACAAACCAGAATTTTGTCATCAATGTTAGTCTATGAGAAAACTAGTTGCATATCCACTAAGTATTATATTTTATCTGGCTTTTGGCTTGGTTATAGTGATTTTTCATCCAGTTCAATGGCTATGTTATAACCTCTTTGGATATCAGGCACATAAAAAAAGCGTTGATTATCTTAACTTCATGATCATGCGCACGCTTAATCTTTTGGGCACAAGATTTACTTTTAAAAATGATTATAAGCTCAATAGGGATCAGCCCATTATTATAGTGGCAAATCACCAGGGCCAATGGGATATACCACCCATCATCTGGTATTTAAGGCGTTTACATCCTAAATTTATTAGCAAAGTTGAGCTGGGTAAGGGCATCCCCAGTATTTCATATAATTTACGCAAAGGAGGTTCTGCATTAATAGACCGCAAAGACAAACGCCAATCCATTGTGGCGATAAGAGACCTTACTAAGACTATGAATTCTACAAACAGATCGGTAGTAATTTTTCCTGAAGGTACACGCAGCAAAACAGGGATTCCTAAAGAGTTTGCAAAAGGAGGATTGGTAACGTTATTTAAATCGATGCCTACAGCACTTGTATTGCCGGTTACCATTCAAAACTCCTGGAAGTTGATGCGCTGGGGAGGGTTTCCGCAGGATATAGGAGTTCATGTAACACATACGGTGCACAAACCACTACCTGTATCTTCATACGACCCGGAAGAGCTCGTAAAAGTCGTTCAGGAAATAGTACTTGGAGATTTTTCAGAAATTAGAGTACACAAATCATAAAAGTAAAAAAGAGACTTGTGAAAGCACTTATACATTTACATAAATCAGACCTTGATCTTATTGAGAAAACCAGCGTTTTCGTTAAACAGACCTTAGCTGATTCTGAGGGTGGTCACGATTGGTTTCACACTCTTCGCGTTTATAAAAATGCGTTGCATATAGCGCAAGGCGAAAAGTCTAATGTTATGGTTGTTGCTCTGGGTGCTCTGCTTCATGATATCGCAGATTCAAAATTTCATGATGGGGATGAATCAGTTGGACCTGCACTCGCACGTGAATTTTTAGAACGAGAAGGCGCTGAAGAAGAGCTAATTGAAGCGGTCATTCTTATTATTGAAAATATATCTTTTAAAGGCGGAAATAAAGTTTCTGAATATACCAGTCCAGAGTTGCAAATTGTACAAGATGCAGACCGGCTAGATGCATTGGGGGCAATAGGTATTGCGCGAACCTTTAATTATGGAGGATTTAAAAACCGAAAGTTATACGATCCTGCCATTCCACCGCGGCTCGACATGACTCCTGAAGAATATAAAAAATCGGAAGCGCCAACTATTAATCATTTTTACGAGAAGCTTTTACTGCTCAAAGACAGATTGCATACCCAAACTGCAAAAGATATAGCTTCTAAGCGTCACGCATTCATGGAGGATTTCTTAACCCAGTTTTATGCAGAATGGGAGGGAAGTTTATAATTGCCTGTACTTTTTCTCCTTCTGATAAAATTGAAAATAGAATTTTCTGAAACTAAAAATACTGATTTGTGTTTTCAGTATTTTATTTCCTTATTGTGTTAAAGTTTGGGCGAGATTGTGATAAAAATTCATTGCTTTTCATAACTTTTTGGGGATGAAAAAGGGCTTCCCAATATCTCTTTTTAAAGCGTGTCAAACCTCTTAACTAGAGGGTTTCAGGGTATAAATAGATCCGTATTTCTGCAGATATCTTAAACTTATAAAATATTGAAATATAGCTGGTTAACTACATGTCGATCATGGTCGTTATAAATTCTCTATCATGGCTGATGTTGAAAACTTTGTTGAAAACGTCGAGTCATTTTTTGGCTTAAAACCCTCTTTTTTTTTGATCTTTGTTAGTCCCTAGTTATCGGTACTTAATCACTTAAAAAAACAGACGGACATGAGTAATGCAGTAGAGCCAATTTTACAGGAAAACAAAAATCGATTTGTGATTTTTCCCATCCAGCACCCAGATATTTGGGAGTGGTATAAAAAATCGGAAGCGAGTTTTTGGACTGCAGAGGAGATCGATTTACATCAAGATCTTTCAGACTGGACTACAAAGCTTAATGATGATGAGCGTTACTTTATAAAGCATATTCTTGCATTTTTTGCAGCTTCTGACGGGATTGTTAATGAAAACCTGGCAGAAAACTTCGTTAATGAAGTGCAATATTCTGAAGCAAAATTTTTCTACGGCTTTCAGATTATGATGGAAAACATTCACTCTGAAACTTATTCTTTGCTTATAGATACGTATGTAAAGGATGAAAAAGAGAAAGACCAACTTTTTAATGCTATTGAAACGTTTCCTGCAATAAAGAAAAAAGCAGATTGGGCTTTAAAATGGATTGAAAGTCCATCATTTGCAGAGCGTCTTATCGCATTTGCTGCTGTTGAAGGTATTTTCTTTTCAGGTGCTTTTTGTTCTATTTTCTGGTTGAAGAAAAGAGGCTTAATGCCAGGTCTTACGTTTTCAAATGAATTAATCTCGAGAGATGAGGGAGTTCATTGTGATTTTGCGGTGCATTTACACAACAAGCACTTAGTGAATAAAGTTTCTAAAGAGCGCATAAGAGAGATCATCGTTGACGCATTGAATATAGAAAGAGAGTTTATTACAGAATCGCTTCCTGCGAGTTTGATAGGTATGAATTCTAAGTTGATGACTCAATATCTTGAGTTTGTAACAGATCGCTTATTAGTAGAGCTGGAATGCGAAAAAGAATACAATACAACAAATCCTTTTGACTTTATGGATATGATTTCCCTACAAGGGAAAACCAACTTCTTTGAGAAAAGAGTAGGTGAATATCAAAAAGCTGGAGTTGCTTCCGGAAGTGGAGGTACAGAAGGTCAGAAAATTAGCTTTGATGCTGATTTTTAGATTATAATTTCATTTTTGACTTCGGTCAAATACACAATACCCATATTTATTTAATCAGGTTGGAGTGTTTCTCATTTTGACCCTTAAACCACTTTTCTCAAATTTTAGCCAAAATAATTTGAGAAAATCTAAAAAAACTGAAGCCTTATGTATGTAGTTAAAAGGGATGGCCGCAAAGAGCCGGTAATGTTTGATAAGATCACAGCGCGTATAAAAAAGTTATGCTATGGTTTAAATCCGTTAGTAGATCCGGTTAAAATATCGCTTCGTGTTATTGAGGGTTTATATGATGGTGTTACAACTAGTGAGTTAGATAATCTGGCTGCAGAAGTTGCCGCTACTATGACCACTTCACACCCAGATTATGCGAAATTAGCAGCTCGTGTTTCGGTTTCAAACTTGCATAAGAATACAAAAAAGACCTTTAGTGACGTAGTTACAGATTTGTACGAGTACGTAAACCCACGCACGGGTAAAAAGGCACCGTTAATTGCAGAGGATGTTTATGCTGTAATTACAAAGCATAAAGAAGAATTAGATTCTTCTATAATTTATAGTAGAGACTTTGGTTACGATTATTTTGGCTTTAAAACTTTAGAACGTTCTTACCTTTTAAAAATAAACGGTAAAATCGCAGAGCGACCACAACACATGCTTATGCGTGTAGCTGTAGGTATTCACTTAGATGATCTAGCTTCAGTTAAAGAAACGTATGAGTTAATGTCTAAGAAGTTCTTTACTCATGCTACTCCTACTTTATTCAACTCGGGAACTCCTAAACCACAAATGTCATCTTGCTTTTTACTTACCATGCAAGACGATAGTATAGATGGTATTTATGATACACTAAAGCAAACCGCAAAAATTTCTCAAAGCGCAGGAGGTATCGGTTTATCTATTCATAATGTGAGAGCTACAGGTTCTTACATAGGTGGTACAAATGGTACTTCTAATGGTATTGTACCTATGTTGCGCGTTTACAATGATACAGCTAGATATGTAGATCAAGGTGGAGGAAAGCGTAAAGGTTCTTTTGCTATGTATATTGAGCCTTGGCATGCAGATATCTTCGACTTCTTAGATTTAAAGAAAAACCACGGTAAAGAAGAGATGCGTGCACGTGATTTGTTCTATGCTATGTGGATTCCAGATTTATTTATGGAGCGTGTACAGAATAATGATACCTGGACCTTAATGTGTCCTAATGAGTGTCCAAATTTATTCAATGTACATAGCGAAGAATTTGAGCAGTTATATCTAAAATATGAGTCTGAAGGAAAAGGACGTAAAACGATCAAAGCACGTGAGCTTTGGGAGAAAATATTAGAATCTCAAATTGAGACTGGTACACCTTACATGCTGTATAAAGATGCGGCTAACCGTAAATCAAATCAGCAGAATTTAGGAACAATACGTTCTTCTAATTTGTGTACTGAAATTATGGAGTACACAAGTCCAGATGAAGTAGCGGTTTGTAACCTTGCTTCTATAGGATTGCCTATGTTTATTAAAGACGGGCAGTTTGACCATAAAGAATTATTTAGAATAACAAAACGCGTAACCCGTAATCTTAATAAGGTTATTGATCGTAATTATTATCCGGTTAAGGAGGCAGAAAACAGTAATATGCGCCACCGTCCTATCGGTCTAGGTGTTCAAGGTCTTGCAGATACGTTTATAAAATTACGTTTACCGTTTACTTCTGATGAAGCTAAAAAACTAAACCAGGAGATTTTTGAAACTCTTTACTTTGCTGCGGTTACTGCATCAAAAGAAATGGCTCAAGAAGAGGGGGCTTATTCTACCTTTGAAGGTTCTCCTATTTCTAAAGGAGATTTTCAACATAACTTATGGGGTATAAAAGATGAGGAATTAAGCGGTCGTTGGGATTGGGGTAAATTACGTAAAGAAGTTATGGAGCACGGTGTGCGTAACTCTTTATTAGTAGCGCCTATGCCTACAGCTTCAACTTCTCAAATTTTAGGAAATAATGAAGCCTTTGAGCCTTATACTTCAAATATCTATACAAGACGTGTACTTTCTGGAGAGTTTATTGTTGTAAATAAACACCTTCTTGAAGATCTAGTTGAATTAGGTTTATGGGATGAAGAGCTTAAGCAAGCAATTATGCGTGCTAATGGATCAATACAGCACATAGATGGCATTCCTGAAGATTTAAAAGAGCTTTACAAAACCGTTTGGGAGCTGAGCATGAAAGATATTATTGATATGTCACGTCACCGTGGTTACTTTATCGATCAGTCACAGTCTCTTAACTTGTTTATGGAGAATGCTAACTTCTCGAAGCTTACGTCAATGCATTTCTATGCGTGGAAAAGCGGTCTTAAAACAGGAATGTATTATTTAAGAACGAAATCTGCTGTAGATGCAATTAAGTTCACACTTAATAAAGAGGCTAAGCAAGCGCCAGTGCAGGAAAAACATGTTGCAGAGCGTGCGGCTGATACTTTAAAAGCAACAGCGGCTCCTGTTCACAGACCAGACTCTGTAGAAGAGCGCGCTACACCTTACGAAGCTAAGGAGCCGCAAGCAGTAGAGGTTGCAGTAGAAATGGAAAAAGAGGTAAATACAGCACCAATGAGCGCTGCAGAAATGAAAGCAATTATCGCGCAGGCAAAAGCAGCCGAAGGTGATGATGATTGTTTAATGTGCGGCTCATAAATAGTTTTTAAGTAGTTAATTAAAAAGCCCGCTCTATTAATTTAGAGCGGGCTTTTTTAGTTCAGTAAATGAGATTACGAAAAATTAAAGTTGGTTATTTATACGGAAACAGCGGAAATAAGGATGGATTCTAGCACTTCTATACCTATAGAAAACTCTTTGAATGTAGGTTTAGGAGCTTGTGCTGAATAACCTAGGGCATGTCTTAATTTGTAAGAGCTCTATATTTTAGCTGAAAACTATTATAATACTAAATGGAAGTGGTTGCTTTCTTTGCTGAATAAGATGATTCTGATTGTATGAATAAGTCGGAAATAGAAAAGCCGAAAACGCAGTGCGTTTTCGGCTTTTGATTTAAGTATATTATGAGATTACATATGTTTCTTATACTCTATATAGTAATGTTCTAGAATATTCATTGTTGCTACAATAAGATCTTGAGTCTCCTGAAGTAAGCTTATATAAAGCATGGTATTCTTAGGGCTAGAATCACTACTTCTGGTACGTTGTACTTGTTTTTCCATTTTAATAGAAAGACTATCCAGTAGATTTTGCTTTTCTTCAAGAATAGGTAAGAGCGCATCAAAATTTTTGGCTTTAAAAGCGTCTTCTATCTGGCTAAATAATACATCTAAGCGCTCTTCAATTTCCTTAAGATCTTTTAGCTGCGTAAATTTTAAGCCTTTATGATTGTTGTTTAAGTGATTGTAGCTAGATGTTACAACAAAGTCTATTGATTGGGTTACATCTTGTAAATAGCCTAAAACATCTATGTAAAATCGGCTGGCTTGTACGTGAGATTCATCAAGATTTTTAATGAAATAGTATAAGTTATTACGTAACTCTTCAACCTCTGCATTAAGTTTTGTAATTCCTTTTTTACTCTTACGTAATTTGCCAAGATCAACCTTAGCAAGACCTTCTATAGCACCCACATATACTTTACTTCCTCTTTTAAATGAGGAGGCTACATTAGTTGTGCTTTCGTTTATAATTCCTTGAATAGAGCTACTTACTGCACGCATAAGACGACCTTCTTCAGCTTCTGCTTCAGAACGTTTTTTGTGATTCATGTAATTGCGTACAAGTATTGCTATAGCAATTGCAAATAATAAGAAGAGTGCAATGCTTCCACCTTTATAAAGTATAAACGCCATTATCGCAGCAGCAGTAAATGCACTTATAGCGGTCATAAACCAACCTCCGATTACATTTAAAACACCAGCCACACGATATACTGCACTTTCACTGCCCCAAGCACGATCTGCAAGAGAGGTACCCATTGCAACCATAAATGTTACATATGTTGTAGAAAGTGGAAGTTTTAGTGAGGTTGCTACAGATATAAGAACACTGGCAATCATTAAGTTTACTGCAGCGCGCACAAGGTCAAAAGCCGGAGTGTCTATTGCAGCAACACGAATAGTTGATTTTGGTTTAGAAAATCTTACTTCAATATATTTAAGAATCGGTTTAGGTAGTATAGCAACAAAACCCGTATTTAACTTCATTGTGCCGCGTACTAAGGAGCGTGAAAACGCATTAGATTTAAAGCGTTCCTGACCTTCATCTTGTCTGGATAAATCCACAGATGTTTTAACAACTCTTCTGGCTTTCTTTGAGAACCAAAGGGTTAAAATCATAATTAGACCAGCAAAAAGTAATAATAGCGGCTGTGTAGGTACCTTTTGAGCGAGAGATTCCATAGTAAATGTACTTGCAGGTTCTCCACTTGCCAGCCAAATCTCATATGAATTATAAGCTGCCATTGGTACGCCAATAAAGTTTACAAGGTCGTTACCCGCAAATGCCATTGCTAATGCAAATGTACCTACGATAATTACCAGTACATATACATTTAATTTTACAAGCTTAATGAGGGCGTAACTAATTATAAAGTAGACAATAAAGCTATAACCTATAAATTCCCAAACATTTGAATTTGCCCAGTCTATAAAGGCTCCTTGAACAAAATCTGCGCTTTTTAAACCTTTAATAATTATAAAATAACTTATAGAGGCAATAGCAATACCACTAAAAGCAGCAGCATTCCATACGGGTCGTTTTTTGAAATCGAAGGTTAGTAATAGCCTTGTGAAAAACTGTACGAGCGCTCCCACCGTAAAAGCAATGACGACCGAGAGCAGTATCCCGGTTATAATCTCAATTGCTTTTTCAGAATTAATATACTCCCCTAAATGTAATAGTGTATCTGGTGTTCCTGCTAATTTTATAAAGGTCATACAAAATGCAGCTCCCAGTAATTCAAACACGATTGAAACTGTTGTAGATGTGGGAAGTCCTAGTGTATTAAAAAAATCGAGAAGTAATATATCGGTAAGCATCACGGCCATAAAAATGATCATGATCTCATCAAAGTAGAATTTTTCTGGCACAAAAATACCTTTACGGGCTACTTCCATCATACCACTTGATGATAGCGCTCCAAAAGCTATCCCAACACTAGCTACTATTATAATTGTTCTAAAAGAAACTGCCTTAGATCCAATGGCAGAATTTAAAAAGTTGACGGCGTCATTACTTACTCCAACAACAAGGTCTGCAATAGCTAGGATAGCTAATGCAATAAGCATAATTAGGTAAATGTTATCCATATTTAGATGAATCAGTTCAGGCTGCAAATTTGATACTTATTTTTAGGCTGAATGTTACGACAATGTTATAAGTAGGGCATGTTATAGGGTATAATTTAATTAAAAATGTACTGTAAAGCCAAGTAGAGCAAAGGATTTAATAAACTGCAGCGACATAGTATACTGAAAAACAGTTAATAAACACTTTAATGTTAATTTAACGTTACCTAAACATTGCTTTATGTTTAATTATTTGTTAGATTTGTAAAGTAAAGTTTAACCCAAATACTATTATTATGAAAAAGTTACTAGTTGTTATTGCCTTGATGGGTGTTGTAAGTTTTGCATCTGCACAAGAGAAGCAAAAAAACGTTTATGTGAAAGACGGTAATTTGATAAAAGCAACTTTGTTTCATGACAATGGAGAGGTTAGTCAAAAAGGTTTTTATACTGAAGATGGTAAGTTAACAGGAGAATGGGTAAGTTTTGATAAAAACGGATCTAAAACTGCTGTAGCTAATTATACAAATGGTGAAAAGACCGGTAAGTGGTTTTTCTGGAATGAAGATACCTTACGTGAAGTTGATTATAATGACTCTAGAGTTTCTGCTGTAAATACTTGGAAACTTTCTGGAGATCGTGTAGTAAGTAATGAATAATACTAAGTTCTCTATATGAGACAAAGTTATACTTTCAAAAAACAAAAGCCGTTAATATACATTAACGGCTTTTTTGATTTAAAAAATTAGCGTTTACTAATTTTATTATGGGTTATTTGCTTTTGTCTGGTACTTTTAAAAGTGCCTTTCTCAAAGTTTCGCTTAGCAGCGTGTTTAGTAGCTCTTCCTTGTACGCGCTCCCGCCACATCCTAAAACTTGAAGGTTTCATTTGCCTTCGCATCAGTTCTATAACTTCTTGTTCTTTAAGACCAAATTGAAATTCTATCGCGTCAAAGGTCGTTCGATCTTCCCAAGCCATTTCGATAATTCGATCAAGTTCACGATCACTAAAATTTTCTGTTTCTTTTGTAATACTCATACTTATTCAATTTTTCATAGCTCGATAAAGATATGATTTAGCAATTCGCTATTTTTTAAAATTGAGTTAACCTTATAGAATTTAAGTCTTTTGTATTGTTTGAGAGACCATAAAAGTTAAAATTCTTATTAAAGTTTAAGTATTTTTTATCTAATCTAAAACAGAAGTTATACGTATCTCTTTTAATTTTACTTTTGATAAAATTTAAAAAATCATAATATGAAATATATGAGTGTTGTTGCTACGGGTGTGTTGATGACAGTGGCCCTGGTAAGCTGTAAAAATGATGCAGAAAAAGAAGCACAGGTAAATGAAACTACAGAAGAAGTTCAAAATGTAGGAGATAGTACGGTATCAGAAAAAGAACGTTATGCAGATGCTGCGATTGATGGTTCTTTAGAGAAGCCAGCTTTGCCAGACGATTATTCTATTAATTGGGAAAATGTTGAAGTTGATACAAAGCTTAAAGCAGATGTTGATGGCTGGAAGAATCTAAAGTCATTTTCAAATTCTGTTAAGGCATTAGATCTTAAAGAAGTTCCTGAAGCTGAAATTACAGATTTTGTATCTCAACTTGTTGCTGATGCTAACAATCTAGAATCTTCAATTCCTAAATCTCTTCTTACTGAGGAAGTTCAAGAAGATATTAAAGATATAAAAGAAGAAGTTGCAGATTTGAAAATGGTTATTGCAAAATCAGGTAACGATCAGAAAAAGATAGGAAATCAAGTAGAAGAACTTCTAGAAGCGTTTGATGATTTAAATGAAGAAATCAAAGAAACAGTTTCTAAAAACGGTAAGTCTGTAGTAGATGATAATCAATAGGAGTAAAAAATAAAAGTTCATTAAAACGCCTGCAATTTTTGCAGGCGTTTTTGTTTTAACAGAATTTAATAATAAGTGGGGGTATTAGAGGATTTTCAGTAGATTTTTAGGAATACTTTATTATCAGAAAATTCTAAGAGCGTGTTAGTTACCTTAATTTTACATGCTTAAATACCCCCAAATAATGAAAACCAATTTTGTAATCTTAATTATTGCCTTGACAACACTTTTGTCTTGTAAGAATAAAGGTGCAAGCGATTCTCAAGACTTAGTTTTGAGAGCAAATGTTGAGCAATTAGAACCCAATGCCAAAGAGGCTGTGAAAATGTGGGATGGTTATCTCGCGTTAGAAAAAACGATTATTCTTATCTCAAACACAAATGCCCTGAATGCTGTAGACCTGCGTTCAAATCTCGCAATAAGTTGTAATTCAATGTCACAAAATATCCCCGAAAACTTAGAACTACCTGAAATAAAAAGTCAGGTTGATAAAGTAAATGAGGAAGTGAAGGAATTTTATATAGAAGTAAACCGCGATGAAACGCGAGAGGCAGTAGTTCAGAATCATTTGAAAACGATTTACAGAGCTTTTGATACGCTCAATAAAGAGATTAATCATATTATGTAAGATCTACTTTTAAACGATTATAAGCTCCTTGTGAAAGGGGCTTTTTTTATGGAAACCTTTGTGTATTTTTGAGGCTATGAGATTTATATTAATTCCCTTTCTTATAGTACTGCTTACTTCGTGCGAGGATAAAAAAGAAGTTACTGTTGATCCACGCTTAGCGACAGATACGTTAACGATCAAAATGCAGCCTCAGTTAAAACAGGAAATTGTATTGACGCCCGTTGCCCAACAGCGTATTGAGGTCTGGGAAGACTTTAAAGCATTAACAGACTATGTAAAGGCTTTAGATACAATAAAGCTTATAAATCTTCGGAAGCAGGGTGAAGAATGGATTAAAGTCGCTGGGAATGCTCAGAAAGATCCTAATGATAGTATTGTTAATAGTGCCATTCAATCTCGATTAACAGTTTTCTTTTCAAAAACAAACACACTTGTTCAAGAAGCATCAAAAATTAATGTTGATACAGCTTTAGTGAACAAAGAGGCAACTGAATATTATAATGCCTTTCAAAATTTAAAACTGCAGATCAATTTAAAGTATCAGGAGTCTATTGAAGAATTACTGGAAAAATATCAGATAAAAGCAGATTCATTATCTACAAAACGTGATACGACAACAGCTGTGCAATTGTCATCAAACCCTCCTCGCAAAAACTAAATATATTCAAGTATGAAACTACGAATACTACTTTTATTTTTACCGTTGATTTCTGCAATAACTTTTGGGCAAAATCAAACCGAAATGGCAATTAATAGTCAATTAGAAAGTTGGCACCGGGCTGCAGCAGAAGCAAATTTTGATGCATACTTTGAAAATATGACAAGTGATGCTGTATTTATAGGTACAGATGCTGAAGAAAACTGGCAAATAGAAGAATTTAAATCTTATGCAAAACCTTATTTTGAATCAGGAAAAGCGTGGAGTTTTAAAACATTAGAACGTACTATTTATCATCCTAAGAAATCTAAAGTTGCTTGGTTTGATGAGCTTTTAGAAACACAAATGGGTATATGTAGAGGTTCTGGCGTGATGCGTTTAGAAAATAAAATCTGGAAAGTACAGCACTATGTACTGTCTATAGCTGTGCCTAATGGGGATGTAAGTCAACTTACAGATCTCAAGAAAGAACACGATCAAGCGCTTATCACGAAACTAAGGGCTAACTAAATTAAAATAACCACAAATTTTTTAAATTATATATGAATAAAATTGCACGAATGATACTCCCTGTTTCACTGGGAATATTGAGTTTAACATCCTGTAAGGATGAAGCTAAAAAGCAAGATACTGCAGAATTAAAAATACCTGCTTTAGATCTTGCAAATATGGATACTTTGGTAAAACCGCAAGACAACTTTTACGATTTTGTAAATGGAAATTGGATGCGTAATACAGAAATTCCGGAAGAAGAATCTACTTGGGGAGGCTTTAGCGTACTGCGCAAAAAAACTAGAGAAGATGTTCTAGCGATTATTGCAGACGCTCAAAAAGAAAATAGTTATGGTCCCAAAACAGATCAAGCAAAAGCATTAGCTCTTTATGAAGGACAGTTAGATACTGTTGCTCGTAATGCTGCTGGTTTAAAGCCGCTTCAGCCTGCATTAGAAAGTATTGCAGCGATCACATCTGTACAAGATATTCAAAAGGTAGGTCAACAGCGTAATGGTGTGGTTTCTCCTTTCGTAAACTTCAGTGTATTTTCAGATTTTTCTAACAGTAAAATGAACTCAGGGTATATTGCTCCGGGGAGATTAGGTTTGCCAGATCGCGATTATTATGTAGAGCAAGATGCAAAATCAAAAGAAATACGTGAGCAGTACAAAGAATATATTAGCTGGGTGTTGCAATATGCCGGAGATGACGAAGCGACTTCAAAAGCAGAGGCCGATCGCATTTTAGCACTTGAAACTAAATTAGCAGAACCTAGACTGGACAAAGTTGCTCGCAGAGATGCTCGCAATATGAATAATCCACGAAGCGTTGCGCAACTTCAAAAAATGACTTCAGCAATTAACTGGAAAACCTATTTTGAAAATCAAGGTTTATCAAAAGAAGTTGATACGGTAATTGTGTTACAACCTAAATATATGCAGTCATTACAAACTGTTTTAGCAAAAACAGCTGTTGATGATCTAAAATTACTAATGAGATGGACAACTCTTAACTCGTGGTCAGATGCTTTAACTACAGAGCTAGAATATGCAAACTGGGAGTTTTACAGTAAAACACTTAATGGAACGCCAAAACAGAAACCTGCAGATGAGCGTGCATTAGAAACTGTAGATAATACTTTAGGTGAGGCTCTAGGTAAATTGTACGTAGATAAAGTATTTCCTCCGGAAGCAAAGGCAAAAGCCGAGGCGATGATTGATAATATAAAAGATGCGTTTAGAGATCGTATTAACAACCTGGAGTGGATGACAGATTCTACTAAACTTCAGGCAATTGATAAGTTAGACAAGTTTACAGTAAAAATAGGCTATCCAGATAAGTGGGAAGATTATTCAAAATTAGAAATCAGCGCAGATAAAACGTATTTTGAAAACTTATTAGCAGCAGGTTCTTGGGCAGAAGATAAAAATAATGCAGATTACAAAGAGCCGGTAGATAAGACTAGATGGGGAATGTCTCCTCAAACTGTTAACGCCTATTTTAATCCATCATTTAATGAGATTGTATTTCCGGCGGCTATTTTACAACCTCCATTTTACAATTATCAGGCCGATGAAGCAGTAAACTATGGTGGGATTGGAGCTGTAATTGGTCACGAAATTTCACATGCTTTTGATGATAGTGGTTCACGATTTGACGGTGATGGTAATTTAAAGAATTGGTGGACAGATGAAGATTTATCTGCGTTTTCTGAGCGTAGTGGAGCTTTAGCAGAACAGTACAGCGCCATAGAAGTAGCAGACAGTCTTTATATTAATGGTAAATTCACATTGGGTGAAAATATCGGTGATTTAGGTGGATTGCTTGCTGCATACACAGGATTGCAAAAATTCTATGAGAAGAATGAAAAACCAGGACCTATAGATGGTTTTACTGCAGAGCAGCGTTTTTTCATTAGCTGGGCAACTATCTGGCGTACAAAAATGCGTGATGATGCTTTAAGAACACGTATTAAGACAGATCCACATTCTCCAGGTATGTATCGTGCTTATGTACCACTTCAAAACATAGATGCTTTTTACGAAGCTTTTAATATTAAAGAAGGAGATGCAATGTTTGTACCGGTAGAAAAACGAGTACGAATCTGGTAAATATATTAGAATTATTTAAAAAACCCGAAAGCATCGCTTTCGGGTTTTTTTTATCCTTTAATTTCATTTATAAGTGCAAATGCCTGATTAACGTATTCTTTCTCGAGGAATAAGGTAAAATAATTTGATGTTGAAATGGCTTCAAAAATTGGTATTCCCTCATAAGCCAGCAATTTGAAAATATAAAAATAAAGACCTACTGTTTTTGAGTTATTAACAGGCAACGCTATAGATAAGGAAGACAAATCATGCTTTACCATCACGCAGGTTTCATTTGCAAAACAATCTTCAACAAGTTTAGTGAGATCATTAGACACCAGAATGTTACTTTCATGAAATGTGCTGGAGTATGTTAAATAGGCCTTCGGAATATTTTTTGTTTGCTCAAGCAATTTAGACTGACTCTCTAAAATTGTATTCGAATTTAAAAAGGTGAAGTCTGTGATACCACTACGTACAACAATATCTCCCAGATCTCGCATCACCCGTTCATCTAGTCTTTTTTGTGGGTAATACCGCCGCAATGCCATTACGATAGATCCTACATTAACCTTTTTACCAAGCTCTTTTTCAATTCTAGGCTGAAAATCTTCGGCTAGAGCGCTATAGTTTATAATCTTACGCATAAGAGCGTCTTCAGTATAAGGCTGGTGTTTTATAAGCTGCTCGACTACAGAGGTGATTGTTTTCAATGTTATATATTTAACAATTTGTACAAATTTATATAAAATTGTTGAATTTTTTTCAGTCTTCTTTTTTTCGGTTTAACTATGCAGCACTAAATTAATGAAGATGAATGTTTTAAAATTTGGCGGAACTTCTGTAGGAAGTGCTCAAAATATTAGAAAAGTTGTAGAGATACTTGCGGTAACAGAAAGTCCTAAGATTGTAGTGTTATCTGCAATGTCTGGAGTTACTAATTTACTTGTAAGTCTTAATCAGGCAAGCATAGATAAAAATACTGCACGTATTGATGAGGTGATCGAGCAATTACGCGCAAAACACAATGAGGCTATAGATGATTTATTTACAGCAGAAAATCAAGCATCAGCTCGGGCGCAAATCGATGAGTTTCTTATAAATATAGATAATGTAGCGCGAGCCGGTCGTACTCTAACTACCTATGCGGAATTAGTAACCTACGGGGAAACAATGCTTACTTCTTTGTTTTCTAGGTTTCTAACACAAGAAAAAGTGGCTAATGTATTGCTTGATGCAAGTACATTTATGAATGTAGGATCTGTAGAAAACCCTAATATTGAAGCAGTATCACAAGCGTTGTTACCGCAATTAGAGCAAAACCCATCTCAATTATATATTACGCAAGGTTTTGTATGTCGTGATGAGCGAGGTTCTTTGGCAACGCTAAAACGTGGAGGAAGTGATTTTAGTGCGACTATCGTAGCCGCAGCTGTATCTGCAGAAGGAGTGCAGATTTGGACCGATATTGATGGACTACATAATAACGATCCTAGATATGTTGAGGGTACAAATCCTATAGAGCATTTGACGTATAATGAAGCTGCAGAGCTTGCTTATTTTGGAGCAAAAATCCTGCATCCGCAAACGGTAGCACCTGTTATTGACAGAGATATTCCCGTATGGTTAAAAAATACATTTGAGCCTTCTGCTCCAGGAACAAAAATATCAAATGAGTACCATAACCGCGGACTCAAAGCTATCTCGGCTAAAGATGGTATTACTGCAATAAAAATAAAATCTAACCGAATGCTAGGTGCTCACGGTTTTTTACGCACCATATTTGAGGTGTTTGATCGCCACGAGACTTCTATAGATATGATTACAACTTCGGAAGTTGCAATTTCATTAACTATTGATGATTCCAGTCATTTAAAAGCAATTATTACAGAGCTATCTGTAATTGCAGAAGTGACTGTTGAAGAAGATCATAGTATCATTTGTATTGTAGGAGAAAACCTTATAGCAGATCAAGAATCTTACAAAGCTTTCGGAATTCTAAACTCTATTCCTGTGCGTATGATTGCCTACGGAGGAAGCAATAATAATATTTCACTTCTAGTTCCTACTCGTGAAAAAATAAATGCCCTACAATTTCTAAATGCGCAATTGTTTCAGTTACAAGAAACAGTAGCTTAAAACGCTGTTAGTTAGTGTTAGCCTTTCTTCTGACCAACCAGAAGAATTCCTTGAAAACCCGGTATGTGCTTGCCGGGTTTTTTTTATAGATTTTTCTGAAAAGAATATCCGAGTACAGACTTGATATTTGTTGAATCTACCTGCTTATACACATGTTCTTCTTCTGAGTTGTAATGAGGGGGTTCTAAGCCTAATTGCTCAGCTTGTGTCGTATAATATGCTTTCTTAGATGGGTGTTCTGGATTCACGGCATTGAAGATATGCCCATAAGCGTTTTTATAGATAACAGCTAAAATAATACCTATACAGTCCTGGCGATGTATCATATTTACAGGTGCATCTCCATTTGTTAAGCCGGTTCTTCCTGCGAGATATTTTACCGGATTTCTACTTCCGCCATACAGCCCTCCAAAGCGTATTACCGTATTGTCACTTGTAGATGACTTAAAGAACAGCTGTTCTACTTCTAGAAGTTGGTTGCCTTTAACGTCTTGCGGTTTAGGCACATCTGCCTCGGTCACTACACCTTGGGAGTCATCATAAACACCAGTACTACTAATCAAGATAACTTTTTTAACTAATGCATTTTCAACTGCATCGAGTAATTGAGCCATTCGAAGTGCGTGATTATGACCTGTGTTACGACGTAATCCTGGCGGAATAAGAACAATTAAAATATCTACGTTAGCCAAAAAAGTAGTTATCTCACCGCGTATTTCATCTTCTGCAATTTCTACTTGATATACATCAACTCCATAAGAAGCTAATTGTGCTTTTTTTTCTTTAGAGGTTACAGAACCTTTTACAGTATGACCTAATTCTTGTAATTGAACAGCTAGCGGCAAACCTAACCATCCTAAACCCGCTATTGCAATCGTACTCATAATCTAAAGTGTATAAAGCCGTTTAATAATTAAAATGCTGAATTGTAATGAGCGCATCTGTATTAACAAAAGGCATTGGCATTGTATTTATAGGCCGCGAAGGTAAGTTAAAGTCTGTGTTCTCTAAAAGATCATAACTATAATCAAATAGGGTAAAGTCGAGCGCAGCTTTAGATTCTGTTACCAGTTCTACTTCTAATGGCTCTCTATTTGTGAGTCTATAACTTAATAGGTAATCAGAATTTCTATTATTGAGAACGTTGGTTTCACCATTTTCAGGTTGAACTTCCTGCCCATTAAAACGTACTGTATTTAGAACTACATTTTTTGATAAAAATAAAACCATATCGTTCACATTGCGTTGTGGGAATACACTAAAATTTAGAAATCGCTTTCCATCTATAACGGTGTCACGAGATGTATAGACTTGTGATGGTGCAATAAATTTTTTAGGAGCTTTCTTGGCAAAAGTGAATTTACTGCCATATTTTCCTGATCCCGAAGTGTTAAAAATTTCTGATGCAACTTCTGGGTTTTCTCCTAGTGTTAATTTTAACCAGTCATCTAGATGTGTATTATAGGTTGCGTAAAAGGTGTTTCCGCTATCTACATCATATATATAATTTAGACTTGTTGGAAACGGGCGATCTTCTGTAAAATCTGACTTGGCATACGCCGAAATAAAAGCACCAATACTTACAAGCGCAAATGCGATGGCAAGTTTAGCTTTCATTCTATAATAGCCAATTACCGGAAGCAATAAGCCAAAAAGCAGAACAGTTAACATTAGGGCTGCAACCAGCATTTTTAAACCCAATCCTACTGGAAATTCTTTAATGTAGTGCGCTACAATAAATATAGCTGGAGCACAGAGAAGTGTTAGAATAAATAAGTTGGGTTTGCCGCTTTGCAAAATTACAAAAACAGCTAGTAATCCAAAATAAACCGGAATTACAAAAAAGGAAGCGCCTTCTAAATAAATACCTACACCCGTGGCAATTAATAACCAAAAAAATAACGGTGCAAAACTTAACGATGCAGCATCATTGGGTTTATAAAAGAAATAATAAACAGCAAAGGTTATAGCGATCATTAGCGCCACAAAACCGGTTAATAATTCATAACCATTATAAGGAAAACCTTGTAAAATATCTGCCTGTGCAGGGTCTATAGCTAGGATTAAGTTCCATCCAAGACTTAGAATGTAGCCTACAATTAATGATATTATTAAAGGTAAGAAGCCGCGACCAATAGCAATAAGTTTAAGTTCTTTTTTCTTTACTGCATATATCAGTAGAGCTATAAATAGAATCCACGCACCCACTAACATAGGTAGTATCCAGCTAAATGGATAATACATCATTTTTAGTAGGGGCATATTAAAGTAAACATAATCCTCTTCTGCTTTTAAATTGAGATTTGCGTCTTTAAAGTAGTCGAGTAGTGCTGTCAAATATCTTCCTTGATGTTCTAATGAAGCAGGATCTAAACGCGAAGGAATATCATTGGCCGTATGGTAATCAAAATGATCACCAATAAATGCAAAAAAGAAACCATCGATGTCTCCATCTTCACGTAACACTGTAGAATCTGTATCATTAGGTAGAAGCTTGTAAACGCTATACATTAACGAGTTTGCAAAAGGATGAGAAGGATTAGCTTTTGCAAATGCTTTGATAAGAGCTCCGTTTCCGCCATTTGTTTCAACAATCATGTTAGAGGGGCCACCGCTGCCGCGAGCTTCAAAATTGAGGGCCAGGTCAATATCTTTTGCCCATTTATGCTTATTTACAAAAATAGAAGCCCCATTGAGACCTAATTCTTCAGCATCTGTAAAGAGAATAATTATATCATTTTTTGCCTTTTTACCTTGTGCTTTAAAGGCACGCACAGTTTCTAAAATTGCAGCTACTCCGCTTCCAGCATCACTGGCGCCACGTGATTGCGTATGTGGAGCACTATCATAGTGGGACATTAATAATAATGTTTGTCCAGAACCATCGCCGGGAATTTTTGCAATAATATTTTCAGCTCTGCTTAAAGCTCCCCATCCCGGTTTATACGCAAAATCACTTTGAAGTTCTACCTCGAGACCCATAGCAGTCAATTGTTGAACTATATAATCCTGAACTTCTTTATGGGCAGGCACCCCTACACTGTGAGGATGCTGAGCAAGAGAGTCTACATAACTCATAGCTCGGGTAGTTGAGAACTGTGTTAATGGCGTTTCAGCTCCAGAAATAGAGTGTGGTTTATGAGTAGAAAAACTATAATAGAAAAGGCCTAACAGAAGTAAAAACGAGAGAATTGCAGCGTAATTAATTTTCATATATCTAAAATGAAGGATAAAGGTAGTTGGATTAGGCATTATGCACAATATTTAAAATTAGCATATAGAGCTTAAAAAAAGGAGTTCGTGATTTCCAAAAAAATAGGTAACTTAAGGAATCTAAAATCTAATCATATGGGAATCAAGAGTTTTATGGGCAAGCGCTCAAAGGTCATTGTAGATGAAGTAAATATTACGGTAGCAGATTATATGACTCGGAAATTAATAACATTTACTCCAGACCAATCTATTATGGAGGTTATGGAAAAACTTATTAAAAACCGAATCTCTGGTGCGCCTGTTGTAAATGAAAATAATGAGCTCTTAGGAGTTATTTCTGAAGGAGATTGTATCAAGCATATATCTGATAGTAGGTATCATAATTTACCTATGCTTAATGCCACTGTAGGACAAAATATGGCTATTGATGTAGAAACAATAGATGCTAATATGAATGTTTTTGATGCAGCTCGTTTTTTTATTGAACGTAAGCATAGACGGTTTCCCATTGTTGAAGATGGAAAACTTGTAGGCCAAATAAGTCAAATGGATGTTATAAAAGCGGCATTGCAACTTAAAGGAGCTACCTGGAAGTAACTGTTTTATTTACGCTTTACCAATGCGTAAAAGTCTCCATCTAAAGGAAGATAACCTTGATCGTACACAAAGAAATAAGTTGTGCCGGCTTTTGTGGTATAAATACTCGTGAATAACTCAAAATCAAAACCAGCAAGAACTAGTTTTTCTCTAGTGGTTTTGGTTTTAGTATCAGGATTTAGTTTTTCTAATATTCTATAATTCTTGCGTAACTTATTATTGGTATTACGCACAAGATTCTTGCTGTCTGTATTTAATTTGTTATTAGCAGAATTTCTACATGCATCACTACAATACTTTTTATCTGCTCTGCCTATAATTTTATCACCACACTCTGGACAAGTCTTCTGCATAAATACTAAGTTTTTTACTAAAATAAGATTTTAGTATTTGACAGTCAGTTTGTTGTGTGTTAAATACGGTTATTAGTTTGAGGTATTAAAATATTAGACGTTAGTAAAAATTACTAACGTCTAAACACTAATGCCTTTCCATAATTATCTCGATCTCCCGCTGCAAAAATCATCAGATTTTCTTCTAGTTCTACTAATTGTAAACTAAAGAATATCGATTTTGTTACTTCATCTAATTCGGCATTTTTCGCATATTGAATATACACACTTTCATTATCTTCATTAAATATATAAGTAACAATAGTGTTTTCAGTTTGTGTATCATCTGCAAAACAATTTACGTCTCCAGATATAACATTTACCGCTCCATCTTCTAAAAAGGTATACTTCTCATCTATAAAACACGCATTGTCAGAATTTAATGATTTTGAATTGTAATTATTGTAATGTGCTTCTAGATTCCAACTTGTAGAGTCACCATTATGAATGACTTCTAGATCCTGTAACGTGTAAGATACCTTATAATTTATATTGTTATCATCAGTTGAACAGGCTGTAAAAACGACTGTAAGTAGTAGTGTATATAGTAGAGAATATTGTTTCAACCTTATCATAACAATGAGTTTTTTGAGCATTTAATTAAAATTTAAATATATAGTTAATAGTTAGCTTACGTATAACTACTTCTAATTTTTAGTGCACCATGATTTTGATGTGAAGTAGAAACTAGAGATGGTATAAAATATGATTGCAAATGATTGTAAGCGTTTACAATCGACAATAAACGTAAGTAACTGATTAATAAACGAGTGATTCTCTTAGGTACTTCATCTTTGCAGTGTCATTAAGTTGCAATGCTTACAGCTTACTGAAATAAGTATTCGCTTTTGCGAAAATAAATTAACTGTTTAACGAAAAACACAAATCATGAGCACATTAAGAAACAAAGTACAGTTGATCGGAAATTTAGGTAATGATCCTGAAATCGTCAATTTAGAATCAGGTAAGAAACTGGCAAAATTCAGTATCGCTACTAATGAGAATTATAAAAATAACAAAGGAGAGCGCATTACCGATACGCAGTGGCATAATGTTGTTGCCTGGGGTAAAACAGCAGAATTAGTAGAAAATTATGTTGCTAAAGGTAAAGAGATTGCGATAGAAGGTAAACTTACCTCTAGATCATATGAAACTAAACAAGGTGAAAAACGGTATATCACAGAAATCGTTTGTGACGAATTATTGCTTTTAAGTAAATAGATTTTTTTAAAACGTTAGATTTCTAAAAATCCAGAACGTAAAGATTATTCCTAGAATACACCAGATAGCTGTGGACCCAAAAAAGCGCTTTCTAATATTCAATAATTTTTTACTCAATGGTTTTTTAAACTCTAAAAAGAGTCCAAGTAAAACATAGGGCATTGCTAATAGCAGTAACGCATTTTGTTTAAAAGCATTTACAAAATGGCCATTTAAAAGATTATGTACGGCACGTTGTGAACCACATCCGGGGCATTGCAAACCAGTAAGTGATAAGAAAGGACACTTTGGAAAATAGGAATGCACTTCTGGGTTGTAGGTTTTATAAAATACGAGTAAACCTAAACCCAAAAGTGCAAAACCTATATAATAATATGTTTTAGTATTGACTTCCGACAAAGCCTAACATAGTACCTATAAAAGCTAACAAAACAACAAGCACTCCCAGAGCAGCGCTTATAAGTGTCCACTTTTTTGCATTTGCTGAAGCGCGTTCTGCACCTTCTAGATCTCCCTGAGCAAATTTTGATTCCACTTTAGCAGCGTTTACAATTCCTGCAATACCAAATGGTAAGCAACAGAATATTGTGGCTAATATAGATTCTACCAACCAAGATTTAGGAGGGTTTTGATTGTTAATAGTATTCATGCTGTGTTTGATAGGTTAGTAAATGACTAAATTAATAATTCTTTTAGAAGAGCGCATTTAATTAAAAGTAAAGTTGTTAAAAACTTCAGTTTATAACTGATTATAACCAGCTTATTAGCTGCTTATAACATTTTCCATTAACTCTTCAACAATTTCGGGATTTAATAAAGTACTTGTGTCGCCCATATTTGAAGTGTCGTTCGACGCAATTTTACGTAGAATACGACGCATTATTTTTCCGCTTCGCGTTTTTGGTAAACCACTCGTAAATTGAATTTTATCCAATTTCGCAATGGGTCCAATACGATCAGAAATTAACTGATTTATTTCTTTTCTAAGATTGTCTTGATTACGGGTTTCTCCGGTTTCTTTCAAAATCACGTAACCATAAAGCGCGCTTCCTTTAATCTCATGAGGGTAACCCACAATTGCACTTTCTGCTACAGCAGGGTGTTCATTAATTGCATCCTCAATAGGTGCAGTTCCTAGATTATGACCACTTACAATTACCACATCATCAACGCGTCCTGTAATTCTATAATAACCCACACTATCACGCAAAGCCCCATCACCTGTAAAATACATTCCTTTATATGCAGAAAAGTAAGTTTCTTTATAGCGCTGGTGATTATTCCAGATTGTACGAGCCATCGATGGCCACGGAAATTTTATACAAAGACGTCCATCTACTTGATTGCCTTTTATTTCTTTGCCTTCTTCATCCATTAAAGCAGGTTGTATTCCAGGTAATGGTAAAGTAGCAAAAGTGGGAATTGCCGGTGTAGAGTAGGGAATAGGAGAGATCATAATCCCTCCGGTTTCAGTTTGCCACCACGTATCAACAATAGGACATTTTTTCTTACCTACGTTCTCGTCATACCAGTGCCATGCCTCTTCATTAATAGGTTCACCCACGGTACCTAAAATCTTAAGACTTGATAAGTCGTATTTCTCGACATATTCTGTTTTCTCTTTTGCAAGGGCACGTATGGCAGTTGGAGCCGTATAAAACTGCGTTACTTTGTGTTTCTCTACAATTTCCCAAAAACGACCATAGTCGGGATAACTTGGAACACCTTCAAACATAACTGTCGTGGCTCCATTTGCTAATGGCCCATAAACAATATAACTATGACCAGTAATCCAGCCGATGTCTGCTGTACACCAGTACACATCATCTTCTCTATATTGAAATACATTTTTAAAGGTAAAAGCAGCGTAAACCATATAACCGGCAGTGGTATGAACCATCCCTTTAGGGGTGCCGGTAGAACCAGAAGTATATAAAATAAATAATGGATCTTCAGCATCCATTATTTCTGGTTGGCAAGAGGAAGAAGCATTGTCCAGTAAAGGTTGCAACCAGATGTCCCGACCGTTTTGCATAGAAATATCGGTTTCAATACGCTTCACCACCAGCACATTTTCTATAGACTCACAATTTTCTAATGCGGCATCCACTATTCCTTTTAAATCAATTTTTTTATTTCCTCGGAAAGATCCATCGCTAGTAATTAACATTTTACACGAAGAATCATTAATACGAGTAGCTAGTGCTGTTGATGAAAAACCTGCAAAGACTACAGAGTGAATAGCTCCAATACGTGCACAAGCTAGTACTGAAACAGCCAATTCTGGAATCATAGGCAGATAAATACATACGCGATCGCCTTTTTTTACCCCTTTATCTTTCAGTACATTCGCCATTTTACAAACTCGCTCGTGGAGTTCGTTATAACTTATATGTTGTGCTTTTTCAGTAGTATCATTGGGTTCAAAAAGTATAGCAGTTTTGTCTCCTCGGGTTCTTAAGTGCCGGTCGATGCAATTTTCGGTAATGTTTAATTTTGCGCCTTTAAACCATTTAAATTCCGGTTTTTCAAAATCATAACTTAAAACTTCATCCCATCGTTTGTGCCACAAAAAGTGTTCTTCGGCAATTTCTTCCCAGTAACTTTCTGGATTGCGCACAGATTTACGATAAACTTGAAAATACTCTTCTAAGTGTTTTATGTGATAATTACTCATGGAGGCTAATAATTGTAGTTGTAACCTTTAAAATTACTAAAACGTTGTCGATTTAGAGGTAAGTATTAAGTCTGCTTATGATAAATATAATGAGACTTTTTACAATTATTTTTGAATATAGAGCGAATCAAACTGATTATCAGCAGGTAAGATGATAAGGTGAATTTTTCTTCAAAAAATCACTTAGATGGCATTATTTACTTCAATCCAATAGCCATCGGGATCTTGAAAATAAACCTGAGCAATACCATCTTTGCGAATGTAATCTTTTGTTGGGGTGCCACGCCAGTCTGAATATTCGATATTTAAATCGTTGAGGTGCTGTATAAATACATCTAAATCTGATGTAGAAAGCGCAAAATGAACAGCTTTATTGGTTTTGATAATGGCTTCGGGTCGGGGTATGATATGAAGTTGTCTTCCTTCTCCTATTTCTAGCCAGCGCGTATTAGACGAGGATGCAGTATTTTCAATTTCAGGAAATTGAAAAATGCTTTGATAAAAGGCTATAGAATTAGTCACATCCTTGACAGATAATGCTATATGATTAAATTTAAAATCGAGCACAAGATTTAATTTACTCAAATGTCGGTAATATTTTTTAACTTTTTAGGATGGGATTTTCTATACCTACTTATCTTGATTATGCATTGCAGTACTACATAAAATAAAAAACCCGATGCAGCACATCGGGTTTTTGTTTTAAATTTTAAAACTGCTGTTAGATAGCATCTACAACTACATTTACTTTTGCTTTAACGCGTACAACAAATGTCACCGGTGACGCAGATACTGTTCCGGTTGCAAGAATAGAAGCAGTTGCTCCACTTCTTAAATCTGCTTCAAATGCGCTTATAACATCTTCGTCAACTTCAATTTCATAAACGGTTCCAGCCTCGGCTGCAGCGGTAAGGTTAACAAAGTCGCTCTCTGAATAAGAGAACCATGGGAAACTACTACTGGCTATTGAAAACTCTCCGGTAGCAATTACATTTTCAGTCCCGCTAACACTTATAATTTGATAGGTTAGGCTTTCAATTTCAATATTTTCAATTTTATCAAGATTGTCTTGAACATTTTCATCATCAATACTTACAGAAAGTGATTCTGAAAATGTCTCTCCCTCCGTTACTACAATAGTAAAATCTTCAGAAATTTCAGTATCAACTTCAATTTCAGTTAAATCATCAACTGCATCGCATGAGATTAGAGAAGTAGCTAAAATAAAAAGGGCAAAAAAGGTTTTTAAATTTTTCATATCAAATAGGTTAAGTGATTTGCAAAATTAAAATTAATATGCTGAATATCACTGTTTTAATTTAAATATGGGGAAAAACACCCAACGTTTTAAGTTAATTGACTAAAAATAAAGAGCTTGAGCAAGCCTATACGTATTGGCGTGTGCATCAATAATAGTCTTTATTTGAGGAGAATAACCACCACCCATACTTACTTGAACGGGTATTTCACTATCGCGAAAACATTCTAGTGCAAAACGATCACGCTCTTTGCAGCCTTCTACTGTACAAGAAAGTCGTCCCAATTTGTCGGTTTCTAAAATATCAACTCCACTTAAGTAGAATATAAAATCTGGATTTACTTTCTTAATCAATCCCGGTAAGGTTTCTTTTAGCAATGCTAGATAAATGCGGTCGTCACTTTTGTCTGGCACTGCAATGTCGAGATCAGAAACTTCTTTTTTAAACGGATAATTACCTGCGCCGTGCATGCTAAATGTAAACACCGAATCATCTTCCTGAAAAATTTCTGCCGTACCATTGCCTTGATGTACATCCAGATCTACGATTAGAATCTTTTGAGCCAACCCCTTAGCCTGAAGGTAGCGCGCTCCAATCGCTTGGTCATTTAATAAACAAAAGGCTTCCCCGTGATCGCTGTAAGCGTGGTGAGTACCACCTGCAATGTTAAAAGAAATACCATTTTCTATAGCATATTGACAGCCCAGAATCGTTCCTTGAGCGATGATTTGTTCACGATCTACCAATTCTTGAGACAGCGGAAAACCATTTTTGCGTATCGCTTTTCGGTCTAGATTGAGTTTCTTTAAATTATCTACATACGCTGCAGTATGAACAGCTTTAAGATATTTTTCCTCAGGAAAACCAGGTTCAAAAAAATTGGCTTCAGTGCAGGTGCCTTCGTGCAAAAGTTGCTTTGGGAGCAAATCATATTTTTCCATCGGGAAGCGGTGTCCTTCTGGCAATGGATGTTTGTAAATGGGATGATATGCGATTTTAAGCATTGAGCTTATGCAGTTTGAGTTGGATACGCTTCCGTGGTATATCTACCTCCAGCACCTTTACAACTACGTGTTCTTGTAAGGTTACGTATGCATTTACATCGCTTACAAAACCATCAGCAAGATTAGAGATATGAATCAGGCCGCTTTCTTTAATTCCTATATCTACAAAAGCACCAAAATTAGTAACATTATTCACAATACCTGGAAGCAGTTGACCCACCTCCAGATCTTCAATTTTGCGTATATTTTGATTAAAAGTAAATGCCTTTGCTGGTTCACGCGGATCAAGACCGGGTTTTTCAAGTTCGTCAAGAATATCTTTTAACGTTGGTAGGCCTACTTCATCGGTCACATAATCTTCGAGACTTAACTCTTTTAAAATGGTTTTATTTCCCACGAGATTTTCTACGGAAACTTTCAGTTTTTTAGCCATTTTTTTGACCAATTCATAACGTTCAGGATGCACAGCAGAATCATCGAGCGGGTTCTCGCCATCTTTTATTCGTAAAAAGCCACCGGCTTGTTCATAAGCTTTAGCTCCTAACCGCGGAACGTTTAAAATCTCTTTCCGCGAAGTGAATGCTCCTTTTTCATCTCTATATGCAACAATATTTTCAGCAAGTTTAGGGCCTATTCCAGAAACATAACTCAATAAGGGAACACTAGCTGTATTGATATTTACGCCCACGGTATTTACGCAACTTTCTACAACGCGGTCGAGCTCGCTTTTTAGTTTTAATTGATCAACATCGTGCTGATACTGTCCTACGCCAATAGATTTTGCATCGATTTTCACTAACTCTGCAAGCGGGTCTGCCAGGCGACGCCCTATAGAAACGGCGCCACGTACCGTCACGTCATAATTAGGAAATTCATCACGGGCAATTTTAGATGCTGAGTAAATAGAAGCGCCGGCTTCACTCACTACAAAAACATCTATATTTCTATTGAATTGCATGCGTTTGATAAATTGTTCGGTTTCCCGACTAGCAGTTCCATTACCTATAGCAATCGCTTCAATCTTGTGTGCGTCGACCAGAAAACTAATTTTACGCATTGCACCTTTTGTGTCGTTTTTAGGAGGATGCGGATAAATGGTTTCGTTGTGTTTCAATCCGCCATTTTCATCTAAACAAACTACTTTACAACCTGTTCTAAAACCGGGATCCAGAGCGAGAATGCGTTTTTCGCCCAGTGGCGAACCTAATAGCAGCTGGCGTAAATTTTTTGCAAAAACTGAAATCGCTTCATTGTCTGCCTTCTCTTTCGCAGCACTTAAAGACTCATTACTCAATGCCGGAAAAAGTAAGCGTTTGTAAGAATCTGCAATTGCCATTTGAATCTGCTCTGCACAGGCATTATTAGATTTTATAATGCGATTCTCGATATTCTGCAAGGCTTTATCGTTATCAATGTCTACCTTCAATCGTATAAAACCCTCTTCTGCAGCACGCATTAACGCTAAAAACCGATGTGAAGGAATACGCGCTAATGACTCGTCCCACTCAAAATAATCTTTATATTTCTGTGCTTTTTCTTCGTCTTTTTTAGACTTGACAACTTTAGTTGTGATCTGTGCGTGGCGCTCTAATTGATTACGTAGATAATTACGAATATCTGGACGCTCATTTACCCATTCTGCAATTATATGTCGTGCCCCTTCAAGAGCCGCATTTTTAGAAATGGTATCATTTTGAAACTTAAAAGCAGCAGATTCCAGATCATTTGCGTTCTGTGCCATTAAGATTTTTGCAAGAGGCTCCAGACCATTTTCACGTGCCGTGTCTGCTTTAGTTTTTCGGGTTTTTTTATAGGGTAAATAAATATCCTCAAGTGCAATTAAATCACTCGTGTTGCTAATTTGCTTTTTGAGTTCTGGAGTTAACGCTTCTTGTTCTGTAAGCGCTTTTAGTATGGCAGCTTTTCGTTTTTCTAAAGCCTCAAACTGCTCTTTGAATGTTACAATTTCACCTATTTGCACCTCATCAAGATTTCCGGTACGTTCTTTTCGGTAACGAGAAATAAATGGAATAGTAGCATCTTCATCAAGTAACTGCAAGGTGTTTTTGATGCTGTTTTCCGGAAGGTTTGTTTGAGATAGGAGGTAGGAGAGGATTGCGGACATTTAGATTATTTATGATGTAAATGCATCTCGACTGCGCTCGATGTGACACAAATATAAATTATGAAGTAGTAATGTCATGTCGAGCGCAGTCGAGACACTACTCTGGTTTATACTTATAATGGGTTACATTTCTATATTCGGCCAGAATTTGCAATAAATTGTGATCTCCATTGATTAATGCAGTTTTCTTTTTTGCGCTCCACTTTTTATTTTTTTTTCAAAGTGTATAGCCTGATTGACATCACTAAAATCTTGCGAAAAAACCAAGTTTAAAGGTCTTCTTTTGAATGTATAGCTCTCAGTATTCAGTCCAGAATTATGTTGATTTATACGGGATTCTATGTTATTAGTCAACCCAGTATAATAAGAGCCATCTGAACATTTTAATATATAAACAAAATACGTTTTCATATTTAAAATTTTAGATGACATCTCGACTGCGCTCGATGTGACACAAGATCAAAATTAAGTTTAAAAAGATTTGTCCTGTCGAGCGCAGTCGAGACTTTAACTAATCACCCCACCATTTTTTACACCGGCAGTATCTGGGTTCATAAACACGAGTTTACCTTGTGCATCTTCAGTCATTAAAATCATTCCCTGGCTTTCTACACCACGCAATGCGCGAGGAGCGAGATTAACTAAAACAGTAACTTGCTTCCCTATAATTTCCTCGGGAGTGAAACTCTCTGCAATACCTGAAACAATAGTGCGTACATCAATACCAGTATCTACTTTTAAGACTAAAAGTTTCTTTGTTTTTGGCATTTTTTCCGCTTCGATAATTGTTCCCACACGCATATCTAATTTGGTAAAATCGTCAAATTCGATGGTTTCTTTTTGTGGTGTTACCGTTGCGTTTTCAGCTTGATTACTCATTTTGGTTGCTTCTAGTTTATCTAATTGTTTTTGAATTTGCTCATCTTCTATTTTGCTAAAAAGCAGAGCAGCTGCATCGATAGTATGACCTACAGGAAGTAAATCTATTTTTTCGCCTAAGCTTGACCAGCTCAATGGTTGAGGTAAGGTCATTAGCGGATCATTACTTTCCATATTCAGCATTTCTTTTAAAGTTTTTGCGGTATGGGGTAAAAAGGGTTCGCTTAAAACAGCTAGGCTTGCTGCGATTTGTAGTGCAACATACATCACAGTTTGTGTGCGTTCTGCATCTGTTTTTACCGTTTTCCACGGCTCAGCATCTGCGAGATATTTGTTTCCTAATCGCGCCACATTCATCAGTTCATTTTGCGCTTCGCGGAAGCGATAACGCTCAATCGAACTGGCAATAACTGCCGGATAAGCCTTCATTTCTGCTAACACACGCTCATCTTCTTCATTAAATTGTGCGGGCTGAGGTAATTTACCTTCGTAGTACTTATTTGTTAGTACAACCACACGGTTTATGAAATTACCAAAAATGGCTACTAGTTCATTATTATTGCGTGCTTGGAAATCTGCCCACGTAAAATCATTATCTTTTGTTTCTGGAGCATTTGCAGTTAATGTGTAACGCAAAACATCTTGCTGTCCCGGAAAATCTTGAAGATACTCATGTAACCAAACTGCCCAGTTTTTTGAAGTAGAGAGCTTATTGCCCTCGAGATTTAAAAATTCGTTTGCAGGTACATTGTCGGGTAAGATATAACTGCCTTCTGCTTTAAGCATTGCAGGGAATATAATGCAATGAAAAACGATATTATCTTTTCCTATAAAATGAACCAGTTTTGTGTCTTCATCTTTCCAGTAAGGTTCCCAATCTTTTCCTTCGCGGGCGGCCCACTCTTTTGTAGAGGAGATGTAGCCTATGGGAGCATCAAACCAAACATATAAAACTTTACCTTCTGCGCCCTCTACCGGAACTGGAATTCCCCAATCAAGATCACGAGTTACAGCACGTGGTCGCAAGCCATCATCAATCCAGGATTTGCATTGCCCGTATACATTAGACTTCCAATCTTTTTTATGATCCTCAAGAATCCACTGTTTTAAGAAGTCTTCATAACGTTCTAAAGGTAAAAACCAGTGTTTGGTTTCTTTCATAACAGGTTTTGCGCCAGATATAGTAGATTTTGGATTTATTAGATCTGTCGCATTAAGAGAAGAGCCACAGCTCTCACATTGATCACCATAAGCCTCTTCATTACCACACTTAGGGCAAGTACCTATTACAAAGCGATCTGCTAGGTATTGATTTGCTTCGGCGTCATATAACTGCTCTGTAACTTCTTCTATAAAGTCACCTTTTTGGTAAAGTTTTGTAAAGAATTCTGATGCAGTATTGTGATGTACTTCCGCAGAAGTACGGGAATAATTATCAAAAGAAATCCCAAAATCTTCAAATGAATCTTTGATGATTTTATTGTATTTATCAACAACTTCCTGAGGCGTAATCCCTTCCTTTTTGGCTTTGATACTTATTGCAACACCGTGCTCATCACTACCACATATAAAAGCTACATCTTTGTCAATACCTCGTAAGTAGCGTGTATAAATATCTGCCGGCACATACACGCCTGCTAAGTGTCCTATGTGTATAGGGCCGTTTGTATAAGGCAGTGCTGCGGTTATTGTATATCTTTTAGGAGTCATAATAAATATAAAATTTTCAGCGGCAAAGATACCATTTATGGGTTTAATCAAAACCTGTGATAGGAGCACATTTATTAAGTATGTATCTTAGTCGTTTATATCATTTATGAAGAAGCATATTTTTGTGTTTGTAGGGTTTATAATCTTTTTAGGTTGTAAAGAAAAGTTAGATTCTCAGGCCGCTTCCCCAACTGTTATTCAAGAAGAGACGGTGCAAGAAAATGTATATACAGTTGAAGAGATATACAGACTAGCTGAAGCCAAATCAATTGAAGATACATTCGCTGAAGAAGATCTTTTAGAAACAAAACAGTGGATCGAAGAGGGAAGTATGGAAGTAGTTACCTTGAAAGTCTATCCCAACACTCCCAAAGAGCTACTAATTAATTATACAGATATCAATAAATCTATTGTGCATAGCATTGAAGTATATGCTTACGACAGCCCTTGGAAATCTGAAACCGGAATTTACATGGGAATGCCTTTAAGTGAACTAGAAGCATTAAATAAGAAATCACTTCGTTTTTATGGCTATGAATGGGACTATGCAGGTGCAGTAGATTTTGAAAAAGGTGCTCTGGCGAGTGAGATTCTTTTTGTCTATTTAGGGACAGATGGTGATGTAGATATGCCAAAAGAATTTATAGGTAGTGATATTACTATAACTGCTGAGCAAGCAAAAAAGTACAATATTGACTTTAAAGTAACGGGACTTATGTATCGTCCTAAAAAATAAGATTTCATGTTAACTCCCCCATATTTAAAAAAAGGTGATCGAGTAGGTATCGTTTGTACAGCGCGCAAAGTAGATCTAGATGATCTGGAGAAAGGTATAATTTATTTAAAAAATATGGGACTGGTTCCTGTTTTAGGTAAAACAATAGGTGCTTCTGCAGACCAATATGGAGGAACAGACAGCGAGCGTGCTACAGATTTACAAGCTATGCTCGACAATGAAGATATTAAAGCAGTATGGTGCGCAAAAGGAGGGTACGGCACCGTTCGAATTGTTGACAATATCAATTTTTACAAATTTGTAAAATATCCCAAGTGGATTGTAGGGTATAGTGATGTCACAGTTTTGCATTCTCAAGTGCATATGTTAGGTTTTGAAACCATACACGCTATTATGCCGGTAGGCATATCTAGAAATACTAAAGAAGCTAAAGAAACACTTAGACGGGCTTGGTTTGGGAATTCATTAAATTATAGTATTAATTCTACGCGATATAACAGACCTGGTCAAGGAACGGGGGAACTGGTGGGTGGTAATATCTCAATATTATATTCTTTATGCGGTAGTACATCATCTATTGTAACAGATGGTAAAATTCTATTTATTGAAGACCTGGATGAGTATTTATATCACGTAGATAGAATGATGGTCAATCTAAAGCGTAATAATATGCTGTGTAATTTAAAAGGTCTTATCGTTGGTGGATTAACCAAAATGCACGATAATTCGGTGCCTTTTGGAAAATCGGCACGGGAGATTGTATTGGATGCGGTTAAAGAATATGATTTTCCGGTTTGTTTTAATTTTCCGGCGGGCCATCTCAAAGATAACAGAGCATTAATCTTCGGTAGAACAGTTACACTCGATGTTTCTGAAAGCCAAACACACCTATCGTTTCAACAAGAAAGTTAATACTATATAACTGCTATGAATCACAACGAACTAGGTAAATGGGGGGAGCAATTTGCAGCAGAATATTTAGAGAAAAATAATTATGAGATTATTGAGCGTAATTGGTTTTTCGCTAAAGCGGAAATTGATATTATCGCTAGAAAAGACAACGAACTAATTATCGTTGAAGTGAAGACCCGTAACTCAGACTTTTTTGGCGATCCGCAGGATTTTGTAACGCCATCTAAGATAAAATTGCTAGTTAAAGCTGCAAACGAATTTATTATATCTAATGATCTCGAAATGGAAGTGCGTTTTGATATAATCGCAATTCTCAAAAATAAAACACAGGAGCAGCTTGAACATTTTGAGAATGCTTTTTATCATTTTTAATTCAAAGAGGGAAAGCAATTCTAAAATTACATTCCTTCTTGTTATTAAATTTTTACTGAGAAATTTGCTTTCTTAAGGTATCAATCGTTTTTAAAATAATTGCAACAAACAACCCTTGCACAAGAATGCTTGCGGGTCCTGCCATAACTGTTAGAATGATGGTCAAGAACATACCGCCAAGCACTAGATTTATAATCCCGGTTACTTTAGGAAGTTGTCCCAAATGGTTGGTTTTTAAAAATGCAATTCCCATACAGATAAAAACAACACCAAAAAGCACGCTATAAATTACCGCAAATGCTTCAAAATTTATATACTTGAAATGTAAATCAAATACTGAATATAGGGCGATAAGCGTGTTAATTGCAATAGCAATTATTGCACTTGTCTTTAAAAAATTAGCTTTGAAGAGTTCGCCGATTAACACAAAAGCGCGCATATGTAATGCAAAAGCAATTGCAGAAAATATCGTGATAATTACGTAGGGTATCTCCCCAAAATAATACGAATTTGAAGTAAGATAGGTAGTCTCTTCTATAAGTTGGAAGACTAATAGAATCATACTTATTATTCCGGCTATCCAACCCAGATTAAGTTGTTTGAATAAAAAGGAAACATCTTTGTTTTCATCAATTTCAATGAGAAAGGCTTTTTTGACCTGTTTCTCAAAGTAGGTTTCCTGCAAATCATCTAAGTCTCTATCGAGTGCGGCTAAAATGGTTTTTATAGTGTACACTCGAGGTGTTACTTCACCGGCTTCAATTCGTTGAATAGTGCGTACAGAGATATTGCATTGCTCTACAAGTTCTTCTTGTGTAAATCCTTTTTGCTGACGTAATTCTAAAATTTTCAGCCCCAATTGTGGTTGTTTCATAAGTGACATAAGATTGCTCTTGTAGTTGATGCGCATCTAAAAATACAAGAATGTTAGACACTGCAATACTAAATACAAGAAGCTATTGGCTGCAATCTTTCGGCTTAAATTTCACCCGTCATTTACCCGACATTGTACTGTTTAAAGGGTTTAAGAATAATTTCACGAAGCTTATTCTGTTTCAGAAACTGTTTCTGATTTCTTCGGCATAAGAGGTTTTAATACATCTATTGCTTTGTCTACAGAAGAAATACCTTGCGCAGAAAGCAATAAACGTAAACCTTTACTTGTTTTCTTTTCTTTTAAAGTAACTCTGTTGGCGTGCGTTTGTACAAATTGAAGTACTCTGGAGAAAGCCGGACTCTGGTAAAATTTTGACTGCTGGTCTGCGATAAAGAATCCTATAAGTTTCTTATTTTTCATTACAACCTTCTCAAGGCCATAATGAGTTGCTACCCATTTAATGCGCACCGAATTAAGCAAGTCATCTGCTTGTTTAGGTAATTCCCCAAAACGGTCAATTAAGCGAGCTTCAAAAGCTGCAAGTTCTTCTTCAGTTTTTAGGCTATTTAATTCGGTATATAGATTTAAACGCTCTGTTATATTGTTGATATAATCATCAGGAAACATAAGGGAAAAATCGGAATCGATTACCGTATCCTTCACATATTCTTTATTAGAATCATCAACATCATCTTCTGCATATAAGTCTGCAAACTCATTTTCTTTAAGCTCTTCAATCGCTTCGTTAAGGATTTTTTGATAAGTATCAAATCCTATTTCATTCATAAAACCACTCTGCTCACCGCCTAATAAATCGCCCGCACCACGTATTTCGAGATCTTTCATCGCGATATTTATACCACTTCCAAGACTTGAAAATTGCTCTAATGCCGTCATACGCTTACGTGCATCATCTGTCATTGTAGAAAACGGCGGAGTAATAAAATAGCAAAACGCTTTCTTATTACTACGACCTACACGTCCTCGCATTTGATGCAAATCTGATAGCCCAAAATTATTAGCGTTATTAATGAAAATTGTGTTTGCATTAGGGACATCAAGACCACTTTCTACGATTGTTGTAGAGACTAATACATCAAACTCGCCATCCATAAACTTGAGCATTAGTTCCTCAAGTTTTTTACCATCCATTTGCCCATGACCTATACCTATTTTAGCATCTGGCACCAGGCGCTGTATCATACCCGCGACTTCTTTAATATTTTGCAGTCTGTTGTGTATAAAAAATACTTGTCCCCCGCGCTGTATTTCATAAGAAACAGCATCGCGTATGGTTTCTTCCTGTAAACGTATTATATGCGTTTCAATAGGGTAGCGGTTAGGAGGAGCAGTCGTTATTGTACTCATATCTCGAGCCGCCATTAAACTGAATTGTAGCGTACGCGGGATAGGAGTTGCCGTTAATGTTAATGTATCTACATTCTCCTTAATCGTCTTAAGTTTATCTTTTACAGCTACACCAAATTTTTGTTCCTCATCTACGATAAGTAATCCCAGATCTTTAAATTTCACGTTTTTACTCGTGAGTTGATGAGTACCTATAATAATATCTACCCTACCATTTGCAAGGCGTTCTAAAGTCTCGCGCTTTTCTTTTGCGGTACGAAAACGATTCAAATAATCTACAGTTACCGGTAAATCTTTGAGTCGTTCACTAAATGTTTTATGATGCTGAAATGCCAGAATAGTGGTGGGTACGAGTACCGCCACTTGTTTGCCATTATCTACAGCTTTAAATGCAGCCCTAATTGCAACTTCGGTTTTACCAAATCCTACATCGCCACAAACAAGCCGATCCATAGGGCGAGCACTTTCCATATCTGCTTTTACAGCTTCTGTAGCACTGCTTTGATCTGGCGTGTCTTCATATATAAAACTCGCTTCGAGTTCGTTTTGCAAATACGTATCAGGCCCAAATGCAAAACCTTTTTCCAGACGGCGCTTAGCATATAACTTGATCAGGTTAAAGGCAATTTCCTTAACTCTGGTTTTTGTCTTTTGCTTTAATTTCTTCCAGGCAGCACTTCCCAGTTTGTAAATGGTGGGCGGTTTACCATCTTTACCATTGTATTTTGTAACCTTATGCAGCGAGTGAATGCTTAAATAAAGTACATCGCGCTCGCCATAGATAAGCTTAATAGCTTCCTGCTTTTTGCCTTCAACCTCAATTTTTTGAAGTCCGCCAAACTTTCCTATTCCGTGATCAATATGAGTAATGTAATCACCCACCTGTAAGCTGGTTAGGTCTTTAAGGGTAATGGCTTGTTTTTTTGCATAACCATCCTTGAGCTTAAATTTATGATACCGCTCAAATATCTGATGATCTGTGTAACAGACTATTTTAAAATCTTCATCGATAAAACCGCGATAGAGTGGGAGGATTATAGTCTCATATTGTTTTACATCAGACTGTGCATCCTCAAAAATATCTTTAAACCGTTTTGCCTGCTGCTCACTGGCACAACAAATGTAGTTTGTATAACCTGCCTCTTCATTCTCATTAAGATTTTCAATAAGTAGATTGAATTGCTTGTTAAAAGCAGGCTGAGGAAATTGATTAAAACCTATCTGAATATTGGATTCTTTGCCCGGTAAATCTGAGCTTAATTTTACAAGGGTAAAATCTAATAGCTGTCTTTTAATTGTTTGTGAATCACAAAACAGAGCTTCCGGGGCAGTACGTTTTACTTCACTGTCAAGATTGTTATATGCTTCCTGCGCTTTTTCAAAATTAGTGTCTATACGAGCGGCAAGTTGCTCAATATCCTGAGTGAAAACTACAGTGTCTGTAGCAATATATTTAAAGAAACTGTCGCGAGATTCTTGCAATGCCTTATTTTCCACATTAGGCATCAAGCTTATTTTCTCAATCTTTTTTACTGAAAGTTGAGTCTCTACATCAAAGGTACGTATGCTATCAACTTCATCACCAAAAAACTCTATGCGATATGGCTCATCGTGAGAGAATGAAAACACATCTATAATCCCACCACGTACAGAAAACTCTCCGGGTTCGGTAACAAAATCAACGCGTCTAAACTTGTATTCAAAAAGCATTTCATTAACAAAATCGAGTGATAGTTTATCATTCAATTTTACTTTTAATGTGCTTTTATCTAATTCTTTTCGGGTAACAACCTTTTCAAACAGCGCATCGGGATAGGTAACGATTAACGCAGGTTTTTTTCTGCTATTTATTCTATTGAGAACTTCTGCTCTTAGCAGTACGTTTGCATTATCGGTCTCTTCAATTTGATAGGGTCTGCGGTAACTTCCCGGATAAAAAAGAACATTAGTCTCTTTAACTAATTGTTCTAAATCATTTAAAATATAGGCCGCTTCTTCTTTATCATTAAGAATGACAAGGAAAGGTTTTTCTGCTTTTTTGAAGCTTTCTGCCAGTAAAATAGACAGCGATGAACCTATAAGTCCGCTAATTGAGATTCGTGATGATTTATCGGCACTATTAGAAATAGCGTCGTGCAGTTTTTGCATTTGCAAAGACTGTGAAAATGGCTGCGTGATCTTGGTTTTACCCATAAGCGAGCAAAGATAGTATCTTCTTGTTTTTTATCATAAATCCTATAAACGATTTATCATTTTTGTAACACAAAACGGTAAGAGCCTTTACTACATTTGATAAAAATGAAAAACCTAACTAATCAGCAACTGGCTTTTTTTCTGGCTCGCATTACGATTGGCATTAATTTTCTAATGCATGGCATTATAAGATTACCCAAACTTTCTGCGTTTGCAACTGGACTTACACAAGGCTTTTCAGAAACATATTTGCCAGAATTTCTAATACTTCCTTTTGCTTACGTTTTACCATTTATTGAGCTAATTCTGGGAATTTTGCTTTTAGCAGGATTAAAGACCCGTTTTGCACTTGCAGCTTCTTCAGTTCTTATTGCAATTTTAATTTTTGGTTCTGCATTTAAAGAAGATTGGGCAGGAGTAGGTACACAAATGATTTACACAATCTTTTTCTTCTTACTTATTTCTAAGTTAGAGCATAATGCTTGCGCTGTAGATAGTAAGGTTAAACGAATTTAAACTAATTCACAATTACACTAGAATGGCAATAGAGCACTTTGATATATTTATTATAGGTACCGGAAATGCAGGTAAGCACGTTGCTTATGATGCAGTAGAAGCAGGAAAAAAAGTAGCAATAGTAGATAACAGAGAGTATGGGGGTACGTGTGCCAATAGAGGGTGCGATCCTAAGAAGGTTTTAGTGGGGATTACCGAAGTTTTAGAACGCAGCAGAGACCTTAGCGGTAAGGGAATAAATGATTTGCCTACGGTAAACTGGGCAGATTTAATGAAGTTTAAAAATACATTTACAGGTGCCGTGCCTTTTACCACAGAGCGCAAGCTAGATAAATTAGGAATTAAAATGTATCATCAATCCCCAAAGTTTATTGATGAGCACACGCTATCTGTAGAGGGGAAGACAGTAACCGCAGATAAAATAGTTATAGCAACAGGAAATATTCCTTTGGAGTTAAAAATTCCGGGACGAGAACACATTCTTATTAGTGATGATTTTCTTGAATTAAAAGAGCTTCCTGAAAGTATGTTGTTTATAGGTGCAGGATATATAGGAATGGAGTTTGCACATATTGCTGCTCGCTGCGGAGTTAACGTGACGATGGTAGACATAAACGACCGAATTCTTTCAAATTTTGATGAAAATTTATCTAAATATCTACAAGAAAATTCTGAGCAGATAGGGATTAATTTTGTTTTTAATGCGAGAGCAACTTCCGTAGAAAAGCTTCGTAAAAATTACAGAGTAACGGTAAATCAAGATGGAGAAACGAAAGAACTTAAAGCAGAAATGGTATTTAATACCGCTGGCAGAGTTCCGTCTATTGATGATCTTGAACTAGAAAAGGGTAATGTAGCTTTTACCAAAAAAGGGATCACGGTTAATGAATATATGCAAAGCACAACAAACCCCAATGTGTATGCTTGTGGAGATGTTGCTGCCAGCAATTCATTGCCACTAACGCCTACTGCACATCAAGAAGCCAGAGTGGTTTCAAAAAACTTATTGAAAGGTGAAAACTACCTAAAGTTAGACCTTCCGCCTACACCATCTGTTGTGTTTACGCAACCGCAACTAGCTACTGTGGGTTATAATGAAAAAGAAGCCAGAGAGCAGGGTTACGAGATTGTTGTAAAAGAAGAGAATGTACCAGACTGGTATAATTCTAAACGTATGAACCAGAATTGTTATGCCTTTAAAACTATTGTAGATAAGAAGACAGGCTATATTCTAGGAGCCCATCTCTTAAGTTGGGATGCGGCAGAAACTATAAATATGTTTGTTATGGCAATGTGTGGAAACCTGGACGTAAATACCTTAAAAGGAATGATTTTCACCTATCCCAGCTGGTCGTACGATATAAAATCTATGATCTAAAACGCTCTTTACATTTTTCAACCGGACTCGTATCTTTATTTTTAAAAGCGTGTAAACCGGCAGATATAACCAGTAAAACACAGCCTAAAAGTGCAAAATATGCAACGCTTTCCAGGCTGTTTTGATGTCTGATAAAAATGGCAAATAGTGCCCAAGCACCTACAAGAGCAAATTCGCGCATATTTCTCAAATTTATCATGAGTAGGTTTATATATACCGCAGCCGTTATCATGACCATGGTTGCTATTATTTGTACTAATTCGCTACCTGCTAATTCAAGCTTAACTAAAAATGCAGCAACATTAGCAATAGTTGCAACCGCAATCCATCCACTGTAAAAACAAATAGGCCACCACACAAAAGCAATTATTTCTATGGGGGCATCCCAGCGTTCCATATTAGTTTTAAAAACAATTTTTATAAGACTTACTAAAATCCCCAGCATGATAATTACAGATAATCCTACATAATCATACATAAATGTTATTACCCATAGTGTATTAAGCACATTTGCAATAGCAAACCAATATCCCGTTTGCTCAATATGTGGAGTCTCTTTTTTACTGAAAAATGCGCGTTTAATTCCAAATACAGCATAGGCAAATAAACCTAAGAATATCATTCCCCAAATTGAAAATGCGTAACCGGCAGGAGTAAATAAATTATCGTAATTACTACTCATTTCTCCTATTGTTGTATCATTCCAGCGTTGTGCCTGAGATAATCCGTTTACTGCAATAACCAGTAAAACAGAAAGGAGATTAAGGATTGCAAGTTTCTTTTTCATAATAAATGGGAGCTAAGCGTATCGATAAATTAGATTAACACACTTGTATAACTTCGTTTTTTGTAACTGCATAAACCTGATCGCCAGATTTTGGTTCCAGGTAATAATTACCTGTAAATGTACCGAAAGCTGGTAATATCAATTGATTTTCAGTCTTAAAGAAACATGAAAGTTTTAATACTTGTCTGCCTATTCCACCCAGCCGAATGCCAGGATGTATGTGTCCACAAAAATTAAAAAAACCGCTTGTTTCTTCTGGGTGATGTGTAAGTAGAAAACCACCACTTCTAATTTCAGAATAAATAGGAATTTTTAATCGCTCGTATTTTACAGGCGTGATAATGTCATGATTTCCCGCTACCAGAATAATTTTTTCGTGTCGCGATTGCACCCATTTTTCAAATAAATTCCATTCGGCATTGAGGCTACTGTGAAACAGGTCTCCCAGAAAACAAATAGCTTCTGTATTAAATGAATCTGCAATACGACTTAATTGTTCAAAATTTTCAGAAACTGCTTTAAAGGGAACGGCGCTCCCGTGTTTTCTAAAATGGGATATTTTACCCAGATGTACATCTGCAATAAGTAACATTGATTTTTCTTCCCAAAAAATGCCTCCGGCAGGATGTAAAATAAACGTATTGTTTAGAATAGAAATGGTCTGATTCATAGCACTACAAATTTCAGTCATTTTGACCACTTCATAAACTCAGGCGCACAAAAAAAGCCGAAGCAAGACTTCGACTTTTTAAATTAAGTATTATTACTAACTACATATCGTAGTTAAGCATCCAGTTTACACCATATTTATCTCGTACACGTGCATAATATGCATTCCAGCTGGTTTCTTGCGGTTTTGCAAGACTTTGTCCTTCGGCCTCTAATTTTTTAAATAGTTCATCTACTTCCTCTTTACTTTCAAGATCTGCGCCTAGTTGAACTTGATTACCGTGTTGCAATGGTGTATCTGGTGATGCATCATATGCCATTAAGTGTATTCCTTTTCCTTTTAATTCTGCGTGCTGTAATTTATCTCTGTAGTTACCCGGGATATCGATATCTTTTCCTTCATACGTTTCCTTATTTACAATATCTCCGCCAAAACAGTTTTTATAAAAATTTAAAGCCTCTTGACATTCTCCTCTAAACGTTAAATATGGTTTTACAGTCTTCATAATTTTGATTTTTTAGTTATTCTAAAAATACAAATCAACGGCGGTAAACACTGTCCTTGTGGTGTTATATTGTTCTTAATCAAAGGCTAATTAATGTTAAGTCTATTTTTTGTTAGCTCAAAATTAGGAGCTTAAAATGAGTAGTATTTGATATTTATTTTTAGATTTACGTTGTAAACTTTAGGGGCGCTGATAGCAATATCGGCTGAGATAGTACCCTTTGAACCTGATCTGGTTAATACCAGCGAAGGGAAAAGTGAAAACGCATCTATGCAATTGATTCTTTTAAGACTCAAGTAGTAGATGCAGTTACTTTCCGGCATTTGCCTCCTTTTGTTTACAGTAAAATTTATCATCTATGATCACTGTAAACGTTAATAATCATTCCTATTCTTTTTCTGAAGAAATTTTACTGTCAGAACTTTTGCACCAACTTAACTTTTCAAAAAAAGGTATTGCTGTGGCTGTAAATAATGCCATAGTTTCAAAAGAGCGATGGGAGGATTTTAAAGTAAGCGATGAGGCTTTTATTCTTATTATCAAAGCAACTCAAGGTGGTTAATTTTTTGATTTAGCAGCTATAAATTTAAAAACTACCCAATATGAAGACCGAAAAAATCCCTCAGCAACAAACCATTAGTCGCTCGCCTTTTCCAAATTCAGAAAAAATATATGTGAGTGGTACGCTTTATCCCGATATCAAAGTGCCAATGCGCAAAATCAACTTGGCCGATACTGTAGATAAGTTTAATGGAAAAGTAGAGAAAAATGAGCCTGTGCTGGTCTACGATACGAGCGGGCCTTTTACAGATGCCAAAATATCGATTGATGTAAAAAAAGGACTACATCCAGTACGTAAACAATGGATTATAGACCGAAAAGATACCATTCAGTTAGAAGGTCTTTCTTCTGCTTATGGTCGCAAGCAGGAACAAAATGCGGCACTTGATCACTTGCGATTTGTACGTAATACAAATCCGTTAAAGGCTGAAGCAGGTAAGAATGTTACCCAAATGCATTATGCCCGTCTGGGAATAATTACTCCAGAAATGGAATACATTGCAATTCGTGAAAATCAAAAGCTCGCTGATATTCAATCCATTTCTCAGCAGCATCCCGGAAATAGCTACGGGGCAAGTATTCCTAAAGTGATCACTCCAGAATTTGTGCGTGATGAGGTGGCTCGGGGAAGAGCAATTATCCCGGCAAATATTAATCACCCAGAAGCAGAGCCAATGATAATTGGGCGCAATTTTTTAGTAAAAATTAATGCTAACATTGGTAATTCTGCAGTGAGTTCTTCAATAGAAGAAGAGGTGGAGAAAGCGGTATGGGCTTGCCGCTGGGGAGCAGATACCATAATGGATCTTTCCACAGGTAAAAATATTCACGAAACTCGAGAATGGATTTTACGTAATTCTCCGGTGCCCATAGGTACAGTTCCTATTTATCAAGCCTTAGAGAAAGTAAATGGTAAAGCCGAAGATTTGACCTGGGAAATTTTTAGAGATACGCTTATCGAGCAAGCTGAGCAAGGAGTAGATTATTTTACTATTCACGCCGGTGTACGTCTTAAATATGTGCCTCATACAGCAAAACGCCTTACCGGAATTGTATCTAGAGGAGGGTCGATTATGGCAAAATGGTGTCTGGCGCATCATAAAGAGAGTTTTCTATATGAGCATTTTGAGGATATCTGTGAGATCATGAAAGCTTACGATGTTTCTTTCTCTCTAGGAGATGGTTTGCGCCCGGGTTCCATAGCAGATGCAAACGATTATGCTCAGTTTGCCGAGTTAGAAACTTTAGGCAAACTCACAAAAATTGCATGGAAACACGATGTGCAGTGTATTATTGAAGGTCCCGGGCACATCCCAATGCATATGATAAAAGAAAATATGGATAAACAGCTTGAAGTTTGTGGAGAAGCTCCGTTTTATACCTTAGGCCCCTTGACTACAGATATTGCGCCAGGGTATGACCATATTACGAGTGGTATAGGTGCTGCAATGATAGGCTGGTATGGATGTGCGATGTTATGCTATGTTACGCCAAAAGAGCACCTGGGGTTACCCAATAAAGAAGATGTGAAAGCAGGCGTGATTACCTATAAAATTGCAGCGCACGCGGCAGATTTGGCAAAAGGGCATCCGGGAGCACAGCACAGAGACGATGCGATGAGCAAAGCCCGTTTTGAATTTAGATGGGAAGATCAGTTTAATCTGGCGCTTGATCCAGATACGGCTCGTGAATATCACGACGAAACATTGCCATCTGATAATGCTAAAGTTGCACACTTTTGCTCCATGTGCGGACCTAACTTTTGCTCTATGAAAATTAGTCAGGATGTGCGCAATTACGCCAAAGAAAATGGAATGGAAACCGAAGAGGCTCTCGAACAGGGAATGAAAGCAAAATCTGAGGAGTTTAAAAAACACGGAAGCGAAGTGTACCTATAAACCGGTTAAGATGCTAATTGTTATTACTTCCGAAGCGTTTTTATCTGCTGAAATAACTCAAATCAAACAAATGATTGATTTGGGTTTAAAATGTGTTCACGTGCGTAAGCCACAGGCAACATTAGAAGAGTTGAGAAACTGGCTTCAAAATTTTGAACCCCGTTTTTTAGCAACAATGATGCTTCATCAACATCATGTTCTTGGTGAAGAATTAGGTTGCAAGGGTGTTCATTTTAAAGAGTATGAGCGTAATACACAGGATAAAACTTTTAAAAAGAAGCTAAAGAACTGTAGAAGCAACGGTTATCAAGTGAGTACATCATTTCACAAGCTAGACGATCTTAAATCCAACGCTGTATTTTTTGATTATGCGTTTTTAAGTCCGGTTTTTACTTCGATTTCAAAAGTAGGTTATGAAGGGATACAATTTGATGTACAGGATATACCAGAAAATTGTATCGCTCTAGGCGGAATTACTTCTGAAAAAATAGAAGAAGCATACCCGCTGGGATTTTGCGGAGTCGCTGTTCTGGGAGCTATCTGGCTTTCTAAAAATCCAGTAAACGAATTTATTAAAATCAAAAATCAATATGAGTATATCTACAACTAGCGCTACACTTAAAAAGGAGATTTCCTCTTTACACTATATATCTCAGGGAGTAGGTGGTGATGCACATTTAGAACATATTGAGCGGGTATTAAATGCCGGTTGTAATTGGGTGCAGCTGCGTATGAAAAACACACCTTATGAAGAAGTACTTGAGACCGCTTATAAAGCAAAAATAAGGTGTGATGAGTACAATGCGCAACTCATTATCAATGACAATGTAAGTATTGTTCAAGAAGTAGGTGCAGCCGGTGTTCACTTAGGTCAACACGATATGTCTACCGCAGAAGCACGTAAGATTTTAGGAGAATCTAAAATTATTGGTGCTACTGCAAATACACTAGAGCAATGTGTAGATCACCTAAAAAACGGTGTTGATTATATAGGTGTAGGACCCTTACGGTTTACTTCAACTAAAGAAAAATTGAGTCCATTACTAGGTTTTGCCGGTTATTCTAATCTGCTTCAGAGCTATAAACAGAATCAACATACAGTTCCATTAATTGCTATTGGAGGTATAACATCAAGTGATTTTGAAAAATTAAAATACTGCGGAGTAGATGGCATTGCAGTTTCAGGATTATTAGCCCAACCCAATCCTGAAGAAATAATTAAACAAGTATTTAGCCTTTGGCAAACTCATTAAATATTAAAACAATGGAAAAATTAACCATAGCAGATAAAACTTTTTCTTCGAGACTTTTTACTGGAACCGGAAAATTTAGCAGTTCGCAGTTGATGCGCAATGCGATTTTAGCCTCAGAAAGTGAACTTGTAACCGTTGCATTAAAACGAGTTGAGGTAGGTAAAGCAGATGATGATATGATAAGTGGTCTCGCCCATGAATCCCTGCATCTCCTTCCTAACACATCTGGAGTGCGTACCGCTAAAGAGGCAGTTTTTGCGGCCCAAATGGCTCGTGAAGCTTTAGAGACTAATTGGGTTAAAGTGGAGATTCATCCAGACCCTAAATACTTGTTACCCGATGCAATTGAAACTTTAAAAGCTTGTGAAGAGCTTGTAAAGTTAGGCTTTGTTGTTATGCCTTATATACATGCAGATCCTGTGTTGTGCAAGCGTCTTGAAGAGGTAGGCGCTCAATGTGTAATGCCGCTGGGATCTCCTATAGGCAGCAACAACGGACTCAAAACACGAGATTTTCTTGAGATAATCATTGCGCAAAGTAATGTTCCGGTAATTGTAGATGCCGGTATCGGCAGGCCATCACACGCAGCAGATGCAATGGAGTTGGGTGCCGATGCGGTTTTAGTAAATACAGCTATTGCTGTTTCACCAGATCCAGTAACTATTGCAAAAGCTTTTAAACTTGCCGTTGAAGCAGGAAGGATGGCTTACACTGCACGATTTGCCCCACAATCTACAAATGCTCAAGCCAGTAGCCCACTAACACAATTTTTGTATGACTAACTTTAAAGAGCACTTAAATACCTATTCCTGGGAAGTCGTTTTAGATTCTATTTTTTCTAAAACGGAACGGGATGTTCAACAGGCTCTAGCCAGCGTCAAACCCAATCTAGAGGATTTTAAAGCTTTGATTTCACCAGCAGCAAAGCCCTACCTAGAACAAATGGCAACGAGAAGCAAAATGATTACCCAAAAACGATTTGGCAATACGATGCAAATGTATGCGCCACTGTATTTGAGTAATGAATGTCAAAATATTTGTACCTATTGCGGCTTTAGTCTTACTAATAAAATACCTAGAAAGACTTTAAGTGATGCCGAAATTTTAAAAGAGGCACAGTTTTTAAAAAATAAAGGGTTTCAGCATATTTTACTCGTTACAGGAGAAGCTAATAAAACTGTGGGAGTAGATTATATTGCTAATGCAATACGTTTATTAAAACCGCATTTTGCAAATATTTCTATGGAAATACAACCCTTAGATCAAGATGAGTATGAGCAATTAATCAAAGCGGGTTTGTATGCAACCTTAGTATATCAAGAAACGTATCACGAGGCAACCTATAAAACACATCATCCTAAAGGCAAAAAATCAAATTTTGATTATCGCTTAGAAACTCCCGATAGATTAGGAAAAGCCGGAATTCATAAAATAGGACTTGGAGCATTATTCGGGCTTGAAGATTGGCGTGCAGACAGCTTTTTTACAGCGCTACATCTCAAATATTTGCAGAAAACATATTGGAAAACTAAGTATTCAATTTCCTTTCCACGATTAAGACCTTTTAGCGGAGGGCTCGAACCAAATGTAGAAATGACAGATTCAGATTTACTTCAGCTTATATGTGCCTATCGCATTCTAGACGAAGATGTAGAGTTGTCAATATCCACACGAGAGCAGGAGAAGTTTAGAGATCATATTGTGCATTTGGGAATTACATCGATGAGTGCGGAGTCAAAAACAAATCCAGGCGGTTATGTTGTAGAACCACAATCACTAGAGCAGTTTGAGATTTCAGATGAGCGTAGTACAGAAACCATTGCTCAATTATTGCGCGATAGCGGCATAGAGCCAGTATGGAAAGATTGGGATCAAAACTGGTAAGAATGTTAGATGCAACAGAAAAGAGTCGTTACTCTAGGCATATTTTACTCGATGAGGTAGGAGAATTGGGCCAGCAAAAACTTAAAAATACACGAGTTTTAGTTATTGGGTGTGGTGGATTGGGCTGTCCTGCATTGCAGTATTTAGCTGCTGCCGGGGTAGGGCATTTAGGGATTATAGATGATGATCGTGTTGATTTTAGCAATCTGCAAAGACAGATTTTATTTGCTGAAAAACACGTAGGAATGTTGAAGGTAGAAGCTGCAAAAGAGGCTTTACATCGACTGAATTCTCAAATTATTATTAAGATCTATCCCACACGTTTATCTGCAGATAATGCTTTAGAATTATTAAATGATTATGACATTATTGTTGAAGGGAGCGATAGCTTCAGTACAAAGTATCTGGCGAATGATGCTGCTGTTTTAAGTGGTAAACCATTAGTTTTTGGATCCATATTTAAATTTGAAGGGCAGGTTTCCGTATTTAATTTTAAAAATGGTCCCACCTACCGTTGTCTGTATCCAGAACCGGTGAATGAAACAGAAATGCCCACGTGTAGCGAAGTAGGTGTGCTAGGTATTTTACCCGGAATTATAGGCATGTTTCAGGCTAATGAAGTGATCAAGATTATCTTAGGTTTAGGAAATATTCTCTCGGGTAAACTTTTAATTTATAACAGTCTTGACGTTTCACAAATGCTACTTCCATTTAACAAAAATGACTCAATAGAAATCTCTGAATTGATCGAACTAGATTTAAGTTGTTCAATCAATTCGGCTAACGAGATAGATTATAAGTATTTTAAAGAAAATGAAAGCGCGTATGTATTGATTGATGTTAGAAGTAAAACGGAGCGCGAGGCATCAAATATTGGCGGGTTGCATATTCCTTTAGATCAATTACTAAAGAACCCCAATCAGATTGCTGAATATGGTGAGGTTGTCTTTTATTGCGAATCTGGAAAGCGAAGTGCCAAGGCTGTTGACCAACTTCAAAAACGATTTTCAGAACAAAAAATGCATAGTTTGAAAGGTGGTATAGCAGAAGCGCTCTTGCTTGAAAATTAAATCTTATCGAGATAGCGCAACATATTTTGATGCGGTCTTCCAGTTTTTTGTTAAGACCATCTGTATTAAAATGAGAATCAGCTAGATTGGGTATTTCGCAAATTCTTATATGAATTTTAGGTAATTTGTTCAATTAATGGGAATTTATACCTCGTAAATTATTGAAAACAAAAGTAAACCACCATTTGTATGTTTTAATTTAACATAAATTATGTAAGAACATTATTTATCGTAAGATTACGCATAATTTTACGGTATGCAATTTCGTTATGATATTAATGTACTTCGTGCTATAGCAGTGATAGGCGTAGTATTATTTCATTTTCACGTTCCTTTCTTTGATGGCGGTTTTGCCGGTGTAGATATATTTTTTGTGATATCTGGTTATTTGATGTCTAAGATTATTATAACTGGGCTTTATAACGACAGCTTTAATGTTTTAGACTTTTATAAAAAAAGAGCAACCCGAATTATTCCTGCTCTCTTGCTTCTTGTTTTGTTTGTTTTGATTGTTGGTCAAATTATCTTCTTTGGCGATATGCAAAAAGATATGTCTAAGTATGCCTTAAGCAGCATATTTTTTGTCTCCAACCTTGTCTATTACTTCAATTCAAACTACTTTGATTTAGCCTCTCAGTATAACATTCTCTTACATACTTGGTCTTTGTCTGTAGAATGGCAGTTTTATATCTTATACCCCATTTTCCTTCTTCCCTTAAAGAAAATATACGCCGCTAAAGTTTCAATTTTTAAGCTGATTATTATATCACTCACTGTATTTAGTTTTTTATTGAACTTATACGTAAACACAAAAGATTTATCTCTCTCTTTTTACTCATTCCCCACGAGATCTTGGGAAATGTTAATGGGCTGCATAGTGTTTCTATATGAAGGTTTTTTTACCGAAAAAATACCAACTTATTTAAAAAAGATTACCTCAATAATAGGATATACACTTCTGCTTGGCAGTTTTGTATTCTATGATGAGAATATGACTTGGCCAAATTATACGACCATACTACCCGTTGCTGCTACAGCATTGATACTTTTATGCAATTATAATTTTAAAATTCTGGAAAATCCAATACTAAATATTCTAGGAAAAATATCTTACTCGCTATATTTATGGCATTGGCCATTTTACGTTATTGCATTGTATTTTGGTTTTCTTAAGAACGATAGCACCATAGTAATACTGTTGCTTCTAAGTATTGGGGCTTCCTATTTATCGTTTAAATATGTAGAAACAAATCGAGAGATATCAAGCCAAAAGAGCGTTATTACATCTATGATAGCGTTATCTTTATTAGCTATAATACCATTTTTTTTTAGTTTCAATGAAAAAATTCTCGATGACAAGCAAAAGGTTATAGCAAATTATGAATCCATTTATACTCAGGAGAAAAGTGTACAACAATTTAGGACAAACACCTGTTTTCTTACAAGTAAAAGCGATTTTGGAGAATATGATAAAACTGTCTGCCTGAATTTAGACAATTCAAAAAAAAATGTTTTGCTAATTGGCGATAGTCACGCCGCTCAATATTCTCAGAGTCTCCTTAGCTTTTTTGAAAAGCAAAATATTAATTTGCTTCAAGCTACATCATCTAGTTGCACTCCATTTCCTAATTCGAAGGGGAGGCCGGATAATGTCAAATTGATGAATAATATTTATCTAGAATATATTCCTGAATACCACAATGAGATCGACTTTGTGATTCTATCTTGTCACTGGATAAACTTATCAAAGAGATATACTAATGATGAAATAATTCAAAAAATAAATGAAACAATGGCACTTTTTGAAAAATACAATATTCCATATGCACTGTTAGGCCAAACAAAAGCTTATATACTTCCCTATCCAGATGTACTTTTAAGGTCTGAAATTTTTTCTTTTGTAAATCCAGATAATTTTCTCGATGACAGAACGTTGCCTATGAACAACTTTCTAAAATTTTCTTTGCAAAACAAACCATATATCGACATCCATGAGTTAAAGCTCGAAGTCCTTTCTAAAGCAAACAATTTGTATATGCACGATAAAGATCATTTTACTTACTATGGTACAGAACAGGCTGTCGATTATTTTGACAAAGAACTGGACTTGTTTACCTTTTAAAATTTGTATAATTCGTTTTATGCTGGATCAATAAAAACACGATCAAATCTTATCCAGATACCTCAGCATATTTTTAATTCGGTCTTCTAGCTTTTCACTACTCAGTTTCTCTCGAAGGCGATCGGTAATAATAGGGAAAGAAAACGGTGTGGCTTTTTGGCAATGTTTAACAACAATTTCCTGTTTTTCGATACGCTCTAAAGCCACCCGAAGACGACCTTCTTCTAACTGGTGCTCAAACGTTTCCCGATACGCCTGCTGAAACAATAAATTCTCAGGTTCGTAATCCCTGAAAACCTCAAATAGTAACTGACTGTTGCTTTGTAAGTGTTTATTTTTAATCACCTTACCTGGAAAGCCTGTGAAAACCATTCCACTGATAACAGCAATATCTCTAAATTTACGACGTGCCATTTCGGTGCTATTTAAGCTCTTTTGTAAATCTTCAAAAAGATACTGTGATGTAAAAAGGTCGTTGTCTAAAACCTGCTGCATATCAATTTGCTGATCAGAAAGAATCTCAAACCCATAATCGTTAAAGGCAATACTAAAAGTAATTGGGGAAAGTAAGCTTATGCGATATGCCAACAAACTACCTAAAGCTTCGTGAACAAATCTACCTTCGAAGGGATAAAAAATGTGATGATATCCCTCTCTACTTTTAAAAGTTTCAATTAAAAACTGATCATTTGTAGGTACTATAGATTCTAATCGTTGACGGTCAAAAATCTCTTTCAATGCCTGTAATTCCGGGGTTTGTTCAGAAAGAGGCAAATTTGCAGAGTACAATTCTTCGCGTAATAATTCACTCATCTGTGCAGACAGGGTGAGACGTCCTCCCATCCAGCTAACCACGCGAGCTTGTTTTTTGGTTTTAGCCTTTTTCACAAGCACTTGCATTCCCTTAATGCGATACAGTTCGAGATTTTTACCGGCAAATGTAAATACATCTCCCGGAGACAACTTTGATATAAACCATTCTTCAACGCTACCTATAAAACCACCTTTTAAAAACTTTACTTGTAATACAGCATCGCTAACTATAGTGCCTATTTGCAGTCTGTGACGCATAGCAACAGCCTTGCTATTTACCTTAAACTTGCCATCATCTTCAACCTCTATCTTTTTATATTCATCATATGCCTGTAAAGACTGACTACCTTTTGTGATGAAGTTGAGAATCCAACGCCATTGATCTTCGGTCATTGCTTGAAAGCAGAACGTCTGTTTTATTTCTTTCCAGATCTCGGCAGGGTAAAACCCATCAGAAACGGCGAGCGTTGTTAAATATTGAATCAAAACATCAAAACTCAATAAATAGGGAATGCGGTCTTCTACCACTTGATTTATTGCGGCTTTACCCAATGCTGAAGCTTCGATTAATTCAATAGCGTGTGTGGGCAAAAAGTAAATTACACTTTCTTTTCCCGGTTGATGTCCACTGCGTCCTGCACGTTGCAAAAATCGGGCGACCCCTTTGGGTCCGCCTATTTGAATAATACTTTCTACCGGGGCAAAATCAACCCCAAGATCAAGACTGGAAGTACAAATCACCGCCTTTAGACTTTCATTGCGTATAGCTTCTTCAACCCAAACCCGTGTTTCTTTATTTATACTACCATGGTGCATTGCAAGTTCGCCTGCATATTCAGGATGTTTATGCATCAACTTCTGAAACCACAATTCACACTGTGCACGAGTATTTGTAAATAGTAAGGTCGTTTTACTATTATTTATGATAGGAACTACCTCTTCTACAAGATGCAAACCCATATGCCCTCGCCAAGGAAACTTCTCCATGGTTTCTGGGATAATACTTTCTACTTTGTATGTTTTTCCCAGATTAGCTTTAATAAGAATAGAATTTTCAAAAGCATCAGAGCTGCTGCCTAGAAGTACCTCGCGTGCCTGATTAAGATTGCCTATAGTTGCCGAAATCCCCCAAATACGCAGTTTTGGAGCAATTGTTTTAAGTCTTGATAATCCCAATTCTACTTGTACGCCCCGTTTGCTGCCCAGTAGTTCGTGCCACTCGTCAATAACGATAGAAGTACAACTTTTAAAAACTTTATCATAGCCTTTAGAAGTTAGTAGCAGTTGCAAGCTTTCTGGAGTAGTGATTAATAAATCTGGCATCTTGCGTTTTTGCTTGGCACGCTCAGCTTGCGGAGTGTCACCAGTACGTATTCCTACGCTAAGCTGGGTTCCCATACCTTCTGCAAAACGTTGAGCTGCCTGTGCGATTTCTACTGAAAGCGCCCGCAATGGAGTAATCCAAATGGCTTTTAATCCCGGTTTATGCTTAGTTTTAAAATCGGGATTATTTTTAATGTAATCCAAAACAAACCCGGCCCATAATGCATAGGTTTTTCCACTTCCTGTAGGAGCATTTAGAAGTCCGTTTTTTCCCGCTAAAAACGCATCCCAACTTTCTTCTTGAAATGGAAAAGGTTTCCATCCCTGACTTTTAAACCACGACTTTGCGAGGGTATGTAATTGTTTATTTGTCATAGTTGTGAGCGAAGCCAAGTATTCATTTGGTTTAGCTGAATTTATATTTAATTCAATAATTTAGAGCCTTGTTTATCTTGAAATACGTTCAGCTTACTGCGTCTGGCTTTGGAATGAGTTGTTTTAGGTCTTCTAAGGTATTAGCATCCTCTATTTTCTTGTCTTTGCGCCAGCGTAACATACGTGGAAAACGCGTTGCAACACCGCTTTTGTGCCTCTTTGAAAGAGCAATACCTTCAAAGGCAATCTCAAAAACATGATGCGGAGTTACGCTACGCACCGGGCCAAAACGTTCTAGTGTATTTCGTTTAATCCAGGCATCTAAACTTCGGAATTCGGCATCGGTAAGACCTGAGTAAGCTTTGGCAAATGTGACTAGCTCTTCTTTATCATTATCCCAGAGTCCAAAGGTGTAATCTGTAAATAAATTACTACGCCTACCGTGACCGCGCATCGCATAGGTGAGAACAGCATCAATAGTTAGTGGGTCTACTTTCCATTTCCACCAGTCCCCTTTTTTACGACCTACGAGGTATGGAGAATCTTTCCGCTTTAGCATCAATCCTTCAGACATAACTTCGCGGCTGCGCTCCCGTTCTATAGCTGCCTCTTCCCAGGATTTAAAACTTAATGTTTCTGAAAGATGAAGAGGAATATCTGGAGTTTTAACTTCGGTATATAGTTTCTCTAAAATTTCACGTCGTTCTGAAAAAGCCAGATTACGAATGTCTTTGCCTTTCCATTCAAGAATATCATAAGCTTTTAAAATCACAGGTGTTTTAGTAAGCTGCGCTTTAGTAATATTCTTACGGCCTATACGCGTTTGTAAATCATTAAACGTGCCTATTAAATCATTTTTAAATGGCAGTATTTCCCCGTCTAATACAGTGCCATTAGGCAAGGTGCCCACAAAAGATTGAAACTCGGGATATTTGTCTGTTACGAGTTCTTCTCCACGACTCCAGACAAATAGTTCATCATCACGTATTATAACCTGGGACCGAATTCCATCCCATTTATGTTCTGCATACCAGTTATTGACATCACCTAAATCTTCGGGCTTATCTTCAATTGCATAGGCTAAATAAAAAGGATAGGGTTTGCTTAAGTAATCAGATTCATTTTCTTCAAGAATTAGCTCTTGAAAACTTATTTTTTTAGGATCCCAATTACCCATTAGTTTATAGGCAAGTACATCAATATCTATATCGGTGGCCTTAGCAAGTGCTCGTGTCATTAATTTCTGACTCACCCCTATACGGAAACTACCCGTTATAAGTTTTGTAAAAACAAAACGCTCATAATAGTTGAGGTTTGTCCAATTCTCGTGTAGATATTCTCTTTTTTCTTCATCTGATTTCTTTTTGAGCGCAATCATTTCCTCTAAAAATTGCGTTAGACTTTTTTCAGTACTTTCTTCAGAAGCCGGTATAATAAGCGCAATTGTTTCAGCAAGATCACCTACAATATGATAGCTTTCTTCAAAAAGCCATAAGGGTATATGAGCAAGTTCTGTAGCCCAAGTGCGCAAGAGAGTCGTGTTAACAGGGCGAGGGGGACGACGATGAGAAAGTATAGCTATTGTCCAGACTTTGTCTTTAGGGGAAGCCTCTCTAAAATATTGAGTAAGTGCATCAACTTTGACATTTGTCTTATTTGTGCTATCAATCTTTCTAATAAGTTCTGCAAATTCCTTCATTCTCGCTGTCCTTCAAATGGCTCTCCTATGGGAAGAGTATCGTCATTATTTAATTTTCTTCTAATTCTTCTTTTTTATTTTCTTCTCCCAGTTCACCTTCGTATTGAGTTGCTTCAGTGCGGGCATCGTATCCTTGCTCTAGTAAAAAGCGCGTGAAAATATCGGTATATCCGTGGGTACTTATTATTTTTTCGGCACCGGTTGCTTTTACACTTTCGAGTAAACCTTGCCAGTCACAATGATCACTAAGTACAAAACCTTTATCTATTGCACGTCTTCTTCGCGCTCCGCGAAAGGTCATCCATCCGCTAGCAGAAGCGGTAACATAAGGAACCATTTTACGTATCCAGGTACTACCGTGCGCGCTGGGAGGCGCGACAACTATATTTCCTATAAATTCTTCTTTTTTAGTTTCTCGGGTCACTCGTGTTGTTATGGGCATCGGGGTTAGAGGCCGTATAACCTCCGTCATATTTTCAATAGCGCCGTGCGTATATATTTTACCTATATCGGTGTCTAGATATCTTAGAAGGCGTTGCGCTTTACCAAGCGAATACCCAAATATTATAGAAGTTTTGCCTTCGGCTTTATTTTCTGCCCACCAGTTGTTGATGTCTGTAAAAACTTCAGCTTGAGGCCGCCATTTAAAAGCAGGAAGACCAAATGTGCTTTCTGTTATAAAAGTGTGGCATTTAACCGGTTCATAAGGTACCGCAATCCCGTCGTCTTCCGTTTTATAATCTCCAGTAAATACCCATACTTCACCTTTGTGTTCTACGCGTATTTGAGAGCTGCCAATAATATGTCCGGCGGGATGCAGGCTAAATTTGACATTGTTAATTACAAAAGTTTCGCCCCATTCTTTACCAGTCACATTAATCTCACCAAGCCGATGTCGTATAATAGGAACATTAGTGTGGTGTGTGATATAAGACTTATGCCCATATCGACTATGATCTGCATGACCATGAGAAATAATGGCTTTATCTACTGGTTTCCAAGGATCGAGATATACATTGGCTGCTGCACAAAATATACCTTTGTCGTTAAATTGTAAGAGAGGCTCTGCGATGACTAAGTGGTTTTTATTTAAAATTACGAAGCCCGATAACTACTCTTTATAGGATTAAGAAAAGATTAGCTAGAATTATAACTTATTAAGAATTACTAGTTACCAGTAGGCGAGTTGCTATAGTAGAAATCTCAAAAACTTAAATGCATTTGTCGCTAGTAGGAGCCTCAAATTAATACAGTTTAAATTTTTATACGATTGCAGAATATCTATCTTTGATCTCTTAAAATTAGAACCATGTCTTTTACAGATTTATTTGATAGCGGAGAGCACAGACGTAACTTAGGTCATTTTGCAGCAATTGCAAATATGGCTACTGTTGATGGTGAACTTAACGCCGAAGAAACAAAACTTTTAAAGCGTTTTGCAGTTAAACTTGATATTGATGAGAGTGAATATATTGATATCGTTGAAAATGCACGGAAATACCCGATTAACCCTCCCAATACTTCAGAAAAACGTCTAGAACGTTTACATGATTTATTCAGAATGATATTTGTAGACCATACAATAGATGATCACGAGCGTTTTTTAATAGAAAAATATGCGATAGGTTTAGGATTTAGTGCAGAACGTGCTAAAAAATTAATCGAGCGCTCTATTGATATTTTTCAAGGCGGTGTAGATTTTGAAGATTATCTATATCTATTAGAGAAAAAATAGCACAATTAGAATATTAATTACTACCCGCACAAGTTTATTGTAGCGGGTATTTTTATTTATACCCGGTAGAATTATAGGTAACCCTAAGAGATTACTAATTTTCTTCTTTTATTAAAAATGTATCTTTATCCGCAAATTAATTAGGTATGAATGCACAAATACGTAAAGCCGAATCAAATGATATGGCTCAGGTTTTAAGACTTATAACAGAACTTGCAGTGTATGAGAAAGAACCAGATGCGGTAGAAATTACGGTAGATGATTTAATTGCCTACGGAACCGGAGAAGATCGTGATTTTACATGTTTTATTGCTGAACGCGAGGGAGACATACTAGGTATTGCGTTAGTTTATTTTAGATTTTCTACCTGGAAAGGACGCACGGTACATCTAGAGGATTTAATTGTACGAGAGCAGTACAGAGGTCAAGGTATAGGAATGACCTTATATACAGAAGTAATTAATTATACATATAGCTTGGGTCTAAAACGCGTAGAGTGGGTGGTGCTTGACTGGAATACTAATGCTGTTGATTTTTATCAAAGATCGGGTGCAACTGTCATGCAAGAATGGAATACGGTGCAGATGGATACGCAGGCTATGAAGCAGTTTCTGGTATCAAAAGGAAAAATCGATTAACAGCTTATGAGTTTTGAAGTTTACAAATTTGGAGGGGCTTCTGTATCTACCGCAGACGGAGTGCGTAACCTTATTTCTATTTTAAATAAAAGCACTTCTAAAGATATCATCATTGTAGTTTCTGCAATGGGAAAAATAACAAATGCATTAGAGCGCGTCGTAGCATCTTATTTTGAGTCTAAAGAATTATGTGTTGAAGCCATTCAGCCAGTTATAGAATATCATTTTTCACTTGCTGAAGATTTATTTGAAAACTACGCTACACCGGTTTTTAAAAAATTACAGCGACTATTTGAAGAATTAAATGGTTTTCTAAATCGAAACAAGTCTCCAGACTATGATTTTGTTTATGATCAAGTCGTGAGTTACGGAGAGTTATTGAGTACTACCGTTGTAAATGCCTATTTAAGTGAAAATGGGTTTGCGAGTGTTTGGCACGATGTGCGTGAGTATATTAAAACAGATGCTACGTATCGGGAAGGTAAAGTAAACTGGGAGTTAACTATGCAAAATCTCAGTACGGGACTCCCTAAAACTGGAATACACCTAATGCAAGGTTTTATAGGGTCTGAAGCAAATGGCTTTACCACTACATTAGGGAGAGAAGGAAGTGATTACACTGCAGCAATTATTGCCTACTGCTTAAATGCAAAAGCTGTTACTATCTGGAAGGACGTTCCGGGGGTTTTAAGTGCAGATCCAAGGTATTTTGACCACGCAGTTTTACTTCGGTTTATATCTTATCAGGAAGCGATAGAGCTTGCCTTTTACGGGGCCTCTGTTATACATCCTAAAACATTGCAGCCCCTACAACGTAAGGAAATACCCTTATTTGTAAAGTCATTTAATGATCCTGATGCTCTTGGAACTCAAGTGAGTTTAGGTCAGGCTATTGAACCAGAAGTTCCTTGCTATATTTTAAAAACAAATCAGGTTTTACTAGAGTTGGCCTCTCTGGATTTTTCCTTTATGGCAGAAGAAAATATAGGTGAGATTTTTAAGCTTCTTGGTATCTACAAGATGAAGGTAGATTTGATTCAGAATTCTGCAATTAGTTTTTCGGTTTGTGTTGATAATAAGTTTAAGAATCTGGATGTTCTTGTAGCTAAATTACGGGCAGATTTTAAAGTTACTGTACATCAGAATGTAAATTTGTATACTTTACGGCATGCCACTGCAGAATCTATTGAGATACTGGAGCTAAATAAAGAGATTTTATTAAAACAAGTTGCACAAAATACCGTTCAACTCGTTACATTATAGGATGCTTGCTGCGTTTTTGCCTATATTTGTTTTCTACCTTTTTGGTGGTCTGTTAGTAGTAGGCCTTGCCTTCAAAATAATTGAGTTAAAACTATATACCTTTAGTATTTTTCAAAAGGTCTTGAACACTAGAAATTAATGGGATTAGTTACCGCAAAAGAAGTCGCAAAAGCAATTAAAGTAGATAAATTTGGTTTTGCGGGTACATTTATGGGTTGGACACTTATGAAAGTGCTGAAAATCTCAAAAGCAAATGAAATTTACGATCGTAATAAGCATTTGAGTGATTTAGAATTTCTGGATGCGATATTGGGCGAATTTGAGATTGATTTTGATATTCCCGAAGAAGATCTAAAGCGCCTCCCAAAGAATGGAAGTTATATCACAATTAGTAACCATCCATTAGGAGGAATAGACGGTATTTTGCTTTTGAAACTTATGATTGAGCAGCGACCGGACTTCAAAATTATAGCTAACTTTTTATTGCACCGTATAGAGCCGCTTAAGCCTTATGTAATGCCTGTAAATCCTTTTGAAGATCACAAAGATGCTAAGTCAAGCATTGCCGGTTTTAAACAAGCAATTACGCATTTACGGGAAGGGCATCCTTTAGGGATATTTCCTGCTGGTGAAGTTTCTACATATAAGGATGATAAACTTATAATAGATAAGCCTTGGGAAGAAGCCGCTATGAAACTGGTTCAACGTGCTGAGGTTCCTATCGTACCTATTTATTTTCACGCAAAAAACAGTAGGCTATTTTATCAATTATCACGTATAAGTGATACGCTGCGTACAGCAAAATTACCATCTGAATTACTTACTCAGAAAAAGCGCACCATACACGTGCGTATAGGAAACCCTATTAATGTTGCCGCTCAAAAAGAGCATACTACCTTAGAAGAGTTTACAGAATTCATACGTAAGAAAACCTATATGCTTGCTAAGACTTTTGAGAAAAAGTCAATTTTAAGTACTATTCCGCAATCTTTAAAAGTTCCTAGAGAGCCCAAGAAAATTGTAAAAGGAGTGAAGTCTGAACTTATTGAACAGGAGGTTAATAACCTTAGAAATATTGAGCGTAGACTGCTGCAGAGTAAAAATTACGAAGTGTTTTTGGCATCCGCCGAAATTATTCCGAATATATTAAATGAGATAGGTCGTTTGCGGGAAATTACTTTTAGAGAAGTAGGCGAGGGGACAAACGAGCCTACAGATCTCGATAAATATGACCATCACTACCACCACTTGTTCTTGTGGGATGAAGACAATAAAAAAATTGCAGGAGCTTACCGTATGGGTCTAGGATCGCAGATTATGCCACAACACGGTATAAACGGATTCTATTTACAGAGCCTCTTTAGATTTGAGCCCGAGTTGCATAAAATGATGGGAGAAAGTATAGAGATGGGGCGTGCATTTATTATTAAAGAGTATCAGCAAAAACCTATGCCACTGTTTTTACTTTGGAGAGGTATTGTACATACCACATTACGATTCCCGGAGCATAAATATTTAATAGGTGGCGTAAGCATCAGTAATCAATTTTCAAATTTTTCAAAGTCATTGATGATTGAGTTTATGCGCTCGCATTATTATGATCCGTATATAGCACAATATATTAGGCCTAAAAAAGAATTTAAGGTAAAGCTTAAAGATGCCGATAAAGAGTTTGTTTTTGATGAAACTGAAGCAGACTTAAACAAGTTTGATAAAATCATTGAAGAGATGGAAACGGGTAACCTGCGTCTTCCAGTTTTAATTAAAAAGTATATTAAACAAAATGCTAAAGTGGTGGCCTTTAATGTAGACCCACTTTTTAATGATGCTATAGATGGTTTAATGTATATACGTATAGAAGACCTTCCGGAAAGTACTGTAAAACCAGTATTAGAAGAATTTCAGGCAGAACTGGAGCAAAAGCTAGAGCAGGCTAAAAAAGAAGAATAGTAGCTTTTGTATTAAATTAAAAACTAAAAAAAGCTCAACATAATTTTATGTTGAGCTTTTTAAATATATAGCAACTGGTTTCTTAGAACCAGGGTTTTCTTCCTACTTGATATGTCTGATAAAATTCTTCATCAGATTTTGTTAAATAGATAATCCCTTCAATAAAGCCAATAATTCCTCCCATTCCAAAAGTAACAATCGAAACTATAATCTGAATAATTCCCTCCTTAGTATAACCAAGGATAAATTTGTGAATACCTAAGTATCCGAAAAGTATTCCTAAAATTCCGCAAAGAAGTTTTTTGTTTTCGCCGTGATTAGTAGTTTGATTCCAGCTTTCTTTAAAGTCGTTAGCTGAATTTTTTGCACCATCACTAAAATTATTTGCAGTTTCTCTGGCTTGATCTCCGAAGTTTTTATCTTCATTCATAGAATAACGGTTGTTAGGTTATTTTTAAAATTTATTTATTTTCTAAAAATACAGAATCATTAGGTTCCCACAATTCGATTTTGTTGTTTTCAGGATCCAAAATCCAACCAAATTTTCCATAGTCGTATTCTTCAATATCCCCTACAACAGTAACTCCCTCTTCTTTAAGAACTTCAAGTAATTCAACTAGATTTTCAACTCTAAAGTTCATCATAAACTGCTTTTCACTAGGTTTGAAATAGCTGGTGCTTTGTTGAAACGGACTCCATTGTGTTGAGCATTTTTCACCATTTTCATCATGCCACCAGAACGTCCATCCATATTGATCTGTAGGTATTCCTAAATGAGTTTTATACCACTCTTTAATTTGATCTGGATTTTCTGTCTTGAAGAAAAATCCGCCTAATCCGGTTACTCTTTTTTTCATACTTGATTATTTGGTTGATGATTTTAAGCTCTCTTAGAAACGATTCTCGAGCGTTCCATTATAAGGTTTCAAATTTTTAAACTAAAGCTTTAAAATCTTGTCCACAATTGTCTGTGAGAGTTTTATTTTACTTTCTACCGTCCATCCTGCAATGTGAGGAGTAAGTACAACCTGATCTGCATTAATCAAATAATGTAAAGGCTCGGGCATATCTTCGGCTGTAAAAAGATTTTCAAAGGATAACTTTTCATATTCCAGAACGTCTAGTCCGGCACCCTTAATTTTACCTGATTTTAAGGCTTCAACTAGATCTGAGGTTACTACACTTTTACCACGCGCAGTATTAATAAGCCAAAACGGTTTCTTGAACTCGCTAATAAAGTGGGTATTTACCATTTTATCAGTTTGGGGTGTCCACGGCGTATGCAGACTCAAAACATCTGATTTTTCTTGCAATTCTTCTAGTGATACCTGTCGTGCATTTGCGTTACCCAATCCCGGTCTAATATCGTAACACAGGACCTCGCAATCAAAACCTTGTAGCTTTTTTGCAAAAGCATTTCCCATATTTCCATATCCTATAAGGCCTACGGTTTTACCTTCGAGCTCCAGACCTCTGTTTTTCTCTCGATTCCATTGCCCCGCTTTAACCTCAGCGTCGGCTAGTTTTAATTTATTAAAGAGCATTAAAAGCATTCCCAGAGCGTGCTCACCTACAGCATTTCTATTTCCTTCGGGAGCAGCAATTAAATGTATCCCTTTTGACTCGGCATAGGGGATATCAATACTTTCTAAGCCTGCACCTACACGTGCTATGAATTTTAGGTTACTTGCTTTATCAATAAACTGTTTGTCTATTTTAAACCTACTTCTTATAACCACACCATCATACTCATCTATTTTAGCTTCGATTTCTTCTTTAGAGGAGGAGTAGTCTTCGTGATTTATATGACCGGCTGCTGCTAACTGTTCAATCATCAATTCATGATTGCTATCAATATGTAAGATTTTCATAGGGAATAAATGTGAGTAATTTTATTGATTTACTTCTTCGTAATAAGCAGCAAAACCTTCTGGAACACGTAATGGTTTACGCGTTTCCATATTGAGTAAACACCAGTTTGTTATTGCCGTTGCGAGAACTTTTTGATCTGCAGGACGGTAAATTTTTGTACGTCTAAATGACCGAACCCCTTCAAACTTTTCTATCCAGGTTTCTATAGTGATCTGTTCTCCTTCAAATGCTGGCGCATGGTATTTTATAGTATGCTCTAGAGCCACCCACGCATATATTTGTAGCATTTCATCTGTAGAATTATGCTGCCAGTGTGCTTCTGCAACATCTTGAACCCACTGCAAATAGATAACATTATTTACATGACCAAGATTATCTATGGCTTCTGGAGGGACAGTTATGTTAAGTTTGAAAGTTTTTGCATTCATTCTTCAAAAATACTAAACTAAAATCTGCAAGCATATTTTAGAATCTATTTTGAGAATATTTTGGGAAGATTTTTAAACTGAAGTGCTCTCTAAAAGCCCAGCATAAGTTTCGCTAGACTGAAATAAATTAAAATACCAAAAATATCATTGCTTGTAGTTATAAAGGGTCCGGTTGCAATTGCAGGATCAATACCCTTCCAATTGAGTAAAATAGGTACAAATGTGCCCACTAGTGCCGCTACGATTATCACCGAGAGCATAGCAGTTGCGACAGTTAAACTAAGCAACCAACCAAAACCGAATATTAAGCCGAATGTAATTACAAGTATTCCTAGGGCTATACCATTTATAAGACCTATGCTTATCTCCTTAAGTAGCCGTAACCATAGACTACCGGTAACATTATCATTTGCGAGACCTTGCACGATAATTGCACTCGACTGAACGCCAACATTTCCTGCTACCGCAGCGACTAAAGGAGTAAAGAAAAAGAGTTCGGGATGTACTTGTAAAGCGCCCTCAAAACTCTTCATAATATTTACTGCACCCAGACTTCCTACAAGCCCTAAAACCAACCACGGAAGACGTGCACGTGTTAGTTCCCAGGTGGTATCATCGGCCTCAGCTCCTTGTGATAAACCGGCTGCCATACGATAATCTTCATCGGCCTCATCCCGTATAAAATCTAAAATATCATCGATCGTTATTCTACCCAATAACACTCCAGAATCATTTGTAACAGGTACAGCTTCCAGATCGTATTTCTGCATTAAACGAGCGACATCTTCACCAGAATCATGAACATTTACAGAGTCTACATTTGGAATATAGATGTCAGAAATTTTTGATTTTGCTTCTGCTGTAAGTAAATCTTTAAGTGAGAGTCGTCCTATAAGATGATCTTTTTTATCAACTACATAAACCGAATGCACGCGAGTAACATTTTGTGCTTGTGCTCTCATTTTACGTACACAACCCGCTACAGTCCAGGTTTCACGAACCCTTACAAGCTCTTTTGCCATTAGCCCCCCTGCTGAATCTTCTTCATAAAGAAGCATTTCCACAATATCGCGGGCGTGGTCTTCATCTTCAATAGCGTCAATTACCTGCTTTTGGATCTCATCAGACAGCTCAGATAAAAAGTCTACCGCATCATCGGTATCAAGTTCATTAAGCTCATCTGCAATTTCCTGAGGGGATAGATTGTCAAGAATGTCTTCTCGCAAATCTTCATCCAGCTCCATAAGAGCTTCAGAAGTAGTCTCACTATCAAGAAGTTTTACCAGATAGGTAGCTTCTTCGGTAGTAATCTCATCAAAAATCTCAGCAATATCTGCGTGGTGAACTTCATCAAGAAGTTCTAAAATAGCAACATCATTACGAGCCTCGATTAAGTTTTCGATTTGCTCTATAAGGTCTTCGGTAATTTCAAAAGCCATAGTTGCTCACTTAACGGGTTATTGCATTCTTTTTTGAGTCTGGCAAATATAAATAAACTAGTGTGAGACAAGAGTGAGTTTGTGACAGATTTACGGGTCATCAAAAGCATTTAAAACACTTCCTACATCAAGGATATGCTTTATATTTCTTAAGGGAATATATGAGGTTTTCTTCTTGTGTAGTCTATAGTTTTTGCCTGCTATTCTTCGGTATTCAAATCTTGGTTAATAGCTTGAGTAAGTGCAATAAATTGAGCGACATCTAACTGCTCAGGACGTTTGTCAAATAGGTCTTTTGCTCTTAATGTGTCGCTTAAATCTAATTGTTTTAAACTGTTTCTAAGAGTTTTACGGCGTTGTTGAAATGCCATTTTCACAACTTTAAAAAGTTCGTCGGGATCACAGGCAAGCTCTTTATAATTTGCTTTACGAGTAAGTTTAAGAACGCCGCTATCTACTTTTGGCGGCGGGTTAAAGACTTCCGGTGGCACTGTGAATAGATATTCTGCATCGTAGAACGCCTGTGCCAGAACAGAGAGAATACCATACGTTTTACTACCAGAAGGTGCGCAAATACGCTGTGCCACTTCCTTTTGAAACATTCCGCTAAATTCAGGCACCTGATCCCGCCATTCAAGCATTTTGAATACAATTTGGGTGGAAATGTTGTACGGAAAGTTTCCAGTTATGGCAAATGCTTTATCTGCATAAAGTTCACTAAGATTATATTTTAGAAAATCTGCTTCAAGAACAGTCAATGAGCCAGTTTCAAATAATGCCGGATATTCTAACGGGAAGCTGTGGTTGAGGTAAACTATAGATTCACTGTCAAGATCCATTGCAGTAATATGACTTTTCTCACGCAAAAGGTATTTTGTTAAAACACCGGTACCCGGACCTATTTCTAAAACATCATCATAACCAGAATGCGATAAAGTATCTGCGATCTTCTGGGCAATACTCTCGTCTTTCAAAAAATGTTGACCCAGATGTTTTTTCGCCTTTATAGGATCGTCTGCTGTAGGTTTAGAATGTGATCTGGTAAACTTTTTTTTCATCTGAGTTCTGTGAATGGTTTTATCTAGTACTATTGAGCCTTGAATTCTGTTTGCTCAGAAACGATTTCAAGTTCAGTCCTAAAGGCAACAATTTTGTCCCCAAAGCGAGCAGCAGCCTGTCTAAGTCGTGGAGCGTCTTCTTTGTAATATCGTGTTAAACTGTCTTTGCTTTTAGCAGTGTATTGTACCGAGTAGGTTTTTCCACCCATTTCTTCTTCTACTAAAACTTTTGTCATTAACGCTTTTAAGAATTTTCCGGTTGCTAATATCTCAGGGATATGTTCATTGCGCATCCAGTAAAGCCAGTCTTCGTGAACACTATCGTCAACATTTACGGTAACATTATATATAATCATAGGAGCTTTTTATTTTGTGCAGGCAAAGATACGCCTCAGTTGATAGCGTCTCCCCTTAATTTACGATATTTCTGTTGGGCTTCTACATAAAAGATACTATCTGCAAAATTAAAGATGATTTGCTCATACTGAATTTTAGCTTTCTCCGGCTGGTTAAGTACGGTAGCATATAGGTTGCCTAATCTATAAAATGCATCATCAGCTAAAATATCTTCTTTATATAGGGTAGTGATTTTTATATAATTCTGTTCTGCTTTATTAAATTCTTTGTTTTTTTCAAATAATATAGCCTGAGCTAACAGCGCTTCATCTTCAATAGATTTGCCTTTTTGTGAGATGAGGAGGCTGTCGTAAGCCGCAAGAGCTTCAGTGTTTCTATTTTGATAGTGTAGCAATTCTGCTCGGGCAAAAGCTTTTAAACCCGTATAGGTAGAGTCTTCTATTGCATTGTCTGTAATAAGCAGATAAAGATCTTGAGCGTCATTTGCAATAAGTTGAGTTGCCGAAGACTTTAAAACTTTTAATTGGGTCTTTGCCCATTCAAAATCTCCTTTATAATAGCTGGCCTTTGCCACTTTAAACCGGGCTTCCTGAGCTATGGGATTATTGGGTAATAATTTTTGAATTTGAGAATAGTAAATAAGAGCTTCATTAAAGCGTTCTTCCAGAAGTAGAATATCTGCAAGTTCCATTTTTATACGTGCCTGCTGAAAAGCATCTAATGGAAGGTCGAGAGTTTCTTTTAGAAATAAAGATGCGGCAGTAAATTCTTTTTTATTGAACGCAAGAAAATGAGCATAATCTGTCTGAAGATTTAATGTGCCTAGCCCTTTGCCATATTCAGCAAGTAGATTTTGATAAGCCGTTTTTATAGTTTCAAGTTCGTTTGGCTGAGCTGTTTTGATCTGTAACTCTAGAATTTTTTGGCTTGCGTGTAATTTTAGCTCGCTAACGGTTGTTGTTTCGATAATATAATTCAGAATAGATACTGCCAGATCATCCTCTTCATTATCTAATGTCACATCTGCAAGTCTTAATATCCCCAATAAATTATTGTTGCTTCGTTTTGCAATAGCTTTCTCCTGTAAAAATGCTTTGTTGTATTCTTTCTGCTGAATAAAAAGCCAACTTAATTTGCGATTGTATAGTAAGTTGGGGTCTTCTTGCATTCGTTTTAGAAGTATTTTTCTCAGGATTTCATTTGCGTCATTTTCGGGATCTTCAGTAATAAACTCATTAAAATAACGCTGTACAATTCCTTCCTGTTTTTCGTCTTTTAAAATAAGATCGAGATAAGCATTAAACATCTCATCAATTTTACCTTGCTCGCCGTAAATGCGCGCTAAGGCTGATTCAAAATTATATCGGGAATCCTGTAAAGAAGCTTTTGTATAGACTGTTGTGGCTTCATCAAGTAAACTATATTGCTGAAAAGCATTACCTACTTGATAGGCAAAAGCTGTATTTTCTGCAATGCTGGCGATAGCAAGATCATAATATGTTTTTGCCTCGTTCTTCTTTCCTTGTAATTGGTAAGTGTACCCAAGGTCGACTAACAACGTTTTGTTGTTTTTAATTTTTGAAATTGCTTCAATAAGTAAGTTTTCTGCAGCCTCAAAATTTTTTAGCTGATGATAAACTCCTGCCAGTGATCGTATGTAATTAGAATTTAAAGGAGCCTCTTTTAAAAGCTCTTGATAGCTTAAAGCCGCCTTTTCATAAGCTCCTTGTTCTACATAGTTACGAGCCAACTCATCTTGTGCAATACCGTTTAAAGAGGTGCAAAGCAAAACAAGTAAGACTAAAAGGGCGCGTATCACGTAGTTACAATTTTTAATAAATATACTAAAGTTGCGCCAGTATTAGTCTGGGTAACTATAGGCTTTATATTTTATCAAAACCACAATACGGAATCAAAACCTCAGGGATTTCAATACCAGTTGCTGTCTGATAATTTTCTAATATGCCGGCTAAAACTCGAGGTAAAGCTAGAGCACTTCCGTTAAGAGTATGTGCTAGTTGCTTGTTACCATCTGCATCGCGGTAACGTAATTTAAGTCGGTTTGCTTGAAATGTTCTAAAGTTTGAAACACTACTTATTTCTAACCAGCGATCCTGAGCTGTAGAAAAAACCTCAAAATCATAAGTTAGAGTAGAAGTAAACCCTAAATCTCCACCACAAAGTCTTAAAATACGATACGGTAATTTAAGTTCGTCAAGAATAGATTTTACGTGTTCTACCATTCCATCCAGAGCGGCATCACTATTCTCAGACTTTTCAAGTCGCACAATTTCTACTTTGTCAAACTGGTGCAGACGATTTAAACCGCGTACGTGAGCCCCGTATGAACCAGCCTCTCTTCTAAAGCAAGGTGTGTAAGCAGTACAGGTTATAGGTAGATCTTTTTCTTCAAGAAGACTATCGCGATACATATTTGTAACGGGTACTTCTGCGGTAGGAATTAAGTATAAATCATCGATGCCCGCGTGATACATCTGTCCTTCTTTATCGGGTAATTGTCCTGTTCCAAAACCTGATGCCTCGTTAACAAGATGTGGAACTTGATATTCCATATAGCCGGCAGCAGTATTCTTATCCAGAAAGTAATTAATTAATGCGCGCTGGAGGCGGGCACCTTTTCCTTTATAAACCGGAAAACCTGTACCTGTAATTTTATTTCCCAACTCAAAATCGATAATGTCATATTTTTTAGCCAGCTCCCAATGTGGTAAACTACCTTCCTCTAAAGTAGGAATAGCTCCCTTACGGAAAACCTCTTCATTATCATCTTCAGTCTTACCTGCCGGCACACTGTCTTGAGGTATGTTAGGAATTGTATATAACAATTGATCCAGCTCAGCTATTGTAGCAGTTAGAGCATCCTGCAGGTCTTTAGAATCTTCTTTAAGTTTTACGGTACGTTCCTTTAAAATGTTAGCCTTTTTAGCTTCACCATTTTTAAACATCATCCCTATTTCTTTAGAAAGCTTATTACTTTCTGCAAGAGTATTGTCTAAAGAAGTTTGTGTGCTACGACGCTTGTCGTCAAGAGAAATTACCTGATCAAATATAGACGAGGCATCAAAATTACGTTTTGTAAGCGCTTTAATATATTCATCTTTGTTCTCACGAATGTCTGCAAGGTGTAGCATATCTAAAATTTTAGACGGCAAAAGTACGTAAACCCGATTTAAAAACGGAGCCTAAAATTTCTCGAATATGAACTTAGGTTGAGTAACTTAATTAATTGCGTACTTCGTATTTATTAGAAGTTTCTGAAGAAGAGTTGAGCGGAGATGGCAATATCCATTCATTATGCCAGAAATAATCCCATTTTGCAGCAGCCATGTCGACCTCGGGGTCAATAAGGGTATGGTATTTACTGTCATTCACGCGTATTTTACAATTAACGTAAATAGCTACATCCTTACCTTTTGCGGCAAAATCTTTTTTAATACGTTGACAAAATTGCCAGATTACATCGGGTTTTGTGCCTACTGCGCGTTGTTGTTTTCGAGAAAGCATTTTTGTATGATCAAAAGGGATGGTTAGTCCAGACTCTTTATCAACTACTTTGAAACTTATTCTGCCACCTTTAGAGCGTAACATCATTCGCCAACTAAGTCTGTGACCTTCTTCGGTCCATAAAACATCATCACTAATTACCCAATGACGCAACGGTAAACCTATTTGTATTATAAAATAGATTGCGGCAACAACAAGCATTGGTTTGTAATTTGCCGGTTTAATAATTTCCCCTGCTGTATAAAGCTCTTTCTGAGGAAGAAAAATACGCTGTATGGTTTCCGAAGGAAAAAAGAACACGGTAAACGCAAGTGACATATATGGGAATATGCCTATTTGAAATACAAAGGAGTTGAATAGATGGAAGAAAATTGAAAAAATAAAAGCAAACTTTCTGGTGGGCTTCCAGAGTAATGCGGGAATTATAAAGAGGTCAAAAAATATACCGAAGTAAGCAATGGACCAGTGCACCCAAGTTAACTGAAGAAAATCACCTATAAGCCAGTAATTAGACTTTGCAAGCATAAGCTGCGCTGCCATACTCGCATCTAACCAGTCTGGGTAAAATTTTGCTGCAGATGCATAGGTATAAACAATCCATAATTGAGCGATTATCACGATATACACCCAGCGCGGCATACTTATCTTTTTTAAACCTGGGTTTTGCTTTACATCAAGAGATAAGTATCTATTAGCGGGCATACAAGCCATTATCCCCAGTAAAAGCATTAAAAGGTAATAGTGATTATTGTAAGAGGATTTTTGCATAAGATAGACGGCAGACCACATTATGCCGTATACAATGATACTAAAGCGGTACTTGAAACCGAGCATAACAAATACTCCAAACAGCCCCATAATGCCGTAATAATATAGCATCCCATTACCCGGCAGCGGTTGTAAAAAATTTAATCCTATAAAATTAAAGGTAAATTCGCCTTCCATGAGCGTGGTGCGAATCCACCCGGTAGCGATAGCGCCCCAAGCTTCAACAGTAATTAAAAAACCAAATAACACTCTAAAAACGATAAGTGCGCTGTTGTCTACACGTTTGAAGAGATATTGGTTAAGCATTTAAAGTTTTTATGAAGTTTTTAGAAAAATACTCATCTTCTTGCATCGCTGTGATTAGCTCATCTACAGATTCAAATTTTTTCTCGTCGCGTACGCGTGTAAGTAATTCTATCTGCAAATGCTTGTCATACAAATCTTCATCAAAATCAAAAAAGTAAGTCTCTACAGTTAGATCGCTTCCGCCTACTGTGGGATTTGTACCTATGTTCATCATCCCATAAACCTTTTTGTTACCTATAACAGAACGCACTACATAAACCCCTTTTGCAGGGATAAGTTTGTAGTTTTCTTCGATTTTAAGATTTGCTGTGGGATAATTAAATTTTCTACCCAGACCTTTGCCACGTGTAACTATGCCATTAAGCATAAAGGCATATCCTAAATATTCATTTGCACGGCTGATATCGCCTTCTAGAAGTGCTTTTCTTATTTTAGTAGAGCTTACAGCAACATCGTCTACATCTTGCTTTGAAATTTCTTCAACTTCAAAATTGTATTGCTTACCGTACTCCTTTAAGTCGTCGATATTTGCGTTACGATTACGTCCAAAGTGGTGGTCGTAACCTATTATTACTTTGTGAGCTTTGAGCTGGTCTACTAAAATTGTTTTCACAAACTCCTCTGCGGTCAATCTCGAAAAATCTTGAGTAAAAGGATGAATGATAAGATGGTCTAGCGTAGTTGCTTCTAGTAATGCTTTACGTTCTGCAATTGAGTTTATCAATTTTATTTGAGTGTCTTTTTGTAGCACCATACGAGGGTGCGGAAAAAAAGTAAGCACTACAGACTCTAAGTCGTTGTTGTATGCACTCGCGAGTAGTCTATCTATTATTTTTTTGTGGCCCAGATGAACTCCGTCAAAAGTACCTATAGTTACTACGGTATGTTTTGAGCCATTAAAGCTTTCTGCAGATGTATGTTGTTCCAATTTATTTACCGTTGTACTCGTTCATTGTATTTGTAATTCCCGAAGCTATAAAACTTTCTATAACTTTACAGGACATATCTAACCTTTCGGGCATGTCAAGTTGCTCTTCTTTCACCCATTCACCAAGGACATAATCTACTTGTCTACCTTTACTGAAACGATCTCCAATCCCAAAACGAAAGCGATTATAGTTTGATGTGAGCAATTGATTTTGAATATCTTTCAAACCATTATGTCCGCCGTCACTACCTTTAGTTTTTACTCTGATTGTGCCAAAATCAAGATTGAGGTCATCTGTGATAACTAACAAATTCTCCAGATTAATTTTTTCTTTCTGCATCCAGAAATTCACAGATTTCCCACTAAGGTTCATATAGGTATTTGGCTTCAATAAAATTACTGTTTTGCCTTTAACCTTTGTATATGCTACATCACCTAATTTTTCGGTAGTCCAGGAAGTTTCTTTTAATTCTGCGTATGCGTCCACTACTTTAAAACCTATATTATGGCGGGTTTCTGTGTATTTAGGACCTATATTTCCCAAGCCTACTATTAAGAATTTCTTCATAGGGTCTACTATTTCTTTTTTTGATGAGCCAAAAAGATTGCTAAAGAATGTACTCATAGTTATTGTGCGATTAATCAATGGCACTCTTAATTGATACTTGTTTTGTTTGCAATTTATTTACTAACGCAAGCACAACAAATCCCTGCAAATTTATGATTTTGAATGTATAGATGATTAATAATAGGCAAAGCTTCTCAGAAAAATTGTTCGAATTGTAGTGGGTTAGAAAATGAGCAAAAAAAAACACCCACAAAGTGGGTGTTTTCTATTGAGTTTTGAATAAAACTATGCTTCAGGATTAGCAGCTTGTTCAGTTGCTTCTGTTTCAGTTTCTTCTTCATCATCATCTTCAAGATCTTCAACCATATTACGTGAAGTTCTAACTTGACAAACAACGGTGTTGTCTGGGTGAAGGTATTTCCAATCTCCTTGTTCAACTTCAGTAATGTACAATTTGTCACCAATTTTAAGTTTAGTGATATCTGCAATTACAAAATCAGGAAGGTTTTTAGGCAATGCCTTAACGCGTAATGTACGGAATGTCTTACGTAGAACACCACCATTACGTACACCTCTAGAGTTACCTTCGTAGTGTACAGGGATTGTCATTGTAACTTCTTTACCTTCAAAAATCTGATAGAAATCTACATGAAGAATGCGATCTGTTACCGGGTGAAATTGAATGTCTTGAAGAATTGCCATGTAGGTAGTTCCGTCAAGCTCCAAAGTCGCGGTATGCGCATCTGGAGTATAAACCAAACTTTTAAACGCTAATTCTGGTGCGTTAAAGTGTACTGGCTCATCCCCTCCGTATAATACGCAAGGAACCTCTCCAGCATTACGTAGGGCTTTTGCAGCTTTCTTGCCCACGCTTTCTCTTTTAGATCCTGTGATCGTGATTGACTTCATTTAATTATATATTAAGTATTAATAAATTACATTATAAATTTTGATGCAATTGAAGTGTTGTTGTGAACACGGTGCATTACATCTGCAAATAAATCTGCGCAAGTTACTATACGCACTTTATTGCTTTCTCTTCGAGGAGGAATACTATCTGTTACAATAAGCTCTTGCAGCTTGCTATTTTCTAAACGCTCGTAAGCATCACCACTTAATAAGGCGTGAGTACAGATAGCTCGTACGCTAATAGCGCCACGCTCCATCATTAAATCTGCAGCTTTAGTAAGTGTTCCTGCAGTATCTACCATATCATCAACTAAGATAACATTGCGCCCTTTTACATCACCTATAAGCTCCATATAGCTTATAACGTTAGCTTTCTCCCGTTGTTTATAACAGATAACGACATCACAATCTAAAGCTTTTGAATACGCATAAGCTCTTTTTGACCCACCCATATCTGGTGAGGCGATTGTAAGATTCGGTAAATTTAAAGAACGTAAATAGGGTAAAAACACGGTTGATGCAAACAAGTGATCAACAGGACGTTCAAAGAATCCTTGTATTTGATCTGCGTGCAAATCCATAGTAATTATACGGGTTGCTCCTGCAGTTTCTAATAGGTTAGCCACTAATTTTGCAGCTATGGGAACTCTTGGTTTGTCTTTACGATCTTGTCTTGCCCACCCAAAATAGGGAAGTACAGCTGTTATATGTCTTGCTGAAGCACGTTTTGCAGCGTCAAGCATAAGCAGCATTTCCATTAAGTTTTCACTGCTAGGCATTGTTGAGCCTATAATAAAAACCCGTGTACCTCTTATAGATTCTTCAAATGAAGGCTGAAACTCGCCATCACTATAAGTTGAAGTGATAATTTTGCCTAGCGGTTGCCCGTAAGCCTCAGCTATCTTTTCTGCTAAAGCCCTGCTTTGTGTACAGGGGAATATTTTTGCTTCGGGTTCTTGTAAAGGCATCTGTATCTTATGTTTAGATTAGCTAAATTTATAAGAGGCTGCAAAAGTATAAATTTAATTGTCTAGTGAAGTTTTTTTAATGATAAATTTTAATGAAAGATTGGTATTTTTTACTAATTTTGACCTCCACATTTGCCTCGGTGGCGGAATTGGTAGACGCGCTGGATTCAAAACCCAGTTCTTACGAGTGCGGGTTCGATTCCCGCCCGGGGTACCAGAAGCCGCATATTGCATAAAAGCGATATGCGGTTTTTTTCTTTTCTAAGTATTTACAACTTTATCTTGAATCCGCCATTGATCACAAATCCATCAACTGGCGCATAGATATCTCTAAACTGAGGATTAAAGTTGTTGCGTTAATTTCAACTACCTTATATTTAACAATCATCAATTACAATGAGCGTCTAAAATTTTCCATTGTATTTTATACTTTAAGGCGTGTCAAGTTTTAAATAGTGGATTCTAAGAATGAATAATTTGGTACGTTATTTATGTTTTATTTTTTTTATTTCAAACATGTCGTTCGGGCAGGTTTCAAATTTTACATTTTCTGAGCTAAACACTTCACACGGTCTTAGCGACAATCAAGTACGTTATATTCTTCAACTTGAAGATGGTCGTATGGTATTTACTACTAGTGGGAATATAAATATATATGATGGTTATAAATTCAAATACATACATCGCAGTAATAAAGATATAGCTACGCTAACTAAATACGATGGTCATTATCGTATTTATCAAAGTAACGATTCTCTGTTATGGATCAAAGATCAATATAAGTTAATGAGTATTAATCTTAAAAAGGAACGCTATGTCAAACAACCATTAGCTTTTTTAAATCGTACAGGTATCTCTCAGCCCCTTCAAGATTTTTTTCTGGATGATCACAAACGAATATGGCTACTTAGTAATGAAGGGCTTTTACAACCTCAATCTAAACTTTCGATTGAAAATCTTACTCAATTTGGAAGATTACAAGATTTAGGAAGTAATGGGGATTTTTTATACCTCTTTTATAATACTGGTGCAGTGGTTTGTTACGATTTAAAAATGCAAAAGCAAATGTATTCTACAAATGCGTATGCATTAAGTGATTTAGAAAATTACGATAGAACTTCTATGGTGGTTAAAGCGAAAATGGGTTTTTATCAACTTCGGAATGGTCTTCAAGGTGGTTTTTTCTTTTTTAATCCTAAAACCAGAACTTGGAAAACCATTTTAGAAACCCCATACATATTAAACACTCTAGATATAACAGATAAGAATAAAGCTTATATAAGCTGCTTAAAAGGTATTTGGGAAATTGATCTAAATGAGAATATTAAGAACTATTTACCATCTCTCAAAACAATAGACGGGAATATAATTAAAACTCAAATAAGCACTCTTTTTTATGATTTTCAAGGAGCTTTATGGATAGGTACATTCAATCGTGGACTCTTGTATCATCATCCTTCACGATTTAGTTTTAGAAAAATTGGACCTAATTATTTTCAACAGTCTACTTTAGAAGACTTAGCTGTTCAGTCTTTTGCAGAAGATGTTAATGGATCTATTTATATAAAGACAAATACAAGTTATTATCAATATCATATTAAATCAAATGATAGTGTTTATTTAAGTGAAGTTAAGTGGGAAAGTTTGTCACGCGATGTTATTAATCAATTAAATAACTCGACACAAACAACAACCTATAAGGATAAATCTTATACAGTTCTGTTTACAGATAGTCGCAATTGGGTGTGGGGTGGGACATCAGACGGCTTAGAGCTTTTTAGACACATCGATGAAAGCGGAAAAATGATTCACGTTGAAGATGGATTAGTTAACAATTTTATACACGCTATCTTAGAAGATCAACATAACCAACTCTGGATTACAACCAGTAATGGGATTTCCAAAATAAAAGTTGAACCAAAAACCGAAGCCCTTCATTTCACTAATTTTAATGAGCTTGATGGCACTCTAACAGGAGAATACCTAAACGATGCTGCTTATCAATCTCAAGATGGAACGTTATTTTTTGGGGGAGTTGATGGTTTTAATACCTTATCCTCTAATCCTATATTAGTTCCTGACCTACCTTTTAAACCCTTACTAAGATTGCTTAGAATTCACGGTAATAAAATAGAGCCGCTTCATAATTACGATAATAGAGTAATTTTAGAGCAAACAACACCACTAGTTAAAGAACTCAATCTCAAATACAACGAAAACTTCTTAACCTTAGAGTACGCACCGCTCAATTATATAAATAATGAGAAGACCTATTACCGATATAGACTGATAGGAGTTGATAAAGACTGGGTAACCGTAAACCCTGGTTATACTATCGATGGTGTTTTAAATATAAACTATACAAATCTACAGCCAGGAACGTATGAGCTATACGTGATGACCTCAAACAGAATAGATGAATGGCAAGGCAAAAAAAGCAAGTTAAAAATTACGATAAATCCACCATGGTGGAGAAGCCCTATTGCATATATTGGGTATTGTGTAGGGATTTTAACACTAACTTTTACAGCATTGTATTTTTATATGCGTTATACTAAGAATAAAATCGCTCAGCAACATCGGGAAGAAATATTGCTTTTAAGAATACGTAATCTTATTGAGCAACGTAAAACTTTTGAAGAAACACAGGAGGAACCTGAAGCTAGTGAGGATTTTACTACAGAAGATCCAGTTCAAAAACCTGCAGATATAGCATTTTTAAATAAAGCTATTGAGATAGTTGAAAAAAATCTAAATGCACCAAATTACACGGTAGAGAATCTAAGCAGCGACTTAAATATGGAACGTACTGGTCTTTACCGAAAATTAACCAAATTATTAGAAGAATCTCCAAGCCATTTTATCCGCAATCTTCGGCTTAAAAAGGCAAAACAACTAATACTAGAAGGTGATTTAACAATTACAGAAATCGCAGACCGCGTAGGTTTTAGCAGCTCAAGTTATTTGAGCAAATGTTTTAAAGAAGTTTACGGGTGCACTCCTTCAAATTATAGCGAAAACACTAAAAAATCAACATAAGTATTATCTCTTTCAACATAATTATCATTACACTAACTGTTGATTTATAGATATTTGCTTTAGTTAGTTAACATTTTTTTATAACTCATATTCATAGCTTATAATAAGATGCTTGGCTGACTAGTTTGGATCCAGTTAAAATTTCCCCATACCAGATGACATTCAATTCAATCTGAAATCAAACATTTAACTGGTTCTTAAAAAACTCGTTTTTTGAGTTCTTTACTGTAATAGGAAATTTTACAATCAATAAATCAACTTTTAAATCCAATAAAAATGCAGCAATTTGCAACACTTTTCAAATTGAAACGAAATCGATTTCGTTTAACCTTCATATTTACTTTGTTACTTGCAATATCAGGTTACACTCAACAGAATACAGTGACTGGAGTTGTAACCAGTTCACTAGACGGGATGCAGTTGCCGGGTGTAAATGTAATGGAAAGAGGAACCTCTAATGGTGTAGTTACCGGATTAGATGGTGATTATACTATTAAGGTATCTGCAGAGGCGGTATTAGTTTTTTCTTATGTGGGTTTTAAAACTCAAGAAGTTATTGTAAATAAAAAGACTAAAATAGATGTCCAATTAGACGAGGATATGGAGTCTCTGGATGATATTGTACTTGTAGGTTATGGATCTCAACGAAAAGAAGACATAACCAGTGCTGTTTCTTCCGTAGATTCTGAGGAATTTGTAAAAGGGAATGTCAACGATATAGGACAATTACTTCAAGGTAAAGTTGCAGGTTTATCAGTCTCTATGACTAGTGGTGATCCACGCGCAGGATCACAAGTTCGATTGAGAGGTACAAACTCTATTATAGGTTCAAGTAGTCCCCTTATTTTAATTGACGGTATTCCGGGAGATTTTAGAACGGTAGCTCCAGAAGATATTGAGTCGGTAGATGTTTTAAAGGACGGTTCGGCAGCTGCTATTTATGGTACACGAGGAACTAATGGTGTTATTTTAATTACAACTAAAAGAGCTAGCGGCTCTTATACAAACCGTGTAGATTATTCGGTTAATCTAAGTACACAACAAATTGCAAACCAATTAGAAGTATTATCAGCAGATGATTATAGACGTCAGATCGAGCAAGGAGTCAGAGATCCAAGTCAGGATTTCGGAAGTTCTACAGATTGGCTTGATGCCATTACACGCACACCGTTTAGCCAGGTACACAACTTAACTTTTAGAGGTGGTAATGCTACAACAAACTATCTGGCAACCATCAATTATCGGGGTTTAGAAGGTGTTTTTCTAAAATCGAATAATGAGACTTTTTCTGGTCGTGTTGATATTAATCACAATATGTTTGATGATAAGTTAAAATTTAACTTTGGTCTAATAAGTCGTAATCAAAATAATACAACGACTACAGATCAAAATTATACATACAGACAGGCATTACTAAGAAACCCTACAGAGCCTATATATGATGAAGATGGGAACTGGTTTGAACGACCTGGAAACTTTGATTATGAAAATCCATTAGCCCGTATTTATGAATCTGATGGGGAAGAGCGATCACTTTTTAATAGATTTAATGCACAAATCACCTATGAACCAGTAACAGATTTGAAAATTAATGCACTAGGATCTTTAGGGCGCTATTATCAAACCCGTGGTTATTCTGAAACTAAAAATCACATCTCAACAATAAGAAATGGTTTAAACGGCTACGTGTCAAACGGAACTCGGGAAACACAAGAAAAACTTCTTGAATTAACGGCTCAATATTCTAAATCTTTAGAAAAGCACAATCTTACGCTATTAGGCGGTTATAGTTATCAAGAAAGTTATTATCGGGATTACTCTATGACTAACAGAGATTTCCCTACAGATGAATTTTCATATCATAACATAGGTCTTGGTAATGGAATCAATGAAGGAGATGCGACAGTAGGAGGTTATACCTCAACCTCCAATTTAATAGGTTTTTTTGGTAGACTTAATTACAATTTTGATGATAAGTATTTGCTTATGGCCAGTGTGCGTCACGAGGCTGCAAGTCAATTGTACCGTACAAAAAAGCCCTGGGGAACCTTTCCAGCAGTTTCTGCAGGATGGAGATTATCACAAGAATCCTTTTTAAAAGATGTTGATTTTCTTTACAATCTTAAAATTAGAGCAGGTTATGGAGTAACAGGAACTCCAAATGGCGGAGGTTTTGGTGCTGTTCCTCTACTAGGTTACGGCTCATATTTTTACTACAATGGTGAGTGGATAAGAACCTTAGTTCCATCTCAAAATCCCAATCTAGATTTAAAATGGGAAGAAAAACATGAAACGAATTTAGGTCTTGATTTTGGTTTTCTTGAAAATAGAATTAGTGGTAGTATAGATTATTATGTGCGTGATATTCACGATTTACTATACGATTATTCGGTACCTACCCCTCCTAATTTATATCCTACAACTCGTGCTAATGTGGGGAAAATGAAAAATGAAGGTCTTGAAGTGGCTTTAAATTTTGTACCGGTACAAAACCAGAATTTTGAATGGACTTCAAACATGAATTTCTCTACAAATACAAATAAATTGATAAGCCTTTCAAACGATTTATATCAATCTACCAATGACTATTTTACGGCAGGATATACCGGACCTCCAGTGCAAACCTTTACTCATATTATTGAAATAGGCGGACCGGTAGGTAACTTCTATGGCTTTAAAGTAACAGGGTTAGATGAAAATGGGTTGTGGATTTATGAGACACCAGAAGGTGAAACACAAAGTTATGATGAGTTTGATCACAGTTTTGAAAATAAACAGATACTAGGAAACGGTTTGCCTAAATATTATGCGAGTTTTAATAATAGTTTTCGCTATAAAAAGCTTGATCTAAGTATTACTATGCGTGGTGCATTTGATTATCAAATTTTGAATTTTGAGCGTATGTATCTTGAAAATTCATCTATTAAACAATATAATAGACTTGCCACATCTGAAGATGCAATATTCGGGAGTTCAGTCGCTTTAAATGCTCCTGAGGAATTCAACAGTTACTATCTAGAAAATGGTGATTTCTGGAAGATTGATAACATTACTATTGGATACAATTTTGATGAAATAGGAAAGTATATTAAATCGGCTAGGTTATCATTTTCTACATTAAACACCTTCACCTTTACAAACTATAAGGGTATTGATCCAGAAGTTAACCGAGGTGGGCTTGATCCTGGTAATGATGGTCGTGATAAATATCCAACTACTAGAACCTTCACATTAGGCTTAAATGTTTCCTTTTAAAAAAATAATTGTAATGAAAAATATAAAGAACTCTTATAAGATCATAGTGCTATCATTGCTAGTTTCATTGAATTCATGCACAAAATTAGAAGACACAAATTACAACTCGCTTATTGCAGATGAATTTGAGCCTACATCAAGTGATATTGCTGCCATGGTAAGCTCAGCCTATGTAGACTGGCGAAACACTTTATTACTATGGAATGGTATCTGGAGAACTCAAGAAGTTACTGCAGATCAGGTTGTAATCCCAGCACGACCTAACGGATGGGTTGATGGTGGAGTTTACAAACGTTTACACCAGCACAATTGGACAGCAGAGGATGATCCTGTAAACCAAGGTTGGTCACGTACTTATAATGGCATTACTAACTGTAATAAAATAATTTTTCAAATAGAATCAGGTTATGTGCCACTTGAAGATGAGTTGCTGGCTACTTCTATTGCTGAGTTACGGGTGTTAAGAGCTTCTTATTACTATCTATTACTAGATCTCTATGGTAATGTTCCCATTGTAACACAATTTGATGTCCCCGAAGGCTTTTTGCCAGAACAATCTACACGCAAAGAAGTATATGATTTTATCGTAACAGAAATTACCGAAAGTCTTGAAGACCTTAGTGAGAACTCAGGGGCAGAGATGTATGGAAGATTTAATAAATGGGGAGCATACACCCTTTTATCCAAAGTATATTTAAATGCCGAAGTTTGGAGTGGTACACCACAGTGGCAAAAGTGTATTGATGCTGCTCAGGCAGTAATAGATTCTGGAAATTATATTTTAGAAAGCAATCAAAAGAGTGTGTTTGTTACCGAAAATCAAAACTCTAAAGAAATAATCTTTGCTTTGGCAATAGATGATAATTATACTACATCTTGGAATACATTTGATATTCACTTGCAAACCTTACAGCCAGCAAATCAAGCTACTTATGACTTAGAGTTAACACCTTGGGGAGGTATGGCTGCAATCCCTCAGTTTATTAGTTCGTTTGACCCAGATGATAGCAGATTAACCAATAATTTTATTTACGGGCAACAATATGCATCTTCTGGTGAAGAACTTAAAGTTTCATTAGGCTCGTTTAATGGGGACCCTCTAAACTATATAAATGAAATACCAAGTGTTGACCGTTCAGAGTCTATACATGGTTATCGTTTTGGAAAATTTGAAATTGAAATGGGCAGCTCTAATATTCTAAATAATGATTTCCCGGTATTTAGATATGCAGATGTGTTAATGATGAAAGCTGAAAGTCTTTTAAGATTAGGAAGTGCTGACGCTGCAGCAACAATTGTAACTCAAGTGCGTGAACGTGCTTTTAGAACTAATCCAGACAAAGCAGTGGTTACTGGAGCAGAACTTATGAGTGGAGCAGTATATGATTACGGCCTAAGAAATGAAAATGCTACCACACAAGATAACGATGATATCACTTACGGTCGTTTCTTAGATGAATTAGGGTGGGAGTTTAATCAAGAAGGTCATCGAAGACAGGACTTAATACGTTTTGGAATATTTACTACTAAATCTTGGTTATCTCATGAGCCTGTGGGCGAATATAGATCTCTTTATCCTATTCCGCAACAAGCCTTGAATAACAATACTAATTTAGTACAAAATCCAGGATATTAAACTTCAACATTAAAACACCTGAAACTCTATAATTTTCAAGTGTTTAAAACCTATAAAAATCTATTAATCAACAAGAGGGATTGAAAACATTCTAACAAAGTAGCATTCCTCTAGTACTATTATTTTATAAAAGCTATGCAAATTAAAGCACTCCTATTACTCTTTTTAATTTCTTGTAGCACTACTCAAGCTCAGAAATCATATGCAAAAACAGAATTCGGTCTAAAAGCTGAAGTAGATTCACTTGTCATTGAATTGCAATTTTATTCTTCAAAAAATGTTCGTGTTCTAAAATCTAAAAAGGGATTTGATTTTGATAAAAACAGTCTTTCTGTAATTGCTAAACCTCAGAACACAAATTTTAAAATTTCTGAATCAGAGGTATCTACAGTAGTACTTTCATCAGATGATTTACGCGTGTCATTAGATTTGGTTTCTGGTGCTATAAGCTTCCAGGATTTGCAAGAAAACCTGCTTCTTAAAGAGAAAATTGAAGGAAGTCATCTAGATCCTAAAATGGATGTGAATGAGCCATCTTTTCGCGTAAAGCAAGAATTCCAACTTGATAAAGACGAGTTTATATACGGCTTAGGCCAGTTTCAGGAAGGTAAGATGTCCCAACGCAATCAACAATTGTTTATGCGACAGGATAATAAAGAAACCGTAGTTCCTATTATTCAATCAACTAAAGGTTACGGGGTTTTTTGGGATAATTATGCTCCTACCACTTTTTTTGATGACCTTACCGTTACTTCTTTTGACTCTGAGGTAGGTGAATTAATTGATTATTACTTCATGTATGGTGAAAATGCAGATGGCGTTGTCAAACAGATACGAATGCTTACAGGTAATGCCCCTATGATACCCTATTGGACTTTTGGGTACTGGCAAAGTAAAGAACGTTATGAAAGTCAAGAAGAGACTGAAGGTGTTGTACAAAAATATCGCAATTTGGGTGTGCCAATTGATGGTATCATTCAAGACTGGCAATATTGGGGAGATAATTACCATTGGAACGGGATGACTTTTGGGAATCCTACATTCCCTAACCCTGAAAAACTCACTAAGGCAATACACGATTTAAATGCACATATTATTATTTCGGTATGGGCTTCTTTTGGTCCTGAAACAGCTCCTTTTAAAATCCTAAAGGATCGAAACATGTTGCTCGATTTTACTACCTATCCTCAACGTGCAGTTAACTACTGGCCGGCAAAACCTGATGATCCGTTGGCTGGTGTTAAAGTATATGATGCATATAATCCTGAAGCACGTGATATTTATTGGGAGCATCTAAACGAAGGTATTTTTTCAAAAGGTATCGACGGCTGGTGGTTAGACTCTACAGAACCTGACCATTTAGATATTAAAGACAAAGATTTTGATACACAAACTCATCTAGGATCATTTAGAAAAGTACGCAATGCTTTCCCGTTGATGACCGTAGGGGGCGTTTATGAGCATCAACGGGCGACAACTTCAGATAAACGGGTGTTTATATTAACGCGCTCTGCTTTTGCCGGTCAACAGCGATATGCTGCAAATTCTTGGTCTGGAGATGTAGTTTCAAATTGGAAAACCCTAGAAAAACAGATTTCTGCAGGTCTTAATTTTGTTTCAACAGGAATACCCTACTGGAATTCTGATATAGGCGGCTTTTTTGCGTGGGAATATCCTGGCGGAATTAAAAATCCTTCTTTTCAAGAATTATATGTAAGATGGTTACAGTATGGTGCGTTTACTCCTATGATGCGCTCACACGGTACTACAACTCCTCGAGAAATATATAAACTGGGGAAACGCGGTGACTGGAATTTTGATGCCGTAGAAAAATTTATAAATCTGCGTTACAGGTTACTACCGTACATCTATTCTGAATCTTGGCAAGTGACTTCTAATGCTTCAACCTTGATGAGACCTTTATTTATGGACTTCTCTCAAGATAAAAAAGCACTTGATTTAAATGATGAGTATATGTTTGGTAAATCTATACTTGTAGCTCCAGTAACTGAAGCTATGTATACTAAAGGTAATAACGACTCTTCAGCGACATTTGACAATACAGGAAGTCGTAAACTGTATTTACCCGCTTCTACAGACTGGTTTGACTTTTGGACAGGCGAGAAATTTACCGGTGGTCAGGAAATTGAAAAACAGGTTCCGGTAGATATCATGCCGTTATATGTAAAAGCTGGCTCAATTATTCCATTTGGTCCTAAAGTGCAATACGCTAATGAAAAATTAGGCCCGATAGAGATTCGCATTTATCCGGGTGCCGATGCTCATTATACATATTATGATGATGAGCGTGATAATTACAATTATGAGGATGGCTCATACACTACAATTGAGTTTACTTGGGATGATTCTAAAAATAAATTAACTGTAGGCAAGCGTGAAGGAAATTTTGAAGGATTACCTGAAGCTATCGAATTTAATATTCTAAAAGTTACAGATAAAAACAGTTCTGGTATTTACCCTAAAACTGCTACAACCAAATTATTATATAAGGGTAAATCAAAAGTTTTAAAAATAGACTAACTCACAACTTGTTGTGAATCTTAGATAAGGTATTTGAGTTAGCTTTTAAAACACCAAAAACTCCTTGCTTAATTATATAAACGCATTATCTAATACACTTATTTAACGCTATTAATCAAGGAGTATATTTCAACATAGTTTAAGAACAAATAATTATAAAGCAATAAACCCGAAAAAATCATTTTTCCGGGTTTATTGCTTTATAATTTAACGCTTAGATAGATAACAATTAAACGTTACAATAATTTAGTTTTGAACACTTGTAGTCAGGTCTATATATGTGGGTTCGTTACGTGAGGCAACTAACCAGTTATTTTCAAGTCTTAACTCTACTACTTGAATTGACGAACGACGCTGATCAAATCCGTCAAGGTCTTTTCCTGTTCCGTGACGACCGGGATGTGTAAAATAGAATAAATAAGCACGGTTATTTTGAACGACTACATCCCCATGACGTGCTGCCGGAATATCATCTTCTCCTATTCCCGAACCGTGAGGCATAAGTGCTCCTCCAGGTTGTCGCTCCCAATTTTGAGCATATTTAGAACGATATGTAGCAAATCCCTGACCGTCACATAAAATCATCCAGAACCAATCTTTCCACTTAAAAATTGCCGGTCCTTCACCTTTAGCACTAAAGACCTTTTTGCGATCTGACCATTGTTTTAAATCTTTACTTTCAGAATAGTAAAAGGTTGAAGCTCCTCCACTTGGATCTTTGTGATACATTCTAAAACTTTCATCAGGCATTTGCAATACTTCAGCATCATAGCTTCCTACAGGAAGTTCAAAGCGATGTTTATGTGTCCAATCTCTTAAATTATCACTCGTAAATTGATCAATATAACCAGGCACTTTCCCCCAGGATGTTGCTTCCCCTGCCTGAATACTTAAAAACATATGCCATAATCCATCTGGCCCCTTGATAACATCAGGCGCCCATAACGTTGCAGATTTTCCTCCTGAATTTTCTGGTAACTTTGGGAAGTTTGTAGTTCCTACATATTCCCAATTAGCACCATCCTCAGATTGGGCAATACCTACTTCTGTTTTAAATACCCAGCTTACTCCTGGTAATTGAGTTTCAGTTGCCCGTCGATTTGTATAATACATCCACCATTTGTTGCTTATAGGATTCCAGATTACCACAGGATCTGCAGCTCCATCAAAAACTGGATCACGATATAACGGTTTTGCAGCTCGTTTTCCTGATGCGTATTTAAAATAATCATATTCTACAGTTCCCGATCCTGCTGACAACAATCCTCCGCGCAGCGCATAAAACCCTCTGTAATTATTATGATGCAGACCAGAAACATCTACATGTTCTTTTAAAGTATCCCACACCATACCATCTTTACTTATTGCAAAAGAGCATAAATTATTTTGATTTTCAATCCTCAAGTGTACTTCTCTACCCCATCGATTAGGTACTTTTTTTATAGCGTTTGCAGCATTGTATAAAGCTATGGAATCTGCACTTACTGTAATACCTGCATATGCTTGTTCTTTATAATACAATATAAGGCCTCCCGTATTTTCTGATACAGCTACTTTAGTTTGTAGTGCATAGTTTTCATCAGTAAGAGTTGTTAAAAGTTTATGACCGTTAGAGACATCACTCCCTTTACTTTTTAAATGTATTTTACCATTCTCGATTTTATTTTCTTGAGGTAAGAAAGCTCCCCACACGGTCCACTGCAACCCTATATCTGTTCCATTAAAATCATCAGAGAGTTCTAAACTTTGAAAGTCATTACTTATTTTAGGTATGTCTCGAGTAGGATCAAGTTCAAACCATCCATCCTCAGTGTATTTTATAGGCTCAATTAATGTATGCCTACCTAAAGTATAAGCATCTTTGTTATAAGCGTGATAAACCACCCACCAGTTGCCATCAGCATCATCTATAAATGTACCGTGACCTTTTGACCACCACTTATCCTGTGCAGAGTATGTATGTACAATGGGATTATTTGGCGCATTTTCCCACGGACCATCTACATTTTTAGAACGAGCGACTACAACCATATGACTCGTTGCTGGTCCTGCAGTACCTCCTTGTGCGCTTATTAAATAATAGTAATCATTATGTTTAATAAGTTTTGGTGATTCTAAACAAAAACATTCGGTATTCCATTTACTTGGATATTTCCAACCTGAATAGGTTTTTTCAGGTTTAGATATTGAAGAAAGGCCATCTTGAGCGAGTTGTACCACCTCACCATTACTTAGATGTAAAAATCTGTTTCCATTATCATCAGCTATATGCCCTGGGTCAATACGAGGCGTTTTAAGATCTATAGGCTGGCTCCAAGGACCTTTAATATCCTCAGCCCAAATAACATAATTTGTGCCGTTTGCAGGATAATAAATGTAATATTTATTATCATACTTGACTAAATCAGGAGCATACGCAGACCCTGTAATAGCGGTGTTTGTTCTAACTAAAGACTTCCAGTTTATTAAATCTGTTGAGTGCCAAATAAGAAAACCAGGGGCGTAAACAAAAGGAGAGTGAGTCATATAATAATCACTACCATCCCTAATTATGGTAGGGTCTGCATAATCACCTTTGAGTATTACTTGAGGAGTATTTTGTGCATATGATAATTGTATAAAAACAAAAAATAAAAGCAGATTAAACGTTTTTTTGAGACTGGTATACATAAGGTTAATTTATTTTTGAATCCAATATTTTTCCAACTGTGTTAATTCTTCAAGGGTAATATGAACTACAGCGCCATGCTTGGGAACCGTAAAGTTTGTGGCTTTCATAGGACCTTCATTAAAGCGACCCAAATCTTTGAACGTTTTAAAGTCTGAAGTTTCTCTAAAACCAAAATTTGCTGGCTTTAGACCATATATATCATACATTAGCACCCATTTATCTTCCCCAATCCTTTTCCAGATATTTGGAGCTTCACATTTTAAATCTTCACTATCATACCAGTTATCATCATAGATATAACTGCCATTTATTTTCTTTGAAGTCGCTTGTTTTATACCAGGTGTTCCGTCGTGTGGAACATAAAACATATGATAATTGTTATTTATTTTAGTAATATCAGCATCTATATAAGTAATGTCTTTAGGGTAGTCAAATAACAGCTTAGGTTCAGATTTTAATTTTGTAAAGTCTTTATTGACATAACTGTAGTATAATTTAGTATTACCATCTTTAAAACGCATGCTGTAATAAATCATGAACTGCTTTCTATCTTCATCATATATCGTTTGCGGAGCCCAGGCACAGCCTATATCTTCATAGTTTTTAAAACTTTCATCTATAGCAATTGTAGTATGTGACCAGTTGATTAAATCTGTAGATCGCATTAAGACAAAGCCTCTGTTGTTTCCCCAACCATATATTTCTCTGGGACGCTCAAACTCTTTATCTCTATAACCTTCAGATTTAGCATATATATGCAAATCAGTCATGACCATGTAAAAAGCATCATCAGGACCACGCATAATATGAGGGTCACGTATTCCTCTTTGATGTGCAATAGTATCTCCAGAAATCACAGGATTACCATTATTTACATCTGTAAATGAATACCCATCTTTACTTACAGCCATATGTAAGCTGTGGTCGCTATCCTTGAAATAAACCATAAGATACGCTGCCAGTTTATTTTGGCTATACGAGTTTTCACAAAAAAATAGGAAAACAATGAAGAGTAGAAGACTATTTATTCTAACCATAACTGCTCTATTTTATGATAGTTTATACAAATATTATTAAAAAAATTAAATAAGTGTGATTTATTACACTTATTTAATTTTTTTAATAATATTTTCTTTCAAATGATATTCAATTATTTGTTATTTGGGCAATTAACAGCTGGACCATGAAAATTATTTTTTTGTGATTAGTTGATTTTAGGTTCGTCGGGAACGTTCTATTGAAACTTGGGAATGCTTCTAGGACTTTTACCAGATAACATCAATGAGAATATATTTTGTGTGAAAGGATTAGGAGTCTTAAAAGACTTAAAATATTAATAAAACGCTAGTAATCAATGAAAAAGCTTTTTGGATTAATGCTGAAGCGTAGAATTTGCCAAGAGCCGCTCTTGAAATTTAACCGTAGAAGATAATTATAGTTGTAAGCGGTAAAGGTTATGAAGAAAAATTACATTATGATGAAATTTTGTTGATTAATGGGTATGTAATCTAGTATAGATTTTTGTTGTTTTATAAAATTAATTTCACCCGCCCGGGGTACAAGAAGCCGCATATTGCATAAAAGCGATATGCGGTTTTTTTCTTTTCTAAGCATTTACAACTTTATCTTGAATCCGCCATTGATCACAAATCCATCAACTGGCGCATAGATATCTCTAAACTGAGGATCCTCTAAAGTCCCGGTATAAATAGTGTCAAATCGCGTTTGACGCGCGTCTAAGAAATTTTCAAAGTTTAAAAAGATAGAGAAAGTATCACCTAACTTTTTCTCTGTCATAAGTCCCACTATCCAATAAGACTGGCCTGTAGTGCCATCGTTTAGCTTTTGCGGACTATAATAATATCCTTCGAGACCTACCCAAAAATTATCGTGCTTTTCATACATCAAAACATTATTAAGTCTATGCGTAGCAACTAGTGGATATTGCTCGCGTTGCCCGTCATAGTGTTTATCTACATCTGCAAGCGTATAGCCTACAAAAAGTTTAAAATCTTTATAACTCCAGCGCATATTTGCTTCAATACCTTTAGTGTCTAGATGACCGTTAGGTTGAGTAAACTCATAAAACATATTTGAAGTGCTGTTTAATAATAACGGGTCATCTATCCTCGTGTAGAATAATAAAACATTAGTAGACAAGTTAAGATCCTCTGTAATCGACCATTTATAATTACCATCAATATTGAAGCCTATTGAGCGCTCCGCATCTGTATCATCAACAGATAGAGGCATTATATTTTGAAATTGAAGTCGTTCTACATCTTCTGTAAATAAGGTAGGTGTTTTGTAACCGAGACCACCGCCGGCGCGTAATGTAAATTGTGATGAAGGTTTATACATAACTGAAAAACGCGGAAGTATATAAAACCCATAATCACTCTGGTAATCACCTCTCAACCCAGTTTCTAAAACTATATTTTCTTGTATATCCCAGATATTCTGAACAAACATACCAACAGTATAATTAGAGTAGCTCAAATCCTGATTAGGGTCACCTCGATATTGATCAAAATTTTCAGTCCATAGATTAAGTCCGGCAACCCATTCTGTATTTTTTTCAACTGCTGAAAGATTAAGCTCTGAAAATGATGAGATTTGTTTACCGGCAAAATTATAATCGGGTATTTCTATTTTACGGTCAAAAAAGCTGATGCTGTTTTTTACTTCAAGAGATAATTTTTCAGAAAAGTTGTGTCTTCCTAATAATTGAGTAGATAATCTATTTGTGATATTTTCTTCAAAATAACCACTTTCGGTAGTGTTTTCAATAAAATCTATAGAACCACCCAGGCGTTTTTCAGTAACATAATTAAAGCCTAAATTAAAATTTGTCTGATCATTAAGATAAACATAGAATTTAGGATTTATGGTAAAGCGATCAAACTTAGGTATCGCTGTAAGTCCTATATCTGCAGGATCATATGGAGTTGAAGTGTTATAACTGGCAAATACAGTTGCTCCTGTATTCTCATATTTTTCAGAATAAAACCCACTAAGATCTAATCCCAATGCAGAAGTAGCGTTAGCCATAAAACTTAACTCTCGCTCTTCTTGAGGCGTTTTAGAAATAAGATTTACCAATCCTGCAATCGCGCCGCCACCATATAATGTAGATGAGGAACCCTTAATAACTTCCACTTGCTTGAGGTCTAGCGGAGCTATTTGCATAAGACTTAAGCCTCCAGAATACCCAGAATATAAAGGTAAACCATCTCTTAAAAGTTGGGTGTACTTACCGTCTAAACCTTGAATTCTAATACTGGAGTTGTAACTGGTAGCAGATGTCTGCTGCGTTTGAATACCCGTACTTTCATTAAGTAGCATACGTATGTCACCAGGCTTCATATTTCCTTTTTCTGATAGTTCTTCTCCGGCAATAAATTCTAGTCGTGTCGGGGTATCTTGAAAGGTTCGTGAGCTACGTGTGGAGGTAAGAATGATCTCGTCCATTTCTTCGTGAGATTCTTCGAGCTGAAAAATTTCATTAAGCTGATTGTTACCTAGTGGAAATGTACGTGTGATTTCTAGTGTTTGAAATCCCACATAACGTATTTCAATTTTAAATTGACCGTTAGGAATATTCTGTATTTGTACCGCGCCATCCATATCGGTAACGGCACCTTTGTTAAGTTCTTCTATGAATACAGAGACTCCATATAACGGTTCATTTGTTTCTGCTTCTTGTATGGTGGCTTTAAAAGTATTTTGCGCCAGAGTAGTGCTATAGACAAATAGCACTAACATCAAAAAAGTATATTTCAATGTGATAAATTTTAGAATAATAAAATGTGATAATCGCGTAAACGAAAAAAATCTGAATTTTAATTATCCCTTTGGAGGCTTGAAAAACGAGGAATTAAAAGTATCCTGAATAGTCTGATTGATGGATAGTATTTTAGTAGATACTAGTTTATGCTGAATAAAATTAAGTGAACCAGAATTAAGTACAATAAATCCTGAACAGCTTCCGCAATTAAAAAAAGGCGAACAAGGTAAATGGCTTTTTTCAGTATCATTTTCAGAAGTACTCCCGCAAAGTTCTGTGCTCTCTGAATCACATACAGACTCGTCTGAACAGCATGGTGTCACTGAAGCAAACAGCGTAATAAAAGAAAGTAGTATTACCAGAAATCTCATCGCGGCAAAAATACTATTAATGTAAATAAGGGAATACAGTTTTAATCTAAGAATTATCAGTTTTAAAATAAATCTTATACCCTGATATTCTAATGAGATTCTAGAAAAGTGTTTAATTTCACTAATCTTAATAAAATATTTCTAATTCATTTTATGCACTTGAGTAAACCTTTTTATTATACCACCCTTATTTTACTAGCATTCGCAACGGGTTGCAAGCAGAACTCTGAGAAAAACACAGAGGAAACAGTTAAGATGAATGAACCTTTAAAATTAGTAGTCATACAGCCAGATACAGTTGCTACTCCAGAGGGGATGGTTTGGGTTTCGGGAGTAAATTTTACGCAAGGAGCTGCAAGTTCAGACGTGCTGGCTTTGCCCCGAGAAAAGCCGGCTCACCCTGTTGCTGTAGATGGATTTTTTATTGATCAAACCGAAGTAACAAATGCTCAGTTTAGAAAATTTGTTGAAGCAACCGGTTATATTACAGTGGCAGAGCAGCCTGTAGATTGGGAGCAGATGAAAAAGGAATTGCCTCCTGGAACGCCAAAACCGGCAGATAGTCTTTTACAGCCCGGATCATTAATTTTTAATAGATCTGTTGAGGGTGTTTCTGATTTAAGTAATTATGCGCAATGGTGGGAATGGAAAACAGGTGCAAACTGGAAACATCCTCAAGGCCCCGAATCTTCAATTATAAACAAAGATAATTATCCAGTAGTACATATTGCTTACACAGATGCTATGGCTTATTGTAAATGGGCTAACAGGCGATTACCTACAGAAGCAGAATGGGAAGCAGCCGCCTTTGGTAAACTACACGGGGGTGTTTATACCTGGGGAAATGATGATGATAGTCTGGTAACTAAAGCAAATACTTGGCAAGGAGATTTCCCAAATAGAAATTCTGCTCAGGATGGTAATTCTTATCTCGCTCCAGTTGCTGCCTATGACCCTAATTCTTTAGGGATATACGATATGGCAGGGAATGTTTGGGAGCTTACTGCAGATTGGTTTTCGGTATCTTATTACGAAAGCCTACCATTAGACAAAATCACAGTAAATCCTCAGGGACCTTTAAAATCTTATAATCCTCAAAATCAATTTCAGCCTGAAAAAGTAATTAAAGGTGGATCCTTTTTATGCGATAAGTCCTATTGCGCCAGTTATCGTATATCTGCTCGTATGGGGCAAACCATCGATTCTGCTTCAGATCATACTGGTTTTAGAACTGTGGTAGATATTACCATGCTATAATTCACTATAATTAATGGGTAATTATTACCCTGTCGGGAATTTATAGACCAGTATCTATTTTTGTGAGAATTATCTTTACGTAATTAAAACGCTAAAAATCAATTAAATAAAAATAGTATAACGATGTAGTCGTATATTTGGAAAAGACTTTGCAGAGCTCAGTATGTATTCACACACTTCAATCTCTTCAATTTTATGTCTAGAAAAATATCTATATCAAAACGTATAAATGCAATTCTTGCGTTGCTAATTGTATTTTTATTAGTTCTGGCTACTAACAGAATAGATCAACGAAATTTTGATGTCGCTCGGGAGTGTGTTACAGAAGTTTATAAAGATCGCGTTCTGGTACAAGGATATATATTTTCTATATCTAACGTAATTACAAACAAAAAACTTTCTTTAAAAGATTCTAGTAGTCAAAACTTTAATCCCAAAGAAAATGAACGCATTGATCAGCTTTTAGACAATTTTGAAGCCACTAAGCTTACCATTTCTGAAGGCAATCATCTGAAAAAATTGAGGGAGAGTTTTGAGACCTTAACCAAACTTGAGGCACAGCAAAATGTTACAAATTCCACAGATTTAAAGGAAAAAAAAGACACGACTCTTAAAGAAATGAGTGCTAGCTTAATAGATCTTTCAAAAATTCAAATTAGCGCCAGTAAAGATCTTACGCATAGTGCGCAGAAGTCACTTGAGGTTAGCGAACTCTTATCAAATCTTGAAATTATATTTTTAATAATTACAGGAATTGCAATTCAATTTATTCTTTTCTATCGCGTACGGAAAACGAATTAAAAAAATAATGTCAGTCATTTAATTATATCTATTTAGTGATTTGATTAAATGTTATTTAATATGGATAAAAAAATACTTCGTAGTACTCCTTTTCAAAAATTCGTAAAAATTGAAGGCTTCGGTGGGATATTGTTATTGATAGCAACACTTACCGCCTTAATTTGGGCAAACTCGGCATTGGGAGCTAGTTATACTTCAATTTGGAATTATAAAGTAGGTCTTAAAACAGAAAGTTTTGAACTTTATAAGCCGCTCCTGCTTTGGGTTAACGATGGTCTAATGACTGTCTTTTTCTTTTTGATAGGTCTAGAAATTAAACGGGAAGTACTTATAGGAGAATTGAACTCGTTTAAAAAAATGGCATTTCCATTATTTGGTGCAATAGGTGGAATGATTATACCAGTATTATTCTTTCTTATTCTCAATCAAAATGAATCTACATTTAAAGGTTGGGGAATTCCTATGGCTACAGATATTGCATTTTCACTAGCAATTTTAAATGCATTGGGGAAAAGGGTGCCTTTAAGTCTCAAGATCTTTTTAACGGCATTTGCTATTGTAGATGATCTGGGAGCAGTTCTTGTAATTGCAATTTTTTATAGTGGAACTATATCTATGTCTTTACTAGGAACGGCGATAGGGCTATTACTTATTTTGTATTTTCTTTCTTACAAAAGGTATTATTCAAAATTTGTGCTGGTTACAATGGGTGTTATAATCTGGGTTTTGTTTTTAAAATCTGGAATTCATCCTACACTAGCAGGTGTTTTATTAGCGTTTGCAGTTCCTATTAGGCAATCTATAAATACCCCGGCATTTATAGAAAATCTTGTTTCAATTACTAATAATATTAAAGATGCTTCTATTTCTAAAAAGCCCATTTTAAGTAAGGAGCAAATTCAGGAAATTGATGAACTTCAAGAATGGACCGGTAAATATCAATCTCCCTTACAGCACATGGAGCATAGTCTTCACGGTTGGGTTGCCTATCTTATCATACCTTTATTTGCACTAGCTAATGCGGGAGTTGTAATTACCGGAGGAGACAATCTAGATACCATGTTGATAATAAATATTGTGGTATGTCTGGTACTGGGTAAAAGTATAGGTATTACATCAATAGTAGTACTGGCGCAAAAATTAAAACTTTTAACTGTACCTAAAGAAATATCCTTACAGCATATTATAGGCACTTCTTTTTTAGCAGGTATCGGTTTTACAATGGCAATTTTTGTGTCTAATCTGGCTTTTTCAGATGATCCCTCTTACAATCTGTCGGCAAAAATGGGTATTTTAATAGGCTCATTAATTGCAGCTATTTTAGGATATTTGATTTTGAGAATAAAACGTACAGCTAATTAAATGCTTTTTTCGAAGGAGTCTGCACTTAGAGTTTTAGCAATTTTAATGGTAAGTTTTATATATTCAAATTAATCAAAATGCTAATAAGGATGAGTAGTAGTCTTGAAGATGCGCTAAGAGAACGTATAAAAGAGCTTACCTGTTTGTATGAAGTGTCTTCAATTCTGGTTAATGCTAATCTTGATGAACAGGAAGAAACCTTTAAAGCTATAGCGGTATGCTTAAAAAAAGCTTTTCAGCACCCGGAATTCACTGAAATATCTATCAATCAAGAAAGTGCTCAAATTCATACCGGTACAATCGATATGAGTAAATCTATAAGCGCGCCTATAAATTTGTTTAACAAACAAGAAGGTGAGCTGATTGCTTATATCACAAATCCCGAATTGGGTTTTTTACAAGAGGAACAACAACTTATAGATAATATAGCTCTCAAAATAGGTGATTTTTTAGAGCGGGTAGCCATTCGCCGAAGTGAAGCCCTGTTAAAAAGGCAAATGGAGCACGCAGACAGGTTATCTATACTTGGAGAATTAACAGCTGGTATCGCTCACGAACTCAACACTCCCTTAGCAAATATTCTAGGATTTTCAGAGCTTCTTAAAGATAGTCTTACAGAAGATAAAGGTGCTGTGGCAGACCTTGATAAAATAATCAAAAACGCTATTTTCTCTCGGGAGGTGGTTAAAAAGTTGATGTTTTTTGCCTGTGCTATGCCGCAGGAAAAGATGAGTATAAATATTGTTCCGCATATTAATGATGCCATTAACTTACTGGATGCCACTTTTAGAAAAGAGAAGGTCAAGTACATTGTGAAAATTCAGGAAGAGGAAATGTATTTAAGGGCAGATACCGTACAGCTCACACAAATAATTTTCAACCTTATTATAAATGCTATTTATTTTTCTCCGGAAAATGGACTGGTAACTATTGAAGCTTTTCAAGATAAGAAGACTATAATTTTAAAGGTAATCGATGAAGGCCCGGGACTGTCTGATGAAACCTTAGGAAAAATCTTCCAGCCATTTTTTACCACAAAGCCTACTGGAGCCGGTTCTGGTCTGGGACTTAGTGTAGTACACGGGATTGTTGCAAGTCATCAGGGAGCCATTGTTGCTTCTAATAATAGTGATAAAGGAGCTACATTTAAAGTAAGCTTACCTAAATAATAAGTTATGCAATTACGTAGAGAAAATATTCTTATTGTAGATGACGACCTAAATATTTTAGAACTTTTACAGCGTCATTTAAATTCGTGGGATTATCATACTTATAGAGCGGTGTCAGTAAAAGAAGCTGTTAGTATTTTAAGTGATAGTTCTATAGATCTTTTAATAACAGATCTTAAAATGCCTGAAATTGATGGTTTTGAGCTCCTGAAATTTGTCTCTGAGCATTATCCAACTATTCCGAAGCTTATTGTAACTGGTTTCCCGTCTGTACAAGACTCATTGGCAGCAATAAAATCTGGAGTCATCGAATATTTAACTAAACCTTTTACAAAAGATGAGCTTAAAACTGCTGTTATTAAAGCGATCCCAATACGTAATACTGAAGAGCCGCCAAAGCCTTCAAATTTTAATAATGAAACGACCTTTAATGAAATCATAGGGAAATCTGAGAAAATTGAAGAGGTTTTACAGTTAATAGGTCGTGTAAAAAACAATAAGGCAACTGTGCTCGTAACTGGTGAGAGCGGTACCGGTAAAGAACTTGTTGCACGCGCAATACATTACAGTGGGAAATTTTCTAATGCACCTTTTATCGCAGTAAATTGTGGGGGAATCCCCGAAAATCTTTTAGAAGCAGAGCTCTTTGGTTACATGAAAGGGGCATTTACTGGTGCTGATAAAAACAGAAAAGGAGCTTTTCAGGCAGCTCAGGGAGGTACCTTATTTTTAGATGAAATAGGAAATGCATCTTTAGCTGTTCAAGTACGACTATTACGTGTATTACAAGAAAAAGAAGTCGTGCGTATAGGTTCGCAGATTCCTGAAAAAATAGATTTGAGGGTCGTTGCTGCAACTAATAGCAATTTGCACGAGATGATTAAGCAACAAACTTTTAGGGAAGATTTATACTACCGTTTAAGTGTTGTAGAAATAGATGTGCCGCCGTTGCGAGAACGGGTTGTTGATATCCCATTACTGGTAGATAAATTTTTATTCAAATATGGGATAGAATACAAGGATCGGTTTATAAAAATGGATACAGACGCTTTAGAAGTATTGAAGCGGTATCACTGGCCGGGAAATATTAGAGAGCTAGAAAATGTGATACAACGCGCGGTAATTATGTGCGACAAAAAGGTGAGTTTAAGCAATCTTCCAGATCATTTGAAATATACTTTAGATTTTCCTGATGAGGCATTGACAACTCTTGCCAATATGGAAAAGAACTATATTTTAAAAGTTTTAAGAGCTACAGGGAATAATAAAACTAAGGCTGCTGAAATTCTTCAAATAACTAGAAAGACACTCCGGGAAAAACTCAAAGACTAAAATTTAATAAGAAGGGAGATTATAAAGTGTATTGTAGACTACAATTTACTGGATATTATTTACCCGCCAGGGTAATAATAGCCTACTTGCAAACTTTCATAAAAGTTTAGAAAAATATATAAAGCACTGTATAACAGTATTTTGAAATTTGTGTATGTTACTTGATTAGTAATTGGCATTAGTATTGCCATTATGAGTATAGTTAAAGTAATATATTATGAAAATTAATTCATTTAATATTTGCCCGAGTTGCGTTCATATTACAACCTGCGTATTAACTATGCAAAAAGAGCTTGTATGGTCTTGCAGTGAATATGACTACGCGACAACTTTAAACGATGTTCAATTAGATAAAAATCAAGAGAACTAAGTAAATTTGCTATTAATTAAAAAAGATAAAACTATGAAAGCTATTTTATTTACCGTAATCCTCGCTCTGGGAACTTTGAATATTCAAGCTCAGGGAAATTGTGAAACTCCAAAAGTAAAAACAGGGGATATTTTAAAATTATCTGGAGCTACAAACACACAATTTGAGCATATAAACTTTCCGAAGAAAAATTTTATTATAAAAAAAGGAGGGATTGTTAATTACAAAAAACTACACAACAAAGAGGTTGAAGTGACAGATATCGAAGTTGTTGAAGGTTGTATTTCTAAAATTGACGTTAAACTTGCAGATGGATCAAAGTTTTTCAATGCAGTTGAAGTAGTTAGCATAAATTTGGAGGGTGCTTTATCATCTGGTGAAGTAACCTTGAAATAATATATTTTATATGACAAGTCTAGAAAAAGATACAACTGTAGTTGTAAACCGTCCTGCAAAGTCTAATGCTACCGGGATGGTAGAAAATGTTCTTGAGCAGTTTAATACTGCTGCAGACATTATCAATTTAAATCCTAATATACGCAGGATATTAAGCGTTACAAACAATGAAATAATCATACATTTTCCTGCAAAAATGGATAATGGTGATGTGCAAATTTTCACGGGTTATCGTGTACAACATAACAACGCTTTAGGACCTTATAAAGGTGGGTTGCGTTACCACGATACAGTTGATATCGATGCTGCAAAAGCATTAGCGATGTGGATGACGTGGAAAACATCTCTTGCCGGCTTACCGTATGGTGGTGCAAAAGGTGGTATTCAAATTAATCCTAAAAACTATTCTCAAGCAGAATTAGAGCGTATTACACGTAGATTTACGTATGCTTTAGGTGAAAATATAGGACCTGAACATGATATCCCAGCTCCAGATGTTAACACAGGAGCGCAAACGATGGCGTGGATTGCAGATACTTACATGTCTACAAAGAGTCCTTCTGAGCGTTCTACGCATCAACATGTGGTAACAGGGAAACCTGTAGGTTCTGGAGGTCTTGAAGGTCGTGATCGTGCTACTGGTTATGGTGTTTACTTATGTATTAGGTTATGGGCAGAAAAAAATAATTTTCCGCTTAAAGGTAAAAAATACATCGTCCAAGGTTTTGGAAATGTAGGATACTGGGCTGCTTATTTTATGGAGCAAGATGGTGCTCTAATGGTAGGAGTTCAAGATGCTTTTGCTAGTATTTATAAAGAAGAGGGTATAGGTGTTAAAGATTTATTTAACCATATCAATGCAAATGAAGGAAGTGTACAAAACTTCCCGGGTGCTTCAGAAATAAATAAGAATGAATTTTTTGCATTAGACTGTGATTTAATAATTCCTGCGGCTTTAGGTAATCAAATTACTGAAGAAAATGCCGGTGATGTTAAAGCTAAGCTTATTGCAGAAGGTGCTAACGGTCCTACAAATGTAGAAGGTGAAAAAATACTTCTTAAAAATGGCGTGACCATTATACCAGACATTTTATGCAACTCTGGTGGTGTTATTACTAGTTATTTTGAATGGCTTCAAAATCGTAACGGTGAGTTATGGCAACTTGATGAGGTTATGGAGAAGTTAGAGAAAAAACTGGGTGCCAACTTTAATGATGTAGATGACGCTGCTAAAGAACGTAATGTTGATATGCGTACTGCTGCGTATATTTTAGCTATTGAACGTATTGAAAAAGCATACGTACAACGTGGGATTTTCCCATAAATGAGATAATCGTTGTGAAATACGGAAGCTTAATTTTAGAGAAGAAAGAATACGTTCTTTTAAAACGTATTATGAACATCTCCTATCATTTAGACGATCCTATCATACGCAATTCGATTAATAAATTGAATGAAGAATTACAACTGGCCATGATCTGCGAGGATACAGAAATCCCCGCAGATGTGGTTCGGTTTAATAGTAAAGTCACTATAGATAGTGATACAGGTACACAAGAATTCTTTATTGTACCTCCTGCAAAAAATGATCTTTTAAGAAAAAGAATTTCTGTGATGTCTTCACTAGGAGCTGCACTTATAGGGTGCTCTGAAGGAGATAGAATTGAAGGTGATTTTAATAATGGTTTTGAAAAAATATGTATTAAGAAGGTTCTTCAGTATGATGATGCCATAGATAGCGGTGTTTTATATTAAACAAATCAAACGAGAATAGTATGAATACAAGTGCTTACAATCATGACAATGAGTTTGATCTATTTCAGAAAAATACTCACGCAGAATTACAAACCTGGATTAAAGTTTTAGAAGCTTTACATCAAGAGCTTGATGCTTTCACAAAGTGGATGAGTTATGCAAATACAACAGATTCTGCTTTGCTGCAGAAAGTCATTGACAAAAGAAATGAAACACGTTCACAGCTTAGTATTTATTACAAATATGTAAATCAAGTACAAGATAACAGAGAATGTGATGATATGGATTGTGAGATCTATTACCAGCGTCAACATGAACAATTGAGACGGTTGTTTAATTACCATATAGAGCAATGCTCAAAACTTAAATGCAACGTTTTTAATACTTTAAACGTTGTCAATGTTTCCCTTAAACCTTCAGGGAATATTCAATCAGGATTGAAATAAGATTCGGGAATTTTAATAATGAACAAATCACAAGATCACTATTTTACAATTCAACTTTTTAATAAAGATATTAAAGAGCTCAATTTCTGGATGATGCAACTCGAGCAGATCACACTCGAGATAAATCAACTAACACAAATTGAAAAGAGACTTATAAAAAACAGCTCACTCAATTATAATCTTTTAGCTTTTAGACGGAAAAACACACTGTTTCTAGCCACGCTGTTTAGACAAGAACAAAGATTACAAAAAGAAAAAGATTACGGTTCGCAGGTCTATAATCCAGATTGGAATCACGAGCAAGATATGCAGCGTAATCAGTTTCTGAATCATTTTAGAGAGTTCAAAGCACTACAGAATTTGGTATATGAACGACTAACTCATATAGAAGTACGTTAGGTGTATAATTACTAGAATTTCAACTTATTATTAATCAAAACACAGAAAAGTGAAGGCAAATGATTTTAAATTTTACTTACAGATCTTGATTCTTTGTGTCATTTTCTTCGGCTTTCTTTTTGTATTCAATAAGGTTGTTACGTATCTCTTTTAATAGTTTTTTATTATTGCTTATCAATTCGATAATGATTGATAAATGGTTGAAAAATCATTGAATATTTTGCTTGGCATTTTTATTTGGGTATCGCATTTTATGTTTTTATTATAGATGGTTTATATATTTTATACCTACATTATTCAGAATAGAAATAAGTATGAGCAGAGGATTTGTAAAAGAAGATGATCAGGAAGAAGCGCCAATAATTCCGCCTCGGGCAGCATTGCCTGAAGGTGTTCTTAATTATGTGACACAAAATGGACTGCAAAAATTAAAGGACGAAAAGAAACAATTACTTACCGAAATCTCAAATCTTAATGAGGCAGACGATCGTGAGCAAAGACGTTCTAAAGCAATTCTGGTGGGAAGATTACAATTGCTTAATGAGCGTATTCTCAGCGCACGTGTAATTGATGACATCGATGAGAGCGAAGTGCGTTTTGGAGCTACAGTACGCTATAAAATAAACAACCTCACAAATGTGCTGTGTATTGTAGGTGTAGACGAGGCTGATGTAAAAAAGAATAAAATTGCTTTTACAGCTCCTATAGCTAGAGTACTTACAGGTAAAAAAGTAGGTGATATAGCTAAATTACAATTGGGTAATGAAGTAAGAGAATTATTAATTCTTTCTATAGATTACGTGCATTAGAATCTTTTAGCGGTAATAAATCTATATAATGATATTTAATTGTCCCCAAGTGTTCAACGTCTATGGCCTCATTGTGTAACGCACTCCAATTGCATTTTTCTATAAACTCTTGTTTATTGTAATTTTTCAAAAGCTGGTCAGATATCAGCAAATACTCATCTGTTTTGATGGTGTTTTTTAAAAGTCTATGAGCTGTTATAACATCTTCACCCATAAGCTTAATTCTATTTCCTATAGGAACCATTGCAATCTCTTCTCCATAATGCAATATGATTTTTAAACCGAGAATTTCAGGAATACTAGCTGCGTCTTCTGTTTTTTTGTGCTTTTTGTAAAGAAGATCCATCCGTTCATAAAAGTCAAGGTAAAAGCGAATGCATTGATCTACCAGATCATTAAGATTGGGTAATTCACCACTTCTAAAAAACAGTACAGCATCACCTTCAATTTCAGAAACCTTTAAATCAATAGTGTTTGAGTAAATAATCTCGTTAAGTAGGGCGGGGATAATTTGTGAAGTAAGTTCAAAATTTGCCTCACGCATAAACTGCGTAAAACCACTAATATCTGGAATGCAAATTAATGTAGGTTCAGCTTTCATACTGGTAAATATCTAGTAATTAAAATATACCACGCTGATTTTAGTAAAAATTTAAAACGGCTTTAGTTGTTATCCTGGGTAGATCTTAAAATAGCCTTTAATTTTTGAGCACGTGTTTCCTTTTCATCACGCAGCTTGTCTTTTTTGCGTTTGAGTAGCATGGTGTGCTTTGCTTTATTTTTTCCGTTTTTTGGAGTGCCTTTCTTTGCCATCAGTTTTCGGTCTCAGATGAATCCTTCTTGAAAATTAGGGGTTCGATAATTTTCGCAAGTACAAAAATAATCAATGTAGGTATAACCCAGCTAATTCCATAATTAATAAAAGGGAGGTTGTCGTGTGCAGCTTCCAGAGTAAGAAGATTCAAACTAATTAAAAAATCTGGAATACTAAAAAGAAAGGTGGCAATGGCAACGGTACGAAAGATAAACGGAGAAACCATTTTAGGTGGAAAAATATTGAGTATGATCAATACAATTACCAGTGGATATATAAAATTTAAAGCGGGTACTGCAACACCTATAATGTAGGCAACGCCCGTTTGACCTATTATAATTCCTAATATACTTGCTGAAAAGGCAGTGATTAAATAAGCGGCTTGAGATCCTTTAAACAAGCCTTTTACAAAATCTGCTGTTCCGGCAACAATACCTATAGCTGTTGTAAAGCAGGCCAGACTTATTAAAACCGAAAGTAGAATTCTTCCGCCTTTTCCAAGAGTTTCATAACTTAGAATAGAAAGTAAATCTGTACGAGAAGATGTCTCTACAAATGTGCTGAATAATGCGCCTACATAGATAAGACCAAAATAGATAAGAGATAACCCAATCCCTGCAAAAATTCCAGCTCTATAAAGTACTTTTTTGTTTATTTCGGGAGATTCTTGATTTTTTAAGTTCAATGAAACTACTAAAATCGCTCCGATTACGATTGCTCCAATAGCATCAAAAGTCTGATAACCTTCTATAATCCCTGTAAATAAAGCGGTGTCATTTATAGACCCCTTTGGAGTGGGTAACTCGGCAAAAATAGCTACTCCTATAATTGTTGCTAAAATTAGGAGAAGTAACGGAGTTAAATATTTTCCGAGTACATCAATGATTTTTGATCTGTTAAGTACAAATAATAAAACAAGTCCAAAGTAAATACTACTTGACGTTAAAGAAGTTATATCAAAGTAGGGTTGTAAGCCTATTTCATAAGTAACTGAAGCGGTGCGTGGTCCCGGTAGTGTAACGGCAATGAGATACACGATGATACTGAAAACCAGACTAAAGACAGGATGTACTTTTTTCCCGAAATCAAGTAAAGTACCTTGTAAACGTGCGTGAGCAAATATTCCTAAAATCGGAATAATTACTGCCGATAAAGCAAAACCTAAGCTGGTTAGAAACCATTCGTTGCCAGCTGTGTATCCTAAGTAAGGGGGGATAATTAAATTTCCGGCACCAAAAAACAGAGAAAATAATGCAAATGAAGTAATTGCGGTCTCTTTGGTAAATCTCATATGCAACGTATCTTTCGGGGGCGAAAGATAAAATAAAATGACACCAACTATTAATGTTAAGCCGCTAAATTATTCAGAAAACGGTGAAGGAGAAGTTCTGTGTTTATTGCACGGATTTCTAGAGGATAAATCCATCTGGAATCCGTTTATACATTTACTGGCAAATAAGTACCGCGTGATAGCAGTAGATTTGCCGGGGCATGGTAAAAGTGAGTTACTGCATACAGAAAATACAATGCTAGATATGGCGAGAGCTGTTCACGACACTTTAAAAAGTTTAGGTGTCAAGAGTGTGAACTTTATAGGTCATTCTATGGGAGGATATGTGGCTCTGGCTTATGCAGATTTATTTCCGAAAAATGTATGGGGAATTGTATTACTCAATTCTACTCCAGAAGCAGATACCGAGGCGCGAAAAAAATTAAGAAAACACGGTATCAAAGTGGCGCGTAGTAATTATGAAGCGCTAATATCGATGTCTGTTGTAAATCTTTTTACAAAAAACCTTCGAGAAGAACTTAGGGATGAGATAGCTAAGACCAAAGAAGTAGCACTTACGACATCCCCAGAGAGTTATATTGCCTGTCAAAAAGGAATGGCTGCTCGCAAAGATTATACTACAATGTTTATGCAAGGCGTGTTTAGAAAACAAATTATTTTAGGAGCGAGCGACACATTAATAAACGCGGATGATTTGTTAGAAAAGTTTGATTCCAGTTCTATAGATATTCACATTATGACCGGTGGGCATATGCTTCATTTAGAAAATCGGCAGGCGTTAGAAAATATATTTCTAAACTTTTAACGGGGAGTATTAGAAAATTTTCAGTTTAAGCCACTTCTTTTAAAATTTCTGTAACAGACTGATCTATAATTCAGAATGCTGTAAAAATTAAAGGGAGTTGATGATTTATACAATATTTTGTTAAATTCAGCGTATGAATTTCAAATGTAATTTATGAATGCTACCCCGTCCGCTATGAGTTTCTTTAAAAGTTTAATGTGTCGTGTCTTTGGACATAAATATCAAGTGTCTAAGTCCTATAAAACGGAACAACAAGAATATCAATGCCTACATTGTCAAAGAGAATTCACTACAGATGATAATGGTGAAATACAGCCACTTACTCCAAAATTAAAACGTATTAATGAAGTTATGGAGAAGTTTTATATAATTAAGCAGGAGCGGCAAGCCGCTTAATCTTCAGTTTCATTACTTAATGCATTCCAACCGCGCGCTACAATAGGTATAGATGTGTTAGCTCGTGTAATAAGATTCATACCATCTCCCTCTGGGGTGATATGACCGATAACAGTAAAATTAGGATTCCCCTTTATTTTTTCATAGTCAGTTTGAGCAATAGTGAACAATAATTCATAATCTTCACCACCACTAAGAGCAACAGTTGTACTGTCTATTTTAAATTCCTCACAAACATTGATCATTTGTGGATCTAATGGAATTTTATCTTCATAAAGACGAACACCAGTTTTTGAGTTTTTACATAAATGAATAATTTCTGAAGAAAGCCCATCGCTAATGTCTATCATCGAAGTGGGTTTAATCTCAATCTTTTTAAGTAGGTCGATGATATCTCGGCGCGCTTCTGGTTTTAATTGGCGCTCGATCAAATAAGAATAGGGTTCTAGATCAGGTTGCGAATTAGGATTTACTTTATGAACTTGTTTTTCTCTCTCAAGAATTTGAAGTCCCATATACGAAGCACCTAAGTCTCCAGAAACAACCAGTAAATCACCATCTTTTGCACCATCTCTTCCTGTAATTTGATCGGCATCTGCAAGACCCAGAGCAGTAACACTTATGAGCAGACCCTTTGTGCTTGAAGTAGTATCACCACCCACAAGATCTACATTGTAAATTGCGCAAGCAAGTTCAATGCCGGCATACAATTCTTCAAGAGCCTCTAATGGAAATCTGTTTGAAACTGCGATAGAAACAGTAATTTGAGTGGCCTCAGCATTCATTGCATAAATATCTGAAAGATTTACCATCACAGATTTGTAACCTAAATGCTTGAGCGGCATAAAGCTTAAGTCAAAATGAACACCTTCAATAAGTAAGTCTGTAGATATAACAAGCTGTTTTCCCTTTGTATCAATCACGGCAGCATCATCACCTATACTTTTTACTGTGCTGGATTGTTTTACAGCAAAATCTTTGGTCAAATGATTTATTAAACCAAATTCACCAAGTTCACTTAGAGATGTACGGGATTGATCTTTATTGTCAAACATAACTGTTATTATTTTTCAGCAAAGTTAGTTTGAATATATCAAAAGGAAAATTAGAAGAATAGATTATTGTTTTTTATAAAATTAGGAAGGTTGTAATTTTATAATTCAGACGATTAATAATTAATAAAATTAAAAGAATAAGGAGGTTCTAAAACTGTATTGAATTTTAGAATACGCTATCAATAAGTAGAACTGATAAGTAGTTATTTTACTATATATAGAAGCTATACAACCATAGTATAGTTTAATGTAAGGATGTATGGTAAAACCCTACTTAAATGGTATATTTGCACTAATTTAGAAGGATATGATTAAAGTAAGTGAAGATGCTAAAAAGAAAATAGCCACCTTAATGAATGAGGAGGGTTATGACGCTGGTGTTGACTATGTTAGAGTAGGTGTGAAAAGCGGCGGATGCTCGGGTTTATCATATGAATTAAAGTTTGATAAAAGCTTAGCAGAAGAAGATAAGTTGTTTGAAGACAATAACATCAAGCTTATTGTAGATAAAAAGAGTTTTTTATACCTCATAGGGACGGTTCTGGAATATAGCGGAGGTCTTAATGGGAAGGGATTTGTTTTTAATAATCCTAATGCGCAGCGTACCTGCGGTTGTGGTGAAAGTTTTTCACTTTAAAAGGAATTTTAAATAGCTGTTTTTAAAACAGGTTATAAAGATTATATGGCATATACAGAAGACGATTTAGAAAAGGAATTAGCCACCAAAGAATACAAGTACGGGTTTTATACAGACATTGAGTCTGAAACATTTCCTATTGGATTAAATGAAGATATAGTACGGGCAATTTCTCTGAAGAAAGAAGAGCCGGAGTGGATGACGAACTGGCGATTAGAGGCGTTTAGACATTGGCAAACAATGGAAGAGCCGGAGTGGGCAAATGTGCACTATGAAAAACCAAATTTTCAAAGTATATCATACTACTCTGCGCCTTCAAAAAAGCCGAAGTTTGATAGCCTTGATGAAGTAGATCCAGAATTACTTGATACGTTTAAGCGTTTAGGTATCTCTATAGATGAGCAAAAGAAATTAGCAGGAGTTGCTGTTGATATTGTAATGGATTCTGTATCTGTTGCAACAACATTCAAGAAAACCCTTGCCGAAAAAGGTATTATTTTTTGCCCAATTTCTGAAGCAATTAAGGAGCATCCGGAATTAGTGAAAAAGTATTTAGGAACAGTGGTTCCTCAAAAGGATAACTTTTATGCTGCATTAAATAGTGCTGTGTTTAGTGATGGTTCTTTTTGCTACATTCCAAAAGGGGTAAAATGTCCTATGGAACTTTCTACTTACTTTAGAATTAATCAAGCAAATACCGGTCAATTTGAGCGTACACTTGTTGTTGCTGATGCGGGTAGCTATGTAAGTTATCTTGAAGGGTGTACAGCGCCATCAAGAGACGAGAATCAATTGCACGCTGCAGTTGTTGAGCTAATTGCACTTGACGACGCAGAAATTAAATATTCTACTGTACAAAACTGGTATCCTGGTAATGCAGAAGGAAAAGGTGGAGTTTACAATTTTGTGACAAAACGAGGTCTTTGTGAGAAAAATGCAAAAATTTCGTGGACACAAGTAGAAACAGGTAGTGCTGTAACTTGGAAATATCCAAGTTGTGTATTAAAGGGTGATAATTCTATTGGTGAATTTTACTCCATTGCTGTAACAAACAATTTTCAGCAAGCAGATACGGGTACAAAAATGATTCACTTAGGTAAGAACACTAAGAGTACGATTATATCTAAAGGTATTTCTGCCGGTAATTCACAAAATAGTTACCGTGGCTTAGTACAGATTAATAACCGAGCAGAGAATGCGCGTAATTTCTCTCAGTGCGATTCGCTTTTAATGGGTAATAAATGTGGTGCGCATACCTTCCCTTATATCGAAGCAAAAAACAAATCTGCTAAAATAGAACACGAGGCAACGACTAGTAAAATTGGAGAAGATCAAATTTTCTATTGTAATCAGCGTGGTATAGATACAGAAAAAGCTATTGCTTTAATTGTAAATGGCTTTAGTAAAGAAGTGCTAAATAAACTTCCGATGGAGTTTGCTGTAGAGGCTCAAAAGCTTTTGGAAATTTCATTAGAAGGTTCTGTAGGATAATACAGAATAGCACTATTGGCGTGATTTTATGGAGATAGTACTCCTAATGCTGTAAATAATAGTTATTACTGAACAAGTAGATTCAGTATTTTAAAATGCTAGTTTGAAGTGATTGTAAAGATTTAAACTAGGTAATAATTAAGAAATTAAAGTACGGTTGCTGCGAGCAACTAATAGAACTGAGATTATGTTAGAAATTAAAAACCTAAGTGCAGGTATAGAAGGAAAAGATATTCTTAAAGGAATAAATCTGAAAGTTAATGCGGGAGAAGTACATGCTATTATGGGCCCTAACGGCTCTGGTAAAAGTACGTTGTCTTCTGTGATAGCGGGTAAAGAGGAATATGAGGTAAGTGCTGGAGATGTATTATTTGAAGATGAGTCTATCTTAGACTTAGATGCCGAAGTTCGTGCGCATAAAGGAGTGTTTCTTTCATTTCAGTATCCTGTAGAAATACCTGGAGTTTCTGTAACAAACTTTATCAAGACAGCAATTAATCAAACACGTAAAGCTAAAGGTCTAGAAGATATGCCGGCTAGCGATATGCTTAAAATGATTAAAGAAAAATCTGAACTTCTTGAAATAGACCGTAAGTTCTTATCAAGATCTTTAAACGAAGGTTTTTCTGGTGGTGAGAAAAAGAGAAATGAAATCTTTCAAATGGCGATGTTAGAGCCAAAATTAGCAATCCTCGATGAGACCGATTCTGGTCTTGATATTGATGCATTGCGCATTGTTTCTAATGGCGTTAATAAATTAAGAAGTAAAGACAACGCAGTAATTGTTATTACGCATTACCAAAGATTATTAGATTATATCGTACCAGATTTTGTTCACGTGCTTGTTGATGGTAAGATAGTGAAGTCTGGAGGTAAAGAACTTGCTTTAGAATTAGAAGAAAAAGGATACGACTGGGTGAAGGCAGAATTAGCTGCAGGATAATAATTATCAATAAACGAGATAATTATTAACATTGAAAATTGAACGATTATGAATCTTAAAGATAAATTACTTTCTTCTTACTTAACATCTCAGGAGCATCTTGATTTAGATAATAGCCTTCACGATATTAAAGATGAAGCTATAAAGGTATTTGAAGAAAAAGGTTTCCCTTCTAAAAAACAGGAAGATTGGAAATATACTTCACTCAATAGTATTATTAAGCAGGATTTCAGTTTAGTCTCTAAACAAGAGGATACTATTGAGTTTAAAGATGTGAAGAAATATTTTATACACGATCTTGACACGTATAAAATTGTCTTTATAGATGGTGTTTATAGTTCTTACTTGTCTGAAACTACTCATGATGGTGTAGATGTTTGTTTGCTGAGTGCAGCGCTTACAAAGCCTAGATATAAAGCGGTTATTGATGTTTATTTTAATAAAATAGCACCTCAAGATAGTTTGACTTCTTTAAATACTGCATTTGCTAAAGAAGGAGCATACATTTATGTTCCTAAAGGAAAGGCCGTAAATAAACCCATCCAGATTTTACACTTCTCAACAGGAAGTGAAGCTAACTTAATGCTTCAGCCTCGTAATTTAATTGTTGCAGAAGAAAATGCAGAAGTACAAATAATCGAGCGTCACCAGAGCTTAAATGGAAATGCAGTCTTTACAAATAGCGTTACCGAAATTTATGCTGGTAAGCGTGCAATGGTTGATTATTATAAAATTCAGAACGATAAAGAGAATGCATCTTTAATAGATAATACACATATAGATCAACAAGATTCTAGTGAAGTATCTGTGCATACATTTTCTTTCGGCGGAAAATTAACACGTAACAATCTGAATTTCTACCAGAATGGAGAGCATAACAACTCTATTTTAAAAGGAGTTACTATTATAGAGGACAAGCAGCACGTAGATCACAATACATTAGTGCATCACAAGCAACCTAATTGTGAAAGTCATCAAGATTACAAAGGTATCTTTGATGATAATGCTACCGGAGTATTTAACGGTAAGGTTGTGGTAGATAGTATTGCTCAAAAAATTAATGCGTACCAGTCTAATAATAATATTCTTGTAAGTGATAAAGCTTCGATTAATTCTAAGCCACAATTAGAGATTTTTGCAGATGATGTGCGTTGTTCTCACGGATGTACTATAGGTCAACTAGATGAAGACGCATTATTTTATATGCGTGCAAGAGGAATTGGTGTAAAAGAGGGACGTGCACTGCTAATGTATGCATTTGCAAATAATGTATTAGAGAGTGTTAAAATCCCTCAGCTTAAAGCTCGAATTACAAAATTAATAGCCAATAAATTAGAGGTGAATTTAGGTTTTGACGTGTAGTTACACACATTGCGTTTTTAACTAACGTAATCTGGAACTTAAAATAGCTTTAAAATTTAATTGAAAATGTTCCTTAGGATAATTAGTACTTGGGAATAGAAAACAAGAAATGCTTATGGCTTCTGCTACCGCAACGACTACATTCAACATAGAAAAAATACGCAAAGACTTTCCTATTCTTGATAGGAAAATCAATGGGTATCCATTAGTGTATTTTGATAATGCGGCAACTTCGCAAACACCTAAGCAGGTGATTGACGCTATTGTTGATTATTACTCAAATTATAATGCTAATATACACAGAGGTGTACACTCTTTGTCTCAAGAAGCTACAGATGCCTATGAGCAGGCACGTATAAAAATTCAGAAGCATTTTAATATTCCTAATGCGTATCAGACACTATTTACCGCGGGCACCACTCACGGAATAAATATGGTAGCTTCGGGGTATGCATCTATATTAAAAGAAGGTGATGAAGTACTGGTATCTGCTCTAGAACACCACTCTAATATAGTTCCTTGGCAAATGCTGTGCGAAAAAACCGGAGCAAAGCTCAAGGTTATTCCTATGCTAGAAACAGGCACCTTAGATATGGAAGCTTTTGACACATTACTATCTGATAAACTTAAAGTTGTTTTTGTAAATCACGTGAGTAATGCATTGGGAACTATAAATCCTATTGCTGAAATAATAACAAAAGCACATCAGAAAGGGGCAGTGGTACTAGTAGATGGGGCGCAAGCTGCTCCGCATATTAAAGCAGATGTACAGGAGCTGGATGTAGATTTTTATGTAGTTTCGGCTCATAAAATTTGCGGACCTACAGGTGTGGGTATGTTATACGGTAAAGAAGATTTATTAAAATTATTGCCTCCCTATCAAGGTGGCGGAGAGATGATAGATCAGGTTACTTTCGAGAAAACTACCTATGCGGGATTGCCACATAAATTTGAGGCAGGAACTCCTAATATTTGTGGTGGTATTGCTTTTGGTGCTGCCTTAGATTACATGAATGAAATAGGATTTGATGCTATAGCGAAGTACGAACACCAATTATTAGAATACGCTACTTCAAAGCTTCAAGAAATAGAAGGCCTGCGTATTTATGGGGAATCTAAAGATAAAACTGCTGTAGTTTCTTTTAATATCAATGGTATACATCCCTACGATATGGGAACAATACTTGATAAATTAGGAATTGCTGTACGTACGGGACATCATTGTGCGCAACCTATAATGGATTTTTACAAAATTCCCGGTACAGTAAGAGCTTCATTTTCATTCTATAACACATTTGAAGAGATAGATACTTTTGTTGCTGCGGTTATTAGAGCCAAAGAAATGTTGAGTTAATTTTAACCTTACATTTGGTACCTATATAAATGATTACTAGTAATTTCATAAAAATTTTAAATATGAAAACAACAGCAGCTTTTTTACTTTTGATCATTATAGGTTTTAGTTCATGTAAATCTTCAAACAGAAAAATAGAGGGTCCTAAAGGGAAATTTATAGTAAATACCATAGGGAAAGATTCTGTGGCAGATAAAGAAATTTCAATAAACTTCAACCCTGAAAAGGGACAAATAAATGGAACAGGCGTTTGCAACTCGTACAGTGCAACGTACGTAGTAAGTGCAGAAAATATTAAGTTTTCTCCTGCTATGGCGACTAAAATGATGTGTCCGGAAGGAACGTCAATAGAATATAATTTTTTTCAAGCTCTTTTAAAAGCTGAAAATTATAGAATTAAAAAAGGCATTTTAAGCTTTTACACTGCTGAAAATAAATTGATATTGACGGCAAAAGACGATTAATATATATGAGTAGTATACAAGAAATACAACAAGAAATTGTTGAAGAATTTGAGATGTTTGATGACTGGATGCAGCGCTATGAGTATATGATAGAACTGGGTAAATCTTTACCATTAATAGATGAAAAGTACAAAACAGAAGAATATATTATAAAGGGTTGTCAAAGCAAAGTGTGGGTGCATGCAGATCTTAATGATGATAAAATAGAATTTACAGCAGATAGCGATGCCATAATTACTAAAGGTATTATAGCTATTTTAATACGCTCATTTTCAAATCAACCCCCACAAGAAATATTAGATGCAGATACCTCTTTTATAGATAAAATAGGTTTGAAAGAGCATCTTTCACCTACTCGTGCAAATGGATTGGTGAGTATGATTAAACAAATTAAATTATATGCTATAGCTTATCAAGCTAAGGCAAATTCTAAGTAAAAGACTATGAGCGATACAAAAGAAATAGACACAAAAGAACTTGGAGAGAAAGTCGTTCGTGTTTTAAAAACAATATACGATCCTGAGATTCCAGTTGATATCTATGAACTAGGACTTATCTATGATGTTTTTGTTAATGAGGATTATGAAACTAAAATCCTAATGACATTAACCACTCCTAACTGTCCTGTAGCTGAAACGCTGCCGGTTGAAGTAGAGGAGAAGGTAAAAACTATTGATATGGTTAAGGATTGCGAAGTTGAAATTACTTTTGATCCGCCTTGGACTCAAGATCTTATGAGCGATGAGGCTAAGCTAGAATTAGGATTGCTTTAAAATTTCAATTTCTCAATGGAAGAAATAGTAAACAGAGTTGCTAACAGTAAACTTATTACGTTTAATCTGGAAGATCTTTATCTTCCGGGTAAACGTGATGTTATTGATATTTCCCAGTGGCTGACTGAAGGTTTTATTTTACGTGAAAAAGATTTTCGCGAAAGCTTAAAAAACCACAATTGGTCTGTTTATCAAGATAGTTATGTAGCCCTTTTTTGTAGCACAGATGCGATTGTACCAGCCTGGGCATTTATGCTTGTTTCTACTTATTTACAGCCTGTCGCTAAGCGAGTAGTTGTTGGATCATTATCAGATCTGGAAACCGTTTTATATACTGAAGAAATTTATAAAATTGACAGCTCAAAATATAAAGAGCAGTATGTAATTATAAAAGGCTGTTCTAACAAGCCGGTTCCTCAAAATGCTTACTTACTTCTTACCCAAAAATTACAGTCCGTAGTAAAGAACCTCATGTTTGGTGAGGCGTGCTCTTCTGTACCGCTTTATAAAGCTCGATAAAACCATTTTCCAAACTTTTAAGATTGCAGACTGCCCATGTTTTATGCGTGCTGTATCTTTGCTGCTTAAAACAACAATTTTAAATGATGAGAAAAATTATTTTTATGCTACTGGCTGTCAGTAGCTTTGGGTTGGTGCAAGCTCAAGAAAAGACAGAAGAAGAGCTAAAAGTAGAAATGGCTCCTAAAAAAGCCGAAATCGCAAAACTTCAAAAAGAGGTTAGTGCCTTGCAAGCGCAGATTGATAATATGCCCGGTTGGAAATTTGGTGCATTTGGTACAGTAGGTGCAAATTTCAGTCGTTTCAGTAGCTGGTATTCACAAGGTACGCCTAATGTGTCATCTGCAAACGCAGCTATAACTGTAAACGCATTTGCCAATAAGAAAGAAGAAAAATATTTCTGGCGTAACGCATTAAACTTAAATTTAGGATGGGTAAAGTTTGATGACCGCGACGATCCTGAAGATGATGATAGTTTCCGTAATGCTACAGATGTTTTTAATATCACCTCGCTATATGGCTATAAATTGAGCGAGAAACTAGCTGTATCTACACTTGGTGAGTACCGCACAACGATACTTGATAATTTTAATGATCCTGGCTATTTAGACTTAGGTCTTGGTATGACGTGGACACCTGTTACTAATCTTACCGTAGTTGTTCACCCTATTAACTACAATTTTGTATTTAGCGATGGTGAAAGTATCTATGAGTCTTCATTAGGAGCTAAGATAGTTGCAGATTATACCCGCCAAATAGGCAAAATCGCATTTAAATCTAACCTCTCTGCTTTTCAAAGCTACAAGAGTAGCGATTATTCAAACTTCACGTGGATAAATTCTTTCAGCTATAAATTATTCAATAATATAGGTGTTGGTTTTGAAGTAGGCCTTAGAGGCAATAAGCAAGAAAACCTAGAAAATGCTATAGCAGAAAATGAGGCGTTATTAATACCGGGAGCGACACCTACTTTTGATAGTATTGATAGCCAATTACAATCCTACTATATACTGGGTCTAACGTATTCATTTTAGATTAGAAGTTGATATAAAATACAAAAATCCGATACGCAAGTATCGGATTTTTTGTTTCTTATAAATTCCACTTATCAATTTATTCTTCTTCATCTTCATTTCCGGTATATTGATCATATTCCGGATATAAAAAACTATTATAAGGAAAACGTGTAATGTGTATTTCTCGCACACGCTCATATACCTTTTTCTTAAAAGCCTCCATATTATCCTTATTTAAAGCCGAAATGAATATGGCGTCCCCATCTGCTCGAGACATCCAGGTGCGTTCCCACTCCTCTAAAGTAAAATGTTCTTCGGTACGCTCTGTAACCAGATCATCGTCGTCGATTGTTTTATGCGTATAGGCATCAATTTTATTAAAGACCATAAGCATAGGCTTGTCAGAGCCGCCTATTTCATCCATAATTTGATTTACAGATGCGATATGATCTTCAAATTGTGGATGCGAAATATCTACGATATGTAGAAGTAAATCAGCTTCTCGCACCTCATCGAGTGTGCTTTTAAACGACTCAACAAGCTGTGTAGGTAACTTTCTTATAAATCCTACTGTATCACTAAGCAGGAAAGGAAGATTACGAATGACAACTTTGCGCACAGTCGTATCAAGTGTTGCAAAAAGTTTGTTTTCGGCAAATACTTCACTCTTGCTAATTACATTCATCAATGTAGATTTCCCTACATTGGTATAACCTACTAAAGCTACACGAACCAGCGCCCCGCGATTACCACGTTGTACCGCTTGTTGACGATCTATTTTTTCTAATTTCTTTTTCAGTAAAGAGATACGATCACGTACAATACGTCTATCGGTCTCAATTTCTGTCTCACCGGGACCACGCATACCTATTCCACCACGTTGACGCTCAAGGTGAGTCCACATACCTGCAAGGCGTGGCAATAAATATTCATATTGGGCAAGTTCTACTTGTGTGCGAGCATAGCTGGTTTGTGCTCGTTGTGCAAAAATATCGAGTATAAGATTTGTACGATCTACAACCTTACATTTTAATATTTTCTCAATGTTTTTTTGCTGAGCAGGGCTTAGTTCATCATCAAAAATTGCTGTACCTACTTCATACTGCTCTACATAAGCCCGCACTTCTTCCATCTTCCCTGTTCCTAAAAATGTTTTAGGGTTAGGAGATTCCATTTTCTGAGTAAAGCGCTTGAGCACCTCACCACCGGCGGTGTATGATAAAAATTCGAGCTCATCAAGATATTCAGCAGACTTTTCTTCGTCCTGATACTGGGTGATAACACCGATTAAGACGGTTTTCTCGTATTCTATAGTATTCTCTTCAATCATAAAATTAAGTAAGCTGTAAAGATAACGATTTAGACGCTAAGCTTTTCTTAAATTGAGCCTACCAAAATCATAACATAATGCCTAATAAATTTGCCATTGGTTTTTATAATCTCGAGAATCTTTTTGATACACAAAACGATCCTAACATTTTTGATGATGATTTTACATCAACAGGTGATTTGAAATGGAACAATACGCGCTATGATAAAAAATTAGCCGATTTATCAACTATAATTGCTGAAATAGGAAAAGAAGAAACTGGCATATCTCCCATCTTATTGGGGGTAGCTGAAGTTGAAAATAAGAAAGTTTTAAATGATCTTATCGGCACTGTCGCTTTAAAAAATCTCAATTATGACTATGTACACCATAACTCACCAGACGAGCGAGGCATAGATACAGCCTTATTATTCAACAAAGAACGGTTTAGCGTATTAGAGTCTAGAAGCTATTCTTTACACTTGAAAAATGCTGAAGGAGCTCGGGATTTTACAAGAGATATTCTTTATGTAAATGGAACAATTGATGGGATACCGGTTTACGTATTAGTAAATCATTGGCCCTCGAGAAGAGAAGGTGTCGAAGAATCAAACCCAAAACGTATTCTGGCTGCAAAAAGAAATCGCGAAATCATTAAGGAGATCCAGAGCAAAGATACTGATGCGCGTATTCTAATTATGGGTGATTTTAACGATGACCCTCAGAGTATTGCAGTGCGAGAAAATCTAGTTTCTACAGATTTATATAACCCAATGGTTTTTTTACTTACACGTTATGCGGGTTCATTAACTCACCGAGGAGATTGGTATCTATTTGATCAAATAATTTTATCACCCAACTGGATGAAAGCATATGAAAATCCTTTAAAATATGAAAAATCTGCGATTTTTAATCCGGCTTATTTAGCAGAAGCAGAAGGGAAATATAAAGGGAATCCATTGCGCACATATGCCGGTGATCATTATCTGGGTGGTCCCAGTGATCATTTTCCGGTTTATGTAATTTTTAAGTCAGGAAACAGCAGCTTTTAGTCCTTTTTCGGAGAACGCTTATTTGGCGTAGATTTTTTAGAAGAATCAGTAGTTTTTGCTTTTTTTGGAGGCATAGGTCCACGCATATGAATAACGAGGCCATTTAGAAAATTCCGGAGAAATTGATCTCCACACTCTACATATTTAGGGTGATCTTCACTTCTAAATATAGCACCCAATTCACTTTTAGTTACCGCAAAATCTACCAGTGCACATATCTTTACGATATCATCATCACGTAGTTTAAGCGCTACTCTTAATTTTTTAAAAACGTCGTTATTTGATAAAGCCATGACCGCAAAAATAGTTTAATTCTTTAGATTATCTAGAGTTTTTAGACCTTGAGCATCTTTGATTTCCTGTTTTAAATGGTCTAAATAGAGAATGCCGTTTAAATGATCTATCTCGTGCTGAAAAACTACAGCTGTAAAATCTTCTACCATTTCTATTTCGTGAGTTGCATCTGGCTTGTCATATTCTACCAAAATTGCATATGCTCGACTAGATAGGGTGTCGCGTCTTCCCGGTATCGACAGACAACCCTCGGGGCAATCTTGCTTTTTCTTAGAGTATTGTTTAATTACAGGATTAATAATTACCTCAAAAGGAAAACCCTCTTTATCAAAACGCTGAACCCAGGCTATATTTTTTAAAATACCTACTTGTGGCGCTGCTATTCCTGCGCCTAGAGACAAACTATCTCGTACTGTAGCATACATTCTGGCTATTAAATTTTTTAGTTCGGGATCATTAGGATCTACAATGACTTGCTGGCTTGGCGTTCTTAATAACAAGGAATCACTGGCATTTGTAATTTTAAACACGCGCATAGGTGTTGCGCCATTATTTGCTCCAATCAATAATTGTTCACTCTCAGTAAATTGAGAACCTTTCTTGTTATTCTGTAGATCTTTTTTAGTGCTGGTGCAACTAAGGCAACTTAGAATTAGGATAGTTGTAAGTAGTAGGCGTATCATAAAAGCAGTGTTAGTAGCTATAAAAATAAGACTTTATAGGTCACATACTATAGAACTTATAAACCCTTCTAAGAAGTTAATCTGCGGTAATCATTATATTATCTAGCTGATATGTGCCGTCAAAGGCATCCTTGGTACTTCCTGTATATTTAAAAGCGATATAACCTTTAAGATTTGCTTCACAAGAAATAGTTACAATCCCAGAACTGTACCAATCACCAAAAAAATCCTGATCACGTATTATAAATGCATCATCTAGAACAAGCCAGTTTGCTGCAGTGATTGAAGCGTCATTACCATCCCAATCTGAACTAAAAAGCACTTCTAAATCACTACCATCTGCAAAACTACTACTGGTTTCAAATCGGATCCTAACATTAGAATTTGTTTCTAAATCGATCGCAGGTGTGATAAGCCAGCATAGCGTAAGTGCATCACCAGATTGATATGAATCTATACGTGCCGAAACGCCTTGTGAGGCATTAGTCCCGGTCGCGGTATAAGCTTCCCAGACTTGATTTCCGTATTCATTAAAATTTGTCCACCCTTTCCCTTCTATGGGTTTATTCCTTTTTTCTGCGCTAAAATCTTCTTCGAATAAAATTTTAGTTCCCTCTGTTTTGCTTATGCCACATTTCAGTAAATCGGGGTCGCATCTTATTTCTGGATTAAACGTAATATCCTCAGGTGTATTAAGACGTAGAATATAAAAATCATCATAAAAATCCCGACTTAAAATTCCGGTAATATTTCCGCTTCCAGATGGCAGTTGTACAGATTTAAAGCGGGCAAAAGTACTGGTGCTAACGAGTGTTCTTCCCGGGGGATTGCAGGTTTCTAAAATACGAATTCCATCAAATTCATCTGTGGATTCTCCAGCAAAGGTTTTTGCAGCTGTAGCTAAAACTTCATTGCGGTTAAACTGTGCATTAGCTAAACTCACAAATAAGTTTTCTATAACATCAGAAAAATCGGAAATCGCAATAGGAAGGGGTATGAGTGTAGCAATTTCTGAACTACGGGTTAAGTGCTTTGAAATAAGAGAAGTTGGAATTTCTGAAATAGAATTGCCGTCTCTGATTCCTAATTGTACCGTACCATTTTCTGTAGTGACTGATAATCCATCAAGGTGAATATACATTTTTCTTCCAGGCTCAAAGTAAGTATAAATTGCATTTTGGTTAATCTGAACGCTGATGCCACTACTGGGATTTTCAGGTTTATCTTGTAGTATCAATTCTTTAAAAAAATTACCGGCAGCATCACTACTAATTACATAACCAATAAAATAATTATCCGTATTTGCAAAACTTACAATGTCTTCCGTGCTTTGTGTAAGAGCATTTTTAACCGAGGCTATAGATACTTCTGTACCTGTAATTGTTGGATCAACAGAAGATTCTTCGGGTATGTCAAACTCAGATTCTACACAAGAACTTAAAAATATAAAGATTAAACCCGAAAAATAAATAAGTTGTTTCATAAGGTTATTTTTGTGCTTCCGCGAAAGCATTAATAGTTAAAAACGTAAATAAAGGTTGGCATAAATGGTGGCGCCATAACCTAAGAAATAGCGATTTCCGAATAAGGGCTGCTCTCGCTCGCTCTCCTCTTTTAAGCTGCGATAATCACCTATACGAGAATCTTCAAAACCTCCAGTTTTATATCGGGTATTTAAGACATTATTTATAGTTGCAAAAAAGCCAATAGATTTGCCGTTTATCAACCAGGATTTCCCGCCTACGATATTTAATAAATAGTAGGAGTCTAGTTTTTCTTGTTGTAATAATGTTTTGGCGTTTTCTACATCATAATCGTTAAATGGAAGTCCGTCGTAATCGGTAGCAAATGCTCCAGATCTGCGAAGGTGGCTAATATCTACATAGGCATTTGAAAACCTATTAATACTAGCTCCTAGCCACCAAAAATCTGGGTCTCTATAATCAAAACCCAGTTGTATAGCTTGCTCAGGCCCTCCGGAAACGTGGTAACTTTTAAGATTGGCTTGGTTATTTCCAAATGATATTTGCTCATTTGCCAAGGTTGTGGTGTAGTAAATATTAGGATTATTTCTGAACGTATTTTCGGCAATTGCTGCAGCTGTTTTTAAAGTAAGTGTGGGGAGGAGCTTATATTCCAGACCAAACTCTAATCCTATATTTCTTTTTGAGATATTTGTTGTGACTTCTTGAACGAGTGCATTACCCTGTTCTATAAGGCTGCTTTGTAAGGATTGAGTATAAAAAAATGAAAGATCACTACCTTCGGAAAAGTTAATATAATAAGCAGATAATTTTGCTTTTAAAAACGTGCTGCGATAAATATAGCTGGCATCTAAGCTTATAATTTGTTCTGCTGAAGCATCTTCAAGTATTGCATTATTTTGTCTAGAATTTGTAAATACGGTATTTGAAGGAAGTTCTAATCTTTGTAATGATCCATTTACAAGTGCAAAATGTTTACCATTAAATTTATAGGTAAGTCCTCCTTTTAGGCCGTACGTATTAAAAGTGACCTGGTCACTTTTCCCAAAGGATAGGTTGCCAGGGTAGTAGCCATTTTCATACAGGCCATTTCGTTGATAATTAGCAAAACCGCCTTGTATTGCGGCATAAAAATCAAGATGGTTATAAGTGGCTTCTAATTGAGAAAATACAGATGCTTTAGTCGAGGTTATCTCAAAATTGTATTTATATCGTTCTCCTGCTTTAACAAGTCTGTTCCTATTTCGTAAATCAGTTTGAGCGAGATTACCGCCGGTTGAAGCATCGTCTTCTGCAAAATTATCTATATCTAGCCACTGATCACCTCCTAATAGATCATCTAATTCTGCATAATTTTGACTTTTCAATAAAGAACCAGAAATACCTGCAGTTAGTTTATAATTTTCAGATAAAGAACTTGCAAAAAGGGTCGATACACGTATAATATCATCCTTATTCACATCATTTTGCACAGCATAAATAGGATTTAATCCGCTATTTTCAGCAGATGAATTTGCTTTATATAATTGATCCCAATTGAGCTGACCGTTGTTCTCAAACGCTTGCTGAGCTAAATAGGCGTTTTGATAATTTGCAGCTGTAGGATTTGCAAACCGTAAAAAATAACTTGGTAGATTCTGATAATAATTAGGAGCCGGATTGCGGGCACCTCCTACGAAACTTTCTTGATTATCATCGCTTGTGATTAAGGTGCTGCCTGTATAATCGATTCTAGAATTTCTTGTTAAACCTGACTGATAAGCAAAATTAGTGTTGAGTTTTGTTTGATCAGATATTTTAAAATTATGACTTAAAATAAAGATAGGTTCTCGTATTTCACGCTGGCGGGAATTTCTGATATTTCCATTTTGTAAACCCCAGTTGGGGTTATAGGTATATCCTTTTAAGTCAATAAGCTCTTGAGTTAGTGCAGTACTGCGACCTCTACGATTAGGTGTATAAAATGCAACTAAATTTAAACTATGCTTATCACTCAGTTTCTTTTCAACACTTATAAATACGGAGTTAGCATCATAAGAAGTCCCTTCTATTGAGCCTTCGTTACCAAATCTTCTTGATGCTAAAACTGTATATGCCCAGCCAGATGATCCTAAGCCGCTACTATAGCTGGCCATTACTCTACCTGTATAGGTACGGTTAGCATAGGCATAAGAAATTCTTCCTCCTCGTCTGTATTTTGACGCCGACATATTAAAGTGCAAAACTCCGGCCGGGGCTCCAAAGCTGTATGCGCTGGGCTCGGTAGCTTTACTAAACTCTCTGTTGCGCATCACATCATTAAGACCGCCCCAGTTTCCCCATTGAGGTCTGCCCGTATTTATTTTGTTTAACGTTATTCCATTAATTAAGACTTTACTGTATTTGCTGTCTAAACCTCTTGGACGAAAAAATGTGGCACTAAAATCATAGGCAGCTGCATTGCTAAATACATCATTAGTGGCACCAAGAAGTCCAGAGACAATATTATCTTGCTGGTCATCTTCTGAGGTCAATTCGCTTTCTGTAAGACTAATACGATCTAGCTCTTTATTTAATTCTTTTAAATCGACACTCATAGGGATGTACAATAAATCGAGTGGTTTGTTTCCTTCAAGAGTTATAGCAAGATTTAAGGTTTGATACCCAATTTTGCTAAAAATTAATTGCTGTTTTCCTTCAGGAAGCATTCCATTAAGCTCAAATACACCTTCGGCATTTGTTGTTGTAAGAAGATTAGTACCTCTAAGTTTTATCTCGACATTCGGAATTGATTTAGCAGTATTTGCATCTCGTACACTTCCAGTAATTCTATAGTCTTGAGAATAACTTTTTTTAATGCAAATAACTAATAAACAGAGTAATATAATTTTATGCAAATTGAGAAATATAGGATTTATTGTGAGTATGTATATTTTCAATATATAATTTAATGTAACTTAATCGCCTGATAATAGATGAGTTATGCGAAAAAATCGATTAAGTGCACATATTTTATTATTTATGCTGCATACAACCTTAATATTTTGTCAAAAAAGTAATGATTATCAGGTGGTTACTATAGGTTTTTATAACCTAGAAAACCTATTTGATACAGAAAATGATCCCATTACATTTGATGATGATCGTACTCCTGAAGGAAAAGATCGATGGACGGTAGCTATTTATCAAGATAAGCTTCAGAAAATGGCTGAGGTAATTGTTCAAATTGGATCTGATAAGGTTAAAGTTCCACCTGTTATTCTGGGAGTTTCGGAAATTGAAAATCGAAGAGTTCTAGAAGATCTCATAAGTGAACCCATTTTAAAAAAGTGGGAATATGGAATTATACATTATGATTCACCCGATCGTAGAGGAATTGACACCGGTCTTTTATATCAAAAGAAATATTTTCAAGTTATAAGTAGTAGCGCTCACGAATTAGTTTTATTTGATCCTGAGAATAACAACAAGCGCATTTATACCCGTGATCAATTGCTTGTAACAGGGATGCTGGTAGGTGAGAAGATACATATATTAGTAAATCACTGGCCATCTCGAAGTGGTGGTGAGGCAAGATCTCAACCCCGAAGAGAAGCTGCGGCTTCTTTAAATAGAAAAATTATCGACTCCATTTTGTCTAAAGAACCTTATGCAAAAATTATTACTATGGGCGATCTCAATGATGATCCTAATAATAGCAGCGTAAAAAAGGTTCTTAAAACAACCTCGAGATTAAAAAATATAAAACATAACTCCCTCTATAACCCAATGGACGCTTTTGCTAAAAAAGGATTAGGAACACTTGCTTATCGTGATGGTTGGAATCTCTTTGATCAGGTAATTCTCAGTGCTTCCTGGTTAGAAAAAGAGTATTCTTCCTTTAGATTTTATAAGGCAGGGATTTTTAATAGACGTTTTTTGCAAACCCCAAGTGGTCAATACAAAGGCTACCCATTTAGGAGTTTTGCAAACGGGAGTTATACCGGAGGTTACAGCGATCACTTTCCGGTATATGTGAGTCTAATCAAAATATATAAAGATTAAGATTTTTTCTTCTTTTTGGGAGCTTCTTCTGGGTTGTTTAAAAGCCTAAGAGCGTTTCTCCTGTCTTGATCTAACTTCTTTTTTTTTTCATTGAGCGCAGCCATCTCATCACTATGTGCAAGTTTTGCGTGTTTATTAGGGATGATCTTGTGCCGTTTTATTAAAGCATATTGAACTGTTATCTGAGCACCAAAAAATAAAATAAGACACGTATAATTAACCCATAATAAAATTAAAACAATAGACGCAGCACCACCATAAACTGAAGCAGGATTACTGCTTGTAAAGTAATAGCCAAGTAAGCTTTCGCCTATCAAGAACAATACTGCTGTAATACTTGCGCCTAGAAACGTAGTCCTGTAACTCATAATTACATCGGGCAAAATTTTAAACATAGCGGCAAAAAGCCCTGTTATAAATAAGAATGAAATTAATAGGCGTAGAATTTCAGCAAAAACAATTGTTATTTCTGGAGCATATTGTCCCAGATATTCGGTGAGTAAGTTAAGACCAAGGGTTACTACAAAGGCTACAAGTAACATAAATCCTAAAACTAACACCATCCCAAAAGCGATTGCTCTGTTGATGAGCATTCTTTTGAAATTCTGCTTCTTTTCAGTGACATTCCATATAAGATTCATCGTGATTTTCATTTGAAAAAACACTCCGGTTGCCCCATAAATTAATGCGGCAATACTTATAATTAGGGTTATCCAATTGTCATTCTCTAAGGTTACGTTGCCTATCATATCTTCAATGGCAAGAGCCACATCTTTTGAGATAAAACGTTCAATTTCTGTATGAATACGCCCTTGTACGGCTTCTGCGCCCACAAAGTAACTAGCAATTGAAGTGATTATCATTAAAAGAGAAGGCAACGAAAACAGGGTGTAATATGCTATGATTGCGCTTCGAGCAAAAGGATCAGTACTATCCCAAGCTTGATAGGTTTTTTTAAGAAAGTTAAAGAGTTGCAGCCCTTTTTTTACAATGGGATTTTTTGAATTACTCATCTTTCAAGAATGGTTTTAAAAGATAATTCAGGTCTTGAACACCTTCTTTACTTAGTGTTATACTTTCATTTTTCGAATTTTGCACAGAGAGCGTAGGGATGACAAAGTTTGTATTTGCTGCAGGCAAGTCTTCTTGTGATATATTAAGTTGCTTTTTACACGTAGCAGCTATTTTTGAATACTCATTTAAAGAAATATTTAATTCTAAATGATAGCCTTGATCTTTTATTCCATCTGTGGTGTTTTCCTCAGATGCAGGATCGTAAATTAACTTATTTGCAGAAATAACATAGGTATTACCGTCTGAATCCAGATAGGTATATATAGGAAGATCTTTTTCTACCGTATCGCTCAAATTGGTTAAACCCGGTGTAGCCCCACAGGTTATAAAAAGCATCGAGCAAAAAACGAATGCAGATAGTAAGCCTAATCTTTGCATAATTAAAGTTCATTTTAATGAAGTCAAATTACAAAAGGTAGAATTTTTGTTATTTCTGTTTAGGCTTAGTTTAACGTTTTTCTGAACAACTTTCAGAAATAGTTGTAGTTTTGGGTAAATAGTAATGATCCCCTCCCTTATGTCAGATTTCTGGTTTTATTTTAAGATAGGTCTTGAACACGTACTTGACTATAAAGCTTATGACCACGTTTTATTTTTAATAGTTCTCACAGTTCCTTATGTTTTTAATGATTGGCGCAGAGTTCTGCTGCTAGTGACTTTATTTACATTAGGACATACTGTTTCTTTATTATTGGCAGTTTATGGTGTGGTTAAGGTAGATAGGGGTTTTATAGAATTTTTAATTCCTGTTACAATTTTTATAACCGCATTATATAATGTATTTACGGCTGGTAAAGGGGCTAAGAAAGATAAATTAGGAGTATTGTTAATTACTGCTTTGTTTTTTGGACTCATACACGGTTTGGGCTTTTCCTCGTTTTTTAAATCATTAACTGCACATTTATCAAGTAAATTATTGCCGCTTGCTGAATTTGCTTTAGGGATTGAAAGTGCTCAGATAATAATTGTGATTATCGTTCTCATTATAGGATTTATCTGCCAGACGATATTTAGATTTTCACGTAGAGACTGGATGATGTTTATATCTGCTGTTGTAATAGGTATGGTTATTCCTATGCTGATCACAAATTATCCTTGGTAATGTCTTTCTTTTCAGAATATAAGCACGTTAAGTTTTTTTATATTCGCACACCACTAAGTTTTATTTACGCCTTGTAAACCTTCTATGTCATCTATATCTTCAGATAAACAACTTACTTATGATATCGCTTATTTACGCATGGCGCGTGAGTGGGCAAAACTTTCTTACTGTAAAAGAAAACAAGTAGGCGCTCTTATCGTTAAGGATAAGATGATAATATCAGACGGTTATAACGGGACACCTACAGGTTTTGAAAATGTTTGCGAAGATGAGGAGGGCTACACAAAATGGTATGTTCTTCACGCAGAAGCTAATGCAATTCTAAAAGTGGCATCTTCTACGCAGGCTTGCGCAGGTGCTACGCTATATATCACTCTATCACCTTGTACAGAATGTAGTAAATTAATTCATCAGGCAGGTATAACGCGTGTGGTGTATCATAAAGGATATAAAGATCCTAGCGGACTCGATTTTCTTTCTCGGGCAGGTGTAGAAGTGATTTGTATCGAAAATATTGAAGAGTAATGGGAGGCTATCAAAAAAAATATCTTCCTATATTTTTTGCAATTGCAATTGCAATAGGCATTTTTATAGGTAGTAAGCTTAACTATAGCAGTAACACTACAAGTTTATTAGGTGGAAATGCCAAAAAAGAGAAGCTAAATCGTCTTATCGACTATATCGATTATGAATATGTAGATGCTATTAACACAGATAGTATTGTAGATGTTACCGTAAATAGTATTCTCGAAAATCTCGATCCGCATTCGGTTTATATACCGCCCAGCGAATTAGAGCGCGTTAATGAAAGTATGAAAGGTGACTTTGTAGGTATAGGAGTAAGTTTCTATAATTATAATGATTCAATTACAGTAAGTTACCCTATCGCTGGAGGTCCTAGTGAAAAGGCAGGCATTAAAGGAGGAGATCGAATTATAGCAGCAAATAATAAGCCATTAACGGGTGTAAATCTTATTGATGATTCTATTACATCCCAACTGAAGGGCAAGATAAATACACTTATTGATCTCAAAGTAAAACGTCCCGGGGTTAAGAATATTCTTGATTTTAAAGTAAAACGATCTACTGTTGCTTTAAAAAGTGTAGATGCTGCTTATATGTTAACAGATACATTGGGTTATGTAAAAATCAACAGATTTGCAGAAAGTACACCTGTAGAATTTAAGAGTGCTTTAAGTAGTTTAAAAAGGAAAGGTGCCACTCAGATAGTTTTGGATTTGAGAGATAATCCCGGAGGATATATTTCTGCAGCAGAGCAAGTAGCAGATCAGTTTTTAGAAGATGATAAACTTATATTGTTTACCAAGAATAAAACCGGAAAAATTGAAAAGGCATTTGCTTCTGATGAAGGTATTTTTCAGTCAGGACAGGTTTATGTTTTAATCAATGAGAATTCAGCTTCTGCCAGTGAGATCGTTGCAGGAGCTCTGCAAGATAATGATCGCGGTGAAATCGTAGGGAGGCGTTCTTTTGGGAAAGGACTCGTGCAACGAGAAATGGAATTGGGAGATGGCAGTGCAGTGCGACTTACCATAGCGAGATATTACACGCCCACCGGTAGAAGTATACAAAGACCTTATGGTGAAGGTAATCAAGCGTATTATGAAGATTATCTATCTCGCTATAAAAATGGCGAAATGCAAAGTATCGACAGCATTAGTGTGGCAGATAGCTTGCGATATGTAACTCCTAAAGGTAAAATCGTTTATGGAGGCGGAGGTATCATACCTGATATATTTGTGTCTAAGGATACTAATTATGAGAAAGAGGCCATCAATTATGCACTACGCACCGGTTTTATGAATCGATTTGTTTTTGAACTTCTGGAAAAAAACAGACCTTACTATAATAAGCTTACTTACAAACAATTTACCGAAGAGGTAAGTATTACAGATTCAGATATATTAGCCTTTGTACAATATACTGGCAAGCGCGATTTAAAAATACGTGTAAGAGATTATAAAGAAGATTTAAAGCGGTATATTAAAGCTGTATTTGCACAACAATTGTTTGGAAATACTATATTTGAAAAGTTGATTAATGAGGAAGATCCTGCTATTCAAAAAATTAAAGCATTGAGTCGAGAGAAATAATGGTTATAATAGCTTCAATATTTGTTTTTTGCATTGCTGCAATTTTTAGATTGCTAGACAACAGCGCAGGCCTGCTTATCTCAAATGGGATATCGGTAAGTCCGTTTTATCTTAGTGAATCTGAAGTAAAGGAGCAAATAAAAAAGATAGAAGACAGCAGTCTGCGATCGCAATTAAAGCGAACACTTATCTACCAAAAACTACACAAAATATTTCTCGTGCTTTCAATAGTAACCTTTGTAGGTGGAATTGTTTATGAGTTTATAAATCCCACACTTGTAGAACTTTTATAATCTACGTTTTTTCTTCTCTACAATCTTTCTTGAGATAAGCAGTATTATAAGCAATAGCATTGCACATAAGCACGCAAGTACAGAAATAACGGCTACTGCACTATTGCCTTCTAATGGAGCTGCATAGTCTATTTTAGTGAAGTTAAAAATAAGCAGTGCGCCTGCAAGACCTAGGATAATATAGAGCGCAATTTTCATAAAAAAAGGTTTAAAAAAGTCCTTGAATATTTGTTGTGAATAGCTTTACAGCCATTGCAAGCAAAATTACGCCAAAGATTTTTCGAATAAGACTAATTCCTTGTTTTCCTAGCAGTCTTCCTATTTTTCCAGAAGATTTTAAAACCAGATAAACAAACAAACAGTTTATAATTATAGCTACAATAATATTTTGTACGGCATATTCAGCACGAAGAGATAACAAAGAGGTCATTGTTCCCGCACCTGCTACTAATGGAAATGCAAGAGGAACAATACTAGCAGTTTCTGGAGCATCATCCTTATATAATTGTATTCCGAGAATCATTTCTAGAGCTATAAAGAAAATAATAAAAGCACCGGCAACTGCAAATGAATTTACATCAATGCCTATTAAGGTTAATATCTCTTTACCTATAAACAAGAACACGACCATTAATATAGCTGCCACAATTGAAGCCTTCTCACTTTGTATGTGTCCCACTTTTTCTCGCAGACCTATAATTATAGGAATACTTCCTATGATATCTATAATTGCAAATAGAATCATACTGGCAGTCGCAATCTCTTTAAAATCAAATCCCATAATAAAAACTTTTTTAAAAGGTCGGCAAAAGTACTGTTATTTGTATGATTTTCAGGCTTTCTTATCTGTAGATTTAACGCATTGTTAACCTGATCAAAAATGTATCTTTGCAGCTATGTTTCAGATAGGAAAAACCATAGTTTCAGAAGAGGTAATCCAAAAGGATTTTGTTTGTAATCTCTCCTCGTGTAAGGGAGAATGTTGTATTGCCGGTGAGGCAGGAGCGCCATTAGAACCACAGGAAGTAGAGATTTTAAAAAACATCTATCCTAAGGTTAAACCTTTTTTACGCCCCGAAGGTATTGCCGCAATAGAAGCGCAAGGCACTCATATTACCACAGATTTAGATGAGTTAGAAACACCATTAGTTAATGGAGCCGAGTGTGCGTATGTCACTTTTACAAAAGAGGGTGTTGCTTCTTGTGGTATCGAGGACGCGTATAATGCAGGAGAAGTAGATTTTAGAAAGCCTATTTCGTGTCATTTATACCCCGTACGCTTACAGGAATATTCAAAATTTACAGCTGTAAATTATCATAAATGGCCTATTTGTGACGATGCTTGTAGTTTGGGAAAAGAACTCCAGGTTCCTGTTTATAAATTTACTAAAGATGCTTTACTACGTAAATTTGGTGAAGAATGGTACGAAGAGCTTGAGGCTGTAGCAGCACATTTCAGAAAAGATTAATGCAAAGTAAGCTGCCTAATACTACCTTGTCTATTTTTGCTTTAATGAGCAAAATGGCTACGCAGCACAATGCACTTAATTTATCTCAGGGATTTCCTGATTTTAATACAGATCCTGTGCTTATTGACTTAGTAACTAAAGCAATGCACGATGGATACAATCAATATGCGCCATTAGCGGGAGATTTACGCCTACGCGAAAATATCTCGGCTATGATTAGTCATTTACACGGAAAAACATACGATCCGCAAAATGAAATTACATTAACCGCGGGTGCTTCCGAAGCATTATATGCAAGTATAACTGCGTTTATTAATCCGGGGGATGAAGTAATTATTCTTAAACCAGCGTATGATACTTATGAACCTACTATTAGACTTCAAGGTGGCATTCCCGTTTTAATACAACTGCAGGCGCCATATACTAGTATTGATTGGGATGAGGTAAGAAGTAAAATATCTTCTAAAACCCGAATGCTTATAATAAACAATCCGCATAATCCTAGCGGAAATGTATTTTCCCATGAAGATCTTAGTAAGCTTGAAGAACTATTAGCAGGCACTAATATTCTATTATTGAGTGATGAGGTGTATGAGCATATTGTATTTGATGACAGAAAGCATCTAAGTGTTGCTGCCTATGATAAACTTGCTCAGCAGTTAATTATTACGGCATCATTTGGTAAGACTTTTCATACTACCGGTTGGAAGGTGGGTTATTGTTTAGCTCCAGATAATTTAATGCGTGAAATACACAAGGTGCACCAGAATGTTATTTTTTGCGTGAGTCATCCATTGCAAAAAGCACTGGCAACCTATCTTGAAGAACCCAAACGTTACTTAGGATTGTCAAAGTTCTATGAGCAAAAACGTGATCTCTTTTTAAAAGGAATTGAAGGCTCTAGGTTTACCTACAAACCAGCTATGGGAACGTATTTTCAAATGCTTGACTACTCTGCTATTTCTCAGGAAAATGCCAGACTATATGCAGAGAGACTTATTAAAGAAAATGGCATTGCGAGTATACCTGTATCTGTATTTAATTGCGACGAGCAAGATCATAAGTTTTTGCGTTTTTGCTTTGCAAAATCAGATGAAACTTTAGAAAAAGCTGCAGCGATATTACGATCTATCTAAGAGTTGAGTTGTTTTAGCTGCTTATTAAAATCTTCACTCAAATTTTTTAACCACCTCAATTGAGCAGTTAATATATGAGCTTCATTTCGTTCGTCGGCTACGTAGGTTGCAGCGGCAGTATCTTCGATAGATTCATCACTAAAAGAAGACTCTAAGGGAGCATTATTTTTTTGTATTAGCAATATAGCAGCGTCAAGATTTTGTAATATTTGACTTTTATAGCTAATAAAAACATCTTCTATGTGAGTCGTATTGTGATTACGCAAATAAGCACCCATCGATGCTAATGCACCTAGAAAAGCGTGATTGAGAACCACAAGTTCATATAATTTGCCAGTAAGTTGTCCTGAAGAAGCGGGTTCTTGCAATAAGCGTTGTATAGCGGCATTTAAGTTTGCTGTAGCTAAAAATGCTTTTTTACGAGCCAGTTTATATTGGGTTTGTAATTGTTCTTTTGTTTCGTAATGAGAGGAGATGACTTCAAGATAATTGCGATTAGCGATTAGGCTATCTGCCAGATTATTTTTTAAACCTTTTACTTCTCGTGTAGGCCAGAAGAAAAAATTTGCTAATGCAGCTAGTCCTGCACCGGCTAGGGTATCTACAACTCTAAACTGGATCACATTAAGAATATCTGGGCGCAGTAATGCATATCCAAAAATGATGCTTAATGTTATGAAAAACGCTGCGGTACGATAGTTTTTTTGAAGAGTGGCGAGTGCCATGGTAAAACTAAATACCGCGAGGATGCGATAGAGCATTACATCTCTAATGAAATACACAATAAGAGTGGCTAATACGGCACCTATTAATGTGCCAATTATTCTGTTTTTTGATCGCTCTTTAGTAAGCCCATAACTAGGCCGCATAATAACAATAATTGTAAGTAGTATCCAGTATGGGTTTTGAAGTTTGAACAAACTGCCCAGACCAAACCCAAGTACAGTTACTACAGCAATACGCAAAGCGTGCCTAAATATAGGGGAACTCCTAGTAAAATTATTTAGTAGAATTTGAAAACTGTAATCCTGTTTTGTGATAAACCCTTCTAATTCCTTCGGATTGGTAGTGATGTTTTTAGTATCCGTTTTGTTTCGGTCTAAAATCTGTGCAATATTTAATATGCGTTGCGTCTGGTTTTCCTGAAGTACAGATAGATTTTGGAGTATTATGTAATCTTCGGGTTCAATCTCTTTAGAATTCATTTTAGATACAATTTCTTGAGATTGTCCTAATGCATTTTTAAGATTACTTAAATCAACTTTCTTCTTTTTAAAGTCTGTATGTGCAATTTGTTTTAGAGCTTGTGTTTGCATTCTATTTAAGTGCACAAACGCTTGAAGCGAATGCTCATACTTTCCCAATATCTCGTGCATTTTTACCGGAGGAATGGGACTTGTAAGTGCGAGCTCTGAAAGATCTACAAGTTCTCCCAAAACTAAAAATCGATTTCTGTAATAGCTCGAGGTTCCTGAGGAATGTCTACTGTCTAATAATATCTCCCTTAATTTTTCTAGATGCTCATTAAATTCACTTTGTACAGCAAAGAGTTTTTTTAAACCAGCGTCTCGTTTTACACTTCGGTTGAGAAATTTTCCGCGCGCCTCAATGTAACCAGCGCATAAGTCTATAGCGGTTTCCAGAAGTTCATCAACTTGTTTTTTTGGGGCAAGAAAATCGTATAATGCAGTAATTACAAAGTAGAGGACACCTCCTAATCCTATTAATAATGAGCGCTCATAGGGAGCCATATCTGCAGATGAGATATTTGCAAAACTCAAAACCAAAGCAAACAATCCTGAAAACCCTACTAGCGAAGCTCTAAATCCATACACCGCTAAAAAAGCCAATATAAAGGTCATTACACCGAGATAGGGAAGCTGAATAAGCAGAGAGTGGGGGATATAGGCACCTGTAAAACTTACTAATGTCGCAATTAAAGCAGAGAGTAAAATACCTATTCTTTTGTTACGTAAACTTCCACTTATAGAGCTGGGAGAGCTAAAAATAACACCGGTGCCAACTGCTATTCCCATACTTAGATGGTCAAAATAGTAGCCTAGCATCATTGGAGCAACAACACCAATAGTAATCAATAAAGCCTTCGAGAAGTCTGTACTTCTAGCGAAGGCTTTGATTTTGATAAATGGCTGCAAGTAATTAGACATACAGCAATTTAGAATGAATTTTTAGCTTTGAGATATATTTTGTTTTTAATCACGTAATTTTTTTGCAACTAAGCCACGTACTATTTCTGTAGTAACACCAAAAGCCACGTGTGCGATTAGTTCGTTGATTTGTATGTTCAAAGGGATTTCTTTGGGACTTTCTTTAAGTCCTAAGAGTGGTAACGAAGTTTCGTGGGTTCCTATCCAGGTTGTTGCACCATAAGCAGCGCCTTCAAATATATTTGTTTCTAATTTGTCTCGCTTTGCATACCCATAAGTAGCTCCTAAACTAGCTCCAAAAGGGATATTTACGAGTTGTTCTGCTAACTCTTGATTTGAAGAGCTTATGCGATCGCCAGTGAGTTTCACAGATAAATCATCGACCATTTTTAATTGTGCAGATCGTGTATTGGGTTTTCTTACCGGTAGAACTTTCTCAATTGCACTCTTAACGACTGTCCCCGCAATACCTCCTAATAATCCGGAGATTAAGCCACGACTTACATTAGAAGTGAATGTATCTTTTTCTAACCAAGCTTCAAGTGAGTTGCTCATAATTGTAAATTTTGATCTAAAGTTAAAAGTTCCGGTGAAGCTGAAGAAAGGTTTAACACTGCTTTGACATCATTATTAATAATGTTTGAACCTATTAGAATTTTCAACAGAAAGGAGGCGTTACGTTATAAAACTTTTATGACATCTTCTTTTAATATTTAGATATTCCCTAACAGTATGGCCTGCGTGCAATAGATATATTTGAATCAATTTTAATATTCACATTAATTTCTTCGGAAGCTGTTGTGTAGAGATGTCATAAATGGACTTTAGGAAGTAAGTAAACTGTTTTCTGATGTCGATTTATAGTCTTGTAAGCATAACTAATATTGAATTACATTAAAAAATATCCAATATTATTTCGATAAATTTATTATTTTAACAATATGAATTCAGATTTATTATTTGACAGCATTCGTTTAGGAAATGATCAAAAAGTTAAAGAACTGCTCGATCAAAATCCAGATTTAATTTCTGCAACAGATCAGCGTGGTTCTACACCCTTACTTTTAGCTACGTATTACGGTTTTGAAACACTTACTGAAGTTTTAGTTGCACATAATGCAGATGTAAATGCTAAAGATGCATCAGGGAATACAGCGCTAATGGGAATTTGCTTTAAGGGGTACCCTAAGGTGGCTAGAATATTATTAGCAAACGGTGCAGACGCTAACGCTCAAAATTCTAACGGCGGTACCGCCTTAATATACGCGGCAACGTTTAATCAAAAAGAATTAGTTGAAATTCTCCTTGAGCACGGCGCTGATACCACCATCAAAGATTCAAAAGGCTTAACGGCTAAAGATCATGCAAAAATGCAGGGCTTAGACCAGATCGAGCAATTATTATAATATGCTCAACAATCCTAACATATTGAATGATTTGCATTGTGTGCGTTTTAGAAATGTAGGTTTCAAACGCACTATGGTGCTTTCCCCATCTGCCGAGAAATCTTTTAATAGGTTTCTCGTAGATTCGTTAGGACAAGATGTTTTTTTAATAAGTACGGCTTTAGGCTTAGATGTTTATTATTGTTACCCAACAAGTAAAACTGATTTCATAGTAAAAAACCTTTGGCTTTTTCAAGAAAATACCGAATTAGTAAACAAGCAGATTGTTCAAGAGCATCACAATGATGAGGTTCTTTTGTACTTTACTACTGTTGTAAATACGCTTCTGAAACACCCTCAATTGTTTTTGTCTACCTGCAAAAAATTTGTCTTTCAGTATAAAAGGACATTAATCAAAAACCGACTTCTTACTTTATTATTTTCTTCTTTTGAATTGCACTTGCAAGAGCTTATCACGCAGAATAGATTGCCTTATATTTCTAAAATTGAAAGAATTATGCAGGAGATTTATATTCCTTCCTTTCAAAATATAAATTCTTTAGGCGTTTTATATCACAGCGACGAAAGCCTCAATTAAATTAGAATTTTTTTAAGGCTAGTTTTCTTAGAACTCTTAAGTCGAGTAAGAATTTTAAGAAATGCTAAGGCTGTAATTAATGCATCTCCCATTGCTTTATGTCTGTCATTTTTGGAGATATTGAGCGCTTCACAAAGTTCGTCTAAACTATAGACTTTATCAGGATTGGTGATGTTTACAAGATGAACACTGCGCTTAAATAATACACTTGTATCTGTAAATTTATTTTTCAATTTAGGAGCACCCAATCTTTTGAGCGCATAATTTATAATGGCGATATCAAAGCCTACGTGGTGGCCTACTAAAACGGAGTTACCAGCAAAAAGCAGAAATTGTTTAACAGCTTCTTCTTCAGTGATTTTAATCTGATTTTTATTTTGCCGTAGAATACCGTGAATTGCTACTGCTTCTTCGTTAAATAACTCCTGTTCTATATATACCTCCAGACTATTAGCAATTTTTATTTCATTATTTTTTATCTCTAGAGCGCCTAAACTTAGCATACGGTCCTTACGCGCGTTTACACCAGTAGTTTCTGTGTCAAAAACTACAAACCTGGTGTCTTCTAATGTTGGAGATGTGGTTTCAGAAAATTTTCTGGCATACTCTTTATAGAATTCTGGTGGATCGGGTTTCTTATTTATAAATGGAATATGCATACCTTATTTAAGTTGATAACGCAGTGTTAGCAATTCTTGAATATCGTGAATGGATTTAAAACAACGTTTCAGTTTTAATTTTTCAGCTTTACTTAATGTCGAAAGTTCTATAAACCTCCCAGAATCGTCGTGTAAAATACCTTGTCTGGTTCTAAATTTTAATAGCGCTTTAAATGCATACGAGCAGCTCTCGTAAATTTCTTTGTTATTATCTTCTACTTCTGCGAGACGCTCAAACCTGCCGGCTGTATTGTTAATGTTTCTAAGCTTATGCTGCAAACTCAAAACACGGGCTGCATCAATTAAAGGCATAAGTCCTCTAGCTTTAATGTCGAAAAAGTCTTTGTGATCACCGCTTTCTTCAACCAGAAATTGTCTAAAAAAACCTAATGGTGACGGACTGCGAATGGCATCTTTTGCCATCACCCGGTAAAAGTTTGTATTGCGATCTAATTTCTGAAGAATACTGTCAGAAAGGTTCGTGACCAGTTGGGTATCTCCATAAACATAGCTGTAATCAAAGAATATAGCTGAAAGAAGCTGGCTTTCAGGGGACGGTTCCAAAATCCATACACTAAATTGTTTTTGCCACTCAGATAAAGATTGACACCATCGTGGGTTACTCGCCATCATATCTGCCGGGCAATAGGCATAACCTATTTTATGCATTGCTCGTGTTACCAGCCTAGCCAAATTAATAAAGTAAGCTTGCGTGCGCTCGTAATCCTCTTCTGCAACATTCTCAAAAACGATCGCATTATCTTGATCTGTATATAAGAGCTGCTCTTTTCGACCTTGACTTCCCAGTGCTAACCAAGCAAATTTACAAGGAGGCGGAGTCTCCATCTTAGTCAATGCCAATTCTATAGCACGCACCGCTATAGCGTAATTAATTTCATTTAAAATATTTAGAATTTGAGATAATGGCAGGTTTTGATCTAAATACTTTTTGAGTAGTTGCGCAACTTTAAGCCGCACTTCCCGAAGCCTCTTTGTGCGTTTTGCCAGTTTAACTTCTTTAAGTAAAACAACAGGATTATTTGCAAAGGAAACAACAAGATCATGTTCTGATAATAAACCTAGTAATTTACTGTCTGGAGTGCCATCTTCGGTAATACACAAATGATTGATATCATTTTTAAGCATAATTAACTGCGCCTGTGCTACACTCAAATCCTTTTGAAAACACCGTACAGGAGCACTCATAATCGAAGTAACCTCATCACTAATAGGAAATTTACCGGTCGCTATTTTGTCTCTAAGATCTCTGTTAGTAATTATGCCCAGTGGTCTATCATTTTGAGTAACAACAATAGAGCCTACTCCTCGATGTTCCATTTTTAAGGCTGCGATTTTTATAGTTGTATCTGGTGTGCAGGTTAGTGTATTTTTTGAGTAGCGCGCTTTTTGAAGATCAAAAATCTCACTATTGCGCTCGACAGAATATTCTGTAAATAGTTTTCCGCTTTCTTCTAAGGAATAAGGGTCACTTACATTGGAAGCAAATGACGCAATTAGAAAGTTACTCACATCTCGATGTTCAAGAGCAATTGGTAAAAATAGATCTATGGGGATTCCGTAGAGAATAGACTCTTCATTTGCAGATGCCGACAGCTCATAATCTTCCTTGGTAATAAGAGGTCTGAGTCCAAAAAGATCCCCTTCGTCACAAATATCTACGATTTTGGGTTCGTTGTCTTGAGTTCTGTAAAGCCGTACTGCACCATCTTTGACCACGTAAAACATACCGTGATTTTTCTCACGCTCTTTAAATATCGATTTATTTTTCTCATAGTATAAGACACTCACTTGACCGGCAATTTTAAGCAGACTTTCTTCTGCAAGAAATTGAAACGGAGGATAGCGTTTTAAAAAGTCGGCTACGCGTTCTGCTATTGTATTTTTTGTAGTCATAAGACTTAATTTAGATTCCGTTTTTCTATAAAAAAAAGTTTTAATAGAGCGGCAGCTTCCATTTGCATAATTCCGCTGCTAACGGTGGTTTTAGGATGCAAGTGAGTTCCCATATTTTTAAAACCTCTAGAAGGATCAGATGCTGCGTAAACAATACGAGATAACTGACTCCAGTATAGCGCGCCAGCGCACATTTGACAAGGCTCTAGTGTTACATATAAAGTACAGTCTTTAAGGTATTTTCCTCCTAGATAATTTGCAGCTGAGGTGATAGCTTGCATTTCGGCGTGAGCAGTGACATCATTCAAACGCTCTGTTAAGTTGTGCGCTCTTGCAATAATTGTATTGTTTACAGTGATTACCGCACCCACGGGTATTTCTCCAAGGTCATATGCAGTCTCAGCTTCCTGCATTGCTTTTTTCATAAAGTAGTAATCATCAAAGGGTTCTAATAACGCCATTGCTTTAAATTTAGAAAGGAAAGATAAAAAGTTTTGAGAACTATAACATACATAAATCTAGATCACAAAGCCATTGTATATTCTAGGAGATAGGTTTTAATTCGCTTAGTCATTAGCAGCATCATTTTTATAGTGAGAACTTAATATTAATTCTACTTCGGCTACCTTTGTTTTATGAATTACCCACTTCTAGATACGCTTAATGATCCTTTAGATTTACGGAAACTTTCCGCGGCAGATCTAACTCAGGTTGCTGCAGAACTACGGCAGTTTATCATAAATATTGTTGCTACAAAAGAAGGGCATCTTGGAGCTAGTTTGGGTGTGGTAGAACTTACTCTGGCACTGCATTATGTATTTAATACGCCAGATGATAAATTAATCTGGGATGTAGGACATCAAGCCTATGGTCATAAAATTTTGACGGGCAGAAGGGATTTATTTGAAACCAATAGGCAGTATAAAGGTATCAGTGGTTTTCCTAAACGAGAGGAAAGTGTTTACGATACATTTGGAACCGGTCATTCCAGCACCTCTATTTCTGCAGCCTTGGGCATGGCGATTGCATCAAAAATTAAAGGAGATTTTAATAGACAGCATATTGCTGTGATAGGAGATGCATCTGTCGCAAGCGGAATGGCATTTGAGGCGCTTAATCATGCAGGAGATAGTGATGCTAATATTCTCGTAGTATTAAATGATAATGCAATTGGTATAGATCCTAGCGTGGGTGCTTTGAAAAATTATCTTACTAATGTAAAAACCGGCAGTCAAGGACAGGATAATATATTTGAAGCCTTAAACTTTAAATATTTTGGTCCTGTAGATGGTCATGATATCGATAAGCTGCTTGAAATATTTAATACCTTAAAAAAAATCAAAGGTCCTAAATTCCTACATGTTATCACCACTAAAGGAAAAGGGCTTAAACAAGCTGAAGCAAATCAAGTAGTTTATCACGCTCCCGGGAAATTTGATGCGCTTACCGGCGAATTATCGCCTAAAAGTACAGCTGTACAGCCGCCAAAATATCAAGATGTTTTTGGACTAACACTTGTTGAGCTTGCTCAAAAAAATGAAAAAATTGTTGGTATTACTCCTGCAATGCCAACAGGCAGCTCTTTAAAATATATGATGCAGCAATTCCCAGAAAGGGCTTTTGATGTAGGTATTGCAGAGCAACACGCGGTTACATTAGCTGCAGGTATAGCAAGTGTAGGGTTAATGCCGTTTTGTACAATTTACTCTACATTTTTACAACGCGCGTATGATCAGCTTATACATGATGTGGCCTTGCAAAAATTACCGGTTATATTCTGTATTGACCGTGCGGGACTCGTAGGAGAAGATGGTGCAACCCATCACGGGGTTTTTGACCTGAGTTATTTACGATGTATTCCCAATCTAATTATCTATGCTCCGCATAATGAGATCGATTTGCGCAATATTCTTTATACAGCTCAGTTAGGATTAGATTTTCCTATAGCCATTCGTTATCCGCGGGGAAGAGGAAATCTATTAAAATGGAAATTGCCATTTTCTACAATAGAAATTGGAAAAGCTCAAAATCTAAAAGAAGGTAATAGTGTTGCTATTTTAGTAACTGGTCATTTTATAGACAAAGCCCTTGAAGTAGCAGAATCATTTACAGATAGAATTTCGGTTTACTATTTTGGATTTGTAAAACCACTAGATCAAACAATGTTACAAGCAATATTTAGCAAATATGTTTCAATTGTGACTTTAGAAGATGGAGTAAAAGCTGGAGGTTTTGGTAGTTCTATTGCGCAGGAAGCTGCTAAGTATAACTATAAGGGAGATATACGGATATTGGGAATTCCAGATCAATTTATAGAACACGGAGCTACCGAACAATTATATGACTCTGTAGGACTTGATGCAGAAAGTATAAGGCAAGAAATTATCAGTCTCTTGCCTTAACTAACTTATTTTACATCTAAACCTTTAATTTTCTTGTAGTTTCGTAACGCCTTACCATCTGTCATTGTAGAGACTTCTGCGCAAATCTGAATAAGATTGGTGTAAAGGCTCTTGTCAGATTGATCTGCCGGAGACAATAATTTTTGAATAAGTTTATTATAATGCGTGTCGTTATTATCTAAAGCTCTGCATCTCGCTTCTAATAAAGTGGATAGAATCTCATACCCTGCAATTTCTTTTTCTACAACTTCTCTACTATTATAGATGCGATTAATGCTTAAATTTATAATATCGGTTATTTGAGCTTGATAAGCACTTTTATCAATTATTGACTGACTGAATGTGCCTGCTAGAATTTCTTCTTCATATTTCATAAAAGTTTCTACACTTTCATTAATAAGCGTTCCTATAGCTAATGCACGCAAGTAGCTTACACGATCTGCAGTATCTTGAAGCGCGTTGTATTTATTGCGATCTATAGTGTTACCTACCAGTTTTACCATGTATTCTAAAGCGTACTCTTCTGGAATCAATCCTAAGTTGATGCCATCTTCAAAATCTATAATTGTGTAGCAAATATCATCGGCGGCTTCAACAAGAAATGCGAGTGGGTGTCTTGACCAGCTCAAATCATTTTCGTTAGACCTATTTAGCAAGCCGAGTTCTGAAGCGACATCTTCAAACAAATCTATTTCAGATTGAAAGAAACCGTATTTTTTGTCAGATATATGATCTGTAGGTTTGTGAGGTAGCGATTCTTTAGGGTATTTTGTAAAAGCTCCCAATGTCGCGTAGGAAAGTCGTAAACCACCTGGTGCTCCAGGCTTGGTTTGGGATAATACTTTAAATCCGTTTGCATTCCCTTCAAAGGTTATGAGATCTTGATATTCTTTTTCGGTAAGAGCCTCTTTGTAACGTTTACCATAACCGGTTTTAAAAAATTCGCCTATTGCTTTTTCACCAGAGTGACCAAAAGGCGGGTTTCCTATATCGTGGGCTAATGCAGCTGCGGCAACAATTGCCCCAAAATCGTTAAACTGATAGCCGTGTATCTGCTCGAGATGCGGATATTTTTCTAGTATACGCTTACCAACCATTCTTCCTAATGAACGTCCCACGACTGAAACCTCCATACTATGAGTAAGTCGGGTGTGAACAAAATCTGTTTTAGAAAGTGGAATTACCTGTGTTTTATCTTGTAAACTTCTAAAAGGTGCCGAAAATATAATTCTATCATAATCGACTTCAAAGCCCAATCGGGTATCATCTTGCTCTATTCTTAAGCGTTTTGCAGCATCGCCTTGACGTTTTAGAGACAGTAATTGCTCCCAGTTCATCATAGTGTTCAATTTTCAGCAAGATACATTTTTTGTGAAATTATAAGTTGATGATTTACAATGGCTGCGTATTCTAGTTAACATTAAGTTAACCATGATGTAACCCTTAGCTTACGAATTGATAACAATGGATTAACTCCCCAGCTATTCTTTAACGACATCTTTGCAGCGATAAATAAATATATAAATGAAAAGTTTTTTAAGTGTTGTCATTTTAATGTTTTCGGCAATTGTTTGGGGACAAACTGGAACAATTGAAGGGGTTTTAAGTGATAAAGAGGTTAATAATGAGCCGCTACCTTTTGCTAACGTAGTAATAAAAGGAACTACAAAAGGTGCTACGACAGATTTTGATGGAAAATATATCATTGAAAATATTCCTGTAGGAACTTATGACATCGAATTTAGCTTTGTGGGTTATGAGCCGGTAACTGTTCCCGGGGTAAAAGTTGAAGCAAATAAGTTTACAAATGTTAGCACCGCTTTAGGAGCTAGCGCTGCAGCACTTGACGAAGTAATTATACAAGTTCAAACTAGTAGAGAGCGTGAGTCTGCTTTACTATTAGATCAGAAAAAGTCTATAGAAATTAAACAAAGCATTGGTGCAGAAGAATTGACTAGAAAAGCAGTAACAAACGTTCAGCAGGGTCTAAGTAAAGTATCTGGTATCACAAATGTTCAAAACAGAGGTGTTTTTGTAAGAGGTCTGGATGACAGATATAACTTCTTATTAATGAATGGTCTTCCTATAGCATCTTCAGATCCAGACAATAAGATTATACCATTAAATTATATAGCAACAAATATTGTAAGCCACGTTGATGTATTTAAAACATTTGATGGCGCATTATACCAGGATTTTGCTGGAGCAACTTTCCAAATTAATACTAAAAGTGTTCCAAAGAAGCCGGAAACAGTGGTGAGTTTTGGAGCAGGATTAAATACAAATACGACATTTAAAGACTTTAGTACAGACGACAGCGGAAGCTCAGAATACTTCGGGTATACAGGGTCAGGTAGAAATTTACCAGGAGTTTTTGGTAAAAATGTAGGTAGAGGGTATACAGCAACTTCTGCAGAATCTGCAGATTTATTTAATACTTCTTGGACTCCAGAGCGATCTACAGCTCCATTATCTACACGATTTGGTATTTCTCACGGGCAAGGTTTAGTTGATACCGATAAGCATCAATTAGCATTTTATTTTAGTCTTAACTTCAGAAATGACTATCAGATTAATGAAGGAGTTGAGCGTGCATTAAACTCAGAAGGTACAGCACAACAAGATTTTAGTACTACAAACTATGAGTACTCTACTCAAAAATCAGGTATTTTATCTCTTGATTATGATTATGGAGATAACCTGAATTTAAAATTTAATACTATATATCTTCAGAATACTTCTAATTTCATAAGAGAAGCTCAAGGTTTAAATGACGGGTTCACGCAGTTAAACAATGAAGATTTTTATATTAGAGATATAAAATACACGCAGAATGATCTTATATCTTTTCAGTTATTAGGAGACTACAGCTGGAATGATAAAAAACATGAAATATCTTTTGCAAGCTCATTAGGTTTAGGTAAAAACAACATTCCAGACAGACGCGTATTAAGAGCAGCAGGATCTGGAGAAGATGCAGAGTACATTACTACAAATGGTATTAATCCTTTTAAATTTTATCAGGAATTAGAAAACACAAATATCAATGGTAAAGTAGAGTATAAGTTAGGTTTAAATTATGATGATGCAGAAGGTCGTTACCTATCACATCTGCGTGTAGGATACAATGTAGATTTAATTGAATACGACTTTTTTAATAGAATTATAAATGTAGGTGAGCGCTCTTCTTCTACGCAGCCTTTACCTAATTTAGACACAAACGATCCACAGTCATTTTTTGAAACAGGATTTGCAGAAGGGTATTTATTTTATACAAACACAGCAGACCCTGCAGCAACAAGTACTATAAATCAATATGTAAACGGATTTTACCTAGATTACTCAAAAGAGTGGGATAAATTATTTGTGAATGTAGGTGTACGTGGGGAATATGCTTTTAGAGAAATCCTTTATAGAGAGCCTTTAAATTCTATAAATGATGAGTTCTTATCATTACAATACGATCCGATTTTTGCTAGCCCCTGGTTCAATGTTAAGTACACATTAAACGATAAAACAAACTTACGTGTAGCAGGATCACAGACGGTAACACGCCCTAGACTTCGTGAGATATTACCTACTGTTTACCAGGATGGTGATGGTAACCAGGTGATAGGTAACCCAGATTTAGAAAACTCAAAAAATTACAATCTTGATTTTAAATATGAGTATTTCTTAAGTTCGTCAGAATTACTTTCAGCAACTGTTTTTGGTAAATACATCAAAGATCCTATTGAGCGTTTAGCAGAAGCAACCTCTGTAGGTTACCGTACAAAATTTGGAAACTTTGACGAAGCTACTATATACGGAATTGAGCTTGAGGCAAGACTTAGTCTTGGTGAGCGTTTTGATAATGAAAGCTTTGATCCCTTTAGTTTAGGAGTAAACGCAATCATAATGAGTTCAAATGCAACTGCAGAAGAAGGTAATCCAGAATTTGCTGCTGTAACTAATCTAGACCGTAAACTTCAAGGAGCTTCAGACTGGGGTATAAATGCAGATTTTGAATACAAGTTCTTAGATTCAGACAAAGTAAACTCTTCGGTAAACTTCATTTTCAACACATATGGTAAGCGTATTTATGCTGTAGGTGTAGAAGGAGCAGATGAGATTTATGAAAAGCCTATAAATCAATTAGACATTTCTTGGAACACAAGTTTCAATGATAAAATAGGTGTTCAACTGCGTGCATTGAACATACTTAACGAAAAAACTTTATTTACCCAAGACCCAACTGCAACTGTACGATTCCCTGAGCGATTCTCTAATGTGATAGAGCAATTTAATCAAGGTGTGAATTTTAGTGCAACAGTGTCTTATAAATTTTAATTAACTCGAAACTCAATAAATCTTTAAATTATGAAATTAAATTTTTTAAAAACAGCCTTTATTGCTGCTTCATTAGTAGCAGTATCTTGTGGTGATGATGATTCTCCGGTAGATCCAGGAACTGGAAATGAAGGAGTATTACAAGGAACTGTATTAGAGGGTCAAATTACAGAAGATCTTTTAGTTCCTGCGGGACAATATACCTTAAAAGGCGCTGTAAGCGTTGAAGATGGTGCTACGCTTACTGTTGAAGCGGGAACAACTTTTACTGTTACAGCTGCAGATCAAGAAGCTGGTGTTAACGTATTATTTGTGAAGCAAGGCGGAAAGCTTATCGCTAACGGTGATGCAAACAATCCTATTGTTTTTACATCTGAAAATCAAAATGCAGATGGTGGTGATGGTGACTGGGGAGGTCTTGTACTTCACGGTAAAGCTCGTATGAATGCTCCAGGAGGAACTTCAAACTCAGAAGCTGGTCAATTTCCTTACGGTGGTACTGATGATAGCGATAGCTCTGGTTCATTAAAATATGTACGTGTTGAATATGCTGGTCAAGCTTCATCTGATGGTGAATTTGAATTTAATGCATTTTCTTTCTTCGCTTGTGGTAGCGGAACTATCGTAGAAAACTGTGAGGCTTTTGAAGGAGCTGATGATGGTTTTGAATTTTACGGAGGAACTGTAAACGCAAAAAATTTATCTGCTGTAGGTATGGAAGATGATTCTATCGACTGGGATGAAGGTTTTAGAGGATCTATCGACAATGCTGTATTATATCAGTATGATGGTGTAGGTGACTTTGCTTTTGAATTAGCTAACAGAAGTGGTGAAAACAACGCTAGCCCAAGATCTAAAGCTACAGTAAGCAATGTTACTGTAAGAGGTAGTAACCGTTCAGGAAAAGCTGCTTTTGACTTAAAGCAAGGAACTGGTGGTATCTTCAATAACATTGTTGTTACTAATGTTGAAACTGTAATTTTCTTAAACAACCAATTGCAAGAAGTTGTAAGTGGTGATTTAGAATTCACAAACGCTAACTTTACTTTTGGTACAAACCTTATCGTAAATAACGTTGATGGTACTAACGTTACTGCATCTTTAATCTCAACTAATGCAACTGCTACAGGTGCAGATGTAAGTGCATTCGCTGGATGGTCAAACTACAGCAGCCTATAAGAATTTATTTGATTGCCAATAAAAAACCCGGACTGTTGAGTCCGGGTTTTTATATTTTATAGAAAGCCAAAAAAGGGAAACTCTTTCGAGTTTCCCTTTTTGATTTACTTATAGATTGAATTTATAAAGTAACTTTTAAATTCAGTTCTTTTAATTGCGCTTCATCAATTTTTGCGGGTGCATCAATCATTACATCACGACCTGCATTGTTCTTAGGGAAAGCAATAAAATCACGTATAGTTTCTTGTCCGCCTAAAATAGCAACTAATCTGTCTAACCCAAAGGCAAGACCACCGTGTGGAGGAGCACCATACTGAAAAGCATCCATTAGGAACCCAAACTGCGCCTGTGCTTCTTCTTTAGAGAATCCCAGGTAGTCAAACATCTTAGATTGAGTTTCTTTATCGTGAATACGTATAGAACCTCCACCTATTTCATTTCCGTTTAATACGAGATCGTAAGCATTTGCTTTTACAGCGCCGGGATCTGTATCTAATAATTCCATTTGTCCCGGTTTAGGAGACGTAAATGGGTGATGCATGGCGTGATAACGACTCGTTTCTTCATCCCATTCTAGAAGTGGGAAATCTACTACCCATAATGGTGCAAATTCATTAGACTTACGTAAGCCTAATTGAGTTGCGAGCTCCATACGCAGCGCGCTTAATTGGGTACGTGTTTTTGAAGCTTCGCCAGAAAGCACACAAATTAAATCTCCAGGTTTTGCACCTGTAGCCTCTGCCCATTTAGCCAGATCTTCCTGATCATAAAATTTATCTACTGAAGATTTAAAACTCCCATCTTCATTGCACTTTACATAGACCATTCCTAATGCTCCCACTTGAGGTCGCTTTACCCAGTCTATTAATTTATCTATCTCCTTGCGTGTGTAGCTGCCACCATTAGGAACAGCAATCCCTACAACAAGTTCTGCATCATTAAATACTTTAAATTCTTTGTGTTGAGCAACGGCATTTAATTCTCCAAATTCCATCCCAAAACGAATATCTGGTTTATCATTTCCATATTTAGACATCGCTTCATCGTAGGTCATTCTCGGAAAGTTTTCAATCTCAAAACCTACAACTTCTTTAAGCAGGTGCTTTGTTAAGCCTTCAAATATGTTCAAGATATCTTCTTGCTCAACAAAAGCCATCTCGCAATCTATCTGAGTAAATTCGGGTTGACGGTCTGCTCTTAAATCTTCATCTCTAAAGCATTTTACAATCTGAAAGTATTTATCCATACCACCTACCATAAGCAATTGCTTAAACGTTTGTGGTGATTGTGGTAATGCGTAAAACTGTCCTTCATTCATTCTGCTAGGAACAACAAAGTCACGAGCTCCTTCTGGAGTAGATTTTATTAAATAAGGTGTTTCTACTTCTATAAAATCTTTTACAGAAAGATAATTGCGAACAGCTATGCTCACTTTATGTCTAAATATTAGCTTCTCTTTTACCGGATTACGACGAATATCCAAATAGCGGTATTTCATACGTAAATCTTCCCCACCATCTGTAGTATCTTCTATAGTAAAAGGAGGAGTTTTGGCTTGATTTAGTACTTCTAGCTTTTCAACTAAAAGTTCAACGTCGCCAGTTGGCATTTTAGGGTTTTTAGATTCGCGCTCAATCACAGTACCAGTCACTTGAATTACAAATTCGCGACCCAGAGTTTTAGCGAGTTCCATTACTTCCTTAGGAGTGCGCTCTTCATCAAATATAAGCTGTGTAATTCCATAACGATCACGTAGATCTACCCAGATCATAAAACCTTTATCTCGAGATTTTTGTACCCATCCGGCAAGAGTTACAGTTGAATTTATATGTTCGGCACGTAAGGCCCCATTATTATGCGTTCTGTACATTGTGATTTATTTGAAGTGCAAATTTAAGAAGTTATCTTACTAAGAATTACAAAGTATAGTTTTTTTAAACCAATTGTATATTATTTAGTATTTGAAGAAGATAGTTTAGAATTTGATAATTTCTGGATTGTGTATTTAATGAATTCAACATATTATTAAATTTAGAATGCATATATCTAAATTTATTTTGTTCAATTTTTAAACAGTATTGTGGGTATTAGCTTGTTTAGTAGATAAGTCAATTCAAAACTGAATAAGCATTAGTTTTAAATTCTTATTTACAGATAAGAGGTTTGTTAGAACTGAATGTTGTGGCTGATCATCAAATTTAGCTGAGCTGTTGTTGCTGTAGTTGGATTAAAACAAAAAATGCTGCCCATTGGGCAGCATTTTTTTTAAATAAATTAACCGTTACTCTGTAATTTCAGGTTGAACTTCTGTTTCTGTAGATTCTTCATTTTTAGTTCCGCGAATGCGTAACTTAAATTTATGAACCATTAAATACAGAAGCGGAACTATGATAAGCGTTAAGAACGTTGCGATAATTAATCCGTAGATTACAGACCAGGCTAATGGACCCCAGAAGATCACGTTATCCCCACCGATATAGAAACCGGCATCAAACGAACTAAACAAGCCAAAAAAGTCAATATTAATTCCTATTGCGAGCGGAATAAGACCTAGAACAGTCGTTATTGCGGTAAGTAAAACCGGTCGTAAACGCGCTCTACCACTTTCTACAACTATCGCTGTAACTTCATCTTTAGGAAGAAGTGCATCATCATCAAGATCTAGCTGTACAATGCGACGATCTACAAGCAGTTGTGTATAATCGAGAAGTACAACCCCATTATTTACTACAATACCTGCCAGAGAGATAATCCCCATCATCGTCATCATAATTACAAACGATGCTCCGGTTATCAAGATTCCTCCAAATACCCCGATAAAACTCAGGAATATTGCAATCATTATAATTGTAGGTTTTGATATTGAAGAAAACTGGAAGATTAATATAAAAAATATCAATGCAAGACCACCAAAGAATGCACCCATTAAAAACTGCATCTGTTTGTTTTGCTCCTCAATTTGACCTGTATAATCAATATGAATATCATCTGGTAAAGCAGTAAATGACTGCATTTCTGCCTGTATTTTAGTTACCACCGCTGTCGCATCTACAAAACCGGGGGCTAACCCAGAATAAACAGTTACCACACGTTTTGTATCTCTATGTTTAATAGCACTAAAAGAAGAGGTGTTCTTTTTTGTAGCTACTGCAGACACAGGGATTTCTTTAATTACGCCGGTAGCAGCATCTCTAAATGTGATGTTTTGATCAAAAAGGGCAGAAGTATTATAACGATCGTCTTCTTCAAAACGAACATTAATATCATAATCCTCACCATCTTCTTTATATATACCCGCTTTTTCACCAAATAGCGATCTTCGTAATTGATTACCTACTTGGCCGCTGGCAACACCTAAGGCTCCTGCTTTTTCACGATCTACCACAACTTGCATGGCAGGTTTAGCTCGGTTTACATCAATTTTTAATTCTTCAATTCCGGGAATATTTCTCGAATTAATAAAACTGCGCATATTTTCTGCAGTCGCAATCAAAGCATCATAATCCGGACCTTCAAGTTCGATATTTATAGGATATCCTGCCGGTGGGCCACTTGCATCTTTTTCTACTGAAATTGCCACACCCGGATAAGCATCTGTTAGCTCTGCCTGTATCTTTGTACGTAATTCTTCAGAATCTGCACCATTACGGAATTTGTATTCGCGCATGGTTGCGGTAATTTTTGCTCTATGCGGCATTTCTGCAGTACTACCACCATCTGTTTGTGGATTTCCTGCACCTTCACCTACTTGCGATACAGCACTTTCTACAAGAAAATTAAAATCTCCGTTAAGATAACTATCATCATTTAAAATTGAATATACGCGCTTCTCAATATCTTTTGCAATAGCATTGGTTTTTGAGATATCAGTACCTTCAGGATATTCTATATAAACAATAATCTGATTTGGCTTATTATCTGGAAAGAACTCAATACTCGTACGCTGAGATCCTACCGATGCTCCAAAGCCCATAAAAACTAGAATAAGAAGTATAAAAGTACCACCTACAAGGAGTGAGGGTTTTCTTCCTCTAAGTGCCCAGCTTAAGAAAGATTTATATTTTTCTTCTAGCCATACCAGTGTGCGTTTCTGAAAATATTCTGCAGCACCTTTAATACTGTATTTATAAAGCCAAAATATAATCGCCGTAACGATCATTACAGAACCTATACCGCGAATTGCACCACCTACTATAAGGATCAAAACACCTAATGGTACTAAAACTAGCGTTAATCGTATGAGTTGCTTTCTAGTAAGTATTTTCTGATCAACATCCATAAATTTACTCACTAACATGGAGTTGATGAATATGGCTACAAAAAGAGATGAACCAAGTACAACCGAGAGGGTTATAGGAAAGTAAATCATAAACTGACCCATAACTCCAGGCCAGGTTCCCAGCGGAACGAACGCAGCTACTGTAGTAAGGGTAGATATAATAATAGGAAATGCTATCTCGCCAATACCTTTTTTAGCGGCTTCAATGCGAGACATGCCCTCTTCATCCATAAGACGATACACATTCTCTACAACCACAATACCATTATCTACAAGCATACCCAGACCCATGATAAGGGCAAACAGGATCATTGTATTCATCGTGTAGCCTAGCGCATTTAATATCATAAATGACATAAACATCGACATCGGTATTGCAAACCCTACAAACAATGCATTTCTAAAACCTAGGAAGAAGGTAAGAACTCCCACCACCAGGATGATACCAAAAATGATATTATTAACAAGATCATTAACCTGATTAATTGTTTTTTCAGATTGATCGTTTGCAGTAGATATTTTTACATCTGGCGGAAATTCATTAGCCTGAGCTTCTGCTAAAATCACTTTGATTTTCTCAACAGCTTCTACCATGTTTTTACCCGACCGTTTTTTAACATCAAGCATTACTACATTTTCTCCCCATTCACGGGCAAAAGTAGTTTTGTCTTCTTCTTTAAAAGTTACATTAGCAATATCTCTAAGGTAAACAGCTCCATTCTGAGATTTTACGATAAAATTTTCAAGTTCTGAAGGCTTCTCAATTTCTCCAAGTATACGTATTGTACGACGTTGACCACTCGTAATTAAATTACCCGCAGCCATTGTCATATTTCCATTTCTGATGGTATTTAAAATATCATCAAAACTTACTTGAGCAGCATTCATTTTAGTAACATCTACAGCTACTTCAACTTCTTTGTCTTGTGCTCCACGTATAGAAACCTCTTTGATTTCTGGAAGGTCTTCTATCTCATCTTGTAAATATTCACCATAGCTTTTAAGCTGCTGAACCTGGTAATTACCTTGTATATTAACATTGAGAATAGGTTGTTCTTCAGAAAGACTCAGGTCAAACACATTTGGCTCGACTTTTACGCCATTAGAAGTAGGCCAGTCTTCGTTTGCTTTTTCAGAATCTACCTCATCTTTAACTTCTTGCTTCGCGCTTTCTACTGAAATATCGTCTTCAAATTCAATAGTAATTAAAGCATAGTTCTCTTGAGACGTAGAGGTAATTTCTGTAACCCCTGAAACATTTTTTAATCGGTCTTCAAGCGGATCTGTAATTAATTTTTCTACATCTTCGGCCGTGTTTCCGGGATAGGGAGCAGAGATATAGATTTTAGTTTCATTAATTTCAGGAAAACTCTCTCGGGGCATTACATAATATGCAATACCACCCATAACCAAGAGCAAAGCCATTATAACATAAATAACTGTGGGGTTGTCAATCGCCCAGCTCGATAAGCCAAATTCTTTATCTACCTGATTTTTTTTCTTGCTACTTTTCTTTTCGCTCATCGTACTAGTTATTTAAAATTCTAATCTCTTGATTGTCTTGAACGCTACGTGCACCTTGTACGATGATTTCATCATTCGCATTCAGACCAGATAGAATCTCTATAGAATCTCCTTGTGTTTTTCCAGTTTCAACTATCACGCGCTTAGCAACTAGTGTGTTGTCTTCACCTTTAGTAGCTACATAAACATATTGTTCACCTTCAGCATTCTCTGAGATTACACTTAATGGTATTAGAATAGCATCTTCGCTTGTATAGTCGTTAATTCTAAGCTTAGCGGTAAGATTAGGTTTAATACTTTTTTCTTCATTAGGAACCGCAACTTCAATTGTAAATGAGCGATTTGCCGGATTGATGAAGTTACTTGTCTGGCGTATTTTTGAGTCTATCTTCTTATTTAAAACAGGAAAATTAACCTCTACAGACTTCCCAACACTTACAGTACCTAAATAACTTTCAGGTACTTCTGCAGTAATATACATATCGCTAAGGTTTACAATACGATAAAGTTCTTTACCTGGCATAACAGCAGAACCTTGCTCTGTTAAAACCTGATCTATTGTACCTGCAAATGGAGCCGTGATAGTAGTTTTACCTAACTGACTTCTAAGTTGATTTACTTGACTTTGTGAAGCCTCGTAACTAGCTTTAGCTTGCAGGTATTGAATTTCTGAACCTATATTCTGATCCCATAATCTTTTTTGACGCTCAAATGTAGTTTTATTAAGTTCGGCTTGTGTTTGTAATTGAGCGAGTTGAGAACCTAAACCACCATCATCTATACGAGCTAAGACTTGACCTTTTTTAACTTTGTCACCTTCTTTGACAAATACGCGTGATAACACGCCGCTATACTCTGCACTTATTACGATATTCTGCTTTGTTTCAACATTACCTTGAATTTCAAGAAAATGATCAAAAAGTGTATCTCCTATTTTTTGTGTAGATACGAGCGGTCCGTTAATTTTCTTTTCGGCATTATCAATAACGGTGTTTAGTTTTTTCAACTTCATTTGCAAAGCAGTATTCTCATCTTTTAGTTGAGTTTGAGCTTCTTTAATTGCCTGCATATCACCAGATGCAATAAGCGCATCAACATCTACTTCTTTATCACCACAAGAAATTAGCATAGTAGTGAATACAAGTAAGGATAATATATTTTTCATAGTAGTGCGTATTAATTTTGTTGTGGTTGGTAAGTGGTAGTATCTAAGGTTTTTTCTAGAGCTGCTTTGTTTGCAATTACTTCATACATTGCTTGCAAATAGTCTTGCTGTGCTTGATATAATTGAGTTTGTGCCTCGCTTAGTTCAAAGCTGCTGGCAATACCTTCAAAAAATTTAATCGAATTTTTGTTCTCAATACGCTCTGAAAGCGCAAGGTTTTTTTCTTGAGTAGCAAAATTATCCAGTGCAAATTGATAGTCATTACGAGCTGATGCAATTTCTAATTTAACTTGATTACGCGTCTGCTCAAGATCTTCAAGGCTCTTTCTATAAGCAAGTTCTTTCTGGGCCGTTCTTGCAGCACGCATACCACTGCTAAAAATGGGAACACTTAGAGACACTCCAACAATAGATTGCTCAAAATAACGCTGTTCATCATCAAAAAATGTAAATGAATTACTTGCTCCTGCTGTACCATAATTTACATAGGCGCTTAAGCGCGGCAAAGCTTTACTTTTCTCAAGTTTAACTTCAGTTCTGGCGAGATTCGTTTGATCTTCAGCAATACGAAAATCAATATTGTTTTCAGGACTTATACTTTGTGTTAGCAAGTTTAAATCATAATACTGCATTGCGAGATCTTCTAGAGAGTCTGTAACTTCTAATTTGCTGTCTATGGAAATCCCTAAAGTAAGCTTAAGCATATCATATGCGATTGCAAGTTGACGAACTGTATTGTTAAGTTGAGTTTCTAGACCAAGAAAAGTAATTTGTAATTGCTCAACATCTTCCTCTTCGGTAAGACCGTTCTCAAATATTTTTTGAGTATCGGAAAGATTTTTGTCAAGAGTATTGAGGTTCTTTTGAAGGATAGAAACGCTCTCTCTGGCAAGTAATACATTGCCATACGCTTCAATGATGCCCTGCTTCACCTCTAAGTCTGTCTTTACTTTAGCATTTTGAGAGATCTGAAGAAGCGTTTTTGAAGATTGTACTCCTACTATATAGGAACCATCAAATAATAATTGATTCCAGGTAGCAATTGCAGAAGCATTTTGCTTTTGACTAAACTGAACTGGTATAAAACTTCCGGGATCTGCACTAGGATCAAAAACGACAGCAGGAATAAAAGAAGTAGGTTGAATTAACTGATTTTGATAGGTAATCTCACCTCCAATTTGCGGTAATCCCTGAGCTATAATTTCCCATTTTTGTTTGAGCGCTATCTCTACATCTGTGCGTGCATTTTTTGTAGTATAACTATTTTGTAAGCCATAAATAATGGCGTCTTCTAGGCTTAGTGAATAGGTTTGAACCTCTGTACTATCTTGAGCCTGACTATAATTTATAGTCCCCAAAATACACACTAAGAGGATAATGATTTTTTGCATTAGTTTTGATTTGAGTGAATTATTTGATTGAGAATTTTTCTGCCTTCGGGAGTTACGATTCCACGTAAATGATATTCTAGATACATCTCATACAATTTTGCGTGTGGAAATTTCTCGTGAGGGAAAATACTATCGTCTTTAATATTTGTCATGCCTACATGATACATTCTGGAAATAAACTCTACATCCAGATTGTCTCTAAACAGACCCATATTAATTCCTTTAGTGATATTTTTTTCCATACAACCCTTCATAAATTCAAACTGGTGTAGTTTAAGTTCGTTAAATATTTTAGGGTAGTATTTTAATAGCTGTTGTATAGAAGATGTTTTCTCTCCATGTAAATGTTCTATTACATATTTCTTAATCTCATAAAGTTCTTGAATAGGGTTTTTTTGAGTTTCAACTAATTGGGTGACGGCACATTGAATAACACTCATCATTTGATGTGCTACAGCATATACTAATTCTGTTTTGTGAGAATAACTAGCATATATAGTTTTCTTTGATATGTGCATATGTGAAGCAATATCATCCATTGTGACGCTTTTAAACCCTTGTTTGATAAAGAGTTCTGTTGCTGTATTTAATATATCTGCTTTCATAATTTTGCGCAAAGATACTTCGGAAACTTTAAAAACGTATTTAGTTTCCAAAGTTTTTTATCAATTTAATAGAATGGTAACATTGGTTTTAAATAAAGCTTCTGAATTATTGAGAGTTCTGTTAACTAAGAGAGTGGTATTTTAGCCGAAAATTTTCAAGTATGTTGCGCATTGATCAATACACAGATGTATTTATTGACTATTTAAATACAAAAATCAAGACGAGAGAGCCTAAAAATCTTTACGACCCTATTCTGTATATTTTGCAGCTGGGAGGTAAGCGTTTACGTCCTGTGTTGACCTTAATGGCTGCAGATATATTTGAATCTGATTATAAAAAAGCCTTAGACGCAGCTTTAGCTGTTGAGGTTTTTCATAATTTCTCATTAGTACACGATGACATTATGGATGATGCCCCATTACGTCGTGGTAAGGAAACAGTACATGAAAAATGGGATATCAATACCGGGATTCTTTCTGGTGATGCAATGCTTATAAATGCCTATCAGCTATTTGAAAATTATGACGGAGAAACCTTTAGAAATCTAGCTAAATTATTTAGTAAAACTGCAATCGAGGTGTGTGAAGGTCAGCAGTATGATGTGGATTTTGAAACTCGGGATGATGTTACATTGCCAGAATATTTAAAAATGATTGAGTACAAAACCGCAGTTCTTGTAGGTGCAGCCTTAAAAATGGGTGCAGTAGTGGCTAATGCTTCAGAATCAAATTGCAATAAAATTTATGATTTTGGGCGAGATCTGGGAATTGCGTTTCAGCTCCAGGATGATTATTTAGATGCCTTTGGAGACCCAAAAACATTTGGAAAACAAGTGGGTGGTGATATTATTGAAAATAAAAAAACCTTCTTATACTTAACCGCATTAGAAAAATTAGAGCCGGCGCACAGTATTCAGCTAAGTCATTTATACAGTATTAATCCGCAGGACCCTTCTGGAAAAATAGAAACGGTTAAGCAACTTTTTATAGAGTCTGGTGCTGCTGAAGCAATTCAAAATGAAATTGAACTGTATACAAATAAAGCGCTCAATACTCTAGAAGAGTTAGAGGTTAAGGGAGAAAAGAAACAAATTTTACGTGAATTTGCACAGGCATTGATGCGTAGAAAAGTATAAAAAGAATGGATGCTTCATTAGCTATTTTAAAATCAGCTAAACAACAATCGCTTTACGATTCTTTGATACATCAGTTAAACAAAGATTTTGTAAGAGCGGGAATAGATTCAAATTTTAGCACTGAAGATAAACCCGAAGCACTCTCCCGTAATCTGGTTGCTTGTATTTATGAAGTGATTATTTCAGACTTTGAGAAATATCTCAATTTACTTTATGCGATAGATGTTTCTGAAACTAGAATTAAAGAGCTTCCAGCTCAGTTTGCTCATGAGCTTGCAGAAGAAGTTGCTATTTTAATTTTGGAGCGCGAATTTCTAAAAGTTTCTTTTAAAAATAAACACGAATAAATGGCTGAATTGCACTTGTGTAAATTGCGTCATTATCATCGTAAAGGACATTGTATCTAGCTCCAATTGTTACCGAGCCAGATCGATATCCTAATCCTAAAAAAAGTGCTGCATTCCAGAAGTCACGTTCAAAACTTCCTCCATCATAATTTGCAGTTTGCGAAACATAAAGTTCTTCAAATTCTGCAGAGAATTGTATAGCCGGTAACGGGTTTACAAGTGTGATAATACTGCCGCCCACAATCGATGATTTTAAATCTCCATCTTTAATATAAGAGTAGGATAGGCCCGGTCCCGCTGCAAAGTAGGGGTTAAAATTATAAATTGCACTTGGTGAGATGCTTGCGGCAAAATATTCTTTTCCAAAATTGAGACCTAAACCTCCGCCAAAATTGACGTTATCCCAGAAGTAGGTGCTTTGTGTTTGTGCTGTTAATAACTGGCACGTCATAAAAAGTACCGCACATAAACCTAGAGTGTTCTTCATTAATTTCATAATAATAAGGTTGATTAGGTGCTACTTTAACACGGTCTTAAAATCTGAATTTTAAAATGTTAATGATAAGCATAAAATTGGAAAACCAAAGCCGTTGTGCCAGCGAAATATTGTATTTTTGACAAATTATTGCTTAAAAAATCGACAGATTTAAACTATAAAATGGATAGATTTTCATTTCTCAATGCAGCTAACACTGCATATTTCGCAGAACTTTACGATAAATACCTACAGCATCCTGATAGTGTGGAGCCTAGTTGGCGTGCATTTTTTCAAGGATTTGATTTTGGTATGGAAGAAAGCGGTGTTCAACCAGACTTTACTCCAGCTGAGGTAAAAACTACAAACACAGCAGTTTCAGTGCCTGATAATCTTCAGAAAGAATTTCAGGTTGTAAAACTTATAGATGGTTATCGTACACGTGGACATTTGTTTACAAAAACAAATCCGGTACGAGAGAGACGTCAATATACCCCAACGTTAGCGTTGGAAAATTTTGGTCTCAGTGAAAACGATTTAGATACTACGTTTTCTGCTGGTGAAATTTTAGGAATAGGTACAACTACATTACGAGAAATTGTAAATCACTTAGAGAAGATTTACTGTGAATCTATAGGTGTAGAATATATGTTTATTCGTAAGCCTGAAGAAATTCAATGGATTCAGGATAAACTTAATATCAATGATAATCACCCGTCGTTCTCTAGTGATGTAAAGAAGAAAATTCTAAGAAAACTGAATGAAGCAGTTTCTTTTGAGACCTTTTTGCATACAAAATATGTAGGCCAGAAGCGTTTTTCTTTAGAGGGTGGAGAAAGTTTTATTCCGGCTGTAGATGCGATTATTGAGGCAGCAGCAGACCTTGGAGTAAAAGAATTTGTGATGGGTATGGCGCATAGAGGGCGTTTAAATACCTTGACAAATATTTTTGGCAAAAATGCTAAAGATATTTTCAGTGAGTTTGATGGTAAAGATTACGATCAGGAAGTTTTTGATGGGGACGTAAAATATCACCTAGGCTGGACTTCAAGTCGTCTTACAGATAGCGGCAAAGAAATAAACATAAATATCGCACCTAACCCTTCTCACTTAGAGACGGTAGGAGCAGTAGTTGAGGGTATTGCTAGAGCAAAACAAGATTTGCATCATGCAGAAAAACCCAATCAGGTTTTACCTATAGTGGTTCACGGTGATGCGGCAATTGCAGGCCAGGGTATTGTTTATGAAATAATACAAATGGCTCAATTAGAAGGATACTCTACTAAGGGAACTATACATATAGTAATTAATAACCAAATAGGCTTTACAACAAATTATCTAGATGCACGATCATCTACATATTGTACAGATGTTGCAAAGACGACGCTTTCTCCAGTTTTACACGTTAATGCTGATGATGCCGAAGCAGTTGTGCACGCATCTCTGTTTGCATTAGATTTTAGAATGGAGTTTGGGCGTGACGTATTTATAGATCTATTGGGATACAGAAAATATGGTCACAATGAAGGTGATGAACCGCGTTTTACCCAGCCAAAATTATATAAAGCAATTGCTAAGCATGATAATGCTCGTGATCTTTATGCAAATAAACTTATTGCAGAAGGGATCATAGATGAAAACTATGTGAAGCAACTTGAAGAGGAATACAAAGAAAAGTTAGAAGAAAAACTAGAGAAATCTAGAGAAGAAGAAACTACTCGTATAACTGCTATTATGCAGGATGAGTGGGAAGGTTTTGAGCAAGCTACAGAGGTAGAAATGATGAGTCCTATAGACACAACTTTTAACCTTGAAGCGCTTACTGAAATTGCAGATGTAATTACAAAACTGCCTGAAGATAAAAAGTTCATGCGCAAGATCTTGAAGATTATTGAGGGACGTCGCGCAATGTATTTTGATGATAATAAAATTGATTGGGGACTTGCAGAATTACTTGCATATGGGTCATTACTAAAAGAAGGTTTTGATGTACGTATGACAGGTCAAGATGTGGAGCGTGGTACATTCTCGCATAGACATGCAGTTACGAAGGTAGAAGAAAGCGAAGAGGAAATCATGTTGCTTAATAACCTCAAAGGAGATCAAGGGCATATGTATATATACAACTCCTTACTTTCTGAGTATGGTGTTGTAGGCTTTGATTATGGTTATGCTATGGCGAGTCCAAAGACATTACCTATCTGGGAGGCTCAATTTGGAGATTTTAGTAATGGTGCGCAGATAATGCTAGATCAGTATATTTCTGCTGCCGAAGATAAGTGGAAACTACAAAACGGTCTGGTAATGTTATTGCCACACGGTTATGAAGGTCAGGGAGCAGAGCACTCTTCTGCTCGTATGGAGCGTTATCTGCAACTGTGTGCAGTAGATAATATGTACGTTGCAGACTGTACAACGCCTGCAAATTTTTATCATTTATTACGCCGCCAATTAAAAACAAATTTTAGAAAGCCGCTTATAGTTTTCACACCAAAAAGTCTATTAAGACATCCAAAGGTTGTTTCTACAAAAGAAGAACTTGCAAATGGAAGTTTTAAAATGACCATTGACGATGATTTTGTACAAGCAGATAAGGTGAAGACTTTAGTGTTTGTTACCGGTAAGTTCTATTATGATTTGTTAGAAAAACGAGAGGAATTAGAAAGAGATGATGTTGCACTTGTACGTGTAGAACAGTTATTCCCACTTCCTAAAAATGAAATTCGGGCTGCAATAGATAAATATAAAAATGCAGATGATATTGTATGGGCGCAAGAGGAACCACGCAATATGGGTGCTTACGGGCATTTATTAATGCATCTTCCAGAAGCACAGAAATTCAGAATCTGTAGCCGTAAGTTTTATGGTGCGCCTGCAGCGGGTAGTTCTGTACGATTTAAGAGAAGACATCACAAAGTCATCGAGGATGTTTTTGATAAAAATATAAATAACCAATAAAAAGAAATTTTACATTAGGAATTCAACTTTATTACCCTAGTGTAAACATATAAAAGTTAATAAAATAGAACTATGGCTTTAGAAATGAAAGTCCCTTCTCCGGGAGAATCGATTACAGAAGTTGAAATAGCACAGTGGCTTGTAGAAGATGGCGACTATGTAGAAAAAGATCAGGCTATTGCCGAAGTAGATAGCGATAAAGCTACTTTAGAACTTCCGGCTGAAGCTAGCGGAATTATTACGCTAAAAGCAGAAGAAGGTGATGCTGTAGCGGTAGGGCAAGTGGTATGTCTTATCGATACTGATGCTCCTAAACCAGGAGGAGATTCTAAAAAAGCTTCTGGAGATGAAGGTAGTGGAGGTGATGCAGAAAAAGAATTAAGTAATAAAGATAAAAATTCTGCTGATACTAACGAGAAAGGTGATTCAAAAACCGAAGAGCCTTCTAAGTCAAGCACTCCAAGCCAGTCTCAGGATTCAAAAACATATGCGACAGGAACTCCATCTCCTGCAGCTAAGAAAACCTTAGACGAAAAAGGTATTGATGCTAAAGATGTAAAAGGTAGTGGCCGTGATGGTCGTATTACTAAAGAAGATGCTGTAAATGCACAGCCATCTATGGGAACTCCCGGTAATGGAAGCCGTGGAGAAAGCCGTTCAAAAATGTCTATGTTACGTCGTAAAGTAGCAGAGCGTTTAGTAAGCGTGAAAAATGAAACTGCGATGTTGACTACTTTCAACGAAGTAGATATGTCGGCGATTTTTGCATTGCGCGATAAGTACAAAGAAGATTTTAAATCTAAACATAGTGTAGGTTTAGGTTTTATGTCATTCTTTACATTAGCTTGTGTTCGCGCATTAGAAATGTATCCTGCTGTAAATTCTATGATAGATGGTAAGGAGATGATTACTTATGATTTTAAAGATATTTCTATTGCAGTATCAGGACCTAAAGGTCTTATGGTTCCGGTAATAAGAAATGCTGAGAATTTAAGTTTTAGAGGGGTAGAGTCTGAAGTAAAACGTCTTGCACTTAGAGCACGTGATGGTCAGATTACAGTAGATGAGATGACGGGTGGTACCTTTACTATTACAAATGGTGGTGTATTTGGAAGCATGCTTTCTACACCTATCATTAATCCTCCACAATCTGCAATATTAGGTATGCATAATATAGTTGAGCGTCCTATTGTACGAGATGGAGGTATAGCAATTGCTCCTATTATGTATGTAGCACTTTCTTACGATCACCGTATTATTGATGGTAAAGAGTCTGTAGGATTTTTAGTAGCAGTTAAAGAGGCTCTTGAAAACCCAGAAGAATTATTGATGAATAACAATGTGTTAAAAGCACTAGAACTATAATAGATTTTTCGCATAAGCGAAAAGAATAGTCAAAATCCGTTAGACACTTAGTCTAACGGATTTTTTGTTTTACGATATAATAAGATTTACTAGTTGTTTCAACTCCTCTTCTAAGGAAATCTCTGGGAAAGATGTTCCAGCTTGTTTATACCAGTATGCAGCATTCCATTTATCGCCTTCAACTCTGTGTAAATGTGCGTGAATTAGATTTCCCATTGGCCCTTCAATATCCTGAGCAATCGTATGTGAGGCCTCCCAATTGTCATTAGCAAGAAACCATAGGGACTGCAATGTAGCGGGCCAAGATTGTGGCGGATTCTGTAATTCTAAAGAATCCTGAAATTCTAAATAGGTGGTAGGTATATTCATTGCTCTTAAAGTTTACGCATACACGACATTTGTAATTTATAGCTGTCTAAAGCGAAATTTACTATTTTAAAAATGCCAACTTATAAAAACCATATCAAAGTAGTAATTCTTATTTTTGATACTTCAATTTCCGAATAAAAAATAATCCCATATGTCTGTTCAAAAACGCTTATTTCTTTTAGATGCTTATGCGCTAATATTTCGTGGTTACTATGCTCTTATAAAAAATCCCAGAGTAAACTCAAAAGGGCAGGATACCTCTGCGGTGATGGGTTTTGTAAATTCTTTGTTTGATGTGATTAAACGCGAAAAGCCAGATCATCTTGCGGTGGCTTTTGACAAAGGAGGCAGCTCAGAGCGTGTTGAATTGTATGGGGATTATAAAGCTAATAGAGATGAAACACCAGAAGCTATTCGCATAGCAGTGCCTATAATTCAAGAAATTTTGAAAGCAATGCATGTGCCCTTCGTTCAAATAGAAGGTGTAGAAGCAGACGACTTGATTGGGACTTTGGCCAAGCAAGCAGAAAAAGAAGGCTATCAGGTTTTTATGGTTACTCCAGATAAGGATTATGCCCAACTGGTTTCAGAGAACATATTTATGTACAAGCCTGCCCGAATGGGTAATGGAATTGAAATTTGGGGAATTCCCGAAGTGCAAAAACGTTTTGAAGTAGAGCGCCCAGAACAAGTAATTGATTATCTGGGTATGATGGGAGATGCGTCTGATAATATTCCGGGATTGCCGGGTGTAGGTGATAAAACTGCTAAAAAATTTATTAAAGAGTACGGCGGCTTAGAAGGACTTCTTGCAAATACTGATAAGCTTAAGGGGAAGATGAAAGAGAAGGTTATAGAAAGTGCAGAGTTAGGCCGTCTATCCAGAAAGCTCGCGACTATTATGACTGATTGTGATGTGCTGTTTCACGCTGAATCTTACGAACTTTCGCAACCGGATGCAGATAAGGTACAGGAAATTTTTGATGAGTTAGAATTTAGACGACTTAAAGACCAGTTTATAAAAATATTCTCCGGTGAGGCAGATAGCGATACAGGTGCAGCAGTGAGTAGTACAGAAACGGCAAAGAAACTAGTACATTCTTCTGAGCAAGCTGCAAATGCAGGTGCAGGCCAATATAATTTATTTGGAGGTGCTGCGGCAGACGCTACTATTGAGGAGCGCAATACCAGAAATACAATTAAAGATGTATCACATTTTTATCAAAGTGTGGCGCCGGGAATGGCCACAAAATTATTTCTAAAAAATCTTTTAAATCAACAAGCAGTCTGCTTTGATACAGAAACTACTTCGCTAGATCCTTTAAAGGCAGATTTAGTAGGAATTGCATTTAGCTGGGAAAAAACAAAAGGTTTTTATATTCCATTTCCTCCAGAGGCTGCGCAAGCACAGCTGTTAATAGAAGAACTAAAGCCTTTTTTTGAATCTGAAACTATTCAGAAGATAGGACAGAATCTTAAATATGATATTAAAGTTTTAGCGAAGTATGGAGTTGAGGTAAGAGGTAAACTTTTTGATACGATGATTGCACATTATCTAATCAATCCCGATATGCGTCACAATATGGACGTTCTAGCGGAAACCTATCTTAATTACACTCCAGTTTCAATCGAGGAATTAATAGGTAAAAAAGGCAAGAATCAAAAGTCGATGGCAGATGTTCCTGTGGAGCAACAAACAGAATATGCTGTTGAAGATGCAGATATAACGCTTCAGCTTAAAGAACATTTTGAAAAAGAAATGGGTGAGGCAAATACGCAAAAGCTTTTTGATGAAATTGAAATTCCATTAGTGCAGGTGCTTGCAGATATGGAACTCGAAGGTATAAATCTTGATAAAGAGTTTCTGGCAGGTTTAGCTACAGACTTAAATTCTGATATACTTTCATTAGAAGAAAAAATCTACAGAGATGCGGGTGAAGAGTTTAATATAGGTTCGCCAAAACAACTTGGAGAAATACTCTTCGACAAATTAAAACTCGTAGATAAGCCTAAAAAGACACGTACAGGACAATATTCTACTGCAGAAGATGTGCTTTCTTATTTAGCTCCAGATCATGAGATAATTCAAAATGTTTTAGACTATAGAGGACTAGCGAAGTTAAAAAGTACCTATGTAGACGCACTTCCTTCTCAGGTTGATGAGAATACAGGTCGTGTACATACCGATTATATGCAAACTGTGGCCGCTACTGGTCGCTTGAGTTCAAATAATCCCAACCTACAAAACATCCCGATACGTACGGAGCGGGGCAGGCAGGTGCGTAAAGCATTTGTTCCGCGAAGCGAAGAGTATATTTTACTGGCGGCAGATTATTCGCAGATAGAATTACGAATTATTGCTGCACTTAGTCAAGAAGAAACAATGATGCAAGCTTTTCAAGATGGTGAAGATATTCACGCGTCTACAGCTGCAAAAGTATTTAATGTTCCCTTGGCTGAAGTAACCCGCGAACAGCGTAGTAATGCAAAAACGGTAAATTTTGGTATTATCTATGGGGTTTCAGCATTTGGATTGAGTAATCAGACAGATTTGAGTAGGGCAGAGAGTAAAGATCTTATCGATACTTATTATAAAACCTATCCTAAATTGCGTAACTATATGAGCGAGCAAGTAGATTTTGCCCGTGATAATGGTTATGTGTCTACCGTTTTAGGGCGTCGTCGCTATCTAAAAGATATTAATAGTAGTAACGCAGTTGTGCGTGGTGCAGCAGAGCGAAATGCTGTAAACGCTCCTATACAAGGTAGTGCGGCAGATATTATTAAAATCGCTATGATCAATATTCATAAAAAATTAAAAGCTGAAAAGCTGAAAACTAAAATGCTACTTCAGGTACATGATGAACTTGTTTTTGATGTGTACAAAACTGAATTGGAACACGTAAAAACCATGATTAAGACTGAAATGGAGAATGCGTTTAAAATGGATGTCCCGCTCGATGTAGAATTGGGAATAGGTGAAAACTGGCTTGAGGCACATTAATAAAAATAGGTAGAAATAAAAAGGGCTTCCAAACAGGAGGCCCTTTTTATTTCTACCTATTTTAATATTTTATCTATAAGCTTTGTAAATTATTACAATTTGATTTGTGCGATTATTAGCTGCTACACCAGCGAGAAAGTTGTCAAAATTTAAAGTAAATCCATCGCTGTCAAATGACTGTAAAGAAGCGCTGATTAGTCCATTCTCGATGTCTGTCCCTCCGGTAGGAGATCCATTATCATGTATAGGTTCTCCGTTATTATTCACAAAAAAGGCAGCAATACAGTGTGATGAGGAGGAGTAAGTACCTATATTATTTATACTTGAACCATTAAAGCCGTTTGAAATTACTTGCTGGTCGATGCTGCTGCCGGTATTCTGAGCATAACCTATTGTCGTACCACCCGCCATTCGTATATCATTTGTATTGTTGCCGTCTGCTCTATAAGTGTTATTATAGCCTTCGATTCTGTTGATTGCTACAAATTCTACAGACTTAGGAGAAAACCCTACACCGGTCACAATTACATCTCCAGAAGCATCTACAAGAATTTTCCCAAAGTGAACCTTTTTTTGACTGTTTGATGATATGTGATTCCATTGATTGTTTTGCCAAAAATAAAAGCCAGCAGGTGTTAAACCGCCAGTAGCATCATTATATACAAGTGTGCTCTCAGCAAGTGGCGTTCCTGTAGGATTTACTACAGTAGTGATATCTGATAGGCTTAACAGTGCAACGCGCGGTACAAGTATTCCATTTGTGGCAGAGACAATATCTAAACTAGCTTCAGGATTTACAGTACCGATACCTACTTGAGCGATTAAAGAATGGGAGAATGTGAGGAATAATATTATTAAATAATTCTTCATTTCTAATGATTTGGTGGTGCTAAAATAGCCTAATGAGAAGTTTTATACCAGTATAATCAAGTATTTTATCTAGCATTCAAATATTTATAGAAGATTTAAATTGAATAATATTCAGTAGAAACAGCAACTGGCTTTTGTTCTGGTGATAAATCTTTCAGTGAATACTTATAAAATCTTTTTATAAAAGAAATCTGTAGGTTGCCTTAATAAGAAATGTATTATTCAATTGTTTCTGAATAACTTGATTATCTAGCGCATTGAAAAGCGTATTGTCTGGATCGTTATTACCATTTGCGCCTTGTGACCAGACAAAAAACAATTCTGAACCGGGAACATATTCCCAACGTACAACGAGATTTGTTCTTAATTGTACAACAGAAAAATCGGGATCACCAAATCTATAGTCTGTTGTACCATCAACATTCTCATCAATTTCATAACTAGTTTCAGTTTTAGAAATTTGATTAGGAGCAAATAAAGTTATGCGATTATTTAAATCTTTTGCTGTCGAATTATTAATGCGATTAAAATTTGTGTATTCTCCTTTTGAAACAAATGGTTGTGCGTAGTATTGTACGCTTAAATTGGGATTAACGCTATAGTTGAGGCGTAGTGTGGCACTCAGGGTTTTTTGATCTATATTACCTAAAATGTATCTCTTTGTGCCATTGTAGTTTGAGGTGCTAACATACTGGGTTTTGTTAGGACTTAGTTCGTACTCTGGAAAAAAGGAAAGACTCAATGCGTCAAGAGGCTGATATTCTAGACCTGCCTCCAGTCTGAAATATGAAAAATTATTCTGGGTTGCTTGTGAAAGTACGTAGCCTGCCCCATAGGTGATTTTCTTTCTGGTATCTGAGTTAATGAATAGGAAATGAACATTTTCTTGATTAAAACGCAGACGTGGTCCACCTCTTAATTCGGTATTACTTATTATTCTTGGTTTGTGATTTATACCGAAACTAGCTTCCCACGTATTATTAAACCGAAGAAAAGATTCTAGATTATACTGTATGCGATTATAATTGCCTTCAAAATCAAAAGCACTCTGTTGCTCAAGCTCCACGTTAATATTTCTGAAAGTTTGTGTAGGATTCAAGAGTGTGTATTGAAGATTAGCATATTGCGTAATTAAATCTGCCTGTCTAAGAAAACCTACATCATTTAGTTCAAGTTCTGGTGATTTCCAAGATGTTCCTAAACTTCCTGTAAAGTTTCCGCCGGAAGCTTTACCTATTTCCAGATTTCCGCCAGTACCGGTAAGAGAGGTTCTTGTTGTATCGATTGATAAGTGGGTTGCATCTGCGCGTTCAAAAAGATGTGTAAGGGATCGTTGAGTGCGGGTTATAGCTTCTTCGCTTCCTTGTACATTACTAATGATTGTATTTCCTTCAATATAATACTTACGCGCATTCCAATTATGTTTAAAATCTATACCTCCAGAAAAAGCATCACGATGAAGAAATTCCAGTTGAGGTTCTAGTTTTCGATTAGTAGCTGTTGCAATAACTCCTATATACGAATTGCGATCATTAAAATCTTTTTGAGCTCTACCTATGATGTAATTAGTGAGAGGTTCTACCAGCACTTCCTGCTCTGTATTATCTGTTCTAAGGGTATTTGCAAACTCCTTATCGGTAAGACTTTCTAAAAGCCCTAATGTCCAGCCATTTTTAGTCTTTCCGCTAAATTTTGCTGCTCCTAAAATGGTTGAATTTTGTGGTGAATCTGTATAAACAACTTCGGGATCTCTAACAGAACGCTGCGGGCTGCGGCCAATACGTCTGGAATAAAAAAGATTATCAGAAGTTTGATCATCCAGATCGTAATCAAAAATATTACTGTTTGCCACAAAAAACGGACGCTGTTCTTTAAAAAATATTTGAAACCCGTCTAAAGCAATAGCTGCTGGATCTGCTTCTACCTGCCCAAAGTCGGGATTTAATGTGAGATCTAGAGTAAGATCATTAGTGATTCCTATTTTTGCATCAAGACCTGCATTCAACCGAGCGTCGCTTCCGTCTCGGTAAGGATTACCAGCCTGAGATTCATAAGTGTCTAGTTGGGTAACTACATAGGGTTGTATTTCTAATTGTTTTTGTGGGGTGAGATCTTTAAGTCCTCTTAATTCACCAAACTCACTTACATACCCCGGTGCATTCGGTACAATTTCTTGCCATAGAGAACGCTCTCTGTTTCTAAAGTAAAAGCGTTTTGATTGCAAGCCCCATACTTGATCCTTATCATTATTAAATCGTAATTGACTTAATGGTATTTTGATTTCTGCTGTCCAGCCAAAGTCATCAATTCTTGTTTTAGTATACCATATTGGATTCCAGGTTTCATCAAAGCGGGTGTTGTTAGATATAAACTCATCAGCTTTTACACCTGCAGCGGTAAGCGTAAAGGAAAATGCAGTGCGGTCATCATTGTAACTGTCAAAACTTATTTCTACCCAATCACCAGCAAAGCCATCTCGCCGGGAAAGTCGCTTTTCAATACCATCAGGATCCTGATCAAGACATACAAATGCCACATAAATATAACTAGCATCGTAAATGATTTTCATTTTGGTTTGTTCGGTAGGAGGAGCCCCTATATCTGGCTGAAGTTGGGTGTAACTAGTTGTATAAGGAACTAGATCCCAAATAGGCTCATTTATATATCCATCAATTTCAGGAGGATTAGCATTTTCAATTCTCTTAGTTGTGTAAGTACGCTTGGGAATCTCTTTATTTGAATTTTGAGCTATACCTTTAGTAGTAGTAATTAATACGAATAAACAAATGAGGGGTATTAAACAGCGCATCTAGGAATAATTGAATCTAAAAAATGATAAATTGTCAGATAATCGAACAAATATTTTAATTTTTATTCAATTTGATGTTAGGTTAAGCACTAATATTTGAAGAATCGAGAAAAATTAACAAATTGCTATTTAAGATTTTTTCTTTAAAGGATTTGAATAGGATAATGTTCACCCACATATTTTATATATAGTGTATTATATAACAAGACCATCTGCGTAATTATCTACGTTCATGATAAAATCATTATAAATTAAAAGGTTTGAAAGCTATTTGCTTAAGTAAGAATTTACAATTAAAAAACCCCCGTTAAACTCATTTAACGGGGGTTTGTAATTATGAAGGGTTTTGTTCTACCAGTGGGTTTGAGTTTATCTCATCTTGTGGTATTTGCCATTGCCATCTGTTATCTCCTGCAGGCACTTCAAATAACTGACCTACTAACGCAGGGTCGTGATTTGCACCTGTACGATCTAAAGGTTGGTTTAAACGCTTTAAGTCATAAAATCTAAAACCTTCACCCCAAAGTTCTATACGACGCTGAATGTATATTTCATTTTTAAGAGCTGCTCCTGTATTTGTGGATAATGTATAATTAGGATCGCGATTTTGAGCTAGTGTTAGTAATACTTGCTTAGCAGCAGTCTCATTAGTATATGATAATGCTTCTGCTTCGATTAAGTACATTTCTGCAGCTCTCATATACGGTACATCCATTCTGCTATCTCCAGTACCTGCCGCTATAAATTTCTGGCTTGTATAGGGTTTACGAACAAAATTTGACGCAAGTGTAACACCTGCCGGCAAATTATTATGCGCACCCGTTGGATCAAAAAGTTGAGCTCGTATATCTGTACTCGCAATTTGATTATAAAGTTTAGAGTTTATCGCTTTAGGGTTTGTTCTAATATTTGTAGAACTAAAGTTACGCGATACATAAGCTCCAAAGTTTGCAAAGAATATAGTCTGATCTTCCTGAACAAAGCTACCCCACATCCACTCTCTATTTGTGTATGTATTAAATGAATTGAAATATTCATCATTTGACATTAAGGAATATCCTTGTCTAGCTTGATTAGCTAATGATGCAGCTAAAGGATAGTTTTGCTGAACTAAGGCAACTCTAGCTTTTAGACCTATAGCTACACTTTTATCAAAGTGAGATTTATTAGGTCTTTCATAACCATCTAAAAGAAGTGTTGCTTGATCTAAATCTGAATTTACTTGAGTATAAACTTCCTCTACGGTTGCTCTTGCTAAAGGCTCATTACTTGCAAATAAACGTATTGGTACTCCTGGCTGACTATTAACCGAACCTGATTGATAACGTTTACCATAAAGCTGCACGAGTTGAAAATGACAATAGGCTCTGTAAACTAACGCTTGACCTAAGGCTGCATCTCTATCTATCGTAGGACCTGTAGCATCTTCAGCGCCATTAATGATTACGTTTGCATTTCTGATAATTCGGTATAATACTCTGTACGGAAACAAATCGTCTGCATCAGAAGCATTTGTATGATCTACCCATTTGTACGTGTTATTAAACCAGCCATTACCAGCAGAAGTCATTACTGCATCTTCGCCTAAAACATCTGCCTGAATCATCATAGAACCTATACCGCCTTCACCTTGTGAATTATAACGAAGGTACAGTGATCTGTGAATACCATTTACAACTAAAAATAAGTTGTCTGTGGTCGTAGTAGCAGTTTCAGAGGGTACATCCTCTGTAGGAAATCTGTCTAGGAAATCTTCGCTACAGCTACTAATAGATAGCAAAGCTAGTAGCGCAAGTGAATATTTATATAAGTTTTTCATAGTAGTAAATTATAGAGATAAGTTAAATCCTAAACTTATAGTTCTTGAAGGAGCAAAACGGTTTTGAGTAGTTCCGTTGAAGTTTTGACCTACGTCAAGACCATCAACAGAAGTCCAGAAATGAAGGTTTTCTCCGTTCAAATAAATTTTAGCATTAGTTAAACCAATACGATCTATAAGTTCTGAAGGTAATTGATAAGAAAGTGAAACTTGACGTAGACCTAGGAATGTAGAGCTTACTAAGTATCTATCTGAAGCTGCTTCAAAAGCAGTACGTTGATCTGTATCTAATCTAGGAATATCTGTGATATCACCCGGTTGTTGCCATCTGTCAAGTATACGTGTGCTAAGTGCAGAACCGTAGCTTCCAGAGTGAAGAAGACCTGCAAGGTTAGTATCATAAGTGTCTCCACCTATACTGTAAGTAAATAATGCTCTTAATTCAATACCTTTATAATTCCAAGTGCTCGTGAAGCTTCCGAATAAATCTGGAAGAGCCGTTGCAGTAGAGTTATAAAGTGCTTTGTTTTGATTTGTAGTAACAAGATCGCCATTTACAGTTCTTACGTCTGCATCTGTAGCTGTTCCTAATTCTGGATCAAAAACATATAGTGCAGAACCATCAGCAGGGTCTACTCCGTAATATTCACGTAACCAGTAATCAAAAATAGAACCACCTACTACGTACTTTTTAGTTCCGTTTATGATTTCTTCCTGTGGAAGTTCGGTGAATTCATTGTGAATTGTAGAAGCATTAATGTTTAAATTCCAATTGAAATTTTCATTACGAACAAGAGCAAGATTTAAATCTAATTCTAAACCTCTGTTGAACATATTACCTATGTTAGCAGGGTAGCTGTCTAATCCTGAAGATACAGATAGTGGTACATCAAAAATAAGTCCGTCTGTAACTTTTTTATAATATGCAAAAGATCCACTAATGCGGTTGTCAATAAAGCCAAAATCTAAACCTAAGTCGGTTTGTTTTTGAGTCTCCCATTCAAGAAATTCGTTTCCTGGAGCACTAATTAAAATACCTGGCTCTCCGGCGTTATTATTACCTAGTCCTAAAAGAGACTGGCTAGCATAAAAACTTAAAGACGCGTGGCTTAAGTTAGAATCATTACCTACTTGACCGTAAGAAGCTCTAAGCTTCAAGAAATTAATCCAATCTTGACCTTTTAAGAAATTCTCTTGATCCAATCTCCAAGCTCCGCTATAGGAGTAGAAGTTACCCCATCTTGCATCATCAGCAAATCGAGATGAACCATCTCTTCTGTAAGAACCTGCTACAAAATAACGGTTGTCGTAGTTGTAGTTTAATCTAGAGAAATAACCTTCTTTACCATATTCTCTACTGAAAGATTCTAAATCAACTGTTGTAGCAAAATTGATTAATTCTGTATTACCATCAACTACTTGGTTTTGTCTAAAGCCATATAAATACTTAAGATCGTAATCAAGACTTTCGTGCCCTAATAAGGCAGTAATGTTATGGTTTCCAAAAGATTTGTTCCAGTTTAAAAGTTGGTTATAAGTAATAACTGTAGTGGTTTGCGTTGTTCTACTTGCGCGACCATCTGGAGCACCATCACCTACAATTTTGTTGTCATAGCTTTCGTTTTCATAAAAGTTCTTGTCTATACCAGCATTAAATGTAAATGTGAAATCGTTCAGAAAATAAAATTCTGCGTAAGTTCTAGCGTTAATTGCAAAACGATCATCTTTATCAATATTTAATAGGTTTTCTTGTATTGCATGTCTACCAGGTGAAGCGCCAGCAGGTCTAATCTCTGTATAATCACCTGTGTCATAAATACGATTTCCAGCATCATCCAAAATGTAGTCTCCAGTTGTAGCATCGTGTAAATAGACAGGATAAATAGGTCCAATAAATCTAGAAAATCTAAAAGGGTTAACAAAAGAAGAACTACTTGTAGTGCCATCAACAGCCTGATTTGAAGTTGAAGTTGCACCGGTAATATTAAATCCTGTTTTAAACCAATCTTTAAGTTTTGAGTTTAAATTAATTCTACCTGTAATACGCTCAAAATCTGAATTGATAACATTCGCAGATTGATCTAAATAACTTAATGATGCAAAATAATCTGTTTTCTCAGTCCCTCCTTGGTAAGAGAAATTTAAGTTTTGTATAATTCCAGTGCGTTCTAAAGCATCTTGCCAGCTTAAATCATCTGGATATTTTAATGAGGCATTTGGGTTGATAGATCCATCATTCAAAACGATCTGATCATTGCTTACATTAAATGGATTATAGCCTAAAAGACCTGCGATATCCTGAGAAGCTTTAATATTAGCATCTGCAGTAGATAAAGGATTAGAATTTCTAAACGCTAAGCTGTTTCTGTAGGCCTCCCACATTAACTCGTAATACTGTGACGCATTTACACGATCATATTCTGGGATAGATCTTGTTGCCATACCTTGACTAACTTCAAGACTTATTTGATCTTTACCTTTTTTACCTTTTTTTGTAGTTATTACTACAACACCATTAGCTCCCTGAGAACCATAAATAGCGGTTGATGCAGCATCTTTTAAAACGGTAAAGCTTTCAATATCATTAGAGTTTAAACTTGCAAAACTTCCTGAATAAATTACCCCGTCTACCACATATAATGGCTCTTGACTAGAGTTTACAGAACCAAATCCACGAATACGAATGCTAGGTGCAGAGCCCGGTTGCCCGCTGCTTGTAGCAATTTGAACGCCAGAAGCAGTTCCTTCTAAAGCAGAAATTACGTTTGTTAAGGGTCTGTTTTCAATTGCATCCCCAGCAACAGTACTTACAGAACCTGTAACTTCACCGCGTGTTGTTGTACCGTAGGCGACTACAATTACCTCATCAAGAGATTCTGTACTTTCAGCAAGAACAATATCTACTTTAGATAGAGTGCCCACTTTCTTTTCTTGGTTAATAAAACCTACAAATGAAAAAACTAATGTTTCTTCGGGTTTTGCGCTCAATGAATACACACCATCAAAATCGGTTTGTGTTCCTCGGTTTGAGGCACCCTTAATAATTACATTAACTCCCGGTAAGGGAATACCATCAGGTCCTATGACGGTACCGGTTACGGTTTTTTCTTGAGCATAGGAGCTCAACGCTATCAGACTTAATAGCAAACTAAATAATAGTCTTTTCACCATTTATTTTATGTTTTGGTTATAGAGGTGAAATTTATATTAAATGATTATTAAGTTTTTTGAAAATTTTAAGTTAAACTCATTATTCTATTAAATGTATTTGCAGCGCATTAAAGGTTTCATTTTTTAGATTTAATTCAATAAATATTGAATATTAACGATTTTAAAATATTTTTTTAACAGAGTGGATCTCAAGAATAATGCTGCTTAACACGTTTTTAACGAAGTGTGAAATTCTAATTATTGTCAATATTAAGTTTAGAGCAGGTTGTTATGACTTAAATAGCCAATTTCTCAATTATAATATGATGTATTATTCTTCAGAAGAATTTAATAATGGTAATTATGGGCTAGAGGCATCTAATAATTGTTAAATTTTTATGCGCGAGGCCTTTAAGATTTTCCGATTACTTTGCTGTAAATTCTCCAGGACTAACGATGACCACTGAATATTTTAGTTTGAGTTGAAGTAGTGTATTGATAAACAGCTATTAAAGCGGAAATAAATTATAGTAATACTTGGTTTGTCATATTCAATTATAATTGTACATTTGCACCCCTGTTTTCCCGTGTGAACGAGATAGCAGGAAATGGAATGTTTAATAATTAAATAAAACAGTGTGGACACATTAAGTTACAAAACAGTATCTGCCAACAAGAACACCGTTAACAAAGAGTGGGTTGTTATTGATGCTGAAGGACAAACGTTGGGTCGCATGTCTACTATCGTTGCAAAATTTTTGCGCGGAAAGTACAAGCCTAACTACACACCACACGTTGATTGCGGAGACAATGTAATTGTTATCAATGCCTCTCAAATCAACTTAACAGGAAAGAAGTGGGATACTAAATCTTACATCCGTCATACGGGTTATCCTGGTGGTCAAAGAAGCCTAACTGCAAAAGAATTGTACGGTAAAGACCCTGCGCGTCTTGTCGAAAATGCAGTAAAAGGTATGTTGCCTAAAAACAAATTAGGTAGCGCGATTTATCGCAATTTAAAGGTTTATGCCGGTGCAGATCACGGGCAGGAAGCACAGAAGCCTAAAGTAATCAACATTAACGAACTTAAGTAAATGGAAGTAATTCACAAAATTGGTCGTAGAAAAACGGCTGTTGCTCGTGTTTATTTAGCTCCGGGTTCTGGTAACATCACCATCAATAAGCGTGATTTAAAGACCTACTTCACTACAGGTACTTTACAGTACAAAGTTAATCAGCCATTAGTAATGACTGAAAATGAAAATAACTTTGACGTTAAAGTAAATGTTTACGGAGGTGGTATTACTGGTCAAGCTGAAGCTGTACGTCTTGCTCTTTCTAGAGCTATGTGCGAATTAGATGCAGAGAACAGACTTATCCTTAAGCCTGAAGGTTTGTTAACAAGAGATCCAAGAATGGTAGAGCGTAAGAAATTCGGTCAGAAGAAAGCGCGTAAGAAATTCCAATTCTCAAAACGTTAACAACTATTGTATTTCAATATGGGTATTCGCTTTTGAATATCTTTCAATTGAAATCAAAAAGAAATTAATTTTTAATTAAATAGTCCTTGTTTTCGCGAAAGCGGAAAAATTGGTTTAGCATCTAAATAGGTGAGGCGACGTGCCATAGGCAGGAACCACTTACTTATTGCTACTAAAACGGGAACGTAAACTAAATTTAAAAATGGCAAAAACAGAAAATGTAAAGGATTTACTGGATGCAGGTGTACATTTTGGTCACCTTACCAGAAGATGGGATCCTAACATGGCACCATATATCTATATGGAGCGTAATGGTATTCACATCATTAATCTATACAAAACTGCTGCTAAACTTAGCGAAGCTTCAGAAGCTTTAGCTAAAATCGCAGCTTCAGGTAGAAAAATACTTTTTGTAGCTACCAAAAAACAAGCAAAAGAAATTGTTGCTGATCACGCAGGTCGCGCTAAAATGCCTTTCATTACAGAAAGATGGCCAGGTGGTATGTTAACTAACTTCGTAACTATACGTAAGGCGGTTAAGAAAATGCAAACTGTAGATCGTATGAAACAAGACGGTCGTTTTGATAGCTTGTCTAAAAAAGAGCAATTACAAATGAACCGTATGCGTGACAAATTAGAGAAGAACTTAGGTTCTATCGAAGATATGACGCGTTTACCAGGTGCTTTATTTGTAGTTGACATTAAGCGTGAACACATTGCGATTAAAGAAGCTCAAAAATTAAACATTCCAATCTTTGCGATGGTTGATACTAACTCTGACCCACGTCAGGTTGATTTCGCTATCCCATCTAATGATGATGCTTCTAAATCTATCGAGAAAATCATAGCTAACGTTGCTGATGCAATTGTTGAAGGTCTTTCTGAGCGTAAAGCAGGAAAAGAGAAAGATAAAGAAGACAAGCCAAAAGCTAAAAAAGCAGAAGGAGCTAAGCCAGCAAAGGCAAAAGCTAAAGCTGCAGCTAGCGACGAAGAAGAATAGTATTTAACAATTTGATAATAGCTGAAGTCGTTTAGTATATTGCAATTTTGCACTAAGCTAAACGACTTTTTGTTTTAACTCATAAATTCTAAATAAAATGGCAAAAATAACAGCCGCAGACGTAAATAAACTTAGAAAAGCTACCGGTGCCGGTATGATGGATTGTAAAAATGCATTAGTTGAGGCAGAAGGTGATTTTGACAAAGCGATTTCTGTTCTTCGTAAAAAAGGACAAAAAATTGCAGAAAAACGTGCAGATCGTGACTCTAGTGAAGGAGTTGTTGTAGCAAAGATTAATGACGCAAATAACAGAGGTGTTGTTTTCTCATTAAACTGTGAGACAGATTTCGTTGCTAAAAACGATACGTATGTAGAGATGGCTAATGAATTAGGTGACGTTGCCTTAAATTATAACAGCAAAGAAGAATTTTTAGCTGCTGATTTTCAAGGTATGACTGTTGCTGAAAAATTAATCGAGCAGACAGGTGTTATTGGTGAGAAATTAGAAATAGGTGGTTTTGAAGTGCTAGAAGCTCCATTTGTAGGTGCTTATGTACACGGAAATAAGATTGGTGCATTAACTGGTCTTTCTAAAGCTACAGACAGCGCAGAAGAAGTTGCTAAAAGTGTTTCTATGCAAGTAGCTTCTATGGGAGCAACTACATTATCTTACAAAGATTTTGATGCAGATTTCGTGGCATCAGAAACTGAAGCGCGTATTGCTGCTATTGAAAAAGAAAATGAAGAGTTAGGTCGTTTAGGTAAAACACTTAAAAACGTTCCTCAATATATCTCAATGTCTCAGTTAACTCCAGAGGTTATGGCTAAGGCAGAAGCAGATATCAAAGAAGAATTAAAAGCAGAAGGAAAACCAGAACAAATCTGGGATCGTATTTTGCCAGGTAAAATTGACCGTTACGTAGCCGATAACACGACTATGGATAATGAGAAAGCTTTACTTGATCAAGTATTTATTATGGACGAAAGCATTAACGTAGCTAAATATGTAGCTAGTAAAGGTGATGCTGAAGTTGTAGGTTTTAAACGTGTAAGCTTAGCTTAATCTTTTAAAATATCATAAGTTTTAAAAAGGCTGCCAATTGGCAGCCTTTTTTGATGAAATTAAATTCATTTTTTTTCACATAGTCATTAACCGTATATTTGCCCAAAATTTTTTAAAATCATGCAGTACAAACGTATTCTTCTTAAATTATCTGGTGAGGCATTAATGGGAAACCGCCAGTATGGTATTGATCCCGATAGATTAGCAGAATATGCAGAAGAGATTAAAAAAGTTCTCGATAAAGGTGTAGAAGTAGCTATTGTAATAGGTGGCGGTAACATTTTTAGAGGTCTTGCTGGAGCAAGCCGAGGTATGGATCGCGTTCAGGGAGATCATATGGGAATGCTCGCAACTGTTATAAACGGTCTTGCGTTACAAAGTGCACTGGAAGAAGCGGGCATTCAAACACGTCTGCAAAGTGCAATTCAAATCAACGAAGTAGCAGAGCCGTTCATTCGCAGAAGGGCTATTCGTCATTTAGAAAAAGGGCGTGTAGTTATATTTGGTGGAGGTACAGGTAATCCATATTTCACTACAGATTCAGCAGCTGTTTTAAGAGCTATAGAAATTCATGCAGATGTAATTTTAAAAGGTACTCGTGTAGACGGTATCTATACCAGCGACCCTGAAAAAGATGATAAAGCTGTGAAGTTTGATTTTATAAGTTTTGAAGATGTACTTCAAAAAGGACTGAAAGTAATGGATACCACCGCTTTCACATTAAGTCAGGAGAACGAATTGCCAATTATTGTGTTTGATATGAACAAGCAAGGCAATCTCTTAAAGGTTGTTAATGGTGAAGCTATAGGTACAACTGTAAATTTATAATTTAGTATTTTTGATCGATTCTAGAAAATCGGAGAATTAATAAAGCTATGAACGAAGACATACAATTTATTTTAGACGGTACTGAAGAGGCAATGCAAAGTGCTATTACGCATCTTAAAAAACAATTTGCAAACATACGTGCCGGTAAAGCAAGTCCTGCAATGTTAGGAAGTGTTATGGTCGATTATTACGGTAGTCAAACACCACTCTCTCAAGTGGCGAATGTGAATACACCAGATGGTAGAACAATTTCTATTCAACCGTGGGAGAAAGCAATGATCCATGAGATTGAGAAAGCGATTATGAATGCTAACCTAGGATTTAATCCTATGAATAATGGTGAGAGCGTAATTATAAATGTTCCGCCACTTACAGAAGAGCGTCGTAAAGATCTTGTAAAACAAGCTAAAGCTGAAGCAGAAGATGCAAAAGTGGGTGTGCGTAATGACCGTAAGAATGCGAATAATGAGATCAAGAAGTTAGAAAAAGAGGGTCTTGCTGAGGATTTATGTCGCAATGCAGAAGTAGATGTACAGGATTTTACAGATGCTTATATTAAAAAAATAGACGAAGTATTAGCTGTTAAAGAAAAGGAAATCCTTACAGTTTAATTTGATACTGTTTTGCTAGCTAAGTTAAGAATACATTTAGCCAGTTAAACTCATGCTAAGAGCGACCATAAGGTCGCTTTTTTTATATTATTTTTAAATTCTAAGTCACGTATTATAATGGTTAAATCGCTTACGTTCTGCCTACTAGTATTTTTTTTGACACTCAAGAGTCTTTGTGCACAGCAAATTAAAGTAGATGTCGACTCCTTAATGCAGGCTGCCATAAATAATAGCGTTATAAACAATCCTCAAAAAGCACTTGAGCATTATAGTTATACGACTTATGAAAAAACGATAATTACAGATTCATTAGAACGTCAAACAAATTCTCATTCTTTTTTTACAGAGAAAGTAGCTATAAATAATTATGACGCTGCAGATGGTTTTAAGGAAGAAGTTTTAGGTTTTAATATGGCCGGTTTTGAAGAACCGCGCTATGAGGTTTTAGGTATCACGCTTCAGTCCAGGTCATTTTATGATGAGGATTTTTTAATATTTAATTATCGTTATGCGGGTCCGCTTTCAAAGCGCGGACTCAAAAATTATGAGTATCAATTTGTATCTGATACCATTATCTTAGGAAGACCTGGCTATGCAGTTTCATTTAAACCACAACGACCTGAAACCATACCTGGATTAGTTGGAATACTGTATTTAGACAAAGCATCTCTTGCGTTACAGAAAATGCATATCGCTCTAAAAGATGAGCTCGTAGCCCGTATTGAGCAGGAGTATCAGTATATTGAGAGTAAAGATATCTACCTGCCAAAATTAAGTAAATTATACATTGAAAAAGGCGAGAGTTCTAAGAGGTTGTCACTTTTTAGAGGAAAAGTTTCAATAGGTACCATAGAAAACAATCCTGTAAAGGAAGCTATTCAGGGAAGGTATATGCTATCAACTTCTTATAATGCCAACTATAATCTTTCCGAAGTGGAGGATTTAGAGCATTCAAATCTGGCTATCGAAGTGATGGAGGATGCCGAAGATAAACCAGAATCCTTCTGGAATAGATATCGTACACAAGCATTATCTCAGCGCGATTTAAATAGTTTTGATTATTTAGATAATGTTGTTAAAACAGAAAATATTGAGAGACGGCTTGCGATGATCAACAATTTTGGTATAGGCTATTATACAGTAGACTTTTTTGATTTTGATCTTACTTACCCCTTAAAATTTAATAATTACGAGGGGTTGCGTTTAGGACTGGGTGGTGTCACTAATGCTGCTTTTTCTAAGAATTATAGAGTTGAGGGCTACGCGGCGTATGGGTTTAAAGATAAGGTTCTAAAATATGGTTTTGGAGGCGGAGTGCTGTTAAATGAATCACACGGCGCCTGGCTAAGTTTGAGTTATAGCGATGACCTGCAAGAAACCGGAAGTTTTAATTATTTAACAGACCGTAGGGTATACTCGTTGTTTGAGCCCAGACTTGTTAATATCACTCAATTTTTTGACTATAAAACGTTCCGTTTAAATCAGGAGTATCAAATCACACCAAAAATACTTTCAGAATTGCAAGTTGCTAAAACAAATGTTCTGCAAACTCAAGACTACACTTTTGCTCTGGGAGATAACACCTATTCAGAATATGACATTACAGAAGCAACTTTTGGTGTTCGTTGGAGTCCATCAAGTAAATTTATGCGTTCAGAAAAAGGTACGGTAGAGATCTATGATGGGTATCCTAAAATCACTGCGCAAATATCTAAAGGTATGTCTGGTTTGCTAAACGGAGATTTTGATTTTACACGTATTGGTGCTAAATTTTTCTATCAGGTTGAACGTTTAAATAAATCTACTACAGAATTTTTGATTGAGGGTAAAATGGCATTTGGCGAAGTGCCTTTAACGCATTTATTTCACGCGTATCCTAATGCGCCTACTAAGGAAACTGTAATGCAGCGCTTTTCTGTAGCTGGTGTAAATAGTTTTGAAACTATGTATTTTGGCGAATTCTTTTCAGACAGGTTGGCTACCTTACAAGTAAAGCACCATTTGCGTCCATTTAATTTTGGACCTAAATTTCAACCAGAAATGGTTTTTATCACGCGTTATGCCATTGGGGATATAAGTAATATAGATAGGCATCAGGATGTGACATTTGGGAAATTAAACAAAGGGTTTACAGAAACCGGTTTTGAAATTAATAAGATCTTATTTGGTTTTGGAACAAGTTTAACTTATCGATATGGAGCATATAGCCTTCCTAACTTCTCAGATAATATAGCATTTAAGTTCACCTTTAACCTACAATTGTAAAAAGGGGTTTTACTAAAGGGTTTTCAGTATCAAATAAGTACCTTTGCGGCTCTTAAATTAGGACGATGACCAAGCTATTGGGTTACGGTTTTTGGAATGGTGTCGCGCGCCTCATTCTACGTAACAGACTCTTTATACTGTTTATTATTGCCGGCTTTACGGTTTTCTTAGGAACGCAATGGAAATATATGCGTTTTACTTATACCGAAGCTAATCTCCTGCCGGATGATCACGAGGTAAATTTAGAATACAACACGTTTCTAGAGCAATTTGGCGAAGAAGGGAACTTAGTTGTTTTTGGGATAAAAGATTCTTCACTATTTACACCTCAAATTTTAAATAAATGGAATGCTTTATCAGATAAAATAAATGAATTTGATGCGGTAGCGTTATCTGTTTCGTTAAAAGATTTAAAGCTTTTAAAGAGAGAAGATGATCCTAAACGTTTTGATTTAAAGCCTTTTATTGAAGGTGAAGTAAGCTCTAATTCTGAAGCGCTCTCTCTTAAAAAGAAGCTATTTGATGATCTTCCTTTTTATGAAGGTCTAATATATAACAAGAGAACTGGTACAGTACGATCTGCCGTTTACTTAAGAAAGGATATAGTAAACACCGCAGCTCGAAAAGACTTTATTGTTGATGATCTCATACCTCTAATTGAAGAATTTGAAGAAGAAACCGGGATAAGGGTTCATACCAGTGGGATGCCTTATATACGTACTTTAAATAGTAAAACGATAATAGGAGAAATTGGTTGGTTTGTAGGTGGGGCGCTTGTTGTTACCTCTTTAATATTCTTTTTCTTTTTTAGGTCTTATAGAGCGACATTCATTTCTATGATTACTGTGGTAATCGGAGTAATGTGGGCGTTTGGATTTTTAGGATTGTTAGGATATGAGATAACGGTTCTCACTGCGTTAATTCCGCCATTAATTATTGTAATTGGAATTCCTAACTGTATATTTTTAATTAATAAATATCAGCAAGAATATAAAAATCACGGTAATAAAATTAAGGCATTACAGCGGGTAATAACAAAAGTGGGTAATGCCACCTTGATGACTAATATTACTACTGCTTCGGGATTTGCAACTTTTATACTTACACAGAGTTCTCTACTTAAAGAATTTGGTATTGTAGCATCTATAAATATACTGGCGATTTTCTTATTAAGTCTGCTGATTATTCCTATTGTATATAGTTATATGACTCCGCCTAAAGAGCGTCATTTAAAACACTTAGGGAAATCCTGGATAGAAGGTTTTGTAAACTGGATTGAAAAGATGGTGCGTGATCGAAAAATCACGATTTATATAACTACTGTTTTACTACTTATTGTAAGTATGATAGGTATTTATAAAATTAAAGTGTCTGGAAGTCTTATTGAAGATATGCCTAAGAATACAGGGTTTTATAATGACATTAAATTTTTTGAGTCTGAATTTGATGGTATTATGCCGCTCGAGGTTTTAATAGACACTAAGCGACCAAAAGGAGTAATGAAGCTACCCACTTTAAAAAGAATGGATGAGCTTGCAACTACAATTTCAGAGACTCCAGAACTATCAAAACCGCTATCAATTGTTAATCTGGTTAAATATGGGAAGCAAGCGTTTTATAATGGAGATCCGCAGTACTACCAGTTGCCAACTTCAAATGAACGTAATTTTATATTGCCTTATGCACAGAGCTTTTCTACCGAGGCAGGTTTGTTGGATAGTTATATAGATTCTACAGGTCAATATGCACGTATGACTACCTTTATGCAGGATATAGGTACAGACCGAATGGAAATAGTAGAAGACAATCTCTACAATAAAATAAATATTTTATTTCCTGAAGATAAATTTGATGTAACACTTACTGGTAAGGCGCTAGTTTTTCAAAAAGGCACCACCTATCTCATAAACAACTTAATTATAAGCTTATCATTGGCTATTTTACTTATAGCGATCTTTATGGCTTTTATGTTTCGATCGGTCAAGATGATATTAGTGTCGTTAATTCCTAATCTATTACCGTTGTTGATAACAGCCGGTTTAATGGGGTTTTTGGGAGTTCCTATAAAACCATCAACTATACTAGTTTTTAGTATTGCTTTTGGTATTTCAGTAGATGACACAATACATTTCTTGGCAAAATACAGACAAGAATTACGCAGTAGTGGTTGGAAAATTAAACGTTCGGTTTACGCCTCAGTTAGAGAAGCTGGAGTAAGTATGTTTTATACTTCAATAGTATTATTTTTCGGCTTTTCAGTTTTTATGATAAGTAGTTTTGGAGGTACAGTTGCTCTAGGAGGACTAGTTTCTGTGACGCTAATTTTTGCGATGCTTTCTAATCTATTGTTACTGCCTTCGTTATTGCTTTCGCTTGAGCGTAACATTGCAAATGAAGAAGATTTTAAAAAACCGGCTATTCAAATTTTAGATGAGGCTGATGATGAAGAAGAGCTTGAAAAGTTAGACAAAGATTAATGTTGAGATATGGGTTTCCGCTTTGCGGGAATAGCCGTAAAATATATATTTGCTTAGTATAAAATTGAACTATCACTGCAACCGGTGATCTTAGATAAAATCATTATGAAAAAAACCATTGTACATATTTTAAAAGAAGAACCAAAAGGACACGAGATTACCGTGAGAGGATGGGTACGATCCTTTAGAGCGAATCGATTTATTGCCTTAAATGATGGTTCTACAATTAATAATTTACAATGTGTAGTTGACTTTGAAAATACAGATCCTGCATTGTTAAAACGTATAACGGTAGGTGCTGCAGTTGCTGTATCTGGTAACCTGATTGAAAGTCAAGGTGGTGGTCAATCTGTAGAAGTTGATGTGAAAGAGGTGAAAATTCTTGGGGATGCTGATCCGGAAGAGGTTAAAATGACTATTCTTCAGCCAAAGCGCCATACACTTGAAAAACTACGCGAGCAAGCGCATCTACGCGTACGTACAAATACATTTGGAGCTGTAATGCGTTTACGCTCAAAGTTAAGTTTTGCGGTTCATGAGTACTTTCAGAAAGAGGGTTTTTATTATGTAAATACACCTATTATTACGGGTAGTGATGCAGAGGGAGCGGGAGAGATGTTTAAGGTAACTGCTCAAGACTTAAAAAATCCTGCTAAGGATAAAGAAGGTAATATAGATTATAAGAAAGATTTCTTCGGAAAAGAAACAAATTTGACAGTTTCTGGTCAATTAGAAGCAGAAACCTATGCATTAGGTTTAGGTCAGGTATATACTTTTGGCCCTACTTTTAGAGCAGAAAACTCAAACACAAGTAGACATCTTGCAGAATTCTGGATGATTGAGCCTGAGGTAGCTTTTAATGATCTAGATATGAATATGGATCTGGCTGAAGATTTTATAAAGTATGTTGTCAAGTATGTTCTTGATAACTGTCAAGATGATCTTGAGTTTTTAGAAGGAAGACTTATACAAGAGGACAAGAGCAAGCCTGAAGCTGATCGCGCACCTATGGCGTTGAGAGAGAAGCTAAAATTTGTTGCAGATAACAATTTTAAAAGGGTGAGTTATACAGAGGCTATAGATATCTTAAAGAACTCTAAGCCGAATAAAAAGAAGCAATTTAAATATCCTATTGAAGAGTGGGGCGCAGATTTGCAAAGTGAACACGAGCGTTTTCTGGTAGAAAAGCATTTTAAATGTCCGGTGATTTTATTTGATTATCCTGCAAATATTAAAGCCTTTTATATGCGCTTAAATGAAGATGGGAAAACCGTACGCGCAATGGATATTTTATTCCCGGGTATTGGAGAAATAGTGGGAGGCTCACAACGAGAAGAACGTCTTGATGTGTTGCAAGAGAAAATGGCTGCATTAGATATATCTGAAGAAGAACTGTGGTGGTATTTAGATACACGCAGATTTGGTACTTGTGTGCATAGTGGGTTTGGATTAGGTTTTGAACGTTTAGTTCTTTTCGCTACCGGTATGACAAACATTAGAGATGTAATACCTTATCCGCGTTTTCCACAAAATGCAGAATTTTAATTGAAAGAAAATATTATTCAAAAACCCGATTTTTAAATCGGGTTTTTTTGTGCCTTTTAGTACTATTTAATGTCGGGGATAAACACCCTTTTTTTAAGGTTATTTTCCTTAAGAATTAAAAGATGTCTATTTTACAGCTATCTAACCAAAAACCAATTACCCAATGAAAAGAATTACTTTACTGGCAATTGCATTTTTTGCTACTTTATTAATTACTTCTTGTGAAGAAAAATCGTGCAACTGTGATGAGCAGGAAACTCCTGTGCAGGGAGCTCCGGCTAATATTATTCCTATAGCAGCTGCAGATTCCTTATACAAAAATTATGGAAACAGTCGTGTAGCCTTAATCGAACTTGCAGAAAACCTCACGGAAGAAGGAGATACAATACCAAAAGAAGATGCGAATTATAAAAAAGCAACTCGTGCGGTTACGATGCCCTATAAGCAGCTTAAAGAGTATATGGCATATATAGAACAGCAAGCAGATTCTGCGAATGTAGATATAGTGGAAATGCGTATATATTTTGGTAAATACAAAGACACTTATAAACAAAAAAATAAAAAGGGGAGAGCTACTGTTTTCTTAAATCCGGCGACAGAATTTACTCTTGCAGATGGAACCAAAGACACGGTGAGCTATGCAATTGTTACGGGTGTAGATGGTAAAAAAAGAGCCGTAATGGTAGGTGACGTTTTAAGTCCTAAAAAAGGGATGAACAAATTAGAAGATGATGAGACGATTGAATCGATGTCTGGAAATCACGGTACATTAAGACCTCCACCACCTTTAACTGGAGGAGATTTTCAATAAGGTGTTCAAAAGAAGAATTTGAATAGTTTAGAGATGGAGTCTATTTGGAGCAAGTATTTAAATTTTCTTACAGAAGATTTATATATGAGTATTTTATTACCTTTTGAACTTTTGCCCTTCATAATTGGAGTAATTTACTGGAGAAAATTTAGTGGTACTCCTATTATTTGGGTTATTCTTTATTTAGGCTACAATTTTCTTAATGAACTGTTAGCGGCCTTTTATTTTGTTCATACTGAGCAGGCGAATACCATCTTTTTCAATATTCATGATTTGATCTATTTTCTTATGATCTTTTATGTGTATTATAAGATTCTAAAATCTCCTATCTTTAAAAAAGTAACTATCTTATTATTTATGAGCTGGTTATTGATTTATATCTATTTTCTTGCGACTTCAGATATTTGGATAAGTTTTTCTTTATTTTCTTTAGTGGTAGGGGATTTTTTAATATTAATTCTGGTGCTTTTGAATTTTATTGAAATCATTAATTACTTTGGTTTTACAGTTATTAAAAATGATTTTCTAATCTATTTAGGCTTTGGTCTTTTAATATATATCGTGATTCAATTACCTGTTTTAGTGGTAACCTTAATAGGATGGATGAATCTTAAAGCGGAAAACCCAACATTAGCTTCATTTTTTGAACTAATACGTAATGTAGGTTTTGCTGTAGGGTGTTTAATGTATTCTATTTTTGCTTATGGTTTTTATCGTGCTGAGCGTCCTCAACTTGTATAAGATGAAGAGTTGCTATTTAGCATTTGAGAGCTATTTATACGATTGCATATACGAGACTGAGTATTAGATATTGATGGCAGAATTAACTATTATAAATAAATAGTAGAAATTTACTCATTGATTTTATGCGCATATCGATGGTAAGCAAGACAGCTGGCGCAACTCAGAACGGTCGGGAAAGTTCTCATCACGACTAGTTTTAATGCTGTATTTTATTAAATTATAAATAAGAAGCTGCTTGCAAAAGGCAATGATATCAATTATATGCATTTAGGTGTGGAGCTTTCAATTTTACAGTAGTTAATCTCCCTGTTTCTGAAGTTTTACGAGGGCGGTTAAGCTACTTAGATTTAGACTATGTTTATTATTTTGAAATGAAACGTAAAATAATTTTTGGTGTGGCATCAATTAAATCTGTTGTTTTTACTTTCGGTTCGTATCGTATTAAGAATACTAAAATTTATAATTATTAAAAGTATGGATCAATCAACATTGCAACTCGTCATCCTTGTCGTTTTGTTAGTTTTATTTTTGCTTGCTATAATTGTATTTGTGCTTTTTTCGGTATTTATGAAACGAAAAAATAGTTTGCTTCGAGAACAAATAGAAGCTGAAAAACGATTTGAAAAAGCAATTGCAGAAACTCAAATTGAAATTAGAGAAGAAACCCTGCGCAACATTAGTTGGGAATTGCACGATAATATAGGCCAGTTACTCACATTAGCAAAAATTAAAGCGCAAAACATAGAAGGTGGGGAAGAAATGCTTGAAGTTGCAGAAACGATAGGGACAGGCTTAAATGAGCTTAGAGCCTTGTCAAAATCTATTAATCCTGAAGCTATAAATGGGCAATCGCTCATAAAGTCTCTGGAGATGGAAGTTGCTCGATTCAACAGGCTTAAATTTTTATCTGCAGAATATGAGTTATTGGGTGATCCTGTAGTTATTGATTCGCAGGCAGAAATAGTTTTATTTAGAATCGTACAGGAATTTATTACTAATACGATGAAACATTCGAAGGCAGCCAACCTTAAACTTTCGGTACATTTTAAAGCTGATTCTTTAGAAATTATTGCTCACGATGACGGTGTAGGATTTGATTCTGAAAAGGTTGTTAGGAATGGAATAGGTCTTAGTAATATAGATAAAAGAGCAAATTTGATAAATGCACACGTGAGAATAAACTCAATACCAGGAGCAGGCACGCAATTAAAATTAATATATCCATTAGATTAACTATGTATAAAGTAGCATTAGTAGACGATCACACATTACTGTCTGAAGCCATTGCAGGTTTAGTAAGACAATTTGAAAATTTTGAGGTTGTTAATATTTCAGTCAATGGTAAAGAATTATTAAATTATCTAAATTCAACTAATGCTCAAATTCCAGATATTGTTTTAATGGATGTTAAGATGCCTGTGATGGGTGGGGTAGAGACTACAAAATATTTAACGAAGCATCACCCAAATATTAAAGTCCTGGCACTTTCAATAGAAGAGGATGAACAAGTAGTTATGCAAATGATACGTTCTGGAGCTAAAGGTTATTTATTAAAAGATACTCGAAAAAGTATTTTAGAGCAGGCTTTAAATGAGGTGATAAATTTTGGATTCTATTATACTAATACCGTAGAACGCCTTATTCAAAAATCTGAAACTTCTTTAGAAGAAGAAGTTGTGCTTAAGGATCGAGAGATTGAATTTATTAAACATGCTTGTACCGAAATGACCTATAAAGAAATTGCTGCAAAAATGTTTCTGAGTCCTAAAACTATAGAAGGTTACAGAGAATCTGTATTTCATAAGTTGGGCCTTAAAAATCGTACTGGTCTGGTAATTCACGCTATTAAAAATAATATCTTCACTCCATAACCATACTCTTTTGTGATATAGATTTTTTAGTTAAAGTCTTAACAAAATATTCTTACTTTTTACAAGGAGCATTTTTCTATTTTTGTAAGAACTGTTTCGATAATCTATATGCTTAAACAACAATTAAATTTTAAACTTTCCCAGAAGCTTTCTCCACAGCAAATTCAGCTGATGAAGCTAATACAATTACCTACGCAGGCCTTCGAGCAACGCGTAAAACAAGAGCTTGAAGAAAATCCTGCACTTGATAACGGTAAGGAAGAAGCTAAGGATGAGTATGAGGAATTTGATAATAGCGGGGATGATGATTTTGAATCTGAAAAAATTGAGACAGAAATTAATGTAGATGACTACTTGTCTGACGATGAGGTTCCAAGTTATAGACTAAATACTAATAATTATAGTAGTGATGATGAAGAGCGCCAGGTTCCTTACGCGTCTGGGACTTCTTTCACGCAACATTTGATGTCTCAACTGCATACCTATCGTCTCGATCAAGAGCAAATGGAGATCGCTGAATTCTTAATAGGTAGTATAGATGATAGTGGATACCTAAGAAGAGATTTACTTGATTTATTAGATGACTTAGCATTCACACAAAACATTTATACAGACGAACAAACTCTTGAGAAAATTTTAAAAATAGTTCAAAATCTCGATCCATCAGGTGTTGGTGCGCGTAGTGTAGAAGAATGCTTATTAATTCAACTAAAGCGAAAGGATGAAACTGAATCTGTTGCACTAGCGATATCGATATTGACAAATGCTTTTGATCACTTCAGTAAAAAACACTATCAAAAACTACTATCTAAATTTGATATTACTGAAGATCAGCTAAGGGGTGCTATTGATGAAATTGAACATTTGAATCCTAAACCCGGCGGATCCTATGCTGGGAATACTAAGGTTGTTGAGCACGTTATTCCTGATTTTGAAATACGTATCCGTGATGGGCAACTCGAACTTACCTTGAATGGACGCAATGCGCCAGAGATGCACGTTTCTAGAGAATATACAAATATGCTTAAGGGGTACAAGGATGCTTCTGAAAAGAGTAAATCTCAGAAAGATGCTGTGATGTTTATTAAGCAGAAACTAGATGCTGCAAAGTGGTTTATAGAGGCGATTAAACAACGGCAACAAACCTTGTTTGTAACTATGAGCGCTATTATGAACTATCAGGAAGAGTTTTTCTTGACAGGCGATGAGCGTAATTTGCGGCCAATGATCTTAAAAGATATTGCAGATGAGATAGGAATGGATGTTTCGACTGTATCTCGGGTCGCAAATTCTAAATATGTTGATACTCCCTACGGAACAAAGTTGATTAAAGAGTTCTTTAGTGAGAGTATGACAAATGATCAAGGTGAAGAGGTGTCAACACGGGAGATTAAGAAAATCCTTGAAATGACGATTCAAGATGAAGATAAACGTAAACCATTAACTGATGATAAGCTGGCCAAGATCTTGAAAGATAAAGGGTATCCAATCGCCAGACGTACAGTTGCGAAGTATAGAGAACAGTTAGATGTGCCAGTGGCACGTTTACGCAAGGAAATTTAAATGAAATTTATCCTACGTAGTTTTTCATATCTAATGCACCCTTTGTTTATGCCACTGCTGGGTGTAGTTATTTATTTTGCAATAACTCCTAAATTCATACCGGAGTCGTTTATGTATGCAAAAATATTTGCCATAAGTATTTTAACGCTTATTGTACCCATCCTTTTTTATTTCCTTCTTGAAAGTATAAATCTGGTATCCTCAAAAGAATTAAGTGATGTCAAGGAAAGAAGAATACCATTGATATGTCAAATAGGTATAACAATCTTAATAGTAACCGTAATAATTAATGGTTATGAGTTTCCAGAACTATACTTATTCTTTTTGGGAATTCTTATTGCATCAGGACTAGCGTTAATTTTTAGTCTCTTTAAATACAAAGCCAGTTTACATATGGTGGGTGTGAGCGGAGTGCTTTCTTTTATTATAGCGCTGAGTATGGTATATACTACAAATTATCTGGAAATTATTTCCTTACTCATTATTGCTATTGGTTGTACAGCAGCATCACGGTTACAATTCAAAGCCCATAGTATGCACGAATTGATTGTTGGCATATTAGTAGGTGGGCTTCCGCAGTTGATTGTATTTTATTTTTATAATATATAAAACATCAAACCGAGTTTAAAGCTATTAAGCTCTAGTGCCTCTCCATTAACTAGAGTACCATCCTTAAAAAATGGATTTAGGTTATAATAGAAGTGAAAATTGAATGTATCATATCCAAAGGTAAATGTTAGTCCTAGGCGATATCTGTCAAACTCAGGAACATCGGTTTGCACGACTTGATTGCCTGTTTCTTCAAAATTAAATTTATAAGCATATACATAGCCTAACTGTAATCCTGTGTAAACTCTCCAGAATTTATAGTTTGCTGCTGTAGAGGTGCGCCAACGAAGATGTATGGGCATTTCTACAAGATAAGTAGAAAGCCAATTCTTATCATAATCGACACTTGAGTCAATTATATTAAATATTGATTGATTCTGTGTGTCTTCACCTACAAATAAATTTTGATTATAAGTGTTCATAGAAAAGCCGGCTCCAACACCAAGTGCAATATTGCGTTGAGAATTGAGTGGCATATCCCTTATGTAACCAAGGTGCAAACCCCCACTAAAACCATTTTGAGATAGGCTAGTTGGTTTATTGGTTAATAGATTAAATGTTACTCCTAAATAGAATTGATCCTCTCTGTATTTTGTGTCAATTTTCAGGCTGTCCACCTCAACGGCTAGAGAATCCTGTGACTGACCAGTAAATATTGTCAAACAAGTAATAGCGATAAGGAGTATTTTTTGTTTTGTGGTTTTGCTATAACCCATCTCAAGGAAAATTAAATTATTAATCAGATATCAAATTTGATCTAATTATATTGATTATAATAAAAAAACGCCCTGAAAAATCAGGGCGTTTTTTTATTATAAAAGAAATGAAAATCTAATACATCTTATTGATTGCTCTTAACTGCGTCACCAGACTTAGTAACGTAATTAATTTTAAGTGCATTAGCACTTCTAAGTTCTTGCTTTATATCTGAGATAAGACCCATTTTACTTTCTCCATCAACTTTTAAAGCTGTAGTTAAGAAGGGTACAAGTTCTTCACGTTTACTCGCTCTTTCTTGATAAATAAAATCTTGAATCTGATTAACATTTGAAATCTTATCATTCAACTGAATTTTTGCAGAAGTACCATATGTAGCTTGATAGCGATCTATTGGTTCACCAGCATAGATATACATAACCAGATCTTTCTTATCAAGTTTTTCAACTTGGTCTGCAGTTGGCAGATTATTTTTAACCATTAAGGTTTGATCTCGCATTACAGTAGCAACCATGAAGAAGAACAGCAACATAAAAACTATATCTGGCAATGAAGCCGTAGAAATAGCCGGTAGTTCACCTCCTTTTTTCTTATTAAACTTAGACATAGTGAATTGTGTTAAATATTATATTTACTTAGGTTCTGCTTCAGAAAGCTTCTCTGGATATAACTCCTTAATTATCTCTAATTTAGGTTTAAGCTTGTCTTTTACAGCTTGACTAGTACGAGCATCATTAAAGCGATTTTCCATCGATATAAATGTTTCTCCGTATCTATTCATCGCCTCACGATCACGTAATTGATTATAAGCAGCAACAAGTTCATTTTGTACTGCAATATATCTCTTGTATGATGTTCCACGATTATTCACAAGTGAGATAATTGCTTTGGTGGGATTTGTTGAAGAATTTTCAGCTTTTGCACCTTGGCAATAGCTACAATCTTCAGCACCGTTATCTAAAAATTCAACAGCTGCTGCTCTCAAATCTTCAAGATCCATCAATTCATCTTCTACAAGTAAATCATTATTACTATTTACAACAACAGTAAAAAGATTTCGCATTTTAATTACCGGCGGAGGAGGTTGGTTTTCATCAAGTTCCGGAGGTAATTTACGACTTATACCACTGTCTGTTTCAATTGTAGTTGTAACCAGAAAGAAAATAAGAAGTAAGAAGGCAATATCTGCCATCGAACCTGCATTTACTTCTGGAGCTGATCTCTTTGCCATAATTAAGTTTTATTTAGCTAATTTCTTAACACCTGAAAATACCATTGCACCGATAGCGACCACTGCCAAGATGTAAAAAGCATAAATACCTGCTTCTACCCATCTTGAAGCGCTGGCAGATAAACTACCACCATCTCGTAAAGGAGTTTCTTCACCAGAAGCTAGGACATAAGAAATTAATATGATTGCTAAGAATGCTCCCAAACCGATTAGGGTTCCTTTAAGAGATGAGCCTCCGGTAAAAATATTTTTTACAACAAAAATCACAACAAATACAAGTGCTACTGCAAATGCTGTATAGGCAATATATATAAATGGGGTAACAAGTGAGTTCTGTAATTCTGGTGAATCTATAATAGCTGTATCTCCAGTAATCAGAATTCTAACTAGCCATACAGCTCCAAGAATAGAAAGGATCAGTGCGACAATTTTTAAAATTTTATGTAACATAATTTAGTTATGTAATTAAAATGATTATTACTTCTTGTACCGTACAAGCATGTCAATCAATGTGATTGAAGCGTCTTCCATATCATTAACAATGCTGTCAATTTTAGCGATGATATAATTATAAAAAACTTGAAGTATAATCGCAACAATAAGACCAAATACGGTTGTTAAAAGTGCAACTTTAATACCACCAGCCACAAGAGAAGGGTTCATGTCACCAGCAGCTTCAATCTTATCAAATGCGTCAATCATACCAATTACTGTACCCATGAAACCAAGCATCGGTGCTAGTGCGATAAATAAAGAAACCCAAGATACATTTTTCTCTAAAAGTCCCATTTGAACACCACCATAAGCTACTACAGCTTTTTCAGCAGCATCAACTCCTTCATCAACACGGTCCAAACCTTGATAGTAAATAGATGCAACCGGACCTCTTGTATTTCTACAAACGTCTTTAGCAGCTTCAATACCACCGCTGTTCAATGCATCTTCTACATCTTGAGCTAATTTAGCAGTGTTTGTGCTAGCAAGGTTTAAGTAAATAATACGTTCAATTGCAATCGCAAGACCTAAAATAAGACATAAAAGAACGATACCCATAAATGATGCACCCCCTTCTATAAAACGTTTCTTTAATTCTTGAGTGAATGATGTAGACTCTTCATCAGTGTCTGCGGCTGCAGCCTCTTCTGGAGCTTCATCTTGTACTGCAGATAATACTGTTGCGTTAACAGACATTAAAGAGGCAGTATTTGCTTGAACTGTAAGATTGCCTAAAGCGATTACAGCTGTGATTACTAGAATAGAAAATACTCTTTTCATTGCTTTTGATCTTAAAAATTTAGTTAGTAAAGGATAAAGATATAAAATTAATTATTCAAATATTAAAAAATAGCAGAGAGGAAGGGATTCGAACCCTCGATACGCTTTTGGCGTATACACGCTTTCCAGGCGTGCGCCTTCGACCGCTCGGCCACCTCTCTTTAATTTGTCGCGCCGAACCAGTTTTGACAGGCTGCCAAATAACAAAAAATATGTCAAATCCCAAAAGGAAGAATCAAAATAATAATAATTTCTTATTAACTCATTTCTCCTCTTAGTGAAGTTTCAAATATAGTCTTAAAGACCTTTGGAGCCAAATTTTGACTATTGAGATACATCATTTTGGTTATGGCTGCTTCTATAGTAATGTCTTTACCAGAGATCACACCCAGCTCCTTCAGTTCCGTACTGGTCTCATAATTACCCATTTGAACACTTCCCCATTTGCATTGGGTAATGTTAACAAGAGGTATTCCTCGGTCAATAATTTTTTTCAATAAATCTATAAACCAAGCTTCTGTTGTGCCATTTCCAGCGCCAAAAGTCATTATAATTACTCCACTATACGTCAATTTTTCAAATGTGTCTGAGAGCAATGTTTCATTTATTCCCGGATATAAGTGAACAACTAAGATATCTGTAGTTAATTCTTTATGAATTTTTAACTTTTTGCGTGTATATGGAAGCAGTTTTTCGTCTTCAATTGTAAGATGAACACCAGAAGTTACGAGTGGAGGATAGTTAGGAGACTTAAAAGCTTCAAAATGTTCTGCACTTATTTTTGAGCTCCTATTTCCTCTATAAAGTTTATATTCAAAATAAAGCCCCACTTCGGTGATATATGATCTACCTCTTTTCTTAAGTGCCGCAATTTGTATCGCCGTGATTAAATTTTCTTTAGCGTCAGTTCGTAAATCTCCTATAGGAAGTTGAGAGCCGGTGAGAATTACAGGTTTTGCTAAGTTTTCTAACATAAAACTTAATGCCGATGCTGTATAACTCATCGTATCACTCCCATGAAGAATTACAAAACCGTCTATTGCGCTATAATGATCTTCAATTATAGTACATAGCTCAGACCAAAGCTGTGGATTCATATTTGAACTATCTATTGGCTTTTCAAAACTGATAGTTTCAATCTCACACTCTAGAAGGCGTAATTCTGGAATTTTATTAAGAAGATCATTAAAATCAAAAGATTTTAAAGCTCCCGTTTCAAAATCTTTGATCATACCAATGGTTCCTCCAGTATATATTAGAAGAATTTTTGATGGTTTACTCAAGACTTTTAAGTTTATTTATTACTGGATTTGCATACATTAACAGAAAGCTTTCTCTTGCTATTTCGCTAGCCGCATCAACTCTGCGTTCTAACCTTCTTTCAAATGCTCTTTTGTCTTTTTCTGTATACGTATAGGAATAGGTATCTGTCCCGTGATATAAGTCGTATGCTATATAATTAGACGGCCATAATTTATAGATCCTGTAAATTTCCTTGTCTATATACTTGGCAAGTTCTTGAAGCTTATCATTATCAGATAAATCTCTAGAATCGATTTCATCAAATACACTTCCATCTAATTTGCCGGTGGCAATATGAACTCTTTTCTTATAACCTAATGCGCCTCTTAGTATGCTATTAAAATCCTCATTGTTACTTTTGACATATACAATATCCTCACTTTTAGCAATTAGTTCTGGTACTTTAAGAATATCTGTAGGGTCAAACTCATAAGATATTGCAACTGGTCTTATATTAAGGTCTTTGAGAAATGGAATTACGGCTTGATCTCCACGAGCCATTCCTATCATTTTTAAAACGCCTTGTTGTGTCTTATCACTACCATCTTTAGTTCTACCTTCGCGTTGAGCCATCCAGATCGATTGGTTATTTGTACCAAGTACATGGGCCACGTATTCTGAAAGATTTTTTGAACTCAACAACATTTCTCTAGGAGAAAGACTGCGCTGCACTAAGAAACTTCTATTAAGTCGCGCAAGAGCCATTAAAAAAGGCTTTTGAACCAGATTATCACCGATCGCAGAAGCGGTCATCACCAAATCATTATCATAAAGTGCCACATTTATAAATGAGGTATCTAAAATTATATCCCGATGATTTGATAGATAAAAATAGGATTGCTCTTTATTTAAATGTTCAAACCCTGAGGTAGAAAAACCATCCGTGCTTTTCTCCATAATTTTTTGAACAGACTTATAAATGATTTTACTTTGAAAGTCATATATAGAGTGGCATTCGTTAATAATTTCTTTTATTTCCCGCAGTGACTTTTCAGGAAATGTAAATTGTAACAATGCCTGAAACATAGGGTGACGATAATGGGTCTGAAGTGCTTCGTGAACTTCAGAATCGTCATAAGGTCTTATGGAGTCAAATTTTGACACAAATTATTTTTTAGGTTGATCGTAAAAGAACAAAATATTTTATTGATCAGTCAAGGTTAAATATTTTTTTGGCATTATTTGTAGTAATTTCTCCTACTTCAGCAATTGAAATATTATAAATTTTTGAAAGCTTATCTGCTACTTCAACCAGATAACTACTCTCGTTTCGCTTTCCACGATATGGAGTAGGAGCTAAGTAAGGAGCATCTGTTTCCAGTACAATATGCTTGATATCTATTTCATTTAAGAACGTATCTATTTTACCATTCTTAAATGTTACAACGCCTCCAATTCCGAGCATTAAGTTAAAATCTATCGCTCGCAGTGCATCCTCTTTAGTACCGGTAAAGCAATGAAATATCCCTCTTAAACGATCATTTTTTTCCTTTTCAAGTACCTCAAATACTTCATTAAAAGCATCTCTACAATGTATAACTATAGGTAAATCGTATTGCTTAGCCCATTGTATTTGTTGAGCAAAGGCATCTTTTTGAATCTCTTTTGTTGATTTATCCCAATATAAGTCTACACCTATTTCACCTATAGCAATATGTTTTCTTAAAGCCAGTTCATTTTCTATGTGACAAAGTTCATCTGCTAGACTTTCTGGTTTGACATGGGTAGGATGTAATCCCACCATTACATGCATAGATTCTGGATACCTTTCTTTTAAGTCCCACATCTTTGCAGTGTAGGTAGAATCAATAGCCGGAAGAACAAAATCTGTAATGTGCAGCTCCTGTGCTCTAGCAATCATTATATCGCGATCTTCGTCAAAAGATTCGCTGTAAAGGTGGGTATGAGTGTCTATAAACATATGCGGTAAATTTAAAAATTAGCTGTTAGCAGACGCAAACTTTATTAAAAATTTAAAATTCAAGTGTTTTATTTACTCTAAGTTTGGCCACTTAGCATTTATTATGATTTCACTTTGGCAGTTTCTGAAAAAGAAAAAATATAAGCGAATTCCGCTTTCACCGGTAGGCACAGGACATCTCAAATTTGAAGCTACAATTAATGGAGTTTCTGGTGAATTTATACTAGATACCGGAGCTTCAAATACGTGCATAGGTTTTGAAGATCTCGAGCGTTTTAAATTATATGCAAAAGATAGTGAGGTCAAGGCTGCCGGAGCAGGGGCGATTGATATGCTTACACAAATTGCTCAAGATAATCTAATCGAAATAGGTCCTTGGAAAACAAAAAATATTTCAATTGTTTTATTTGATTTATCACACGTAAACCAAGCGCTCATTAATCATGATGCGAAGCCAGTAAGTGGAATTATTGGTGCTGATGTGTTAAAATTAGGCAAGGCAATTATCGACTATCAGTATAATTGTATGTATCTGAAATAATTTTAGACTTCCGAGGCTTGATTTACTTAGCTTTTATGGGAGTCTAATACTTCGCTTCGGTTACTAGAGTTATAACTACATCAAGTTGTCGTTTAACCTCGCTCACACTCCTTTTTTTTAAAGATTTGAAGTTTTTATTACTAATTATTGGAAATAAAGAAAGCCTGAAAGGCTATTATAAAACACTTCGCTTCGGTTACTAGAGTTATAACTGCATCAAGTGGTCGTGTAACCTCGCTCACCACCCCATTTTTTCTTGGAGAATTAAAGTTTTTATATTCCTAATTATTGGAAATAAAGAAAGCCAGAAAGGCTATTATAAAACGCTTCACTTCGGTTACTAGAGTTATAACTACATCAAGTTGTCGTGTAACCTCGCTCACCATCCCATTTTTTCTGGGAGATTTGATGTTTTCTATTCCTAATTATTGGAAATAAAGAAAGCCAGCTCGAGAGCTGGCTTTCACCCCAAATCATAATTGATTATTACAAGTCAATTACAACAGTCTTAAATATTTTTTGCTTTAAAAGCTTGAAACAAAACTAAAGTATTTTTTTATTAATTAAAAACATTTAAATATTGCTCTTAATTTTAATTTCTTAGATAGCTATTAGTAGTGATAGCTTTATTTTCTTGATTTTTATATTGCATCATTTTAAATCCTGGGTGAATGCAATAACTTCCTGTTTCACCTTTTTTGTTAATTGCAATATAGGCAACCTGAAAATTTACATGATTGGGATTTTTAGATACTATTCTTCTTATTGCTTCTTCACAGGCTTCTTGCGGACTCATTCCGTTGCGCATAAGTTCGACAATTAAAAAGCTACCCACAGTTTTGATGACTTCTTCACCCATTCCGGTAGCAGCAGCACCTCCTATCTCATTGTCAATAAATAGACCGCTGCCTATAATAGGACTGTCTCCTACACGGCCTTTCATTTTATACGCAAGTCCAGAAGTAGTACACGCTCCAGAAATATTTCCTTTTTTGTCTAAGGCGAGCATTCCTATGGTATCGTGATTTTCAATATTAATCAGCGGTTTATAATCAGATGTTTTTAACCATTCTTGCCAAGCCTCTTCAGATTCTGGGGTTAACAATTTTTCAGCATTAAATCCATTTTTCAAGGCAAAGTCTTCAGCTCCTTTGCCTGTAAGAATTACATGGGGCGTTTTGTTCATTATCTCGCGAGCAAGAGCAGCAACATTTGTAATATTTTCTACACACATCACCGCTCCGCAGCTACCAGTGTGATCCATTACGCACGCATCTAATGTTACATTCCCTTCTCGATCTGGGGAGCCTCCTTTACCTACAGTTGTATTTTTAATATTTTCCTCCTCCACAGCTACTCCTGCAATTACTGCATCTATTGCTTCATATCCTTTATCCAGAAGTTCGCCGGCCACGGCATTGGCTTTAGTAAATTCCCAGGTACAAATAGCAACTGCATGTTCTTTCATAGGTTTTTCAATAATCGTTTTTGAGTTTAATTTATAATCTTTTCCTCTGGCGATGCTTGTTAATCCCAAAGTAATGGCGATTGTATTTAGGCTGGTAGTGGCAATAAAGTTGCGACGCTTCATGAATAATATCTATTATAAATAAAATAAACTGGTTTATTTTCTAAAAATAAGATTTCATTATAATAATTAGGAGATAGCTTTCATAATATTGCCGTCTTATTTTCAACAATATGCGCTGGTTAATATTTATTCTACTTTACATCTTAATCGATTTATATGCTTTTCAGGCCTTCAGAACTCTTTCGAAGAATTTCTGGCTAGCAGGTATTTACATTTTTATATCTATTGCAGTATTACTTGTATTTATTTATACGCTTTCTAATATGGATAGATCAACCGGTATAGCCTCTCGTGAAATGTATATTATTGGTTGGTTTTTAGTTTTATTTGTTCCTAAACTAATTCTCATAGTAGTTTTATTTGGAGAAGATATCGTTCGTTTTATACTAAGTATATTCAATTCGCTATTTGGTGAATCTACTACTTATGAAATGCCTTCCCGCCGAAAATTTGTAAGTGCGATAGCGCTCGGAATTGCTGCAATACCTTTTGCTTCTTTAATCTACGGAATGTATAAAGGTAAATATAGATATAGAGTGCTTTCCTATACCTTAGAATTTGATGATCTGCCTGAAGCATTTGACGGCTATCAAATTACTCAAATAAGTGATATTCATAGTGGCAGTTTTGATGATGCGAGTAAAATTAAATATGGTATCGACTTAATTAATGAGCAAGAAAGTGATGTCATTCTTTTTACAGGAGATCTAGTAAACAATTTTGCAAGTGAGATGAAACCTTGGACAGGATTATTTTCATCACTGAAAGCTAAAGACGGTGTTTACTCTGTACTGGGTAATCATGATTATGGAGATTATGCAGACTGGAGTTCTCAAGCTGCAAAGTCCGCAAATTTAGAAAGTCTGAAAACCCTTGAAGCCGAAATGGGATGGCAATTGCTATTGAATGAGCATAAATTTATAACACGAGGTGAACAAAAAATTGCTTTAGTAGGAGTTGAGAACTGGGGGACTGGTTTTAAGCAAGTGGGAGATATTGATAAGGCTTCTGCAGGATTGTCAAGCGGTGATTTTAAGATTTTAATGAGTCACGATCCTTCTTATTGGGCAGAACGTCTTAAAAAAGATTCTAAAAATTACCAACTTACTTTAAGTGGTCATACTCACGGAATGCAATTTGGGATAGAAATTCCGGGATGGATTAGGTGGAGTCCCGTTCAATATAGATATGAAAATTGGGCCGGGATTTACAAAGAAGGTAACCGGGTGCTCAATGTGAATAGGGGATTTGGATATTTAGGCTATCCGGGAAGAGTTGGGATCTGGCCAGAGGTTACAGTTATCAAGCTTAAAAAGAATAAATAAACGTTATTAAATGAAGGATTATTCTTACTCCTTTAAATTAATTGCATTAATAATTTCCTTTAAAGGAGCATATTAATCTATAAAATACATATCTTAATAGTATCAAATTTTGAGATATGTTTTATAGAAATTTAGCTTCCTTTATTTTTCTAATGGTAAATACTGTGTGTTTCTCGCAAGTAGGCATAGGCACAGCAAGTCCGGATGCATCGGCATTATTAGAATTAAAGTCTGAATCTCAAGGCTTGTTGACTCCTAGAATGACAACAGCCCAACGTAATGCAATAAGCAATCCTGCAAATGGTCTTATTGTATATGACACAGATGAATCTGCGTTATATTATTTTAAATCTTCATCTTGGTCAGAACTTCAAACCCAGGAGAAACGTGATAATTATGTTTTAGTTAAAAGTCAATCAGATTTTCCAGCGGCTTCGGGAGGTGTAATTACTTTGGATGAAGATACTTTTTACGAAATTAATGGTGAGATTATATTAACAAATTCAATAAATCTCAATGGCGCATATTTATCGGGCTTAGATGCAGCAGAAGATATATTAAAATTTACCGGAGGGGTTGTCTTCAAGGGTGGATTTGGAGGGAGTATACGTAATGTTACTCTGAGCGGTTCAAAAGCTTTCGAAATTGCAGGTCCTGGTATTGCATCCTCAGAGTCACTATTAATTCAAAATACCATTGTAAATGGGATGACTACCAGTGTGGGATCCATTTCTGGTCTGGGTCTTCTCTTTTCTAATATTGTTCAATTTGTAGGTAATACAAATGGAATAACCTATTCCAATATCGGGAACTTATTATTAAACAATCAAGCCTGGCTGAATTCGAACAGGGGTACTTACGAGAAATTAACTGGATCTTTTGGGCTTATTGAGAAAGTAAGTGGCTTTAGTACTGTTGCTGGTTCAGCAACTGCATTTGATGTGAGTTCTAACCCTATACTGCCGGCTACTGGTAGTGCTGTAATGTTAGGAACTGTTTTTTCAGGCAACTCCACTAATGCTTATATCCTGGGATATACCTCAGGGTCTTATATAGGATATAACTTCACAAATGACTGGACTGTAAATTGTCCTGGTATCGCTGTAGAATCTGATAATGAAGCTACAGGTAATCTTTATTACGAAACATCCTCTGTTGTAACTTTAAATAACGGAAATAGAATTAAGCTACCCGTTAGTACATTATCAACAAGATTATTTAGAACATCTACTGATGCTAATTCTAATAAAATTATCTATCAAGGAAAAAAAACCAGATCTCTAAATGTTTTTGGATCTATTTCTTTTACAGCAATTGCGGGGATGCGTGTAACTTTTTCTATTCATAAAAATGGAGTCCTTGTACCGGGCACTGAAGTTGTTTACGATATTACTGATACAAATGGTCGTCAAGGGCTTTCTATTTTAGGTACAGTTACCGTTAATCCCACAGACTTTATTGAGATCTATGTTGAAAGAAATACATCTGCCACACCCAATCAATTCTTGGTTACCAGTTATAATCTATTAGTTAATTAATCTAAAAAATGGAGTGATTGGGCATAATTTGCTTTTAAACCTTATATTTATTCAACTAAAAGAGCATGAGGTATGTCAAAATTTGGAGCACTCATAGATTTACAAATTCCTGTTTTAATCGATTTCTATACAGAATGGAATGAACAATCCACTACCATGCACGCTATTCTACGTGACGTGGCTGCGGCATTAGGTGATAGAGTAAAGGTTGTAAAAATTGACGTTGATAAAAATCCTGAGTTAGCTGAAGCTCTTAGAATAAAGGGCTTGCCTACATTAGTGATTTATAAAAAAGGAGAGATGAAGTGGAGGCAAAGCGGAGAGCTTGATGCCAATTCTTTAATTTCTATTGTGCAGAAATTTGTTTAAAGCCCTTTAAATATATATCCTTTATTTGAAAAATGCTCTAGAACACGAGGCAGCGCATACTTCATATTATTTTCAGCTTTTAAGCTATCGTGAAAAACTATAATGCTGCCATCTTCAGTATGACTAAGTACATTATCTAAACATTTATTTTTATCTATAGTGCTGTCCCAGTCGTAAGCAATAACATCATACATTACGATTTGGTAGTTTTTCTCAATTAATCTATTAGCCTGTCTTTTTTTAATTTTTCCGTAAGGAGGTCTAAAGAATAATTGATTCTGGGCAAGCTTTTGGGTTAGTAACTTTTCAGTCTTAGTAATATTTGTTAGATAATCTTCATTATTTGTTTTCCAACCATTAAGATGGTTAAATGTATGATTGCCTATAGTGTGATCACTCTTAATAAGTAAATTGAATATATCTGGATGCTTTACAATGTTGTCTCCTATACAGAAAAAACTAGCTTGTGCATTAAAATTTTCTAAGGTTTGTAAAACCCACGGAGTGACTTGTGGAATAGGACCATCATCAAAGGTTAGGTAAAGTGTCTTTTGCGTAGAGTTTTTAGTTTTCTTATCCCATATATAATTACTGTAAAGACGCTTAATTATCTTAGGCGTCTTTACAGGTAAGTTAACTTTAATAGGCATTAGCTTATCTAGTTGTATCTCTGGGAATAGCAATTGATGAGTCTCTTATCTGCTCAGTAGGCTTAGATGTTTCTGGAGCAGTCTCATCTTCCCCGTAAAACTGACTGAATTTACGCAAGTACGAATTAAATTCTTTAGCTTTTTCAGGTAAGATTTCTTGATCCTGATTACGAATTAATAAATCTACTAAGCTTCGGTAGCGTTCAATATCTGTAATAATATCTTGCGCGTATTTATACTGTCTGTTAAGATCTACTGTACTCCAATAATTTAATTTCTCTTGATATTTCTTAGCAACCTCACCCCATAATTTGCGTGCTTTTGCTTGCTCTCCTACTTGATAATAACCACTTATATAGGGTTCAAGAAGTGTGTAGTATTCAAATGTATCAACTGGCATTTTCTCCATTGCAAGATCAAGTACGTCTTTAGCTTTACCAAATTGCTTTTCATTGATTAAGGTTTCAGTAAGACGTGCCAGATTGCCTCGGTACGTGATTCCATTACGACGTGTTTCAGTATCGTGATAAACATCTGGATCTCCACTATTACCCCAATACCAGTTCATTGCGATATTGTAGAACTTATCTGAATCTATTCGCCCCATATCATAGGGAGATTGTGGATCTATAGATGTGCGTATAGGTACTAGTTTATAACATACGCCGTCTAGTTGAAGGTAATCTTTCATCCATAAATAGTCGTCATCTCCAAAGCTTCCGCCTGTAAAGTAAATAGGGCGTTCCCAATTATTGTTTGCAATCACATCCAGCATAAGGAGTCGGTTTTTATAAAGAACATCTTCTTTAATATTGACTACTATACTTGGAACTATTAGATCTGAATCTTTTTGAGGTACAATCCCTTTGCTTAACACCGTATTTTTATCTACAGGTATACGTATAAGTTTTGTAGGGTAGGTATGTACCATAGTACCACTTTGTAATTCTTCCATGGTTCTAATATCATCACTTGCAATCCAGTTCATCCAAGTTTTGATATCAAGTGTGTCATTAGGTTTTAGATCATTATACCAGATAGCATCTCTATTGCCTGCGACATATTTATCGTGCGTAAGCTGAGAGGGGATAGGGTCACTTTCGTAAGCCTTACGTTTCATATCATCTATATACCAAGATGTTTGGAAGAGACTGGTATTTACAATACGTACATCCCTACGGTAACCTTCAATTTCTTGCGCGTACCACAATGCGAAAGTATCATTATCACCTATGGTAAATAAAATGGCATTTTCATCGCAACTGTCTAAATACATTTTTGCCATTGCAAGTGCTGTTTTGCGATTAGATCTATCATGATCATCCCAATTCTGAGAAGCCAGAATTACAGGTGCAGCAAGAAGGCAGACTACGGTGACTGCAGGCAGTACAATTTTAGAAGATACTTTATCTTTTAGCATATCATACAATGCATATACTCCAAAACCTATCCACATTGCAAAAACATAAAAAGAGCCCACAAGTGCGTAATCTCGTTCTCGAGGTTCAAAAGCACGCTCGTTTAGATATATTTTAAGTGCAATACCGGTAAATAGAAAGAGGACAAGAAGTACCCAAAAACTTTTCTTGTCTTTGCTTGCTTGAAATACAAGTCCTAATAAACCGAGTATGAGTGGTAAGAAGAAATACATATTTCTTCCTTTGTTGTTGAGAACGTCGCTTGGCAAATTATCCTGAGGTCCTAATCTAGCTTCGTCTATAAAAGAAATTCCACTTAACCAGTTTCCATGGATATCGTCATAATTCCCTTGAATATCATCCTGGCGTCCTGTGAAATTCCACATAAAATAACGCCAATACATATAGCCAAATTGAAAATCAAATAGGTACGCTAAGTTATCTGAAAATGACGGAGGATCAACATCAATATATTGCCTAATACGCATTAAGAAAGACTGAAACCCTTCATTATCTATACGGCCTTGCGCGTAATCAGATTTAAATTTTGCAACTGCTTGCTGCAATTCTTGATTGTCTGCATATTCTGGCTTGACTTGAAATTGTAACGGACCGGTAAATTGCATATAATTTGCAATATGATCTGTACTCCACATACGAGGTAAGAAAACCTTATGCCGATCTTCAGAATTTTGTACAGCGTTTTCCCACTCGTTTATAATAATATATTTACCGCTCTTTTCATCCTTTTCATAATTAGGCTTGCCATCTATATATGGGTTTTGAGCATCAAGACCTCCATAAATTTCTGTAAACTGCGGCCCATAAAATAAATGAGTTTCTGGATACTGCTCACGGTTATAATAAGCTAATAACTCACGTGCATTATTAGGATTGTTTTCATTAATGGTGGTCCCTGCATTTGCACGTATAGGGAGCATTAACCAACTAGAAAAGCCTATAAAAATAAATAGGATTGAAAGGATTAACGTATTGAGTTGGTAATAAGATTTTTTTCTAGTGAATTTCAGTAAGAAATAAAAGATACCTATAAATACTATGCCGGCTATTATAGTTCCGCTATTAAATGGAAGTCCGAACGAATTGACAAAGAATACTTCGGCGTAGCCAAAAAAGCTTAACGTATAAGGTAATAGGAATTTGAAAATAAACATCAAGACAGCAACTACAATTACATTAGCTACAATAAAATTCTTGATCGTAATTGTTTTGTAATTTTTAAAGAAATATAGAAAGCCGATTGCAGGAATAGTCAATAGCGCCATAAAGTGAACACCAAAGGAAAGTCCTACGATAAAGCAAATAAGCATTAACCATCTATTGCCTCGAGGTTTAAACATATCACGCTCCCATAAAAGAGCAACATAAAATAAAACCGATAGCATAAACATAGCCATCGCATATACTTCTGCTTCTACTGCATTAAACCAAAAACTGTCTGTGAATGCAAAAGCAGTTGAACCTATAAAAGAAGCTGCTAAAACAGCGAGTTGATCTGTACTCGATAAAACTTCTTTATTGCGTTTAAGCAACTTGCGCAACAACAAAGAGATTGACCAGCACATAAATAGGATCGTGAAAGCAGATGCTAAACACGACATAAAATTCACACATAAAGCAACATAGGTGGCATCTGGAGCAAAAATTGAGAAAAATGCGCCTAGCATTTGATACAATGGAGCTCCTGGCGGGTGACCAATTTCTAACTTTGAGGAGGTAGAAATATATTCACCGGCATCCCAGAAACTGGCTGTAGGCTCTACAGTTAAACTGTAAGTGATTAATGCAATGGTAAATGCACAGCAACCAACTATTTTATTGTACTTCGGGAAATTGAAGTTTGTCATAAGGCAAATTTAGCAAGCAGCGAATTTAAGAATTAATACGGTAATGAATTCTGTTTTATATAAAACGACGTGTGGAAACAAAATATTTTTTCTTTTGAAATTTTTCTCAAAAAAAGATTTGCTGAACAAAAACTTTGTTTTAAATTTGCAGCCGCATTCGCAAGTCAGGTGAATGTTTTCTTTTAATAAGAAAAGGTCAATGGCCTATGGTGTAACTGGCAACACGTCTGGTTTTGGTCCAGAAGAGTCTAGGTTCGAGCCCTAGTAGGCCAACAAAAAAATCCGAATCATTTTGATTCGGATTTTTTTATTTAAGTCATTTAGATTGTCTTATGCTTGCTGATTTGCGGTTATGTAATAGAGCATATTAGTATAAAATGAAATGCCTTTAGTGTCTTTGGCAATGCAATCGCACAAGAAAGATTTAAGTTGAGATGATTCTATTTCTATTATGCTTTCAGAATTAGGAGATTCTGGAAAAATAGATTTTAAATGAATGCGCGTATTCGCTCCTTTATGTTCTAAAATAACTTCGGAAGCTTTAAAGAATTTCTTCAAGATTGCAATTTGAATACGTTCAGAATTTTTGGAGGTGTAATTTTCAGAGCAGTTTTGATCTATAATCTGAAACAGATTGCCTAAGATGTCTTGAGTAGAAGTTTTCATACCGATTATTTTTGAATTTGATCTAATTTAATCTTGTTTCTAGTTCTTAACTTTTAATGAAATGTTATTTAGAAAAGAATTAACTAAATATTCTTTAGGTTAATTTTAAATATTAAGAAGGTTATTTTAGTAGCGGTAAGTCTGTCAAAATGTTTTTTAGCTTCCACGTTTAGAATAGGATAGCTTTGGGTTTTTTAAACTTCAAAATTATTACTATATTTGCAGCGTTAATTAAGAAAAAAATTAAACGAGGGGACATTTAAAGTCCCCTCTTTTTATAGGATCATGTTGAAGGAAAAAGTAAAAACTCTTTTAGAAGAGGCGTTTGAGGAGTACAAGTCACTATTTTTAGTTGACCTTATATTTAAGGGAAATAACGAAATCACTGTTGTTATAGACGGTGACGAAGGTGTGACTGTACAAGATTGCATTAATGTAAGTCGTAAGGTGGAGCATAATCTAGACCGAGAAGAAGAAGATTTTTCTTTAGAGGTTATGTCATCTGGTGCTACAGAACCATTAATCAATAAAAGACAATACAAAAAGAATATAGGCAGAGATCTTGAAGTTAAGCTTCAGGATGGCTCTAAAGTAACAGGTTTTCTTACTGAAGTAGATGATCAGGGTGTGACATTATCTTGGAAAGAGCGTGTTGCGAAAGAAGTAGGAAAGGGCAAGGTGACTGTAGATAAAGAAGAAGTGTTTTCTTTTGACAGCATAGAGCAAGCAAAAGTTAAGATAAAATTTTAAGTACATAGCATGGAAAATATTGCGTTAATCGAATCGTTTTCAGAGTTTAAGGATGATAAACTAATTGATAGAGTAATGCTTATGGCAATACTCGAAGAGGTTTTTAGAAGTACGTTGAAAAAGCGTTTTGGAAGTGATGATAATTTTGATATAATTATTAATCCTGATAAAGGGGATTTAGAGATTTGGCGTAATCGTGTTGTTGTAGCTGACGGTGAAGTAGAAGATGAGAATTCAGAAATTAGTTTAAGTGAAGCTCATAAAATTGAACCTGACTTTGAAGTGGGTGAAGATGTTTCTCAAGAAGTTAAATTAATTGATTTAGGACGTAGATCTATTTTAGCATTACGTCAGAATTTGATTAGTAAAATCCACGAGCACGATAATACTAATATATACAAGCAATTTAAAGATTTAGAAGGTGAGCTTTATAATGCAGAAGTGCATCATATAAGACATCGTGCTATTATATTATTAGATGATGAGGGTAATGAGATTATCATGCCTAAAGAGAAGCAAATTCCTTCAGATTTTTTCCGAAAAGGAGAAAGTGTAAGAGGTATAATCGAGAGCGTTGAGTTAAAGGGTAATAAGCCTTCAATAATTATGTCTCGTACCTCTCCATTATTTTTAGAGAAGCTTTTTGAATCTGAAATTCCAGAGGTTTTTGATGGTTTAATTACTGTTAAGAAAGTTGTGAGAATACCAGGCGAGAAAGCTAAAGTTGCTGTAGATTCTTACGATGATCGTATTGATCCAGTAGGAGCTTGTGTGGGAATGAAGGGTTCTCGTATTCATGGTATAGTTCGTGAGTTAGGTAATGAGAATATAGATGTAATTAATTATACAGCAAACTTGCAGCTCTTTATAACGAGAGCTTTGAGTCCGGCTAAGATTACGTCGATTAAGATAAATGAAGAAAATAAAACTGCCGAAGTTATGCTTAAGCCTGAAGAGGTTTCAAAAGCAATAGGTAGAGGTGGTCATAATATACGTTTAGCAGGACAGCTAACCGGATATGAAATTGATGTGTACAGAGAAGGAGTGGAAGAGGATGTTGAGCTTTCTGAATTCTCTGATGAAGTTGAAGCTTGGGTAATAGCTGAGTTTTCAAAAATAGGTTTAGATACCGCAAAAAGTATTTTAGAACAAGACGTAGAAGATCTTGTACGCAGAACAGACCTTGAGGAAGAAACCGTATTAGATGTGATGCGTATTCTTCGTGAAGAGTTTGAACAATAACTAGGAGTGTACAGGTTTTTTAGGTTAATTTTATAGCGAATTATAGCATTTTATGGCAGAAGTAAGAAACATGAGGTTAAATAAGGTATTACGTGAACTTAATATTTCACTTGATCGTGCAGTAGATTTCCTAAAGGAAAAAGGTCACGAAATTGAAGCGCGTCCTACCACAAAAATCTCTGCCGAAATCTACGAGGTTCTCTCTGATCAATTTCAGACAGATGCCAATAAAAAAGTAGCGTCAAAAGAGGTAGCTCAAGAGAAGCAAAAAGAGAAGGAGGCGTTGCGTTTAGCTCGTGAAGAAGAAATCGAAGAAAAACGCCAGACTAGAGAAACTCAGTCTGAGGTAATACGTGCAAAATCTAGTCTTCAGGGGCCTAAGCAAGTAGGTAAAATCGATCTAGACAAGCCTAGTAAACCTAAAGAAAGTTCAGAGCCAGTTAAGGCTGAAGAGAAACCAGAGGCTCCTGTTGAGGAGGTTGCTGCTCCTAAACCTGAAGCTGTTCCAGAAAAAGTGGTTGAGGAGGTTAAAAAAACACCAGAGGCTGTCGAAGAAACTCCTAAACCTAAAGTTGAGGAAGTTGCTAAAGAAGAGCCTAAAGTTGTTGAAGCTCCAAAAGCAGCACCTGTAGAGGTTAAGAAAGAGGCGCCTAAAAGGGAAGTTGTAAAACCTCAAGATCAAAAAGCCGAACCTAAAAAGGAAGAGCCTAAATTAGGTGATGACGTTTTAAAAACGGATTATAAGAAATTAGATGGCCCGAATTTTACAGGTCAAAAAATCGACTTATCTCAGTTTAAAAAACCTGAGAAAAAGAAAAAGCCGGTTGCTAATGATGATAAGAAGCGTAAACGCAAGCGTATTAGTAAAGCACCGGGAACTACTGGAGCTAATCCATCTGGATCTAACACGAATAACAATCGCGGTAAAAATACCAGAAATACCGGCGGTAATAGAAGAGGTTCAACTCCTGTAGTTAAGGAAGAGCCTACTGAAGAAGAAGTACAAAAACAAGTACGTGAGACCTTAGAAAAACTTCAGGGGAAATCAAGTAAAGGTAAAGGTGCAAAATACCGTCGTGATAAAAGAGATCAACATCGTCAGAAAAACGAGGATGAGCAAGCGCAGCAAGAAGCAGAAAACAAAGTTCTTAAAGTTACAGAATTTGTTACTGTAAGTGAAGTTGCAACAATGATGGATGTACAGGTTACTAAAGTTATTTCTGCTTGTATGTCTTTAGGTATGATGGTGACAATGAATCAGCGTCTAGATGCTGAAACATTATCTATTGTAGCTGATGAATTTGGATATGAAGTTGACTTCGTTAACGCAGATATTAAAGAGTCTGTTGCTATTCAAGAAGATGCAGCGGAAGACTTAAAGCATAGAGCTCCTATTGTAACCGTAATGGGTCACGTTGACCACGGTAAAACTTCATTATTGGATTATATTCGAGAAGAGAATGTTATTGCAGGTGAAAGTGGTGGTATTACGCAGCATATTGGTGCGTATGGTGTAACTCTTAAAGATGGTCAAAAAATTGCATTTTTAGATACACCGGGTCACGAAGCGTTTACAGCAATGCGTGCTCGTGGTGCTCAGGTTACAGATATTGCTATTATTGTTGTAGCAGCAGATGATGATGTAATGCCACAAACTAAAGAGGCGATTTCTCACGCTCAAGCAGCAGGTGTGCCTATTGTATTTGCGATAAATAAAATTGATAAACCTACATCTAATCCAGAGAAAATTAAAGAGCAATTGGCTCAAATGAATTTACTTGTTGAAGATTGGGGTGGTAAAATTCAATCTCACGACATATCTGCTAAAACAGGTGCTGGAGTTCCAGAACTTTTAGAAAAGGTTTTATTAGAGGCTGAAATTTTAGAGCTTAAAGCAAACCCAGATAAGAGAGCAAATGGTACTGTAGTAGAAGCATTCTTAGACAAAGGTAGAGGGTATGTTTCTACCATACTTGTAGAAGGTGGTACACTTAGAATTGGAGATTACGTTCTTGCTGGTACAAACAGTGGTAAGATAAAAGCCATGCAAGATGAGCGTGGTAAAGAAGTTAAAGAAGCAGGTCCATCTACGCCAGTATCAATATTGGGTCTTGATGGTGCGCCTCAGGCAGGTGATAAGTTTAATGTTATGGTTGATGAGCGTGAAGCTAAAGATATTGCTTCGAAACGTACTCAATTACAACGTGAACAATCTGTAAGAACTCAGAAGCATATAACGCTTGATGAGATCGGAAGACGTATTGCTTTAGGTGACTTTAAAGAATTGAATATAATCCTCAAAGGGGATGTTGATGGTTCTGTAGAAGCATTAACAGATAGTTTCCTTAAGTTATCTACAGATGAGATTGTAGTAAACATTATACATAAGGGTGTTGGTGCAATTACAGAAAGTGATGTGTTGTTAGCATCAGCGTCAGATGCAATTATTATAGGATTTAACGTGAGGCCAGCTGGTAATGCACGTCAAGTTGCTGATAAGGAGGAAATCGATATCCGTACTTATTCAATAATCTACGATGCGATCAACGATCTTAAAGATGCAATGGAAGGTATGTTGTCTCCGGTTATGAAAGAGGAGATTACTGGTAATGCTGAAATTAGAGAGACATTCAAGATTTCTAAGATAGGTACAATTGCAGGTTGTATGGTAACGTCAGGTAAAATATTCCGAAATAATGGAGTGCGTCTTATTCGTGATGGTGTGGTGGTTTATACAGGGGAATTAGCTTCTCTTAAACGCTTTAAGGACGATGTACGCGAGGTTGCTAAAGGATATGATTGTGGTATGCAAATCAAGAACTACAATGATATACGTGAGGGCGATATAGTTGAATCTTATCACCAGGTAGCTGTCAAGAAAAAGCTTAAATAATATAAGTAAGCTTATATAAAATAATAAACCCCCTGAAGATTCTTCAGGGGGTTTATTATTTATGGATCTTTTTGGTTTTTATCGTTCGGGCTTCATAACAAACGCATTCGGAAATAATTTCTGAATTTGAATTAACGCACGGTCTGCTTCTAGTCTGTTTCTAAAATTTCCTACCCAGACTTTATAATTTGGGCTTTCGTATACTATCTTAGGATTCCACTCGGTAAAGCGAGATCTGTATTTACTATGCACACTATTTGCTCCTGTAACAGTACCGTAATATAGTTGTACTTTATACCTATCTATTAGCTCATCGTCATTAGTCATTTTTGATTTAAGTGACAGTAATTCAGGTATTCTACTATCCTGAATAATATTTGAAGTAGCTGTTTGAGCATTAAGATTTGAGGTAATTATTCCGCCTAAAAAGCAGAATAATAGGGGTTTTAAGAAGGTTCTTTTCATAAGAAAAAATGTTTAAGCAAAAGTAATTGTTATAACTCAAAGTCTCGGTTATTTATTATTTAGAACTCGTATAAATTACCTTTTAACGCTTTGCTAACACTTCAAAAATCCACTTCTAAGTCTTACTTTTGCCATCAAATTTGTCGGCATTCTTGTGAGCCTTGAGACCCTTGGATTTACTCATAATGGTGCCGCGCTAAGATGACAATTCTATCATACTATGAAACAGGGTAAAAACCTTAATTCAGCTTTTCGATTTTCTTTAATCACATTAGCTTTATTGCTTTCGTTCTCTTCTTTTGTATTTGCTCAAGAAGCAGAACAGCCTGCTGAGGGTGCTGCGGAGTCGGAAACTACGCCAGCAGTTCAGGGAGGTGATCCGGCTGCCGGGAAAGCTTTATTTAATGCAAACTGTGCGGCTTGTCACAAATTGTATAACCGTGCAACGGGACCAGCTCTTTTTGAAGTAACTGAGCGTCGCGACCGTGAGTGGTTGTATTTGTGGATTAAGAATAACCGCGCGCTTATCGATGCTGGTGATCCAGAAGCATTAGAAGTTTATAATGAGTATAATCAAACTCCTATGAACTTATTTCCGCAACTGTCAAATGCAGATATCGATGATATTTTAGCTTATACAGATACGCCAAAGCCTGAGGCTGTTGCTCCTGCTGCTGGTAGTGCCGGTGCTTCTCAGGGAGGTGGAGGTGTTTCTACAACTATTATACTTGGTATATTAGCTGTGGTTCTTGTAATGTTAGTTGCAGTGCTGTTCTTGGTGAATAATACATTAAGAAAGTTTGCGGTTGCTCAAGGAGTTGAATTACCTGTGCAGGAAAAGAGAAAGCCAATTTATAAGTCATTTGTAGAAAATCAATTTCTTGTATTGGTTTCAGTAATTATATTGCTTTTAGGTGGTGCGTATTTTGCTTACGGGTGGATGATGCAGGTAGGAGTTGATCAGGGTTATGAGCCAATTCAACCAATTCATTATTCGCATAGAATACACGCTGGTGAAAACCAAATTGAGTGTAAGTATTGTCACTCTTCAGCAAGAACAAGTAAGCATTCGGGTATTCCTTCTCTTAATGTGTGTATGAACTGTCACAAGAGTATTTCTGAGGTAGCTGATAACACTTCTGAATTTACTTCTGTAACTGACGATTACTCAAAAGAATTTTACGACAAAGAGATTCAGAAGCTTTATAAGGCTACTGGATGGGATCCTGCTACGCAATCTTATACAGGAGAAACTCAAGCGGTAGAGTGGGTGAGAATCCATAATTTACCAGATTTTGCATATTTCAATCATTCTCAGCACGTAAGTGTGGCAGGTGTTCAGTGTCAAACATGTCACGGTCCAGTTGAAGAGATGGAAGTTATGTATCAATTTGCTCCTTTGACCATGGGATGGTGTATTAACTGTCACAGAGAAACAAATGTGAAGATTGATGGCAATCCTTATTATGAAAAAATTCACGAAGAGCTTTCTAAGAAGTATGGTGTTGAGCAATTAACAGTAGCTCAAATGGGAGGTCTTGAATGTGGAAAATGCCATTATTAAATTATAAAGTAAACGTGTTGTTTAATCTCGCGTTCCAAAATAAATAACAATAGATTTTATGTCATCAAACAAGAAATACTGGAAAAGTGTTGAGGAGCTAAATGAAAATAGCTCTATTGTTGAGGCGCTTAAACAGAATGAGTTTGCGCAGGAGATTCCTATGGATGAGTTTCTGGGCGACAAGAATTCGTTAGATGCTTCTTCTACTACGCGTCGTGATTTCTTAAAATATGTAGGTTTCTCAACTGCCGCTGCTACGTTAGCCGCGTGTGAGGGCCCTGTTGTGAAATCAATTCCTTATGTAGTTGCTCCAGATCGTATTACTGTGGGAAAAGCCGAGTACTATGCGTCTACAATGGCAGATGGTTTTGATTTTGCTAGTGTTTTAGTTAAGACACGTGAAGGAAGACCTATCAAAATTGAAAATAATAAAATGGCCTCCGCGTTAGGGGGTAATAATGCTCGCGTGCATGCTTCTGTATTATCTATGTATGATACTAAAAGATTGCAGGGGCCAAAAATTGATGGTAAAGATGTTTCTTGGGAAGAACTGGATGAAAATCTAGGTTCTAAGTTGAAGTCTTTAGGGGGGAAGAGTATTGTATTGTTGACTCAAACATTTGCTAGTCCGTCTACATCAAAACTTATAGCTGAATTTTCTGGAGCTTATCCTAATGTTAAGCATGTTACTTATGATACGGTAAGTGAGAGTGCTACTTTAGATGCTTTCCAAAGCAAATACGGTACACGTGCTTTGCCTGATTATGATTTCTCTAAAGCAGAGATTATAGTTTCATTTGGTGCAGATTTCTTAGGAGATTGGCAAGGTGGAGGTTTTGGACCGAGTTATTCAAAAAGTAGAGTTCCTCATAATGGGAAAATGTCTAGGCATATCCAGTTTGAAGCAAATATGACTTTGTCTGGCGCAAATGCTGATAAGCGTGTTTTAATGACTCCTTCGGAGCAGAAGAAAGCGGTATTGGCGATGCAAAACCTTGTTGCTGGCGGTAGTTCTAATACAGGTCTTTCTCCAGAGCTTGACAAAGCGGTTAAAGCTGCTGCGACTCAATTACGCAATGCTGGGAGTAAGGGTGTTTTTATCACTGGGGTTCAAGATGCAAATGCTCAGTTAGTGGCATTTTCAATTAATGAGTCTTTAGGTAGTGTTGTTATGGATACTGAATATCCTAAAATGACTCGTCAGGGTGATTCTAAAGCGGTACAACAGCTTGTGCGCGATATGAATGCAGGCTCTGTGGGTGCTATTTTGGTTATGGGAGTTAATCCTGTTTACAGTATGCCAAATGTAGCTGAGTTTAAGTCTGGGTTAGAGAAAGTCGATGTTCGTGTTTCTTTCAATATGAAAGAAGATGAAACTGGACTTTTATGTAATTATTTAGCTCCTACTCCGCATTATCTAGAATCTTGGGGTGATGTCGAAATTAAAAAAGGTCAAATCTGTTTAACACAGCCTACAATAAGACCATTATTTAGTACAAGACAGTTTCAGGATTCATTATTGACTTGGACAGGAAATACTCAAACTTATTACGATTATTTAAAGTCTAATTGGAGTAATTCATTTACAAGTTGGAATCAAGCTTTACATGATGGTATTGTTTCTGGTAGTATAAATACAGAAGCTGCAGATGAATATACTGCTGAGATGAGTAGTCATTCTGAACATGGTGCTATTACTATGGCTAGTGCATTAGCTGCACTTGCTCAGGAAGATAATACTGGGAGTGGTTTTGATTTAACGCTTTATACAAGTACTGGATTAGGAGATGGTCAACAAGCTAATAATCCTTGGTTACAAGAATTTCCAGATCCTATTACACGAACTTCTTGGGATAACTTTTTGACAATGTCAAAAACTGATGCCGATAAGTTAGGTGTTGAAAATGAAATTACCTCTAAAGGTGAGTTAAACGGTAGCTATGTTACGATAACATTAGATGGTGTTAAACTAGAGAATGTGCCTGTGTACATTCAGCCGGGTCAAGCGCCTGGTTCAGTAGGTTTAGCTTTGGGTTATGGTAAAACTGCTGCTGTTCAAGATGAGATGAAAGTAGGTGTTAATGCTTACTCTTTATATAAAGATTTTAGTGCAACTCAAAAAGTTGAGATAACTAAAACTAGCGGATGGCACGAGTTTGCTTGTGTTCAAATGCAAAATACAATGGCTGGTCGTGCAGACGATATAATTCGTGAGACTACGCTTGAAATTTTCAATACTAAAGATGTTCATGCTTGGAACCCTGTAGGGGAGGTTGATTACAACCATTCTGAAATTGAAGTTAGAGATAAGAATGCAGATATCTGGGAATCGTTTGATGACACCGTAGGTCCGCATTTTAATCTTTCTATAGACTTAAATGCTTGTACTGGATGTGGGGCTTGTGTTATTGCATGTCACGTTGAGAATAACGTTCCTGTTGTAGGAAAGCAAGAGGTTAGAAACTTTAGAGATATGCACTGGTTGCGTATTGACCGTTATTATTCTTCTGAAGATACCTTTGTTGAAGAGACTAAAACTCTTGAAGAATTACCTGCATTTGATTCATATGCTGTTGTAGAGGTTCAATCTTATGATAATCCTGAGGTTGCTTTTCAGCCTGTAATGTGTCAGCATTGTAATCACGCTCCTTGTGAGACTGTATGTCCTGTTGCTGCAATAGGTCACGGTAGACAAGGTCAAAACCAAATGACTTACAACCGTTGTGTAGGTACACGTTATTGCGCAAATAACTGTCCTTACAAAGTGCGTCGTTTCAACTGGTTCTTGTATAGTGAAAATGATGAGTTTGACTACAATATGAATAATGATTTAGGACGTATGGTTCTTAATCCTGATGTAACAGTACGTTCACGTGGTGTTATGGAGAAATGTTCTTTCTGTATCCAAATGACTCAAAAAACTATTCTTGATGCTAAACGCGAGGGTAGAACAGTAAAAGATGGAGAATTTACAACTGCTTGTAGTGATGCCTGCGATAATGGTGCTATTAAGTTTGGTGATGTAAATATGCCAGATTCAGAAATCGTAGAATTGAAAAATGATAAACGTAAGTATTATTTACTAGAGGATATAGGGGTAAAACCAAATGTATTCTATCATGTAAAAGTTAAGAATACTGCTGAAGCTTAAAATATTTTAAAATAAATATCAATATATTAATATGTCGTCACACTACGAAGCACCCATAAGAGAGCCTTTGATTCTTGGAGAGAAATCTTACCACGACATCAGTGTAGATGTAGGAGCTCCTATATTAGGAAAAGCCAATAAATCTTGGTGGATTGTTTTTTCTATAGCGCTTATCGCATTTTTGTGGGGTCTAGGCTGTATAGTTTATACGGTTACCACAGGAATTGGGGTTTGGGGTCTTAATAAAACTATAGGTTGGGCCTGGGATATCACTAACTTTGTTTGGTGGGTAGGTATTGGTCACGCGGGAACACTTATTTCTGCAGTACTTCTATTATTCCGTCAGAAATGGCGTATGGCAATCAACAGATCTGCAGAAGCAATGACAATTTTTGCTGTTGTTCAAGCAGGTTTATTTCCTATTATTCACATGGGACGTCCTTGGTTAGCTTATTGGGTTTTACCTATTCCTAACCAGTTTGGTTCATTATGGGTAAACTTTAATTCACCTTTACTTTGGGACGTATTTGCGATATCAACGTACTTATCGGTATCTCTGGTTTTCTGGTGGACAGGATTACTTCCTGACTTTGCAATGATAAGAGACCGTACTAAGAGTCCTTTTCAGCAAAAAATATACGGGATATTAAGTTTTGGATGGAGTGGTCGTGCTAAAGACTGGCAACGATTTGAAGAGGTTTCCTTAGTTCTTGCAGGATTAGCAACTCCACTTGTACTTTCGGTACATACTATTGTATCTTTTGACTTTGCTACTTCAGTAGTTCCAGGATGGCATAGTACCATATTCCCTCCTTATTTTGTGGCGGGTGCTATTTTCTCAGGGTTTGCAATGGTACAGACATTACTATTAGTAATGCGTAAAGTTGTTAACCTTGAAAATTATATTACGATTGTTCACGTTGAGTTTATGAACAAAGTAATATTGTTAACAGGTGGGATCGTAACTGTTGCTTACTTGACAGAATATTTTATAGGGTGGTACTCAGGTGTACCTTATGAAAATTATACTTACTTATCCTATGGAGCTGCAACAGGACCATACTGGTGGGCATTCTGGGCGCTTATTATATGTAACTTAATTGTGCCGCTTACACTTTGGGTGAAAGCTTGGAGAAGAAATATTGTTTGGACATTCTTCGTAGCTTTAGTTATCAATATAGGTATGTGGTTTGAGCGTTTTGACATTATTGTACTATGTTTAAGTAAAGACAGATTAACTTCTTCTTGGACAATGTTCTCACCGACATTTGTAGATATAGGTGTATTTGTAGGTACAATAGGTTTCTTTTTTGTATTGTTCTTATTGTATGCGCGTACTTTTCCAGTAATTGCTCAAGCTGAAGTTAAGAGTATTCTTAAATCTTCTGGAGAACGCTACAAGAGAATTAGAGAGTCGGGTGAAGATTTAGCTGGTACTGCAGCAGACAAACGTACATCTACTTATGCAGAGCGTACTTCTATTGCAGCTACTACTAATAATGATAATACATATCATCAAACAACTGTTAATGCAGATGTATTATTAGATACTGAGGCTAAACGAACTCAAGTGGATTTAATGTTATCTAGAATAGGTATTTATGATCCTGCAACGCAAACTGCAGATGACTTAAAACGTATCACAGGTATAGGTCCAATTCTTGAGCAAAAACTACATCAACTTGGTATTTATACCTTTGACCAAATGAGTAGAATGACAACAACAGATTATGATTTGTTAAATGAGATCGTAGCTGCAGAAAGAGCAGAGCGTGATGATTGGGCGGGTCAGGCACAAAAACTTAAACAATAAGATATGGCATCAGCAAACGTTTTACATGCGCTTTACAATGATGATGATATTCTCATGAAAGCTGTGAAGGAGCTACGTGCTAAAAAGTATAGAATCATTGATGTTTATACTCCTTTTCCTGTACACGGTTTAGATAAGGCAATGGGGCTTGCTCCAACGCGATTAGCTATTACCTCATTCTTGTACGGTTTAGTAGGTCTTAGTGTAGCTACATTGATGATGAATTATATAATGATAGAAGATTGGCCAAGAAATATAGGTGGTAAACCTAGTTTTTCTTATCTGCAGAATATGCCGGCCTTTGTACCTATTATGTTTGAATTAACGGTTTTCTTTGCTGCTCACCTTATGGTTATTACGTTTTACCTAAGAAGTAAAATATGGCCTTTTAGGAAAGCTGAAAATCCAGATGTTAGAACGACAGATGATCATTTTCTAATTGAAGTTGATGCTGCAAATCACGATCTAGATGAGCTTTCTAAATTTCTATATGATACAGGAGCTTCTGAAATAAGTTTAATTCATAACGAAGAACACGCTTAACAAATGAGAAATAATATTCAAATATTAGGCTCTTTGATGTTGCTAATAATTTTAGGCTCTTGCCAAAATAAGGATTATCGCAATTATCAATATATGCCTAACATGTACCAGGAGGTGAGCTACGAAGCTTACGGTAACTATGAGGTATTTCCAAATGGGATGGAAGCAATGATTCCTGCTGAAGGATCGGTTTCACGTGGTTGGATGCCTTATGAGTATGAACATAGTACTGAAGGTTATCAAGCTGCTAAAGAAGGTTTAAGAAATCCATTGCCATACACAGAAGATAATGTGAATGCAGGAAAAGAATTATATACTATTTACTGTGCTATTTGTCACGGAGATAAAGGAGATGGTCAAGGAACTTTAGCTGAACGCGAAAAGATTTTGGGTATTCCCGCATATAATGATCAAGGTAGAGCTATCACTGAAGGAAGTGTATATCACGTAACCTATTACGGAATTAACACTATGGGTTCATATGCTTCTCAAACTACCGAGCGCGAATTATGGTTAATTAACCATTATGTAATGGATCTTAAAGATCAATTAGACGGAAAGCCTAAACGAGCTTTTGACTCTGCGTCAACTGACGATGAAGCTTTTTTAACTGAAGAGGAAGCAACAGATGAAGGTAAAAAAGCAACAGCTGAGCCTTCTGAAGAAGCTAATATTGAAGAATAAATAAAGCCAGGATATTTCAAAATTATGTATACATTTTCTAGTAAATTAAGACTTTTCGCCATTATTAGTATGGTACTTGGGTTAGTTGGCTTGGTCTATGGCTTTCTTTCTGTTCCACACACAGTAGAAGAAGCTAGTGCTGTTTTAGCATCTCATGATGCTCATCACGAGTCTGAATCTTCTGAATCTCACGAGGAAACTAACTTTATAGATGAAGCGCGCCAAGAACATGGTTACTCAGAAGAGGCTATGTCTAAAGATAAAGATATGGGGCACAATGCTCATGAAGATGAGGAGCATATGGAGCATGTCTTGCATCAAATGCAAAGTAAGCCGTGGTCTGCAGCTTTTGTTGCCGCATTCTTTTTTATGATGATAGCACTGGGAGCTTTGGTTTTTTATGCTATTCAGACAGCAGCTCAGGCTGGGTGGTCTCCGGTATTATTTAGAGTGATGGAAGGGATTACTCATTATTTGCTTCCAGGTTCTATAATTGTACTTTTAATCGTTGTTTTTGCAGGTGAACATTTCTACCCTTGGCAGAATCACGAATTAGTAGCTGAAGATCAAATCTTACAAGATAAATCAGGGTATTTAAATTTTCCTTTCTGGCTAATTAGATCAGTAATATATGTTGCTGGTTGGAATCTTTATAGATTCTTTGCAAGAAAGAATAGTCTTGCAATGGATACTGCTGAGGATGATAGACCTTATAAAAACTTATTCAAGTTCTCAATTTACTTTTTAGCTTTCTTCTTAGTTACAGAGTCTACAATGGCTTGGGATTGGTTTATGTCTATGACTCCACACTGGTATAGTACGCTATATGCTTGGTATATTCTTGCCGGTATAATGGTTTCTGCTGTAACAGTAATTGCGATTGTAACTGTATCATTAAAAGCAATAGGTCAGTTAGAATTTGTAAACGATAGCCACCTTCACGATTTAGCGAAGTTTATGTTTGGATTTAGTATTTTCTGGACATACTTATGGTTTGGACAGTTTATGCTAATCTGGTATGCTAATATACCTGAAGAAGTAACTTATTTCATATTGAGAATACAGGAATATAACCCTATATTTTTCGGAATGTTAATATTGAATTTTGTATTTCCAATTGTAATTTTAATGAACAGCGACTTCAAGCGAGTTTCTTGGTTTGTTGTTATAGCTGGTACAATTATACTTGTAGGTCATTACATAGATATTTTCTTACTAGTTATGCCATCTACAGTAGGACCATACTGGTCTTTTGGAATTACCGAATTCGCTGCAATATTATTTTTCCTAGGATTATTTATTCTAATGGTAGGCTTGGGTCTGTCTAGAGTTTCGTTGAGACCAAAGAATAATCCATTCTTAGTAGAAAGCGAGCATTTTCATTATTAATATCAACGAAGAGAAAAAGCACAACAATGACCGTTTTTTTAGTACTTATTGTAATTATACTTTTTGCTGTAACACTATGGCAAATGAGTAAGATATATGCACTCTCTAAAGGCAAATCGAAAGATGTGTCTGGAGAAGTTGCTAATGATAAAGATAACAGCGTCAATGCAAAATTGATGATCATGTTTACTGTCTTTCTTTATTTCTTAATGTTTTATTGTTTCTGGTATTATTCAAAATTTTACTTACCAGAAGCTTCGTCAGAACATGGTAGCAAGTATGATAACTTAATGTTTATCTCCATTGCTCTAATTATGTTTGTACAGATTATTACGCAATTTCTTTTGCACTTTTTCTCTTACAAATACAAAGGAGAAAAAGGTAAACGTGCTCTTTTCTACGCAGACAACGATAAATTAGAATTTATATGGACAATAATTCCTGTAATTGTTCTTGCCGGTCTTATTATATACGGTTTATTTACGTGGTCTGATATAATGAACTTTGAAGAGGATGAAGATGCTCTTGTGATTGAATTATATGCTCAGCGTTTTAACTGGAAGGCTCGTTATGCAGGTGATGATAATACATTAGGTAATGCTAACGTAAGATTTATTGAAGGTATAAATCAAGTAGGTATTGATCCTAGTGATGCAGACGGTCAAGATGATAAAGTGACTCAAGAATTACATTTACCTGTAGGTAGACAAGTAATTTTTAAATTACGTTCACAGGATGTTCTACACTCTGCGTATATGCCGCATTTTAGAGCTCAAATGAATGTAGTTCCAGGTATGATTACTCAGTTTTCATTTACGCCCACTGTAACTACAGAAGATATACGTACTACAGATTACATGAAAGAGAAAATGCGTACTATTCAAAAGATACGTAACGATAGAAATAAAGTACTTGCAGCTGCAGGAGAGCCGGCTTTAGATGATTATGATGAGTTTGATTACTATTTGCTATGTAATAAAATTTGTGGTGAAAGTCACTACAATATGCAGATGAAAATAATTGTCGAGAGCGAGGAAGATTACGAAGCTTGGATTAAGCAACAGGAAACTTTCAAGGCTAGTATTGCAGATCAAGAATAAAAAAATACAAAAAAGAAAATAGATTATGTCAGCACATTCAAATGCACTGGACCATGCTCACGATGATCACGACGCACATCACGATCATCACCAGACTTTTATAAGTAAATACATTTTCAGTACAGATCACAAAATGATCTCAAAGCAGTATTTAATTACTGGTCTGATTATGGGGATTATAGGTATTGCTATGTCTATTTTGTTTAGACTTCAATTAGCATGGCCTAATGAAAGCTTTACAGTTTTTGAAATATTTTTAGGAAAATGGGCGCCAGAAGGTGTTATGGATCCTAGTATCTATTTATCGCTAGTGACGATACATGGTACAATAATGGTATTCTTTGTACTTACCGCTGGTCTAAGTGGTACGTTTAGTAACTTACTTATACCACTTCAAATTGGAGCACGTGATATGGCTTCAGGATTTTTGAATATGGTTTCTTACTGGCTGTTTTTTCTTTCAGCAGTAATTATGTGTTGTTCTTTATTTGTAGAATCTGGACCTGCTGCCGCTGGTTGGACGATCTATCCTCCATTGAGCGCACTTCCTAATTCAATTTCATCTGCTGGTACCGGGATGACATTATGGTTAGTTTCAATGGCTATATTTATTGCTTCTTCTCTTTTAGGATCACTTAACTATGTTGTTACCGTGATCAATATGAGAACAAAGGGTATGTCTATGACTAGATTACCACTTACAATCTGGGCATTTTTTGTTACTGCTATTATAGGTATTGTATCGTTTCCGGTTTTATTATCTGCGGCTTTACTTCTAATTATGGATAGAAGTTTTGGTACATCATTTTTCTTGTCAGATATATATATAGGTGGTGAAGTATTGCATAACAGTGGTGGTTCTCCAGTTTTATTTGAGCACTTATTCTGGTTTTTAGGTCACCCTGAAGTTTATATCGTATTACTTCCTGCATTAGGAATATCTTCAGAGGTTATCGCTACAAATGCTCGTAAACCTATATTTGGTTATAGAGCGATGATTGCGTCAATCTTGGCAATTGCATTTTTATCTACAATTGTTTGGGGTCACCATATGTTTATTTCGGGTATGAATCCATTTTTAGGGTCTGTATTCACATTTACTACTTTACTTATTGCAATACCTTCTGCTGTAAAGGCATTTAACTATATAACTACGTTATGGAAAGGTAATTTGCAATTTAACCCTGCAATGTTATTTTCTATAGGTCTTGTGTCAACCTTTATTACGGGTGGTTTAACAGGTATCATTTTAGGTGATAGTACACTTGATATAAATGTTCACGATACGTATTTTGTTGTAGCGCATTTCCACTTGGTAATGGGTATATCTGCTCTTTATGGTCTATTTGCTGGTGTTTATCACTGGTTCCCAAAAATGTTTGAGGGCAAGATGATGAATAAAAATTTAGGGTATGTACACTTTTGGGTAACTGCCATAGGTTCTTATGCTGTATTTTTTCCAATGCACTTTATAGGAATGGCTGGTTTACCTCGTAGATACTACTCAAACACAGCATTTCCATACTTTGATGATTTAGCAGATGTAAATGTTATGATTACAATTGCCGCTATTGTTACTGCAGCAGCTCAACTTGTATTTTTATATAACTTTATAATTTCTATTTTCTACGGTAAAACAGGAGAGAAGAATCCTTGGAAATCTAATACTTTAGAGTGGACTACAGAGCATAAGCATATTCATGGTAACTGGGCTGGTGAGATTCCTAGTGTTTACCGTTGGCCTTATGACTACAGCAAGCTAAATGAAGATGAAACGGATTATGTTCTTGCAGGTCAGGATTATGTTCCTCAGACTGTACCGCTTCAACCAAATGAAGAAGAAATGAATCATTAAGATTCTTCAATGATAATTTAAAAGCCTGCTGTTAAAGCGGGCTTTTTGTTTTTAATACATTAATTTAGGTATAATGCTCAATGAGTTTTAGCTCAAAGGGTAATTAGTATATTTACATTATGAATGAGAATTTAGATGCTAGTGGAGAAGGTTTCAGTAGAGAAGAACACGATTTAGAACGTGCATTGAGGCCTTTAAGTTTTAGTGATTTTACAGGTCAGGAACAGGTTATTGAGAATCTTCAAATATTTGTTCAAGCGGCTAATGGTAGAGGTGAGGCTTTAGATCACACCTTATTTCATGGGCCTCCTGGTCTAGGGAAAACCACTCTTGCAAATATATTGGCAAATGAGCTCGGTGTAAGTATTAAAGTAACTTCGGGTCCGGTCTTGGATAAGCCTGGGGATTTAGCTGGTCTTCTTACTAATTTAGAAGAGCGAGATGTGTTATTTATAGATGAAATTCATAGGCTGAGTCCTATTGTTGAAGAGTATTTATATTCAGCAATGGAAGATTATAAGATTGATATTATGATCGAGAGTGGGCCTAACGCCCGTACGGTTCAGATTAATCTTAATCCGTTTACGTTAATAGGTGCAACTACACGATCTGGTTTACTAACGGCTCCTATGCGAGCGAGATTTGGTATCTCATCTAGATTACAATATTATAATACAGAGTTGTTGACAACTATAGTACAACGTAGTGCCGAAATTTTGCAGGTTCCTATAGGTATGGAAGCGGCTATAGAAATTGCAGGTCGTAGTCGTGGAACTCCGCGTATTGCTAATGCTTTATTACGTAGGGTGCGGGATTTTGCACAGATTAAAGGAAATGGTACTATAGATATTGAAATTGCACGTTTTGGTCTTAAAGCACTTAATGTAGATGCTCACGGACTTGACGAAATGGACAATAAAATCTTAGCAACTATTATAGATAAATTTAAAGGAGGTCCAGTAGGTATCACAACTTTGGCGACAGCTGTTTCTGAAAGTGCTGAAACAATAGAGGAGGTGTACGAGCCATTCTTAATTCAGCAGGGATTTATTATGCGTACGCCACGGGGAAGAGAAGTAACTGAGTCTGCCTATAAGCACTTGAATAGAATTAAAGGAGCAGTGCAAGGTGGTTTATTTTAACGGGTTTAGTGTATGAATAAAATACCTGAAGTCTCACGATTAAGTTTTTTAAAATCTGCAAGGGCAATTCTTAAAAATCCGCTACCGTTTCACAAGAAAAATTTTAATTTAAAAGGAAATACATTTCGGCTTAAACTAGGAATTTCAAAAGATGTTGTTTCCTCTAGAGACGCCATGTTTGCACAACATGTGCTTCAGAAGAATCAAAAAAACTATAAAAAGTCGGCTATCCAAACCAAAGATCTGGCCAAATATGTAGGTAATGAATTATTGACGTCTAATGGCGCGCATTGGGCAAAACAACGAAAATTAATACAACCGGCATTTCACAAAAAACAGTTTGAGACTTTAGTCAATAAAATTCAGGAGGCTATACTTACTGAAATTGAAAAAATAGAAGTTGACCAGCCATTTAATATATTTCCAGTATTTAACGACCTTGCTTTTCAAACTGTTGTAAAAGCTCTATTTAGTGGAGAAGTTGATACACGTGCAATAAATAGACTTCAATATATTACTGAAGCTGCTCAAGAAATGTTAGTCAAAGAATTGAGACAGCCCTATTTAATTTGGTGGTTTAAGCTTTCTGGTGAATTAGAGAAAAATCTTGCTCTTACCAGGGAAGCGCGTGATATTCTTAATGATTTTGTGGCTAAACGTCGTCAAAGTGGGAAACGTTATGATGATTTATTAGATATGCTACTCGATGCTCGATATGATAACGGTCTGGCAATGGATGATGAGCAGCTCATCGATGAAATACTTATCTTATTCACAGCTGGACACGAGACCACCTCAAATGCACTAACGTTTGCTGCGGAATTATTAGCAAGAAACCCTTCAATTCAAGATAAAATCTATTCTGAAGTAATCACCTTAAAGGATGAGGATGATTTGCTACTTAAACTTAAAGGGTTACAGTATACCGAGCAGGTGATTAATGAAACGATGCGACTCTATCCACCAGCCTATTTTATTGATCGCGTAAGTATAGAGTCTGATGCTTTTTCAGATTTTGAAATTAAACCGAACACGAATTTATTATTTTCAATTTATGAGATTCATAGGGATGAGAATTATTTTAAAGATTCAGAAGTATTTAACCCAGATCGGTTTGAGGATAAAACTATAAAATACTCTCCTTACTATTATCCTTTTGGAGCAGGACCGCGTATGTGCATTGGTAATAATTTTGCTATGTATGAAATGATTCTTACTATTTATGAGCTTATGAAAGTTTATAAAATAGAGTATAAGTCTTCTCCTATTGAAATTAAACCACTGATTACCTTGAAGCCAAAAAATGCAATTCTTCAATTTTCAAAACGAAAAGATTGATAGAAAACAAATTGAAATACACGAAACTTATCAAAGATGAAGCTCAGCGACTGGGCTTTATGTCATGTGGTATTTCAAAAGCAGGGTTTTTAGAACAGGAAGCACCACGATTAGAAAGTTGGTTAAATAAAAATATGCACGGTGAAATGGCATATATGGAAAATCATTTTGATAAACGTTTAGACCCTACATTGCTAGTTCCAGGAGCTAAGAGTGTAGTTTCATTGCTTCTAAACTATTATCCTGATGAGAAGCAGCGAGAGGATACGTATAAGATATCAAAATATGCTTATGGTACAGATTATCATTTTGTAATTAAGGATAAGCTAAAAGAATTACTAGAATTCATTAATGCGAATATAGGAGAAGTAGCGGGAAGGGCATTCGTAGATTCTGCCCCAGTACTTGATAAGGCTTGGGCCGCAAAGAGCGGCTTAGGTTGGGTAGGAAAACATAGTAATCTATTAACAAAGCAGGTGGGTTCGTTCTATTTTATAGCAGAGTTAATAATCGATCTCGATCTTGATTATGATACACCTGTAACAGATCACTGTGGTTCTTGCACCGCTTGCATAGATGCTTGTCCCACAAACGCCATTGTAGATGCTCATGTGGTTGACGGAAGTAAGTGCATTAGTTATTTTACCATAGAGCTTAAAAATGAATTACCTTCATTTGCTCAGGACAAAATGGATGACTGGATGTTTGGCTGCGATGTTTGTCAGGACGTTTGTCCCTGGAACAGATTTTCAAAGCCACATAACGAGCCTTTGTTTGATCCTAATCCAGAGATTTTGAAGTATTCTAAAAGTGAATGGAAAGAACTTACTCAAGAAGTATTTTCAACACTGTTTAAAAAATCTCCTGTAAAGAGAACTAAGTTCAAAGGCTTAGAGCGGAATATTAAATTTTTAAATGGAAAGTTTTAATTTGAGGAACTTAGAATATTTTCTACCATTCAATATGTTATTCTCGTATATTGAGCGCACAATTATTGATTCTCTAAACTACATCGTTTTATATTTATTATAGAATATCATTTATGACCTTGCAGGTTGTTGAAACAATATTTATCAACTTAGTTTTTAAAAATGAATAAAATTTTAGGTTCTATCCCAAAACCCAAGCTTTCTTTTTGGCAAATCTTTAATATGAATGTTGGATTCCTAGGAATTCAGTTTAGTTTTGGTTTACAGCAAACAGCCATAAATCCTATATTTTTATTTTTAGGTGCTTCAGATGATATGTTGCCTATTTTAAATATTGCAGGTCCTATTACTGGTCTCGTAATTCAGCCTATAATTGGTGCAATTTCAGATAAGACATGGATTCCCAAATGGGGTGGCCGTCGTAAGCCCTTTTTTCTCATAGGTGCGCTAATAGGAAGTTTATGTTTATTTGCTTTTCCATATAGTCCAGCACTTTGGTTTGCAGTAGGTTTACTTTGGATACTAGATGTAGGAAATAATATGGCTATGGAGCCTTACCGTGCTTTTGTAGGTGATAAATTACCGGCAAAACAATTAAGCCTGGGCTACCAGATGCAAAGTTTATTTGTAGGTGCGGGTATCGTATTAGCCAACGCTTCCATATTTCTGTTTCAAGATTGGTTTGGCGGTGTAGATGGCGCTATAGATGCAGCAGGTACCATTCCTAAGTGGCTGTACTATTCATTCTTTATTGGAGCTATTTTATCTGTAGTGACAATTCTGTGGTCTGTACTTAAAACTCCGGAAATCCCTCCCACAGAGGAAGAGCTTGCTGAAATTAATGAGCACCGCGCATTGCCATTCTCTCAGCGTGTTAAAATCCCATTTGTAGAGATTGCAAGCACAATTAAAGAAATGCCACGTTTTATGTGGCGCGTAGCGGGAGTTTATTTATTTCAATGGTATGCATTATTTATCTATTGGCAATTTACGGTGCCGTTATTCCGTACAACAATGAATTTTAATACGTCTCAAGCAGCAGCCCAAGCAGCTAAAATGAGTACAACCTATAATATAACTACAATAGTAGTGGCGCTTGCATTAGTTCCACTTACCTTAAAATTTGGTGGGCGTAAGGTTTATGCACTAAGTCTTTTTGGCTCGGCAATAGCTTTACTCACAATACCTTACATTACAGATCCTTTACTTGTATTATTGCCTATGATATTATTTGGGATTGGATGGGCTGCAATGATGGGAATACCCTATACCATGGTATCTAAGATTGTGCCTCAGAAAAAGCGCGGGATATATATGGGTATTTTAAATATGATGATTGTAATTCCTATGGGGATTCAGACGGTGACTTTTGGTCCTATATACAAATATCTATTAGGAGGAAACGCGATAAATGCAATTCTCTTTGGTGGTGTATTTTTTGGTATAGCTGCAATTCTTGCATTGAGATTAAAACCTAAACACGCAGAACGAGTTTACGAATAGAAAGCATAACCTTTCAATCTTAAAATTCTCAAATTATATATTTAGTTTGAGAATTTTTAGTTTTGAACTATAGTTCTAGAAAAGTACAGAATCAGCATAAAGTCAGAATTAATAATTTTTAAATCAATAAGGGCCAATTTTTTTTAAATGATTCTGTTATAAAATTAACGCGATTCAATATTAGGTCTATTTTTGTACTAGAGTAAACAAATATAATATGAGCAAAGAAAGTAAGAGAAGAGAAGCATTAATATATCATGCAAAACCTACTCCTGGTAAAATTGCAGTGGTGCCTACAAAAAAGTATTCGTCACAAAGAGATCTCTCTCTGGCCTATTCTCCGGGTGTTGCAGAACCTTGTTTAGAAATAGAAAAAGATATTGAGAATGCCTATAAATATACCGCTAAAGGTAACCTTGTAGCCGTGATTTCTAACGGAACTGCAGTATTAGGTCTGGGCGATATAGGTCCGGAGGCATCTAAGCCAGTAATGGAAGGAAAGGGTTTACTCTTTAAAATATTTGCCGGTATCGATGTATTTGATATCGAAGTGGGAACAAAAGATGTAGAAGAATTTATAGCTACTGTAAAAAATATTGCTCCCACATTTGGAGGGATCAATTTAGAAGATATTAAAGCTCCTGAAGCATTTGAAATTGAGCGTCGTTTAAAGGCAGAGCTTGATATACCAGTAATGCATGATGATCAGCACGGGACGGCTATTATTTCTGCAGCAGCATTATTGAATGCTGTTGAACTTACCGGAAAGAAACTGGAAGAAGTGCGTATCGTAATTAGTGGTGCCGGTGCAGCTGCTGTATCGTGTACGAGACTTTATAAAGCTTTTGGTGCGCGCAACGAAAATATAGTAATGCTAGATAGTCGTGGTGTGATACGCAGCGACAGAGAAAGTCTTTCTGTTGAGAAAGCTGAATTTGCTTCAGACCGAAAAATAGATACGCTTGATGAAGCAATGGTTGATGCAGATGTTTTTATAGGTCTTTCTATTGCTGATATAGTGACGCCCGAAATGCTATTATCAATGGCGCCTAATCCTATTGTATTTGCAATGGCAAATCCCAATCCGGAAATTGATTACGATTTGGCTACCAGAACCCGGAAGGATATCATTATGGCTACAGGTCGCTCAGATCATCCTAATCAAGTAAATAATGTGCTTGGTTTCCCGTTCATTTTCCGTGGTGCATTAGATGTTAGGGCTACTAAGATTAATGAAGAAATGAAAATGGCTGCTGTAAAGGCATTAGCAGAACTTGCAAAAGAATCTGTGCCCGAACAGGTAAATATAGCTTACGGGGAAACCCGATTAAATTTTGGTACAGATTATATAATACCAAAACCATTTGATCCTCGATTAATAACAAAAGTGCCACCGGCAGTTGCAAGAGCAGCTATGGAAAGTGGAGTGGCTAAAGAACCCATTACCGATTGGGAAAAGTATGAGGATGAATTATTAGACCGCATGGGATCTGATAATAAGATTGTAAGACTTATACTCAACCGTGCAAAGACAGAGCCTAAGCGTGTTGTTTTTGCTGAAGCAGATCAACTTGATGTTATGAAAGCTGCTCAGATTATTTATGATGAAGGAATAGGAACTCCTGTATTATTAGGAAACAGAGAGACTATCGCTGAATTAATGGAGGAATTGGATTTTGAGGCAGATATCGAAATCATAGATCCTAAAACTCCAGAGGAAAAGGAGAAATTAAATAAATATGCAAACATTTATTGGCAAGAACGTAAGCGTAAAGGGGTGACCTTATTTGATGCACAAAAACTCATGAGACAGCGTAATTACTACGCATCAATGATGGTGAATGTAGGGGATGCAGATGCGATGATTACAGGATATAGCAGCAGTTATCCTTCTGCAGTAAAACCTGTACTCGAAGTAATAGGAGCTGCGCCAAATGTTCAAAAAGTAGCTGCAGCAAACCTAATGAACACCAGTAGAGGACCCTTATTTTTGGCAGATACTTCTATAAATATTGAGCCTACTGCAAAAGAACTTGCAAAAATTGCTTTAATGACTGCGCGTACAGTACGATTATTTGGTATGGAGCCGGTTATAGCGATGATTTCGTATTCTAATTTTGGTTCATCAAAAAATCCGCAGGCAGATAAAGTTAGAGAGGCAGTTTCTTACCTTCATAAATACCATCCAGAATTAGCTGTAGATGGAGAGGTGCAGGCAGATTTTGCTTTGAATGCAGATTTATTAAAGAGCAAATTTCCATTTTCTAAGTTAGCGGGAAGAAAGGTAAATACCTTGGTTTTCTCAAATATCGACTCTGCAAACATCATGTATAAAATGATTAAAGAGTTAAATAAGGCAGATAACATAGGGCCTATAATGATGGGAATGAACAAGCCGGTACACGTTCTTCAACTTGGGGCAAGTGTAGATGAAATTGTAAATATGGCTGCAGTAGCAGTTATTGATGCTCAGCAAAAAGGCAAAAAATTACAAGAGGTACTTTTAGGCGATATTAAAGGCTAGTACTCAATCTAACAGGCTTCAAATGTGCTAATTAATTTTAGTACATTTGGAGCCTTAACTTTTTTCTAGTAGATGATTACATTTTTAAAAGGCAAGTTGGTCGAAAAAAACCATACAGATGTCGTTATTGAATGTCAAGGAGTAGGATATTTTGTAAATATTTCGCTACATACTTTTTCACTTTTACCTGAGGGAGAAAGTATAATGCTTTATACCTATCTTCATATTAAAGAGGATTCACATACGCTTTATGGTTTTTCTCAAAAATCAGAGCGGGAGATTTTTAAACTACTAATATCTGTAAGTGGTGTGGGTACTAGTATTGCTCGCACAATGTTGTCATCGTTAGATCCTACTCAAGTTAAGCAAGCAATAGGAACGGGAGATGTAAAAACTATTCAAGGCGTTAAGGGAATTGGTGCAAAAACAGCACAACGCGTTATTCTAGACTTAAAAGATAAAATTCTCAAAGTTTATGATGTAGATGATGTTTCAGCAGGTTCAGGCAATACCAATAAGGATGAAGCGTTATCAGCTTTAGAGACTCTTGGCTTCGTTCGTAAACAAGCAGAGAAAGTTTGTGATAGTATAGTACGTGAAAATCCTGATGCTTCTGTAGAAACAATTATAAAATTAGCCCTTAAAAAACTATAATAGACTTTGGTTATAAAACTACGTTGGTTTTCTTTAAAAATGCTATTAGTTTCAAGCACATTCTTGTGCTCGATGTCTTTATTTGCTCAAGAGGAAAAGGCTAAAGATTCTACAAATACAGGTTTTTCTTTAGGTAAACTTAGTCTTAGGAATCCTAATTCTATAATTTCAAAATACACGTACGATCCTCTTACCGATAAATATATTTATACTGAAAGTATAGGGGAGTATTCTATAAATTACCCTCGAATCTTAACTCCAGAAGAATTTAAAGCACTTGTTCAAAAGGAACAGATGCGTAATTATTTTCAGCAAAAGATTGCCGCTGTAGATGGTAAAACTGAAGAAGGAAAAGAAGATCAAAAAAGTTTACTGCCTAATTTTTACGTGAATTCCGGATTGTTTGAATCAATTTTCGGAGGTAATAATATTGAATTTATTCCTACGGGTAGCGTTGAAATGGATATCGGTGGTTTATTTACAAAACAAGATAATCCTAGCTTTTCTCCTAGAAATCGTACGAATTTTAGTTTTGATTTTGATCAGCGTATAAGTTTAAGTTTACTCGGTAAAGTAGGAACGCGACTTCAGGTAAATGCTGTTTACGATACAGAGGCTAGTTTTAGTTTTCAAAATCAGATTAAGCTAGAATATACGCCAAACGAAGACGACATTATTCAGAAAATTGAAGTCGGTAATGTGAGTATGCCCTTAAACAGCGCTTTGATCCAAGGTTCGCAAAGTCTATTTGGTGTTAAGACCCAGCTTCAATTTGGGAAAACAAAAATCACAGGTGTATTTTCAGAGCAACAAAGTCAAACCCAGCAGGTTTTAGCTCAGGGAGATGGTACCCTACAGGATTTTGAAATTCAAGCACTGGAGTATGATGAGAACAGGCATTATTTTTTAGCGCAGTATTTTAGAGATACGTATAATAGAGCGCTTGCAAACTATCCATTTATAAATTCAAATATTCAAATTACCCGGGTTGAAGTATGGGTTACAAACCGTACTCAACGCTTTGAGAATACACGTAATATTGTGGCGATTCAGGACATCGGGGAGTCCACACCCACTCAAATAGGATTGCAGACAATTCCTGCAGGGTTCATTAATTTACCTGCGGGTAGTTTTCCAAGAAACTCTAGTAATGATTTTAATCCTTTTGGTCTATCCGGAAATGGTCAAACAATTTTAACACCCGCTATTCGAGATGCTTCTACAGTAAATCAAGGTTTTGGTGGAGTACAAGTTTCAGATGGATCAGATTATGCTTCATTAGAAAATGCGCGTCAGCTTACTACATCAGAGTATACACTTAATACGCAATTAGGATATATATCTCTCAATCAGCGATTAAGTAATGATGAGGTTCTGGCAGTTGCCTTTCAGTACACCGTGAACGGCCAGGTTTATCAAGTAGGTGAATTTGCTAATGATGGTGTAGATGCTACAAGTGGGGCCTACCCAGATACAGATGGGGATGGTATACCAGATCTTGTCGATGTTGACGCAAATGGAGATGGTATTAATGAAAATGGTCAAGATGTCGATAATGATCAGATTGCTGATGGAGCAGATGCTAAGGTTAATGGGCAAATACGAGGGACAGATGTAAACAATGATGGAATCTTAGATAGTTTAATCACACCTGGACAAGGAGGTACATCGCAAGCGCTAATTGTAAAACTTTTAAAAAGTAATATTACAGATGTAAATGAGCCTATCTGGGATTTGATGATGAAAAACATTTATGGTCTCGGAGTAGGACAGCTGGAGCCTGACGGCTTTAGAATGAATATTGTATATACTTCTCCATCGCCCATAAATTATATCACGGCTGCTGCTGGTGGACCTGCTCTTCCCGAAGATGTGCAAAACACACCTTTACTTAATGTTTTTAATCTTGATAACCTAACCACATTTGGAGATCCTCAAAATGGAGGAGATGGTTTTTTTGATTATGTAAATGGACTTACAGTTAATCAAAGTACTGGAAGTATCATATTTACCTCAGTAGAACCTTTTGGTGAATATCTGTTTAATAAACTGCGAGATTCTGGTACCGAAAATTACGAGAATCCAGATACCTATAATGCAAACCAGCGCAAGTATGTTTATACTTCTTTGTATAACTCAACAAAAACTATAGCTCAGGATAATGCAGATAAAAATTTATTTCAGTTGCAGGGTACCTTTAAATCTACTCAAGAAGAAGGTATTCCAATTGGAGGATTTAATATTCCGCAGGGATCTGTTACCGTAACCGCGGGAGGTAGAGTTCTTCAAGAAGGACTAGATTATTCTGTAGACTATCAACGAGGAAGAGTAATTATTTTAGATCAGGCGCTTAAAGGGTCGGGAATTCCGATACAGGTTTCTACTGAAAACAATTCACTATTCGGTCAGCAGACAAAGCGTTTTACAGGCCTTAATGTAGAACACCAGTTCAACGAAAACTTCATGCTGGGTGGTACATTGATTAATCTTAATGAGCGACCACTTACACAAAAAGCAACTTATAGTTTTGAGCCAATAAATAACACCATTTTTGGTCTTAATGCTAATTTTTCTACAGAGGTTCCATTTCTAACTCGCCTTGTTAATAAGCTTCCAAATATAGATACCGATGTTCCTTCTAACGTTTCTTTCAGAGGTGAGGTTGCCTACCTCATGCCAGGACAACCTAAAGCAACAGAATTTGGTGGTTTAGCTGCATCGTACATTGATGATTTTGAAGGTGCACAAACTGCGTTAGATATAAGCTCGCCCCTGCAATGGAGTCTGGCTTCTTCACCAGTAGATTTTGGTGGAGAATTTGCAAATGGAGATTTAAGAGCTGGATACCGAAGAGCAAAATTTGCCTGGTATACAATAGATCCTATTTTTTATACATCGCAACGCCCGGATGGTATAACAGATGCAGATGTGTCTACTTACGCCACACGAAGAGTGTTTAGAGATGAGATTTTTCCTGAGCAAGATATCATAGCAGGTACCACACAGGCCTTATTTACTCTGGATATGGCTTATTATCCTCAGGAGCGTGGTCCTTATAATTATAGTATTGATGCGCAGGATGGGATTTTAGAAAATCCAGAACAGAATTTTGGTGGGATTATGAGATCTTTTGCTTCTACAGATTTTGAGCAGGCCAATGTAGAATTTATAGAATTCTGGATGATGGATCCATTTATTTATGCTGAAAATGCAACAAATACCGGAGGCCGTCTTACTTTAAATTTAGGTAATATTTCTGAAGACATTCTTAAGGATGGTCGTAAGCAATATGAAAACGGATTGCCTCAGGATGGTGGAGCTACAAACACGGTAGCTACAGCATATGGAAAAGTGCCTACTAATCAAGCATTGATTTACGCATTTGATACCGAAGGTGATCAGCGTACAAATCAAGATGTAGGTTATGACGGACTTAGTGATGATCAGGAAGCAGCAAACTTCCCGGGATTTGCCGGTCTAGCCGATCCGGCAGGAGATAACTATCAATATTTTGTTTCTGCAGACGGATCTATATTAAATAGGTACAAACAATACAATGGGCAGGAAGGTAATTCGCCTGTAGATGTGTCGCAAACAAATAGAGGTTCAACTACCATCCCCGATACAGAAGATATAAACCGGGATTTTACAATGAATACGGTTGATAGCTATTATGAATATCAATTAGATATAAATAGAGCTAGTTTAAATATTGAAAATGAATTTATAGTAGATCAGCGTGATATTGAAGTTACTCTTCAAAATGGTAATACGCTTCCAGTCACATGGTATCAATTTAAAGTGCCTATTAGTGCTGCTACAAATAAGCAAGGGGGAATTAATGACTTTCGATCTATACGCTTTATGCGAATGTATATGAGCGGATGGCAACAACCTACCGTTCTACGTTTAGGATCACTTGATCTCGTAAGAGGAGATTACCGTAGATATTTGTACACCTTAGATCCTGATGAGTCTGATCCCGATACAGAAAATACCCGATTTGAAGTAACCTCAGTCAATATTGAAGATAATAATGATCGTAATCCCATTCCATATGTTTTACCTCCCGGAGTTTACAGAGAAGAGCTTATAAATAACAACAATAATATTAGGCAAAATGAGCAGTCACTTTCTTTAGAGGTTTGTGATTTAGAGACGCAAGATAGTCGTGCTGTTTATAAGAATTTCAGGTTAGACATGCGTCAATATGAAAACCTGGAAATGTTTGTGCATCTAGAATCACTATTAAATGAAACAGCTGTTCAGGATAATGAAGTGGTTGCAATAGTAAGAATGGGAACAGATTTGACACAGAATTTCTATCAGATCGAATTGCCGTTGAGTCCTACAGCTTTTGGTACAAGTAGTCCAGATTTAATCTGGCCAGAAGTAAATAGATTAAAGTTGTCCTTAGACATATTGCAAAAAGTAAAAGCGGTTTTCTTTGGGGGAGAGTTTAATACTCTGGTTGATGATATTACTTATTTTGATGAAGAAGCAAATTTAATAGCTGACCCTGCAGGAACTCCTTATGAAACCGGTAAGGTGAGAGTAGGTATTAAAGGAAATCCGAGTTTTGGTGACGTGAGATTGTTGATGCTAGGTTTAAAAAATGGCAATGATGAAGGGCAAAATACAGTTTGTGCAGAAGCTTGGTTTAACGAACTTCGATTATCTGGTCTTCAAAATCAAGGAGGATGGGCAGGTGTCGTTAATTTAGATGCTAATCTTGCAGATTTTGCGACTGTATCAGGAACAGCCCGTCAATCTACTGTTGGTTTTGGAAGCATAGATGCGGGCCCTAATCAACGCAGTAGAGAGGATGTGCAATCTTATGATGTTGTAACAAACATAAATTTAGGTCAGTTGCTTCCTAAAAAATGGGGTATAAAGGTTCCTTTTAATTATGCTAGTGGAGGCGAAACAATTACACCCGAATACGATCCCCTTTTTACAGATATTAAACTTGATGAGCGTTTATCATCTGCTGCTTCTGAAGCAGAGAGGGAGCGCATAAAAGATATAGCGATCGAGCGTACAAAAAGACAAAGCATTAACTTTATAGGCGTAAGAAAAGAGCGTACAGGTGAGAAGAAGCCTATGCCGTGGGATGTTGAAAATTTCACATTTGCTTACAGTCACAATCAAGAGGATCATAAAGATTTTGAGATTGAAGAATCTGTGAGTAAAAATGTTAGAGCCGGTGCTGCCTATGGCTTTGCATTTAAGTCAAAACCCTATGAGCCATTTAAAAATAATGATTCGTTATTTGTAAGTAAGTATTGGAAGCTGCTCAAAGATTTTAATATAAATTATTTACCGGCTAGTGTAAATATTACTTCAAACATTACGCGGCAATATAGTCAGCAGCGATTTAGAGATCTTCTGGCTACCGAAGGATCTATCCCTATACCAGAATATTTGCAACGCAATTATCAATTTGACAGAAATTTCGCAATTAACTATCCAGTTACAAAATCACTGCGTGTTAATCTAGAACAGTATCAAAATCGGGTAGTACGTAATTATTTAAATCCGGATAATTCTTTAGATCCTAACGCAGGAGATGTTTATACAAGCTTTTTTGATGTTGGAACTCCAGACAGGCATAATCAAACTATGCAGATTAATTATGATTTGCCGGTTAGTAAGTTGCCCTACTTAGATTTTGTAAAATCTACGTATTCGTATAGTGCAGATTTTCAATGGACACGGGGTTCTTATCAATTACAAACCTTAGAAGGTATTCCAGATTTAGGAAATTCTGTTCAAAATGCAAATACCCATTCGCTGCAGACATCTTTAGATATGAAAACCCTGTACGATGCTTTAGGGTTGTCAAAAAAGAAGGTTGGAGTAACAAGTAAGTCTGCAAGAAGTCAGGCAGTGCCTACATTAGGAAATCCTAAGACAGTTAATACCACGTCTGATGATCAAAGATTGAGTGCTGGTGATAAAGCGACAAATACGTTAGTAGGCTTTGCTACAGGAATTAAAAGAATTCAAGTTAATTATGAGCAAAATAACGGTACCTATCTTCCGGGCTATCTCCCGGGTGTAGGTTTTCTAGGTACGGTTAGACCTTCTACAGGATTTGTATTTGGTAGTCAGGCAGAAATACGAGATTACGCTGCCAGACAGGGTTGGTTAACATTATATCAGGAATATAATGAACAATATAGCGAGGTAGAAAATCGTAAATTAGATATTCAAGCTCAAACTAGCTTTTTAGAAGACCTTACGATAGATGTAAATATGAACCGCATTTATCAAGAAACCTACAATGAGAATTATAGAGTAGATCCTACTACTCTTGACTATACAAGTCTAACCGGAAATACTATTGGTAACTACAGTATTTCGACGTTGATGATTGGTACAGCATTTAATTCGAGTTCTCTGGAGTCCTCTGCAAATTTTAATCAGTTTAGGTCAAACCGTCTGGTAATTGCAAATAGACTTGCAGAAGATTTTTATGGAAATGATCAATATCCGCGTGATGAAAATGGATATCCGGTAGGTTTTAGTAGAACAAGCCAAGCTGTATTGCTTCCTGCATTCTTATCTGCATATACGCCGGGTAATGCAGATAATGTCTCTCTGGGAGCGTTTAGGAGTTTCCCGCTTCCTAACTGGAATTTAAAATATACAGGGTTGATGAAATTTGATTGGTTTAAGAAACGCTTCAAACGCTTTTCTGTAAACCATGGTTATCAAGCCGGTTATACGGTGAATCAGTTTAGAACAAACTTAAACTACGATAGAAGTTTAAATAATGATATATCTGATGCTCAAGTAAATCAAGCTGGAGATTTCTTAAATCCGGTTTTGTATTCAAATATTAATCTTACTGAAATATTTTCTCCTTTAATCAGGCTTGACTTTGAAATGAAAAATTCGGTTAAGATATTAGCTGAATTAAGAAAAGACCGAACCTTATCGTTAAGCTTTGATAATAATTTGCTTACGGAAATTCATGGAAACGAATACATAATAGGTTTAGGATATCGCTTAAAAGATATTAGATTTGCCACGCGAGTAGGAGGGAAACGTACGATCTTAAAAAGTGATTTAAACTTTAAAGCAGATCTATCGTTAAGACAGAATGAAACCGTTGTACGTTATTTAGATATTGAAAATAGTCAGATCACTGCAGGACAGGATATTTACGGGTTAACTTTTACTGCAGATTATGCATTAAGTAAAAACCTTACTGCGATATTTTACTATGATCATTCGTTTGCTACGTATGCAATTTCAACGGCATATCCGCAAACCACTATTAGATCAGGATTAACATTGAGATATAATTTCGGAAATTAATTAAATATAAGTTATGAGTTTACCATCAGATTTAAAGTATACAAAAGATCACGAATGGGTGCGTATTGAAGGAGATATCGCAACGGTAGGTATAACGCATTTTGCTCAAGGTGAGCTTGGCGATATCGTATACGTTGAGGTTGAGACTGAGGGAGAATCGCTTGATCGTGAAGAGGTTTTTGGTACGGTTGAAGCAGTTAAGACAGTTTCAGATTTATTCTTGCCACTTACAGGAGAAATTGTCGAATTTAACACCGCTCTTGAGGCAGAGCCAGAGGCTGTAAATGAAGATCCTTATGGAAAAGGATGGATGATTAAGATTAAATTTTCAGATTCAAGTGAATTAGAGGATTTATTAGATGCAGCTGCTTATCAAGAATTAATAGGTGGGTAAGTTATTTAGGCTTGCGGCTTATATATATACGCTTTTAATAGCAGTTGTATGTTTGATGCCCATGCCTCACGTTTCAAATGCACCAAAGGATAGTGACAAACTTGTGCATCTTCTGGCGTATTTATTTTTTACTATAATTTGGTTTTTAGGCTTCTATTTTAGCAATAAAAAACAGATTTATAGCCGTTCTTTAATAAAAAGCGTTGGTCTAGGAGTATTTTATGGTATACTTATTGAGGTAATTCAAGGAGTAGCAACAGTCTCTAGATCAGCAGATTTTAAAGATTTTATAGCGAATTGCATTGGTATTTTAACAGGAGTGATCCTAATAATTTCAATGAAATCGTTGTTTTTGCGATTAAAATCAAAATTTTAATTTCGAGTTGAAGCTATTTTTATTTAAATTAGCAATCCTTAATAACTAAGATTCATGGAACCTAAGAAAAATCCTAAAGCAGACCTGAGTAAGAGAAGTGTTCTCTTCTTTCAGTTAGGCCTTATTTTGATACTCGGGCTGAGTTATGCGGCTATCGAGTGGAAAACTTATGAGAAAGAGGCCATTGACATCGGTCAATTAAATATGGACGATGTTCTTGAAGAAGATGTGCCAATTACTGAATTGAACACACCACCACCTCCACCACCACCTCCACCGCCACCACCAGCTCCGGAAATCATCGAAGTTGTTGAGGATGACAAAGAGATTGAGGAAACTGTAATCGAATCTACTGAAACTAGTCAGGAAGAGAAGATTGTTAAAGTTGAAGAAGTTTCTTTCGTTGATGAAGAAGTTATTGAAGACGTACCATTTGCTGTTATTGAAAACGTGCCGGTTTATCCTGGTTGCGAAGACGAAAAAGGAAATGACGCTAAGAAGAAGTGTATGTCTGAGAAAATTAGCCAGTTTGTAAATAGAAAGTTCAACACTGAACTTGGTAGTGAACTTGGCTTATCAGGTGTAAACCGTATTTATGTACGTTTCAAAATTGATCAAAAAGGAAACATAGTAGATATAGGATCTCGAGGACCTCACCCAAGATTGGAATCTGAAGCAGAGCGCGTAATTAAATTATTACCGCAAATGACTCCAGGTAAACAAAGAGGTAAGGCAGTAGGGGTATTATATTCATTACCTATTGTATTCCAAGTTCAGGATTAACTGAATTTAAATAAATATTTAAAATCCCGTCCGCTAACGCGAGACGGGATTTTTTTTAATCATATTATAAAACTCTGAGAGTTTTATGTTTTTAAAAGGTTTTCTGAAAAATGCTATCTTTCGCTTTCCTAAATTGTAATTATCTATGTTTAGACTTCTAGCATTCTGCGGTGTATTCTTTACTTGCCAGTTTATAAATGCCCAACTTGTTAAAGGTAATTTTGAAAAGCATCCTGTCTTTGAAGAGTGCAATAATGTGTTAGTGGATGACTTGAAAGAGTGTTTTAATAAAACGCTTATTTCTAAAGTTACTTCAGAATTCAAAATGCCTCAGCAAATTATAGATGAGTCTTACTCTGGTGATATGGTAATTCTTTTTGAGGTTACTAAAGAAGGTGAATTTGAAGTTTTAAATATTACAGCAGCATATTCAGAGTTGAAGGAAGAGTTAAAGCGCGTTTTTTCTACACTCCCTCAAGTTACACCTGCAATGTATAACGGTAAGCCAACCTATATGCAGTTTAGTATGCCTATCCCAATTCCGTTTTCAAGGACTCAAACCGCGCTACCCACTACTAAAAAAGCATCGGTTAATACGATAGAGAAAATCTCAGCTATTGATATGAATAGTGAGTATGATTCGATTAAAACCTATCCTTTTGAAAACCGCGAATATACCTCTCAATTATATATCCCTTTTTCACATGAAACGTATAGTAGGTTTGATCAAGAATTAAATCGCGTTGGAACTAATAGTCATACGGCAAGTAAACCATTTACCTATGCTAGTGTAAATGATTATTATGATTTTAAAGAAAATCGGGAACAACTTTATAAAGAAAAAGAATCCTGGTTTGGGAGAAAGTTATGGAATGAGCATATGGTAACTCTTCAGGGTGAGGGCTACTGGTTTACATTAGATCCTGCGGCAGATTTACAATTGGGTTTTGAGAGTGCAGATTCAGAAAATCAAAATTATACATATAATAATACACGTGCTTTAATTTTTCAGGGTGGACTAGGAGATAAGCTTAATTTTTACACAGTTTTTTATGAAAGTCAGGGTAGTTTCGCTGGTTATTATAACCGTTTTGCGCGTTCCTTACGACCAGATGGTGGCAATCCAGCAATCGTACCGGGTAGAGGTGTAGCAGCTGATTTTGGTACAGAAGATTTTGATTACCCAGTTGCCGAGGCCTATTTATCCTACGCGCCGAGTAAATATTTTAATGTGCAGTTTGGTCATGGTAAAAATTTTATAGGAGATGGCTACAGGTCGCTTTTACAAAGCGACAATGCAAGTCCATACCCATTTTTAAAGCTTAACACAACATTTTGGAAATTTAAGTATTCAAATACATGGATGTCGTTGAGGGATGTGCGGCCGGAAGTAGTTTCTGACGGATCTTTCAAAACCAAATTTATGGCTAATCATTACCTGAGTTTTAACGCGACAAAACGTCTAAATATTGGGTTATTTGAAAATGTTATTTGGACAAATGATAACGATCGAGGATTTGACCTTAATTATTTAAACCCGGTTATTTTTTACAGAGCTATTGAGTTCTCAACTGGCTCACGAGGCGGTAATGCATTAATAGGATTGAGTGCTAAATATAAATTTAGTGATAAATTTAATATGTATAGCCAGGTGATTATCGATGAATTTTCTACCGCTGCAGTGTTTAGTAGTGCTAAGAGTTATAAGAACAAACAAGGTGTGCAGTTAGGGTTTAAATACTATGATGCGTTCAAAATTGATAATTTACAGCTCCAGTTTGAATTTAATCAGGTTAGACCATATGTGTATTCTAATAATGAGATTGAGCTGAATTATGGTCATAATAATCAATCTATGGCTCATTTGTGGGGAGCTAATTTTAGAGAACTTATAGGTATTGCGCGATATGAAAATGAGAGGTGGTATGGTACAGCAAAACTAATTTATGGAGAACGAGGGTTTGAAGTAGGTGATATTAATACCACTTATTATGGTGGAAGTATCTATGGTAATGATGAAAATATACCTAGTGAGGAAGGCATAGAAATAGGTCAAGGCAATAAGGGGACTACCTTATTAGGAAATATTGAGTTGGGATACCTGGTAAACCCTTCAACAAATCTTAAGATCTATACGAATGTTTTATATAGAGATCATAAGATTGATCAATATGACCCTGTAAATTTTACTGAGAAAACGCTTTGGGTTAATTTTGGAATTCGAACAGATTTATTTAACTGGTATTATGATTATTAGATTATGAAAAAATATTTATTGCTTGGACTAACATTGGTATTAATAATCTCAAATTCTTGTAAAAATTCAAATTCTTCAGAAGGGGATTTTGATTCTAATTTTGCTCATGTCGTGTATTTCTGGTTAAAAAATCCGGATAATTCAGAAGATAGAAAAGCATTTGAAACGTCCCTAAAGAAATTTTTGAATACAAGTGACTATGCTAAAACTAAGTTTATAGGGGTGCCTGCAAATACGCCGCGCGATGTGGTAGATAACAGTTGGACCTATTCAATCATATTAACATTTCCATCTAAAGAAGCGCAGAACAGTTATCAGGAAGAGCCTGTGCATTTAAAATTTATAGAAGAATCTGCTGATTTGTGGGAAAAAGTACAGGTCTATGATTCAGTTGGCTTATAACTCTAATTTGTTTCAGCACTAATTTTAAGTGTTTTAATCTTTAAATTTTCATCTAGTACTTCGGTTTTAAGTTTAATAAATCAGATTGATTAGTAGTAGGTTTAAGCTAATAATTAAGGGTTTACAATATGGGTTACACATCCTGCTTATTTATATATTTCTCTTGTATTTAATAACCTTTGATAAGGTTGTGTAGAAAGTGTGTGTGCAGTATCTTTGCACGACTTTTTAAAGCCCTTGAATTACACGCATTTGAGCCTCGAAAACACGCATACTACATCTTCATCTATTTGGATAGATTTTAAAGAAATCACAAAGATGCGTCTGGCTATCAGTGTGGTATTCTCAAGTATGGCTGGATACCTACTAGGTGCTTATACACTCGACTGGTTGACCATCTTGCTTCTTGCTGTTGGTGGTTATTTAATGGTAGGCGCCTCCAATGCATACAATCAAATTATTGAGCGAGATCTCGATGTTTTGATGGATCGTACAAAAAATAGACCTATTCCTGCGGGTAGAATGAGCGTGCGAACAGCTTTTATTATCGCAACATCATTTACAATACTTGGTTTACTAACCCTTTATATAATAAATCCAATTACGGCAGTTTTTGGAGGAGTATCTATCTTTCTGTATGTATGTGTTTATACACCTTTAAAAACAAAGACTCCTTTATCTGTATTTGTTGGAGCTTTTCCGGGGGCGATTCCCTTTATGATGGGTTGGGTGGCAGCTACCGGGGATTTTGGTATAGAAGCAGGAACCTTATTTATGGTTCAGTTTTTTTGGCAGTTCCCGCATTTCTGGGCGATAGGATGGTTTCTGTATGACGATTATAAAAAGGGAGGCTTCTTTATGTTGCCTACCGGTGCGCGTGACCGTGGTACAGCGGTACAAGTTATTTTATATACCATTTGGACTATACTGGTTTCTTTAATACCTGTGTTTGGAGTTACGGGTAGACTTTACTTAACGCCAATCTCTGCTGTGCTCGTGGGAATTCTGGGCTTAGGATTGCTATACTATGCAATTCGTCTTTATAAATTTAAAAATAATGTTACTGCTAAGCGGTTGATGCTTTCAAGTGTAAGTTATATAACGCTTATTCAGATAATATATGTGGCAGACAAATTTTTACGATAATGGAATATACATCACAGTCAGAAGAAGTTAAATTAAAGAGGTCTAAAAAAATGATGCTTTGGTTTGGTATCATTAGCCTCTCCATGATGTTTGCAGGTTTGACCAGTGCTTATATTGTAAGTAGTGAGCGTAGAGACTGGCTTTCAGATTTTCAATTACCCCAAGCGTTTTATTTAAGTACAGGTATTATTATATTAAGTAGTATCTCCTTGTATATAGCGAAGTGGGCGATTTTTCAAAATAAAAAACAGTTAGGAACACTGTCTCTTTTAGCAACGCTAGTGTTGGGGATTTTGTTTGTGGTGTTTCAGTTTAGAGGATTTGATGAGATTATTGCAAGTGGATACTTTTTTACAGGAAGTGAAAGCACGGTAACAACATCTTTTATTTATGCATTTGTAATAACACACGTGGTTCACGTATTAGCAGGAATACTGGTTTTACTTGTAGTGGTTATTCAGCAACTGCGAGGTAAATATTCAAAAGAACAGGCACTTGGGTTTGAGTTAGGTGCTACTTTCTGGCATTTTGTTGATATACTTTGGGTTTACTTATTTCTGTTCTTTTTATTTGCAGATGATCTTATTAAGTAAGTGACTTAGTGCCAAATGCTAATAATTCTTAAAATTCGTTTTTTTGAATGGTTATAAATACCGATTATTGCTTTGAAAAGCATTTTTAAAATACCTATTTTTGCAACGCTTATAAATTGATATTAAAATATGGACGCTACTGCTGTTAGAACAGGCACAGAAGGCAAAACTTGGGGAGGCGATAGCCACCCGTTGAAAGCTAGCTACGGAAAAATGATGATGTGGTTTTTCATCCTTTCTGATGCACTTACATTCTCCGCATTCCTTGCCGCTTACGGATTTTCAAGATTTAAATACATGGACGAGTGGCCTATCGCCGATGAAGTGTTTACACACTTTCCGTTTCTACATGGCGTAGATGCCCCTATGTATTATGTCGCGCTAATGACATTTATTCTAATCTTTTCTTCTGTAACAATGGTTCTTGCTGTTGATGCAGGTCATAGAATGAAAAAGAGTAGTGTTATCTGGTATATGTTCTTTACGATTATTGGAGGTATTATATTCGTAGGTTCTCAAGCTTGGGAATGGGCGAATTTTATTTCTGGTGAGTATGGAGCAGTAGAAACTAAAGCTGGACGTATTTTACAATTTGTAAATGCTGAAGGAGAACAGGTTGCTCTAGAATCATTTGCAGCAGATCTTCCTACTGAAAGAGTAATGCTTACAAAAAGCGACGCGCTCTGGTATGAATCTGATGCAACGTTACCCGATTTTTACTTAGAAGAGATTGTTGAAGGCTTTAAAGCAAATCCAGATTTATTAATACGTACAGAACTTCTTAATGAATCTAATGAGAAAACGATCTTATCACGTTCAGAATCACTTGAGCGCTTAGAACGAGATGCTATTGGAGTGGTACAAGGAGCAAATCTTATTCACAATGAATATGGGCCTCCACTTTTTGCAGACTTCTTTTTCTTTATTACAGGTTTCCACGGTTTTCACGTACTTTCTGGAGTTATTATAAATATTATCATATTTATAAATGTAATTCTAGGTACTTATGAGCGTAGAGGAAATTATGAAATGGTTGAAAAAGTAGGTCTTTACTGGCACTTTGTAGATTTAGTTTGGGTATTTGTATTTACCTTTTTCTATCTGGTTTAATTATAAAAGAGATTCTGCTTTAGCAGATAAACAAAAGTATATATAATGGCACACGATACAGGACATAACGAATCAGCTACCAAAAGAATCTGGTCAGTATTTGGGATTTTATCAATTGTAACAATTGCAGAGGTTATTTTAGGTATTATAAGACCAGAATTTCTTATAGAAACGATGTTTCTTAGAATGCGTCTATTAAACTGGATATTTATAATTCTTACACTTTATAAAGCTTATTTGATTACTTGGGCATTTATGCACATGGAGCATGAGGCTAAGGGATTAAGAAGAGCAGTTGTTTGGACAGGGATATTTCTTGTTTGTTATTTAATTTTTATTCTACTTACCGAAGGTGATTATATTTTTGGTGTATATCATAACGAATATCAAAGCTGGGATTTCTAAATTCTAAGTATAACGATTAAAAAAGACGGTTTATACCGTCTTTTTTTATGCCTTATTTTTAAGGTGAACATTCTGTGGCTTAACTTTACCGAAGTAAATAATTTGTCTTAAAAGCAGTTGTATAATGAAGAAGTTTTTAGTGCTAGGAGTGCTTTTTATATTACCTATTGTTGCCTACTTATTCTTTGCTTCAGGTATTCATAATTTTGCAAAACTGCCGATTATAGAAAAAGAAATTCCCGAGCTAGACTTCACTGAAGAAGTTAAGTTTAAAGATAAAATTACAGTTCTTGGATTCTTAGGTACAACTATAGAACGCGACGGAGGGGATTTATTCAATTTGAACCAAAAAATATTCAAAACCTTCAGAGAGTTTGATGATTTTCAATTTGTCTATCTCGTTCCTGAAACAATTGATGAAGCCGAATTAAAAAGTGTTGTTGATGAAATGAGTCTTCTGGTAGATATGTCAAACTGGTTTTTTATTCGTACTACACAGCAAAATATAGACGACACTTTTCAGAGTTTAAAATCTCCATATTCACTGCTTAATGATGGAGGCTCTCCATACATATTTATTATTGATAAATCCAGAAGTTTAAGAGGTCGTGATGATGATGAAGATTATGGTGTTTTGTATGGCTATGACAGTTCAGACATTGCAGAGCTAGCAAACAAAATGAAAGATGATGTTAAAATCATTCTTGCCGAATACAGACTTGCGCTCAAAAAAAATAATTCAGATAGAAAGATTTAATAATGAATAGAAAAAAAACCTATATAGGGATTGCAGTTATAGTTTTAGTGTTTGGGATAATAGTTATCCCTAAAATTATAGATCGGGTAATGAAAGGGGAGGTTGTAAAAAATGATCGCCTTAATGTTGTTGATGCTGATACGGTTGAAAACACCGGAGAGTTATCATATATTAATATAAACGGTAAAGATCGCAAAGTTCCTCACTTTGAATTTATTAATCAAGATGGTGATACTATAACAGAAGATGCTTATAAGGGTAAAGTGTTTTTAGTTGAATTTTTCTTCACGAGATGTCCTACGATATGCATCCCGATGAATAAAAATCTCGTACGTATACAGAATGAATTTAAAGACAACCCAAATTTTGGTATTGCCAGTTTTAGTATCGATCCAGAATATGATCAGCCAGAGGTTTTAAAAGAATACACTGAGCAATATGGAATTACCGATCCAGATTGGAACTTAATGACAGGTGATCGTGAGAAAATATATGAATTAGCAAATGTGGGTTTTAATTTATTAGCCCAAGAAAATCCGGATATAGACGGAAATTTTCAGCATTCAGGTCTTTTCGCTTTAGTTGATCAAAACGGATTTATACGATCTCGTCGTGATGATTTTGGTAATCCATTAATATATTATCGAGGCTTTATTCCTGAGGGAACGCCAGAAACTGAAGAAGGTGAAACTTCTCAAATAGCAATATTAATAGAAGATATTAATAAATTACTCAATAAGAATAAGAAGAACTAGATGGAAGTGCTCGCTAAAAAAGAAAAGTTATATAACAGGTGGATTATTATTTTATCTATAGCTATACCGGTAGCTGTAGCATTTCTGTTTACAATACGTATACCCGGAGTTCCTCGCTTAGGTTTCCTTCCACCCATCTACGCGACGATTAATGGTTTAACAGCTGTACTGTTAATTGCTGCTGTTATTCAAATTAAAAAAGGAAATAGAGTAGCTCACGAAAATATAATGAAAATCTGTATCGGTTTATCATTGGTTTTTCTTGTTTTATATGTTGTCTATCACGCCACATCAGACTCAACTATATTTGGTGATACAAACTTAGATGGAGAACTTTCAAGTGCTGAAAATTCATCTATTGAATCTTTTAAATATATATATTACTTCATTTTAATTTCGCACATTTTGTTATCTATCGGGGTCATACCATTTGTGCTGGTAACCTATGTACGTGCAGTACTGGGCAAATTTGAAATGCATCGTAAAATCGCAAGAATAACATTTCCTATCTGGTTATATGTGGCGGTTACCGGTGTGATAGTTTATTTTCTTATATCTCCCTATTACCCCGCCTAATTTGGTTCTTATGAAAAAGATCTTCTTCTCCATAGTATTTTTTGTTTTCACGCAGATTGCAAATGCGCAATGCGCAATGTGTCGCGCTGTTCTAGAAAGTGAAACTGATAACAGTATGGCAGAAGGTGTTAATAATGGGATAGTCTACTTAGCTGCAATTCCATATATATTAATGGGAGGACTTATCTACCTTATTTACCGAAGTCGTAAAAAAGCAGATCGTTAGGGACTAGATCATACGTAGGTTTGGTTAATGCATCATTTTGAAATTTTAAATTTCAATAAGGCGTTATTCATTGATCGACTTTGTTTAATTATCACCAGCTTTTTGAACTAGCACTGCTTTGCAGTAAACGTATAGTTCTAAATTGCCGAAAAAATCTTTATAAAAATTTAGAATAAATTGATTCTTCGTTGTAACACTTTTAGCAATAAGACTACTTATTGTACAGAATTACAATTATGAAAAAATTATTACTCTTTGTTTTTATAGTTATTTCTGCATCTTCCGGAATTGCACAACAACAAGAATGGACGCTGCAACAATGTATTCAACGTGCATTGGATGAAAATATACAAATACGTCAAGCCGAGCTTGATATAGAAGCTGCAAATATTGATAAGTCTGATGCAATCGGAAATTTTTTACCGAGTTTAAATGCAAATGCATCAGTCTCCAGAAATACGGGATTAAACTTCAACCCAACAAGTAACCTGGCAACCACAACTCAGTTTTTATCTGCTAGTGGTGGCATCAATACCGGATATACACTGTTTGACGGTTTGCAAAATTTTAATAGAGCTCAACGCGCAAAATTATCGGCTCTTTCCGCTCAATACGGATTAGAAAAATTACAAGATGATATTGCTTTAGTGGTTGCGAATAGCTATTTGCAGGTGATTTTAAATAAGGAAAACCTTAAAGTTCTTAAATCTCAAAATGAAGTAACCACTCAGCAGCTACAGCAAACTCAAGAGCTTGTAGATGGTGGTGTATCTCCACGAGGTGATCTGTTAGAAGTTCAAGCGCAAAATGCCACAGAAATTCAGAATATTGTTGCTGCAGAAAATGCAGTTCAAATAGCTCTTATAAGCTTAGCTCAAACACTTTTAATAAGAGATTATAAAACATTTGATATCGCAGAAGGAGATTATGCTATCTATGGAGAGGAAATGCTAATGATGTCTCCTCAAAATATCATTGAGTCTGCTAAAGAAGAACGTAATGAAGTTAAAATTGCAGAAACTAACCTAGAGATTGCAGAAGAAGACGTTCAAATTGCAAAAGGCGCATTTTGGCCAACTATTTCAGCTTTTTTTGGTTACAATACGAGATATACAAATGCAACCTCCTTTAGGCAAGATCTCGATCAAAATAATCCTACAAGTATAAATGAAATAGGATTTGTGCAAGCTACGGGTCAAACTGTAGTTGCAGAAACACCAAATTTTGTAACTGAGCTAGTGGGTGCAGATCCTTTTATAGATCAGTTGTCACAGAATGATGGTGTAGGTTATGGATTGCAAATTAATATACCTATCCTTAATGGCTTTCAAGTACGTAATAACGTAAAGCGAAGTAAGATAAATGCAGAGCGTGCAAAAATTAATCTAGAACAGACAAAGCTTGACCTAGAATCTAATGTTTACCAAGCCTATCTTGATGCACAAGGAGCATTGAAGTCATACGAGGCTGCGCAAAAAGCTGCAGAATCACAAGAATTAGCCTACTCTTATGGTAAAGACAGATATGAAGTAGGTCTTATAAATGCATTTGATTTTAGCCAGTCAAAACAGCGCTACGATAATGCACAGATTGACTTAAATAGAGCTAAATACGATTACATTTTTAAATTGAAAGTACTTGAACTTTACTTTGGTGTACCGGCAGATCAATTAAAATTTTAATTGATTAAAAGTAAATTTCAATAACAGGTTATATAATTACATACGATGAAAAAAAAGACGATCCTTATTATTTTTGGTGTTGCTGTAGTATTAATCCTTGCTTTAATAGGTGGAAAGAAAGCGGGATGGTTTGGTAAAACCGGAGAGTTCAAAGCTGTAGAAACACAGAAAATTGATCGCATGAATGTGGTTGAAACTGTTGCTGCAACCGGAAAAATTCAGCCAGAAGTTGAAGTGAAAATTTCATCTGAAGTTTCAGGAGAGATTATTGAGCTTCCGGTAGTAGAAGGTCAGCAAGTAGAGAAAGGAGATTTACTTGTGCGTATCAATCCAGATTTAATTCAATCTGCATTAACACAGGCTCAAGCTTCTTTGCAAAACATAAAAGCTGGATTATCTCAAGCTGAAGCCACTCTTAAAAATGCAAAAGCTAACTACGAGCGAAACAAATCACTTTTTGAGAAAGGGGTGATTTCTAAATCTGCGTGGGATCAATCTGTATCAGATTATGAGGTAGCTCAGGCAAATGTTAAGTCATCTTATTACAGTGTACAAAGTGCTGCAGCAAATGTTAACCAGTCTAGGGACAACTTATCTCGTACGACTATTTACGCGCCTATTAGCGGTACTATATCTAGTTTAGATGTAGAACTAGGCGAGCGAGTTGTAGGAACTCAACAAATGGCAGGAACAGAAATTATGCGTGTTGCCGACTTAGGTAATATGGAGGTAGAGGTAGATGTAAATGAAAATGACATTGTTAAGATTAATATTGGTGATTCAACACGCGTTGAAGTAGATGCTTATTTGAAGAAACCATTTAAAGGAATGGTTACAGAAATTGCAAATTCTGCAGAAAGCAACTTAACTGCAGATCAGGTAACAAACTTTAAGGTTAAGGTGCGTATTCTTGAAAGTTCATATAAAGATCTAATTGAGGGTAAACCTGAAGCTTTCTCTCCATTTAGACCAGGTATGACTGCGACTGTAGATATTATAACTAATAGTGTTAAAGACGCTATAGCAGTACCTATAAGCGCAATAGTAATTAAAAATGATACGACGACATCTTCATTTGGTGACAATCAATACGAAGCGGTATTTGTCAAAAACGGCGATAAAGCGATGGTAAAACGCATCAAAACTGGTATTCAAGACGATACTAATATAATCGTTACTACAGGCTTAGAGATTGGTGATGAAGTAATTACCGGACCGTATAACACAGTTACAAAATTACTTAAGGAAGGTGACCTCGTAGAGGTTAAAAAAGATGCTAAATTTGGGGCTTCGCAAGAAGACTAAATTATGGCACTTATACTTTGTATTGAAACTACAACTACTAATTGTTCTGTAGCATTAGCTAAAGACGGTAATGTACTAGCTCTTAAGGAAGACATGGGACTAAATTATTCTCATGCCGAACGCTTACATGTTTATATTCAAGATGTGTTAAATGAAGCTGGCTTAGATACAAAAAAACTCGATGCAATTGCTGTAAGTAAAGGGCCGGGTTCCTATACTGGTCTGCGAATAGGGGTAAGTAGTGCTAAAGGATTGTCTTTTTCACTAAATATTCCGCTTCTCGCTACAAATACTTTAAAGGCGCTTGCCATGCAGGCAAAAACCGAAGATATAAAATATGTCATACCGGTACTTGATGCCAGAAGAATGGAAGTCTATAGCGCTATCTACGACAATAATTTTAAGGAGATACGAGAGATTCAAGCTCAGATTATTGATGAAAATTCATTTAAAGAATACTTAAATCAAGGCAAAACAATCTTTGTAGGTGATGGTGCAGAAAAACTAATTGATGTAATAAAGCACCCCAATGCTACATTTCAAACCAAAGCATTGCCATCTGCACGTGAAATGGCAACATTAGCCGAAGCTAAAAACAAAATAAGCGACATCGAAGATGTCGCTTATTTTGAACCTTTTTACTTGAAAGATTTTCAGATCAATAAACCCAAAAAATAGGTTTATTGCTTAGCTGTAAAAGAAGCTCCACTTTCATTAAATACGTGAACATCTCTTTGAGGAAATGGTATAACAATACCGTTTTCTTCTAATCTTCGTTTACCTTCTTCTAAGATATACCAGTGTAAAGTCCAGTAATCCTCATTTGTAGCCCAGAAGCGTAGGGAAAGATTTACAGAGCTATCTGCAAGTTCGGTAACTACAATCATAGGTTCTGGATGCGGATCATGTAAAACTGTCTCTTGCTCATTTACCAGCTGTAATAAGATTTCTTTAGCCAGTTTTATATTACTATCGTAAGATATTCCCCAGGTTTGCGCATTTCTACGAATCCCTTGAGATGTGAAGTTTATAATATTATCATTTGATAACTTACCGTTTGGAATAACTGCTTCCTGGTTTCCAAAAGTAATCAGTCTGGTGTTAAAAATAGATATCTCTTTTACCGCTCCATCAACTCCTTGAGCCGAAATCCAATCTCCTACCTTGAACGGTCTTAAAAGTAAGATAAGTACGCCACCAGCAAAATTTGCTAACGAACCTTGTAATGCAAGACCTATCGCCAAACCAGCAGCACCAATTACAGCAACAAGTGATGCAGATTCTACACCAAGTTGAGTAACTACTAAAACGAACAAAAGTATTTTAAGCGTCCAGTTTATTAAATCAGCTATAAATCGCTCTAGTGTTAAATCGTAATCTTTACGCTCAAAGAATTTCTTAACTAAGCTGTTTATAAATTTTATTACGTAGAAACCTACTACCAGCATTATAATTGCTGCTATAAGACTAGGAAGAAAATCTATAATCTTATCTCCAAATTTTCTGATATACTCTTCGTAATAGTCGGTATTTAATTCCATATAGTAATTTTAATTAGTTGCAAAGGTCTTGTATAGCGCAGATATAAAAAAAATTGAAATGTTTAAATAACGTTAATTGTTAATGTATCAGTTAGGTGTAACAAAAAAGTCCTGTATTCTGAAAAGAATACAGGACTTTTAATATGTGAGTAGTAATTATTTTACTTCAAAAGTAATTTTGACATTAACTCTAAATTCTGATACAGTGTCTCCAGTTACAACAGCACTCTGTTCATTTACATATACAGAGCGTATATTTTTAATTGTTTTTGAAGCTTCTTTAACCGCATTTGCTGTTGCTTGCTCCCAGCTTTTATTTGAACTAGCTAATAATTCTATTACTTTTAAAATTGCCATAGGTGTTGGTTTTATATATTAAAGTTGATTCTTCTGAATTTACGATAATAAGACCAGTTTTACAGCTTATTTTTGTTAATCTACTAACCGTTAATAGCTTCGACACTATTAATTTTGCCTTTCAGCATTTCTTTTAGCATATTTTCAATACCATTTTTTAATGTAAATGTTGAAGATGGGCAGCCACTACAAGCGCCTTGTAATACCACTTTTACATTTTTTGTTTCAGGATCATAATTTTTAAAAAGAATATTTCCGCCATCACTTGCCACTGCAGGTTTTACATATTCTTCAATGATGTTTGCTATTTCTTTAGAAATATCATCCATTTCTTCAAACTGTGATTCTTTTTCTTGCTCTACAGCTTGAGGTGTTTTTTTAAAGTTTTCAGAAAGAATTTCTTTACCGTCTTCAATGTAGTTCTTTATAAATTCTCTTATTTCCTGAAATACATTATCCCAGTCTGCCACGTCATACTTGTGAATGCTTACGTAATTAGAATCCATAAAAACTTCCTTGACAAAAGGAAAGTTAAATAGTGCAGCAGCCAATGGGGCATTTTTGGCTTCGTCAATATTTTTAAATTCTAATGTTTCGGTAACCAACTTTTTATTAGTCACAAATTTTAGTGCAGCCGGGTTGGGAGTACTTTCTGCATAAACAGTAACAGGTACTTTTTTAATTGAATTTTCATCTTCAATTATAACAACACCGTTATCATTTAAAAAATCTTCAATTTGTTGAGATAATTCATTTTGAACATCGATCCAATCTACTATGCTGAATTTTTCGATTGCTACAAAATTTTGTGATATATATACCGTCTTTACAAACGGAAGATAAAATAGCTGCTGTGCTAACGGGGAGTTTTTTGCTTCATCAATATTTTTAAATTCGTAGCTATTGTGATTAACTAAGAATGAATTTGCCTGAAATTTTTTAATTGCAGGATTTGATGTAGATTCTATAGAGATGCTAAATGTGCTCATACTTTAATTTTGTGCAAATTTAGCTAATTTTGAAGTCTTATAATTTATTTTACAACGCTTAAAGAGTATCTACCCAATAAATTAATTAGCTTTACATCTTTCGCCCTGTGTCTTAACGACCTAAAATACATATCATTATTTTGAAGAGATATATAGTATTACTTGTTTTGATTTTTGGTCAATATAGTCAGGCGCAAGAGGGAATTCCTGTTTACTGGGATTATCTAACAGAAAATCTTTATTTATTGCATCCTTCTATGGCGGGAGCTGCAAATTCTAACCAGATTAGAATTACAGGGCGTCAACAGTGGTTTGATATTGAAGATGCGCCTAACTTATATACGGCTGCAGTAAATGGTCGAGTAGGAGATAAGGTGGGATTAGGAGCTATTTTGTTTTCTGATGAGAATGGTAATTTTTCCCAGCGGGGAGTTTATACCACATTTGCTTATCATCTATTATTATCCAGAAATTACATAGATCTTAATCAGTTGTCTTTTGGTCTTAGTGTAGGTCTTTTGCAAAATACACTTGATGAGAGTTCTTTTGATCAAACCGATTTTGATCCCATTATTACCGGTGGAAGTCAAACAGATAATTACTTCAATGTTGATCTGGGAATGTCTTATTATTTTCTTGATTTCTATGCGCACGCAACCGTCAAGAATATTCTCCCTAGAAATCGCGCCATATTTACACCAGAGTTAGAATCCACAAATCAGCGTCGTTATCTGGCATCTGCCGGTTATGTTTTTGGGAAATTTAATAGTCCGTGGAGTTATGAACCATCTCTAATGTTTCAAGCTACAGACGAAACCAAAGAGGTTACATTAGATATAAACGGAAAGGTCTATCATAAATTTGATTGGGGGAAATTATGGGGTGGCTTATCCTACCGAAGAAACCTGGATGGTGCGCAATATCTTAATAGCGATGGCGCAGTTACGAATCAAAAATCTCAATACTTAACTCCATTTCTCGGTGTGACGTATGGTAATTTTTTAGTTGCCTATACGTATACGTATCAACAAAATGATATTGTAATCTCTAATGGATTTCATCAAATTACTTTAGGTTATGATTTTGGAAAACGTAGAGAGCAATATGAATGTAATTGTCCGGCGATAAATTAAAATTCTAAATAGTCCACACTTAGATCTTTGTCTTTTTCAGAATGCGTAAGCTTGCGTAATACTGTTGTACTTGCATTACTAAACAGCAAATGATTTACAGCATCGTTATTAGGGTTTACGAGATTATTTTTAATAAGTATATTTTTTGTCTGTAGAGCAACAGCTTGGCCAGAATCTATGATAGTTACATTCTTTGGTAAAATAGTACGTAATACAGGAATTAGATAAGGGTAATGACTACATCCTAAAACTAAATAATCTATATTTTGACTTATCATTGGCTGAAGATACTCCTCAAGTAATTTGTGCATTTCTTCAGACTCTATTCTATTTGCTTCTATAAGCTCTACTAAGCCTTTCCCTACCACTTCAATCACTTTGAGGTCTGATGCGTATAGGCTAGATGTTTGGTGAAAGAGAGCGCTACTAAGTGTTCCTTTTGTGGCTAGTATTCCTATTGCTTTACTTTTTGATGCCAAGGCAGCCGGCTTTATTGCTGGTTCAATACCTATTATGGGTATTTTATATTTTTCCCTCAGGATTTCTATGGCGTTTGTAGTAGCTGTATTGCAAGCGACGACAATAATCTTGCAATCTAGATTAATTAACTTCTCCGTATTTTTAATAGACAGCTCTATAATCTTTTCAGCAGATTTTTCACCATAAGGAGCATTCGCTATATCTGCTAGGTAAATAGTGTTTTCATTTGGTAGAGCTTTAATAATTTCTTTCCAAATAGAAGTGCCGCCTACACCACTGTCAAAAACGCCTATAGATTGTGAGTTTCTCATAAACCAAATATAAAAAAACTGCCCTACCGAAATTAAGCGGTAGGGCAGTTTTATAAAAGTTATTTTGGTGTGTTTAGATACCTAAATCTTTCTTTACATCAGCCATAAGGTCGTAACCGTCTGCTAAAATTAGACCAGTACCTGTAGTGCTGTCTAAAACGTATTTGAAACCTTTTGCACGAGCAACTTTCTGGATTGCAACACGCGCTTTCTCTACGATAGGCTGTAAAGCTTCAGATTCTTTCTTTTGAAGATCTCTCAAAGCGTTTTGACGGTATTCCATTATTTTATTACGAGTTTGCTCAACTTCAGATTGACGTTGTAGGTTTGTCTCGTCAGTTTGGCTAGTCGCCTCATTTCCGTAACGCTCCATAGTTTTCTTTAGTTCGTTAGCCATATTTGTCATTTCAGCATCGTACGAACTCTGTAATTTTTCTAAGTCAGCTTGCGCTTGCTTATACTGTGGCATTGATGTTAACAATTCTTGAGTAGCTATGTGAGCAACTTTAAGATCTTGAGCCTGCATAAATCCTGTTGTTCCTAAGATTAAAGCTATGGCTACAACTAGGGTTTTAACGTGTTTCATTGTAAGTAATATTAAGTGTTTAATTATTTAAGTATTGAAATGCCATTGGTAAAGCCTAATGGCGAGGCGTAATTTTAATTAATTGAATCCTTTATCTTTTTACGTGATTCTAATATAGAATCTTTTCTTCTTTGTCTTTCTTCTAATATTTGTTGCCTGCGTTGTTCTGGAGTTAATACTCCTTCACTGCTTGATTCAGCTTCTGGTAAACCCGGTGGATTGCCAGATGATCTTGATCCATTTCGTACATTTCTAATTGAATCTTTCTTACGCTGACGCTCATCTAATAGTTGCTGTCTACGATCATCAAATTCTTTTTGCTTTGCAGCTTGTATAGAATCCCGTAATGCACGGCGTTCATCAACGATACGATCCCGCTCAGACTGTTTTGCTGCATCTTCAGCTTCTCGTGCTTCACGTTCTCTTACTTCATCCAGATCTAAAGATTCATCACGCTCTAACTGAGCTTTGTCTGCATTATTATTTACCTGACTTCTCTTAGAAGATCTTTTAATACTCAACAAAACTTGATCGCTAATATCATTGCGCTTATCTGCATATAACATAACTAGCTCTTCAGACTTATCAAAGACAAAATCATATTGTCTGTTTGCTGAAATCTCCTGTACTGCATTAAAAACCTGATCTTGAATAGGTTCTACTAAAACACTTCTCTGTTTTATAAGATCACCCTGAGGTCCAAATCTTTTCTGCTGATATTCTAATATTTCATTCTGAAGAAATCGAATCTCATCTTCTCGTTCTTTAATAAGTTCTTGAGTTAATAAAACACGTTCATTCTCAAGAGCGGTCTTCATTAAATCTATCTCCTTAGTCCTTTTTTCGATTTCATCTTTCCAACCTGCCACACGTTTGTCTAATTGTATTTGCGCTTCCTGATATTCAGGAACATTTTCTAAGATATAGTTCATATCTACATATCCAATGCGAATACTACGTTGTGCTTCTGCCAAGAATCCCGTAAATAATACGGTTAAGCTTAGTAAAATAACGTTGTTTCTCATAGACATTAATATATTAGAAAATATCGTGCCAAATTAAAATTGTTGTCCAATTATAAAGTGTGTTTCCCATCCGTTAGGTCCGCCTACTGTTCCAGGAATTGGGTCAAATCCATAACCAAAATCTATTCCTAAAAGACCAAAAGCCGGCATATAGATACGTACACCTGCTCCCGCAGATCTGTTCATTAAGAACGGATTGTAATCTTTAAAATTATCAAATGACGATCCTGCTTCTCCAAAAACTAAAGCATAAATAGATGCCGAAGGTTTTAAAGTGATAGGGTAACGCAACTCAAATTCAAATTTATTAAAAACTGTAGCACCATCACTAGCATCTAAGCTAGAATTATCTACACGGTCTTGTGGAAGTACAGATTGATTAGGATAACCACGTAAACGTATAACTTCACGACCATCTAGTGCATAACCACCTAAACCATCACCACCTAAGAAAAAGCGGTCAAAAGGAGGGATGCCTCTATCATTATTGTATGCTCCTAAGAAACCAAATTCTACTTTAGAACTTAAAACCAATTTACCTACTAATGAAGTAAACCATTGTCCTTCAAATTTAACTTTATAGTATTCTAACCAGTTAAAACGTTCCTGATCTATTTCTGAAATTTCTGTTTGATCTGCTACAGGATCTAAAGAAGCACGAGTATCAGCTAACTCTTTATAGTCTGTCCCGTTCCACAATGAATAGGGAGGTGTAAGCTTTGCAGTTAAACTGAATTTAGATCCAGTACGTGGGAAAATCGGGTTAACGTCACCTTCATTTCTTGAGATACCTACTGTATATGCTAAGTTTTCTGAAGATCCATTACCAAATGTAAATAAGCCTACATTATAATTTCTCAAATCAAAATGCTGAAAACTTATAGCATGTGAAATTGTAAAATAGTTATCTGGTACTTCAAGACGTTTAGCAAGACCTATAGATCCACCAGTAATTAAGAATCTACTGTCTTTATCTGGTCTAGCAGTATTGCCACCATTAAAGTTATAGCGATATTGGATACTGTGAGAGAAGCTCAATTGCAACTGCACTGGCTTTTTACCTCCTAACCAAGGTTCAGTTAAGGAAGCACTATACGTTTGATAATAGGTACTAGCCTGTGCTCTTAAGCTAAACTTTTGCCCATCACCCATAGGTAAAGGCTGGTAAGCATCTTTATTAAATAAGTTCTGAATCGAAAAGTTATTAAAAGATAGTCCCAATGTTCCTACAAATCCACCACCACCATAACCACCTTGTAATTCTATCTGGCTGGCTCCTTGCTCTACTAATGCGTAGTTAATATCAATAGTACCATCGTAAGGATTAGCATTTAAAAACTGAGGATTTAATTGCTCAGGATCAAAGAATCCAGTTTGACCAAGTTCTCTTGTAGTTTGTAAAACTGCAGCCTGACTGTAGCGCTGTCCGGGACGTGTACGTAGGTTACGATAGATAACACGGTCTTTAGTTTTATCATTACCTGAAATTGTAATACGATCAAAATAAGCAAGCTTACCTTCAGTAATACGTATCTCAAAATCTATAGTATCGTTCTCAACATTTACTTCTACAGGATTTATAGAAGAGAATAAATAACCGCTATTCTTATAAAGATTAGAAAGGTCGTCTGCGTTAGGATCTCCATCCTTAGAAATACGCTCCTTTAATAAAACACCGTTGTAAACATCACCTTTTTCAAGACCTAACTGGCGAGCAAGCTCTCTATCTGAGTACACAGTGTTGCCTAGAAAGTCGATATCTCCGATGTAATACTTGTCACCTTCTTCAAGACTTAATTTTAAGGTAATAAGGTCTTCACCACTATGAATTAAAGTGTCTGTAACAATTCGAGCATCTCTAAAACCGTTTTCTTTGTATTTATCAACGATTGCTACTTTATCTTCATCGTAATTTTCAGAAATATATTTAGAGCGTTTCCAGAAACGAATAAGATTTTTCTGCTTTGTATTCTTCATTTGCTTGCGCAACTTAGCATCAGAAATTTGCTCATTACCTATAAACTCAATGTCCTCAATTTTAACACGATCGCTTAATTCTACATTTACTAACATATCTACACGTTGTGTATCTGTAGTATCTGTAGTAGGTCTGGTTAAAATGGTAACCTTAGAATTTAGATAGCCTTCTTTCTTATATTTATTTTCAATATAATACTTGGTTTTGGTTATCAGGTTTTCAGTAACCTTAGTTCCTTTATTAAGATCATTATCTTTAATGATGTCTTTAGTTTTCTTTTCCTTAATACCAGTTATAGTAACCTTATTAAGTTCAGGAACTTCTTCAATCTCAAATTTAAGATCTACTTTGTCACCATTAATAGTAGCGTAAAGATTTATATCGCTAAAAAGATCTAGATCCCATAGTTTTTTAATCACGTTACTAATACGATCTCCGGGAAGATATACCATATCTCCACTCTTTAAGCGAGTAAAAGCAATTACGGTTTGCTCATTATACTGCTTAGCTCCTACAACAGAGATAACGCCTATCTCATATTGCTTTCCGTTAGAAACCGGTAAATCATTTTGTGCTGTTGCTGTTGTAAAACTTATACAACTTAGTAAAAAGGCTAAAATTACCCCTGTTTGTTTAGCCATCTGCTTAGTTAATTTGCTCACTCGTCTTTCCAAATCGTCGTTCTCTTTTCTGATAATTATATATTGCTTCGTACAGATGTTTTCTTGTAAAATCTGGCCAGAGCACTGGTGTAAAATAGAGCTCGGCGTAGGCTATTTGCCATAATAAGAAATTACTTATGCGTTGTTCACCGCTGGTGCGTATAAGTAAATCTACATCTGGCAAGTCATGAGTGTACAAATGTTCCTTAATGACTGCCTCATTTATTAAATGTGGCGAAATTAGGTTATTTTTAACTTTAAGACTTATTTCCTGCACTGTTTTTACCAGTTCTTCCCTTGAGCCGTAGCTCAATGCCAGCGTTAATCGTAGTCGTGAATTATTTTTTGTTTTTTCTTTTACCTCTTCCAGCTCGCGCTGTGCTTTTTCTGGTAAGCTCGAGAGATTGCCAATAGCATGAAGAGATATATTGTTGTCTTGAAGTGTTTTAATTTCTTTTTTTAAAGAAGAAACTAAAAGTTTCATCAGCGTGTCAACTTCAAACTTAGGTCGGTTCCAGTTTTCAGTAGAGAATGCATAGAGCGTCACACAAGCCACACCTAGTTCTGCACAAGCTTCTATAGTTTCTCTAACTGCCTTTGTGCCTTTCTGATGTCCTTTAACGCGTAACAATCCTTGGTTTTTAGCCCAGCGACCATTACCATCCATAATAACAGCAATGTGCTGTGGCAGTTTATCGTGATCTATTTCGTCTAAAAAATCCATTATTTATACTTAAAAACCGCAATAGCACGGCTGTCGTCCAAAGGTATATGTTACGGTAAGACCTGTAAACATATACCAGTCATTATTATTTATATTTCCAAAAGAGCTACTTTCTCCATCTCCTAAATAGCTCCCGTCCAGATTATTTGTAAATGTATAGCGTGCTCCAATCTCTGCGGCTACAATAATAGAATTGGTTACCAGTGCTTTAAAACCTACAACCATAGGTATTGCAAAATTACCTTCAGATCCTATATTTACAAGTTCATCCTCAGATGTGTCTAGTCTAAAGACGTCGTGGTAAAAGTAGGTAAATCCCGTATATAAATAAGGGGTGGCAGGCCTAGTAAAGCTATTATGTAAATCAAAATCCCAGAAGGTATATTCTATTCCCAGAGAAGCTTCAACAAAGCTTGAATTAAATTCGTAATCCCGCTGCTGTCTTCTTGGGTCGTCACTTTCGCTATCTGCAGCTTCCAGATTTGCAAAGACTAAACTAGCTCTAAATGCGTGTCGCGGACTACGATTCCATTTTGCAATTCCGCCAATAAAAGGGGCATTAGGAGCGATGTAGTTAGATTTGCCCACATCACCTATAAAATTTGTACCGCCACCATATAAGCCTATCTCATAGGTTTGTGCTTCAGTTAATAAGCTGCTGAAGAGTGCAATAATGATCGTGGATAAATACCGCATAGGTTTCAAAAGTTTGCAAATATAGCAATATTGTTTACGCAGACTCAAAAATGATTCTGTGGTCTTTTGTAAACCAATTAAGTATGATTTTATTGTTTAGTTGCGCTTGTCTTCTCCCCAAAGTAGTTTTTTTCTTAAGGTAGTTAGAAAAGTATCTTCCTCAAGAAGTACCAGTTTTATCTTAAATGAAGCTTTTGTAAGGGTAATCTCAGTTTCAATAGGTAATGTAGCAATTCTGGAGTCTAAGGAAACCAGATGTTCTTGTTCTCTACCACTTACAATTAATTTAATCTCTGTAGCGTCAGGCACTACAATAGGTCTTGCGTTTAAATTATGAGGAGCAATAGGGGTAATTATAAAGCTTGATGTCATAGGGGTGATTACTGGTCCTCCACAACTTAAAGAATAACCTGTAGAACCTGTAGGGGTTGATATAATAAGACCGTCTGCCCAGTAATTTGTAAGTTTTTCGCCATTTAAATAGGTGTCAACAGAAATCATTGAAGTTGAGTTTTTTCTGCTTACGGTAACTTCGTTTAAAGCAAAATTTAATTCTTCAAAGTTTTCATTGGGTTGGGAAGTTTTAATAGCAATAAGTGAACGTTCTGAAATACTATAATTGTTTTTCAAAATTTCTTCTACAGAGCTTACCAATCTTTCTTTCTGAACAGTTGCTAAAAAACCCAACCTACCAGTATTAATACCTACAATAGGAATATTTAAATCACGCACATAAGTTACCGTTTGTAGAATTGTACCATCTCCTCCTATGCTAAAGAAGAGATCGTAACTTGTATCTAATTCTTCAAAAGTGCTAAAATGAGAGTATGTTTTACTAATGTCATCATTTTCATGAATGAGACGCAGAAAATTCTCCTCAATAATAACTTCTACACCTTTTTGATCCAGTAAGTCAAGTAGCTGTTGCACATAATGTCCAGAATTCTCGTGATAAAATTGGCCGTAGATACCTACTTTCATAAGGGGGATTATATATTTAGGTATTTTTCAAGATACTGAGAACGCTCTCGTAAATCTTTTATAAATGCATCTTCTTGATGTTCTGAAATTACAACATAGCCGTAGCGTCTAAAAGCCTGAAGAATGGTATTAAAGCTCGTGTTGCCGCCTATTTTTATTGAAATTTGAGCGACTTCGTTTTTTATTTTTGAAATAAAAGCTCCCAATACCTTACCGTCATTACTCTCTACTATCTGACTTATTTCGCTAAAGCTATAATCGTGAATACCGTGTTCTATAACTAAAATGCTTCCGTGTTCATTTAAAAACGGGGTATTATTAAAGTAGGTCATTACATCGGCCAACTCATAATATCCTAAGTATCCCCGTGTACTCTCATCAAGTACCGGCATTAAATTGGTATTATTCTGAGCAAATGCTTCTAATACATTCAGCCAATTAGTGTCTGTACGCACAAAAAAGATCTCATACATATGTGCATTATCAGCTATTAATTCTTCAGCTTCATGGCAATGCACGTCATTTTCATTAAGGCAACCTACATAAACTGAATTCCTTGTAATAGGGACGTGAGAGTATGTGGTCTGGCTAAAGAGATCTTGCGCATCTCCCATAAGAAGGCGCTCATCTAAAGGATCGATATCTTTAATTATGAAGTCGGTTATTTTCATAGCTTCTGCTAGATGCAATTTAATTAAAAAAAAATAAGGTGTTAGCCTGTGCTACTTCGTATTTTTGTAAGCAAAGTTACAATTATTGAAATGACAAAATTAAGTGTAAATGTTAATAAGATAGCCACATTGCGTAATGCACGTGGAGGAGATGTTCCTAATCTTATCAAGACAGTAAAAGATATTGAGCGCTTTGGAGCACAAGGCATTACTATACATCCGCGTCCAGATGAACGTCATATTCGTTATCAGGATGCCCGCGATTTAAAAGATGTAGTTACTACAGAATTGAATATTGAAGGTAATCCGGTAGAAAAATTCATAAATCTTGTTTTAGAAGTTCGTCCTGAGCAAGTGACACTCGTGCCAGATTCTGTAGATGCAATTACATCTAATGCAGGGTGGGATACGGTAAAACATAAGATATTTCTGAAAGAAGTTATAGAAGAATTTAAACGTAACGGCATACGCACGTCGGTTTTTGTAGATCCTATTCCTGAGATGATTGAGGGTGCAAAACTTATAGGTACAGATCGCATAGAATTATATACTGAAGATTTTGCAACTAAATTTAAAAATGGTCAGCTAAGTGCAGTGAAACCATATGTAGAGGCTGCTTTACTTGCTCAGGACTTAAATTTAGGTTTAAACGCCGGTCACGATTTGTCTCTAGAAAACATTCAGTTCTTTTCTGATAGTATTCCAGATTTATTAGAAGTTTCTATAGGTCACGCATTAATTGCTGAAGCGCTTTACGACGGACTAGAAAAAACCATAAAATCTTATTTAAAAGCCTTAGATAAATGATTTTACACAGCAACATTTCTGGTTCTGGAAAAGCTTTTGTTATTCTTCACGGATTTTTGGGGATGGGTGATAACTGGAAATCACTCGCCGGCCAGTTTGAGGAAGCAGGTTATGAGATGCACCTAGTAGATCAGCGTAATCACGGTAGAAGTTTTCATGATACTGTTTTTAATTATGAGGTACTTGCAGATGATTTAAAGGCATATTGCGAAGCAAAAAATTTAAAAGAAATTATTTTATTAGGTCACTCTATGGGTGGTAAAACAGCAATGCTTTTTGCTATTCGCTATCCAGAGTTTGTAGATAAATTGATTATTGCAGATATAGGTCCTAAGGAATATCCACAACATCATCAGCAAATTTTAGAGGGACTTCAAGCATTATCTGCAAGTAAAGAAGCACGATCATCTCGTGGTGATGCAGATGCTTTTTTAGAAAATTATATTCAAGATTGGGGAACGAGGCAATTTTTGCTCAAAAATTTATACTGGCAAAAAGATAAAACACTTGCCTTGAGAATGAATCTTCCTGTTCTGGTTAAAGAAATTGAGTCAATAGGAGAGGCTTTGCCTACTCAAACTATCTATGAAGGAGCAACTTTGTTTCTTAAGGGAATGAAATCAAAGTATATTTCACAAGATGATGAACATCTTATCCATGCACATTTCCCAAATGCCGAAATAAAAGGTATTAAAGATGCAGGACATTGGCTTCATGCTGAAAATCCCGAAGACTTTTATAAGGGAGTTATGCAATTCTTAGGTTAAGTGCTTGTGGTATAAAACATACAGATAGGGAGGTAAATTTCAGTTTAACCAATCTAAATAGAGGCTATAGCGGGTTAAAATCATAAAATTCTACATTATAGATTAATAAATTATTAAGAATAGTTATTACAACTCCCGAATTTTTCATAAAATTGCTTTCACAGATTTATTATGCATACATAATAAATATCGTGATAAAAATGCTTAAAATTTGTGAGATTCCTAATTTTAGCTATTCAATTATTAGATTTTAATTTTTAACCCCCTTTAAAGCATGAAGAAAATTTTATTTACGTCTTTATTCTTATTCTCCTGCGCGATAACGTTTGCGGGAGGTTATAGAGTAGGACTTCAAGGGCAAAGAGCTCTTGCGATGGGTCACACCGGTGTGGCTTACGTAAACAGTGCTGAGATTGCATTTTTTAATCCGGCTGGTTTGGTTTTTTTAGAAAATAAGATTAACGTTTCGGCCGGTGGGTTTGGCGTTTTTTCTGATGTAGCTTGGCAAAACACAAGTACAGGACAGTTCTCAAATACAGACAGTTCTGCGGGTACTCCATTTTATTTATATGGTTCCTATGCGCTAAATGAAAGATTCAGTTTAGGTCTAGCAGTCTATACACCTTACGGTAGTGGTGTAGAATGGCCTACAGATTGGGCAGGTTCACATTTGGTTAATGATATTGATCTTGCGGCTATTTACATTCAACCGTTAGTTTCCTTTAAAATTAATGATAGATTCAGTGTAGGTGGTGGCCCTATCTTTGTGACTGGTAGCGTTAACTTTAATAGAAATGCAAACAGAACTCTTACAGATTTAGAAGGTAATCGCTCTAATATTACAGTAGACGATTCTGGTGTTACAAACTGGGGTTGGTCTGTAGGTACACTATTTAATGTAACAGATGATTTAAGTATAGGTGCAAGTTACCGTTCTGAAATTATCTTAGAATCTACTGAAGGAGTTGCGACATTTGCAAACTTTCCAGACTCTCCGCTAGTTCCAGATAATGGTGAGACAAGTTTTGAAGCTTCTCTTCCTTTACCAGCAGAGCTTACGGTAGGACTGTCTTACCAGCGTCAGAAATGGGCGTTCAATTTTGATTTTACCCGTACCTTCTGGGATGTGTATGAAGATTTAGATATCGTTTTTGGAAATGGTGAAGAATCTATAAATCCACGTAATTATGATAACTCTTCTATTTATAAGTTTGGATTTGCCTATCAGGCGAGTGAGAAATTTTCTTTGAGAGCAGGTTATTATTATGACCAGACTCCTATACGTTCAGGATATTTTGCTCCAGAAACTCCACGTAATGATGGTCACGGTTTTACCGCAGGTCTTTCTTATGCGATTTCTAACAATTTTGCTATTGATGCATCTTTCTTGTATTTGAGATTTGAAGAAATTGATGAGTCATATGATTATGTGAGTGATGGTTCTTCTTTTGGAGGTACTTACAAATCAAGTGCATTTGCTCCGGGAATTGGTGTGACATATAAAATGTAAACTAGCTAGATCATGAAAAATTATATAAAATACATGGCTTTATCAGCCGTGCTTCTTACAGCTTGTGAGGCCGAATTTGAAAATGCTATTGAAGATGGTGGTATTTATACAAATGGCTCTGCAGACTTTTCAAACTTTGTTTCAGTAGGTAATTCTCTAACCTCGGGTTATGCCGATGGAGCTTTATATATTACAGGGCAAAACACGAGTTTTCCTAATATATTAGCAGGGCAATTTGCATTAGCAGGTGGTGGTGAGTTTAAGCAACCTCTAGTGAATGATAATCTTGGCGGACTCTTAGCAAATGGTACTCAAATAACAGAAAACCGTTTTGTTCTTGCAGTTGATGCTAATGGCAATCCGGGACCTGTACGACTAAGTGGTACACCTACAACAGATATCTCAAACTTATTAAGTGGTCCATTTAATAATATGGGTGTTCCTGGAGCAAAGAGTTTTCATCTTGTAGCTCCTGGATATGGTAATATAGCAGGAGTTGCTACTGGCGCATCCAATCCTTATTTTGTACGTTTTGCATCAGAAGCTAATGCTACAATAATTGCTGATGCAGCTGCACAGAAACCTACATTTTTCTCACTATGGATAGGTAATAACGATATTCTTAGTTATGCAACCAGTGGTGGAATAGGTGTTGACCAGAAAGGGAATTTAAATCCTGCAACTTATGGGGCTAATGATATTACTGATCCGCAAGTTTTTGCAAGTGTGTATTCTCAAGAAGTAAGTGCACTAATGGCATCGGCTACAGGAGGTGTTTTATTTAACATTCCAGACGTTACTTCTATACCGTATTTTACAACAGTACCTTATAATGCGATTCCTTTAGATGCTGGGACAGCTTCAGTAGTTAATCAGGCTTATGCCCAATATAATGGTGGAATGTCGCAGTATGCAACATTAGGATTTATAAGTGCAGAAGAGCGTGACGCGCGCACGATTAATTTTGTTGAAGGTCAAAATGCTGCTGTAATTCTTGATGAAAGTCTTACAAATTTACCTAATCCGGCGGCTCCAGGTACATTTTTACCTAAATTAAGACAAGCTACGCCAGATGATCTTTTTGTTTTGACAGCTTCTTCAATATTAGGTACATTAGCAGATCCTAACGACCCTTCAAGCGCAATAGGAGTAGGTTCTCCAGTAACAGATCAATTTGTTTTAACACCTTCAGAACAGGCATTAGTAGTAGCAGCTCAGGCTTCTTATAATGCAACTATTGCTGCTGTAGCTCAGGCAAATGGCTTAGCCCTTGTAGATGCTAAAGCAATTTTAAGTCAGCTTGCAAATGGTGGAATTAGCTTTGATGGAGGAACACTTACTTCAACTTTTGTTACCGGTGGAGCATTTTCTTTAGATGGAGTTCATCCTACACCTAGAGGGTATGCTTACTTAGCTAACCAAGCTATTTTAGAAATCAATAGTACCTATGGTTCTACAGTGCCTATGGTTAATATAGGAAATTATAATACAGTGACTGCAAGTCAAAGTAATTAATCATTATTTAGAATACTATTTTGTAAAACGCTACTCGATTGAGTAGCGTTTTTTTTATTTTAGATATCTAAAACAGAATTATGAAAACACTCGTAAAATTATTACTAACTGCAATGGCAGTTATTCTCTTAGGTTATTTGTTGCCTGGTGCAAGTGTGACCTCATTTATGACTGCTTTGCTTGTAGCAGTTGTACTAGCGCTATTAAGGCTTATTGTAAAGCCTATACTTGTGGTATTAACATTACCTATAACCGTGTTAACCTTCGGTATTTTTCTTTTAGTTATTAACGCTATTATTATATTACTGGCAGATTATTTTGTAGCTGGTTTTGAGATAGATGGATTTTGGTGGGCGTTAATTTTCAGTCTATTATTATCGCTGTTTCAATCCATCTTGTTTGCTTTAATTAAAGAGGAATAGAAGACAACTGATGGTCAAAGTATTAAAACTTTGTAAGGATGTAAAAAAGATGTACTTTTGCACTCCAAATTTTATAGGAAAATTCCACTAGAAGATGAATATTACACGAGAGAATATTGACGAGTTAAATGCAGTACTGAAAATAGATATTGCAAAAGAGGACTATACTGAAAAAGTACAAAAAGTGCTTAAAGATTACCGTAAATCTGCAAATATACCTGGTTTTAGAAAAGGTCACGTGCCTATGGGTCTTGTTCAGAAACAATATGGTAAGGCAATATTAGTTGATGAGGTTAATAAGCTCTTACAAGAGAATCTTCAAAAATATTTAACTGAAGAGAAGCTGGATGTTTTAGGTAATCCTTTGCCTAAAGATCAGGGTGACTTAAACTGGGAATCAGATGACTATTCATTTGAATTTGAATTAGGATTAGCTCCAAAGTTTGAAGTTGATCTTAAACCTAAAAAAGCGATCAAAAACTACAAGATCATCGTTGACGATGAGATGATAGAAAATCAGATTAAAACGATTCAAAAGCAATTCGGAAAACTTACAAACAAGCAAGAAGTTGCTGCAGGTGACGAAGTATCTGGAAGCTTTGTGAATGAAGAAGAAGGCTTTGAAAAGAAAACTACATTTGAAGTAGATAAATTAAAAGGAAAGGCAAATACATCTGCGTTTGTAGGTGCAAAAGTTGATGACGTTGTTACCGTTTCTACAAAAGGTCTTTTTAAAGAAGCTGGTGATTACAGGTCATTTTTAGGATTGTCTGAAGAAGAAGCTAAAGAAAAAAATCTTGAGGTTTCTTTTAAAATAGAAGAGGTAAACAATAGAGTAGCTGCTGATTTAGATCAAGATTTGTTTGATAAATTATACGGTCCTGGAGTAATAAGCAGTGTTACCGAATTAAAAGAAAAAATTAAAGAAGAAGGTGAAGGCCAGTTTAAGCAGCAGAGTGATCAGCAATTGCTTAATGATGTTACAGAAGCTTTAATTGAAAATACAGAGTTTGATCTTCCTGCAGAATTTCTTAAAAAATGGATTCAGCGTAGCGGTGAGAAAGAACTTACTGTAGAGCAGGCAGAAGAAGAATATGCACGTTCAGAAAAAGGTTTACGTTACCAGCTTATAGAAGGTAAAGTAATTTCAGACAACAAATTGCAAATCACTTTTGAAGAGATTAAAGCGTTTGCAAAAGAAATGATTAAAGCGCAAATGGCTCAGTACGGTCAATCTGATCCTGCAGATGAAGAGCTAGAAGGTATTGCTGCACGTATCTTAAGCAATCAAGATGAAGTAAAGCGTCTTTCTGAGCAGCTTATGAATAAGAAGTTACTTGACTTCTTCAAAGAAAATGTGAAATTAGAAGAGAAAGAAGTGACCTTTGACACGTTTGTGAAAGAAGTCTATAACTAGTAATTCTCTGATATTAATAGTATATTTAGGCGTTTTAACTGTAAGGTTAAGACGCTTTTTTTTACTAAGTATCTAAAGGTGTTACAAGCACCTTTTTTAATGAAATTTAATTTTAGGATTTAGTGAACCTAGAACTTTGAAAAGATAACTATGAATTACTCAGAAGAATTTAAAAAATACGCGGTTAAAGATCAGGGAGTAAATAGCATGTATTATGATAAAATCATGAGCAGCATGTATCCTGTAAGTTTAACTCCAAATATTATTGAAGAGCGCCAGATGAATGCGGTAGCGATGGATGTATTTTCTCGCTTAATGATGGATCGTATTATATTTTTAGGCACTGGAATTAATGATCAAGTTGCAAATATTGTACAGGCTCAATTGTTATTTTTAGAAAGTACAGATGCTTCAAAAGATATTCAAATTTATATTAACTCTCCGGGAGGAAGTGTTTATGCCGGTTTAGGTATTTATGATACGATGCAATTCATAAAACCTGATGTGGCTACTATTTGTACTGGTATGGCTGCTTCTATGGGAGCTGTTTTACTTTGTGCAGGTGCAAAAGGCAAGCGTAGCGGTCTTACTCATTCACGTGTGATGATTCATCAGCCTATGGGTGGTGCTCAAGGCCAGGCAAGTGATATAGAAATAACAGCAAAAGAAATTATCACTTTAAAAGAAGAGTTGTATAATATTATAGCTAAGCATTCTGGTCAGACTTATGAAAAAGTTCATGAAGATAGTGACCGTGACTACTGGATGAAAGCAGATAAAGCACTTGAATACGGAATGATTGATGAAATTCTTACCAGAGAATAAATCGGTTAACCGAATAAAGTGAAATAATACTGGTTTTTTAAGCTTTATATTGAAAAACCAAATTGATGAATTATGGCGAAAGAAGAATTAGAATGTTCCTTTTGCGGCAGGAAAAAGCCGGAAACCAGCTTGCTAATAGCAGGCCTTGATGCGCATATTTGCGACAGATGTATTGAACAAGCTCACGGTATAGTTTTAGAAGAAGCTAAGGATACTGACAAGAAGGGCTTGAATAGTGATCTTACTTTAAAAAAACCTAAGGAAATTAAAGATTTCTTAGATGAGTATATTATCGGTCAAGACTTTACAAAAAAAGTAATGGCGGTAGCAGTTTATAACCATTACAAGCGTTTGTTACAACCAGAATCTGATGACGATATCGAGATTCAAAAAAGTAATATCGTAATGGTAGGTCAGACCGGTACAGGTAAAACCTTAATGGCAAAAACCATTGCAAAAATGCTTAATGTACCTTTGGCCATTGTAGATGCAACGGTATTGACTGAAGCTGGTTATGTAGGTGAAGATGTAGAAAGTATTTTAACGCGTCTTTTACAAGCTGCAGATTATAATCTAGAAAAGGCAGAGCGTGGTATCGTATTTATCGATGAGATCGATAAGATCGCACGTAAAGGGGATAATCCATCTATTACAAGAGATGTAAGTGGAGAAGGTGTACAACAAGCTCTTCTAAAATTACTGGAGGGTACAGTGGTTAACGTTCCGCCTAAAGGAGGACGTAAGCACCCTGATCAGAAATTTATTGAAGTAAATACAGAGCATATATTATTTATTGCCGGCGGTGCTTTTGATGGCATAGACCGTGTTATAAGTAAACGTTTAAATATGCAAGCGGTAGGTTTTAGTGCAAGCAAAAGTGATGATGTAATTGAGCGCGATAATTTGCTTAAATATATCATACCTAAAGACCTTAAAGACTTTGGTTTAATTCCTGAAATTATAGGGCGTTTACCGGTTTTAACACATATGGATCCACTTGATGCGGCTACCCTTAGAGCTATTTTAACCGAGCCTAAGAATGCCATTATCAAACAATATGAAAAGTTATTTCATATGGATGATATTGAGTTTGAAATTACATCTGGAGCACTCAACTATATTGTTGAAAAGGCTATCGAATATAAACTGGGAGCACGTGGTCTGCGATCACTTTGCGAAGCAATATTTACAGATGCGATGTTTGATTTACCAAGTTCTGATATTTCCTCTTTTAAAGTGGATAAAGAATATGCAGAGTTTAAACTTGAAAAGTCGACGATTAAGAAATTAAAAGCAGTTTCTTAATTAAAGAGGATGCGAACAAAAAAAGGCTGTTACTTCGGTAACAGCCTTTTTTTATTTTAATAGTTAGTGTTGTAGTGTAAAACTATAAATATTTTGATTTCTACTCAACGCATTCTTATTAGAATTAAAATATCCTGTAGTATCAGAAGTTGTAATATAGCCTACCTCATCGTATTTACTATTTATACTCGGCCCAAGGTTTACAGATTTACTATAATCTCCTGAGCTGGTATTAGAGCTATATAAATCAAAACCACCAAAACCTGTTGTTCGATTAGATGCAAAATAGACTTGAGTCCCGCTATTGTTGAGTGTGGGGTAATTTTCATCGTATATGCTATTCACATTATCACCAAGGTTAATCGGTTTTCCTAAACTTCCATTTTTATGAATCTCTGATACATAAATATCATAACCTCCATACCCACCGGGCATATTGCTTGAGAAATATAAAAACTTTCCAGACTGGCTAATCCAAGGATGTTCTATAGAATATTTTTTGTTTGCTAGTATTAGAGCTTTTTCATTTTGCCAATGATTTGCAAACTTATTTTTTTTATCGGCTGTATAAAGTTGGTAAACCTGCGGATTTTCTAAAGAGGTTTTTGTAAAATAAACTCGGGTTTCATCTTTTGAAAATGTGATTCCGCCGTGATTTTCTTTCCCCATAAATGCATCCTCAAACAAATGGCCTTGAGACCAGTTATTTTGATCTTGTGCAAAAGCAATAAGTTTATAGTCACTTTGATCTACAATGGTACTTTTCGTTTTTGCGATTGATCCAACTTTACGTTTAGAAACTACAATTAATTCATTCTGATATATGCAACTCGCGTATTCAAAAGCCGAAGTATTTATAGGCAGTTCTTGAGTTAAATAAGTAAAGTTTGCTTTAGTACTAGAGGGAGCCTTGAGGTTAGTTTCAGCAATAACGGTAAATGCGAGGTCACGCTTTTTAGATTTGCTTTGCCCCAGCAGTAACAAAGAGTGTAATGTTACTGCTAGTGTCAAAGCTGCTAACTTTTTAAAGTAAGCGTGTTTTGAGTTATGATTTGTTAGGGTCAAATTAGGAGAAGTTTAGAACCTGAAGTAATATTTTGGCTAAAGTGTTTTAAAATTCGTTGAACGGATAAATTAATCCATTTAGTTAGAATCAGCTTTTTTTGTTAAGCACAATAAGTTCTTCAACAAGTTCTCTTGTGTTGCTTAGACGCGGAATTTTATGCTGTCCTCCTAATTTATTTTTAGATTTTAACCAGTCATAAAAAAGATTTGTTCGAGCATAATGAATCGTGGGTGGATTAAGCGTCATATTATTCTTGCGCTTCGCCTCATAATCACTATTGATCTCTTGTAAAGCAATATCAAAGATGCGATTGAATTTTTGCTTGTCTGCAGGTTCTACTTTAAATTCTATAAACCACTCGTGAGCACCTTTTTCTTTATCTACCATAAATATAGGAGCCGCTGTATAATCTACTATTTCAGATTGTGTTAGTGCAGTTGCTTTCTTTAGAGCGACTTCTGCATTTTCAATAATCAGTTCTTCTCCAAACGCATTAATATGATGTTTAGTACGACCACTTACGCGTATTCTATAAGGGTTGATAGACGTAAATCTAACTGTGTCGCCCACTTTATAGCGCCACAAGCCAGAATTAGTCGTTATAATGATTGCATAATTTTTTCCTAGCTCTACTTCAGAAAGAGGTATAATTTTCTCGCCATCTCTTCCGTGTTGATCCATAGGGATAAACTCATAAAATATACCGTAATCCAGCATCAGCAGGAGATCATTAGTATCATTTTTATCTTGAAGAGCGAAGAAACCTTCCGAAGCATTAAATATTTCGTAGTATTTAAATTTCTGATTAGGGAAAAGCTTGTGGTATTGTTGTCTATATGGATCAAAACTTACACCACCATGAAAATAGACTTCCAGATCTGGCCAGATTTCCATTAACTCATTTTTTCCTGTTGTCTCTAGAATGTTGTTTAACAACACAAGCATCCAGGAGGGTACACCTGCAAGACTGGTTACTTTTTCTTGTATAGTTTCTTGAACAATGGCCTGCATTTTGACTTCCCAATCACTCATAAGAGAAACCTCATTACCGGGAGTACTGCTAAACTCTGCCCAAAAAGGCATATTGTCTATTAAAATAGCCGATAAATCACCATAAGATGTTCCATTACTCTCATATAAACGTTTGCTTCCGCCCAGGCGCAAACTTTTACCCGTAAATAATTTTGAGTCTGGATTATTGTTGAGGTAAACACACAATAAGTCTTTACTAGCTGCATAATGGCAATCTTCAAGCGCTTCTGGACTTACGGGGATGTATTTACTTTTTGCATTTGTAGTACCGCTACTTTGAGCAAATAATTTGACCGGAGAAGGCCAAAAAATATTATTTTCTCCCTTGCGTGCACGCTCGATTAAACCTTGTACATCTTCATAATTACGCACGGGTACTTGCTCTGCAAAATCTCTATAAGAGCGTATTTCCTTAAAACCATATTGTTTACCTAGTTCGGTATTTCTGGCTTTTTGAATTAGTTTATGTAAAAGTTCTTGCTGAACATCGTGAGGATATTTGAGAAACAATTCCATCTGGTGTATGCGTTTTTTTAAAAACCAGCTGGCGATAGAATTGACTAAAGGTATCGGCATTTGTTAGTATATTTGAACTCTCATTCTTTGTAATTAGTGGCAAGAGCGACTAAAATTAGGTTTTTTTTAACTCAAACAAATCAACTAAGATTATTTTTATGCAATATCAAGGAGTACTCACAAAAATGCAAACAGAACTCGATAATCCAATCCAGTATTATATGGTTTTCGAAAATGATTTCATTCACGTGAATCAGCTTCTAGATAAAACAATACGCATCGAATTTTTAAAATATCAATGTTTAGCTTGTGGAAAAAACAAAAAAATCTATCGTCAGGGGTATTGCTATGATGATTTTTATAAAGTGCCTCAGGCAGCAGACTGGTTAATGCGTCCTGAGCTGAGTAAGGCACATTTAGATATTGAGGATCGCGATCTAGATTATGAGAAGAAAGTACAGCTACAACCTCACATCGTTTATCTGGCAAATAGTAGCAATATTAAAGTGGGTGTTACGCGTAAATCTCAAGTTCCCACTCGTTGGATAGATCAGGGAGCACACGAAGCTATTGAGATTGTAGAAGTTCCTAATAGATACCTCGCAGGAATTACCGAGGTAGCTTTAAAGGGCTATATCGCAGATAAAACTAACTGGCGTAAAATGCTAAAGAATGATATTGAAGATGAGAATCTTGTTGAGAAACGAAATCAATTAAAGCAATATATACCTCTGGAAGCATTAGATTATTATATTGAAAACAACCTGGAGACAAATATTGAATTTCCAGTTTTACAATATCCTACAAAATTAAAAAGTCTCAATCTCGAGAAAACTTCGGAGTACCAGGGTAAACTTAAAGGTGTAAAAGGACAATACTTAATATTTGAAGATGGCACTGTTTTTAATGTGCGTAATTCTGAAGGATATGTAGTGAGCCTTACAGTTTCAGCATAATTATATGTTACGTTTTTATAAATAATCGAAGGCAATTCTTCGATAAAATACGTGTTTTTAAAATTTTATAAACTAATTGTTTAGTTTAACTAAATAATTAGTTTATATTTGAAATGTACTATTAGCAACTAATCCCTAATTAGATTTATATGATGAAGCAATTAACAAAAGCAGAAGAAGAGGTAATGCAAATTCTTTGGGAACTTAAAGAAGCGAATGTCGCAGCTTTAATTGAGGAGATGCCAGAACCAAAACCCGCTTACAATACCGTATCAACAATAATTCGTATTCTAGAATCAAAAGAATTTGTTGGTTATAAAAAGCAGGGGAGAGGACATATATATTTTCCGCTGGTCCAAAAAAATGATTACAGCAGTGCTTCTATGTCAAAAATGGTCAACGATTATTTTAATGGGAGTTTTAAAAGTATGGTTTCTTTTTTCGTTAAGAAGAAAGAAATGAGTGCTGGCGAACTCGAAGCTATTTTAAAGGAAATTAATAAAGATGATTAATTATGGTACGATATATTCTTGAGGTTATTGTATTTCAAGCGCTGTTTATAGGCGTGTATCAACTCTGGCTGCGTAAAGAGACCTTTTTTAATGTGAATCGGGTCTATTTAATAAGTACAGCACTTCTTGCATTTGCTCTGCCGTTAATGCAGTTTGAGTTGTTTCAGAATAAGATCCCGCTACGCGAAAACATTATGTTTTTACCTGAAGTAATTATTAATGCAGGAGGAGTGCAAAATGAAGCTGCGCCTGCTTCTCAAGAAACAGACTGGAGTATTTTTATTTTGCTCTATGCTGCGGGAGTTCTATTTAGTGGCGGAATTTTATTCAGAAAATATCAGGAAATCAAGCGGTATTTCCGTTTTAAGCGTAAATCTGATGGCACTATAATCACTATTCCTAACAGTGATGCGGCATTTACCTTTTTAGGAACCATTTTTCTAGGAGATAAAATTTCCAAGGAAGCTAAAGCCCACATTCTGGCACACGAAGAAGTGCATTTAAAGCACAAACATGGGATAGACCTTTTTATTTTTGAAATCCTGCGCATCGTGTTTTGGTTCAATCCATTAGTTTATATCTATCAAAATAAAGTGGCCGAGTTGCACGAGTTCATCGCCGATGCCCACGCTACCCAAAAAACCGAAAGGAAATCCTATTACAATCAGTTGCTCAATACCGCTTTTGGTACGCAACATATTTCATTCATCAATACTTTTTTCAATCATTCATTAATCAAAAAACGAATCGTTATGTTACAAAAAAAATCAAAAAACAATGCAAAATGGAAGTATATGTTAGTGCTTCCGCTTATCGCTGGTATCTTAACTTATGTAGGTTGTACCGATGACAACGCAGATTCCCAGAACAAGCAATCACTCTCATTAGAAGAACAGGTGGCAGATTTGAAAGCTACACTAGACACTAAAGAGAATATCACACAGGAAGAATTAAATTCTTTAAAAGAACTTGAGACACAATACAAACAAAAAGTTGATGTAACTGAGAATGTCGAAGGTATAACAGAAGCTATAGCACTTAACGAAATGCCTGTAGGTGAGGATATAGAAGTGGTAGAGAGTCAAAATCAAGAGGTAATCAACGACGTACCTTTTGCGGTTATTGACCAGGCCCCTGCTTTTCCCGGATGTGAAGGCTCAACTAACAAAGAGAAAAAAATGTGTATGTCAAAGTCCATTTCTCAATTTGTAAATAAAAATTTTAACACCAACCTGGGTAAAGAATTAGGTTTTACCGGTATTAATCGAATCTATGTGCGTTTTAAAATTGATAAAAATGGTCGAGTTATCGATGTAGCTTCTCGAGGGCCTCATCCTAAACTTGAGGAAGAAGCAATACGCGTAGTAAGCCAATTACCTAAAATGACACCAGGCAAGCAACGTGGTGAGGCTGTAAATGTATTATACTCGCTTCCTATTGTATTTCAGGTTCATTAGACATTAATATGTATAAATTCCAGTTGTTTATTTTTTTACTAATTGCCAGCCTTGCCGAAGCTCAGGAAGCTTCGGCTTTGGCCGTTGCAGATAGTTTGTATGCCGTAGGAAATTACAGTGCTGCAATTGAACACTATGAATCGATTCAGCCTAAAAAAGAATCAATTTATTTAAAATTGGCCCGTGCGCATCAGGCAAAAGGGACTTTGGATAATGCATTGTCTAATTATGCAAAAGCAGCTACAGGTACAGAAGAGGTAATAGCAATGAATGAGTATGGTAAACTGCTCATTACTAAACATAAATTTAAAGAAGCAGACAGCGTTTTTACCAAATTAATTTCAGTCTATGAAACCAATCCTGAATTTTATTACCAGCGCGGCCGTGCAATTGAGAATATGCCGAAGAATATCAAGGTAACTGCTTCAGATTCTTTAGAGGACAGAAAGGAAATTCTTTATCCATATCTCAGCGATTATGAGAAAGCGGTAGCTTTAGATAGCACACATCAAAAGGCACTTTCTGAATTAGCCACTTTTTTCTTAAAGAAGAAAGATTTTAAAATGGTAGAGAAACTAGCTTTTAAAGCCTTAGAAAGTTACCCGACTAATGTTGAAATTATAGGCACTCTTGCCCAAAGCTATTACTACAAAGGCTGGAATGAAGAAACCATCATCTGGTTTGAAAAATTGATTTCTCTAGGACAGAATTCGCAATTTATTCGTGAGAAATTGGGTAACGCTTATTACAAAGATCGCATGTATGAATTGGCAATTGAGCAATATTTAGAAGCATTGAAGTTTTCGCCAGAAGATGCTCATCTTCACGCAACCTTAGCAAAGCTCTATAACTATACAAAAGATCTAAAGTCTGCAGAAATACACGGTCTTTTTGCAGTTTTATATAAAGATCAACCTCTAGATGAAGAGTATTACACGTTGTCGCGTACCTACGAGATGAAAAAAGACTGGGCAAATGCAATGAAGTATGTAAAACGTTCTTTAGCTGAGAATCCTGAGAATAAAAATGCAGAATATACCCAGGCTGTAGTTGCAGATAATTATTACGAAGACAAACGTGCAGTTTTAAAACTCTATGAAGATTTTATTACTAAACATAGTTCTTCTAAGTATGCAAAATTTGACCCTACTTTAAAACTAGCCAAAGAACGTGCTGTTATTTTAAATCGAGAGATTTTTATGGCAGAGGGTGAGCAAGAATAGATAGGTTGATAGCAAATCTCAAGAATTAAGATTGCCTTATTCTTAATGAAGCTAATTTTTTAACCGAGATTTGCGGCACTACTAATTCTTATTTTAATACGCTTTGAAAAATATCTATTACCTTGTTTCATTCTGTTTTCTAGCGCTTTCTTGTAATTCAGAAAAAGGTCTCAATTGTTTTCAGACTGAGGGAGATCGTGTAGAACAGGAATTTGAAGTAGATGCTTTTGAAGCCATTATAATCGAAGAACGTTTACAGCTTGTCGTAAAAGAAGGGCCGGTACAAAAGGTGGTGATTGCCACTGGAGAAAATTTACTTGATGATATTGAGGTAACTGTTACAGATGGTGTTTTAACGGTGTTAAATAATAACGGCTGTAATCTTGTTAGAGACTTTAATATTAGTAAGGTGTATGTGACGTCACCAAATATTAAGCAGATACGCAACGCATCAGGCTATGAGGTGCAAAGTGATGGTGTGCTTAGTTATCCCTCGCTGACCCTGCTGAGTAATGATGGCGAAGAAGAAGATTTTTATCATAAAGACGGGGATTTTAGATTACAACTTGATGTTAACGAATTGAATATTACCGCAGACGGTCTAAGTAATTTTTATATTTCTGGGGAAGCCGCAACTGCTACCATTAATTTCTTAGAAGGTGATGTACGATTTGAAGGAGCAGATTTTGAAATACAAAATCTCAATATATTTCACAGAGGAACAAATAAAGTTATTGTAAATCCTACACAAGCACTACGCGGAAAGGTTTTAAGTACCGGAGATTTAATTTCTGTAAACCGCCCACCCATTGTTGACATCGAAGAAACCTATACGGGGAAGCTTATATTTCAAGATTAAATCAGTTTTTTTTGCTGCATAGAGCGTGTAAATTTCATGAGGCAAACTTTAAGTGTATCTTTGTAGCTTAAAATCTCAAATACCGAAAGTTTGGAATCTCAAAGCAACAATCCACTAGCGACACCTTCTCAAGAACAAAAACCACACAAAGCAGGTTTTGTAAATATTATAGGTAATCCTAATGTGGGTAAATCTACTTTAATGAATGCGCTGGTAGGTGAGCGCCTATCTATTATTACTTCAAAAGCTCAAACTACAAGGCATCGTATTCTAGGGATTGTAAACGGGGATGATTTTCAGGCAATTTTGAGTGATACACCAGGTATAATCAAACCTGCATATGAACTGCAAGCATCAATGATGGATTTTGTAAAGTCTGCTTTTGAAGATGCTGATGTGTTAGTTTATATGGTAGAGTTAGGTGAGAAGGAATTAAAAGATGAAGCGTTTTTCAATAAAATTCGTAATTCAAAAATACCGGTTTTATTACTTATTAATAAGATTGATAATGGTAACGAAGAATTATTAGAAGCAAGCCGTACACACTGGAAAGAACAAGTTCCTAATGCAGAGATTTTTGCTATTTCAGCATTAGAAAATTTTGGAGTTGCTCAGGTTTTTAATAGAATCCTAGAGGCTTTACCGGTATCTCCACCGTTTTATCCTAAAGATGCATTAACAGATAAGCCAGAACGCTTTTTTGTAAATGAGATTATACGCGAGAAAATACTTATTCATTATAAGAAAGAAATCCCCTATTCAGTAGAGATTGATACTGAAGAGTTTTTTGAAGAGGACAATATCATACGTATGCGTAGCATCATTATGGTAGAGCGCGATAGTCAAAAGGGAATTATTATAGGACATAAAGGTGCAGCTCTTAAACGTGTAGGTATTGAGGCACGTAAAGACCTAGAGGTTTTCTTCGGAAAGAAAGTGCATATGGAATTATATGTGAAGGTCAACAAGAACTGGAGAAGTAGTGAGCGTGAACTACGTCGCTTTGGATACAACGGAAAATAAAAGTTTTAAAGTGTATTTGATATAGCCACAGACTTATCAATGCTGTTTAGCAAATGCGGTTATATAACCATAGTTACTTAGCTATACCAAATACATTTTATTTATAATTTTACTTAATTACTTATTGTTACGTACCAGAATAGATCTTGCTTCTTCTAGCAAATTGGTTCGCTGCTCGAGCGATAAAGTTAGCGGTAATTGTGCCAAGCCTAAAATACGTCTCAAGAGTTCGGCCGCCATATATTTATAGCATAATTGCTTATCTAATGGGGCTTTTTCTTCATAAAACTCAACTGCTTTATTTATAATTTTTTCAGATTGTGCTGCCATTTTTAAATGAGCAAGTGTAACACCAAGTTCAAATTCTGCATCACCAAAAAAGCAAAATTCGGGATCTATAATCTTTAAGCCTTTTGAAGTTTTTAACCAACTTCCTGGAAAATAATCCCCGTGTAAAAGGGTATCTCCTTCTTTTAAATAGCGAGATCCTAAAATTTGCAATTCAGCTTTTAAGACATCGTCTGTTTTATATGGAGCTGCAACTTCGGCAAGTCCCGGTAAAATAGTATTCAAATCAAGACCGTTATCTACGAGATAGGGATAATTATAGATGTGCTCGTGGTTGAGCTTACGCATTTCAAGATTTGCAAGTTTGCTTGTTGTCGTAGTTGTATTTATAGAAATATGTAACCGAGCGATAAAAGAAATAATCTCCTCCAGTTCGTCTTCTTCCAGTACCGTATTTTTTTCATACAAATAACTGTAATCTGTACTAGACCCTAGATCTTCAAGATTGAGAACGTGATTCTCAGAATCTACACCGTTGAGCACAGGCATTAATTTACTTAATGTATCATCTATAGATACAAGCGTGTAAAATGCAGCTTCTTTAAGAGCACGCTCTTCGGGAGCTGCAACTTGTGGATATTTCTCCACATAATCCCGACTTTGCTTAATTATAAAGCTGCGATCGGGGGTCTTTATTCGTAGCGTGAAATTCATGTTGCCGGCACCGGGAATTTCTACGTGTTCTATAGTCTCATTTAAAAGCAACCAACCCTGCGCTTTGAGATAGGATTCCAGAGAAGTTTTATTTGTAGTCAAGCGTGTATTTTTCATCAGGCTATTCGTTACCATTTAATCTTTGATTAGACTTTGCATTAATTTCTGATGATAATCGGCTACCACATCATAACAATAGGTTACTTTATAGCCAGGGGTATGATCGCATATTAAGTACTGTTTGTAGTTATGTTCAGGGGTGTCTAAGAGCATATCGTTAGGATGAATCTCAAGATGAGCATGCAACTCTTCAGTAATTAAATCATCTGGGGCAATAAGATAATGACTGGCAAGTACATCAAAAGGATTAAATCCATCTTCTCCGCTCGATAACCATTGCTCTAGCCAAGGTTGTGATTGTTCTGAAAGCCAGATATTACCGGGATTATTAGTTTTCAATCTTTCTAGATCAGTTGCTGTAATCCATACTTTATTTGAAATTTCAAAAGGGCATAATACAACCTTGATATTATTTTCAAAAAGTATTCTAAACGCATCATTATCTAAATCAAAATTTAAGTCTGGCGCATGATGCGAAGTGGGTTTTCCTACTTTAAAAAAGTCATTTCCGGCACGTCTCCCTGCCACCAGAACGACTTCCTTAATCTGCTTAATTAATTCTGGATATAAAAGAATTAGAATCCCAATGTTAGTCGCAGGGCCAATTGCCAAAATGTGTTGAGGTTCTTTACGTAGTACTTGAGCTAGCGCTTCTACAGCCTCGTTAGTTATGACTTCAGCAAGATCTATTTTATTTTCCGCACCCTTATAAACAGGGATTTTGTACGGAGCAAATTCCGTAGCCATTTTAAGCGAAAGACGATAGGCATCATCAATTTTTGTATTTCCAAAGACTGCACTAATACCCGTTACTTCGATAGTTTCCGCTTTAAATAATTGAAGAACGGCATAACCATCATCTACATCGCTATAACCTTCTTTATGGTATCGCTTCATACCCACAGAGAGATCTGTGTCTATCCAAACTTTTTTCTTACTCATTTATAGTATTTTTTAATTCTGAACCAGCTTCAACTTGTAAGCTTTTCCAGAAGTTTATTTCTTGATTAACCCCGGTTGTAGGGTCATTGAGAAAATCTTGTTTCGACTCGTAAACATGAAGATTTCCATTTTGCATAAAACCAATTTTATCTCCCATTAAAATCGCTTCTTTAAGATCGTGCGTTATAAACAAGGAGGTTATTTTATACTCTTGTGTGAGATTCTTAAAAAGCGATTGCATACGTTGACGCGTACCACTGTCCAGACTTCCAAATGGCTCATCTAGCAACAAAACACTGGGATTAATAATAATCGCTCTTCCAAATGATACACGCTGTCGTTGACCACCAGAAAGTTGGTGAGGCATCTTATCTAATTGATTATGCAGCTCCAGACTATGAGCCATTTGATCTACTTGATCTTTAATAGCTTTTGAATTGATTTTTTTTAGGCGAAGCCCAAATGCGATATTTTCAAAAATAGTAAGGTGTGGGAACAAGAGATCTTCTTGATAGAGATAGACCATATTCCGCTGTTCTGGTTTTAATAGAGTTACTTCATTCCCGTCTAGAAATACATTTCCCGAGTCTGGATTTACAAGACCACTTATCATTTTAAGCATCGTTGTTTTCCCACATCCAGACTTCCCTAAAATGCTCAATGTTTTTTGCTTTTCAAGCTCAAAAGAGAGCGCTTTGACAACGTGCTCTTTATTAAACTTTTTATTGAGATTATTTACTTCTAAAAACATTAAGCTATTTTTTTAAATACATATTTTTTGTTGATGTACAACAATACCACCGGCGGAAAGATTAAGAGACAGCAACTAAGAGCACCATAAAAATAGTTGGCTTCCTTTATAAACATAAAAACTTTAATGGTGAGCGTTTGCACTTTGCCCACCCCAATAATTGAAGTTAATCCATACTCAAACCACGAGATTAAAAAGGTTTGAAAAAAGCAGACTAACAGCAAACCTTTGGCCAGCGGAAATAATACCTTAAAATAACGATCGAGGGTATTACCTCCTAAAGTTGACACAAGATTTTCATAGTTTTTTATACGTTCATTCCAAAAGCTACTAAAAAAGATTAGTGCGTATGGAAAACTGATTAAAAATTGCGCTGTGATTACACCTGTGACATTTCCAAACAAGCCCAATTTTAGAAAAAAATAGCTCAGGCAAGCCGCAAAAACCACAGGAGCTAAAATATAAGGTAAATAGGCGAGCAAATTAAGAATACGTTTGTGAGGATGATAATACACAGTTTTGCTAATAAAAAATCCACTTAGCGTTGAGACTATAGCTACCGCAAGTGAAATGCCGGTTGACATTAAAAAACTTTGCAATAAACCGGTTTCTGAGCTGAGAATTGTTCTCCAATTACGCAATCCAAAATACTTAGGCAAAACATCGGGGTAATACCACGCACCTGATAAACTTAAAAGCAATAAATAGGCAAAAGGGAATAGCACAAGGAGTACGAGAAAAGGTAATACGTAAGCACGCCAATTTTTATACATACTGCTCTTTTTTACGTGGTAGAAATAAAAATACTGCTGCAATAGCAACAACTATAGTGTACATAACAGCGACCACATATCCTTCTGGTATTTTATCCAGATCATACTGCTTTAATTCTTGAATTACTAATACCGAAATCATCTGAGGAGACTCTTGACCTAAGATTAATGGAACCTCATACGATCCTAATAAGAAAATAAAATATAAGGCTATAAGGACTCTTGTTTTCTTTAAAAGTATAGGAAGTACTACTTTATTACGAACTTGCCGTGATGTAGCTCCTAATGAATATGCAAGTATTCTCAAATCCTCTACGCGTTCATTTTTGTAAACATTTAGAAACAGAAGCATAAAAAACGGTATAATCATCGTTAAGAAAGCCAAAATAATTCCTAAAGCTAAGTTGTCATTTACTAAATCTGGAAATTCATTAGATTCATTAATTAATCCTGATGCATAACTTATGCGCGATAAGAATCCGCCTTTTGCCAGTAATTGAATTATAAAAAATGCTGTAGCAAGTCCTGGGATTGCAAGTGGCATATATACCATCATAAGTATAAACTTATTTTCTAAGGCACTCTTAAATTTTAAGGTAAGCCATAATGCTATAACCACAGATAAGAAAACAGCAATTCCTGCTATGGCAGCGCTATATCCGAGTGACTTAAAAAAGCTTCCTGTTTTAATCACAGAAACCCAGAACTCTGTTGTAAACCCAGAACTAATGACACCTACAAGCCCGAAGCTATACAGTAGCGCGTAGATAAATGCTGCAGCAAAAGGCAGTACTCCTAAAACTACAAATAGCAAAATGCCCGTAGCGCTCGTTTTATTTTTCAATAACGGCCGTTCTAAAATCTTCATAAAGTTTAATCATATATTCTGGAGCAGGTTCTTGGATTACGTGTTCTTTAAGATCATCCATTGAAGGACCATATTTACGTGTTTTGGTTTCTGCGTGTAATTTTTGATACGCTTCTGGAAGACGATCTATATCCAGAACCATATTTGCGTTCATACCTTCTGGACTCGCTTTTTTGAGTTGCGCTTCAGGAGAGATTAAAAAATTTATAACCTGCATTGCCGCTGCCTTTTGAGGTGCATTTTGTAAAATACCTAAATAGTTCGAGTTTTTTATGGTGCCATTATCCCAGGCATATCCTTTTACAGTATTTGGAAATAAACCACTACGTACATTTTCTTCGATACCGCCCTCACCATAACCATAAGCAATTTTTAATTCGCCATTTGCAAAAAGCTGTTTCATCTTAGTCTGCTCTTTGGGAAAGGTTTCTCCACTTTTCCAAAAGTATTTTTTATTTCGGTTTATAAAATCCCATAATTTAGTAGATAGTCTATCATATTTTTCCTGATCAAACTCACCTTCTAGACTTTTCGGACTTCCACCTAATTCAGCCATAAACGATTTTAAAAGCGTCATACCGGTAAAATCATTTGAGATTGTAAAAGTACCGGGATTCTCTTTAACAAAACGCTCAAGTTCTTCTAGATTTTTTGGTGGATTAGCAACTTGCAGCGTATCTGTAAACAAGGCAAACTGGCTTATACTCCACGGGGATTCCATATGATTTACTGGCTGCTGAAAATCAACACTTATAAAAGGATCTTCAAAATTTATATATTTTGAATTTGGTAGCTTATCAACAAATGGTCCCCATAGGCCGTCCAATTTCCTTAACTGGAAGAAAGTTTCTCCATTTATCCAAACCATATCTACCTGCCCTTGCGCTATACCTGCCTGTTTTTCTCCTATTACCAGTTGTACAATTTCTGGACCTTGACCGCCGCTTATTTGCAAATTAATACCATAGCGCTCTTTTATTGTAGGAACGACATAGTTATTTATATAATCATTAATCACAGGACTTCCCTGCCACATCATAAAATTTACTGTTTTGCCAGAGGTAGAATCTACGAGTGTTTCCCAGTCTGTATTTTCTAAATCCAGGGTAGTTCTCTTAGTGTCAGACCCACAACTTGTACTTAATAAAGCCAGGAGTAACAGCGTAAGATATTGAATAAGTTTAGTCATTTAAATCATTTAAATATTAGTTCTTTTCCCACCAGTTTTTACTGTTGATGTTGTCTCCACCTATACGTGCTGCTGCTGCTTCATAATTATCTTTATTTGCAGCTTGTTCAGATTCTGGATAGAGATATCTAACGGGATATTTGTCTTCATTAAAATTATCTGGTCCGGGTGTTAATGCAGGAATCCCTGTTCGACGAATATTAAACCAGGCTTCGTGTCCCACCATAAAAAGGCTTAACCATTTTTGAGTTAATATTTTAGTCAGGTTTTGATTCATTGACCCGTTTAAAGCTATTGCGCTGCGCGAAAAATAATCTGATGGTAACGTAACATCATAGTATTCAAAATGAGCACGTATACCGTTTTGATAGTAAACTTCTGCATTGCCAGTAATGTAACCACGCTCGACAGCCTCAGCCAAGGCAAATTGAATTTCAGAATACAGCATTAATTGGGCGTCTACACCATCAGGCACACCTCTAAAACGATCTGCCATTAAAGACAAATTATTAAGTAGAAAACCTTGTTCACTTATTGATTGGGTGCTTAAACCATTAGGTAATCCCTTAAATGTAGGATTGCCTGCCGTTACGCTTTCTGGTGTGGGATTAAAAAATACTGCGATTCTGGGATCATCCCAACTTTTAAGAACGTCCTCTACAGTTTTACTCATTTTTAATCCTTGAAATATTCCTGTAGATGCACTAAATAATGGAAACTGATTTGGTGAAGTGGCTAAATAGGGCAGGACCGCATTATCTGCATTCGATTCCATAAGCATATTACTGTCGGCAAGTTCTTGAAGTTTAGAGAAGCTGGTATTGCGCTTGCTGGTACGCAGCAGGTAGCGCACCTGAAGCGAATTTCCGAAGCGCACCCATTTTGTAAGATCGTTACCAAACATTATATCGCCTTTAATAGTCTCGCTGGTATTTTGAAGTTTTTCAACTGCTGCTTCAAGGCGCGCTAAAATACCTGTTTGCTGATTTGTATAAATACTTTCTTGGGTGTCATAAACAGGTGTGAAATTTAACGAGGCAAATTGTAATGCTTCTGTGTATGGAACGTCACCCCACATATCTGTGAGTTGAGAGAAAAGAACACTGCGTAGTATTTCTGCTACACCATCATAGGCATCGTTATAACCCGGTAAACTTTTCATAGATTCCAGATCGGTAAGCAGGCCAAAAATTAAATTCCAATATCCGCTATTTCCGCCCAGTTCATAACGGTCTATACGCTCAAATTCAACATCAGAATTAAATTGAACTAGGTAATTGTTAAGTCGTAGTCCCTGATTGTACGTATTTTCATTAAGTTCTGTTGCTATAACATTTGTAAGCAAAAATTCTGGACTCACTTCTTGAGGAGCGTTTGGATTATCATTAATAGCATCAAAGTCATTTGTACAACCTATAAAGTTGAAGCAGATAATAGTGACTATAAGTAGTTGTATATTTTTCATTTTAATAGTCTTAAAAATTTGTTTTTAAACTCACCCCAAAGCTGCGTGTTGATGGGTAAGAGAAATCATCAACCCCATAAACTATATTACGCTCTTGAAAGGCGTTAAGTTCTGGATCAAAGTGTGGATTTTCAGTAAAAAGTAACAGGTTACTTCCTACAAGGCCCAGCTTTAAATTTTCTACTCCTAAGCTTGTCGCTGTTGCTTTAGAAAATGTATAGTAAATGCTTACTTGTCTCAACTTTAGATAGGATGCGTCATATAAGGAGCTTGCTTCATTTCCACGATCATAAAATGCATTATTAAAAGTACTTGCAGATACCGCAGTAGTGTTAGGTACATATTGCGGATTTTCAGCGGTTCCTATATTAACAACACCTTCTCCAATAATACCATTACCATCAACAAATTGCGTAGTTGCAGAACCTCCTTCACGACCTAATAGTGTTTCTTTTAGAACACCAGATGTGCTGCCTAATGCTTTTGTGCGGGATACGATTGTGCCCCCTTGGCGCCAGTCAAAAAGAACAGTAAGGTCAAAGTTTTTATATTTAAAATTATTACTGAAACCCATTGAGAAATCAGGGTTATAATTACCAAGCAAACGCAGCGTACCATCTTGAATGGGCAATCCATTTGAACCGTAAAGTGTTTTACCATCTACTTGAACAAAGCCGGTACCATACATATCACCAACACGGCCATTCTCTTTAGCGATAAAGAAAACCGTATTAGAGCCTCCGCTACCACTAAACACACTTGCAGTGGCAGTTACAAATTGATCTACACCCTGAGGAAGTTCGGTAACAACGCTTTTGAACGCACTAAAATTAAATGAAGTATTCCATTGAAAATCACTTGTTTTAATAGGAGAAGCATTCAGCATTAACTCGATCCCGCGCGTTCTTATTTTTCCGCCATTTTCATTAAAACTTGCAAATCCGCTACTATTGGATACCGGGCGTGATATAATTTGGTCTTTGCTCACATTTTGATAAACAGATGCATCAAACTGAATTCTACCTTTTAAAAACCACGCTTCTAAACCAGCCTCATAGGCATCGAGTCTTTCTGGTTTTAAGTTTGTGTTTTTAAGTACATTTTCATTAGTAACCTTAAAGTTAGAAGCATAATTACCATTCAGTAAAAAAGTTTGATTATTCTGAAAAGGGTCTGTGTCATTACCTACGGAGGCAGCACTAAATCTTAATTTTAGAAATGAAATCGCATCTGGAAGCTCAAAACTGTTTGAAGCTATGTAACTAAAACCGGCAGAATAATATCCAAAAGAATTGTTTTCTTCCGGAAGTGTACTACTCCAGTCGTTACGATAGGTGAAATCCAGATAAAGTTGGTTTTCGTAAGAAGCATTTGCTGTCCCATATACGCTATTTATACGTTTATCAAAATTTTCACTATTGCCCAGAAGAGGTGCTCTTGAATTTGCTAATGTATAAATCGATGGCAATGCCAGCTGAGAAGCTTCCGCGTATGCGTAATGAATTTTCTGATCAAAGCGATTTGCTCCTGCTGTAATTGTGTACTTCCAGCTGTCATTTATTTTATCGTTAAACGTAAGTAAGAAATCAGTATTCATTTCTGTGAATCGAATATTGTCCTCCCGATACGAACCAAATGGATTTGCATTTGTACTTACAGCGCGCCTAAATTCCCGGTCTTCATTATAATTATCTATTCCTGTACGAATTTTAAAATTTAGCTTATCTGAAAATTTATAAGTAGCTGAAACATTCCCTAGCAACCGATTTTTAATAAAACTGTTTGTGTTTTCGTTAAGTGTGAGGTAAGGGTTTGTTAGCCACAAATAATTGATATCATAGTGCTGACGGCCTTCCTGACCGGCTTGCCAGTAATTTTTTAGAGCACTAATATCGGTTTGCCTGCCGGTCCAGTTAAAACCATACAATACATTCTCATACCCATATCCCAGATTCGGGCGATTGCCACTACGGGTATTAATATAATTTAGAAAGGTATTAAGACTAAGCTTCTCATTTAATTGTTGGTCAAGACTTACAGCGATACCGTCCCGCTTTAAATCTGTATTAGGTAAAATTCCTTCATTGCGGAGGTTGCTGTATGAAAGCCGAGCACTACCCGAGTCTCCCGTATTGCTTATTGCAATGTTATTTTGATAGGTAATTCCTGTCCTAAAAAAATCTTTTACATTATCTGGTCTTGATACCCAGGGAGTGGCAGTGATATCTGTAAAGCTGCCATCTGGAAAAGTACGGGCAAGTACATCACCACCTCGTACAGGATTACCGTTAATATCTACTGAAGGGCTATCAAACTGCGGAATAAGAAGTCCAGAATCTAAGCGTGGGCCATAACTACTTATACCGCCATCATTTATACCTGCACCTACACCATTAACAAATGAATACTGGCCATTAGACCCTACACCATATTCATTTTGATAATCTGGTAATGTAAGAAGTGTTTCAACCGTAAAATTGCTGTTTATGCTCACTCCAAAACCTTTGGCTCTGTTTCCTCTTTTAGTTGTAATTAAAACAACACCATTTGCTGCACGAGCACCATAAAGCGCGGCTGAACCTGCTCCTTTTAAAATGGATATGGAAGCAATGTCATCTGAACTAATTTCTGAACTTCCATTTCCAAAATCTACTTCTTGGAGAGCACCATTATTAACAAGATCACTTGTGATTTGCTCATTACTAATGGGCACACCATCAACAACAAATAAGGGTTGATTACTGCCACTTAAAGAGTTTTCTCCTCTAATTATAATGCGTGATGAAGAGCCCACTCCGCTAGAGCCATTTGTAATTTGCACCCCGGCAACTTGTCCTGCAAGACTATTAACTAAGTTGGATTGTGAAACGGTTGTTAATTGATTAGCACTTACAGTAGAAACAGCAGAAACCAGAGCTTGTCGCTCTTTTTCAATGCCCAAAGCTGTTACAATAACCTCATCTAAGTTTGTTGTTGCCTCTTGGAGATATATAAGTAAAGCTTGCTCTTCTTTATCAATTCTAAGTGTTTGCGTAGTAAAACCTATTGACGCAAAACGGAGTTGATTGTTTCCCGGAGGAATAGTAATACTAAAATTTCCATTTTCGTCTGAAGTTGTTCCTATCGTGGTATTTACGACAACAATATTTACAAAAGGAATTGTTGTGTTGTCTGTTGTATTATAGATGGTGCCACTCACATTTGTTTGTGCATTAGCTAAAAAGCACAAAAAGAATAAACACCCTGCGTAAAGGTTTTTCATTTTTCATTTTTAAATAACAATACTAGTAACGCTCAGGCACAGGCTTGATCGTTTTATAAAACAGGCTTAATAATGTCTATAATCAACCTAAGGATTCACGATGTTTAAGTAAATCGCTTAGATACAAAGACATTTAGCAAGCGGTTAAATGTGTTTTATTGTAGTATGTTCTAAAAAGGAATATATCTAGAAAGAGATTGTGTTTAGTCTGCCTAGATATAGAAGAAAACTTTGCAGATCGTAGTAAGTGGATAAGCTCTTTAGAAAGAAATTTTGTGTCGTTGAGGATTGCCTCAATGTCTTTTTCTGAATCTAAATCATTAAGAGGCTCAAGAAGAGAAACCTCAATTTTTTTAGTATTTAAAAGTCTTATAATACTTGTTGACAACGAGGCTGTTTGCCAAGGAAGCCGTAAAAAAGATTCTGCATTAAAGTGAGACTTCTGAAGTCCCATTAGGTAGAAACCCCCATCTCTAGAAGGGCCGAGTACTAATGGAGATTTGATAAGTCTTTTAGCTGCTTCTTGAATATGTGAAGCATTTAAATGCGGACTATCATTACCTATAGTAATTATATTTTCATAACCTCTGGCGAATAATTTATTAATCTCATTAATAAATTTACCTCCAAAACCATCTCCAGATTGGTTTTTTTCTGAAGATATATAGTAAGGAATACCAGACTCTTTAGCTACTTTAAGCGTGTGATTATTTAAGGCATTAAATACAGCCAGACCATTATTAATAGACTTATTTTTTGCTTCAGATTTTGCAGAGCGAGCAAATATTAATATGGCTGTAGTTGACTTTATAATCTTAATGTATTAGAGGTTACTAATCTAGAATATTAAAATAACACAAAATATTATATTAGGATGTAAATCTTAAGTGATTCAAAATTTACTGTAATTGTGAATCACTCAAGATCTACGATATTCTATGAGTTCTGGTTTTAGAAATTATAAACGTTTAATTAATTCTGTAAATAATACAACCATATTGGGTTCGGCTAAAGCAGCAGCTTCCATTATATCTGAAATTTCTACGGGCTCCAGATCATTAGGATTGCATTCATCTGTAATTACAGAAAGACCCACAACTGGTAAACTTAAGTGATTTGCCACTATAACTTCTGGTACAGTACTCATACCTACCGTATCTGCGCCTATAAGTTTAAGATAGCGGTATTCTGCGCGGGTTTCAAGTTGAGGCCCTACAACGGCTACATAAACCCCCTGGTGCAGCGTGATTCCTTTAGTGTTTGCTACGTCTTTTAAAATGGTATTCATAGTAGCATCATAAGGAGCACTCATATCTGTAAAACGAGAGCCTAATTGTTCTACTCCTTTAAAAGCTAGTGGAGAACCACCTTGTAAATTGATGTGATCATCAATAAGCATAATCTCTCCTTTCTTGTAGTCAAGATTAATCGCTCCTGCCGCATTACTTATTAAAAGTTTTGAAATCCCCAGTTCTTTCATAACGCGTACTGGATAACTTACATCAAATAAGGTATAACCCTCATAAATATGAAAACGGCCCTGCATCACAATTACTTTTTTGCCGCCAAGGGTACCGTAAATTAATTTACCGGTATGAAACTCTACAGTAGCGGTAGGGAAATTGGGAATGTGATTATAACTCACAGTACTTATAACTTCAACCTGATCTACAAATTGTCCTAATCCGGTTCCTAAAATTATACCTATCTCTGGAGCTTCAAAACCCCGACTTCTTAAGAATTGAGCTGACTCATCAATAAATTTTTTCATACTGTATATTATTTTAAATGGTTTGGCAAAAATGGTATAAATGCATCAATACCTTTAATGTCTTCATAGTAATCAACATCATTGCGCACTTCAAGTAGTTTAAAAGAATGGGATCTTAAATCTTTAAGTGTATCTTCTAAAACTGTTTCTGTACCCCATTCTTTATTTTGAAAAAGTTGAGGTAGTAAAAAGGTCATTCCCAGCAAATAATAACCGCCATCTTGTGCAGGTCCTACGATAAAATCGTGATGATCTAATTCAGAAAACGCCAGGTCAATATCTCTTTGAGAAAGATCATACATATCACTGCCTATAATAATTACTTTCTTATAACCGGCTTTAAATGAGTTTTCAAAGGCTTTATGCATTCGCGCACCCAGATCAACACCATATTGCAATTTTTTAATATAATTGCTTTCATCCCAAAGATCTTCAGAACGTATTTTTTCAGAATAAAAAACCTGTTTATCTGCGCTTAAGTCTTTAGTAATACTAACCGTGTGCTCAAGAAGAAATTTATATATAGCTAATGCAGCTTCATCTCCCACACCTGCAGCAAGTCTGGTTTTTACTTTGCCTAATTCAGGATTCCGTGTAAAAATTAAAACTGTTTGTCCTGAAGTTGGGAAATGAAATTCTGTTTCGAAGTCTTTAGTTTCCTTAGTGTCTTTTTTGCTTAGTAAGCCCATTAAAGGTTTATTAATTGATTGCCTTCAAAATTAATGAACAGGAATGCCTGTTTTCAAATAATCTTCCCAATTTTTTGAAAAAGTATGTATGCGCATTGTGGTTTTATTTTTGGAGTCTTTTAAACTATAACCGGCATCTTTCCACGCAAATATTCCTCCATATAAGTTAAAAACCGTTTGATTGTTTTTTCGTATAATTTTTTCTCCAAAATCTTCACTTCGTATTCCTACGGTGCAATAAACCACAATAGGCTTATTTGAATTTATGTAAGTCGTTAAATCTGCTTTAGAGTAATTGGTGCCTGCCCAAATGGCGTTGGGTAAATGACTTACTTCATATTCCGCTTTAAGTCGAGTGTCTAATATGATGTAATTGTCAGGATTCATTTTAAGTTCCTGAACAGAAAGATATGGGACACTTCTGGAATTATGAATTTCTAAAAGATCATCAATTGATTTTTTTTGACCATTAGCAAGGGCAAAGCTTAATATCATACTCAAAAATAAGAGCTTTTGATTCATAGAAAAAATTGAAATGGATAAATTCATTCAAGCAAGCACATAGAAAACAAAGCGCAAATATAGCTTCGCGCGTTCTGTGTGTTCAATTAAGTTACGATGTTTTTAACCATTTAGTTTTTTGTCATTTTTAAATAATTCAAGCTATTGTGAAATTGCCCACTTTGTTATTTCATTCTAAAGGATAATTAGATTGATCCCAAATACATTAAAATCGAATATACTTTTAAGCAGCTAGACTTTCACACCTATAATCGCCTTACAATTTTATATATTTAACGTTATAAATAGAACTGCTTTTGATTTCAATTAAACCCTTTGATAATACACAAGACGGACATGTAGTTTTACAAGTGCGATTAATCAATTCTGCCGGTATGGAAGCTCATTTTTTATCCTACGGCGCTATCTTACAACGATTGCTCGTGCCAGACAAATCTGGAAATAAACGAGATGTTGTATTGGGTTTTGAAGACTTGAAATCTTATGAAGCAGATACGTCATACATAGGTCAATTAGTAGGGCGTAATGCTAATCGTATTGCAAATGCTCAAATAGAACTCGATAATAAAAAGATTGTGCTTACAGCAAATGAAGGTAAAAATCAATTGCATGGAGGTTTTGAGTCGTTTGGTAAAAAAGTGTGGGAGGTAACTAATCTAGGCGACGAAGTTGTTTTTAGCTATATAAGTACAGATGGAGAAGAAGGATTTCCCGGAGAATTAGAAACTAAATTTTTTGTAAAGCTTACTAACGATAATACGTTAGTTATGCGTTATGAAGCCAAGACAGATAAAGAAACTATCGTTAACCTCACCCGTCATGAATATTTTAATCTGGATGCGGGTTTGACCGATTCGGTTCTAGGACATCAGTTAAAAATCAATGCTGAAAGTTACTTGCCAATAAATAAAGATAACATCCCAACGGGAGAAGTGCTTCCTGTTGCAGAAACTCCCTTTGATCTTCGTGAAGATAAAAAAGTGAGTGAATTTATAAACCGAATGCAAGGTGGTTTTGACCATAATTTTGTTCTAAATAACCCCGGAAATAAACAAGCGGCTGTTTTATCATCTTCAGATAATAAATTAAAGATGGAACTTTATTGCTCCCAGCCTGGATTACAATTTTATAGTGCAGATGGAATGGTAGATTTCCACGGAAAACATATGAATATCCCTGGACCTTCTGCTGCACTCTGTCTTGAAGCACAACATTTTCCAGATACGCCTAATCACGATAATTTTCCGACGACAATTTTAAAGCCTAACCAACTTTACTCACATCATTTAAGCTATAAATTTTACTATGACTGAATCGTATATAATAGCATTTGACCAGGGTACAACAAGTACGCGTGCAATTTTATTTAATAGTAAAGGAGAAGCAGTAGCTACGTCCCAAAAAGAATTAAAGCAATATTACCCGCAAAGCGGTTGGGTAGAGCACGATCCTCAGGATTTATATAATGATCAGTTTGAGGCATTTGAGAAAGTTGTTGCAGAGGCTAATATTCCATTAGAATTAATTAAAGCAGTAGGAATTACAAATCAGCGGGAAACTACTCTGGTTTGGGATAAAAATACAGGGGAACCAGTTTATAATGCAATAGTCTGGCTGGATAAACGTACCGAAGCTATTTGCGAAATGCTAAGGGAACAAGACCTCGCTCGTTATATTCTGAAAAATACAGGTCTTGTTATAGATAGCTATTTTTCTGCTACAAAAATTAAATGGATACTGGATAATGTAGAAGGAGTGCGTGAGCGGGCAGAAGCAGGTGAGTTGTTGTTTGGTACTGTTGATAGCTGGTTAATCTACAAATTTACGGGTAAGCATCTTACAGATCATACCAATGCAAGTAGAACAATGCTTTTTAATATCAAAAACTTAGATTGGGATGATGAGTTGCTAGAAGCATTAGAAATTCCGCGTAGTATGTTGCCAGAAGTTCAGGCTTCTTCTTCAGACTTTGGACGCCTAGAATATAAAGGGCATTCACTTCCTATTTATGGTGTTGCCGGTGATCAACAAGCAGCTTTATTTGGTCAAGGCGGTTATAAAGCAGGAATGGCAAAAAGTACATATGGTACTGGCTGTTTTATGCTTTTGAATATTGGTAAAAAGCCTTCCTTTTCAAAAAATGGTTTAATTACCACATTATGCTGTACACTGGAAAACGAACCTAATAAATATGCGCTAGAAGGTAGTGTTTTTGTGGGCGGTGCATCGGTGCAATGGTTACGTGATGCGGTAGGGTTAATTAATGACCCAATGGAAACAGAGGCTATCTGTAAAAGTATACCAGCATTAAAAGATTTATACTTTGTACCCACTTTTAATGGTATGGGAGCGCCGTATTGGGATAGTGAGGCAAAAGGAAGTATTCAAGGTTTATCTTTTAATACAGGAAGAAAAGAGCTTATTAAGGCTACTATCGAAGCCATGGCTTATCAAGTAAGTGATCTTCTTAATTCTATGATAGAAGATAGCGGAAAGCAGCTAAAAGAGTTGAAAGTAGATGGTGGTGCAAGCGTGAATAATTATTTGATGCAGTTTCAGGCAGATATATTAGATACTCGTGTAGATAGACCGGTAATGCTGGAGGTAACCGCATTAGGTGCAGCTTTCTTAGCAGGAATCAAAGCTGGTATCTGGACTAAAAAAGATATTGCCTCAGTGCGTAATGTAGATACTATTTTTGAGCCGCAAATGGAGGTGCGCCTTCGTAATCACAAAAAGGAAGGTTGGGATCTAGCAGTTGCGCGTACACGTTCTGGATATGCAGAAAGTATTGAGAAAGAGAAAAGTCCGTTACGTTTTAGCATATTGGATCGTAAAAGATATATCAAGAAAGCCAAGTCAAAAAAGTTTGATGTAGTTGTCATAGGAGGTGGTGTTACAGGAGCTGGTATTGCTCTTGATGCAGCAACTCGGGGTATGAGTGTTTGTCTTATTGAAAAGAATGATTTTGCTTCGGGAACTAGTAATAAAAGTACAAAGCTTGTTCACGGGGGCTTACGCTACCTCAAGCAAATGGAAATTGGTCTTGTTAAAGAATCGGGTACAGAACGAGCAATCGTTCATAAACTGGCTCCACATCTTGTAGTACCTGAGAAAATGTTGCTTCCACTCATAGAAGGGGGTCAATACGGTAAATTTCTTACCTCAATAGGTTTAAAAGTTTACGATCTACTAGCAAATGTAGAAGGTAACGACAAACGTAGAATGCTAACTAAAGAAGAAACCATAAAGCGTGAGCCTATGCTTGATGAATCTTCATTACTAGGTGGGGGATATTATGCAGAGTATAGAACAGATGATGCCCGTCTTACTATAGAGCTTATAAAAAAGGCTGCAGATTTTGGAGCTGTTTGTATTAATTATTGTGAGATGACAGATTTTGTTTATGATCACAAAGGAAAAATTACTTCGGTTAAATGCAAAGATTATAATGCCACAAGCTCTTTTGAAATTGAGGGAAGAACATTTGTTTCTGCAACGGGACCTTGGGTAGATAAACTTCGTATTAAAGATGAATCAATGAATAATAAACATTTACATCTTACAAAAGGAGTACATCTTGTATTTCCGAAGGAAAAGCTACCCGTACACCAATCGTTATATTTTGATGTGCCAGATGGGCGAATGATATTTGCAATTCCGCGAGGTAAAGTAACGTATGTAGGAACTACAGATACTAATTATTCTGGGAGTCTAGACCGAGTGGTTGTGACTAAAGATGATATCCATTATTTACTCGATGCAATTAATAACACTTTTCCAGATATAACTTTACAAGAAACTGATATAGAATCAAGTTGGGCTGGCTTAAGACCGCTTATTCATGAGGAAGAAAAAGACCCTTCAGAACTTTCTAGAAAAGACGAAACATTTATTAGCAATAGTGGTTTAATATCTATTGCCGGCGGAAAATTAACCGGTTATCGCAAGATGGCACAACGTGTAAATGATACAGTATTAAAGCAGCTGAAGGAAAAATACGCCGAGAAATTTGAAGATTCAAGAACAGAACATATAGCACTTACTTCACACGCTATGCGTAATTCTAAAGAAGTAGCAAACTATCAAAAAAATCTTACTGAAACATTAGAGTCACTAGGAGTCGAAGATGCAGAATATAAAGGCTGGTACTTGACAACAACATATGGCAAACAGGCTGAGCTTATAAAAAAGAAGATAAATTATTTTAGAGACGCTGATGCAAATGACCGGCTTTTGCGTGCAGAATTATGGTATAGTGTGTATTATGAAATGACTAATAGTCTTGCAGACTTTTTTGTAAGACGCACCGGCAGACTTTATTTTAATATCAATACCGTAACACAATACCGCGAGATTGCAGTTGAAGATTTTGTAAATTATTTAGATTGGACAGAAACCCGAGTGCAGCAAGAGAATAAAAAGTTAGACGAACTTATTTATGATGCGACACACTTTTATAATACTGAATTTGAGCACTAATTTTAAATTAAACGTTAATTTTACATTTAAACACGCAGCCTAATGGATAAAGGATTTTTAATTGACATGGACGGAGTTATTTACAGTGGTAATGACATGATTCCCGGAGCAGATGTATTTATCAAAACATTACAAGATCGCGGTATCCCATTTTTATTTATGACTAACAATAGTCAGCGTAGCCCCATCGATGTGGTGAATAAATTAATCCCTATGGGGATTAAAATAAATGAAGATAACGTGTATACCAGTGCAATGGCTACAGCTTGGTTTTTAGGCTTTACTAAGCCTAATGGTACGGCTTATGTTTTAGGTGAGGGAGGTTTACTTTCAAGCTTACATCAAAATGGGTATTCATTAGTAACTCAAGATCCTGATTATGTGGTAATAGGGGAAGGGAGAAATTTTACGCTAGAGATGGCAAACAAAGCGGTAGATATGATCTTAGGAGGTGCTAAGCTAATCGCAACAAATCTTGATCCGTCACCTATGAAAATTGGTTGGTCTAATCTAGGTATAAAGGCTATTGTAAAAATGATTGAAGAAGCTACCGGCCGCAAAGCTTTTTCCGTAGGAAAACCGAGTCCGGTGATGATGCGAGCAGCCAGAAAAAAATTAGGTCTTACGACAGATCAAACTATTGTTATAGGAGATACTATGGATACAGATATTCTAGGCTCTATACAAATGGGATACAAAACTATTTTAACATTATCGGGAGTTTCAAAAGCTAAACATATTAACCATTATGCTTACGCACCAGATATGATAATAGACTCTTTAAAAGATTTTAATATTGACGAGGCTTTAGAAAAGTTAAGCGTTAAAAGTAACACATCAGAATTTTGAAAATAGTAGTAACAGGCGGACTCGGTTTTATAGGATCACATACTGTGGTAGAATTACAAAATGCGGGGTATGAGGTAGTGATTATTGATGATCTATCCAATGCATCAGAATCTGTACTTGATGGTATAGAAGCAATCACAACTAAAAAACCAACTTTTGTAAAACTGGATTTACGTGATCGCAATGGAGTTTCTGAGTTTTTTAAGAAGCACAACGATATTACTGGAGCAATTCACTTTGCGGCTTCTAAAGCGGTAGGGGAAAGTGTAAATAAACCATTAGAGTATTATGAAAATAATCTAAGCTCTCTAATCTATCTGCTTCAAGAGTTAACGGCAAAAGAGGGCGCTAATTTTATATTTAGTTCTTCTTGTACAGTTTATGGACAAGCAGATGAATTGCCTATTACAGAAGAAGCTCCGGTAAAACCTGCAGAATCTCCTTACGGAAACACTAAGCAAATAGGTGAGGAAATTATTAAGGACACTGCAAATGTTTATCACAACTTCAATGCTATAGCCTTGCGTTATTTTAACCCAATAGGTGCTCACGAAAGTTGTGAAATAGGAGAATTGCCTCTAGGAGTTCCTCAAAATTTAGTTCCTTTTATTACTCAGACAGCAGCCGGACTACGTAAGGAACTGGCTGTCTTTGGGAATGATTATCCAACAGCTGATGGAACGTGTGTGAGAGATTATATTCACGTTGTAGATCTTGCTAAAGCCCACGTAATGGCACTAACGCGTTTAGTAGATAAAAAAAATAAATCAAATTTTGAGACTTTTAACTTAGGTACAGGAAAGGGGAGCTCTGTTCTTGAAGTTATACAAACATTTGAAAAAGTGACGGGTGTCGATCTTGCCTATAAAATAGTTGACAGAAGAGAAGGAGATGTAATTGCTGCTTATGCAGATACAACAAAGGCAAATGATATTTTAGGGTGGAAAGCAGAGCTTACTTTAGCTGAGGCATTAGATTCTGCCTGGAATTGGGAGAAAAAAGTACGCGGACTATAAGTTAATATAAAAAGCCTTATTGTTTTAGTAGGGCTTTCTTAATAATTTAAAATAGGTTGTGCTGTGGTTTTAAAAATTAATACGGCGTGTACTGTTTCTAATAACGAGTTCAGTTTCTATAATTTCTTGTGATGCTGCTTTTGTTACTGTCCTGTTGATGTTTTCAATTGCGATTTTTATAGCCTTAGAGCCCATAATTTCGGCTTGTTGATTAACTGTGGTAACAGAGGGGAAATAATTACGTGCTAGATTTCCATCTGTAAAACCTATAACACTTACATCGTGAGGTACTTCTAATCCATTTGTACGTAGCGTATTCATTGTATAAATAGCGCTAGATTCATCAGTGGTGAGTATTGCGTCAATAGCATTGTTACTTATGAATGTATTAAGATCGGCATCAAGATTATTAAGAGAAGTATTAATTATTTTAGTGGTACTACTTCCTTTTGCCTTAATAGCATCTTCATAACCGGTAAGACGCTTTTTACCTACCGATGTTTTACTAAGACAGGACAAGAATGCTATATTCTTGCATCCTATTTCCATTAGATACGAAGTTGCATCAAAAGCCCCTTTATAGTCGTTAATAACTACGCTGTCACAATCTACTAGTGAGCTAACACGATCAAACATTACTAATGGGATATCATAGTGCAGAATGTTTTTAAGATGCTCTATCTCCTCAGTTTGTTGCGTTTCTGAAGCTAAACTTATGATAATCGCATCGACGGAAACATCGCATAGCATATTTAGGCTTTGTTTTTCTTTTGCGAGCGATTCATTAGAAATGCACGTAACTAGATTGTATCCATTTTTGTGCGCCTCTTCTTCCATACCCATAAGTACTTTAGCGAAAAACGTATGCAGGATATTGGGAATAACCACGCCTAAAGTCATCGTATGATTATTCTTCAAACCTCTTGCCATTGCATTGGGCCGGTATTTTAATTGGCGGGCAGTATTTTTGACAACAATTTTTGTGGGTTCGCTAATTTCTTTGCTATCTGCCAAAGCTTTTGATACTGTGGAGATAGAAAGATTTAAATATTCAGCAATTGCCTTTAAGGTTGTCTTTGTAGCCATTATTACAGATTAGAATAATGAATATCTGATAAATTGCGCAAGGTTTTCGCAGCCATCTCAGCGGTTATATCGCGTTGAGGTGTGGCAAACATTTCATAACCAACCATAAATTTTTTAACCGTAGCAGATCGTAATAATGGTGGATAGAATGACATGTGAAAATGCCACGACTCCCAATCTTGTCCGTCTGTAGGTGCCTGATGAATTCCCGAACTGTACGGAAATGATATTTTAAATAGGTTGTCGTATTTAATTGTAACTGCTTTTATAATTCTTGCGTAATCAAGTCGCTCTTCTGTATTAAGTGTAAGAATATTGCGATGTTGTTTTTTTGGAGCGATCATAACTTCATAGGGCCATACCGCCCAGTAAGGTACCAGGGCTATAAAATTTTCATTTTCACTAATTATGCGCTCCTTTAATTCCTGCTCTTCTTTAATGTAATCACCAAGTAAACTGGAGTGATTATTATGCCAGTATTCTCTTAGCTGTTTGTTTTTTTTAGCTACTTCTTGTGGAATAGTACGTTGTGCCCAAATCTGACCATGTGGATGCGGATTGCTACATCCCATTAGATCTCCTTTGTTTTCAAATATTTGAATGTGATTAATATCTGCTTTATCGCTAAGATTTTTAAACTCTTTTTGCCATAATGTTATAACATCATCTATAGCCTCTACACGCATTACGGGAAGTGTAAGCGAATGATCTGGCGAGAAGCAAACCACTTTACATATTCCACTTTCTGATTCAGCTTTGAGAAGACCAGATTTAAATTTCGCCAGCGGAACATCTTTTTTTAAAGCAGCAAAATCATTAACAAACGACCAAGGTTTTGTATAATCTTCATTTATATGACCACCTGCTCGCTCATTACCGGGACACAAGTAGCATTCCGCATCATAAGAAGGACGTATTTCATTTACTACGTTTTCTTCTTTCCCTTGCCAAGGGCGTTTTGTTCTATGTGGAGATACGAGTACCCATTCACCTGTTAATATGTTGTATCTTCTATGTGAATTATCATTAAAATCTACCATACATTATTATTTAAATATGCGCTCAACTCCGTTTGAAGGCATTGCTTTAAAAGCTGTTAACTCTATATTAAAGATTTTTTTATAAGCCAGACTTGCTTCTGCTATATAAACATCAATTGCATCTTGATGAATAAGATTTAAGGTGCAACCACCAAAACCACCACCCATCATTCTACACCCTAATATAGCTTCATTATTTTTAGAAAATTCAGTTAAAAAATCAAGTTCTTTACAGCTTACCTCATATTTATTTTGAAGACCTTGGTGCGATGCGTACATCAATTCACCAAAGGTTTTTAAATCCTTATTTTCTAAAGCAAGGGCTGCATCACTTACTCGTTTGTTTTCTTCTAAGACATATTCACAACGCTTGTAAATTAGAGGATCAAATTGCGATTGATGATTCTGAAGTTGTTCCAGACTGCAATCTCGTAGCGATTTAATTTCTGGATACCACTGCTGTAATAAGGTGACACCTTGCTCACATTCTGCTCTACGGGTATTGTATTCACTTGTAGATAAACTATGTGAAACGTTTGTATTCAATAAAAGCAGCCCGTAGGGTTCTATCATAAAGGGAACCAACTCATATTCCAGCGATTCACAATCCAGTTTTATTATGTGATTTTTTTTACTCATTACAGATGCAAACTGATCCATAATACCACATTGTGTTCCTACATAATTGTGCTCTGCTAACTGCGAAAGCTTTACAATTTCTAATTGAGTGAGACCTAAATCAAACAGTTCATTAATTCCTGTCGCGAGACCGCATTCTAATGCAGCAGACGAACTTATACCTGCACCTATGGGTAAATTGCTAAGCATTATGCAGTCAAATCCTTTTATTACTTTTCCAAGTTTTTTGATTTCTTCCAGAACTCCGGTGATGTAACGTGTCCACTCTTCCTGATTAGAGTTAGGTGAATTTAAATCAAATTTATAGCAGCTATTATAATTAAGACTTTGAATAGAACAGGATGATTCAGAGCCATTTAACTTAAAATAAAACTTAATGTTCTTATCTATAGCCGTAGGCATTACAAACCCATTGTTATAATCGGTATGTTCTCCAATTAAATTCACTCTTCCGGGTGCATTAATGATTACCTCTGCATTAAATGATGCAATCTGGCTATCAAATTGGGTCAAGCTATTTGAATACTTATTTTGCACTTAAAATCATTAAAAGTTAAAAGAATAAAACAAAGATACTATTTTAAATGTAAATTTTACGTTTAAAAATTAGTGCTACTGAATCAGTCTCGAAAGGTTGATGATATAGTAGAACCATCTTATAAATTAAAATTGAAAGACGTCTTATAGCGATTTTTATAATTTTGAGATTTTGGGTCAATTTGTCACCATAAATAAATGCAGCATTGCTCAAAATACGTTACTTTAACGCCTGAATAAAATAATTATATCGTTTTCATATAACTATCTAATAGCCTGTGCAAACGATTTTTTGAAAAATTAACCATGACAATAATTTCTTTTTTAGCATTCACAATTTTAGTGGCTCTTGTCTCTTGGCTGGCCGTGAGAAAACAAGATGAAAGCACATCTGACGGATATTTCTTAGGAGGTAGGAGCTTAACTGCTGGTGTAATAGCAGGTTCACTATTACTTACAAATTTATCCACAGAACAAATTGTCGGTCTTAATGGTAGTGCTTACAAAGATGGACTTTCAGTAATGGCTTGGGAAACATTAGCAGCTATTTCAATCGTTGTCACTGCTATCTTTTTGCTTCCCCGGTATTTAAAAGGAGGTTTAACGACTGTGCCACAATTTCTTGCGCAGCGTTTTGATGTTTCTACAAAAACAATAACCTCAATTTTATTTCTGTCGGGTTATGTAGTCGTTTTATTGCCGGTAATCTTGTATTCGGGTTCTGTAGCATTAAGTGGAATGTTTAATGTGCCAGAACGCTTAGGGGTTTCAGATACAACAGCATTAGTGATTTGTATTTGGGGAATAGGTATTATAGGTTCTATTTATGCGGTTTTCGGAGGTTTAAAAGCAGTAGCCGTGTCTGATAGTATTAATGCTGTAGGATTAATTATAGGTGGTGTTTTAATTCCTGTTTTCGGTTTGATGGCTATAGGGGATGGGAGTATGATGGATGGTTTAAATCTATTAATAGATTCTGATCCTGCACGATTTGATTCTACAGGAGAACCAGGTCAGGAAGTTCCGTTTGCAACCATATTTACTGGAATGATGCTTGTGCAATTATTTTACTGGGGTACAAACCAGCAAATTATTCAACGTGGTTTAGGGGCTAAAAATCTTGCAGAAGGACAAAAAGGACTTTTATTAGCGGCATTTTTAAAGATTTTAGGACCTATTATTCTTGTGTTGCCTGGTATGATAGCTTATTACTACTTTGAAGGAGGTCTTTCTAGTAGTGATCTTGCATATCCTGAACTAGTAAGAGCTGTATTGCCAAAACCACTTGTAGGTTTCTTTGCTGCTGTATTATTTGGTGCAATATTAAGTTCGTTTAATAGTGTTTTAAACAGCTCTGTAACGCTTTTTGGTATAGACGTATATAAACAACACATAAACAAGGATGCTCCTGAAGCAACTGTTGTAAAATATGGTAAAATATTCGGAGTATGTCTTGCACTGGCAGCTATGTTTATAGCTCCATTTATTGCAAATGCAGGTAGTTTATTTAGCTACCTTCAAGAGATAAATGGTATTTATAGTATTCCAATTTTCACGATAATTGTTGTAGGATATTTAACTAAAAGAGTGCCCGCAATCGCAGCTAAGATTGGTATTATAAGTGGTTCACTTATGTATATATTTAGTCAGTTTTGGCTTAAGCCGAATATGATTGATAGCGCTGTCGAAGCAGCAAAAGCTAGTGGAGTTACAGATGTAGAAGCACTGCGTATGGTTGAAGTAGGTGCGTATCCACATTATCTACACGTAATGGCAATCCTATTTGTGGCAAACATTATAATTATGCTTATAATAGGTAAGATTTATCCGCGTAAAGAGCCATTTGTACTTGAGTACACAAAGCAAGTTTCTATTGAACCTTATAAATATGTAAAGCAGGTGGGAATTATAATCTGCTTAATCGTTGTGGGGATCTATATCTACTTTGCGAAATAAACAATGTGATGAAGATTACAGATATTAAAAAAGCCCCATTTGGGGCTTTTTTAATATCTGTATATAAGAAAAAGACAAATTAAGAATCCAGTAAACCTCGAGAGATTACAATTTTTTGAATTTCTGAAGTTCCTTCATAAATCTGAGTGATTTTTGCATCCCGCATAAGACGTTCAACGTGATACTCTTTTACAAAGCCATTGCCACCGTGAACTTGAACAGCTTCAACAGAAACATCCATTGCTACTTGTGAAGCGTATAATTTTGCTCGGGCACTTGAGATATCGTAGTTGCTACCTTGATCTTTATCCCAGGCAGCCTTCATAACAAGGTGACGAGCAGCATCTATAGATACATCCATATCAGCAAGTTTAAATGCGATGGCTTGATGATTGCAAATTTCTGTACCAAAAGCTTTACGTACCTTAGAATAATCACGAGCCAGTTCATAAGCTCCTGATGCAATACCTAATGCTTGAGCTGCAATACCTATACGACCACCACTCAAGGTTTTCATTGCAAATTTAAATCCAAAGCCATCTTCACCTATCCTGTTCTCTTTAGGCACTTTAACATCATTAAATATTAGAGAGTGAGTGTCACTTCCTCGAATACCTAGTTTTTGCTCCTTAGGTCCTATTTCAAAACCTTCCCAGCCTTTTTCAACTATAAAAGCGTTTATACCTCTGTGTTTCTTGTCTTTATCAGTTTGCGCAATTACTAAGTAATAATCTGCAGAACCACCATTTGTAATCCAGTTTTTAGTTCCATTAAGGATATAATGGTCTCCTTTATCGATTGCGGTAGTTTTTTGAGAAGTTGCATCACTTCCTGCTTCTGGTTCACTTAAACAAAATGCGCCCAGTTTTTCACCAGTTGTGAGTTTTGAAAGGTATTTTTCTTTTTGTACTTGAGAGCCATATTGCGACAATCCATAATTTACGAGACTGTTGTTTACTGAAACTATAACTGAAGCAGATGCGTCTATTTTAGAAAGTTCTTCCATAACCAAAACATAGGAAATGGTATCCATTCCGCCACCCCCAAACTCTGTAGGTGCCATCATACCCAAAAATCCCATATCTCCCATTTTTTTAATAAGTTCTGAAGGGAAGTGCTGTTTTTCGTCACGCTCAATTACACCCGGTAATAGTTCGTTTTGTGCAAATTCACGAGCAGCATCTCGTATCATAATGTGTTCTTCACTCAAGCTAAAATCCATAACCAATTTTTGATTAAAAAATATTTTTCCTTTATACCTTAGTATGCAAAATAAAGCATTTACTATGCTTGCATAGTACTTTGCAAAATAAATCAATTTTATTATAGAAAATTCAATAAATAAAATTAATTATGGTGAAATTTACGATTTTAATAGAAAATAGCTAATATATTAAGAATACTTGTAAAATAGAATTTTGAACGCAACTTGCTATACAATTTTAGGGGTGATGAGCGGTACTTCGCTTGATGGAGTAGATTTTGCTTACATAAAATTTACTAAGGAAGAATCCTGGGAGTACGAATTACTGGATTGTAAAACAGTTGCTTATGAAGATAATTGGGTAATACGGCTGCGAGAGGCTGTAAATACGAGTAATGAAGAATTAGCCCAGCTTGATGAAGAGTATACTTATTACTTATCAACCTTAATAAATACGTTCATAGCACAACATCCTCTTAAGAATCTTGATGCCATTGCTTCTCATGGTCATACGATACTGCACCAGCCTAATCAGGGATTTACGTTACAAATAGGCAACCTCCCTACAATTGCTAAGTTGTGCAATCAGTTAGTTATATGTGATTTTAGAGTAGAAGATGTGGCATTGGGTGGACAAGGAGCGCCTTTAGTGCCTATAGGAGACGAATTATTATTTAATAATTATGGAGCCTGTTTAAACATTGGTGGTTTTGCAAATATTTCCTTTAATCAAAACGGAAAACGTATTGCTTATGATATTTGCGCAACAAATTGTGTCCTCAATAGTTTAACAACCCGGCTCGGATACGATTATGATAAGGATGGGAAATTTGCAGAATCGGGGGTAGTGGATTTAAATGTATTAAACCATTTGAATAATCTGCCGTTTTATAAGCAATCTTACCCAAAGTCGCTAGGTCTAGAATGGGTGCAACAAAATATCTTTCCTATTCTGGAAGAAGCTAACCTGTCTATAATAGATTGTATAGCTACATATACAGAGCATATGGCACAACAACTGGCTTTTGTTTTAAAAGCGTGTAAATCCATTACAGAGTTAAATGAAATTTTAGTTACCGGCGGTGGAGCCTATAATTTATATTTTATGCGACGACTAGAAGAATTATCGGGTCTAAAAATTACAAAAGCACCTTTAAAAATTATAGAATTTAAAGAAGCACTCATATTTGGTTTTATGGGAGTTCTACGATTACGCAACACAATCAACGTGTTGCATAGTGTAACAGGAGCTTCAAAAGATCACTGTGCAGGAAAGGTGTATTCACCTTAATTTAATACGAAAACTATAGGGAAAACCGCCTAAGTAGTTATATTTGTCAACCTTCTAAATAATTTAATGAAAGAATTACTAAAACGTTACGAAACTAAAGAGCCAGAAATTGTTTTTCACTGGAATGATCCTGAAACAGAAGCTGAGGGCTGGACGGTAATTAATTCACTCCGTGGGGGAGCTGCCGGTGGTGGTACACGTATGCGTAAAGGACTTGATCGCAATGAAGTACTTTCCTTAGCAAAAACAATGGAAGTTAAATTTACAGTCTCAGGTCCGGTAATTGGCGGGGCTAAAAGTGGGATTAATTTTGACCCTAACGATCCTCGTAAAAAAGGAGTTTTGGAGCGCTGGTATGCAGCTGTTTCTCCATTGCTAAAAAGCTATTACGGTACGGGAGGAGATCTTAATGTAGATGAGATTCACGAAGTTATTCCTATAACTGAAGAAAGTGGAGTTTGGCACCCTCAGGAAGGTGTTTTTAATGGGCATTTTAGACCAACAGAGGCAGATAAGATAAATCGTATAGGTCAGTTAAGACAAGGTGTTATAAAAGTGCTTGAAAATCAGCATTTCTCACCAGATGTATCTAGAAAATATACCGTTGCAGATATGATTACGGGGTATGGTGTTGCGGAAGCGGCAAAACATTTCTATGATATTTATGGCGGAAGTATTGAAGGGAAGCGAGCAGTTATACAGGGTTTTGGTAACGTAGGGTCTGCAGCAGCATATTACTTGGCTCAGCAAGGAGCAAAGATCGTAGGTGTCATCGATGCGGCTGGTGGACTTATAAATGAAGAAGGATTTTCATTTGAAGAAATTAAAGATCTGTTTCTGAATAAGAATGGAAACAAATTGCAAGCAGATAATCTCATTCCTTTTGATGAAGTCAATGAGAAAATTTGGAATATCAAAACTGAAATATTTGCACCTTGTGCAGCATCTAGATTGGTGCAAAAAGAGCAGATCGATGCAATGATAAATGCCGGTCTAGAGATTATTTCGTGTGGGGCTAATGTGCCTTTTGCAGATAAAGAGATTTTCTTCGGCTCTATTATGGAGCATACCGATGAACGTGTTTCAGTAATACCAGATTTTATATCTAATTGCGGTATGGCTCGTGTTTTTGCATATTTTATGGAGCGTCGAGTTCAAATGACAGATGAAGCAATTTTTAGCGATACATCACAGACAATACGTGATGCAATTCAAAATACATATAATCACAATAGCAGTAATAAAAATATTAGCCGCACCGCATTTGAAATAGCATTGCAGCAGCTTATATAAATAATCATTAACCAACAACTAAATACACATGTTAAAATATTTTTTGGGTAGCAGCCCGCGCTGGTTCAAGTTAGCAATGGTAGCTTTCTTAATTTTTAATGTCTTTGCATACTATTTGCTAGGCCCTATGATTACCGCTTGGATTTTCATTGGTGAATTTATCTTTACATTAGCAATGGCACTTAAGTGCTATCCGCTACAATCTGGAGGGATACTGGCTTTAGAAGCATTAATTCTCGGGCTTACAAGTCCTGAGGCAGCATACTCTGAGGTGGCTCAAAATCTCGAAGTGGTATTACTTTTAGTATTCATGGTGGCAGGTATCTACTTTATGAAGCCTATGCTTATGTTTATTTTCAGTAAAGTTTTTACTAAAATAAAATCTAAAGCAGTACTCTCGATGCTTTTTGTCTTCCTGGCAGCTGTATTATCAGCGTTTTTGGATGCATTAACGGTAACTGCGGTTTTAATTAGTGTTGCAGTTGGTTTTTATGGAGTTTATCATAAAATCCACTCTAGTACTACTGCAGATTACGATGATGACAGTGTTTTAGATAGAAAAGCATTAAGTGGTGAAACTCTTGAGCAATTCAGAAGTTTCTTACGTAGTCTTATTATGCACGGTGTAGTAGGTACTGCACTTGGTGGTGTTTGTACACTTGTAGGTGAGCCTCAGAACTTATTAATAGGGGAAAAGTTAGGATGGGAATTTGTCGAATTCTTTCAACGTATGGCTCCTATTACTATACCGGTATTAATATGCGGGTTGATTACTACATTTATATTAGAGAAAACAAAAACTTTTGGTTTTGGTGCGAAGCTTCCGGAAGTTGCACGTACTATTATTGAAAAATACACTGAGGAGGAAGATGAGAAACGTACTCCAAAAGAATCATTTGGTCTTTGGGTGCAGGGTGTTTCAGCAATACTTTTAATTATAAGTTTAGCTCTTCACTTAGCTCCTGTAGGTTTCATAGGTCTTTTCTTAATTGTTGTTCAGACAGCTTTTATGGGTATTACAGACGAGCACAGTTTAGGTAAAGCTTTTGAAGAAGCATTACCATTTACAGGTCTTTTAGTAGTGTTTTTTGTAATTGTTGCAATGATTCACGATCAGCATTTATTTACTCCTATTATCGACTATGTATTGAGTCTTCCTGTTGATGCGCAACCTTCTATGTTCTACTTAGCTAATGGGATTTTATCAATGATTAGTGATAACGTTTTTGTGGCTACCGTTTATATTAATGAAGTACAAGTTGCATATGACGCTGGTACCATTACTAGAGAACAGTTTAATCATCTTGCGGTAGCAATTAACACGGGTACAAATTTACCAAGTGTTGCTACTCCTAATGGTCAGGCGGCGTTCCTATTCCTATTAACGTCATCACTTGCTCCATTAATTAATCTTTCTTACGGAAAAATGGTAAAGATGGCATTGCCTTATACTATTGTTTTGGGAGGGGTAGGTTTAGCAGGAGTATATTTTCTACTTTAAGCGTATAATTAAATCCTAATTTACTCGTTAACCATATAACTAATTAATAAAAACTTATGCTTACACTCTTGTTGCAAGAAGGTGCAGATACGCTTCCATCACTTGCTGCCGAAGAAGAACCGGTAGAAAAAACCCTTTCTCTTTTTGACCTCTTAATGAGCGGTGGCTTACCGGGTCAAATTATAATCCTTGTTCTTTTTATTTTACTATTTGTTGCGATCTATATTTACTTTGAACGTCTGTTTGCAATTAAAGCTGCTTCCCAGATGGATAGTAACTTTATGAATCAAATTAAAGATCACGTTGCAAATGGAAATATCGAAGCTGCAAAAATTCTTTGTGCGCAACAAAATAGTCCGGTTTCAAGATTAACAGCAAAAGGGATTAGCCGTATTGGGAGTCCGCTTGAGGATATAAACACAGCGATAGAGAACTCCGGGAAATTGGAGGTCTATCGTTTAGAGAAAAATGTAAGTGTGTTGGCTACTATAGCCGGTGCAGGTCCTATGATAGGTTTCTTAGGTACGGTAATAGGTATGGTTCTTGCTTTTCACCAACTAGCAACTAGCAGTGGCCAGGCCGAAATGGGTAATCTTGCAGAAGGGATTTATACGGCGATGACAACAACGGTTGCCGGTCTTATTGTAGGTATTGTAGCTTATATAGGTTACAACCATCTAGTGGTGCGTACAGATAAAGTAGTGCATCAAATGGAGGCTACAGCTGTTGATTTTCTAGATATGTTAAACGAACCAGCTTAGTATGAATCTACGCGGAAGAAATAAAGTAAGCCCAGAGTTTAGTATGAGCTCCATGACAGATATAGTATTTCTGTTACTGGTTTTCTTTCTGCTTACTTCACCGGCAATAACGCCAGACGCATTAGATCTTATATTGCCTAAAGCTAAAGGAAAAACAAGTAACCAGCAGAATCTTTCAGTGAGTATCACAAAAGATTTAGATATCTACGTAAACAAAGAGCGTGTTACTCAAGCAAACTTAGAATCTTTTATCGCCAGCGAATTAGCCGGAGTAGAAGATCCTACTATAATTCTTAGAGCAGAAGAAGGTGTGCCTATTGAAGAGGCTGTTGCAGTAATGGATATTGCAAACCGTAATAAATATAAAATAGTTTTAGCAGTGCGCCCTAATTAATTGGGGCGTTACCGCTAGCGCCGTCAGGCTTTTAGCTTAATCTTTTTTAGAATTAATTAATTCTAAAAAAGGATATCGCTTCAATCCTTAACGCAAACTAGAAACTCTTTTTTAAATCATATACTGCACTTAAATAAATCGCCATATTGAGCTTTTTAGATACAAAATATAAACGCAAATCATTTACCATTACAAGCATTTTATATGCCTTGTTATTGGTTGTTTTGTTTTTTGCCGGATTTAAATATTTAGATCCACCACCAGAGAGCGGTATTGCAATTAATTTTGGTACCTCAGACGTGGGAATGGGTGCTATTCAACCTAAAGAAGCAGTACAATCTGCTCCTCGAAATGCATCTCCAGAACCGCAAACTCAACAATCTGCTGAGTTAAAAGAGGAGGTGGTAACTCAGGATGTTGAGGAAGCACCAGTTATCAAAAATGAACCCAAAAAAGAAATAAAAAAGCCGGTTACCGAGCAGCCAAAGAAGGTGACAACCAAACCGGTTGAAGCTAAAAAACCAGATCCTAAACCAGACAAATCTACCACAGATGCACTATTAAGTATTCTCAATGGTCCTAAAAGTTCTGGAACTACAAGTGGTGGAGAAGGTAGTGATAACAAAGCGGGAGATAAAGGTGATCCTAATGGAGACCCTAATGCTTCTAGTTATTACGGTACCGGAAAAGGACTTGATGGTGATGGTAACTACCAGTTAGGAGGGCGCAAAGCCTTGAGTAAACCAAAGCGCGTTCAAGAATGTAATGAGGCGGGTATTGTCGTGGTAAGTATTGAAGTAGATCGTAATGGAAATGTAACTAAGGCAACTCCCGGAGTGAGAGGTACTACTAATAACAGTCGATGTCTATTAGACCCTGCACGAGCTGCTGCGCTTGCTACAAAATTTAACGGCGATACAGATGCACCTTCAAGACAAATAGGTAAAATCGTTTATAAGTTTAGTTTATCTGAATAATGGATTACGAAGAAACGCTGCAGTGGATGTTCTCAAGACTTCCGATGTTTCAGCGTCAGGGGGCGCCAGCTTACAAGAACAATCTCAATAATATTTTGCACTTAAGTGCGCATCTGGGAAATCCACATCATTCTTTTAAAAGTATTCATGTAGCTGGGACCAATGGTAAAGGTTCAACCAGTCACATGCTGGCTTCGGTGCTACAAGAAAGTGGTTACAAAACGGGTTTGTATACTTCCCCTCACTTAAAAGATTTTAGAGAGCGCATACGCGTAGATGGTGTTCTTGCAGATAAACAATTTGTCATTCAATTTATTGAGGAACATAAAGTTTTCTTAGAAGATAATCAATTGTCATTCTTTGAACTTACGGTGGGGATGGCATTTCAATATTTTGCACTTCAAAAAGTGGATATTGCAATAATTGAAGTAGGACTGGGAGGCCGACTTGATGCAACTAATATTATAAATCCGCTACTTTCAGTAATAACTAATATAGGTTTAGATCACACTGCTTTTCTAGGAACCACTCTTGAGAAAATCGCTGCCGAAAAAGCAGGTATAATTAAAAATGGGATTCCGGTAGTTATAGGTGAACGACAAGCAGAAACAACAGCAGTTTTTAAAACCGTAGCTAATGAAAAATCAGCTCCCCTCTATTTTACAGATGAAACAATTTACCCAGATTTAGAAAGTGAGCTTAAAGGTTCTTATCAATTTAATAATAAGCAAACCGTACAAAAAGCCATTGAGGTTCTAAATGCCACATCAAATTATAAAGTAGAGGCATCGGCATTAAAAACAGGTATAAAAAATGTTGTTACTAATACCGGATTAATGGGTAGGTGGCAAATCATACAAGATAGAAATCCGAAGATTATTTCTGATACCGGGCATAACGCTGAGGGGTTGCTTTATGTAACCGCACAATTGCAGAAAGAAGAGTATCACAAACTTCATATTGTTTTAGGAGTTGTTTCTGATAAAGAGTTGAGCACTATACTTCCCCTATTTCCAAAGGATGCTATTTATTATTTTACTAAACCTGAAGGACCACGTGGCTTAGATGAGTCCATTTTGAAGGAAAAAGCTTTTGATTTTGAGCTTTTTGGTGAGAAATATAAAACAGTAGTTCAGGCTTTACACGCTGCAAAACAGGCTTCAGGCGCTGATGATCTGATATTTATAGGAGGAAGTACCTTTGTTGTAGCGGAAGTGATTGAATAATTTTAAAAAAAGTGTTTGGTATATTTAAAAGTTGGTTTATATTTGCACCCGCTAAAGGGCAATTAGCTCAGTTGGTTCAGAGCACCTCGTTTACACCGAGGGGGTCGGGGGTTCGAATCCCTCATTGCCCACAAAGGTTTTCAGTATTGAAAACCTTTTTTTATCCTTTAGCATCTAAGTAGTGATAACTTTTTAGGTTTAGGAATTTAAATATGCCTTAAACGGGCAATTAGCTCAGTTGGTTCAGAGCACCTCGTTTACACCGAGGGGGTCGGGGGTTCGAATCCCTCATTGCCCACAAAGGCTTCCAGAAATGGAAGCCTTTTTTTATGCTCTTTTGATTCGTGATATTTTACGTTGAAGATTAATCCAATATTTATTGGATGCGATATACTAAAATTTGAACTTTAAAGTTTCAGAATTTATAGTTTTTCAGAAAATAACACTAGACATAAAAATACTTCTACATTAGTGATAAAATCAAAATTTCTTCTCTGCCTTATTCTTTTAGGTCTTTTAATTTGTGCCTCTTTAACAACCCGGGATGTTGAATCTAACACTCATTTAGAATCTGCCTTAATCACAGACGCTACTAATGAAGTCAATAATAGAGATGAAGCTGCACTACGTTCATTACGTAAAGAAATTTTAAGCAAACATTTAGAAGCTTATTTTCAAAAGGCAATAGATGCACATTTAATTATAGGTGCAGGCGTGAGTATTGTATCAGGAGATTCAGTTTTATATAGTGGTGGATTTGGCAGGCGCAATGCAACTTTAAACGACCCAATTAATGCACAGACTGTTTTTAGGTTAGGATCGCTTTCAAAAGGTTTTACCGGCGTACTTGCAGGTATAGAAGTGCATAACGGAAATTTAAATTGGGAAGATAAACTAGCTGAGGCAATTCCTCAATTTCATTTGAAGGATAAGGAAAATGAGGAAGCTATAACTTTATCCACAATTTTATCTCATACTACGGGAGTGCCTTATCATTGTTATACAAACTTAGTAGAGGCGGGTTTAAGTATGTCTCAAATTGCCGGACGGTTTGATATCATTAAAAGCACTTCAAAACCTGGTCAACTCTACAGTTATCAGAATGCAATGTTTGCTCTTAGTGGAGAGATGTTGCAAACAGCCACTGGTAAGAATATACACGAACTTCTTCAGAATAGAATTTTCAATCCCTTAGATATGCAATTTGCGTCAACAGATTATGACGCCCTGGTAGGAGGTACTAATTATGCATACCCACACAAAAATACAGCTCAAGGATTTAGACCAATACTTGTAAATAAGAAATATTATAATGCGATACCCGCAGGAGGTATTAACGCAAGTCCTGAAGATATGTCTAAGTGGATGCGTTTTTTATTAGGTTATAACGAATCTGTTTTAAGTAAAACAAATTTGCAAACCATATTTACACCTCAAATTGAAATGATTGAAGCGCGCAAATATTATCAGCGTTGGGAAGGCCACCTAAAATCTTCTTATGCTTATGGGTGGAGAATACATGAGTTTAAAGATAATGCCACCGAAAAGAAATGCACGATGATACATCACGGAGGTTCTGTAAATGATTATAGAAATGAAATTGCATTGTACCCAGAAGAAGAACTGGGAATTTGTATTCTTTTTAATAGTATGACCCCATTAGCAACATCGGTGATTCCCGATGTACACAATATTGTAAGAGAGGTAATGCAGCAATCTCTAGCAGATTTTGAAAGAAATCCTGAAAGTCTATAAGTGCATAAATTCTTGAAATTTTTATTTTTACTCATCTACTATTTTAACATTTACGGGATTTCTGATTATGTAATATTTAAATCATTCGATAAAAATCGGCGTGTAGTTTAAATAATATTCAATTGATTGCGATTTTTATTAATCGATTCTTCTCTAAAAGGATTTATAGTTAATACGTATTTATAAGCGCCGCATATAATGTAATTTAGGCTTGTTAGATATGATTTTTGTAATTTAAAAATCGAAATAAGAAGTTATGCAAAAACCAAATGAGCGTTTAAAAGGTCAAACTGCAATAGTTACTGGATCAAGTTCTGGAATCGGAGCTGCTGTAGCGCTGGCCCTTGGTAGAGATGGGGCTAACGTAGTGGTAAATTATAATTCATCAGATGAGGGCGCGCAAGAGATTGCTAAGCAGATTAATGAAGATAACTTATGTGGTGAGGCAATTGTGGTAAAATGCGATGTGAGCAAGGAGAAGGACGTACAGGATATGTTTAAACAAACAGTTGATAAATTTGGTACTGTAGATATTCTGGTTGCCAATGCAGGTCTGCAAAAAGACGCGCCACTCCACGAGATGACATTAGAAGATTGGCAGCTGGTAATAGATGTTAATCTTACGGGACAATTTTTATGTGCCAGGGAAGCTTTGCGAGAATTTATGAGAAGAGGTATGCGTCCTGAAGTTTCTAAGTCTCTTGGTAAGATAATTCATATGAGTTCGGTACATCAGATTATTCCTTGGGCAGGACATACTAATTATGCGGCCTCAAAGGGTGGACTGGTAATGCTTATGGAAAGTATTTGTCAGGAGTATGCACCTCTAAAAGTGCGATGTAATAGCATAGCTCCGGGAGCGATAAAAACTCCAATTAATAAAGAGGCTTGGGAAAGTGATGAGGCATTAGAAAAATTAAATAAGTTAATCCCCTATAAACGTATTGGCGTACCAGATGATATAGGTAGTGCCACTGCATGGTTAGCTTCAGATGAGTCAGAATATATTAATGGCACCACACTCTATGTAGATGGAGGTATGACGTGCTATCCAGGATTTACAACAAATGGTTAAGAAAAATACAGAAGAACAAAAAAGGTTAGATGCTCATTATTCAAATAGGGAAGACTGGTTACACTGGGGGCCTTACTTGAGTGAAAGGCAGTGGGGAACGGTTCGGGAAGATTATAGTGCAGAAGGAAATGCGTGGGGATATTTCACCCACGATCACGCAAGAAGCCGGGTCTATAGATGGGGTGAAGATGGTCTTGCGGGTTTTACAGATCGCTATTGTAATATATGTTTTGGGCTTGCGCTTTGGAATGGAAAAGATAAAATTTTAAAGGAGCGTTTGTATGGATTGACAGGTCCTGAAGGGAATCATGGTGAAGACGTTAAAGAACTTTACTATTATTTAGAAAACACGCCTACTCACTCGTACATGAAACATTTGTATAAGTATCCACAAAAGGAATTTCCCTATGGAGAACTTATCAAATTAAATAAAAACAGAACTCGACAGGAGTTAGAGTATGAGCTCTTAGATACAGGGATATTTAAAAAGAATGAATATTTTGATGTAGTTACCGAATATGCAAAAGCAGGTCCTGAGGATATGTGTATCAAAATCTCTGTAACTAATAGAAATTCAAGGGCTGCAGAATTACACGTCCTTCCTACACTTTGGGTTCGTAATTTTTGGGATTTTAGAGAAATGCCATTTAAGCCATCTATAACTAAAACTAAGACTCGTAAAAATCCTTCGGTTCATATAAAACATCCTTATACAGGAGAATACAAGTTTTACTTTCAGAAACCAGACCATTTACTGTTTACTGAAAATGAAACTAATGAAGAGAAGCTTTATCTCCAGCCTAACGATCATCCTTATAAGAAAGACTTTTTTCATAATACGGTTGTGAAAAATGATTACCGACTCAGTAAAAAGAAGCAGGAAGGAACAAAATTTGCCCCGCATTATAAACGTAAATTAAAAGGTGGTGAGACTGTTGTGTTCAAACTTCGTCTTACTAAAGAAGAGCCTAAAGATGCCTTTGATAAAAATTTTGATAAAGTTTTTGAGGACCGAATTCGAGAGTGTGCTGAATTTTACGACGGAATAAAATCTGTTGAGAATCCTGAAGCTAAGAAAATACAACGACAAGCTTTTGCCGGTTTATTGTGGTCTAAACAATATTATAATTACGAGGTTGAACAATGGTTAAAAGGAGATCCTAAAGTTTCTACGCCGCCAAAAGAACGTCGCAATGGGCGTAATAATAACTGGCGAACTTTGCGTAATCACGATATTCACCTGATGCCAGATGCTTGGGAATACCCTTGGTATGCCGCTTGGGATAGTGCATTTCACTGTATTACGATGGCTTATATAGATCCTGATTTTGCAAAGAAGCAACTTTTACTTTTTACCAAAGAATGGTATATGGCTCCTAACGGGCAAATACCGGCCTATGAATGGAATTTTAGTGATGTGAATCCGCCTACACAGGCATTTGCAGCATTACAAATATTTAAAATTGAACGCGATAGTGCAGGTAAATCAGATATCGATTTTCTCAAACGTATATTTAATAAGCTTTCTCTCAATTTTACATGGTGGGTAAATCAAGAAGATAGAAAACAGAATAATGTTTTTCAGGGTGGTTTTCTTGGTCTGGATAATATTGGGGTTTTTGATCGTAGTAGCGGTATACCCGGTAATGCACATTTAGAGCAGGTAGATGGTACATCCTGGATGGCATTGTACTGTCTAAATATGCTAGAAATAAGTATAAAAATAGCTTTAGTAGATAGCTCTTATGAGGAAATGTGTACTAAGTATTTTGGACACTTCATTTTTATAGCAGAGGCTCTCAATAAACGTAGTGAGAAGTATGAAGGTATTTGGGATGAAGAAGAAGGTTTCTTTTACGACAATCTAGTTTTTCAAGACGGTACTTCACAACCTATAAAGGTGCGTTCTATTGTAGGGATGATGTCACTCGTTGCTGTACTCCACATATCTCAAGAGACGCTAGACAGACTACCTAATTTTAAATACAGTGTTGACTGGTTTAGAAAATACCGTATGAAGAATCTAAAATATATGGTTATTCAGGAGTTTTCTGATGAATCTGATCTATTATTAGCGCTGGTACCTAAAGAGAGATTAGAGATACTATTACAAACCATGTTTGATGAAAAAGAATTTTTGAGTAATCAGGGGATACGCTCTTTATCTAAAATTCACGAACAGACTTATACTATCAATATAGCTAATATTAGCTATGATATTAAATATGAGCCTGCCGAATCTGAGTCTTCTATGTTTGGTGGTAATTCAAACTGGCGTGGACCTGTTTGGATGCCGTTTAATTATCTATTTACGACTGCTCTAAAAGAATTTAGAGATTATTATGGTAGTGCTCTGGAGCTAGAGTATCCTACCGGTAGTGGTAATATTGCCAGTCTTGAAACCATACGGAAAGATCTTATGAGTCGTCTTATAAGTATTTTTCAGGAAGATGAAAACGGTGACAGACCTGTTAATGCTTTGCATAAAGAAACATATAGAGATCCTCACTTTAAAGATCTTATCTTATTCTATGAGTATTTTCATGGAGATAATGGTAGAGGGATAGGTGCAAGTCATCAAACAGGGTGGACATCATTAGTTGCAAATATGATTCACGAGATTTATTAAATCTGAAAAATGATGAAATATATATTTATTACACTACTAACGTTATTAACCATGCAGATAGCCGCAGCACAGGAGTTTAAGTTTAATAAAGATCACGATGCGCTTTTAGTAAAGGATTTGGAGAAATCTGCACAATTCTATGCCGAGGTTCTAGGGCTGAAGGAAATTGATAATGCAGGACTAGGACCTAAATTTAGATGGTTTGAACTTGAAAATAAAGTTCAAATACATCTTATCGAAAGTAGTGAACAATTCACACCACATAAAGGAGTTCATTTAGCACTCAATATTGATGATCTCGAAAATTATATGCAGTTTTTGAAGGAAGCGAATGTTCCATTTGAGAATTGGCAGGGAGAAAAAAATACGACTAACACAAGACCTGATGGGGTAAAACAAATCTATTTCACAGATCCTGACGGATATTGGATTGAAGTAAATACCAATACCCTTTAGTTTTAAATTCAAAATCTTAAAAACTGATTGATTCAAGATCAATCAGTTTTTTTATGCCCTTTTTATAGATTACTGTAATAATTATTAGTTATAGAGAGTGGTTGTTTAAAGTTCGTTACCTTCAGTTTTTATTTAACAGTTTACAAATTAGCCATTTATTGGATTAAAATATCTAGTTAAGGATGGTAATTATTGATATGTGAAGCTGTTTGAAAATTTTTAATAATTATTAGTAATAATTACACAAATATTTTATTTTTGCACAGAATTTTGAAATCGGGAAAACTTCTAAAAATTTTAAAGTCTTTGCCGGAATAGGGTTTAGGGACTCGTTCAGAGATGAACATTATTTTCTGGCAATTTAAGCCCCCGAAAGGGGGCTTTCTCTTAATTATTCTGCGCTTTCGAGTCCTTCGTTTATGCGCTCTTCAATCTCCTCATTGATTTCTTCATCCAGTTCCGGATTTTCTAAAATCTCTCCTGTTTCTAACCAAAATGTAAAAAACATAGGGTAATGATCTGATCCTATATGTTCTAGTCGTTGCATTTTGTCTACAACTACATCTTCAGAATGAAAAAGATGATCTATAGGGAATCTCAAATACCAGTAGTCTGCGTGAAATGTAGGGAATAAACCACGACCTATTCTAGGATCTATTAAGCCGGTCATCTTTGCAAATAATCTGCTTACCCGAGACCAAACTACATCGTTTAAATCTCCACAAACAATTACCGGACTCTCCAATTCACGTACAGCTTTACCTATTATTAAGAGCTCTGCGTCACGCTCTTCAGAGGTTTCGTTTTCTGTAGGGCTAGGTGGTGCAGGATGTACACAAATAAGATTGATGAACTTATTTTTAGCATAATAGACTTTTGTGAAAATTGATGGAATATCTTTCTCAACCAGATAATTTATTTGTGTGTCTGCCAGCTCATATTTGCTGTAAAGATGCATTCCGTAGAAATTATCTAAAGGTACAGGAACGATAAAAGGATAATCTGCTTCTATAGATTTGAGTCCGTTTTCCCAATTTTTGTCAGTTTCCATAACCAGAAGTAGGTCTGGTTTCAGCTGGGTTACTTGCTTTTTAAGTTTGTCGTAATCTGTGTTTGTCTGTAAGACATTAGAAGTAAGTAAACTTATTTGTTGTAGACTTTCAGGGTTTTCTGGTTTCTTATCTCGTATAGGGTAATAATGTGAATAGGGGAATACCTTGTAGATTTGAAAAATTAAGGTTGCCAGTAAGCATATTACAACACAATATTCCCAGATTTCTACAGGAAATTTAAATATTAATATTAGTGCAATCACAAGCATTTGAAGAAAGCTTGTTTGGACACGTATAAAATCCCAGCCTCGTATAATCCAGTGGGTACCTTGCGTAAGTGGCAGTAACGCAATTAAGATTAGAAATAGTGCAAAAGCGTAAAATACCATATTTAATTACTGGTGAGTTGTTGAAAAAGTTGTTCTAGGGATCTATTTTTCTTAACGAGCTGTAAAATTTTTAGTCCGTTATCATGAGCAAAATCAAATATTGCAGGCCGCATATCTTTTGAAGTTGAAAATGTAATCTCATAAACAAAACCTGTCGTGTTTTTTACGGCGGTAGCTTTGTTGAGTTGCATTAGGGCAATTTCTTCAATACGATAATCAAATTCTACTTCTACAATTTGTTCGGTATCGTCACGCAGGTTCTCCATCTTTTTATCAGCAACGATTTTACCTCTATTAATTATAATGACACGATCACATATAGCTTCAACTTCTTGCATAATATGAGTTGAAAGTAAAACCGTCTTAGTCTTACCTATATTTTTTATGAGCGCTCTAATTTCTTTAAGTTGGTTAGGATCTAACCCGGTGGTAGGTTCATCAAGAATAAGAACTTCTGGATCATTAATTAGTGCAGCTGCAAGTCCTACCCGTTGTTTGTAGCCTTTACTTAAGTGTTTAATCTTTTTAGAGACTTCTGGCGTTAATCCCGTTAGTGCAATAACTTCATCAATACGTGATAGGGAAGCATTATTCAACTCTGCCTGAAATTTAAGATATTCTCTCACATACATTTCAGGATAAAGCGGATTGTTTTCGGCTAAATACCCGATACTTTTTTGAACGGCAAGGCTTTGTGTCTGAGTTGAGAAGTCATTAACAAGAGCTTCTCCAGAAGTAGGTTTTAAGTAGGTTGTTAAGATTTTCATCAGGGTACTCTTGCCTGCACCATTAGGGCCTAAAAATCCGGTGATTTCTCCTTTTTGAATGGTAAAACTAATTGCATCCAAAGCTGTTTGCTTTCCGTAATTTTTTGTGACAGAAGTTACCGAGATAGACATAGGTTACACATATTTGTTTTACTTAAGTGGCTAAAATTACACAAATAGCAGACAGGCGTGTCTTTCTAAATGATTAAAATATCGATGTTCTACTAAAATTGAAGAATATAAACGCACTTGTGGAGCGTTATCATTAAAAAAGGGTTGCTTTTAAAAGGTCTTATTTAATATCGTTTAAAGAATGTAGCTATTTAATTGATTATCTGTAAAAGTTGTCTGTATTTAGACGGGTTCCTAATTATTTAATTACTTTAGCAACGTAAAACAGAAACAATACATGTTAAACGTACCTTATTTTTATAGCCGTTATTACTTCTTTTTCTTTATTAGAGAAACGGGACCGCTATAAGCATATAGTATTGATATATCATATAGGTCCCGATTTAAATTAAATCGGGATTTTTTTTGTTATAAACTGAACGTAAATATTTTAACCAAGCGCACGTGATACATAAAGTAGCCATACAAGGAATAAAAGGATCCTTTCATCATAAGGTAGCTCAGGATTTTTTTAGTGAAGATGTTGAGGTTGTGGCTTGTCGCAATTTTCAAGATGTGGTAAATAGTTTATTAAGTGGCGAAAGTACAGACGCTGTAATGGCTATTGAAAATTCTATTGCTGGAAGTATCATCCCTAATTATGCGTTAATAGACCATCATAATTTAAACATTGAAGGAGAACATTATTTGCCTATAAGTCAAAATTTAATGGCGCTTCCCGGTCAGTCTTTAGATGCTATTAAAGAAGTATGGTCTCACCCTATGGCTCTTTTACAGTGTAAAGACTTTTTTAAAGATAAAAGTGAAATACGACTTGTTGAAGACGATGATACTGCAGGAGCAGCAAAGCGCATTGCAGATGGTAAAATATTAAATGTAGCGGCTATAGCCAGTGCGACTGCAGCAAAAATCTACGGACTGGAGGTTTTAGCTGAAAATATGCAAACTATAAAAGATAATGCAACTCGCTTTTTTATCTTAAATAATAACGGGCGTACAGATACAGATGTTCCAGACAAAGCTTCAGTTAAATTTTTGACAGATCACAAGCGCGGTAGTCTTGCGGCGGTTCTCAATGTAATGAGTGATTGTAAATTAAACCTTACTAAAATACAATCGTTACCTGTTATCGAGACGCCTTGGGTTTACTCATTTTTCGTAGATGTTACATTTAAGAATTACGAAGATTTTGACAAAGCAAAAAAATTATTAGCTATCATGACTGCAGAGTTTAAAGTACTTGGCGAATACAAAAATCGGAAATAATGATAATAGAATCGGCAAAACGTTTGCAACAGACGTCAGAATATTATTTTTCGCGTAAGCTTAAGGAGGTAAGAGCACTTGCAGCTGCTGGGAAACCCATCATAAATATGGGTGTGGGAAGTCCAGATTTACCACCACCACCCCATGTAATCGACGCTCTTACGCGCTCATTGATAGACGGTCCTGCTCACCAGTATCAGAGTTATAAGGGATTGCCTCAACTTACACAGGCAATGAGCGATTTTTATAATAATAAATATGAAGTTGAATTAGATCCTGAAATCGAAATCTTGCCTTTAATGGGTTCTAAGGAAGGTATCATGCATATAAGTATGGCTTTTCTTAATCAAGGAGATCAGGTTTTAATACCTAATCCTGGTTATCCTACTTATTCTTCTGTAACTAATTTGCTAGAGGCAGAACCTGTGTATTATAATCTAGATGCGTCGCATAACTGGATGCCTAATTATGATGAGTTAGAATCGCTTGATCTAAGCAAAGTAAAGCTTATGTGGGTAAATTATCCGCATATGCCTACCGGAGCAAAAGCAACTACAGAGGACTTTAAGCGATTAATTGCCTTTGCAACAAAAAATAATATTCTACTGGTAAATGACAACCCGTATAGTTTTATCCTTAATGAAAATCCTCAAAGTATCTTGAGTATCCCTGGAGCCAAAGAGGTAGCACTAGAGCTTAATTCGTTAAGTAAATCTTTTAATATGTCTGGGTGGCGTGTAGGAATGTTGCTTGGAGCAGAAGATTATGTAAATGCGGTGCTTACGGTTAAAAGCAATATGGATAGTGGTATGTTCTACGGAATACAGAAAGGAGCAGCTGCAGTATTAACTGAAGGAACAAGCTGGTTTAATGAACTTAATTTAGTTTATAAGTCACGAAGAGAGCTTATGTGGCAACTGGCAGATGTTTTGGGATGTACTTATGATAGAGAAGCTGCCGGAATGTTTATTTGGGCAAAATTACCAGAAGGCTCTCTGGACGCAGAAGCTTTTATAGATGATATTTTAATCGATAAAAGCATTTTTATAACACCGGGAACCATTTTTGGTTCTCAAGGAGCTGAGTATATTCGATTTTCACTTTGTGTTTCCGAAGATAAAATTAGAGAGGCAATTTCAAGGTTTAAATAGTATTTATTAATCAGAAGATTAGAAATAAATAAATTGGAAGATTTCAAAAATATTTTCGTTTTAGGTATAGGTCTTATTGGCGGTTCTATGGCGCGTGATTTCAAACGTGTTTTGCCTGAAAGTACACTATATGGGATAGACAGTAGTGAGAATCATCTTAGTGAAGCTGTAGGTTTAGGAGTTATTGATCACTCTTCAAGATTTGAAGCGTTGAGTCAAGCAGATTTGGTTATTTTATCTATACCTGTAGATCAGGCAAATTTATTTTTACCTCCTGTTTTAGATGCAGTTTCAGAGCATACTCTTGTTATCGATGTGGGATCTACAAAAGGTAGCGTATGTGATGCTGTGCGTAACCATTCTAAACGTGCTAATTTTTTAGCAGCACATCCTATTGCCGGTACAGAGTTTTCTGGACCTACCGCAGCCATTGAATATTTGTTTAAAGACAAGACAATGATTCTTTGTGAAGTAGAAGATACAGATACTGAATTATTAAAAAAGGCCATGCAATTGTTTGAAGTTTTAGAGATGCGTATTCGCTATATGAATCCGCATTCTCATGATAAGCATATTGCTTATGTCTCACACCTATCACACATAAGTAGCTTCATGTTAGGGAAAACTGTGATCGAAAAAGAAAAAAACGAGAAGGATATTTTTGATATGGCAGGTAGTGGATTTGCTTCGACCGTACGCCTTGCAAAAAGTAATCCCGCCACTTGGACTCCTATTTTTAAGGAAAATAAGGCTAACGTGTTAGAAAGTCTTACTGAATATATAACCAATTTAACTCATTTCAAAAATGTTCTCGAAGCAGACGACTACGAAGAAGTTTATAATGAAATGGAAAATACAAACCACATAAAATCAATACTCAAAGGATTATCGTAATTGGCAAAATGCCGTAAATTTGTAGGATATGGAAAACAAAAAAGAACTTAGAAACTGGTTAGATGCATTCAATCTGGATCATCCTCTGGTAATCGCAGGACCTTGTAGCGCAGAAACTGAAGAGCAAGTGCTTAAAATAGCACACGAATTAAAAGACACTGACGCAACAGTATTTAGAGCAGGTATCTGGAAACCACGTACGCGTCCAGGAATGTTTGAAGGAGTTGGAGCTTTAGGTTTAAAATGGCTTCAAAAGGCTAAGGAAGAAACAGGAATGCTTACCACTACTGAAGTGGCAAATCCTAACCACGTAGAATTAGCGCTTAAGCACGATGTAGATATTCTTTGGATAGGTGCACGTACTACTGTATCTCCATTTAACATTCAGGAAATAGCTGAAGCATTAAAAGGTACAGATAAAGTTGTTCTTATTAAAAATCCTGTTAATCCTGATTTAGCGTTATGGTTAGGTGCCGTTGAGCGTTTTTATACTCAGGATGTTAAAAATTTAGGTGTTATCCATAGAGGTTTTTCTACTTACGAGAAAACCCGTTATAGAAATAATCCAGAATGGCAAGTAGCTGTTGATCTTCAAGATAAATTTCCAGATTTACCTTTAATATTAGATCCATCGCATATTGCAGGACGTCGTGATATTATTTTTGATCTTTGTCAAACAGGACTTGATCTTAATTACGATGGTATTATGGTAGAGACTCATTACGATCCTGATAATGCGTGGAGTGATGCTGCGCAACAAATTACTCCTTCTACGCTTGTTCAAATTATGAAAGATTTGAAAATACGTAAAGAAGAAGGTACTGCGGCAGAGTTTAATAATAAATTAAATACACTGCGTACACAGATAGATGTGGTAGATCATCAGCTTATTGAAAGTTTAGGTAAGCGTATGAAAATTGCAGATTCTATAGGTGAGCTTAAAACGCAAAACAACGTTGCGATTTTACAGTCTAAACGATGGAATGAGATTTTAGGAGCAATGATCCTGGAAGGAGAAAAGCATAATTTAAGCGAAGAATTTATTTTGCGTGTTTTTAAAGCAATTCACCAAGAGTCAATTAATCACCAGAAGAAGATTTCAAGAATGGAGGAAGCATAGTCCTCGTTTCTTAAATATAAAAAAAGGCACTCATCGAGTGCCTTTTTTTATGTACTTAAACTTTTCAAGTTATTTAGTGTAAGCGAGTCTTCTTGAGGCTTTACGCATCAAAACATTTATAAGGTCGTCAGAATTACTTCCAAAACTTCCGGAAACTTTCTTGTTGTAATTCCATAGTAATTCACCATCTCCAGAATTGTTAATATTCATATTCACAACAGCAGAATTAGTACGTCCCCAAACGCCTATAAGAAGCCCTAAAGCTACAGAAGCACCTTCAGACATAGGTTTGTTAGTTTCATAGGTGCCTGATATTATTGCATCAACTTCCAGAATTTGAGCAAGCTCTTCTGGTGTGTAGGTATCTATATTTTCAGAATTTATGTTTTGTTTCAATAATAAAGTGCGTGTGCGTGAGGGTTGTTGTACATCAATAGCAAGAGTTCCTCGTTTTTTACGCTTTAAAAACCATGAGTGCATCGCTTCCTGAAGACTTTCAGCTTCACTTTTTTGCATCTCTTCCAGTTGGCCAGATTCTAATTTTTCCATTTGCTTAGGACGCAATTCTATTTTTGTTTTAAAGGGAAGAATAGCAATGTTTTTGTGATCTTTAGCGAGCTCATCAAATTTTGGGTTTTCATACAAATGAGTTTGTGCCTGAGCGATAAAACCGCTTATAAAAGCCATTAAGAAAAGGAATTGAGTAATTTTTTTCATATTAGATGTTATTGTTCGAATCGCAATAACCATAAATCTTATGACTTTTGAAAGTGTTACTATTTAAAATAATTTTATAAGTAATATTTTTTATTTGTAGTGAGTTCCTCTATACATTTGGTTCATTAAACTCTTTAATCCCAATGTATTTTACGCTTTGGCTATTTGAGTTCTTTAAAATAAAGTAGTTTTACAGTCTTATATATTAAATGTAATTTTTGAAAGGAACAGTTTACAAATCTACCGGGAGTTGGTATAGCGTTAAGGCAGATGATGGTCATTTTTATGATTGTCGTATAAAAGGGCGCTTTAGAATTCAGGGAATAAAAAGTACAAACCCTGTAGCAGTAGGCGACCGTGTTATATTTGAATTAGAGAAAACGAGCGATGCCGTTACCGGCGTGATTATAGATATTGATACTAGAGATAATTACATCATACGCAAGTCTGTAAATCTTTCAAAACAAACACATATTATTGCGGCAAACATTGATCAATGTTTCTTAATTGTCACCCTCAATAATCCGCCCACATTTACTGCATTTATTGACCGATTTCTAGTGACCTGCGAGGCCTATCATATTAAGGCAATTTTACTTTTTAATAAGGTAGATACTTTTAGCGAAGAAGAGTTTGGCGAAGTAAAATATCTGGCAGAAATGTATCGTGAAATAGGATATACCTGTGTAGGTGTTTCTGCAAAAACCGGTAAACATGTTGATCAGGTAAAAGAAATGATGCTGGGAAAAACCAGTATGTTCTCTGGTCATAGTGGGGTGGGTAAATCTACATTAGTAAATGCGCTAGAGCCTTCATTAGATTTAAAAACTAAGGAAATAAGTGGGCAGCATATGCAAGGACAGCATACAACTACATTTGCAGAGATGTTTGATCTTACTTTTGATGCACGTATAATAGATACTCCCGGGATTAAAGGTTTTGGTGTCGTTGATATTGAGAAAGAAGAGTTAGGTAACTATTTTCCAGAATTTTTTGCTTTAAAAGATCAGTGTAAATTCAATAATTGCTTGCACATAGAAGAACCTAAATGCGCAGTAAAAGAGGCTCTGGAAAATGATGAGTTAAGTTGGTCAAGATACCAGAGTTACAAGCAAATCATTGAAGGAGATGAAGAAAATTATAGGCGTAACGTTTACGATCAACAACCATAATCATTCTTAATAAATTTGTATGCGTGTAGTAATTCAGCGGGTAAGTGAAGCTTCAGTAACGATAGATAATATAATTAAAGGTGCTATAGGAAGCGGATACATGATTTTGCTAGGAATACGAGCAGAGGATACGCTTGAAGATATTGACTGGTTAACATCAAAAATATGTGGACTTCGTGTTTTTAGTGATTCCGAAGGTTTAATGAATGAAAGTATCATCGATCAACATGGAGATGTTCTTTTAATAAGCCAATTCACCTTGTACGCATCTACAAAAAAAGGAAACCGTCCTTCATTTATAAATGCCGCAAAACCAGATATAGCTATCCCATTGTATGAAGAATTTGTGAATATGCTTTCTCAAAAGCTTGGAAAGGCTGTGAAAACTGGCGAATTTGGTGCAGATATGAAAGTTTCTCTGGTAAACGATGGACCAGTTACAATCACTATTGATTCTAAAAACAGAGAATAACCTGCTTGCATTTTTCGACTTTACCTTATTTTAGCTGTACAAGCTAGAATAAACAGATTATGAAAATCGATAATGCCCAGTTAGCAGTTGACACGTGGATAAAAAATCACGGTGTTCGCTATTTCAACGAACTTACAAATATGGCACAACTTACTGAAGAAGTAGGTGAGGTTGCCCGTATTATTGCCCGTCGATATGGGGAACAAAGTGAAAAAGAGAGTGATAAAAATAAAGATCTAGGAGAAGAACTGGCAGATGTTTTGTTTGTAGTTCTATGTCTGGCAAATCAAACTGGTATTAACCTGCAAGAAGCTTTTGACAAGAAACTAGACTTAAAGACAGAAAGAGATCACGATCGCCATCACAATAACGAAAAACTGAAGTAACAGGATTTTCATAATATATTACATTTTGATACTTAAACTACAACAGAAAACACCTCATTTATCAGGAGATGTGCGTATTACCGGTTCAAAGAGTGAAAGCAACAGGCTTTTATTACTTCAAGCACTTTTCGGAAATTTTGAAATAAACAATCTTTCAAATAGCGATGATAGTGATGTGATGCAAAGAGCACTGGCATCAACCCAACGTGTGGTAGATATTCATCACGCAGGAACTGCAATGCGCTTTCTTACAGCATATTTTGCAGCTTACGAAGGGCGTGAAACACTGCTTACAGGTAGTAATCGAATGAAGGAACGGCCCATTGGTCTTCTAGTTGATGCGCTTAGAACGCTTGGAGCAGATATTACCTACACTGAAACAGAAGGTTATGCCCCGCTTTTAATAAAAGGGAAAAAGTTAACCAAAAACACGGTTTCTCTGGCAGCGAATGTGAGTAGTCAATATATTTCTGCACTTATGATGATAGGTGCTTCTTTAGAAAATGGTCTTGAGATTAATCTCCTAGGTAATATTACTTCGGTGCCTTATATCGAAATGACCCGTTCGCTATTAACGCAACTGGGTATTGTGAGTAGTTTTGAGAACCAACTCATAAAAATAGATCCTGCAAAAAATGTCTCGATATCAGAGATGACTGTAGAGTCTGACTGGAGTAGTGTTTCTTACTATTACAGTTTAGTAGCACTATCTAAAACCGCAAAACTCAATTTGTCTAGCTACAAAAAGGAGAGTTTGCAAGGTGATGCAGTATTGGCAGAACTCTATGATAAATTGGGGGTACAGACTACATTTCTTGAAAATACAATTGTGTTGAAAAAGGAAGTAGAATCAAAGCCCCGACGTGTATCTTTTGATTTGGCAAATTGCCCAGACATTGCCCAGACAATTGCAGTAACATGTTTTGGTTTAGGTGTCGCTTGTGATTTAACCGGTCTGCATACGCTCAAGATTAAAGAAACAGATCGCTTGGAAGCGTTAAAAAATGAATTGACAAAATTAGGAGCTACTATAACAGTTACAGATAAATCACTTCATCTAAAAGAAGGTGGAACTTGTAACGAAAATATCACGATTAAAACCTATCAAGATCACAGAATGGCGATGGCTTTTGCACCTTTGGCTCTAAAAGTGCCAATTATTTTTGAAGATGCAGAGGTTGTAAACAAATCATATCCCGATTTTTGGGCTGATTTTAGAGGCTTGGGCTTTAAAACGGAGCAACTTTAGTATACTATTAAATTAAACCCCGATTTACTTGACAACCCCTACCTTGAGGTTGTATATTTGCACGCTATTTTAAATACCTAAAAAAGACATCCCATGGGAATGAAACTTTCGCATTTTAATTTTGATTTGCCTAATGAGCTATTGGCTGAATATCCTGCAGAAAATAGGGATGAGGCACGCTTGATGGTTCTTAATCGAAAAACTAAGACTATTGAGCACAAGCTTTTTAAAGATATAATAGATTATTTTGAACCTAATGATATTATGGTTCTTAACAATACAAAGGTTTTCCCGGCACGTCTCTATGGAAATAAAGAAAAAACAGGAGCGCGTATCGAGGTTTTCTTGTTGAGAGAACTTAATTCTGAAACTCGTTTGTGGGATGTGCTAGTAGATCCTGCACGTAAGATACGTATTGGGAATAAGCTTTATTTTGGTGATGATGAAAGTCTGGTTGCTGAAGTAATTGACAATACGACTTCTAGAGGTAGAACTTTACGTTTCTTATACGATGGTTCGTACCAGGAATTTAGAAATAAATTGACAGAATTAGGAGAAACGCCACTTCCTAAATATATCAAAAGAGAGGTAGAGCCAGAAGATGCAGAGCGTTACCAGACTATTTTTGCAAAAGAAGAAGGTGCTGTTGCAGCTCCTACTGCAGGTTTACATTTTAGTAAGCACTTATTAAAGCGTCTTGAAATTAAAGGGCTTGATTTTGCAGAGGTTACCTTGCACGTAGGTCTAGGAACGTTTAGTGCTGTTGAAGTTGAAGATCTTTCTAAGCACAAAATGGATAGTGAAGAAGCTTATATTAAGCCAGAAGCAGTATCTATTATTAATAAGGCAATTAGCGAGAAGCGCAAGATTTGTGCGGTAGGTACTACCGTTATGCGTACTCTAGAAAGTGCGGTGAGCTCTAACCATACTTTAAATGAATTTGGTGGATGGACAAATAAATTTATCTTCCCTCCTTATGACTTTAGTATTGCAAACTGTATGGTAACTAATTTCCATACGCCTAAGTCTACTTTGATGATGATGGTTTCTGCATTTGCAGGGCACGATTTTATGAAGCAAGCTTATGAAGAAGCAGTAAAAGAAAAATACAAGTTTTATACTTACGGTGATGCGATGTTGATTATCTAATCGAATCATTTATTATAATTTTTAAAATCCCCGGCTATGTCGGGGATTTTTTTAGTATAAAACTTAAGACATTGTATATAGAAAGCAACGTGTTAATTGGTAACTTTACAGCGTGATACAAACTAAAAAAGATATACGAGCATTAACCCGTGATCAACTGCGGGAATATTTTGTAACTCAGGGCGAAAAAGCTTTTAGAGGTAATCAGGTTTATGAATGGTTGTGGAGTAAAGGAGCGCATTCATTTGATGATATGACCAACCTTTCAAAAGAAACCAGAACCTTTCTTGATACTCACTTTGTTATCAATCATATTAAGGTTGATCAAATGCAACGTAGCAAAGATGGCACTATAAAAAATGCTGTGAAGCTGCACGATGATCTTACAGTAGAATCTGTATTAATTCCTACAGCGAGTAGAACAACTGCTTGTGTTTCTTCACAAGTGGGTTGTAGTCTTAACTGTAAATTTTGTGCAACGGCCCGCTTAAAGCGTATGCGTAATCTTAATCCTGATGAAATTTTTGATCAGGTGGTAGCGATAGATCAGCAAAGCCGATTATATTTTGACAGGCCTTTATCTAATATTGTATTTATGGGTATGGGAGAGCCTTTGATGAATTACAATAATGTAATAAAATCTATAGAAAAAATTACAGCTCCAGATGGTTTGGGGATGTCCCCTAAACGTATTACAGTTTCTACTTCGGGAGTGCCTAAAATAATTAGGAAAATGGCAGATGATGCCGTAAAATTTAATCTGGCTGTATCCTTACATTCAGCACTTGATGAGGTACGTACTGAGATTATGCCATTTAATGAGCAAATGCCACTTATAGAGCTTAAAGAAGCACTTCAGTACTGGTATATAAAAACTAAAAAATTTATTACATACGAGTATGTTGTCTGGCGTGGTATTAATGATCGGGATCGCGATATCGAGGCATTAATAGATTTTTGTTTAGCTGTACCAAGTAAAGTAAATTTGATAGAATACAATCCTATAGATGATGGTCAGTTTCAACAGGCAGATCCAGAAGCTATAGATAGATATGTAGCCAAGCTCGAAGCACGAGGAATTACGGTAACTGTACGTCGCTCACGCGGAAAAGATATAGATGCCGCTTGTGGTCAATTAGCAAATAAGAATGCGTAATCGCATAAACACTATAATTTAATAGCAGATCTTCTAAATTGAAAGTAGTCGAACAAATTAAGCAGCCTATAGCTCATGAGATGGAACTCTTTGAGCAAAAGTTTTCGCTTTCGATGAAGTCTAAAGTTCCTTTACTTAATAGAATCACCCACTATATTGTAAACCGAAAAGGAAAACAGATGCGACCTATGTTTGTTTTTCTGGTTGCAAAAATGTTAGGAGACGAGCGCTTAAATGATAGGACTTATAGAGGTGCTTCTGTAATAGAGCTAATACATACCGCTACTTTAGTTCACGATGATGTGGTTGACGACAGTTATCGCCGCCGTGGTTTTTTTAGTCTTAATGCACTCTGGAAAAATAAAATTGCCGTTCTAGTGGGTGATTTTTTGCTATCTAAAGGGTTGCTACTTTCTATTGATAACGAGGATTTTGATTTGCTTCAGATTATTTCGGTAGCAGTAAGAGAGATGAGTGAAGGCGAACTGCTTCAAATTGAAAAAGCCCGCAATCTTGATATAACCGAAGAAATTTATTTTGAAATCATACGTCAAAAAACTGCTACTTTAATAGCGGCTTGTTGTGCTATGGGAGCAAGTGCTGTTCACGCCGGTAAAAAAGATATTGAGAATATGCGCAAGTTTGGGGAGCTTATAGGGCTCGCTTTTCAAATTAAAGATGACCTTTTTGATTACGGAACTCAAAAAATAGGAAAGCCTACAGGTATAGATATTAAAGAGCAAAAAATGACTCTTCCACTTATTTATGCGGTTAATAATAGTGACAAGAAACAGCGCAAATGGCTCATTAACTCTGTTAAAAATCACAATAAAGATAAACAGCGCGTTAATGAGGTTATCGATTATGTGAAAAAATCTGGCGGACTGGATTACGCTGTTAATAAGATGGTTTCTCTGCAACAGGAGGCTCTAGGTTTATTAAATAAATATCCAGAATCTAAATACAAAGACTCACTGGTACTTATGGTGAATTACGTTATTGAACGTAAAAAGTAAATTCTACCTATAGTTCACTTTCTTTCTCTAGGAACATAGGTTTTAGCACACACTTAATGTTTTAAACTCTTGGGTTCCTTATTTCTTCAGTTCTAATAACTATTTTTATTTTTTCAGGATGCTTCCATCTTTTTCTAAATATTTGGATGTTGATAATGAGCTATTTAAAAATTTAATTTATTTTTTTTAATGCTCAGGCAACCATTTGAGAAAATCTTGCGTCTATGTAAGTGAAGGCAGTTTTAAACCATCTTTTGTGAAAGTCATTTCATTTTTTAATAACGAAAAACAGCTTATAAAGAAAGCCGCTAACGGAAATCGTGATGCACAGCGCGCACTTTATAATCTGCACGCACCTAAAATGCTTAGCGTATGCAGAAGGTATTTAAAAGATGTTATGCAAGCAGAAGAGGCGATGTGCAACGGATTTTTAAAGGTTTTTAAAAATCTAAAATCCTTTAGAGATGAAGGTAGTTTTGAGGGGTGGATACGGCGAATTATGGTTAATGAATCTATCTCTTATTTACGAAAAGAAGAAAAAATCACATTTACCGATTTAAATGAAGATTTTTCTGATGCAAGTTATAGTCCGCAAGACAGTGATTTAGAAGTTGAGCATATTCAAGCATTGATAGATGAATTACCTGAAGGCTATCGCGCCGTATTTGTAATGTATGCAGTAGAAGGTTATAAGCATCAAGAGATAGCAAAGTTATTGGAGATCTCAGAAAGTACTTCTAAAAGTCAATTGTTTAAAGCTAGAAAATTGCTTCAGTTTAAGTTAAAAGAATCTAATTCATATCTCTATGGCACCGATGAAATTTGAAGAGAACATACGTGAAAAGCTTGAGAAACGAGAGATTAATCCGTCACCTAGTGCTTGGGAGCAAATAGAAAGTGAGCTCGATGCTTCCGCAGCGCGTAAAGAAAAAAAGGGTTTTGGGTGGTTTTTTATTGCGGCTAGTTTTATAGGAATACTAGTAATTGCCGGAATGTTTTTTCTAAATACTGATTTACCAGAGAATCAGCAGATCGTTGTTAATCCTGTTGAAGAAATCAAAACACAGGAACAGATAACAGACGCAATTGAAGAGGTAAATGTGCCTGATAAAGAGCTTGAATTGAATTCTAGTCCTGAAGATGTACTAGTAGATGAACAGAAGATTGAAGAAAAATCAGTCATTACTAAAAAGCCAACTCAGATGTTTGCGGCCACCGAGAAAACAAAGAAAATAGCACCATTAGAGGAACCGGTTAAAAATCTTATAAATACAGAAGTAGACAATCTACTATTAAAAGTTGAACAGCAAGAAAATACTGGTGTTGCCTATTCTGATGCAGAAATCGATAAGCTTTTGCGAGATGCACAGCGTGAGATTATCACTGAAAAATTATTCAAGAATGCTCAGCAAGAGGTAAGTGCACAGGCATTGCTTTATGAGGTTGAGGAAGAGTTGGATCCCTCCTTTAGAGACCGCATTTTTGAAGCACTTAAAGAAGGCTTTGTGAAAGCCAGAGAAGCTGTCGTTTCTCGAAATAACTAAATATTCATTCATCAATCTTTGGGTAGCCCATCTCCGTCACAGACGGAGAGCGGTGACCTGAAACTAAATCACAAATTATGAGAACTTTAATTTTACTTTTTATTATTGGCTTAAGTTTTCTGCCGAACACAATTAATGCTCAAACTGAAGAACAAGTTGAGTCTGTTAAACAATTTCAAGTTAAAAAAGAAGAAATAGTAAATCAAGAGAAAGAAGCTTTAAAGCTGGAAGTTCTTGCGATTAATAAACGTTTAACCGCTAATGAAATTACTGCAGAACAAGCTAGCGACTTGAAGAAAGAAGCGGCAAAAAAACACGCACGCAACATAGAAGATAAACTCACAATAATTGAAAGTCAGATAGATTTATTAGAGCGTAATGCTGGAGATGAAGACGATGAGAGTGTCTTTGGGATATTTATAGGTAAGAATAAGTTGCGTATAGGTCAAGCTGAAAGAGAGGTGGTTTACGATCGTCGTACCACATCAGACATTGTGCTGGCTATAGGATTAAATAATGCAATCATTGATGGTCAGGGTTTGAACGATTCTCCATATAAAATAGGAGGTAGTCGTTTCTTTGAATTGGGTTATGCATGGAAAACTCGCGTTTTTGAAAACTCTAATTTTTTACGTTTAAAATATGGTTTTAGTTTTCAGTTTAATGGTTTGAAGATTGATGATAATCAGTATTTGGTCGAGCAGGGTGATCAGACGGTGTTAGAAACCTATCCTTTGAATTTAGATAAGTCAAAATTTAGAATGGACAACTTAGTCTTTCCTGTTCACTTTGAAATAGGTTCTTCAACTAAGAATGAAGGGGATAATTATTTTAGATATTCAACAAAAAATAAATTCAAACTTGGTTTAGGTGGTTATGCGGGCTTTAATTTACTTACTATACAGAAACTCAAGTACGAAGAAAATGGAGAGGATCGCAAAGATAAGTTTAAGCAAAATTTCAATACAAATAATTTTATATATGGATTGAGTAGTTATGTTGCATTTGGTGATACAGCGCTCTATGTAAAATACGATCTGAACACTATATTTAAAAACAACCCGGTAGAGCAGCGCAATATTTCTGTAGGATTACGATTTGATATGGATTAGTACCTACAAAACCTTCTAAAAATGGTATTGAACCTGTATGCTCAATACCATTTTTTTTATCTAGCATATACAGTCCATTTTTCAGGTCTAAAACTTAATTTTGCAGTCTTCTTTAATTCGATACAAAAAGGAAAACTTAATATAGATTAGCTGCCTTGATTTCAAAAACTACCATAGATAATGTATTTGAAACTGCTCGTGTCGAGGAGGTGATAGGTGATTTTGTAAATCTTAAAAAGTCTGGAAGTAACTTCAAAGGTTTAAGTCCGTTTACAGATGAACGCTCTCCGAGTTTTATGGTCTCTCCGGTCAAACAAATTTGGAAGGATTTTTCTAGTGGAAAAGGAGGGAATGCTGTGGCTTTTTTAATGGAGCATGAGCATTTTACGTATCCTGAAGCAATAAAATATCTGGCTAAGAAGTATAATATTGAAATTGAAGAAACCGAACAAACAGACGAGCAAAAGGAGCAAGCCGATGAACGCGAAAGCATGTACGTGGTTTCTGAATATGCTAAAGACTACTTTCACAATACACTCCTAAATTCTGAAGCGGGTAAGGCTATAGGTTTTACCTATTTTAAAGAGCGCGGTTTTACTTCAGAAACTATTGAGAAATTTCAATTGGGATATTCCCCAGATACCTGGGATGCGTTTACCAGTGAAGCTATACGTAAAGGCTATAAACTAGAATATCTCGAAAAAACCGGATTGTCTATAGTTAAAGACGAAAAGCAATTTGATCGTTTTAAGGGGCGCGTGATGTTTCCTATACAATCATTAAGTGGAAGGATATTAGGTTTTGGAGGGCGTATCTTAACTAATGATAAAAAGGCGGCCAAATATTTAAATAGTCCGGAGAGTGATATTTATCACAAGTCCAAGGTGCTTTATGGTATTTACCACGCAAAACAAGCGATTGCTAAAGAGGATAATTGTTATTTAGTTGAGGGTTATACCGATGTAATTCAGATGCATCAGTTAGGAATTGAGAATGTAGTTTCTTCTTCAGGGACTGCACTTACGCCAGAGCAGATACGCTTGATAAATCGTCTCACTCCTAATATAACAGTTTTATTTGATGGAGATGCTGCCGGGCAGCGTGCGTCCTTGCGTGGTATTGATTTGATTCTCGAGCAGGGAATGAACGTGAAAGTATGCAGTTTTCCCGAGGGAGAAGACCCCGATAGCTTTTCACGAAAAAATACATTAACTGAAGTTCAGGATTTTTTAAAGGAAAATGCTAAAGACTTTATTCAGTATAAGGCTTCTCTTCTTATGCAGGAGGCACAGGGAGATCCTATTAAAAAGGCTGGGCTCGTAAGAGATATGGTTGAGAGCATCGGTAAAATTCCAGATGTAATTAAGCGGGAAATCTATATACAAGAATGTGCGCGTATAATGGATATTAAGGAGGCAGTCCTTTTTAATACACTAGCTCAAATTTTAAATAAAGGGCAAAAAAATATACCGGCAACTACTAAACCTGCTGCTGGTCAAATGCAGGTTGTAGAAAAGAAAAAGACAGAAAAAGTTGATCGCCAATTTGTATTAGAGCATAAGCTTATTGAACTTTTGTTGCTCTATGGAAATCAGAAAATCAAGTTTGACGATGTTATTGTTAAAGAGAATGAAGACGGTGATCCTGTCGAAGAACCTATCATTTTTGAGCTTGATGTATATGAGAAGATTTATCTAGATCTTCAGGAAGATGAAACCGAGTTTGCTAATGAGCAATTCAGGAATTTATACTTAAAATTAATTGATGCACTAACGCAGCAACGTGATAAGTTTAAGATTGATGTTTTCATAAATACTGTAAGTCCTGAAGAAGGAGCACTTATTTCAGATATAATTTTAAATGAAGATAAGTACGTTTTACATAGGTGGGATACTCAAGAAATTTATGTCAAACTTAAAAAAGATACTATTGCTCAAGTAGTGTCGCAAACAGTGCTTTATCTACGTCGTTTTTACGTTTCACAAAAGATAGAACAACTTGCTGAAGTAATAAAGGTACCCGAGAATTCTTCTATGGAAGTACTAATGGATATCAAAGATTATCAAGAGCTGAATAAATTTATTGCCTTAAAATTAAATAGGGTAGTCTAGTGCTACAAATCTGAAGTTTGCAATAATCGCGCTTGTTGAATAAGTTCGGCGAGACTACCAGCATCTAATTTTTTAAGTAATCTCGTTTTATACGTGCTAACTGTTTTTTCATTAATGTCTAATGACTCAGCTATATCCTTATTTCGTTTTCCTGAAGAAAGCATATTAAGCACTTCGGTTTCTCTAGTAGATAGCTTTTTATAACGGTATGCGAGTGAATTATTCTTGGAAGGATCTGTATTAGATAGCATTTCTACCAAGGCATTGTTTAGATAAATGCCTCCTCGTGCAACTTGTATTAATGCTTTGAGTACAGTGGCAGAATCTACCGTTTTACCCACATACCCCATCGCACCGGCCTTAATTGCACTTAGAGCATACATCTCCTCCGGGTGCGTACTGAAAATCATAATTTTTAATCCAGGAAAATTACGTCGCAATTCTTTAATAGCAGATAATCCTTGTAGATTAGGAAGATCAATTTCCATTACTACAAGATCTGGTACTTGGTTTTCTAATGAAGCTTTTAAATCATTACCGTCAACAATAACATCCAGTATTTCGTGATCTGTATTGCGTAGTATGTGCGATAAACCATCAGTAATTACTGGATGGTGATCTGCTATTGTGATTGTAATCATAAGATGGGATTATTCTTCTAGAACGGCTAAAGTAGCATCATTAGTGTAAACTACAAATGCTTTTCGGTGTAAGAATAAATTTACAGGATTAAAGTCATTATTCCTTCAAATTCATCGGGATCTCACAAACCGGAATAGCTTCCATCTTATGTTTATTTGCGTTATTATAGCGTTTATAAATTTCAAATACGGTTTTTTTGCGACCGTCAAAATCAGAAGCCGTACTACCTTTTTCATCTTCCTTCATTGCCCATTCTAGCTCATCGTAACTTGCTCCTATTTGATCTTCATCGCTTCGATCATCTTGCCATAAACCATCTGTAGGTTTAGCCACCTGAATACTTTCTGGCACTCCTAAAACTTTGGCCAAAGCATATACTTCGCTTTTCATTAAATCTGCAATAGGACTCAAATCAACACCACCATCTCCATATTTAGTATAAAATCCTACCCCAAAATCTTCTACTTTATTCCCTGTACCAGCAACCAGATATTTATGAATTCCTGCAAAATAATATAATGTACTCATACGTAATCTCGCTCTGGTATTTGCTAGACTAAGTTGTAACTCCGGACTAGCAGATATTTCAGGTAAAGCGGCTTTAAAGACCTCAAAAGTTTCAGTAAGATCTGTATTTACATCACTCACATTTGCAAACTGTTTTTTTAAATTGGCTATGTGCTCTTTACCACGTGTTACGTGTGCAGGAGGTTGATGAATAGGCATTTCTACACATAAAGTGCGTAAACCCGTTCTGGCGCAAAGTGCAGAGGTAACAGCACTGTCTATGCCACCACTAATACCTACAACAAAACCATTTATATTAGCATTAATTGCATAATTTTTTAACCAGTTTACGATGTGATCAATAACTTTTTCAGTTTGCATATAGAACAAATTAATTAGATGTAAATACTACCTTTGCGGCGCAATTTTTTGTTATGGTGAATTTACTAAATTTAAGAAAGTCTGAAGTAGCAGGCAGGTCTATACTTAGCCTATTTAATATTTTTTTAGGGGTTTCTTTATTTTTTATAACGGCTTGTAAGAATGATGCAAAATTACCTGAAGATATTTCTAAAATTGCAATTGAAGTAAAGGTTGATAGATTTGATAAAAAATTTGCACGTATAGACTCTGCGCACTTACCACAATTAATAAACGAATATCCCTATTTGTTTCCTTCAGAATATCCAGATGCGTTTTGGGTTTCAAAAATAAAAGATACCATTCAGCTCGAATTAAATACAGAGGTGGCTAAAGCATTTCCTGATTTTAAGGAAACTACGAGTGATTTGGAAAATGTATTCAAACATATTAAATACTATTACCCAAAGTTTGAGGAGCCAAGAGTTGTTACCATTACTTCAGATGTTTCCTATAAAATGCCAGTTGTGTTAACTGACAGCTTACTATTAATTGGTCTGGATAATTATTTAGGACCAGAACATCCTTTTTATGATGGTATACAGCGGTTTTATACACAAAATTTTAGAAGAGAGCAGATAGATGTAGATGTGGCAGAGGCTTTTGTGTCAAAATTGATTGCTCATAAAGGAAATAGAAGATTTTTAGATGAAATGATTTATCACGGTAAGCGACTCTATATGATGGAAGCTTTACTGACTCTAAAGCCGAAAAGCGAAGTTTTGGATTATACGACAGATCAATATGAATGGGCAGTGGCAAATGAAGTTGATATCTGGAAGTATTTTGTAGAGAACAAATTACTGTTTGAGACAGATAGTAAATTGTTAAGCCGCTTTATAAATCCTGCTCCATTTTCTAAATTTTATTTAGATTTTGATAATGATAGTCCGCCTCGCTTAGGCAGATATATAGGCTGGCAAATTGTGAAGCGTTACATGGAGCGTACAAATGTTCCGCTGCAAATGCTTCCTGAAAAAAGCACTGATGAAATCTTTGAAAAAGCAAATTATAAACCCCGTAATTAAACCCAGTTTATGAAAACTGAAATAAAAATAAACGTAGAATTAGACGCAAACCGTGTACCTGAAAAAATTTCTTGGACTGCTCCTGATGGAGGTGTTTCTAATGAACCGGCAAAAGCATTAATGCTTGCTCTTTGGGATGCAAAAACTCAAGAAGCAGCACGTATTGATTTATGGACAAAAGATATGCCTGTAGATGAAATGAAGGTGTTTTTTCATCAGACTTTAGTGAGTATGGCAAAAACATTTCAACGTGCAACAGATGATGAGAAAATGTCTGCGACGATGATGGATTTCTGTGATTATTTTGCTGAAAAGTTAGAGCTAAAGAAATAAAAATGAAACTCGTATTTGTTTACAATGCAAATTCTGGAAAGATTAATGGCTATCTAGACAGCTTGCATAAGGTTATAAGTCCTAAAACCTATCCTTGTAGTTTATGCGATATCACGTACGGTGTGCTCAAAATTAAACCGGAGTGGCAAGTTTTTAAAGATAGCACTAACCTGAATTTAGAATTTCATCATCTTGATGAGTTTGAAAATAAATTTGGGTCGATTACTAGAGCGCGTTATACCTATCCGATTGTTTTGGAAGAGCATAATGGGGCCTTAGAAATATTTCTTAGTAAAGAAGAACTCGATGGTTTAAAAGATGAAAACGAGTTAATTAAGTGTATTGAAGCAAGAACTACTGCTCTTTAAGCTGTTCATTTATAGCACCTATATAGTTAAGAATTTCTTCTTTTCCTATACTATTTGAGGCGCTACTCACAAAGTAATTAGGCATTTCTAGCCAAACCCCTTCTAAAAGTGCTTGTTTGTAATTTTCTATATTACGCTCAAGCGCTTTTGGTTTAAGCTTATCTGCTTTAGTAAAGATTATCGAAAACGGAATTTGTTTCTCGCCTAGATATTGCATAAAGTCTCTATCAATTGGTTGCGGTTCGTGCCTGCAGTCTATAAGCACAAAAGCAGAAACCAATTGTTCGCGTTCCTCAAAATATTGGGTAATGAATTTTTGAAATTCCTTTTTTGCTTTTTTAGAAACTCGAGCATATCCATACCCTGGTAAATCTACAAGATACCAAGATTCATTTATCGTAAAATGATTTATAAGCTGAGTTTTACCTGGACGACCAGACGTTTTTGCTAAATTTTTACGATCGGTAAGCATATTTATTAAGCTAGACTTACCTACGTTTGACCTACCTATAAAAGCATACTCCGGCATTTTGTTCTGTGGACATTTTGCCACGTTAGAGTTGCTTACAAGAAATTCAGCAGATTTAATTCGCATGATCTGTTTTTAGTAATTGCGGTCTTTAAGCCACTGAGATAGAATCTCATTAAATTCAATTGGACGCTCCATCATTGCTGCATGACCACATTTATCTATCCAAAATAAATCGGAGTCTGGCAGCAGTTTATTAAAATCTTCTGCAACCTCTGGCGGTGTAACATTATCATTACGGCCCCATATAATACAAGTAGGCGTGGTCATATGTGGTAAATCCTGAGCCATATTATGACGTATAGCACTTTTTGCAATAGCTAAAGTTTTAATAAGTTTATTACGATCATTTACAGTCTCGTAAACTTCATCTACAATTTCTTTAGTAGCGACTGCAGGATCGTAAAATACATCTTCGGCTTTTTTCTTTATATATTCATAATCTCCACGCTTAGGGTAACTCTCTCCCATCGCGCTTTCATACAAACCAGAACTGCCTGTAATTACTAATGCTTTAGTAGCTTCAGGATAAAGCTTTGTATGTATTAATCCTATATGCCCACCTAAAGAATTACCTAGTAAGATAGGATCTTCATATCCTCTAAGCTTAATAAATTCATTTAAGTAGTTTGCAAATGTTTTAACCCCAGTCTTAATGAGGGGCATCGAGTATAAGGGCAATTCTGGAATTACAATTTTGTAGCCAAGCTTTGAAAAATGTTCAGTGACTTCATCAAAATTGCTTAGCCCGCCCATTAGTCCGTGAAGAATAATTATAGGGGTTCCTTCGCCAGCTTCTAGATAGGTGAATTTTCCCTGTGTTTTTAATTGGTGCTTCATAATTGGTCGGCAAGAGGCTTTCGCACAAATATAGACATTTACACTAAAATCAAAATTTAAAAATAGCGTGATTATAGAAGTGAGAGCAGGTAATCATAACAAGAGGTTTGCTTACAGACTAATAGCGCAATTTTAACTTTTTAGGAGTAGTCAACAAGTGGGGAGACTTATTAACAAAGTGGTAGATTGTGGGAGATTGTGGTAATAAATTATCTATATTTGAAATTGTAAAATCTAAAACCTACAGTATTAGTGCTCAGCCTAATAGGGACATATGAATGTAAAGTTGATGCTAAAGGTCGTCTTATGATGCCTTCTGCGTTGAAAAAACAGCTCGCAAAAGAGTTGCAGGAGGGCTTTGTCATAAAGCGTTCTGTTTTTAATTCTTGTTTAGAGTTGTGGCCTATGTCTGAGTGGGAAGTGATGATGGCAAAATTAAATGGTCTCAATCGCTTTGTTAAGAAAAATGTGGAGTTTATTAGAAGGTTTACAGCTGGTGTAAAGCTAATAGAGGCAGATGCTTCGGGTAGATTATTAATTCCCAAAGACTTGATTTCATTTGCTTCGATTTCAAAAGATATTGTTTTAACCTCTGGTGGAAACATTATTGAGATCTGGGATTTAGTAGCATACGAGGTTGCAGTAAGCGACAACGATGGTGATTTTGCTGCATTAGCAGAAGATGTTATGGGAGGTCAAAACGATATAATAGATGAGTTATCATAATCCAGTATTATTAGATGAGACTGTAAGTGGTTTGGCGATTAAGCCAGACGGCATTTATGTAGATGTAACATTTGGAGGAGGAGGCCATTCTCGGGAGATACTTAATCGCCTTGGTGAGAACGGAAAGTTATTTGCATTTGATCAAGACGCAGATGCGTTAGAGAATAAGATTGACGATCCCAGATTTACATTAATACACGAGAACTTTCGGTTTGCTAAGCGTTTTTTGCGGTTTTATGGTGCTTCACAAGTAGATGGGGTTTTAGGGGATTTTGGAGTGTCGTCACATCAGTTTGATGTTGCAGAACGTGGTTTTTCAACACGATTTGATGCGGAACTGGATATGAGGATGAATCAAAAAAACAAATTATCTGCTTATCACGTAGTTAATGAGTATGCTGAAGAGGATATAAGTAGAGTGTTGTTGCAATATGGTGAGTTGAGAAGTGCGCCTAAAATTGCACGCACCTTAATCTCAGTGCGTAAAGAGGGAGCTATAAAAACTACGGAAGCTTTAAAGCTTGCATTAAAACCTTTTCTTCCGCAGAATAGGGAGAATAAAGTTTTGGCCCAGGTGTATCAGGCGATACGTATTGAGGTGAATCAAGAGATCGAAGTTCTAAAAGAATTTCTCAAGCAAACTGAAGAAATTATTAAGCCGGGTGGCAGGCTTAGTTTAATCTCCTATCATTCATTAGAAGATAGATTGGTTAAACGGTATATACGTAATGGCTTATTTGAAGGCGAACCTGAGAAAGATATGTTTGGCAATTTTACAGTGCCTTTTAAAAAAGTAGGTGGTCTTATCGTTCCCGGTAAGGCAGAAATTAAAGAAAATAATAGAGCGCGTAGTGCAAAATTACGTATTGCTGAAAAAGTATAAGTCGTTTTGAAGCAAGGTATTTATAACATATTAAAAGGAAAATTTCTTTTTAGCGATGACGCTATGAGAAACTGGCGAATGATTATTTTTTTATCATTCCTGGCGATTATTATGATAGGTAGTTCGCATCGAGCAGATAGAAAAGTACACGAGATTTCAAGTTTAAGTGCAGAGGTTAAAGAGCTGCATAGTGAGTTTGTAGATGCCCGTTTGGAAGCGCGAAGATCTAAAATGGAAAGCGTGGTGACGCGAAAAGTAGCAGAGAGCGGTCTGGCGCCGTCATTAACACCGCCTAAAAAAATTAACGTAACTAAAGAACCTTAAGTTCTAATGGCAACAAGCGAAAAGAACATACTTAATAGAATGTACTTGGTGGCGGGAGCAATGTTTCTCTTTGCCTTTTTTGTTGCGTTTAAACTTATCAACATTCAAGTTTCTGAAGGAGATAAGTATAAGGCTCTTGCAGAGGCAAGAACCGAGCGTATGTTTACGATACCTGCAAACCGAGGTAATTTATATGCTGGAGATGGTAGTTTATTAGCTACATCGGTACCTAAATATGATATCCGGTTTGATGCACTGGCTCCAACTCAATCAGATTTTGAGCAGCATGTTCAAGGATTAGCAAAAGGATTGTCTGCAGAGTTAGGCAAGCCTGTAGAGCATTATATAAGTACACTACGTAAGGCACGCGTAAACAAGAATCGGTATTTATTATTAGCTAGAAACCTAGGGTACTCAAAATATCTTGCAGTAAAAAAATTACCACTTTTTAATAAAGGACCTTACAAAGGAGGGATAATTACAGAGCAGCGTACGGTGAGAGAGCATCCGCTAGATAAAATTGCCGAGCGTACTATAGGATATGATCGTTTAACTGAATACGGAAGATATAGTGAAGCGGGTCTTGAAGGAGCTTTTGGTACGTATTTAAGAGGTAAGGAGGGAAAACGACTTAAGCAACGCATTGCAAAAGGACAATGGAAGCCTATAGGTGATGATAATATTGTAGAGCCTCAGGATGGCTATGATGTTATTTCTACAATAGATGTAAACATTCAGGATATCGCACATCATGCATTGCTAGAGTCTTTAGAAAAATTTGAAGCAGATCACGGTTGTGTTGTAGTTATGGAAACTAAAACCGGAGAGGTAAAGGCAATATCTAATCTAGGGCGCATGGAAGATGGTGGTTATTACGAGGATCGTAATTATGCCATTTATGAATCTGCAGAACCCGGCTCAACATTTAAGCTAATGTCTATGGTAGCTGCCTTGGAAGATAAGGTTATAGATAGTAGCGATGTGGTTGATACAGAAAATGGAAGGGTAAAATTTTATAACCGTACGGTTTATGATTCTCATTGGGGAGGTTACGGAAAGATAAGTGCAGCACGCGCATTTGAACTTTCTTCAAATACCGCATTCGCCAAAATGATTAATGAAAATTATAAAGATGATCCTAAGCGTTTTTTAAAGCGCCTTTATAACATGGGGCTTAATGATAAGCTGGGATTAGAAATTAAAGGTGAAGGTTCTCCACGATTCCCATATCCGGGAGATTCTAACTGGTATGGTACCACCCTACCCTGGATGGCCTTTGGATACGGAGTTTCTTTAACTCCTTTACAAACGCTAACATTCTACAATGCAATTGCGAATAATGGAGAAATGGTTAAGCCACGCTTCATTAAGGAAATTAAAAAATGGGATGTTTCTGTAGAAAAGTTTGAAAAACAGGTGATCAATCCGGCGATTTGTTCTCAGACAACTATAGATAAAGTAAAAGCGATGATGCTTAATGTTGTTGAGCGAGGCACGGCGGCTAATATATACTCAAAAGATTTTTCTATGGCCGGTAAAACCGGAACATGTCAAACAGAGTATTGGTTAGAAGAAGGTAAATACATCGCTTCTTTCGCAGGTTATTTTCCGGCAGAAGATCCTAAGTACTCTTGTATTGTGGTTGTTCATAAGCCAAAAAAGAGTTTAGGATACTACGGAAATATCGTAGCTGCACCAGTATTTAAAAAAATAGCACAAAAAATATACAGCGATACACCTATAGCCGATGAGGTTCGCTTAGCTGATTCAAACCCAAAGCCGGTTATTTCAGACTATGAAGGGTATTATACAAAATCGCAAAACAAGGCACAGACTATTCCTAATGTGAAAGGGATGAGTGGGATGGATGCAATTTCGATATTAGAAAACCTTGGGCTTCAAGTGGAGTATAAGGGCATCGGAAAAGTTAGAGAGCAATCTTTAAAAGCGGGTCAAAAATTAAGTAAGAATCAAAAAATAATATTACAGCTGTCGTGATTTTATTAAAAGACATATTATATAAAGTAACGCTGGAGTCTGTTACCGGAAACCCTAATGTTCCCGTTAATAGTGTTCAATTTGATTCGCGTCTAGTGGGGCTTAATGATGTATTTGTTGCTGTTAAAGGTACTCAAAGCGACGGGCATGCGTTTATAAAAAATGCTGAAGATCAAGGAGCAATTGCTATCATATGCGAAGAAATGCCGTCAAATTTTGTTAATGGTATCACATATGTTCAGACTTCAGATTCGGCCAGAGCTCTAGCTATAATAGCTTCTAATTATTACAATACGCCGTCAGAAAATTTGAAGTTAGTAGGAATTACCGGAACAAATGGTAAGACTACTATTGCGACGTTATTATATCAATTATTCACTAAAGCAGGTTTTAAAACTGGTCTATTGTCAACGGTGAAAGTTGTGGTTGCCGACAAAGAGTATCCTGCGACACATACAACACCAGATTCGCTTACGATAAATAAGTATCTGTCTGAAATGAATGAGGCGGGTGTAGAATACTGTTTTATGGAAGTGAGCTCCCATGGTATTCATCAAATGCGTACAGAAGGGTTGCATTTTGCAGGTGGGATTTTTACAAACCTTACACATGATCATTTAGACTATCATAGCAGTTTTTCAGAATACAGAGATGTTAAGAAATCATTTTTTGACAATTTACCTAAAACGGCTTTTGCTCTTGTAAATGCAGATGATCGCAATGGGCAAATTATGCTGCAAAACACGAAGGCAAAAAAAGTTACCTATGCTCTAAAATCCTTTGCAGATTATAGAGCTCAGATTTTAGAAAATCAGTTTTCTGGATTGTTACTTAAAGTGAATGAACAGGAAGTGTGGGTTAAGCTTATTGGTTCATTTAATGCCTATAATGTTTTAGCAATTTATGCAGCTTCAGAATTATTAGGATTATCCCAGATTGAGGCGCTTCAGTATTTATCAGAATTAACAAGTGTAAGCGGAAGATTTCAGTATCTGATTTCAGCAAAAAAAATAACTGCTATCGTTGATTATGCACATACACCAGATGCATTAAAAAATGTTTTGGAAACAATTAATGATATACGCACAAAGAATGAAAATCTTATTACAGTAGTAGGTTGTGGTGGCGATCGTGATCGTACCAAACGTCCTGTAATGGGTAAAATAGCTGCTGCTCTAAGCAGTAAAGTGATTTTTACAAGCGATAATCCACGTAGTGAAAATCCTGAAACGATAATTGAGGAAATTGAAAAGGGTGTTGAGCCTTTAGATTATAAGAAAACGCTTGCGATCACGTCTAGAAAACAAGCAATTAAGACTGCTTGTCAACTAGCTGAAGAAAATGATATTATCCTAATTGCTGGGAAAGGTCACGAGACCTATCAGGAAATAATGGGCAAGCGTACCGATTTTGACGACTACAAAATCGTGCAGGAATTATTAATCGAATTGAATAAATAAATCAAAAACGCAAAACGCGTAATTGAACTTTAAAATATGCTGTACTACCTGTTTGAATACTTAGAGCGTGCATACAACTTCCCGGGAGCAAGTCTTTTTGGGTTTATAACTTTTAGAGCGGCAATTGCGATTTTAATGTCGTTAGCTATCTCAACAATTTGGGGAAAACGCATTATTCTTTATTTGCAAAAAAAGCAATTGGGAGAATCAATACGTGACTTAGGTTTAGAAGGGCAGGTAGAAAAAGCGGGGACACCTACAATGGGTGGGCTTATAATAATTCTAGCGACTTTAATACCGGTTCTTTTACTGGCAAAACTAGAAAATGTCTATGTCATTTTGCTAATAGTTACAACCCTGTGGATGGGAGCAATAGGTTTTATAGATGATTTTTTAAAAATTAGAAAAAAGAATAAAGAAGGCTTAAGCGGAAAGTTTAAAATATTTGGTCAAATAGGTTTAGGGGTTATCGTAGGCGCTACCATATTTTTTCATCCCGGGGTTACTGTCAAAGAAGAGATTGCCAATAGCCCTGCACAACAAGAAGAGCTTGTAGATAGTAGTTCTAGAGAGTTTTCTTCAGAAGAAAAAGCACTAACAACCACTATACCTTTTGTTAAAAATAATGAGATCGATTATAGTGTTTTAGTGAGTTGGTTAGGCCCTAATTATGTAAAATACTCGTGGTTATTGTTTATCCCTATAGTAATTTTTATAGTGACTGCAGTTTCAAATGGAGCTAACCTAACAGATGGGATTGACGGATTAGCTGCCGGTACCTCTGCAATAATTGTGCTCACACTTGGGATTTTTGCTTGGGTTTCTGGTAATATCATTTTTAGCGATTATCTGGATGTGATGTATATACCTAGATCTGGGGAGATGGTAATTTTTATCACTGCGTTTGTGGGATCGCTGGTTGGTTTTTTATGGTACAATACGTATCCGGCTCAGGTTTTTATGGGAGATACGGGAAGTTTAACCATAGGTGGGATTATCGCTGTGATTGCTATAGCCATTCGTAAAGAGCTATTAATACCTATTCTATGTGGTGTCTTCTTTATGGAAACACTATCGGTGATGTTGCAGGTGAGTTGGTTTAAGTACACAAAGAAAAAATCTGGTGAAGGCAGACGTATATTTTTAATGTCGCCACTTCATCATCATTATCAGAAAAAGGGTATTCACGAGAGTAAAATCGTGACTCGTTTTTGGATTATAGGAATTCTACTAGCGATTATAACCATTGTAACGCTAAAGGTTAGATAGATGAAGCGGTTAGTAATTTTAGGCGGCGGTGAGAGTGGTGTAGGAACTGCGATTTTGGGTAAAAAACAAGGGTATGCTGTATTTGTCTCAGACTTTGGGAAGATAAAGAAAAGCTACCAGGACGTTCTTAATGATTCTGAAATTAAATGGGAAGATGGTGGGCATACAGAGTCGCTAATTCTTAATGCAGACTTAGTGATGAAAAGTCCGGGAATACCAGACAAAGCACCGCTAATTAAGCAATTGAAAGCAAGTAATATTCCAGTTATTTCTGAAATAGAATTTGCTGCTCTTTATACACAGGCAACTTTGATTGGCATTACCGGAAGTAACGGTAAGACCACAACCACCATGTTGATGGCTCATATTCTGAAAGAAGCCGGATTAAAAAGTGTGGCGGCCGGAAATATAGGAGACAGCTTTGCAAAATGGGTAGCATTAGATGATCAGGATTATTATGCGCTAGAGATAAGCAGTTTTCAATTAGATGGTATTGAAAAATTTGCTCCGCATATTGCGATTTTGACAAATATAACACCAGATCATCTGGACCGATATGAGTATGAATTTGAAAATTATATACGGTCAAAATTTAGAATAGCAGAGAATCAGACAGAAGCAGATTATTTAATATATGATGCAGATGATGAAGTGATAGTTGAGTGGTTAGAAAAACACCCGGTACGGTCTAAGCTGATGCCGTTTTCTATCACTAAAGAATTAAAACAAGGTGCTTATTATGCACAAGAAGAAATAAACATAATAACTGACGATACGAGAATGACTATGTCAACAAAAAATTTAGAAATTAAAGGTGCACATAATACAAAGAATGCAATGGCGGCAGCGACAGCTTCTCGATTATTAAGTATTCGCAAGGCGACTATTAGAGAATCGTTAGAAGGGTTTCAGGGAGTTGAACACCGCTTAGAATATGTATTAAAAATTAATAACGTTTCATACATAAACGATTCAAAAGCCACTAACGTTAATGCAACCTTTTATGCATTAGATAGTATGAGTGCCCCTACAGTATGGATTGTGGGAGGTGTAGATAAAGGGAACGATTATAAGGATCTTTTTCCGCTTGTGAATGAGAAGGTGAAAGCGATAATATGCTTAGGTGTAGATAATGCAAAATTATTACACACGTTTAGCAATATGGTTGAGACTATTATTGAAACAGAATCTATGACAGAAGCTGTGAAGATAGCATACAAGCTTACAGATAAAGGAGATAACGTGTTGTTGTCACCTGCCTGTGCAAGTTTTGATTTATTTGATAATTATGAAGATCGCGGAAGACAATTTAAAAATGCGGTTAGAAACTTATAGTAATTTATAATTCATTGTAAACAGGGAATACATTGAGTACATCAAAAAACATATTTGCTACATTAAAGGGAGATCGTTCTATCTGGGCGATCACCGCTTTTCTTGCATTATTTTCTTTTTTGCCGGTATTTAGTGCTAGTAGTAACCTGGCGTATTTATATGGAGGGAATGGAGATACATTTCCGTATTTATTACGCCATTTTATGCATCTCGTATTAGGTTTTGCTATAATTTATGGCGTACATAAAGTGCCTTCGCATTATTTTAAAGGTCTTTCTATAATAGGAATTCCAGTAGTCATCATTTTATTAATCGTGACTATGGCTCAGGGAACAACTATAGATGGCTCAAATGCAAGTAGATGGATTAAAGTTCCGTTTGTGGGAATTACTTTTCAAACATCTACATTGGCATCGGTTGTATTAATGATTTATATCGCGCGTTATCTTTCGCGAATTAAAGATAAAACCATAACCTTTAAAGAGAGTATATTACCCTTATGGGTGCCAGTGGCTCTTATTTTAGGTATGATTTTACCGGCCAATTTCTCTACTACAGCTATCATATTTGTAATGGTTCTTACGCTTGTATTTCTTGGCGGTTACCCGATTAAGTATTTAAGTATAATAGTGGTCTCAGGTTTACTCGTATTAACGCTTTTTATTTTGGCCGCTAAAGCTTTTCCGGGAGTATTTCCTAACCGTGTTGATACCTGGATAAGTAGGATAGATAGTTTTTCTGATAATGAAGATAGTGAAGGGGATTATCAAATAGAAAAGGCAAAGATAGCAATAGCGACCGGTGGACTCGTAGGTATGGGCCCAGGAAAGAGTATTCAAAAGAACTTCTTACCGCAATCATCATCAGATTTTATCTACGCTATAATTGTTGAAGAATTTGGTCTAGTTGGTGGATTGACACTGTTAGTAATGTATTTGCTGCTATTATTTAGAATTCTGGTAATTGCAAATAAAGCACCCAGCGTATTCGGAAAGTTAGCCGTAATAGGGGTGGGAATTCCTATCGTATTTCAAGCGTTAATAAATATGGCTGTTGCTGTTGAGTTATTCCCGGTTACAGGGCAAACCTTGCCACTTGTAAGTAGTGGAGGAACCTCGATATGGATGACCTGTCTTGCTATAGGAATAATTTTAAGCGTGAGCGTAAAACGAGGAGAAGTAAAAATTAAGGACGAAGAAGAAATGAATCCGCTAGATATATTAAGCGAAACCATTTAATAACGTAAAAAAGATTTGAAGAACTATAAATTCATATTATCAGGTGGTGGAACCGGGGGACATATTTACCCGGCAATTGCTATTGCAGATGCTTTAAAAGTGAAATATCCGACTGCGGAATTTCTTTTTGTAGGATCTCAAGATCGTATGGAAATGGAAAAAGTACCGGCTGCAGGATATAAAATTGAAGGATTATGGATCGCAGGTTTGCAACGTAAATTAACATTTGCGAACTTGATGTTTCCGTTTAAACTAATTAGCAGTTTAATTAAATCTGCCAGAATAATTAGAAAATTCAAACCAGATGCGGTTATAGGTACAGGTGGTTTTGCAAGCGGACCTTTATTAGAAATGGCCACACGCTCCGGTAAACCAACGCTTATACAAGAGCAAAATAGTTTTGCAGGTATAACCAATAAATTACTGGCAAAGAAAGTTGATACCATATGTGTAGCATATGAAAATATGCAACAGTTTTTTCCATCTGAAAAAATTTTTATTACGGGAAATCCAGTGCGCCAAGATTTGTTAGATATCAATTCAAAACGTGAAACAGGTATTGCCAAATATAATCTTGACGCTTCAAAAAAAACGCTTTTAGTATTAGGCGGAAGCCTCGGAGCCCGAGCGATAAATAAATTAATCGATAACGAATTACAATTTATTTTAGATCAAAACGTACAAGTTTTATGGCAATGCGGTAAGATCTATTATGAAGAGTACAAACACCAAAATGCATCTGCAGATGTTCAAGTTGTACCTTTTATAGATACAATGGATCTGGCTTATGCTTCAGCTGATATAATTATAAGTAGAGCCGGAGCGGGATCTGTGTCAGAATTAGCACTGGTGGGTAAGCCGGTGATATTTATTCCTTCTCCCAATGTCGCTGAAGATCATCAGACAAAAAATGCAGAAGCGATAGTGCGTAAGGACGCTGCTTTGCTTATAAAAGAAAAAGAGCTAGACGGTGCGTTTAGAAATCAGTTTTCAGGATTAATAAATAATGAAAATAGACAGGAGATATTAGGAGCTAATATTTTGAAATTGGCTAAACCTGATGCAACACAACAGATAGTTGATCAAATAGAACAAATGCTTAAAAAGCAATAACAACAGGCATAATTGAATAGTTTAAATAACATATCTAATTTTTATTTTATCGGCATTGGCGGTATAGGTATGAGTGCTCTGGCACGTTACTTCAAAGCTGCTGGTAAAAATGTTGCGGGCTATGACAAAACACCTTCAGAAATTACGCGATCTCTAAATGCACTGGGGATTGACATAACTTTTAATGATTCTCTTGATGAGATAGCTGCACTTTATAAAAATCAGCAAAATACACTAGTTGTATATACACCTGCTGTTCCTACGACTCATTTAGGATATCAATACTTTCAGCAGAATAATTTTAAAATATTAAAACGCGCAGCAGTTTTGGGCTTGCTTACGCAATCAAAATTTTGTCTGGCAGTAGCTGGCACTCATGGTAAAACAACCACAAGCGCTATGTTAGGTCATTTAATGGCTTCCTGTGAATTACCTGTAACTGCTTTTTTAGGAGGTATTGCCGAAAATTATCAAAGTAATTTAATACAGCAAGGTGAAGAGATCGTAGTTGTAGAGGCAGATGAATTTGATAGATCGTTTATGCAACTATATCCTAATATAGCTGCAATCACATCTATGGATGCAGACCATCTAGATATTTACGGTGATTCTGAAACATTACAAAATAGTTTTAAAGATTTTGCAGCTCAAGTAAAAGAGGATGGCGTGTTATTTATAGCTAACGGTTTGCCATTAGACGGTATTACCGTAGGTGTCGAAGATAATTCGCTCTATACCGCTATAAATGTTAATATAAAAAATGGAGCTTATCACTTTGATTTAAAATATCCCAGTGGTATGCTTAAAGATCTGGTACTTAACCTACCTGGCAGACACAATCTGTCAAACGCGATAACTGCTTTGGCGATGGCTTTAGAATATGGCTGCCCTGCCGATAAGCTCGCCAAAGCGCTAGTCGCATTTAAAGGGGTTAATCGCAGATTTACATATAGAATTCAGACAGAAAAGCAGGTGCTTATAGATGATTATGCGCATCATCCTACAGAAATTGATGCGGTGCATAATGCCGTTCGGGAAATGTATCCTAACAAAAGAGTTTTAGGAGTTTTTCAGCCTCATTTGTATAGTCGTACCCGGGATTTCATGGAAGATTTTGCAAGAAGTTTATCGCAGTTTGATGAGTTATTGCTGTTAGATATTTATCCTGCACGTGAACAGCCGATAGAAGGAGTAAATTCTCAGGAATTACTAAACTTAATTACTGTCGCTAGAAAACGATTAGTTACAAAAGAGAATCTAGAGGCAAAAATGAAAGCTTCAAAAGCAACTGTCAAGGTAATGATGGGCGCAGGAGATATTGGGGAAGAAATATTGAAAATCACTAAATCTTATAGCGAATGAAGATAGGGTGGTTTTATATAAGAATGTTCTGTTTACTACTAGTCACTTTGTTTTTAGTAGCATTTTCGCACAAGCGAAATTCAGATCGAACAATAAAAGTGGTAGAAGTAAATTTTGAAGCAGGAGCAAACCTATTTATAACTGCTGAAACGGTTGATAAATTGTTGATACAAAATGGAAAACCCTTAGAGGGACAGCGGAAAGAAATTCTAGTTTTGAAAAACTTAGAGGATAAGTTAGATTCGCACGCAATGATTTCTGATGCAGATGTTTACCTAACCCTTGATGGTGTGGTAGGTGCAACTGTAAAACAGAGAAAGCCTCTGGGTCGCGTGCAAGCACAAAAACCTTTTTATATCGATGAGAATGGTTCATATATGCCATTGTCAACAAACTATTCTGCTCGGGTACCATTAATAGATGGAGTATCACGCGAGCAAATAAAAGAGGTTTATCCACTTTTAAATTATTTACAGCAAGATGATTTGCTTGCAAAGCAGGTTATAGGGATCAGCCGAAAAGCAGATGGTAATTACAGTTTAACGCCGCGGGTATTAAACTATAACATCACTTTAGGAAAGATTAAAGATTTGCAAAGCAAGTTTGCAAACTATAAAGCTTTTTATCAAAAGGCGATTAAAGACAATAGTCTCCCAAATTATAAGAATATAGACCTGAGATTTAAAGGCCAGGTAGTTGGGACAAAAATTTAAGTTATGGAACAGAAAGACATAGCAGTAGGATTAGACATTGGTACTACCAAAATTGTCGCTATGATAGGTCGTTACAACGATTATCATAAGTTAGAAATTTTAGGAATTGGCAAGTCTAAGAGCCTTGGTGTTCATAGAGGGGTTGTAAATAATATTACACAAACCATACAGTCTATTCAGCAAGCCGTGCAGGAAGCAGAAAGTGTCTCTGGTATGAAGATTGAAGATGTGGTGGTAGGTATTGCGGGACAACACATACGCAGTTTACAACATAGCGATTACATAACTCGAGCAGATGCAGACCAGGTTATAGGTCCGCGTGATATTGATATGTTATGTAATCAAGTACATAAATTGGTAATGCTTCCGGGAGAAGAGATTATTCATGTACTTCCGCAGGAATACAAAGTTGATGGTCAAGCCGAAATTACACAGCCCATAGGTATGTATGGAGGTCGACTTGAGGCAAACTTCCATGTGGTAGTGGGCCAGGTAAGTAGCATACGCAACATAGGAAGATGTGTGAAAAGCGCCGGTCTCAATCTGGATAAAATTACATTAGAACCTCTGGCGTCGGCAAATGCTGTTTTGAGTCAAGAAGAGAAAGAGGCAGGTGTAGCTTTAATAGATATAGGTGGAGGTACCACAGATCTTGCGATTTTTAAAGACGGTATAATACGTCACACTGCTGTTATCCCTTTTGGGGGTAATGTTATTACCGAAGATATTAAAGAAGGTTGCAGTATAATAGAAAAACAGGCAGAGCTTCTTAAAATAAAATTTGGATCTGCTTGGCCTGGTGAGAATAAAGATAATGAGATTGTCTCTATACCTGGTTTACGTGGTAGAGAACCAAAAGAGATCACGTTAAAAAATCTCTCTAAAATCATTCATGCTCGCGTTGTGGAGATTGTAGAGCAGGTTTATTTAGAAATAAAAAATTACGGTCACGAGGAGCAGAAAAAGAAGCTTATTGCTGGTATAGTTCTTACAGGTGGTGGTTCACAATTGAAGCATTTAAAACAACTTGTTGAATATATTACCGGAATGGATACTCGTATAGGCTATCCTAATGAGCACCTAGCCGGAGATAGTGATTCGGAGACTACGAGCCCCTTGTATGCAACCGCCGTAGGTCTGGTAATGAACAGTCTTGAACACCGCAGGAATGAACCTGAAGCGCAACAGGATACTGCAATTGTTGAAGAAGAGGTTATTGAGGAGCAACCGGAAACAGCAATAGAGACAGATGAGGAAGAAGAAATAGTGCAGCCAAAAGAGAAAAAGATTAGAAAAAGCATATTTGATACTTGGGCAGAAAAGTTCAAGGATTTTCTTGATAATGCAGAATAAGAAATTGAAAAAGAAAAACATCCAACTAATAAACCGGTAAAACGATATATTATGAGCAACACAGATTTTGAAAACATTTCGTTTGATTTACCAAAAAATCAGAGCAACGTCATTAAAGTAATTGGAGTAGGTGGAGGTGGTAGTAATGCCATTAACCATATGTTTACGCAAGGGATAAAGGGAGTTGACTTTGTCGTGTGTAATACAGATTCACAAGCTCTGGAAAATAGTCCGGTGCCCATTAGAATTCAATTAGGTGTAAGCCTTACTGAAGGATTAGGAGCTGGAGCAAATCCTGATGTGGGTGAAAAAGCAGCTATAGAAAGTTCTGAAGACATCAAGCAAATGCTGGGTACAAACACAAAAATGATCTTTATTACTGCCGGGATGGGTGGTGGTACAGGTACTGGTGCGGCGCCTGTAATTGCAAAAATGGCTAAGGAGATGGATGTTCTTACGGTGGGTATCGTAACTATCCCTTTTCAGTTTGAAGGAAAGATGCGTAACGAGCAGGCTCAATTGGGTGTAGAGCGTTTACGTAGCCACGTAGATTCATTAATTGTTATCAACAATAATAAATTACGTGAGGTTTATGGTAACCTTGGTTTTAAGGCAGGCTTTAGTAAAGCAGATGAAGTACTTGCTACTGCATCACGTGGAATTGCAGAAGTAATTACACATCATTATACTCAGAATATTGACCTTAGAGATGCAAAAACAGTTTTAAGTAACAGTGGTACTGCAATTATGGGTAGTGCTCATGCAAGTGGTGGCAGTCGTGCTCAGGATGCCATTAGAAAAGCATTAGACTCGCCATTATTAAACGATAATAAAATTACAGGTGCTCAAAACGTATTGTTGCTTATCGTTTCTGGTACCGAAGAGATTACTATAGATGAGATAGGAGAAATTAACGATCACATCCAGGATGAAGCAGGTCATAGTGCTAACATCATTATGGGTGTAGGTGAAGAAGAAAGTCTAGGAGATGCTATATCTGTAACAATTATTGCTACGGGTTTTAATGTAGAGCAACAAAATGAGATCGTTAATACCGAAACAAAAAAAATCATACACACTTTAGAAGATGAACAGCGTGCTCAGCACGAATTATCACCTAAAAGTACGGGAAGTCGGTTAAACTTTGATGCTCCAACTCCTGCTCCTAAAGAAACAGTTGAGCCAGAAAAGAAGCCTATAGTGCACACGTTAGATGACAGCGATGATCCTATAGATTTAATGGTGAATCAAAGTACGCAGGACTTGGGAAAGCCTAAAATGGATTTGATTCCTACTACAGATCTTATCCGCAATATTCAGGTTATTTATGAGGAGGTTCTTGATTATTCTGATGAAGAGCCACAGATGGTTGATCTGGATATGGACTTTAAAATTGTAAGTGTTGAAAAACCTACTCGTACTCCGCAAGTAAACTTATTTGAGGAAGAGGAAGAACAATTTACGCTTTCTTTTGATCTTCCATTAAACGAAGAAAAACCGAAGCAACAGCCTGTAGAACCAAAAGCTGAAAAAAAAGAGGCAGATATTTTTTACAGTCTTGATGATGATATTAATAATATCGAAGTTAATAATCCGGTAGAAATAGTTTCGGTTACTGAAGTAAATGAAAAGGGTGAAAAACGCTACAGTCTTGATGACTATATGGAAATGGAAGAGCATCTAAATAGAGCTAAGCCACAGCAGCCTGCAAGACAACCAGAGAAAAAGCAGGAAGAGCCTGTAGTATATGAGCGACCTGTGGTAGATAAAAAGCCTAAAGAATATACTCCAGAAGAGGATGAGAATCCTATGAACACACCTATTTCAGAATTACTTACAGAACGCGCTGCAGAACGTAAGCGTATGATGAAAGAATTTAATTACAAATTTCACAACAATCAATCTCGTATTGATGAGATCGAGAGACAACCAGCTTATAAAAGACAAGGGATAGATTTAAGTCAAAATCCTAGTGCTAATTCTGGATTGTCACGTACGTCAATAAGTAAAGACGATAATGATGAGATTCAATTAAGACGAAATAACTCTTTTCTACATGATAATGTAGATTAGTGATGGCTATATGCTGAAATCAAAACCCCAGATATTTTTATATCTGGGGTTTTTAAATTTAAATCTGTATCTAAAAGGTTTTGGTCATTTTTGATTTAAACTTTTGGAGAAAATGCTTTATAATAGCTATATTCGCTCTCCGAAAAAATACCATATTATGAGTTTACAGACAGAGGTGATGACCGCGATGAAGACTGCGATGAAAGCAAAAGATCAGAATGCTTTGGCTTCATTACGTGCTATTAAATCTGCTATCCTTACTGCTCAGACTGAAAGTGGAGCTAGTGAGGAGCTTGCTGAAGAGGAAGAAATAAAAATCCTTCAAAAATTAGTAAAGCAACGTAAAGATAGTGCTGCAATTTACACGGAGCAGGACCGTACAGAAATGGCTGAAGAAGAATTAGCTCAAGCTGCGGTAATTGAGCAATTTTTACCAGAACAAATGAGTCCTGAAGAGATTGAAAAAATAGTTTTATCTATTATAGAGACCACCGGTGCTTCAGGAATGCAAGATATGGGTAAGGTGATGGGATTAGCATCACAAGAGCTCGCAGGTAAAGCAGACGGCAAAACCATTTCTACAATAGTTAGACAAAAATTAGCTTAATATTTATCGGCCTCGTGGCGCAACTGAATAGCGCATCAGATTTCGGCTCTGAGGGTTGGGGGTTTGAATCCCTCCGGGGTCACTTTAAAAATCCATAAAACATTATTAATGTGTTTTATGGATTTTTTTTTGAGATTGTTTTTACTTCTGTCTATTATTAAAAAATATTTCTGTCCTAAATAACTCCATTTTATTTATCTCTTTAAGTGAGTGGTAATACAAATTGATCTTCCAGTTTTAAACTGATTACTGTTTGTGTTACATAAATTGTAAAAGCAATTTCAAATATAATATGGAATTGACCGGGTAGAATATCAAACCAGTGTGTTGTTTAATTTATATTTTAGTCCTAATAATGATATAAATTGCCTAAATTCAGGAAGATAGATATTTATAGTAAAATTTCTGTTGGATGAAATATAAAGAAAGCCCTGAAATTAAATATCCTGAAAAAACAGTCTGGTTAAAAAATCTTATCTATTTAGGAGGTATTTTGATTGTCTGTAATACATTAGCTACGATCTTTTTTAATTTGACTGTAATGAGATATAATCGGTTTATCTCTTCTGTTCTCATTCTAGTGTATTATCAATTTGTACTGCCCAAACACAACAAACTCTTCTTTTTTGCAATTGCAGCATTTGTTTTAAGGGACTATTTTATGATTAGTTATGAGGATCAAAAAAACACCTATCTTTTCTTTACTTGCGGGTTTATTGCTTATACCTTATTAACTATTAAACAAGTAAGAAACTTGCTGCGATTCCGTTTTAAATTTCCACCCATATTGGCAATTGGTCTATTTGCTCTCATAAGCTTTTTTATTCTTTATGTATTAGAATCTCTTGTGCAGGAATATTTTCTGAATGTGCAAACTTCATACTTATTCTATGCGATGGGTACAAGTCTCATCTGTTTGATTTTTGTCGCTATATACTATTATTACAGGCTGGGTAATCTGAGATCACTCGTATTTTCATTTGGAGTATTCTCATTAATGATTTCTGATGTAAACCTTTGTGTTGCATATTACTTGGGATGTACGTCGTTAGATATTCCCGTGAGAGTATTTTACATTCTTGGACTCGTGCTTATAATTAATTATGGGGTTAACACAGCTATGCGCAAAAAGGAAATGAATTTAAAAGAAGAATTCTTCTAGAGAGTACATTTCTAATTTCATTAAAATAATCTCAGCAACCTTTATGCTTCAATAATTAATTTTGCTGAGACATCCTTATTTTTTGCGTAAATTCGCAAGCAATTAAAAATTCCCATGTTAGAAAGATTAAACTTTATAAAACAACGCTTCGACGAAGTAAGTGATCTTATCATTCAACCCGATATAATTTCAGATCAGAAGCGTTATGTAGAGCTCAATAAAGAATATAAGGATTTACGCGCCATTATGGATGAGCGTGAAAATTATATAAAGCAGACCCAGCGTATAGAAGAAGCTAAAGAAATTATTGCAGATGGCAGTGATCCAGAAATGACGGAGATGGCCAAAATGCAACTTGAAGAGGCAGAATCAATTATTCCCGGTCTTGAAGAGAAAATTAGATTTATGCTTGTTCCTAAGGATCCTGAAGATTCTAAGAATGCAGTAATGGAAATACGTGCAGGTACGGGTGGTGATGAAGCAAGTATATTTGCGGGTGACATCTATCGTATGTATATGAAATACTGTGAGAGCAAAGGATGGAAAACGAGCACAATCGATTATAGTGAAGGAACCAGTGGTGGTTTTAAAGAAATTCAGGTAGAGGTTACGGGTGAAGATGTTTATGGTACTCTACGCTTTGAGGCAGGTGTACATCGTGTGCAACGTGTGCCACAGACCGAAACACAAGGACGTGTACATACTAGTGCAGCGACTGTTATGGTTTTTCCGGAGGCCGAAGAGTTTGATGTTGAAATCAATCCTAAAGAAGTGCGTATCGATTTCTTCTGTTCGTCAGGGCCAGGTGGTCAATCTGTAAATACGACGTATTCTGCAGTGCGATTAACACATATTCCTACCGGCTTGGTAGCGCAGTGTCAAGATCAGAAGTCACAACATAAGAATAAAGAAAAAGCTTTTAAGGTACTTCGATCCCGTTTGTACGATATGGAGCTGGCTAAAAAGCAAGAGGCAGATGCTGCTAAAAGAGGATCTATGGTTACCAGTGGTGACCGTAGTGCAAAAATACGCACCTATAACTATCCTCAAGGGCGTGTGACAGATCACCGAATCAACTTGACATTGTACGATTTGTCTAATATTATAGATGGCGATATTCAACGTATTATAGACGAACTACAATTAGTAAGTAATACCGAAAAATTAGCCGAAGGTGGCGATGCTATTTAAATAGAGCTTCTAACCAGAAAAAATATATTTCACTTGAATATTCAGCAGCTTTTTGAGCAAATAAAAAAGAAACAATCGGTACTCTGTGTAGGTTTAGACACTGATCTAGACAAAATACCGAGCCATCTTTTGGAGTCAGAAGACCCTATATTTGAATTCAATAAAGCAATAATCGAGGCTACCCATGCCTATGCGGTAGCTTATAAGCCTAACACCGCTTTTTATGAGGCTTATGGTATTAAAGGTTGGCAATCTCTTCAGAAAACGATAGATTATCTAAACACCTATCATCCCGATATTTTTACCATTGCAGATGCTAAACGTGGCGATATCGGAAATACGTCTAGCAGATATGCAAAGGCATTTTTTGAAGATCTGGGCTTTGATTCTGTTACAACAGCTCCTTATATGGGTAAGGATTCTATGGAGCCATTCTTAGCTTTTGACGGAAAGTTTACCATTATGTTAGCGCTTACTTCAAATCCGGGAGCATTCGATTTTCAGACTCAAAAAATTGGGGAAACAGAGCTTTATAAGAAAGTTCTAGAAACCTCTACTACCTGGGAAAATAGTGATCGCCTTATGTATGTTGTGGGAGCAACAAAGGCAGAATACCTTGCAGATATACGAAAAATAGTGCCAGATTCATTTCTTCTCGTCCCAGGTGTAGGAGCTCAGGGTGGAAGTGTAGAAGAAGTGTTCAAGTATGGCGCTAACAGCAAAGCAGGACTTTTAATTAATTCGTCTCGCGGAGTAATTTATGCCTCAAATTCCTTAGATTTTGCTGAGGCTGCAGCTTCTGAAGCTAAAAAATTGCAAGAGCAGATGGCTCCTTATATTTCAGCTTTGTAGTAACAAACAGTATGGCCTTATGTATGATCAGTTAGGGCGTAACCTAAGCATTACAAATCCTATAAATCGAGTAGTTTGTCTTGTGCCCAGTTTATCTGAACTGCTAATAGATTTAGGTCTCGATTCAAAATTAGTAGGTGTCACTAAATTTTGTGTACATCCTCAAGATCTAAGAGGGAGCAAGGTAGTTGTAGGGGGTACTAAAAGTATACACTTAGATAAAATTGCTGCTTTAAATCCAGATTTAATAATTGCTAATAAAGAAGAGAATTCTCAAGAAATCGTAGCGTCGTGTGCAAGTCTCGCACCGGTATATGTTTCTGACATTAACAATTTTGATGAATTTGAAATCTTCTTAAAGGATTTAGGTATACTATTTAATATCAAAGATCGAACCGATGCTTTGATGCGTAATTTTCAAAACCGACTTGATAATTTCAGAAGCAAATATAAAAGCTTACCGCAACGCAAAGTAGCTTATCTAATCTGGAAGAATCCACTAATGGCTGCCGGAGGTGATAATTTTATTAATGTAATTCTTAACGAACTTCATCTAAACAATATTTTTGAAAATAAAGCGGGTCGTTATCCTGAGGTAACTGAGAGCGAATTAAATGATGCCGATTTTATTTTTCTTTCATCAGAACCCTTTCCTTTTTCAGAGAAACACATTCAAGAATTTAAAGATATTACGAAAACGAAAATTCTACTAGTGGATGGCGAATTTTTCAGTTGGTATGGAAGCAGACTCCTGCTGGCATTTGATTATTTTGATTTATTACTAAACGATTTAAAATAAAAAACGCCATCTATTAAGATGGCGTTTTTAGTTGAACTATATTTTGATTAAGATCCGTAAGTAGGATTTTGCTCGATTAAATTGTTAGTATCCATCTCAGTCTGTGGGATAGGTAAAACCAGGCTTGGATCGTTATACGGCAAACCGTCTACGTCACTTTGAGTACGTTTTAAATCGTGTAATAAAAAGCCTTCAAAAGCTAATTCTAATTGACGCTCAAGTAAGATGTCCTCTTGAGTTAGTGGTGCGCTCACAGTTGATGCACCAGATCGCAATCTTAATGCATTAATATCATCCTCTGGACTTGCACCTACGTTTGAGTTGGTCATTATGTTTCCTTCAGCACGTATTAAGTACATTTCAGCAAGTCTTATAAGTGGGATATTAGCAAATTGATTGGTATATTTTCCAGTTAAATCATCACCGTAATCACCTATATATGTCAGTTGTGCACGTTGATCTGATTGGCTGTCGAATAAATTAAAATAAGCTTGATTTAATACAATATCTCCGCCACGACCACCATTATCCTGCGAAGCATAAAAGGTAATAAAGTCGCTATCTCCTGTTTGATTTGTAACTTGAAAATCAAATAAGTCTTCAACTGAATTGGCATCGTTGTTAAATGCACTTGCAAAATTAGGTGCTAATCTTGCTCCACTATTTACAATAACATCATTAGCTGCATCACGTGCTCCAGCATAGTTCTGCATTTGTAAATAAACACGTGCGCGCAATGCTTGAGCTGCATACTTTGTTGCAAAAATTGTATTTGTTACAGGTAAATTAGCATATGCAGTTTCTAAATCTGATAGAATAAGTGCGTAAACCTCCTCTACACTTGCTCGTTCAGCTGGTAGTGGTTGTGAATAATCTTCATAACCAATAACTCGTAATGGAACCCCAGGTTGGTTATTTGTAGTACCTGCTTCATAAGGAAGACCCCAAAGACGCACCAGTTCAAAATAATTTAAAGCACGTAAAAACTTAGTTTCAGCTTCTATTACATTACGTCTGTCGTCACTACTCGTTACAATATCAAGATTATCTAAGATTAAATTTGCTTGATTTATACTTTCGTAGCCATTTGCCCAAGAATCACTCACAAAGGTATTGTCTACAAGAATATTTTTCTGAATAAGCTGTCGTGGTGCTAGAAAAGTTCCGAACCAGCTTTTTTCATCAGAAGCACCTAAAAGATCAGCGATAATTTGTAAGTCTCCGCCAAAGCTAACGTCTTGGCCAGATTCTTCATAGATACCTAAAAGAAGTGCGCTTATATTTTGTTCTGAAGCTAAGGCTGTAGAACCGTCTATACTCTGTTGAGGGTCAATTTCTAAATTATCATCACAACTTTGAAAACCCAAAGCTAGAATGAATAAGAATGAAAATTTATATAATGATTTCATAGTTGTTTTTTAAAATTTCACATTAAGTCCTAATGAAATAGTACGTGCCGGAGGTGCAGAATAAAATGATTGTCCCACGCCACCTGCATCACTACGAGCTTCTGGATCGTAGCCATCGTAATCTGTAAAAGTCAATAAATTTACTCCCGTGCAATAAACACGAACTGAACTTAAACCATATTGTTCTATAGTTTCTTTAGGAATAGTGTATCCTATTGTAGCATTACGAAGGCGTACAAAATCACTCTTGTCTAAATAGCGCGTAGATTGTGCGGTACCATTACCTCCAAATAAACGTGCTTGTGGTACATCTGTAATATCTCCTGGATTTTGCCATCTGTCTGTATATTGATCTAATGTTTGATTGTCGAAGTAGTCTGCACTTGCAGATTGAAAACGACCACCTCCATTATAGATAGATGCACCAAACTCTCCTTGAAAAGTAAATGATAGATCTATGTTGTGATAGTTTATAGTATTTGTAATACCACCATACCATTCTGGAAACGGATTGCCTACAACAACACGATTTGCTTCATTTGCGCTGTTGGTAGTTTCTCTATTTAATGATCCATCAGGATTTTCAGAATTTATGTAATAAAGTGCATCACCATTTGCAGGATCTACGCCGGCATACTCTAACATATAAAGTGCATTAACATTTTCTCCTACACGTTGAATATTTTGACCCACTACGATATCATTATTTCCGTTAGGAAGCGATAGGATCTCATTCTTGTTATAAGCTAAATTGAAACTGGTTGACCACTGAAAATTTTCAGATTGAATATTGTCTGTGTTTAAAACAAATTCTACACCTTTATTTTCTAATTCACCAATGTTACTACTTAATGTAGCCGCACCAGAACTTGGAATTAAGGGAACGTCAAACAGCAGGCCGTCTGTATTCTTGTGGTAGTAATCAATCTCTCCAGATATTCTTCCGTTAAAAAAGCCGAATTCAATACCGTAATCAGTTTGGGTAGTAGTCTCCCAAGTTAAATCTGGATTTCCCGGTTGAGATAATGAAATCCCGGGACGTTGATCATAGGAGATAGCGCCAAACAAGTAACGAGAAGGGAAATCTCCAATGTCTGCGTTACCTGTTTTTCCCCAGCTACCGCGTAATTTTAAATAAGTCAACACTTCAGAATCCTGTAAAAATCCTTCTTCAGAAATTACCCAACCTGCAGAAAATGCCGGGAATACTCCATAACGTTCGTTTTCACCAAATCTAGATGAACCATCACGTCTTATACTAGCTTTAAATAAATACTTATTGGCATAGTCATAAGTAGCTCTTGCAAATAAAGAGAAAAATGCATTTTGTGAACGATTACCACTACCTGCAACAATATCTGCACCACCATCTACTGTTGTAAAGTCATCTGATGGAAATTGGTTTGCTGTAACGCTCTCATATCTACGCGTTGTTTCATTTAATTCTGTTCCTGCTGTAAGTCCTAAAGTGTGGAAATCTCCTAATTGCTTATCATAGGTCAAGAAACCAGAAATAATGTAGTTCTCGGCGTTAACGCTACTTGCAAACACTTCACCGTTTGTAGCTTGAAAAGGAGCATTTCTACCTGTGAAATTATCTTCTGTTTGATAATAAAGATCATAGGCGAAGTTTCCGTTAATTTTAAGGCCTTCTAAAATCTCATAATCTCCAAAGGTGCGTCCATTTACACGTCTAATGATCGTTTTGTAGAAGGAGTTTTCTTCCTGAAGTAAAAAGTTAGGATAAATTGTATTTGAATTTGGTGATCCATCCTCATTGTAAGCAGGAGAAATAGGTGGTTGCGCTATGGCTTGTAATGGAGAAACAAACGCATTATCATTTGCGATACGATCTATATCAGAACGTGAATAGCTCAAGTTCATACCTATATTAAATCGATCACTGAATTTATGATTGATGTTCGTTCTACCATTAAAACGTCTCAATGCATTTCCTTTTATAATACCTTTAGTTTCATTAAGTGATCCTGCAAAGAAAATACTTGTTTTTGCGCTACCTCCGCTCATTGAGAAATCTGCATCAGATACAGATCCATTTTGGAAAGCAAGATCTTGCCAATCTGTATCTACAGCTCCATTTCTCCAGTCTGTTCCATTAGCAAGACCATCAAAAGTATCTTCTATATAAGCAATAGCTTCAGCGTCATCAGAAAAAGTACCATCACTTACACTATTTAAAGCAGCTTCACGGAATAGCTCAATGTATTGAGAAGAATTTAACCAGTCTCTCTTATTTGTAGCCTGGCTGATACCGTGGCTAATATTTACAGAAAATTCAGATTTACCTTCTTTACCGGTTTTAGTAGTAATTATAATTACCCCATTTGCTCCTCTTGATCCATAAATTGCGGCAGATGAAGCATCTTTTAAAACTTCGATAGATTCTATTTCATTAGGGCTAATAGATAATAACGGATTTGTAGGAGCTCCGTTGCTAGACTCATTAGCATTATAAAGTGGAATACCATCAAGTACATATAATGGTTGCGTTCCTGCAGATATGCTGGTTGCCCCACGTACACGTATGTTTAAACCTCCATCAACCTTACCGTTAGTTTGTGTGATTTGAACACCGGCTGCTTTGCCCACTAAAGCACTTTGAAAGTTAGAAACAGGAACTTCACTAATATCTTCTGAAGTTAGTTTGACAATATTGTCTGTAAGCGTACGCTTACTTTGGGTTCCATAACCCACTACTAAGACCTCATCTAACTCATCTGCGCTAGCAGCTAACGTAATGTTATAAGTAGAAGCTGAGGTAACAGTCACTTTTTGGTTTTTAAAACCTACATAAGAAAAGTTAAGCACAGCACCTTCAGTTGCAGATAAACTATAGTTACCATCAAAATCGGTTTGTGTACCTGTTGTAGTACCTTCTATTGTGATGTTAACACCGGGAAGCGGTACTCCCTGATCATCTTTTACAGTTCCTGATACAGACTTCGTTTGCGCAAACGAAAGGTAGCAGGTAAGCATCAAAATGAAGCTTAAAGAAAAATGTAATTTGTTCTTCATATTTAAGGGTTTAAAATTATTTAAAACTGAATAGGTCCCTAAACGTTATGATTAGGTTGTAGATCATATAAATGTTGTGGGAGATAGTCAGCGCATTTGAACGTCAAAAATATGTAATTAATCGCTACATAAGGAGCTGGTAAGTGGTAATAGGAGAATTAAGCGGAATCAGTGGTGATACGGCTTGGGCAAGATTTTACGAAATTATTAAAAGCTTACATTTATATTATAAAATGTGTTTTTAAAAAGCATAATATTAATAAATTTCTATTATTTTAAAATAAAAATGCAATAGCTGCCTAAATGTTAAATTTTGATTTTTTTTCAGAATCTACTCAAGTGGATCTATTTTAATTAGAATATGCCAAGTATTATGAACCATAATTAGCAACCCTGATTGCTTCTGTTTCTTCTGCGGTTTTAAAAACGTCCCAGTCTTTTCCTTGAGTACGTCTGGCTCCTAAAATATTTGCAAATTGCCCGGCCTTAACGGGATCATTATATTTTGCAAAGCCATACGCCAAACCGCCTGCAAATGAGTCGCCACAACCTGTGGTATCAACAACTCTAGACACTTTAATAGATGCTATCCAGTCCTTTTTCAATTGGTCATTTTCCAGCTGAAACAAAATGCAGCCACGAGAATCCATAGTTACATAAAAGTAAGAGACGCCTTTTTTAAGAACGTGCAAAGCCAATTCATCTAAATGTGCAGTAGCATTATCATCGTATATAGAAGGAATTTCGGTATCATACTCGTTTGAAAATGACATACATTGAGATTCCTCAAGATTCATTTTTAAAACATCTATATAGGGTAGCCATTCGTCTTGATCGACCCAGAATTTACGGTGTCTGTGTCCTTTCACATCCATAGCTGTAGTAGCTCCATGGGCATCAAAAATTATGGTAGCTTCGCTATGCTTTTTAATATATTTAAGGGTACTTAAGCTTATCTCAAAATCTGTTATAGGGACAAATACAAACGCTGCAGCATCTAAGTGTTTTTTAATGTGTTTTGGGCGTATGGGATTCATACATGCCAGTTGCTTTTCTTCCCGGTTGTTTTGATCTTTAAAATCTAGTAGGATGACTGTACCACGATCTTTTTTACTGTTTATACCTGCGAGATTAACATTTGAAAATTCTTTAAACTCATTGGCAATTCCATTTATATCTTTCTTGTGAATATTAGACACAGGAATAACCACTCCATTCGTGTCAAGCAATTTAGAAAGAGCAATTACAGGATGTGTTACACACCCGTATCGCATAATTATATCATTCTCGTAAGTGGAGATAGTGTCTCGAGGTATAGGACCTGCAACGACAATTTTTAGAGGGTTTGCCATAAGTATTAATTAATCTTGTAAAGCAAATACTTTTTGAAGTAGGGTCGTAGTACGTGCGGCTGTATTTGTGCGTATATCTTTTTCTTCAACAGCTATCATTGTGTAAACCCCTTTTAACGCTTGATTTGTAACATAATCTGTCAAATCTGGGTTAACATCATTTGTAAGTGGTAGCGCATTGTATTTTGTAATTAAATTACTCCAGATCTTATCTGCACCTACTTTATTAAATGACTGCTCTATGATAGGATTAAACTTAGCATATAAAGCAGCATTTGTTTTATTTTCTAAGTATTGTGTAGCAGAATTATCACTACCCAATAGTATATTTTTTGCATCATTGAAGGTAATCTGTTTTACAGCGTCAACAAAAATGGGTGTTGCGGTACTTACGGCATCTTCCGCAGCACGATTCAAAACTTTAAGACCCTCGTCTGCCAAGCTTCCTAAGCCTACACTTCTAAGAGTATTATCTACTTTTTGCAATTCTTCAGGAAGCAAAATTTTAACCAATGGGTTGCCGTAATATCCATCTTCTTGAGTGAGTTTAGTTACTTGTTTATCTATTCCAAAATCCAGCGCTTGACGCAGTCCACTTGCAATGGTTGTATTATCAACACCTACTTGATTGGGTAAATTATTTACTACAGACTGTAGTTCTGCGCATCCACTTAAGAATAAAACGGCGATAACTGCAATTACTTTTTTCATTAGGTTAAGTTAGGGTTTTCTACTAATATTTTAAAACAAATACATCCCGCTTCAGAAAGCCGGTAATGCATTGTAATGTAACGTTGAATTAGGTAAACAAATATAGTCTTAGGCGAATATTACAGTTTTATTACCATATACTAAGACCTTATGTTCTATGTGTGCTTTAATTGCACGGGCTAAAACAATTTTCTCAAGATCTCTCCCTTTCAGAATAAAATCCTGAACAGAATGCACGTGAGATACGCGGACTATTTCTTGTTCGATGATAGGACCTTCGTCCAGATCTGCTGTAACATAATGACTAGTTGCTCCAATTATTTTAACACCTCTTTCAAATGCCGCGTGATAGGGTTTTGCACCTATGAAAGCAGGTAAAAATGAATGGTGGATGTTGATAATTTGATGTTTAAAATTAGCGACAAAATCATCTGAAATTATCTGCATATATCTGGCTAAAACAATAAGATCAATGTTATGTTCTCGTATGCTTTTTATTTGTTCGGCTTCAGCTTGTTTTTTAGTCTCTTTGGTTACCGGTATATATTTAAACGGGATATCAAATCGTTGTGCAACAATTTCAAGATCTCGGTGATTACTGATGATTAACGGGATTTCTACAGGTAATTCTCCGGAGGCATATCTGCCCAATAGATCATAAAGACAATGATCGTACTTAGACACAAATAATGCGAGTTTGGGTTTGTATAGCGCATCATATAATTGATAGGTCAATTTGTAATCTTCCTGAAATTTAGCTGCAAACTGATTTTCAAATTCAATTATAGAAAACTCTGAGCTTTCAAATTCGCACTCGAGACGCATAAAAAAGACGCTCTCTTGCCTGTCGACGTGTTGATCGAGGTAAACAATATTTCCGCTTAATTGAAGTATATAGTGAGTAATTGTTGTTACTATACCTTTACGATCGGGACAATTAATTAAAAGTGTAATTTTCTGCATAATTCATTAAGCTATCTTAGAGCTAATCTAGAAAAATAAGCATCAAATTATAATATAAATAACACAAAATAAAACGCTTTTTGTTACCATTTATTTAAATTAGTGCCAGTTTAAAAGCCATATATTACGAATGAAACAAATAACACCATATAAGCCTGTCAATAAAGTACGTATTGTAACTGCCGCATCACTTTTTGATGGTCACGATGCAGCTATTAATATTATGCGACGCATCATACAAACTACTGGAGTAGAGGTTATTCATCTTGGTCATGATCGCAGTGTTGAAGAGGTTGTTAATACAGCAATTCAAGAAGATGCTCATGCAATTGCACTTACCTCTTATCAAGGCGGCCATAATGAGTATTTCAAGTACATGTATGACTTGCTTTGCGAAAAAGGAGCAGGACACATAAAGATTTTTGGCGGCGGCGGCGGTGTTATTTTGCCAGAAGAAATTGAGGAGCTTATGAATTACGGGGTTACCCGAATTTATGCTCCAGATGATGGTCGTGAAATGGGGTTACAGGGTATGATTAACGATCTTGTAAAACAATCTGATTATGCTTTAGGTGATGCATTAAGTGATGAGTTTGATCATTTAGCTGCACAAAATGATACTGCAATTGCTCGTGTAATTTCTGCTGCAGAGAATTACCCAGAGGTAGCAAAACCTGTACTAGACAAAATTCACGATAAAAATAAAGATTCTAAAACCCCGGTTTTAGGTATAACAGGAACAGGTGGTTCTGGTAAATCATCACTTGTAGATGAATTAGTACGTCGTTTTTTAATAGACTTTCCTGAAAAAACTATTGGTATTATTTCAGTAGATCCTTCAAAAAGAAAAACCGGTGGTGCTCTGTTAGGTGACCGTATTCGTATGAATGCAATAAATTCTCCACGAGTTTATATGCGATCATTAGCTACCAGACAAAGTAATCTTGCCCTTTCAAAACATGTACAAGAAGCTGTAGAGGTTTTAAAGGCCGCAGCTTATGATCTTATAATTCTTGAAACAAGTGGTATTGGGCAAAGTGATACCGAAATTTTAGACCATAGTTCTATCTCCTTATATGTGATGACGCCAGAATTTGGTGCGGCGACACAGCTAGAAAAGATAGATATGCTTGACTTTGCAGATATAGTGGCTATAAATAAATTTGATAAGCGAGGAGCCTTAGATGCATTACGCGATGTTAAGAAACAATATGTACGTAACCATCAGTTGTGGGAAACAGATCACGATGATCTTCCTGTTTTTGGTACGATTGCTTCGCAGTTCAATGATCCCGGAATGAACCAGCTTTACAAAACGATTATGGATGAGCTGGTAGCTAAAACAGAAACTGAACTTAGAAGTAGTTTTGAAATTACCGATGAGATGTCTGAGAAGATATTTGTCATTCCGCCAGCACGTACGCGCTATCTTTCTGAAATTGCTGAAAATAACAGAGCCTACGATAAAACCGCTATTGAACAGGCAGAAGTTGCTCAGCGACTTTATGGTATTTTTAAAACGATAGATACCGTTACCGGAAAAACTCCTGAGTTAGATAAGTCAGGTTTAATAGTTGATGATAGTCAACACGAAGACAACTTACCAAAATTATTACTTGCCGAATTTGATAAAGTTAAAATGGATCTAGATCCATATAACTGGGAAGTAATTACCGGCTGGGCTGATAAAGTAAATAAATATAAGCAGCCGGTCTATAGTTTTAAGGTGCGTGATAGAGAAATAAAAATAGATACGCATTCAAAATCTTTATCTCATTCTGATATCCCCAAGATAGCTTTACCAAAGTATCAGGCTTGGGGAGATATTCTTACTTGGGTTCTTCAAGAGAATGTGCCTGGAGAATTCCCATATACGGCAGGTTTATATCCCTTTAAACGTACGGGCGAAGATCCTACACGTATGTTTGCCGGTGAGGGAGGTCCAGAACGTACTAATCGTCGTTTTCATTATGTAAGTATGGGTTTACCTGCAAAACGACTTTCTACCGCATTTGATAGTGTAACACTTTATGGTAATGATCCTGATCATAGACCAGATATTTATGGTAAAATAGGAAATGCAGGAGTTTCAATTTGCTGTCTTGATGATGCTAAGAAATTATATTCTGGCTTTGATCTTTCAGACGCTATGACTTCTGTGAGTATGACCATTAATGGTCCTGCTCCCATGTTGCTTGGTTTTTTTATGAATGCTGCCATCGATCAGCGTTGTGAAAAATACATTCGGGAAAATGGTCTTGAAGAAGAGGTTGAAAAGACAATTGCTGATATCTACCAGAAAAACGGATTAGATCGCCCTAAATATCAAGGCGAACTTCCAGAAGGTAATAATGGTTTAGGCCTTATGCTTTTAGGTGTTACTGGAGATCAGGTGCTGCCTGCAACAGTTTATGAACAATTAAAAGCAGAGACTATACAGCAAGTACGCGGAACAGTACAGGCAGATATACTTAAAGAAGATCAAGCACAAAACACGTGTATTTTTTCTACTGAATTTGCATTGCGCTTAATGGGTGATGTCCAAGAATATTTTATTGAGAAAGAGATTCGTAATTTCTATTCGGTTTCAATATCTGGATATCACATTGCAGAAGCCGGTGCAAATCCTATTACTCAATTGGCATTTACATTAGCTAATGGCTTTACGTACGTAGAATATTACCTAAGTAGAGGAATGGACATCAACAAATTTGGTCCCAATCTTTCATTTTTCTTTAGCAATGGCGTAGATCCTGAATATGCGGTAATAGGTCGTGTGGCCCGTAAAATTTGGTCAAAAGCTCTAAAATATAAATACGGAGCGAACCCGCGTGCTCAAATGTTGAAGTACCACATCCAAACATCGGGAAGATCGTTACATGCGCAGGAAATAGACTTCAATGATATACGCACAACACTTCAAGCTTTATATGCGATTTATGATAACTGTAATTCGTTACACACAAATGCATATGATGAGGCAATTACAACTCCCACCGAGGAAAGTGTACGCAGAGCAATGGCAATTCAGCTTATAATTAATAAAGAGTTAGGTTTAACTAAAAATGAGAATCCGATACAAGGAGCTTTTATAATTGAAGAGTTAACAGAGCTCGTTGAAGAGGCCGTTTTACAAGAATTTGATCGTATTACAGAACGGGGTGGTGTCTTAGGTGCTATGGAAACGATGTACCAGCGTAGTAAAATACAAGAGGAAAGTTTGTATTATGAAACTTTAAAGCACAATGGCGAATTCCCTATCATAGGTGTGAATACGTTTTTAAGCAGTAAAGGTTCTCCTACCGTAAAGCCTATGGAGGTGATACGGGCTACTGAAGAAGAAAAACAAGCTCAGATTGCAACCCTCACTAATTTGCATAAAGCTTATGAGAATGATGCAGAGGCTATTTTAAAAACTGTACAGGAAGCGGCAATTCAGAATGAAAATATGTTTGAGCGGTTAATGGAAGCTACAAAAATTTGCTCGCTGGGTCAGATTACAAATGCTCTTTTTGAAGTAGGAGGGCAGTATAGAAGAAATATGTAGAGCTTATCAAATTATCAAGTTATAAAAAACACCTCACAGATTTTAAAACTGTGAGGTGTTTTTTTTTCTGTATTTAATAGAAGTACCGTGTATTTCTAAGTGACACGATTATTAATAATTACAGCTTAGTCTTCAAAATTAAAATCATCAGGATCTATAGAATCATCATCTTCTAAGTCGTTATAATTTACTCCTGGTGGATTAAAAAGTCCCCAGCGATCGATGATATAATTAAAGGGATCAAAAGTCTTTACCCATTCTGCAAATAGAATCCTAAATGCTTCAATCTCGTTACGTAGCAGATCTAAATATTCGGTTTCTCTAAAGCCATACATTTCTAACCCCGTCATATGTGTAGCAAGATCTTGAGCTGATTTTCGAATCAAACAAGCTTTTTCCATCTTGATATCATAGAGGTCGCAGTTAAAAGCACCTGCAATTTTTGAAGGAATAATCGATGCATCCTCTCTAATGTAGAGCGCCTGACTTCTTAAAATTTCCTGATCTGAGCTATCTGTAGCAGCTGTTTCATAAGATGCAGCTATCTCGGCTATACGATTAGAAAGTTTTAAAATTTCTGTAGCTTTTATATAAAGTGCAGAATTTTCATAACTGTTTTGTGAACTAAAATCGTCTTCTAAAGACATAAGCTAATGTTTAGGTCAATCAATTTGTTATTCTGAATAGTAAGCACAAAGTATAAATTATTTAGCACAAAATAATCAGTGCTTAGAGAAATGCTTATAAAGGAAAATATAAAGGAAGAGTTTAAAGTGTCATCATCCACTTGTGCTGAAGCTTTCTAAATTTTCTTACTTCAGAACGTAAAAGTCGCACAAAGTCTTTACCGCTACTTTCTGCACGTTCCAAGCGCTCGCAAGTAGCATATAAACTAGAAGTTAATCGGTCTAAAGATGCTGCGTGTCGTAAACGATCATCTTGAAAAGTTTGACTTTCTGCCTTGATAATTTCTGGAGCCAGCGAGTCTGAATGACGTACGATATCGCCTGTAAAATACACATAAGGATTTTCTGTCCCATTAGATTCTAAGGGAGCGAGATCGTAAACCAAATAATTAGAAATTGAGCGCGAAAGTCGCAGTATTTCAATTGCTTGATTATATAAACGTGTATTTCTAGGTACTGATGACATAGCTTAATTGTGATTCAAATTTAGCAGTATTCACAGATTAATATATATAGATTTTAAAGTTTTAAATTATATTTACTTTAAATATTAAAGAAAATAACTCCTATTTGTTTAAATATGCATATCGATTCAACTAACTGGAAAATTCTTCAAACACTACAGAAAAATGCGCGTATAAGTAATAGTGCTTTGGGTAGAGCTGTAGGAATAACTTCGCCTGCTGTAGCAGAGCGCATACGTAAAATGGAAGATGCGGGGATATTAATAGGTTACAAAGCAGAAATTTCTCATTTTGAATCTGGACATCAATTAAAAGCTATAATCACATTGCGTGCATTTATGGGTAGGTTAAAACCCTTTTTAGAAAAAGTACACGAGTTTAGTGAAGTCTTAAATTGCTATCGCATTACAGGAAATGAAAACATCTTGTTAGAAGTAGTGTTGTTTGATCAATTTCATCTTGAAGAATTCATTGATAAACTTATTACGTATGGAGAAACCAAAACGCACATTGTTCTTTCAACAGTAATTGAAAACGCACCCATACGCACAAGACGAGAAGACCGAATATCTAAAAAACTTAAAGTGTAGTTAGATACCAAATGCTAAAGGCAATAAGTAGTATAATACTTAATATGCTAAATGCATTTAAAAATTTACTTGGCCTATCTTCCAGAGGTACGTTTTTACCATTCATTACGCAGTAATTGGCTATTGCAAAAAAGGGAGCGGTTAAAAATGAAAGTATGGTAGCTATTTCAATGAGTGTTCCCATTTCACTAGTGAGTAAAAATAGAATGCATCCAGTACCTAATATTAGAATCACTAACCATATATTATAGCTTCCTTTAATTGTTCTACCCCAAATTAATTCTACAGTTTTTGACATAACTCGTGGTGATGCATCGAGTGTGGTAAGGGTGGTGCTAAACATAGTCGTAAATGCGGCAATGCCTATGATATAAAACGCCCAGTTGCCAAGACTGCTTGTATAAAGATCTATAAGTTGCTTTGCAAACGAACTACTGCTTGCGCTAAACTGGACTCCTGTGTTATGCATAACCAAAGCTCCTAATGCAATAAAACACGTACCGACAATTATTGTTCCCAGAAAACCGATGTTAAAGTCAAAGATTGCAGATTTTCTAGTAAGCTTTCCTTCTTTAGCTTTTTCTAATGACCATAACGAATGCCAGATTGAGATGTCTAATGGAGCCGGCATCCAGCCCATAAATGCAATAAGAAAGGCAACTCCGGCAGCATCTGTAGGCAATACCTGAATAAAATCTATTGCTTGATGAGGTTCATACCCTGCGATACCAACGGCTATTAATGTACTTATTGTAAGTGTTATTACAATAAACTTCATCAGATTGTCCAGAAAATTGTATTTGCCTAGTAGAAGTAAGGTGGTGCAAAGTATAGTTATAACAACACTCCACGTGGTAAGACTCCAATCTACAGGAAAAACATAACTTGCAATCCCCGCGGTCACTACTGTCACCGCCGTTTGTATGGTAAACATTGTGAGCAGATTTATAATAAAGTAGGCAATTAGTACAGCTTTGTTTAGATTAAAATATCCTTCTAGCAGACTTGTGCCCGTAGCGGCGGCATACCTTGGACCATACTGAAAAAATGGGTATTTAATAATATGAATTAAAACTAGAACCCATACTAGGCCAAAACCATAATCGGCTCCAGATCGTGTAGACTGTACAAGGTGAGAAACACCTATTGCAGCCCCGGCAAATAATAGACCGGGACCTAATTGCTTAAGCAAAGTTTTCATAGAGATTTATGGCGTTTTTTCAATCAAGTCAGAAAGTAAGCGGCGCGCTCTCAATAACTTGACTTTGACATTGCTTAGTGGTTCGTCGAGACTGTTAGCCATTTCTTTATAACTCATCTCTTGAAAGTAGCGTAAATTTATTACTTCTTGATAATGAGGTTTTAATTTTTTAATATGGGCTAATAATTCAGATAGATTTTGTTCGGTAATCAAAGAGTCTTCAGCAGTGGGATTTTTATCTACGACACTATTGAGTTTAAATTCTTTATGAAGTCGCTTTTCGGCTCGGGTTTCCTTACGTAGAAGATCTATGTGAAGATTTTTAGATATGGTAACTAACCACGTGCTAAACTTATATGTATTGTCGTAGGTGCTTAACTGATTGAATGCCTTTGAGAAGGTTTGTATGGTAATTTCTTCAGCTTTAAAATCATCTTGTGTTCTTTTTAGCTGAAAAGAGTAAACCAGATTCCAGTGCGAGTTGAGCAAATAATTATAGGCACTCTGGCTACCTTGTTTTGCTTCACTAATTTTTAGATCTATAATGTTCTGGTCTAGTTCCAACGTCGGGGTTTTACCATAATATTTGAAATAAAGATAAGCATTTGGAGAATTATTAGAAATGGCTCTAAGAACGGTAAATATTTAATAAGATCTGCTTCTCTAAATTTAGCGGCAGCCTTAGATAAAATTATCCAGAAAATAACGGTACGTATTAGAATTAAAACGACTACCGGAGTCAAAAATTGCTGATTAAATAGAACAAAAGGAATCAAAGCAAAAAATAAAAATTGCGTGATGTAAAAGAGCGCTAATTGTATTTGATGTTTTGGTCTGTACATTTTCGCAACATCTGTATGCCTGCGTTTTTGAATAAACCAATCTTTCCATTTTTTTTTAGGTTCAGAATAGGTGAAAGATTCAGGATCTACGCAAATAGAAATATTGGTTGGAGTTGCATTTTCATTTACAAATAAATCATCATCTCCTGCTCGTATGTGAGCGTGGTTGTCAAATCCATTTGAGGATTTAAAAATTTCTTTTGTGTAGGCTAAATTTCGACCTACACCCATATACGCATTATTGTGAACGGCATAACCCATGTATTGCGTAGCAGTTAGCAGAGTCTCGTAGCGTATTATTTTATTCAGTAGCGATTGACCATATTTTTTATAACCACTATACCCCAGCAAAATGTGTTTCTCATCTGTGAGAGTTTGTGTCATTAAAGCTGCCCAGTCTGTACTTATTGGAATACAATCTGCATCGGTTAAGAGTAGTTTTGAATATAAGGATGCATTAATTGCTTGCGTAATTCCTGCTTTTTTGCCGGTTTCAGCATTTAGATTTATGACTTTTAAACGAGAATTCTCAATTGCAAGCTGTTGAAGAATTTCTAACGAATTATCATTAGAATTATCGTTTACAACTATAATCTCAAACAGATTAAGATTTTGAAGACTAATAAGCTGAATGAGATTTTCTAAACGTTGAGATTCATTTTTAGCACAAATAATTATAGACACCCCATCGTGTCTTTCAAAATTCTGAAAGCGAGGCGTAATACTAAATGCAAATTTTGAAAAGTATAAGTAATAAGAACAATTTAATATAACTACACCACTGAAAATTGTTATAAACAGCTCTTCAAATAGAATAGATAGCAAAATTGCGTGTTATGAAGCCTTTGGTGCGCAATCTCCCATTTCTTCGGGCATTTTACCACACATACCACAAGCTTCACCCTCTTTATTTAAAAAAGGATTCTGACTCGCACATGTTCCTGCAAATTTACCATCTTTCTTTGCCCAGATTTTAATTGCAATCCCTGCGAAGGCTAATCCTAAAAGTACAAGAGTTATAAGAAGTAATTTCATAGCTTAAAATTATGCTGCAAAGATACGACCTAGATAAGAGAGACCCAAAGTATTTCGCGAAATCCTAATTAGTTAAATTCACTAACAAGAAGCCTATTTATTTAACTTAAGATTAGTAGATGCTTGATATATTGAATGTTAATTATTAATACATTTGATCTTCACAAACCATTAAAAATTAATTTATGAAATTTAATAAACCTTTTGTATTCGTGTTACTTATGGGCTTTGTAGTTGCTTTTAGCTCTTGCGAAGACAATAAGAAAAAGGAGCAAATACAATTAGAGGAGCAAGAGGCTACTGCTAAAGCAGAAAGTGATGCTAAGGAAGCTGAGATGAAAGAAGCTCAAGCAAACGAAGAGAAAATGAAAGAAGAAGCAAGAACTAATAGTATTGCTGGAAAAGCAATGGCTTCTCGTGATCTTGATACCTTAGTTATTGCACTTAACGCAGCAGGTCTTTCAGATATGTTATTAGCTGAAGGAGATTACACCGTATTTGCACCTACAGATCACGCATTTTCTGAATTAAAAAAAGGAATGCTAGACGATCTTACAAAACCTGAAAACAAAGAAATGTTAGTAGGTGTTTTACAATACCACGTAATTGCAGGTAAAATGAGGTCTGAAGATCTTGGAAAAGCAATTGACGCAGGTAAAGGAAAAGCTGAGTTAACAACTGTAAAAGGAGATAAACTTACTATTATGAGAGATGGAGATCAGATCGTAATAAGAGATGGTAAGGGTAAAAAAGCTCAGATTGTTTTAGGAAATATTGATGCTTCTAATGGAATCATCCACCAAGTCAATAAAGTATTAATGTCGAAATAATAATTTCGCATCTATGAAAAAGCCGCTTAACTTGAGTTAAGCGGCTTTTTTTATTTTACAATATTCACTTCCGGCTCAATATTGATTTTGAATTTTTTATAAACTTCATCTTTGATTTGAAGTGCTAAATCCCACAAATTATCTCCGGTAGCATTCCCATAATTTACCAAAACTAAGGCTTGCTTATCGTGCACGCCCGCATCTTCAATGCGATATCCTTTAAAACCGGCCTGCTCTATCAGCCATCCTGCAGGAACTTTTACTTCTTCATTTGATATAGGGTATACAGGCATGCCAGCATACTTGCTTTGCAGTGAATCATAAAGCTCTTTACGAATTACTGGATTTTTGAAAAAACTTCCGCTATTTCCTAATAGTTTAGGATCTGGTAATTTTGATGATCTAATATGTATTACCGCTTCTGCTATTTCTTTGATCGTAGGGTTTTTTATTTCCTTTTGCTTAAGTACTTCTTGTATAGCCCCATAACCGGTATTGAGATTATGATCTTTTTTACTGAGTTTAAAAGTAACCGATGTGATAACATATAGGTCCTTAGCGTCATTTTTGAAAATAGATTCTCGATAACCGAATTTACAATCTGAATGCGTAAATATTTTGGATTCTAATGAGTTACGGTTAATTGCAGAACACGAATCAAAAACATCTTTAAGCTCAACGCCATAAGCTCCTATATTTTGAACAGGGGAGGTGCCGGTGTTACCAGGAATTAGCGCTAAGTTTTCTACACCGCCATAATTATTATTTACGCAGTGCATAACAAAACTGTGCCAGTTTTCACCAGCAGCTACTTCGAGCCAAATAGAATTATTATCTTCTTTTACAACCTCAATACCCTTAAGATTAATATGAATTACGAGCGCCTCAATGTCATTCTTTATAAGCATATTACTGCCACCTCCTAATACAAATTTACGTTTGGTAGTTGTACTCAGGGCTTCTTTTAGTTCGTCTAGTGTACTTACTGATACAAAAGAACTGGCTTTAGCATCAATGCCAAAAGTGTTGTATTTTTTTAGAGAAACGTCGTGCGCAATATTCATTAATCCTTATACTGTTGTAAAGCTTCTTTTAATAAGGATACAGCTTCGATGAGATCCTCTTTTTTTAATACGTAAGCTATTCTTACTTGATTAATTCCTTCTCCTTCCGTAGAATAAAATCCTGCAGCAGGTGCGACCATTATGGTCTTTTTATTATGCTCAAAAGATTCCAGAAGCCAACGCGCAAAGTCATCAGCATTTTTAACAGGTAATTCTACTATACAGTAGAACGCTCCTTTAGGCTTAGCAACACGTACACCAGGAATAGCTTCCAGACCTTCAACAAGTGTATTTCTGCGATCTACATATTCAGAAATTACTTCGTCAAAATAGGACTGAGGAGTATCTAAGGCAGCTTCACTAGCTATTTGTGCTAGTGTAGGAGGGCTTAATCGTGCCTGAGCAAATTTCATTGCAGTTGCCATCAAATTCTTATTACGACTTACAATGCATCCTATACGTGCTCCACACATAGAAAAACGCTTAGATACAGAGTCTATCATAATGGTATGCTCATCGATGCTACGTTGATTTAATACGGAACGATGTTGAAGACCATCATAAGCAAATTCTCGATATACTTCATCTGCAATTAAAAAGAGATCGTGCTTTTTTACTAATTCTGATAGTTGATCTAATTCTTCTTGGCTGTATAAATAACCGGTGGGATTACCTGGGTTGCAAATAACAATAGCTTTAGTTTTAGCTGTTATTTGTTTTTCAAATTCTGAAATGGGAGGTAATGCAAATCCGCTTTCAAATGAAGAGATCACGGGTTTTACAGTTACTCCAGAAGCTGTAGCAAAACCATTGTAATTTGCATAAAAAGGTTCTGGTATTATTACTTCATCACCCGGATCTGTAACGCTTCCCATAGCAAACATTAAAGCTTCAGACCCACCTGTAGATATAATAATATCTGAAGCAGTTATGTCTATTCCCTGTTTTCCATAATAAGCGGCTAACTTTTCTCGGTAACTTAAAAAACCTGCAGAGTGACTATAAGATAGCACCTCAATGTCTGCATCTTTAACAGCGTTAAGAGCGGCCTGAGGAGTTTTAATATCAGGTTGTCCAATATTTAATTGGTGTATAGAAATCCCTCTAGCTTCTGCAGCTTCTGCAAATGGCACAAGTTTACGTATAGGTGATTCAGGCATTGACTGCCCTTTGTGTGAAATCTTCGGCATAAAAATCCTTTGTTTTTAGATCTGTAAATTTGCAAATTATTAATGAGAAAAAAATTTAAGTGAATTGTTTATAAAATATGGTGTAAAAGTATTAAATTGAGAGTAATTGCTTGTGTTTTATGAGATATGCTCAATTAATATATTTATTTACTGCTTTATTGTCATTAAACTGTGCTTTTGCGCAGGGAAGATTTCTTTTGCCTAAGAATGTATCTAAAGAAAAAATAAAAGTAAAGATTGTAAATAACCTGATCGTTATTCCTGTGCACATAAATGGCGTTGAACTTTCTATGTTATTAGATACGGGTGTACGCTCAACCATTCTGTTTAATGCGAATTCAAATTTAAAGCTTAACAATGAAACAAAAGTGGTTTTAACCGGAGCAGGAGCGGGCGAGGATGCTGAAGCAATTAAATCTACCCACAATATTATAAATATAGGCGCCTCTTCTGCTATTAACCAGACCATTGTTAATTTATCAGACAACGAGCGTAACTTTTCTTCTAGACTAGGTTTTCCTGTTAACGGGATAATTGGTTACGCATTATTTAAAGATTTTATCGTAGAAATAAATTATGCCCGAGAGTATATTAATCTTTATAATAAAGCGAACTATAAAAGACGCAATTGCCGGTCTTGCGTTACCATACCTTTAGAGTTTCATAGTAGCAAACCTTATGCATTATTACAAATGCAAATTGGTAAAAATTCGTTTTTAGCAAAGTTGCTCGTAGATACCGGTAGCGGTGATGCGCTCTGGTTATTTGAAGAAAGTCATAAGGGCATAACAATACCAGATAATTCTTTTAAAGATAATCTTGGTTTAGGTTTTAATGGAGAAGTTACTGGTGTACGGTCTAAACTTGACCGACTTGATCTTGGAGATATCTCTTTAGAAAAAGTAAATGTAGCCTACCCCGATTCGAACTCGATTAACTATATAAATAGACTCCATTTCCGAAATGGTAGCTTAGGCTCTGAAGTTTTAAAGCGATTTACAGTTGTGATTGATTATACCTCAAAAAAGATGCTTTTAAAAAAGAATAGGTTTTTTGATGAGCCTTTTAAGTATGATCGCAGTGGCTTAGTTATTCAGCATAATGGTTCTGATATTATAGCAGAATATGACCGTAAAATAATTGAAGAATTTAGTGGTGATCAACAATCTGGAGGTTATGAAAGTGTATTTCTAGCTACAAATACAGTAGAGTTTAAACAATTTAAGTTATCACCTAATTATGAAGTAGCGGCAATTCGCGAAGAATCGCCAGGATCAAAAGCAGGGTTAAGAGTAGGGGATAAATTGATAAAAATAAATGGTAAGAAAGTACGGAACTTAAAATTACAGGATATCACACGTTATTTTTATCGTGATGAAGGAGAGGTTTTAAAATTAGAAATTCTAAGAGGAGGTATTGCGTATGATTATAAATTCGCCTTAAAGAAGATACTTCAAGATTGAGCAAAAAAAAAGCGGTCGCTAAGACCGCTTTTATACTTATATATTTTCTGAATTAATTTACCGCAGGTAAAAGATTCCCTTTTATTTTTAAAGTATAAGGCTCTGCAGATGCATTTGTATACACAGTTATTGTTTTACGTATTGGGCCCGGAGCACGATTTGTATCGTATTTTACTTTAATGACATTGCTTTCTCCAGGAGCAATAGGATCTGTTGGAGGACTTGGTATAGTACAACCACATGTTGAGTATGCTTTAGATATTACCAGAGGAGCATTACCGGTATTCGTAAATTTAAATTCACGTGTGCCGTCTGCGCCATGGGCAACATCACCATAATCAATAACATCTGATTCAAAAGCAATCTCAGCTTTCTTCTCTTTAGCTTCTTCTTGAGCTTGCAAGCCTATTGTCATAAGTCCTACAGCAAGTATTAAAACTAATTTTCTCATAATTCTAAGTGTTAATGAAGTATAAAAATAAACCTATTAAAGAGTTTATGCAAAAAAGTAGCTTTTTTTTAAGAAGCTTACCTCTAGAATAAGGTTATCTAGAGGTAATTGCAATCGCCTAATATCAGTTTTATTTAATTCCTCGGTTCTTTTAAAATACTTACTATAATAAGTACTTTTGCTACTTAAGTCAAAAACTAGACCAAGAATGGCATTAGCTTCAAAATATAGCTCGAAAGATGTTGAACAAAAGTGGTACGACTACTGGTTAAAACATAATTATTTTCACTCAGAGCCTAATGAAAAAGAACCCTATACAATTGTAATCCCGCCTCCTAATGTGACAGGTATTCTGCATATGGGACACATGTTAAATAATACCATTCAGGATGTTCTTATAAGACGAGCTCGTCTAAAAGGTTTTAATGCATGCTGGGTGCCGGGTACAGACCACGCGTCTATAGCTACAGAAGCTAAAGTTGTTGCTAAACTTAAAGCCGAAGGTATTAATAAGAGCGATCTTACCAGAGAAGAGTTTTTAAAACACGCCTGGGAATGGACCGATAAATATGGAGGGACAATCCTTGAGCAATTAAAAAAGTTAGGAGCATCATGCGATTGGGAGCGCACACGTTTCACAATGGATGACACAATGTCTGCTAGTGTTATTGAAAGCTTTATTGATCTATATAACAAAGGACTTATTTACCGAGGTCATCGCATGGTTAACTGGGATCCTGAAGCAAAAACAACCTTGTCTGATGAAGAAGTTATTCATGAAGAGCGTCAAGGGCATTTATACTATTTAAACTATAAGTTAGAAGGCAGTGATGAGGTTCTGACTATTGCAACAACACGACCAGAAACCATTTTTGGTGATACCGCAATTTGCATTAACCCTAACGATGAGCGCTTTGCTCACTTGCGCGGTAAGAAAGCTATAGTGCCTATAGCTAATAGAGTAATACCTATTATTGAAGATGAATACGTAGATCTGGAGTTTGGTACAGGTTGTTTAAAAGTCACTCCTGCTCATGATGAAAATGATAAAATGCTGGGAGATAAGCATAATCTGGATGTTATTGATATTTTTCACGATGATGCATCTTTAAATTCTTTCGGAATGCATTACGAAGGAAAAAATCGCTTTGTGGTTCGGGAAGAGATTGTAAAAGAGCTTAAAGATCTTGGTGCTTTAATTAAAATGGAAAGCCATATTAATAAAGTAGGTACATCAGAACGTACAAAAGCAGTTATCGAACCTAAGCTTTCAGATCAATGGTTTTTGAAGATGAAAGACTTGGCTGAGCCTGCAATTAAAGCAGTACTCGAAACTGAAGAAGTGAACCTCTTTCCGAAGAAATTTGACAATACGTACCGTCACTGGATGGAAAATATTAGAGACTGGAATATTTCGCGCCAGTTATGGTGGGGTCAACAAATACCAGCTTTCTACTTTGGCAATGGTAAAGAAGACTTTGTAGTTGCTAGAAATATGGAAGAGGCTTTAGTTTCGGCAAGAGCAAAAACAGGAAATGACAATCTAACGCTTGCAGATTTAAAGCAAGATGAAGATGCGCTTGATACTTGGTTTTCATCTTGGTTGTGGCCCATGAGTGTTTTTGATGGTATTGCGAATCCTGACAATGAAGACTTCAACTATTATTACCCGACAAATGATCTAGTTACAGGGCCAGATATTTTATTCTTCTGGGTAGCACGTATGATAATGGCGGGGTATGAGTATACGGGAAAAAAACCGTTTACTAATGTGTACCTAACCGGTCTAGTGCGCGACGCAGAACGCCGTAAAATGTCTAAATCATTAGGTAATTCACCAGACGCTATGATGCTTATCGATAAGTATGGTGCAGATGGTGTACGTGTAGGTTTATTGTTAAGTGCTTCTGCGGGTAACGATTTACTTTTTGATGAAGATTTATGTCAGCAAGGTAAAGGCTTTATAAATAAAATATGGAATGCTTTTAGACTTATAAAAGGTTGGGAAGTTGATGCTATGATAGCGCAACCTGAAGCTAGTTTAAAGGGGTTGAATTGGTATGCAGAACGTTTTAAAGATGCTGGTGTTGAGATTGAAGATCACTTTAGCAAATACCGTATAAGCGACGCGTTGATGGCTACGTATAAATTGGTCTGGGATGATTTCTGTAGTTGGTTGCTTGAGATTGTAAAACCTGAATATGGTAAGCCGATTGATAAGAAAACTTATGATATGGTGATTAATGCTCTAGAAAACAATCTGCGTATTTTGCATCCGTTTATTCCTTTTGCTTCGGAAGAAATCTGGCAAAATATCACAGAGCGTACTCCAGATGAAGCATTGATAATAAACAATTGGCCAGAAGTTGAGGCTGGAGATAAAGAACTACTAAATGATTTTGATCTGGCGACTCAAATAATAACGGGAATTCGTGCTATACGTAAAGAGAAAAATATTTCATTTAAAGAAGAGCTTGAGCTTTACGTGATGAATACTGAAAGTTTTACAGACCGTTTTAATGGAATAATTAAAAAGTTATGTAATCTATCTACTATTGAGACTACTACAGCTAGTAAAGATGGTGCATTGTCTTTTAGAGTTAAAGCAAATGAATATTTTATTCCTTTAACCGGGGCGATAGATATTGAAGCAGAACTTGCGAAAATTGAGGAAGAATTAAACTATACCCGAGGGTTTATGAATTCGGTAACTAAAAAGTTATCTAATGAACGCTTTGTAAGTGGAGCGCCCGAACAAGTGGTAGCAATAGAACGTCAAAAACAAGCAGACGCACAGTCTAAAATTGATGCGTTAGAAAAGAGACTAGCAGCTTTGAAATAGATTATTCTTTAACGGAGTAATAAAATTTAATCAGGAATATATTGAGCGACCAGCTTAATGTATTCCTTTTTTGCTTCTGTAGCAGTAAGTCCTTTAATTTGAATAAGAGCATTGTACTTAAATGCACTTCTTAAATCATTTTCCTTTAGATTCTCTACAGGAATAAGTTTGCTTTTATGATTGCCTTTTTTGTAATAGGCGTAGAGTAACAACTGAATATCTGGAGGTAAAACAGTCTTTGTGTTACTGGCTCTTTCAGCAGCATTCTGGAAGTCTTCATCCAATTTTTCTTTACTCAAAACGATCTACTTAAGAGTTGCTATAATACTCTGTGATCCTTTAACCTTCTGGTTTAATTTTACAGCCAGAGGTGTGCCTAAAGGAAGATAAATATCTACACGAGAACCAAACTTTATAAAACCGCTATCGTCACCCTTAACAGCTTCATCACCTTCTTTTGCATAGTTTACAATGCGTTTAGCAAGTGCACCGGCTATTTGTCTATAAAGAACATCTCCAAAACCAATAGAACGTACTACGACAGTAGTGCGCTCATTCTCTTCAGAAGCTTTAGGATGCCAAGCCACAAGATATTTTCCTGGGTGGTATTTGCTATATACTACTTTCCCAGTTACAGGATAACGGGTTACGTGAACATTTATAGGTGACATGAAGACCGAAACCTGAAGTCTTTTTTCTTTAAAATATTCTTTTTCAAATACTTCTTCAATTACTACTACTTTCCCGTCTACAGGAGAGACTACATCTTGGGTATTTATATCTGCTATTCTACTCGGATTTCTAAAAAACTGCAAAATGAGAAGTAAAAATACTACCAGTGTAGCGTAGCACACATACTGAAGCCAAACTGGAGATACCCAGGTTTGCGTACTTATAAAACCAATAGCTACAATTATTAATGTAACTGTTATTATCGTATAACCTTCTTTATGAAACATATTCAAAAACAATTAGAACCAGATATATAAACGGACTTGCAAATAAAATACTGTCTAGACGGTCGTAAAGTCCGCCATGACCCGGCATCAATGTACCGCTATCTTTAACTCCGGCTTCGCGTTTCAACTTAGACTCTATGAGATCTCCAAAAGTTCCCAAAGTACTCATTACAACTGCCAGAGACAGCCATATATTAAAATTAAGACTGCCGGTAAATTTATGAATAAAATAACTGGCAATACAAGCGAAAACTAAACCGCCAAAAAAGCCCTCGATAGTCTTCTTAGGAGAGATACTGGGGAAAAGCTTATGCCTGCCAAAACTTTTACCTACGATATAAGCAAATGTATCATTTGTCCATATAAGAATAAAAAGTCCGGCGACTGTATATGGTGAAAACTCATCACCGTGAGAGGGTAAAAGGGTCAGAAATACAAAACTCGCGATAATATAAAATACCGTAATGTGTAATTTTTGAAGTTTACCATACTTTCTAATTTTCTCACTGAAGAGATTTTTCATTAGATAAAGTCCAGTAACTACCGTAAAACCTAATAGAATTAAAGTAGCAATTTTGGAAACTTTAAAATAACTGAAGAAAAGTATGAAGGAAATTAAAATCGCGTAGGTGTACCAAAACTGAAAACCTATAAGTCTTAGGAATTCTCGAAGTGTTATAATACCAAATAATAAAAACAGAAGTATGTACCATTTCTCAGAATAGAGAATGGAAAACAATAAAATTATGACATACAACAGTCCGGAAAGTGCTCGTACAGTAAGTTCGCGCATACTATAAATCTTCTAGAAGCAATAAATAAAGGTTTTTTGCACTGCTTCCATAAGACATAAAATCTTTGGGTCCTTCTTTAGGTTCAAAGTTTTTTATGGTTGTTATATTAGTAGGGATGTAGCCTGTGTTTTTTTTCTTTATTCCGCGTAAGCCTTCGCCAATGCTATTTACAATTTGACTTGTAGTAGCAAAAATGACAAAGTTCTGAGGGAGTTCTTTTAGTTTCTTTTCTTTAATTTGATTTGAAGAAATGAGTAAACTACCATCGTCAGCGATTAGATTTTCGCAGGTCGACAACATAAATTTTGACTCAGATTCTGTTCCGTACATCAAATTGTAGTTGCCAAAGAGGTTTTCGAGCTTATCATCTAAACAATAAACGTCTTGCTCATACCAGTCATTCTCAAGGAGTATATTGTCAAAACTTTCATGTATTTCCTCCATGTTTACGCAGTATAAAAATTTACCGCCATTAAGGATGAAGTGTTTTGTAAAACGCTCATCTGCAGGAGCGCTAATATCTGGCATATATTTCCCGCGCTCAGCTTTTGTAGTGCCTGGCTTATCAGATTCTTCTGAATTTTTGGGTTTAAAGAGTTTCTTTAAAATACTCATAAATGAGTGTGTATGCTTATGTTATTAGGTGTTTATCAAATATAAAAAATCTTAACTCAACAAAGCGTTAAGTTAAGATTTAAAATTTGTACACCAGAAGTGTTTTAATTCTCGCTAACCGGAAGTGTGTTTTCTTGCATTTGCTGCTCAACACCTTCAGGTTTTTCAAATGGACGCTTACCGAAAATCTTCTCAAGATTATCTTTAAATATTACTTCTTTATCAAGCAATACTTCGGCTAGTTCATTTAATTTATCTTTATTTTCTTCAAGAATTGTGATCGCTCTCTGATATTGCTCCTCAATAATTTTAGAAATTTCTTTATCAATTAACTCAGCAGTTTTCTCACTATAAGGCTTGCTAAAGTTGTACTCATTCTGTCCTGAAGAATCGTAATAGGTTAAGTTACCTATTGCATCATTAAGACCATAAGTGGTAACCATCATACGGGCTTGCTTCGTCACTTTTTCAAGATCGCTTAAAGCTCCGGTAGATATTTTATCAAATGTTACCTTCTCAGCAGCACGACCACCCATAGCAGCACACATCTCATCGAGCATTTGCTCTGGACGTACGATTAGACGTTCTTCAGGTAAGTACCAGGCAGCTCCTAATGAACGACCTCGAGGTACTATAGTCACTTTCACCAAAGGAGCGGCGTGCTCAAGCATCCAGCTCACTGTAGCGTGACCAGCTTCGTGAAATGCAATTGCTTTTTTCTCGTCTGGCGTAATAATCTTATTTTTCTTTTCAAGACCACCTACTATACGATCTACCGCATCTAAGAAATCTTGACGTCCTACCGCTGTTTTGCCTTGTCGTGCAGCAATTAATGCTGCTTCGTTACAAACGTTAGCAATATCTGCTCCAGAGAAACCTGGAGTTTGTTTTGCCATAAACTCAGTATCAAGTTCATCAGCAACTTTCTTTAAAGGTCTTAAATGAACTTCAAAAATTTCTTTACGTTCCCGTACATCTGGCAAGTCAACATAAATTTGACGGTCAAATCTACCTGCACGCATAAGTGCTGTATCTAGTACATCTGCTCGGTTAGTAGCTGCAAGTACAATAACATTTGTATTTGTGCCAAAACCGTCCATCTCTGTAAGAAGTTGGTTTAAGGTATTTTCACGCTCATCATTAGAACCGCTAAAATTAGCTTTACCTCGCGCTCTACCTATCGCATCAATTTCATCAATAAATATAATTGCAGGAGATTTTTCTTTGGCTTGCTTGAAAAGATCACGCACACGAGAAGCACCAACTCCAACAAACATTTCTACAAAATCTGAACCTGATAATGAGAAAAATGGAACTTTTGCTTCACCGGCAACAGCTTTAGCTAATAAGGTTTTACCCGTTCCCGGAGGACCTACGAGTAATGCTCCTTTAGGTATTTTACCACCCAGGTTTGTATACTTACTCGGGTTTTTTAAGAAATCAACGATTTCCTGAACCTCTTCTTTTGCACCTTCTAAACCAGCAACATCTTTGAAGGTAGTTTTTACATCGGTTTTCTCGTCAAAAAGCTTAGCCTTAGACTTTCCGATATTAAATATTTGTCCGCCTGCACCACCTGCACCGCCAGAAGACATTCTTCTCATTATAAATATCCAAATACCTATAATAACTGCTATAGGCAATAAGGTGAGTAAAATATCACCAAATAAATTATTATCTGGAGGAAGTACTTTACGAGAAATATAGATTCCTTGATTTTCTTCAATTTTAGCTAATTGTTCAGTAAGATCTTCAAGAGTCGCATAACGATATTCATAATCAGCACCAGAATCTGAGCTTAAAATAGACATACCATTATCTGCAGGTTTTGCGTGAACCTCTTTCTTTTCAGCTTCTGCAGTAAGATAGATGTAAGCGATTTGTTTCGATTTACTAATATCTATACGCTCAACATCACCATCTTTTGCAAAAGTTAAAACCTGATTCTCAAGAATTTCTTTAGGATTTCCATAATCTGAACTACTGCTAAAATAATTTAATGCTAGAAATACAAGAATTATTGCGGTATATATCCACCAGGCGCTAAATTTTGGTTTATTAGGTGCCGGCTTTTTTGATTTGTCTGCCATCTATGTGATTTAATAATTTGTTTCGATTGATGTTACTTTGGCATCTCCCCAAAGACTCTCAATGTCATAGTATTCTCTCACGTGCTTTTGAAATACGTGAACAACAACATTTACATAATCCATTAGCACCCATTCAGAATTTTGCAATCCTTCTACGTGCCAAGGTTTATCCTTAATTTTTTTGCTTACGGTTTTTTGAATTGAATTTACAATGGCATTTACCTGAGTATTTGACGTACCATTACAAATAATAAAGTAGTCGCAAACCATGTTTTCTATCTCCCTAAGATCCAATATATCAATATTTTGACCTTTTACCTCTTCAATACCTTCTAGAATTGTCGTTATTAGTAGATCTGTACTTACTTCTTTTTTCGCCATTAATTCTTTTTTAGTCTGACAAAGTTATTACAATTTTGTTTCATAAGGTTTTTTGTAAGAACTTTTAAGCTATTCATATTACTCTATGCAAATAGTCAAACTTAATGCCACAACTTCTACTAATACCTACTTAAGAGCATATGCAAAAAAGCTCGACGTAGTAGAGGATACAATTGTATGGGCTGCCGAGCAACTTGCCGGAAGGGGTCAACGTGGTGCTTTTTGGGAATCTGAAAAAGATAAAAACCTCACTTTTAGCTTGTTCAAGCGGGTTGGGGAGTTGCGTATTGACCGTCAATTTTACATTACAATGGCTACTTCATTAGCAGTTTATGACGCGCTAAAGCAGTTAGGAATAGAACAACTTTCGGTAAAATGGCCTAACGACATATTGGCAGGTAGATCTAAGATTTGTGGAGTACTTATAGAAAGCGTGATACGTAATGGTCTGTATGCTGTAATTATAGGAGTGGGCTTAAACGTGAATCAACGATTATTTGTAAGAGCGCCACGAGCTACCTCGATAGCATTAGAAACCGGAAAACATCATGAGCTTGAGGAGATTTTAAATATTCTCATTTCTAAATTTTATCATTACGTAGAATTAATTGCTCAAGGACAACTTATTGCCTTGAAGAAGGATTATGAATCAAAGTTGTTTAGAAAAGATAAAGCGTCAACTTTTAAACTCCCAGATGGAAGTACGTTTACGGCTATCATCAAAGAAGTTTCAAAAACAGGAAAGCTCATCCTTCAGTTAGAAGATGAGCTTTACAAAGAATTTGACTTAAAAGAAGTTAAGATGCTCTACTAGATATTCTGTAGATTTTCTGAAAGTGTCTGTATAAATTTTGTGATAGGTGCTTTTATCATCATTGACATCATCGCATTGAATTCGCCTTCAAATTCAAAATGAGCTTCGCTGCTATCACTTGTAAGTTGTTTAATATTTGCAGTAAGTGTAAATGGTAATTTTTCACTTGCAGCCCCTAAAACCACTTTGTTATACGGGACGCTATTTTTTAATTCTAAAACAATATCGGGCATTCCTTTTAATGCAAACAAGAAGCGCTTTTCGCTTAAGATTTCAAACTTACTAATGCTGTCTGGCATTAGCTGTTTGTAATTATTAACGTCTTTTAAAAACGTATAAATAACTTCAGGGCTCTTGTTAATTGTTTTTTTTGGACTTTCTATAAACATAGGTTTGTTTTGAACTGTAAAATGAGTTTAGGTTTAATTATAAATCTGCATTCCACGTGTCTGGAGAAAGACGCCATGATTGCAAAGTATGTTTTTCTTTTTCTGAAATATAGCGGGTATCTAAAGCCTGCTCTAGGAGATGCTCGTAATCGCTTAATGTGTGAAGGTCCAGGTTGTACGCTTTAAAATTTTCAAGTGCGATGTCAAAACCATAAGTGAAGATCGCAAGCATACCTTTAACATTTGCCCCAGCTTCCTTTAAGGCATCTACTGCCATAAGACTGCTTTTGCCGGTACTTATTAAATCTTCAACAACTACGACAGATTGTCCAGAATCGAGTTTGCCTTCGATTTTATTTTGTCTCCCGTGTTTCTTTGCTTCAGGACGTACGTAAACAAATGGCACATTAAGATAATCTGCGACAAGCATACCTATACCTATTGCTCCGGTTGCAACGCCGGCAATTACATCTGGCTTGCCATATAAATGCTCTATTTGCTGAGCAATATTTTCCCGTAAATAATTGCGTATTTGTGGGTAGGAGAGCGTGATACGATTGTCACAATAAATTGGAGATTTCCAACCGCTAGCCCATGTGAAGGGATTTTGTGGTTGTAATTTAATTGCATTAATTTGCAATAACAACTCAGCTGTTTTTTTAGCTGTTTCCTTTTTTAAAATCATGGTACAAATGTATAAAGTTTTTGTAAATGATGTGCCCATTATACTTTCTACTGAAAAGTATATTGGCGCAAATTACACATCAATTCCTTTAAAACGTGCAAAAATTAAAAGCATTATTAAACAAGTAAATCTTGGACAGCTTACCTACATAAATTTGTACCATCCTAAAGGCGAAAAACTCCTTAAGTTCCTAAAGAAAAAACTTCCCGTGGTTATTGCGGGAGGAGGAATGGTTTACAATAAAAATTCAGAAATTTTATTTATCAAGCGTAACGGTAAATGGGATTTGCCTAAAGGGAAATTAGAGAAAAACGAATCTATCGAAGCTTGTGCAATACGCGAAGTAGAAGAGGAAACAGGTTGTAGAGATCTTGTACTTGGCGATCTTATCACAACGACCTATCACATCTTTAAGAGAAACAATAAATTTAAGCTTAAAGAAACATACTGGTATAAAATGACAACGACTTACGATGGTGATCTCGAGCCACAACCATCTGAAGGTATCAAAAAAGTACGTTGGAAGAATTTTGAAAAATCTCAAAAAGCGCTTTCAAAATCCTATGAAAATATAAAGCTACTTTTTCCTAAAGAGTATTTACTACTCAATCCTAAAGATCGGGTAGCGTAAATAGGCCTCTTCCGAATTTTCTGATTTTTGATGAAGCCATTCTAGTTGAGCATACCAGTTATTACTAAAATCGCTATCATTCATTTTTTTCGATTCAAATTCTCTTTTCAGGGTTACATCTGTATTAAGTATTTCTAGCGCTTTATCTTCCCATACATACGGTGAAAAGCCCTCTTTCTGTTGTAAAATCGTATCAAAATAATTCCAATTAAAAAATGAATCTACCGCCGTAGGTTCTAATGTTTCTAGTAAATAACGCAGACCAGATTGAGCAGTATATATCAGTAAATCTCCCGCTTTTACATCGATGTTTTCTATACTCTTTGAGACATTTGTGTTCGAGTGTAAATAGTGCCCTTCATAGGGAGAATTACGTGTATTATAATCCTTAATATGGTAAACCGTGGCTTGTAAGATGCTATCCTTTTTAAATGTAGTATATGCGATTTTATTTTCTTTAAGTCTATTAATTATAAGATGTTGCCCGGCAGGAACTATATAGGCAGCAGGAATTTTTACGCTATCTGTTGGCATCATATTATTATAATAAGCTACCTCCTTAGTAAAGGGTTTTTCCCTGTTATATTTTAAACGCTCAAATCCAGTTACGGCACTCTTTATTTTTTCACCTTCATATCCCTTAAATTGAAGTGTAGTCGTTTGAGAACTGTCTATAGTGTATTGCGTAGTATAGAATGTATTGGTTAGACTTCCGCTTTTATAAAGAGAGTCAATTTCAGTACGCATATGCTTAATTTTTTTTGCGTCTCTAGAGGTAAGTTCCAGCATAGATTTCATTAACTCATAAGTTCCTTCTACCCGAGGTTTATAGGGTTTTAGCATGTGTGTTTCTACCATCATACCCAGCGTATTCCATAAGGTAGAATAACCTGTAGAATATCTTGGGTAATCCATGAACTGACTAAAGCCTATTTCGGGTACTTCGTTAAAAACATTTACATAGGGAGTGATTGGCCACCCTTTTGATTCTAATGAATTTTCAAGATTAGGATGCAATTCAGTATTTAAATACGACCCTAATTTACCTCCTAGCTTATTATGTTGAGTAAATAAATGAGTTAAAACATATTGATAATCGGCTCCATTACTTACGTGGTTGTCTATAAGTACATCTGGATTAATAAGATGGTAGACTTCTGCAAAACTGCGTGCATTTTTAGTATCTGCTTTTATAAAATCGCGATTTAAATCATAATTACGCGCATTGCCTCTAAAACCATATTCTTCAGGGCCATTTTGATTAGTTCTGCTTGTGCTGTTTCTATTAAGGGCTCCTCCTATATTATAAACTGCTATAGCGCCTACCCAGATATTTTCGGGAGTTTCTAATTTACCATTTGCCAGATCCCGCATCATCATCATAGTTGCATCAATGCCGTCTGGTTCTCCAGGATGAATACCATTATTAATAAGTATACGCAGGGCATTTTCATTTTCTGAAAATTCTGATTCTAAACTCCGATTTGGATTATAGGTTACAAGTGTTAGCGGTAGCCCACTATCAGTTGTGCCTATTTCATAGGTTTTTATAGATACGTAAGCAGAATCAAGATTTTTATAATATTTTATTACCTCTGTATAGGTTGGAGTTTGTGTACCATTACTTTTTTCAAATTGAGTTTCCAGATCAAAATCTTCAGGTTTTGGTTTTTCTGCACAAGCAGTAAAGATTAGGAGAATTAAGCTGAGTGTGTAAATTTTCATCTTGGAAATTATTGAAAGATTAAACGTAAAAATTTTATTGAATCAAAACTGGTCTAGTAATCCTCAGAAAAGTAGGGTTTATATTGATTCACTCTAAAATCGAATGTTGTGTATTGCGGATTTATATCCTTTTGAAGCTGATAAGATTTCATACTACCTATCGCACGATTCGCAGCTCCAGAAGGAGCAGTCAAAGAGACTGTTTTAACAATTCTCCCGGCAATTTTAAAACTGTATATTCGGGGTACTTCTGCAGAAATAATCTGAAGCTTAATTCCATTTTCTTTTGCCTGGCGGCGAAAAAAATATTCAGGACCATTTTTACTATTACCTCCCGTAAATAATAAGGTGTTGATTTGGGTATGTTTTTTAAGAATAGTTATTAAGTCTCTAAGTTCTACTTGCTGCATCCCCAGATCAGAAGCGTCTATTTTTTCCCGCCGCGCTGATGCTACTATATCACAAACACCTATTTTATGTTTCTTCAAAAAATTTAAGCGCTGATCTATTGCAAATTGCGAATTGTCATATTTAAGATTGAGAGAAAATATTTGATCCAGAATGGGCCATAGCATCCCATTTTTGCTGCCGTAGCAAAAATCTACATCATCTTTTAGGAGTTTGCCAGTAGTAAATCGGGGAGGAGGTAATGTACCTACGATGAGTTTTGTAGCCTCTTCTATATTAAATGGTGCGTAAGGATGAATATGTTCAAACATTTACTACAGATTCTTCCATTTAATACCGCATCCTATACTGGGTTTTTGAACATCACTTTGTTTACGGTTGTTGAATATATTATCTAACGCTTCTCTAAAATCTCTACCATTTACAGGAATTCCGTTTCCAGGTCTAGAATCGTCGAGCTGGCCTCTGTAAACTAATTTTAATGCATTATCAAACAAATAGAAATCTGGAGTACACGCCGCATCATATGCTTTTGCTATTTCCTGACTTTCATCATATAAGTATGGGAACGGAAAATTATATTTGTGAGATGTATCACGCATAAGCCACGGACTGTCTTCGGGATATTTGTCTACATCATTACTGCTTATCGCAACAAAGCCAAACCCAAGCACGCGGTAGTCATTTGCAATACGCACAATCTCATCATTAACGTGCTTTACAAAAGGACAGTGATTACAAATAAACATCACCACGGTTCCTCGTTCTCCCACACAATCTGTAAGAGAGACATATTTATTAGTAAGCGGATTTAGCAAAGAAAAGAATGGAGCTATTGTCCCTAACGGAAGCATATTTGATTGAGTTCTTGCCATTTTTTATTTTTGATTGAAGCTATAAACCTATTAGTAGCGTAAGTATTGTAAAGTTACAAATACTAAAGTTGTTTTAATTATTTGGGGGCATTACTACACCTTCGTAACTTTAATCTAAATCCAATAATTATGAAAAATACATATAGTTCGCTTTCAGTAGCAATAGAAGCTTTAAAAGCTAAAGGGTACGATACAGATTTTAATCTGGTAGATGAAGGAATTGAGTCAAAACATCTTAAAAAAACCTGGAATGCAGAGCAGATAGAAGTAGAAGAGTCTTTCAGGTTTGAAGGAATGACAAATCCGGGAGATAATAGTGTGCTTTATGTAATTAATACAAAAAGTGGAGAAAAAGGGTTACTTGTTGATGCTTATGGCGCCTATAGTGGTCAAATATCTCAAGAAATGATTCAGAAACTGAAGATCGAATATTAATGAGTGATCTCAAATGGTCAGAATTTGAACGCATTGAAATGCGGGTAGGTACAATACTTACTGTTAGTGATTTCCCTGAAGCAAAAAAACCGGCGTACCAATTGCAAATCGATTTTGGTGAAGAAATAGGTATTTTAAAAACTTCAGCACAAATTACTACTCAATATGACCGCACTAAACTCGTGGGAAAACAGATAATTGCTGTAGTAAATTTTCCTAAAAAACAAATTGCAAATTTTATGAGCGAGTGTCTCATACTAGGTGCAGTTGATAAGTCTGACGTAACTTTACTTAGTCCGGATATGCCTGTAAAGAATGGTCTACGAATTGGTTGAAAATTTCACTAAATACTGACTAATATCCAAAAAAATCTCAAATGCGTTTTTAACGTATTTGAGATTTTTTAGTTAACGGGAGGCGATAAATTTATTTACAATTAAAGCTGTGTATTTTCAAAAGTTCTCATTTTCTGTAAATAGAGAGATAGTTTTTTACTTGACTCCTGCTGAATTTTAAGTTTCATATAATCGCTCCATCCTAATAAGATACCTTTTACTCCTAAGGCTTGTCTCGACCATTTCCATAAATCGAAATGATCTGTATGTTGGAGAATTTTTCCATTCTGAAAATAAAATGTGCCTACTACGTGATTAACAACTTTTCTACGATTGGGTCCAAAATAATATGTCGCTACCCATTTTGCACTACCGGTATAATCATCTGCCTGAATATCTTCATACTTTATAGTTAAGTCATCTCCTCCACGTTCAATGAGCATGTGCCACATCGCACGAACCCGATCTCCCTTAATATGACCAAAAGCGGGATCAGTAAACGTAATATTTTTGCCATAACATGCGGTCATTTCTTTGGGATTATGATCTTTAAATGATTTGTAGAAGGTGTTAAGCAGTTCTTCGTTTGGATGCATGGAGTTGTATTAATTACTAAAGATGCGACAACTTATTTAAATAATTCTTTTATTTTCAATTAGCTACCTATGAATAGGATTAAAAAAATTATAGACTTGTATCTGTGACGTTATGATGTGTGACAAATACTATTGTCCTAAAAATGAATTTTAATCCTCACTAAATGAAAACTTAAAGATAAGATGATCTAAATTTTTTGATTTTTTCTTAATTTACTGGATATTGTAGAGGATCAAGTATCAAAATTTAATAAAACGATAAATATAGCTGGATAACTAGTAATTATTTTAATTCATATATTTTATATAAGTTCTAGTCAGTATAAGATTTAGCTATCTAAACATAAAAAGTATAAATTAAAACTATGCCTTTTTCAGGCTTTAATTAAAGTTCTTTACATTCTCTAAAAGTAAAAATTCAATCTATTATGGAAAATCAAAATAATCATGATCATGGTACAGACGGGAAAGTCTGGGATGTGAATGAATCAGAAGCAAAATGTCCTTTTTTAAATGGTGAAATGCATCATACAACTGGAGGAGGTACTACAAATCGCGATTGGTGGCCAAATCAGTTAAAATTAAGTGTACTGCGTCAAAATTCAGAGCTTACCAATCCAATGGATCCTGATTTTAATTATGCAGAAGAATTTAAGTCTCTAGATATGGAGGCTGTAAAGGAAGATTTACGTCATTTAATGACAGATAGTCAAGATTGGTGGCCGGCAGATTACGGTCATTATGGTCCGTTTTTCATCCGTATGGCTTGGCACAGTGCTGGTACTTACCGTATTCAAGATGGTAGAGGTGGAGCAGGTACTGCACAACAACGTTTTGCACCATTAAACAGTTGGCCAGATAACGCAAACTTAGATAAGGCTAGATTACTATTATGGCCTATTAAAAAGAAATATGGTAAAAAATTATCTTGGGCAGATTTATTAATCTTAACAGGTAATGTTGCTCACGAATCAATGGGCCTTGAAATGTTTGGTTTTGCCGGTGGTCGTGAAGACGTTTGGGAACCTGAAGAAGTATATTGGGGAGCAGAGTCTGAGTGGTTAGGTAATGAAGATCGTTATGCAGGTGGAGATTTAGAAAAGCCATTAGGTGCTGCGCATATGGGTCTTATATATGTTAACCCAGAAGGACATAATGGTAATCCTGATCCAGTTGAGGCTGCTCAGTACATACGTGAAACGTTTGGCCGTATGGCTATGAATGATTATGAAACTGTAGCACTAATCGCTGGTGGTCATACATTCGGAAAAACTCACGGTGCCGCAGATCCTGCTGTTTATGTAGATGCAGAACCTGCAGCAGCTGGTATTGAGTCACAGAGTATGGGTTGGAATAACCGATACGGTTCAGGAAAAGGAGCAGATACCATTACAAGTGGTCTTGAAGGAGCGTGGACAGATACTCCGGTACAATGGAGTCATACTTATTTTAATAACCTATTTGGTTATGAATGGGAATTAACTAAGAGTCCGGCTGGAGCGCACCAGTGGAAACCAGTTAATGATGGTGGAGCAGGTACGGTGCCAGATGCACACGATCCAGACAAGAAACATGCTCCATTTATGTTGACTACAGACCTTTCTTTGAAAATGGATCCTGAATATGAAAAAATATCAAGAAATTTTCATAAGAATCCACAAGAGTTTGCAGATGCATATAGCCGTGCATGGTTTAAGCTTACTCACCGTGATATGGGACCAAAAGAACGTTACTTAGGACCAGAAGTTCCTCAGGAAGAATTGATTTGGCAAGATCCTATTCCTGCTGTTGATTATGAGCTTGTGAATGATGATGATATTGCAGGATTAAAATCTTCTATATTAACTAGTGGTCACAATCTTTCAGAATTTATTTCTACAGCTTGGGCTTCTGCATCTACTTTTAGAGGTTCAGATAAGCGTGGTGGTGCAAATGGTGCTCGTGTACGATTAGCTCCTCAAAATAATTGGGAAGTAAATAATCCACAGCAATTAAAATCAGTTTTAGAAACTCTGGAGAGAATTCAGAATGATTTCAATAATTCACAAGGTGGAAATAAGAAAGTCTCTTTAGCAGATCTTATAGTTCTTGCGGGTTCAGCAGCAGTGGAGAAAGCGGCTAGTGATGCAGGTTACTCGATTTCTGTACCATTTAGAGCAGGTAGAGCAGATGCTTCTGCAGAGCAAACAGATGTAGAGGCTTTTGAAGCATTAGAACCTATTGCAGATGGATTTAGAAATTATCTAAAAGAAGGAGTAAAGGTTACTGCTGAAGAATTGTTAGTAGATAAAGCAAACTTACTAACTCTTACAGCTCCTGAAATGACTGTTTTAGTTGCCGGTATGCGTGTTTTAAATACAAATTTTGACGGTTCAAATAAAGGAGTATTTACAGATAAGCCGGGAACTCTTTCTAATGATTTCTTAGTATCAATTACAGATCTAGGGATTACATGGAAAGCAACTTCAGATTCAGATGCAATATTTGTAGGTAGTGATCGCAGAACTGGCGAAGTGAAATATACAGGAACCAGAGCAGATTTAATTTTTGGTTCTAACAGTGAACTAAGAGCCCTTGCTGAAGCGTATGCTGCAGACGATGCAAGAGAAAAATTTGTAAAAGATTTTGTGAAGGCTTGGGATAAAGTAATGAACTTAGATCGTTACTAATAAGTAAAATAGTGTTAAGATAAAAAGGGTAGCCAGTTGGCTACCCTTTTTTTTTGATACTAACTAAAATTTTTTAAAACTATTCCTGAAAAGACCAGGCTACAATACGGCTTGATTTATTCCCGGTTCCTAGTGGGATGGTCTTTAATACGTTTACCTCTGCTTTTCTAAGCTGCTTGTAAATACTCTTCAAATTATCTTGTTTAGAGACTAAAGTCGTAAACCATCTGCATTGTGTGCCTCTCGTTTTACTTTGTTTAATCATTATTTTAATAAACTCTACCTCACCACCTTCTGTGATTAATTCATTGCTTATACCTGCAAAATTCAACTCTGGTTTGGAGTTTGTAGATCCTGTAAGATTTTTTGTTTTTCTACGGGTACCTCTCAAAGCATCTTCTTGCGATGCGTGAAAGGGTGGGTTGCACATGGTAAAATCAATTTTATCATCAGGATTGAGAATACCATTAAAAATACTGTCTGCATTTTTTTGTAATCGCAATTCAATTTTACCTTTTAAGGAATCGTTAGCTTCAATAATTTTTTCTGCGGAAGCAATAGATTTTGCATCAATATCAGTAGCTATGAAACTCCAGTCATATTCGGTAACACCCAGAATAGGGTAAATCAAACTTGCTCCTGTACCTATGTCAAGTCCTTTGATTTGACTACCTTTTTTAAGTTCGCCTGTGCCTTCACTTAACAAATCTGCAATAGCGTGTAAATAATCTGCGCGTCCCGGTATAGGTGGGCACAGATTAGCATCAGGAAAATCCCATTTTTCTATTCCGTAATAATGATTAAGTAAAGCCTGATTGAGTAATTTTACAGCTTCAGCACTTGCAAAATCAATAGATTCTGCGCCATACTTATTAGGTTTTATATGATTTCCTAACTCAGGAACTACATTTACAAGAGCTTTTAAATCATACGGTTCACGGTTGCGATTGCGTGCATGTAGAGTTGATTTTATAGGCGTTTTTTTAGATCTAGACATATATAATTAGTTAAGTGGCTAAGGTGCGAAGATACTCATACCTTCATCTTCTTGTTATGGAATAATAGAGTGAGGTGATAAATAATATATGATAGCCATTGTTCTAATTAATACGGAAAATAACTCCTCTCGTATTTCTTGATTTATTTAATTTAAAAGCAACGGCAGTTTTTCTTCATAAAATGTATCCCAAAAACTTTGAGAGTATGATACCCGGTATAAAGAGTTTTCCTTTTTGTTGTTGTATTCATAATATTCTATTTCTTCAACGTCTTTTAGTTGAAAATCATATAAATAAGAATCCATTTCTAAAACACTATTCTCTCTTTTGTTTTCCTTGTTTAGAGTTTCGTTATATGATCGATTAAAATATCTAGTAGCGTAAAATTTACCATCGTCTAAAACATCTGAATAGTAGCAGATGTTTTCTTCCTTAATTGTAGTTCTTAAAATATTTTTATAGTCTTGATATCCCTTAAAATATTTTTCTATTTCATGAGAATCTAACGTTGTTTCCCAATTCTCAACTACTTTTACTATACCAAAACTCGCCTTATCGATATATACTCTACCTGAATAGGTTGTAGGATATCCTCTGTTAGTATAATTCCATTTATTTCTTTTTGTCTCAAATGAAATTATATACTGACCGTAATCTTCAGTATTATCTGATTTCACAAAGCTTAGTTTAAATTTCTTATATTTTCTCTTGTGTAAAATGTTGGCATAACGAATAGCATTTTGCCTATAAGCAAAAAACTGGGAGGAGTATTTATATTTTTTAGGGTGAATATTTTTATTCCATTTAATTTGTTCAACCCTTTGAGTTATTATAAATGGTGACAAATAGCCATCATCATAGTCCTTGGTGATCACCTCTAGATCCAGTACTGTCGTGTCATTTTTATTTATTAAAACATTGCCGTATCTGTGAAAATTAAAAGGTTCTGTGGGATGATTTAATTTTCTTTTTGAAATAGCTTTTTTTAATACAGTTTTTGGTGATAAATAACCGGTAATAAGTACCTCTTCAAGTCTCTCAAATTTGGGTTTTATATAAGTTTTACTTTGCAGATCGCTTAGTAAAATGGTTTTGTTTTCATAACCTATTGATGAAATAGTAACTTCTGAACTCTCAATCAATGAATTTTTAACCAGCAACTCATAAAAACCATTTTCATCTGCAACTCTATAGATTTCTTCCTTTTTTAATATTAAGGTGGCAAATGGAATAGGATGATTACTTTCTTTATCAAGAAGCTGACCTTTCAGTATGACCTTTTCACCTGCTTTAATTGGATCTATCTTTTTATTGACGTCAACTGACTCACTGAACTGGGTAATGCTATCTGATATAGTTTCTCGTTTCGGTAATGATGCTTTTTCAAAGAAGATGTAACCATCGTATAATTGATCTATTCGGGCTTTTGTAAAATCAACAAAGTTCAACAACCTTGTAAATTTTGTTGATTGCATTGCTTCCTGGTTGGAAGACACGAACAAGAAGGGTTTATTAAAACCTTTCAATTCATATTCGAATGAATTGCTTTTTATAGGTGTAAGATGCCACTTATTTGTACCTAAATCTAAAAGGGAGTCGTTTGCATGTATTGTTGCTAGACTATATGCTTTCTCTTTTAGTTCTTGATGAATATAAGAACCCATGGAAACAAAATCTCTTGCAATTAGCTTATCTATACTTGAATTATCTTTTATGATATGAATATTGTCTGCCCAGCAGATAATTTTTTCACTTGGATTTCTATGGATGTAACTTAAAAGATTATCGGCCATTTGTTCATCCCTTATATTATGGTTTTTATTGCCTAAATCAGTAGTTAGAATTTCTTCTTTGTTATAATAAGCATCTTGAGTGCAAGCTAAGAGACTTTTAATAAATTGGGACCAATAGAAATTCAAATTGTTATTCTCTAGTCTTTCTATTTGCTTAATAATTCGTTTAATCTCCTTTTCGTAAATTTTATAGTGAATATCATCTTCTTCTACTGTTACATTTTCTAATATACCTTCGATGATAATACCCATATCATCTTCATCTAATTTTATAACAATATTTTGATTGTCGCAGTAATCGAAAAAATCTTCAATAAAGGACGAACTGTTTATAATCTGAGAGTCAAAGCCTATAACTTTAAGATTATTTTCTTCAATGTAGTTTACGAGTCTTTGAAACTCTTTAGAACTAGACCAGACTCCCCAAATTGCCTCGTTAAATTCGGTTTTATCAAAACCTTTCTGATTCATTTTCCAGATATCATACATAGGAGATTCAATGGCAAATGTTGTGTAACCTAATTCCTGATGCAGGTATTCTACAACCCGGGCTTTCATCTCAAATATATTGCCGTACATGTGGGTGTACTCTCCCAGCATCACCAGTTCTTTTCCCTGTAGTTCTTCTTTAAGAAATGCTAAATCACTTAGATCTTTTGATTCAGGAGGGAGGAGTTTTACCGTTTTGAGTTCTTGTGCATTTGTAAATGAAAGAACAAGTATCGCGGTAAGAATTAAAATTTTTTTCATCATTTCTAAAAAGTTTTTGTAGCTGACTTTGAGTTAAAAAATAATGCTAAATCTTAATTTTAGAAGCTTTTATAATGTTCTCAAATTATTTTTCTTCAATCAGGTCTTTTAATATAAAAAGAGCATCAACCTGGCGAAGTTGCCCTTTCTCGGTAGTAGAATTTCCGTATAGATTATATAATTGAAACCCATACGAACGAAGCAAACTTAGAATTTCATCAAACTGAGGCTGGTCTTGATAGCTTGGCATGATACTTATCTCTGTATAAATCATTTTGATTTGTTTTTGAGATAAGGTTTTTGAAGCGCCCTGAAATACTTTAAACTCGCCTCCCTGTACATCCATCTTTAAAATGTCTAGTGTTTTGATGGTGTTAGCTTCTACATAATCATCTAACGTAATTGTTTCTATGCTAACTTTTTCACGGGTATCAAAGAGTCCTTCAGACCACGTTTTTTTAGCATTAGGGTCTGAATCTAACAAAGAGTTTGTTTGCGCAAATGAGTTGCTGTTAAACAGTACTTTATCGCTATTGTTGCTTAATGCTTTGTTTACTAAACTAATTTTAGCATCACCTGTCGTATTAGCTTTTAGCTGGTCAAACGATTCTTTAAAAGGCTCAAAACTATGAATTATTGCGTTAGGAAATAAGGATTTGTAAAAACTGGTAACCTCGCCTACATAAGCTCCCACATCAAAGATTATGACCTCTTCTTCCGGATTTTCTAATAAATTATATTGCGTCAAAAATGGATTTTGATCGCTGTAATTTTTAGTTTCAGTCTTAATAATTTTTAAACCGAAGCGTCTAAAAAGTTTTTTAACCAGTCTTTTGATATTTATCACGATGCTTTATTAAAAGTATTTTAAATTAAAATCACATCACTTTCTGCGCTAGTAAGCGCTGAACTGCATATACATCTATACTTTTATTAAATTTTTTAGAAACCGATGGCATATCTTCACTCGAGATCCAGATTTTTAATTCGGCATCCAGGTCAAAGGTTCCTGCAGTCTCTAGTGAAAATCTTGATATATTTTTATAAGGCAAAGACTTATATTCCATTTTACTTCCGGTTAAACCTTGTACGTCTATAAGGATTAAACGTTTATTTGTAAACATAAATACATCGCGGAATAGTTTAAAACCCAGCTCTACAGTTTCCGTTTCAATAAGTAACCGACCGTATTTTTGAGTAAGTTCTTCAGATGATACTTCACTGGCGTTACCCAGTATATTATTAAATAATCCCATTTTATTTTTATTTAAAATTCTTTTAATAACTCGACATAACGCTTGTGACGTTGCTTTGTAAATCTAGCGATTAGGTCTTTAGTTTTCCAGAAGGATATCATAAAAACTAAAAAACTGCAGAATCGATTACGAAACTGCAGTTCTATACTTTACACAAATAGTCTTATTTGGAGTAGGCTCCTGATGAATACGTTAATTCATAAGAGTGCGTATAAATCTCAAATACAATCCCAAAGGGATCTTCTACGTAACACATTTTAAAGGGCTTGTCTTCTGGGTAATATTCACGAATAGGCATACGTTGTTTTCCGCCGTAAGAAACTATCTTCTCTATTAATTCTTCAATATTAGGATCCTGAACACAGAAGTGAAAAAGACCAGTATTGAACGGGTTAAATTCTGGAGCTTCTTTTACGCCGTTAGGAAATGAAAACAATTCAATACCCACGCCGTCTGAAGTTGCTAAATGAGCGATTTCAAAAGTTTCCCAGTCATCCCCAAATACATCAATACACATTTGCCCAATAGCAGTATCTTTTTCTTTCTTTACTAGAGAAGGTTCCATAATAGTATACCATCCCATAACTTCAGAATAAAACGCTACTGCTTTCTGTATATCTGGTACCGTAATTCCTATGTGAGAAAATGCTTTCGGATAATTTTTAGTTGTCTTCATAATCTTGTTTTAGACTACAAAATAAGTATATATTTGCTTTAATAACAATAACTTACCTAAAAGTAGTATAGTGACCAAAACGAGTGAATTGCTGAAAAGCAGCCGATTAGAATAGCCAATGAATAAAGATAATTATTGTCCGCTAAATTATACGATGAATTTAATAGGGAGTAAGTGGAAGCCTTTGGTTTTGTTTCATTTACTTGAAGGTCCATTACGTTCTGGAATGTTACAGAAAAAAGTACCTGAAATATCGAATAAGATGTTTACGCAGACCGTTCGCGAATTAGAAAAAGATGGTTTAATTGCTAGGAAAGTATTTCCTGTAGTTCCCCCAAAGGTCGAATATGATTTAACTGTACGCGGCAAATCTTTAGAGTCTATTTTAAAAGCCTTAGATCAATGGGGGTTAGAAGATTTGAAAAAATAGCTTTAGTATTAATATGTCTAGATAATTACTTAATGATCTCTGCGCTCTACAATTTTTAAGATTCTGCCATAACTGATCTCTGCTAAATTCCATTCATAACCATTGAAATCGGTGGTATTATTAAATTGGATAATAATGGTATCAATATCTTCATGATATTTTGCAATACTTTGATAACCCGGAAGTAAACCCGTGTGCTCAAACTCATAAATACTGGTGTAAATTTCTTGTTCGCCCGCTTCAAATACAGACCCATCATTTAATGCTCTTATAAAAATACCCACGTCTTCTGCCGTGGCTATCATTAACCCGGTTTCTTCGGTTTTTAAATCTTCTTCAATTCCTACATAGTACCCACTCATCAAATCAGCGATGTCTATATCCTGAATAGATCCATACGTATTTGTAAGATTGAGTGGAATTAAAATTTCTTCCTTGATGAACTGCTTATGACTATATCCTACTGTTTTGTCAATAAGATCTGAAATCAACATGTAGTTTGTATTTGAATATCCGTAGTCTGTATCGGGGTCAAAATCTGCCGGTAAATCTAAGGCATAGTTAAGAGTTTCTTCCTTGCTCGTAGGCGGATTGATATAATAATCGGGATGATCTACAAAGTTAGGAATACCACTGCGGTGTTGTAACATCATCCGTAAAGTGATTTCATTAGAATTTTCTATTCGGTCGGCTAGTTCAGGGAAGTATTCGGCTAATGTTTTATCTAATGATAAACGATTTGCCTTAACTAATTTTGTTGTAGCTACGGCTACATAAAGTTTTGTGATACTCGCAATTTTAAATAAGGCTTTAGGATTTGCAGGTATTTTGTTTTTTCGGTCGTGCCAACCAGCAGCATAAAATTCAGGTGCTTTATCACCTTGATCTATATATACGATCATACCGTCAAAACCGTAATCTAGTGCCTCATCCAGTTGTTCTTGTACGGTATCGGGGAGAGGAAGTATCCACGCTTTTACTAAAATCCAGGGCACAAAGTATAAAGAACCTATACTTGCAGCGATAAAGAGGATTCTAAATATTTTTTTTAATTGTTCTTTATTCATTTTCTAAAGGAGAAACATGTTAGATTCTGCTAATTTAATGAATTCAAAATCAAGCGAACTGATAAATGATTGTCTGTAAAATAATCAGATGCTAAATCGGAAGACTACAAAATTTAATTTAGGTTAATAATCTTCATAAATAATAAGAGCGACAATTTTTGGATTGTCGCTCTTGTAGTATAAATAGTTAAGAAGTCTTATTCAGAATACGCATGTTCATATGATTCACCTTTTAAAATCTTAAGCATATCTTGTTCCAGACTTTCTATAGGATATTCTACAATACGCCCTAGTTCTTTGCCATCCTTGCTAAATATAAATGTAGGAACTCTTATGATATTCTGACCATTTTCAAGTCCTTCCGGAGTTTTACGCTCTCGATTTACGGTAATTAAATTAATAGCTTCTGTCTTATTTACAACATCAAGAATCTTATAAAAGTGTGGCGTCTCACGCTTACTATCTTCGCACCAAGTTCCCATAAAAATAGTTATATCGACATCAACTAATAATGTCTTTAACTCCTGAATGAAGCTGGTGTCTACTCCATAATTCTCATAACCGGAATTAAACCACATTCCAAATTTTTCCGTCTCTAAAGTGTTGCGTTTTGTAGGGCCCGTAATAACATCCTCATCTTGTTCTACAAGCACTTGTTCTGTGGGTTCTGATGCTTGTTCAGCAATTTGATTCTTTGCTTTGCAGCTCACTAGTACCGCGGCAAAAACCATTATCACCGCGTATCTTAAATTTTTCATAGCAACTTTTCTATCTAACTAGGCTCTCCTGATCCATTACCGCAGGTTTTGCTATACCCATCATATCAAGAATAGTAGGAGCCACATCTCCTAAAATTCCATTTTTAACAACTTTAATTTCGTTATCGACAACAATAATAGGTACCGGGTTTGTAGTATGTGCAGTATTTGGAGAACCATCCTCATTTTGCATTGTTTCACAATTACCATGATCTGCAATAACGATACTGCTGTATCCATGTTCTAGTCCGGTTTCAACGACCGCCTTTGCGCAAGCATCTACAGTTTCTACAGCTTTAATAGCTGCTTCTATGATACCCGTATGACCTACCATATCCGGATTTGCGAAATTAAGACATACAAAATCGGCTTCTTCCTTTTTCAATTCTGCCACAATTTTGTCGCGAACTTCAAAAGCACTCATTTCGGGCTGCAAATCATAAGTAGCTACATTAGGTGACTTTGCTATTAAGCGCGTTTCCCCTTCAAATGGTAATTCTCTTCCTCCAGAAAAGAAAAAGGTAACATGAGGATACTTCTCTGTTTCAGCAATACGTATTTGCTTCTTGCCTGCATCGGCGATAACTTCTCCGAGCGTATTTACCAGATTGTCTTTATCAAATATCACGTGGATATTTTTAAAAGTCTGATCATAATTAGTCATTGTCACATAATACAGGTTCATCTTCTGCGTGTTCTGTTCTGCAAAATCTTCCTGAGATAGCATACGTGTTAATTCGCGTCCACGATCTGTACGATAATTAAAAAAGAGCACCACGTCATCCTCTTTAATTTGAGCAACCGGTTTATCATTTTCTGTAATTACTATAGGCTCTAAAAATTCGTCTGTAATACCGTTGATGTAGCTTGCTCTAATTACAGCAACAGGATCATTAGTATGTGTACCTATACTATGTACTGATGCATCATAAGCTTTTTTAACACGCTCCCAGCGAGTATCTCTGTCCATTGCAAAATACCTACCGGTTATAGTAGCTAATTTTGCACCATTGTTTTTTGCATAATGATCCAGATCTTCAATAAATGCAGCTCCACTTTGAGGGTCGACATCGCGACCATCTGTAAAAGCGTGAACATAAATTTCTTTGATACCTGCCTCGTAAGCTGCTTTTATTAAACCCTTAACGTGGTCAATATGAGCGTGAACCCCACCATCAGAAACTAAACCTAATAAATGAACGGGTTTATTATTTTCTTTAGCATAAGCAAAGGCTTTCTCAAGCTCGGGTTGCTCGCGTAATTTGTTTTCTTTAAGTGATTTATTGATTTTTGCAAAATCTTGATACACAATGCGACCTGCACCCAAATTCATATGACCTACTTCGCTATTTCCCATTTGCCCATCCGGTAATCCCACGTTGCCACCGTGTGTGAGCAATTGAGCGTGTGGATATTTTGTATAAAGACTGTCTATAAATGGAGTTTCAGCAAGATCAACCGCAGAAACGTTTTTATTAGGTGCAAATCCCCAACCATCGAGGATCATTAGAATAACTTTTTTGTTCATGATTTGTGTGTTGTTCTACAAAGATAAGGACTTAACAAATCAATGGCTAAAAGTTTAAACAGCAATCACGATAGCGTTTGAAATTCTTCTAGAAATAGTTGTAAAAAAATAACTGTAGTAAGAAGTTTACTTGGTGTTAATTTAGGCGATACTTCTCAATAGCTGCCTGTATTTTCTCAATACGATTCTCGGGATCTGGATGCGAACTTTGAAACTCAGGAACACTTTGGCCGCCACTTGCTTCTTTTAAAATTTGCATTACCTCAATAAGAGCTTCTGGATTATAACCGGCTTCGATCATAAACTTAACTCCTAAGTCATCACTTTCTAATTCATCGCCCCGACCATTTTTTAATAATAAGGTTTGACCTATTTGTGAAGCAAGCATACCCGCATCTGCACCTACCTGAGCTCCCGTAGCAACAGTATTTGCAAGTTCGCTTTGTGCTATACGTTCTGCAGAATGCCTGCCTACGACGTGACCAATTTCATGACCTAAAATCCCGGCAAGTTGATCTTCGCTATCAAGACGCTCCATAAGAGCATAGGTAATAAATATTTGACCACCCGGCAATGCAAAGGCGTTTACAGTATTAGGATCACGTAAAAGGTGAAACTCATATTCATAAGGCGTTTCTCGAGCAATAGTATTGTCTACAAGCTTTTTACCTACTTGATCTACAAACTCCTGTAATTGAGCATCCGGGTGAAGACCACCATGTTGTTCTGCCATAATAGGAGCATTTTGTAAACCAATTGCTATTTCCTCATCGGTAGATAAGTTTATCGCCTGTGTGCGACCAGTATATGGGTTTTCTTCCTGACTCCCACAATACCGAACTAATCCAAATGCTACTATGGCCACTCCTAAAACAATTTTAAGCGATCTTCCTCCTAATTTCATAATGTCTGATTGTTATAGGCTTTTGCCTTTGTTTATAATAATTTTGGATTGATGTCTAGAATGTTTTCATTTCTATAAGCGGTTATGAATTCACTTGTAAAAGCTTCACTACCTAGGAGCTTTTTTTGCTGAAGAATTTGTGTTATATCAAGTTTTTTAAACTCATTCAAATAGCCTTTGGAAAGTGGAGCGTAGCTAAAATGCCAAGGTTCATAATTGAACCCTTTTCTACCGTAATCATTCGTATAAACTTCGATAAAACCGAAAGATTCGGCGTATTTATCTAACCAGGCTTTGAGTTCGCAAAATGGTCCATTTCCGTGAAATTTTTTAGGATCTAAAACATTTGTTGTTATTCCTGTTCCGCCTTGTATAATATCAAGATCAGTAGCCCAATGATGTCGAGATGTACCGGGAATCGTACTGTATTCTATAATTTTCTCTATAGCTGCAATTTTTGATAAACCGCTGCTGGTGTAATTTTTAAACTTGCGTTCCCAAATGCGATTTTGATGTGCATAATCGCGGTAGCTAGAAACCACTTCTATACGCAACCCGTCTTTTTTTGCTGCGGCCGATAGTTTTTCAAAAGCTTCAGAAGCTTCGAGTCGCAGACGATAGCCATTTTTTTCAATGAGCTTCGGGTTTCCTTGACCTAATAGCTCTGATTCAGGTAGGTTGATAGCCGCACTAAGTGTATTTGGAAATAAACTCAAAGCTGTTATACCTAAAGCTGTATTTTGAATAAAATGGCGTCTTTTCATTGTAATTTTTTGGAAAGTAAATAATGCACTCCTACATTTTCAATGTCAAAAGGTAAACCACTTATCGTAAAACCTTTCCGCAGATAAAAATTAAGTGCTTTGATACGGGCATTGCACCATAATACTTCTACTTTTAATTGCTTAAGCTTTTCTTCCCCGGCATCTATAAGTAAGCCGCCCAACTTCTTTTTTTGATGGGATTCTAAAATACCCATTCCGCGTAATTGATATTGTATACCCGTAAATTGAGAATTTTGGTTGCTCATAAAACTGGTGACGCCTATAAGATTATTAGAATCAAATAAGCCTAAATGCACGGTATCTGCATTTAAATCCCCATCCATAGCGCAAGTAGCTATAGGTCTATCTGCTCTTAGAACAGGATGACGAACCGCCCAAGTTTCTTGAGCGGTGATTTCTTTAATTGTGTATGACAAACCGATTAAATATTAATTTGCGCGTACATCAGCATACTCTGGATGCTCATCAAATTTTACCTCTGCAAAAGGGCAAAGAGGTTCAATCTTAATATTTTTTGAACGTGCATATTCTACAGCTCGCTCCATAAGTTTGCTTGCATATCCTTGACCTTCATACTCCATTTTTGTTTCGGTATGATCTATTAGAATTGTGTGTGCGTCCTTTATTGTATAGGTAAGCTCAGAAATTATCCCGTTTTCACCTTCAATTAAAAAAACTCCTCTAACGTCATTTTCTTTGTGTTGAATAGTTACTGAATCCATTATTTTTACGTTTTAGACTAAATTAAATAATTATGAGCAAACTTAATGTCAAGAGATTGTATAAGGAAGACATTAACAACTTTTTACCACTCATACAAGAGTTGATGGGGCATCGATTAGATGATGCTATTTTAAAAGAACGATTTATAGAAATGTTTGATCATAAATATGAATGTCACGGTATTTATGTAGAGGAAGCACTGGCTGGAGTATTTGGTCTTTGGTTTGCAACCCGTCATTATTGTGGTAAAACCTGTGAGCAGGATCACGTATATATAAAACCAGAATACCGAAGTATGGGTCTAGGCAAACAAGTCTTTAAATGGATTTATAATTATGCTAAAGAGAAAGGTTGTGAAACGGCAGAATTAAACAGTTATGTTGAAAACTACCCGAGTCACAAATTTTACCTAAACGAAAATTATGTCATTAAAGGATATCACTTTTTAAAAAGCCTTGACTAGTATTTAATCAAAATTTATAATAGAGCCAGTTTCTAGTTCATAAGGTGCTTTACCTGCTTCAAAAATACGAGCACTAAAGTCACCTTTAAGTGTGTTGGTTTTATCTTTAACCGCTATCCAACTTCCTTCACGCAGACCTACTACGGGTATTGTGTTAAACTGGTGAAATTCTGCTATACGAGTTTCACGTGTTTCTCCCATATGTTGACTGCCGGTCACAGGATCTAAATAATGCGGATTTATATTAAAAGGAACTGCACCTATTGTTTTAAAACTAGGAGGGTAAATTATAGGCATATCGTTTGTAGTCTGCATCGATACACCGGCTATATTTGTGCCAGCACTTGTGCCTAAATACGGTAGGCCCTCAAATATGCGTTTGCGTAATGTCGCAAATAAATCAAATTTATATAATTGATCAACAAGTAAAAACGTATTACCACCGCCAGTAAAAACAGCTTCAGCTTCTTCGAGTGTAACTTTAGGATTGTCAAATTCGTGAAGCCCTACAACTTCGATGTCCAGTTTATCAAATGCTTCTTTTGCTTTTTCTGTATATAAATCGTGAGAAATTCCTCCCGGTCGGGCAAAAGGGATAAATACTAAGCGTTCTGCTTTTTCAAAATGCGTATTAAGCTCCGGCAAAAGGTAATCTAAATAGGATCCGCCAAAAACGGTAGAGGTACTTGCTAGTATTAAATTTTTCATAGTTGCAGTTTTGATTCAAAGTTAAGTTTAATGGGCATTTAACAAAAATTTACAGGCTTTTTGATTAAAAAATTAACTTACTTGTCGTTACTTATTAATGCAAAATAACACACTTACCTATGAAATTTTCTACGCTTATATTTTTATGCTTATTAGGCATCTATCCGGCTATAGGACAGCAAGTCGCACGTGTAATGGTAGGAGGCCAGATACTTGTTCCTGCAGGTGATGATCCTAGCGGGATTGCCATATATAATGAGACTTCTATGCGTGGCACTATTACTTCCCTTGAAGGTACTTTTGAAATTGCGGTTGCAAAAAATGATGAGATTGTAATACAATCTGTACAATTTGCACCGGTAACTGTACTTGTCGATAAAGGAATTGTAAATACTAAGAAAATGAGCATTACGTTGCGTGAAACTGTAAATGTTCTAGATGAGATTATAGTTACGCCTTATGATCTTACCGGTGATATTATTGCAGATGTTAATCGCATTCGGGTAATTGAACCTGTACCCTTTAGCGCAAAAGATATACGCATAGAAGATAGTCAATATGATAAAAATTCACCTGCAGAAAATGTAGCTGTAGATAATGAGCGTTGGAGATATGGACTCAATTTTGTGAATATTTTTAAAGCAGTTTTTAATATTAATAAAGATAATGCTGATATTGAGAGTAGTGCAGAAGATGAACTTGCTGCGATGTACTCAAATCAATTTTTTCAAGAGAATTTGAATATTGAAAAGCAATCTATTGGCGCTTATATGGATTATGTTGCGGCAAATGGTCTAGATAAAGAAATGCTTGAAAATGGAAACGAACTAAATCTCATTCAGTTCTTAATCGAAAAACGTGATGACTTTATTAAAATTCAGGCTCAAAATGATTAAGTAGACGTGCAACTTTTATATACTTGTCACGTATTTAAGAAAACAAATCATTAGCCCATTATCTCACGTGTCTAGGAATAAGCAATACTTTCTATTTTTTATACTCTTCGGTAGTATGTTTATACCTTTGCATATTCAGGGGCAAGAGGCTATTCTGTTAACTGGTAAAATTACTAATGATTCTATAGATCACGAGTATCTACACGTTCTCAATTTAACCTTGCAAAAAGGTACAATAACAAATGAAAGAGGTGTTTTTAGAATTCCGGTGCGTGAGCAGGATACACTTTATATTTCAGCTGTACAATTCAAGCCAAAAGAAGTTGTAATTACTTCAGAAATTATAGCTAAAAACTTTCTAGAACTAGAGCTTGAAACCAATGTTACCGAACTCGAAGATGTAAACATTAGCGATATAGATTTAAGTGGAAGGCTTGGGGATGATATGAATATCCCAAAAGTTGAAAAGCCATTCAATCCTGCAGATGCAGGTCTTCCTGTATATAAAGGTCCCATCATTACGCAAGAAGAGCGTAAACTATATACTGCAACTCATTCCGGAGGAGGTATTATACCAGTAAATGCTGTTATAAATGCAATTTCTGGACGTACTAAAATGCTAAAAAATCAAGTGCGTATTTCTAATATGGAAATAAGAGTTCAAAAAGCACGTAATCTAGTTTCAGACAGCACGTATATCTATCAGCTTAATATTCCGGCAAAATATATTGATGATTTTGCGCATTATATTTATCAGGACAATACAGAAAATCTTCAGATAGCTTCAGAAGAAAACCCGTTATCTTTAATTGAACTCCTAATGGAACAGGCGCCATTATATCTTCAGTTTAAGCAAATAGATGGAGCTAATCTTCAGAAAAAGGAATAATCGAATTTTTGGAATATATTTTGTTCAGATAGATTTAAAAAAAAGTTTAAGACTTCTTTTAAAGTTTTAATTTTATAAAATCTATGAAAAAATTACTTGTTTTAATTCTCGTAGCTCTACCATTAATGGCTGCGAGCACCCACAAATATTATTTTAGCGTAACTCAGGCAGACTACGATGTAAAGTCTAAGTCTCTAAAAATGGTTACGCGCGTATTTTATGATGATCTGGAAAAAGTTTTTCAAGAGCGTTATGACAAATCTATCAAGGTAGATAAAACTTATGATCAGGAAAAGTTAGATGCCTACATTCAAAAATACTTTAATTCAAAGTTCATTGTCTCAGTAAATGGGAAAGAGCAGAAACTATCCTATATAGGTCATAAAGATGAGGTTGACTACGTGGTATGTTTTGTGGAGGTTAAGAACATTACTAATCCTCAATCTATAGAAATTGAAAATACATTGCTGATGGATATGTTTCCAGATCAAAAGAATGTGATACATCTTCAAGTGGGCAACACCAAGAAAAGTTACCTGCTTAACAAAGAAAATGATAAAGCAATGTTAAAACTTTCTGAATAATTTATTAACATATCCCTAATCTTTACTTTTATAAAATTCAAAAGCACAAAATCGAATTACAATTTATGAAACAAATCAAGTACACATTATTTAGTTTGATGTTTCTAGCAGCCTCTGTAGGTTTTGCTCAGGAAACACCAGCTAAAGAAGAACGCCAGGCCGGGCACACAAACACTAATAAGTTTAGACAACTTTATAATGAATTTGCTACGCCTAATCAATTCCGTACGGCTTCTGGAGCTCCAGGACCTGCATATTATCAGAATGAAGCTGATTATGAAATCAAAATTGAGCTTAATGATGACAACCACACAATAAGCGGATACGAGACTATTACATATAAAAATAATTCACCAGATAAATTAGAGTATTTATGGGTGCAATTAGATCAAAATATACGCAAGAAAGATTCTCCTGCACTAGAGAAAGATGGTAGCGGATTCGCACCGGTAAACCAGCCTGGTTCAATCGTGAATAGTTATATGAAAGAACCTTTTGATGGAGGGTTCAATATTTTAGAAGTTACTCAAGACGGGAAACCTCTAAAGCATATGATAAATTTCACAATGATGCGCATAGATATGCCACAACCACTAGCGCCAGGTGAGGAATTTGAATTTAGCGTAAAGTGGAATTTCAATATTGTTGAACATACTGTAGACAGAGCACGCTCTGGTTATGAAAGTTTTCCTGACGGAAACAAAAACTATGTTATTGCACAATTTTTTCCAAGAATGTGTGTGTACAATGACGTAGAAGGATGGCAAAATTATCAGTTCTGGGGTAATGGTGAGTTCGCACTACCTTTTGGCGATTATGATGTAGAAATTACAGTTCCTGCAGATCATTTATTAGATGGTACAGGGGATCTTGTGAATAGAAAAGAGGTGTACTCAAAAGAAATGATGAACCGTTGGGAGCAAGCTCAAAAGAGTTATGACAAGCCAGTTATCATTAGATCACAAGCAGAAGCTATCGAAATTGAAAAAGGTCGTAGTAAAGCGAAGAAAACCTGGAAGTTGCATGCTGATAACGTACGTGATTTTGCATTTACATCTTCTCGTAAATATATAATGGATGCTCAAGCGGTTAAGTTTCCTAAAGGAGATGTAATGGCTATTTCTATTTATCCTAAAGAAGGTAACCCGCTTTGGGAAGAATATTCAACTAAAGCTGTGGTACAAACTTTAAAGTCTTATTCAAGAATGACTTTTGATTACCCATACCCTAAAGCTATTTCTGTACACGGTCAAAATCAAGGGATGGAATATCCTATGATATGCTGGAATTATGGTCGCCCAGATGAAGATGGTTCTTATAGCGATCGTACAAAATATGGTATGATCAGTGTAATTATTCACGAGGTAGGTCATAACTTTTTCCCAATGATCGTTAACAGTGACGAGCGCCAGTGGGGTTGGATGGATGAAGGTATTAATACTTTTGTACAATACGTAGCAGAGCAGGATTTTGGAGAAAATTTTCCTGAGGCAATAGCACCAAACTCTAAGTATCCTTCACGTCGTGGAGAGCCTTCAAAAATAACAGGTTATATGGGTGGCGATCAAAATTTTATCTCGCCTATTATGTCTAACCCTGAAAATGTTTATCAGTTAGGAAACAATGCCTACGGAAAACCTGCAACTGCGCTTAATATTTTAAGAGAAACAGTTATGGGTCGTGAGTTATTTGACTATTCTTTCAAAACTTACGCACAAAGATGGATGTTTAAGCATCCTACACCTGAAGATTTTTTCCGCACAATGGAAGACGCTTCTGCTGTAGATCTTGACTGGTACTGGAGAGGTTGGTTTTATACAACCGAGAATGTTGATATGGGTGTAGAAAGCGTTAAATCGTATTACTTAACAAATAAACCTACAGCTGCTGGTAAAGAAATGCTTGCAAGATATGGTGCAGACCCTGCTAATGTAGATGCTGTTTATGTTGTTGAAGAAGGTGGTGAAGATTATGATGCAGCTATGAAAGGTAAGGCCGTTACTGAAAATGCACCTAACCTTAATGAGTTTATGATGGATAACTTTACACCTGCAGAACGTGCAAAGTTAAAAGCACCAAAACATTTTTATGCAGTAACATTTAACAAGCCGGGCGGGATACCAATGCCTATTATTGTTGAATACAGTTATGCAGATGGTTCTAAAGAGAAAGTTACATATCCTGTACAGGTATGGCGCAAAAATGATGCGGCAGTAACAAAAGTTCTTGCAACAGATAAAGAACTTGTAGGCGTTATGCTAGACCCTAATTTAGAAACCGCAGATGTTGATGTTACAAACAACAGCTGGCCAAAACAAGAGCCGGTAAGCGAATTTGATAGCTTTAAAGAAGGTTATGAAGATTAATTAATTTAAGAATTAATTACATTAAAAAGCCGGTGATCTTTCATCGGCTTTTCATTTTTCCCCATATATTTGTAGAACTATGAATATACCATTTTTTATTAGCGGCGCAGAAATAGGCTTTATCGTTTTTATCATTGTAATGGTATTTGGCGCTGATAAAGTTCCTGATATTGCAAGAGGTCTCGGTAAGGGAATGCGTACTTTAAAAAACGCTACAAACGATATCAAAACTGAAATTACTAAAAGTGCAGATAAGCAGGGAATCAATACAGACATAGCAAAAGATGTCAAGAAAGAAATTGATGATGCCAAGAAGCACATAAGCGAGATTACAGGAAGTGTAAAGCGTAATCTGTAAACTATCAGTACATTATGCTTATTCTTGAAATAGATAATTATTGATAATAAGTATTCTTATTGAATATTGCTTAGTTTTATTATTAATTCTGTAAGGTTATTGGTGTATTATTCAAATATTAGTAATATCTTCATATTATAATAACTAACAACCGTTTTAAAAATAGATAGGACTTTGTAAGATTGAAATATCTTTTTTAGAATAATTTACTACCGTGTTAATTACCGAATCCCATCCTTTAAGATGGGATTTTTTTTCGACTTATGGTAAGTCCGTCTCGTATAGTAAGCAACACTGTTTCTAGTCGGGGATCTTCAGCCAGAAGTTTATTATATTCTAATAATGCGGCGGTTGAGGTGTCTTTAGGATTTAAACTTTCTACAACTTTTCCGCTCCACAGCACATTGTCTGATAGTAAAATACCACCCGGTTTTAAACGATCTACTATAAGGTCAAAGTAAGCAGGATAATTAGGTTTATCGGCATCAATAAATACCAGGTCTAATTCTTCAGTAATTTGCGGGATTATGTCCAGAGCATTCCCCAAATGTTGTTTGATAATGGACCCATACCCAGACAAGTCAAAGTATTTTCTTTGAAAATCTACCAGTTCTTCATTAATATCTATAGTATGAAGTATGCCATTTGCTTGCAAACCTTCGGCAAGACATAGGGCAGAATATCCCGTATACGTCCCTATTTCTAAAATAGTTTTAGGATTAATGAGTTTTGAGATCATACTCAAAATTCGTCCCTGATAGTGACCACTTAGCATACGCGGTTGCACCACTTTTTGATAAGTTTCGCGTGTAAGGTTTTTTAAGAGCTGCGGTTCTTTAGAAGAGTGAGCAACTGCATAATCATCAAGTTCTTCAGAAATAAAATGCATATTTTTATTCTTCTTCTAATCCTTCTACCACCTCATCGTCATGAAGCATTTTTCGGGTTTCTTGTTTTACGAGATTTAGTTTTTCTTGAAGGGTCATACTTTCAGAAAACTTCCCGTCATAAATTAAATTTAAAATAGCTTTATCTTGAACCCGGCCTCTGCGCATTGCTTCAGAATAGCGTAAATCTTCTCTAAAAGTTACCAGAGAATACTTAGAAAAATACTCTTGCGGAAATTCATTTTCAAAAGCAATTTCTAATTTTCTTTTTTCCTGAAATATAGGTCGTGCAGTATGGGCTTTCATCTCGTGGAAGTTATCTACAGCAAGATCTGCAATCGCATCAGTATCTTCTTTGCGTTCATCCTGGTAAGCTTTAAAAACTGCTTTCCAGTCTCCCTCGTGCTTATTTAAAGCTTTATCTAGGACATCAATATCTTCAAATGCAGAATTCATTCCTTGACCATAAAATGGCACTATACCGTGCGCTGCATCACCCAGAAGTAAAACTTTGCCATAGGCGTGCCAAGGTGAGCATTTTATAGTTCCTAATGGAGAAGTGGGATTCTCTTTAAATTCTTGTATTAAATTAGGCATTAACGCTAATGCATCTGGAAATTCTCTTTCAAAATAATCAAGTATCGCCTCATCGGAATTGAGACTTTCAAAACTGTCTTTTCCTTCGTCCCAGGATAAAAATAGGGTAACCGTAAAACTCCCATCAAGATTAGGTAATGCAATCATCATATCTTTTCCTCTAGGCCAGATATGCAAAGCATTTTTCTCTACTAAGAAACCACCATCGGCAGACGCCGGAAATGATAATTCTTTATAGCCGTGAGTTAAAAAATCTTGCCCATAGCTGAATAAAAATTTGCGATGGTCTAGCATACTTTTACGCAGCGCTGAACCTACGCCATCTGCACCCATTAAAATGTCTGCTTGATAATGTGTCTCTTTCTGAGTTTTGTAATCTTCAAATGTCGCTTTTGCTGTTTCAAGTTCAACACCAGTACATTTTTGATTAAAATGCATCGTTATATCTGGCATTTTATCACACTCATTTAAGAGCATAATATTGAGGTCTTCACGAGAAATAGAGTTGATGTACTCATGATTTCTTCCGCTGTAGGCGCTCATAAATAATTGCCCATCTGTACTATGAATCATACGCCCATTCATAGGTATGCATAGCGGTAAGACCTTATCTTCTAGTCCGGCAAGGCGTAAACCTTTCATTCCGCGGTCTGAGAATGCTAAATTTATTGAGCGGCCAGAATCTACAATCTCTTCTCGTAAATCTGGACGCTTTTCCATCAACGTAACCTTATAGCCTCGCTGAGCCATGCGTAATGCTAGTAAAGAACCACAAAGTCCAGCACCAATAATTAATATATGTTCTTGATTTTTCAAAAGTGATCTATTAAAGGGTGGTTGTTTAAAACGACCGTTTATTTTTTAGCTAAAAGTTCTTTTAGACGTTGAGTCATTTCATATACATCCTCAAAGCTGTTGTATAGAGGAGCGGGAGCTACGCGTATAACATCTGGCTCTCTCCAGTCACAGATAATACCTGCCTGCATAAACCCGTCGTGCAGGCTTCGGTCTGCATTTTTTACTTGAATAGATAATTGACAACCGCGCTCTTCCGGATTTTCGGGAGTCAAAATAGCTATACGATCATCTTTTAAATCTTTTATTAAAAATTCTAAGTAGCCTGTGATTTTTCTCGATTTTGCACGAATATTTTTAAATCCGGCTTCAGTAAACAATTCAAGAGATGCTCGTATGGGAGCCATAGATAATATAGGCGGATTGCTTAATTGCCAACCCTCTGCGCCCTCAATAGGGTCAAAATCAACACGCATATTAAAACGGCTATCCATTTTATGTCCCCACCAGCCGGTAAGGCGTGGGATATCTTTATCATTTGCGTGACGCTCGTGTACAAAGCAACCGCCTATAGCACCAGGGCCACTGTTTAGATATTTATAAGTGCACCAGACCGCAAAATCAGGTCCGTTCTCATGCAGGTCTGCATCAATATTACCTACACCGTGTGCAAGATCAAAACCTACTTTACATCCATATTTATGGCCTAATTCTGTAATTGCTTTTATAGGATACTTTTGACCAGTATAGTAGTTAGAATTTCCTATCATTACCAGCGCAATCTCATTACCGTGCTCCTCCATAATTGCTTCGAGATCTTCAAAACGGCATAAGTGTTCCTCTGTTCTGGGTTTCCAAAGTATTAGAGCTTCGTCAGGATCGTATCCTTTTTCTTTAATTTGAGATTTTACAGCATAGCTATCTGAAGGAAAGGCGTCACTTTCAATCAAAATTTTATAACGCTTTGCAGTAGGTCGGTAAAACGAAATCATCATTAAGTGCAAATTTGTACTTAGCGTATTCATAATCACAACTTCGCTTGGCTTTGCACCTACAACGTCTGCCATAGGTTTAGTTAGCAGCTCGTGATATTCAGTCCACGGAACTTTTGCTTTAAAATGACCTTCAACTGCGATTTCTGCCCAGTTATTAAGCTCTTCTTCAACATAATCTCTAGCTTTTTTAGGTTGTAGTCCTAAAGAGTTTCCGCAGAGATAAATAAGGTTTTTTCCCTTCTCATCTTTAGGAAGATTAAAACGCTCTCTAAAATGTGCTAATGGATCTTCTGCATCAGCCTGTTTTGCATAGGCTAACGAATTCTGGTAGGTGCTTTTTTCTTTCTCTAACATAAGCTGTAAAAATAGCAATTAAAATAGTTTTAGTACGTGCTTAGATTTTTGGTATTTTTCCTTTTCCAAAATTAAAGATACTATGAAAGCACTCCGTCTTGTTTTTAGCAATATGAGATACTTTACACCGGTATTTTTATTCGCTACACTAAATATCGTATTCGGTACCTGGGCTATTTACATACCTCAAATAACTGCCAAGCTGCAAATTAGCGAGGGTATGTTAGGGTTTGCGGTGTTTTTTATGGCATTAGGAACACTTGCCACCATACCCTTTGTCCCCAGAATTATCAAATTTCTTGAACTAGGAAAAACTACGCTTCTGGCAATTTGTGGGTTTTGTATCGTTTTTATTGGTCCCTTTTTAGCACCAACTTATACGTTACTTTGCGCGGCTTTATTTGTTGTAGGGGTATTTTCTGGGTTGCTTGATGTATCTATAAATACACTAGTAACCGAACTTGAGAAGAAAGATAAAATTCACTTTATGTCTGTTTCTCACGGTTTTTTTAGTTTAGGCGGAATGCTGGGAGCGGGTATAGGTACTGTTATACTTCCCTATATAGCTATGCCTTGGTATCATATGGCAGGGGTAATTGTTCTTTTAGTACTTGCTAATATTGTTCTAAGTAAAAACTATCTACATCTTAGAAATGTTCACGAAGAGGAAGAAACCAAGTTTAAATTAAAAAATTTACGACCGCTTGTCGGGTTGGCGGTAATTGGCTTTCTGGTTATGGCAGCAGAGGGCGCCATTGTAGATTGGAGTGCATTATACTTAGAGAAAGTAACATTAGCAACTGCTACCTTAGTAGGTATGGGTTATACTATCTTTAATGGCACAATGGCATTTGGGCGATTTTTTGGAGATACTGTGAGTTCAAAATATGGATCTCGATCCATTATGATTGCTGGCAGTTTTGTTGCCACATTAGGTTTTGCTCTTGTGCTTTATGGAGAAACTACGCTGGCATTAATAGGGTTTGGTTTTGTAGGTATAGGACTTTCAATTGTCGTACCGGAACTTTTTAGATATAGTGGGAATTTAAAAGGAATTAGGGCTGCAGAAGGTATTAGCTTTATTGCGGGAACTGGTTTTACTGGTCTTTTGTTGGGTCCTGTATTTCTGGGTTTTTTAGCGGAAACTTTTAATCTAAAAGGAAGTTTTATAGCCTTGATGATTTCCACATTTCTTGCGGGTTGTGTGGCATTCACCCTGAAGCGGAAATAAAAAACCCACCAAAAGGTGGGTTAATAATTTTTTTTGAAAAGTTTATTATTACTCTTCCGTCTTAACCGCAATATCTGTAAAATATAAATGAACAGCGTTTTCCGGAGCTTTATGATCTGAAGCGATCTTTATACCGTTATAATCGTTGTAATCTTCCCAAGTAGTAACCATAGAGTATTCTGAAACATTCCCTCTTCGGTAAACCCATTCTCTTACCATAAAATTATCATCGTAATAAAAATCATAAGCATCTCCCGGAGTATAACCACCTTCGTCACCATATGTAATAGTGATTTTTTTCAGAAGTTCTTTGCTCATAGGCGCAGTTGCCGTGTCTTGTAATTTCAAATTGGTCCCGGTCTCATCCCATACCAGATGCATTGGAGCAAGAAGCCAGTATGAATCGTTTATAAAACCTTTATCTGCATCCATAGCTAGGCTATCAATAGCTTGACGATTGTAGTTAACCGAATCCTTCTCACTTATCATGGTGATATCATTGGTTTTAGGACTCCATTTCCAAGCACGCTCAAAATGCGTATCTCCACGATCTACATTAAATGTAAATTCTAATTGAGATACATTTTCCCAATTTGCAAGTCCGTTGGCCTCTGCAATTTTGAAAGCTACTTCTTGTTCAGGAGTGCGCTCTTCGGTAATTACTTCTGCTTCAGTAGTAGCAGTGTCTGCATTTTTATCTGTTTCAGTTTTGCAAGAAATAAATGCAATCGCAGCAAAAAGAGTAAGTAAGGATTTTTTCATAAGATTATTCTTTTAAGTTGTAAAAGTACGACGCTTTAAATTAGCATTCAGGATGACTCAATTTTAAAATGAATAAAGGTATACAGTAGATATGGGTAAGTTTTGAGTTGGTTTCCGACTATATTTAGGTAGTATGAATACTTATTTTTTAATAAATATAACTGTGTAAATTATGAAAACAATTCTTCATAAATCTGATTCTCGAGGGGATGCAAATCACGGATGGTTACATAGCAAGCACTCTTTTAGTTTTGCTAATTATTACAATCCCGAACGAATGAACTTCGGAGCATTACGTGTTTTGAACGATGATAAAGTAAGTGGCGGTATGGGCTTTGGCACTCATCCTCACAAGAATATGGAAATTATCTCAATACCGCTTTCTGGTGATCTAGAGCATCAAGATAGTATGGGAAATACTACAGTAATAAGGGAAGGAGATATCCAAGTAATGAGTGCAGGAACCGGCGTGCAGCACAGTGAGTATAACAAGAATAAGGATGAAGAAGTTGCTTTTCTACAAATTTGGGTTATTCCTCATACTCAAAATGTGACTCCCCGTTATGATCAAATAACTTTAAATAAGGCAGATCGAAAAAACAAGTTGCAGCAAATACTATCTCCTAATCAAAATGATGCTGGTGTCTGGATTTATCAAGATGCTTGGTTTAACCTTACCGATCTAGACGCGGGAAGGACTGTAAATTATACAATGAATAAAGCTGAAAATGGCCTTTATATTTTTGTATTAGAGGGCAGCATTAAAATTAATGAACAACAACTTGACCGCAGAGATGCTTTAGGAATTATTGATGCTACCGGATTGGAGATTGCAGCCCTTGAAGATGCTTATGTGTTATTAATGGAAGTACCTATGGATTTAGCTTAAATGGAGTTACTCACTCTGGGTAACCTTAGAAATGAGAAGAAGTTTATTTACCTTACTATAATACGATTTATAGTGGGGCTTTTTATTGTATAATCGCTATGGATTAGCGGTTATTTTTATCATTTCTATAACACTAGTTTTCCTGTTATCTTAGGAGAGTGGTCTAATTTTGCGACTTGAAATTCTTCAATGGCAAAACGTTATACTACATCCTCACGTAATCTTATTGTACTCATATTAGGAACACTAATAGCAATAGGTCCTTTTTCAATAGATATGTACTTGCCGGGTTTTGAAAATGTGGCAAATGATTTTAATGTTGATATTAGCAAAGTTGGCTATACATTAACCAGTTATCTTATAGGTATTGCACTGGGACAATTAGCTTACGGCCCATTAATGGATAGGTTTGGGAGAAGACGACCACTTATCGGAGGACTTACCTTATTCATTTTTTCATCTTTAATTTGTGCCTTTAGTTGGAAGTTAGAAATTCTCGTAACTGCTCGATTTTTTATGGCGTTAGGAGGATGTGCAGGCATGGTAGCTTCAAAAGCTATGGTGCGTGATTTATTTGAAAAGAAACAAGTTGCCGATGTACTATCGACACTCATGTTAATTATGGGAGTTGCACCTATTATAGCACCTACTGTAGGTGGTCTGGTTATAGGGGCATTTGACTGGGAAGCTGTTTTCTTTATACTTGCCGGTTTTGCCGTTTTAATGTTATTACTCATCACTTATATTTTGCCCGAAAGTGCCAAGCCGAATAAGGCAACCAGTTTACGCCCAAAACGCATTCTATCTGAATATCTCTCTATCTTAAAAAATAGAGAATTTTTCATTTTTGCGATGATACGTGGATTTTCTTTGGGTGCCTTACTAAGTTATGTTAGCAGTGCGCCCTTTATATTCTTATCATTTTTTGGATTGACCGAACAAGAGTTTGGGTGGGTTTTTGGAAGCAATGCGTTGGGTTTAATATTAGGAAGCCAAATTAATAGATTGGCTCTCAGAAAATTTTCATTATTCAATATCGCTGTTACCATTAGTATCGCATTGACACTGCTCACTCTGGGAGGATTGATCATAAGTAGCGTTGTGGGTGTACAATTTTGGATAATTTATCCATTCTTATTTATGATGCTCTTTTGTATCGGATTTCAAAATCCAAATACTACAGCCTTGTCATTAGATCCATTTACTATTCAAGCTGGTAGTGCTTCGGCTTTAGTAGGAAGTATAGGTATGATATTTGGTTCGGTAGCCAGTATTGCAGTTTCTCAACTAGTTACAGATGGTGTAATGCCATTACTTTTTATTTTATTTTCTTGTGCACTTTGTAGTATGTTATTGATATTGTATTACAGGCGCAGAATCAAAAGAGAAATAGTGATTCAGTAATTTGCTTTTGATAATTAACACTCAGCTTTCAGTATCAAAATGAAATTTATGAAAAAATAAATCGGTGTGCTTCCGCGGAAATATTACTTAGGGCCTCAAAAATCATTCTGTTTTATAATAGTATTTATAACATATGCGACCAAAACTAGATAGTATTTCAGATAATAAAAAGACAAACGTAAGAGCTTCATTTCAGGCTTTACGGTTTATTCCACGTTTTTTTAAAGAAATCTGGTCTGTTAGTCCGCAATTGTTTCTGGTCAACTTAAACTGCAGACTAATAAATTCATTTGCTCCTGTAGTTATTCTATGGGTAGGAAAACTTATAATAGATGAGGTAATCGCTCAGGTGGCTGCAACAGATCCAGATTACACTCAATTGTGGAATTATGTAATTCTCGAATTTGTAATTGCAGTGGTTTCTGATGTAATAAGCAGAATAATCGCTATTACCGATGGTCTTCTAGGTGATAAATACAATATACGCTCATCTGAGACAATGATTAGAAAAACAAGTGAAATAGATATGAGTCAGCTTGAAGACTCAGAATTCTATGATAAACTTGAACGAGCCAGACAGCAAACTCAGGGTAGAGTAGGGCTTATGAGCAACGCACTGGGTCAAGCACAAAGTATTATTTCTATCGCGACGCTTATTGCTGGTCTAATTTACTTCGAGCCATTGCTCATTGTACTTCTGGCCTTAAGTATAATACCACTATTTATAAACGAAATTCGATTTAGCGGTCAGCAATATTCATTGTCAAGAAGCTGGACAACTGAACGCAGGGAATTAGATTATTTGCGATATATAGGTGCAAATGATAAAACAGCCAAGGAGATAAAACTTTTTGGACTTACAGATTTTATAGCAACACGTTTTAGAAATCTAAGTGAGCAATATTATTCTATCAATAAGAGTATTACTGTAAAACGAAGCATTTATAGTGCACTTTTTAATATACTAGGTGTAATATGCTATTATGGTGCATATATAGTCATCATTCGCAGTGTATTACTAGGTGAGATTACAATAGGGGAACTTACTTTCTTATCGGCATCTTTTAACCGCCTGCGTAATAACTTACAAACCTTCTTTTCAAATTTTACGCGTATTACTGAAAGTGCATTGTATTTAAAAGATTATTTTGATTTTGTAGATTTAATCATTCCAGATCAAGACAAGAATTTTCTAGAACTTCCTACTGAAATTAAAATTGGGTTTGAACTTCAAGATGTGCACTTTGGTTATCCTGGTAGTGATACTGAAGTTTTAAAAGGAGTGAGTTTTGAACTAAGAGCCGGGGAGAAAATGGCTTTTGTAGGTCAAAATGGTGCTGGGAAAACTACACTTATTAAATTGATGCTGCGGTTTTATGAACCCACTCAAGGGGCAATTTTATTAGATGGGATCAATATCAATCAATACAACAAAGCAGAATTCCAACAAATGTTTGGAGTAATCTTTCAGGATTTCTTTAGATATGAATTCACCCTGCGTGAAAATATCGCCGTAGGAGATATACTTGCCGTAAAAGATGATCAACGTATTGATAATGCAGCACAGTTGAGTCTGGCTACTGAGGTTATTAAAGATTTACAAGACGGTTATGAGACTCAATTAGGAAAAAGATTTAAAAAAGGCCAAGAATTGTCTGGCGGGCAGTGGCAAAAAGTTGCGCTTGCACGAGCTTATATGAAAGATGCTATGGTAATGGTTCTAGATGAGCCAACTTCTGCATTAGATGCAAAAGCCGAATACGAAGTTTTTGAACGGTTTATAGATCTTACTAAAGGTAAAACGAGTATAATAATATCGCATCGTTTTAGTACGGTACGTATGGCAGACCGCATTCTCGTTTTAGAAAATGGACGCATTCTTGAACTGGGAACTCATGAAGAACTCATGAAAGCTCCCAGATTATATGCAGAACTATTCGACCTACAAGCCCAAGGTTATAAATAATTTACAACGCATTTGCGCTTAAACCGCCGTCTACTTTAATGTTTTGTCCTGTGATAAAAGAAGCTTTTTCCATAGCTAAAAAAGCTATCGTGGCAGCAACCTCTTCAGGAGATGCAAAACGTTGCATAGGCGTACGTTCGATTATCTTATCGTAACGTTCTTTTTGATTAATAACCTCTTCAACAAAGGGCGTTTGAGTATACCACGGTGATACCGAATTCACACGTATATTATTTTGTGCCCATTCTGAAGCCAAGCTGCGGGTTTGTTGCAATAAACCTGATTTTGACATGGCGTAAGGAGTGCCGCTTTTTACATCCTGACTACCGGCAACAGAGGCAACATTAATTACAGAAGCCTTACCAGATCTTTTTAATAAAGCATAAAATTTACGGGTAAGCTCAAATGGTGCTATAAGATTTACTTCTAGAATTTTTCGGTATTCTTCGGGCTCATAGTGCGTAGCTTCTTTTCTAATATTAAGTCCAGCATTATTAACTAAAATATCTAAACTACCACTTCGTTCAAACACAAAATCTGTAAGACGGTCCTGATCATCTTCCAGACTTACGTCAGATACAATACCGTTGCAGATATAGCTTTTTTCCTGTAGCTCACTTTCAAATTGGTCAATATCTTTTTGATTGCGTGAAGTGAATATTACCTTAGCTCCTAATGCTAATAATTCTAATACTGTAGCTCTTCCTATACCCTTAGTTCCGCCGGTAACAAGTGCTGTCTTTCCATCTAAATTCCACATAAAATCAAATTTTGGGTTGTAAAAATACAAAGCCCTAGTGGGATTAGAGAAAAAATAGGGAATAGATTGTTTTGAGTATATAATAAAAAACGGCTGTCTTTAAAGACAACCGTTGATTAATTTATTTGAAATTATAATTTATAATAACTAATCTTTAAAATTAGAAATCAAAATTATCTGGATCTGGTCCTATACGTTCTTCTCTATCGAGTGCATTAATTTTTTTCATATCAAGGTCTGAAAGTTCAAAATCAAAAACCTCACTATTGCTTTTTATATGGTCTTTTGAAGTCGATTTTGGTATTGTGATTACACCGTTTTGTAGATCCCAGCGTATAACTATTTGTGCCGCAGATTTATCATATTTATCACCGAGTTCTTTTAGAGTATCATTATCAAAAGCTTTGCCTTGCATTAAAGGAGACCAAGCTTCATACTGAATAGAATTCAGTTTACAGAAGTCCTGCAAATCAGATTGTACAAGCCAAGGGTGAAACTCTAACTGATCTACCATTGGGTTTATTTCGCAATCCTTCATTAAATCTTCGAGATGATGTTGTAAAAAATTGCTGACCCCTATAGCTTTAATTTTTCCGTCTTTATATAATTTTTCAAGCGCTCTCCAGGTATCTTTATATTTACCTTCAACCGGCCAGTGAATTAGATATAAATCTAAATAATCTGTATCTAGACGTTCTAGCGACTTCTCAAAAGCCTTGATTGTAGAATCATAGCCTTGATCACTATTCCATACTTTACTGGTTAGAAATAGGTCTTCTCTTGCTATTTTACTTTGTTTAATTGCTTTGCCTACACCTTCTTCATTTTCATAGGCTTTAGCAGTATCTATATGCCTGTAACCGGTTTCTAAAGCCCAGCTCACTGCATTTATAACCTCTTCTCCTTCGTCGGCTTTGTAAACACCTAATCCTAAATAAGGCATTTCAACTCCATTATGCAAAGTCCAAGTCCCACTTAAACTCTCAATCTTCTTTGTATTTGTGAATGTATTCATAGCGTATTTTTTTTCTAATTTATAATTTAGATCCCATACAGCTAGTATCTTTAACGGCTCTTAACGCTTGATTGTTAAGGCTATTAAAAAAGAAATTTAAGCGCAAAAAAAATGTCTGCATGAGTAATGCAGACATTTTTGATTTTAATTTAAGATTTACTATTCTACAGCATCTTCTACGTCATCTGCTGCATTTTCGATTTTATCTCCGGTAGTTTCAGTTTCACGGCAGCTCTGTAAAGTTGTAGCTAACAGTCCTGCTGTAAAAAGCATTAAAAAAATACGTTTCATACTATTAATTTTTGATTAGATTAATTAAAGGCGTCTTCCAGTTGCCAACTTATATAAAATTGCAATTACGGCAAGGACAAGTAGAATGTGTATTAAACTCCCCACTGATTCTGCAAAGCCAAAATACCCTACAAGCCATCCTATGATAAGTATTACAACAATAAGCCAAATGATATCTTTCATAATTATAAATATTGGTTAGTGATATAAAAGTAATTTTTTTTAAAACCTTAAGGTTGGTGCTTAACAGTGTGTTAACGTGTAAATTAGAAATTTTGTGGGTTTTTTATGATATCCTCGGCTCGATGAATAATTTTTTCCATTTGATCTGGTGGAATTTTATCGAGTAAGCTCAACATCATTTTCATTCTATAATTGTTAGTAAAATAGCTCTTCTTTTTCGAGAGAAAATTCCAGTATAAACTATTGAATGGGCAGGCGTCATCATCTGTTTTTTTATTAACGTTATAGTGACAACTACTGCAATAATTGCTCATTTTGTTAATATAACTCCCACTTGAGATATAAGGTTTTGTAGCTACTATACCACCATCTGCAAACTGACTCATACCACGCGTATTTGTAATCTCAACCCATTCTATGGCATCAATATATATTCCCAAATACCATGCATCCACCTCATCAGGATGGGTTTCGGTAAGCAGGGCATAATTACCTGTTATCATCAAACGCTGAATGTGATGTGCATATGCGTGATCTAGGCTTTGCTTAATACTGTGATGCAAACAATTCATTTTTGTATTAGCAGTCCAATAGAAACTAGGAAGCTCATTTGTATTTTTTAATTTATTTGTCGTCTTGTAATCTGGCATTTTCATCCAGTAAACGCCTCTCATATATTCTCTCCAACCTAGAATTTGTCGTACAAAACCTTCAACCTGGCTTATATCGATCTCATTTTTATGTTCTCGCCAGTGCTCTATAACTTTATGAATAACTTCTAAAGGGTCAATAAGCTTACTATTAAGGGCAAAGCTCAATCTGCTATGAAAAAGATAGATTTCATCGGGATCCATTGCATCTTGATAATCGCCAAAATGAACTAATAAATGTTCACAAAAATAATTGAGAACACTTAGAGCATCCTGTCGGGAAGTGGGCCAATTAAAGTTTTCATTATCTACTGATCCTATTGTTTTGATTTGAGCTTGTGAAATGCGTTTAGCTGTTTTAGTAACATCTTTTCTAAAACCTCGTTCGTGAGGAATAATGAATTCCCCTTTCCACTTTTTTCTATTGCTTTGATCAAAATTCCATTTACCTCCTTCGGGATCTTTATCAGTCGTCATCAATATTGAATATCGTTTACGCATATCACGATAAAAATATTCCATGGTGAGCGTTTTCTTTCCTTCAAAAAATTGCTTTAGATCTGTGCGAGAAGTAAGAAAATACTCTGTGCTAAAAGTTTCTGTTTCAATATTCAATGTTTCTGTAAATGTTTTCAGCTGTTGATCTAGCCGGTATTCATCAGGAAGTTGATATTCAAACTTTGAAATTTTATGAGCTTTAATGAGTGCGTTTAAGTTTTTTGCTAGGTCTTGTATATTATCTGGATGATCAAGCTTGTAGAAAATAACAAGATTACCTCGTGATTCTAGCCAATTTGCAAAATTGCGCATTGCTTCAAAAAACGCAATTACCTTCTGAATATGGTGAATTACATAGTCTGTTTCTTGCCGCATTTCTGCAAGAAAATAAATGACATCTTGAGAATTATCATTGTACCAGGAATGCTTATGATTTAATTGATCTCCAAGAATTAAACGTAATTTCTTCAAGCCTTTAGTTATTTAATCAAACAGATTGTTCTGAAGCCACAAACGCGTAAACTTGCCTGATGCATCATAGCGTTCTGCTTGCTTCTCTATATTAAAGATACGATCTCTAGGATCGTTGCCGACGCCACTAGCGTACATCCAGTTTCCAAAATTGCTATGTACATCATAATCGATGAGCATACTTTCAAAATAAGCTGCTCCTATGCGCCAGTCTTGTTGGTTTTCTTTTGACCAGAAGCTTGCTACATTTTGTCTACCGCGATTGCTCATCCATCCTGTTTTTGCAAGTTCGATCATATTTGCATTTACAAATGCATATTTTGTAGCACCATCAATCCATTCTTTTCTTACGGAATCATTTGATTTCCATTCATATGTTGCAGTAGAGATTCCATTTATCTTAAAGATTGAATCTCCATGTTTAAGCGATATATATTTAAAGAAATCCCGCCATATTAATTCAAAAATTAACCAGTAGGTACTGTCATTTTTAATGTATTCTTCTTCAAACTTCTTTACTTGCCAGTAAATAGTACGTGGTGAAATACTGCCATTTGCGAGCCACGCAGATAGCTTTGAACTATAAGCAGATCCTACGAGACCATTACGGGTTTCTTTATAGCTTTTTAAACTCTTAGACTTAAAAAAATAGGATTGAATTCGTTCTATAGCTTGTTTTTCTCCACCTTTAAATGGATATGCAGAACGTGAATCTCTTTTAAATTGCTCTAGACCTAAAGACTGTAAGGTTGGTACTTGTGTAGTATTATTTATACGATTTTCTTGAGGTAATTTTTTAGGAAGATTTTTTGCAGTTCTTACACTTGTATGCTCTTCACAAGTTTTTCTGAAATAAGTAAAGACCTTGGGGATTTGAGAAAATTGATCGTAAGGTATATCATCTGGATGCCACAAGAACTGATCGTATTTCTCAAGAAATTTAATGTCTTGTGGAATATTTTGTTGAACATTTAATAAAACAGCAGCTTCTTCAGACGTCCATTCTTTTTGAAGATAAATATTCTTTATGTCATACTTCTCTATTAATTCGGGTAGTATATCTTCAGGTTTACCAAAATATACGAGCAACGATATGTTTAAATTATTTAGATTTTCCTTTAAATCTGTAACAGTTTCTAGCAAGAATTGAGCTCTGTATTTTTCAGTCTTTTTAAAACCAAATTTATCAAACTGATAGTGTCGTGGATCAAAAAAGTATACTGCCAGAATGGGTTCGCCAGCTTCTGAGGCATCTATTAAATTTGAGTTGTCCCGTGTTCTCAGATCATTCCTAAACCAGACTAAATTCATAGCTTCTTTTTTGTACGTCTACAGCGCTCACTACAATATTTCACATCATCCCAAGAAGTTTTCCATTTTTTACGCCAGCTAAATGGTTTATCACAGGTTAAGCAAATTTTCTCCGGAAGGTTCTCTTTTTTATGCGCCAAGGAGTTTAAAGGGTTTTAATAGATTCTCCGGGTTTAGCATACGAAAATCTATTTAAAATTTGAGGTAAAGCATAACCATCCAGTCCGTCTATACAAACAGTTTGAGCGCGTTCTAGATTTAACCACCCATCCTCATCTTGAATTTCTTTATCAACATAAATATGTTGCACTTTTCCTATTACAAAAATGCAGTGATTTTCTTTTATGAAGTATTCATTCTCAAATGCACAGCCTAATTTAATGCGACTTTGCTTTACATAAGGAGCCTTAAAATCATCAAGATATTCTTCTTCAAGTAACGTTTCTCTAAATTCTGAAACCGTACCCGCGTATTTTGCTGAGGTTTGATGTGCTTCCTTAATAAAGTTTTGATTTACATGATTAACTGTAAATATTCCAGATTTTTTTATGTTGTCGTAGGTGTTGCGTTCTACTGTAGTAGGTCGCAGTACAAAGCCAAGAAGTGCAGGGTTGCTTCCAAGATGTGTTACCGAACTAAATATCGCAACGTTTGTAATATTATCTTCTGATATAGTGCCAAGTAAGTTTGCCGATTTAAAACCTGTAACACTATTAATAAAATGCGCTCTATATCTTGAAGGCATCTCTTCTATTTGCTCTGCTGTAAAATGTTTCATAAAAAAAGGGTAAGTAAAACTTACCCTAAAATTATATTTTGTTTAATGATTATGTTGTTAACATTAAACGAAATAACAAAACATTTAGATTACAGATTACGCATCTTGAGTTTCTTCAGCGTACGTAGGATAGTCAATATATCCCTTTTCTCCTTGTGTATAAAAGGTGTCATCATCCCACTCTGCCATCGGTGCATTAATTGCAAAACGTTCAGCAAGATCCGGATTAGAAATGTATAATTTTCCGAAAGCAACTAAATCTGCATTACCTTCTTTAATAACTGCATTTCCTTTTTTCTGATCAAAATTTGCATTAATCATAAGATTACCCTTATAGATGGGTCTGTAGCGTTTAGCGATTTCAGTTTCTAAATATTCGATCTCACTTACGTCATTAAAAGGCTCAGATAAATGTAAGTACGCTAAATCATAATTATTCAAGCGTTCGATAATATGATCGAATGTAGGGATTGTATCTTCGGTTGCATTTATACCGAAAATCCCATTTAGAGATGGGTTTAAACGAACCCCAATTTTATTTTCTGGACAAACTTCTTTAACCTTATCTAAAGTTTCAAAGAAGAAACGTGCTCTGTTTTCAATACTTCCGCCGTAATTATCTGTACGTACATTTGAATTTGTATTAAAAAACTGATGAAATAAGTAGCCATTAGAACTATGGATTTCAATACCATCAAAACCTGCTTCTAGAGCATTTTTTGCAGCATCAACAAACTCTTGCTGGGTTTCTTTAATTTCTTCAAGTGTCATTTCTTTTGGAGTGACAGTATCTTTAAAACCTTCAGAAGTAAAAGCCTTAGAATTAGGATTTACAGCACTGGGAGCGATTGGTTTGTTTCCGTTATGAAAATCGGGATGCGATATGCGTCCTACATGCCATAACTGTATAAATATTTTACCATCTTTTGCGTGTACAGCATCTACAACTTTTTTCCATCCATCAACTTGTTCTTGAGTATGAATTCCTGCAGTATGTATATAACCTACAGCGCGTGCTGAAACTTGCGAGCCTTCTGTGATAATTAAACCGGCACCCGCTCTTTGAGTGTAATATTCTACATGCAAATCTGTAGGCACATTACCTGCATTCTCTGCACGGCTTCGTGTCATAGGAGCCATTATGACCCTATTTTTTAACGTGATATCTCCTAGTGCAAACGACTCTAATAAAGGTTGATTAGTTTTCATAAATTTTCTTTTTCAATTTTTTTAAAATTATAGATTAACAAGCATATTGCGGTTGACCTATGTTATTAACTTAGTCAATGAAAGTACTGTACCCTGACTAAGTCTTCTGTTAAACGTATGATAAAAGAAGATTCACGTGTCCTATAGTATTGTTAAGCTCTAGAGAATTGAGGGTAGTTTATGAAAGATTTTAAATGATAATTCCTTTTGTAATAGGTGGACTACGAATCCCATAAAATTTGGAAAATTAATCATCAATATTTTGACGCATTTCGCGTTGGCGCATAGGCATTTGATCAATAACTTCAAAAATTAAGCGTGGTTCAATAGCATACTGTTTTTGTAGCTTCACACCGCCATCTTTTCCTATTAAGGTAATTCCTTCATAACCTAGCGGAATTTTATACTTTTTACGTAGTGGAGCGATATGATAGGAGGAAACAACTTTGAGATCTTTGTCATAAATTCTGCCTTTAGAGAGTGCGAAAATTATAATGTTACGATCGTCTAATTTCTTTGAAGCTGATTTAAATTGATCCCATTGCGCTGTGAAATTTTCATTTTGAAGACTCGTTGTTGAAAAGACTAAAATTCTATTGCGAGATTTAAATTTTGAAAAATCCTCTTGAGCTGAAGCTGTTAAAGCGAATAAAAATAGTGGGAGTACGGTTTTTTGTATCATTAGTGTAATTTTTTATCTTTTAATACTTCGGGATAATTTTCTTTAAATTTTTTCAGTCTAGGCAATGAAACTCCTAGAATATATGGATTTCTAGGATGCTTGGATTCATAATCTTGATGATAATCTTCTGCTTTCCAAAATTTTTGAAAAGGAAATACTTGCGTGGTTATTTTGCCGTCGTAATGCTTCTCATTTAAATCTTTTATAGTTCGATCTATGATCTCTCTTTCATTTTCATTTTGATAAAATGCAATAGACCGGTACTGTCTTCCGGTATCAGGCCCTTGGCGATTGCGTGTGGTAGGGTCGTGCGACGCAAAAAATACAGAAACTAATGTTTGGAATGATATAATTTGGGGGTTGTAAAGTACTTCTACAGCTTCTGCATGGTTAGTCTTCCCATAACTTACGGCTTCATAACTAGGATTTTCTTCTATACCACCGCTATAACCGCTAATGACTTCCTCGACACCTGCAACACTCTCAAATATAGCCTCTACACACCAGAAACAACCACTTGCAAAATAGGCTCTTGCTAATCCGTTTTTGGTTTCGGTTTGAAAAGGAAGCTTTTGCATCATCGCAAGGTCATTTTCTGTATTGCCAGAATTTGTACACGATAAACTCATGAAGAATAGAGCGAATGTAATTAAGAAAGCGCGCATCGTGTGAATTTTCATTAAATGTAGGAGAATCTTATAGGTGTCGCTGCTAACAGCTTGTTAAACTATAAGATAAGGCAAAAAAAAAAGCTCCGTATTTACGGAGCTTTTTTTAATAGTTATGTGAGAGTCTTACAATTTTGCAAAGACTTCTTGCATTTTCTGTTGTTCTTCACGGGCTAATTCTTCATCAACAAGAATTCTACCACTATGCTCATCGGTGATGATCTTTTTGCGACCTGCAATTTCTACCTGAACCTGAGGTGGAATTGTAAAAAATGATCCTCCTGATGCTCCACGCTCGATTGCTACGACAGCAAGACCGTTACGTACGTTAGAACGTATGCGGTTGTAAGCTTTAACAAGACGCTCATCTATAGAGTTTTCAAAAGCCTGGCTTTGCTCTAAAAGTGCTTGTTCTTCTTTTTCAGTTTCACCTAAAATAGCATCAAGCTCTTGTTTTTTATGCTTCAAGTGCTTTTGACGTTCTCCAACGCGCTCTTTAGTTTGATCAATCACAGAATTTTTTTGCTCAATTTGAGCACGGTATTCTCTGATATTTTTTTCAGCAAGCTGAATTTCTAATTCTTGAAATTCAATTTCTTTACTCAAAGAATTGTACTCTCTGTTATTACGTACATTCTTTTGCTGCTCAGTATATTTCTTAATTGAAGCTTTTGACTCTTCAATAAGAATTTTCTTAGCTTTTATCTGATCATCAATTAAGCCAAGTTCACCTCCTAATTTTTCAAGTCGGGTATTTAATCCTGCAACTTCATCTTCAAGATCTTCTACTTCTAAAGGAAGCTCACCTCGCACATTGCGAATGGTATCAACACGAGAATGTATCAGCTGCAAATCATATAATGCTCTGAGTTTCTCTTCAACGGTAGCTTCGGTCTTTTTTGCCATATTATAAATACTTAATAGGATTGGTGTTTTCGTCTTCTAAAACGACTGCAAAATTAGTAAATTTTTTCGTAAGAAAGTCAGTAAGAATATTTTTTGTGAATTGCTCACTCTCATAGTGCCCAATATCTACAAGTATAAGTTTATTTTCAGCTTGATAAAACTGATGATATTTTAAGTCTGCTGTTATAAAAGCATCTGCTCCTGAGTGAATTGCGGCCTCTATGGCAAAACTACCGCTACCTCCTAAAACAGCGACTTTTTTAATCGGTTTTTCTAACTCAACAGAGTGACGAACTCCCTTAGCCTGAAAGCTGTGAGCCACAAATTTTAAAAATGATGGGGTATCTAGTGCTTCTGGTAATTCTCCCAGCATGCCCATTCCTATTTGTTGATTGCTATTATCGAGCGTGGTAATCTCATAAGCTACTTCTTCATAAGAATGCGATTCAAATAAGGTATTAAGAATTGCTTTTTCTAGGTGCGCTTCAAAAGTTACATTTAATTGTAATTCTTTTTCTACTTGTAGTTTGCCACGTTCTCCTTTTGTAGGATTACTTTCTGGTTTACCTAAAAAAGTTCCTTCGCCGTATGTGCTAAAACTACACGATTCATAGTTGCCAATACTTCCGGCTCCAGCTTCAAAAAGTGCTGTTCTCACCTTTTCGTAAATATCTTCAGGAACGTACGTAGTCAGCTTTTTAATTTTTCCTTTTTTAGGAATCAGTACTTTTCGGTTTGTTAAACCCAAAGCGTCACACATTCCTTTACTTACACCATGAGGCACATTGTCTAATGCTGTATGAATAGCATAAATAGCTATATCATTTTTAATAGCTTTTAATACAACACGTTCGACATAATTTTTTCCGGTTATTTTTTTGAGACCGCTAAATAGTATAGGATGAAAACTTACCACCAGATTACAATGCTGCGCAATAGCATTATCAATGGTTTTTTCTAGGGTGTCTAATGTTACTAGAATTCCAGTAACCTCGGTATTAATATCACCTACGAGAAGGCCTACGTTATCAAAATCTTCTGCATTTGCCAAAGGGGCAAATTCCTCTAGAGCATTAATAATTTCTTTAACTTTCATAGTGTAATTAGCTTATATATTTCCCACTCAATAATCATCTCGTGGTGCGTAAATATAAAAATTATAACTTCGAGCCTGTGAAGAACGCACGTAAAATACTATGGCCAATTGCGGTTGCTTACGATGGAGTAACGCAACTGCGTAATTTCTTGTTTGATAAAGAAGTATTTAATTCTAGGGTTTATGATTTTCCGGTTATCGGTATAGGCAACCTCTCTACGGGAGGTACTGGTAAATCTCCTATGACCGAATACGTTATTTCTCTTCTTAACGATTCGTATACAGTTGGAACATTAAGTAGAGGATATGGTAGAAAAACTACTGGTTATCTCGATGTTAGTCAAAATTCTACAGCATCAGAAGTGGGTGATGAGCCGTTGCAATTTGCACGTAAGTTTAAAGATGTTCAGGTTGCTGTCTGTGAAAATAGAGTAGAAGGTATTTCAAAATTACGTGAGAAATCTATTTGTCCTGATGTAGTTGTTTTAGATGATGTTTATCAGCATCGTAAAGTTTCACCAGGACTTTTGATTTTGCTTACTGCTTATGACGATTTGTTTTATAAAGATCTTGTGCTTCCCGCAGGCAATTTAAGAGAAAAGCGTGCGGGTGCAGACCGGGCAGATTGTATTGTAGTTACTAAATGTCCTGATAACCTTTCCGAAGAAAACCAGCATAAAATACGTGCTAAAATCTCTAGATACAGCAGCGCACCTGTTTATTTTACAGCCATTGCATATAGCGAAATACAGTCCATTAGGGGTTCTCATGATTGGGAAGCTTTCTTAAATAAAAAGATAACTGTAGTAACGGGTATCGCTAAACCAAAGCCATTTCTAAATTACTTAGAAAGTAAAAAAATAGATTTTAATCATCTCAAATTTTCAGATCATCATAATTTTACTGAAGACGAACTTAACAAGTTAGACGATTCTGAAATTATTATTACTACCGAAAAAGATTTTGTTAGACTAGACGGAAAATTAAAAAAATCAAAACTCTACTATATTCCAATAGTTTTTAAATTCTTGGACGATGCTGAAAATTTTAATGAAATGATCTTAAATTATATCGACTCTACTTCTAGATAATGACATTTTTGCGTTTTAACGCATTGTGAATCTTAAAGAAGAATTCTTCAATTTTATAGGGTTTAGGTATAATATCATTAAAACCGGCAAGATAAAAATCATCAATATTTTCATCTATAGTAACAGCGGTTAACGCAAGAATAGGAAGGTCTTTATTAAACTCTCTAATTTTCTGTGTTGCTTCTATTCCGCTTATTCCAGGCATATGAATATCCATAAGGACCAGGTCATAATTTTCAAAACGCACCTTTTCAATTGCAATCTCACCATTGTCTGCAACATCACACTCCATAGAATTTTTTTCTAAAATCTTACGGGTGATCATTTGATTGATTTTGTTGTCCTCAACTACGAGTAATTTTCTTCCTTTTAAAGATTCGTAATCTATCTCATAAACACGCTCTTCAGGTTCTTTGTCTTTGCTCAATGGAAGTGCATATTTTATATCGAAGAAAAATTTTGATCCTTTACCCAGTGTGCTCTCTAATTCAATTTTACTTTTTTGAAGATTGAGCAGGCGCTTAACAATAGACAATCCTAAGCCGGTACCACCAAATTTTCTATTAATTTGAACCGATCCCTGAGTGAAATTCTGAAAAATATCTTTTTGTTTTTTCTTACTTATACCTTCACCGGTATCTTCAATCTCAAAGTGTAAAAACGTTTGCGTTTCATTTTTACTTAGTTGCTGAATGCGTATAAAAATAGAGCCGTCGCGCGTAAACTTATTTCCGTTACCAATTAAATTGATTAGAATCTGAGACATCATTAAAGGGTCTCCCACAATTTGTTCAGGTATTTCTTTGTCGTATTCTAATATAAGTTTATTTCCTTTCTCTTGTGCAGAACGTTCTAGTGCAAAAAGAACATCATCCACTCGTTTGCGTAAATTAAAAGTAGCTTTCTCAACCTCTACCTTATCTGCTTCAAGTTTGTTAAGATCAAGTATGTTATTAATGAGTGAGAGAAGATATTCTCCAGAGAACTTTAGAGAGTCTAAATGTTTCTTTTGCTCATCTGTAGGATTTTCACTTAGCAATAAATGCGTAAGGCCGGTGACTGCATACATAGGAGTACGCAATTCGTGAGTAATTGTTGATAGAAACTGAGCCTTTACTACAGATGCTTTTTCTGCATTTTCTTTAGCAATTATAAGTTCCGCATTTTTGGCCTGAAGCAATTCGTTTGCTTTTGCACGCAGATTATTATTCTTATAAAGTGAAAGTGCTAGAAGACACAATATGGTGAATAATGCTATAATTAATACCGTGGTAATTTTATTAGCCTGCACTAATCGAGCGGGATTGTAATCTGCAGGATCTATTTCAGATAACAAAGCATTTTTTATGGTGAGCGCTTTTGTATTGGAGCCGTTATCACCAAAATAAGTTTGTCTTTTTTGATTGTAGGTATCAAGATAGGCGAAGGCCTGCTCGTAATCTTTTGAATTGCTGTAAATCGTTCCTAAAAGAGCTAAAGCATCTAATTCAATTTGCGGAAAATTGTTGTTTATGCTTATCTCGTGAGCCTTAGAAGCATAATCAAGACTCTTGTCTCTATTTGTAAGACTTTCATATGCTCTGGAAGCTTGTATGTAAATACGAGCAATTACATAGTAATTTTTCTTCTTCTGATTTTGCAATAAGGAGAGTGCATTTTCATATTTGGGAAGCGCTTCATCAGTTTTTTTTGATTCCTGAAGAATATTCCCGTGGTAGAGATATGCAGACGCTAGATCATCTGCCACGCCGGGATCCCGTGATCCTTTTAGAATAGTTTCAGCTTGCTGAAGAAAAGGTAATGCCCGCTGTGACTCTTGAGTTTTAATTAAAATTTGAGCATAATACAAATAATCTTTTCCCAGTTGATCTGTTTCTTTAAGCTCCTGATGGGTGATAATTGCATCCCTGATTTCGACATTAGCTTTATCAAATTCGCCTTGTTTTAAATAGACGTTACTCAGTAATTGACTCGCAGTTGCAACCCGGCTTTTATTATCTATTTTCTGCGCAAGGTATCTTGCTTCTTCGAGTTTCTTTACAGATTCTGTAAAATTAGAAGACGCTATTAATTTAACTGCGTTAATAATTAAAGAGTCTATTTTAATGTTGCGTTCATTTTCATTATTGTTAGGTCGTTGACCCAAACAAACCGCTGAAAACAACAGAAAAACGAGAAGTAGTTTTTTGTCGAAAAGCATTATTTTCTTCATTGAGCTACTAATATAGACACTTTGCCAAAATTAGAAACGATCTTTTATGATTTTCGTGAGATTTTTAGGATTAAATCTATAATTCGTGCAGAGTAGCCCGTTTCATTGTCGTACCAACCTATTAATTTTACGAGGTCACCAATTACGGATGTCATTTGAGCATCTAATATGCACGAATTGGTATTCCCTACGATATCTATAGAAACTAGCGGAACTGTTGTGTATTCAAGAATTCCGTTTAAATAGGTTTCTGAAGCAGTTTTGAATGCTTCATTTATTTCTTCTATTGTAGTGTCGCGTTCCACATTGAGTGTGACATCTGTTAACGAACCGTTAGGTACGGGTACGCGTATTCCGCAGCCACCAATAGCATTAGATAACTTCGGAAATATTTTTGTTAATGCTTTTGCGGCTCCGGTTGTTGTAGGAACTATCGATTGTCCTGCAGCTCTGGCTCTTCTTAGATCTGGGTGAGGCTGGTCGTGTAAACTTTGATCTGTGGTGTAAGAATGTACCGTGGTGATGTAGGCTTGCTTCACACCACAAAGATCGTTTACAACTTTTATCATCGGGGCTGCGTTATTTGTAGTGCAGCTTGCATTAGAAATGATGAGTTCGTCGCCGGTGATCAATTCGTCATTTACGCCTAAAACAATTGTTTTAATACGCTCATCTGTAGCAGGTACACTCAATATAACTTTAGGTGCACCGGCCTCCAGATGTTTTTCAAGAAGGTCATAGGTTTTAAACTTACCGGTACTTTCTACAACAAGGTCTAGAGAATGTGTGAACCACGGAATATGCTCAGGTTCTGAAAACTGATATAAATTTATTTCACGATCGTTAACTAGTAAGCAGCCATTTGAGAAGCTAATATCCTTGTCAAAAATTCCGTGAATACTATCATATTTGAGTAAGTGTGCAAGCGTATTACCATCTGCACGGTCATTTATAGCAACAATTTCTATTGATGGATTGTCATATAATAACCTAAAAAGTCTGCGGCCAATGCGACCAAACCCGTTTATTCCTATTTTAATTTTAGACATTGAAAATTAGCTATAGAAGATGTTTTTGAGCTTTATAAGAAGATCGTACTAATGCACCACTTTCTACATGTCTAAAGCCCATTTCTAGACCTAAAACTTCATATTTTTTAAATTGGTCTGGTGTGATAAACTGCTTTACCGGAAGATGTTTTTTTGAAGGCTGTAAGTATTGCCCTATTGTAACAATATCTACGTTAGCGCTTCTTAAATCACGCATAACTTGTAAAACCTCATCTTCGGTTTCTCCAAGACCCAGCATAATACCAGACTTTGTGCGTCTAATACCATTATCTTTTAAATATTTTAAAACACCCAGACTTCTCTCATATTGAGCTTGAATACGTACTTCTCGAGTAAGACGTTTTACAGTTTCCATATTGTGAGACACTACCTCTGGAGAAACTTCAATAATTCTATCGATGTTTCTTTCATTTCCTTGAAAATCTGGAATAAGTGTTTCTAAAGTTGTATTGGGATTCATTCTGCGTATAGCCTTTACAGTTTCGGCCCACATTATTGATCCCATATCTTTTAAATCATCACGATCTACAGATGTGATAACGGCATGTTTGATAGCCATTAATTTTATAGATCGGGCAACTTTCTCTGGTTCTTCCCAATCTAAAGTGTCTGGTCTACCTGTTTTTACACCACAAAAGCCACAAGATCGCGTACAAACATTACCTAATATCATAAATGTAGCAGTACCTTCACTCCAACATTCTCCCATATTAGGGCAACTTCCTGATGTACAAATAGTATGCAAATCATATTTGTCTACTAATGATCTTAACTCAGTATACTTCTTACCTGTAGGTAATTTAACTCTTAACCATTTTGGCTTTGGAGTTCGTACAGGTGATGCAATAGTTTCAGTATTCATGCCTTGTTTTTTGCTGATGTAAAGATACAAACTGTAGCGTAATTACGTACGTATTCTAAACCTTTAGGTAATGCCCTTATAATTTGATATTAAGCAGTTTTAACAAAGTATAACCAGATCGTTAAATTTATAGTAATTAGTAATTTATTGTGATTGAAAATAGGAGAATCGCGATATTTTTACAACGGATATTAAACTTAAAAACACTCATATGAAACGATTTACACTTCCTTTTTTGATTATTGCACTTATAACAGGAGTATACGGTTTTGGGGGTTTTAATCTATGGGCAACAGAAGCAGCACGCGTATTATTTCTAATATCTGCAGATTTATTTGTTGTTTCTTTATTTGCTAAATTTTTATTTAAAAAGAATCAAGATCAAGTTACCCAACGGGTAGAATCATAGAATAACAATACTTTCATTCCTAAATACAAAACTGCCTGTCAAGGCAGTTTTTTTATTTTAAATTGTAGCATAATTATTGTTGATGATAATCTAAAAATCAAATGCGTATATTTTACTTCCTATTTATAATCCTATTAAGCACTACTCAATATTCTTTTGCACAACAGCAAACCTTGCTAAAGGGAATGGTGACAGAAATTGAAGTGGTCTCAGATAGCTTAAATCTTGCTTATTCAATTTATTTACCGCCTAATTATACTAAGGCGACTGCTTCCAAAGTTTTATTTGTTCTCGATCCTAATGGAGATGGTATGCGAGCAGCCCGTCTCTTTGTGTCGGCAATTGCTGGGGAAGAGTATGTAGTAGTTTCTAATAATTTTAAATTGAGTAAAAATCTGGATAGTCTGGATACAAATGCACAGCAGGCTGTAACGATGATGCGCGACGTGTTTGCAAAAGTGGCATTAGAATCTGGACAAGTTTATATAACAGGTTTAGGTTCTGGCGCTAAGACTGCAAGTGCATTATCGTATGTTTTAAAAAATACTGCGGGAATTTTAGTAATAGATGATATTTATTTTGCAGAGCAATACATTGAGCAAGCTAGTGGTAATGCAGTTATAGGTGTCGTAGGAGATTCATCACCTAGTTATTATCAGATGGCAAATCATTTTAATATGATGAAAAGTTTAAATAATTACAATGAACTATATACATATTCAGATACAGGAGCCTGGCCTAGCGCAAATTTCTTAGGTATTCTTATTAATAGATTAAATCACTTCCAGACAGATAGGTTTAACTTGCAAGTGGCAGATAGCATATGGCAGCGCAATTATAATTCAGACCTTGAAGCACTCGACAAGCTTGTATTAAAAGGGGAATATCTTACCGCTTATGACCTGAGTCAAGATTTAAAAAGCGATTATAGGGGCAATGTATCATTAGATAAGTTAAAAGATTTTTATAAAGATCTTCGGAGGACTGATGCATACAAAACGGCTAAGCGTGCAAACAGATCAGGAAATTTGCAGGAACTACTTCTTTTAGAGGATATTCAATACTTTCTTGATGAAGATATCACGCTAGCTAATTTTGAAAATCTTGGATATTGGGATAGCCGAATTAGTAATTTTAAAAATTCTGCTGACAATGCTACAATGGCAAACGAGCAAAAAGTAGCTCATAGAATGCTGGGTTATATCTCTTATACTATCGAAGATTTTCTAACACTAAATAAAGTAGGGTTAATTCCTCAGCGTATTTTTGGGAATGTTTTAGCCACGATGTTAGATGCTAGAGATTATCAAGCTTATTTAAATATTATTAGTTTATCTGCTCAAGATGACGATGATAATACCGCCTATTTCTATCTGGAAGAGTTGCTAAAGCAAGGATTTACCGACTATGAATCTTTGTATGCTATTCCAGAAACGACAACCCTTAAGATTAAGCCTACTTACAATCAAATTATAGCTAATTACCTTGGGAAATCTAAGTTTTAGAAACTTCGGTAAGAAGATCGTCTTCTTTTTTTAGAAATTTTTTCACGTAAAATAAAAGTAGAAGAGCAATAAGAGTTACTCCCATCATAAAAATCCAAGTAATATCGTAACTAAACGTGTTTACAAGTTGCATACCTGTATTGTGCCCAAAAATGTGAGATAAAGAGAACGACATGCTGTAAAGTCCCATATAAGCACCTTGTCTACCTAATTTAGCTCTTCTTAACGCAAGCGCATTGCCAAAAGGAAAAGCTATCATCTCTCCCAATGTGGCTACTACCATACCTACAATAAGAAAACTAGTATACTGAGTAGTGAAGAAAAATATAAAACTTATCCCTGTAAGAATTAATCCTCCTATAACACTTGATATTTGTGACCATCCTTTGCGCTCTGCAAAGGCTATAAGTGGCATTTCAAACAAGAATATAATAAGCCCGTTTAAGCCTAGAAGTAGTCCTATTTGTAGCTCAGAAAGATCCCGGATTTCTTTATAATATAATGGAACTGTAGAGAAATATTGAACGAAAACAACACCAAAAAGAGCCAGGGCCACTAGAAAAATAAGATAGATTTTATCTTTATAGGGAGATAACGGATTGTCTATTAAGATCTCTGTATCTGTAACTTTTGCTTTTTTGGGATTTAAGGTATTAATTAATAAAAAACCTGCCGAAATACAAGAAATTCCATCTACCCAAAAAAGGCCATAATATCCTATGCCGGCAATTATGAGTCCGCCAATTGCAGGTCCTGCCGAAAATCCAAGATTTATGGCAAGCCGAATAAGAGTCAAAGAACGCGTTTTATTTTCCGGTTTACTATAAGCGCTTAATGCTACAAAAAATGCAGGTCTAGACAGGTCTGCAATTGCAATTAACATAAAAAAACCAATACAAATTGCCCAGAAACTGGTTATAAATTGAAGACCGAAAAAACCTAAGCCTGTTCCTATTAGGCTAATGAGTATAGTTTTATAGAACCCTATTTTGTCTGACAAAATGCCTCCCAACCAGGATCCGGCTAAAGATCCAAACCCAAAACAAGTCATAACCCATCCTACATCACCAAGACTAAAATTTAAATCATCTCTAAGATAAAGTGATAGAAAAGGAATAACCATGGCTCCAGCACGATTCACCAATGTTATTAGCGCTAGCCACCACACCTCTCTAGAAAGGCCCTTGAAACTATTGAAGTAAGAATTCAAAAACTGAAACATAATTTTAAATCATAAAAAAAGTCTGACGTTCTAATGCCAGACTTTTGTGTTTTATAAAATCTATAATGGTTAACACAAACTATCAGGCAGAGGCTTTGAGACCTTATAAGTAGCTTGATATTTTGAACTATTATTTATCATAGTATGTGGAATCTGTATGCTGATTTTAATTGCTTAAAACTAAGGTAAATGTTTTAAAATTTTATTTAGGGAATTAAATAATTATGAATTTTATTTCAATAAATCTTAGAGAACCAAATGCCTATAAATACTGCGGAAAATCCCAAAATCAAACTTAACAGGGTATAAATTATAAAATTGAAAAAATCGCCATTCTTTAAGAATAGATGATTTTCATATGCAAATGCAGAGAAAGTTGTGAAACCACCACAAAAACCTGTTGCTAGAATCAAAGTAGAATTAGCAGAAAGAGAATTAGTCTTTAGAGCCCAGCCTAAGATAAATCCTATTAATAAACTTCCGATAATATTTGTAGTCAGTGTCCCGTACGGAAAACCATCAGTTGAAGGATTAAGCCATTTTGCTAGTAAATATCGAAGCGAGCTTCCTGCGCCACCTCCTATAAATACTAGTAGTAATTGCTTCATTGGGCTTCAGAAGTTTGTTCCTCAACGGCTATAGGTATATACAATTCTGTTATCCACTCTGCCGGGTTAGGATTGTCTTCTGGGTCTACGACATAAATTTCAAAAGGATAGCTATTTTCAGCCTTAGATAGATTATTCTTTGCTAGATATGTTTCAGTGTTTGACCAAGCTTCTTTCAAATTTTTGTAATCTCCTATAAGTGTAGTTTTAACTACGGTGTATGAAGGCATAAAGCCGCATAAAATAGTACTGTCTTCAGCAACTATAATTTGAGATGTTGTAGGTAAACCACTTGATATTATAGCGCTATTATTATTTAAATCTCTACTATTAAAAATTGAAAGCGGCTTTCCAGAGACGGTAATGTTATTACCTTTCATATAGTTATTAACCTGCGGAATCATTTGTTTTATTTTGTTGCGGGCTGCATCTAATGTTGTAGATGTAGTTACATACATATAAAACCCACCGCTGTATTGCGTTATACCGTCTGTCTTAATAGAATAAGCCTGCATATCTTCACGCACACTGCTATCTAGAGAGCTAAGACCGGTTTTATACATGGTGCGCATGGCTTCATCAAAATCATAGCTTGTAAATGAGAAGTAAGCCTTATCCATTAATGTGTGCTCTCCGCGCATTCCCCATGTAACTTTAGTGCCATTCTCAACCTTTTCAAACTGCCAATAAACATTTGCGTGACGTTCTCCTGCGGGAGTAATAAATGTAATTTCTTGTTCTAGTCTTTGGTTTTTTATTGCTGAGGTAGTTCGCATAGATCCATCAACTTCTTCACCGTTCCAGCTGTAGCTTGCACCCTTTCCACTTGTTTTTTCAGGATAATTAAAAACCATTGTCGGGTCTTCTTTTTTCCAGGGTCCCCAGTTTTCCCAAGACTTGTAATCATTCACCTTGTTATATACTAATGAAATGGGAGCTTCAATAATTTGAGACTCTTCAACTTCATAAGAGCCATCTTTTGTAGCAAAATATATTGCTCCTGCTATAAAAAGTATGAGCAGTAAAAAAAATAAATACTTTAATATTTTCATCTAGAGGTGCGATTAGGAATTCAAATTTAACAATTAAATATGATTTAATATTTAACTGTTGTCATATTAGTTATTTGCGACTATTCCTTAAGAAATAACTTAATTGCAAATAGGATGACTACAAATCCTATAAAACCAATTAAAATCCAGAAACTACCTTTATATTCTTTTTTATGCAGCTTGTTATCTTTACGATAACTCATAAACACAAATATGACAAAAGCTATAAAAAAAAGGGCTGCGAAAATTAATTGACCGGTACTAAACATTACAAAGTTTTTTAAATGAACTACGTTGAAAAATTTGTCATCTACTAAACATTTATTTTTCAATACGTAATTTGCACGAACAGGTCAAAATTAACTCTTTAAATAGAATAATATGAAAAAACGACTAGCAGCTGTTCACGAATTTCATACTGCCTTTGGACTAGGTATTAATGATCGTCCAATCGCAGATTTAGGTGAAGCAAAAAACAGGCTTCGGTATAACCTTATGAAAGAAGAAAATGAGGAATATCTTGAAGCGGCAAATTCTAATGATTTGACAGAGGTGGCAGATGCACTGGGAGATATGCTGTACATTTTATGCGGAACCATTATAGAACACGGAATGCAGCACAAAATTGAAGAAGTTTTCACCGAAATTCAACGCAGCAATATGAGTAAATTAGGTGCAGATGGGAAACCTATTTATCGTGAAGACGGAAAAGTATTAAAAGGACCTGCATATTTTAAACCTAATATTAAAGAGATACTGGATAGGTAAACCAATTAATGAGTTTTCTACTCCACATTTAAAGGCTAAATTCGCAGCCTATGAGTGCAATAAATTATGTTTCGGTAGAATCTATCGCAAAGGCTTTTGGAGAGAAGGTCTTATTTAAAGATTTATCATTTGGTATTAATGAAGGCCAAAAAATAGGGTTGGTAGCAAAAAATGGTACTGGGAAAACCTCTATGCTAGATATTTTAGCTGGTGCCGAAAATCCCGATAGTGGTCAAGTGATTTTCCGTAAGGGAATCAAAGTGGCATTTCTTCCTCAAGAACCCAATTTAGATCCTTCGTTAACAGTTGAAGAAACAATCTTTGATAGCGATAATGAAATCCTAAAAGTTATTTCAGGTTACGAGCACGCACTATTAAATATCGAGGATGGTGATGCGTATCAAAAGGCTTTTGATCAGATGGAAGTTCACCAAGCCTGGGATTTTGAGACGCAATACAAACAAATTCTCTTTCAGCTTAAATTAGATGATCTTGATAGAAAGGTTGAAAAACTAAGTGGAGGGCAGAAAAAAAGATTAGCTCTTGCTAATATGCTATTGAGCAAACCTGATTTGTTAATTCTTGATGAGCCCACAAACCATTTAGATTTAGAGATGATTGAATGGCTTGAAGCATTTTTTGCAAAAGAAAATTTCACGCTGTTTATGGTTACTCACGATCGCTATTTTCTGGAGCGTGTGTGTAATGAAATTATAGAACTTGAAGAGGGAAAACTATATAATTACAAAGGTAATTATTCTTATTATCTAGATAAAAGAGAAGCGCGTATTGCTACTGAAGAAACTGAAACAGGTAAAGCAAAACAACTCTTCAAAAAAGAGTTAGAGTGGATGCGTCGCCAGCCTAAGGCGCGTACTACAAAATCAAAGTCAAGAATTGATGATTTTGCCAAAATAAAAGATAAGGCCTCAAAAAGGCGTAATGACCACGAAGTTCAACTTGAACTTAATATGGAACGTTTGGGTAGTAAAATTGTGGAGTTTCATAAAGTATCAAAATCATTTAAAGACCGAAAAATTCTTGATGGTTTTGAATATAATTTTCAGCGTGGAGAACGTATTGGGATTATAGGCAAAAATGGAACCGGTAAATCTACATTTTTAAATATCTTAACAGGGAGTATGCCTCCTGACAGCGGTAAGATTGTGATAGGAGAGACCATCCAATTTGGGTACTATACTCAAAAAGGAATTACTATAAAGCCCGGTCAGAAAGTCATCGATGTTATAAAAGAATTTGGAGATTATATACCACTTAAGAAAGGAAGGCAAATATCTGCCGGTCAGTTACTAGAACGCTTTCTTTTTGATCGTAAAAAGCAGTATGATTTTGTAGAAAAGCTAAGTGGGGGAGAGCGAAAGCGTCTGTATCTATGTACGGTGCTTATTCAAAATCCTAACTTTTTAATTCTTGATGAACCTACAAATGATCTTGATATAGTGACACTCAATGTACTAGAAAGTTTTCTTTTAGACTTTCCGGGATGTTTACTTGTGGTATCTCACGACCGTTATTTTATGGATAAGATCGTAGATCATTTATTTGTTTTTAGAGGCCAAGGAGAAGTTGAAGATTTTCCGGGTAACTATTCAGACTTTAGAGTGTATGATTCGGGGCCTGCTATTGAGCAGGAAATAGTTGTTAAGCCTAAAGAGGAAAAGGCTACTACAAAAGATAACTGGAAGACCGCATCAACTTCACTATCTTATAATGATCAAAAAGAATACAATCGTATTGAGCGTGATATTCAAAAATTAGAGAAAGAAAAAGCAAGTAAGGAAGCAGAGTTTCTTAATCCAGATTTATCGGGAGAGGAAATTAATAAGCGCTCAATAGCACTTCAGGAGGTACAAGATAAAATAGATGCACTTACCGAAAGATGGTTTGAATTAAGTGCAAAAATGGAAGGATAGTTTAAACGTGATTGGCATTGTTAATAGTATAGAATATCAAGTTTAGAGCTAATTATGTGGTATACGCTTAAAGCTTATTTCAATTTTTTACGAGGAGCGACAAATCAGCACGGAGTACATTCTCCCTTTATTTATCAATTTGTAACAAAGTGTCTTTATGATCGTAAAAAATACGCTCACTATCGAAATTTACTAAATTACCGAAAAGGACTTTTAAACTCTAAAGAGATTATAGCGGTTAAAGATTTTGGAGCTGGATCCCGAGTTTTTAAAACTAACGAGCGTTCTGTAAAGGGTATTGCAACGCACGCAGGTGCTTCATTAAAACGAATGAAGTTGCTTTGCAGAGTGAGTTCTTACTTTGGTGTGAATCACGCATTAGAATTAGGAACTTCTGTAGGTCTTGCAACAGCTGGTCTTGCTTTAGGAAGTGATAATGTGACAACATTAGAAGGATGTTCCCAAACTGCTGGGGTTGCTAAGCAACATTTACGTAGTGCTAGTATTAAAAATGTAAATATTATAATTGGCGATTTTAGGGAAACCTTAGATAGGCAACTAGATAAAAATTATGACCTTATTTACTTTGATGGAAATCATAGCAAAGAGGCTACGCTGAACTATTTTGAAAAGTTACTACCAACGGTTCATAATGATTCAGTCTGGATTCTGGATGATATATATTGGTCTTCAGAAATGACTGAGGCTTGGGAAAATATAAAAGACCATCCTCAGGTGGTGGTAACCGTAGACTGTTTCTGGTTGGGGTTTGTTTTTTTTAGAAAAGAGCAAGCCAAAGAAAATTTTAAGATTAGGGTTTGAAAATGTATAGCTTATACCCAATAAAAGTTTGGACTAACTTAATTTTTTTCTCAGAAAGTAGAAATTGAATTTCAATTTCTGGCAAACTTGTTTCTTTTTGATGCCCAAATTTTAATTGTTGCCTTGATAATATAACAGCATTCTTTTCTGGAAGAACCTCAATATCTAAAATATTGGATTTTTCTAAAATTTCCTGAACATTTCTATCTTTTGTTAATTCAAACCAAAGCGAAATACTTGCTTTAGACTTTTGGGTGATGTAAATATCATCGTTATATTTTCTTATTTCAGAAATCGTGTTTTTAACATCATTGTCTTTATAAGGTATTTGGTAAATCATAATAATAAGTAAAATGAAACTTATGTAATGAAATCTATATTTGAGTTTAATCTTTTTTTTGAGCAAAGAAGAATTAAAAATATTTAAGCAGGTTAATATGCCTTTGGTAAGAGAGATGTATAAAAAAGGTGCTAAATAAAGATATAATCTATCGGAAAAAGGATATAACTTCAATGAGCTTAGGACTAAATGTATGCTTATAATTATAAGGTAATTTTTTAAAATTTTATGAATGATTTCATTTTTATTTTTTTCAATTAGATTGGCTACTATTCCAATAAAAGAAATTAAGAGTAGGAATATATCGATAAGGAGATAAGAGGTGAAGAAATAGAAACCTAATCCTTTAACTCTAATTAAATACCATTTTATAAAATCTAAATTTAAAGGAGCGAAAGCTTCTTCCCAATAATCTTGCATAAATGCCCGTAACTCATCTGCACCTTCTTGATTTATAAAATAGATGAAATAGATAAAATATACTATTGGACCAACTGCTAAAAATAAAATTGATCTTAAATGAAATCTATTGAATCTAGAAAAGTTTGCTTGATTTAAAATTAAAATAATCGATGATAAGCAAAAAAAAGGACCAATATTACTACATAAGCAGAATAAAATTGAAAAGATAATAAGAGTATAGCTACTTCTTTTGTAATTAATAATGATAAAGCCTAGAACTATGAAAAATAGATCAAAACTATACTGTTTTAATGTTAATGAATTAGTAATAACAAAGGGGGAAAAACATAATAAGCCCAAAGCAAGTAGATAAATTTTTTCTTTTTTTCTTTTAATAATTTTATAAAATAGTGGTAAAGTTAATGAGGAGGTTATAAAGGTTAGAATTTTTAATGTCAGTTCAGGTTTTCCAAATAAAGAAAAAAACTTCATTAATAAAAGAAAGAGAGGTGGTGCGCTTTGTCCTCTTTCTAAAGGTAAAAGTAGCTCGCGAAATGACTTCTCTATTATATTGATACCAAGATTAATTTCATCACCGTTAAATGTCCAAGAGATAAATTGAAAATAAAAGCGGATAGCTATACCAATAAGTATAAATATCCACGCTATTAAAAAGTATAGTTTCGTATTCAATTGTTTAATAACATTTATATTTTAGGTTCATATATTATTTGTAGTCTCTAAAACATTTAATCTGATTATACTTTATTTTATAATATTATATTTTAGAATACACCACATAGCTCTAAATCCATCTTTCCAATTTATTTTTTTCCCTTCATCATAGGTTCTTCCGTAGTAGGAAATCCCAACTTCATAAATTCTGATTTTTGGAACACGCGAAATTTTAGCTGTAACTTCAGGTTCAAAACCAAAACGTTTTTCTTTAAGATCTAGACTTTTTAAAGTTTTTGTTCGAAACATTTTATAACAAGTTTCCATATCAGTTAGATTAAGGTTGGTGAACATGTTACTTAGAAAGGTTAAAAACTTATTACCTATTGTATGCCAAAAAAACAAAACTCTGTGAGGATTTCCACCCATAAATCTACTACCATAAACTACATCGGCATTCCCGGTAAGAATTGGTTTTAGGAGTAAAATATATTCTTTGGGATCATATTCTAGATCAGCATCTTGTATAACAGTAAAATCCCCTGTAGCTTCTTTTATCCCAAGATGTAACGCAGCTCCCTTTCCTTTATTTATAGACTGTTTAAGCAGTTTTAAATTAATTGTATGATTTTCTCGAATAAAGGTTTCTATTTGACCTATAGTATCATCCGTTGAGCAATCATCAATTATTATAATCTCTTTAAGGATTTCCAATCCTAGATTGAGGTTTACTAATTTTGATAAAATATTTGTTATAGTTTTTTCTTCATTGTAAGCAGGTATAATAATTGATAATTTCTTAAACATAAATGAATCATTAAAAAAGGGGTGAAGTACAAAGAAAGTATTTTTTTATAATTACTGTAACTCAAATATCATTTTGACTACTTATAGATGTAATCACCTGTTTTAATAACAGATTCAAAATAATTCTATGGCCAGTTTGATCGATATTAAGAATATAAAACGTGATTTTCCGCTAGGAAATGAAATTGTGCACGTCTTAAAAGGGATTGATCTACAGATTGATAAAGGTGAATATGTAGCTATAATGGGCCCTTCGGGTTCTGGGAAATCTACATTGATGAATTTGCTAGGATGTCTTGATACACCAACTTCTGGTACTTATATATTAAATAATAGAGATGTGAGTTCGATGACTGATGACGAGCTGGCAGAGGTACGTAACAAAGAAATAGGTTTTGTTTTTCAGACTTTTAATTTATTACCACGTACAACGGCTTTAGATAATGTAGCATTACCTATGGTTTATGCTGGTTATTCTAAATCAGACAGACACGCAAGAGCCGAAGAAGTACTTAACGATGTAGGGCTTGCAGATCGTATGGATCACAAACCTAACCAGCTTTCTGGGGGGCAGCGTCAACGTGTGGCTGTTGGAAGAGCACTAGTAAACAAACCATCTATAATACTTGCTGATGAGCCTACGGGGAATTTAGATTCTAAGACTTCAGTAGAAATAATGGGACTTTTTGATGATATCCACGCCTCTGGGAATACGGTTATTTTAGTAACTCACGAAGAGGATATCGCAGAACACGCACATCGAGTTATACGCTTGCGAGATGGATTAATTGAAAGTGATATACGCAAAAATGTACTCGTATAATTTTAGTTTCAATTATTAAACTCAATCTAACAAGCTTATTTCTGTATTCTTAAATGTTATCGAAACGTCGTTTATTACTGTATTCGAAAATGTATTTTTGATAAAAATATAAGATATGAAAGCAGTAGTTTCTCCGGCAAAATCACTAAATTTTGATTCAAAGTTGCCTTCTACACGAGCAACCCAACCTATTTTTTTAGAAGAAGCAGACACACTCAATAAAAAATTAGAGCGTAAAACAAAAGCTGAGATTTCAGAATTAATGAGCATTAGTGATAAACTAGCAGATCTCAATTACCAGCGCTATAAAGATTTTACAGTTCCTTTTGATAAAAATAATGCACGACCTGCTGTATATACTTTTGATGGTGATGTTTATACAGGTTTAGATGCATACACAATTCCTGCCGAAAAATTTGATATACTTCAGGATACTCTGCGTATTTTGAGTGGGTTGTATGGTGTGCTAAAACCCTTTGATTTGATGCAAGCATACCGTCTTGAAATGGGGACCAAACTTAAATCTGGGCGTACAGAGGATTTATATGAATTCTGGGGAGATAAGATTACAAATGCTTTAAATGACGAACTTGAAAATGATGAGTTGTTTTTAAACTTAGCCAGTCAGGAGTATTTTAAAGCTGTAAATGTTGACAAACTTAAAGTGCCAGTAATTACTCCAATATTTAAAGATTACAAAAATGGCAAATTAAAAATCATTTCATTTTATGCAAAAAAAGCCCGTGGTTCAATGGTGCGATACATTATTGATAAAAATGTACAAACCATTGATGACCTTAAAGGCTTTAATTATGATGATTACGGCTTTAGTGAGCAGTATTCAGATTTATCTAAAAACGAATTAGTTTTTGTAAGATAATATTAAGGTTTTTTATCTACTAAACTTTTCTCAGAGGAGGCTGCATCACCGGCCTCCATTGTTTTTTTTAGCGGTTTGTTTAGTAGGAACATCTGCCGTTGTAGCAGTTCTTTTATTGCGGCCTCTAGGTCTTAGTTTGCCAAAGCTTCCGCTATTAATTTTTCCACGCTTTGTTTTTTTATCACCTTTTCCCATTGTATTATTTTTTGTGTTTTTTCTAAGTTAATAAATTCGAGTAGTTTGACAAAATCACAAAAAAAAATCCCGCAATTTGCGGGATTTTATAAAGTATACTTAAAATTATTTTACGTCCATAAGCTCTACGTCAAATACTAGTATAGCATCTGGAGGAATTACTCCACCAGCACCTCTACTACCATAACCTAAATCTGAAGGTATTACGAAGCGAGCTTTATCACCTACTTTTAAAAGTCCGATTCCTTCATCCCAACCGGCGATTACTTGACCTACACCTACTTGAAAATCTAAAGGCTGATTTCTTTTATAAGAAGAGTCAAACACGGTACCATCCGCTAATTGACCTTTGTAGTGTACAGAAACCATTTTGCCTGATTCAGCTTTTTTGCCAGAACCTTGCTGAATTATTTGATAACGCAAGCCGCTAGCAGTTTCTTTAAAACCTTCACTTAATTTATCTAATGCACCGGCTTTAGCGGCACGTTCTGCAGCAACACGCTTTTCTCTTGCACCTTCAAAAGTTCTAAAAGCTTCAACAGCATTAAAGTTTTCTGCTTCAGATCCCTGGCGTATAATTTCAACCTTCTCCATTTTATCGCCCTGAGCGATAGCATCAACAACATCCTGGCCTTCAACAACACTACCAAAAACAGTGTGCTTACCATCTAACCAAGGAGTAGCAGTATGTGTTATGAAAAACTGACTTCCATTTGTTCCCGGTCCGGAGTTTGCCATAGATAATTTACCTGGAGCATCATGCTTTAATGAAGCATCAAACTCATCGTCAAATTTATAGCCTGGATCTCCTGTTCCTGATCCCTGTGGGCAACCTCCCTGAATCATAAAATCTGGAATTACACGGTGAAATTTAAGACCATCGTAATAAGGAGTTCCTTGATTTTTCACTTTGTTTTCAAGATTACCTTCGGCAAGGGCAACAAAGTTACCTACTGTTCCCGGGGTTTTCTCGTGTTCTAGTTTCACTAAAATTTCGCCTTTTGGCGTATGAAATTTAGCATATATTCCGTCTTGCATCTCTTCAGTTTAAAATTGAATTGTAAAAATACACTTAACTATTACAAACACAAAACCCGAAACATATTGCTACGTTTCGGGTTTTAAAATTTTCAGTAAAAGAGTATTTAAACGGTCATTGAAGGCACTTCATAACGCCATCCAAATGGATCTTCAGCTCTATTTGCTTGCAAAGAAGTTAAATGCTGTTTTAATCTAGCTCCATAAGCATCCTCTAATTTTGGAAGATCAAACTCTTTATCTTTGTGAGTAAATCCACAAATTGGCGAAATAACTGCAGCTGTACCAGCTCCAAACATCTCTTTTAAAGTGCCATTTTCTGCTGCTTCTACTATTTCTGAAACTTTTACAGGACGTACCTCAACATCAATACCTTCGCTCTTTGCCAACTCAATTAAGCTTTTACGTGTAATACCATCAAGAATACGATCACTTGTAGGAGCTGTAAGTAATTTATCACCTACTCTAAAGAAAACATTCATAGTACCCGCTTCTTCCAAGTATTCGTGGGTATTTGCATCTGTCCACACTACCTGCTGGTAACCTCTTTTTTTAGCAAGTTCTGTAGGGTAGAATTGAGCAGCATAGTTACCTGCAGCTTTTGCAAAACCTACTCCACCATCTGCAGAGCGGCTGTACTGATCTGCGAAAAGTACTTTTACCTCTCCGCTATAATATGCCTGTGCCGGAGCACAAATAATAATGAATTTATATTTTGAAGATGGTGATGCAGAAACACCATTTTCTGTAGCAATTACAAATGGACGTAAGTAAAGAGAATTGTCTTTACCTGGTTTAATCCAATCGCTTTCTAAATTTAATAAGGTGTTTAAACCGTCGAAAAAATAATCTTTTTCAAAAGCAGGCATTGCAAGACGCTCTGACGATTTATTGATACGGTTGAAGTTTTCTTCTGGGCGAAACATAAAGATTTTACCATTATCATCTTTATATGCTTTCATACCTTCAAAAACTGCCTGACCATAATGAAAGACTTTGGCAGAAGGATCCATACTGATTGGACCGTAAGGTACAATTTCAGGTTTTTTCCAAGCTCCGTTTTCGTATTCGCAAACAAACATATGATCTGTAAAGACCGTACCAAAAGAAAGCTTGCTGAAGTCTACATCGCTTATCTTAGATTCTGCAACCTTGGTTAATTTTATTGTATCTGTCATTATATTCAAATTTATAGACACAAATTTATCATTTTCTGCATGTCTTCGAGCTCATGAATTGATTAAATTTACGAGCTCTTTCAAATATTAATTAAGAAATCGCTATGAGAAAAATTTTTACAACCGCTGTTCTAGCATTAGCATTAGTTGCTTGTAAACAGGAAACTACTACAAAGACTGTTGCGGAAACTGAATCTAATGAGGTGGAGTTAACAAAAATGAAGTTATACGGTGAAGATTTTAAAAATCAAGCGATGCTAACTTCTTTTGAGCTGGGAGATATATACAGTAACCTTAAAGCTGGAGATACGATTAATGTATCCTTTAAAAGTTCAGTTGAAGAAGTATGTCAGGAAAAAGGATGCTGGATGCAAGTAGACGTGGGTGCTGTAGATCCTGTAATGATAAAATTTAAAGATTATGCTTTTTTCGTTCCTAAAGATATAAAAGACAAAAGTGTAATGGTGCACGGCGTAGCTTATGTAAGCGAAACTCCGGTTGAAGAACAGCAGCATTATGCTAAAGATGCCGGTAAATCGCAAGAAGAGATTGATGCAATTAAAACTCCGAAGCGTTCATTTAGTTTTTTAGCTAGCGGTGTAAAAGTCGCTCAGTAAGTTGGAGCGTAAAATAGTTAAAACAGGGGATGGTTCTACAACCATTCAAATTACCGAATGGAATGAACAATATCATTCTATGCACGGGGCAGTGCAAGAAGCTCAGCACGTATTCTTAAAAATGGGTTTAGACTATATTCTCACTCAAAATTCTCATTTAACTGAATTAAATATTCTTGAGATCGGTTTTGGTACTGGTTTAAACGCTTTGCTTACGCTTACACACGCACAAGAAAAGACTGCTTTACCTATTAAGTATGAAGGGGTAGAGGCTTACCCTGTCCTTAAAGATGAATTAGATCAATTAAATTATTTTGAGTTAATAGATTCTAATACGGCACCAGAATTATTTGAAAAAATGCATAATACAGCTTGGGAGCAAGCTGTAGCTATTTCTCCGACATTTAGTTTAAAAAAAAGAAAGCAAACTTTTGAAACTATTGTAGATAAGAATGCGCACCATTTAATTTACTTTGACGCTTTTGGCGCACGAGTACAACCAGAACTATGGGAACAACCTATATTTCAAAAGATGTATGAAGCCTTGTCGAAGAATGGAGTTTTAGTCACTTATGCTGCAAAGGGAAGTGTGCGTCGTGCAATGCAGGCAGTAGGTTTTAAGGTTGAAAGACTTCCTGGGCCTCCCGGAAAAAGAGAAATGCTACGCGCAGTAAAAATTTAGCCTTTAAGCCTAAATGTGATCTTATCTAAAAAGTTCCCAGTCTAACTTGAGTGAAAATATATTTGAATAGATAGCGGCGCTTTGATCGCCAATGTCTGTAAGTGCATAATCGATGTGAATGCCTTTATACTGAAAACCAACCCCAATATTAGGTTGAAATCCAATGCGGTTGCTGCCGTCAAGTTGTGTGATTTCTTGAAAATTACCAACTCCTGCTCTTAAAAAGACCAAGCCTGTATAGCCAAATTCAAAACCTGCAGCCGGGCTTGCACTTACCGAAGCACTTGAGAAAATGTCATTAGTTTGCGTAAACCGAAGTAGTAAATCTACTTCTGCTTTTATAGTATAGTCGTAGTTAATTTCCCAATTGCGATTAATACCTAGCTGTAGTTTTGGGATGGTAATCTCTAACGTTTCAGGTAAGTCTTGATTTTGATCTGCTACCGCATTGCTTATTTTAGCAAACTCCTCTTCATTAATTGACCAGGTATTTACTGATGTTGTAATATCGCGAGCCATTAAACCGAAATTCCAATTTCCTTTTGTGAATTGTAATCCTACATCTAGTCCAAATCCCCAGCTAGAGGCAAAATCACCTATAATCCTACGTATAACTTTAGCATTTGCACCAACCTTCAATCCTTGAACAGGTAATTCCCGAGCATAAGAAAGTGTTAAGGCATAATCTGCGGTAGAAAATAAACTTATACGGTTGTAGTCAATATTTCCGTTGGCATCTATAAGCTGCGTTGTATTTAAGATGTCATCAACACCAAAACGGATCAATGATATCCCTAGAGCGCTACGATCATCTAAAGGTGTCGCAAAAGCCGCATAATCATATAAAGCAATATTTGCAAAATAACTAGCGTGCATAAGAGCAAGTTCATTATCTTCTAGTGCAACCAGCCCTGCAGGGTTCCAATAACCACTATTTACATCCGCACTACTTGCAGTTACAGCATTTGCCATAGCAAGTGATGCGGCGTCAACCCCAATATTTAAAAATTCGTTAGAGTATTTTCTAACGACTTGTGAAAAGGAATTAACAGTAATAAATAGCAAAATGAAGGGTAAAACTTTTTTCAATTCCGTCTTCTTTTTACGGTAAAGGTGGCTAAATGTGGTGAGAAGTTAAAGTTTATTTTACACGTATATCACGAGTAAGCATACTTTAGTACTTTTACAGAAACAATCAACTATGAAAATCACACGTTATATTCCTAATGCATTTACAATGGCTAACCTATTTTGTGGTATGCTGGGTACTTTTTTTGCGGCTACCGGGCGACTGGATTTTGCGGCTTATGCAGTAGTGCTAGGAATCTTTTTTGATTTTTTTGATGGTTTTTTTGCCAGACTTTTTAAAGTAGAGGGAGAGTTAGGGTTGCAGTTAGACAGTCTGGCAGATGTTGTTACCAGTGGTGTGGTTCCAGGAATGGTAATGTTTCAATTATTACATAAGCTTGAGCACTGGAATACGGGTGAACGTTGGGTAGATGCAGGACTATCCTGGGATTCAATTTCTGTAATTCCGTTTTTAGGATTTGCAATTACACTTGCTTCTGCATTTAGGTTAGCCAAATTTAATATAGATACCCGGCAAACAACTTCATTCATAGGTTTGCCAACACCTGCAAACGCATTACTTATCGTTAGTCTACCTTTAATAATACAGTTTCAAGATATTGCGATTGCTGAAAATTTAATTACAAACACCTATTTTTTACTTGCGCTCACTGCTTTGAGTTGTTTTATGCTTAATGCAGAAGTACCTCTATTTGCTCTAAAATTCAAAAGTTGGGGTATTGCCGAAAATAAAGTTCGTTATGGATTTTTATTGCTGGCGGGAATCTTACTTTTTTGGCTTACGTTTCTAGCTATACCTATTATCATCATATTGTATGTTCTAATATCAATGGTTACCAGAACGACTACTAGCATTTAATAGAAGTTTTAAAATGTTTTCTTCGGAAAAATGATAAAAAGGATAGATGATTTGTAGTCTATTTCGAGGTCTATAATGGACATCTTGTATGCTCACAGTAGTCATATGAGATGAGTTGTAAAACATTTTCAAGAATTACTAGATAATGAATGAAATAAATGATCAATTACTGAATGCTGTAAAGCAGATAAAAGCATTGGCTGAAGCCGGACTTGTTTATAATTCTCAAAATTATGATGCAGAGCGTTATGAAGAAATGCGAACAGTATCTTTAGAAATGATGAGTATTCTTAGTAACCTTTCAGTTAAACAATTTACTGATTTCTACTTGCCAGAAATTGATTATCCCACTGCAAAAGTCGATGTACGGGCGCTTATCACAAACGATCACAATCAAGTTTTATTAGTCAAAGAAACTTTAGATGACAAGTGGACATTGCCTGGTGGTTGGGCAGACGTTGGTTTATCGCCGTCTGAAAATGTACTTAAAGAAGTTAAGGAAGAAACAGGATTTGATGCAGAAATAATTAGACTTTTAGCGATTTTAGATAAACGATGCTATCCACATCCGCCTCAACCACACTACGTTTATAAATTATGTTTTTTGTGCAAAATTAAGGATGGAGATTTTGATCCTAACTTTGATATAAGCGCTGTTGGATGGTTTTCATTAGACAAACTACCAACTCTTTCTCCAGATCGTATTTTAGAAGAGCAACTTCACAAATTGGTTTCATTAGCCAATACCCATGAGGGGATCCACGTAGATTAATTTAATTGAACAAAAAAAAAAGGGTTGAGCAAATTTCTATGCTCAACCCATTTATTTATTTTGTAATTATGATTAGAAAAGTTTCTTTTTCCGTAGCTCAAAATTTTGTCCCAGATAAACTTTTCTTACCATCTCATCTGCAGCTAATTCTTCGGGAACACCGTGTTTTAAAATGTTTCCCTCAAACATTAGATAAGTATGATCTGTAATAGCTAAAGTTTCTTGAACATTATGGTCTGTGATTAAAATCCCTATATTTTTTTGCTTTAATTGAGCCACAATACGTTGAATGTCTTCTACGGCAACGGGATCTACACCTGCAAAAGGTTCATCAAGCAGAATAAAATTAGGATTAGTTGCTAGTGCGCGTGCAATTTCAGTACGACGACGTTCTCCTCCAGATAATAAGTCTCCTCTACTTTTACGAATATGTCCTAAGCTAAACTCATCAATGAGTTCTTCCATTTTAGCAAGCTGTTCTTTCTTGCTCAGTTTTGTGAGCTGTAAAACACTTAATATATTTTCTTCAATACTAAGTTTTCTAAATACAGAAGCTTCTTGTGCTAGATATCCGATTCCGTGCTGTGCTCTTTTGTACATAGGATATTTTGTAATATCCTGATTGTCCAGATGAATTGTGCCTCCGTTAGGTTTTATTAAACCTACTATCATATAAAAAGAGGTGGTTTTTCCAGCTCCGTTAGGACCTAGTAAACCTACAATTTCTCCTTGCTGAACTTCAACAGTGATGCCTTTAACGACCTTTCGGCCTTTATAGGATTTCATTAAATTTTCTGCGCGTAGTTTCATTTCCTCAATTTACAATTAGGCTAAAAAATAACAACGGGAATATCCCGAGATAAGTATTATTTAGTAGCGTTTTCCTCTAGTGCTTCCCAAAATTCATAGGCTCTCCTTAAGTGAGGAATTACGATAGTACCGCCTATTAATGTCCCTATGCTTAAAGTTTCCATTACCTGCTCTTTAGAAATACCTTCTTTATGGCAACTTTCTAAATGGTATTTTACACAATCATCGCAGCGTAAAACGGTTGAAGCAACTAATCCCAGAAGCTCTTTAGTCTTCACGTCTAATGCGCCGGCCGCAAAAGCGTTTGTATCTAAATTAAAAATCCTGTTGATGATCTTATTTTTATCACCTAGAATTTTATCATTCATTTTAGCGCGATATGCATTAAATGATTCTACTTGATTTTGAGAATTATCAGACATATAAGGGGTTAAATATTTAAAGTTTGTTTTTAGATTTTTCGGCTCTCTTTAATTGCCTTGCTTCTTGTCGTAATACAAAGGCAGAGATTACAATACTCACTTCATATAATACAAGAATAGGTATTGAGACAATTACTTGTGTTGAGATATCTGGAGGAGTTATTACTGCAGATATAACTAGGACGATTATAAGTGCGTATTTACGGTACTTACGTAAAAACTGTGGAGTAACTAAACCTATTTTAGTAAAGAAGTACATAATAATAGGCAATTCAAAAATCACACCGGCTGCAAGAGCACTAGCACGTACTAAACCGATATATGAATCAATATCAAATTCGTTTTTGACTTGTTCACCTACGGTAAAGTTGGCTAAGAAATTTATGGAAAGTGGGGCGATAATATAGTAGCCAAAAAGCACTCCCGTAAAAAATAATAGCGATGATATAATTATAAATCCGCGAGAGTTTTTACGCTCCTTTTCATAAAGCCCCGGAGATATAAACTTCCAAAACTCATACATTACATATGGAAACGCAACTACGACTCCTACTATTATCGAGGTCCATATCGCAGCATTAAACTGCCCGCCCATTGTGCGGTTTTGAATTATAAAATTCATCTCATTCACACAACCTTTATCTGAACCAAAGATATTGGCAATCTGACAAAGTAAATCATAGGAAATAAAATCGGGTCTGGCAGGCGCAAAAATTATATCGTCAAATATAAAATCTTTAAAAATAAAGGCGACAACACCTACAATTACAATTGCCAGTGTAGCTCTAATTAAGTGCCATCTAAGTTCTTCAAGGTGATCTAAAAAAGACATTTCGTCTTGAGAGGTATTTTGTTTTTTTGCCATTAGAGAATTCCTTCTTTAATTAAGTCGTGTAAGTGAACGACGCCTGTATAATTATTATTTTCATCAACAGCAAGAAGCTGTGTAATACTATTTGTTTCTAAAACTTCGAGCGCAGCAGTAGCCATCGAATGATTTGAAATTTGCTTGGGATTACTACTCATAATATCTTTTGCCGTTAAACCGGTAAGAATATCATTTTTTTCTAGCATTCTGCGTATGTCTCCATCGGTAATAATACCTACTATTTGAGAATTTTCTACTACTGCCGTTACACCCAGTCGTTTTTGAGATATTTCTACAATAACATCTTTTATGGGAGCATTCTCATTTACTTGAGGCTTATCGTGTAGTTCTACTAAATCGCTAACACGTAAGTACATCTTTTTTCCTAGAGCACCTCCTGGATGGTATTTTGCAAAATCTTGAGGTGAAAATCCTCTCAAATCAAGTAAAGCCAAAGCTAAAGCATCACCCATAACCAATTGTACAGTTGTACTTGTGGTAGGAGCAAGATTATGAGGACAAGCTTCTTTTTCAGCGTATGATAAGATAAGGGCATCAGCTTGTTTAGCTAAAAATGATTCTTTATTAGAGGTCATCGCGATAACCTTATTATTTCGGCCTTTTATTAATGGAATAAGCACTTTAATTTCGGCTGTATTGCCACTGTTTGAAATACACACTACAACATCACCTTCTTGAATAGTACCCAGATCACCGTGAATAGCATCGGCTGCGTGCATAAAAATAGAAGGTGTTCCGGTAGAATTTAGCGTAGCAACAATTTTTTGCCCTATTATTGCACTTTTTCCAACTCCAGAAATAATTACCCGACCTTGAGCGTTATAAACTAGTGATACAGCTTCAGCAAATTGATTATCTAAAAGCGTAGCTAAATTAGCTACAGCTTCCTGCTCCAAAGCGATAGTTTTTTTAGCGCTTTTTAAAATCTGGTCGTAGGTATTCAAAAGATATAAGATTAAGCCGTTTGTTTGGAGTAGAAATTACTATATTTAGAATACAAATGTATGCAAATTTGAACAAGCTTTAATGACTTCAGAAGAAATAGACTTACACGCAGCTCTTAAAAAATATTTTGGTTTTAGTCAATTTAAGGGTCTACAGGAAGATGTAATCAAAAGTATTGTTAATGGTGAACACACTTTTGTGATTATGCCCACCGGTGGCGGAAAATCTTTATGTTATCAATTACCAGCATTAATTGCCGAAGGAACAGCTATAGTTGTTAGTCCTTTAATAGCATTAATGAAAAATCAAGTTGATTCTCTCCGAGGGATTTCTAAGGAACACGGGATTGCTCACGTTTTAAATTCTTCGTTAAATAAAGGGGAGATTAAACAGGTAAAAGAAGATATTTCTAATGGTATTACAAAACTTCTATATGTAGCTCCAGAATCGTTAACCAAAGAGGAAAATGTCGAATTTTTACGATCTGTAAAAATTAGTTTTGTGGCCATTGATGAAGCCCATTGTATAAGTGAATGGGGGCATGACTTTAGACCGGAATATCGTAATCTTAGACATATTATAAAACGAATAGGTGATTCAATACCTATTATCGCTGTGACTGCGACAGCCACTCCAAAGGTTCAGGAGGATATAATGAAAAATCTAGGTATATCTGATGCAAACTCTTTTAGAGCATCATTTAATAGACCTAATTTATATTACGAAATACGCCCTAAAACTAAAAATGTAGATGCTGATATTATTCGGTTTATCAAGCAAAATCAAGGTAAGAGTGGTATTATTTATTGCCTAAGCAGAAAACGGGTTGAAGAGCTTGCTCAGGTTTTACAGGTAAACGGCATATCGGCCGTACCTTATCACGCAGGTCTGGATGCTAAATCTCGAGCGAAACATCAAGATATGTTTCTTATGGAAGATGTGGATGTAGTTGTTGCTACAATCGCGTTTGGTATGGGTATCGATAAACCAGATGTACGCTTTGTAATTCATCATGATATTCCTAAAAGTATTGAAAGCTATTATCAAGAGACCGGTAGAGCTGGACGTGATGGTGGTGAAGGGCATTGTCTCGCTTATTATGCTTATAAGGATATTGAGAAGTTAGAGAAGTTTATGAGTGGCAAGCCTGTGGCAGAACAAGAAATTGGTCATGCATTGTTACAAGAAGTAGTTGCCTATGCTGAAACTTCTATGTCTCGCCGCAAATTTATACTTCATTATTTTGGAGAAGAGTTTGACAATGAAACAGGTGAAGGCGGTGATCTTGATGACAATGTGCGAAACCCTAAGAAAAAGCACGAAGCTAAAGATGAGGTTGTAAAGGTGCTAAATGTTGTTAAGAAAACCGGTGAAATTTATAAGAGTAAAGAGCTTGTTCTTACATTAGTGGGTAAGCCCAACGCTATTATTACATCTCACAAAACAGATGATGAAATCTACTTTGGGAGTGGTAAAGATAAAGATCAGGGATATTGGAGAGCTCTTTTAAGACAAATTCTTGTAGCAGGATATCTTAAGAAAGATATTGAAACCTATGGCGTAGTCAAAATTACCGAAGCCGGAGAAAGTTATTTGAATAATGCGGTATCCTTTATGATGACCGCAGATCACACTTTTGATTCGGGAAGAGAGGATGTTGTTGACAGAGGAGCCGTGACTGGTGTAGGAGCAGACGCAAAATTAATTGCGATGCTTAAAGATTTGCGTAAAAAAGTAGGAAAGAAAAAAGGTGTTCCTCCCTATGTGGTATTTCAGGATATGTCTCTTGAAGATATGGCTATTAAATACCCTACCACATTTGATGAAATGGCAAATGTATTTGGTGTAGGTGAAGGCAAAGCAAAAAAATATGGTAAAGAGTTTATAGATTTAATTACAGTTTATGTGGCTGAGAATGATATTTTCAAACCAGACGAACTAGTTGTTAAATCTACCGGTACAAATAGTGCTTTAAAACTCTATATTATTCAGAATGTTGACCGCAAATTACCTTTAAATGACATTGCTTCCGCTAAAGGCTTGGATATGAGTGATTTTGTAAAAGAAATGGAGGTGATCGTTAATAGCGGTACCAAGCTCAATATCAATTACTGGATAGAAGATATTCTTGATGAAGATCAGCAGGAAGAACTGTATGATTACTTTTTAGAAGCTGAAACTGACAGTATTGAGGCAGCTCTTGAAGAGTTTGATGGAGATTACGATGAAGAAGAACTTAAGCTTTATCGTATAAAATTTCTTAGCGAGGTCGCAAATTAATTCTCAATTTATTAGGACTGTTAATTGGCAATTTTCTGAAAAGGAAGTTGCCAAACTTCCTTGTATTCCTATTTCATAATAAATTGTTAAGGGCTATATTTGTCGAAGTTGCAATCCCAACTAATATGAAAATTCCTACAAAAAACACCCTCTTTTCTCATAATTGGGACTTAGAACAGCGAAGCTCTATCTACTCGTCACTATTTCCATCAAAACTTAATATTGCTTCATTTTACAAAATAGTAGTATTAATGCTTCTTGTAATGATGAGTTCGTGTATTTCTACTAAGAAGCTCACCTATCTTCAGGAATCTCAAAATACTGCCGACAGTTTAATTCAAGTGAATGTTTTGAAAAGTCCCTACAGAGTACAGGTTCACGATGTGCTTAGTATTAGAATAAAAGCTCTGGATCAAGAACTGGTAGCGCTATTTAATCCACAAGGAGGCGAGGGAGAAGGTTCTAGTTTAGGAGAAGGTTATTATTACGATGGTTTTGTAGTTGATGACCACGGTAATATACGTCTTCCTACACTCGGTGAGATTTCTGTTTTAGGTTATACAGTTGAAGAAATACGTGAACGCGTAGAAGAAAAATTATTAGATGACTATTTTACTGAAAATGCAAACATATTTGTAACTGTAAAATTAGCCGGTATAAAATATACAATAGCCGGTGAGGTTGGAAGTCCTGGAACCAAAGTAGAGTTGGTGGAAGAATTATCATTACTCGAAGCTATTGTAAATAGTGGAGATATCACCGAATTTGGAAACAGAACTGATGTATTGATATTGCGTCAATATCCTGGTGGACGAAAGGTTCATCACGTTGATTTAACAAAAATTGAAGCTTTAAATTCGCCTTATTATTATATACAGCCTAACGACTTGATTTTAGTGAATCCGCTTCCGCAGAAGTCATTAGGAGTAGGAACTACAGGTCTGCAGTCTTTAAACACCATTGTTTCATTATTTACCCTAGCTGTGACTACAGTTTTATTAATCACCCGACTTTAAATGGAAGATGAGTTTGAAATAAGAGATCTGCAAAACTTCTTTGATTTTAAAGGATTTCTAGTCAAAGTAGTTAGTTGGTGGCCTTTATTTGTGGTTTGCATAGGTATTGCATATTACATTGCTCATTATAAAAATGTGCGTAAACAATCTGTATTTCGTATGAGTAATATGATTACAGTAAAAGATGACCAAAATCCGTTTTTCACCTCAAATACCAGCTTAACATTTAATTGGGGAGGTACGACAGATAAAGTGCAAACAGCAATTATCTTACTACGTTCAAGAAGTCATAATGAAGCTGTTGTTGAAAAGCTTCAGTTCTATGTAGATTATTTAGAGCAGGGAGAGTATCATTTAGAAGACATTTATGGATCTACGCCGTTTAAGGTAGATGTAAATACCTTGAGACCACAGCTTCTGGATAAAATGGTGAAAGTGGTTTTCCTTTCCGATAAAAAATACCGTTTAGAGATTGACTTTAATGGAGGTTCTGGTTCTGCTCAGAATTATAAAACCAAAGAAATAAGTTCTTTATCACTTCCTCAAAATACGATAGCAAAAGAATATAACCTAGGAGACCCTGTAGATTTTCCGTACTTCAATTTTAAGCTTAACCCCACTGATATTCCAGTAGAAATAGGAAAAGAATACCTCATAAAGTTTAATGCATTTAACGGTGTTGTAAGTCGTTATCGTGGTATAGGGCTTGATCAAACACCTACTGGATCGAGCATTTTAACTCTTAGTCTTACCGGAACTAATAAAGCAAGATTAGTAGATTATTTAAACTCTTCGGTAAATGTATTGAGTGAAACTCAGTTAGAACGCAAAAATCTTTTTGCAACCAGAACAATCAAATTTATAGATAGTAGTCTGGCGGTAAAGACTGCTGAGATGAGTAGTGTTCAAGAAGAATTAGATTCATTTAGAGATAATAACTCATCAGTAGGTATAGGCGGCAGCGAAGAAGGGTTAATAACTAAGATAACTGAACTTGATGCACAAAAGCAGAATTTAGAACAGCGACTCGATTATTATCAAGATTTAGAGCGCTATTTAAAAACCAGAGAAGATTATAGTGTAGATATTCCTGCACCTTCAATTACGGGAATAGGAGAAGGAAGTGTAACGCAGAGTGTTTCTAATATCATAGAATTAGCTGAAGAACGTAAAAGATTAGCTTATTCCGCAAAACCTAATAACCCTGCCTTTAAAGATTTAGACAGACGTATAAATGCAATTAAATCTGTTTTGTTTGAAAATATGGCTTCAAGCCAGCAAATTTTAAATAGACAACTGCGAGATGTGCGAAGTGAGATCGCGCAGACCGAATCTCAAATGCGGAAACTTCCTAATGAGCAGCAGCAGTTATTTGGAATACAAAGGCGCTATAACCTGAGTGAAGGTGCTTACGGACTTTTCTTAGATAAACGTAGCCAGGCAGGAATTGTCAAAGCTGCAAACGTTTCAGATATATTAATTATTGATGAAGCTAAAGATACCGGAGATGGACCAATAGGTCCTAATACCGAGGTGAGTTATGTGATGGCAATTGTGGGAGGTACTGCTGTGCCTTTAGTTATATTGTTTTTGCTTTTCTTCTTTGATACAAATATTAGCAACCCTAATGAAATTAAGAGGCTTTCTAATATTCCAGTACTTGGTGCAATAGGTAAGAGTAGTTTAAAAAGTAGTTTAGTAGTTATTGAAGACCCTCGCTCTGCAATCGCAGAGGGATTTAGGGGACTTCGATCTAGCCTTCAGTTTATTTATAGGAAACAACAAATTGAAGGAGCCAAGACAGTACGTGTTACATCATCTGTGAGTGGTGAAGGAAAAACTTTTTGTAGCATTAATCTAGCCAGTGTGTTTGCATTAAGTGAACGCAAAACAGTTTTAGTAGGTCTCGATTTACGCAAACCGAAAATATTTGGAGATTTTAATTTGCCATCCGATAAAGGGGTGGTGAACTATCTAATTGGAGAAGATAATTTAGATACTATAATACAAAATACTCAGATTCCCCATTTAGATGTGATATTAGCAGGATCAGTACCTCCTAATCCATCGGAGCTTTTGATGAGTGATCAAATGGATGTTTTGATTGCAGAACTGAAACAAAAATATGACTATATAATTTTAGATACTCCTCCATTAGGACTTGTTTCTGATGCATTAGAACTTGATGAATATGTAGATGCAACTTTGTATATAATAAGGCAACATTACACTAAGAAAGGGATGCTACGTCTCATAAATGATAAGTATAAGAAGAAGGAAATAAATAATATAAGTTTCGTTCTCAATTATTTTTCAGCTAAAAGTAAAATGGGCTATGGTTATGAATATGGTTATAGCTACGGGAAGTACGGAGAGGCCTACAGACAAAATGGAAAATCTGGCTTGTTTTCAAAAATCAAGAGATATATAAAAGATATTGCGAAGTGGTTTAATAACCAATTAGAGAAATAATTAATGAAGGATCAAGATGAGTGGTTGTATGAGATCAATGCTAAACAACCATTAATTGATATAGATTTTAAAGAGATTTGGAGATATAGAGATTTACTCTATCTGTTTGTGAGACGTGATATAATTTCTGCTTATAAACAAACTATTTTAGGTCCTTTATGGTATTTAATACAACCTTTATTTACGGGTATTATATTTACATTAGTATTTAACAATATAGCCAGTATTTCAACGGGGGGTGCGCCACCATTTCTATTTAATCTTGCCGGTATTACGATGTGGAGCTATTTTGCGCAGTGTTTAAACAATACCTCTAACACATTTGCCAGTAATGCAGGTCTTTTTTCTAAAGTGTATTTTCCTCGTGTTATTTCGCCAATGTCACAGGCAATCTCCGCATTATTCAAGTTGAGTATTCAGCTTTTTATTTTTGCCAGTTTTTATATGTATTTCGTTGTTAAAGGATCTGAAGTACAACCTAATAAAACGTTATGGTTTTTTCCTGTTCTTTTGCTAATTATAGCGGTTCTGGGTTTAGGAGCAGGAATGTTGATTTCGTCATTAACAACTAAATACCGGGACTTTAGAATTTTAATCGGTTTTGCGACAACACTTCTAATGTATATCTCAGCGGTTATGTATCCTATTTCTGAAGTACAGAACAGTGCCACTTTAGCGGAGTATACCTGGATAGTCGAACTGAATCCTATAGCTATACTTATCGAAGCATTTCGCTATATGACCTTAAGTGAGGGCTTGTTTGAATGGCCTTTACTCGCCTATTGCTCGGGTTTGAGTCTGGTTTTATTTTTTGTAGGGTTGATCGTTTTTAACAAGACTGGAAAGAATTTTATTGATACTATATAAATGAGTGATATTATTCTTAAAGCTGAAAATATTTCAAAACAGTATCGCTTAGGTAATGTGGGTTCTGGTACATTGCGCGATGATTTTAAAAGAAGCTGGGCGAAAATCAGAGGAAAAGAAGACCCTTTTTTAAAAGTAGGAGCTGTTAATGATTGTAGTCAGAAATCTACTGAAGATTATGTCTGGGCGTTGCGCGATATTAATTTTGAGGTGCAACAAGGTGAAGTTCTAGGAATAATAGGGAAAAACGGAGCCGGTAAATCTACTCTGCTTAAAATACTTTCTAGAGTTACTGCACCTAGTACAGGAGTTATTAAAAGTCGTGGTCGTATCGCCTCGCTACTTGAAGTAGGTACGGGGTTTAATCACGAACTCACTGGCAGGGAAAATATCTTTCTCAACGGTGCAATTTTAGGAATGACCAAAACTGAAATCTCGTCAAAACTTGATGAGATTATAGACTTCTCGGGCTGTGAACGCTATATAGATACTCCTACAAAACGATACAGCAGCGGTATGACGGTACGACTAGCATTTGCAGTTGCAGCTTTTTTAGAACCGGAAATTCTCGTTGTAGATGAGGTGCTTGCCGTAGGAGATGCCGAATTTCAAAAAAAGGCAATAGGTAAAATGCAGGATATTTCTAAAGGTGAAGGAAGGACTGTACTTTTTGTGAGTCATAATATGACGAGTGTACGGAGTTTGTGTAGTAGGGGGATTTTATTGGAAAAAGGACTGGTTAAAATGAGTGGAAGTATTCAAGAAGTAGTAGAAGATTATCTGGCAATTTCCAATAACAGATCAATAGGCAAACAGTTAATTAATAAATGGTTGAATATTACTAAAATAACTCTCAACAATAGCGCTAAAAGTCAAGAGTTTTACAATGGAGATATTTTAAAATTTGATATAGAATTTCAATTATTAAAGGATCAGCGAGAAGTCGCTTTTTGTTTATGTATTTATGACGAGTCTGGAAGTTTAATTGTAGCTCTAAACACCTATCATAAAAATGCTGATTTTTTTAAACTTCAAGAAGGTTTACATAATGTGATAATAGTTTTAGACAGATATATTTTAAACAATGGCATTTATATAGTTGATTTTTTTGCAAATGATTTTGAAGGAAATATTTATTTCCAACTCAAAAATGCTCTTTCATTTATTATAATTGATGATAATTTTCGGAGGGGTGAATTTTTTAAGAAAAAGTGGAATGGAGCTGTTTCTCTTCTACCGGAAGTGATAATTTTAAAATGATACCTAGGATTATTCACTACTGTTGGTTTGGAGGTGGCAAGAAGTCAGATTTTATTAACTATTGCATTTCGACTTGGAAATTTTATCTCACAGACTATCAGTTCATAGAATGGAATGAGCAAAATTTTGACGTATCAATCTGTGAATTTACTCGTCAGGCATACAGTAGCAAGCAGTGGGCTTTTCTTTCTGATTATGTAAGGAGTTTTGCATTAATTGAATATGGAGGTGTTTATTTGGATACTGATGTTGAATTGAAATCTTCGCTTGATATTTTTTTAAATCATAGAGCATTCTCAGGTTTTGAAAATATAGGTTTCCCGTTTACTGCTGTTTGGGGTGCTGAAAAAGGGCATATTTGGCCAAGAGATATAAAGCTCTATTATGAAGATCTTGGTAAACTTGATTTTAGAACTAATACGTGTATAGTCTCGGACTATTTAATTGAAAAGTACAATGTTAATCCTCTAAAAAATGAGTTTCAGGAATTAAAAGATGGTATACAAATATATCCTTCATACTATTTTTGTTTAGATCCAGTTCCAAATTATGCAGTACACCATTTTACTGGAAGTTGGCTTGAAAAAGGTGATAAATCAAATTATTCAGAAAATCTCTTAAAGCCTTTTTTCAAAGAAAGGCTTTTGAATTATTATAAGGACGATATTATCGGTTTTCTTTATAATGAAGGTATTATTAATAGGTTGGAGATAAAGAATTTTCTAATCAAAAGATTTTTAAAGAAATTTAAGAGTATATGGAAGGTCTAATTTCTGTCATTGTTCCTTGTTATAATCAAGCTGAGTTTTTAGAAGAATGCCTGACATCTGTACTAAACCAAACTTATTCTAATTGGGAATGTATAATAATAAATGACGGTTCAGCAGATCTAACGAAGGAGATTGCGAATAACTGGATTCAAAAAGACAAGCGCTTTAAATATGTTTTTCAGGAAAATAAGGGTTTGTCTTCTGCTCGTAACACCGGTTTGGTTCAAGCCAAAGGAGAATACATACAATTTCTAGATTCTGACGACTTTTTAGATCAAGAAAAGTTCTCAAGATCCATAAAGGAATTTTCAAATCCTCAGGTTGATATTGTAATATCAAATTTTAAGTTTTTTAATGAAGAAGCAAATTTGTTTGAAAATCCAAATTTTCTTTTAGGCGCATATTATTTTAATTTGGATTCAATATTATTTGATTGGGGTGAAAAATTCTCCATACCCATTCACAGCGCATTATTAAAATCAGCTTTGATAGATGAATTTTATTTTCCTATTGAGTTGGAAGCACGTGAAGATTGGATTTTCTGGATTTACTTATTTCGACATCCCAAAAATACAATTTTTATAGATGAACCTCTTGTAACTTATAGGATACACAAAAACGGTATGACAAGAGATTTTAATAAAATGAAACGAGAAAAACGAAATACTTTAGTTTATATGGAAAGGTTAGTTTCTGAAGATAAGGCTTTACGTATTTATAAAAAGTATATCTGTGAGTTACAACAAGATTATGCCAAGTTGCAGAGACAGCATCTAGAATTTTTGAATTCGAATACTTATAAATTCATCAATTTCTTTAAAATATTTCCTCTAAGACAAAGAAGGTAATTAAGTTAACTTGCAAATAAATGTTGGCAGTTGTAATACCCTATTATAAAATTGATTTTTTTGAGGAGACGATAAAAAGTCTGGTACACCAAACTTGTCTTGATTTTAAAGTTTACATAGGCGACGATGCTTCTGAAAATTCACCAGTACAAATACTATCCAAATATCAGCAGCTCTTAGAAATTACATATCACAAATTTGAAAGAAATTTAGGAAACAAAAGTCTAACGGGGCACTGGGATCGATGTATAGCATTGAGCAAAAAAGAGCCTTGGATTATGTTACTTGGTGATGATGATTACATCAGCTCCAACTATATAGAGCAATGGTATAATCATTTACCAAGATTTGAAGCTAAAACGAATGTGGTACGCTTCGCTTCCTATGATCTCTATCAGCAATCTGGAAATCTTTCTAAATTCTGCACCCACCCTTCCTGGGAGCTACCTACAGAGGCATTTTGGCGTAAATGTATTTATGACACACGAAGTTCCCTTTCAGAATATTTTTTTGCACGATCATCTTATATGAAATTTGGATTCTATAATTATGACTTGGCTTGGTGCAGTGATGATCGTGCATGGTTAGAATTTTCTGAGGGGTTACCAATATACACTATTAATGATAGTTTTGCAGTAATTCGAATTTCAGATAAAAGTATTACCGGCCAAAACACCAACTTACTGCGCAAGTCTAAAGTCAAGATACTATTTTATAAATTCCTTCTTTCAAACTATATTAAACTGTACTCTAAAGATCAAATCAGTCTTTTAAAAGGAAGGTTAGAAAATACAATACGGGGTAACCGCCAATTGACATATAGAGAGTGGTTGTTATTACTAAAAATACATTTACAATATTTATCTGCGAAGGAATTAAAAAAATTTGGAAAGCGAACTTTAAAAGTATCTTTAAATAAGCCGGTTATCTAAATGAAAGAGTTGATTTCAATCATACTACCGGTCTACAATAGGGAATCTTATGTAATTGAAACTTTAAATTCAATAGATAAGCAAACCTATACTACTTGGGAGTGTATTCTGGTTGACGATGGATCAACAGATCAATCTGTTGAGCTTATAAATAAATTTATAATAGATAAACCTAATTATAAATTATACCACCGGCCCAAAAGCAAAATAAAAGGTGCTAATTCCTGTAGGAATTTCGGTTTTTCTAAATCATCAGGAAGCCTTATTAAATTTTTTGACAGTGATGACTTGATGACTCCTGATCATTTAGAATTATGTAGAAATGCAATTTTTGCCTATGAAAAAGACTTTGTTGTATCAGATTCTATAAACTTTTATAATAATGAATTTAGGGGAAAGCCTTACGAGTTCGATCGTAGAAGTTCACAGCTGAATATGACAAACTTTGCTACCTATAGAGTAGCCTGGATTACTGACGATTTATTACTTAAAAGAGAACTTGCTGAAAAATTGAGGTTTAAGGAAGGCATAGAAGATAATGCAAGTGAATACCATTATAACTTAAAGCTTTTAGGGCTCACACTTAACGGACTATTGCTTCCAGAGGTAAATACATATCGAAGGATTCACGATTCCAATATGATTAATACAACACTAAAAAGAAATATTGATCAAATATTAGCCGAAAATAAATTTACAGCCTTAGAGTATGTAGAGGATCTAAGTACTGCAGAATTACAGCGTTGGTTTCTTTCAGGATATATTCAATTGAGTTTTAAACAAACGTTATCAAAAAAATGGCCCAAATATACGTGGAGAAGTATTCCTTACCTTGCTAAATATTATTCTGTTTTTAAAGCAGGTCTATTTACTTTGGCTCTTGTCACAGGTTACTTATTTGGAAAAGGTTATAATGTTGTAAAATATATTAGAAGTTGAATACAAGAAATAAGAACTCTATAATTATTCCCTATTTCAATACCCCTGAGTATATTGAGCGGTGTCTTATTTCTGCTAAACAACAATTTGGAGGTGTTAATGAAATTATTGTGATCGATGATGGGTCTAATGCCTTAGCAAAAAAACGCATACAAGACTTGAGCGCTCTTTACGATACCATTATTTATCAAGAGAACTCAGGGCAGGCGAAGGCCCGGAATGTGGGTATAAGTAAAGCAAGTGGTCGGTACATTTTAGTATTAGATAGTGATGATTATTTTACAGGTGATTTTGGATCGTCTGCAATAAAGTTCATAGAAGAGCAGGATTGTAAGTTAGTTTGCTGTAATGCTAATAGAATAGTTAGAGGAAAAATAGTGGATCAGTACAGTCCAAGGGGAGGAAGTTTAAAAGACTTTTTGTTTTATAATTCTGCAATGGGTACGGCCATTTTTAAAAAGGAAGATTGGAGTATTATAGGGGGGTATGATGAACAAATGCGTCAAGGTTGGGAAGACTGGGAATTTTATATTCGTCTTTTAAAAAGTGGAGGTAAATGTAAGGTTGTAAAAGATGTCTATTTTAATTATACATTACGAGGAAACTCGACAACAAGTATAGCAAACAGTTGCAGACCTACCTTGTTAAATTATATTTTCAAAAAGCATAAGGATTGTTACATTCAGAATTTTGAAAATTTTGTGGATTTTATAGCAGAATTATATGAGCAGGAGAATAATAAATATCTAAAATCTATAAAATCAAAAGAATTCCTTCTTGGAAATGCATTATTGAAAATACCACGTTTAATAAAGCAAGGATTAAAATGAAGCAGGCAATTTTAATAACAGCATATAAGGAACTTAACCATCTTAAAAAAATCATTGATTTCTTTGATGAGGACTTTGAGATCTACATACATTTTGACCGAAAGGTTAAGATTACAAATGAGAACTTACAAAAGATATTGAATGCAAATAATATAAAGCTTGTTAGTAGAAAATACCAGGTAAATTGGGGAGGATTTAATCACCTAAAGGCTATTTTACATTTGCTCGAAGAAGCCCTTAAAAATCCAAAAATTGAATATTTTCACGCAATAAGCGGACAAGATTATCCATTAAAAAAAATAGATAGCTTTAAGGAATTCTTTTTAGATAATCGAGGGATTTCATTTCTTGATTATCAACATATAAGTTTAACAGGTTGGAAGAATAATGGATTAGATCGTTATGAAATTTTTAATTTTTACGATTTTTTAGATTACAAGAATTTACATCAAAGAAAAATTTTATACCGGCTATTCCAATTACAAAGAAAATATGGTATTAGAAGGAAGCTACCTTTTGAAATGAGTAATATATATGCTGGTTCAACCTGGTGGAGTCTGAATCGAGAAGCAGCTGAATTTATGATTGGATTTACGAATTCCAACCGTAAAATCTTTAAAAGGTTTCGGTATACCTTGTGCAGTGAAGAGGTTTATGTGCAAACAGTTTTGTGTAATTTTTTTGATTCTAATCTATTAGTCCAAAATAATCTTAGGCATATTGATTGGAGTGCTAGAAATGATAGTAATCCTGCTATATTAGATATGTCTGATTACGATAAACTAGTGACTAGCGAGGCTTTTTTTGCTCGAAAATTTGATGAAAGTGTATCCTCAGATCTTCAAACGGCTCTAGATGATTTTATGAAAAAAAGAGGGTAACAGATGCAAGAAAGTTTAATATCTGTTTTACTTCCTGTTTTTAATGCCGAAAAATTTATCAAGGACTGTATTGATAGTATTCTGGCACAGACTTATTCAAATTTTGAATTAATTATAATTGATGACTGTTCTAATGATTCTAGCGTTGATATTATAAGGTCTTATACAGATAAGCGCATTAAACTAATTTTGAAACCTATAAATACGGGATATACTGAAAGCTTGAATCAAGGATTGGCCATTGCACATGGCTTATTTATAGCAAGAATGGATGCCGATGATATTTCTATGCCAAATCGTTTTGAACTTCAGGTAAATTTTCTAAGAAAAAATTCATCAGTTGCTATATGTGGTACAGACGCTAATATATTAGGAGCAAATTTTAAATTTAATTTCCCAGAGTCGTATGAAGCGATAAAAATCAATTTGTTATTTGGGAGTTCTTTAATACATCCAACTATAATGGGTAGGGGAGATATTTTAAAAAAATATGGCTACGATTCTTCCTTGGAGCCTGCAGAGGACTATGACCTGTTCACAAGGGTTGCTTTAGATCACCCACTTATTAATTTGTCTGAGAGGTTATTAAATTACAGAGTACATAATAACCAAACTTCAAATATGAGGTCGGCAATTCAAAAAGATCGTATGAGGCTTAGTATGTGCCGCATGTTTCAGGTTTTCAAATATGACACCGAGGTTTACAAGAGAGAAATTATAATGAATGCCATAATGCCTTACAGATCAATAGATACTAAAGAGCTTCATTTAGTTTTGAACTGGTATCAGTTGCTTTTAAAAGTTGGCTGTAATAACTTCTACGAATTACATTCTCTCGGTAAAGCTCTTAATCGTAAAAAATATAATTTTTTAAAATTCTATGTTGAAAATCCTAAACTGAGGATTGATTTTGGAACAATAATATTGTGGAAGAAAATTTTTATAATTAGTCCAAGATGGTTTTTTTCGTATTTGAAAGTAAGGTTTAAAAATAGAGTTATTTAGGGCTTATTTGAACGATAACCATATCATTAGTTAGCTTAGAGAATCCTTTCCTATAATGAATGCTAAAATTTTAATAAAATATTGATTTGATACCTAAAGTTTCTATTGTTTTACCAGTATATAATGGTCAAAAACATCTCAATGAGGCCATTGAGAGCGTGATAAATCAGTCAAATCCTAATTTTGAGCTTATAATTATTGATGATGATTCGACAGATAAAAGCCCTGAAATAGCAAATAAATATTTAGAAAAAGATAATAGAATACAATTTTATAGCAATCCAGAAAATAAAAAATTGCCTTACACACTTAACAAAGGTTTTTCTATGGCTAGAGGTGAATTTTTAACCTGGACTTCTCATGATAATAAATTAAAAGTCAATTTTATTGAAAGGTTTTTAAAAGAATTTGATAATGGGCATTATAAATTTATTTATTCAAAAGAGGATTTTATTTCTAATGAGGGTGAGAAATTTCATAATAATAAAAATTACAATTTTAATTCTTTAATATTTTCCAATGCAATTGGTGCATCTTTTATGTATAGAAGAGTTGTTTTTGAAGAGATTGGTAAGTACAACGAAAATCTCTTTTTGATTGAGGATTACGACTATTGGATGCGAGTTTCTGAAAAATTTGAGATTGGCTTTATAAATGAATCTTTGTATCAGTATAGATATCATGGTGAAAGTCTTTCAACTAAAATAAAATCAGACTTGTTAGTGAGTGAGGAATATACGACTGCTGTTGAAGAGTTATTTAAAAATTTTGTCAGACAAAATACTTCTTTGTCATTTTTTTTAAAGTCACTTTTTTTAGGGGAATTAAATAATGCTTATCAGATATTAAAAAGCTTTGAGCTTTTCTCTTTTGACTTAAAAGAGAAAATTATGAATAATAAAGCGCTAGAATGGGACGAGGTTCAATTAAATTTTTATTTGATCGTTCGACAGATTTGGAAAAGAAATTATGAAAAGGTGAAGTTTATACACAAGTTATACATCCTTTTTAAATGGCCAAGAGTCCTATTGTCAAGAAAATTTAGTTACAAAAAAAGTCTTAAGTTAATGTGTGACATAAATTAGAATGACTATTAAGTTTTTAACATCATTGAAAATTGTAATTTTTTTATCAAAATAGTTGACTGAAATCTATAGTGTGAAATCTTTAATCCATCCTAAGATAACTATCCTCTTAGCTACCTTTAACCGGGCTCATTTAATTCTGGAAACTTTAGAATCTATAAAAAATCAAACCTATACCTATTTTGAATGTTTGATAACTGATGATAATTCAACAGACGAAACAGAAGTTGTAATAAATGCTTTTATAGAATCCGATTCCCGTTTTTTTTATTTCAAAAAAACTGAAGCTTATCCACAAGGTCTTTCAGCTACCCGTAACTTCGGATTGGATTTAGCGCAAAAAAGAAATGCAGAGTTTATTCAATTTTTTGATGATGATGATATAATGCATCCACAAAAATTGGAATTACAAATAGAACCATTTATAGAAGAACCGAAGTTGGATATAACTATATGTATGTATCGTAAATTTTGGGATGTAACTCAAATCCAGTTCAATTTAAAGAAGGCTTTTGATCCTAGCTACTCGATTAAAACAGATAATCTTCTCAGATCTTTTTATCTAAATCAAATACATTTAAATTCACTAGGGCCTATTTGGAAGTTTGAAGTTTTGAAAAAATATCGCTTTGATACTCTTTTATTTTATGCAGAGGAACGGGAATTTTATCTCAGAATATTTTTAAAGGAGTCTCTGAAGTATCAGTTAATTGAGCAGATTTTATGTTGGTATCGAAAACATGATCAGGCTATTACCTCAAACTTATATAGTGATCCTAATCTCAAAGGTGAATCTGAAAGATTATTTCAGAAGAAATTTCTGAAACTTGTTTTGAAACAAAGCAGCCCACCATTTTTTATATTAAAGTCATACACGAAAATAGCAGTAAGAAGAAATAACACTTTTTTTATCGATTTACTTAGCCAATACTTTAGCCAAGTAAAAAATATATTTAAGCCGAAATATTTTGCTCTTTGGATGTATATTAAAATGAGCAAAGTATTACACTTAGTAAATTTGATTAATTTTTGAGAAACGGAGTAAATCCTGAAAAGTTCAAAGGCGAGGTATTACCGATTTTTTCGCATCGGGTGATTGTGCCGGTTTACATCCCTAATTTAAAGGAGCAGTATTATCTAAATCATTTGGAGGTTTTTGAAAAATTTATCGATCAATTAGTTAAAACTATAAACCTGCAAACCACAGCTATAACACTGATTAATAATAATTCTTGTGTAGCAATCTCCCGTGTCATAGAGAGCAAGCGTGCAGCAATTGACAAACTAGTTGTATACCAGGAGAATAAGGGTAAGGTGTATCCGGTATTACAAGAGGCACGAGCTGCAGCTGAGCCATTTATAACTATAACAGATGCTGATGTGCTTTTCTTTAAAGGCTGGGAAGAGGGAGTTTTTAATATATTCGCAAAATGCCCTAAGGCTGGTGTTGTTGCGCCCCTGCCTTCTGCGGGGTTAGCATTTTATTGCAATACAGCAGTGTTTATAGATAATTTTTTCAGAGGTAAAATACAGTACGATAAATTTATTTCCGATCAGGATTCTGAAATGTATTTATATGGGATGGGAAATAAAGCTTTATTAGATAGAAGTAATAGGAAGTATTCATGGAAAGAACGCCAGTATTATTTATCGGGTACAGACGCAATTATTGGTAGCGGTCATTTTGTCGCTACATATAAGGGCGATATATTCAAAAATTCTACAGGTTTTCCTAAATTAAAATTTAAAAATGGCCTTGAGGAAGATTTTATTGACATTTTGAGTGATAGAAAGGGTTATTACAGGCTTTCAACTAGAACGACTTATGCTTACCACATGGGAAACACTTTGGTTAATGATCAAATTCAAGAAGCATATTTTGTTGATTCTAAACTTCCAGGTTCTTTTTTTGATGCTTCTTTCATTTCTTCACGTTCCAGTATTCCATTTATTATTCGTAAACACCTGTTTTCCTTGATCAAAAAGATTTTTAAGCTTTAGTGTGTTGAAAAAATTGTTGGTCCTAGCCGAAGATGTTGACGTTAATTTGAGTAGTGGCGGAAAAGCGAACTACGCCTTCATCTGTGCATTATTGGAGTGTGGTTTTTCGTTGAAAATATATCATTACTCTCATAAGGAGGTGTTTTTTGAAAAAGCAGAAAGCATTCTTATAAATGAGAATAAGTGGAGCTTTTATTTTTTGCTAAGCAGATTTCAACGGCTTTGGCAGAGGTATACTAGAATAGAAATCGCTAAATATTTTGAAAGAAGATTCGGCTTTTCCTTTACTTTTTTTAATGATACTAAAAGTATTGTAAGAACGATACGTAAGGAGAATCCAGAAGATTTTGACTGGTTGATAACGCTAAGTAAGGGATCTAGTTACCGTTCACATTATGCAATATTGAGTCAAAATAGATGGCACTCAAAATGGATTGCTAACATTCATGACCCATTCCCTTTTTCCTATTATCCGAAACCTTACAGGTGGGTTGAGCCAGGTGACAGAAAGAAAAGAGTCTTTTTTCAAGAAATGGCAATAAAGGCAAAATACTTTTCCTACCCTTCAGCTCTATTAAGAGAGTGGATGGGGCAATATAATATTAGATTTCATCATGAAGGGTTGGTTTTTCCACACCAAATTAGTCAGATGAATTCTACCGATAATCTTATTCCAGAGAATATCTCAAATAAAATAAAGGATAAATTTACAATGCTTCATGCGGGTAATTTGCTCGAACATAGAAGCCCATTCAAACTAATTGAGGCCTGGAGAAAATTTGTTTCACATTATCAACTTTCTGAAAATGATGTGCACCTTTTACTAATTGGTCCAGGCACTTTTCACGAGCCCTACTTGACTGAATTGTGCAAGAAGTTTGATACCATATTCCGGTATTCAGGAAACCTGAATTACGATGTGGTCAAATTAATCGAACATTTAGTTTCTGTTAATTTAGTCTTGGAAGCCGAATCGGAAATTAGCCCATTTTTACCAGCTAAAGTTCCAAATTTGGTAAAAGTCGATAAAATTATTCTTCATATAGGGCCGAAAAAAAGCGAGACTTTAAATCTGTTAGGCGTTGATTATTCATTTCACGCGGACCCGTCAGACGCTAACGTAATTTTTTTAAAGATGTGTGAATTATATGAGATGTGGTTGAATGGGTCTAAATTGAAATTAAACAAACCAAATTTAATGGAGTACTTTAAACCTGAACATTTAAAAAATCAAATATTAAATATAAACCATTGAGAATGCTAGAGGCTTCAATATGCATTGTCTCAAAAAACCGACAATCAGAACTAAATAAAACACTTCAGTGGATAAATCTCAACGTTGACTTAAACCATACCGAAGTTTTGATATGTCTTGACGGTTGTTCTGATGATTCGTATTTATTAGTCGAGAAATTCTCATACTTTCAATGGTTAATTCTTCAAGAATCAATAGGAGCTTCTCCCGCAAGAAATAAGTTATATAAAAGAACAAAGGGAGCAATTATATTCGGGTTTGATGACGATGCTAATCCTGTAGAGAAGGGATTCATTTGTACTGCGCAAAATTTGTTTAAATCCAACCCTAAAGTTGGGATTTTGGCATTTAGAGAGATAAGAGACTTAACTGTATACAATGAAGTTCAAAATAAAGTTAGAGGAGAGTTTCTCTGTAGTGAATTTATTGGATGTGGTTTTGCAATTAAAAGAGAGGTATACTTCAAAACGAATGGCTTCCCTACCTGGATGAAGATATATGGAGAAGAATCTTGCGTTTCTGCTGAGGTACTTGATTGCGGTTTTGATATTTTATTTTCTTCAGATCTGGTTGTTTTACATAGGGTTAACCTTTTAATTAGAAAGAAACAAGGTCATAATCAATATCGATTTAAAAATCAATTGATAAATTCTTCAAAATTTTATTTGGTCTATTATCCTTTTCGCTTCTGGTTATATAAACTAGGGAGACTTTATCAGCATAATTTCATTAAATATGCAGTATTGAATGGAACATTTTTTTTCAATTTTTTTCAAGCAGGGATCGCTACGGCTCTATTTGTTTTCGAATTACCAAAATATAGGAAGGTTTTAAAATTAGAAACATTGCAAAAAATGAGAGATCTACCTGCACCAAGAATTTAAAATTATGATAGCGAAAAAAATTAAAACTCAAATTCCTAAAGGTTTGAGGTACAAGATAAAGTCTTATTATAATTCCTTGAGAATTAATGTTAATAGTAAAAATCTTGACAGATTGGCCTCCTATTACTGTACAGATAAATTTGGAGCTCATTTCTACACGAAGCATTACTCTCATCATTTTCATAAATTTCGAAGCAAAAAATTAAATCTTTTAGAAATAGGAGTAGGGGGGTATAATAATCCCAATAAGGGAGGAGAGTCTTTAAGGATGTGGAAGAAATACTTTAGGAACGCGAGTATTTATGGTCTTGATATTTACGATAAAAGCAATCTGGAAGAAAAGAGAATAAAAATTTATCAAGGTAGTCAGGTTGATTTGGTCTTTTTAAATAAAATGGTTGAAGAAATAGGAAGTTTAGATATAGTTATTGATGATGGGAGCCATATAAATGATCACGTGATAGAGACATTTAATTTTCTGTTTGCAAAGATGAATCCAGGAGGGATTTATGTGATAGAAGATGTACAAACATCTTATTGGCCACAATTTGGTGGCCGCTTGGACCGAAATACTTTTGAAGTTACTATTATGACCTATTTTAAATCTTTAGTAGATGGCTTAAATCATGCGGAATTCATAAATCCAAAATTAAAACCATCCTATTTTGATTTGAATATTCTCAGTATGCACTTTTACCACAACATGATTTTTATTTATAAAGGAGCTAATATTGAAAAATCGAATTTTCTCATAAATAACACCTATCCTAAAAAAGATTAGAATCTGAAATTAGTCAAAAATTATATAGTTATAATCCCAGCCCGCGCCAATTCCCAACGTCTTCCCAGAAAGAATATGAAGATCTTAGGAGATGTGCCTTTAGTGGAACACAGCATTATTTATGCTCTTGAAAATGGTTTCAACGATATTTTTGTAACTACTAATGATCCTGATGTTGCGCAATATGCCTTAAAGAGAAACCTCAATGTAATCAACAGACCTAATGATCTGTCAGGAAATGAAGAACCTATAATTACAGCTATTCAACACGCATTAGAATTTTTAGATATAGAGTATTATGCTGTGATTTTACTACAACCTACAAATCCCTTGAGACCAGAAGGTCTTCTTAAAGAGGCAACCACAGTCTTTGAACGTGAAGATTGCGAAAGTCTGATGACCGTTTCCCGAAATAAACATAAACTGGGAACTATTTCTAAGGGACAATTTAAACCTTACAATTATAAAATGGGGCAACGCAGTCAGGATATGGAACCCTTGTATTACGAAAATGGGCTGCTCTATATTTTTAAAACCGAATTAGTAAAAGAAAGTAAGCTTTTAGGAGATAGTAACTATCCTCTTATTGTCGACCACCCATTTGCCGAAATCGACATCGATACCGAAGCTGATTTTAAAAAGGCTGAGATGTTTTTTAATTATTATAAAAATTATGATAATGACTAAAGATCCTGGTTTATCTGTAATTATTCGGAATAAAAATCAGGCAGAAGCTTTGGAGTTTGCACTATATAATCTTACTACTAGGTATTCAGAAGATATAAGTGAGATACTCGTTTTAGATAATTTATCAGATGATACGAGTAGAGCGGTTTCCTTAAAATACGGGGTTAGATTTCAGACTATTGAGCATTTTAGTTATGGAGGTAGTGCAAACTTAGCAGCTTCCTTAGTTTCTCACGAAATTGCGGTAATTTTTAGTGCCCATGCTTATCCTGTAAGTCATGACTTTTTTAAATTGATAAAAGCCGCTTTTAAAGCAAACGAGAATCTCGCAGGAGTTCGCTGTATTCATAATTCCGGGGATTATAAGAGATATATCAATAATGTTAATGCTCAAAACGATCCTAAAGGGGTTGGCTTAATATTTTGTGGTTCAGCATTTAAAATTTCGGTATGGAAAAAGCATAGATTTAAGGATGATATAAAAACATTTGAAGATAAAGAATGGTCATTGAGAGTCTTAAAAAAGGGGTATTCTATAATCACCGTACCTGCTATTTTTTGTTATGATATAGCCCGATCTAAGGATCAAGAGTATATTAGATTTAAAAATGAGATTTTTGGAGCTTACCAATTATGGCATCATGATATCAAATTTAAAAATGCTTTGAATAGGTTTGTAATGACTTTTATTAAAAGCTCTAGGAATTATGTTCAAGACTTATTTTATGGCTTTAAAAAACTAATTTTTATGCTGAGATTTTTGGCAGATAAACCAGAAAAATTTCAGTAAATATTGAGATTTTATTCAACCCCTTAATATAACTTACCTTGAATCCATACATCCAAATAGGACATCGCAAAATAGGACGGGATTACCCGCCGCTGGTGATTGCAGAAATTGGGATTAATCATAAAGGTTCTCTTGCCGTGGCTAAAAAACTGGTGGATGCTGCTGCTCGAGCAGGGGCTGAAGTGGTAAAACACCAAACGCACATTGTAGAAGATGAGATGAGTGGTGCGGCTAAAAAGGTGATTCCCGGTAATGCAGACGTTTCCATTTATGAAATCATGCGCCGCTGCGCACTTAATGAAGCAGATGAATTTGCATTAAAAAACTATGTCGAAGAAAAAGGAATGCTTTTCATTTCAACTCCATTCTCACGAGCTGCGGCAAATCGACTCCAGAAAATGGAAGTTCCTGCCTATAAAATAGGTTCGGGAGAATGTAATAATTACCCTTTGCTTAAGCATATTGCGAGTTTTGGAAAACCGGTAATCTTAAGTACGGGAATGAATACTATCGAAAGTGTTTCCAAAGCAGTACAAATTTTTAAAGATGCACAGACGCCACTCGCACTGTTGCACACCACCAACTTATATCCTACCCCCATTCATTTGGTTCGTTTTGGAGCGATGACTCAACTACATGAGACATTTCCAGAAGTTCCGTTTGGATTGTCAGATCATACCTTAAATAATAATGCGTGTCTGGGCGCAGTAGCGCTTGGAGCCTCTATTCTCGAGCGTCATTTTACAGATCATAAACAACGTACGGGACCGGATATTGTATGTAGTATGGATGAGGTTGAATGTGCAGCATTAATTAAGTCAAGCACAGAAATCTGGCAGATGCGTGGTGGTGTAAAAGCTCCTGCCGCAGAAGAGCAGGTTACCATAGACTTTGCTTTTGCCACAGTATGTACTATTGCTTCGGTTAAGAAAGGAGAAAAATTTACGAAAGAAAATATTTGGGTGAAAAGACCGGGAACTGGTGGGATTCTAGCAGAGGACTTTGATTCTATGTTAGGTAAACTAGCCGCTAGAGATATTGCAGAAGATGAGCAATTAAGACTAGATGATATACTGTGAGAAAATTGAAAATTGCATATTCAAGAGTTTTTAATTTTTTAATTTACAGATACTTTAAATTAAGATTTAAGAAGAATAAAGAAATACTCGCGAAGAATTTTGAAAATGGAAAATTTGCGATTGAAGTATTTTCTAAAATGGGATTTGGAGCCAATTTGATATGGGTTTTAGAGATATTAGCATTTTGTGAGGAAAAAAACTTAACCCCTTATATAAAATTTAGAAATCCTTCCAAGCGGATTGGTGCTACTAGTTTTTCAGAACTTGTAAAGGTTCAACCAGAAAATTCAGAGAAAACTTCACTTAAGTATGCTGCAATACGTAATTTTTCAAATCTTAGCCTTCCTGACCCTTGGAACTATAACGCACGGCTGACAATTGAACGTGCAAATTTTCTAGTAAAAAAATATATAAAATTAAATATTCAATTATTTCATGAAGTAAACACCTTCGAAACATTAAATTTTAAGGAGTACACAGTAATAGGAATTCATTATAGAGGCACAGATAAGATAACTGAAGCTCCTGCGGTACATTATGATGCCGTTTTATCTGTTATGCAACAGGAAATTAAAAAATCAAAAAATAAGCTTAAGTTTTTTATCGCCAGTGATGATCAGGGTTTTATAGATTTTGTAAGAAATAATATTCCGGAATCTGCGCTTATAATTCGTTCCTTAAAACGTTCAGGTAACGGTAAACCTATCCATATTTCTTTCAGAGATTATAAGGCAGTAAATAGGGAAGCTCTGATTGATTGTTTACTGTTATCAAAATGTTCAAAGCTTTACAAAACAGCTTCTATATTAAGCGGTTGTTCTGTAATTTTTAATCCTCAGCTTGAGGTAGAAATGTTAAATGAACCGTATCCTGAATACAGATTCTTTCCAGAAAAATTTCTAATAAGTAAATCTAAGATTTGAAAAAAATTGCTTTCTTAAGTGGCACTCGTGCAGACTTTGGTAAACTAAAATCACTGATTCAGGCGGTTCAGAATGATGCTGAATTTGAATATGGCATTTTTGCAACAGGTATGCATTTGCTTGAGAAGTATGGGATGACCGTAATTGAAATTGAAAAGGCAGGATTTAAAAATATTCATCGTTTTAAAAATCATACTTCAGAGGTTAGGATGGATCTTACTTTGGCTAAAACTATTGAAGGATTTTCGGCTTATGTAAAGGATTTTAAACCAGATTTAATTGTTGTTCACGGTGACCGGGTAGAAGCTCTCGCAGGAGCTATTGTAGGCTCCCTTAATAATGTTTTAGTAGGGCATATTGAAGGAGGCGAGCTTTCGGGTACTGTAGATGAATTGATTCGGCATTCGGTGAGTAAATTGAGTCATATACACTTTGTTTCCAATAAAACAGCAGCAAGACGGCTGGTTCAAATGGGAGAGCTGGAGAGCTCTATTTTTACAGTAGGCTCTGCAGATTTAGATGTATTGTTTAGTTCTGAGTTACCAACATTAGAAACAGTTAAATCCTATTATGACATTTCGTTTGAAGATTATGCTGTGGTACTTTACCATCCGGTTACTACAGATTTTTCAAATACTAAATTGAATGCAATACAATTTGTAAATAGCTTGTTACAAGATGATTCTAAGTATATAGTAATCTTTCCAAATAACGATTTAGGCTCTACGGAAATTCTAGAGGAATATGATAAACTTAAGGACAATCCTAGATTCCGCATTTTTCCTTCCTTGAGATTTGAATATTTTATAACGCTTCTTAAAAATGCCAAGTTTCTTATTGGTAACAGTAGCGCAGGTATACACGAAGCTCCTTATTTAGGATTACCAACAATAAATATTGGGCGCCGTCAAGAGAATCGTGATTTGCATACAGATACAATTATCCATGTCCCCAATTCTCTAGACGCTATTTTAAATGGAATTAAAACAGCGAAAAATCTCCAAATAAATCCTAAAAAAAGGAAGTTAACTCAAAAAGCAGCAACTCTTTTTCTACAAACACTGCATTCGGAAGAAATTTGGAAAATAGACCAGCAAAAACAATTTAGAGATATCTAAATTTTCAAATTCAGTTTTGCAAATCAGTCAAACTACTTCTATTCAAGTAAAATCCTTAAAAAACATTATTTTCGTCTCACCCAAATTAAACTATGAGATCTGAAAAGAATTCACTCGGTATCGTTATAACAGACGGTGTTGGTTTCCGCAATTTTGTTTTGAGTTCGTTTTTAGAAAAAGCAGCTAACGATTTTACTAAAATTGTAATTTTTTCAGCTCTGCCTGTATCAGCTTACCCCAAGCTGAATTCTTCCAAATTTACGATTGTTGAGTTACCGGTTTTTGTTGAAAATAAACGGAACTGGTTTTGGCGTAAACTTAAAGAAATTACGCATTTGCAAAATCACAGGCAGAATCCTGGCATTGCAGATAATTACCAGATGAACAAGAGTAGGGGCTGGAGTCCACATGCGATTCTTGTTAAGGCGATCTATGGTATTAGTCAATTTTTTCACTCTGAAAAAAATATTCTTTTTTTTGAAAAGCTTCAGGAGGCAAGTTTTAAAAATGATCCAATAGTAAAGCAGTATGGCGATATTTTAGCTGAATTTAAAACGGATTTATTATTTTTTACCCATCAGCGACCACCCTTTATCGCAACATTAGTTTACTGGACCAGGAAACTTAATATACCTACTGCATCATTTATTTTTTCTTGGGATAATTTGGCATCAAAGGGAAGAATGGCTGCAACTTTTGATCATTTTCTGGTATGGAGCGATTTGATGAAAACTGAATTGCTGCGGTTTTACCCACTTACACTTGCAAATACTATTTCAGTAGTAGGTACACCGCAATTTGAACCATATGTATTACCAGAATATGAGCTTTCTGAAGCAGAATTTTATAAAGAATTTAATCTCCTTCCGCAGAAAAAAATAATCTGCTACAGTTGTGCAGACGCCAGTATTGGTCCTAACGATCCTCTGATTATCGCCACAATTGCTGAAGGTTTACGAAGTGGTGAAATAAGCGATGCCCAATTATTGGTGCGTACTTCCCCGGCTGAAGATGAACGCCGTTTTGCTGAAACGAAAGCCCTTTATCCTGAAATAAAATGGAATCACCCCAAGTGGGAGCTTACCCGTGAAGGTCATCCAGAACCCTGGTCTCAGCGCATTCCAACTCAAAAAGATCTTGCGGTTCTTAAAGCTGTTTTACAATATTCAGATCTGAATGTAAATATGTTATCTACAATGAGTCTCGATTTTATGCTATTTGATAAACCGGTTATTAATACAGCTTTCGGAAACCCTGAAAACGGATTGTATAATGATCAGCGATTTTTAAACTATGAGCATTACGATAATGTAGTTAAAAGCGGAGCCGTAAAAATAGCAAAGAATAAAGAAGAACTTTATAGCGCAATTAATGCCTATCTGCAAAATCCTGAGATCAATAAAAGTGAGCGAAAAGAGCTAATAAATATGCAAATTGGACAGCCATTGAATGAAACCACACAAGCATGTGTGAATGCTTTAAAAGCTATTATATGAGTAAAAAAAAGCTAGCAGTAATTTGTAATTATGTATTGCGCGCAGACCGTATAGGTGGGATGGATCGTTTTTTTGTTGCTTTTGATGCTGCCGCAAAGCAAATCAATTATGAGGTTGACTGGTTTTTTCCAGATGTTGAAACTTTTGATTTTTATAAAGATTTAAATGTTTTTTCTGCGGAAGATAAATTCACGGTAGAAACACTTTTCTTAAATCACCTCTCAACATCTAGGGCTAAATATGAGGGTTTAATAACTCATTTTATAGCGTTGAGCACTCCATTTTATAAAGAAGCAAAAAAACTAGGGTCTATTAAACAAGTGATTGCAGTGGATCATAATCCCAGACCATTAAATGGTTTTCCGTTTAAAAAGCAACTAAAAAATAGATTTAAATCACTTTTATATAGTAGTGCAATTGATCGTTTTATTGGGGTTTCAAGTTATACAGCTAAGCATATTGTAAACGATTTAGGAAAGACTATTGCTCTAAAAACTGGTGTAATTTATAATGGAATTGACACCGCGGTATTTAAAAAAAGATCCACTCAGATAGCGTCTAAAACGGACTTTAAGTTTATCGTCGTATCACATTTGCGGGAATCTAAGGGGATTCAAGATTTAATTGATGCTGTGTCCTATTTACCAGAAACTATAAAGGCTCGTATTGAAATTAGTGTTTATGGAGAAGGACCGCTAGAAGAAGGCTTAAAACAACAAGCTCAAGACTTACAGGTTTCAGAAATTATAGAATTTAAAGGTAGTTCGTCTGACATTCCAAATATACTTGCTGATTATGACTACTTGATTCAGCCTACGTATATGGAATGTTTCAGTTTATCAATTTTAGAAAGTCTATCTGCTAACGTCCCAGTTATAACAACTACAGTAGGGGGTAACCCAGAAATCATTTCAGATGGAATTAATGGCTTTCTTTTTCAGCCTAAAGATAAAATGAAACTTTCTTCCATACTTAAAGATGTAGTAAATGGTGAACTCGAAATCACAAAAGACACATCGGTTTTGATAGAAAGTGAGTATTCATTAAGCCGAATGGTAGCAGAACACATTAATTTACTTAACTAATGCATATAGCATTTCTTACTCCAGAATATCCACATCAGAATCTCAAAGCTTCTGCAGGTTTGGGAACGAGTATTAGAAATCTGGCTGAAGGTCTTTCAGTACAAAAAATACAAGTAACCGTTTTTGTTTATGATCAACAAAAGGATGTTATTTTTAATCATCAGGGAATAACTATACATAGTGTTGCAAAAAGGAAATTTAAGTTTGGTGGCTGGTTTTTGTATCGTAATTTTTTACAACGCTACATCAATAAGTTTATCAAAGAAGATAAGATTGATATATTAGAAGCTCCAGACTGGACAGGGATTACAGCATTTAGTTCTTTTGAATGTCCACTTATTATACGCCTACACGGAAGCGATGGATATTTTTGTAATCTAGAAAATAGACCTCAAAAAGCTAAGAATCGTTTGTTTGAAAAATCAGCTTTAAGAAAAGCAGATTATATTATTTCTGTAAGTAAGTTTTGTGCAGATTTAACAAAAAGTATTTTTAGTATTAAGTACGAAATAAAGGTAATTCCTAACGGGGTCGATACTACTATTTTCACCCCAAATAACAAACTTGAGGCTGATTATCAGCTTTTATATTTTGGGAGTATCATTCGCAAAAAAGGGGTTCTAGAATTGGCTCAAATTGTAAATCTTGTTTTTACAAGGGAGCCAAAGGCACATCTTGTTTTAGCAGGTGCAGACGTCAAAGATATTTTTACGCAGCGATCTACCCGAGAGCTTTTTTTACAAGAGATAGAGCCGCAATATCAGAAGCGTATTTTTTTTAAAGAAACCTTACCTTATAATGAGATAAAGGACGAGATAGCAAAGGCTTCGGTAATCGTATTACCCAGCTTTGCAGAGGCTATGCCAATGACCTGGATTGAGGCGATGTCGATGCAAAAGGCTTTAGTTACATCAGATATAGGCTGGGCAAATGAATTAATGATAGATGGAGAAACCGGTTTTACTGTTGATCCTAAAAATCATTCAGAATACGCAGATCGTATTCTTAAACTTCTACAAGATTGCACATTGCGGAAGAAAATGGGAGCAGCTGCGCGTAAACGTGTGGAGGCGAAATTTGATATGAAACACGTAGTAGATCAGAATATTATATTCTACAAAAAAGTAATACAAGGTTGATTGTTTTAAAACATAATGGTGATAGAGCCATTTCAGTTATTGATCGCAATACCTTCAAAACGGTGCCAGTAAAGGCTGTCGTACTTTCAGAAATTCTAATAGAATTAGCTCATGAGTTTACTGGTCGCACATTAGTTTGGGTTCATCAGGATGTAAATGACCTGGTAAATTTTGATTTTCTACGCTCGCTGAAAACAACTAATAATCTTCTGAGCTTTGCTGTAGCACACCCTTACATTTTGAGTGAAGAAATGGGATTTATTGACCAATCGGTTTTTTTAAATGTGAATCAGAAAGTTACCTATCCTACATATTTGATGAGTGCAGACGTGGGTTGTATTGCAGCAAATGCTTTACAACATTTTGCTTCAAACATTCCTGCACACATAAACTTTGACTTATTTCTTACGCTTTTAGCAAAATTAGGAATGCCAAATGGATTGTTATGTTATAGCGAACCCCATTTATTACAATCTAAAAGCAGTGACTTTAAAATGAGATTTTCTAAAAAACAGAAACTCACTTATTCATTTATCGCTGCAACAAAAAGTAGGGCCTGGCTTTTACTTTATGAATTTCAGCGTCTTATTTATACGAGGTCTATAAGTCCGTTTTACTTTTTTAAAGCTTTAGTCCAAAAAAAAATAGATACTTCCACGATTGGTTATCTGCCCCGAAATGAAATACGTTTTACAGACAATTCTTTATCGGAATCTATCGACGTGGTCATTCCCACGATGGGAAGAAAGTTAATATTACATCAAACCTTACGTGATTTGGCTGCTCAGTCAGTCCATCCAAAATACGTTGTACTGATAGAGCAAAATCCTGATTTTGATAGTATTTCAGATCTTGATTATCTGCACACTGAAAGGTGGCCTTTTGAAATCAAACATACCTTTACTCATCAAACAGGAGCCTGTAATGCACGTAATCTAGCATTGGATCAAGTTACCTCAGAATGGGTTTTTCTTGCAGATGATGATTTGAGAATTTCTTCAGACTTTCTAGAGAATACCTTAAAGTTTATCAGTAATAATAAACCAAAAGCATTTACTGTTAGCTGCTTACAAGAAGGTGAAGAAGAGCAGGTACAGTCTGTTATACAATGGGAGGCTTTTGGTTCTGGATGTAGTTTGGTTAAAACTTCCGTATTAAATACTATTCGATTTGACCTTGCATTTGAGTATGGTTTTGGGGAAGATGCAGATTTTGGGATGCAATTGCGCAATTCTGGAGTAGATATATTATACACACCGTTTTTAAAGTTAATACATCTAAAAGCACCATCAGGAGGCTTTAGAACACAAGTTAAAAAACCGTGGGAGAATCAAAAAAATGAACCTAAACCTTCTCCTACGGTACTCGCTTTTTTTCTTAAGCATAAAAGTGAATTTCAAATTCTGGGTTATAAAACACTTTTGTTTTTAAAGTTTTATAAGAATCAATCTGTAAAAAATCCATTTTCTTATCTTCGGCAAATGCAAAAACGCTGGAGCCTTAGCAAATATTGGGCTCAAAAACTTTTGTCAGAAAAGCAATGAATTTTTCCCTGATCATTTGTACGTATCAACGACCTATAGCTATTCTGAGTCTTTTAAATTCGGTTAGAAAGCAAACTTTATATCCTAATCAGATAATTGTTGTTGATGGTTCTAAAGAGCCAGATACTCAACATCTTTCTTTAGCAAGTACATTCAGAAATCTTGAATATTTTAAAGTAAATGATAAAGATCGCGGACTTACAAAACAGCGTAATTATGGTATTTCTAAATTGGTTATGGAGGCTGAGGTCGTTTGTTTTCTAGATGATGATGTAGTTTTAGACAAAAAATATTTCGAAGAAATTATTAATACTTTTCAAGTTCGTAATGATGTTGTAGGAGTAGGTGGGGTTGCAGTTAATGAAAATCTATGGAAACCTTCAGATAGAATTGAATCTACTGACAAAGTTTATGTTTTAGATGGTTTTGAACGCAACGAATCTCAACGATTTTACCTTCGAAATAAGTTGAATTTGCAATCGTCAGATCTACCAGGTATTATGCCATCATTCTCACATGGGCGCACCTATGGTTATCCGCTCACCGGAAATATTTATGAAGTGGATTTGCTTATAGGAATGGCTATGAGTTTCCAAAGAAGGGTTATTGATGCTGAAAAATTCAGTTTATATTTTGATGGCTACGGACTTTATGAGGATGCAGATTATAGTCTCAGAGCGTTACATTATGGGAAGAATGTTATTTGCACTTCGGCAAAATTAACACATAATCATGATCCTGCCGGTAGACCAAACTCTTTTAAATATGGTAAGATGGTCCTGCGCAATGGCTGGTATGTATGGCGGATAAAATTTCCAAAGCCTAATTTAAAATCCCGATTAAAATGGAATGCCATTGCCTTTTTACTAACGTTGATTCGTTTTAGTAATGTACTTACAACTCCTTCAAAAAAAGAAGCCTTTTTAGAAGCAGGTGGTAGAGTAGTCGGTTGGCTAAGTTTGATTTTTAGTAAACCACGGAGTTAATGAGATTTGCAGTAATTACACAAATTGAACATTATAAGGCAGGCGGAAAATATTACTCTTATACGCCTTATATAAAAGAAATGAATCTGTGGTTTAATCTTGTAGATGAGGTTTGTATTGTAGCACCCTTCAATTCTGGAATACCTACAGAAATTGATAGTGATTATAACATAAATGAAATTGAGTTTAAGCAAGTATCAGCTATTAATCTTACATCATTTTTTCAAGTTGTAAGAGCTCTTATAAAGCTTCCTGGTATATTGATTACTATTTATAGTGCGATGTCAAAAGCAGATCATATACATCTAAGATGCCCGGGTAATATGGGTTTATTAGGTGCATTTGTACAGATTTTATTTCCGCGGAAGCGAAAAACAGCAAAATATGCAGGTAATTGGGATCCAAAAGCCACACAGCCTGGGAGCTATAGGCTTCAGAAGTGGATATTGAGTAATACTACCCTCACTAAAAATATGCAGGTTTTAGTTTACGGAGATTGGCTCCATCAAACTGAAAATATTAAGCCATTTTTTACGGCCAGTTATTCAGAAGCTGACAAATATGATATTCCGTTAAGAAAGTATGATTTGCCGCTACGTTTTTTATTTGTAGGAAGTTTAGTGAGTGGTAAGCAACCTCAATATGCTATTAACCTTATCGAAGAACTTATTTTAAAAGGCTTCCCCAGTGAATTGCATTTTTATGGAGATGGTATTCTAAAAAAGTCATTAGAAGGAAATATTAATAATGAAAATTTAAAAGGCGCATTATATTTCCACGGAAATCAAAAACCGGAAGATGTACAGGAAGCTTATCAAAAAAGTCATTTTTTAATATTACCATCTAAAAGTGAGGGTTGGCCAAAGGTAGTTGCGGAAGCGATGTGGTGGGGAACAATCCCCATTGTCACACCTATTTCTTGTGTGCCCTATATGCTCGGTGAGTCGAAGCGGGGAGTACTTATCAGTACTGATTTAAAATCAGATTTAGATAAACTAATTCCAGTATTAAAGAACAAAGAAGCGTTGAAATCAATGGCTGTGGAGGCATCAAAATGGTCTAGACCATATACTTTAGATCGTTTTAATAATGAAATCGAAAAGCTCTTATAATGCGTGTTCTTCAGTTAATAGATAGTCTTGAAGTGGGAGGGGCAGAACGTATGGCTGTAAATTACGCAAATGCTTTATTGAATGAGATTGAAGTTTCAGCATTATGTACTACACGGTCCGAAGGAGATTTAAAAAACCTTTTGCAACCTGATATTCCCTATTTATTTTTAAATAAGAAACATACATTAGATCTTTTTGCCTTTTTACGCCTGCGTCGATTTGTAAAGAATCATAACATACAGATTATTCAGGCACATGGCAGTTCTTATTTTACTGCAGTTTTTTTAAAAATTATTACACCAGCTCTTAAAGTTGTTTGGCACGATCATTATGGCAATAGCGAATATTTAAAGGAAAGAAATACGACATTTTTAAAACCATTAAGTCGATATTTTGATGCTGTTATTTCTGTAAATGACATATTGAGCCGCTGGTCTAATGAATATTTGAATATTGAAAAGCATATTTTTTTAAAGAATTTTATTGCTGATGCGTTGCCATTAAATCAAGATTTTAATCCTAAAGGAATAAAAGGAAAGCGATTAGTTTGTGTTGCAAATCTTAGACCTCAAAAAAATCATATGCTTTTATTGAGAGCTTTTGAGGAAGTGCTCAAGATGGATGATGAATATACTTTGCATTTGTTTGGAAGCAAGATAGATCCAGTTTATTCACAAATGATCTTAAGTAATTTCAAAGCCCCTCATTTCTATGAAAAAGTTTTTTATTACGGGACGCATCTCAAACTATCCGCTGTGTTGCCTTATTTTGATATAGGTGTTTTAGCATCTCATTCTGAAGGTCTGCCTTTAGCTTTATTAGAATATGGACAAGCAGGTCTTGCTGTTGTAGCAACTGATGTAGGAGATTGCGCTAAAGTTCTTGACGGATGTGGACAGGTTATCCAACCTGGAAATATAGACAGTTTAGTGGCGGCGATTTTAAAATACGCTGAGGAACCAGAATTAAGATTGAAATATGCGACATTATTAAAAGAACGGGTTAATAACGAGTATTCGGACCAGGCTCAAGTAAAACAACTATTATATTTATATGAGCACGTCATCCACTAATTACAACAAAACCTACATACAACTCATTGCTTTACACATTGCAATAGGTTTTGCTATATACTTGTTTCAGTTTCTTGGGATGATCTACTTTCTTGGATCTTTAGCATTATTAGTGTTTTGGGTTTTTCAAACTGGGAATAAGCGAAATCAAGTGCTTATTGCAGCTGCCTATATGACTTCTGGCGAAGTCTTTTTTAGAATGACAGGCGGGAGTATTATACCTTGGGAAGCAGGTAAATATTCTGTTATATGTTTTATTTTATTAGGATTAGTTTTTAGCGGAACTTCTAGAAAATCTTCCATTTATTGGCTCTATTTATTGCTTCTAATACCGGGTGTGATTTATGCGGCATCAACACTCAATTTTGATACAAATGTTAGAAATGCTATTGTATTTAATCTAAGCGGACCATTTTGTCTAGGTATTGCAGCTCTGTATTGTTACGACCGTAGAATAACTCGAAATCAACTGCACCATATCGTCTGGGCGCTTTTGATGCCGGTTGTTGCCTTAGGTTCGTATCTATACTTTTTTACTCCAGATACTCAAGATGTTTTAAATGGAACTCAATCTAATTTTGCATTATCAGGGGGTTATGGCCCCAATCAAGTGGCAACTGTTTTAGGAATAGGGATGTTTGCGTTAACGATACAATTATTTGTAAATGGTAGAAATAAGCTCATATTTGGATTAAATCTGGCCTTACTGATGTTTCTTACCTATCGTGCAATTATTACTTTTTCTAGGGGAGGAATATTTACAGCTGCTATTATAAGCGTTGTATTTATGTTTTTTTATTTTCAAGGTGTATCAAAGAAAAAGAAAAATGCGCTTTCTTTTTATATGATTGTTCTTGGAATTGCCATTGCAATGACTTGGTTTGTATCCTCAATGCGCACAATGGGTCTTATTGATTTGCGCTATGCAAATAAAGATGCTGCAGGTCGTATTAAAGAAGATATTTCTACGGGTAGGCAGGAATTAGTGAGTTCAGAGCTTAACTTCTTTATTGAAAATCCTGTGATGGGTATTGGAGTTGGTAAGACCCGGGAATACCGCGAAGAAAAATTAGATATTCTGGCAGCTTCTCATAATGAACTCAGTAGATTATTGTCTGAGCACGGAATATTTGGTTTGTTTGCTTTACTTATTTTATTAATAGCTCCGTTATTTTTTAGAATAAGTAATAGGAAAAACTATCTGTTTTATTCATTTTATGGTTTTTGGTTTCTCACGATAAATCACTCCTCTATGCGTATAGCCGCACCGGCTTTTTTATATGCTCTCGCGCTAATTAATATTATTGATGAAAAGAAAAATCCTGTACATAGGAAACAAATTAGCGGCTAAGGGTGCTACACCCACAAGTATAGATACGCTAGGTCCTAAATTAGCGGCATCGGGATTTTCATTACGTTATGCAGGGACTAAAACCTCAAAGGCAAAACGTCTAATTCAAATGTTATTTGCGATTTTTAAGAATAGAAATTGGATTGATTATGTACTTATAGATACCTATAGCACTCAAAATTTTTGGTTTGCCTATTTGTCAGCAAGATTATGCGTTTTTTTTCAACTGAAATATATTCCTATTCTTCACGGTGGTAATTTGCCGTATCGCTTAAAATCTAATCCTAAGGCGAGTGACTTCTTATTTAAAAAGTCATACTTGAATGTGAGTCCGTCTTTGTATCTCAAAGAGTTCTTTAATAGCCAAGGTTACTCGGTTATACATATTCCTAATGCTATAGAACTTGAAAAGTATGAATTTAAAAAGCGTGAATTATTGCGGCCAAAATTACTTTGGGTAAGATCATTTGCTGATTTATATAATCCTCTTCTTGCTTTAAAAATTTTAGAAAGTTTAAAGCAATCTTTTCCCTTAGCAGAACTATGCATGGTGGGGCCTGCTAAAGATACAAGCTTAAATGAATGCAGAATTTATGCTGCTAAAAATAAGTTGCCTGTTACATTTATGGGAAAGTTGTCAAAGTCGGAGTGGATTGCACTATCAGAAAACTATGATATCTTCATTAATACTTCTCATTTTGATAATTTCCCTGTGAGTATTATCGAAGCAATGGCTCTAGGTCTGCCAGTAGTAAGTACTAACGTGGGTGGAATTCCCTATATGATAGAAGATAAAACTACCGGATTTTTAGTTGAGGATAATGATCTCGTAAATTTTGTAGAGAAGATAAAGTTCTTATTGAATAATTCTCAGAAAATCTATGAAATAACAGGCAATGCACGTGCACAGGTAAAAGACTTTAATTGGTCTGTTGTTGAGAATCAATGGATTAAAATCTTACAATAAATAGGCTATATTTGAAAACCACAAATGCCCCTTAAAATGTCTTGGATCCCTAAAATCCATTTTGAAATATCAGAGCGTAAAATCCTATTGCGCCTATTTGATCTTGCGGCCATCTTTTCTATGCTGGCCCTTTTAGTCATTTTTTTTCAGTTTGATTATTTTAGAATTAATTCAGAACGTTGGGAGTGGACCTTAGTTTTGGCCACTTATTATTCGGTATTTGCCGTTATTTTTGAGATGTATGATTTGCAGAAAGCAGCATCATATCAGACAACTCTTCAAAATGTAATACTAACCGTTTCTGTAACGGTTTTGTTTTTTATACTTACTCCGTTTTTAACACCCGTTTTACCAGAGAATAGACTGCAAATTGTCTATTTCTATTTTGCGATGGTTTTAGGACTTTTGATCTGGAGGTATGCGTATATAACTTTAATCTCTGCGCCTAGATTTAATAAAAGAATACTAATTGTAGGGAACAGTTATGACATAAATTTAATTGCTGAAAATCTTCACATTGCCGATCCTAATTATCGGGTTATAGGATATATAAACACAGATGCAATTAAGAAAGATGCACTTGATAGAAGGCTAAAGGCTATCGAAGTATCAGATTTAGTAGATTCAATCTCAAAATTTTCAGTATCAGAAATTGTTGTTGCTAGTCCGTCTAAAGGTGTAGGAATAGACCTTTATAATCAGTTGATGTTGCTCTTAGGAGAGGGATTTCCTATTAGAGAATATACGCAAGTTTATGAAGAAATTACACAACGCGTACCGGTACAACATGTAGAACGTGACTTTTATAAATACTTCCCATTTAGTCGCAGCAATAAAAACAGATTCTACTTAACGATAAGCAGATTATTCAATATCATATTTGCCATAGGAGTACTTATTATAGCAATCTTTTTGTTGCCGCTGGTTCTGGTGGGTAATATGCTTGGCAATCGCGGACCATTACTATATTTTCAAGACCGTGTGGGTCAAAACGGTAAGCTTTTTACTATTTTAAAACTGCGCACAATGGTGAAAAATGCTGAATCTAATGGAGCACAATGGGCTCAAAAATCTGACCGAAGAATAACTCCCTTCGGAAAAATTCTTAGAAACACCCGCATCGATGAAATACCTCAATGTATAAATATATTAAAAGGCGAAATGAGTCTTATCGGACCTCGACCAGAACGGCCAGTGTTTGTTAAAGAGCTATCTCAAAAAATTGCTTTTTATGATATTAGACACGTAGTGAAGCCGGGTTTAACAGGGTGGGCGCAAGTACGTGGACGCTATGTAAACTCTGTGGATGACACCCTAGAAAAGCTTCAGTACGATTTGTTTTATATTAAGCATCGTAACTTATTTTTAGACTTAAATATTCTTCTCAAAACCATTAGTACTGTAATCTATTACAGAGGGCAATAGCTGCTATTTTTTCCGTCTAAAAAAAGAAAGTAGTAAAAGGATTCCCGCTGGTATAAAAGCCAACTTCGGAATATAATCTCCATACTGGGTATAAAAGGTGATCGTGTCTGAGCTATTTATAGTTCCTTTTAAAGTACCCTTTAATCCATATCCAAGCTCTTTTTCAATCTCACCTTTTTGATTAATTAGTGCAGATATACCGGTATTAGCGCTTCTGGCTATACTTCTGCGATTTTCAATTGCACGCAAACGGGCATAGTTTAAATGTTGTTTATGTCCCTGCGTATTTCCCCACCAGGCATCATTTGTCATAATTGCAAGAAATTGCGCACCCTCCTTCACATAACCCGTTACATAATCTCCATAAACAGATTCATAGCAAATTACTGGAGCTACTTTTGTGCCATTAATTCCTGTAAAAGCAGTTCTGTCCTTTTGAATTGTTTTCATAGATACGGTACCGCCGAGATCTATCATTACATCTCCTAAAATAGGTTTTAATATACTCTGATATGGAAAATTCTCTACGCCTACAACCAGTTTACTCTTATGATAAATCTGGGATTTTTCAGTTCTATTTAGCAGGAATGCAGAATTGAAAAAATCTGCCCAAAGTGGATTTCCCAAGCGATCATTACCTACAAAATTACTGGTAGGCAAAAGATCGTTTTCATTAGTATAAAGCCTGTAAAATTGTATTCCTGCCATATAATTAAGGTCAGGATATTTTACTAAAAATTGTTGAGCCTTGTCTTTTTCTGCACTGTAATCAAAGTTTCTGAGGTCTACACCTGCACCTTCTGCTAAAACTGTTTCAGGAGCTATTAAAAAATCGGTGTTTGATGTGAGCGAAGCATTTGCTTCTTCAAATAATAAATCACCAATGCGATCATTAGTAGTATTGTATTTTTCGGTATAGGGATCAATATTAGGTTGTAACAAAACCACTTCTATAGGATTATTTACTTCGGTATAGGTGTGGTAAAGAATTTGGCTAATTGCAATTGGAAGTACGACTACAACTAATGGCAACAAAAGGTTTTTAATCAGTATTTTAAGGTTGTTATTCTCATTGTAAAAAATTATGGCTTTGAAGATCAATACATTTATGATCCATACCCATAGCGTGCCTCCAAAGGTTCCGGTATATTCATACCATTGAATCCAGCCCGTTGTGATTGCAAAAGCATTTCCTAGATTTAACCATGGCCAGGAGAAATCCCAGTTTAGATGTAAATATTCAAAAAGCATCCATAATGTGACTAAAAACAGCAAACTCAGGTTTGTATTAAAGCGTTTGGAAATGCGTACATACAGTAACCACACCGATGTCATCAAAAGAGCATTTGCAAGTACAGCAAACCACATCCCAAAACCAGTAGAGTTGTACAGCCACCACGTCGTAATTATATTGAATATGAAAAAGCTTACGTATGTGCTTACTAATATTTTTAATGCAGGTCTTTTAATACCTGTTCTTAAGTAGTTGCGAGTAGCTATAAGTAAGGGTACAAATCCAAAGAATAATAATAGTGGAAATCCATATGTAGGCCATGCGATTGCAAGTATAATCCCTGAAGAAATGGCTAAAAAAAAGTTTTTCATAATACGCTAAAATGATGATGCAAGTTAAGATTTCGATTTTTTAAATCGTGGAGAGAATCAAAAACCTACTCATAAAATTTAATGATGTTAAAGCTGTTCTAAATATAATTTGAAGCAGGGATATTGTGAGTAATTTAGAAAAAAAACGAGATGAGTATTTTAATAACGGGGGCAACAGGATTAGTAGGAAAAGCTTTGACCGAAGAATTATTAAATTCTGGTAAACAGGTCAATTATCTGACTACAAGTCCTAATAAAATAGAGACGAAAGAAAATTATAAAGGTTTTCTTTGGAATCCTAGCGAAGGAGAAATCGATGTGCGATGCTTTCACGGTGTAACCACTATAGTACATCTGGCAGGAGCAAGTATAGCAGAGCGTTGGACTGAGGAGTATAAGTCTATAATTGTTGACAGTCGAATTAAAACTGCTCAGTTATTATGTAGTACACTAAAAAATATTGATCATACTGTCGCTCATTTTGTATCTGCTAGTGCTATTGGAGCGTATCCATCTTCTAAAACAATTGAGTATTCTGAAAATTTTGAGGTTTATAATTCTGGTTTTTTAGGAGATGTTGTAAAAGTATGGGAGGACGCAGCAGACCTTTTTAAAGAATTAAATATTAAGGTTTCTAAGATACGTATTGGCGTTGTTCTATCAAAGAAAGGTGGTGCCTTGGAAAAATTAATTCAGCCAATCAAAATGTACATAGGAGCACCATTAGGGGATGGTGAGCAATGGCAATCTTGGATTCATTTAAAGGATTTGGCTCGGGTATTTAGTTATGTGGTGACTCATGAACTTGAAGGTATTTATAATGCTGTAGCGCCTTCACCAGTAACTAATAAAGAAATGACTAAAGAGGCGGCTTCTGTTCTCAACAAGCCTTTATTTTTGCCAAAGGTACCTGCATTTATGCTCAAATTATTATTGGGTGATATGGCTGCTATAGTTTTAGAAAGTCAAAAAGTAAGTTCTAATAAAATAGAACAAAAGGGTTTTGATTTCAAGTTTAAACAAGTAGACGTAGCGCTACAGGATTTATTAAAATAAAAAAAGCCCGGCAATGCCGGGCTTTTTTTTGTTCAATACTAAATTTTACATCTGCTGATTTGCAACAATTGTAAATTCTAATTCAATATCATCATTAATAAATTTATCACCTAAATTATCAAATACAGATTTTGATCCGTAGTTAACTCCCCAATCTGTACGGTCGATTGTAAAAGGCTCAGACTTTAAGGTTAATGTATTTCCGGCAACTTCATACATTACAGGGAATTCAATATTTTTCTTAGATTCCTTGATAGTTAAGTTTCCAGACATCATTTTCTTACCGTCTTTTTCTGTAATACCGGTAATTTCAAATGCAGCTGTAGGGTATTTTTTCACATTAAAGAAGTCACCTTCTTTACCAGCAACTGTACCTTTTAAATGGTCTTCTAAACTTACTTTTTGATCTCCTTCTAAATCAGTAACAACAATTGAAGTCATGTTAATAAGAAAACTACCACTTATTTTGTCTCCTTCAAGACGTACGACACCAGATTCTACAGCTACCGTACCTGTGTGAACTCCTGCAGGTTTTTTACCTTCCCAGTTAATTGTAGATGCTTCTTTGTCTAGCATGTATTTTGCAGCTTCCTGAGAAGCCTCTACAGCAGATTCTGCATCTGTTGCTTCAGTCTCATTTTTTGCTTCATTCTTGCAAGAAACGAAAGCTGTAACAAGCACAGCCATAGTAAAAAGCGATAATAATTTGATCTTCATTTGATATACCTTTAAGTGTTAATTTTTAGCAATCAAATTTATAAGATTGTACGAGATAACCTCTTAAATAAAATATAAATTATCTCAGTGACATTTTGACATTTTAATAATATTGGCAGCAATTTTGCCTATGCAAGAGAAATTACAATAAAAATGAGTTCAGAAAATAGAGACGATATAGTAAATGATCAGGAAGATCTAAATACAGAGACTAGCAATCAAGAAACTGAAGTTTCTGAAAACGAATTAACTGTAGAAGATCAAGTGCTTAATTTACAAGCAGAATTAGATAAGGAAAAAGATAAATTTCTTAGACTTTTTGCAGAATTTGAGAACTACAAAAGACGTACTGGTAAAGAACGTGTAGAGATGTTTAAAACTGCAGGGCAAGAGGTTATGCAATCTATGCTTCCGGTTCTTGACGATTTTGACAGAGCACTTATTGAAATTCAGAAAGCAAAAGATAAAAATCTTCAAAAGGGAGTAGAGTTAATATCTAACAAATTACGAGAGACTTTAAAGTCAAAAGGACTTAAAGAAATGGAAGTTTCTGCTGGAGATGTTTTTGATGCAGATATACACGAGGCAATTACTCAAATTCCTGCACCTAAAGACAGCTTGAAAGGTAAGATTGTAGATGTTATCGAAAAAGGCTACGAACTTGGTGAAAAAATTATTCGTTTTCCAAAGGTTGTTACCGGTAAATAGTTAACCTGCAAAACGAGGCGAAGAATACGATTTAAATTATTGAAGAGACGATTGGGATGAAAGAAGATTATTACGACATATTAGGATTAAGTAAAGGAGCAACTGCTGCCGAAATTAAAAAGGCATACCGTAAAAAGGCAATTCAATATCACCCGGATAAAAACCCAGGAGATAATGAGGCCGAAGATATGTTTAAAAAAGCAGCTGAGGCTTATGAGATTCTAAGTGATGAGAATAAGCGTGCGCGTTACGATCAATATGGACACCAGGCCTTTGAAGGTGGCGGTGGCTATGGCGGTGGTAATATGAATATGGATGATATCTTCAGTCAATTTGGTGATATTTTTGGCAGTGCTTTCGGCGGCGGAGGCGGTGGCTTTGGAGGTTTTGGTGGCGGCTTTAGTGGCGGTCAACGTAGAACCAAAGGAAGCAACTTACGTATACGGGTAAAACTTACGCTGGAGGAAATTGCTAACGGCGCAGAAAAGAAAATAAAAGTTAAGCGTAAAAAGCAAGCTAGTGGCACCACGTACAAAACGTGTTCTACTTGTAATGGTATGGGGCAAGTTACCCGTGTTACCAATACGATATTAGGTAGAATGCAAACAGCATCTCCTTGTACAACTTGTGGAGGTAGTGGTCAAATTATAGACTCAAAACCGGCAGAAGCAGATTCTCAAGGTATGCTTACTGAAGAGGAAACTGTATCTATAAAAATACCTGCAGGTGTTGTAGATGGTATGCAACTTAAAGTAACCGGAAAAGGAAATGAGGCTCCAGGTAATAATGGGGTTTCAGGAGATTTACTGGTTGTAATTGAAGAAGCTCCTCACGAGACTCTTAGTAGAGAAGGCGATAACTTACATTATGATTTGTATGTGAGTATTCCGGAGGCAGTTCTGGGAACAAGTAAAGACATTGATACAGTTACTGGTAAAGTGCGTATTAAGATTGAAGAAGGTGCGCAAAGTGGTAAAATTTTACGCTTACGCGGAAAAGGGATTCCTTCTATAAATGGTTATGGCAAAGGAGATTTATTAGTACACGTAAATGTCTGGACTCCTAAAAATTTAAATAAAGAGCAAAAAGAATTTTTTGAAAATATGCTCGATGATGAGCACTTTTCTCCTCAACCTCAAAACGAAGATAAATCGTTCTTTGAGAAGGTGAAAGACATGTTTTCTTAGATTTTAAGAGCTTATTAAGAAAAATGTGTATATTTGAATATCACTAATCACTAGTTAGTGATATTTTTCTTTTTCATAGCAATTTTTTTCCCATCCTTGATGCAAATTAAGGGTGGGTTTTTGTTTTAGGCTAATTTGTGTTGAAGAATATTCACCTAATAAATTGCAAACTAGTTATTTGATTAACTAGTTTCTAAAACGAATATTTAAAATTATTTTTTATTGGCGTACTAAATATATCATAAGAAGCCTATAGGCTCTAATCATTTCAATATCTTTAAACTTTATTTCTTTTTCTATGACAAACCTGCTAGTCGCTGATAATATACACAAGAAATACGGCAACTATACTGCACTAAATAACCTTTCTATTTCAATTCCAAAAGGAAGCATATTTGGTCTTTTGGGACCTAATGGAGCTGGTAAAACCACTTTAATACGTATCATAAATCAAATAACGATGCCAGATTCTGGTAGTGTGTTGTTAGATGGAGAACCTCTTGATGCTAAGCATATTGCCAATATAGGGTATATGCCAGAAGAGCGCGGACTTTACAAATCTATGAAGGTAGGTGAGCAGGTTATTTATCTTGCTCGATTAAAAGGGCTCTCTAAAGCTGAAGCTAAAGAACGCAGTCTCTACTGGTTTGAGCGATTAGGGATGTTGAGTTGGTGGAATAAAAAAATACAAGAACTTTCAAAAGGGCAGGCACAAAAAGTACAATTTATAGTTACCGTATTACACCAACCTAAATTATTGATTTTTGATGAACCCTTTAGCGGATTTGACCCTATTAATGCTTCGCTTATTAAAGATGAGATTTTAAAACTTAGAGATGATGGTGCGACTATTTTATTTTCTACCCATAGGATGGAGTCTGTAGAACAGATGTGTGATCATATTGCCCTCATAAATAAGAGTAATAAAATTCTGGATGGTAAATTATCTGACATAAAACGTGACTATCGCACACAAACTTACGAGGTGGGAATAGAAACAGCAGATGACAGCCGAAGTAGTTTAGAAAATCTCGAAAAAATACTATTACCAGAAATGGCAGCACATTGGGAAGTCACTCCTGCTAATTTTAAAACAATTAATGAAAATGATCTTAAGATGATTGTGAAAATTCCGCAGGAATTGAAATCTAAGGATTTACTACTTTATCTTTCTAATAAAGGTTCAATAAATCATTTTGTAGAAGTTATACCTACAGTAAATGACATTTTTATTCAAACGATAAATGCAGATTGATGGGAGCACTGGGTTTAATTATTAGACGTGAATACAAAGCGAGAGTAACAAACAGGTCATTTATTATAATGACATTTTTGAGTCCGTTGATAGTAGTAGGAATGATTTTTCTTATCACTTATCTCACACAAGTTAATGAAGCAGGTAAACGTACGATCGTAGTTGTTGATGAGAGTGGTTTTTTTTACAAAGATTTTGAAAGTACAGAAAGGATAGACTATGTAGATTTATCTCCTGCAGGCCTTGCCGTTGCAAAAGATCAAGTAGAAGACAATAACTATTTTGGTCTTTTGTATATACCAGCTAATATAAAAATTAATACTTCTGGAGTACGGTTTTATGGCAATGAAGTACCTGGATTTGCCACGCTAGAAAGCATTGAAAATCAAATATCTGCAAAATTAACTAACGAGAAATTACTTGATCGTGGTGTAGATTTAGATATGATTGATGAGTCTGCAACTTCCGTTTCTGTAAGTATTGAAGATTTTGAAGGAGAGCGTACTTCAAAAATATCAAACTGGATAAAAGCAGGTTTTGGAGGTGGAGCAGGTTATCTGTTAATGATGTTTATAATTATCTATGGCAATATGGTTATGCGTTCTGTTATTGAAGAAAAGACAAATCGTATAATCGAAGTAATTATTTCCTCTGTAAAGCCCTTCAAGTTAATGATGGGTAAAATATTAGGTACTACACTGGCCGGTATTACACAATTTATGATTTGGTTAATTATCGGTGGAGGGTTGTTGATATGTCTTACTCTATACTTGGGTCTTGATCCTGAAACAGCTAAAACTCCGGTGGGCAATATGGCAGCAACAGATCTTGATAAAATCGAACTCATTCTATTAGATATTTTGAGACTACCCCTATTAAAGTTGGCTGGTTTCTTCTTGATTTATTTTATAGGAGGATATTTTCTTTATAGCTCAATATACGCAGCAATAGGCGCGGCAGTTGACAGTGAGACAGATACACAGCAATTTATGTTGCCTATAATAATGCCGCTTATGCTGGCAATTTATGTTGGTTTTTTTGCGGTTATAGACAACCCGGACGGCTCGGTAGCAACTACATTTTCAATGATACCACTTACCTCTCCTATCGTAATGCTTATGCGTATACCATTTGGCGTGCCGTGGTGGCAGTTAGCCCTTTCTATAGGGATTTTAGTAGGTAGTTTTTTATTTACTGTGTGGTTTGGTTCAAAAATATATCGAGTAGGAATTCTTATGTATGGTAAAAAGCCCACATATAAAGAAATTCTAAAATGGATTAGGTATTAGAATGATTCAGGAAAATGTAAAAGAAACGGTCAAGGACGGAGCCGAAAAGGTAAAAGATGTCATACAAGAGGATGTCTGGGGTACCATTTTAGAATTTTTGTCGATCGGTTTTCATTTTAAGAGTGGTAATAGTACTATCGATTTAACGATAGGACATTTGTTACTCGTTATTCTTGCTTTTATAGTTGCTAGCGGTATTCTCAGGCTTATTAGGAGTTTAATTACCCGCAAAATGGACCTGGAGAATGAACTCAAGTTTAAAAGTATATTTAAGTTTATACGATACCTCGTTTATCTTACTGTTATACTCATAACGCTTAGTGCTTCAGGAATAGATGTTACGGTATTATTGACTGCTTCGGCAGCACTTTTTGTAGGTCTTGGTTTAGCATTGCAAGATTTGTTCACAGATATCATAGGAGGGATTTTTATTATGCTAGACAAATCACTTTCAGTAGGTGATGTGATAGAAGTAGAAGGAAAAGTATCTCGGGTATTTGAAATAAAATTACGTACAACTCGTGCTTTAACCAGAGATGATAAAGTTATCATTATACCAAATCATAAGTTTATAAGTGATATTGTTTTTAATTTCACGCAAAATCATCGTACAACTCGTGAAGCTGTCAAAGTGGGAGTAGCTTACGGAAGTGATACAGATCTGGTAAAGAAAATATTGCTTGACTGTGTAGCTAATCAAAATGGCGTGCTTAAAAGCCCTAAGCCCTTTGTTCTTTTTGAAGATTTTGCAGATAGTTCGTTAGCTTTTGGAGTCTATTTTTTCATAACAGATAGCTTTTCAGACCCGCGAATAAAAAGCGAAATACGCTTCAGAATTGACAAAGAGTTTAGAAAGAACAATATTTCGATTCCCTTTCCGCAACGGGATGTACATGTTTTTAAAACCCCAACATAAATTTAATACAATTAATAAAATGATTAAGAGGCTTCTTGTAAGTTTAATAGTGGTTCTTGCAGTATCAAATATGCAATCGCAAAGTACAGATATTGCGCGTGTAGAATATATGCATATTCCGTTTAGTAATTCTCAAAATACGGTGAGTAGATTTAGAGGATTAGTACAAGTGCCTATTCCTTTAGATAAAGAACTAGATAAAATTTTTGTAGTAGGTTTTGAATATCAGAATATTAATATTGATATTAATGATGAAACGCCACCTACTTTTAATACTAGAGATGTGGGAACGCTACATCGTATAGATGGATTTCTAGGTTACACGTGGAAATTAAATGAAAATTGGAGATTAGGTGTTAAAGCTGGTGCCAGAATTAGTTCTAATCTTCGAGATGGTTTAATGGGTGATGATTGGATTTATACAGGTTCTGTATATCTTATAAATGATATGAAAGACGCTACATCTGTAAATAAACCATATCGATGGATTTTTGGATTGGATTATTCAACAACTCCAGGGCGTAATTATCCACTGCCTCTCATAAACTATTATAGGGAGTTTCATCCCAATTGGACATACACTCTAGGAGTGCCTAAAACAAATGTTAGACATTATTTAAATAACAGTCATAAAGATGCGCTGCAGGCATTTGTAACCTTAGACAACTTTTTTGCTAATATTCAAAACAATGTTGTTGTTGATGGAAATACCGCAGAAAATATATCGATGACCATTATATTGGGCGGATTAGGCTATGAGCATTTTTTTACAAAGCATTTGTTATATTACGCTTACGCAACACATTCTATTAGCAATGATTTTAGATTGCGAAACAATGAGCGTGACGATATTTATACAATAAACAGTGAGAATACCTTTTACTTTAGATCTGGAGTAAAATTTAAATTTTAAAAATGGCAAAGATTCTAATTATTGAAGATGAAGCTGCGATTCGCAGAGTTTTAAATAAAATCTTATCTGAAGAAAGTAAAGACTATCTGGTTGAAGAGGCAGAAGATGGGCTTGCGGGTATGGAGAAAATTAAAGACAATGATTACGATCTTGTTTTGTGTGATATCAAAATGCCAAAAATGGATGGAGTTGAGGTTCTTGAGGCTACAAAAAAAATAAAACCAGAAATTCCCATGGTTATGATCTCTGGTCATGGAGACTTAGACACCGCTGTAAATACTATGCGTCTGGGTGCCTTTGACTATATTTCTAAACCGCCAGATCTTAATAGACTCCTTAACACGGTACGCAATGCATTAGATCGTAAGAATCTGGTTGTTGAAAATACCATGCTCAAGAAAAAAGTGAGTAAGCAATATGAAATGATTGGGGAGAGTGATGCAATTTCAAAAATTAAAGAAATAATTGAAAAAGTAGCACCTACCGAAGCTCGTGTACTTATTACAGGACCTAATGGTACGGGTAAAGAACTTGTGGCACACTGGTTACACGAGAAAAGTGAGCGTGCAAAAGGACCATTGGTTGAGGTTAACTGTGCCGCTATACCTGCAGAATTGATAGAGAGCGAATTGTTTGGTCATGTGAAAGGTGCATTTACTTCTGCAAACAAAGACCGAGCTGGTAAATTTGAAGCTGCAAACGGTGGAACAATATTTTTAGATGAGATAGGTGATATGAGCCTATCTGCACAAGCAAAAGTGTTACGTGCGCTTCAGGAGAGTAAAGTGTCTCGCGTGGGTAGCGATAAAGATATTAAGGTTAATGTGCGAGTATTGGCAGCAACAAATAAAAACCTTCAGAAAGAAATTGCCGATGGGAATTTTAGAGAAGATTTATATCACAGACTAGCAGTTATACTAGTACCTGTCCCTGCACTTAATGAACGTCGTGATGATATTCCTCTTTTAATAAACCATTTTTCTAGTAAAGTGGCGAGTGAACAGGGAACTGCCTTAAAGGTATTTACGCCTAAAGCTATAGAGAAGTTACAAGAGTATGACTGGACGGGTAATATTAGAGAATTACGCAATGTGGTAGAGCGACTTATCATTCTTGGTGGCTCAGAGGTTTCAGAAGAAGATGTAAAATTATTTGCAAGTAAATAGAAATTATGAAAGCAGCAGATTATCAAATTACAGCACCCATACATTTAAAGGATAGAAAGACTCACGAAGATTTTGGCAAAAAAAGTGAGCTGGAAGATGAGCTCGATTCTGTAAGTAAAGATATTGCGGAAATTCAAAATGCCATGTATGCACATGGAAAGTATGCTGTGTTGATTTGTATACAGGGTATGGATACCGCAGGGAAAGATAGTCTTATACGCGAAGTGTTTAAAAATTTTAATGCACGCGGGCTGGTTGTACATAGCTTTAAAGTTCCTACAGATTTAGAACTTAATCACGACTATTTATGGAGGCATTATATTGCGCTTCCCGCACGGGGAAAATTCGGGATTTTCAATAGAACGCACTATGAAAATGTACTGGTAACTCGTGTGCATCCTGAGTATATTTTAGGTGAAAGAATTCCAGGGATTAATGAACTTTCAGACATTGATGAAGCATTCTGGGAAAAACGTTTTGAGCAAATAAATAATTTTGAAGAGCACATTGCTGAAAACGGCACCATTATATTTAAGTTCTTTTTACACCTTTCTAAAGAAGAGCAAAAGAATAGATTATTACGCCGCTTAGATAAGCCGAACAAAAATTGGAAATTTTCTCCGGGGGATTTAAAAGAACGTAAACTTTGGGATACCTATCAAGAGTACTACGAAGATGCGATTAATAAAACATCAAAGTTTCACGCCCCTTGGTACGTGGTGCCCGCAGACGATAAACCTACAGCAAGACTTATATTGGCTAAGATAGTTTTAGAAAAACTTCAGGCTTATACAGATATTAAAGAGCCAGAATTAGATGCTAAAACGGCTGCAAATATTGATGAATATAGAAAACAACTAGAATCTGAATAGTTTCGATTATAAAACGAGAATAAAAAAAATCGCTTCCAAGGAAGCGATTTTTTTGTTTAAGGCAGTATTTAACAAATGAGTAGCTTATTTTTAAAATTCAACTCTAAACAAGATATTTTGAAAAGACTGGTACTTTTAGTGTTATTAACTACAAGCAGTATTGCTTCTGCTCAAGTTAAAAATGATTCAACACAAATACGTGACTTTTACGATTTAGCATTACTCGAAGGGCAAAGTTATCAATGGTTAGAAGATTTGTCTAATGATGTAGGACCGCGACTTAGCGGTAGCAAAGGCGCAGAAAATGCTGTTAACTGGGCGAAGTCTGAATTAGAAAAAATAGGGCTCGATAAAGTATGGCTACAGCCGGTGATGGTTCCTAAGTGGGAACGTGGTGCTGCTGAAAAGGCGTATATAGAAGGTCCTGATGGAAGAATAGAAGTTCCTGTTTGTGCTTTGGGAGGATCTGTAGCCACTGTACAGGATGGTCTTACTGCAGAGATTATAGAAGTACAAGGTCTGGCTGATTTAGAAAAATTGGGTACAGATAAAATAAAAGGAAAAATTGTTTTCTACAATCGTCCTATGCAAGCAAATTTAATTCAGACGTTTTCAGCTTACGGAGGTTGCGTAGATCAACGTTATTCTGGAGCGAGCGAAGCTGCAAAATATGGTGCTGCAGGTGTTATAGTGCGTTCCATGAATTTGAGAATGGATGACTACCCACACACGGGCGCAATGTCATATGGTGATCTTCCTAATGAAAAGCGTGTGCCTGCTGCTGCTATAAGTACAAATGGAGCATCATTATTGAGTAAAATGCTCAAGCAAAATGATAAAACACAATTCTATTTAAAAATGAATTGTAAAAATTACGAAGATGTTCCTTCATTTAATGTTATTGGAGAGCTTACAGGTAGTGAGCGACCTAAAGATTTTATGGTAGTAGGTGGACATCTTGATTCTTGGGATTTAGGAGACGGAAGTCACGATGATGGAGCAGGTGTTGTACAAAGTATGGAAGTGCTACGTTTAATGAAGGCTGCAAACTATACTCCAAAGCATAGTATAAGAGTAGTTCTATTTATGAACGAAGAAAATGGTCTTCGTGGGGGGAATGAATATGCCGCAGTAGCAAAGAAAAAAGGTGAAAATCATGTATTTGCTTTAGAAAGTGATTCTGGTGGTTTTACGCCAAGAGGTTTTTCTTTTGATGCCGATCCTGCAAATTTTGCGCAAGTTGAAAGTTGGTCTTCACTTTTCAAACCTTACTTAATTCATTATTTCGAACTGGGTGGTAGTGGCGCAGATATTGGTCCCTTAAAAAATGAAGCAATTGTTCTAGCCGGTCTCAGGCCAGATTCTCAACGCTATTTTGATTATCACCACGCTAGTAATGATACATTTGATGCAGTTAATAAACGCGAACTTGAACTGGGTGCAGCGACTATGACAAGTCTGATGTACTTGTTTGATACCTACGGCGTAATTCCTGTAAGTGAAAGATAGTATCCTGCTTAATTGAGAAATGACTGTTAATTTTAATTTATGAAAAACCTCAAATTTCCTATAGACCTTGTTTTTAAAATAGGAACTTTTTCTAATGACTTTACCGCAACAGATGCTAACGGAAATCTATTAGCATATGCTCGCCAGAAAATGTTTAAGCTTAAAGAAGATATTCAGATTTTTGCTGACACTTCTAAAAATCAAATGAACTATCAGATAAAAGCAGATCGTTGGTTAGATTTTTCTGCGGCTTATGCCTTTTATGATGCAAACGGAAATGCTTTCGGTAAGATTGTAAGAAAGGGATGGCGGTCGATATGGAAAGCAAAGTATCAAATTGTAGATGCTAGCAATAATCCCGAATATACAATCGAAGAAGAAAATGGATGGGTCAAAGTAGCCGATTCTTTACTGGGTGAAATACCTGTCGCAGGTGCTTTTACAGGCTATTTATTTAATCCTTCTTATAGCGTGACAAATTTGAAAGGCGAGAAAATAGCTAGACTTAAAAAGCAAGCTTCGTTCTTTGGGCGTAAGTTTCAAATTACAAAGCTGGGTGAATTAGACGAGGGTGATAGTGAGCGAATAATGCTAGGACTTATGATGCTCATATTGCTTGAGCGCAGAAGGGGATAATAGCTGATGGTAATTTGCAGTTAAGAACAGAATAATAGGCGGGTGAGAGATAGCTTTAAAGAGTCCGTAGATATATGATAATTAGCCACAAACTTAAAACGTATAGCCAAATCTAAAGGAGAATTACCCCAATTAAATTGATTCAAATTATAGCAACATATTCTTGTTAAACTTCTTATAACTTGAGACCTCGTTTTTACGAGGTCTCTTAATTTTGAGAATATCCAAAACAAACTATCCAATGGCAATCTTAGGCGCACTTATAAAAGGAATAATTGATATTTCAGATAAAATTATAGCAGAGTCAAATCCTATTGATGAGCAGCGAGAAGTTTTAATAGAACTGCTGAGGAAAGCCAAAAACACACAGTTTGGGGAGCATTACAATTTTGAATCGCTCTTGGATTCTGAAAACCCATTGACTGCATTTGCTGAGCAGATACCTTTTTTTGATTATAACAGCCTTAACAAGCAATGGTGGTCAAAATTACACGAAGGTGAAAGCGATGTTACCTGGCCGGGAACTCCAGATTATTTTGCCTTAAGTAGTGGTACTACCGGTAAAAGCAGCAAGCGTATTCCGGTTACAAATGAAATGATCGATGCAATACGTAATGCAGGTATTAAACAAGTAGGAGCGCTGGCCCATTTTGATTTGGAAGCAGATTTCTTTGAAAAAGAAATTATGATGCTAGGTAGTTCGACAGATTTAGCAGAAAAGGATGGGCATCAGGAAGGTGAGATAAGTGGAATTAGCGCTAGTAATATTCCGTTTTGGTTTAGAGGATATTATAAGCCCGGAGAAGAAATAGCTAAAATTGAAGATTGGGATGAGCGCGTACAGCACATTGCAGAAAAAGCCGAAGATTGGGATATAGGAGCTTTAAGCGGTATTCCCAGTTGGATTGAGTTGATGTTAGAAAAAGTGATTGAACATCATAATTTGAATAACATACACGAGATTTGGCCTAATCTTCAAGTTTATACTTCTGGCGGAGTTGCATTTCAACCTTATGAGAAAAGCTTTAATGCATTACTAGGGAAGCCTATAACGGTTATTGATACGTATCTGGCTTCAGAAGGTTTTATTGCATTTCAAGCACGTCCTGAAACCGATGCTATGAAGTTGGTCACAAATAATGGGATCTATTTTGAATTTGTACCTATGAATCCAGACTATATTAATGAAGACGGTTCTATTGTACAAGATGCACCTGTTTATACACTTGCTGAGGTTGAAGAAGAAAAAGATTACATTTTAATTATTTCTACAGTTTCTGGGACTTGGAGGTATCTTATAGGTGACACCATAAAATTTACAGACAAAGCAAGAGCGGAAATTAAAATTACCGGCCGCACCAAATTTTTTCTAAATACTGTAGGATCTCAGTTATCTGTTAATAAAATGGAAGCTGCTGTACAGGAGCTAGAAGAAGAATTTGATATTAAAATTCCCGAATTCACAATTGCTGCAAAGCGCAATCCTGTAGACGACGAATTTTATCATTATTGGTATTTGGGAACTGAAACTACAGTCTCAAATGAAGAACTAGCCCGTAAGCTGGATGCTAGTTTGCAAGCTGCTAACAAAAATTATGGTGTTGCCCGCAGTAAAGCTTTAAAGGGAGTTTTTGTAAATACCGTAAAGCCCGAGATATTTTATGAGTGGAGTGGTGCTAATAAGAAAAAAGGAGGTCAGGTTAAAATGGAAAAAGTAATGAATGAAGAGAAGTTTGCCGAGTGGGAAGCTTTTGTAAAAGAGCATACGCAAGGCTAATATTTTATTCTTTAGCTACGTATTTCGATTAGTACTTGCTAATCTTTGTTTATAAGATTCATTATTTCTTCCGGAGAAAGATAAAGGCGTTTTATACGTGCTTTATATCCTTCTGAAATATGTGCGTGATTTAAAATGAAATCTTTAGTTTTCAGGATATATTGACCCATTCCGTGAGCAACTGCAAATGTATCTGCAGCACGTTCTGCTTCCTTTATAAATTTTGAAAAGTATAGATATTTAATACCGAAGATAACCAGACCTAAGCTACTACGCTCTCTATAATCCATTATATGTCCTAGTTCATGTCCTATCCATCCTATAAGAACATCTGAAGGGATATCGGTAATTTTAAAAGATTCTTGTTCTATCTGAACTTTTCGGCTAATAAAAATAAAATACGATCTGTTTTTACGTGATTTGAGTAGAGACTTAAATGCCGGTTGAGCCTGCATCGTAGACTTTTTAATATCGTCTTTGAATTTAAAAGTTATGGGTGTTCCTGCTAATTGTGGATAATACTCGAGTGCAATTTTAATTTCGCGCTCAATACTTTCAGGAATTATTTTATTGTCAAAGTCTGTTTTCTTTAGCATAATCTTCAAATTTAAGAATACAACTAGCGATGCGTTGTTAAGGCTTCGGTAAATTAATAATTCACTACAAATTGATTAAGCAGGTTTACTTGAGTGATACCTATCTTATACTTTAAGCTTACTTTTGCACTTCTCAAAAATACCTTGTTTTGTTAGCTGATTATACAAAAGAATTTCGTCAAAATTTAAAAATAGCCTACCCTGTTATGCTGGGTCAATTGGGCCATATTTTAGTTGCACTTGCAGATAATATTATGGTGGGTCGTCTTGGTGCTGCGCAGCTAGCCGCTGTATCACTAGGTAACAGTCTTATATTTATCGCCTTGTCATTGGGAATTGGTTTTTCATTTGCTATTACGCCTTTAGTTGCAGAATCTGATGGTACAGGAGATACGGCTATGGGGCGCAATTATTTTCATCACGGCATTGTAATGTGTACGCTTAATGGTATTCTTCTTTTTATACTCTTGCTTTTAGCAAAGCCTATTCTCTATTATCTTGATCAACCTGTAGAAGTTGTAGAACTGGCTATTCCTTATATGGAAATTGTAGCATTTTCTCTTATTCCATTGATGGTGTTTCAGGCATTTAAGCAATTTGCAGATGGTTTATCTAATACAAGTTATGCGATGTATGCTACCTTAGTTGCAAACGTGGTTAACGTGTTTTTTAACTTTATACTCATTTATGGATTCTGGATTTTCCCAAGATTAGAACTTGTAGGAGCTGCATATGGTACTCTAATTTCTAGATTTTTTATGCTTTGGATGCTTTATTATATTCTTAGCAAGAAGAAAAAATTTAAGCCTTATTTTATCTGGACAAGGCGTAAAGCTTTTAAGCTGCCCATTTTTAAAAAATTATTTGATTTAGGATTTCCTACTGCAATGCAGATGCTTTTTGAAGTGTCACTTTTTACCTCGTGTATTTTTCTTTCTGGAATTTTAGGTACAAATGCACAGGCTGCAAATCAGATTGCATTAAACCTTGCGGCAATGACATTTATGATAGCAGTAGGTCTGGGAGTTACCGCAACGATACGTGTAGGTAATCAAAAAGGGAAAGGAGATTATAAAAATATGAGACGTATAGCGATCTCTTTATTTCTTCAGGTTTTTTTAATTGAGGCTGTCTTTGCAATCGGATTTATCCTGCTAAAAGATATACTTCCTATTTTCTATATAGATAATATAGAGGTGATTGTTCTTGCATCACAGCTTCTAGTTGTTGCTGCATTATTTCAATTAAGCGACGGGTTGCAAGTAGTAATTTTAGGAGCGTTACGCGGACTTCAGGATGTGAATATACCTACGGGAATTTGTTTTATTGCCTACTGGTTAATTGGGTTTCCGGTAGCCTGGTATTTTGGAAAAGAAGATATGATGGGTAGTCAGGGAATTTGGTATGGTTTACTCGCCGGGTTGAGCGCTTCAGCAATATTACTGTATGCGCGATTTATCTATTTAAGCCGAAAACTTATTCAGAAAGCTTGATAAAATAGAATATTATGAATGATCTAATCACCGATCAAAATTACAGAAGGATCAATTTTAAAGAGGAACCTATAAAGGCAGATTTTGAATTGTGCACGTTTGAAAATTGCTCATTTTCTGAAGCTACTATATCACACCTAAGTTTTACAGAATGTACTTTTGAAAATTGTGACTTTAGTAGCGTAAAAGTGATAGCGACTGCTATTCAGGAGTGCGAATTTATAAGCTGTAAAATGCTGGGGATAAATTTTGAAAATTGTAGTGATTTTTTATTTCAGCTTAATTGCAAGGATTGTACATTGGATTTTAGCACATTTTATAAAGTAGATTTACGATTGTCTCAATTTACAAGCTGTCAATTAAATCAAGTAGATTTTACAGAAGCAAATTTAGCCGGCATTTCATTAAATAACTGTGAGCTTGCCGGCACTATTTTTCAACAAACAAATCTTTCTAATGTAGATTTTTCTACAGCTACTAATTATAACATACATCCAGAGCAGAATAAGATAAAAGGTGCAATTTTCAGCAATGAAGGAGTTAAGGGATTACTACAGAGCTATTCTATTAAAATAATCGACAATTAAAAAGTCCGTTTAAAACGATCTGTTTCAAACGGACTTTTTATAGTATTATCGTCAGTTAACTACTGAATAGGCTTAAAAGAAAATTTTTGTCCGCCTACTGCAGCTTCAGCCATCAAACCAGCTTTAGGCATAGCAAATACGGCAACACCATCTTTATATTGAGCATTTTCAGCTTTACCAGACTTTACAACTACCGCTGATGCCTGTGCAGAAAATTCAAACTCACCTTGTTTAAAGTCTGCAAGTGCAGCTTCGTCTTCAAAGAAAATTACTTCCGAAATCGCTTGACCACCTGCTTGTAGTCCTATATCAAGTTTCTTTAGATCTGCCATTCCTACAACTGAGCCATTTTCATAAACTACTCCATTTCCAGAAGCACCACCCACTATAAAACCACCTTTTCCTACATTAGGGAAAATCACATAACCTGCAGATTCAGAAAAGAAATTTTCTAAACCTTGATCTTCAGCGATCATTGCCTTCATAGCAACTTCTGCATCAGCAATTATTTTTTGATCTTTTTCGTTTTGTGCTTGTAAACTAGTGCCTACGAATAATATTAATAGTGCACTTAAAATTCCTAACTTTTTCATGTTTTCTAGTTTTTTTATTAGTTATAACAAAGCTAGGAGCATTATCTGTTAACTAGAGTTAATGCTATGTTATAGACTATCTAAATCTTTGAATGATTTATAAATTGAGATTGTAGCTACTTTAAAACGTACTTAAGTTACCTTTGAAACTTGTGAAAATATAAGTATGAATCCAGAAAACTTAATAGAATTAGCACACTATAAAATGCCCTTTGGTAAATATCAAGATCGCTATTTAGTTGATTTACCAGAATACTATTATACGTGGTTTAAGCAAAAAGGATTTCCTGATGGGAAATTAGGGATGATGATGCAGCAGATGTATGAGATAAAAGTAAACGGATTAGAAGAACTTATTTATAAAATTAAGAGCCAATATCCTGCCCCTAAGCTAAAAACAAAACCAAAAAATAATAGACAATTCGGTTAAAAGGGTTCGCCATTAAATCCCTACCTTTGCATCCCGTAGACGTGCTCAGATTGTTAAAGTGGGCATAAATAATCAAGATACAGATGGCAGATACTAAGTACATCTTCGTCACGGGCGGGGTTTCTTCTTCATTAGGTAAAGGTATAATCGCAGCTTCATTAGCAAAGCTGTTACAGGCACGTGGTTATCGTGTTACAATTCAAAAATTAGATCCATATATAAATGTTGATCCGGGTACATTAAATCCATATGAACACGGGGAATGTTATGTTACAGATGATGGTGCAGAGACCGACTTAGACCTTGGTCATTACGAGCGTTTTTTAAATGTAAATACCTCTCAGGCAAATAACGTAACCACCGGACGTATTTATCAAAGTGTAATTGAGAAGGAAAGACGTGGGGAATTTCTAGGAAAAACTGTTCAAGTTGTACCTCATATCACCAATGAAATTAAAGAACGTATTAAAACTCTAGGTAATACGGGTGATTATGATATTGTTCTTACCGAAATAGGTGGTACTGTAGGTGATATAGAATCACTTCCTTATATCGAGGCGGTACGTCAACTTAAATGGGAACTTGGAGATGAGAATGCCTTAGTTATACACCTTACTTTGGTACCTTATCTTTCTGCTGCTGGAGAGTTGAAAACCAAACCAACACAGCATTCTGTAAAAACCCTAATGGAAAGTGGTATAAAAGCAGATATTTTGGTTTGCAGAACAGAGCACGAATTAAGCGACGATCTACGTGAGAAGTTGGCTTTATTTTGCAATGTGCGTAAAGAAGCAGTAATTCAGTCTATAGATGCATCAACAATTTATGATGTACCTAATATGATGCTAGAAGAAGGACTAGATACAATTACTCTTTCAAAATTAAATTTATCTGCAGAAAACGAACCTGTATTAACACGCTGGAATGAGTTTTTACGCAGACATAAAAATCCTAAGGCCGAGGTTAGAATAGGATTGATTGGAAAATATGTTGAGCTTCAGGATTCTTATAAATCAATTCTCGAGGCATTTATTCACGCAGGTGCTGAAAATGAAGTGCGTGTAATTGTTGAGCCTATACATTCAGAATTTATTTCTCAGCAGGTTATAGACGATAAAATATCAAAATTAGACGGTCTATTAGTCGCACCTGGTTTTGGAGAGCGTGGTATAGAAGGTAAGATTAAAGCTGTACAATATGCGCGTGAGCATAAAATTCCTTTTTTAGGTATCTGCTTAGGTATGCAAATGGCGGTGATCGAGTTTTCTCGTAACGTAGCTGGTCTTTCTGATGCAAATTCTACAGAAATGCAACCTGGCACTACCATGCCGGTTATAAGCCTTATGGAAGATCAAAAAGATCTTAAGCATATGGGGGGCACTATGCGTTTAGGTTCGTGGGATTGTAGTTTAGCTGAAGATAGCATTGTATCTGATGTGTATCAAAAAGCTACTATTACCGAGCGTCACCGTCATCGCTATGAATTTAATGACGCTTACCGAGCTCAGCTAGAGAATGCCGGACTTAAAGTTACCGGTACCAATCCTAAAACCGGACTTGTAGAAATTATTGAAATAGCAGACCATCCTTGGTTTGTAGGTGTACAATATCACCCCGAATATAAAAGTACAGTCGCTAATCCACATCCACTATTTGTAGCTTACGTACAGGCTGCTGTAAAATATAGCCAGTCAAAAAGTACAGACAATGTGGCACATAACTAATCTCTGGGATTGTTATTGCTTCTAAGCCGTTTGTAGATTTTCGCTGTAGCGATAGGTATGTACGCAAGTTGATTAAAAATTAGAATAGGCATATTGCCGCACAATTATGGAAGAAAAGAAATTTGACAAACAGTCAATGATAGGGTTCCTTTTAATAGGAGCAATTTTATTATTTATGCTTTGGCAAAACCAGCCATCGCCAGAAGAGCTGGCTGCAGAAAAAGCTAAACAAGAGCAAATAGATGCAGAAAAGAGAGCAGTAACTCCTACAGCTACAAAAGATACCGAACTTGCTGACGCAACTCTACCGCAAGATTCCGTGGCAATGGAACAATACAAAGCAACATTAGGTAGTTTTGCCTATTCTGCTTCGTTACCATCTGCTACAGATAATATTACCGAACTTGAAAATGATGTTTTAGCTCTAAAAATTAGCAATAAAGGAGGTTTTATTGTTGAAGCTCGTTTAAAGCAATTTAAAAGTTATGACTCTTTACCGGTTTATCTAATAAAGGACGGAAACACCAGATTCAATTTAAACTTCGCAACAACAGATAACCGTACGCTTAATAGTGAGAATATGTATTTTGAGCCTTCTTTAACTGAAGAAGGAGAAAATCAAGTTCTTTCTATGAAGTTAAAGGTTGCTGCTAACGAATATTTAGAATACCGTTATACATTGAAGCCAGATGACTATATGATGGGCTTTGGTATAAAAACGGTAGGTCTTCAAAATGTGATTAATACCTCTCAGCCTATTAACTTAGATTGGGAACTTAAAGGTTACCGTCATGCTAAAAGTATAAGTTATGAAAACAGATACACGCGTTTAACTTATGAGTATGAAAGTGGAGATCACGATAAATTAGACCAATCAGGCGAAGATGATGCTATTGAAAATGATGTAGACTGGTTGAATTTTAGACAGCATTTCTTCAGTTCTATTTTACTTACAGATCAGCCTTTTGAGCAGGTAACTTTTAAATCTCAAAATCTCGTTGAAGATGAGGAAGTAGATACAATTTTTACTAAAAAATACGCTGCAGAAATGTTACTTACTCCGGTTAATGGAGAGCTTAATTATGCAATGGATTTCTATTATGGTCCTACAGATTATCAAGTTCTTAATAACTATGATCGTGATATTGATGAGGCTATGCCTTTAGGATGGGGAATTTTTGGATTTATCAATAAGTATTTAATTATACCATTCTTTAACTTTCTGATTGCTTACTTCCCTGCAGGAATTGCAATTATATTATTAACGATTGCTATCAAATTATTACTTTCTCCAGTTCAGTACAAGCAGTATCTATCTCAGGCAAAAATGAAGGTTCTAAGACCTGAAATTAATGAGATTAACGAGAAATATGCTGATAATGCGATGAAAAAGCAGCAAGAAACTATGAAAATTTATAGTAAAGCTGGTGCGAGTCCGTTAAGCGGATGTATCCCAGGATTGCTACAAATACCGGTTTTCTATGCTTTATTTACATTTTTCCCATCTGCATTTGCCTTAAGACACGAAAGCTTTTTATGGGCAGACGATTTATCAAGCTATGATAAAATAGCAGACTTACCGTTTTCAATTCCGTTTTATGGTGATCACGTAAGTTTGTTCCCAATTTTAGCTTCTATTGCGATCTTTATCTATATGACAATGACTACCGGTCAAAGTATGCAACAGGCACAACAACCGGGGATGCCTAATATGAAATTTTTAATGTACTTGTCACCGTTGATGATGTTGTTTTTCTTCAACAACTATGCAAGTGGATTGAGTTTATATTATTTTATATCAAACTTAATTACAATAGGTATTATGCTTGTTATTAAGAATTTCATTTTAGATGAAAATAAAATTCACGCTAAGATTGCTACTGCTAAAGCAAAACCTAAAAAGCAAAATCGTTTCACTAAGAAGTTTTCTGAAATGATGGAGCAAGCCGAAGCGCAACAAAAGAAGAAATAATAAAGCAGCAATGCTAAATGTAAAGCCCTTCAAGTTAACTTGAAGGGCTTTTTTATTTAGGGTGTAATTGGCAAATATTGATATAACTAAAGGGATGCTTCTATAATAGTTATGTTTGTTGAAATTAGGATTCTATACGATGACATGGATGTAGTTGTATACTATGAGACAATGTTTCGTAATTTTGCAAAACGTTTTGCGACTTAAAAAAATACAAATAGAAGTTTATGAAAACCGTAGTTGTAGGTCTTAGTGGAGGAGTAGATAGTAGTGTTTCTGCATATTTGCTAAAGGAAGCAGGATATAATGTAATAGGTCTGTTTATGAAGAACTGGCACGATGATTCTGTGACCATTTCAGATGATTGTCCTTGGCTTGATGACAGTAATGATGCTATGCTAGTAGCCGAAAAGCTGGGTATACCTTTTCAAACTGTCGATTTAAGTGTTGAGTATAAAGATCGCATCGTTGACTACATGTTTAGGGAATACGAGATGGGAAGAACGCCTAATCCTGATGTATTGTGTAACCGAGAAATAAAGTTTGATGTCTTTATGAAAATTGCACTAGAGCTAGGAGCAGATTTTGTAGCAACGGGGCATTATTGTCAGAAAGGAGAAATTGAAGTGGATGGAAAACCGGTATTTCAATTAAAGGCAGGGGCAGATGATAATAAAGATCAATCTTATTTTTTATGTCAGTTATCTCAAGAGCAATTAGCAAAAACGTTATTTCCTATTGGAAGTCTGCAAAAGAGTGAAGTACGCAAAATAGCCAAAGAGCAAAACCTTGTTACAGCCGATAAAAAAGATTCTCAAGGTCTTTGTTTTATAGGAAAAGTTCGTCTTCCAGATTTTCTTCAGCAGCAGTTAAAGCCGAAGGAGGGAGTTATTGTAGAAATTTCTGCAGCAAAAGCTCAAGAAAAATTAGATTCAATACAAGAAGAACAAATAGATAGTGTTGCAATATCTGCCGCGGCGGTTTCAGTACTTGCTGAAAAACCTAAGTATACCATCACCGATGGTAAAGTTGTAGGCAAACATCAAGGAGCTCATTACTTTACAAAAGGCCAACGTAAAGGTCTTGCGGTAGGCGGTACTGCAGAACCTTTATTTGTCATCGATACTGATGTTGAAGAAAATATAATTTATACAGGGCAAGGTAAAGATCACCCGGGTTTATTACGTTCTGCACTATTTGTTCAGGAGAGTGAAATTCATTACATACGAGAGGATTTACGTCTTGAAAATGGAGAAATTAGAGAGGTCGAAGCGCGTATTAGATACCGTCAGCCACTCCAAAAGGCGTGGCTTCACAAAGAGAATAGCGGTTTGTATGTTTCGTTTGATGAACCTCAGGCAGCAATAAGTGAAGGACAATTTGTAGCTTGGTATGATGGTGCCGAATGTCTAGGCTCAGGAGTTATATCATAAAACTATAGCATTGAATAAAATCACATCACTTTTCAAAATACAATACCCACTAATTCAGGCGGGAATGATCTGGGCCAGTGGGTGGAAACTAGCTAGTGCGGTAAGTAATGCTGGTGGATTGGGGATTTTAGGAGCAGGATCTATGTATCCTGATGTTCTTAAAGAGCATATTATTAAATGTAAAAAAGCTACCACAAAACCCTTTGGTGTTAATGTACCCTTATTATACCCAGATATTGATAAGCTAATTGAAATTATAATTGCTGAAGATGTTAAGATAGTATTTACCAGTGCGGGAAATCCAAAAACCTGGACTTCCTACCTTAAGGAAAAAGGAATTACTGTTGTACACGTAGTAAGTAGTGTGAAATTTGCACTCAAAGCCGAGGAAGCGGGTGTTGATGCCGTGGTAGCTGAAGGTTTTGAAGCAGGCGGACATAATGGACGTGAAGAGACCACAACATTTACTCTTATACCTATGGTTAAGCAGCATCTTCGTATTCCGCTTATTGCAGCAGGAGGTATCGCTACCGGTACAGGTATGCTTGCAGCAATGGTGCTGGGTGCAGACGGTGTTCAAATAGGCAGTAGATTTGTAGCTTCTGATGAGGCTAGCAGTCACCTCAATTTTAAAAATAGTGTGCTGAAAGCTCAAGAAGGTGATACAGAGCTTACACTAAAAGAATTAGCGCCGGTACGTCTTCTTAAAAATAAATTTTATGATGAGGTTAAAGAGCTTTATAAAAAATCACCAACTAAAGAACAGCTAGTTGATTTATTAGGAAGAGCTCGTGCAAAAAGAGGCATGTTTGAAGGAGATCTGGATGAAGGCGAACTCGAGATAGGCCAAATAGCAGGACTCATTAATACGATCAAACCGGCTGCAGATATAGTGAGAGAAATAATGTCTGACTTTAACCAAGCAAAAATTAACGCAGCTAAACTTTAATAAGTACTTATAAAAAAACCGCTTTCTTTTTGAAAGCGGTTTTTATTTACTTTAATCTAGTTAAGTTACGCAACAACCTTTTCCCATTCCATAGTTTCTAGAATATCGTGAATCATTGTTTTATACGCTATACTATCATCTCCTTTCACAGCTAGAGCTACATCAACGTATGTATCCTCTGCTTCCTCATTATTAGTAATTTTCACTAAGTAGTGTTCTACTTGTAATCCTAAACTATTAGGAGCTGAGTATTTGAACATCTCATAATTACCTATTAATTCAGGTGTTGTGCTTTTTATATGTTTTTGAGAATCCTCATTATTTACAATACTTACAGTCATATTAAATCCGTCTGTAAGACCTCCATAGAAAGAATTGTTTTCTCCAGAATATTTCACCATTAATTGATTCCCAACTACATCGACAGATGCTTTTTCAGGATGAATCATAGTTAGTTTCCATTCTTTATTTAACGTCCCACTTTTATAGAGTTCGTATCCTTCAGGAACTACTAGAGCAGGTGGTTCTGGTTTCTCAATTTTTACTTCAGTTTGTGTGTTTTCTGCCACATCAGTGTTTTTTACATCTGTGTTACAGGCAGCAATTGATAACCCTAAAACTGCACTTGTTGTATATAAAAATAATCGTTTCATTTCTTTAGATTTTAAATGTTATAGCTAAACTAGTCACATTTAAACTCGTGTATTGCCTATGATTTACTAAAAAAATATAGCAATATGTTAAGCAGTGTTAAGAGTAAATTCAAAATTTTTAGATAATTTAATAGTGTAGATATCTTTATATTAGCTAGTTATGATTAAAATTTATTTATGGTTTTCAAGATGTTAAACTTTAGCGTATTTATATAGAATCTTCCTCATATTAAATAAAGAGTTGAATTGGGGCGATTTAAAGTTTTGGCGAAGGGAACAAAAAAAACGGATTGAAAATTAATTCAACCCGTTTCTTGATTTTCAAATTGCTATAAGTTCTAGGGAAAACGATTCAGCAATTTGAAGACTTATTTTTATAAGTTATGCTGAAATTCTTTCTAATAGAAGCTCTGCAACTTTTTCTGATGAAGCAGGATTTTGACCCGTGATTAAAAGACCATCTTCCTGAGTAAATACGCTCCAGTCATCACCCTTAGCATAAAGACCTCCGTTATTCTTCAACATATCTTCTACAAGAAAAGGAACCACATCTGTAAGTTGAACAGCTTCTTCTTCGGTGTTAGTAAATCCGGTTACCTTTTTACCTTTTACAAGAAAGCTGCCATCTTTTGCCTTTGTATGTTTAAATACAGCAGGCGCATGACAAACGGCGCTTACGGGTTTATTATTAGCATAAAAAGATTCAATTAATGCAATTGAGTCTTTATCTTCTGCTAAATCCCATAATGGACCGTGACCTCCCGGATAGAATATGGCATCAAAATCATCCTGACTTACTTTTGATAAGACGATGGTATTAGCCAATTTCTCTTGTAAAGCTGTATCGTCATTAAAACGTTTTGTTGCTTCAGTCTGTGCATCATCTGCAGCACTTTTAGGATCTATAGGTGGTTGACCTCCTTTAGGAGAAGCAATAGTGATATCTATATTCTTATCATGAAGTAAGTAGTATGGAGCTGCAAATTCTTCAACCCAGAAACCAGTTTTTTCTCCTGTGTTGCCTAATTCAGAATGACTCGTAAGAACAAATAATACCTTTTTCATAATTGTTATATTTTAAAGTGTAGCTAAACACTACTTGTTAAATTTATTTTGGCAAAGCTATGGGCATAAATCTATTTAAAAATTGATCTATGATAAGTAGCTGTGTTAAATAAAAGTTGATGGAAAGAATAGCCTCACTTTAAATTTTATATATCTCCCACTAACAACAACATTCTAATTATTTTTTCTCAAGTAAAACAATCGTATAAGGTGTGTTAATTGAAATTTTTCCGTCTTCAACTGTTGCTTCCGTATTAGAATATGCATCTCTTAATAGCACTCCGTCACCAAAAGTTTGTGGGATGCTTATCGTCTTTTCGCCTTCAGCTAAATCCAATCCTACAATTACATAATCTTCAACATTGTTCTTATTATACGTTCTTGAAAACAAGTAAGGTTTAGCTTGAAGCATATTATGTCTTCCTGCTCCAATAGCTGGGTGATCTCTACGGAATCTCCCTAATTTTTGCCAGTGTTCTAATATGTCTTTAGTAGCAGCGTTATTTAAATCCTCCCATGGCATCATACTGCGTAATGTTGCATCACCTTCTGCATTTTCAATGTTAAGATTACGAGCAATCTCGTCTCCATAATAGACTTGAGATAAACCTGGAGTTAGTAACAATTTGGTTCCTGTTTCAAGAGCCTTACTACGATCTTTATCAAATGGCTGACCGTCATCGTGAGATGTCGCGTAGTTTAAAATACTTTTATCTTTAAGTTGGTTGTTAAGTATAGAGTCGTACGTGGCAAACATAACTTCATAGTCACCAGTCGCATCATACTTAAATTGAAAGTTTATTAAGTTGTCAAAACCGTGGGCAAAGTAATCTACCTTCTTAGAACCAAAATCATAAGTTCTACCACTTCCTATATTATAATTGTAAACCTCTCCAAGCATAAAAAAGGCATTGTCATCCAGAACTAATTCTGGGTTGTTTTGCTTCCACGTCTCAAATGCGGAATCTGCCTGGGTTCTTAAAACAGACCACGACTCTTCATCTACGTGCTTAACAGTGTCTACTCTAAAGGCATCTATTCCCAGGTCACGTATGTAATCTGTAAGCCATTTAATGATGTAGTTGCGAGGAGTTTTTGTCAAACCGCTGTATGCAAAAAATGTATTTAGCTCTTCAATCTCAGTTTCATAACGCCCTTCTTTTTTCCATTTGTCAATTAAGAATTGAGGTAATTCTACAACCGCATCACTTTCCGTTTTAATATCTGGCAGATTTCTAACTAATGTACATATAGTTGTAGCGTCATAGCTGTCGTATGTACATTGTGGCTCTTGTCTAGCCCATTCTTCTCCCCAGAAATTATCTATGCTGGTAACCGGTCCCGTGTGATTAAGTACCACGTCCATAACGATGCGTATTCCGTTCTTATGAGCTGTTGTAACTAATTTCTGAAGTTCTTCGTAGGTTCCAAAATTTGGGTCAAGTGATGTCCAGTCGCGTGTCCAGTAACCGTGATAACCATAAGTAGCACCCGTTCCTTCATTAACCAAACCGTGTACCTGCTCAACAACAGGAGTAAACCATATTGCATTTATACCCAGTTCTGTAAAATAACCGTCTTCAATTTTTTGAGTAATACCGGTAATATCACCACCTTCAAAGCCTCTAAGAATTGCAGTGTCTTCGGTACGCTCAAAATTGATATCATTACTGGTGTCACCATTATTAAAGCGATCTGTAAGTAAAAAATAGATATTGGCAGCCTCCCATATAAAAGGAGTCTGTGTCGCGGCGCTTTCTGTTGTAGCTACCGTTTTAGAATTGTCATTCTTAGATTTGCAACCTACTAAGCAACAGCTTAAAAAGATAAAGAGTACTATTTGTTTCATGTCTAGTTGAATTTTAAAAAATGAAAAGTAAGTATTTTGAGGTAAACTATAAGATTTTAGAAATTGATTTTAAAGCTTAGCTCATTGAAGTGCTTCCCTAGTGTGATTTTAATATACGGGTAGATAAGACTACTTTTACCTATAAAGTATAAGTTTTATGACACGAGTAAAAGTGTGGATTTCTGCAGCCAGATTGCGTACACTTCCATTGTCTGTTTCAGGAATTATTGTAGGCAGTTCGTTAGCTTACAATGCCGGAGCATTCAGATGGAGTATATGTATACTCGCATTACTGGCAACGCTGGGATTTCAAATTCTTTCTAATTTTGCAAATGATTACGGTGACGGTATTAAAGGTACCGACAATGAGGAGCGCATAGGACCTGCACGTGCAATGCAAAGCGGACTTTTAACTGCTAATCAATTAAAAACAGGTATTGTTTTTACAGCAATTTTGACAAGCCTCTTGAGTCTTGCATTAATATATACTGCCTTTGGCTCTGATAAATTCATCCAATCATTATTGTTTTTTATTTTAGGCTTGTCTGCAATCCTTGCAGCGGTAAAATACACCGTAGGTCGCGGTGCTTATGGATATCGAGGTTTAGGAGATTTTTTTGTTTTTATATTTTTTGGACTTGTCGCAGTTGTAGGTACTTATTATATGTACACACTTAATTTGCGAAAGGTTGTTTTTCTTCCGGCATTAACCATTGGATTTTTAAGTATGGCAGTGCTCAACCTCAACAATATGCGTGACCGCTTATCTGATTCCAGATCTAAGAAAAATACACTTGCTGTTATTTTAGGAGAGAAAAAGGCAAAAATTTACCATTACAGCTTAATTGGTGGAGCTTTTATTGCAAGCCTGATTTTTTTTCAGCTTACAAACACTTTTAAATATTCTGCAGCCGCACTGGTTGTTTTTATTCCCTTAGCAAAGCATATTAAAGTTGTGAGAGCAAATCACAGTCCGGCGCTTCTGGATCCTCAATTAAAAAAAGTAGCACTAGCAACATTTTTCTTTTCACTATTGTTTGCTTTAGGATTTCTTTTTTAACGAAACCTTATCAGCTTAGCGGTAGAAGTAAAATAGTGGTTTTCGTAAATTTCGAATATTGAAAAATAGCAAACGAAACTATTATGGAAATTACTTATTACGGCCAGAATTGCTTTGGTTTTAAAACTGAAAATAATTTTATACTTACAGATCCATTTATTACAGGAAATGATTTGGCTAAAGATAAAATTGATATAAAAGAGCTTAATCCAGACTTCATATTTTTAACTCACGCGCATCAAGATCATACTTTAGATGCTGAAGCGATTGCCAAGCAAGCCGGTGCAACCATAGTAAGTAATTATGAGATAGCAAATCACTATTCTGAAAAAGATATTGAAACGCATCCTATGAATCACGGAGGGAGCTGGGAGTTTTCATTCGGTAAAGTGAAATATGTAAATGCTATTCACACCAGCTCTTTCCCAGATGGAAGTTATGGAGGTCAACCCGGAGGTTTTGTTTTTAGTATAGGCGACAAAACTATTTATATGGCAGGTGACACAGCACTTACGATGGATATGAAACTTATACCCTTAGAGTTTGATCTGGATCTTGCAATACTACCTATAGGTGACAATTTTACGATGGGAATTGCCGATGCTGTACGCGCTAGTGACTTTATAGAATGTAATAATGTTATAGGATGTCACTATGATACATTTGGCTATATAGAGATCGATCACGATGGTGCCAGAAAAGCATTTGAGGCAGTTGAAAAAAAACTTACTCTTTTAGAAATAGGAGAATCATTTGAACTATAAACACGAGTAGTTGAAAGCAACTTATAAAAAGTACGTACTCGACTTTAAAAAACCCAGTGGGACCTCACGCGGTATTCTCAATCAAAAGGAAACCTGGTTTATAAAGATTGAGGAAGCCCAAAATATGGGTATTGGTGAATGCGGAATTCTCAGAGGACTTAGTGTAGATGACCGACCCGATTATGAAGAAAATTTAAAATGGGCGTGTGATAATATTCACTTGGGCGAGCAAACACTATACGATCGACTAGTTGATTTCCCGAGTATACAATTTGGAATTGAAATGGCTTTTAGATCATTTCATGCAGAGAATCCATTTATACTTGATCCTTCAGACTTTACAAATGGAACTTCAGGAATACCAATTAATGGACTTATCTGGATGGGTGAGCCGGAATTTATGCAAGCTCAAATTGCCGATAAACTGGATTCTGGTTTTGACTGTATCAAAATGAAAATAGGAGCAATTGATTTTGATGCTGAAATTAAACTTTTAGAAGGAATACGTGAGAAATTTTCCGCAGAGCAAGTTACTTTGAGAGTTGATGCTAATGGAGCATTCAAACCTGAAGAAGCGCTTCATAAATTAAAACGACTAGCGGCATTAGATTTACACTCTATAGAGCAACCTATAAAACAACGTCAGGAAAATAATATGGCGCAACTATGTGCTGATACTCCGTTGCCTATAGCTTTAGATGAAGAACTAATAGGGGTTTATGGTTATGAGCGACAAAAGCAACTTTTACAACAAATTAAACCGCAATACATAATTTTAAAACCCAGTCTAATTGGCGGTTATAGAGGTTGTGATGCTTGGATACAGCTTGCAGAAGAACAAGGTATAGGCTGGTGGATTACTTCGGCATTGGAAAGTAATATAGGCTTAAATGCCATCGCGCAGTATACGTATTCTAAAAATACGATAACTCCGCAAGGCCTTGGTACTGGCGGGTTATACTCAAATAATGTATCTTCCCCATTAGAAATAAAGCAAGGAATGTTGTGGTACAATCCGCTTCAAAACTGGAGCTTTCAATTTTAGTTTATGTTTATAGAATTAGCTTATAAGTCGTTACACAATTTTTGGAGATATCTTTTAGGTTCTTTGCTTGTTATTCTAGCATCAACAATAGGTCAAATACCCTTAACTGTGGCAGTCCTTTTCAAAATGGGATTGTCCAAGATGGACAATCCTGAAGAGATGCAAAGCTCTATGGAGAACTTAGATCAAAATACGATTATGGGGGTTTTAGATAAAAATCTCACGTTATTTTTAATCTTGATTTCCTTTGTCTTTGCTCTGGGAGGTTTACTATTTGTTTTAAAATTTATACATCAACAGCGTTTTAAGGATATAATTACAACCCGAAAACAATTTGATTGGAGCAGGGTTTGGTTTTCCTTTGGTATGATCGCAATTTATACAGTTATAACCGTACTCTTATCTTACTTTTTTGCTCCAGAAGATATGCAGGTTTCTTTTAATCTCGTTCCTTTTTTAATTTTGGCAGTAATTGCTGTGCTACTTATACCTATTCAAACAAGTGTTGAAGAGTTTGTTTTTAGAGGTTACTTAATGCAAGGTTTTGGAGTATTGGCTAAAAATCGCTGGTTCCCACTTTTACTTACTTCATTTATTTTTGGGGGGTTACATTACTTCAATCCGGAGATTAGCGCTATGGGAGATATTGTAATGGTATTTTATTTTGGCACCGGTCTTATTCTTGGAATTATGACGTTAATGGATGAAGGGATGGAGCTCGCACTTGGATATCACGCCGCAAATAATCTTATTACAGCATTACTTGTGACTGCAGACTGGACAGCCTTTCAAACAGATTCTATCTTTAGAGACATATCAGATCCTAGAGCAGACATACTAGATGTGTTGCCCGTATTTATTATTTATCCTATATTTTTAGGAATTCTAGCTTATAAATACAAGTGGACAGGATGGAAAGAAAAACTTTTTGGAGCAGTTAATGAGCCGGAAAGTCCTAAATTAGAAGACCATTTTGTGGCAGATTAAAAACTTAGGCGATGTCTAAATATGAAGTGCATCCAGATTTTAAATTAAACGGCAAGTCGCTGCAAGCAGCAGACTTAAAAATCTTAGCGACAGAACTTATTGAAAGTGGCGAACTCTATGAACAAGAGCTCGCCTCTTTTATTTTAGACTGGCTTAACGATAAGGATTTTGTTTTTGTAAATACATCTGGTTCTACAGGAGCACCTAAAAGTATTAAACTGCTTAAAAAGCACATGATAAATAGTGCTAAAGCAACAGGAAAACAGTTTAAATTAGATGCGGGAACTACTGCGCTACACTGTTTACCCACACGATTTATTGCAGGTAAGATGATGTTTGTACGTGCTGTAATTTTGGGATGGAAACTCGATGTTGTTCCACCTTCTTCAAATCCATTAGATCAGGTTTACAAACGCTATGATTTTTCTGCAATGACTCCCTTTCAGCTAGATAATAGTATAGCAAGGTTGCATCTTCTAGGTAAGTTAATTATAGGCGGTGGCGCTTTTTCTGAGAATCTAAAAGAACTCGTAAAAGATAGTACTGCAAAAATATATGAAACCTACGGGATGACAGAAACCATTACTCATATTGCAATACGCCGAGTGAATGGGAAGAAAGCGAGAGATCAGGAACCTCCATTTAAAACATTAAATAAGGTTACCGTAAGTCAAGATGATAGAGGATGTCTTATTGTAAAAGCTCCCAAAGTCACGACAGATCCTATAATTACTAATGACCTGGTGAATCTCCTTTCGTATAAAAAATTCCACTGGCTGGGACGTATAGATAATGTGGTAAACAGCGGAGGTATAAAGTTATTTCCGGAGAGTATAGAAAAAAAGTTGGCACATCAAATAGATGTGAATTTTCTGGTTGCTGGTATTGCAGATGACCAGTTAGGAGAGCGTCTTATATTGATTATGGAGTGCGATAGTTTTGATGCTTCTAAGCTCAACTTCGAGGTTTTAGAGAAATATGAAGTTCCTAAAGAATTATTTTGTGTTCCTAAATTTGCACGTACTCCTAATGGAAAAATTAAGCGGAGCGATATTATAACCGGCTTAAAATCAGATCAAAAAATCTAAATTAGCATCGTTTAAGATCTTTGGCAGGAAAGTTGATATTTTCAATAGCGAACTTTAAAGCAAACATCAGATGCAAAAAATTACTTTATTCCTATTACTACTCTTCTTAATTGGAGCAAGTTCCACTTCCTGGGCGCAAGATAAATTAACTATCTCCGGTATCGTAACCGGCGAAGGCAAACCACTTTCTGGAGTACAGGTAGCAAGCAAATTAACTAAACAAAAAACCAGCACAGATGCAAAGGGTAACTTTACCATTGCAACGCATTTAGGTGATACGTTAGCTTTTAGTTATCTAGGATTTGAAACAGAATTTATAGCAATTAAAGAAGCAACTTATTTAAAAGTTGATTTACGCTCCAGCCAGTCTTTAAATGAGATTGTAGTAGTCAATGAAGTTTCTGATATAGCAATTAGAGGCTATGCGTCCAATTCTTATTCTAAAACAAATCTAATTGCAGATTATTCATCGTCCGTTAGAAATACAGAGAGTTATGCACGTATAGATGAAAATCAATTTGAACACGTAGGCACAAATCCCTTGTCTACCTTTTCTGTAGATGTCGATCGTGCCGCATATAGTAACATTCGTAGGATGATTAATGCAGGACAAAAAATCCCTGTAGATGCTGTACGTATAGAAGAAATGATTAACTATTTTAATTATTCTTATAAACAACCCGATGGTGACAAGCCTTTTTCAATACAAACAGAACAGGCACAAACTCCTTGGAATGCAGATACGCAATTAGTAAAGATAGGAATCCAAGGAAAAGAAATTCCGGTAGGAAACTTACCTCCTTCTAATCTTGTTTTCTTACTAGATGTATCCGGTTCTATGAATAGCCCTAATAAACTACCCTTACTTAAATCTGCATTTAAAATACTTGTGAATCAGTTGCGCGAGCAAGATAAAGTGTCGATTGTAGTCTATGCAGGATCAGCGGGAACGGTATTAAAACCTACTAATGGATCAAACAAAACTGAAATTTTAAATGCTTTAGATAACCTTAAAGCAGGTGGAAGTACTGCGGGAGAAGAAGGTTTAAAATTAGCGTATACTTTAGCTGAAAATCATTTTGTCGATGGCGGGAATAACAGAATTATTTTAGCAACAGATGGAGATTTTAATGTAGGCTTATCTAGTGATCGCGAGATGGAAAATCTTATTACTGAAAAGCGAAATTCTGGAATATATTTCACGGCCTTAGGTTTTGGGATGGGGAATTATAAAGATTCAAAGCTAGAATTATTAGCCAATAAAGGAAATGGCAATTACGCCTATATCGATACAATGCAAGAAGCTCAAAAAGTTTTAGGGACTGAATTTGGTGGAACGTTGCATACTATTGCAAAAGATGTGAAAATACAAGTTGAATTTAATCCCGCAGTCGTGAGTGGTTATCGGCTTATAGGATATGAAAACAGGCTCTTAAATGATGCAGATTTCAATGATGATACAAAAGATGCCGGCGAGATAGGAAGTGGTCATAGTGTAACTGCCGTTTATGAGGTACTGCTTTCAGGCAAAGAATCTAAATTTCTAAAGCCAGTTGACGATCTTAAATACACAAGTACTAAAGCTGTAAAACCGAATTCTAAAGATGAATTATTTACGGTTAAACTGCGTTATAAAGAGCCTGATGGAGAAATAAGTAAATTAATTGAGAAAGCTGTTTCTTTTGAAGATAAAAAAATTAAAAGCACTTCAGACGATTTTAATTTTGTTGCTAGCCTAGCCCTTTTTGGAATGCAGCTAAGAGATTCTCCGTTTAAAAATGATGCATCCTTAGCGTTAACACTTGATCTGGCTGAAAAGGGTAGAGGGGATGATAAGGAAGGATTTAGAGCAGAATTTATAAGGTTAGTTAAGGCGTCTAATTAATAATATTTTTATTCCTTTGTATATAAATTAGAATTATGAAGTATTTATTTTTCATTGCAACTGTAATTATTTTAGGTATTTATGATGCATCAGCGCAGTATGGTTACGGTGGTGGCGGTTATGGAGGTAACGGTTATGGTCGTAGTCGTATGGGTAGTAGTATGATGGGAGCAGGTGCTTCTCAACAAGGACCTCGTGAAGAACCCAAAACTTCTGCAGAGTTAGTGGATGAGCGAATCAATGATTATGTAACAACATTTGAATTGGATCCTTTTGAAACCGAAGTTTTACGTACCTATCTAGAAGATCACTTTGATAATGTAATGGGATTGCAAAAAGATAAAACTAAAGATGCCGAAACGCTGCGCAAAGATTTTGAACGTATGCAAACGGAATTTAAAACAAACCTAAAGTCCATTCTTACGGAAGAGGAAATAGAAAAATTTATTGCGATGGATTTTTCTTCTTCAGCGGTTCGAAAGCGAAAAAAAGACAGAGATAATTAGTTGTAAAAGGTGCCTTGAGCACCTTTTTTTATTGGTGGTTAATACGTATTTTCGGCTAGAAATTTTATTCGGTATGCGTTATTTTCAATTCTTCTCCATTTTCATTTTTTTAATTTTTAGTAACGCGCAAGCTCAGATTTTACCAGAGCGTGATCGTGCAAATCTGGTAGACAAAATTCTGGCAGATCGGTTTGATAACGTTTTGCCTAATTTAATGTATCGTACCGGGATAGATATGTGGGTTTTAATATCTAGAGAGTATAATGAAGATCCGGTTATGCGAACAATGCTTCCGGCAACTTGGCTCAATGCCCGCAGACGCACGATTCTTGTTTTTTACTGGAACGAATCTAAAAACAAACTAGAAAAATTAGCTGTTTCCAGATACAACATAGGAGATAATATTACTTCTGCCTGGGATAAAGAGCAGGAGCCCGATCAGTGGAAAGCTTTGGTTAAGCTCATAGAAGAGCGTAATCCCAATAAAATTGCTCTTAATTATTCAGAAGATTTTGGAATTGCAGATGGTATTGTAAAGACAGATTACGATGCTTTTATGAATGAATTGCCCGAGCAATATGCTTCAAAAGTTGTATCTGCCGAACCACTAGCTGTTGGTTGGATAGAGACTAGAAGTCCATTAGAAATTCAGCTTTTTCAAGAGCTGGTAGGTATTACTCATTCAATCATTAAGGAAGCTTTTAGCGATTCAGTAATAAAACCGGGAACCACTAGTACCGAAGATGTAGTTTGGTTTTTACGACAAAAAGTAACAGATCTTGGCTTAGAGACTTGGTTTCATCCCACAGTTGATATTCAACGTGCAAATGAAAAACTAGAGAGTCACCTTACGGCATTTACAAATCACAACGCGGGTCAGGTAATTTTACCCGGAGATTTAATTCATTGTGATTTTGGGATTTCCTATTTGAGATTAAATACAGATTGTCAGCAACACGCCTATATTTTAAAGGAAGGAGAATCAAGTGCTCCTCAATTTCTAGTTGATGCTTTTGCTAAGGGAAATAGAGTGCAGGATATTTTAACTTCCAATTTTGCGACTGGTAAAACGGGTAATGAAATTCTTGAAACATCTTTAAACCAAGCAAAATCTGAAGGTTTAGTACCTTCAATATATACTCACCCACTAGGTTTGTACGGTCACTCGGCTGGTACCACAATAGGAATGTGGGATGCACAAGACGGCGTAGCAGGAAGCGGGGATTACAAATTGTTTCCTAATACGGTTTATGCAATCGAACTTAACACAACCGTGACTTTAACAGAGTGGAATAAGGATATTCGCATAATGCTTGAAGAGGCCGGATTATGGAGTTCAAAAGGTTTTAGTTATGTAAACAAGCGTCAGGAAGAGTTGATACTTATTAAATAATTAAACGCTTTCGGGACGAAGTAGTAACTGTTTTCTATGATAGATTACTCCTATTGATAGACCTACACCACATAAAGCAAGTATTGCGCCTACAAGTTCTGGAGATGTATAACCATAACCAGCTGCGATAGGTAGACCACCTAGAAACGCTCCAAGTGCATTGGCTACATTAAACGCTGCCTGATTTACAGAGGAAGCTAGCATCTCAGACTCTTTTGCGGATTTAATCATAAGCATCTGTATAGATGGAGCTGTTGAAAAGGCAAATGCTCCCGTAACAAATACCATTATTAGCATCATCCATTGTATAGGTGCTATAAAATATATAGTAATTAAGCAGAGGGTCATTACACTTAGAAGTATCGCCGTTGCCTTTATAGGAGAAAATTTATCTGCTAATTTGCCGCCCAATACATTTCCAAAAGTCATTCCCAGACCCGCGAGCATTAGTATAAATATCACCATACCATCATCAAAATTACTCACTTCGGTAAGTAAGGGAGTTATGTAACTATACCACGCAAAAAAACCACCGGTTCCTATAGCTGTAATTCCGAGAATTAACCACAGCTCTGCTCGCTTAAATATCTTTAAGGCGTCTTTAATAGGGATAGGAGTATTTTTTTCTATTTTGGGCAACCAGAAAAGTATGGCCAATACAGTGATTATTCCTACTACTACAACAATCATAAATGTATAACGCCAAGATATATTATGGCCTACATATGTGCCTAACGGAATGCCGATAATGTTTGCTACGGTTAATCCACTAAACATCATTGCAACTGCACTGGCAGCTTTTTCTTTAGGGACGAGTCTACTGGCTACAACAGCTCCCACACCAAAGAATGCTCCATGAGGTAGCCCAGAAAGCAAACGGGAGAGAAACATAAAGTTGTAAGAATTAGCAAATATTGATAGCGAATTAAAAATTGTAAACGCTACCATAAGAGCAAGCAAGATTTTTTTAGGAGAATAGTTTCCAGCTATTGCCACCAGTATGGGTGCACCTATAACAACACCAAGCGCATAAGCAGATATAAAATGCCCGGCTTGAGGGATGCTTATGTTGAGGTCATTAGCAACATCAGGCAAAATACCCATCATAACAAATTCGGTCATTCCTATTCCAAAACCACCTATTGCCAGGGCTATTAGACTCTTTTTAAACATAATACTGTTTTAAATTACCATCAACACATAGAGAATGGGTACTATCGCGCAAATATATGATAGATTTTAGGACTGAAACTATGTTTGCTTAACCGATTTAGTTAGTTAATTGTAGTATAAGGGATTTCATAAAAAATTGATTTTAGATTTGTTTTCGTTCTTTGAAAGTTATGACGAAAGTCGTTCCTACATTAAGCTGACTTGAAACTTCAATTGTTCCTCCGAGACTGGTAACGTGATTATAAACTAAATAAAGTCCTATTCCTTTACCATCAATATCAGCACTTGGATTGAAGCGTTGATGAAGTTTAAAAAGATTCTCTCCTGCTTTTTCTAGATCGATTCCTATTCCATTATCACTAAATATCAATTGAACATTATTCCCGCTCCTTTTTGAAGAAATTCTAAGAATAGGACTTACACCCGATCGGGCATATTTAATAGCATTAGTGATGATATTCAAAAAAATACTTTGGAGGTAGTCTAGTGAAAATATTACACTTGGAGCTTCATTAAAATCAGTGAGAAAGGTTACTTTATCTTTACGTATTAATTCATTTATAGCGTTCTTCGTTTTATTTAAAACATCATCAAACTTGATTTCTATAAGATCCAGGATCAGTCGGTCTTTCTTAATCCATTTTTCCATATAGGAGCTAATGATTTCATTCAGATTTTGAGTAGATAATTTTAAAAGGGCAATATATTCTGCGACTTCTGGGCTTTCAATAGCACTGTCATCTAAGAGTTGGTGTAAGGCCAAAAGATTACTTAGTGGAGATCTTAAATCATGGGAACTAGAATAGTTGAAGTGCTTGAGGTCTTTATTTGTCTCATTTAATGTCTGCAGCAACCTATTGCGTTCGATTTCTATATTCTTTTTAACTGTCACATCTTTAGCAACTGCATACACTACCTGCTCGTTTTGTAATGCAATTGAAGACCAGCTCAACCATATGATACCACCATTTTTATGCTGGTACCGGTTTTCAAAATGAGTAAGAAGATTGCTTTTGAGTAAGTTTTCCCGTTTTGATTTTGTTATTGCCCGATCTGCCTGAACAATAAATTCTGAAATAGGTTTGGCAAACAATTCAGCTTCAGTGTATCCCAATGTGTTTATAAAAGACGGATTGACTTTCTTAAAGTATCCGTCAAAACCGGCTACACACATTAAGTCTGGAGAAAGCTCAAAGAAATATTCAAGATTTAAATCTGATTTATCAGTAGACTTCTCTTCAGAATACATATTAATTACTGTAAAGGTCTGGGGTTATTTTTAGCGTAACTGCCGGTAAACTATCATATCCAAAATAATGATAGTAGAGTGTAATTTTCTTTTCTCTAAAGTAATCCATTTCCGGATTATTCTTTAAACGTGCAATGAGTGCCGGTTTTACATATTTTGTAACGGTGTCCTTATTAACAGCATCAGATTTGTAAATAAGCGTATAGTAATATGCAAAGCTATTTTTATTCATTGCAACAGCACTGTCAAGAGTAGTCTCCTCATCCAGTTGCAAAGGTGTTTGATTGTTAATATAGACAGCTTCTTTTTGTAGCGATTGAAAAATATCTGATTTATCTCGTAACAGGTACTGAATCACCAAAAATGAAATTACCGCAGTAGGAATTGCTACTACTGCGGTAATTAAGATTTTTTTAAATTTTGTAGTCATCAAATTACACTTGAATAATCCCCAAGTTAAATTTTTTCTGAATAGGAGCGTGATTTGCAGCATTAATTCCTGTTGAAATCCATTTTCGCGTATCTAACGGATCTATAATTCCATCCGTCCAAATACGTGATGCAGCATAGTATGGAGAAACCTGCTCATCATAACGCGCTTTGATTCGGTCGTAGAGTTCTTTCTCTACTTCTTTAGTAATTTCTTTTCCTTGTTTCTTTAGAGACGCAGTTTCTATTTGTAAAAGAACTTTTGCAGCACTATTACCACTCATTACTGCTAATTCCGCCGAAGGCCAAGCTACAATTAATCTGGGATCATAAGCTTTACCGCACATCGCATAGTTTCCTGCACCATACGAATTGCCAATTATAATAGTGAATTTTGGCACTACAGAATTACTTACTGCATTAACCATTTTAGCACCATCCTTTATAATACCACCATGTTCACTTTTGCTACCTACCATAAACCCGGTAACATCTTGAAGAAAAACAAGAGGAATTTTTTTCTGGTTACAATTAGCAATAAATCGCGTTGCTTTATCTGCGCTATCGCTATAAATCACACCACCAAATTGCATCTCACCATTTTTAGTTTTCACTATTTTACGCTGATTGGCAACAATACCTACTGCCCACCCATCAATACGCGCATAAGCAGTAATTAGAGTTTGACCGTATGCTTCTTTGTATTCTTCAAATTCAGAATTATCAACTAATCGTTTTATGATATCTTTCATATCATATTGATCGCTCCGTTTAGCCGGTAAGATGCCATAGATATCTTTAGGGTCTTCTGTAGGTTTTGAAGATTTAATGCGATTAAATCCTGCCTTATCAAAATCTCCTATTTTACCCATAATATTTTTTATTCGGGTAAGTGCGTCCTTGTCATCAAGCGCTTTGTAATCTGTAACACCACTAATTTCGCAATGGGTAGTAGCTCCTCCCAGCGTTTCATTATCTATAGATTCTCCTATTGCAGCTTTTACTAAATAGCTACCTGCTAAAAAGATGCTCCCGGTTTTATCAACGATCATGGCTTCATCGCTCATAATTGGTAAGTATGCACCACCGGCGACACAGCTACCCATTATTGCACTTATCTGAGTAATTCCCATACTACTCATTACGGCGTTATTCCTAAAAATACGGCCAAAATGCTCTTTATCTGGGAATATCTCGTCTTGCATAGGCAGGTAAACTCCAGCGCTATCAACCAAGTATATTATAGGAAGATTATTTTCTATGCTTAATTCCTGGGCTCTTAAATTTTTCTTTCCAGTTATGGGAAACCAAGCGCCTGCTTTCACGGTAGCATCATTAGCAACAACTATACATAACTTGCCACTCACTTCTCCTATTTTAACAACGACACCACCACTGGGACAACCCCCGTGCTCTTCATACATACCATCACCCGCAAAAGCAGCTATTTCTATTGCTTTCTCCGAGTTGTCCAGTAAAAAATTTATACGTTCTCTAGCAGTAAGCTTACCAGCGTTGTGGTGTTTTTCTATACGTTTTTCACCACCACCTAATTTTACTTTCGCGAAGCGTCTTTTTAAATCAGATACGAGAAGTTTATTATGGTCTTCGTTTTTGTTAAATTTTATATCCATTCGATACGTGTATAATGTTCAGATCAAGCTGATAACTGAAAAGAAAAGCCCTTGTTATAAGAGCTGATTACTTGCAGAACAGGGCCTGATTGTATTGTAACGAAAATACGAAATCGCTTTCGTAACTTCGGTTATATTTAAATGAAAAAAAGGCGATATTTGCTTTTTGCATTATATTCCTGATTGTAGCTGCGTTGCAAAAAAAAACTTATACTTAGATTATATATCCAACGCAGTATTTAATAAATCTTTCAGTTTCTCGATGTTTGCAAATTAAATCTATTACTCATGATGAATAAAAATACAGTACTTAGTTGGGCAACTTTTATAATGATAGTTGTGGGACTGGCACTTATAGCATTAGGTGCTTTTAGATATAATGAAATTGCAGGTTATGGTTTTGCTGCAGTGGGTATTGGCTTTTTTGCCATTGCCTGGGTTTTCAACGCATTAAAAGGACGGGTTTAATGATAGAAAATACGATCAAAGACCAACTTTTAAAACATCTCAAAGGAGGCGAAGCGTTCATGTCTATTGATGAATTGCTTGAAAAAATAAGTTTTAAAAGTATAGGTGATCGTCCGGTAGGTCTTCCATATTCATTTTATGAAATTTTCTATCACATACGTTTTGCTCAACGGGATATTCTCGATTTCTGTATTTCAGAAAATTATATACTTCCTAATTGGCCAGCAGATTACTGGCCATTAGAAAATACTGCTAGTTCAAAAAAAGAATGGAAAGAACTTAAAGAAAATTTTATTTCAGAACGTTCTGCCCTTTCAAATTTTATTGAACGGGAAGATGTTGATTTATTGGCTGTAGCAAAACATGGCGAAAAACAATCTATACTTCGAGAGCTAATGCTTGTTATCGAGCATAATGCTTATCATACCGGTCAATTAGCACTTATATTAAGACTGCTGGGTCTGCACTAAGCTACTTCCATTTTTGTCTTCATTATTTTTTCTGGCGTAATAGGTAGATCACGCACACGTTTGCCGGTTGCATTAAATACTGCATTTGCAATTGCTGCAGCGATGCTGGTGATTCCTAATTCACCTATACCTTTAACTCCCATGGGGTTAGCGATATAATCATCTTCTGGTAAAAATATTACATCAATTTTACCTAAATCTAAGTTTACAGGTACGTGGTAATCGGCAAAAGAACGTGTGATGAAATTTCCGTGGTTAGGTTCAACCTGCGAATGTTCGGTTAATGCTTGTCCTAAACCCCAGGTAATACCTCCTATTATTTGTCCATAAGCAGTTTTTGGATTCAATATTTTTCCTGCAGATCCAACATTTACAAAGTGTTCAAGGCGCACCATACCACTATACTCATCAACCCACACTTCACAAAAGTTGGCCCCAAATGAATACACCGAATAATTCTCAAATTCTTCAGTTGGACCCGCCGTTCCTTTTGCTTCAAATTCAGTTAAATCAGCCTTCTTCATTAATTCGATGACCGAAAGATCTTCACTGGTACTTGCTAAAGTTTTAAGGGTGTTTATAGCATTATCACAAGCTACTTTTGCACCATTTGTATAGGATGCAGCACCCCAGGAGCCACCCGATCCAGGTGTTTTTGGAAATTTTGAATCTCCTAACTCGACACTTATTTGTTCTAATGGGATATCAAGATATTCTGAAATAGTTTGCCCAATGATAGTGTAACTTCCGGTGCCTATATCGGTAGCATCTGTTTGTACAGTTACTTGCACTTTATCATTGTCTAGTTTCAACTTTATAAGCGCCGAGCTTTCCATATAGGGCGATTGTCTAGAAGAACCACTCATACCGTAACCTACTAACCAATTTTCTTTTTTAGTATGTCCGGGTGTAGGTTTCCATTTATTTTTCCAGTCAAACTTCTCTGCCCCTATGCGTATACATTCTACAAACTGTCTCGATGAGAATGGTTTATCAACGCTAAGATCGTGCTGTGTATCATTTTTAATACGGAATTCTGCCGGATCCATTTGTAATTTATAAGCCAGTTCATCCATTGCAGATTCTAGTGCAAAACTTCCAGGAGCTTCACCGGGAGCTCGCATCCATCTCGGGGATGGTAGATTTAATTTCATTAGTTTATGGGTTACTAATGAGTTTGGAGTATTGTAGAGTGTTTGTGATATAGCGCCACAAGGTTCCTGAAATTCTTCATAAGTAGATGTAGCAGCTGAGGTTTCATGTGATAATGCAGTAAGATTACCTTCTTTATCTGCTCCCAGACGCATATGTTGTCTGTTGTGCTGTCTAAAACCTACTGCCGTAAACATCTCGTGTCGTGTTACAGTTAGTTGTACAGGTCTCCCGATCATTTTAGAAGCCATTATTCCTAAAGTTCCGTGCTCTCGTAATTGCAATTTAGAACCAAATCCTCCACCTACGTAGGGTGTAATAACACGCACGTTATCTTCTGGAATTTCAAAAGTATCTGCAATTGTTTTTACGGCGTGAGCTACTATTTGTGTAGAGGCATAAGCAATAACCTTATCCCCTTCCCAAGTTGCTATAATATTATGAAGCTCCATTGGGTGATGATGTTCTACAGGAGTGTTGTAGGTAACATCAATGGTTTTGTAAGCATCCTTAAGTCCTTTTTCTACATCGCCCCATTGCGTATTTGTTTTTGCCTTATCGTTGATTTCTTTAGGCATGTAGAGTTCGTCTAAATGCTCATCAAAAATAAATTTCGGCTCGCTTTTAGCGTAGGTAACTTTGACCAGATTAGCAGCATATCGAGCTTGCTCAAAGGTTTCGGCTACTACCACGCCTATATATTCTCCATAGTAATGTACATCTGGAGTTTGAAGACTAGGAGAGATACTTTTTGTGTCTGGTTCTTCAAAGCGCCCACCGTAACCTTTAAGCTTTAGAGCATTTTCGTGGGTTATAATTTTAATTACGCCCTCTTGTTTTTCGGCTAATGAAGTGTCAATGCTCGTTATTTTTCCAGCTGATATCGTACTTTGTATTCCTTGGGCAAAAGCTAAATTATCAATAGCAAATTCTGAAGAATATTTTGCCTTACCCATTACCTTTAAAGCACCTTCTAAACGATTTACTGAAGCGCCTGTTTTTGATTTTGTTTGATCTTTCATATACCGGTTTTAACTTCTAGAGGTTGCTTGTAAAAGTGCACGAACGAGCGTTTTCTTTGCAAGTTCAATCTTATACGCGTTGTGTTTTAAAGGTTTTGCATCTTGCAAGGCTAACTCTGCAGCCTGCTCAAAAACTTCTTTTGTGGCTTCTTTTCCTATTAAAAATTGTTCAACCTTTTCTAGTTTCCAGGGTTTATGAGCAACTTTTCCTAATGCTAGACCCGCTTTCTGTATTGATTTACCGTCAAGTTGCAATCCTACTGCGGCTGAAACCAAGGCAAAAGCATAACTAGAACGCTCTCTAACTTTTAAATAATAATAATGAGTAGGGAATTCTGATTTTGGTAATTCTATACTCGTAATTAATTCTGAATCACTAAGTGTAGTGTCTTTTTCTGGGCGATCTTCTGGAAGTCTGTGAAATTCGGTAAAAGGAATCCTGCGAGATTCTCCATTTTCACTTTGAACAACCACTGTAGCATTTAAAGCCGCGAGAGCGACACTCATATCTGAAGGATGCGTTGCTACACAAGATTCGCTCCATCCAAAAATGGCATGCTTGCTATTCTCACCATCCAAAGCGCCACAACCCGTACCGGGTTCACGCTTATTGCACGGCATTGAAGTTTCAAAATAGTATGGACAACGTGTGCGCTGTAGTAAATTACCGCCATTAGTTGCCATATTGCGTATTTGCTCTGTAGCCGCAGCTAAAATGGCCATCGATAAGAGCGGATATTTATTCTTAACTTCAGTATTATTAGCGGTATGCGTATTACTCATCATTGCACCTAATGCGAGTCCACCTTCAGAAGTGGTTTTAATATCTTTATATGGAAGATCTGCAACTTCTATTAAATGCTCGGGACGTTTTACATCTTCCTTCATTAAATCGAGAAGATTTGTTCCTCCACCAAGATAATGTGTTTCCTTATTTTTAGTATGTTGTACTACAGCTTCAGAAGCAGATTGTGCACTATAAAATTCAAATGGTCTCATTGGTTTATTTTTTAGTTAATCTGCAGATTTACTGTTTGTTAATTGTTCTTCGGTTGCAAAGCTCCATTTTGTACTAGTGCTTTGTCCTAAGTGTACTTCTTTAATTGCGTCCAGGATGTTGTTATACGCTCCACATCGACAAATATTACCAGACATACGCTCTCGAATTTCTTCGTCTGAAAGTGTAGTTACCTTATCTTTTACGTTAGGGGTTACATAGCTTACTTCACCGCGTTTTGCTTCATCTAGTAATGCGACTGCAGAACAAATTTGGCCAGGAGTACAATATCCGCATTGAAACCCGTCGTGTTTTAAGAAAGCTTCCTGCATAGGGTGCATTTTATCTGCGGACGCAATACCTTCTATAGTTTTAATTTCTTTGTCCTTGCAGGATGCCGAAAGGGTTAGACAAGACAGTTTACGTTCCCCATCAATTATTACTGTACAAGCTCCACATTGACCGTGATCACAGCCTTTTTTTGTTCCTGTAAGATCTAGTCGTTCACGCAGGGCATCAAGCAATGTCATTCTTGAATCTACTTGGAGCGGATAGGTGTCGCCGTTTATTTGAAGTCGAACTTCAATCGCGTTAAGAAGTGCTTTTGGTTCCAATGGCAAAATATTTTTAGTTTTTTGAGCAAATAAGTCTGATGAAAAATGGGGTAGGGCTACAAGACCAATGCCTGCGGCAGATAACTGGCCTAAAAAGGAACGTCTAGCAGTACCGAAAATTCCCAGATCGTCTAAAATTTTTTCCTCGTCATCAAGCATTCGCTTATTGGTATTACTTTCAGAGCTGTCTTGAGAATTATCCATTTGCAACCTTTGTTAAATTGGGTTAGTGATTACATAATCAATTATGTGATAAAGGATTATGAAATTTAATTTTGTAACAAGCAGTTTGTTGTTGCTTAGTTATAAATTTCTGTAATATTCTTTAAGCTTAGTTTCTATATGCTGTTATAATTTTCCCAAATAACAAAAAATGGGAAAATAATGAAGTTGATAAAAGAGCCGAATTCAGCTTAATAAACAGTTTTTAAACACACGTCTTTTCAATACCTTTGCACCGCTGCAAAACAATTGTAGAAAGTGATTTTTGCAGTTTTCTAACTAATTAATTAACGCATATGAGCGACGATAAAAAGATCATCTTTTCGATGACCGGTGTGAGTAAAACCTATCCCGGAGCAAATACCCCGGTATTAAAGAAAATATATTTAAGTTTTTTCTACGGAGCAAAAATTGGTATTCTAGGTCTTAACGGATCTGGTAAATCTACTTTGATGAAAATCATTGCCGGTTTAGATACAAATTTTCAAGGAGATGTAACATCAGATAAAGAGTTTACGGTAGGATATTTAGAACAGGAGCCTAAATTAGACCCTGAAAAAACTGTACTAGAAATTGTAAAAGAAGGTGCAGCAGAAACGGTGGCTATACTTGAAGAATACAATAAGATTAATGATTCATTTGGTCTAGAAGAGGTTTACTCTGATCCTGATAAAATGGATAAATTAATGGCTAGACAAGCTGTGTTACAAGATGAGATCGATGCACGTGGGGCTTGGGAATTAGATAATAAACTAGAGGTTGCAATGGATGCATTACGCACTCCACCAGCAGATCAAAAGGTTGGAGTATTGTCTGGTGGTGAAAAGAGACGTGTAGCCTTGTGCCGTTTATTATTGCAAGAACCTGATGTATTATTACTGGATGAACCTACAAACCACTTGGATGCAGAATCTGTACATTGGTTAGAGCATCACCTTGCACAATACAAAGGAACTGTAATCGCGGTAACTCACGACCGTTATTTCTTAGATAATGTGGCAGGATGGATTCTTGAATTAGACCGTGGGGAAGGTATCCCGTGGAAAGGTAATTACTCTTCTTGGTTAGACCAGAAGTCAAAACGTATGGCTCAGGAAAGTAAGACAGCTTCAAAACGTCAAAAAACCTTAGAGCGCGAACTCGAGTGGGTACGTCAGGGTGCTAAGGGTCGTCAAACTAAGCAAAAGGCACGTCTTCAGAACTATGATAAGATGATGAGCCAAGATCAAAAGCAGGTAGATGAAAAATTAGAAATTTATATTCCTAACGGCCCTCGTCTGGGTACAAATGTAATTGAGGCTATAGGGGTGAGCAAAGCCTTTGGAGATAAATTGCTGTACGAAGATTTGAATTTTAATCTTCCTCAAGCTGGTATTGTGGGAATTATAGGACCTAACGGTGCAGGTAAAACAACCATTTTCAAGATGATTATGGGTGAATTAGAAGCAGATAAGGGCGCCTTTGAAGTAGGAGACACAGCAAAAATTGCTTACGTAGATCAAAGTCATAGTAATATTGATCCCGATAAAACTATATGGCAAAACTTCTCTGATGAACAGGAACTTGTGCTAATGGGCGGCAAAGAAGTAAACTCGAGAGCGTACTTAAGTCGTTTTAACTTTAGTGGAAGTGAACAAAACAAAAAAGTTTCAACATTATCTGGAGGGGAGCGTAACCGCTTGCACCTTGCTATGACTTTAAAAGAAGAAGGTAACGTACTTCTTCTCGATGAGCCTACAAACGATCTTGATGTTAATACATTAAGAGCTCTTGAGGAAGGTCTTGAAAATTTTGCAGGATGTGCTGTTGTTATTTCTCACGACCGTTGGTTCTTAGACCGTATCTGTACGCATATTCTGGCTTTTGAAGGAGATAGTCAAGTTTATTTCTTTGAAGGAGGGTTCTCAGATTATGAAGAAAACAAGAAAAAACGTCTTGGTGGAGATTTAATGCCAAAGCGTATTAAATATAAAAAGCTAGTTCGCTAAGTTGAGCTAACCCAATTGTAAGCCCCAGTATATGTTTTAGTATGCTGGGGCTTTTTTATGAGCTCAATTCTGAAGAGCGTGAATGTGATAACAAGAAAATATTTTATTTTTATTAAGTCTAAATAGTTCAAAGTCATTTTGATTTTTATATTTGCGCTTAATTCGATAAATAATATCACTCATTAGATTAAGGTTACTTATAGCTGATTTCACAACATGAAGAAAAAAAAGAAATACACTTTTAGAAAATTTTTAAATGATGTTCACTTATGGCTAGGACTTGCAAGTGGTATTATTTTATTTTTAGTATGCTTAAGCGGTACAATTTTAGCTTTTGAACATGAGATTAAAGATGCATTTGCAAGTGAGTTAGTTGTTGAACCTAAAGGCGAAAAATTAAGTATTACTTCTTTAACTGAAAAAGTTACAGCAGCAAATAAGGGGGTTCTAACGAGTATAAATATTCCTGCAAGTGCTGATGAACCCTATATATTTTCAATTAAGGAAAATCCTAAAGAAAGACGTGGAACAAATCTTATGGTTAATCCATATACTGCCGAAACTTTAGTTCCTGAAGCAAACCCGGCAGATGCCTTTTGTTTTTTCTTTTTTAAGATGCACCGCTGGTTATTGCTCGACAGTGCAATAGGAAGACCTATTGTAGGTGTAGCGACAATCATTTTTCTTATTCTAGCGGTTACAGGACTAGTGCTCTGGTTTCCGAAGAAGGTAAAATGGAAAAATGTAAAATCTGGTTTTAAAATAAAAACTAAAGCTAACTGGAAACGGGTTAATCACGATTTGCATAACACGTTAGGGTTCTATTCATTAATCTTTGTTGTGATTATGGGTATTACCGGATTGTGCTGGTCGTTTGAGGGATATAGAGAAGGATTAAGTAAAGTTATAGGTGCTGAAATTTTTAATAGATCTTCTCCAGAATATCAGGTAGATATGTCTGATGAAAAAGTGGCTACATTACCAGAAGTATTATCCACTGTTAACACTGAGCTTGACTATGCAGGGGAGGTTTCTGTAAGTTTACCGGGAGGTCGTTCTCCGTACTATAGTGTGAGAAAATACAATACGGCTAACTTTTCACCAGTAACCTATGATGTTGTGTATTTATCTAAGGCGGGTGCTGTTTTAGATGTAGAAAAGTTTAGTGATAAGCCATTAGGTATGCAAATAGCATCGTTGATTAAACCACTACATACAGGTGAAATTTATGGTTATTTTTCAAAAATAATTTATTTCATCACGTGTCTTATTGCTACAAGTTTACCCGTGACTGGTACGCTTATCTGGCTTAATAAAATGAAAAAGAAGAAAAAATAAACGTTCTGTTATATTATGAAAAAGGCATTTCTACTTATGTAGAATTGCCTTTTTTTTATTCTAAATTTTCAATCTTCTTCATAACAACATCTGCTTCAGCGTATTTGTTGTCACTGGCAGAACGGTTACTGGTAGATAAATCGTAAGCTTCTTTCATGAGCTTTTTATACGCTTCCTGTAATTTCTCTTTTTCGGTTTTCTTCTTGAATAGTCCAAACATATTTTAAGTTTCAATTTTTATTTTGAAGATAGTGAGAATATTTCTGATGATAAGTAGAACACTTAATAAGTTGCCTGCCTCCGCTATGTAAATAGTACTTTTGCAACTAATTCTAAATAATATACATTGAATTTAAACGAGATTAAGGTTATAGCATTTGATGCAGATGATACGCTCTGGGTTAATGAGACATTTTTTAGAGATGCAGAAATAGCTTTTGCAAAGGAGTTATCTGCGTATGGTGATGAAGAAGATATCGTACGTATTTTATTAGATACCGAAATTAAAAATCTGGATACTTACGGATACGGCATAAAAGGATTTACATTATCTATGCTTGAAACTGCCCATCGTCTTATGGGAGATAAAATGAATTCTGAAATTACAGAGTTTATTTTAGAGAAAGGAAAGCAGATGCTGGCTGAGCCTGTGGACCTTTTACCTCATATCGAACGTGTCTTAGAGCAGCTGTCAAAGAAATATAAATTAGTGGTTGCCACAAAAGGAGACCTCCTAGATCAAGAACGAAAATTAATAAAGAGCGGTCTAATTGATTATTTTCATCACGTAGAAATAGTTTCTGATAAAAAGGAAACGCAATACAAAAAACTAGTAAAGCATTTAGATATTAAGCCTAACGAATTTTTAATGATAGGTAATTCATTAAAGTCAGATGTTATACCGGTGCTTGCTATGGGAGGATATGCTTTTCATATTCCATTTCACACTACTTGGTCTCACGAGCAGGTAGATGAAGCAATTAATCACTCAAAATTTAAGGCGCTTTCTAGTGCAAAAGAGCTTTTAGAAATACTCTAATTATTGGCGTTTTGGTAAGAAACTGCGTAAAATATAGATCAAAGCAGCGAGCCCTAAACCTAGTAAAAGTCCTTTGCCAAAGCTGGCATTAAAAAACCATACAATTATTGCTATTACAGCTAATGCGCCAAAAAGAATGCTAGCGCGTTTGTGTTCTTCTTTCATAAAACAAAGATAGGAATATGAAAAATATTACTTAATTCATTTTTATAATATTAAACAAACGTATTTGTCTTTTTTGTAAGTTTGCTCGCTTTTTTAGGGAACAATTCTGATGTTATCGTTAAAAAACAGTAAATTATAGTTTCTGTTTTTAAAACTTTTACACACTTTTGAATCTTGAAACGCGTTAACAATTAATTAAGTAGAAAAGCTTAAACTAATCAAATTTAGAATTTATGGAAAACGAGAATAAAAACAATGGTATAAAGATAGTAACGGGTATTCTAGCCGTGCTTCTTATCATTGCCGGTGCTTTTGCAATTAAACTGTATAATCAGGAAAAAAATACGAAGGCAGAATTAACTGAAGAGAAAGAACTAGTACTTAATGACCTTAAGCAAATGGTGACTAAGTATGATGCTGTTATCGAAGAAAACAACCTAAAAGATACAGAGCTTAATCAAGCTAGAGATCGTATACAAACGTTAATCGATTCAGTTCAAAAAATGGAAGCTAACGTTTCTGTATTGCGTAAATACCGCGATGAGGTTTATAAACTTAAGAAAGAGCGCGACTATTTATTTGCTCAAAATGATAGTTTAAAAGGAATGAACCGTGTATTAGCGATGCGTGTAGATAGTACGTCTTATGAGCTAGAAGTGTCTCAAATGAAGCGTGACAGTCTTGCGTTAGCAAAAGATGCACTTGCAGAAAAAGTAGCTTTAGGCTCTTCTCTTGCAGCAAACAAGCTTGTAGGAACAGGTGTAATTGTTAGAAATAGCGGTAAACTTGTAGAGAATGACAATGCGCGTCGTGTAGATCGTATTAGAGCTTGTTATACTGTACCTCAAAACAGAATTGCTGAAGCTGGTGACAAGCAATTATATGTACAGGTTTTAGATCCTCAAAATAACATTTTAGGAGACAATAAAACTGTAAAGATTGATGATGCTACTAGCATTACTTACAGTACAATTTCTAAGTTCTATTATGAAAATACAGCGCTTGACATCTGTGAAAATATCGCACCAAAAGGAAGCGATTTTCCAAAAGGATTATACAAGATCAACGTATTTGATGGAGGTAAGGTAATTGCAACAACAAGTCTTGTTTTAGACTAATAAGCAATTATAAATAAATTAAAAAGACCGTTTTAGTTTTCTAAAACGGTCTTTTTTTATATTCTAAATTATTATTTACTTACCGCCATTAGCGCGTAAATCTTCCAGGCAAAATTCATCAAATGCAGGTAGGGTTGTCATTCTTCCACCTAAAGCGTCTCCTACCGTCTGAAAGTACATTAAGCAGTCTTCTTGATTACAGTGCTTATTATCTTTTATAATCTCATTATTACTTGAATCTGGCTGCTGATCTTCGTGTGGTCGTACCATTTCAGTTCCTAGGTTTACTAAACCAAACAAATGACCAAATTCGTGCTGGGTGGTTATACTTTCTAGTAGCGTTAAATTTGCTCCGCCAATGCGACCACTAAATTCCTGAAGGGTTTTTTCATATATGATACAAGATGTATTTAGATATGCGGTTCCTAAAATACGCGTGTTGCCTTCATCACTTTCAGAATTTTGATCTGCAAAAAAGATCCATACTGCAAGCTCGTCTCCTGTATTAAACAAGGTTCTGTTATCATTTTCAATTTTGACGTATTCTTCACGATTTAGGCTTCCTGAAGTAGTAGCCGGCACAATAGTTTCTTTGAATGTAATACCGTCTGGCTTATTAAGGCGTTCATTAAAGAATGTTCTTAGGTTATTAAGAGTTGTAGTCGATGGCTTAAAGCCTTCAACATATGCGATCTCTACACTCAATCCCGTATATTCTTCGGCACTCAAAAAGTCCCGGGCCGATGATCCTAGATTTTTATTATTAGGTTGATCTACTACTGGAGTGCTACTGTCTGATGAACAAGAAAGTATAAATAGGGTTGCAATTAAGGTAAGGTAGGGGGTAATCGAATTTAATTTCATTAGTCTGTTTTGGAAAATGCTAAAAATAATTTAAAGCTTATTTAAACAAGCCTGTATGGCAGGGTTTAGGATAGATTTAGCATTGTTAACGTATATAATCTACGCAGTAGCGAGGTTTAAAGTTTTGTAAGACGCGCTAAATATTCATAATGCGATCCTTCTAAGATTTTCTCACATTTGAGACCTACTTGCAGTGACTCCTTCTCAAGACTATCGAAGTCAAGATATAACCAGTCAAATGCTTCAGATATTTGATTTTTATATTTGATTTGAAAAGTTACTTCTCCGTAGTAATCTTTACTTGCATCACGCCAATAACTGCCATCTTCTTCTTCATACATAAATGATATATCAGAAGAGTCTACGAGTATTTGTCCATTATCATTAAGTAGTTCCTTAAGATGTTTTAAATAGCTCTGAGTATATTCTAATCTCTGAAATATACCGGTGCCATTCATCATTAATAATAACGTATCATAAGAACCTTCCTTATAATCTAAAATATCTGTAACACTAGTTTTATGTACACCTCGTTTTGAGCACACTTCTATTGCTCCTTTAGATTGATCAAGAGCCAACACATCAATACCTTGCTCTTGTAAATATAAGCTGTGGCTACCGGCACACGCTCCTATATCTAGCGTTTTACCTACTGTAAGATTTAAAGCCGTCTGCTCTATTTCGGGCATTTCTGCATAGGCTCTAAAAAGATAAGGGACCGGTATTTCATCATCTTCGGTAAGGGAGGAGATAACAGTAATATCTTCAGTATAATTATTGGAATGGTAATCGAGCAAAGCAGAACCAAAAATATCAGGATGATCAGAATCTTTTTTCAGCATAAATTAGAGGCGATTTATTTACTTATTTTTGTCTTATGGATGAATTTATTGAGCAGTTGCCCAATCTTGCCAAAGATAAGCATAAAGAAAATGCTGCCTATTTTAAAAAGCTGAAGCGCAAACCACCAAAAGATCTTGATTATAAAATGCAAGAATTGCACGAGGAGGAGTTTGCTGAAACAGATTGTTTAAAGTGTGCAAACTGTTGTAAGACTACGGGACCGTTGTTTACCGATAGAGATGTGACTCGCATCGCTAAACATTTTAGAATAAAAGATGCGCAGTTTATAGATACTTATTTGCGCATTGATGAAGACAATGATTATGTTCTACAAAATTTGCCTTGTACTTTTTTAGGAGCAGATAACTACTGTATGATTTACGATGTGCGCCCCAAAGCTTGTGCCGAATTCCCGCATACCAACCGTAAAAAATTTCAGCAAATCACCAATATTACCTTAAAGAATATTCCTGTATGTCCAGCAGCGTATAATATTGTTGAGAAAATGAAGGACCGTATTAAATTAAAATAGATATTATGAAAGTTGTAATTGCAATTCTTACTGGTTTAATCACAATGCTCAGTCATAGCCAAAATATTCCGGCAGAAAAAAGTGCTTTTGCTCATACTTTTTCAATTGTAGCACGAGATGCTGCTACAGGAGAAATGGCGGTGGCGGTTCAAAGTCATTGGTTTAGTGTAGGGTCGCTGGTCTCCTGGGGAAAAAGTGGTGTTGGGGTAGTAGCCACTCAATCTTTTGTAAATCCTGCCTACGGACCTAAGGGCTTACAATTAATGGAAGAAGGCCTGTCTGCCGAGGAAGCTTTGCAAAACCTTATAGCTGCAGATGATGGCAAGGATTACCGTCAGGTAGCATTTCTTGATGTAAACGGAAACGCATCAGCTTACACTGGAGCAAAATGTGTGATTTATGCAGATCAAATTACCGGTGATAATTTTTCGGTACAGGCAAATATGATGCTTACAGATCAAACGGTACCTGCAATGGAAAAGGCATTTAGCGACAATAAAGGAATGCCACTGGCTGAACGCATGGTAGCAGTTTTAAAGGCGGCAGAGCAAGCTGGTGGAGATATCCGCGGAAAACAAAGTGCGGCACTAATTGTTGTAGGTCCTGATCTAGTTGAAAATCCGTGGGAAGAATACCGAATTAACTTACGCGTTGATGATCATGAGAATCCTATAGAAGAACTCGATCGTTTATTAAAAGTAGCCCGTGCTTATGAATATATGAATAAAGGTGATCTTGCTGTCGAAGCAGGTGATATGCCCGAAGCATTAAAACAATACGGTACTGCAGAAGAGTTGTTTCCAGATAACTTAGAAATGAAATTTTGGAAGGCAGTGGCCATGGCAAATGATGGACAGCTTGAGAAGGCTAAACCTATTTTTAAAGCAATTTTTGAACAGAATGAAAACTGGCGCGAGATGATAGGAAGGCTAGTAAAACCTGGCTTGCTTACTGTAAGTGAGACAGAAGTTATGGAAATTAAGAATCTTTAAAAAATCAAAACGTGTAGGTGAGAGGACTGCAACTAGCAATATTTAAAAAGAGCCTTGAGAATAATCTCAAGGCTCTTTTCATTAAAATCTTAATTGATGTGATTTATTATTAATCATCAAGTCCGCCACGTCTCATGCTATCGCGAGCTTCAGGCCAAGTCATTTGCTCACCTGTACGCTTACTTATAGGTAAGACAATCTTATCACGTGAAGTTTTATCTTCATCTTCACTAGCCATATAAGCTAAAACTGCAGTAAGAATGGCATTGTTCTGCACATCATCCCAAACAATTTTGTCATAAGTATCGCGGTTAGTATGCCACGTATAATTCCAATAATCCCAACTTAATGAACTTAGGTTAAATGCCGGAGCACCAGCTGCAACAAAAGAAGCATAGTCAGATCCACCACCTCCAGGAATACCCGGGAAATTAGTTTCAATACTTGCTACCTCATCAGGAACAGCAGCTAACCAGCTACCTACATAATCGTAAGCATTTAAAAAGCCATTCCCTGAAATGGTTGCCACACGACCGGTTCCATTATCTTGATTAAACACTGCTTGAACACCTGCTACAATTTCTGGATGATCCTTAACAAATGAGCGTGACCCATTAAGACCTTGCTCTTCACTTCCCCAGTGACCTACTAAAATTGTTCGTTTAGGATTAGGATATACTTTTTTAAGAATACGCATTGCTTCCATCATAACTATGGTACCAGTACCATTGTCTGTTGCTCCCTGAGCTCCATCCCAAGAGTCAAAATGCGCAGAAAGAATTACATATTCTTCTGGTTTTTCAGATCCTTTAATTTGAGCAATTGTATTAAAGGTAGGTACTTCACCTACATCTTTTGATTGTGCCATTACTTTAATTACCGGTTTATCACCATATTCAGCAAGACGGTATAGAAGTCCGTAATCTTCAAGAGCGATATCTACCATTGGTATTTTCTCTGTATATGCCGAAAAGATTTTGTTTACACCAAAACCTCTAGACCAGTTGCTCGTTACGATTCCTGCAGCACCAGCTTTTTCAAGAATTTTAGGTAATTCTCGTGAAGAATATCCCGTTGTTTTAATGCGTGCATTCCAAGCATCATTTTGTGCTTCTCTTTCCATTTTCATTTTTTCGAATGATTCTGGCGTAGCCCATTTTTCCCAATTGTCATCAGGTCTTCCGGTAGGTTGTGGCATTGAGATTAAGACAAATTTGCCTTTAACCGAATTTAAAGTTTTTTGAAAACTAAGGGAGTCTTTTGCCTCAGGTAGAATTACCACTTCAGCTTCAATTCCTTTAGATGAAGTAGAAGGACTCCAAGCAAGTTGCATCCCTTCTAAGCTTACACTACGCGGGCTTACCATATCTATATGAGTAATTCCGCGATCCCAGCCTCTCCAAACACCCCACTGTTCATTCTCGGCAGGAATGCCCCAGTCTGCATATTTTTGAACGGCCCAGTCGTGCGCATTTTTCATTTCTGGAGACCCTACTAATCGTGGCCCTACCACGTCGAGTAATTCGTGAGCTAGATTTTTAAGTTGTGAGTTTGTAGTTGCCTCACTTACAATGTTTTTAACGGTTTCTTTCTGGTCTTGAGCAAATAGGCTTGTGCTCAACATAAGACCTAAAACCGGTAGATAAAAGGTTTTTTTCATTAAAATAGATGTTAGTTATGTCTTAAAAATAATGCAACTATTTTTAATAAAATAATTTACTAGTTACGATTTAGTAACACTGAAGTCTATTCTATGTGATTTTTCAATGATTATGTGGTTTATTCACTACATTATTAAAGTAATAAAATGAGCATTCTTAAACATTTGCTTAGTTAGATGAATAAGCTAATCTTTAATAAATTCATTTATAATTACCGCAAAAAAAAATACGCCCTGATTAAGGCGTATTGAATTTATAATTGAACTATTTTCTATATTCTACTCACTGTTTTTATTTGTAGATCCTATTGATATAATTCTACCTGAAGATTTTAATAATTTTGAACTATTAAATTGCTCTTCTGAAAGTTTGATTTTATTATTTTGAGATTCATATTCCTCTAGAGTAAGCGTGCGTGTTTTGTAACCTACCATATTAAAAAGAATAGTATCCTCTTTTTTTAAGCCATCTGCTTGTTCAAAATAGAAGACGCCATTGTTTTTTGAAGTAACACCTTTTTTTAAAGATTTTATAAAAACATTTACTCCCGCAATGGGTTGATCTGTTTCTGCGTCAGAGATAGTGCCGTAAAGACGTTGCCCATAAAAGTTAGCTGAAAACAGTAAAAAACAAGAAAAAAGTAATAAAGATTTCATTTCTGGTCTGCTTAAAATAAATTAGCTCATATACTAGGCCATAGCATATTAGCGCGTAAGATATTAAAATTACAGAAATATATATCGTTTTCGTAATTAATTTAGAAAATATTATAGTTAAAATACTATTGATTTAATCAGGGTTATCGTGCAAGAATTTATTTGTAAAGTAGATATTTCTGGCGTATTTGCTTAAACTTCTCCAGATCTTCTTGCCATCCTAATTGTATATCTTCAAAAGAAACTCCTTCTTGAATTTGTTTTTGAAGTTTAGCGGTACCAGCGTGTGCAGTGAAATTCTTTGTATCGAAGAACGTGTCTTTTTGTGAATAACTAGTATAAGCATCTATAATAAATCGAAGATTTACTTCTCTAGGGTTTTCTATTGATCGTAAATCTAATCCGTTGCAGGTAACACCATTAAACTTAGGATTTTTAGAGCCAAAATTAGGTTGTGGTGTATAGGTTAATTTATACAGGTTAGAAGGCAAGAATGGTGAACCAATAACCTGAAATTGCATTTCGGTGCCACGACCGGCATTGAGAGCAGTGCCTTCACAAAGTCCTAAACTGGGATATAATAGTACCGCTTGATCGTTTGGTAAATTAGGTGATGGTCGTACAGGTAGCGAATAGGGCATTGTATGCTCGTAGTTTTCCATAGGAATCACCTGTAGATTTATTTTTTTTGAAGTGTTAAGCCAACCTTCAGTAGCCATCATTTTTGCATACTCACCTATTGTCATACCATGAACCAACGGTACGCCGGCGTGCATTCCTAAAAAACTGGTGTGTTCTTTTTCCATTACAGGGCCATCAACATAACTTCCATTAGGATTAGGTCTGTCAAAAACAAGTACCGGAATGTTAGAGTCTGCGGCAGCTTCTAATACATAATGTAGAGTTGCTATATAGGTGTAAAAGCGTACACCAACGTCCTGAATGTCAAATATGATTATATCAATACCTTCTAATTGTGCGGGTTTTGGCTTTTTATTGTTTCCGTATAAGGAGATTACATCAAGTCCGGTCTTAGGGTCTTTACCGTTTTTAACCGCTTCGCCTGCATCGGCATTGCCTCTAAAGCCGTGCTCTGGTGAAAATACTTTAACCACATTTTGATTAAGGCTCAACAGCGAATCAACCAGATGTGTGTAGCGTTCTGGCTTTTTTGAGTCTTTTAAAATTAACGAACTCGGGTTACCTACTATAGCAATTCTTTTTCCCGAAAGTAAGGGTAGATAAGTTTCAGTGCGGTTTGCCCCTAAGATAAGGTGTGGGTTTTCAAGATCTTCGGAATTTGGCTCTTGAGGTAATGAAGCGGAGTTAGAACCTGCTTTTAAATCATCAGTTTTTGTCTGTTTACCGTTTCCGCAGGAAATTGCAATTACAAAAACTAAAAAAAAGGTACTTTTGAGCGAACGAAACGCCATAGGATTGAATTTTGAATATTTTACAGCTAAACGCATAATTGGCGCAAAGAAGTATAAAAGTACTGCTTCAACACCTATTATTAAAATTGCCATTATAGCTATTATTTTGGGGATGGTAATGATGATGATTACCATTGCGACAGGTGTAGGGCTACAGCAAAAAATTAGAGAAAAAGTCTCTGCTTTTAATGGAGATATTATAATCTCACAGTTTGATGGGAACAACAGTGATATTACCTTAAACCCAATCCCGTTAGAGCAATCATTTTATCCGAAATTTACTTCAGTTCCTGAGGTAAGTCATATACAAGCTACAGCCACAAAAGCTGGAGTTATACGCACCCCTTCAGACTTTGAAGGTATTATCGTAAAAGGTGTAGGTGCTGATTACAAATGGAGTTATATGCAGGAATTTCTTATTGAAGGTAGAATTCCAGATTATTCTAATTCACTTAATACTGAAATACTTGTTAGTAATTACCAGGCCAATCGTTTAGGTTTTAAAAATGGAGATAAAGTCATTGTTTTCTTTTTAAAAGATGATGGAGGATTTTTGAACAGACGGTTTGATATTGTAGGTATTTATGATAGCGGGTTTCAGGAATTTGATGAGACTTTCTTGTTTGCAGATATTCGACATGTACAAAAATTGAATAAATGGAACGATGATCAAGTAGGTGCTTTTGAAGTATTTGTTTCCGATTTTGATCGTCTTGATGAAATAGGAAATGCTGTTTTTGAGAATACAGGTTCCTTTTTGAATTCGATGACTATTACAAATAAATACTATTCAATTTTTGAGTGGTTGTCTTTATTTGACTTTAATATCGCGCTTATAATTGTGGTTATGATTATTGTTGCTGGCATTAATATGATTGTAGCTCTGCTTGTGTTAATATTAGAGCGCACCCCAATGGTAGGTATTCTTAAAGCTTTAGGTGCAAGTAACTGGAGCATACGTAAAATATTTATGTATAATGCGCTCTATCTTGTGGGTATAGGTTTATTCTGGGGTAATGTTATAGGTATTGGGTTATTGATGATTCAAAAATATTTTGGAATAATTACTCTCAATCCAGAAACTTATTATGTGAGTCAGGCACCGGTATATTTAGATTGGTATTATATCGTTCTTCTTAATTTAGGAACTTTCTTGCTCTGTGCTATAATGCTTTTAGTACCGTCTTATGTGATAACTAGAATATCACCTGTCAAGACCATTAAATTCAATTAAGAAGTATTATTTAAAAAGAACACTTCAGGTTGAAAATTCTACAGTTGGGTAATTACTAATTTTTATAATAGGTAAATCTCTTCATATTTGATTTCATTAAAGATTTTAAATATGATTGAGACACTAATTACACTAGCCATTTATGTACACGCCCTATTTGGAGGAATAGGTTTAATTGCCGGCACACTAAGCGTTATCACAAAAAAAGGAAGTTTACTACATAGAAAATCAGGTAAATGGTTTGTAATCGGTATGTTGTTGAGCTCTGGAATATCTCTTCCTATTGCGTGCATGCCGGGTCACATTAATCCGTTTCTATTTTTGATTGGTCTCTTCACGATTTACATGGTAGTAGTAGGAAAGCGTGCTTTGCGCTATAAGTTTAGAAAAAATAAGGTATCTCGATTAGACTGGACAATTACTATAGCTATGTTTTGTATTTCAATAGTAATGATACTTTGTGGTAGTTTGCTGTTTGAGCAGGTTTCAGTCCTTTATATATACTTCGGAATAGTTGGAGTTGTGTTATGTATTTCAGACTATAGATTTTTAAGAAGTCCTCACAAAACGAGAAATACGTGGTTGGTACAGCATATAGGTAAAATTATGGGAGCTTACATTGCTTCTGTCACGGCTTTTCTAGTAGCAGGATTAAGTATCTCAGGTGTGGCAATTTGGATAATTCCTTCGTTTTTTGGTACAGCACTCATTATATATTATATAAAAAAGGTGAGAAGAACATCGCCACGACCAGAAGTTAATTGAAGTACTAGTTATGCAATTGTTACCTAGAAGAATTAAGTGTGATCCTGCTGCTGAAAATGTAATTTGTATCTCTAAAATTTAACTCATTTTTCGAATTAAATACTGTGATGCGTGATTACGTAAAAATCTAATAAAATTATACCTTGCACACTTAAGCTAAAATTTTATGCAATACGCTCAAAATATTCTTGAAACGATAGGTAAAACACCTCTTGTAAAACTTAATAAACTAACTGCAGAACTACCTTGCTTAGTACTTGCCAAGTATGAGACTTTCAATCCGGGAAATTCTGTGAAAGATCGCATGGCTTTGCAAATGGTTGAAGATGCAGAAGCAGCCGGCATTTTAAAACCTGGCGGAACCATTATCGAAGGAACTTCTGGTAATACGGGTATGGGGTTGGCATTAGTGGCTATAGTTAAGGGGTACAAAATGGTCTGTGTAATCTCAGATAAGCAGAGTAAAGAGAAAATAGATATTTTAAAAGCTGTGGGTAGTGAAGTAATTGTATGTCCTACCGATGTTGAACCGGAGGATCCACGCTCATATTACAGTACATCTAAACGTCTAGCCGAAGAAACTCCCAATTCTTGGTATGTAAATCAATACGATAATCCAAGTAACAGCAAAGCTCATTTTGAATCTACAGGTCCTGAAATTTGGGAACAAACTGAAGGAAAGATCACACACTTTGTCGTAGGTGTAGGAACAGGTGGAACAATTTCTGGAGTAGGTAAATATTTAAAAATGCAAAATCCCAATATTAAAGTATGGGGAATAGATACATATGGCTCAGTTTTTAAAAAATACCACGAGACGGGAATTTTTGATAAAAATGAAATATATCCATATATAACAGAAGGGATAGGGGAGGATATTCTTCCTAAGAATGTGAACTTTGATGTTATCGACGGCTTTACAAAAGTTACAGATAAGGACGCAGCTGTTTACACACAGCGTCTAGCAAAAGAAGAAGGTTTTTTTCTTGGAAACTCTGCCGGTGCTGCAATTAAGGGTTTATTACAACTCAAAGATCATTTTAAGAAAGATGATGTTGTAGTAGTCCTTTTTCACGATCACGGTAGCCGCTATGTAGGTAAAATATATAACGACGAGTGGATGCGTGAAAAAGGATTTCTAGATTAATTACTGGTTCTCACGAGTAACATTCATCTCTTGTATTTTAAAATCGCCATCATCTCCTTTTTTGGAGATTGTGGCGTATCCATTATAGGATTCAGTATTGCCTTGTTTTGTTTTTACAACATATCGTATAGGTAATTTAATGTCTGTGTTATCACCTTGCATGGACACTTCACCATCTTCAGTAAAACTTAATTCTACAGATTCGATATTTGCATTTTTTTCTGAAAATGAAGAGCGTGTACCACGATCGCTAGAAGTAGCCATTTCTTCATAGGCTTTTAAATCATCACCATTATTTAGCGCTTCAAAATATTTGTTTACTTGGTTTTTAGCGCTGTTAATTGCAGCAAGTTCGTCAGGATCTTGTGATGAAACGCTCAATCCGGTTTGATCCATTTGGTCTGGAGAGATTTTTTCGGGTTTGTCTTCTAGCCGTATTTCATCGTTATCTGTTTGACGGTTTCCGCAGGAATAGAAAGCTAAAGTTGTAGCTAACCCCCATATAAAAAGTGATTTTTTCATAGTAATATATTTAGATTTTATTTAAAAGTAATAAGCCTTATTGGTTGATGTTATTAAGGTTTTGCTAAAATTGAATTACATTTATAGTAATGAAAGAGGCATTACTTCATTATTTATGGAAATTCCGAAAGTTGGGTGCTAACACATTATCGACTCCTCTCGTCACCACCTCAGGTGAAACAATAGCAATTATTAATACCGGAATTCATAATCATCAATCTGGGCCAGATTTCTTTAGCGCCCAATTACGTATAGGAGAACAACTATGGGCGGGTAATGTAGAAATTCATATAAAAAGTTCAGACTGGTATTTGCATAATCACGAAAATGACGCTGCTTATTCTAATGTTATTTTGCACGTAGTCTGGGAAGAAGACTGTGAGGTGTTTAATAGGTCAAATCAAGCAATCCCTACACTAACACTTAAAGATAGGATAGATCCTGCACTGCTCATTAATTACCGAAAATTACTGGAAGCAAAATCTTACAATTTTATAAATTGTGAAAACCAATTTGCTGAGGTAGATGCAATCATAATTAACAATTGGTTAGAGCGTATTTATTTTGAACGATTAGAGCGTAAGGTAATTGGTGTCGATCATTTATTAAAAGTAAAAAAAGGAGACTGGGAGGCTGTTTTGTTTACTATGTTGGCTCGTAACTTCGGAACCGTCATTAATGCTGATGCATTTGAGGAATTAGCAGAAGCGCTACCCATAAAAACAATTCGTAAGCTTACGCAAAGTAGCGGAGAATTAGAGGCGGTGTTTTTTGGTCTATGCGGATTTCTAAATGAAACAGAACATTTAGATTCTCAAACTCAGAGTTGGAAAGAGGCATATACATATGCAAAGGCAAAATATAATTTCAAACCTGCTTTGCAGCACCGTATCGAATTTTTTAAGTTACGCCCACCTAATTTTCCCACCATTCGACTTTCGCAATTGGCACGCTTATATGAAAAGAATGAATCCTTATTTTCTAAAATTATAACAGTAAGTAACCGGAAAGAATTTCACAAGCTTTTTAATATAACTACATCAGAATATTGGAGCACACATTATAACTTCAACAAACTACACAAAAAACGTGTCAAGAAACTCACCATTTCTTTTATAGACCTTTTACTAATTAATACACTCCTCCCTCTAAAATTTGCATATGCAAGGGCAAAGGGAATAACTACAGAAGATGATCTCTTAAAATTAGTTAGAAGTATTCCTTCAGAAAAAAATACTATAGTTACAGGGTTTCAAGAACTGCAGAATTTTAAAAATGATGCCTTACATTCACAAGCTTTTATAGAATTAAAAAAAAATTACTGCAATAAGAATAGGTGTTTGTCGTGCCAAATAGGAAATTCTATTCTCAACAAAACTTAGTATTCTGGTACAGCTTTAATTTTAGTAATTTGCAGAAGCTTCAAAACTCTAGAAATGGAATTGATTTATAATATTAGGCACTTTTTTGAGCGCAATGGATTTTACGTTTCTTCACGTCTTGCAGATCGCATGGGGATTAGAGCAAAAAATGTACGCTTGTTTTTTATCTATCTCTCCTTTGCAACAGCTGGTTTAGGTTTTGCTGTTTATCTAGTATTAGCCTTCTGGTTTAAACTCAAAGATCTGGTTTATACGAAGCGTACATCTGTGTTTGATTTATAACAATGGAGACTATTTTTAAGAATAGAATTTATGTAGCAATTATACTGGTTATAGGAATGCTTTGCCTGGGAATAATGGGTTTCCGTTTTCTGGCATTATATACCTGGACAGATGCTATTTATATGACTATAATCACCATTAGTACGGTGGGTTTTGGTGAGGTGCAACCGCTTAATGATACCGCAAAAATTTTTACGGTAATTCTCATACTAGTAAGTGTATTTGTACTGGGTTATGCCATTTCAATAATTACTGAATATATCTTAAGCAGGAGTAATGTAGAATTATTAAAAAAGCGGAGAGTGCAAAAAAAAATCGATAGTCTTAAAAATCATATTATCGTTGTTGGCTATGGTCGCAATGGAAAACAAGCGGTTCAGAAATTAACAACCTACGGAAAGCCTTTTGTTGTTATTGAAAAGGATGAAGAAGTTGTAAATAAATTTCAATCTGAATCCATGCCCTTTATACAAGGTAATGCTAATGAAGATGAGGTGTTGATCGAAGCTGGAGTTTTGCGAGCATCTACTTTAATATCTGCACTCCCGGATGATTCTGACAACTTATTTGTAGTATTGTCTGCAAGGCAAATGAACGCATCTATGAAAATCATAAGTAGAGCTTCTGAAGAGACTACTTATCAAAAGCTAAAATTTGCTGGAGCCGATAATGTCATAATGCCAGATAAAATAGGTGGTGATCATATGGCTTCTCTAGTGGTCGTTCCAGATTTAGTTGAGTTTTTAGATAATCTACAAGTTACTACTGCAGGTCGCGTAAATGTGCAGGAAATTACATTTGAGGCTGTGTGTCCTGATCACGTTACACGCACAATTAGAGATATTGACTTACGTAATAAAACTGGTTGCTCTATTATAGGCTACAAGGCTCCTAACGGAGATTACGTGATAAATCCTGAAGCATCGATGTTGCTTGAGAAAAATTCTAAACTTATAGTAATAGGTAGGCCAGAACAGATTGAAAATTTACATAAAGAATTTGCTATTTAGTAGTATGTTTACTAAATATTGATGAGTAAGCAACATTATCAGTAATGATTTAAGGATTACTCTATTTTTAATTAAATGTATTTTCAATTTTATGAAACAACTCTCTTTAGCAAGTTTCTTGCTTTTATCTGTATCTAATTTGTCTGCTCAAGAAACGGTAGAAATAGGTATCGACCAGAAAATTGATCAGGCTTTTGCTCCGATTTCAGACTTCTTCTTTAATCTTATTTTTTTCAATGTTTTAGGAATACCATTTGTACTGGTCCTTTTAGTATTTAGTGCTTTTTTCTTTACTATTTATTTCGGCTTTCCAAATTTTAAATATTTCTGGAGAGCAATACAAACAGTTCGTGGTAAGTATGAAGACATAGAAAATCACGGTGCAAAATTGCTTTATGGTGAAGATGGGATTGCAAATGGGGTTGATCTAAATAAAGTAGATATTGAAGAACATATAGAGCAATTAGATGATAACCTTGCAATTGATGGTGATATTGTAGATACGATACGAGATGAAGCTTCTGCAGGAGAAGTTAGTCACTTTCAGGCCTTAGCTACAGCTGTTTCAGGAACTGTTGGAAATGGAAATATTGCAGGTGTTGCCTTAGCTATTGCACTGGGTGGTCCCGGAGCAACATTCTGGATGATCGTATGTGGTTTACTGGGAATGTCGACAAAATTTGTAGAATGTACACTTGGTGTTCAATATAGAGATGTAGGTGAGGATGGGACTGTGTATGGTGGTCCTATGTATTATTTGACTAAAGGTCTTAAAGAGAAAGGATTTGCGACTTTAGGAAAAATCGCAGCTGTCATTTTTGCGATTTTTTGTATTGGTGGTTCTTTTGGAGGAGGTAATGCGGCTCAAAGTAATCAAGCAACTATAGTATTAAAAGAGTTATTTAACTTTCAAAGTGCAGGAGCTGGTTTTTGGATTGGTGTTGTAATTGCCGTTCTGGTAGGTATAATAATAATAGGTGGTATTAAAAGAATTGCTCAGGTAACTGAAAAAGTAGTGCCGTTTATGGCTATTATGTATTTAGTGGCTTGTATTTATATTATAGGATCTAATTTCTCGCTAATTGATGATGCTTTAGCCCTTATTGTAGAAGAAGCTTTTAATCCTACAGCTTTAGGCGTAGGTGGTGTAATAGGAGTACTACTCGTAGGTTTTAAGAGAGCGGCATTTTCTAATGAGGCAGGAGCCGGTTCTGCATCTATTGCACACTCTGCAGTACGTACTAAATATTCTGCTAGTGAAGGACTTGTTGCGCTATTAGAACCTTTTATCGATACGGTAGTAATATGCACAATGACTGCTTTAGTAATTATAATTTTCAACTTTGGCGGATATTTTGAATATGGTGGTGATGGTACAGGAGCTGTTATAATAGATGGGTTATCTTATGAAGGAGCAGGTATAACATCAAAAGCTTTTGATGCTTATATCCCATTTTCAAATATCTTTTTAACTATAGCTGTAGTTCTCTTTGCGGTATCAACAATGATTTCTTGGTCATATTATGGCTTACAATCTTGGAAATTTCTTTTCGGAAGAGGAAAACTGGCAGATTTAGTTTACAAAATGTTGTTCTTGACTTTTATAGTTATTGGTGCAGCAGCAAATATGGGATCTATATGGCAATTTTCTGACGCAATGATTTTTGCTATGATTTTTCCAAACATGGTAGGATTGTTTTTCTTATTTCCGGTAGTTAAAAAACAATTAGACAGATACCTAGCTGCTATAAAACTTAAACGAGAAGCAATTAAATAATAGGTATTTAACTTAACTTTAGAGCTCTGTTTGTAATTTGCAAGCAGAGCTTTTTTGATTTGATACCTTGCTGAAATTTTAAGCTTCACATTGCTAAAGATGATAGATATTAATTGCAGGATTCTAGGTAAAATCCAATTAACGTTTCATTTTTAACGAGCCTGATCTTTGAGAAGGTCTTTTTTTTTAGCATATTGCAACTTTTGACAAAATAAATATTGAACTTAATACGAACTATGAAAGTAAAATTATTTCTTTTGACCTTCGTCTTACCAATTATGGTATTCGCGCAAGATTTAAAAGTAACAGCAGAAGCTTCAAACCCTACTTCAAAAATCAACGACGGTGTTGCAAAAATTTCAGTAACTGGAGGTGAAGCTCCATATACCTACAAATGGAGTGACAAGAGTACCGCCCTAACTTCTAATGAAGCTACTTCCCTTACAGAGGGTGTTACCCATAAAGTAATGGTTACCGACGCTGCAGGAACAACTATTACAAAAGAATTTAAAATTGAAGCAGAAGCTATAACAGAAATATTTAATGGTACTATGACACCGGCGGTAGCGGCGATGGGTTCCGTATTATTTTGGGATCCCTTTGCGGCTTTAGGTCTTTATGATCCTGTAATATATGCAGATCTAAAAATGGTCTCTATACCAGGATGGACGTCAGATACACAGGATACATTTACTTTAAATGAATGGCTTGTAGCTGATGGAGCGAAAGTTAAAAAAGATCAGGAGATTGCTGTCATTTCTGAAAGCAACGGTACTGAAATTATAGTCAGGGCTGATGCAAATGGTACTATTAAGCACCTTGAGGAAGTAGGTAATGTTATATACAACGCGAACAATCAAAAGCATTTAATTCAAACAAATGCAGATGTATTTGCAGAGATTTTTTATGATGATCCGGTTCCGTTAGTTTATGCTAATGGAGATGAGAAAACAAATAGTATTCCTTTTATAGTTGTGTGGTTGATATTTGGAGCGGCATTTTTTACCGTACGTATGGGCTTCATAAACTTTAGAGGTTTTAGTCATAGTCTTGAATTGGCAAAAGGAAAATATGATGATCCTAATGCTCCGGGAAGTATAACTCACTTTCAGGCATTGGCAACTGCAGTTTCAGCTACTGTAGGTTTAGGTAATATAGCGGGTGTTGCTGTTGCAGTTTCTTTAGGAGGTGCAGGAGCTACATTCTGGATGATTGTTGCTGGTCTTCTAGGTATGTCATCAAAATTTGTGGAATGTACTTTAGGAGTAAAGTATCGTGATATTTTACCAGACGGACGTGTTTTTGGTGGTCCTATGAATTATTTACGTTACGGTTTAGAAAAGCGTAATATGGGTGGATTTGGTAAAGTGCTTGCAGGAGCTTTTGCAATTTTAGCAATTGGAGCCTCATTTGGTGGAGGTAATATGTTTCAGGCTAATCAATCCTTTGAAATCTTAAGTGGGCAGTTTCCTGGGTTAGAAGGAAACGGTTTTTGGTTTGGAATTACAGTAGCGGTTCTTGTAGGTGTTGTTATTATTGGTGGAATCAGCAGTATTGCTAAAGTTACCGGTAAAATTGTACCTTTTATGGCTGGGGTATATGTTCTTGGTGCATTAACCGTAATATTCATAAATATAGAGAATATAGGTCCTGCATTTAATGCTATTATAGATGGTGCATTTAGTCCAAGTGCACTTAAAGGGGGTATTCTTGGAGTTTTAATTGTAGGTTTTCAACGTGCGGCATTCTCTAATGAAGCTGGTGTAGGTTCTGCAGCCATTGCACATAGTGTGGCTAAAACCAATCACCCACCTTCTGAAGGATTTGTAGCATTATTAGAGCCTTTTATCGATACTGTAGTAGTGTGTACACTTACAGCTTTAGTATTAATATTTACAGGAATGCACGAAGTAACAGGAGTAGCAGGAGCAGATTTAACTTCAGATGCTTTTGGTAGTGTTATCTCTTGGTTTCCTTATGTGCTAGCTGCGGCAGTATTCTTATTTGCATTTTCTACTATGATTTCTTGGTCTTATTATGGAATGAGAGCCTGGACATACCTATTCGGAAAAAGTAAAAAGATGGAATTATTATATAAAATTTTATTCTTATTTTTCGTAGTGGTGGGTGCTTCGGTAAGTTTAGGAGCCGTCCTCGATTTTTCAGACATGATGATTTTAGCTATGTCATTTCCTAATATTATAGGACTCTATATTATGAGTGGGGAAGTGAGAAAAGACTTGAGAGAGTATTTTAGAAAACTTAAGGCTAATGAATTATTTAAAAAGCAACGTGTAGCTCAGGAAAAGAGTTAGTCTCAATATAAAGATAAATGAATCTAAAATCCCACTTTCAGCTTGATAACAAAAAGCGAAGTGGGATTTTGTTTTTAATAGCAATTCTTATTTGTTCTTGGTGGGTGTACTTCAGTTTAGGGAAAATCGAACAAGAATCCATATCAGATTCCGACGCACTATTAATTCAGCGGCAAATAGATTCACTTCGGAAAAGTAAAGCTGCTGAAGAAACAATTAAAATCTTTCCGTTCAATCCTAATTTCATAACAGATTATAAAGGATATTCTTTAGGATTAAGTCCAGAAGAGATTGATAAGCTACTTGCGTATAGATCTCAAAACTTATGGATTAATTCTGCTTCAGATTTTCAAACTGTCACCGGGGTTTCAGATTCGCTATTGGCTACCATTTCACCTTATTTTAAGTTTCCAGATTGGGTTAAGAATGCTCAAAGTAAAAAGAGCAATACTAATTCAGCATATAAATCATTTGCTAATAAACGTGATCTTAATAGTGCAACCTTTGCAGATTTATCCAGCCTTCCAAATTTTACTAACGAAAGCGCGAGGCTTGTTTTAAACTATAGAAAAAAGATAGGTGGTTTTCTTGAAGATGATCAATTGTACGACATCTACAATTTAAAGCGAGCTCAAGTTTTTGAGGTTAAAAAAGAATTTACCGTAAAAACAAAACCAAATATTGATCGTTTAAATGTGAATGAGGCCAATGCATCAGATCTTGCAACTATTCCATTTGTGACATTTGATATTGCAAGAAGTATAGTAGATTATCGCATCTTAAATGAAGGAATTGTAAATCTTGATGAACTGCTAAAAATTGAAGGTATAACTGCATACAAGTTAGATCGAATTAAATTATATTTGTCAACCAACCAATAAAATGCAGGTTTATTTGAGAATAATGCAATTTCTCCTTGCAAAATTCCCTTTCCAGTGACCTTATAATAATATAAAGCGTAATTAAATGAAAAATATATACTTTTCAGAAGAGCATGAGCTCTTTAGAGAAAGTCTTAGAGGATTTCTACAAAAAGAAGTTGTTCCTAATATTGATACTTGGGAAGAGACCGGTACTATAGATCGTTCTATCTGGACAAAGATGGGGGATATGGGATATTTCGGCTTAGCCTCTCCAGAAGAATATGGAGGTTTAGACCTCGATATTTTCTATACGGTAATATTTCTCGAAGAATTACAACGAATAAATAGTGGAGGTTTTGCTGCTGCTATGTGGGCTCACGCCTATTTAGCAATGACGCATTTAAAAGCAGAAGGAACATCGGCAATAAAAGAAAAATATCTTCCAGGTAGTATTTCAGGAGAGCTTATAGGTTGTCTTTGCATTACGGAACCATTTGGTGGTTCTGATGTTGCAGGAATGCGCAGTACGGCGGTACGCAGTGGAGAGCACTATATTTTAAATGGATCTAAAACTTTTATTACAAATGGAGTTTATTCTGACTATCTTATTGTTGCGGCTAAGACAGATCCTGAAAAGGGAAATAAAGGCTTAAGTATATTTATAGTAGATAGAGATACCCCTGGCATAAGTGCAACAAAACTGGATAAGCTGGGATGGCGTGCATCAGATACAGGTGAGATTGCTTTTACTGATGTAAAAATTCCTATAGATAATCTTATGGGGGAAGAAAACAAAGGATTCTCATATATTATGCAGCATTTTGCATTAGAGCGCCTAATTATGGGTGTAAACGCTCATGCAAGAGCTGAATATGCTCTCGAATATACATTAGGTTATATGGCCGAACGTACAGCTTTTGGGAAAACTATAGATAAATTTCAAGCTTTGAGACATACTGTGGCTGAGATGGCTAGTGAAATTGAGATGGTTAAATCTTTCAATTACAGCATTGCTAACAACCTTAACAGTGGAGATTATGTGGTGAAGGAAGCAAGTATGTCTAAGTTATTGTCTACAAAAATTGCAGATGAAGTAATTTATAAGTGTCTTCAAATGTTAGGTGGATATGGTTATATGGAAGATTATCCGCTAGCAAGAATGTTTAGAGATAGTAGGCTGGGGCCAATAGGAGGAGGTACTTCAGAGATATTAAAAGAAATTATAGCCAAGATGGTAATTGACAAAAAAGAATATAAGCCAGCCGCAAATTAAGCGTAGCTAATAATAAAATAAAAACAGGCTTGCTAGTTTTAAAGTTTAGATTATATTTGCAGCCTGTAAACTGAAAAGAATTTTAAAGAAAGGAGGTACCACTATGTTAATTATACCAGTAAAAGACGGAGAAAATATCGATAGAGCGCTGAAGCGTTTCAAAAGAAAATTTGATAGAACGGGAACAATGCGTAAGCTGCGTGATCGTCAAGCTTTCACAAAACCTTCTGTTTCTAGAAGACGTGAAATTCAAAAAGCTTCTTATATTCAAGGACTTCGCGATCAAGAGAATATTTAATAATTTCCGTCTGTAAGAATTTTTATTCTTATTAGGATTATTAACAGAGAGACTAATCCTCTTTCAACAATATAAAATCCGCTAAGATTATTTCTTAGCGGATTTTTTTTGTTTTGTATCTTCCTGTTCATTTTTTAATTTATGTATTTAGAGGCATTCTTAGATTATCTTAAACTCGAACGTAATTATAGTGCTCATACTATTCTTGCATATAATGCAGATGTACAAACATTCTTCAATTTTCTTCAGGAAGAATATCTAATCGATAACCCTAAGCTTGTGGAGTATGTGTTTATACGAGCTTACGTGGTTCACCTCTCTACGCGGGAATTAAGTCATCGAAGTATAAACAGAAAAATAGCTTCTATAAAGGCTTATTTTAAATTCTTGCAAAAAGTAGGAGAAATTCAGATATCTCCATTATTAAAACATAAATCCTTAAAAATTAAAAAGGAAATTCAAATTCCTTTCTCTCCGAGTGAAGTAAATCAAGTCATAGAGAACTTAAGTAAGTCAGATGCTTTTGAAGGGAAAAGGGATTATGTGATTATCTCAATATTTTATGCTCTCGGGATAAGGAGAAGTGAGCTAATTAATATTAAGATCTCTGATATCGATTTTTCATCTCATGTGATCAAGGTTCTGGGAAAGCAGAATAAGGAGCGGTTAATACCTATGATAAAATGGTTAGAAGGTCTCATAGAAGAATATATCAGCCTAAGAGCACGAACTTGGGGTAGTGATCATTCGCCATATTTATTATTAACTAATAAAGGAGATAAACTATATGAAACTCTTGTTTATAGGGTCATAATTCGCTATTTTAGTGAGGTGTCTCAAAAAACTAAAATAAGTCCGCATATGTTAAGACATACATTTGCTACTCATTTATTAAATAATGGAGCAGATTTAAATGCGGTTAAAGAGCTATTGGGTCATTCCAGTTTAGCAGCAACTCAAGTTTATACGCATTCTAGTATAGCTGAATTGGGTAAGGTTTATAAAAATGCCCATCCTAGAAATCTTAAAAATTAGTTTTTTGATGTATTAATTAACTTTTAAATCCAAATCTATGAAAGTAAATGTCCAAACTCCCCATTTTGTAGCCGATCAAAAATTGATTAATTATCTTCAAAAGAAGATGAATAAATTAGATCAATTTCACGATCAGATCATTTATGCTGATATTTTTTTAAAAATTCAGAATACGAGTAGTAGAAATAATAAAATTGTCGAAATATTGTTGAGTATTCCGGGTAACGAGCTGATTGTTAAAAAACAAGCTAAATCTTTTGAGGCTGGTGCCTATAGTTGTGCGAGCTCATTAGAGCGTCTCCTGGTTAAGCAAAAAGAAAAAAATAGAGCAATTGCATAAAAAAATTTCAAAAAATGTTTTGGTAATATGTTTTTTGTTTTACATTTGCACTCCGTTAGAAACAGCGGAGTTTTTTACTCCTCAAAATCTAACAAAAAGCCGATGTAGCTCAGCTGGCTAGAGCAGCTGATTTGTAATCAGCAGGTCGTGGGTTCGAGTCCCTCCATCGGCTCTTTTTAAACTAGAGTTTTTAAATTGTATAAGTTTAAAAACTTGCGCTAAGCGCGGTAAAAGCGTTTTTTGAAATATTGATTTACCAATATTGGGGAGATACTCAAGCGGCCAACGAGGACAGACTGTAACTCTGTTGTTTTACGACTTCGCAGGTTCGAATCCTGCTCTCCCCACAATTTATGCAAAACGTATGATTTATCATATCGTTAATGCGGGAGTAGCTCAGTTGGTAGAGCGTCAGCCTTCCAAGCTGAATGTCGCCGGTTCGAACCCGGTCTCCCGCTCTAATTGCTGTTAATTTAATTAATCGCAAGCAAGGTCGTTAGATTTATATCTTCGGTCTTATTAAACCAAATCTGATAGGCTTTGGTTGTAGTCATTATATGACTTTTATGAGCCCTTTAGCTGAGAAGGTCGGTCCTGGGTAATTCTGACTTCGGTCGTTTTGATGGGAAGTAATTTAAGCCGACGTAGCTCAGGGGTAGAGCGTTTCCTTGGTAAGGAAGAGGCCACGGGTTCAAATCCCGTCGTTGGCTCAATAGCAGTCGCTGCTAATTAAACGAGTGTAGTTTTACGCTCGGTTTTTTGCGTTTTGTAAAGAATCTATAATCAGCGTGTCAGGTAAGTTTAAAAAATAAACACTAATAATAACTAAGATTAAAATTATTTAAATCATGGCAAAGGCAACATTTGATCGTTCCAAACCTCACTTAAATATTGGTACTATAGGGCACGTTGACCACGGTAAAACTACCTTAACTGCTGCTATTACTACTGTACTTGCTAACGCAGGTCTTTCTGAAATGAGAAGTTTTGACTCTATTGACAACGCTCCAGAAGAAAAAGAAAGAGGTATTACTATTAACACTTCGCACGTAGAGTATTCTACTGCTAACCGTCACTACGCTCACGTTGACTGTCCAGGTCACGCGGATTACGTTAAGAACATGGTTACTGGTGCTGCTCAAATGGACGGTGCTATTCTTGTTGTTGCTGCAACAGATGGTCCTATGCCACAAACTCGCGAGCACATCCTTTTAGGACGTCAGGTAGGTATTCCTCGTATCGTTGTATTCATGAATAAAGTGGATATGGTTGATGATGAAGAATTGCTTGAGCTTGTTGAGATGGAAGTAAGAGATCTTCTTAGTTTCTATGAGTATGATGGAGATAATGGTCCTGTTGTTCAAGGTTCTGCTTTAGGTGCTTTAAATGGTGAGCAAGTTTGGGTTGATAAAGTTATGGAGCTTATGGAAGCTGTAGATAGCTGGATTGAACTTCCTGCTCGTGATGTTGATAAGCCATTCTTAATGCCTATCGAAGATGTATTCTCTATTACTGGTCGTGGTACTGTTGCAACTGGTCGTATTGAAACTGGAGTAGCAAACACTGGAGATCCTGTAGAGATCATTGGTATGGGTGCTGAAAAACTTACATCTACTATTACTGGAGTTGAAATGTTCCGTAAGATATTAGATAGAGGTGAAGCTGGTGATAACGTAGGTATCCTTTTAAGAGGTATTGAAAAATCTCAGATCACTAGAGGTATGGTTATTACTAAGCCAGGTTCAGTTAAGCCTCACTCTAAATTCAAAGCAGAGGTTTATATCTTGAAAAAAGAAGAAGGTGGACGTCACACTCCATTCCATAATAACTACCGTCCTCAGTTTTACGTTCGTACAACTGACGTAACTGGAAACATTTCTCTTTCTGAGGGTGTTGAAATGGTAATGCCAGGAGATAACTTAACAATTAATGTTGAGTTAATTCAGCCAATCGCGATGAACGTAGGTTTACGTTTTGCAATTCGTGAAGGTGGTAGAACTGTAGGTGCAGGTCAGGTAACTGAGATTGTAGAATAATCACGGATTATAATTTATAGAATTAAGGCGTCCGTTTATACGGATGCCTTGATTTTTATTAAGAAGACAGCTCTTTAGCTAATTCTTAATTCTTACGGGCTTAGCTCAGTTGGTAGAGCACTGGTCTCCAAAACCAGGTGTCGGGAGTTCGAGCCTCTCAGCCCGTGCAGACTTATTAAAATCTATTTAAATTTTAATAATATTTAATCTGTTACTAATAAATAGTAATGGTTAGTTTAAAAGGTATAGAGCCTTATAAATAATATACAATAATATGGCCGGATTAGTTAATTACATTCAAGAGTCTTATAACGAATTAAAAAATCACGTAACATGGACTCCGCTATCTGAGGCGCAACGTTTGACTGTTGTTGTTGCTGTTTTCACAATTATTTTTTCGTTAGGGATTTGGGGTGTTGATACTGTTTTTAGCAGGGCTATAGAGGCGTATTTTAATCTGGTAGGAGCTTAAAATAATTACAATGGCTATAGTAAACAATACCAAAGATAAAGACTGGTACGTGGTAAGGGCCGTTAGTGGTCAGGAAAACAAAGTTAAAGGATATATAGAGCAAGAGATTTCTCGCTTTAACCTTGAAGATTATATTGAGCAAGTTCTTGTTCCTACAGAAAAAGTTATCCAGATACGTAATGGTAAAAAGATAAATAAAGAACGTGTTTATTTTCCTGGATATATTATGATTCATGCTAACCTTGGTGGTGAAGTGACTCACATGATAAAGTCTATTAATGGCGTTATCGGTTTCTTAGGTGAAACTAAAGGTGGTGATCCTGTTCCATTAAGAATCTCAGAAGTAAACAGAATGCTAGGTAAAGTAGATGAATTATCTGTAAAATCAGATAGCGTCGCTATACCTTTTGTTATTGGAGAAACTGTCAAAGTTATAGATGGTCCTTTTAACGGCTTTAATGGTTCTGTTGAGAAGGTTAATGAAGAAAAGCGTAAGCTAGAGGTGATGGTTAAGATTTTCGGTAGAAAGACTCCTTTAGAATTGAGCTACATGCAAGTTGAGAAAGTATAAGTGTTACACATATATTAGATATTGTTCTACTGCTTCCACAAATGAACGTATCAAACTAAATTTTTAAAAATGGCAAAAGAAATAAGTAAGGTTGTTAAGTTGCAAGTTAAGGGAGGAGCCGCAAACCCTTCCCCACCTGTTGGACCAGCTTTAGGTGCTGCCGGAGTAAATATCATGGAGTTTTGTAAGCAGTTTAATGCTAGAACTCAAGATAAGGCCGGTAAAGTATTGCCTGTTGCTATCACTGTTTACGGTGATAAATCTTTTGACTTTGTGGTTAAAACACCACCTGCTGCCATCCAATTGATGGAAGCAGCTAAGATTAAAGGAGGTTCTGGTGAACCAAACCGTAAAAAAGTTGCTAGCGTAACATGGGATCAAATTAAAGCTATCTCAGAAGACAAAATGCCAGATTTAAACGCTTTCACAATCGAAAGTGCTATGAAGATGGTTGCAGGTACTGCAAGGTCTATGGGAATAACTGTAAAAGGACAAGCTCCTTTTTAACATCCAAAAAAGCAATTTAAAATGGCAAAAGTAACAAAAAAGCAAAAAGAAGCCCGCGCTAAGGTAGACAGTAGTTCTGCTTATACACTAGCGGAAGCTTCAGCTTTAATAAAAGAAGTAAGCAAAGTTAATTTTGATCCTTCTGTTGATTTGGCTGTGCGTCTTAATGTAGATCCACGTAAAGCAAACCAAATGGTTCGTGGAGTGGTAACACTTCCTCACGGAACTGGTAAAGACGTAAAGGTTCTTGCTCTGGTAACTCCAGATAAAGAAGCTGAGGCTAAAGAAGCTGGAGCTGACTTTGTAGGTCTTGATGAATATCTAGAGAAAATTAAAAACGGTTGGACAGATGTTGATGTTATCATCACTATGCCAAGTGTTATGGGTAAATTAGGTCCTTTAGGACGTGTTTTGGGTCCTCGTGGCTTAATGCCAAACCCAAAAACCGGTACTGTAACTATGGACGTGGCTAAAGCTGTTTCTGATGTTAAAGCTGGTAAAATAGATTTCAAGGTTGATAAGACTGGTATTGTACATGCTGCTATAGGTAAAGCATCTTTTGATGCAGATAAAATAGCAGATAACGCAAGAGAATTGATAACCACATTAGTAAAATTGAAGCCTACTACGTCTAAAGGTGTTTACATTAAAAGCATCTTTATGTCTAGCACGATGAGTCCTAGCGTAGAAGTAGATTCAAAACGTTTTGCTGAGCAGTAAAAGTTAAATTATGACAAGAGAAGAAAAATCACAAGTAATAGAAGATTTGACTGCGCAGTTAGCTGATAGTGCTCACATATATTTAGCAGATATTTCTGGCTTAAATGCAGAAACTACTTCTAGATTAAGAAGAGCTTGCTTTAAGGCAAACGTAAAACTAGCCGTGGTTAAAAATACATTGCTTGCAAAAGCAATGGAGAGTTCAGATAAGGATTTTGGTGAATTACCTTCTATTTTAAAAGGAAATACATCTATTATGCTTTCTGAAACTGGAAATGCGCCAGCTAAGGTTATTAAAGAGTTTCGTAAGAAATCTCAAAAGCCTTTACTTAAAGGAGCATTTATTGAAGAAGCGATTTACATAGGTGACGATCAATTAGATGCTCTAGTTGATATTAAATCTAAAGAAGAACTTGTTGGAGAGATTATTGGTCTTCTTCAATCACCTGCTAAGAACGTTATTGGCGCTCTTAAATCAGGAGGTCAAACAATCGCTGGACTTCTTAAGACTCTTTCTGAAAAGGAAGGTTAATAATTACGTACGCACAAATAATAATAATAGAATAATTTTTTTTAAAACGATAGAAATGGCAGATTTAAAAGATTTCGCAGAACAACTAGTTAACTTAACTGTAAAAGAGGTAAATGAGTTAGCTACTATTTTAAAAGACGAGTATGGTATCGAGCCTGCAGCAGCTGCTGTAGCTATGGCTGGTCCTGCTGGTGGTGGTGATGATGCCGCTGAAGAGCAAACTGAATTTGATGTAATCCTTAAGGCAGCAGGTGGTTCTAAACTTGCAGTTGTAAAACTAGTTAAAGAATTAACTGGTGCAGGTCTTAAAGAAGCAAAAGAATTAGTTGACAACGCTCCAAGTCCAATTAAAGAAGGTATCGCTAAAGACGAAGCTGAAGCTATTAAAGCTCAGTTAGAAGAAGCTGGTGCTGAAGTTGAGCTTAAGTAAGCTTAACACTTATAAATACAAGGGTTTAGGTCTTTTCGATTTTTCGAAATAGGCCTAAACCATTTGTCGTATATAAGGTTTTCATATTATTTACGACTATTATTGCTTTAGATTTCTTATGTTAAGAAATCAAATAGATCTGATCATACAGATCTTCAATTTATTTTAATTAAATTCCGTTCGTTGAAGATGCAAGCAAAACAAGCTGAAAGACTGAATTTCTCATCGGTAAAGAACAGACCTGAGTATCCTGACTTTTTGGATATTCAGATTAAATCCTTTCAAGATTTCTTTCAATTAGAGACTAAGTCTGAAGAAAGAGGAAATGAAGGACTTTACAACACATTTCTAGAGAATTTCCCAATTACGGATACCCGTAATAACTTTGTACTAGAATTTTTGGATTACTTTGTTGATCCACCTAGATACTCTATTCAAGAATGTATCGAACGAGGCTTAACGTATAGCGTTCCATTAAAAGCCCGTTTAAAATTATACTGTACTGATGATGAGCACGAAGATTTTGAAACAATAGTACAGGATGTATATCTTGGTACTATTCCTTACATGACACCAAGCGGTACTTTTTGTATTAATGGTGCAGAGCGAGTAGTTGTTTCTCAGTTACACCGTTCACCTGGTGTATTCTTCGGCCAGTCTTTTCATGCTAATGGTACCAAGCTTTATTCAGCAAGAGTAATACCTTTTAAAGGTTCTTGGATTGAATTTGCTACAGATATTAATAGTGTAATGTATGCTTACATAGATCGTAAGAAAAAGTTACCTGTTACTACTCTTTTTCGCGCGATAGGTTTTGAGCGTGATAAAGATATTTTAGAAATCTTTGACCTTGCAGAAGAGGTTAAGGTTTCAAAAACCGGTCTTAAGAAATATTTAGGCCGTAAGCTTGCTGCTCGTGTTCTTAACACTTGGCACGAGGATTTTGTGGATGAAGATACAGGTGAAGTTGTTTCTATCGAACGTAATGAGATTGTTTTAGATCGTGATACCGTTTTAGAAAAAGAACATGTAGATGAAATATTAGATGCTGGTGCTAAAACGATTCTTCTTCATAAGGAAGATAATCAATTAGGTGACTATGCGATTATTCACAATACGCTACAAAAAGATCCTACAAACTCAGAAAAAGAGGCTGTAGAACATATATATCGTCAATTACGTAATGCTGAGCCGCCAGATGAGGAAACAGCACGTGGTATTATTGACAAATTATTCTTTAGTGATCAACGCTACAACTTAGGTGAGGTAGGTCGTTATAGAATGAACAAAAAACTAGGTCTTGATATCGGGATGGATAAGCAAGTGCTTACCAAGCAAGATATCATAACTATCGTAAAATACTTAATCGAGCTTATTAATTCTAAAGCTGAGATTGATGATATTGATCACTTATCTAACCGTCGTGTACGTACTGTAGGAGAGCAATTATCTACTCAGTTTGGTGTAGGTTTAGCTCGTATGGCTCGTACAATTCGTGAGCGTATGAATGTACGTGATAATGAAGTATTTACTCCAATTGACTTAATTAATGCAAAGACACTTTCGTCTGTAATTAATTCATTCTTTGGTACAAACCAGTTATCACAGTTCATGGATCAGACTAACCCTCTTGCAGAGATTACGCACAAGCGTCGTCTTTCAGCATTAGGACCAGGTGGTCTTTCTCGTGAGCGTGCAGGTTTTGAGGTACGAGATGTGCATTATACACATTATGGTCGTCTTTGCCCTATTGAAACTCCTGAAGGACCAAACATTGGTTTGATATCTTCATTAGCAGTTTATGCTAAGGTTAACAACATGGGATTCATTGAGACTCCTTACCGTACTGTAACCGATGGTAAAATTGATCTTGAAACTGAACCTAGATATTTAAGTGCAGAAGAAGAGGAAGGAATGTTAATTGCTCAGGCAAACAATCCTATGACTGATGATGGGTCAATTACCGAAGAGAAAGTAATTGCTCGTATGGAAGGTGACTTCCCGGTTGTGGAACCTAACACGGTGCATTATGCCGATGTTTCTCCTAACCAGATTGCATCGATATCTGCATCATTAATTCCTTTCTTAGAACATGATGATGCAAACCGTGCATTGATGGGATCTAACATGATGCGTCAGGCAGTACCGCTTTTACGTGTAGATTCTCCTATTGTAGGAACAGGTCTAGAACGTCAAGTGGCATCTGATTCTCGTGTATTGATAAATGCCGAAGGTGATGGTGTAGTTGAATATGTTGACGCTAATGAAATCACTATAAAATATGACCGTACCGAAGAACAACGTATGGTTAGTTTTGAAGAAGATAGCAAAACATACCAATTAATTAAATTCCGTAAGACTAACCAAAGTACTTCTATTAACCTTAAGCCTATCGTAAGTAGAGGTGATCGTGTTAAGAAAGGTCAAGTACTTTGTCAAGGATATGCTACCGAAGCCGGGGAACTTGCTTTAGGTCGTAACATGAAAGTAGCCTTTATGCCTTGGAAGGGGTATAACTTTGAGGATGCTATTGTGATATCTGAGAAAGTTGTGCGTGAAGATATATTTACTTCAATTCACGTGGATGAATATTCACTAGATGTACGTGATACAAAATTAGGTAATGAAGAATTAACTAATGATATACCTAACGTTTCTGAAGAGGCTACAAAAGACCTTGATGAAAACGGTATGATACGTATAGGTGCAGAGGTGAAGCCTGGAGATATATTAATAGGAAAAATTACTCCTAAAGGAGAATCTGATCCTACTCCAGAAGAAAAACTTCTTCGTGCTATATTTGGTGATAAAGCAGGTGATGTTAAAGATGCTTCATTAAAAGCTTCTCCTTCATTAAGAGGTGTGGTAATACAGAAGAAACTTTTTGCACGTGCTATAAAAGATAAGCGTAAGAGAGCTAAAGATAAAGAAGATATCGCTGCTCTAGAAGCTGAGTACGATCAAAAATTTGATGATTTAAAAGCAGTTCTTGTAGATAAGTTATTCCAATTAGTTAATGGAAAAACTGCTCAAGGTGTGAAAAATGATTTAGGTGAAGAAATACTTCCTAAAGGAAAGAAATTCACTTTAAAGATGCTTAATTCTGTTGAAGATTATACGCATTTAAATCAAGGAACTTGGGCAACTGATGATACTACCAATGTAATGATCGCAGATCTGTTACATAATTATCGTATCAAAGAAAATGACCTACAAGGAAACTTACGTCGTGAGAAATTTACAATTTCTGTAGGTGATGAATTACCTGCTGGTATTATAAAACTTGCTAAAGTTTATGTTGCTAAAAAGCGTAAACTAAAAGTGGGTGATAAAATGGCAGGTCGTCACGGAAATAAAGGTATTGTTGCGCGTATTGTGCGTGAAGAAGATATGCCTTTCTTAGAAGACGGAACTCCGGTTGATATTGTGTTGAATCCATTAGGGGTACCATCACGTATGAATATTGGTCAGATTTATGAAACTGTACTTGGATGGGCGGGTCAAAAATTAGGTCGTAAGTATGCGACACCTATTTTTGATGGAGCTACATTAGATCAAATTAATGAGTTGACAGATGAGGCGGGTATACCTCGATTTGGACATACTTATTTATATGATGGTGGAACAGGAGATCGTTTTGATCAAGCTGCAACTGTAGGTGTTATTTATATGCTGAAGTTAGGTCACATGGTAGATGATAAGATGCACGCACGTTCTATAGGTCCTTACTCATTAATAACCCAACAACCATTAGGTGGTAAAGCACAATTTGGTGGTCAGCGTTTTGGAGAGATGGAAGTTTGGGCGCTTGAAGCTTATGGTGCTTCAGCAACTTTACGTGAAATTCTTACAGTTAAATCTGATGATGTAATAGGTCGAGCTAAAACTTACGAAAGTATAGTAAAAGGTGAGCCTATGCCAGAGCCAGGATTACCAGAATCGTTCAACGTATTAATGCACGAGCTTAAAGGTCTTGGACTAGACATTCGTCTAGAAGATTAGATACAATAAAGGTTTCGCTTCTTCGGAAGCGAAACTTATTATAGTATCAAAGAATTTTAAAAAGAATAATTTTCGACATAAGGTATTATGGCAAGAGATAATGATAAGAATGCAGTAAAGAGGTTTAATAAAATCTCTATTGGTCTTGCGTCTCCTGAAGCAATTTTGGCTGAATCGCGCGGAGAGGTGTTAAAACCAGAAACTATAAATTACCGTACACACAAACCAGAACGTGACGGTTTGTTCTGTGAGCGTATCTTTGGTCCTGTAAAGGATTATGAGTGTGCTTGTGGGAAATACAAACGTATACGCTATAAAGGTATTGTTTGTGATCGTTGTGGTGTAGAAGTTACTGAGAAGAAAGTACGTAGAGATCGTGTAGGTCACATCAATCTAGTTGTGCCTGTTGCTCACATCTGGTACTTTAGAAGTTTGCCAAATAAAATAGGTTACATATTAGGTCTTCCATCTAAGAAATTAGACATGATTATTTATTATGAGCGCTATGTAGTAATACAGCCAGGTATAGCTAAAAGTGAAGAGGGTGATGATTTAAAGAAAATGGATTTCCTTACTGAAGAGGAATATCTTAATGTTCTTGAATCTATACCTCAAGAAAATATGTATTTAGATGACAGCGACCCAAATAAGTTTATCGCTAAGATGGGTGCTGAGTGTCTTATAGAGCTTTTAAAGAGAATAAATCTTAATGAGCTTTCTTATGATTTACGTCATAAGGCAAACAATGAAACTTCAAAACAACGTAAAACGGAAGCGCTAAAACGTCTTCAAGTTGTTGAAGCTTTAAGAGATGCAAATAAAAATCGCGAGAATCTTCCAGAGTGGATGATTATGAAAGTAATTCCGGTTATTCCACCAGAATTACGTCCATTAGTGCCATTAGATGGTGGTCGATTTGCAACTTCAGATTTAAATGATTTATATCGTCGTGTAATTATTCGTAATAACCGTCTTAAGCGTTTAATGGAAATTAAAGCGCCTGAGGTTATTTTGCGTAATGAGAAGCGTATGCTTCAGGAAGCGGTAGATTCATTATTTGATAATACTCGTAAATCTTCAGCTGTTAAAACAGATTCTAACAGACCTTTAAAATCTCTTTCAGATTCATTAAAAGGTAAGCAGGGTCGTTTCCGTCAAAACTTACTTGGTAAGCGTGTTGATTATTCTGCACGTTCAGTAATTGTTGTTGGGCCAGAATTAAAACTTTACGAATGTGGTATTCCTAAAGATATGGCTGCAGAACTTTATAAGCCTTTCGTTATTAGAAAGCTTATAGAGCGTGGAATTGTAAAGACTGTTAAGTCTGCAAAGAAAATTATAGATAAAAAAGAGCCAGTAGTATGGGATATATTAGAAAATGTTCTTAAAGGACACCCAGTATTACTTAACCGTGCTCCTACGCTTCACAGATTAGGTATTCAGGCTTTTCAGCCAAAACTTATTGAAGGTAAAGCGATACAGTTACACCCATTAGTTTGTACGGCTTTTAACGCCGATTTTGATGGGGATCAGATGGCAGTACATTTACCATTGGGCCCAGAAGCAATTTTGGAAGCTCAAATGTTAATGCTTGCCTCTAATAATATTCTTAACCCTGCTAATGGTGCTCCTATTACGGTACCATCTCAGGATATGGTACTTGGTCTATATTATATGACTAAAGCGCGTAAGAGTACTCCAGAGCATCCTATTCAAGGTGAGGGAATTACTTTTTATAGTGCAGAGGAAGTTGTTATAGCTCACAATCAAAAGCGTGTGAATATTAACGCGATGATTAAAATACGTACTAAAGATTTTAATGAAGAAGGTAAGCTTGTTTACCAAATCATAGATAGTACTGTAGGTCGTGTATTATTTAATGAAAGCGTACCTGATGAAGCGGGTTATATTAACGAGGTTCTTACAAAGAAATCACTTAGAGATGTAATTGCACGTATTTTAAAACTTACAAGTGTTCCACGTACTGCGGAATTCTTAGATAGTATTAAAACTCTTGGTTATACATTTGCATTTAGAGGTGGTCTTTCATTCTCACTTGGTGATATTATTATTCCTAAGGAAAAGTATGAAATGATTGATGAGGCAAATACTCAGGTAGACGGAATTATGTCTAGCTATAATATGGGTCTTATTACTAACTCGGAACGTTACAACCAGGTTATTGATGTTTGGACATCAACAAATGCTTCACTTACAGAGCTTGCTATGAAGCGCATTCGCGAAGATCAGCAAGGATTTAACTCGGTGTATATGATGCTAGATTCTGGTGCAAGGGGTTCTAAAGAGCAGATTCGCCAGTTAACTGGTATGCGTGGTCTTATGGCTAAGCCTAAGAAATCTAATGATGGAGGTGGAGCAATTATTGAAAACCCGATTCTTTCTAACTTTAAGGAAGGTCTTTCAATTCTTGAATACTTTATCTCTACTCACGGTGCTCGTAAGGGTCTTGCCGATACGGCTCTTAAAACTGCAGATGCGGGTTATTTAACTCGTCGTCTTGTAGATGTATCTCAAGATGTTATCATTAACAGTGAAGATTGTGATACCTTAAGAGGTGTTGAAGTTTCTGCATTAAAGAAAAATGAAGAAATAGTTGAAACTTTAGAAGCACGTATCATCGGTCGTATAGCATTAAATGATGTTATTAATCCGTTAGATAGTGAAGTAATCGTAAAAGCTGGAGCAGAAATTACTGAAGAGCTAGCTGCTGAAATTACAAAAGCACCTATCGAATCTGTTGAAGTACGTTCTGCATTAACTTGTGAAGCTACTAAAGGTATTTGCTCTAAGTGTTATGGTAGAAACCTAGCAACCAATAAAATGGTTCAAATGGGTGAAGCGGTAGGAGTTGTGGCAGCACAATCTATTGGTGAACCGGGTACACAGCTTACACTAAGAACATTCCACGTAGGTGGTATTGCAGGTAACATTTCAGAAGAGAATAAGGTTGTTGTTAAATTTAGCGGTCGCTTAGAGATTGAAGATCTTAAGACTGTTGAAGGTGAAGCACCAGATGGTTCTATTTCTCAAATCGTTATCTCACGTACATCTGAAGCTAAAATATTTGATAGTAAAACCGGTATTTTATTAAGTACCAATAATATTCCTTATGGTTCACAACTTTCTGCAAAGGATGGTGATACTGTTTCTAAAGGAGATGTTATTTGTAGTTGGGATCCATATAACGGTGTTATTATATCTGAATTTGCTGGTAAGATTAAATACGAGAATATCGAGCAAGGTCTAACCTATCAAGTAGAAACAGATGAGCAAACTGGTTTCCAAGAGAAAGTAATTTCAGAATCACGTAACAAACGTATGATTCCTACATTACATATCTTAGGTAAAAAAGACGAAGTAATTCGTTCTTATAACCTTCCAGTAGGAGCTCACCTTATGGTAGATGATGATGATAAGATTAAAATAGGAAAAATTTTAGTTAAGATACCTCGTAAATCTGCAAAAGCAGGTGATATTACAGGGGGTCTTCCTCGAGTAACTGAATTATTTGAAGCACGTAATCCTTCTAATCCAGCTGTTGTAAGTGAGATTGATGGTGTAGTTTCTTTTGGTAAAATTAAGAGAGGTAACCGTGAAATTATAGTAGAGTCTAAGCTTGGAGAAGTTAAAAAATATCTTGTTAAATTATCAAACCAGATATTAGTTCAGGAAAATGACTTTGTAAGAGCGGGTATGCCATTATCTGATGGTTCTGTAACTCCAGAAGATATTTTATCTATTAAAGGTCCTTCTGCAGTACAGCAATATCTCGTTAATGAAGTACAAGAAGTATATCGTTTACAGGGTGTGAAGATTAACGATAAGCACTTTGAGGTAGTAGTACGTCAAATGATGCGTAAAGTTAGAATTCAGGATCCAGGTGATACTATCTTCCTTGAGAATCAACTCGTGCACAAAGATGACTTTGTTACTGAAAATGACGCAATTTTCGGAATGAAAGTAATTGAAGATGCTGGTGATTCTGAAACTTTAAAAGCTGGACAGATAATTTCTCCGCGTGATTTACGTGATGAAAATTCTATCTTAAGAAGAGAAGATAAAAATCTAGCTACAGCGCGTGATGTTGTTGCAGCGACTGCGACTCCAGTACTTCAAGGTATTACGAGAGCATCACTTCAAACAAAATCATTTATTTCTGCAGCTTCTTTCCAGGAAACTACAAAAGTTCTTAACGAAGCAGCAGTAAGTGGTAAGATTGATGATCTTGAAGGTCTTAAGGAAAATGTTATCGTTGGACATAGAATCCCGGCAGGTACAGGTTTACGTAGATATGATAAGATTATCGTAGGAAGTAAACAAGAACTAGAAGAGCTCAATGCGGCTCGGGAAGAAGTGAATTTTAATTAATTTAACTGTATATACAAAAGCAGCTTCAGAAATGGAGCTGCTTTTTTTATTTAAAGTAATATATAATGGCAGAAGAAAAAAATAATGAAAGTGGTCAATTAAATATTGAGCTTGACGAGACGATTGCACAAGGACAATATTCCAATCTGGCGATAATTAATCATTCAGTATCTGAATTTGTAGTCGATTTTATAAATATTATGCCAGGCACGCCTAAGAGTAAAGTGAAGTCACGTATAATTTTAACACCGCAACATGCCAAGAGACTGGCAAAAGCACTACAGGAAAATGTTAAGCGTTTTGAAAAAGCGCACGGTGAAATTAAAGATTACGAAAAACAGCCGATTCCTTTAAATTTTGGTCCTAGTGGTCAAGCTTAAATTAAAAAAGTCCTAAACACAGTTTAGGACTTTTTTAATTATAATCTAATTTTATTGATAATTAAATTACCATTTTTAAAATCTATTCTCAAAAATATTTGATGTTATCTAAGTGCATTTACGGGATCTTTAAAATGTTTACGACATAGTAATCATTTGTTTACATAGGACCTCCTAAATGGCTTTAGAATGATTATTTATACTCAGACACGAAATGTAACTTCACATTAGGATATTTTTGTTGAGTCATTTGCAATGTAAAAGGTGAATCTGCAAGAAATACTAGATGGCCACGTTTATCCTTAGCCATAAATCGCTGTTTGACACGTATGAATTCTTTAAACTCTTCACTCTTAGGATCTTTAGGCTCAACCCAACATGCTTTGTGAACACTTAGCGGCTCATAAGTACATTTAGCACCATATTCATGTTCTAATCTATATTGAATTACTTCATATTGCAAAGCGCCAACTGTACCTATTACTTTTCTTCCATTCAGCTCTAATGTAAATAACTGAGCTACACCTTCGTCCATGAGTTGGTCAATACCTTTTTCTAACTGCTTAGATTTCATAGGATCAGCATTATTGATGTATCTAAAATGCTCTGGTGAGAAAGCAGGAATTCCCTTGTAATGAATTTCTTCTCCTTCAGTAAGAGTATCACCAATTTTAAAATTTCCTGTATCGTGAAGTCCTACAATATCACCGGGATAAGAGATATCAACAATCTCTTTTTTCTCAGCAAAAAAGGCATTCGGACTTGAAAATTTTAATTTTTTTCCATTTCTAACGTGTAAATATGGGGTATTCCTTTCAAAAACACCTGAAACAATTTTGATGAAAGCGAGTCTATCACGGTGTTTTGGATCCATATTTGCGTGAATTTTGAACACAAATCCCGTAAATTCCTTTTCATCAGGATGAACTATACGCTCTTCACTTTGTTTAGGTCTAGGCGTAGGCGCAATTGTAATAAAACAATCTAAAAGCTCTCTTACTCCAAAATTATTTAAAGCTGAACCAAAAAACACAGGTTGTTGTTCTGCTGCCAAGTAGGCCTCTTGATCAAAACTAGGGTAAACACCATCTACAAGTTCTAATTCTTCACGTAACGTTTCCGCAGGTTTTTCACCTATAAGTTTATCTAAATCATCAGATTGGATATCCTTAATTTTAATAGTTTCTTCTATGTTTTTACGACTGTCACCACTAAAAAGGTTGATATTCTTCTCCCAGATATTGTAGATTCCTTTAAAATCATAACCCATTCCTATAGGAAAGCTTAAGGGAGTCACTGTAAGCGATAATTTCTGCTCAATTTCATCTAAAAGTTCAAAAGCATCTTTTCCTTCTCGATCCAACTTATTTACAAATACGATCATAGGGATTTTGCGCATCCTACAAACTTGAACCAGTTTCTCAGTTTGCTCTTCAACCCCTTTTGCAACATCTATTACAACAATAACACTATCTACAGCTGTGAGGGTTCTAAATGTGTCTTCAGCAAAGTCCTTATGACCTGGTGTATCTAATATATTGATTTTTGTACCATTATATTCAAATGCAAGTACAGAAGTAGCTACAGATATCCCACGCTGTCTTTCAATTTCCATAAAATCACTGGTGGCCCCCTTTTTAATTTTATTAGACTTTACAGCACCTGCTTCTTGAATTGCACCACCAAATAAAAGGAGTTTCTCGGTAAGAGTTGTTTTCCCGGCATCAGGGTGTGATATAATACCGAAGGTACGTCTCCTTGCTATTTCTTTCTTAACGTTCATTTGTAAAATTTAGGAACGCAAAGATATGATTTGTTGATCATTTAGATTGATTTCATTCATTCTGTTAGTACATATTGATAATGATTTTCAAGAAATTTACATAGGTAAAGGTTAAAAATAGCGATGTAGAAAATTAATGAAGTTTGATCATATTGTTTATAGAAATAAGACGTTATTGGTTGTAAAACAAAGAAAACATCTTAGCATATAACCAGATCAACGCAAACAAAGGTTTGATTTTGTAAGATAAATCTTTATAAATTCCTACTAAATAATGCTTCAAGGTGTTCTTTTGCCGACTATTGTGTATTATGTCTAAAATAATATTTCCAAATAGAATTACACTTAACCTATTGATATATTTGCGGTGCCCAACTTCATAGTTTTAAGACCTTTGCAGGTTCAATTTATTACGGATTACAATTACTTTCCTCACAGTGAGTAATTCAACTCCATGTTTCTCTATATAAAATATTTACGTCAGAATATTTGTTCTGATATATACTTTGATTTAATTCATATAATATGGGTAAAAACTACTTAACGAAGTTTTATTTACTGACTTCTAGAAATCGAACATTATTGTTTTCGATATTTCTTCTATTGTTTTCGTTTTCGGCAGTTCTTGCTCAGCAGGCGTCATCTATTCGAACCGGTGTTTCTTTTACTTTTGAGAAAAATACGCAATCAAGTAATAGCGAGGCGGTTACAATTAAATCTATAACTGTAAACGGAACTCTATATAATACATTTGTTGTTCCAACAGCCTATGAGATGACTCGTTTAGGGCCTGATGGGAACGGAAAAAACCAAATTATAAAAAATGGGAGTACAATAATACCTAATAGTAATAGCTTTACTGGAGGTGCATCTAGTACATGGAATGCTGGTGCTTTAGCAGCATTTCAGGATAAAAATTTGAATCACTATTTTACCGCTAATCCGAATGGTCGAGATATTTGCGGAAACTTTGAAGCTGCAAAGACTACAGATGCTCAGAAACAAACAATATCCTACGATCCAGCTATACCTTCAAATGAAGGAGCTATATTAGCCGTTACTGAAAGAGGAGGTAATAACTGTTTTTATGTGGAGGTTTATGGTATTCCTGTAGGTGGAGGTGCTGAAACAAAATTAGGTCAGACTTTTGTAAGAAGTGTTGGTGATAGTAGGGATGGTGCTTATAAGCCCCCTGTTGCAAATAGTGATTACTGGGGTTCAGGTAGAAAGCAAGACAATGGTCAGACAATTGCCATTGCTCTATTTAATTTAAATAGTATTGCCCCAACGGGATCTAAAATTACTAAGATAGATTTTATTGCTGCAACTAGAGATCACGGTGATGGTAAGTTTTTTATTCTACAGAAATATGCTGTAGATCAAAATGAACTTGCTTGTGAAAATGAAACCATTAGTGGTGACCTTAATATTAATAATAATGTCCCCTCTAATTCAACATATAGCTTAATTTCCGGACCATCTATTGCGGGTAAGTCTTTTACTTTGAATCCCAATGGCACTTATAGTTATGTTCCAAAAGATAATTTCGTTGGAGATGTAACTTTTGAATACAAAGTTTGTTTGCCGGCTCCCAATACTTCAGTTTGTGATTCTGGTAAAGTGACCCTCACATTTGCAGCTCTTCCTGAGACGGCTGAATATATTTTGGATTGCAATGATTCTAGTGATCAAGGTATTACTATTACTAAGCCTATAGGTTCGCAATATGCATATTCTTTAAATGAAGGTGCTTATCAATCATCTGCAACATTCGCTAATTTAGGAGATGGTAGCTATACCATACGGGTTAAAAATATAAATTCAGGTTGTGAATCAAAAAAGATCACAAAGGTCTCTATAAGCAATCTAATAATTGGTACACCTAATGTAACTGATGTGGTGTGTTTCGGCGAATCTACTGGTAAAATTAATGTTACAGTTTCTGGAGGGTTGGCACCATATACATATAAGTGGAGTAATGGAGCAACAACAAGTAATCTTGTAAATGTTCCAGCAGGCAAATACACACTTACTGTAACTGATAAAAATGGATGTAAAAAATCTATAAATAACATCACTGTTAATCAAAATGATGAAATCACCGCTACAACTTCATCTACATCTGAAACAAAATTTAATGGAAATGACGGTACTGCAACGGTAGGTAATGCATCTGGTGGTGTAGGACCGTATACTTACAAGTGGTCAAAAAACAATTTAACGACTCAAACAATTACAGGTCTAAATGCGGGTAATTATACTGTTACAATTACAGATTCTAAAGGTTGTAGCGTTGTAAAGACAGTAGTTGTAGATGGCACAAATCATAAACCGACTGCTCAAAATGATTTTGCACAAGTTTTTGAAAATACGTCCCTAAATATTGATGTTGTTAGTAATGATGATTTTGGAATAGACGGTAAGTCTAATAAACCGATTAGCGTTAGTACTAACCCTAAAAATGGTACGGCTATAGTTAATGAAAATGGTACTCCAAATGATCCTTCAGATGATACCATTTTATATACTCCTAACAAAGATTTCTCTGGAGAGGATACATTTGAATATACAATAGAAGATGCTAATGGAGATAAAAGTAAAGCAATTGTAACAATTACTGTATCTGATGTAATTGTTGTATTGCCTGGTGAAAGAAGCTGTGATTGCGCTCCTTTTGTCGAAAAATCAAACTTTGTAAATCCTAAATTAGAATACGGTGAGAATTTGAAAGTAGATGCTGTTTACAGATTTTCGAATGTATTCTTAGATAGTCCATTTCCTATAGATGCTCTCGTAAAAATTGTAAAATTTAATAATGGAGCTTCTCTTTTAAATATAGATGTAACGGGGTCAGGTCTTTCAGAAAATTTTCAGCCTCAAATAAATAGCACAAATTCTGGAGATCAAAGTGTAGAATTTGAAATAATGTTCGTTACCTCAGGAGGAACTGCTAGTAATCAAATTCCTTTATCGTTTTTTGGTACTTCTTTCGATATTGATGGAGATAGCCAAAGAACACGTGAATATTCTGAGCTTAGTTTGCCAGATGCATATTATCAGTCTCAAAATACTTTGATAGATATTCAAAGAAAATCAGCTTCAATTCGTGGGACTGCTAGAAATGCTACAACAGCCCCAGGTGGAGATATTTCTATTGATCCCAGATATACATTTAGTAATTATTGGGAGAATAAATCAGTTTTAAATTATACCATTGGTAAGAATAATGGTGATAACGACAGATATTATTCTCTTGGTTTAAAAAATGCAGATTATGATAAGCCTGTTAGTACGTTAATAACAGCTCCAGTAATTTGTGGAAAAGTTACTGATGATAATGGAAAACCTTTAGCTGGTGTTACTGTAAATATTACCGGAACTAATAAAACTAATGTTAATTTACTAACGGATGAAAATGGAAAATATCGTCATGTTACGTCAGATTTATCTGCATTTAAGGATGTAGAATATACTATTACTGAAACAGATCCTGTAAAGTATTTTTCTGTTTCTGATGCAGTTGATCCTAATGATAACATAATTACAAGGAATATTAATCTAAGATCTTCTTGTGGTAATGACTTTATTGACGCATTAGATCCATTTGTAAAAATATCTGATGCATCTGCTGTAGAAGGTCAGGATGTTATTTTTCAATTAACATTATCACGAGCTAGTTCTGAAGATATTATTTTCAATTATAGTTCTGCGGATAATTCGCCAATTACATTTAGTAGCGCAATTGGAGGGGTAGATTATACTATTACAAACGGCACATTTAAAATTCCGGCAGGAACAACTACTATTCCCTTTACTCCTGTAAATACTAATGATGACACTATATTCGAAGTTTCTGAAACTTTTAATATGGTGCTTACTCCGGTAGGTTCAAATTTGAATATTGCAAGCAGTGATTTAGAGGCAATAGGCACTATTACTGATAATGATAAATCACCAACCATTATTATAGAAGATGTAACGGTAGCAGAAGGAGCAGATGCAGTTTTTGCAGTGACTTTAGATAAGCCAAGTTATCAGGATATTGTAGTAGACATCACCTTTGCAGATGGCACAGCTACAAATCCTGAAGATTATACAGACGGAACCCCGCTACAGGTAACCATTCCTGCGGGATCAACTACCAGCGGACCAATTACCTTCCCAACAGTAGACGATGCTTTATTTGAAGTAGATGAAACCTTTACGGTAACTGGAACGGTAGCTAGTGGAACTACAGCAGCTCCAAGTGCAACCGGAACGGGAACAATCACCGACAACGACGGGTCAGCACCAACCATTATTATAGAAGATGTAACGGTAGCAGAAGGAGCAGATGCAGTTTTTGCAGTGACTTTAGATAAGCCAAGTTATCAGGATATTGTAGTAGACATCACCTTTGCAGATGGAACAGCTACAAATCCTGAAGATTATACAGACGGAACCCCGCTACAGGTAACCATTCCTGCGGGATCAACTACCAGCGGACCAATTACCTTCCCAACAGTAGACGATGCTTTATTTGAAGTAGATGAAACCTTTACGGTAACTGGAACGGTAGCTAGTGGAACTACAGCAGCTCCAAGTGCAACCGGAACGGGAACAATCACCGACAACGACGGGTCAGCACCAACCATTATTATAGAAGATGTAACGGTAGCAGAAGGAGCAGATGCAGTTTTTGCAGTGACTTTAGATAAGCCAAGTTATCAGGATATTGTAGTAGACATCACCTTTGCAGATGGAACAGCTACAAATCCTGAAGATTATACAGACGGAACCCCGCTACAGGTAACCATTCCTGCGGGATCAACTACCAGCGGACCAATTACCTTCCCAACAGTAGACGATGCTTTATTTGAAGTAGATGAAACCTTTACGGTAACTGGAACGGTAGCTAGTGGAACTACAGCAGCTCCAAGTGCAACCGGAACGGGAACAATCACCGACAACGACGGGTCAGCACCAACCATTATTATAGAAGATGTAACGGTAGCAGAAGGAGCAGATGCAGTTTTTGCAGTGACTTTAGATAAGCCAAGTTATCAGGATATTGTAGTAGACATCACCTTTGCAGATGGAACAGCTACAAATCCTGCGGATTATACAGACGGAACCCCACTACAGGTAACCATTCCTGCGGGATCAACTACCAGCGGACCAATTACCTTCCCAACAGTAGACGATGCTTTATTTGAAGTAGATGAAACCTTTACGGTAACTGGAACGGTAGCTAGTGGAACTACAGCAGCTCCAAGTGCAACCGGAACGGGAACAATCACCGACAACGACGGGTCAGCACCAACCATTATTATAGAAGATGTAACGGTAGCAGAAGGAGCAGATGCAGTTTTTGCAGTGACTTTAGATAAGCCAAGTTATCAGGATATTGTAGTAGACATCACCTTTGCAGATGGCACAGCTACAAATCCTGCGGATTATACAGACGGAACCCCACTACAGGTAACCATCCCTGCGGGATCAACTACCAGCGGACCGATTACCTTCCCAACAGTAGACGATGCTTTATTTGAAGTAGACGAAACCTTTACGGTAACTGGAACGGTAGCTAGTGGAACTACAGCAGCTCCAAGTGCAACCGGAACGGGAACAATCACCGACAACGACGGGTCAGCACCAACCATTATTATAGAAGATGTAACGGTAGCAGAAGGAGCAGATGCAGTTTTTGCAGTGACTTTAGATAAGCCAAGTTATCAGGATATTGTAGTAGACATCACCTTTGCAGATGGCACAGCTACAAATCCTGAAGATTATACAGACGGAACCCCGCTACAGGTAACCATTCCTGCGGGATCAACTACCAGCGGACCAATTACCTTCCCAACAGTAGACGATGCTTTATTTGAAGTAGATGAAACCTTTACGGTAACTGGAACGGTAGCTAGTGGAACTACAGCAGCTCCAAGTGCAACCGGAACGGGAACAATCACCGACAACGACGGGTCAGCACCAACCATTATTATAGAAGATGTAACGGTAGCAGAAGGAGCAGATGCAGTTTTTGCAGTGACTTTAGATAAGCCAAGTTATCAGGATATTGTAGTAGACATCACCTTTGCAGATGGCACAGCTACAAATCCTGCGGATTATACAGACGGAACCCCACTACAGGTAACCATTCCTGCGGGATCAACTACCAGCGGACCAATTACCTTCCCAACAGTAGACGATGCTTTATTTGAAGTAGATGAAACCTTTACGGTAACTGGAACGGTAGCTAGTGGAACTACAGCAGCTCCAAGTGCAACCGGAACGGGAACAATCACCGACAACGACGGGTCAGCACCAACCATTATTATAGAAGATGTAACGGTAGCAGAAGGAGCAGATGCAGTTTTTGCAGTGACTTTAGATAAGCCAAGTTATCAGGATATTGTAGTAGACATCACCTTTGCAGATGGCACAGCTACAAATCCTGCGGATTATACAGACGGAACCCCACTACAGGTAACCATCCCTGCGGGATCAACTACCAGCGGACCGATTACCTTCCCAACAGTAGACGATGCTTTATTTGAAGTAGACGAAACCTTTACGGTAACTGGAACGGTAGCTAGTGGAACTACAGCAGCTCCAAGTGCAACCGGAACGGGAACAATCACCGACAACGACGGGTCAGCACCAACCATTATTATAGAAGATGTAACGGTAGCAGAAGGAGCAGATGCAGTTTTTGCAGTGACTTTAGATAAGCCAAGTTATCAGGATATTGTAGTAGACATCACCTTTGCAGATGGCACAGCTACAAATCCTGAAGATTATACAGACGGAACCCCGCTACAGGTAACCATTCCTGCGGGATCAACTACCAGCGGACCAATTACCTTCCCAACAGTAGACGATGCTTTATTTGAAGTAGATGAAACCTTTACGGTAACTGGAACGGTAGCTAGTGGAACTACAGCAGCTCCAAGTGCAACCGGAACGGGAACAATCACCGACAACGACGGGTCAGCACCAACCATTATTATAGAAGATGTAACGGTAGCAGAAGGAGCAGATGCAGTTTTTGCAGTGACTTTAGATAAGCCAAGTTATCAGGATATTGTAGTAGACATCACCTTTGCAGATGGCACAGCTACAAATCCTGAAGATTATACAGACGGAACCCCGCTACAGGTAACCATTCCTGCGGGATCAACTACCAGCGGACCAATTACCTTCCCAACAGTAGACGATGCTTTATTTGAAGTAGATGAAACCTTTACGGTAACTGGAACGGTAGCTAGTGGAACTACAGCAGCTCCAAGTGCAACCGGAACGGGAACAATCACCGACAACGACGGGTCAGCACCAACCATTATTATAGAAGATGTAACGGTAGCAGAAGGAGCAGATGCAGTTTTTGCAGTGACTTTAGATAAGCCAAGTTATCAGGATATTGTAGTAGACATCACCTTTGCAGATGGCACAGCTACAAATCCTGAAGATTATACAGACGGAACCCCGCTACAGGTAACCATTCCTGCGGGATCAACTACCAGCGGACCAATTACCTTCCCAACAGTAGACGATGCTTTATTTGAAGTAGATGAAACCTTTACGGTAACTGGAACGGTAGCTAGTGGAACTACAGCAGCTCCAAGTGCAACCGGAACGGGAACAATCACCGACAACGACGGGTCAGCACCAACCATTATTATAGAAGATGTAACGGTAGCAGAAGGAGCAGATGCAGTTTTTGCAGTGACTTTAGATAAGCCAAGTTATCAGGATATTGTAGTAGACATCACCTTTGCAGATGGAACAGCTACAAATCCTGAAGATTATACAGACGGAACCCCGCTACAGGTAACCATTCCTGCGGGATCAACTACCAGCGGACCAATTACCTTCCCAACAGTAGACGATGCTTTATTTGAAGTAGATGAAACCTTTACGGTAACTGGAACGGTAGCTAGTGGAACTACAGCAGCTCCAAGTGCAACCGGAACGGGAACAATCACCGACAACGACGGGTCAGCACCAACCATTATTATAGAAGATGTAACGGTAGCAGAAGGAGCAGATGCAGTTTTTGCAGTGACTTTAGATAAGCCAAGTTATCAGGATATTGTAGTAGACATCACCTTTGCAGATGGAACAGCTACAAATCCTGCGGATTATACAGACGGAACCCCACTACAGGTAACCATTCCTGCGGGATCAACTACCAGCGGACCAATTACCTTCCCAACAGTAGACGATGCTTTATTTGAAGTAGATGAAACCTTTACGGTAACTGGAACGGTAGCTAGTGGAACTACAGCAGCTCCAAGTGCAACCGGAACGGGAACAATCACCGACAACGACGGGTCAGCACCAACCATTATTATAGAAGATGTAACGGTAGCAGAAGGAGCAGATGCAGTTTTTGCAGTGACTTTAGATAAGCCAAGTTATCAGGATATTGTAGTAGACATCACCTTTGCAGATGGCACAGCTACAAATCCTGCGGATTATACAGACGGAACCCCACTACAGGTAACCATCCCTGCGGGATCAACTACCAGCGGACCGATTACCTTCCCAACAGTAGACGATGCTTTATTTGAAGTAGACGAAACCTTTACGGTAACTGGAACGGTAGCTAGTGGAACTACAGCAGCTCCAAGTGCAACCGGAACGGGAACAATCACCGACAACGACGGGTCAGCACCAACCATTATTATAGAAGATGTAACGGTAGCAGAAGGAGCAGATGCAGTTTTTGCAGTGACTTTAGATAAGCCAAGTTATCAGGATATTGTAGTAGACATCACCTTTGCAGATGGCACAGCTACAAATCCTGAAGATTATACAGACGGAACCCCGCTACAGGTAACCATTCCTGCGGGATCAACTACCAGCGGACCAATTACCTTCCCAACAGTAGACGATGCTTTATTTGAAGTAGATGAAACCTTTACGGTAACTGGAACGGTAGCTAGTGGAACTACAGCAGCTCCAAGTGCAACCGGAACGGGAACAATCACCGACAACGACGGGTCAGCACCAACCATTATTATAGAAGATGTAACGGTAGCAGAAGGAGCAGATGCAGTTTTTGCAGTGACTTTAGATAAGCCAAGTTATCAGGATATTGTAGTAGACATCACCTTTGCAGATGGAACAGCTACAAATCCTGCGGATTATACAGACGGAACCCCACTACAGGTAACCATTCCTGCGGGATCAACTACCAGCGGACCAATTACCTTCCCAACAGTAGACGATGCTTTATTTGAAGTAGATGAAACCTTTACGGTAACTGGAACGGTAGCTAGTGGAACTACAGCAGCTCCAAGTGCAACCGGAACGGGAACAATCACCGACAACGACGGGTCAGCACCAACCATTATTATAGAAGATGTAACGGTAGCAGAAGGAGCAGATGCAGTTTTTGCAGTGACTTTAGATAAGCCAAGTTATCAGGATATTGTAGTAGACATCACCTTTGCAGATGGCACAGCTACAAATCCTGCGGATTATACAGACGGAACCCCACTACAGGTAACCATCCCTGCGGGATCAACTACCAGCGGACCGATTACCTTCCCAACAGTAGACGATGCTTTATTTGAAGTAGACGAAACCTTTACGGTAACTGGAACGGTAGCTAGTGGAACTACAGCAGCTCCAAGTGCAACCGGAACGGGAACAATCACCGACAACGACGGGTCAGCACCAACCATTATTATAGAAGATGTAACGGTAGCAGAAGGAGCAGATGCAGTTTTTGCAGTGACTTTAGATAAGCCAAGTTATCAGGATATTGTAGTAGACATCACCTTTGCAGATGGCACAGCTACAAATCCTGAAGATTATACAGACGGAACCCCGCTACAGGTAACCATTCCTGCGGGATCAACTACCAGCGGACCAATTACCTTCCCAACAGTAGACGATGCTTTATTTGAAGTAGATGAAACCTTTACGGTAACTGGAACGGTAGCTAGTGGAACTACAGCAGCTCCAAGTGCAACCGGAACGGGAACAATCACCGACAACGACGGGTCAGCACCAACCATTATTATAGAAGATGTAACGGTAGCAGAAGGAGCAGATGCAGTTTTTGCAGTGACTTTAGATAAGCCAAGTTATCAGGATATTGTAGTAGACATCACCTTTGCAGATGGCACAGCTACAAATCCTGAAGATTATACAGACGGAACCCCGCTACAGGTAACCATTCCTGCGGGATCAACTACCAGCGGACCAATTACCTTCCCAACAGTAGACGATGCTTTATTTGAAGTAGATGAAACCTTTACGGTAACTGGAACGGTAGCTAGTGGAACTACAGCAGCTCCAAGTGCAACCGGAACGGGAACAATCACCGACAACGACGGGTCAGCACCAACCATTATTATAGAAGATGTAACGGTAGCAGAAGGAGCAGATGCAGTTTTTGCAGTGACTTTAGATAAGCCAAGTTATCAGGATATTGTAGTAGACATCACCTTTGCAGATGGAACAGCTACAAATCCTGCGGATTATACAGACGGAACCCCACTACAGGTAACCATTCCTGCGGGATCAACTACCAGCGGACCAATTACCTTCCCAACAGTAGACGATGCTTTATTTGAAGTAGATGAAACCTTTACGGTAACTGGAACGGTAGCTAGTGGAACTACAGCAGCTCCAAGTGCAACCGGAACGGGAACAATCACCGACAACGACGGGTCAGCACCAACCATTATTATAGAAGATGTAACGGTAGCAGAAGGAGCAGATGCAGTTTTTGCAGTGACTTTAGATAAGCCAAGTTATCAGGATATTGTAGTAGACATCACCTTTGCAGATGGCACAGCTACAAACCCTGCGGATTATACAGACGGAACCCCACTACAGGTAACCATTCCTGCGGGATCAACTACCAGCGGACCGATTACCTTCCCAACAGTAGACGATGCTTTATTTGAAGTAGATGAAACCTTTACGGTAACTGGAACGGTAGCTAGTGGAACTACAGCAGCTCCAAGTGCAACCGGAACGGGAACAATCACCGACAACGACGGGTCAGCACCAACCATTATTATAGAAGATGTAACGGTAGCAGAAGGAGCAGATGCAGTTTTTGCAGTGACTTTAGATAAGCCAAGTTATCAGGATATTGTAGTAGACATCACCTTTGCAGATGGAACAGCTACAAATCCTGCGGATTATACAGACGGAACCCCACTACAGGTAACCATTCCTGCGGGATCAACTACCAGCGGACCGATTACCTTCCCAACAGTAGACGATGCTTTATTTGAAGTAGATGAAACCTTTACGGTAACTGGAACGGTAGCTAGTGGAACTACAGCAGCTCCAAGTGCAACCGGAACGGGAACAATCACCGACAACGACGGGTCAGCACCAACCATTATTATAGAAGATGTAACGGTAGCAGAAGGAGCAGATGCAGTTTTTGCAGTGACTTTAGATAAGCCAAGTTATCAGGATATTGTAGTAGACATCACCTTTGCAGATGGAACAGCTACAAATCCTGCGGATTATACAGACGGAACCCCACTACAGGTAACCATTCCTGCGGGATCAACTACCAGCGGACCGATTACCTTCCCAACAGTAGACGATGCTTTATTTGAAGTAGATGAAACCTTTACGGTAACTGGAACGGTAGCTAGTGGAACTACAGCAGCTCCAAGTGCAACCGGAACGGGAACAATCACCGACAACGACGGGTCAGCACCAACCATTATTATAGAAGATGTAACGGTAGCAGAAGGAGCAGATGCAGTTTTTGCAGTGACTTTAGATAAGCCAAGTTATCAGGATATTGTAGTAGACATCACCTTTGCAGATGGCACAGCTACAAACCCTGAAGATTATACAGACGGAACACCGTTACAGGTAACTATCCCTGCAGGTACTCAGACCAGCGGACCAATTACCTTCCCAACAGTAGACGATGCTTTATTTGAAGTAGATGAAACCTTTACGGTAACTGGAACGGTAGCTAGTGGAACTATAGCAGCTCCAAGTACAACAGGAACGGGAACGATTATCTCAAATGAAATCCTAGCCATAAATGACATTAACGATACGTTTGTTAATCAAGCGGTAAGTGGAAATGTAGGAACTAACGATCAGAACGCTGATGGTCCTGCAGGAACAGAAGTATTTACAGTAGTAACTCAGCCAGTAAATGGAACGTTAGTATTTAATCCTGATGGAAGCTATACTTACACACCAAATACAGACTTTATAGGAGAGGATACCTTCACTTATCAAATATGTGATGGTGGAAGTCCACAGGCTTGTGATACGGCTAGTGTAACTATTCAGGTACTTCCGGAAGGAGGTCCGGATAATGCTGCACCGGTAGCTAACGATGACACCTCAATTACAGAAGCAGGAACACCTGTCTCTGGTAATGTAATTGTAAATGATTTTGATCCTGACGGAGATACAATTACAGTAACTGGTAATACAACGCCCAACAATGGAACTGTAGTGGTTAATCCTGACGGAAGCTTTACATATACTCCAAACTCAGGCTTTACGGGTGAAGATACATTTGACTATACGATCTGTGACAATGGTACTCCATCATTATGTAGTACAGCAACAGTTACTATTGAAGTTATTGGTGATGCTGGAAATACTACAGTAGCTAATGATGATGCGTACTTTGGATTTATCGAAACAGTTATCACAGGAAATGTGTTGACTAATGACAGTGATCCGGAAGGAGATAGTTTCAGTGTAAGTTCAAACACAGCAGCTTCAAACGGTACGGTTGTATTAGATGCAGACGGAAGTTTAACCTATACACCAAATGGAACGTATAGCGGAACAGATCAGTTTACGTATACAATTACTGATGCTGCAGGAGCAACTGCAACTGCTACGGTTTATATCAGTATCGATCCAAGTCCAAACGGAGGAAATACAATTCTAGCTGTTAATGACATTAACGATACGTTTGTTAATCAAGCGGTAAGTGGAAATGTAGGAACTAACGATCAGAACCCTGATGGTCCTGCAGGAACAGAGGTATTTACAGTAGTAACTCAGCCAGTAAATGGAACGTTAGTATTTAATCCTGATGGAAGTTATACTTACACACCAAATACAGATTTTATAGGAGAGGATACCTTCACTTATCAAATATGTGATGGTGGAAGTCCACAGGCTTGTGATACGGCTAGTGTAACTATTCAGGTACTTCCGGAAGGAGGTCCGGATAACGCTGCACCGGTAGCTAACGATGATACCTCAATTACAGAATCAGGAACACCTGTCTCTGGTAATGTAATTGTAAATGATTTTGATCCTGATGGAGATACAATTACAGTAACTGGTAATACAACACCAAACAATGGAACTGTAGTGGTTAATCCTGACGGAAGCTTTACATATACTCCAAACTCAGGCTTTACGGGTGAAGATACATTTGACTATACGATCTGTGATAATGGTACTCCATCATTATGTAGTACAGCAACAGTTACTATAGAAGTAATAGGTGATGCTGGAAATACTACAGTAGCTAATGATGATGCGTACTTTGGATTTATCGAAGCAGTTATCACAGGAAATGTGTTGACTAATGACAGTGATCCGGAAGGAGATAGTTTCAGTGTAAGTTCAAACACAGCAGCTTCAAACGGTACGGTTGTATTAGATGCAGACGGAAGTTTAACCTATACACCAAATGGAACGTATAGCGGAACAGATCAGTTTACGTATACAATTACTGATGCTGCAGGAGCAACTGCAACTGCTACGGTTTATATCAGTATCGATCCAAGTCCAAACGGAGGAAATACAATTCTAGCTGTTAATGACATTAACGATACGTTTGTTAATCAAGCGGTAAGTGGAAATGTAGGAACTAACGATCAGAACCCTGATGGTCCTGCAGGAACAGAGGTATTTACAGTAGTAACTCAGCCAGTAAATGGAACGTTAGTATTTAATCCTGATGGAAGCTATACTTACACACCAAATACAGACTTTATAGGAGAGGATACCTTCACTTATCAAATATGTGATGGTGGAAGTCCACAGGCTTGTGATACGGCTAGTGTTTATCTTGAAGTAGTACCTTTAGAAACTACTCAAAATGATCCGCCAGTAGCAAATGCCGATACAAATACAACTGAAGTGGGTGTAAGTATTGATGGTAATGTAATTGTAAATGATTTTGATCCTGACGGAGATACCATTACAGTAACCGGTAATACAACTCCAAATAATGGAACAGTGATAGTAAATCCTGATGGTACGTATACATATACTCCAAATCCTGGCTTTACAGGAGAGGATTCTTTTGAGTACACCATATGTGATAATGGTACTCCACAGGCTTGTGATACGGCAACTGTAGTAATACAAGTGGTTCCTGATTCTGGAAATATTACAAATGCAAATGATGATGTATACTTTGCTGAAATCAATTCGGGTATCAGCGGAAATGTATTAGATAATGATACGGATCCAGAAGGTCAAACCCAGACTGTTGATGTGGCATTGTCACCAGCAAATGGACCTGCAAATGGGACTTTAGTTATAAATCCTGATGGGACTTTTGAATATACTCCAAATACTGATTTTGCAGGAACTGATCAATTTACATATTCGATATTTGACGCAGGATCTCCTGTTGCTACAGATATTGCTACGGTTTATATATTAGTTTCTGAAAAACCAAACCCTGAGATTACTCTAGTGAAAACTGGGTTATTTAATGATGAGAATGCTGATACTTTTGCTCAAGTAGGAGAGACAATAACGTATACTTTTACTGTTACAAATACGGGTAATACTCCTGTAAGTGATATTGCAATTGATGATGCTTTCTTAAACATTAATGGACTAAGTATTGCACCGGCTAATTTATTGCCAGGTGAAGTAGGAACTGCAACAGCGAGTTATGAAATTACTCAAGCTGATATTGAAACTGGTTTTGTTACGAACTCAGCATTAGCTACAGGAACAGATCCATATAATGAAGAGGTGACTGATACTTCTGATAATGGAGATGAAACCGTAGATGAGGATGGTGATGGTGACCCAACTAATGATCCTACAATTACTAATACTCCGGGATTAAGTGCGTTAAGCGTTTACAAATTCGGAACTTGGAACGATGAAGATGGAGATCAGTTGCCAGAAGTTGGTGAGACAATTACATACACTTTCACTGTTAGAAATACGGGTCAGACTGCTCTATTTGATATCGTAATTGACGATCCATTAGTAACGGTTACTGGCGGCCCAATAGATCTTGCAATTGGAGCTGTTGATACAGATACTTTTAGTGCTGTTTATGTGATCACACAATCTGATATAGAAAATGCAGGTGTGAAGAATCAAGCAATTGGTAGTGGTGTTCTTTCAAATGGTACTGTTATAGAAGATCTCTCTGATAATGGGGACGATGAAGAGGAAAGTACCTTTGATACAGATGATATAGATGGTGATCCAACTAATGATCCTACATTTACAAGACTAGATGGTGTTTTACCCGTAGAAGATATAACAGTCTATAATGTAATGACGCCTAACGGAGATGGATTGAATGATGTATTTATGATTCAGAACATTACAAGTTTCCCTAATAACACGGTGCAGATATTTAACCGTTGGGGTGTTGAAGTGTTCAGTACAAAAGGTTATGATCCTAATTCAGATAATGCCTTTAGAGGTTATTCAGATGGTCGTGCAACAGTAAGAAGAGGGGAACGACTTCCAACAGGTACTTATTATTATATAATTACATATGAAAGAGACGGAGGAGAGATACGCAAGTTGGCTTCATTCTTATACATTAACTAAAAAAGCATCACTCAATGAGTAATTATAGTAACACGCTTATAATGATGAAGAAAAATTTTGGTAAGATATTAGTACTTGTAGTGTTGCTTTTTGCAAGCTCAAGTTACGGTCAGCAAGATCCACAGTATACACAATACATGTATAATCCCTTGGTAATAAACCCTGCATATGCAGGTAACCGAGGGGTGACAAGTATTCTCTTACTTCACCGTAGCCAGTGGGTAGGTTTGGATGGTGCTCCTCGTACTCAAAATCTTTCTGTTCATAGTCCCATAGGACTTGGCAAAGTAGGTCTTGGTTTTAGTCTTGTTAATGATGCTTTAGGTCCGGCAAGAGAAACAAATTTCAGTGGAGATTTTAGTTATACAATTGAGACAGGTGCTGAAGGTAAATTGAGTTTTGGTATTAAAGGAACATTAAATTTATTGGATGTTGATTTTAGTAGAACAAATCCATTTAATTCAGGAGACCCCTTTATACAGAATATTGATAACAAAGTTTCACCTAATGTAGGTGTAGGTTTGTTTTATCATGATTCTAAATTTTATGGAGGTTTATCTGCGCCATACCTATTACAGACAGACCATTTTGAACGAAGTGGGACGACAGGCGGTGCTGAAACTTTTGTGGCTGAAGAGCGCATTCATTATTACGGCCTTGCAGGTTACGTGTTTGATATAGGGCGTGATGTAAAATTTAAGCCATCAACTCTTGTAAAAATGGTTGCAGGAGCTCCCTTGGCCGTTGATGTAAACGCAAATTTCTTATTTTATGATAAGTTAACTCTTGGGGCATCATACAGATGGAGTGCTGCTTTGAGTGCTTTAGTAGGTTTTCAAGTCTCAGATGGGATGCTTATAGGATTTGCATACGATAGAGAGAGTACAGACTTAGGTAATGCAACTTATAATGATGGTACTTACGAATTATTTATTCGATTTGAACTTTTCAAGGAGTACAATAGAATGCTAACCCCGCGATTCTTTTAATTCCCTAAATTTTCAACCCCATGAATCACAAATTACTCTATACACTTATTATAATACTCACCTTTAGTTTCACTGGGAATTCTCAGGAGCGAGAAATAGCTAGCGGAACAAAGCAGTTTAATAAATATGCGTTTGTAGACTCTCAAAAGATATTTTTAAAGGTTGCAGAAGCGGGTTATGAGTCATCAGAACTTTTTAGTAAGTTGGGAGATGCATTTTACTATAATGCTGATTATTCAGAAGCCCAAACCTGGTATGATAAACTCGTAGAAAAATATCCTTCTGAAGTAACTCCTGATCAATATTTTAGATATGCTCAAGCTCTGCGAGCAAATAAAGAGTATGACAAATCGGTAGAAATGATATCTCGATATAAGGATATGATGAATGCTGAGGATGCTAATTATTACAATGGTAGTAGTGCAGAAGTTCGTACCGGTTATGTCAACGGAACATATGAGATTGAAAAACTAAACGTAAATTCAGTAGGTTATTCAGATTTTGCACCTTCATTTTATGGAGAGCAAATTTTATTCGCATCTACTAGAGATACGGGGTCAATGAGTACTCGGATTCATAAATGGAATAATCAGCCATTTTTAGATCTTTATTCTGCGAACGTAGAAAACGATGGACAAGTTAGACAGGCTACCAAGCTAAAAGGTTCTGTAAATACAGAGTTTCATGAAAGTACAGCTGTGTTATCTGCAGATGGAAACACATTGTATTTTACAAGAAATAATTTTACTAAAGATCAATACCGAAGCGATTCTAAGAGAACAAATAAATTAAAGCTTTATAAATCTAACAGAGATAAAAATGGAGAGTTTGGAGTTGCTTCAGAATTGCCTTTTAATAGTGATTCTTTCTCAACCGCACATCCTGCATTATCTCCAGATGGAAAAGTTTTATACTTTGCCTCAGATCGAGATGGTACTTTTGGAGAGTCTGATATTTGGAAAGTTACAGTCGATGAATCTGGGAATTACAGTTCGCCTGAAAATTTAGGAACATCAGTAAATACTCCAGGAAGAGAAACATTCCCTTTTGTGGATAATAACGGAAAATTATATTTCTCTACAGATGGACGCGGCGGTTTAGGTGGTCTTGATATATATAGTTTTGATTCTGAAAAAAATGAAATTACTAATTTAGGTGAGCCTATCAATAGTACCTCTGACGACTTTACATTTATTTATAATACAGAATCTGAAACTGGTTATTTTGCTTCAAACAGAGCAAACGATCCATTAGATGATGATATTTATCAATTTATCCGTACAGCGTGTGAAAGTAGAGTTACCATTCTGGTTGTTGATAAAGCGACTGGAGAACCACTCAACGAATCATTAGTTGGGGTGCGTGATTTGGATAATGAACTTTTAATTTCGGGAGAGACAGAATCTCCTAATGCAAGTTACCTATTCGAAAATCCGTCTTGCGATGCCGATTATTTTGTAAGAGCAGAAAAGGAAGGTTACAGTACTGCAGAAAAGCTGATAAATGTTCCTAAAGAATCAAGCGATGTAACTGTTGTGATTGAGCTAGAACAGGCAATAACTACTATTCCGCCAGATTTTGATTTAGGTAAGTTGATAAATCCTATTTATTTTGATTTTGACAAATCAAATATTCGTCCAGATGCGGCAGTAGAGTTAGCTAAGATTATTGAGGTATTAAAAGAATATCCAGAATTACGTATTGATGTAAGATCACATACAGATAGTCGTGGTGTTGATGCTTATAACCTATCGCTATCAGAACGACGTAATCAATCTACCATTAATTATATTATCGAGAAAGGTGGTATAGCAAAAGAGCGTTTGTCTGGAAGAGGTTATGGTGAAACAGAACTGCTGAATAAATGCAGTAATGGAGTAAAATGTAGTGAAGAAGATCATCAACTTAACCGTAGAAGTGAATTTATAGTACAAGATTATTAGTCTGTATTTTAGTATACAATAGAAAAAGCCTTCTAATTAGAAGGCTTTTTCTATTGTAGGCACCTTGAGGTATTTGTACATTTACATTCAAAAAGAACTATGAGCGAAGAACTTGTCATTCTAGTCGATGAAAATGATAAAGAAGTCGGATTAATGCCAAAAATGGAGGCGCACGAGAAAGCATTATTACATCGAGCATTTTCGGTTTTTGTATTTAATAAGAATAAAGAGTTGATGTTGCAACGTAGAGCTAGCCATAAGTACCATTCTCCGGGATTATGGACAAATACCTGTTGTAGTCATCAGCGTCAGGGAGAATCAAATATTGCTGCGGGTAAACGCAGGTTGATGGAAGAAATGGGTTTTGAGACTAATCTTGAAGAGAGCATATCTTTTATTTATAAAGCTCCATTTGATAACGGCCTTACAGAACATGAGTTTGATCATATCCTTCTAGGAAACTATGAAGATGATCCCAATTTAAACCCCGAGGAAGTATCAGAATGGAAATGGATGTCTTTATCTGATATTAATACAGATATGTTAGAAAATCCCGATATTTATACAGAATGGTTTAAAATCATATTTGATAAATTTTATACGCATATCGAACAATGAAGGTAACAGTTAAACGTAAAGCGCATTTTAATGCTGCTCACCGCCTTTTTAGAAAGGAATGGGATGCAGATAAGAACCTTGATGTTTTCGGTAAGTGTAGCCTTCCTAATTACCACGGTCATAATTACGACTTAATTGTGGCGGTTACTGGAGAAATAGATCAAGAGACTGGTTTTGTTATTGATCTAAAAATCTTAAAGGATCTTATTAAAACTGAAATAGAAGAACCATTCGACCATAAAAACCTCAATCTTGATGTTCCGGAGTTTAAACACTTAAATCCAACAGCAGAGAACATTTGTGTTGTTATTTATGATAAACTAAGAAAGAAACTGGAAGCTAAGTTTGATATTGAAATCACGCTATATGAAACTGCTCGTAACTTTGTGACCTACTCTGGAAATTAAAAATGATGCAGTTAGGAGATAAAATACCAGATTTTGAACTTGAGAACCAGTATGCTGAGCGATTTAATTCTAGTTCGTTAGAAGGCAAAGCAGCGGTTATTTATTTCTATCCAAAGGATTTTACTCCGGGGTGTACTGCAGAAGCTTGCGAATTTAGAGATAAGTATGAAGATTTTAAAGATGCTGGAGCAGAAGTTATAGGTGTAAGCTCTGATGATACAGATTCTCACGCTAAGTTTTCTAAAAAACACAATCTACCCTTTATTATGCTTTCTGATTCTCAAGGAAAATTGAGAAAAATATTTAATGTTAAGTCATCTCTTTTAGGTCTTCTGCCAGGAAGAGAAACATTTGTATTTGATAAAACAGGAAAATTAATAATGCGCTATAACAGTATAAAAAGTAAAAATCATATTACAAAAGCACTTAAAGCCCTTAATCATACCTAAAAAATTATGAGCCAAGAATTATATCCTTTTACATTTCAGCCTGTCCTAAAAGAAAAAATCTGGGGTGGAAATAAATTAAATTCTCTGTTTAATAAAGGAGAAAATACCACTTCAAAGTTAGGGGAGAGTTGGGAGATTGCAGATTTAGAAGAAGGTCAAAGTACAGTCAATAATGGTGCTCAAAAAGGAGCAGCTTTAAATGAAATTATAGCTAAAAATCCTGAAGGTCTTTTAGGAAAAAGTGTTTATGAAAGATTTGGTAAACAATTTCCTCTTCTTATAAAATTTATCGACGCAGCTAGTGATTTATCCATTCAGGTGCATCCTACAGATGAAACCTCGCCTACCGGTGTAGGTAAAACGGAAATGTGGTATATTATGCAAGCTGATCCCGGAGCTAAACTAACTGTAGGATTTAAGGAGAAAATTACGAAAGAAGATTACGACGCTCATATTGAAAATCTGAGTATAGAAGAGGTGATGAATGAACACGTCGTTTATGAGGGGGACGCATTCTTCATTAATGCAGGCCGTATACATGCAATAGGTGGAGGGGTTTTATTAGCCGAAATTCAGCAAACATCAGACGTTACTTATAGGGTATATGACTATAATCGTAAAGATGACTCTGGAAACCTAAGAGATTTACATGTTGCTGAATCAAGAGAAGTATTAGATTTTGAGCTTACTGAAGATTTTAAGTTAGATTACAATAGAGATAGCCTAAATACGGCTCAAGTTGTAAAGCATCATACTTATTTTAAGACTGATTGGGTTAAATTGAGTAATAAACCTTATTCTATAAATCGTACTGGATCGTTTACCATTATTATAGTTGTAGCAGGAAGTTTAGAGTTTTCTGGTGATGGCGAACAAGGAACTTTGGCAGCAGGAGAGACTTTATTAATACCTGCCGAAAATTCTGGTGTTGTACTGGAGTCTTCCACTTGCGAAATACTTGAGGTGTATCTTTAAGTAATAAAAATTTAGTGTACTTTTGCAAAAAATTAAATTATGGCAAATATTAGAGACCTTAAGAAAGATATAAACTTTGTTTTAGGAGATATTATAGACGCAGTATACCTTTGGGAGGCTTTAAATCCTAAAGAAGATCACGCTAAATCTGAGGCTGTTGTCGACGATGCAATCTTAACTTTTGATGAATTAATAGCTAAGGTTAACGATAATAAAGTTGAAAACAGAAGTAAACATCTTAAAGCGGTAAATGCAGAACTAGAGACTAGAGGAAGAGCGCTTATAGAGCGTGTTAATTCACTATAAATTTTCATTTATCTCATAAAAAAAGCCCCAATACAAATTAGTATTGGGGCTTTTTTTAGTTCAGACTATTTTATTCTTGAACTGTAGTAATTTGAGTTGTTTCTTCTTCTTTATCAGAGGTTTTTCGGTCTTTGATAAAGTCTTTTAAAATATCACCGTACTTCGATTTTTTAACTTTAGGTTCTAAAGAATTATAAATCGTATCTAAATACTTAACATTTGCATCAAAGATTTCGGATATGGCAAGATAAGGAGCAATCTCATGCTGTTTATTATTCATAGCAAAATTTACCGTATATAGATATTTACGTTTTGTCAAGTTTTGCAATTTCTGATCATAATAGATTATAGAATCTTCGGTTTCCTGTTTGCGTACCTCAAAACTTTTTTTAATTAAATCCAAATTTTCGTCATTGAATCGATGAATAATTTTGTTGTATTCTTCTAACTTTATTTGATTCTCTGATCCTGTTATAGCAGCCTGACTTTCAAAATTCTTAAGAGAAGTATTCAATGTCATCTCACCGGGTTCTGCAAAAAACATAATTCGATCATCGTATTCAAATGCATCCACTTTTTCTAATGTCAAATACAGAATTTGTGGTTCTTTTAGCTTTGCGTAAAATTCGAATTCTGAATCACCATTAACTATTAAGCTGTCAAGGTTAATTAAAGTTGTATCCTCTACACGCTGTAAATAAATTGTACCTTTTTTTAATCCGTTAATTTTTCCGGTAAGTACAAAATCGGCATCTCTATTACAACCTATTAGTGTTGTGAGACAAATAATTAATAAGGTAATTTTAATTCGCATTTTTTTTGGTTTGATTTGGTGCAAATATGCCTAAATTCTTTTTTAAAAACTAGAATACTTAATAATTGGCTTAATTTGAAGTTACCTGACTTTGATATGAAGTGGACTAATAAAATACTATAAATTAAAAACCCTTCACAATTATCAAATGAGGTTGATTAAAATCTTAATTAGGATTTTATAAAGGTTACTAAATGTTCAATTAGCTCTGTTGCCACAGGTCTATAGGATTCATTGTAAGACTTACTATTTTCAAGATCATCTCCTTCTATAATTTTTAATACGTGATTCATATCCTTAACGTGTATAGATTTTGCATTAGGATTAGAATTTTTTAAAATTTCACCTTCTTTTTCATTTACCTGTAGATCTTTAGAGCCGTTAACAAGTAATATAGGAATGGATAGTTTTGATAATTCGACTGCAGGATCATAGCGCATCCAAGTTTTCATAAATGGTTGAACAGAAGGTCTAAAAATTGAAACTAAACCAATATTGAATTTTTCGGATTTACCTTTTTGCTTTAGATCTGTAAAAGCTTGTGTGGCATTATCTACAAGACCAGGAGCTTGTAGAGCCAATTGATCAACAATAACTTTATCAATAGTTTGACCGGCACCGGCAATGCAAACCAGCATATCCACGTCTCTCTTCTGTGCAGCTAATGTTGCTATTAAAGCTCCTTGACTATGACCTACAAGTATAATCGTTGAGAAACCTTTAGTATTAAAATAATCTATAACTGCAATTGCATCATTTACAAAATCATCAAAACTTATTTTTTCTTCAACAAGAGCATTTTGTTGTATAAGTGCAAAAATACGTTTGTCATACCTAAAAGTAGCAATACCATCATTTGATAAGCCTTGAGCTAATTTTTTTAGGCTATTATTCTGAGAGGTGCGTTGATTCCCATTACGATCTGTAGGACCAGAACCACCTATAATTATAGCAATAGTGTCTTGTGCATTTTTGGGCTGCAAAAGGGTTCCGTTAACAAATGTATTTATGCGTACATCAGATTCTATTATCTCTTGACCTTGAGCAAATTTTCCAATGAAGATAGCGATGATAAAAACTACAATTTTCATTTAGAACTTATATTTATAGGAATATTATACTGCTTAAGTATTGCTATTATTTTATCGGGATGCTGTGTTCCTAGTAACAATTCATTTCCATCTTGAAATACAAGCTGTATACCGCGATTTCCTTTTGTTGTTAGCGCTTTACGCTTTGTAAATGAAATACGATATCCCCAACCGCCGTACTCTCTAATAGGGTTGTATTTACGCACGGTTGCAGATTTTATTTCTGCCCAGGATCTAAATCGTGATTTTATATGAAAAGGAACAAAACGATAGGTGACACCAGTTTCATCAAAAGTAGTTTCTAGTTTAAAAATATACCAGAAACCTATAAAGAGACCAAGAATTACTAAAATACTTAGAATCACAGAAGCCAATTCAAATCTTGATAAAATGAGCGTGTCATAATCCATCACTAACGGACTAATGGCGATACATAAAATTACAATCAATAGTAATCTTAACCACCATTGATCAAAGCGTTGTATCTCTTTAAACATATTGATATTTATTTGACTTCATAAATTTATAGTGTGTGGTAAAGTTATTACTAAAAATGGGGATCACTAATTTATAAAACGTAAGTTAAACTTAAATGTTATTAAGTAAAATGACACTGGCAAATTTTATATATCTAAAAATCAGCTTTATAATATTCGATTGATAATTTGAAGAAACGTACCTCGATATTTATGTAGAGAATCGCTTAGATTTGCAAAAAAAAATCATCTAATGAGACATCTTTACATTGTATTAATTTTTATTGGTTTAAGTACAAATATCTTAAGTGCAAATGATTGGGGAAGAACTGGTCACCGTGCGACGGCTGCTGTGGCAGAGCGCTATTTGACGTCTAAAACTAAAAAAGAAATTAAGAAGTTATTAGGATCAGACAATCTGGTAACCGTATCTACATATGCTGATGATATTAAGAGTTATGAGGAATATAGAAAATATAGCTCTTGGCATTATGTAAATATAGCTCCAGGATTAACGTATTTTGAAGATATAAAGAACCCGGAAGGAGATCTTATACAAGGAATTAATAAATGTAAAGTAGTTTTACTCTCTGAGGATGCTTCAAACGAGGACAAGACATTTTATTTAAAATTACTCATTCATTTTATAGGAGATCTACATCAACCGCTTCACCTTGGTAACGCAGCAGATAAAGGAGGTAATGATTTTCAAGTGCGGTGGTTTAATGACGGTACAAATCTTCACTCACTGTGGGATAGTAAAATGATTGATAGCTACGGAATGTCTTATTCTGAGTTGGCATCAAATTTTGGATCTGTAACTAAGGCAGAACAGAAAAATTTAACCCAAGGTACTCTTATTGATTGGGTAAATGAAGGTCAAGATTTAGCAAAAGAAGTATATGCATCTGCAGAAATAGGAGAAAAGCTAAGTTACCGTTACCAGGCAGATAACTTTAAAACAGTGCAAGAGCAAATTAAAAAAGGGGGAGTACGTCTTGCAGCTGTCTTAAATGAATTATTTAACTAATCAATTACTTGTCTGCAGTTAAGGAGTCTTTGTACTGCTTAGGGGTTTTTTCACAGTATTTTTTAAAGATCCGTGTGAGGTGACTTTCATCTGTAAAGCCTAGTTGGTTAGCAATTTGAGAAACTGTGAAATTTGAATTTCCCAATCTGTCTTTAGCTATTCCTAATTTGTACAATAGGATATAGTTGTGAAGTGAATTTCCAGTTTCTTTCTTGAAATAATTACTTAAAGTACTGCTTGTAATTTTAAAATGCTTAGCTATAGTCGAGATTTTTAGTAGTCGAGAATCATAGATATTGTAACGGATGTAAGCATAGATCTCCTCGATGCGATTTGACTTAGCCGGTGCTCTAATAATCTTATTTTCTGGATTTGCTTCTGTGATATTTCGGGCTATAACACTTAATGCTGTACTAACCATATTTGCAATTATGTGCAAATAATATTGTTCCTTATTATTATTTTCCTTTCTAATAAAGAATACTATTCTCCAGATTAAGTCACGGTCTTCGGTATTATTCATTGCATCCTTAAAAACCCGTTTAGGATGATTTAATATAAACTCGCTTCGTCTTAACCAATATTGTCTATCTGGAAAGCTGATTTTACTTGAAAGTAGTAGCTGCGTAAATTTATATATGACGAAAGTTGTGGTCTCGTGAATCTTAACATCGAGCACCTCGTCTTTACTTAGGACAAATAGATCTCTCGCTTTGTAAGTGTGTGTCTTTCCATTTAATAGTATTTTACCACTGCCATCTTCAATGAAAATAATTTCAAAATAGAAATCTTGTTTGGGTTGACTATCCCATCGCGATGTTGTAAAACGTTGTATAAGAAATATATCCTGGAGATTCAATTGAGTCATAATTGGTAAAATTTGTTTTTTGCATATGTATGATAGGGGTCTAAGGGATTTATACTTTTAATTTATGATAATTAATATGAATTCCATAGGAAGAATTCAATTTAATAGAGAAATTAGATTGGATCTTGATAAAGTGATTTTATCGACGGAAAAAGTAGAAGTATCAAACAACTTTTAGAAGATAACAGATCATTTCAATATATAGCAAATTTAACTAAAATATTGATAATTAGAAAGTTGTAAAAAAAATAATTAGAAATTAGGTGTTTTTTAGTTGAAGCCGCTAGTTAGTAAACTGAATTTATGAAATTATAAATTTAAGCTCATTTCGGTAGGTGGAAGGCGTTTTGCCGGTAAACTTTTTGAATTGTTTATTAAAATGGCTGAAATTGTTGAAGCCACTCTCAAAGCAAACATCAGTGATGCTAATAGGTTTCTCGTGTAGTAATTTTGCAGCGTGAACGAGCCTATATTCATTAACGAATTGTGTGAATGTTTTGCCAGTTATTTTTTTAAAATAACGACAAAAGGCGGGAACGGTCATACTTACTAATTCTGCGATTTCCTCAAGAGCAATTTGTCTTTTAAATTGCTCTTTGACAAAATTAAATATCACATTAATTCTATTATTATCTTGTAATTCTGTCTCCAGAATAAAACCCTGGGCATTTAATACGGTATAATTTTCAGCAGCCTCTAGAAGTTTAAGGATTTCTAAGAGTCCTGTAAGTCTGTCATAATTAGAAGCGCTTCTAAGTTCTTCGATTTTAGAACCTACAAGTCTTTTTACATCCCCGTGAAATACAATACCCATTTTGGCGCGTTCAAAAAGGGCTTTAATACTTCTCATCTCAGGAATATCAAAAAAAGATTCTCCTAAAAAATCTGGTCGCATTTGGATAACTGTTTCCTGCTCGTAATTATTGAGAGAATCTGTAAAACCACAATGAGGTAAATTAGAACCTATGAGAATTAATTCACCATTTCGGTAATAGGAAATATGACTACCTACTTGTCTTTTTCCTGTGCCACCCTTTACGTAAACTAGTTCTAATTCAGGATGATAATGCCAAAAAGTATGACTATTATTCTCATTATTTTCGTCGTAAGTCCTGCAAGAAAAGGAACTTCCAAAACCGGGCTCTATTTTTTCGAATGCAGGTTTTGCAGACTTAATCATATTCTTAGTATTGATTAATTATAAATATAAACAACAAGTTAGCTTAAGTTCAATGCTAAATTGACCTTAATATGTATAATTTTCGCAAAATAGCAATATAAACTATTTGTAAGGGTAAGATAGTACATAAATAGGTTTAGTTGCTTCTATTTTTGAGTCTATGATGTGCATACATTTGTAATGTGAAATTTTTTATAAATCACAAAACCCAAAACTATGAAGACAACTATTAAAACTTTGGTATTGGCATTAGTTCTAGCTGTAAGCTTTAACATGAATGCCGCAGATGGAATTGCAGTTACAATAAATGAAAACTTTATTGTTAAAGTAGAATATACAAATGCAATAGAGGGAGCTCAGATTTATTTAGAGGATTCTAGAGGGCAAAAGTTATTCAAAGAATTTGCAGGTAAAAATGCTAACGATTATAAAACGTTAAGTCTTGAGGCATTACCTACTGGTAAGTATTATCTTGTTTATGAAGATGACTATGCGAAGTCATACACATCTATTAATAAGAAAAATACAGGTCTAGATATCGTAAGTGATGAGGCAAGAACAATTTTTAAGCCTAATTACAGAATACAAGACGACATCATATTAATTTCTTTTACAAATCCTAAAGAAGTTAAAACTACAACACGTGTTTATGATGAAAATGGGGAGGTTATTGAATCTATTACAGATAGAAATCTTGTTGTAAAGCAAGCATTAAATCTCTCAGGTTTAAAAAATGGAACTTACTTAGTGGGTATAACTATAGGTCAGGACTATTTCTCAAAAGAGATTGAAATAAATTAATCTACACATCTAAACTTTTATATAGTAAAGCCCTCAATTGAGGGCTTTATTTATTTTATAAGGCTAGATAAATATACGCCCAATACATCAAGCCGAACTGTAAAATAACTCTACCCCATAAAACCCATTTAGGTAGATTGAGGCCTGCTTTAGCAGAAGACAGCATATAAAAGTGAACAAGTAGAAAAATAGCCAGCATAACTATGATAGACCATATTGCATAATCTTTGGTGACTGCAAAGCATAAACCCACACCTAGAATAATCTCCGCTAACCCGCTTAGATAAACTAACAATTTTGGACTTGGTAAGTATCTAGGCATTATGCGTAAATAGGCCTTTGGTTTGATGAAATGCATAAAACCTGCAATGATATACATTGCGGCCATTAAGTAAAGATGCCAGGGATATATACTCATATTCAAATTTGCTTGAGATTAATTGAATTCTATTAATACGTGAAGCAATTTAGTCATTTAGAATTCGCTTGGTCACTATTAAGCACGATCTTAATTCTGAAAATATCAAGATTTGAAGTCTATGTGTTTAATATGATTTACAAATTTCCCATACATCTCTGCATCTACTGACTTTGGTGAAATCCAAATTTTATCTTTTTTTCCTACTATTATAAGATCTCCCTGATTATTATGTTTAAACCCTTTTAATGAGTTTAGAGGTATTCGGGTGTTCCTAAGTATGCAATATTTAATAAAATGAGTTTTTGTTAATGCAAGATAAGGATGAGTACGCAGGTAGTAGAACTTGCTAAAGTAATAAATAGACAGTACAAGCATAAGTAGGTCAAACCAACTAAATGTTGAATAGCGAACGATCCTAAATATTACAAATATTAGCCAAATAATAGCAATTGCTAATGTAATGAGTGTAGTGTTCTTTTTATTTGCCAGTTCCATCTTTCCCAGTTGTTGATAAACAATAAGTAGGGGATGTTTGATTAATGATACTTCGAGATGTCTTAAAAAGATGTCGTTTCATAATTGATAATTGTAATAAATTTTGATTTCATTGGGGTGATTTCAAACTATTAAAATGCATAAATATCATCATACCTGATATTTAGATTATTGGCTGGCAATATAATACTCCAGATTGAATTTTTTTTACAGAATGCTATAATTATTAGTATTTAATTAAAATTTTATTATTTGTAGCTATATAAGTCAGGTATAACTTGATTTTTTAAAGTCAATTAAAATATTATTTAGCAATAAGAAAATTCTTTAAATCATTAAAAATCCCGAATAGATCGGGATTTTATAGTGGATACATTAATCAATAATTAGCTGATGATTTATGAGATTACTGGGATTATAATAATTTTCAGCGATTGAGGCCATTTCTATTTTTCTTGATTTAATAAGATTTATAGTATTCCAAACTTCTTTAGAGAGTAATGATCCTAATGGCTGCTCAACTTCTAGAATATCATCAAATACTGCTTTTACTTGCTCATCCCATTGTGATGCATAATTTAGTAAATCATCGGGATAAACAGTTTTGCGGGTTGTACCTTCATCTATTCCTGTGAATGGTTCGGTTACATTTAAATAACCATAATCGTCTGTGAGTTGCTCACCAGGATGAATATCCCGTATAGCTATTTCAAAATCATATGCAGTGCTCAAACAATTACTTTTGAAACTGTGATTTACAAATCTTCCGTTATCCCAGCAGAGCACTAGATTACCTAGTTTATTTCTATAACTGTATGTTTCTAGAATATTCTGATATAATGGATCTAACTTATCAAATTCACCAGGTGTAAACTCTCGATCTAGACGATCTAAAGCCCAGGTTATAGTGCCGGCAGGGATAATTTTTGTAGCAACAACGCCGTGACCGATAATTTCATTAATGAAACGTATTTCAGTGTGTGGATGTATCATAAAAGCATTTAAAATTAGATAGTTTCAAAACTTCAATAAATTGCTTTCAGTGATATAAGTCAATAAAAGCAAACTAATTTAAATACTTTTTTCATTTAAATTTCATAATTCTTTGTTACCAAAAGAATTTAAATATTATTAATAAATACCTGAAATATAGTGTTATACAGTATTTATTAATTAAATGCGTTTATTGATAGTGAAATATTCAAATTTTTTAATCGTATACTAAATGAGTATTATTAAAAATTAACCCTTAGCTAGAAAACTTTAGAATTTTTCTTCAGCATATTTAATTCTTCCGCCGCCGGCGATAATTTGTTTTTTCATTTCCTCAAAGTTATTGTCATCTATAGCTCTCGTCGCATCTTCATATAAGGTAACCTTAAAGCCTTCCGCCAGGGCATCTAAGGCAGAATATGAAACACAATAGTCTGCTGCGAGTCCACAGAAATAAAGAGATGTAACTCCTTTACCTTTTAAATAGCCAGAAAGACCTGTAGATTTTTTATGAGCATTGTCATAAAACCCACTATAACTATCAATTTTGGAATCTGTACCTTTTCTAAAAATAGCTTCTATTCGAGATACATTTAAATGGGGGTGAAAGTCTGCGCCACTCGTTGTTTGAATACAATGTACCGGCCATAAAACTTGTTGTATACCACCTAGGTTTATCTGTTCAAATTCAGATTTGCCAGTATGATTTTCTGCAAAACTTGAATGATTATCTGGATGCCAATCTTGGGTTGCAATAACAAGATCAAATTTTTCTTGCAAACTATTAACAAGCGGAATTATTTGATCTCCTCCGGGGACAGCGAGTGAACCACCTGGCATAAAATCATTTTGCATATCAATAATTATCAGTGCTTTCATTCCGTTTTATATGAATTAGACTTTGGTTTATTTTAAAGGTCACATTTATCTTTTGTGTTCTGCGATGAGCTTATCACGTTCTTGTTTTAATCTATCGCTTATACCCACTTTATATATATGCGGATTATCAAAACGTTTGTATTCTTCAGGAAGTTCAGAGAGCTTTTCTTTAGTGTAAGAAGCAATTTCTTGTATCGTTCTTATTTTATTAATACGCTTCCCATCTTCCATCACTGGTTTTAGCATCGGCTCTTGGCTAAGCGACTTTATAGTTAGATTTTTGAAAGGTTCTACAGGGTGATTCATACGTTCTACATGATGTTCATCTGCTATAGCTATCGCATCTGCACCTATTAAAACTCCTTCACTATTTTTAATTCGATAAACCTGTTTTTTAAAAGGTAGAGTCACTTTAGATATACTTTCTGAAATTTTTATGCGGGGTTTACCATTGGCGTAAGACAATTTATAGACTCCGTCAAGAGCTCCATCAGGTTTGCCAATTACTAGATTTGTGCCTACACCATATATATCTATTGGGGCTTTTTGGTTTTGTAAACTTTGAATCACATATTCGTCAAGCTGGTTTGAAGCAGCAATCTGTACATAAGACAAATTTGCATCATCCAGCATGGCTCTTGACTTTTTAGATAAATAGGCAAGGTCGCCACTATCGAGACGTATGGCTAATAATTTTTGACCTCGGCTTTCCATTTCTTTGGCCACTTTAATGGCATTAGGAACACCACTTTTAAGCGTGTCATACGTATCTACTAATAAAACACAATTAGAAGGTCTGTTTTCTGCAAAATCTCTAAATGCCGTGAGTTCATCATCATAACTTTGCACAAAAGCATGTGCCATTGTACCACTAATTTTTATGTCAAAGTCTCTTCCTGTAATAACATTACTGCTGCCGTCAAACCCACCAATTATTGCTGCGCGAGACGCATAATAACCACCTGGGCCTTGTGCACGTCGCAAACCAAAATCAAGTAAAGTTTTATCTCCTGCAACTTGTCTAATTCTACTGGCTTTAGTAGCAATTAAAGTTTGAAAGTTAAGGGTGTTTAATAATATAGTTTCTATTATTTGTGCCTCGATAAGATTTGCTTCTACCTGAAGAATAGGTGCTGTACCAAATACAATTTCACCTTCTGCCATTGATGTTATTTTTCCGCGAAAGCGAAAATCTTTTAAATAGTTTAAAAATTCATCTTCAAAATCAAGTGTTTTCAAATATGCCAGATCCTCTTTAGAAAATCGCAATTCTTCTATAATTGTAAGGAGTTCTTCTAAACCTGCAAAAACAGCATATCCACCTTTAAACGGAAGTGTTCTAAAATAATAATCAAATGTTGCTTCCTGGTTTTGTTTTTTATTGAAATAAACCTGCGCCATACTCAATTGGTAGAGGTCTGTGTAGGTTGCGGTGTATTGAAACATAATAAGTATTTAGTCTATGTGAATTTACTAATAAACCGATTAAGGCTTTGCAATTGAGGGTTAAAGAAACGTTAGAAAACCGTAGCTATAAAAAAAGCCACTCAAAACGAGTGGCTCTTAATATTTAAGTTAGGATTTAAGATCTAGCTTCTCAAATCTAAGATCTAACTTCCTATTTGATCATCTCATAGGAACGCTTAACAAAGTTAGTTAAAGCTTCTCCTTTTAGCAAACCTTGAGATAAACGAGCAAGGTCCATAGATTGAGTAATTAATCGTTCTTGTTTCTCTTTAGTTTTAGTTGCTAAAATCTCATTTACAAGATCACTGTTAGTGTTAACAATTACATTGTACATATCTGGCATATTACCCATACCAAACATTCCACCACCGCCACCAGTTGCCTGCATCTCTTTCATACGACGCATAAATTCTGGTTGAGTAATCATAAATGGTGCTGCACTACTATCTATAGCTTCTAATTTTACAGTATATGATTTATCTGCAATTGTCTCTTCAAGAAGTGTTTTTAAGCTTTCTTTTTCCTCATCAGAAAGTTTTGAGATTTGTTCTTCATCTTTTTTAATAAGACTTTCAACATTGTCTCCATCTACACGTACAAAGCTAATATTCTCTTTAGAAGTTTCTAATTTTTGTAATAAGTGAGAAACGATAGGAGAGTCTAATAGTAGTACTTCATATCCTTTTGCTTTTGCAGCCTCAATATATTGATGTTGCGAATCTTTATTTGATGCATAAAGAACTATAAGCTTACCATCTTTATCTGTCTGAGTGTCTTTAATTTTCTCTTGCAATTCTGCAAAAGTGTAATAGGTATTATCTACAGTAGGATATAGTGCAAAGGCATCTGCTTTTTCAAAGAATTTATCTTCGCTAAGCATCCCGTATTCAATCACTACTTTGATATCATTCCATTTCTTTTCAAAATCTGCACGATCTTCGTTGAAAAGTGATTTTAGTTTATCTGCAACTTTACGTGTGATATAACTTGATATCTTTTTAACAGCTCCATCTGCTTGTAAGTATGAGCGTGATACGTTAAGTGGAATATCTGGAGAATCAATCACACCACGTAACATGGTTAAAAATTCTGGTACAATTCCTTCTACGTTATCTGTTACATAAACTTGGTTTTGATAAAGCTGAATTTTATCTTTTTGGATATTCATATCCTGGCCTAAACGCGGGAAATATAGAATACCAGTCAAGTTAAATGGGTAATCTACATTTAAGTGAATATGGAATAGAGGCTCCTCAAATTGCATAGGATACAACTCGCGGTAGAATGAGTTATAATCTTTCTCTTCAAGATCTGTAGGTTGCTTTGTCCAAGCCGGGTTTGGGTTGTTGATTATATTGTCAACAGTTTTAGTTTCCGCTTCAGCATCTTCTGGAGCGTCTTCAGGTAATGGAATTGCTTCTTCAGTTGTACCAAATTTAATTGGCACAGGCATAAACTTGTTGTACTTATTTAGCAACTGACTAATGCGATTTTCTTCTAAAAATTCTTCCGAATCCTCAGCAACGTGTAAAACGATTTCTGTACCGCGTTCTGTTTTATCTGCTGGAGTAAGTGTGAATTCTGGAGAACCATCACATTCCCAACGTACAGCTGGCTCATCTTTAAAAGATTTAGTTATAATTTCTACTTTACGAGCAACCATAAATGCAGAATAAAAACCAAGTCCAAAATGACCTATAATACCACTATCTTTAGCCGAATCTTTATATTTATCTAAAAATTCTTCTGCTCCAGAAAATGCAACTTCATTGATGTATTTCTGAACCTCTTCTTCGGTCATACCAAGACCTTGGTCAATAATACGGATGGTTTTTTCCTCTTTATCAACCTTAACTTCAATTATAGGATTCCCATATTCTACACTGGCTTCACCTATATTAGTTAGGTGCTTTAATTTTAGCGTAGCATCTGTTGCATTTGAAACTAATTCTCTTAAAAAGATTTCATGGTCACTGTACAAGAATTTCTTGATTAGCGGAAAAATGTTCTCAACAGCAACATTAATTTTACCTGTAGACATAGTGTATGATTTTTTTAAAATAGCCGACTAATTTATCGGATTATTTATGTTTTAATTCGTGACCTAGTAATACTACCAGATTCTCTTCCCTAAAGTCAAAAAAAGTACCAAATGTAGGGTTGTGACAAACTGACACAACTTTCAAAATTGCTGAAAGAACTTTAACTAAAGATTTTGTTTACTTTTTTTGATTAGGGGTTAAACAGTTTTAAATTTACATCAGTAAACCAATAAGATATGGCTACCACAAATAAAAAAAACACTATTAAACAAATTGCTCCCAGTCTCTCTAAAGAGTTAATTACGACAATGTATATGGAGTATGTTTTAGAAAATGGTCATCGACCAACTTCGGTATTTAAGTTTTGTAAAGACCATAATATTGAGGAAGGTGCTTTCTATAATTATTTTGGTTCTTTTCAGGGTATAAGAGAAAATATTTGGGTGAGTTTCTATGAAAATACGATTGCGGTATTACGCAAGAACCCAGCCTACGCAACATACCCGAATAGGGAAAAGATGCTTTCATTTTTTTACACTTTTTTTGAAGTGTTAACTGCAAATCGTAGTTATGTGCTTTTTGCTTTGCAAGAGCAAAAGGATGCTTTAAAAAGTTTAGGTCAATTGAGAGATTTAAGATTGAAAGTGAGAGATTTTGCAGGTAACTTGATAGAAGAAGCTAACGAGGAAAAATCATCACGTCTTACTAAAAATCCGGTTTCGATATTTAGTGAGGGTGCTTGGCTGCAAACTTTATTCTTGATTAAATTTTGGATGGACGACAATTCTGCTCGTTTTGAAAAAACAGATGTAGCTATAGAAAAGTCAGTAAACGCAATTTTTGATGTGTTCAATACTACACCATTAGAAAGTATTCTTGACTTTGGGAAATTTATATTTAAAGAAAATTTTTCAAGATCTAATTAAGAACCTATGAAAACGATAGATTACATCCCAACTAATAAATTACAGCGTGCTTCACAGTTAGTTCGAACCGGCGTGAAAGTAGGGGGTAATTATGCAAAATACTACGGAAAGAAAGCATTTAATGGCGAATTAACTCGAGAAGAGTTAGATTCTGAAAATGCTGAAGATATATACGATGGCTTAAAAAGTTTAAAGGGTAGTGCGCTTAAAGTAGCACAGATGTTGAGTATGGAAAAAAACATATTGCCAAAGGCATATGTGGAGAAGTTTTCATTATCCCAATTTTCTGTACCACCATTGTCTGCACCCTTAGTGAGAAAGACGTTCAAAAAATATTTAGATAAATATCCGGAAGAGATATTTGATACATTCACAACTCAAAGTGTAAATGCTGCTAGTATCGGTCAGGTGCACAAGGCAACATTAGATGGGAAAAATCTTGCTGTGAAAATACAATACCCGGGAGTTGCAGATAGTATTAGTAGTGATTTGGCTCTAGTGAAGCCTATTGCTAGCCGGATGTTTAATCTAAAAGGTAAGGACAAAGAAAAGTATTTTCAGGAAGTTGAAGACAAGCTTTTAGAAGAAACAGACTATATTTTAGAAGTGTGTCAAAGTATGTCGATTACTGAAAAATGTAGTGTAATTCCGAACTTAAAATTTCCTAATTATTATCCAGATTTGTCAAGTGAACGAATCATCACAATGGACTGGATGACTGGAGAGCATTTAAGCGAATTTACAGCGCATAACCAAGATCAAGTTGCTGCAGATAAAATAGGGCAGGCCCTATGGGATTTTTATATGTATCAAATGCATCATTTGAAAGCAGTACATGCAGATCCTCATCCAGGTAATTTTTTAGTGGATTCAGAGAATAATTTGATCGCAATCGATTTTGGTTGTATTAAAAAAGTTCCTGAAGAATTCTACACTCCCTATTTTGAATTAGCTGAACCTGAGAATATCAATAACCCTGATATTTTTAGAAATAAAATGTTTGAGTTAGAGATTCTGAGAGCAGATGATTCTGAAGAAGAGCTTAAATTCTTTTCAGAGTTGTTTCACGAGATGCTTAGTTTATTTACTAAGCCATTTCATCACGAAAGCTTTGATTTTAGCGATGAGTCATTTTTTGCCCATATTGCAGATCTAAGTGATAAGTATTCTAAGGATACCCAGTTGCGTAAAATGAATGGGAATAGGGGAAGCAAGCATTTTTTATATATAAACAGAACCTTTTTTGGTTTGTATAATTTAATGCACGATCTAGGTGCAAAAATTACAGTGAATAATTACACAAAATATTTGAATTAATAATTGAAGATAATAATTGGTTAGTAAGATTATTGGTTAGGTTGTTTTGAGAGGCGCACTTTTTGGTTGGAGGGCGCCTCTCGCTTTTTTTTCTATTAGTTACTACATTCTAATTCTATAGTTAATGAAGAAACTTTTCAATTGCTAGTGCAACTGCATTCTCTTTATTAGAAAAATCACTTACATAGTCTGCAACTTCTTTCACTTCTTGTGTAGCATTTGCAACAGCAATTCCGAAGCCTACATTTTTAATCATTGTAATGTCATTATAATTATCGCCAAATGCAATCACATCTTCCATTTCTAGATTATAGGTGTCTTTAATTAGCTGTTCGAGCGCAGTGCTTTTATCTATATTTTTTGCACTTATTTCAAGATACGTATCCTTAGATCTGTAGAAGTGCGCCTCATTTCCATGCGCTTTCTCCAGCACTTTAATTAAATCGTCTAACGCCTCAGGATCACCCATACACATTATTTTATGAGGTTGTTCATTAATTGCTTCTAATACGGCAATATGATCCTCTAAGGGTGTTAGAACGGGTTCTACGCGAGTAGTTCTTATTTCGCGTGTGGTCCAGTAGTCTTCTTCAGCCGTTCTCCAGGTATCTGTGCAATATGTACTAATGTTGTAATCAAAGCTTTTTTGATGTTGGATTACCGTATCTAAAAAGGCAAGTGAGACCGTGTGACTATGCAAAGTTGATCCTCTGCTGTCAAGGACTAATCCACCGTTGTAGCATATTAACGGACTCCCGTGTGCACCTATTTTCTCTTGCACATAATACATTGCAGAAGGCATCCTTGAAGATGCCAATATTATCGGAAAATCTTTAGGTAGCTTTGCAAATGCCGATGCTGTTTCGGGAGCAATATCACGATCTGTATTGAGTATTGTTCCATCGATATCAGAACAAAGAAGTTTTAGTTTTCTTTCCATAACTCAAAGATAACACAAGCATTTTTTAATAAAGAATAACCGCTTTATTTCCTTTTAATAAATGCGGAAACTAGTGCTGTAATAACAAATCCAAATGCCAAACTACTCACCACAGATTGAAGTAAGTATCTTTTTAAATTAAATAACTCATTAGCTTCTTCGGGACTTGCTATGCCGCTAGAAACTGCATATTCTATTACATTTTCAAAATAATACGGACTAATAACTTCGCTAATAATAAACTGAGCGGGGATGGCTAGAATTGCTATAAATACAGTTAAGATTAATCCAGATATGAAAGCTTGTTTATAGGTGATTATTCCTCCGTAGAAATTATTTCTTTTATCTATTAAAGCGATAAAATAAATGGCAATAGCCGGTAAATAAAAAAAAAGAGTGTAGAGATGATGCTCATCAATTTTCTCATCGTGCCAGCCTAAAAAGCGCTCAACACACATCCAAACCAACAAAAATATGGTATAGATAAAAGCCCATTTCAGCTCTAGACGTGGAAATGTCATAACTCAAGTATTAAAGCAATTATGAAGATACTATAAAAATTTAATTATAGAAATATTCTGTGCTTAGGAGAAGTATGTATCGATAAAAGGGTAGGCGTGGCTGGTAGTTTGTAAGCGAGAATTAGTTATATTCTTTTACTTTTTTCTTCGCTTGATTTTTCTTTTTCACATCATAACCCAAGTTGCGTAATGAGTTTTCCCAGTCTAGTTTAGTATGAGGAACTCGGCTTCTTGTATTTTTAATATACTTAATACGCTGCAAAATGCTTTGAATAAAAAGACAGTCAGATTTTGTTAGATCTTCGGTATCTTTCATTAAAATCACTAGAAGTTTGTTCGATTGATCCATAGATGGAGCATCGTCATAATTAGCTACGGTTAATGGTGCAATGTCGGTGCGCAACCAGGCACGTAACTCAACGGCTTTCATATTAGTAGCCTCTTTTAATTCTTGATGTAAGCGATTTTTACTGTACAATTTATAAAGTAGTTAGGGTATAAATTTAAGGGTATTGTATGTCTCTTTGTTGGCTGCAATATTAAGTTTGTGTGAAGAATATTTAGGAGTGATTTCACGAATGTTATTAACAAAAAACACCCGTTATTAACGGGTGTTTTTTAAAGAATTTTAGGATGTTTTCTTATTCATCTACAAGAACCCAATCCCCATTATCTAGCAATGGAATTGCCTGTTTAAATTTCATCGATTTGTTCTCACCATTCATAACGTGCTTGATAGTAACTTTATCATTACGACCTATTTTAGGACGTTCACGAGTAATTGTTTCAGTCACTTGTTGACGTTGAGGTTGCGTATTGCCAGCAGATCTGTTTTGTGAAGCGCGCTCATCAAGATTAGGAATTTCTTCTTTGCTTGTTTGCACTTTTTCAGCTTGCTTCACTTGTCGAGCTTCTCTAATCTGGCTTTCTTGTTGTACAGGTAATTCTCCTTTAAATAGGAAAGAAATTACATCTTTATTAACCTGGTCAATCATTTGCTTAAACAATTCAAAAGCTTCAAACTTATAAATTAATAAAGGATCTTTTTGCTCGTGAACAGCTAATTGAACGCTTTGTTTAAGCTCATCCATTTTACGTAAATGAGTTTTCCAGGCGTCATCAATTATCGCTAATGTTATATTCTTTTCAAAATCTGTAATTAACTGTTTCCCTTTAGATTCATAAGCTTCTTTAAGGTTTGTTACCACCTTAAGTTCTTTGATACCGTCAGAAAAAGGAACAACAATGCGCTCATAATTACTATCTGGATTCTCATAAACATTACTTATGATAGGGAAGGCAACTGCTGCGTTGCGCTCCATTTTTTCTCTGTAATGTATAAGAGCAGCATCATAAACTTTTAAAGCTAGTTGTTTAGCTGAAGTTGACTCAAATTCCTTTTGATCAACCGGACTACTCATTGAGAAGAAACGAATTAATTCAAATTCGAAATTCTTATAATCCTGAGCCGCTTTATTTGTTTCAGCAATTACTTCAGAAGTATCATAGATCATATTTGCGATATCTACACGCAGACGTTCTCCAAACAAAGCATGGTAGCGACGTTTGTAAATTACTTCACGCTGTGCATTCATCACATCATCATACTCTAGTAAACGCTTACGTACCCCAAAGTTGTTTTCTTCTACTTTCTTTTGAGCGCGTTCTATAGATTTAGAAATCATTCCGTGTTGAATAACTTCTCCTTCTTTAAGACCCATACGGTCCATCATTTTTGCGATACGTTCTGAACCGAAAAGTCGCATTAAGTTATCTTCTAAAGAAACATAAAATTGCGAACTACCTGGATCACCTTGACGACCGGCACGACCACGTAACTGGCGGTCAACACGTCTTGAATCGTGACGTTCTGTACCTATGATAGCGAGACCACCAGCATCTTTTACAGCTTTGCTAAGTTTGATGTCTGTACCACGACCTGCCATGTTAGTAGCAATAGTTACCTGACCAGAGTTACCTGCATCTGCTACAATATCTGCTTCTTTCTTATGTAACTTCGCGTTTAATACATTGTGAGGAACTTTTCTTAACGAAAGCATTTTACCTAACAATTCTGAGATTTCTACCGAAGTGGTACCTATAAGTACAGGTCTTCCCGCATCTACAAGATTTTGTACTTCGTCTATAACAGCATTGTATTTCTCGCGTTTAGTTTTATAAACTTTATCATCACGATCATCTCGTGCGATTGGACGATTTGTAGGGATTTCTACAACATCTAACTTGTAAATTTCCCAAAGTTCACCTGCTTCTGTAACAGCTGTACCCGTCATCCCTGAAAGTTTGCGGTACATTCTAAAGTAATTCTGAAGTGTTACGGTTGCAAAAGTTTGAGTAGCGTCTTCAATTTTTACATGTTCTTTTGCTTCGATAGCTTGGTGTAGGCCATCGCTGTAACGACGCCCATCCATAATACGACCGGTTTGCTCATCAACAATTTTTACTTTGTTGTCCATTACCACGTATTCAGTATCCTTTTCAAATAAGGTATAAGCTTTAAGCAATTGATTCATCGTATGAATACGCTCGCTCTTAATGCTAAATTCTCTAAAAAGTTCTTCTTTCTTTTCAGCTTCCTCTTCAGAAGTTAAGTTAGCGCTCTCGATCTTATTAATTTCTACGCCCATTTCTGGCATGATGAAGAAATTAGGATCGTCTTTACCAGACAGATGCTCAATACCTTTATCGGTAAGTTCTATCTGATTGTTTTTTTCATCTATTGTAAAATATAGGTCAGAATCAATCACATGCATTTCGCGATTGTTATCCTGCATATATTGATTTTCGGTTTTTTGTAGCAGTAAGCGAATTCCCTCTTCACTAAGGAATTTAATTAACGCTTTGTTTTTAGGTAAACCTCTGTAAACGCGTAATAATAATATAGCTCCTTCTTTTGTGTCGCCGGAAGCTATTAATTTTTTGGCTTCTGAAAGCGTACCTGTCAATTGCTGGCGTTGCAAATTAACTAAGCTATCAATCTTAGGTTTTAAAGCATCAAACTCGTGCTGATCCCCTTTAGGAACCGGCCCAGAAATAATTAATGGGGTACGGGCATCATCTACAAGTACCGAGTCAACCTCATCAACAATTGCATAATTAGGAGCGCGTTGTACCAGATCGTTTGGCGCGTGAGCCATATTATCTCTTAGGTAGTCAAAACCAAATTCATTATTTGTACCGTAAGTTATGTCTGCCGCGTATGCTTTGCGACGCGCTGCTGAGTTAGGCTTATGAAAATCTATACAATCAAGGGTAAGACCGTGAAAATTAAACAAAGGTGCCATCCAGGCACTATCCCTTTTAGCTAAGTAATCATTTACTGTTACTAAGTGAACCCCTTTTCCGGTAAGCGCATTTAAATAAACCGGAAGAGTAGCAACCAGGGTTTTACCCTCACCCGTTTGCATCTCAGCAATTTTACCTTGGTGCATTGCCACACCACCTATGAGCTGTACATCGTAATGTATCATATCCCACGTAATTGCTTTACCAGCTGCATCCCAGCTATTAGCCCAGACTGCGTGATCACCATCTAAGGTTACATAATCTTTTTCTGCACTCAATTCGCGATCAAATGCATTTGCGGTAACTTTAATAGAAGTGTTGTGGTAAAAACGTTTAGCAGTTTCTTTAACAACGCCAAAAGCTTCTGGTAAAATATCATTAAGTACCTGCTCGCTTATAGTGTAGGCGTCATCTTTAAGCTTATCTATTTCTGTGTAGATCTCTTCTTTGCGATCTATATCCTCAGTTTCATCTGCTTCTGCCTGTAATTTGAGTTGAGCAGCGTTATTATCTGCGAGAGCGTTAGCAATTTTAGCTTTAAACTCAGTAGTTTTTTGCCTTAATTCATCGTGAGAAAGTTTCTCGAGTTGAGATTCGAAACTTTTTATTTTTTCAACAATAGGTTGTATAGAGGCGACATCTTGTTTTGATTTGTCTCCTACAAATACCTTTAATACTTTATCTAATAAGCCCATAATTTGGTAAATAGTTTATTATCAATAGATTGCTTAAGTTGCGCTTGAGGCGTGGCTATTAATAAATTAATCTTCCGATAAACGCAACGCTATGTTACGACAATTTGCTTTCTCAAGCAGTTCAAATTTAAGCAAAAAAAAAGCCTCAATGCGAGACTTTTTATGTGTTTACGTGATGTAAAATCTAGTATTCATCCTCATTCCAGAGGTAGTCGTCGTCAGACGGGTAGTCTGGCCATATCTCGTCAATAGAATCATAAGAATCACCTTCATCTTCCATAGATTGTAAATTTTCTACAACCTCAAGTGGCGCTCCCGTTCTAATTGCATAATCAATCAATTCATCTTTGGTAGCCGGCCAAGGTGCATCGCTTAGGTGAGAGGCTAGTTCTAATGTCCAGTACATAGTTAACGTATTTAATTTTTTGCAAAAATAAATTTATTAGCGTAATAACCAAGGAAAATATCAATTAATTCAATATTATTTTTAAGAACGTATGTAATCTGTTAAGATAACGGTACTTATGACTTAAAACGAATACTGAAAAGCTATTTTTCTGGTATCCACTTAATCTCTTTTGCTTGTAGCTGATTTGACAAGAAACGTGCCATTACAAAGAGATAGTCAGAAAGACGGTTTAAATATTTTAAGGCATTATCTTCAAACGGAACTTCTTGATAAAGAGCAGTTGCCAGTCGCTCTGCTCTACGACATACACTGCGCGCTATGTGACAGAATGACACTGTTTGATGCCCTCCGGGAAGTACAAAGTGAGTCATAGGAGGTAGCTGTTCATCCATGATGTCCATTTCGGTTTCCAGAAGTGCGATATCAAGATCATTTATACGCTTAATATCTAATCGTTCTTTACCATTTTTTAAGATTGCCTTTTCAGGGTCAGTCGCAAGAATTGCACCTATAACAAATAGTTTTTCCTGAATAGTAATAAGTTGTTTTTTACTATTTGAATCTATTTCTTGATCGCGTAGCAAACCTATATGTGAATTGAGTTCGTCAAGTGTACCGTAACTTTCAATACGAATGTCGTGTTTAGAAACACGCGTTCCTCCAAAGAGTGCTGTAGTACCTTTATCTCCGGTTTTTGTATAAATTTTCAAGATATTGAATTTTTTAATTTGAGGAATTATCTCCCTGATCACGCTGGTTTTTTCTTTCAAAGTAGTCCGCTCTAAAACTGCGTCGTTTTCGATCCCTCATTTTACTTTGATTACGCTTATTATTTTTCATTACCGCAAGAAATAATAAGGCAAGGACAACGACAATGAGTATTGTCTGTAAATTTTCAGGTATAAAATCTAGCATACTTTAAATTTAAGATAAACTATAAGTTTTCCGCGTAAGCGCTATCAAAAATTACTCCATCGCATGCTTGGCATAACCACGCCACTTCTCGATGCAGTCTACCATATCTTGTGGGATATCACTGTTAAAGCTCATCCATTCACCGGTTTTAGGGTGCACAAAACCTAATGTTTTAGCATGTAATGCTTGTCTAGGCAATATTTTAAAACAATTGTCTACAAACTGTTTGTACTTTGTAAAGGTGGTGCCTTTTAAAATAGCATCTCCTCCATAGCGCTCATCGTTAAATAGGGTGTGTCCTATGTATTTTAAATGCACGCGTATTTGATGGGTACGACCGGTTTCTAACCTACACGAAATCTTAGTTACATAACCCAAACGCTCTAAAACTTTATAATGCGTTACAGCTTCTTTACCCTGATCACCTTCCGGAAAAACTGTATTCTGCATACGATTTTTAGGATGTCTGCCTATATGACCTTCAACTGTACCTTCTTCTTCTTCGACATTTCCCCAAACGATTGCTACATATTCGCGCTCGCTACTTTTATCAAAAAACTGTTTGGCAAGGTGAGTCATTGCAGCTACGGTTTTTGCCACCACCAGCAGGCCACTTGTATCTTTATCAATTCTATGTACAAGTCCCGGTCTGCCGCTACTGTTTTCAGGTAAATTTTCGAAATGATAGATTAGAGCGTTTATTAATGTGCCACTGTAATTACCATGTCCCGGATGAACGACCATGCCTGCAGGTTTGTTTACCACCAGCAGTGTGTCATCTTCATAAACTATATCTAACGGAATATTTTCTGGAGTAAGTAAAAACTCATACGGCGGATGCTCAAACATTACGCGAACGACATCACCTGCTTTTACTTTGTAATTTTGTTTTACGACTGCACCATTAACTTGAATATTTCCGTTTTTAGCTGCAGTTTGAATTTTATTACGCGTTGCTTTCTCAATAAAATTCATTAAAAACTTATCTACACGCAGAGGTTCTTGACCTTTTCCTGCGGTAAAATTATAATGTTCAAAAAGCTCGTCTTCTTGTTCGTCTGGTCCTTCTGTATTAAAATCCTGCATCTTCTAATTCTTCATCTTCGTTAATAGAATCATCTATATCTACTGAATCTTCAGTAGCATTATTGTAATAATTATCTTTTCCATTGCCTACAACAAGGTCTATAACAGACATTTTACGCAATCTGTCACCTTCTTTTAGGGTAGTCCCGTTATGTCTTAATTCTAAAACTTCATCTTCAGAAATGTGATCGCGCAGGTCTATTCTACCTACTTTGAATCCTAAAGCAAGTAATGTAGGTTCTACCTGGCGCTGTGTTCTTCCTACTAATGCAGGGATTGCAATCTCGCGGTATCCGGAAGGATTTAAAACGAGATATATTTTTCTGTTTTCCTTTACAAATTTCCCTGCTGCAGGATTTTGCTCTATGACAGAGTACGTAGGGTAATCTGGATTGTAATTAGAAGAATCAATCACAATGTAATTTAAATTAGCATTGTCAAGCTCTTGCTTTACTAAGCTTAACGACATTTTACTAAGATCGGGAACTGCAATGCGCTCATCGTGATTTGTAGAAGAGCTAAGCCAAAACATAAAGGCAAATCCTAAAATAACCAATACGATTAAGGCAAGAAGTAGCTGCATTAAAAATGCTTTGCTAAATATAAATTTTATTAGTCCCATACACATGCGATTTTGCGGCTACAAACTTAGTTTAAAATTGGGTGACCCTCAATTGCAATCATTTTTTTTGCCTATTTATTCTAAAAATAGCGTTCTTTGAACCCGATTTATTATTAAGAAACGCAAAGAGTTATTATTTACTATGTCAAAAAAAAATATAGCGGTTATAATGGGTGGTTTTTCTAGCGAGGTAGCGATATCGATGCTTAGTGGAAATACAGTTTGTAAACATCTTGACACTTCAAAGTATACAGTTTATCCTATTTCTATAATAAAGGAAGGTTGGTTTTGCAGCCATTCTGATCACAAACCATTTCCGGTAGATAAAAGTGACTTTTCTATTACCATAGACGGTACAAAGATAAAATTTGACTGTGTGTTTAATACCATTCACGGAACTCCCGGAGAAGATGGCACATTTCAAGCCTACTTGGAGTTGCTGGGTATTCCTCAAACAGCTTGTGATTATTATGAAGCCGCCCTTACTTTTAACAAGCGTGATTGTATAAGTGTACTTAGTGCGTATGGTATTAAAACGGCGACAAATTATTTTTTAAATAAAGGTGATGTTATAAATACTTCAGAAATTGTTGCGAAGGTAGGTTTACCCTGTTTCGTAAAAGCCAATAAAGCAGGTAGCAGTTTTGGGGTATCTAAAGTCTATGAAGAAGATGCACTCGAAGCGGCAATTGCAATTTCGTTTAAAGAGGATGACGAAATTATAATCGAATCATTTTTAGAGGGCACAGAAGTTTCTGTAGGTGTAATTAATTACCACGGAAAAATACAAGCGTTGCCGGTCACCGAAATTGTAAGTGACAATGACTTCTTTGATTATGAAGCAAAATATGCTGGTAAATCACAAGAAATCACTCCTGCACGCATCAGCGACGAGCAAACAAGCACAGTACAGCGAGAAGCAGAAAAGGTTTTTAAAGTTTTAAAACTAAAAGGCCTTACACGTGCAGAATTTATTTTTCATAATGGGGAGCCTCATTTTCTAGAAGTAAATACAACTCCGGGTTTGAGTCCGGCTAGTATCATTCCGCAGCAGGCAAAAGTAGCAGGCATGAGTCTGACAGACTTATTTGATAATGTAATCGAGCAAGCGCTTAACCAATAGAGGTTATATAAAAGTGTCAATTTGCTTTCAGTTGAAAGCTTATTGATTCAATAAATATTCCTCATACATTTTGTACTTTTAATTTCAATCGATATAACGTCTATGAAACGCGCAGTTTTTCCAGGATCTTTTGATCCACTTACATTAGGTCACTACGATATTATTGAGCGTGGGTTAAAACTCTTTGACGAGATTATTTTAGCTATAGGTGTTAATGCAGATAAAAAGTATATGTTCACCTTAGAACAGCGAGAAACTTTTTTGAAAGAATCATTTAAAGACGAGCCAAAAATTAAAGTAATGACCTACAAAGGACTTACGGTTGATTTTTGTAATGAAACAGATAGTGCGTTTATATTGCGGGGACTCAGAAACCCCGGGGATTTTGAATTTGAAAAGGCAATCGCACATACAAATAGAAAACTTTCTCAAATTGAAACCGTATTCCTGCTTACATCATCTGGGAAAAGTTATATTTCCTCATCAATAGTGCGAGACGTTATACGCAATGGAGGTGACTACACGGGGTTAGTACCAGACGCTGTCCGCATTTAAATCTTTGCAACTTTTTGACAGCGAATAGGTCTTTAATTAACAGATCTATTTTATGCTGAGAAAAATTCTAGTTTTCATTATTCTTTTAATTGTTCTTAAGGGCTATTCTCAAAAAACTACAGGTAAGGTGTACGCAGATAACAAACCTATGGAAGGTGTGTTGATAATTAATACTACTCAAAATAGCATGGCTTCTACAAATGCTAAAGGAGATTTTAATTTTGCTGCAAATATTGGTGACTCTTTGGTTTTTAGCGCATCCTTTTTTAAAACCCAAATAATTCGTGTACAAGAATATCATTTAAATGAGATTTGGGTTGTAGAATTATTAGAAAATAGAAACGAACTTGATGAGGTGCTTTTAACGGGTATGTCTAAGGCGAAGGAGTTTAGTGTTGCCGAGTACAGCAAGAACTTTAATAGCTGGCTTCAAAAAGATATTAGAGATAACCCCTACGCTTATAGCCCGCCATCTTCTGGGGGCGGAATCGATTTTATTGCTTTAGGCAAAATGATACTTAAGGGTATTAATAATCAAAAGAGAAATGATAATCAGGCAGCCAAGCGTTTTAGAATTTTAGGTCTTGAAGAATTAATTGTTTTCTTTAAGAAAGATGATTTTTTTAATGAAGATTTGCTTCGGAATCAATTAGCCGTTTCTAAAAAAGAGGAGCCTACATTTTTTGACTATTGTCAAAGTCAGCAGATAGATTCCAGATTATTAGATAAAAAGAATCAAATTCGGTTTTTAGATTTTTTATTGAAAAGAAGCGATGAATTCCACGATCTAGCAATTACCGAAAACTAACACATTTAATCTCTAGTTTTATATATGAATTATAAAGTACTTCTATTTCTGGGGATATTTATATTGGCCTTCTCAGGCTATTCACAAAATACTAGCGGTAAAGTTTACGCAGGAGATAAAAGAGTGCCGGGAGTACTGGTAGAAAATCGTACTCAAAATAGGAGTATGGTAACTACAGATGAAGGCGATTTTAGTATTGCTGCAAGAATCAATGATTCCTTGGTTTTTAGCGCTCCCTTTATGGAAACTCAAATTTTTATTATTGAGCCTTATCAGCTAGAAAAGCGTTGGGTTGTAGAGCTTAATGAAAACTTAAATGAATTGGATGAGGTGCGTCTTACGGAAGCCCCAAAGGAGAAAAAATTTAGTCAGGAAGAATATACCGCCGAAGTTAATACCCTAATTCAAAATGACATCAAGCAAAATCCTCAAAAATACAGACCTCAATATACCAGTAATGGGGTAGATTTTATAATGCTGGCTAAGCGTTTTATGGGGTTGTTTAAAAAAGATCCATCAAAGCAACAAAAGGAATATGCGCCTATAACGTATGAGCAGTACCAGGAACTATTTGCTACTAATGATTATTTTGATCAGCAATTTTTAACCCGTCAATTAGAAATCGAACCTTACTATCAAAATTTATTTTTTGAGTACTGTGATGCTATGCAGTTAAAGGGAGAACTTCTACTACCCGAACATCAGCTGGATTTACTAGACGCCTTGATGAAACTAAGTGCAAATTTTAAAGCTGAGCTTGAAAATTTTAACAAGGAGTCAGAAGGCGGCTAGTAAGCAGCTGTTTAAGTTCTAAAATATATTCAAATTAAGTCCAATATAGAAGTTTACCGGATCTCCGGGATAATAATAACGAGGTGCAGCACCACCAAATCCTGTTGCATTAGGTAAAACCTGAGCGGCATAATTGGTGTCAAAAACATTATTTACACCACTATAAAGCGTAGTAGTAAATTGCTGAGCTATTTTAAACTCGTAATCAGCCCGCAGATTTACAAGATTATAACTGTCACTGTAAATGCTGTTTGCATCATCTAGTGGGATTTTTCCAGTATGTCTATAGTTTACATTAAAGCGTAAACCCGAATCGTGAATTAAATCCAAACCAAGATTAAATACTTTGTCTGCCACTCCGGTAAGGTCATTCCCTGCATAATCAATATCATTATCGGTAAAATCTTCAAATGAATAATCGTTAATAGTAAGTGAAGCGTAAGGATTAATTAATAGCGAATTAAACATACGATCTTTGTAATTCATCAAAACTTCAATTCCATTATGAGAAGTTTTTCCGGCATTTCTACCTACAAACTGATCATTATCTACACGTTCTGCAACTAGTAAATCTGAAACTTGAACCGTATAAAAGGCTAGTTCGGTGTATAGCTTTTTATCCAGCCATTGTGCTTTTAGACCCACTTCATAATTGTATCCGGTTTCTGGTTTAATTTCAGGATTAATGGCTCCTTCAGGAGTAAGTGTTTCTGCAACTGTAGGTAGTGAAAAACCACGACTCACTGTGGCATATAAGTATTTATCATTCACTAGTTCGTAAGTTAATCCTGCCTGAGGTAAAAACAAACGCGGATACGTGTAGACTCCAGAATTATCTATTTCTGATTCGTTTAAATAATCATCAAGTACGTATCTGCTATGGTTATAATTAAGCCCTATTTCAGCTTGTAAACGCGTTGATAATTTAAGATTTGCCTGAGCAAATAAATTGAGATATTTACGATCTTGTTCCTGTTTACTAAAAAGATCTCCCTGTAAACTACCGTTGCCATTGGTATCTTCATATAGGTTTTGATACAGTTTTGCTTTATAATGCTCATCAAAATATTCAACACCAATATTGCTGCTTATGGGAATATTTAAAACTGAAAAGGAAGAAGCTAGATTACTACGTACTCCAAAAGCAACTGAGTTTTCGTCCAAAATATCAAACGGTCTAGGCTCATAGCCATCTCTAAAATTTGTAAATATGCTGGTTGTCCAGGAATTTGATTCATTTAAATTCCAACTATAAGAAAGTCCGGCTAATCCTTTATCGTAGGATTCATACCCCTGTGATTGAGCCCAGGTGAAAGCAGCTTTTTCAGGGTTGTTTTTGAAATCATCTTCGTTTATGGAGCTCGGTATAAATGCTTTTAAGCGTGTATAATTACCAAAAAAAGTAAGTGCACTTACCGCATTAATTTGATTTTTAGCATAAGCGGTGTATGTGTTACGATTGTAATTGCTGTTAGCTCTGTATCCATTTTTTTCAAGATGATTGTAGCTAAAAAAGCCGGCTGTGTTTTCTGAAGCAAGTAGAGCAGTAGCACCTCCTTTAAAAAGACCAAATGAGCCACCTAGGCTATTTAATCTTACAGAAGTACTTTGTGGTTTAGGTTTTATAACCGAAATATTAATCGCGCCACCTAACCCGGCTCCATAACTACTACTTGCCGGTCCTTTAATTATTTCAAGACGGTCTATCAAGTTGAGGTCTATATCTTCAAGTGTGGTTTCACCTTCACCGGTGGTTAGCGGTATACCTTCAATATAAGCTTTAACTCGATTTGTAGAATATTGACTGCGAGCTCCCAGACCTCTTATGCTAATACGACTCGTATTGAGTGCGCCTTGCTGCATTTGTATTCCGGGATTTTTGTTTATTTCGTTAGCGATAGAAAGTTGATCGCCACGTTGTAAGTCTTCAGAACTGATTACGTTTACCGAAGCAGGTATGCGCTGCAATTCATTTTGAATAGGAGTAGAAGTTATATAAACTTCGCCTAGTGCGTTACGGGTCAAAACAGAATCTGCTGTTGCCTTCACTTGTGCCTGAGCACAAATTGAAAGTAACAGCAGAAAAAGAATAGCTATGTTATTCATAGATTATTTTGCAGAGATCTTCCAGATAATGCCACTATCATCATCATTTACTAATAATGATCCGTCAGGGCCTACAGTTGTTCCTACTGGTCTACCGTATACTTTATTTTCTCCATCATTAGCAATAAATCCAGTTAAGAAATCTTCTGCAGGTTGTGGTTTACCATTTTCAAAAGGTATGAAAACCACCTTGTAACCTGAGAAAGGTACACGATTCCAAGAGCCGTGCTGACCCACAAATGCTCCATTTTTATATTTTGCTGGAAATTTGTCTGCTTTATAAAAAGTAAAACCTAGTGAAGCTGTATGAGATCCTAAAGGTACATCTGGCATAATAGCTTTGTCAACTAAGTCCTGGTGTGGATCATCTGCCCAACGCGGATCTTTAATTTGGCCATAATAACTGTAAGGCCATCCATACCAGCCTCCTTTTTGTACGCTAGTTGCGTAATCTGGCACTAAGTTATTTCCTAATTCATCACGCTCATTAACTGCTGTCCATAAATCTCCGGTTACTGGATTCCAGTCCATTCCTACAGGATTTCTAAGTCCAGATGCATAAACAACTTCACCACTACCATCTGGATTTACTTCTAGTATTGTTGCGCGACGTTCTTCTTTTTCCATTCCTTGTTCACCTACATTACTAGCAGATCCTACAGAAATATAAATTTTATCTTTTGCACTGTTGGTAATAATATTACGAGTCCAGTGATTATTATAACCACTAGCAGAAAGAGGGACAATTTTTTCTCCTTCACCCTCTAATTTTGTCTGGCCTTCTTTATATGGGTATCGGTACAAACCATCTGTATTGGCGATATAGAAATAATTGTCTAAAATAAGCATTCCGAAATTTTGATTTAAGCCATCTTTAAAAACAAACCTGGCATCTACTTCACCATCATTGTTACTATCTCTAAGAAGTGTAATGCGATTAGCGCTTTTTTTTGTGTTTGCTTCAGCAACAAAAATATCATTATTAGGAGCTACATACGTCCATCGAGGATGTTCTAAAGAGTCTGCAAAACGAGTTACTACAAAACCTTCTGGGGCAATAGGTGTTTTGCCATTTTCCCATCCTACAACTTTACTCTCTTTTACTTGAGATTCAGATGAAAAAGGAGCTACAAGATCTAGCGGACCTACAGCAGTTTGTACTGTAGTAATTCCATTGTCTGCTAGTTCTTCTTTCTCAGCATCAGAAACAGATTTTTCATTTTTACATGCCGAAAGCATCAATAAACTAACTGCGGCGTAGAGATATGTTTTCATAAATTTAATTTTTTACGAAAATAATATATAAGAATTTTGCATTGACTTTATATCAGCGCATTAGTATAAATTTAACGGGAGTGTAAATACAGGTTACGAACTATTTATAATTATTAGAAATCTTATTTATGAGCTCGATATTTTCTAATTTGATAAAGTTTTAGGCTTAATTATAAGAATCAAATCAATTTTTATTTAGCAGCGGTTTTAAACTGAAACTCATATAAAATGTCACTCTTATTGTATACAAACTATTCTTTAAAAGTCTAGTGTACTCTTCTCATATAAAAGGTTAATTTTGCAGCTTGAATGCATAAAAATTAACCCCTTTAGTTACAGTCATTTTCGGTTTTTCTAAGTATTAATCGCTCTTTAAATTATTCTTTTAGCATCGTAGAATGCCACTTGAATGTAAATAGCGATACTATAATTACCGAATGCAATCTTATTTATTTTATGAGAAAAGTATTTAACCTCTTCGACTTAACACAAAAAGTAAATTACAAAACCGAAATTCTAGCAGGACTTACCGTTGCAATGACAATGATTCCAGAATCATTATCTTTTGCCATTTTAGCTGGTTTCCCCCCTTTAATGGGATTGTATGCTTCTTTTATAGCAGGATTAATAACAGCAATATTTGGAGGAAGACCAGGTATGATTTCTGGTGGCGCAGGAGCCACAGTGATTACTTTAATTGCTTTAATGAATTCTAATGGACTAGAATATGTTCTGGCCGCGGTAGCTTTAGCCGGAGTAATTCAAATCTTGATAGGTCTGTTTAAACTGGGTAAATTTATTAGGCTGGTACCGCATCCTGTAATGTTTGGATTTGTGAATGGTCTCGCTATTGTGATTTTTATGTCACAAATTAAACAGTTTAAAACTATTGTAAATGGAGAGGTTGCCTGGTTGACAGGTACTCCTTTGTTAATAATGGCGGGTCTTGTTGCTCTAACTATTGCGATAGTTGTTTTTTTACCAAAATTCACCAAAGCAGTACCTTCTTCATTAGTAGCCATAATTGTTGTATTTGTACTGGTTTATTTCTTAGGAATAGATACTAAAACGGTTAAAGATATTGCATCGGTGAGTGGTGGTTTCCCTCCATTTCATATCCCAAACATTCCCATAAGTTTTGAAACATTGAAAATTATTGCGCCCTATTCTATGGTGATGGCTGCAGTAGGTCTTACAGAAGGTTTACTTACCTTAAATCTTGTCGACGAGATTACTGAAACTAAAGGTAATGGGAATAGAGAGTGTATTGCTCAGGGAAGTTCTAATATGCTTAATGGCTTTTTCTTCGGGATGGGAGGATGCCCGATGATTGCACAAACGCTTGTAAACTTATCAGCAGGTTCAAGAGCACGTCTTTCTGGAATAATCGCTGCCCTAACTATATTAATGATCGTTTTATTTGGTGCTCCTATAATCGAGCATGTGCCTATGGCGGCTTTGGTGGGAGTTATGATTATGGTAGCTATAGGAACCTTTGAATGGGTAAGCCTCAAAATTTTTAATAAAGTACCTAAAAAGGATATCTTCTTAGTTATAATTGTTGCCGTAATTACAGTAGTACTTCATAACCTTGCATTAGCAGTACTTGTAGGTGTGATTTTATCGGCCTTGTTTTTTGCTTGGGAAAGTGCTAAACGCATTAGAGCTCGAAAATTTGTCGATGAGGACGGTGTTAAACACTATGAGATATACGGACCGTTATTTTTTGCGTCAACGACAAATTTTATAGAGAAATTTGATGTGGTAAACGATCCCGAAACGGTGATTATCGATTTTAAAGATAGTCGCGTTTCAGATATGTCTGCAATTGAAGCGTTAAATGTTGTCACGCAGCGTTATCATAAGGTAGGTAAAAAAGTTCATTTGCGACATTTAAGTAAAGACTGCATTCGCTTGTTAAAGAATGCGGAAGCTATAATAGATGTAAATATTATGGAAGATCCTACGTATAAGCTTGTTGAAAACAAAACAGAATAATATTTCGAGTTTAAATAAAAAAAAGGCATTACGTTAGTAATGCCTTTTTTTATGCTGAATAATTCAGCTATTTTTTGTTTTGCTGATCTTTGATTGTTGGTTCATCAATATCAACTTTATTTGTTTTTATGTTTCTATTTCCCGTTGGATTGGTGGGAGTTGTTTGGTCTGTTTTTCTATCAAATTTCTTGTCCATGATTCTTGTTTTTTAGTTCATTATAAATTTACAAAGTAGTCTTGTTAATATATTATAACGGCATCCTAAAACAAGGTTAAGACTCAGCAACTAAACGGGTTAAGATTTAATTGCTTATGGTCGAATAGATTTAATAAAGTCGACAATACCGGAAATGCCATTTTCAGTAAGGTTTTTTATAAAAGCAGATCCTATTATTGCTCCTTTAGCTGTTGCCGTAGCAGCCTTAAAAGTGTCTTCATCTTTTATTCCGAATCCTACAATTTGCGGGTTTTTAAGTGATAATGCTGCGATACGTTTAAAGTAATCGGTTTGTACATTACCAAAACCTGATGTTTTACCGGTAGTGCTTGCGCTACTTACCATATAAATAAAGCTATTAGTAGCATAATCAATTTGTCTTATGCGCTCGTCTGTAGTTTGCGGAGTAATCAAAAAGACCATTTTTAAATCATATTTTTCAAATATAGATTGATAGTGTTCTTGATATTCGGCAAGTGGTAAATCTGGCATTATTAGACCATCAATTCCTATTTCGGCACATTTTGCACAAAAAGCCTCAACCCCATATTGTAGCATAGGGTTAAAATATCCCATTAAAATAAGCGGAATATCTACCATTTTTCTAATATCCTTTATCTGCTCAAAAAGCTTGGCAGTAGTCATTCCATTTTTTAATGCTGCTGTTGAGCTCTCCTGTATTGTTGGTCCGTCTGCAAGTGGATCACTAAAAGGAAGACCTATTTCAATCATATCAACTCCAGATTTCACTAGCTCTTCAAGTACAGGAACGGTATCTTCTAAATCTGGATAACCGGCGGTGAAGTATATCGATAGAAGCTCTTTATCTTCTTGTAATCGTTTATTTATTCTATTCATTTGAGTTGTCTTTAGTTATTTCTGCAAAGGCGGAAATTATTATATGTTTTGAATTTGAGTTAGGGATTGAGACTTTGTTGGAGCTCTTTTTTAAGTAGTAATTACTACTTGAAAAAAGCGACTGCCGAAAGCCCGACCCTGCTCAATAGAGTAGGGAAACGCCCCTATGCTAGGTCAAAATATTCTATGTAAGTATTAAGGTCTTTGTCACCCCGGCCACTTAAGTTAATTACTACAATATCATCCTTTTTAAACTTACGATCGTTAAAAATTGCAAGTGCGTGGGAAGTTTCTATAGCAGGGATTATACCTTCTAATTTACTTAAATCAAGACCTGCTTTCATAGCATCAGCATCAGTGACACTAATAAATTCGCCTCTGCCACTTCTAAATAAATTAGCGTGCATAGGTCCTACACCTGGGTAATCGAGACCTGCAGAGATAGAATAAGGCTCTGTAATTTGACCGTCTGCTGTTTGCATAAGTAGCGTTTTGCTACCGTGAATGATTCCTTCCTTACCTAAGGCTGATGTAGCCGCGCTTTCACCACTATGAATTCCTTTTCCTGCTGCCTCTACAGCGATTATACCTACTTCTGGATTATCAAGATAATGGTAATAAATACCTGCTGCATTACTGCCGCCGCCCACACAAGCAACTACATAATCTGGATTTTCACGTCCTTCTTTTTCAAGTAATTGCTTTTTTACTTCCGCAGATATAACGCTCTGAAAACGAGCTACCATATCTGGGTAAGGATGAGGTCCCACCACACTGCCTATAATATAATGTGTATCTGTAGGATTATTGATCCAATCACGAATTGCTTCGTTAGTAGCATCTTTTAATGTTTTACTACCAGACTCTGCAGATACGACCGTGGCACCCAGCATTTTCATACGAGCAACATTAGGTGCTTGACGCTTAATATCCACAGCTCCCATATAAACGATACATTCTAGTCCCATTAAAGCGCAAACTGTTGCAGTCGCCACGCCGTGTTGTCCTGCACCCGTTTCTGCTATAATACGCGTTTTACCTAGACGTTTTGCCATTAAGATCTGACCAATGGTATTGTTTACTTTATGCGCTCCTGTGTGGCATAAGTCTTCACGCTTGAGATATATTTTAACCCCGTACTTTTCAGAAAATCGCTTCGCAAAATACAGTGGAGTCGGGCGTCCTACATATTCTTTCAGAAGCTCATTAAATTCTTTCTGAAATTCTGGCTCCTGCATTACTTTTATGTAATTCTGGCGCAACTCTTCTACATTAGGATAAAGCATTTCTGGAATGTATGCACCTCCAAAATCACCATAGTACCCTTTCTCGTTTACGTTGTAATTCATATTATTATTTTTATTTCCGCGAGGACAGATTCTTTATTTGTTATTTCTAAAAGCTGAAAATAAATCACTTAAATCAGCTGTATTTTTTAATCCCGGTTCTATTTCAAATTTGCTATTAACATCGATCGCATAGAGCGGAAGATTTAATTTTATCAATTCTTTTACAGATTCAATTTCTTCGAGTCCAATACCGCCACTCAGAACAAATGGTTTTTTTGAAGAATAAGCTTTTAGCACATTCCAATCAAAAGTATATCCATTCCCACCTTTCTCTTTCCCTTTGGTATCAAATAAAAATGCATCAACTACCGCCTCATAGCTTTCTAAAACTGAAAAATCAAAAGCATCTTTAATACTGAAAACTTTCCAGATTTTAACCGGCTGATTTAATTCTGAAACCATTTCGGCAAGATGTTTTTTCAGATTCATACAGAAATCAGGAGTTTCAGAACCGTGCAATTGAATTACATCAAAATTAAACTGCTGCACTTTTTCTAAAATAAAATCAATCTCAGCATTGACAAATACACCTACTTTTTTTACACCTTCAGCTATAGATGGCATTTGCTGCAACTCAAAATTACGCGGACTTTTATCATAAAATATAAATCCCAAATAGTCTGGCTGAAGTCTTGAAACATCAGCTGTGTTAGACTTCATTCCGCAAACTTTAATGCGTAATGCTTTCGCTTTTATAGAAGCCGAATTATTGCTAGAAGAGGGACTAGTATTTTGTGTCATCTTGTGTATTTCAGTTTTGAGATCTCAATTTATAATTGATTAATAAACGTTTCTGCGCTTAATCCCGGATTGTCAGTTTTCATAAAGTTTTCACCTATTAAAAAACCTTTATAACCATAAGGCATCAGTTCTTTTATTGCTGCAACACTGCTAATTCCGCTTTCTGATACTTTTACAAAATCATCAGGAATCGAAGTTGATAATGTTTTGCTTATATCCAGGCTTACTTCAAAAGTTTTGAGATTTCTATTATTTACACCCAGCATATCCAGCGACGGCATAATAGATTTTTGCAATTCGTCAAGATCGTGAACCTCTAATAAAACATCCATACCTAACGATTTTGCAAATTCAGAAAGATTTTTAATTTCTTGCTGAGAAAGAACAGCCGCAATGAGAAGAATAACATCCGCACCGTAAGCTTTAGCTTCCAGAATCTGATAGGTATCAATTATAAATTCTTTGCGTAATAGAGGAAAACTAGACGCTGCACGTGCAAGTATTAAATCATCTAAGGAACCACCAAAATATTTACCATCTGTTAAAATGCTCATTCCGCAGGCTCCGGCATTCTGATATCCCATTGCAACGTCCTGAACGTTTAAGCCATTATTTATAGTAGATTTACTGGGAGAACGTCTCTTATGTTCTGCGATGATTCCAGAATTACTCTTGCTTAAAGCAGCTGCAAGAGATGTACACCTGCGTTCAAATAAAACTGAATTTTCAAGTTGTTTTACCGGGATTAACTGCTTTCTTAGCGCAACTTCCTTGTATTTATCTGCGACTATTTTATCTAGAATATTCACGTTATAATTTTCTAATACTATTAATAAAAACTTTTAAGCAATTAGCTTTCAACTAGTGATTTTTGCTTAATTCGATTAGTTTATTCAATCTTTCTAAACCTTTACCACTAAGTAATGATTCTTTTGCCAGGTCAAAACCTTGTTTGGGCTCGAGATTATTTACAGTTGCAATTGCCATTCCTGCATTTGCCGCTACCACATTATTTTGTGCTTCAGTGCCATTACCACTTATAACTTTTTTAAATATAGCTGCAGAGGATTCTATGGTATCACCGCCATATATTTCTTTTTGAGTAATCTGTTTTACCCCAAAGTCCTCGGCATACAACATGCGTTCACTTTTGTTTCTAATCGCTTTTGTAGCACCTGTTAGAGAAATTTCGTCATATCCATCTATGCTATGAAGAATGGTGAAATTCTTATTTGCCTGCTGGTATAAGTAGCCATACATTCTTGCTAACTCCAGATTAAAAACGCCCACTAATTGGTTCTGCGGGAATGCAGGATTAACCATAGGGCCGAGCATATTAAAAAAGGTTTTAACTCCCAATTCACGACGTATAGGACCTACATTTTTCATTGCGGGATGAAATAGGGGAGCGTGCAACACACAAATACCTGCTTCATCAAGGCAGCGTTTTAAAAAATCTTTATCGCTACTAAATTTAATGCCTAAATGTTCCATCACATTGCTGCTTCCACTTACAGAGGACACTCCGTAATTACCATGTTTTGTAACATGCACACCTGCACCTGCTGCTACAAATGAGGATAGCGTAGAGATATTAAAAGTGTCTTTACCATCACCTCCTGTACCGCATAAATCAATAGCATTATAACCTTCAAAAGGAACGGCGATACACAAATCCAAAAGAGCATCTCTAAAACCTGCAAGCTCTTCTACGGTAATACTGCGCATCATATAAACAGTAATAAATGCAGCAATCTGACTCGAATTATACTTTCCTTCAGATATGTTTACTAATACCTCACGTGCTTCGCTTTTTGAGAGTTGGTCGTGATTAATGAGTCTGTTTAATATAGTTTTCATAATTGCTCGCTGCTCAGGGCATCTCTCCAATTAGAGAGAACTGTTTTTAATTTGTAATTGTATTATAAAAGCTTCCAAGTTTACTTTTTAAAATAGGTGGCTTGGCGCTGAAACTGAAGTGAGAAAATTAACTTTCCACCCAGTTCTTAATCATTTTCTTTCCTTCAGGAGTTAATACAGATTCTGGGTGAAACTGCACGCCACGTACATCATAGTGTTTGTGTCGCAATGACATTATTTGTCCGTTTTGATCCAGTGAGGTAATCTCTAAATCAACAGGGAAATTTTCAGAAGAAACCACCCAAGAATGATACCTGCCTATTTCAAATTCTTTATCGATGTTTTTAAAAAGCGGCTCGTCTGCCACTAGTTGTGTTGCTGAGGTTGCAACGCCGTGAAAAACTTTGTCTAAATTAGTCAAGTTACCACCAAAAACCTCTCCTATTGCCTGTTGGCCAAGGCAAACACCAAGCATACTCTTTGTAGGAGCATATTGCTTGATAATTTCCTTAAGTAATCCTGCTTCATCAGGAATACCGGGACCCGGAGATAATAGAATCTTATCGTATTGTTCCACTTCATTAAGATCTAGCTGGTCATTGCGTTTAACCGTAACCGTACAATCCAGTTCCTCCAGATAGTGTACTAAATTATATACAAAGCTGTCATAGTTATCTATAACTAATATTTTAAGCTGTTTAGAACCTTTTAAAGATGCTGACGCTTTTGTATTTGTATTATTAGTTTCCATATTTAATTAGCATAAAATGCTTTACTATTCATTATTTATTTTATGCTTCTACTTTAAGAGCAGAAGCAAAGAAATTAATTCTGTCTGCGAATTAATTTCTTTAAATTTCTTCAGCCAATTCAAGTGCTTTAGTAAGGGCTCCTAATTTATTATAAACCTCTTCCAATTCTTTTTCAGGAACACTATCGCTAACAACGCCAGCTCCAGCTTGGTAATGTAATTTGTGATTTTTACTCAAAAATGAACGAATTATTATAGCGTGATTAAAATTGCCATTAAAATCCATAAAACCAATTGCCCCACCGTAAACGTCACGATTAATAGGCTCATAACTTTCAAGTAATTTCATTGCATTGTGTTTAGGTGCACCACTTAAGGTGCCTGCAGGGAAAGTGTCTGCCACCACACGCATTGTGGAGGTTTCCGGGTGTTTTGTACCTGTCACTTTACTCACTAAATGAATCACGTGAGAAAAGAATTGTACTTCTCTATACGTTTCTACTTTTACGTTAGAACCATTGCGGCTTAGATCATTACGCGCGAGATCAACAAGCATAACGTGCTCACTATTTTCTTTAGCATCTTCAGAAAGTTTCTTTGCTAAATCTGCATCTTGCTCATCATTTCCTGTGCGTTTGAACGTGCCGGCAATAGGATGAATTTCAGCTTTACCATCCTGAACTATTAATTGTGCTTCAGGAGAGCTGCCAAAAATTTTAAAGTTTCCGTAGTCAAAATAAAACAGATATGGAGAAGGGTTTACACTACGCAAGCTTCGGTAAACATTAAATTCGTCACCGCTAAACGCTTGTGAAAACCGTTTTGAAGGTACAATCTGAAAAACATCACCTCGTTGACAATGTTTTTTGCAGGTGCTTACGAGTTCTTTAAATTCTTCATCTGTGGTAACACTTGTGCGCTCACCTTCTAACTTAAAACTATATTCTGCAAAACTTTTGATTTTAAGTAACTGAGCAATTTCCTCTAGATTATTATCTTCATTATAAGTATGGGAGAGAATATGTGCCTCGTTATTAAAGTGATTTATGGCAATAATATTTTGATAGACTGCGTAGTAAATATCAGGCACTTGTAAGGCTCCTTCTTTTTTAGTAACTGAAATATTTTCGAAATAACGCACAGCATCATAACTCATATAACCAAAAAGACCATTTTGAATAAATTTCTGGTCATTTTTATCTGTATCAAAAGTTTTAGCGAAAGCTTCGATAATACCTACCACATCTGTTTCTGAGGTGATATTTGTTTCTCTAGTAGTGCCATCAGGAAAAATCTCTTTTACACATTCATCTTGAACCGTAATAGACGCGATGGGTTTACAGCAAATGTAACTGAAGGTATTGTCGTTAGCCCGGTAGTCACTACTTTCAAGCAATAAGCTATTAGGAAACTTATCCCGCAAACGCAAGTATACTGAAACAGGAGTTATGGTATCTGCAAGTATTTTTTTTCTAAAAGTTTTTAAAGTGTATTTCATTATGATGTTGATCTGCTAATAACAAAAAAGGCCTGTCGTGAGACAGGCCTTTCTTTATTTGAATTTTAAATACAAGGTTTGTTCACGACGTTACTGTTGCGAGATCCACCACCAAATATTTAATGCTTTGTTTTTCATATTGACATCAAAGATAATTATTGAAGAACAGCTAACAAACAAAATTCAAAATAACTTTTAAAAAATTTATATGTATAGTTTAATATCTAATTTAAAGTCATCATAAATCGTTTTGTCTCCAAGATTATCAAAGAAGCTTCCAGAACCATATCGTACATTATATTTTGTGCGATCTACTGTAAGTTCTGTGGACAGGGTGTTGCCCGCTTTGTTTAAATCAAAACTAATTGGTTTAGTTATATCCTTGATAGTTAAGTCTCCAGTTACCTTATAAGTCGATCCTTGCTTTACGGCCTTGGTGATTACAAGTTTTGCGGTAGCATGAGAGCTTGTGCCAAAAAAGTCATCACTTTTAAGATGTCCTTCTAGTTGTCCTTTACTATCACCCTCAAGATCGGTTACAGCGATGCTGGTCATATCGATAACAAATTCGCCGCCAGTTATTGCATCACCGTCCATCTCAAAATAACCCTCTTTAAGATTAATTGTACCGCTGTGTGATCCTGTTACTTTTTCTCCTTCCCAGTTAATGGTACTTTTTTTAACGGTTACGCGCTCTACGGATTTTGAAGTAAATGATGCTGCTGCAACGCCTACAGCAAGAATAAGAATAGATTTAATAGTTGTTTTCATAATAATATGTATTTAGATAATTTGTTGTTGATTTATATAGTTTTAAAAAGTTCAGATTGGGGACGTCTTACCTTTTTGCCGTGTTGATATTTATCATCTTCACTTCGGTAGCCGATAGCAACTACTGCTATTGCGTGTAAATTACTACCCTTAAGATTTAGAATTTCGTCAAATTTTTCAGCATCAAAACCTTCCATTGGGCACGCATCGATTTTATAAGTTGCAGCAGCACTTAATAAGTTTCCAATAGCTATATATGTTTGTCTTGCTGTCCATCCTGCTTTTGCTTCCTGCGGAAGAGAAACAAGGCTACCTTTCATCATATTAGCATAGTCATCCATACTTCCTTTTTCTGCGTCTTGAATGCGTTCTGCATGAGCGATATAACTGTCTACTAATTCAGGACCAAAATCGGTTTGATGCGCAAACACAAATATTTCTGAAGCATCTGTAAATTGCGATTGATTGTAACCAGCTTCTTTAAGTTGAGCTTTAACCTTAGAATCTTTAACAATGAATATTTTATAAGGTTGTAAGCCATACGATGACGCTGATAGTTGAACGGCCTCTTTAAGGTTTTCGAGGTCTGCGGGACTTACTTCTTTAGTTGCGTCAAATTTCTTTGTGGCGTAGCGCCATTTTAAATCTTCGATATAGTTATTCATGACTTTTTAGTTTATCTAATAGATTATTTAATAATTCTAACTCTTCGGTGCTTAATGCCGAAGTATGATCGGCATTGCTTTTTTGGGTTACTGGATCAAGAGTCTTAAGTAAATCCATACCTTGTTCTGTAATGGTTATTTCGATTTTTCTTCTATTCTCAGGACATACTTTACGTAGTACGAGATTTTTAAGAATGAGTTTGTCAACCAGGCGGGTGGTATTACTGTTTTTATCGACCATACGTTCTTGAATACACGCTAAACTCGCCGGCTTCCCTTTCTGACCTCTAAGAATGCGCAATACATTAAACTGAGGAACGCTGAGGTCAAATTCTTTTAATAACGATGCAAAACGTTCTTCAAAAAATCTGGAAGTATAATGCAGATTTATTAAAGTCTTTGATTTAAGATCTGTATTCGAACTTAATTTAAGTGCGTCTTCTATTTTCATTTAATGTTGTTGATACAATATTTGTAGGTACAAATGTAATGCGAATCATCGTTCAAATTTCTTTTAGTACTAATTTTAACTAATATTTAATAGCTGGATCTATTTTCAAAGGGTGCTGAAAATGTTATACAAATCTTAAAACGTTAAACTGAATACGCTAATTCGTTAAGTTTGTGCACGTAAATCATTAGTTCCTATTTTGCGGTATTTTCTTCTCTTAATATTCCTTAGTCTTCTTATAGGTGGTTGTTCTTCAGTTAATACAAGTGCTGGAATTCTGATACCAAATAAAATAGTAAAAGAGGGAGATGTAGCTTTAGAAGTACATGATTTTGAAAGTCTAAAACCTTTATTTGATAATTCTGAAGATAAAGCGATAAAGGTCATTAACTTTTGGGCTACCTGGTGTGCGCCTTGCGTAGAAGAAATTCCTGTTTTTGAAATGCTTAATACTAATTACAAAGACAAAGGGGTTGAAGTAACGCTGGTTAGTTTAGATTTTCCCGGGCAATTAGTTAGCCGTGTAATCCCATTTATTCAAAAGCAAAAATTAAAATCTAAAATCTTATTTTTAGACGACCCGTATGGTAACAAATGGATACCGCAAGTTTCTGAAGACTGGAGTGGTGCAATCCCTGCAACCGTAATAATCACTCAAGACAGCTACAAATTTTTTGAAAAGTCATTTTCTTATAAGGAATTAGCGCTTGAAATCGAAGAATTATTAGAAGAATAAGACATCATACTATGAAAACATTAAAAATATTAGTCCTGTTAACGGTAGCTTTAGTTGCAGCAGCTGCCGTAATTTTTGGAATGCGGGATTACAAATCAGGATACGAAGTGGGCGATATAGCTACAGATTTCAGTTTAAAACATGTTAGCGGTAAACAGGTTTCCTTATCTCAGTTCAATGATGCAAAAGGGTTTATTCTAGTTTTCATGTGCAATACTTGTCCATTTTCAATTGCTAATGAAGAACGCATACTAGCACTAGATAAAAAATATAAGTCGGTGGGATTCCCGGTAATAGGTATAAATCCGAATAACCCGGTTGTGAGTCCGGGAGATAATTTTGAAGCGATGCAACAACGCGCCAAGGAGAAAAACTTTACGTTTCCTTATTTATTTGATGAAGGCCAACAGGTTTATCCGCAGTACGGAGCAACGAAAACCCCTCACGTATTTATCTTAAAAAAGGAAAGTGGTTTAGTTGTTAAATATATAGGAGCTATTGATGACAGCGTGCGTGATTCTGAAACGGTAACCGAAAATTATGTGGAAAACGCCATTAATTCACTTCTTAGTGATGAGGATATAAAGACAACGAGTACAAAAGCGATAGGTTGTTCAATTAAAGAATAAGCGTGAAAATCTGATTAAGAAAAGAACAATTCTTATTTTTGAGTATCAAATTTAAATACACATAAGATGAAAAATATAACACAAGAAGAGTGGGAGGAGCAGCTTGCAAAAGATGACAATGCTTATATATTGGATGTGCGCACTCAGAATGAGGTGGATGAGGGGATTTTACCAAACTCTCACAATATAGATATTTATGAAGGTCAGGGTTTTATAGATAAAGTAAATGAGCTGGATAAATCTAAAAATTACTACATCTATTGCCGATCTGGAAACCGTAGTGGTCAGGCTGCTCAGTTGATGGATCAGTTGGGTTTTGAAACCACTTATAATTTGGTAGGAGGTTTTATGGAGTGGGATGGTGAGGTTACCTACCAGGAAGAATAGGAATTAAAAAGTGAGCAAAAAAAAAGAGTCCAACGGGCTCTTTTTTTTTGTTCCTAGTTAAACTTAGAATAGGTACATATAAAGGTTGTGCTTATATCGTTTGCGAAACAAGATATAGTATAGCGCATGATTGTGGTTTCTTAATTTAATGCTAAATTACCCTTGCTTAACGGTTGGTTTGCTTTATTTTCGCGGCGAATAAAATCTTAATTATTTATTAATTAGAGATATAAAATCAGAGTCTTAGTTTCATGAGCTGGTATGTACTATATGTTAAATCCAAATCTGAAAAGAAAGTAACTTCGGCACTTCAAGATAAAGGTATAGAAGTTTTTTGCCCTACCATTACAGAAACCAGGATTTGGAGTGACCGAAAAAAGAAAGTGATTACTCCCCTTTTTAAATCCTATATATTTGTTAATCTTAGCGCTTCAGAACGCAATTCAGTATTTAGTGTTCCGGGAGCGGTACGCTATTTATTTTGGTTAGGAAAACCTGCGGTTGTAAGGGATGAGGAGATCGAGACTATAAAAAAATGGCTTGATCAAGATAATCTGGAGGATATAGAATTGGAGAATTATGTACCTGGAAGCAATATTCAACTCACTAAAGGTGTTTTGAAGGGACGCGATGCAGAAATCATTGAAGTTAGTGGTAATAAAATGAGGCTGTATCTAAAATGTCTTGGAATGGTTGTTCAGGCAAAGTTTAAAGATGTGCTTGAAGCTTAGCGATTAGCTGAGATAATTTGAGATTGGTAATTTATAAGTGAGTCCTAAAAGGGACTTACAACGGCGAAGCCGTGACTAAAAGATTGAATTTAAAGTTTAAAAAAGATTAAAATGAAGGTTAAAAACATCTGTTGTATTGGTGCGGGATATGTTGGGGGGCCTACAATGGCTATTATCGCACAAAAGTCACCAGAAATTACGGTGACAGTAGTAGATATCAATGAAAAACGCATAGCTGCCTGGAATGATGCAGATGTAAATAATATACCTATTTATGAACCTGGATTAGCTGAGGTAGTAGCTGAAGCTCGTGGACGAAACCTATTTTTTTCAACAGACGTTGATAAAGCTATTGATGAAGCAGATATGATTTTCATATCTGTAAATACGCCTACCAAAACTTACGGAATTGGTAAAGGGATGGCTGCAGATTTAAAGTATATAGAGTTATGTGCGCGACAAATAGCACGAGTTGCTAAAACTGATAAAATCGTAGTCGAAAAATCTACTTTGCCCGTACGAACTGCGGAAGCGCTGAAAAATATTTTAGATAATACGGGCAACGGAGTTAACTTTCAAATCTTATCTAATCCAGAATTTTTGGCAGAAGGAACTGCTGTTTCTGACCTGCATAAACCAGATCGTGTATTAATTGGTGGGGATTTAGACACTGATGAGGGCAAAGAAGCAATACAAGCTCTAGTTGATGTGTATGGACATTGGGTAACTAAGGAGAATATTTTGACAACTAATGTTTGGTCATCAGAGCTTTCAAAATTAACTGCTAATGCATTTTTAGCACAGCGTGTTTCCAGTATTAATGCCTTATCCGAATTGTGTGAGCAAACCGGTGCAGATATTAAAGAAGTAGCTAAAGCCATAGGAATGGACAGCCGAATAGGACCTAAATTTCTACAGGCATCTGTAGGATTTGGGGGGTCGTGCTTTCAAAAAGATATATTGAACCTAGTTTACATAGCAAAATCATTTGGTTTGAATGAAGTTGCAGATTATTGGGAACAAGTTATTATTATGAATGACCATCAGAAGCGTCGTTTTGCAGCGAAGATGGTAAAAACATTGTACAATACGGTATCTGGTAAGAAAATAGCATTATTGGGTTGGGCATTCAAAAAAGATACTAACGATACGCGCGAATCAGCAGCTATTTATGTTGCAGATTATTTATTAAATGAACAAGCTGAGCTTGTGATTTATGATCCTAAAGTAAACAAGGAACAAATTCTTGCAGATTTAGACTATTTAGGAACGCGTACTGAAGCAGAGAATCGCGCAAATATAACCGTAGTCAATAGCGCAATTGAAGCAACACTGGGAGCTCATGCCATTGCTATTATGACCGAGTGGGATGAATTTAAAGCTTTAGACTGGAAGCAAGTATATAAAGATATGCTTAAACCGGCATTTCTGTTTGACGGACGTAGATTACTAGACCGCAACGAACTTGAAGCAGTGGGATTTGAATTTTATGCAATAGGTTCCTAAATATTAAAGAATTATTCGCACCAATCTATTATGAAAGTAGCATTAATTACCGGTGTAACCGGGCAGGACGGAGCTTATCTAAGCGAGTTTTTATTAAAAAAGGGATATCAAGTACATGGGTTAAAGCGAAGATCTTCGCTGTTTAATACAGATCGTGTAGATCATTTGTATCAAGACCCACACGTAGAACACCGTAATTTTATATTGCATTATGGTGATATGACCGATAGTACGAATTTAATTCGTCTGATTCAGGAAATTCAGCCTGATGAGATTTACAATCTGGCGGCGATGAGTCACGTTCAGGTTTCTTTTGAAGTACCAGAATACACCGGTAATGCAGATGGTTTAGGTACATTGCGTATCTTAGATGCAGTACGTTTGTTAGGTTTAAGTGAAAAAACACGTATTTATCAAGCCTCTACTTCAGAATTGTATGGTAAAGTACAGGAGGTTCCACAGACGGAAACCACTCCCTTTTATCCAAGGTCTCCGTATGCCGTAGCAAAAATGTACGCGTATTGGATTACGGTAAATTACCGCGAAGCTTATGGTATGTATGCGTGTAATGGTATTTTATTCAATCACGAATCTCCTATACGTGGGGAAACTTTTGTTACCCGTAAAATTACCCGTGCGGCATCGCGTATCGCTTTAGGACTTCAGGATAAAATCTTCTTGGGTAATCTGGATGCTAAGAGAGACTGGGGACATGCTAAAGATTATGTGCGTATGATGTGGATGATCTTACAGGCAGACGAGGCAGAAGATTGGGTTATTGCCACGAATAAGACCACACCGGTACGTGATTTTGTGCGTATGGCTTTTGGACACGCCGGTATTGAATTGGAGTTTAAAGGAGAAGGAGTTGATGAAAAAGGCTATGTAAAAGCATGTACTAATCGGGAGTATCAACTGGAAATCGGTAAAGAAGTACTTGCAGTTGATCCTAAATATTTTAGACCTACAGAAGTAGATTTATTAATTGGAGATGCAACCAAAGCAAAAGAAAAGCTAGGATGGGTACCGGAGTATACACTTCTGGACTTAGTGGAAGACATGATGAAGAGCGATTTGAGCTTAATGAAAAAAGATCAATATCTAAAGGATGGCGGTTATAAAATTCTAAATTACTTCGAATAATATTGAAGAACCCACCATCACTAATCACTCTCATGGGAGTAGAAGATTATTGATGCAATTTCTATTACATTTTGAATTTGATGCAAAAAAAGTCTAAAATATATGTGGCCGGACACCGCGGTTTGGTGGGTTCGGCGATTGTGAAAAATCTGGAGTTAAGAGGCTATACGAATCTGGTTTTTAGAACCAGCAGTGAGCTTGACTTAAGAGATTCCAATCAGGTTGCTGGTTTTTTTCAAGCAGAACAACCAGAGTATGTATTTCTTGCTGCTGCTAAAGTGGGTGGTATTGTAGCCAACAATACCTATCGTGCTGATTTTATTTATGAAAATCTAATGATTCAGAATAATGTAATTCATCAGGCTTATAAAGCGGGAGTTCAAAAGCTTTTGTTTTTAGGCAGTACGTGTATTTATCCGAAGAATTGTCCCCAACCAATGAAAGAAGATTATTTGTTGACGGATATCTTAGAGTATACCAACGAACCTTATGCGATTGCGAAAATTGCAGGTATTAAAATGTGTGAAAGCTATAATTTGCAATACGGTACGAATTTTATTTCGGTGATGCCAACCAACCTGTATGGGCCAAACGATAATTTTGATCTGGAGAAATCGCATGTACTTCCAGCTTTAATCCGGAAAATGCATTTGGGTAAAGCCCTCGAAAATAACAATTGGGATGCTCTTCGAAAAGACTTGAATAGACTTCCTATTGAAGGAGTAGATGGTACCGCATCAGAAGATGCTATACTTACTATTTTAGGCAACTACGGTATTCGTAACTCCTCACCATTAGGGGGAGGTCAGGAGGGGGATTCCGTACAGGTAGAAATCTGGGGAAGCGGCAAACCCATGCGGGAGTTTTTATGGAGTGAGGATATGGCTGATGCCTGTGTCTTTATTATGGAAAGCCGGGATTTTAAGGATGTCGTACCAACCGGCGCCGAGGTTCGAAATACGCATATCAACATCGGAACCGGAGAAGACCTTTCTATTAAAGACCTGGCAAGGCTAATACAAACCAGCGTAGGTTTTAAGGGGCAACTTTATTTTAATGCCGATAAGCCTGATGGTACCATGAAAAAATTAACCGATGTTTCCAAATTAACCGCTTTGGGATGGGGTTATAATGTAAAATTACAGGACGGAATTACTGAACTGTACCGATGGTATACCACCCAAATTATCTAATGGTTAGACTGGAGATCGTAGATGCTTTCCATTAATTTGCTACTCGTCTACAAGGTTTTGATATCAATATTTTAAATTAGATAGTAGCCGATTTTCAATCAATACTTAGAATATTTTTTAAGACCACCTTTTCTAAAATGTTATCTACAGGTATACAATATATAACTTACTAAAATGAAATTATTAATAACGGGAGGAGCAGGATTTATAGGTTCTCATGTAGTACGTAGATTCGTTATCAATTATCCAAATTATCAAATTTATAATTTAGATGCCCTAACCTACGCTGGTAATCTTGAAAATATTAAAGATGTTGAGAGTAGGCCAAATTATAAATTTATAAAAGGTGATATTACAGATTTTAATTTTATTGATACCCTTTTTAGTAGGGAGCAATTTGATGGCGTCATACATTTAGCAGCAGAATCTCATGTAGACCGATCTATTAAAGATCCATTATCATTTGTCAAGACGAATGTAATCGGAACAATGAATCTATTAAATTCAGCAAAAGATATATGGAAGAATAATTTTAATGGGAAAAAATTTTATCATATTAGTACAGATGAAGTATATGGTTCACTAGGTGATAAAGGTTTATTCACTGAAGAAACACCTTATGAGCCTAATTCTCCATATTCAGCATCTAAAGCTAGCTCAGATCATTTTGTAAGAGCTTATGGCGAGACCTACGATTTACCCTATGTTATTACGAATTGTTCAAATAATTACGGGCCTAATCATTTTCCCGAGAAACTAATTCCTTTATTTATAAATAATATAATTAACAATAAAGCACTTCCCGTTTATGGAGATGGAAATTATACACGAGATTGGCTATTTGTTTTAGATCATGCAAGAGCTATTGATCTTGTTTTTCATAAAGGAAGAAATTCACAAACCTATAATATAGGTGGATTCAATGAGTGGAAAAATATAGATCTGGTTAAACTACTTTGTAAATTAATGGATGAGAAATTAGACCGTAAACCGGGAACTTCTGAAAAATTAATAACCTATGTTAGAGATAGACCGGGCCATGATTTGCGTTATGCTATTGATGCTTCGAAGATTAATAAAGAATTGGGATGGGAGCCATCTGTTAATTTTGAAGAAGGGCTTATTAAAACTATAAATTGGTATTTTGATAATAAAGATTGGCTTAGAAATGTGACAACAGGGTCATATCAAGAATATTATAGTAATCAATATGAGAGTTAATAAAATTCTAGTTGTTTGTCTTATAATTTTAAACGTTACTAATACAATATATTTATGAAAGGAATAATTCTAGCAGGTGGATCAGGAACACGTTTACATCCACTTACATTAGCGGTTAGTAAGCAACTTCTAGCTGTTTATGATAAGCCGATGATTTATTATCCTTTGTCTGTGTTGATGCTTGCGGGGATAAAAGAAATTTTAATTATTTCGACTCCTTACGACTTGCCTAGTTTTGAGCGTTTATTAGGTGATGGTAGTAATTTTGGTATATCCTTAAAATATAAAGAGCAACCAAGCCCAGATGGTTTAGCTCAGGCTTTTTTAATTGGTGAAGAGTTTATAGGTGATGATGATGTCTGTCTTGTGTTAGGAGATAACATATTTTATGGCTCTGGACTTCAAAAACTACTTTTTGAATCGATTAACACGGTTAGAGAAGAAAAAAAAGCTGTAATATTTGGCAATTATGTTAACGATCCGGAAAGGTATGGAGTAGCAGAATTTGATACTCAAAAAAATGTTATAAGTATTGAAGAAAAGCCAATTAATCCGAAGTCAAATTTTGCTGTGGTAGGTTTGTATTTCTACCCAAATACAGTCATTGATATAGCAAAAAAAATTGAACCATCAGAAAGAGGAGAACTTGAAATTACTACAGTTAATCAAGTTTATTTAGATAAACATGAGTTGAAAATGCAAATATTAAGCAGAGGATTTGCTTGGCTTGATACAGGTACGCACGATGCACTGGCAGAAGCTACGGAGTTTGTCAAAGCCGTAGAAAAGAGAACAGGTCTTAAAATTGCATGTCTTGAAGAGATTGCTTATCGTATGTCCTTAATCTCTAAGGAGGAACTACTTAGTTCTATTGCGGGAAAAAAAGGGAACTACTATGAGTATCTTGATTTAATAATTAAAGACTAACCACACTGCGTCTAATGAAACGAATATTCAGTAGTTTAGAAAAAAGTTACCTAAAAAAAATTGACGGTAAGGGCTTGGCTATCTTTAGAATTGTTTTTTCACTTGTATTTCTTGGAGAAGTACTTCAACTTAATTACTTCAGGCATTTAATCTTTGATGAGATACCATACATTGAAACTTTTGAAATATCAATGTGGCCTGCTTTTTTGTTCTGGATAATAGCCATCATATTTGTGATTTTCGGTTTATTTACCAGAGTAGCAGCGATTATAAATTATATACTTACTGTAATCGTTTTAGGTACTATTACTTCCTTTGAATATCACATGTTTTATACCTACCTCATTGTAAACTTTCTATTTATATTTTTACCGATATCCAGAAATTTTTCGTTAGATAGACTCCGACTTAAACTAAAATATTCAAATACAAAATTTAGGTACAATCCTCCTACTGATGTATCCGCTGTTAATTATTTCATTTTAACAGGAATGAGTATAGGATTCGTTTATTTCGATTCTGTTTTTTTTAAATTATCTTCTAATATCTGGCTTCAAGGTTATGGTATTTGGTTGCCAGCATCAATTCCACAAGCAATATATTTAAATTTGACCCCATTACTAAATATTAAATATTTAACAATATTCCTTAGTTGGTTAACTCTAGCTTTTGAAGCGATTTTTATATTTATATTTTTCTTTAAGAGTTTTCGAACCCCCTTAATTATTATAGGTGTAGGATTACATTTAGGAATTTTAATAGCTTTTCCCATACCTTTCTTTGCATTAGGCGTCATTAGTATTTATATACTACTTGTACCAGTAGGTATGTGGGAGAAATTATTTTCTAAAAAAAATATCAAAAAAGCATATGTTAAATTTTATTATGATGCAGAATGCCCTTTGTGTAACCGGACTCGAATAGTATTAAATCATCTTGATGTAAATAATAAAATTTTATTTCTTACTGTGCAGGCTAACGCAGAGGATGAGGGTGCCCTAGATGGTATTGATGAACAATCCCTTTTAAATGATATTTACAGTGTAGATCATAAAAACAAAGTTTATAGGGGTATAGATACCTACATAAGAGTTTTTAAAGCAATATGGTTTTTTAAACCATTATCTTGGTTTTTATCTGTACCAGGTATTTATCATATTGGTAAAAAAGTATATGGGTATGTAGCTTTAAACAGAAATACAGAACGCTGTACAGAAGAAAGCTGCGGCTACGAATTACCCGTATTGCCCCCAAGAGAAGAAGAAATGAAAATCCTTACAAACTTTACTCTACAGGATTTAAAAATCAGAATACTTTTCATTGGTTTATTAATTTTAGTATTAATGCAGGTAATTGTAACCTATAATTCTCCATTATTAAAAAATGCTAAAAATTTTTCTGGTATTTCTAATTTCAAAATAATTAATACAATAGACTTTTATGCGCGAGAGTTACATCGAGATATTAGTAAACCTTTCTTTGGGATAACACATCATGGGGTATTTGTGGATTCTCATTTCGAAAATTATAATCACGCTATAGGTGTTGTATATATTAATAATGAAAAAGAAGTTTGGCTTCCCATTACTAATAATGATGGGTCTCCTGGACCATATATGTATGGTGAGATTTGGGCTAAATGGACTTTCAGATCCAATGCGCCTGAAATAGATCAAGAGGTATTAGCTGCGAGTGTGCGCGATTTTACTGCTTTTTGGGCTCATAAAAATAATGTAGACCTTAATGATGCAGTTTTTAAGATTAAAGTTAAAAAAACGGATGTGCCTAAAAGTTGGGAAAAAGATTTTTTGAATAAGCAATTAAATCATCCTTGGCTAGACGGTGGCGAGGTTTATTGGAAAAATAAAAAGTTTGAATCTGATATCGTACAAATAGAATCTTTATAAGTGATTAAGAAGACATTATTAATTACCGGGATACATGGTTTTTTAGGTAATAGGATAAAAGAAATTCTTAATGACCGTTATTCTTTACTTGGTCTTTCATCACAGAAATCTACTATTGGAGAAGTTCCTGTATATGGGTCTGATGATTTAGAAGAAATACCATTACAGCCAGATTTTATAATTATGTGTCACGCTGCAGTTGCATCAGGAAATAAGATCTTAAAAAATAAGCAACTCTTTAATGTTAATGTAGATGTTACAGAGCGTATTTTAAAAAAATTTAAGCATTCTAAAATTATTTATATTTCAACTGCATCTATTTATAATCCAGATGTAACGTTGATATCTGAAACAAGTCCTGATTTACCTTCTAACTCTTATGCTATGTCTAAATACTGGGCGGAAATTCTGGTTAAAAACATTGATAGATCGGTAATTGTGAGACTATCTTCACTATATGGAATTTCAATGAAAGAAAATACAATAATCCCAACTTATGTTAGTCAGGCACTAGCATCAAATAAAATTGAAGTATGGGGTGAGGGTAAAAGAAAGCAGAATTATATTTTTGTTGATGATACTTGCCTCCTGATCGAAAAGTGTATTTTAAATTTTGAAAAGGTAGTGAATAAAACATTGCTTGCTGTTCACAACCGGGAATACTCTAATTTAGAATTAGCACAAATAATTGCGGGTAAAACAAATGCAGTTATAAAATATACAAACACAGATTTCTCAAAATCTCTATTATATAATAACATAATTACACAATCTCTTATTAATTGGCATCCTAAAGCAAACTTACAGGAAGAGGTTGGAAACTATATTGAATGGAAAAAAAAACAATTTTAGTAACCGGCATTGGTGGTAATGTAGGTCAGGGTATATTACGTAATATAAATTCCTTAAATTTAAATTTACGACTGATAGGTATAGATATTGAAAGCTTTACTTCCGGTAATCATTTATGCGATGCAACCTATAAAGTCCCTTATTCATATGATGTCGACTATATTCCTTCATTAATAAAAATTATAAATGAAGAAAGCATTGACCTAATTATCCCTTCTACAGACTACGAAATTTATTATTTATCCTTTAATAGAGCTCTTTTGAATGTAACAGTTGTGGCAAGCGATGCCGTAATTGCTAAAACCTTTTTAGATAAATATGCAACCTTTATTTACTTATCTGAAAATAATATACCTTTTGCAAAATCTTGGTTGACCGGGGATTATGATTTTTCAGAAAAAGATATTATAGCAAAACCTAAAGAAGGTCGTGGCTCCAGAGGTCTATTGATAAACCCTGAAAACCCTAATGATTTACCTGAAGGTTATATGATACAACCTTTACATAAAGGTTTAGAAATTACTACCGCAGTATATGTAACCAAAGATAATAAACTGCACGGTTTATTTACTATGCAACGTAAACTTACAAATGGTACCACTACAGAGTCTATAGTAGTTTTTGATTATGACAACCAGTTGCGTGAAATTGCTCAAAATATGATTAATCTAGGAGGGTTGAAAGGTAGTTTTAATATACAAAGTATTGTTACAGATACTGGAGATATTATACCCTTTGAGATTAATTGCAGAATATCAGGAACGAACTCTATCAGACATAATTTAGGTTTCCAAGATGTTAAGTATGCGTTACAAGAATACTTATTAAATGAGAAGCCAGATGCACCAAAACCAATAAAGGGTATTGCGTGTAGAATATTAATGGACGTCATATATCCTGAAGCAGTGGATTATCAAGGTGCTCAAAAAACTAATTTTAAAATATTTTGATATGATAAAATATGTTTTTTTTGATGTTTCGGGTACATTATTAGGAAAGCCAAGTTTATTTAGTGAAATCGAAAAAGCATTAAACGCACATGGGCACTTTATATCGCCAGAAGATTTAAAGTTTAAACATAAAATGCTGTCTGAAATAATTCATTTTCCAGATCGGACAGATGAACAATTTTATAACAAATTTAATTCTGACTTGTTATATCTTCTTGGTATTGTGCCAGAAACTAAAATACTTACGTCAATTTTTAAAAATTGCACTTATTTACCTTGGGAAAGGTTTGAAGATACAGATGCTTTGAGAGATTTTACTTTACCTATTGGAATTATCTCAAATTTCAACACAACATTAAAAGATAAAATACAAGAGTTTTTCGGATCTATTTTTTCTGATGTTTTTGTATCTGAAGAATTGGGTGTAGCAAAGCCTAATACTGAATTTTATGAGAGAGCTCTAGAACGTCTATCTTTCAGACCTAATGAAATTCTTTATGTTGGAGATTCTATTAAACTTGATTTAGAACCTGCTCAGAAGTTAGGTATTAAAACTCTAATTATAGATCGTGATAATTTTTATCCCCATCTTAATAGTAGAATTTCGAGTTTACGCAATCTAAAAGATTTCATATAATGTATAAAACACTTGCTATTTTAGGAGCTGGTCATTTAGGACAACAATTTGCAAATTATGCAATTGCAGATAATCATTATGAGAATGTTGTTTTTTTTGATGATTATACACTAGATATTCAGCGTGATGGTTATTCCATTCTAGGAGGGGTTGATGATATTGAACGGTATTATAGGGAAGGTTATTTCCATGAGCTTTTAATAGGAATAGGGTATAAACATTTGAAAAAAAAAAAGGAGCTTTACGAGCATTTTCTAAATATTATTCCCTTTGGTAAAATCATACATTCGACAGCTTGGGTAGATGCAACAGCACACATAGCTCAAGGAACGGTTATATATCCCGGTTGTTTTATAGATGCTCATGCGGAGGTCTTAGATAACACAGTATTAAATATAGGTTGTACAGTCGCTCATGATACTATAGTAGGGAAGCATTGTTTTTTATCACCTCGTGCAGCATTAGCTGGTTTTATACAAATTGAGGAGTTGTGTATTGTAGGAATTAATGCAACTCTTATAGATAATTTGAAAATAGCCAGTAATACGCAAATAGGAGGTGGTTGTGTTGTTATTTCAGACATCGTAAAGTCTGGTCTTTATGTAGGCAATCCTTTTAGATTTGTTAAATAAATGATGAAGGATAAAAAGTTTTTTTTTAAAGGATTAAATGAATTACGTGCCTTAGCAGCTTGTTTTGTAATATTTCATCATATAGAATTATTTAAATTTAGAGAAGGAATCTCAAGTATTTATAATCTCAATTACTTTACCTACTTTATTGACCACTTAGGTAAAAACGGAGTCTATCTTTTTTTTGTTTTAAGTGGGTTTTTAATAACTTTCTTATTACTTCAAGAGAAAAGTAAATATGATACTATCCTTCTAAAAAAGTTTTTTTTTAGGAGGATGTTTAGAATTTGGCCATTATATTATTTAATTATTTTTGTTTCTTTTGTTATTATACCTTTGATTACTAAGGAATTTAATATATTCGAAAATACTCAGAGTTATTATTTAAAAATCACCAACCCATATAATTATTCATTCAGTTCAGTTATTTATTATGTTTTATTTTTACCTAATATAGCACTTTACTATTTTAAAATTTATTTAGTTGGAGCTTCGCAATCCTGGTCGGTAGGTGTAGAGGAGCAATTTTATGTCATTTGGCCTTTTATATTATTATTGTTCAGCTCCAAAAAAAGTATTTATGTTTTTATAAGTATTGCTTTTTTATTTATAACTACAACATACTTGCATATACCCTACATATCATTAATTACAAAGTTGATACCATTTGAGTATATGGCAATTGGGGGTATCGGCGGATATTTATACTATTATTATTCGGAAAAAATTAAATTTTATACACAATCAAAATATTTTTATTTATTAAATCTATTATTGATTTTTCTTTTTCTTTTTTTTAAACTATTCCCGGGTTATCTTCAAAACATAGGGCTAAGCATACTTTTTTTAACATTAATTCTTATTACGATAAACGATACAAATAAACTTGTTTTTAGAAATGATTATTTTTCGTTCTTAGGTAAAATATCTTATGGTATATACATGTACCATCCCTTTATAATGTTCTTAGTGTTTCCTGTTCTCATAGAATATATCGATCCAAATAAGAGTATAATATGGTTCAATATTTTAATATATATATTCATTTTCGGGCTAAGTTTTGGAATTAGTCATATATCATATAATTATTTTGAATCTTTTTTTATCAAGTTTAAAAACAAAAAATTCGGAACGTTATGAATTTAATACCCTTCAATAAACCTTTTTTTACAGGTAAAGAGACAACATATATTAAAGAGGCTGTCGCATCTGGTAAAATATCGGGAGATGGTATTTTCACAAAAAAATGCCATCATTTTTTTGAAGATCAATTAGGGTTTAAAAAAGTTTTACTTACGACATCGTGTACAGACGCATTGGAAATGGCAGCTATTTTAATAGATATTAAACCTGGAGACGAGGTTATTATGCCATCGTACACCTTTGTTTCTACAGCAAATGCTTTTGTACTAAGAGGTGCTAAAATTATTTTTGTAGACAGCAGGAGAGATCATCCGGGTTTAGATGAAGATAAATTAGAATCTTTAATTACCGAAAGAACTAAAGCTATAATTCCTGTTCATTATGCAGGCGTAGCTTGTGATATGAATAAGATAATGAATATCGCGGCTAAATATAGTCTATTTGTAATAGAAGATGCGGCTCAGGCTATTGATGGATATTATGAAGATAAACCTATAGGCAGTTTTGGACATATGGCTGCTTTTTCTTTTCATGAAACTAAAAACATTATTTCAGGTGAGGGGGGAATGCTGGTAATAAATGACGAGCGCTTTGTAAAGCGTGCTGAAATTATTAGGGAAAAAGGAACAAACAGATCCGCATTTTTTAGAGGAGAAGTAGATAAATATGGCTGGGTTGATATGGGCAGCTCTTTTTTACCATCAGATATTATCGCTGCTTTTCTTTATGCGCAATTAGAGAATTTGACACTTATACAAAATAAAAGAAAAGCTATTTGGGAAATCTATGATGATGCCTTTAGAGGCTGTTTAGATATTAAATATGAGGTTCAATTACCTTTTATACCGGAGTTTACAACAAATAATGCACATATGTATTATCTCGTATTTAAAAATAAAAAAGAGCGTAAGGCAATGTTGAAACATCTTAAGGAGAAAGGTATATTAGCCGTTTTTCATTATTTGTCATTACACAAAAGCACATTTTATAAAGACATTTATGAGGGTAGTGCGATGAAATATTCAGATAATTATTCAGACTGTTTGATACGCTTACCTTTATTTCCAGAATTAGACATAACTCAACAAGATCATATAATAAGTTCTATAAAGAGTTTCTATGCAAACTAATAAATTGAAATTTATACATATTGCCGTAGATCAGAAATTTGTAAATAGTGTTCACCATCAGTTTGAAAATTCTTTCCCAGATCTTAGTGAATATATTGTTTTAGTTGAAAATTCTCAAAAACCATTGAAACATGTCACTTTTCAAAAAAAACTTAGAGTTGAAGCTTACAATAATTCAAATTTAGATAGAATAGCAAGGTCTATAAGTGTTGATGTCCTGGTTATTTTTCACGGATTATTTCATCAAAGTAGTATTCTAGTCAATAAAATTTCTAAAGACGTTAAACTTTATTGGATTTTCTATGGTTTTGAATTTTACAATAATCCTTATTTTATAAACAGGAAAGATATTTTAGGAAACTTGACTCTTGAAATTGATGAAAAAATTAAGGCTAGTAAAAGGTCTCTTAAAAATATTTTAAGAAAGAAGATTAAAAGAATTTTTAATAGAATTTGGTTTAATACTAATAATCAAAGTCTAGAGACTAAAAAGGCAATGGAACGCATTGATTATTTAGGTGTAACTTTTGAGGAGGATTTAGAACTTATAAAGTCTAAAATTAATAATGAAAAATTACAACATTTTATATTCTCTTTTTTTCCCATAGAAGAGATGGTTTCAGATGAATCCGATCAAATTTATGGAAATGATATTCTATTAGGTAATTCCTCTCATTACACAAATAATCATGCCGAAGCCTTTGATATTTTATCAAAGTTAGATTTAGATAATCATAAAGTCATAGTTCCTCTTAGTTACGGTGATAAATATTACGGTAAAGAAGTTGAAATTATTGGTGCGAATAAAATTGGTAATAACTTAATGATTATTAAGGATTTTATGCCACTAACAGAATATACTCAGTTTATAAAAAGATGTGGTTATGTAATTATGAATAACTATAGACAACAAGCTGTAGGTAATGTATTTGTAATGCTTTGGATGGGAGCTAAAGTATTTTTAGATGAACGCAATACTTTATATAAGTATTTAATTAGATCAGGTTCTATTGTTTTCTCCATAAGTAAAGATCTTGATCAAAAATCACTTTCAATGCCATTAACAGATGATGAAATCGAACATAATAGAAAAATTTTGATAGAGGAAATAGGGAGAAATAATTTGGCCACAAAACTGAAGATTTTTTTCTCAAAACAATTATATAGTTCTGAAAGTTCGAGTGATGTTAAAAAAGCTAACATATTTAATTGAAATATGAAGTATTTAAATAAGTTTTTAGTTAAGTATTTTACCACATTTATATATTTCTATAAAAAGTTAAAACATAGACTTTTTGTCCGCATATTTTTAAATATTAGTGTCGGAGCTTTAGATGGGTTCGGTTTGGTTATGTTTTTGCCATTGCTAGAAATGACTGGAGATCAATCACCTAACACTGGATCTAAGTCTCTAGGAAAGCTTGATTTCGTTGTAGAATTTATAGCTAATTTAGGTATCGCTTTCAGTTTGTTGAACATCTTAATAGTAATGACTACATTTTTTTTACTAAAAGGTATAGCATCGTATATAAATTCAATCTATGCTGTTCGGGTTAAAATGTATTTTATACGAACTATGCGAAATAATCTCTCCGATATGATAGCAAGCATGTCGTATAAGAAATTCGTTCTTTCTGATGCAGGTCGCATTAGTAATACTTTAATAGGGGAGGTGGCTCGTGTTTCACAATCTTATGAAACCTATTTTGGTGCCTTTCAACAATTTATTTTAACAATTGTCTATATGGGATTTGCTTTTACAATCAATCCCGAATTTGCACTACTTATAACCGTTGGAGGTTTAATTACAAATGTATTCTTCAGATCACTTTATAAGATAACTAAAAATTCTTCGTCAGAAATTACAGAGGGATCGCATTTTTATCAAAAACTAATAATACAGTTAATTTCAAATTTTAAATATTTAAAAGCTACTGGGCAGTTAGAAAACTACACTAAAAAGCTTAAGAAAACTATTTTTTATATAGAGCGACATAATCTTAAGATAGGTAAACTCTCATCTATAATAACTTCAGTACGTGAACCATTAATGATTATTGTAGTAAGTACCGTTATACTTATTCAAGTAAATCTTATGGGTGGCGAACTGGGTGCAATATTGATAAGTCTTTTGTTTTTTTATAAAGCGATGAATTCTTTAATGCAAATGCAAACTATTTATAATAAGTTTTTAGAAGTTTCTGGATCTCAAAATAGTATGACAAAATTTGAAATGGAGTTGGTTGAAGCATTTGAAATCGACGGCGTAAACGAAATACATAAATTTGAAAGCGCGATCGTTTTGCAGAACATTAAACTTTCTTATGATAGCAAAGTTGTACTTAATAAAATAAATCTAAAAATAAATAAATTAGAGACTGTTGCGTTTGTTGGGGAGAGTGGCAGCGGTAAAACAACCTTAGTAAATCTCATAGCGGGATTGATGCCTATAGATTCAGGAAGTATCTCAATAGATAATATTTCTTTTTCAGAATTGAATCGAAAGAGTTATCAGAAGCGAATTGGTTTTATTACACAAGAACCAGTAATATTTAATGATACGATATTTAATAACGTTACATTTTGGGATGAGTATAATGAAGATAATTTGCAACGTTTTAATAATGCCATAAAACAAGCATCTATATACGAGTTTGTAATGGGTTTAGAAGGTTTGGAAAATTCTACATTGGGTAATGAAGGGGTGAACTTGAGTGGAGGACAGCGCCAACGTATTTCAATCGCCCGAGAACTTTATAAGGATATAGATATTTTAATAATGGATGAAGCTACTTCCGCGTTAGATTCAGAAACCGAGAAAGCAATTCAACAAAGCATAGATAACTTAAAAGGGAAACTAACTATATTAATTGTGGCTCATCGTCTAGCGACTATTAAAAATGCGGATAAAATTGTTCTTTTAAATAAAGGTTCTATCGAAGATGTCAATAATTTTAAGGGGCTTCTACAGAGTTCTTTAAATTTTAAAAGAATGGCACAATTGCAGGAGGTGTAAATACTAACGTAAAACTTGAAGACATATATTCTTTACCTGCTCTCAGAAATAAATATTAAGTATTGATTGTATCTATTATAATACCTACCTATAACGATTGGGAACGTCTTTCTTTATGCATAAAAGCTTTAGAAAATCAGTCTTTTCCTTTTGCAGATTTCGAAATCATAGTTGTTAATAATGATCCGAATGACCTACCTCCATCAGTTTTTCAAATACCTAAAAATTGTGTTCTTATTTCCGAAGGTAAACCAGGATCTTATGCAGCTAGAAATGCAGCTTTAAAAATAGCAAAAGGGGAAATCATTGGATTTACCGACTCAGATTGTATACCGGATATAAACTGGATAAAAGCAGCTGTAAATTTTCTTAATAGTAATTTGAATGTCAAAAGACTTACAGGGCCAATAGAAATATTTAGTGAAAAAGAAAAACCTACTCTTATAGAATATCACGACTTTATTTATGCATTTCCCAAAGATCCTCTCTCAAAAAGCGGAACTTGTGTAACAGCTAATTTATTTACCTATAGAAAAGTATTTAATATTGTTGGAAATTTTAATTCGAATACTATGTCTGGAGGTGATATCGAATGGGGTATTAGATCAAGAGATTTAGGTCAGAAACTAGTTTTTACTGAAAAGGTAATTATTAATCATCCTGCGCGGGATACTTATACTGAATTATTTAAAAAAGCGAAACGTGTAGGTCTTGGACAATCGATATTTTTTTTTAAAAAAATAACTTTTATTCAAATTTTAAAATCTTTCGTAATGATAATTAGGCCAAAATTTTGGGAGTGGAATAAAATAAAAAACTATAAAACAAAAATTCCCTTAATGTATAAAATAGGAGTATTTATAATTCGTAATTTATATTTGGGCACAATGGATTTTTACAGGTCTTCAGCTTTATTAAAAATATATTTAAAATCTAAAGCATTTTAATTAAAAAAAATAATGAAAAAAAAGATCGCTTTTTTCTCTCCTATTAAATTTTCGAAAAAACTTGGTGCTACAAAGAATCGGATCGAGTTTGGGGATGCATTATCAAAATTAGGCTGGCAAACATTTTATATTGGACCGAAAGAGTTGGGTTTAACAAACGTAAACCTAACAAAAGAAAATTACTCTTTAAGTTTGAAGAGTTATTTAATAGAGAATGCTTATAAATTTACTGTCATATTATACGAATATGACAGCTTACCATTTGATAGAAATTTATTTCATTCTAAAACTTTATTTATCGCAAGGCCCGCTTTACTGAAAGAGCATAAAAAGGGAATTAAAATACCTATGGATTTCTTAGCGACGTTTAAGTCTTTTATAAATTCTAAGATATTAAGGAGAAATAAATCTACTTATAGTGAAAAGATAGCTTTCAAAAGTTTAAAAAATTCTGACTTAATTCAAGTCCAAAACACAAAAGATAAAGAGATACTCCAAAAAAAATTTCCACAAAAAAAAATTATTATTATACCTAACGGAATAGGTGACGATCGGTTTGATTTATTTCAAAATATTAATCCTAACTATAGTACACTTAGCACAACTCCCACGATTGCTTTCGTAGGTACTTTCGACTATCGTAAAGGTGCATTTGACTTTAAATACATAGTTGAAAGTATATCTAAAGCGTATCCCGGCGCGGTTTTCAAATTAATTGGAACTAAAGGTTTATTTCAAACTAAATCTCAAGTTCTAAATTATTTTCCTTCAAAAAATCGTAATAATATTAAAGTCGTTACAGAATTTGATCCTTTAGATTTACCTCAATTACTTTCCGATTGTCAGATGGGAATATTCCCATCATATTGGGAAAGTTTCGGTTTTGGTGCCTTGGAAATGATGTGTGCAGGTCTTCCTGTAGTTGCCTATTCGAGCGCAGGTCCTTGTGATTTTATTATTGAAGATTTATTGGTGAGTATAGGTGATAAAAAAAAATTAGTTCAAAAAGTATTAGAACTTTTAGCAGATAAGGCTTTATTAGTTCAATTTTCCCAAGAATCAATTGAGGTGTCTAAAAATTACCGGTGGATAGAGGTGGCCAAAAGTGCAGAAAAGCTCTATCTTAATAAATTATAGTTTATAAACTATATCAGTTCAAACTAAGAAAATCAATTTTTTAAATTAGACCTATGTCGATTACTGTTATCATACCCACATTTAATCGTTTAGAATATCTAAAAATTACATTAAATAGTTGTTATAGTCAAAGCCTATTACCAGATGCAATTATTGTAAGTGATGACTCAAAGGACGACGTTACAGAAAATTGGATTTTAAATGAAAAACTAAATTCTTCTGTACCGCTAAAATATATACATAATAAACCTGCATTAGGTCAGGGTGAAAATGTAGATAGTTTAATTAGAGCTGTAGATACAGATTTACTTCTCTTGATTCATGACGATGATTACTTGCTAACTGATGCTCTAGAAGATTTAAATTCAATACTTAAAGAGAACTCTAAAACAGATGTTGTTTTTGGTAAACAGTATTTAATAAATCAGAATGGGGTAATAAATAAGAGCGGTACTGAAAAATTGAATAAAACCTTTTCCCGAGATGAGAGCTATGAAGGGAAAGATTTAAATCCGTATTCTGTTCTTTTAAGACAACAACTTCCCAGTAATAGTTTTTTGATTAAAACAGAATTAGCTAAAAAAATTGGTTACGGAAAAAAAGAATTCGGAGGGAATGGTGTGGACTTTCATTTTTGCTATAAGCTTGCTATCAACGAAGTTAATTTTAAATTTGTTAATCGGTTTATATCCTATTACCGAGATTCTGCAGATGGGGTTTCTAAAACAACAGATTCAGCTTTTTATGCCTTTCAGCTGGTTGAAAAACTTAATTTTGATGCTGAATTTCTGAATACGTTAAGGAATGATTTTTTAAAGTATAAAGCAGCTATAGCCATTACACAGGCTCTTAATAATGGATTAAAAAAGGAAGCTTTATCAATCTATTTTTCGAGATACCACAGGAGGGAAATTTTAACATTGGGGGGATTAAAAAGACTTCAAAAATTAGTTATAAATGTTTAGAGGAGTTTATAATATCAAGTTTATTTCTGTACATCAATTTTGAATATCTCAGTATTATTTATATGTGGCTCTCTAGAACCGGGAAAGGACGGGGTTGGCGATTATACCCGTATTTTAGCCGCAGAACTACAAAAATTTGGGTGTACTACTCATATTGTTTCCCTCTATGATAAGGATGTTGACGTTCTAACTCAAGAGTGCCAATACTCTCAAAAAAGGGAGGTGGCTGTTTCGAGAGTACCTATAGAATTCAATTTACAATTGCGATATGCGCATTTATCTGGTATTGTAAAGAAGTTTAATCCCTGCTGGATAAGTTTGCAGTTTGTACCTTATTCATTTCATAAAAAAGGGATGCCTATTACTCTGGTCTATCATTTAAAGAAACTGCATGGAAACTTTCAATGGCATATTATGTTTCATGAGTTATGGGTAGGTACAAATCATGCATTAAGTTTTAAAAAAGCATTAATAAAAAAGATCCAAAAGGCTCTTGTTTTTAACTTGTTTAAAGTATTAAAACCCAGTCTCGCAACAACATCCAATACTTTTTATGCAGAATTATTGCAAAATTATGTTGTATCGGTATTGCCCCTGTTTAGTAATATAGGATTCATTAATGTTCCGGATTTAAAGGAAAAAGATAAGGTATTTAGAGTAATCCATTTTGGGAATTTTACAGGTGATTTGGTGGAGCTGGAAGGGCAACTGAATTTTGTCTGTAATATATCTTCTAAACATCAGATTAAAGAAGTAAAGATTTTGTGTGTAGGATCTGGTGGTGTCTATAAAGAACAATCTTTAGAGTTAATACGGTCACAATTTCAAAATTTTGAAATTGTGGATTTTGGCAGAACGTCTGAACACGAAATATCAAAATTATTACAGCTTTCTGATTTAGGAATTTCCAGAGCAGACCGGGATATGTTAGGGAAAAGCGGGTCAAGTATGGCAATGTTAGAGCACGGACTTCCAATTCTACTAAAAGGTGAACGCGTAGTCAATAAAAATGATTTAATTGATCAATACTTTTATGAACAGTTGCATTATTCAAAAGATATCCATCTTAAATTTAAAGCATTTGAAAAGCATCCCATGAGTGAAGTAATTGCTAGCATGTTTTATCAAAAACTACTAGGTTAAGATATATTAAAGCTAAATAAGATAAAAAGTTAAAAGATGAATTATTATATAGTAGAAGGAGAAATTCGTAATAATATAGGAGACGTCTTGCAGGGGATGGTTGCGGAACCCTTTTTGCCTGAACCTAAAAAAGCTGTTAACCGTGAGAATTTATCTTCTTTACCAAAAACTGAACCTGCTTTTATGATTGGTAATGGGTGGTATATGCATCATTTTGAAAGTTTTCCTCCTCCAAAAAATATTATACCCTTTTATTTATCAGTTCATATTGCAGATTCTGCTATGCTGCGAATAGAACGAATTAGAAATCACTTTAAAGAACATGCTCCTATTGGTTGCAGAGATCAAAAAACGCTTAAATTGTTTTTAGGTTGGGGAATACCAGCATATTATTCGGGCTGCCTTACCACTACCACGTGTGCAAGAAAAGCAATTAATAATTCAAATAACGGAGAGGTTCTTTTGGTAGATAACGTGGACCATCCTGTTCCTGATGCCGTTGTTGAAAAATTAGAGCAACTTACCAATTCAAAACTGATACGGGTGTCTCATGATCCTGAGCAGACAGAGGGTTCTTTTGAAGACTATGTAAAGGCGGGAAAAGATCAAATGGAAAGGTTATTGGAACGGTACTGTGATGCGAAACTTATATTTACAACGAAAATTCACTGCACGCTTCCCTGTTTAGGAATGGGTGCTAATGTGGTTTTAATTCATCCTAATCCTAATGATCCCAGACTTGAAACTGTAAACGAGTTTATGGAAACAGTCTCTTATGAGTCTATATTAAAGATGAGTTCATTTAAACGCCCTAAAGTTGATTATGTAAAGCTACAAGAGCGCCAGCATTTTCTAAAAAATATTGTTACCAAATCTGTAGAATTAAGGAAAAACAGCGTGCAGTTTGGTGAAACCTCTTATTTTCAAAATTTAAAGAGGAAAAGTGAGCGAAAAGCAAAATTATACAATCGAATGATGCTTCTCATGTTTAAATTAGGACTTAAAAGAAAAGATCTTCAACGTATCTACGGTCTAAAATAAAACTATGCCTAACCGTTTACTTGTTTATTCCACTCAAATGATGTCTACGGGAGGTATTGAAAGCCATCTGTTGCATTTTATAAAAGAATGTGTGCGTGATAACATACAAATTACTTTTATCGTATTAAATTCACAAATTAGTGCTTCAAATACATTGGTTTTAGAAGGTTTATGTGAACATGTTTTTGTAAATAGTCAAGGAAATTTAAGTGCTATAAAAAAAATCAGCTGGTTGTTTACAATCGGATATAAATTAAGATCGATCATTTTTGACGGACTATATACCAACGGGCAGGGGAGTAGTATTATGTGGATTTCTAAATTGATCCGATTTAAAAATTGGGTACATCATCATCATACTTCCGGAGACTTAGCCGATCAAAATACATGGAGTAACACGTATCGAAAAGCTATGTTGCAAGCGAATACCGTTATAGCCTGTTCGCAACGTAACGCCTTCGCTATGAAAGCTAATCTAAATCGCGAAATAGACAGCATACCCTGTTTCTCCAGAAATATAGGTGCTTCTTCCCATAAACCGGAATCTAAAGGCGGTTATTTAGAATTTGGATATTATGGGCGGCTGATACCTGAAAAAGGGATTGATTTGATTTGTAAATTGAGTGAAGAGGAAGATTTAAAACATATTAAATTTAACATATGGGGGGAAGGTGCTTCCTATCCTGATTCTTTTTTCGAAAATTTTGACAATGTAAATTATCATGGCATCTTCAGCAGTGACGAAGAATTGAAGTTTATTTTAAATCAACTCGATGCTTTTATTCTGTTATCCACACATCCAGAAGGCTTGCCTATAAGTTTACTGGAAGTTATGAGTGCCGGTATTCCGTGGCTGGCTACCAATCGTGGAGGGATACCGGATATCGCTTTAAATCCTTTAACAACTCAGGTTATCCCTTTTGATTTGTCTTATCAGGAGTTTAAAGATAAAGTACTTCAATTTTCTAAGGATATCCTTTCCGGTACTTCGCAACAAGAAGATCAAATACATCTTTATAACGAAAAATATGCATCACCTGTAATTTTACATCAGTGGAAAAAAAAGTTTTTCGTTAGTAGTACTGTTTAATAGCTAAGATGCATCTGTTTACGAGAAAACTGTATAAAAACTGAATACGTGGTTCCAGAAAAGAAAAAGATATTAGTTAGTCATCCAACCGGTAACGCTAACCTCCGTGCGCTTCTTAGCGGTTTTTCAGAAGCCGGAATATTACATAGTTACCATACCAGTATCGCAAATTTTAAAGATAGCGTCTGGAGGTTTTTTGAGAAACTACCGGGACTTTCTGAATTTAAAAGAAGGCGTTATACTGAAAATCTTCAAGCTCTGACCAAAAATTATCCATTAAAGCAGTTGGGGAGACTTGTGGCTTCCCGTTTTGGACTATCGTCTCTTGTAACTCATGAGACCGGTATTTTTAGTGTGGATGCCATGTATCATGATCTTGACAAAAAGGTAAGTCTGTCTCTTGCTAAGAATCCTCAAATTGACGCGGTTTATGCTTATGAAGATGGTGCTTTTCATACCTTTTCCACGGCGTCTAAATTAGGAATCGTATGCCTGTATGATTTACCAATTGGTTATTGGAGGGCTATGCACGAAATATTGGAACGGGATCGTATTCTATATCCGGAATGGTCACAAACACTAACCGGATTGAAAGATTCTAAACAAAAATTAGCACGGAAAGATGCCGAGCTTCACCATGCGGATCATATTATTGTAGCTAGCAGTTTTACCAAAAAAACACTTGAGACCTATCCTAATAGACTTGCACCTGTACATGTTATTCCGTATGGGTTTCCGGAAGGAATTCCAATTAAAACCTATAGTGATACTTCGTTACGGAAACTAAAACTTCTATTTGTGGGCGGTTTATCACAGCGTAAAGGTATCGCACAACTTTTTGAGGTGTGTGAATTGCTAAAAGATCAGGTAAGCTTGAAAGTCATCGGGCGAAAGCCTATTGAAGACTGCGAGGTACTCAACAACTCTTTAAAAAAAGTCGAGTGGATTTCTTCCTGTTCTCATCCTGAAATTTTAACCGAAATGCGAGACGCCGATATTTTTGTATTCCCTTCTTTGTTTGAAGGCTATGGGCTGGTTATTGCGGAAGCGATGGCACAGGGTACTCCCGTGATTACCACCTCACATACGTGTGGGGCCGATTATATCCGGGATGGTGAGAATGGCTGGCTGGTAAAGGCCGGGGATTCAAAATCTTTAGAAACCAAATTACAGCACATCCTTAAAAATCCAGAACTTATCGAGGACGCGGGAATATTGGCTTTTGAAACTGCACAAGAAAACCCAAATTCGCAGTATTCTCAGAAAGTTAGTGCATTAGTAACTGATTTAATATCCCGTTCACTTTGATAAATCAAGAATTGTCTAATTCGAGGAATAAAAATCTAAAGCAAATTAAATGGGCTATCTGGGTCTATTTTATATTGTTAATTATCGAGGGGGGGTTACGTAAGTGGGTTTTACCAGGACTTGCCCAACCGCTTCTTATCGTTCGGGATCCGGTAGCCATTTATTTAATTTATAAAAGTACTTATAGCGGGTTGTATCGTTTTAATGAGTGGATAAATACGGCCTATATATTAACCGCTATTTCTTTATGTCTAACGCTTATTGTAGGACATGGTAATTTAGTTGTTGCGCTCTACGGATGTCGTATTATGCTGCTCCATTTTCCCTTAATTTTTATTATAGGGCATTTTCTCAGTGCAGATGATGTTCTAAAAATTGGGAAATGCTTACTCTATATTACAATAGCTATGACCGTACTTGTGGCCTGGCAATTTTACAGCCCACAGTCCGCATGGATAAACCGAGGGATTGGAGGGGATTTGGAAGGTTCCGGTTTTAGTGGGGCTGGAGGCTATAAACGGGTGCCCGGAATGTTTTCTTTTACGAATGGTCTTACTCATTTTTACGGGCTAGTGCTGCCATTTATTCTATATTTTTGGTTGGTCAATAAAACAAGCGTCAATAAATTTATTCTTATACTTGCAACTCTTGCATATATATTAGCAATACCCTTAAGTATTAGTAGAAGTGTTTTTTTTCAAACTGTTTTAACTTTCCTTTTTTTAGTTGCTGTATCGGCAACAAACAAAAAAATTATAGGAGGGATTGCTGGGATTGTATTTTTCGGATTTTTCGGATTTGTACTCTTACTTAATCTTAATTTTTTTTCAAATTTAGTAGATGTTTTACAAACTAGATTTCAAGCAGCATCTGCTTCAGAAGGAGATGTTATTCAAGGGACCTTAATAGACCGTATTTTTGGAGGTTTACTTTCAAACATAACTAATCCGTCTGTTTCCTGGGTTGGCCAAGGGTTGGGAATGGGAACCAATGCAGGAGCTAAATTAATATCCGGAACTAAAGGATTTTTAATTTCAGAGGGTGAATGGGGCCGGCTTATAGGTGAACGGGGTTATATTTTGGGAATGGTTGTTATTTTTATGCGCATTTTAGTTGTGTTTAAAATGGGACTTTCTTCTTGGAAAGCGACTAAATCGAATAATTTAATGAGTTGGTTGCTTCTCTCATTTGTGGCTCAAATTATCATATTAGGACAGTGGGGACAACCTACATCACTTGGTTTTGCCATTTTGGGAGGTGGACTTTTACTGGCATCGCTAAAAATTACTAATTGAGAATACTATTATTAACGCATCCTGATTTTTTAAATTCCAGCAGTATGCCGCGTTACGCCCGGATGCTTTCTGAAGGAATGCGTGCTCGGGGTTATGAAGTTAAGAAAGTAACAGCCACTCCTTTTTTTTTCAAACTTCCGCTTCCAGGTTCTTTTAAAAAGTGGTTAGGGTATATGGATCAATATCTGGTTTTTCCTGTTTTGTTTAAACTAAAAAAATCTGAAGCCAACACCCTTTATGTTTTTGCTGATCAAGCCTTAGGACCGTGGGTTCCTTTAGTTAAAAACAAACCCCACGTGATTCATTGTCACGATTTTCTGGCTCAGCGCTCGGCATTAGGTGAACTCGCAGAAAATAAAACCGGAAAAACTGGAAGATGGTATCAAGAATTTATACGCAGGGGATATCAACAAGGAAAATATTTTATATCCATTTCTAAAAAAAGCCAACAGGATTTGCATCAGTTTTTAACCGAAAAACCCCTTCTGTCTGAAGTGGTGTATAATGGTTTAAATCAACCCTTTAATCCTGATGAGCCTTATAAAGTTCGGGAAATGCTATCCAAACACCTTAATATCGACCTGTCCTCCGGCTATCTGCTTCATGTAGGCGGAAATCAATTTTATAAAAATCGTTTGGGTGTTTTGGAAATCGTATCTGCCTATAGAATGAAAACGGGAAATTTGGTTCCTTTAGTTATGGTGGGATCTTCTCCAACAGAAGATCTGCTGTTAATGAAAAATCAAATGTCTGGTAATTCAACGGTCTATTTTTTCAGCGGTCTTTCTGATGAACTCGTACGTACTTTGTATCAGGGAGCCTTAGTTATGATTTATCCTTCATTAGAAGAAGGTTTTGGATGGCCTATTGCAGAAGCACAGGCGAGCGGTTGTCCAGTAATTACGACCGGTAAACCCCCTATGAATGAGGTGGGAGGAGACGCCGCTTTATATATTCCCCGAAAGTCTTCAATGAACATGGAGGTATTTTTAGAATCCGGAGTGGCAGCTCTTCAAGAGGTGCTTGGGTGGTCTGAAGCAGATCGGGCGGATTTTGTATCTAAAGGGCTGTTAAACGCCAAGCGTTTTGATACCGATTTTGCGCTTCAGGAGCTAGAAGCTATTTACAATAAAGTATTTCAAATCTATCAATCAAATTCCAAACACTAGACAATGAAAATACTACGTGTAATAGTGACTATGGATCCCTCTTATGGCGGTCCTTGCCAAGGGATCCGCAATAGTATACCCCCTTTAGAGGACTTAGGAATTGCGAACGAGGTGGTTTGTTTTGATGCACCTGATTCTTTGTATTTAGGAACCGATACTTTTAAAATTCACGCGATAGGACCTGCAAAGGGTCCCTATTCGTATTGCTCCGGATTTGAAGGCTGGTTGCAGCAGCATTTTGAGCGTTTTGATGCCGTAATTATCCATGGCTTGTGGCAGTACACAAGTTATGGAACGTACCGGGTATGGAAGCAGTATAAAAAAAACCATACCGTATATCCCCAACTTTATGTAATGCCGCACGGGATGTTGGATCCCTATTTTCAAAAAGCCCCGGAACGCCGGTTAAAGGCTTTACGAAATCGTATCTTTTGGCACATTTTAGAAAAGCGGGTGATTCATGGGGTAGACGGATTGCTATTTACCTGTGAACAGGAACTGCTTTTAGCACGAACTACTTTTGGAGCATATTGTCCTCAAAAAGAATTGAATGTGGGGTATGGAATCAACGAGCCACCGCCCGTCAAGGAAACGGAACTTAATGTCTTTAAAGCCGCATTTCCCCGATTGCAGGAAACTCCTTATTTTTTGTTTTTAAGCCGAATCGATCCCAAGAAGGGAGTCGATTTACTGCTTGAAGCTTATATTGAAAAGAGGCTTGAATATTCTAATATACCTGATCTTGTGGTGGCGGGGCCAGGTATGGATAGTCTGTATGGCAAAAAACTTTTAGCCTTAGCGCAGGGATCTTCTCATATACATTTTACAGGGATGGTAACCGGTGCCGTAAAGTGGGCCTTTTTTGAACAGTGTGAGGCCTTTGTTTTGCCCAGTCATCAAGAGAATTTTGGAATAGCGGTAGCAGAAGCTCTTGCATGTTCCGTACCGGTGCTGATAAGCGATCAGGTAAATATCTGGAAGGAAATCGAGTCAATGAAGGCGGGATTGATATGTACCGACAAACTTAAGGGAGTTTCTGAAATGCTGGATCGGTGGATTGCCCTGGGCCCGGACGAAAAAAAGCATATGAAACGGAATGCTAGATGTGCTTATGAAACCTATTTTACCAACCTGAATTTTGCAAAAAAAATAAAAGAATCTATTTTTAACTAGCAGGTGAAAATCAATTTATTATGCGTGTAGATTTATCCCGATTTGACAATTCCACTTTTTCCAAAGAAGCGGGGGTGTTTAAAATTTTATGCTGGATGTTGGTGAACGGGCTTGTTTTTAAAAGTTCTTTTTTCCCTTTGGTGTCCTTAAAAGTATATTTACTAAAAGCTTTTGGAGCCCAGGTGGGAGCAGGTCTAGTTATTAAAACCAATGTAAATATTAAGTTTCCATGGAAGTTAATCCTAGGCGATCATGTATGGATAGGCGAGCAGGTTTGGATTGATAATTTAGACCGGGTTTCTATCGGAAATCATGTGTGTATCTCTCAGGGAGCCCTTTTACTTACCGGAAACCATGATTATAAATCTGTAAGCTTTGATTATATGAACGGGCCTATTTATTTAGAAGACGGTGTCTGGATAGGTGCTCAAAGTACGGTATGTCCCGGGGTACGTTGTAAAAGTCATTGTGTTCTAGCAGTGGGCTCTATAGCGACAAATGATATGGAGGAGTATATGATATATCAAGGTAATCCTGCTCAAGCTATACGTCAACGAATAAATAAAATTTAATGAAGCGAATTTTAGTCACAGGTGGTGCAGGATTTATAGGGTCGCATTTATGTAATCGTCTTTTAAAAGAAGGGAATGAAGTTATTTGTTTAGATAATTATTTTACTGGGAGTAAATCAAATATCATTCATCTGCTTGCCAATCCGTATTTTGAACTTGTACGGCATGATGTCACCGAACCTTATTATGCCGAGGTAGATGAGATTTATAATCTAGCGTGTCCTGCGAGCCCAGTGCATTACCAGTACAATCCCATTAAAACGATGAAGACCTCTGTTATGGGAGCGATAAACATGCTTGGACTAGCCAAGCGTATTAAATCAAAAATTCTGCAGGCTAGTACCTCTGAAGTCTATGGAGATCCTATAGTGCACCCGCAACCAGAAAGTTATTGGGGGAATGTAAATCCTATAGGTCCGCGGGCGTGTTATGATGAGGGGAAACGCTGTGCAGAAACCTTGTTTGTAGATTATCACCGTCAAAACAAGGTAGCTATTAAAATCGCGCGTATTTTTAATACCTATGGTCCACATATGAATCCTCAGGATGGGCGTGTGGTGTCCAATTTTATTGTACAGGCGTTAAAGGGACAAGACATTACTATTTTTGGGGATGGGATGCAAACCCGGTCGTTTCAATATGTTGATGATCTTATTGAAGGTTTAATACGCTTAATGAATACGGGGTCAGACGTTACGAATCCTGTTAATCTGGGCAATGCTGAGGAATTTACAATGCTTGAACTAGCGGAAACCATATTGAGCTTAACGGGTTCTACGTCTCAAATACGATATATGCCCTTACCCGAGGATGATCCTAAACAAAGACAACCTAATGTTTCTCTAGCTTATGCGCATTTAAATGGTTGGAAGGCTCAAACAGATTTAAAAACCGGTTTGTCCAAAACTATAACGTACTTCAATACACTTTTAAGATAGGCAATGCTAAAAATTTCTGTAATCACTATAGTATTTAATAATAAAACCACTGTTGAATCTTGCCTGAAGGCTGTTCAAAGTCAAGATTACCCGTATATAGAACATATAGTTATTGACGGAGGTTCTACTGATGGGACACAGCAAATTATAGAGAATTATAAGGATAACCTAGGCTATTATATTTCTGAACCCGATACCGGTTTGTATAACGCCTTGAATAAAGGAATACGCGCCTCTAAGGGAGATATCATTGGTATTTTACATTCTGATGATTTTTACTATAGTCCTTCTACACTAAGCGAAGTAGTGGCCGCTTTTGAAAGCACTAAGACCGATGTACTTTACGGTAATGGGATGTTTGTAGATCGCGACGATCCTACACACATTAAGCGGGTGTATAGGGGTACTGCGTTTAGAAAATCATTATTGAATTTTGGCTGGGTACCTTTACATACAACTATGTACGCCACTTCCGCTGTATTTAGGAAATACGGTATGTATGAAGAAGGTTACCGTATTGCCGGCGATTACGAGATGAGCTTACGCTGGTTTAAAAATCCCGATATTAAATTTTATTTTCTTGACCGATGGTTGGTCAAGATGCGTTTGGGCGGAAAAAGCACCACTGCGGCACTTCAGAAAAAGAAATCTACAGAAGATCTGGACATCATTCTCAGGTATAGGTTGTGGGGACTATGTACGTTAGTGTTTAAAATAGCCCGTAAAATCCCGCAGTATATAATACCCCGCCTACAAACGAATAAATTTAATAAATAGCTCAATTTGCGTTTTTCAAAATATACTATTCCGATATCCATTTTTATCCATTTAGTCCTTATAAATGGGGTTTTAAGTATTTTTATACCTGACACATTTTTGAATATTTGGGCTATAATTTATTTTAATACCTCATGGTTATTAAGTACCTATTGGCTCAACTTTTATCCTACATCACGTAAAGAACGTTTTTGGGATAAGTTTCACAGTTTTCTGCAATTATTAGTTGTTTTTGGGTTGGCTTACTTTGCTTGGTTTGGATTTAAAAGAGCAGATATTACTGCATCGAGTAGTCTATTTTTTACATTAGGAGTAATTTACATCTGTTTTTTAGTTTATCGAATTTCTTTCTTTTGGGCACGTTCCAGTTATCGAGAAATGGGAGGTAATCAAGTTAACGTTGTTGTAATTGGTAGGGATCGTAATCTAAAAAAAATACGAAGTGTTTTTGATGAAGAAGATTTAGGCTATCGCTACAAAGGATATTTTGATAATCAATACTCACAAAGTCCAACTTATCTTGGAAAAATAGAAGAATGTTTTCAATTCATATTAAATAATAATGTTGATCAGATTTTTTGCACAGTATCTAGATTATCACAGGCAGAACTCTTGAATTTGATGGCTTTTGCAGATAATAACATGAAAAAATTAAAAATTATTCCAGATAATAAGGAGGTTTTTACCCGAGCAATGACAATTGAAATGTATAGATCTGTACCCGTATTAAATATGCGTGAATTACCCTTAGACACCTTATGGGCACATGTCACAAAACGCATATTTGATATAGCATTTTCACTTTTAGTTATTGTGGGAATACTATCGTGGTTGAGTCCGTTTATTTTTATTTTACAACGCTTTGACTCTAACGAGCCACTATATTTTAAGCAAAAAAGACATGGTGTAGAGCGAAAAACATTCTGGTGTTATAAATTCAGATCCATGACAACAACGCCAGATGCACATAAAACCATGATTTCTAAAAACGATAAACGCGTTACGAAACTCGGGCGTATTTTACGTCGTACAAGTATTGATGAGTTGCCTCAGTTTTTTAATGTATTATTGGGCGATATGAGTGTGGTAGGTCCCAGACCTCATATGGAATTACACACAGAAATGTATCAAAGCTCTGTAGATAAATATTTAGTGCGACATTTTGTAAAACCTGGAATTACAGGTCTTGCACAAATAAAAGGATATCGTGGTGAAATTATTGAACAGTCCGATATTGTAAATCGCACACGTTTAGATATTTTTTATGTAGAGAAATGGTCTTTACGTCTTGATATAAAAATTGTTATTAAGACTGTTATAAATGCAATTCAAGGTGAAGAAAAAGCCTATTAATAACTCTTTGCATAAATGATTCTTATTTTTTATTAAATCCTATATTTGCAAAAATAATATTTAAATGAATTTATCACGTTTTTTCAGACTTTCTACGTTTTCAATTTGTTGCATTTTTTTTGCGACATCCTGCGTTACACGGAAACAGGTTATACCCTTTTTTAACTTAGAGAATCTTCCGTCAGACTTACAATTACCCCAAGATAATGTTAAAATACAACCTGATGATATTCTAACTATTACTGTATTTGCGCCATTGCAAGAAACAGCAACACCTTTCAATTTATCTACAAGGGTAAACAATTCTGGAGGTGGTGGCAATTCATCAAACAAGGAGACTTACCAAGTTTCTGATGAGGGTACAATAAAATTCCCTTATTTGGGAGACGTTTATGTGGTAGGACTATCCCAGGAGAGTTTATCTAAAAAATTAAGTGCCGATTTGACAGAATTTTTAAAAGATCCTATTGTTCAAGTAAGAATTCAAAACTTCAAAGTTACTATTATGGGTGAAGTATCTAGCCCAAAAACAATAATTGTAGAAGAGGATTTTATTAGTTTACCAAATGCACTTAGCCAAGCTGGGGATTTAAAAATATCAGCTAGAAGAGATAATATACTAATTATAAGAGAAGAGAATAATAAGTTGACTTATAATTATTTAGATATTCGTGATAATTCGTTGTTTAGTTCTCCCTTTTATTATTTGCAACAAAACGATATTGTTTATGTTGAACCTAATACGGCTTCAATTCAAAAAGGAGGCTATCTATCAACAATATCAACCTATTTAGGATTGACCTCAGTTATCATTTCACTTGCACTAATTTTCACGCGTTAAATTATGAATGGAAAACAACAAAACGATATTCATTCCATAAATGATAATTCTTTAGATTTAAGAGAGGAAATCGCAAAATATTTAAGATACTGGCCTTGGTTTATAATTACATGTCTTTTATTTATAATTATTGCAAAAATTTATTTGAGATATGCAACAGCTATTTATCAAACTACAAGTACTGTCTTAATAAAAGATACACAACAATCTTCGGAGGCTTCAGCATTCAGTGAATTGGGTTTTCTAGGCAATCTTGGAAGCACTGGAATAGCAAATGAAATAGGGATTTTAAAATCCAGGCGTTTAATGCAAAACGTAGTAGAATCTCTTCGAATAAATATTACATATTATGGTGAAGGAAGTTTGAAGGATATTGAACTGTATAAAAACACTCCTTTTTTAATAAAGACAATTGAAATTGATGAAGAGGAGTTAAGGTCTACTTCTAAAGACAAACGCTCTTTTAGGATATCTAAAGTGCCAAAAAGTGATAACATTATACTTCAGGATTTATCAGGTAAAATAATAGTTAAGACAGGTTTAGATAAATTAATTAATTATAGTTTTGGAAGCTTTGTTATAACGAAAAATCCAGATGTTAGTTTGACAGATAACAGTTCTGTTTTAGTAACTTTTAATGACTCTGAAAGCGTTGCGAATAGTTATAGGGGAAGGTTGGGAATTGTGACTCTTGAAAAATCTTCAATTATTGAAATGAGCATGAAGGATCCTGTGCTGCTAAAAGCACAGAATATATTGGATCAGTTAGTTGTAGAATTTAATGCAGATGTTATAGCTGATAAGAATTTAATTGCTAACAATACAAAAAACTTCATAGAAGAACGTATTGTGCTTTTATCAAAAGATTTAGATGACGTAGAAAGCGATATAGAAGTATTTAAAGAAGATAATAAACTTATTGATATTCAATCAGAATCTCAAATTCTTACAAACAATGCAAATCAATTTAAACAAGAGATTGAAAATTATAGAATCCAACTTGAATTAGCGGAAATGCTATTGGAGTACGTCGATAATGGGAATTTAGAATCTACAATTCCTGCTAACATAGGAATCGCAGAAAGCAATATTAATTCAGCAATCCTCAACTTCAATCAAACCCTTCTTGAACGTAATCGTTTATTAAGATCCTCAACAAATGAAAACCCTGTAGTTAGAGATTTGAATGCCAATTTAGAAATTTTAAAACGTGAAATAAGTTCAAATTTAAAAAATTCCATCAATGGTCTCAAAGTTAATTTAAAAAACCTCTATACTCAGGCAGGCAAGGTTGAATCTCGAATATTTTCGGTGCCAAACCAAGAGCGCGAATTCAGAGCTATTGAAAGGCAACAAAATATTAAAGAAGCCCTTTATTTATTTTTATTACAAAAGCGAGAAGAGAGTGTATTGTCCTTAGCTATTGCTCCTCCTAAAGCTAAGGTTGTGGATAGCGCTTATGGCGGAGGTATAGTTTCTCCTAATTCTGGAAGTATATTATTGGGAGCTCTTTTAAGTGGATTACTTCTACCTTTTGGTTTTATATATTTTAAACGCCTACTTAATAATAAAATTGAGCGTAGGGAGGATATTGAAAAAGTGACGAAATCAATACCAATTGTAGGAGAGTTACCCCGTATCGCAAAAGGAGAATCTGATCTTATTGTAGAAAATGACCGTTCGGTTTTAGCAGAATCTTTTAGAATACTTACAACCAATTTGCAATACTTATTAGTTAATGCAAAAAATGATGATAGAGGATATTGTATTTATACCACTTCAACAGTAAAAGGGGAGGGGAAAACATTTACCTCAATTAACTTAGCTTTAACAATAGCTAATACCGGTAAAAAGGTCGTATTAATTGGGGCAGATTTGCGTAATCCGCAATTACAGCGTTATGATACGGGTTCTAAGAGTCTGTTAGGCGTAAGTGACTATTTAGTTAATAATGATCACGATCTTAACGATCTGGTACACGACTCTAAATTTCATGATAATCTCAAATTATTCTTATCCGGTAGTATTCCTCCTAATCCATCTGAATTATTAAGACAGAGTAAGTTTGGAACGATGTTAAAAGAGCTTCAGGCGAAATTTGATTATGTTATTGTAGATACTGCACCGTCAATGCTCGTTACCGACACATTCTTAATTAGCAAGCACGCAGATCTAATTTTATATGTTACGCGCGCAGGTTATACCGAGAAACGTTTGTTACAATTTGCGGTAGATTCGACAAATGAAGGTAAATTGCACGATGTGAGTTTTGTTATCAATGATGTGAAAAATGCAAATTTCGGTTATGGTAATAAATACGGTTATGCATATGGACAAACACAACCTAGTTTATGGGAGCGCTTTAAGAATAGCTTCTAAATAATTCTCAATACCTTATTAATAAAAAGCCCTTAGAATGAAATTCTAAGGGCTTTTTATTTTTTCAAATTTAGGTCCTAATCAACAATAGGAATCTGAATTTGAATTTTTGTTCCAATATTTTTCTCACTTTCAATCGACATTATTCCTTCTAAGTTTGCTACTAGTTCTTTTACAAACAATAGTCCCATTCCGTAACCTAATTCGCCGGAGGTGCCGTTTTTATGTACAGATTGGGTATTTAAAATAGAATTAACCTGTGATTGTGTCATTCCAATTCCTGAATCTGCTACAGTTATAGAAAGAATTTTTCTTTGTTCTGAGTTTGTTATCGTAAGAGCTACTTCAACCTGTTCTTTTAATTGAGTAAACTTTATCGCATTTGCAATTAAATTGCCAACTAGAGGTAATAAGTTTCGCTTAGGAAACTTTAAAGGATTAGACTCTGCATTTATTGAAAGAGAAATTCCTTTTGATTTTGCCTGTGGTGTATATAAATCAGTTAATTTTTTACCTAAAGATTCTAATGTAAAGGTCGCTTCGTCAACATGGGTAGAATCAAAATTGTCGTCTTTTAAAATATCGCTGGTTAATTGGAGAATACCTGCAGCAGCTGATGAAATAGAATCGACAATTTCTTTGATCTCAGTTTTTGTTATATTCTCATAATCTATGAGTTCGACAAGTTGAGATATACCGCTCAACGGACTCCTAATATCATGAGCGAGTCTTAGTTTAATAAGTTTTTCATCATAAGTTAATTGCTTCGCCTTTTGTAATTCGTATTTTAGTTCGAGTTGTTTTACAATTTGCTTAGCAATTATATGTAGCTGCTGAATCTGTGCTTCAGACAGGTCTTCGATATGTTTACTACCCACACAAAGTGTTCCTACAGCGATATTATCTTTAAGTTTAAGCGGAATACCATAATAGAATTTGTATCCCTCTTTAGTGACAAATGATGACTGATTGAAACGAGGATCTAGATCAACTCGGGATTTAAAGTCGGTATCTTCTTGAATGGTGATATTGCAAATAGAATCCTCACGATTCATTTGAGATAATTCGTTACACGAACTTGCAACCGTCCACTGCGTATAGTTATCGATTAAATTAACCTCAGAAAGTTCGGTGCCTGCAACTTTTGCCGCTAAGGTACTAAGCGGACCAAATTCATTGCGCAATGCATCGTAATCCAGATCTAAGTCTGCCAATTTCTGAACGCGTAGAATATCTTTGGGTATCAATTCCTTAAGTTTTAGGGGGCCTAAAAGTAATATATATTATAAGTTAAATTACAAATCCTATTTCTATTTAAGTTACTTTAACATTTTCTGCAGAGTGCTTTCAATTATTGATTACAATTGAGCTGTCTTTTTTATTGGGAAAAAATAACAGGTTTAAAACTTCATTTTTAAATGTAAAGTTATCTGTAGGTTTACCATCAATGATTATGGATTTTGGTTCTTTTAATGAATGAATTTTAATATTATATTTTCTGTTTTTCAACTTATAGTTATTTCTTTCAGATGTTATTGCTAATACCACTGAATTCGAATTGGTAGACAAAGAAAATGTTGTCAATGAAAAATTCTCTTGTTGATACTTTAATGATTTGCCATCATCATCGTATAGAGCGAACTTACCATTCGCATTTGCATAAATGTCAAGGTTAATAGTTGTTGGTGTTTTAACTCCTAAAGTTTGTTCTAGAGGTTGAGTAGCAATGATTGCACCTTCTTTTATAAATATTGGCATTTCATCTAATGGACACAGAATATTTACATACTGCTTTCCTTCATATTTTTCTTTAGTCCAGAAATTTATCCAATTACCCTCAGGGAAATAAACTACTCTAGTTTGTGCACCTTTTGTAGTAACTGGGCATACCATAAGGTCGTTACCAAGTAAATATTGATCTGTTATTGTATAAACATTATTATCATTCTGGTAATCGAGCACTAACGCGCGCATTAGGGGCGAGCCATTAATATGATTCTGATACATTGCGCTATATAAATAGGGATTCAGTCTATAGCGTAACTCATCATATTTTTTAAATATTGCTAGAGCTTCTTCTCCATAATTCCATGGTTCTTTATAATTGGGGTGCTCCATACCAAAAAGATGGGCAATAGGACTTAGTAATCCAAATTGCGTCCATCTAATATACAATTCGGGGTCTGCCACATGTTCAAAACCACCCATACAATGCGCCCAGTTACTCACTCCAGATAAGCCAATATTTAGACCTGCTTTAATTACGGGCTCAAAATATTGCCACTCACTAGGCCAATCCCCAGCAAAAATAAAGGGATAGCGTTGTATACCTGCGTATCCTTCACGCGTATGATTCATACCACGCTGATTATTATAGTTTTCAAATTTCTCATAGGGAGCTTTTGCATAAGCCAGCGGAAACAAATTATGAAGTCGTTTGATTTCTTCTCCCTGCGGACCAGTTTTATCACTTTCATTGGCTTTCCTTCCAAAAGCACTTCCTTCGTCCGTCTTAAAAAACATAGCTCCAGCATCTGCAAGTCGTTTAGCACCATTCTCCCACCACCAGTTAACAGCTTCTTCATTAAAAAAATTCACAAATTCTCCAGAATTATTAGGCTCAGGGTATACAAAACCTGCCAAACGTGCTTTATCGAGTAGATCCAGCTTATTACCATTATCAAAACGAGGTCTTACATGTACGCCTACCATACTTAAGTCTTGTGCATATAGACTATCAAACATCGCTTCCGGATTTTCAAATGTTTCTCTCCATTCAAATGTAGTAGCACCACTACCACCATTTTTACCGAAAATACGCCATGTAGAATCGAGATGTAAAATGTCTATAGGAATGTTTAAAGCTCTAAATTTTTTTACAAGTTTAATAGGATATTGGTCTGAAGTCATTTCTTCGTAACCCCAAGTTCCGCCACTATAAGTACCAACGTGCAAACCTAACGCAGATTTAGGAAGTAATGGAGATTTACCGGTCAAGGAAGTATAGTGATTTAATATAGAAGGGAAATCGGGTCCGTAGATAAAGTAATAGTCCAGTTCTCCACCTTTTGCTTCAAAACGGTATACATCATTAGCGGTATGTCCCATATCCCAGGACGTTTCAAATGAGGTATGAAAAAATATTCCATAACCTCTAGTGCTCATAAAAAATGGAACAGGGCTGTAGTTTGCCTCAAGTACATTGTATGCTCCTACTATATGTGGTAGTCCTTCTCCACGACCCACAGAAAGATTTGTTATTTTCCCTCTTCGGTCCAAAAAATCCATACGTTCTCCAAATCCAAAAAAGTGCTCGTCAGCAAAAAGTTCTTTTTGAGTACCCACCTGTTTATTTGTGATATAGTTTCCGAAATTAACATCTTTGGAAAGTACTTTTCCGGATTGATCTTTAATGGTAATCTGAACAGGGTTTTTAGTCACCTCAATAGTAAGGTGCGATGTGTTTAACTCTAATACATCTGTTGATTCCTTTAGATCCCAATTAATTTCTTCCCAATCGTATTTTGTAACCATATAAGATTCGTTAGGTTCAAAATTGCCATTCCAAGAGGTTCTAAATCTTACCATATCAGGAGTGCAAATTTCAATGCGTAAATAACCCTCAGCCGTTTTCATTTGTATGTGTTTGCTATCCCGACTCTCAATAGATTGAAAATCGCCCAATGTAGTTTGAGCTGTTAGCGATGCTGTAAGCAAGAAATTAAGAATAAAATTAGATAAGCGCATAATATTTATGTTGAAAGTATAAACACAAATAGTCAAACACCATATATAGTGTTTGACTATTCTCTAAGTTAATCAGGACCATCGATTATTAGAATCCTGGGTTTTGCATAGCTTGTTTTTCATTAGGAGATAACGATGCGCCGTCAATTTTGAGAGCATCAAGGTATGATTGTGGTACAGGACGTAGCAAGAACTTTTCACTCACATTTGCCGCTGCATCAGGATTAAATGCTTTAGCTCTGCTTATTAAACGCTCGGTTCTAGTTAAATCTACCCATCTGTAAAATTCACCCATCAATTCACGTGCTCGCTCATTGAGTATAAATTCTACAAATAAGTCTGCTTTAGATCCAGCACCTGTAGGGTATAATTGAGAATTAGCTTCAGGTGTACCGGGTGTAAAATAAGCCTCGGTAGCTTGCATAGCCTCTGAGGTACTGGTTTGAGTATCAAAATCAACTTCAGTTTCAGTAAGATAATAAACATAACCTCGATCTTCCCCGGCTTTATAGGCTGCACGCTCTCGTAAATCATTGATATATCCAAGGGCTGTACCGTATTGTCCCATTCTACCATAAGCTTCTGCTGCTATTAAATAGGTTTCTCCCAGACGTGCTATAATTCCGTCACGTGTTCCTTTTGCATCGTTAAAATTGGTTCTAAAAGGATCTGCATATTTAAGCAGTGATGGGTAGGTACTTATATTATAATCTGTAGTTTGATTACCATTCGCATCTACCGCATATCTAGCGACAACAAGAGGAGCTAAGGTCGCTTTATAATCTGGTGTAAAACGTGTGTCACCAGGCTCATTCACAACATAAATGGCTGCAGTATCACCTACATTAAATTTTAATTCTCCAATTAAATCTGGACTTGGTGCAGTTGCTGCTGTCCATCTAGGTACTGAGTTTGTATTCTGAGCGATATAAGACGTTTGAAAACTCTTGTAAAATCTGGAGTCATTTACGCGGTCAAAATTGTCAAGGCCGTATTCTGTAGGCTTTAAGCGTTGAAACTCCCGTCCATCTGCCAAATTACGTGTCATACCTGGAAAAAAGCGATAAACTGATAGAAAATATAAATGAGTTTGATTTCCATATCGCCCTAGAAGAGCCTGTGTATTATCAAATTGCGCAGCTAATAGAATTTCAGATAATTGCTCGTTAGGACCATTTACTGCTGTATAATTAAAGATATCATAGTAATTAGTTGCAAGACTACGTTCACTAATTACTTGATCGGCTATTGTAGCCGCCATTTGCAAATCATTAGGCTGAGTAATTTCAGCATTGAGTTCACTAGCTCTTGTAAGATAAGCTTTTGCTAAAAAGTGACGTGCAGCAGCTTTTGTAAGACGTCCTTCCTGAGTTTCTTCAGTGGGTAGCATTTCTACAGCCTTTGTTAAATCGTCAATTAATAGATTAAAAACATCAGCTTTAGGTTGTCTAGGAAAGTCTGCACGATCTGTAGTTATAGGTTCTGTCGAAATAGGCACATCTCCAAATTGAGTTACTAAATTATAATAATTGAATCCTCTAAAGAAGTAAAGCTCGCCCATACGTGTATCTTTTAAAGATGGGCTATCTGCCAGTACTTCAGGTATTTTAGAAATTCCAATGTTTGCAAGATTTATCTGTGCATACATATTGTTCCAATAAGGAGCAAGATTGTCTGATTCTGTAGCGTCTAATTCACTACTGTATTGATTCCATTTAATGTGATTAGTTCCTCCACCATTTGTAAAGGTGTCTGTTCCATAATTTGTAAGAACATAGGACCACTCATAATTAAAATGAAAGCGTAGACCCTCATAAGCACCATTAACCAGCTCTTCTATACCTTCTGGACTATTATAGCGTTCTTGGGTTAAGACTGCGACGAGTTCTTCTTGAATAAAATCATCACTACAAGAGCTGTAACTCAGAGGTAAAGCTGCAAGTGCGCAAAATGTTAGTGTTTTATATAAATTTTTCATTCTATTTTTTTTTTTAAAATGTAACGTTAAGACCTAGCACGAAACTATTTGTTGTAATTGAGGAAGCACTGTTGTTTGACCCACCATTTTGAAAACTACTGTCAGGGTCTAAGAAATCTGCTTTAGAATATAACCAAGGATTGATTGCCTGAGCGTAAACTTTCAAATTAGATAAACCTACTTTTTCTAACGATTCTCTATCAAAATTATAACCAAGAGATACATATCTTAGTTTTATGAAAGAACCATCCTGGTAATTCATAGCACTATAATATAATGGTTGCCCGCCATTATTGTAATTAGGACGGGGATATTCATTTGTTGGATTATTCGGTGTCCAGTAGTCAACGGCTCTATGTACATATTGACCTTGTAGATCTACTGCCCCTCCTCTTATTGTAGCACCCCATTCTGAATATAAAAAGGCAGACAAATCCCAATTTTTATAACTAAACGTGTTAATAAGTCCTCCTATCCATTCTGGATTACCATTCCCAATTATTTGACGATCATTTGTAGGATCTATAATTCCATCATTATTTACATCCTCAACCCGTATATCTCCTGGCTCATAATCGGCACCATTCGCATTATATCTAGCAATTTCATCAGCATCTGTAATTTGCCATATACCTATTTTTTTAAAATCATAAATAGCTCCTACTGGCTCACCTATAAAATAACCGTTATTAATATCATCATCAGTACTGCCATCTACCAAGGATACAATTTCGGTACGATTTGAAGTAAAGGTTAAATCTGAAGTCCATCTAAAATCAGGACTTTCAATATTTACTGTAGAAAGTGCAAATTCAAATCCAGTATTTTTGGTTTTTCCTGCATTAACTGTAATAGAGCCATATCCAGTAACAGAGTTAGGGGTTTTTCTCAAAAGAATATCATCTGTATCTGCTACATAATATTCAATAGATCCTGTTATTCTTCGGTTTATAAATCCAAAATCTAAGCCTAAGTTAATTTGTTTAGTATGTTCCCAACCCAAATTTTTATTAGGTAAACTTCCTTGATCAGAACCCTTAGGATCTCCTACGACATAACCTGGAGCAGCTATAGAACCAAATATATAAGGCAACCTAACTAAACCTCCAGAAGTCGAGTAGGGGTCTACTGCTTGATTTCCTACCTCTCCGTAGCCCAATCTTAATTTAAACTGATTGATCCAGTCTATATCTTTCATGAAATCTTCTTCTTCCATTTTCCACCCTAATGCTAACGATGGAAAGAAATCCCATTTATTATTTTCACTTAGAACTGAAGCGGCATCTGCTCTACCTGTTACCGTAAGTAGATATTTGTCTAAAAGACCATAATTAAAGCGAGCCATGTATGAGGTAAGTGTTCTCTTAGTATAGCTTGATCCCCATCCATCAAGAGCTCCTCTATTAGTAGAACCTAAGTTATACCACAGTTGACTGTCATACGGCAGATCTGAGGCGGTCATATCATTACTTTCTCCAGTTACTCGTGAAGAACTCTGTAGTAATGTAATTCCTAAATTATGTACATCATTAAAGTTTTTATCATAGTAAAGTAAATTCTCGAGGGTCCACGATACGCTCTCACTAGTTGAATAACGTGCATAATTTGTAGAAGAAGAGCTACCACCACCACGTAAACTAGATGCGGCACTTTGAAATTGCCCATTTCTAAAATTACGTATATCTGGGCCAAAAATAGTTTTGAATTTTAATCCATCCGCAATCTTTAATTCAGCAAAAAAACTTCCAAACATCCGTGCTGTCTTACGTTCATTCATCACTTCGCCAATATCTCGAATAGGGTTAATTATATTGGGATTACCGCCTGGATTAAAAATATATTCACCATTCTCATCATAAGGCTGGGCGTATGGTAATTGTCCTAGTGAAGCTTCGTATAAAGTCCTTGAACCTCTAGAGCCACCAGCAGAATAACCATAATCTTGAACAGAATAACTGGTGTTTATGGTTCCTCCAATTGTAAACCAATCAACTGGTGATAATTCTAAATTCATTAAAGCACTATAACGAGTATATTCTTGACCAGGAACAGTACCTTGCTGATCCAGATATCCTGCAGAAATATAGGCCTTCATTTTTTCAGAACCCATGCTTCCGCTTATGTTATGTTGTTGAAGAATCCCAGTTTGTTCTGCAAAATCTGTCCAGTTTGCAGTAGGTATTTGTGAGCCATCATAAACAGGAATTTCACTCACTCCAAATTGAGCTTGCTCCTCTGCAGTAGTAGGTCGCATTTGTACAATACGAGCATCTCGGTCAACCCAAGAGTAACCATCTAAAATATTATTTAGAGCAGTCTCATCTCCTCCAAAATACTGCGTATCTAAGGTAGGATCTGCATACCCCTTTCCTTGATATAAACCTGCCCCTCGTAGTGCATCTCTTCTGTATTCAGCATAGTCACCAGCATTCCAATAATCTGCAAGATTGCGTATATTTTCAACAGTAACATTTGTACTGTAGTTTAGCTGAAACCTTCCATCTTTACCGCTTTTTGTAGTAACTAAAACCACACCATTGGCACCACGGGATCCATATATCGCTGTGGCAGAGGCGTCCTTCAGAATTTCAACAGATTCAATATCGTTAGGGTTAAAAGCTTCCAAACCTCCAGATTGTAAAGGAACTCCATCTACTACATATAATGGACTACTATTTCCACTTATAGAACGTTCCCCACGTATACGTATTGATCCTATTTCACCAGGTCTTGCATTAGATGAGATATTTACACCCGCAGCTTTACCTTGTATACCTTGCAATGTGTTTTGTACTGGAAAATCATTTAATTCTTCAGATGATACCTGAGATATAGCTCCTGTAATATCAGATTTTTTTTGCGTACCATAACCTACGACAACAACTTCATCCAATACAGAACTATCCTCTTCCAATATAATAGGATAAGTAGAAGAGGAGCCAACTATTAGCGAAATCGATTTCATTCCTACAAAAGAAAAAAGTAATGTCTGCCCTTCACTTACCGAAATATTATAATTTCCATCAAAATCTGTTTGCGTACCAGAGGATGTTTCTTTAATTAAAACATTTACACCGGGTAGAGGCATTCCTTGGGAATCTGTTACTGTGCCCGAAACATTTTTATTTTGAGCCCATAACGGAGTTGCGAGCAACAAAAGGCTAAAAATTAGTAATAGGCGTTTTTGCGTTTGTTTCATATTTGATTCTAATTTGTTGAGATAAGCTTAAGTTTTGAATTTATGTTAAAAGTAGTTAAAGATTTAAGTTGTGCTATCCTGTACTTACCGGGCTGTACTATCCTGTGTTTTGTTAATTTTAAATTTCATTATTGTAGTGAACCCTAACAGGACGGCACAGGACAGGGGGATTCAATAATAAACATATTTTTAGCATAACTACATAAAGATGTAGTTCAAGAATATTTTTAGATATCAAGTTAAGTGTCATGAATAACTACTCGAAGTGTATTTCCTTTTTAGCATTTATATTAGTACTAAGTTGTAAAGCACCTGAATTATCAAAAACAAATGCTAGCATCTGGCCCGATACTAAAAACACCACAAAACCGTGGACGCGATGGTGGTGGATGGGAAGTGCTGTAGACAAACCCAATCTTCTAAAACATCTTATAGCCTTTCAAAAGGCAGGTTTGGGAGGTGTAGAAATTACTCCTATATATGGTGTTAAAGGTGAGGAACAGAATTTTATAGACCATCTTTCGCCTAAATGGTTGGATATGCTAGATTATACCATTAAAACTGCAGACAGTTTAGGACTGGGAGTTGATATGGTTTTAGGAACTGGTTGGCCGTACGGCGGACCGCAAGTCTCTCGGGAATATGCAGCCACTAAGCTGGTGGTACGTAATTATAGAATTAAAAAAGGAGAATTTTTCAATCAAGAATTAATACCAGAAGCGACAGAAAAGCAACCTGCAACACTTACAGCCGTTTTAGCCTATGATTCTAAGGGAGGTTTTAAAGACTTGACAGCTCAGACTAAATCTGGAGTATTAAATTGGACACCACAGGATTCAAATTATAACGTTTATGCACTATTTACAGGTAAAACTGGGCAGCAGGTAAAACGCTCAGCTCCTGGTGGTGCAGGCTATACATTAGATCATTATTCTACAGATGCTTTTGAAGCGTATGTAAAACCTTATGATTCGGCGTTTGCCCAACTAAATGGGAATCTACGTGCTATTTTTAATGATAGTTATGAGGTATATGGCACAGACTTTACTCCTAAATTCTTTTCATTTTTCAAACAAAATAGAGGCTACGATCTTAAACAGTACATCAACCTTTTATTAAGTGAAGAGGATGAAGAACTTGGCAATCGAGTAAAGGCAGATTATAAGTATACTATCTCTGAATTGTTACTTACACAATTTGATGAACCCTGGACGCAATGGGCTAATAAGGGTGGATTTAAAACTAAGTTGCAAGCACATGGTTCACCAGGTAATCTTATCGATTTATACGCTTCAGCAGATATTCCGGAATGTGAGACTTTTGGCTCTATGCCCTATGATATTAAGGGATTTAGACGTGAAGCAGAAAACATTCGATCAGGTGATGCAGACCCCGTAATGCTTAAATTTTCATCTTCAGCAGGGCATATTGCAGGCAAACCTTTGATTTCCTCTGAGACATTCACTTGGTTGCGGGAACATTTTAAAACAGCGCTATCACAGACAAAACCTGAAGCTGAAGAGTTATTGCTTAATGGTGTTAATCATATCTTCTTGCATGGATCAACATATTCGCCAGATCGAGCCGGATGGCCGGGGTGGAAATTTTATGCTTCGGTTAATTTTAGTCCAAAAAATACGATTTGGGAGGATGTACCGGCGATGTTTTCCTATTTGACAAATGTCCAATCGGTTTTACAGGAAGGTAAACCAGATAATGAAATCTTATTATATTGGCCTATACACGATGAGTGGAATAAATTTCAAAAGGGTAAATTGTTTTTTGAGTTTAAAATTCATTCACTCGATGAGTGGTTGCTAGGTACTCCTTTTTATGAAACCACACAGGAGTTAATGCAAAAAGGATACGGCGTAGATTTTCTTTCAGATAATTTTTTAGAGCAAATAGAAGTACAAAAAGGGAAGCTTGTTTTACCTGGAGGAACCTATAAATCACTAGTAGTGCCCGACACCGATTTTATGCCTTTAGCAACGCTAAAAAAATTAATAGAATTAAAAAATCAAGGTGCTTCTATAATCTTTAGAGGAATGCCTGAAAGTGTTCCTGGATTTTTTAACTATCAAGAAAAAGCCAAGGAGTTAAAGACGCTTATTGAAAGCAATTCTCTTACAGAAGCAGACCTAGATACAGGCCTGCAAGCAGCTTCAGTGTATCCTGAAACATTAGTGAATACAGGTCTAAAATTCATACGACGTGATGTTGATGGAAGCAAAATTTACTACTTGGTAAATCATACAGCTAATATGATAGATCAATATATTCCGCTTGCAGGAGAAGTCGATAATGTGATGATCTTAGATCCACTCACTCGCAAAGCAGGCGCAGCACGTACTATAAAAGCAAATGGTATATCTACCGTTAAAGTGCAAATCGCATCTGGCGATGCATTAATTCTTAAAACAAATACCTCAGCAATTAAAAATGATTGGGTGTACTCTGAGGCTATTAATACAGGTGTGGAGTTAACAAATTCTTGGGAAATTAAATTTGATAAAGGTGGTCCTGTTTTGCCACAAACTACGGAATTAAAACAATTAAAATCCTGGACGACCGTAAGTGAGGATGCTACTAATTTTTCAGGAACTGCTACGTACACAACAATGTTTAATACACCAGATATAAAAGCAGATAGTTGGCGATTAGATTTAGGTGATGTGAGGGAGAGTGCTGCGGTTTGGTTAGATGACAGGTATATAGGTACAGCCTGGTCTGTGCCCTATAACTTAGATTTAGGTAAACTGGATGCAGGAAAACATACTTTAAAAATAAAGGTGACAAATCTTGCGGCAAACAGACTTCGAGCTAAAGAACTACGTGGTGAAGAATGGAAAATTTTTCACGAAATTAATATGGTAAACAAAGATTACAAACCTTTTGACGCGACTGTGTGGGAGCCTACACCTTCCGGTTTATTAGGTCCTGTAAAATTGATTCCGCTAAAAGTAGTAACCAAATAACTTGATAAAATAAAGAATAATCAAATGAACAAAACTATTGCATTGCTACTTTTTGCAGCTTTCAGTATCAACTGTGCAGCTCAAAAAACAATAGACCGTAACGATATTTTAGCTACAATGGAATTGACAAATTCCTATTTTATGCAAAAATGGCCAGATGTAGGCAAAACGATTATTACAAACAAAGAACGGCCAAGTCACATTTGGACCCGTGGCGTATACTACGAAGGATTGATGGCGCTCCACGAAATTTATCCTAAAAGTGAGTATTATAAATATGCACTAGATTGGGCAAATTTCCACGATTGGGGTTTTAGAAGTGGTAATGAGACTCGTAATGCTGATGATTATGACGCAGCTCAAACATATATTGACTTGTATAATTTGCAGCCCGATCCTGAAAAGCTAAAAAATACACGAGCCTGTATGCAGAAGTTTTTGCATACGCCACAGAATGATGATTGGGATTGGATTGATGCTATACAAATGGGAATGCCTGTTTTTGCTAAAATGGGTGTGCTCGATAAGGATCCACGTTATTTTGAAAAGATGTATGAAATGTATATGGAAAGCCGAAATATAATAGGTGGCAAGGGCTTATATAATGCTCAAGACGGACTCTGGTGGCGAGATGCCGATTTTGATCCGCCATATAAAGAGCCTAATGGCGAAGATTCATACTGGAGCCGTGGGAATGGGTGGGTGATTGCTGCCTTAGCTAAAACGCTTTCTATAATACCTGAAGAAGCACCACATCGTGAACAGTATGTAGAAGATTTACAGGCTATGGCAAAAGCTTTAAAAAAGGTGCAACGTCCTGATGGGTTTTGGAATGTAAGTTTACACGACCCTACACATTTTGGAGGTAAAGAGACCTCAGGAACTGCTTTGTTTGTATACGGTATTGCATATGGTATTAACAATAATTTATTAGACCGTGAGACCTATTTACCTGTAATTACTAAAGCTTGGAATGCGATGATTTCAGATAGTGTACATGAAAATGGCTTTCTAGGTTGGTTGCAATCTACGGGTAAAGAACCTAAAGATGGTCAGCCATTACGTTATGATAAACAACCTGATTTTGAGGATTATGGTTTAGGTTGTTTTCTTTTGGCAGGTTCAGAAATGTACCGCTTAGAAATTTAAAATGTACTAACAACAATTAATAATTCTTTGTTTAACTTTCTAGTATGAAATTAAAAATAATCTTAATGAGCTTATTTATAAGCAACGGGTTACTGGCACAAGAAGAAGAAGTTAAACTATGGGAGGTAATACCGGGAAGTATTGCAAACAAAAAGTATAGTGAAGAAAAACAATACGAGGGAGATCAAATACGAGGTTATAACAAGGTTTCAGAACCTACACTTACTATTTTTACTCCAGAAGTAGGGAAAGCTAATGGCACTGCAGTGATCATTTGCCCAGGAGGAGGTTACAGTCATCTTGCGATTAATAAGGAGGGTTATAAATTAGGCGAATGGTTTGCAGAGCAGGGTGTTACAGGATTTGTATTGAAAAACCGGTTGCCTAATGACGCCATTATGGAAGACAAAACAATTGGACCTTTACAAGATGTACAACGGGCGATAAGATACGTTCGGCAACATGCTGTTAAATACCATTTAGATTCTTCAAAGGTGGGAGTAATGGGCTTTTCGGCAGGTGGTCATTTAGCCGTTACTGCTTCAACATTATATGATGAAAAAGTTTATGAAAGTGATGAAGGAGTATCTGCAAAACCTAATTTTTCCGTATTAATTTATCCTGTTGTAAGTATGAAAAATGAAGTCACCCATAAGGGCTCTCGAGATAATTTATTAGGGAATAATCCAAACGCTGCCTTAATTAAGAAGTATTCAGGAGAGGAACAGGTTACTATTAAAACTCCAATGACTTTTCTAGTTCACGCCAGTGACGACGGTGCCGTTCCCGTTGAAAATAGTATCAATTATTTTTTGGCTTTAAAAAATGTAAAAGTGCCTGTCGAGATGCATATTTATGAAGATGGTGGTCACGGTTTTGGGATGGGACGTTCAACTACTGCAGATTCTTGGCCTGAAGCTTTAAGTCTATGGCTCAAGAAACACAGTTTCATTACAAATTAGTATTACTCATTTAAATTTTAACCGGCCTATTTAAAATCTAGCATATAAATTGAAGTGAAGAGGTCGTAAAATTTTAGACTGTTTGAGCCAAACGATTTTTGATTTACCTAAAATGCTTAAAGCGAGTTTCTAAAATTTAGACGTCGAGCAATAAATTTAGCTAGAGTTTCACAAGTCTAGATTTTTTTGGTTCGCTTTTTCATCGATGGAAAAAATGAACATTAATAATTAAAGTTATGATCAGACTCTTCACCCTTAGTTTCATACTACTATTCTTGTTTTCCTGTAAAGCTCAAGAATCCGCTTATTTATTCACCTACTTTAAAGGTAATGGAGAAGATGGTTTACACCTGGCATACAGTACTGATGCTTTACATTGGGAATCATTAAACTTGGACGAGTCTATTTTGACTCCAGAGATTGGTGAGCAAAAATTAATGCGTGATCCTGCAGTAATTCTTGGAGGTGATGGTAAATACCATATGGTGTGGACTACTGGATGGACAGAACGGGGTATAGGGTATGCCTCCTCAAAAGATTTAATTAACTGGTCTGAGCAGCAATTGATTCCGGTAATGCAACACGAAGAAAACGCTCGTAACTGCTGGGCTCCAGAGATCACCTACGATGCTAAAAATGAGGAGTACATGATATATTGGGCAACCACCATTCCCGGATTGTATCCCGAAACCCAATCTGAAAAAGACGCCGGTTACAACCATCGCATGTATTATACCCTAACTAAGGATTTTAAAGAATTTACAAAAGCTAAAGTGCTTTATGATCCTAGTTTTAATTCTATTGATGCAAGTATTCAATGGGATGGAAAGCAGTATGTGATGTTTTTAAAAGATGAAACCCGCGAGCCGGCTCGTAAAAATTTAAAAGTCGCATTCGCGGAAAATTTAACCGGTCCCTATTCTGAAGCCAGCGAACCCATCACTGGAAAGTATTGGGCAGAAGGACCTACGGCTTTATATGTAAACGGAAAATGGATTGTGTATTTTGATAAATATATCGATCATCAATACGGTGCTGTACAGTCTTCAGACTTAAAAACCTGGACAGATATTTCAGATCAAGTTACTTTTCCGGATGGTATACGCCACGGGACTGCAATTAAAGTTTCGCCAGCATTTTTGGAAAACGTAAAAACTGTCTTAGCAAGATAATATCAAAAACCCTTTATTAAGTAGCTTATGCAATTAAAAAAACGGTTTTAGACCTTCCCATTTCACATCCCAGCTTCCATCTTTTGGGAAGCCGGGATTTTTTATTTTATTTCCATCCCAACCGGCGCACATCATTGCAACAGCGGTTAATAGTCCGCCATTTCCTGGCATATATAGAGTTAAACGCTCTTCTTGATAGTTGTGTCCATTTTTGAGGTATGTATTGGTCTGCACATCCATAAACAAGGCATCAATTGCTTTCTGTGGCATTCTCAATCGAGTAGCAGTCATCGCAGTCATAGGAAAATCCCACCCCCAAGTATCTTCCCAAGTCCATATCTCCCACACTTTATTAAATGTATGTTGCATTGTGGTTTTATCAAGTAAAGTAGTTGCAGGCAGCATCCCATAAGCTCCTAAAACCGAAGGGTGATCGGTTAAAAACTCAGGATTGGTATAGGAGTCTGTAGCACTTTCTGTCGCCAAGTAGTAATCTTCCTGAATCGGTAGTTCTGAAAGTTTACTTAATACTTCTTTCCATTTTTCAGGTACAGGTTCACCTATACGTTCTTTCCATTCTATAGCGGTTTTTAAGCCCCAGTTCCAATAGGCGAGTTCGTAGGTTGGGTTAAAGGTTTCTGTTTTTTCAAAACGTTCCTGTGCAGGAATCACCGGCGGACCTAAAACATAGCGGTCATTTTTTTCATCATAATCAGGAAACGAAGCCATAAATTCTGCTGTAGCAAACACCCGGTCTTTATAGTTTTTTAATGTAGTTTTAGTAGCGTCTGCACGGTACACTAATTCGGCAAAGGTGATAAAATGCGGTTGTTGCCATACCAAAAAAGCACCAACCGATGAAGGTCCTTCATCCCCATAAGGGTCGGTCATTTTTTGCCATCTTGCGCCTTCAAAACCTTGTCGGAATGCAAGTTTTTTAGCATTTTCAAAAGCGGTGTTATACCATCCTAAACTGTTCTCCAGCAATTCTGGTCTTCCCCAAAGCGCATAATGAACTCCGTGCCACCAGTGCATTTCTAGATGAGGTTTGCCATACCAACTGTTATAGGTTAAACCGGTTTCCTGAGGTGGCATATTGCCGCTAGTTTGCGCTTTGGTCAAATATTGTGATAGCACCACGCGACGCTCCAGTTCATTTGCTCTGGAGTCTGTACTGCCAGAAAAATCTACAATCCCTCCGCTTTCCCAAAACTGTTCCCACCCTGTAGTGCTGCTTGCGTGTACGGTATTTGCAGTGGCTAATTCATCAATTTTTTTATCAGAAAAGGTACAGGTAAATGTGATTTTTTCGCCTTTAGGGACTATACTAAAATAGTGCTGTTTCTTTTCTATAACTTTTGCATCACCTTCCCATTTTAACCCCACCGTATACGACAGCGAATCTAACGAGCGATTGATTGCCGCAGTGTTGTCATAATTTGTGGTAAGCGTACTGGTATAGTGTTTAGGATTTTTCCAATGAGTGCCATAATCAGACCACTGGGTAGTGGGTGCAGGAAAGCGCAAGCGTATTTTAAGTTGGCCCGTATTGAGTAGTGCAGATTCTACGGTAACACCTATCGCATCCTGCTCCTGACTACAAGAGGTAATCACTTTTACCGGAACGCCTTCTACTTTAAAATTACTAATTAATATTCCCGTCCATAAATCTAAGGTTTGATTAACAGCCTCTATATCTTCTGGTTTTACAGGTGTTCCATCTTTTTTGGTGATATCAAAACCCAAATTTCCTAAATGCACCCGATGCGGATTGGATCGGTAATATTCAGCGGCATCTTTGGCATGCTGAGGTGTCTTTACTTGTGTAGCATAAGATACTTTTCGGCCATTTTGATCATAATCTAATAGCGTTTCTTTAAAATCGAAAGCTTCTGTATTGGGGAATGCATTCCAGCCCCAATTGGATTGTGTTCCTAAGGGAATTCCTTTTTCGTAGAAATCGGGAAACGTCTGCAAGCCGGTAACATCTGTTGTAAAGGCAAAATTACCATTACCCAGCGCTAACGACGCCAGTGTGTCAATCTCGGTTAGATGTACATTGTGACGCGAGACTACAGCTTTGCGATCTATTTTAGTTTCTAAAGTAGTTTCTTTTTTAATTTCCTGAGTGCAGGCTAATGTACACCCGAGGAAAATCAGACTAAATAGCTGTTTAAGATTCATAATTTTAGTTAGCGTTGTAAGGTGAGACTCATCAAACCGATAATCACATCATTGGTAATACTTTCTATGTGTATACTTTGTAGCGTTTTTTTCGCATCCAGCGGAAGATCTAAAAGTGTTCCTGCTCCACCATCAATTCCATACTGCGTAAAACCGTGAATGTCTGTATAGTCATCAAATTCCCGGGTTATTTCTCCTGTTTTAAATAGGAGGCGCGGAGGTTTTGGAGCGTCGGTTGTAAATGCATAGCCGTCTGTGTAATAATCTTGCTCAATGGGCCACCAGTTTTCTGGATTTTTTAGACGCAGCATATCTGAAGTTCCATCGGTATAGGTTACGGTAACCCTGCCATTTTCCATTCGGGTCTGCATTGGGTTTGTGGTACCTGTCATAATCAAGTAAGCGTGGCTTGCTTTTCCCGTAAGTGGTATGGTAATCGTGTCTGGATAGGTATCCCATTTTGAGGTGAAAACTACATTCTCATCAGCTGCTTGCGGTGCTGTTTTAAATGGTATGTATTGTGGACTCTTTATTATTCCTGTAGGTGCTGCTACCTTGCGTAAACCACTATCGTCTATAATTATCTCATCGGAAATGTTAGGATAACACCAATTGCCAATTCCTGTTGTGGGCAGTTGTAGTGTAGGTGATTCTGGTCGCGGACTCCAATACTGTGGTTTGAAAATTTGGTTTACGACAGCATTAAAATGATTCGATAAATCAACAAAATCAAATTTAGGTTCTTGGTAGATGGGAATGTCCCAGTTAGTAAATGCCAACTCAAATTTCTCACCAGAAGATGAAACAAACCGTATTATATTTGTTCCGGGAACCACTTCTGAATGTGGAATTTTCAGTTGTTTGTTCGCTGATGGTGCAAATTTTATTTTTTGTAGTTGGTGGGTATTTATTTGTAGAGTGCCTTCTAAAGTTTCTGTGCTATTGCTTTGTAAATTAATTGTTGCGGTTCCAGAAGAATATTGGTTATTTATAATTTTTAATTTTGGAATAACCTCAAACATTATCGGTTGCCACCAGGTCATCTCATCGTGTTTCAGTTTTATGAAAACAGTTTTATGCCCTAAACCAGAATTTATTTTTGCTTCAATTTTCTTAGCAGAAGTATTAATTTCTAAAAGTGCCTTTTGCGGATCGTGAACTTCCAGAATTTCTGCGTCTAAAGTTTTGAGATTCAATAATTCTTCTGTTACATATTTTGTTTTTGAAGTAATACTATCTAAGGTTTGACCGCCCCATTTAATCTCAATTATATACTGCTTAGCATTACCCGCATTAATGTTTATTTGTGGAGTTCCTACTGAATTGGTATCTATAGTATAGCTTGCTTTTTTTCCATTTACAGTTAGCTTTTCAATGGTAGAATAGGCGGCATTTAATTCTAGCTGAAGATTCAAATCAGTACTAAATTTATTTTCTAAGGTATAGATTTCGGTATTGCCTGTTCTCTTAAAAGACAACGAGACATCGGGCAGTTGTAAGGAAGCCTGTTCCCATTCTTTTGGGAAACCCGGTTGTATAAGTAATTCATTATTGATGAAATTTGGCTTTATGCCAAAGAGCCCTTCAACTAATGCTCGTGCAGCAACACCTATAGGATCTGCAAAATCCCGGTAGAGTTCGCCTCGCATGGCATCATAAAACGATAACTGCTGAAAGCCGCCAGGTGATGCCCCCAAATACATACTTTCTATAAGTGCACTTTCAAAAAGTTTAAAACCCTTTTCAGGTTGACTGCCTTGCCAGTAGGCGAGTGCCATATTAAGATTCTCTGCTAGAGCGACATTGTTTACAGACCAGGTGTAAGGTTGCCAGTTGGTCGTTGCAACTAAAGAGAGATCATCATATGGTAAACCCTTAGCCGCGACAGGAATATGCGGAATCTCATTTGTCACATAATTCAAACTTTGATACTCTTGAAAATTATCTGAAATACCTTTATCAAGCGCGTGATACACCGTCCAGATTCCGGGAGTTTTGTGTAGCAGTTGATTGCCTAACGCATCTTTATATTCTGCAAAAACGCCTTGCTCAGGAAGCCAAAGTGTATTTTGAATGGCGTTTTTAATTTTTTCGGCTTCTGCCAAATAAGGTTGGGGATCTTTTCCTAAAAGCGCTGCCAATTGCGCAGTCATAAGGTTTGCACGATAATTATATGCCGACGTATACGTCACCGAACCACCGCTGTATTGCAAGGCATCACTCGCCCAGATGGTTGCATAGGCATCATAGAGTCCATCATCATTTGCATCAAAATTGCGCTTTTCCCATTTTAGATGCCGCTCAATCACGGGAAAGATTTCTTCAAGAAATTCAGAGTCATTATTCCAATTAAAATGCGTGAGCAGCTGATCTATAAAAACCAGATTCATATCATAATGATGCGCACGGTCATTGCGATTGGGATGTCTGCTAATATAGCCCTCGCTAAACAGTGCTGTGCCCAAAACTTCCTTTTGCCGTGCAAAATGACGGCTGCTGTCTAAAACTGCAGGACCGGTCTCGGGTTCTAAAACCTGTGATTTTCCGTAGCTGCTAAAGTGCGTTTTAGCACGGTCGTGCCAACCTAATACATCTGCGGCATACGCACCACGCCAGGCGTTGAGGTGCATCCGCCAGGCAACTGAACCATGTAAATACGCCGGACTTTCCCAGATAGCATCTGCTGCAGTTGCTAGGGTGCCACCCAGCGTGTTGAAGTAGGGGTTTGGAGTGGTAAGAGTTACTCTATTTGCAAGTATTTTTGCTTTATCTAACGCTTGATTAAATGCTTCTTCTGTAGTACTAGTATCTTGAGTAGTTATAGAATTTGGATTTTCAATATTCCAGTAATAGGTTTTTGAAGCATTCCGTGTAACGGTGCCAAGCACTACAGGCAGTGAATCTACAGTTGAGTTGTTTAAACTTATGGGATTTTGAATCGCAGTTGCACTACCTAGTTTTAATGAGCCTGCAGGGATTGTGCCAATAAGTGTCTTGGTATTTTTACTTGTTTTTTGATCCCAATTAAATTTAAGAGTAAACTTGTTTTTGGCTAGGGTATAGGTGTTTTGTAAGCAATATTCTGGTTGCAGGTAAAATACAGATTCGGGGTCTGCACCAATATCTCCATCTCTATGGAATTTCTTTCCGCTGGCTCCACCAAACAACCAATTGATATCAACCGTTTTTGGCAAATTGGTTTCGGTTACTTTAAGTAAAAAACCTTCGTGTGTCGCCGAAGCTACTACAGTAAGCTGTACCATCCCGTTGCCTAAAATTGCATCCCGTAATATGTATTCCATAACTCCGGGCGCATAGCGAGCTTCAATACTATCAGCTTTCGTGATCCATTTGGAGTTTTTTCCATTACTAATACCTAGTTTAAAGTTGCCGCCCATTCCCGGCATATACAAAGCAAACTCGGGTAAGTCTCCGGTTTCTACTCTAAAGCCAGTATTTGTACCGTATAACGCGCGGTTAAATTTCCGGTTTCCGTTTACTAAATGAAAATTTCTGCCGTCTGGCTTATAATGTAGCTGTCTTTTTTGATTATGCCACAACGCATTTTCTTGAGCGATTACCGATGTAAAACTTACTACAGTTAAAAATAGAGGTATTAAAAAGCGAGCTAATTTTTTGGCTGAAATACTCATTTCCCTTTGTTTTTAGGCTTCAATTCGTCAGGACTGTCATTTGTGTATTTATCAAACTGTTGCTTAGAAGGGGTTTTGAATAGATCCTCAATTAGGGCAATATGAAGGTCATTTTTCGGGTTAAATTCTGCCGAAGCCATATACTTTTGCAAGCTGTAATAAAATTGATGGGCAGCTGCATCTTTCTCGGGATCGTTAAGGTCAACACTCACCACCATCAATTTCCCGTTGCCAACTTTTGCTTCAAAAGCCATCGCAAGTCTGCGATTCATAAACCAGGTATCTATAGGTTGAATCAGCGGTTTAAAATCTGCCGGAAAGTCTTCAAGATGCATCACTTGCTGCTTATTTACAATGCTGTACCATTGCAAATCGCTGTGATATTCGGTTGGAAATTCGTTGAATAACGGATGCTCAGGATCTATTAAAATTCCTGTAGTATGTGGTGGTCGCATTTGAAACCACGAGGTATTCCAAAACACTGGGATAAAAGTTTGTATCACTTCGGCACCTTTTACAATCTTACCTGCCGCATTTAATAAAACCGTACCGCCAGCATTTAGAGTTTTTAGCGCTTTTTTGTCAAGCGAAGTACATTCATAAACTTGCGTAGTTACAGCGGGTAATTCTTTGGGATATACCCAAAAATCCCAGTGATTCTTAAATTCGGTATTTTCAATAGCTATGGTAAGCGTCAATTTTTGCGGAGTTTTGATTTCGCTAAGCGGAACTTTTACTTCACCTAAAGTTGATAAACCGAATCCTATTTCAGGAGTATCAAAACTACCTGAAGCTAGAATAGCTTCTTTTTCATTAGTAATCTGCCAATTTTGATTAGCGTTTAAAATAGTCCTACCATAATGAGAAACAAGAGCGGTAGCAGTAAACAATTCGTCATTGGTATATACAAACTTAGGTAGTTCTGCTAAAGGCACTGTAGTGTTTGCAAATTCCCGGAATGCAGTCACATCTATATAGGGTTTTGGATCCCAAAATGCATCCAACATACCCACAAGGGCAGTTCCTTGACCCGAATAATCACTTAAGGAAAGCATTTGATAGCCGGCATAATTAGGTGTGCGCAATGCTTTTTCTATATCATATTTGTAACACAACGCCTGCAACTTACCGGAAGCCATAAAAAAATCGTCTGCCTGATCAAGCATATGATGATCTGCAAGATCTTCTTCAAAAAGTTCAAAATTCTTAGCTTTAAGCGGGCCTGTATATTTTTCAGTCTCTTTAAAATTCGGGAAAACACAATACTGTCCGAGTTCATGAGACACAAACGGAACTTCAAATTGTGCGATATTTTTGGTAAAAGTTTTTAGGGTTTGTGGCGTTTCATTTTTCCAGTCGAGTCCTCGGGCACCGCCGCGTACCATAAATTCATTATTGGGTACAATCGGCCAGCTTCCACCTACAGATGCCCCTGTGTACAGGCGGCGGTTATCTCTTTGTTTCCAATACTCATTAAAGGCACTTAAATATTCAACTTGACGCCCCGTAGGTTCATTGCCATAAGCCAGCATCACATAGGAGGCGTAGTTACCGTAATGGGTTTCCATACGGTTAGTTTCTTCATAAATATAGGTATCTATGGGCCTTCCCAGGCCTAGAGCACTACCGTGATTTGCCCAACTGGGACCTTCGGGTTGCAAATAGATTCCCACTAAATCTGCAGCTTTAAAAGCAGCTTCGGGGGGACACCAAGAGTGGTATCTTACGTGATTGAGCCCGTGGTCTTTAATAGTTTTAAATACTTTTGTCCAGGAGTCTACATCCATGGGTGGATGTCCGGAAAGTGGATAAATTGCATTATCTAAAGTTCCTCTCAAAAAGACGGGCCTATCATTGATTAAGAAGGAAGTAGCTTTCGTTTTAAAATCCCGAATTCCAAATTGTAGCACTTGTTGATCTATTCCTGCGGAAGAAGATAAGGTGACTTTTGCACGATATAGCGCCGGGTCAAACTCATCCCAAAGCGCAATTTTTTCACCTAACGGAATGGTTGCAAATAGCGTATCCCGGGTTGAGCTGATTTTGAAAGATGCGGTGTAGGGTTTAAGTTTTTGAGTAGTAGTTGTATTAAATGTTTCCAGTTCAACATTTAATTTTAATTTTTCTGCCTGTTGTTTTAACTGTGCGATAGCAACTTTAAAACGAACTTCTTTTGCAGTACGGTCGGGGTATGCCTGAATATCTTCAATATAGATTTCGGGTGTGGCGATTAATTTGAGTTTACCTATAATTCCATTCCAGTTGCCTTGGGTATGATCGGTAAGGCTATGCGAATCTGGCCCTACATTAATATCTTTTATACGGTTATCAACGCGAATACTCAGCGTATGAGTTCCAGGTGTTAAGTAGCTGCTCAAATCAAATTGATGTGGTGCTACCATAGAATTTTGCATCCCTATTTTTTGAGTATCCAAATAAAGCAGCGTTTCAGTATGTGGACGTTCTAGGTAGAGGTAAATATGTTTATTATCCCAATCTTTGGGAATAGTAATTTCTTTTTGATACCAGGCTGCACCTACATATTCTTTTTCAGGTGTAAGCCAAAACGGGAATTTTACATCTCCCGCTCGACGGTATTTTTCAAATCGCGGATTGAAGTAAAACGAACTGTCATAAATACTACCTGTCCATTGGGTTTTTATGGTAATATCATTGCCTTTATTATTCGTTAACATCGAACCCGGAAGTATAATGTTGTCTTTAAGTTTGCGGGAAAACCACTGCGCGGTTGTACCCACATCGGCTGCATCGATCTCAAAACGCCAGTTGCCTTCCAGATGTAACGTATCGCTTTTCTGAGCAAAAATAGATTGCATTCCTACAAGGCTCAGGAATAAACCCAGTAATATTAATGGATTGCGCATATTAATTAGATTCAAGTTTATTTAGGACTAATTTGATGTTAGGTTTAGGTGCTTTTTGCATCCCGTAACCCATATAAAATCCTACATGAGGAGGCTGGTTGTACCCAATATTCTGCCAAGCAATACTCAATCGGTATTGCGGATCATGCATCAGGGTATATTGACGTATTGTAGTGGGAATAGAAGTAGTGTAAATACGCAATTCTGTACCGTCATCGCTAGGTAGAATTAATTCTTCACGCCAATCGCCCAGAATATCTGCGGAAAGGCTGGGAGTAGATTTTGAACCGTTTACTGAATGAGCACCTTCAGCTTTAAAAATTCTGCCTTTTCCATATTTCTCAATATAGTTGCTGTTTAAAAGTTCACGAGTAGGGTCACCATCCCACCATATTAAAAAGTTTGCAACTCGGGGAGCTCTGCCTATAGGATTGCCTTTTATATCGTGAAGATCCCGATTACCAGACCACCACATTTGTGCTCCTATGCGTGTCGAATCTATATTTGCGGCCACACCGCGGCCCACATCCTCATTAGGCTGAGCCTCAAACAATACGTTTCCGTCTTTTGCTGAATATAAGACTACTCCCGGTCCTTTTGTACCTTCTTCAATTTCATGTACCCCAAAACGTTCTAAACCGGGTATTTCAGGATCTAGATCACTTACATGAATCGCATCGCCGTGTCTAAACCCTGTGGTGTATAAACCGCTACCATCATCATCTATCGTCATCGCACCAAAAATGATTTCATCTTTACCATCTTCATCTACATCTGCAACCGAAAGGTTGTGATTACCCATCCCTGAGTAGGGATTTTCCCCATTTTCCGAATCAAAGGTCCAGCGGGAGTGTAATTGATTATTTTTAAAATCAAAAGCTGCCAGTACAGTACGTCCATAATAACCTCGGCCCATTATAATACTCGGGTGTACTCCATCAAAATAAGCAACACAAGCCGTAAAGCGATCTACCCGATTCCCGGTATTATCATTTCTGCCATTACCACCGGCTCCACCCCATGCACCAATGTTTCCACGCTCGGGGATATAGTCTGTGGTTGCAACAGCTTCACCGGTTTGACCATTAAAAACCGTAAGATATTCTGGGCCTTTTAAAATTTTACCAAAGGTGCGGGAGCGCTCATCAGTATCGCGCCAATCTGCTTGGGGGTCACCAATTACTTTTCCTAATGCATCTGTCGTGCCGTCTGCGGTTTTGCATACCATTTCGGCTTTACCATCACCATCAAAATCATAAACCAAAAATTGGGTATAATGTGCTCCTTCACGTATATTTTTTCCTAGACTTAGTTGCCAAAGCAAGGTGCCGTCTAGCTCGTAGGCCTGAAAGATAGGAGGGTCTGTTAATCCACGATGTGAGTTGTCGTGACCCTTGCCGGTCATATGCACAATAAGTTCATACTGCCCATCACCATCTAAATCACCTACAGCTGCATCGTTTGCGTTATAGCCATCAATTTTAGTAAGGGGTAACGATAAATAGGGTTTTATAGCAGCGTTAGGCTTTATTGTGAATGTGCCAGGTTCATTATTTTCTATGTTTTGTGTCACCGATTTTACAAACCACATGTTTTGGATCTTTAGGTTTGCAGTAGTGTCTTTAAAGAAAGTGCGATTTAAAATTGGCTCTTTATTTAATTTAACAGATTTAGCATCTTCAGATTGCCGATAGACATTAAAGCTAAGTTCTTCTGCATCTGTGCCTAAAAACCTCCAGCTTACAATTACTTCCCCATTTCCTTGGGCAAGTGCAACTACACCCCGGTCTAGATATTCCATCTGGCGTTGTTGGGCGCTGCAGGAAAAGCCAATTCCGCAGATAATTAATAACAGGTTACGGCTAAATTGGCTGAATGCTTTCATAATATTAATGGGTTTGAGGTAGAGTGTATGGGAGTTTTGTGTCCTTTTCGGCCAGTATAAAATAATCGAGCAATACGCCAGGATCCAGACGGTATATTTTAATTAAATGATTTCCCGATTTGAGACCACCCAAAGTCACTGATTTACGGGCTTGGTTGCGAAGCACATTTTGTTTCCAATCTTCGCTTCTGCCAGTCGTTTTAAAATCTAATAGTTTAATAGCATTATCATTTAACTGAACACCTATTTGTAACTGCTGTGTGCCGGTTATGGGATGATTGGGTAGTGCCATTAAAGTCAATTCGGCATTTTTTAAATCTTCGGAAAGCTCAATGTTGTAGCTCAATACCGGAGTTGAATCTGTGATAGTATTAATTCTGGATGCATCTGAAGCGGCGAATTGTATAATCTGCTGGGTATAACCTAATCCGTTTAATTGTTGCGGATACCCTGCTTCAAAGTTTGTAACACGTGTATAGTCCGCTGCGTTGCGCACCAGCGCAAGCTTAGGTGCTTCGGTACTTTTTGACTCGTTATCCAAAATTTCGGGCAGCTCAAATACCGGAAGTCTTCGGGGTTTAAAATCCATAATACCCTTCCATTTTCCGGCTGCAAGGCTATTATAAGTACTGGTTAATTGTTCAATCTTCTCGTAATTAGCACGTATAGCATTTTTAAATTTTTCAGATTTTTGATTATCGATTTTGCTATAATGCGTTGCTAAATCCCGATATAAAAACTTCTTATTCATAGCACTTGAGCCGAGCACCGGGTAAACAACCAATTCAAACCACGCATCAGTCAGATGTTTTGGAATGTTATTGTGAATCGTGTACACCTTTTTTTGAAGGCTTTCATTTTTTTCTATGCGTGCTGTAATTTCGTCGTATTCCGCACTTAAGGAAAATTCGGTGAGATGTGTGGCTCGTGTCGGTTCAGTTTGACTCCATCCCATAAATTCGGGTTTGCGTAGCCAGGCTAACTCATAATAAGCGTGACGCAGTTCACTAATACCTAAAGCCAGATTTTCTCCAAAAATACTTCCGTAGAAATATTGCATATGCTTCTGGTAGCTATTAGGCTTTCTAAATTTTTCTGGCTCAAAGGCCAAATCCATAAAGAACTGCGTATTGTATTCTGCAGGCTTGATATCACCCACATTTAAAATCCATATTTTATCTGCTCCCGTGTCGTAGGCTTTCAGTAGTTCTTCGCGTATTAAAGCGGGATGTGTTGTACTCAACCACAAATAGTCGTGCGGTCTGCCCCAGTACGAAGCATGGTAATAAACCCCACTACCGCCACTGCGTTTTCGTTCTTCTGCGTTGCTTAATTGTCGAATATACCCGTAGTTATCATCGGTCCACATTAAGGTGATATCTTCGGGTAGGTCGAGGCCGTATTCATACAAATCAAGCACTTCTTTATATACCGTAAACACCTGCGGTACTTTTTTAGGATCTCCTATGTGTTTTTGTAATAAATCGCGCTGATCTTTAATAACGTCATTTAATATTGCAGCTGCATCTGCAGTAGTTTTGGCACCTTCCATCCCGCTGTCGTGAACGCCACGCATCCCGATGGTATAAATTCCGTTTACATCTTTAGCTTCTTGAATCCGTTCTTCCCAATATTTTAAAACACGTTTTTTATTGCTGAAGTAATTAAAATCACCCATCGAGTCGTGATCCCATTCATCAACATTATTGCGCAACATCGGTTCTGCGTGTGACGATCCTAAGACAATCTCATAATCTTTTGCCAATTGTACATTGCCCGGATAATGAAAAAATGCCTTAGTACTGGGATGCATCGCCGGCCAAATCGTATTGGCACGAAGGCGCAACAACAATTCAAAAACCCTAGCATAGGTTTTAGGTCCTATATCACCGGTCCCGGGTTCAAAAGTTTTTGCAGCCCAGGGTTGTAATCCCCAGTCTTCATCATTTATAAAAATACCACGGAATTGAACCGCCGGACTCACCGATTGAAAATCTTCAATCGCCAACACCAAATTTTCCTGAGGTGTAGGTGTGACATCTGCCCACCAGTACCAGGGAGAAACTCCTATTTTCTGAGAGATTGAAAAAACACCATAAGCTGTTCCGCGAGCATCTGCACCAGATATAATCAACGCTTTTTCAACGTTTGCTACAGGATTAATTAGCAGTCTATGGGAATACGTTTCCCAGCGGTTTTCTGCCGATAGCCTCTTTTGATCTTTAACCAAGTTGCTAATTAACTGTGAATCATTGTTACCAATTACAATAACGTTGCCTGATATTTCAGTAATACGCGTAGTTACTTTTGGCTTAAAACCCGTTACGCGCTCAATATCTTGAGCAAGTAAGTGTGCCGAAATTGAATCGAGTGCAGGACCGGTTGCATCATATATAATTGCAGTCTTCTTATCTACAGTGACCAGTTCAAAAACCTCGTCTTTGGGTTGTGGTTGAGCTGTACCGCAAGCGGAGAGCGAGATTAGAATAACTATAATATATAGCCGGCTTGAAATTTTCATTGCACTACTGCTGTGTGGGTTTGCGGTAAAGCGAATCTGAAATTACAACTCCGGGTGAGTTCTCAATTTTTAAGGTTGAACCATCGTTTATGCTTAGGCTTACATTCTCAATATCCCAGTTGGTACTGTGGGTGATTTGACCAGCTTCTTCTGCCTGAATCTGGACATCCTTTAAGGTGATATTTTCTACTAAAGATTGTTCCATACCGTTTACGTTGATAGCACGCTGCGCGCCTTTAACATCAATATTATAGAGGGTGATGTTCTTAAACGTTGGGATTCCTTTTTCCGGAGGATCTACTTCCATCAATAAGGTTTTCCAACGCTGCGGTATGGTTTCGGCATCGTAACCTTCGGGTAGTTTGGAGTAGGAGTATGACGGATTCCAGTTCATCGAAACTTCCATAAACGTACGTACGCTATCCATTTGAATGTTTTGCATATATACATCTTCAACAGTACCGCCACGATTAGTAGCCGATTTAATGTTGAGTCCGTTTTTAGTTCCCAGACCTTTAATGTTTGAGACAAACACGTGTCGTATATCTCCGCTGGTCTCACTACCTATGGTAAACAATCCTGATCCTGCCAAAGCGATGCAGTCTCTAATCACTACATATTCCGTAGGCCGATCTACGCGCAAGCCGTCCCAGTCGCGCCCGGCTTTTAAACAAAAATTATCGTCGTTGCAGTCGATATTGCAGTTTTGTACGAGAATATATCTCGAGGAATCAATATCAATCCCATCGGTGCTGGGGCCGTGACCGCCTATATTGTTTCTAATGGTTAAGCCATCTACCGTGATGTGGTTAGAATACAACACCTGTACCGTCCAGAAGCCTGCACGTTGTATGTTGAGGTCTTCTATAAATACATTTTCTGAATTTTGTACCAGTAGCGTACGCGGGCGTTTGGCATCGTAATCTACAATCCAGCGGAGGCCTTTGGGTTCGTATTCTTTACGGAGGTTCCAGTAATAATCCCAGAAGACTTTTCCTTGCCCGTCAACCAGACCATCGCCATTTATGGTCACATTCGTCTCATCTAACACATTAATTAGTGCCGCAGGCCATTTCATCTCAATACCAGCAATACGCGTATCAATCTCGGGGTAGTCTTTGATGTCTTCACTCCCTAAAAGCTCAACCCCTTCAGGAATGGTAAATTGTATGTTTTTTTTGATGAAAACAGAACCACTTAAATATTTTCCCGGTTTAAAGGTTACCGTACCGCCGCCGTTTGCTGCTGCTGCATCAATGGCTTTTTGAATCGCAGTCGTGGTCAACGCGCTCCCGTCCTCAACCGCATCGTAGTCGTTAACGTAAAAGATTTGTTCTTTAAAGGTATTGGGTTTTGCACCTACTTCATTTACCCACTCGGGCTCAAAAGCTGCAGGTTCTGCTGCTGCCAGATCTGGTGGTGCGGTTTTGTTTTTGCAGCTGCTTAGAGCTAATAAAGTAAGAAGGAAAAATATAGAAAGCTGTCTCATACCGGTTTATCCATTAGAATAAACAAGTTCCTTTTTTTATAAGGAAACAGCATCCTGTTCTTACCTGTTGAAGCGGGGTAAGCAACCACATTCTTGTGTAACCCTAAGGATATCAAAAGTGCTTTTGCGTAGATACAGTGGGGGGACACGCGTTAGAAACGCGCGTAAACGGGGAGACTCCCGTTTACCAATTTAACATACATTTTAAAATGATGGAATTACCCTTATCATCATCTGTTATAAGCACAACTTTAGCTTTTCCTGATGAAATTTCCTCTTCAACACTTACAGACTCAACTTTTAAATGAGCTCCTTGATTAGGGATTTTACAGTAAACAAAAGATTCGGAGCTGTTGTTATGGGAAATATCAATAACCCCAATAAAACTACCCAGTATTTCCCCATCATCATACGCATTGTCTGTATCTTCTACAGACGCAGTAAAAATAATTTTTGATTCGTTTTTTAAAGCAGTTGCTCCTGAAAAACCAGCTTCTATACCCTTTATCCTGGGTAAGGAATATTCCCTGATTTTTGGTTGCGGGAAAGCCGTTTTACCTTGTAGATGGGTTACTAACTCCTTATAATCAAATTCTAAAATCAGATTTTTGTTGCGGTTAAAAAGAAAGATTTGGTTGTTGTAAAAAGCGGCTGCCTCAATATTTAACTCAGAATCTTTAAATAGGGGCAGGTTTTTCAGGTTAGTGTAAAAGTCAGAACTATCATAGTTCTCAATGAGCAGAGGGTCTTTCAACAAAATGCGGATAAACACATCTCGTTGTGGGGATTTAGAACCAGACCCAAAAACGACCATCTCATGTTTGTCAATCCTTTCTAAGGCTTCAAAGTCTGGTTTTTCTGATTTAGGAATTCTGCCATTTTCTAAAAAAGTAAAATCTTCTACAAGCGGTGTTTTAGAAGTGATTTCAAAATCACTGTTTAAAGAAAACAAAAATGGGGAATCGTCGCCAATAACATAGTAGCTGTTAGCAGACGCAATAATCCCAGATCCACTAGGAATATGCTCCTTTTTAAGGATCTCAAGAACCTTGATCTTCATGTCATTAGGATTGCAAGCGTGCAGCATAAAAGTTATAAGTAGTACTGTTTTAATCGACTTAAAATTCATTTGTCTAATGGGCTAGGACCTTGCCTGGGTCTTTTTGTTTTACCGAAAGATAAAGGTTTAATCGAGAGGGTGCAAGCCTGCCTGCCGGTAGGCAGGTCCATTAGGTGCAGGGGTAGTAAGCCTTCGATGAACTCTCAAGGATTAAGAAGTAGCTATGTAGATTCGGTAGGGATTTGAGGACACGCGTGGGAAACGTGAGTAAACGGGGGACCTGGGGCATAACCCCAGAGGTCCCACAATTAGGGAAGGACCGAACGTAATCCTCTTTAAAATTCGCATAGGAACACAATTTGTGTAGCCTATGCTTAAACTAGAGGATAGTTTCAAGGGTGAAAAGAGCCTTGGAGTGATGGATTACGAGCCGCCGTATACGAGACCCGTACGTACGGTGGTGTGAGGGGTGCACTCCGTCATTTGATGGCGGAGCCATCCACTCGATTGTGTCCTGTTTTTATTCCGCTATGGAAATCAGCAGATCATAGAGTTTTTTGAAAGAGGGAATATGATCAGTGTCTTGTATTCTTCTTTTGAGTTGATCAAGATAAGTCTTTTCCATTACAACATCTGGTCGAGACTTACGATATGTTAAATTCCGCTCTTTTAATACTTCCTTAAAATATGAATAATGAAAATGAGCTTTATTTCTATATCGCTCCATTTCGTCCATTAATTCTGGATCTTCTTTTATAACATCGAAATGTTTTTTAAAAGCTTGAAGTTTTGTGCCCTGTGGATTTTTTTTGACTATTTTTCTGTTACCTAAAAACCAAGTTTCAATACATATATTTTGTACGACAAAATGTATTTCACAGTTATCATTTATTGATACTCCGGAATTATTTATGAAGGTTTTAATTTCATTTAATCTTGCATCGACACCAATTTCTTCCCCATCTAAGCAAACTATTAATTTGTCATAAATGGTATTGTCGTTAATGTTTTTGATTGCATTAACAACATGATTGTATATTGAAGGTATTCCTCCACCAGAAAAAATATAGTAATTGTTTTGATCTGCTTCGTGTTCAAAATCAACTTCTGAATAATTGGGTAAAATATTCTCAATCCATTGAGGGTAGAGTTTGACCTCTGTTTGTTCCCCTTCTAATACAAAATATAGATTCATCTAAGAAATTCCTTGCTTGTAAAAAGGATGATTTATAAGACTCATAAATCTATCATGATGAGATTTGCCCATGTCAAAATCTTTAGCATCAAAAGTTTTTATAAGTCCGCCTTTTCTAGTAACAATTTTCCAATAATCAAAAGGAATTTTGTTTATAATATAAGGGTGATGACTTGTTGCAATGAATTGAATATTATTATCATCGTAAACTAAGTCTTCTGTCAAAACATCTATACAATTCAGACCTAGACTATTTTCAAATTCATCAATTAATATTACAGTTCCTTCAACCCATAGATACATTTCTGCTATATGTATAAGCGTCCTTAACATTCCAGACGACATCCGATTATGTGGAATCCACTTTTGAACCCCAACTTCTTTAATTTGAATAATAGTAGCTTCAAATAGAAAATTGGAAAATTCATCATCTTGAATAGGTTCTATTTTTACGTCTTCTACTTGAGGAAAAACTTCAACAAAACGAGATTTAATTTCATCAAATACTGGTTCTTGCATCTCATATACTAACGCAAGTTTATCGAATGTTTCTAATTCGCTTTCCTTTATTTGTTGGAAGTTTTTATACTTATTTTTCAGCTTTTTAATACTTAATCTGCTGTATCTAACTCCTTCCTTTTGAGTATGATCTCTATAAATAATCAATTTTAAACTTTCAGAAAGGTCTAAAATTAATTCTTCTTCTTTTAAAATATTAATTGCACTTTCTGTCGATATCAATTTTGGCATTTCTTTGCCGTTAAATATGAAACTTTCTTGATTTCGTTCAATTATTTTTTCAGAATTTAAAAGTAATTCTTCAAAAACAATTTTTGGTTCAATCTCTTCTTTGTCAGAATTAAGAAAATCTGGTATAAATTCGTTTTTAGATTTTAAATTTTCAAATTCACCTTTCCAATTATAAATATTTCCCTTTAAAGTTTCGAACTCTACTTCCCATTTTACACCGTTTTCGTTACTTCCTTGAGCAATTTTTTGTAGTGCATGAATTGATCGTAAAACTTGAGTCTTCCCGACTCCTGAAACACCGACAAGAAGAGTTAGGTCGAAAAATTCAATCTTATCGAAACCCCATTCTTGTTCATTGTTAAAGTATTTGATTGATTTAAGTTTCATTATTTAATATCTATTGAGAAAACAAATTTAATATATTAATTGGTTTAATGAGCATTTTATAAAAATTGCACACAACGTAAGGATAACACCATAAGTCGTGTTATATCCATTTTATATATCTGCTAGTAAACACTTACAAGCATTTATAATTTTAGTTTCCCGTAAATGTAAACCTTTACCCCACACCTTTTTACAGAATTCCTTATCCCAGCTTAGCTTTCGGCTATAAAACCCAATAGTATATAAAAGCGGTAAACAAGAAATGGCCGTTATCCCCTACAATAACGACCATTTACACACACAATTATTTTGAGCTATACCGCTTTGCGCTGGTACAGTTTACTAAAGATCAAAAACAAGATTCCACAGCTAATCCACGCGGGTAGGGTTAAAAAGGATAAGAACACATCATACTGCACCGAGATAAAATAGAAGACTCCAAAGCTTAACGCCCAGGCGCCAAACACCGCCCAGTTGAATTTGATTCCGGTTTTTTCTGCATAAAAGGCTTGTATTCCGGCGCGCTTTCCGAAGAAATATTCAAAAACAATGATTGCTCCTATAGGTGCCAAAATAAAACCATAAAGAGCAACAAAACCTAAGAGTTTCATCGCAAATGCAGGGAATAGACCGGCTATGGTGGCTACTGTACCTGCAATGATGGTTACCCAGAAGGTAGAAAGTTTAGGGATGATGGCTTGAAAGGCAAGACCGGCTCTGTAGATCGTTGGGTTTGCCGTCGTCCAGCCTGCAAGTAACACCGCGATAATTCCAAAAATACCAATAGCGTTATACGCCAGCGGTCCTGGTGCAACAGTAGGTGCTTCCCCACCGGCAAGCATTGCCATCGCTTCGGGTGATTTAAGATATACCGCATAGAGCAGAGCAGCAGCGATCCAGGCGATATAGTGGCCTATGTAAATACCGGCAGCCGTTGTCCAACCTGCGCTTGCTTTTTTAGCAAAACGAAATACCGATAAATCTGACATCCCAATGTGCATGGCTGCATTTGCAAACCACGACCATAACACCACGTGCCAGAAGGTATATTTTATTTGTCCCGGAAACGGCGCACTGCCTTCGCCCCAGATATTCCAGAAATCTGAAAAGCTATTTACATCAAGTTGTATCAAGGCCATAACACCACAGGCTACAAAAGCCAGTACGATTACCGGAGACATCCAGTTAGCAGCTTTGGCAACGGTATTGTATCCGCGGGCAGCAATGAGTGAAATTACAGCTCCTATCGCTAAAACGACAATGACCCAGGTAAGGCTGTTAGGCGTGGTATCGGTAAGTTTGGGCATTTCCATATCAAAGGGAATACCTACGGCAGTGGCAGAAACGGTAATCATCGCTCCGGCAAGAAAACAGAATAAGATTCCGTTTGCCAGATTGTAGGCCGTTACCAGGCGGGTACCGCAAATTTTTTCTAAATGAAAATACAAGGTATATCTAAATTTAGTTCCTATTTCTGCGGTTAAAAATCTCCAACTTAAAACGGCAAGGAGGTTACCTATTAATAAACCTATGATGAGGTCAAGGGCGCTTACTCCGGTGGTTAAAAATAAAGGACCTATTACAAACTCGGTACCTGCGGCGTGCTCCCCGGCGTACATTCCTAAAAAGGCTTTCCAGCTTTGCAGTCTGGATTGCGGAACGGGCTGGCGTTCAAATTCGCCACCTGCGATTTCTTCAATAGTATCTTCTTCCTGGTTGTATTGAGACATAGTTTAGGTTGTTATTAAATGTTTTGGTAAATCTTCAACGCGCTCGCAAACCAGCTGATCCATCACTTGTTTAAACTGGGTTTTAAGCATCCCTATAGTGTGATCGCCGCCTTTGTTTCCTAAAGCGCCGCAGCCGTACATAAATGAGCGTCCCATAAAGGTAAATTTGGCTCCACAAGCCATCGCACGGGCAATATCAGGACCAGAACGCAGGCCGCTGTCCATCATCACTTCAATCTGATCGCCGTAGGCGGCTGCAATTTCTTTTAGGCTGTTTATGGTAGATTGGGCCGCGTCGAGTTGGCGCCCGCCGTGATTAGAAACGATAATGCCGTCAAATCCCATACGGATGGCAGCAGCAGTATCTTCTAATGATGCTACTCCTTTAAGCACGAGTTTCCCTTTCCAGCGATCGCGGATGGGTTTTATTTTTTCTTCGTTGAGTTTTCCTGAAAAGGTACGATCCATAAAGGCGCCCAGTTGTTTCAGGTTTAAACCTTCGGGCGTGTAAGGTTTTAGATTTTCAAAAGTAGGCTGACCGTATTTAAGCGTGTTGTATGCCCAGGTAGGTTTCCCCATAATCTGAAGTATATTTTTTAAAGACATTTTAGGCGGAAGCGCGAGTCCGTTTCTAAAATCTCTGGGACGAAACCCAAACGTAGGCACATCGCACAAGAGAACTAAAACCGGGCAGCCTGCCGCTTCGGCACGATCTATAATATCGTTACGCACCGCATCTTCAACCGGATTGTAGAGTTGAAACCAGGCATTCCCTTCGGTAAGTTCGCTGGCTTTTTCAATATTCATTGTAGTCACGGTACTCAGAATAAAAGGCACGTTGTGTTTGTGTGCGGCTTCTGCTAAAATAGCAGGTGAGTTGGGCCACATTAATCCCTGTAGTCCTACCGGTGCAATCCCAAAAGGTGCATCAAACTCCATCCCTAAAACTTTTGTTTTGGTAGAGCTATGTCCGTAATTATTTAAGTAGCGCGGCTGTAATTGTACATCGCGTATCTCTGATGTATTGCGTTTTATACTTACATCTTCGTTGCAACCGCCATCAAGATATTCAAAAGCAAATGCTGGTACGCGGCTTTTAGCTTTGGTACGTAAATCGTCAACAGAAGGATAGGCAGTGTCAAAAGCGTTGGCCATATTATTTATTTAGCGATGAAAGGAATGTGTTTTTTCATCGAGTAATTTTTCTTTAAAAACTTAGAATTTAATTGAGTATCAGAGATACAGATTGCCGCTCCTAATGCAGAGCCTAATGAGGAGTCTGTGGTACGTAGTTCCATAGTTCTAAAATGATGCGAAAGCAAATGAATGTAAATGTCGTTGTCACTAAACCCACCGTCAACAAAAAGTTTTTCTATCGTCATATCGCCTTTTGCAGTCTGTATACTCTTTACTTGTAACAGCACTAGTTCCATCATCAAATGGTGGTAGGCATCTTCAAATGAGGTATATCTAAGAACGGTTTTGGGTGGCATCTCGGGATCTTCAAGAGACTCCCAATGAAAGAGTTTTTCAAATTCTTTCACAAGTTCATAATGTATTTCAGGATCAAATTTTACGGTTTTGTGATAGTCTTTAGCTACTCCGTAATGTTCGGTTAGTTTTTTAACCTGTATGCTGTATTCATTGCCTAAAAAGAGGCGCGCAGATTTTACAGGTTTCCCATTAATACGCATATAATTGATGCAATCTTTGGCAACATCTGCTTTGCTGAGTTCGTTTTCTACAAATGGATTTAAAGCAATACTCCAGGTTCCCGTAGAAATCAAAATAAACTGCTTTTTAAGACTGCGCACATAGGGGAGTAGGGCAGCCGAGCTGTCGTGAATACCTACGCCTATTTTGATGCGCTTACCATTATAGTTCATATTAATACTGGTTTCCGTAGAAACGATAGGAGGTAAAATCTGGTCTAGTTTTTCGGCATATACCCAGTCGTGGTAATCGCGCTTTTCAAAATCCCAAAGCGAGGTGTGGCAGCCAATGCTGGTGTATTCGCTCAACGGGATTCCTGTAAAAACAAAGCTTAAATACTGCGGAAGGTGTAGTGAATATCTAATTTTTTTAAATACCTCAGGTTTGGTGTTTTTCAGCCAATACAACTGCATCCCTGCATTGAGCATGCCTGAGCTTGACGAACCTGTTTTTTGATGAAAATTTTCTTCAGGTCCGTATTTTTTGTAAAACGAATCTATAATTTCGGAAGGTATCGTTTTGGTATAATTATAAAGTGGAAAAATCACATCACGGTTTTCATCTAAATGTACTAGACTGGCACCGTACGAAGAAAAGTTAATGGCTTTGATGTCAAATTTTTCGGTTTTTAAAATGCGGTCAAAAACCGTTTTTAACCACTCTCGCAAAGCGGAAAGATCTTCGGTAGGATGCCCGTCTTCATCTGTGATCTCATCAAACTGTATGTACTCACGGTACACTTCTTGAAATTCAGAATCAAAAAGAAAAAATTTCTTGTTTGTCTTACCAATATCAAATACTGCCGTAACTGTTTGCTTCATTAAATACTTCTTTCCAGATTAAAGTCCTGTAGCGATAGTGTTGCTACCACGTTCTTTTATCAATTGGCCACGTACATCAAGTTTACGGTAGGCATCAATAGGATTAATTACCCCGCCAGCCTGTAGCCGTGCCTGGCGAACCAGAGGGCGTACATCGGTACGGTAAGCACCTTGAATAATTTCTTGACAAAGCGTAACATCATTAGCTTCTTGAGCTGCCCTAAGTGCATCTTGATCTATTAAAAGCGCTTTTGCATACGCTTCCTGAATCGCTTCTAGCGACTGAATTAAATCTTCTAATGGATCTTTTACATTATGACTCGCATCGATCATCCACCCCAGTTCTGGATTGTTGGGATTGTTTTGCATCCCGTAAACCAGTTCGTTAAAGATGAGGAATAAAGCATATGGCTTGATGCTGCCTACGGTTAGATCATCGTCTCCATATTTGCTGTCATTGAAGTGAAAACCACCCAATTTGCCTTTCATCATTAAGATGGAAACAATCTGTTCAATATTAGTATTCGGTAAATGATGTCCTAAATCAACTAACGTATAAGCTCTTTCCCCGCAACCATTTGCCAGCATAAGTGAAGTTCCCCAATCTTGAATTACGGTACTGTAAAAATTAGGTTCGTAGGGTTTATATTCTATAAAAAGTTTCCAGTCTAGCGGCATATCTTCATAGATTGATATCAGGCTGTTTTGAGTATGTGTAAGTGCCGTTTGAAAGTTGTTCTGTCCCGGAAACGAAGAGCCGTCTGCCAACCATACGGTAAGACTTTTTGATTCCAGTTTATTTCCTATTTTAATAACTTCTTTGTTATGCGCAATGGCCTGATCGCGTATTGTAGCACTGGTATTACTTAACGAACCATATTTATATGATTCTTTCTGGTTTTTTTGATCCTGAAAAGTGTTGCTATTTACGGCGTCAAATTTAATTTTATGGATAGCTGCAAGTTCTTTAATGGCATTGTAATCGTTGGGAACATCCCACGGAATATGAAGCGATACAGCGCCGGCAGTTTGTGTAAGGCTGTGGATCAAGCCAATATCTTCTATTTTTTGCTCTAAAGAAGCCGGTTCACCTGAAAATGAGAACCTGCCAAAGCGCGTGCCACCGGCACCCAATGCCCAGCTAGGGATTGCTACCTGAAATTGAGCAAGCTTACTAATAATTTTTTCAACATCAGTACCGTTATTCGACAACGATTGAGCTAAAAAATCATAGTGTGATTTATGATCAGAAAGACCTGTTTTGTTTAGATCTTCGAGTTGTTGGTTATTAAGTTTCATAGGAAAAGAAATTCTAAAAAATGAAGTTAGTTAAAACTCTTGGAATCAAAATAGATCTAAGAGTTTTAACCGGCTTCAGTAAGTTTTTTAATTAGCGTACAAACGCATTGGCCATACCACCATCTACATTTATGGTGTTTCCTGTACTCTTTTGTAGAACCCCTACACAAGCAAAAACACCGTCTGCAATATCGTCTGGAAGAATGATCTCATTTAATAAATTACGTTTTGCATAATGAGCGGGTAAGTCTTTAACTTCGATGCCGTATGCTTTTGCACGACCTTCTGCCCAGTCACCTTCCCATATTTTGCTACCTACAATAACCCCATCAGGATTTACCGTATTTACACGTATTTTATCTGTTCCCAATTCTGCAGCAAGCAAACGAGTCATATGCTGTTGTGCAGCTTTTGCAGTGCCATAAGCAACGTTGTTAGGTCCTGAAACCAATCCGTTTTTACTAGCAATATTAACAATATCACCACCTAAGCCTTGCTTACGCATTACAGCAACACCTTCCTGAGCCATTAAAAACTGACCCTTTACAAGTACATCCTGCAATAAATCCCAATCTTTCTGAGTCGTTTCTTCTAAAGGTTTTGAGATTGCAAGACCTGCAGAATGAATAATAATATCGACCCCACCAAAAGCTAAACATGCGTCCTTATAGGCCTGTTCAATCGCTTCCTGATTGGTTACATCGCAAACTGCACCAGAAACCTGATCTTTTTTATAGGTTGCTACTGCTTCATTCAGCGCCTCCTCACTCATATCGGTAAGTACTACATTAGCACCTTCGGCAACTAGTTTATCTGCAATCGCTTTACCAATACCACCGGCAGCCCCGGTTACAATAGCCACTTTGCGCGAAAGTGGTTGTTCTTTTGGCATACGCTGCAACTTCGCTTCTTCTAAAAGCCAGTATTCAATATCAAACGCTTCCTGATGTGGTAATGACGTATAACTTGTAATCGCTTCTGCACCGCGCATCACATTGATCGCGTTGATGTAGAACTCACTTGCTACACGAGTGGTTTGTTTATTTTTTGCAAAGCTGAACATTCCCACTCCGGGGTAGATAATGATTACGGGATTAGGGTCACGCATTGCAGGACTATTATCGTGTTTGCACGTCTCGTAATAGTCTTTATATTCCTGACGGTATTGTGCAAAAGAAGGCTCAAGCTTAGCCAGTACTGCATCGGTATCATCTAAATTGTCATCTTTGTCAAGATTCAGAATTAACGGCTGAATTTTAGTGCGTAAAAAATGATCTGGACACGAAGTTCCCATAGGAGCGAGACGCTCTAGATCATTACTGTTTATAAACTGAAGTACTGTTTCTGTATCGGTAAAATGCCCAATCATTCTATCTTCTGAAGAAGCAAGACCTCTCAGTAGCGGCATTAGTTTAGCAGCCTGATTTTTACGTTTATCAGGTGGTAGGCTTACAATTTTTTCACCTCCAAAAACGCTTCCTTTTTCTTTTACTTTTTTCTCGATATAAGCAGATGCTTTTTCAATTACTTCAAGACTATTTATGTAGCAATCATAAGAAGTATCTCCCCAAGTAAATAATCCGTGGCTTCCTAGAACAATTCCACGTATACCTGGATTATCATTTAGGCATTTCTCTAACTGAAGTCCAAGATCAAAACCTGGACGTTGCCAAGGGACCCAGCCCATTGTATCTCCCCAGATTTCTTTAGTCACTTGCTCACTATCTGCTGCAGCTGCAATTGCTATTAGCGCATCAGGGTGAAGGTGATCTATATGTTTAAATGGCAAAAGACCGTGAAGCGGAGTGTCAATAGATGGCGCTTTAGAATTAAGGTCATAAATGCAGTGGTTAAAAAGACCTACCATACGGTCTTCATCTTCAAGACCACCATACACGTTTTTTAAATTTCTAAGGCGTTCTGTATATAAACCTGCTATACCTTGTCTGGTTAATGTGCCTATATCACCGCCAGAACCTTTTACCCACATCACCTCAACATCTTCGTTTGTAAGCGGATCTTTTTCTATGGTTTTACAACTGGTGTTACCACCTCCATAATTTGTAATTCTTAAATCTGCACCTAGGATATTGGAGCGGTATAAAAAGAGTGCAACCTGGTCATCGCCTAATTCTGCAGCCTTTTGTTCATCCCAAAGATAATTTACGTGGCTAAAAGTTTTTTCCATTTTCGTTTTGTAAAGTTTAACGCTTCTGATTCAAAATTATAGGTATTGAACTAGGTTGGCATCCTGTGCTGTACTGCTATATAAATGTTTTTAGAAGCTAATCTTTTGATTAGTTTTACAGATACTTAAATAGAATTTTGTTATCCCTAACTTATGGCTCGAACTGTTGAAATAAAAATCAATGAAGATTCAAGAATACCTAAATACAAACAAATTGTGGACTCCATAATTGATGATGTTGCAAAAGGTAAATTGAAAGTAGGTCAAAAGATCCCTTCTATAAATGAACTGAGTGAAGCAGCGTATTTGAGTCGGGATACGGTAGAAAAAGCTTATAAAATATTAAAAGAACGCAAAGTTATAATTTCAGTTAAGGGCAAAGGATACTACACGGCCAAAACGGAGTTGATATCTAAGATTAATGTTTTCTTCATGATCAATAAACCCAGTTCATATAAAATGATCATTTTTAATCATTTTGTGAATACCATGGGTGTAAACGCACATGTAAATCTTAGCATTTATCATTGCGAAGAATCACTATTTATTAATGCGATCGAAAAAAATCTAGGTGCATTTAATTATTACGTGATTATGCCTCATTTTAAGGATACAGACCTTAATCATGTAAGCTTTACTCCTAATGTATTAAAGACAATAGAGCGTATTCCTAAAGATCAATTGCTTGTGGTAGATAATGCAAAGCCAGAGATAAAAGGAAATTATGGGTCTATATATCAAGACTTTAAAGAGGATATTTATAATGCCCTCATTGAAGGAATGGATAAATTAAAGAAATACGACCGTTTAATTCTGGTTTATCCCTCAAAAAGTGTTCATCCCTACCCGCGACGTATCGTTCATGGCTTTCGCTATTTTTGTCAAAAATTTGATTTTGAATTCGAAATTCTTGATGAGATTTATGATGATATGGAGTTTGAAAGCAAAGACGTTTACATCACCATAGAAGAGATGGATCTTGTAAATCTGCTTCGACAAGTACGTGCTCGCAATCTTGTATTAGGAAAAGACATCGGTGTAATCTCTTATAATGAAACGCCGTTAAAAGAACTTTTAGGAATCACCGTAATTAGTACAGATTTTAAAGCAATGGGAGAGACCGCGGCATACATGATTCTCAAGAACAAAAAAGAAAAAGTCAAAAACGTATTTAAGTATATAGAACGTAATTCGGTTTAATCGTATATCAGAACAGTACAGGATACGCTAGTGTATTCCTCTTTGTATTTTTCACATAACTTTTTCTAAACAAAACAGCTATGCGGAAATGCTACTGCCTTTTTATGCTTCTTGGCTTGATGTGCAATCTACTTTCATCTCAAGAAAAAGAGTCATTTTTTTTTGATTTTACAAAGCAAAAAAGTTCAACATCAGCGGTTGGCATTAATTCTGGACAACCTTTCTCTAACGAATTAGGCTATGGATTTGATTTTGGTACCGCCTATCGCGTAACTAGCAATAAGCAGGGTTTTACAACTACAGCTCCGGTTTATTTTTCGGTACAAATTCCTGAAGGAACTTACAAAGTCACGGTAACGGTTTCCGGAGAAAACACTACAACTACTTTAAAAGCTGAGTCCAAAAGGCTTTTTATTCCGCAGCATACCATAACTACAACAGATGAGGTAACACTATCCTTTAATGTTAGTGTTTTTAAACCTCAAATTACTTCAGACTATAATGTAGGTTTAAAAGACCGCGAACTTTTGAAACTCGATTGGGATGATAAACTTACCCTGGAGTTCTTAGGAAATAGTACCATAAAAAATATTCATATCGAGCCTGTAACCAATTTGAAAACGCTTTTTTTAGTGGGAGATTCTACGGTTACCAATCAGGATTTAGAGCCCTGGGCATCCTGGGGACAATTTATTACAGCTTATCTAGACGAGAATATCGCAGTTGCTAATATGGCTTCTTCCGGAGCTTCACTGGCTTCTTTTAAAGGCAGTAGAATAGATAAGGTATTGAATATGCTGAAGAAGGATGATTATGTAGTAATCGAATTTGGTCATAACGATGAAAAAATAAAGGGCGAAGGCAACGGCGCATACGGCTTATATACCAATCTGCTTACCTATTTTGTTACGCGTATTAAAGAAAAAGGAGGGATTCCTATTTTGATAACCCCTACGCAACGTCGTGCTTTTGACGGTAATCAATTAAAACCTACGCATGGCGATTTTCCTGATGCAATGCGTAAAGTCGCTAAAAAGGAAAAAGTAGCACTTATAGATTTAACTGCGTTTACCACGCAAATGTATGAGGCCTGGGGGCCAGAAGGTTCGCGCAAAGCATTTGTGCAATATCCGGCAAATACGTTTCCTGGGCAGTCTAAAGCGTTAGAAGATAATACGCATTTCAGCAATTTTGGAGCTAACGAAATTGCTCTAGCCGTTGTTAATGGTATGCGTGAAAGCTCATCCACACTCAAGCAATATATTAAAGTAAATACACCTTCATACAATCCGTCACAACCCAATGAGCCGCAGTCGTACAGCATACCCTACAGCAGTTTATTTGAAGCTTTAAAACCCGACGGAAATTAAATTATTATGAAAAAAAAACACTCATTTTTCGCGCTTTTTCTTTTGAGTATTATAGCCGCTTTTGGGCAGCAAACCGATAAAATCTGGCTTTCAGGAATAGATTTTGAACATCCTAGAACCTGGGAGTTTAAAGTTTCTGCAGGCAATAACAGCGGTGCCTGGTCTACTATAAATGTACCGTCTCAATGGGAGTTAGAAGGTTTTGGTGAATACACCTACGGCCGCTGGTACAAAGAATTGGAGCAGGACGAACCCAGTAAAGAAGAGGGGTTGTATAAATTGAATTTTGATGTTCCCGCATCTGCGAAAACGAAACAGGTAACGATTCATTTTGGCGGGGTAATGACCGATACCGAAGTGAAAGTAAATGGTAAAATGGTAGGTCCCAAGCATCATGGTGGCTTTTATGAGTTTGAATACGACATAACTGAATATTTGAAGTTTGGAGAAGAAAACCTACTCGAAGTTCACGTCTGGAAACACTCTGAAATAGGAAGTGTAAACAATGCAGAGCGCAAAGCAGACTGGTGGTTGTTTGGTGGTATTTACCGTCCGGTGTGGTTAGAAATAAAACCTAAAACACATATTAAGCACGTAGCCGTTGATGCGCAAATGGATGGCAGCCTAACGGCTGATTTAGACATTTTTAACCCTTCTGAAAATCTGCAAGTAATTGCTTCAATTGCATTATTAGGCGGTGATTCTAATCTGGAATCACAAATTATTAGCCTCAATAAAACCGATACCACACAGACTATTACTGCAAAATGGAAAGGAGTAAAAACCTGGGATCCTGAAAATCCCAATTTATATGTGTTAACACTGCAATTACAGGAAAATGGTAAAACCATTCACAAAATAAGTGAACGCATCGGGTTTAGAACGCTTGAGTTTAGAAAACGTGACGGAATATATGTAAACGGCACTAAGATTATTATGAAAGGAATTAATCGTCACAGCTTTTGGCCAGAAGGTGGGCGCAGTACCAGCAAGCGCATCAGCGTGATGGATGTAAACCTAATTAAGGATATGAATATGAATGCGGTGCGTTTTCACTATCCGCCAGATGATCATTTTCTTCACGTTGCAGATTCGCTAGGGTTGTTTGTTTTAGACGAACTCGCAGGTTGGCAAAATCCATATGAGACGAATACGGGTGAAAAACTCATTAAAGAAATGGTAGATCGTGATGTAAATCATCCGTCTATAATTATCTGGGATCAAGGAAATGAAGGCGGCTGGAATTATGAACTGGATGATGATTTTGCCAAACACGATCCACAAAATCGTATTGTAATTCATCCGTGGTCAGATTTTGATGGTTGGGATACGCATCATTACCCAACATTTTTAACAGGTGTACACCGTTTTGGAAGTGGGGAAAATGTATTTTTTCCTACCGAATTTATGCATGGTACTTATGATAATGGTATAGGTGCCGGTCTTAAAGACTTCTGGGAACATTATAGTAAAAGTCCGTTGTTTGCCGGTGGTTTTATGTGGGCATATAGCGATGAGGCGGTATTGCGCAGTGACTGGACGGGTGAGAAGCAATTTGACTCTAAAGGCAATCTGGCAGCAGACGGCGTTTTAGGTCCGCACCGCGAGAAAGAAGGTAGCTTTTTTACGGTAAAAGAAGTTTGGTCTCCAATACAGTTTAAACCCAAAGCGATTACCGAAACTTTTGACGGAAGCTTCCTGGTAACTAACGATTATTTGTTTTCAAACCTGAACACGGTGACCATGCAATATCGGGTGATGGAAGCTGAGGCGAAAACTTTCTATGAGCCGGGAACTGCGGCGAGTATTTTAGATTCTGGAACTATAGAATTACCAAATGCAGAACCGGGAGAAACCCGAAAAATCAAGATGCCGGTTGCTGAAAATTTCTTTAAAGGAGACTGGTTAGAAATTACTGCTACCGATAAACACGGGCGCGAGATTTACACCTTTACATGGGCCATTCATAAAGCCGATTATTTTGCTGATAAATTTATTTATCAAAAGGAAACTAAAAAAGCTGCAAAAGCAACTCAAGAGGACGCAATCGTTACTTTGAAAAGCGCTGAGGTTACACTTAAGTTAAACACCACACGCGGATATATCACTGAGATTAATAGTAAGAAAAGAGCAATTCCTTTTTTAAATGGCCCCAAACCTATTGGGATGAAAGCTGAGGTTGAGAAGGTAACGCTTACTCAGGAAGGGAAGAATGCAGTGTGTCGTATTGATTATAATGGTGGGATAGACCATATTACCTGGACCATGTATCCTGATGGGCGTGTGCATATGGAACTGGTAGCCCTTAAGAATGCCGGAAGAAACAGTGGTTTTGACGGTGCTTTTTATGAAGGTGATATCGATAAATTTGGGATTACGTTTGATTTCCCGGAAACAGATGTAGAAGGCATCACACTTTTTGGCCGCGGGCCGTATCATACGTGGCGCAACCGCCAGCAGGGGATCGAGTATGGGATTTGGGAAAAAGAATACAATAACACTATTACCGGAGAAAGTTTTGAGGATCTGGTGTATCCTGAGTTTAAAGGCTATTATGCAAATTTCTTAGCCGGAAACCTGCAAGCCGGGAAAAATAGCTTTAAAGTATTTAGCGAAAGCGATAAATTATTTCTTCGTTTGTTTACTCCGGAAGAAGCCAAAAACGGATTTAAAGGCAGTCATTTTCAACCCTCATTTCCAGAAGGGAACATCTCGTTTATGTATGAAGTGCCGGGACAACGAGCGTTTAAACCCCTATCGCAACAAGGACCTAGCAGTCAGCCGTCTAACATACGTATCAAAAGTGGCGATGAAGGAATCTCGATGAAGCTGTGGTTTGATTTTAGGGACTAGATGATAGTATGTAGACTATAGATTCTAGATGAGAGACGTTAGATTACAGAGAGAATAAAAAAGAAAAAAAGAGATAAAGATCTGTATTTGTTAGATGTTGAAGGCTTAATTGAATATAAGACATCTGATTTTGAACTTTAATAAGGAATTACAAACAGTACCCGCGCAAGGGATTGCAGTGAAAATCCCGGATTGCGAGTTTAAGAGCAAACGGAATTGCCACGAAAAGCCCGACCCTTTTGGGTTGCGCCGAGAATAAATAGAGTGACTCATGAAAATAGTAAAACTAGCTTGTCTGCTTATTGTGACAATATTTTTTGTGCAATGTGATACGGCTAATGCACAAAAGCCTACGGTATATTGCGTAGGAGATTCTACAGTTAAAAATGGGCAGGGTAAAGGCGACGGCGGACTCTGGGGTTGGGGAGATTACATCGGGCAGTTTATTGACACTACAAAAGTACGTGTAGAAAACCACGCATTGGGCGGTACGAGTAGCCGAACCTTTCTGTCTAAAGGATTGTGGCAACCGGTTTTAGACAGTTTAAAAGCTGGAGATTATGTGCTGATTCAGTTTGGGCATAATGATAATGGTGCATTAAATGATGACTCAAGAGCTCGTGGTACTATAAAAGGTATTGGTGAGGAGAACGAGGAAATAGACAATATACTTACGGGCAAACACGAAGTGGTGCACAGCTACGGCTGGTACATTCGTAAAGTGGTAACCGAAGCGAAGTCTAAAGGCGCAATCCCGATAATCATGGCGCCTATACCACGTAATGATTGGGAAAACGGCAAAGTACCCCGTAATTTAAATTCGTATGGAGGCTGGGCCAAACAAATTGCTGAAGAAGAAGGTGTGACCTTCATAAATCTTAATGATAAAATGGCTTCAGAAATGGAAACTAGGGGAGAGGAGCAGGTTACGGGGCATTTGTTTTACAAACGCGATCATACGCATACTTCGGCAAAAGGAGCTGTTCTTGCAGCTTCACTAATTGCTGAAGGTCTGGCGGAAAGTGATAATACGTTAAAAAACTATTTACTGGAAAACCCTGAGATAAGGCTTCCGCGAAAGCGAAATATCTTCTTAATAGGTGATTCCACCGTTGCAAATAACGGTCAAGATGGTAAAACCGGTTGGGGTGTTTATTTTTCTCAACATGTCGATACTACGCGAATGACGGTTTATAATAAAGCCCGTGGCGGAAGAAGTAGTCGTACATTTAGATATGAAGGTTTATGGGATGCTGTTAAAGAGCAGCTGGAGCCGGGAGATTTTGTGTTAATGCAGTTTGGCCATAACGATGGAGGAAACATTGATAAAGCAAAATACCGGGGATCTATAAAAGGAATGGGTGATGAGATTCAAGAGGTAAAACGCGATAGCAGTGGCGTTGAAACGGTATATTCTTACGGCTGGTATATGAAGCAGTATATTAAAGAAACTAAGGAAGCGGGAGCAACCCCTATTGTGTTGAGTATGATACCCCGAAACGATTGGTCTAATGGTAAAGTAGATAGAGCTTCGACAGGTTATGGAGGTTGGGCAAGAGAAGCAGCAGAGCAAGCCGGCGGTTACTTCTTAGACCTTAATGATGCAGTCGCCCAAAAGTATGAAGAGCTAGGAAAGGAACAGGTAAATAAGTTTTTTCCTGATGATCATACGCATACCAATAAAGCAGGCGCAGAACTTAATGCGCGCATCGTAGCTAAACTTCTTAAAGGTTTGCGCGATTCTGAATTACGGGATTATATAATAAATACATTTGAATAAAAATTCTACATGATGGAGTGCAATTTTAAAAAGATCTAAATACAAGCAATTGATATTTAGTTATTTATATTGCTTCTGCGTCATCTACTTCGTAAATTCAAGATAATTAACTCAAAAAACGTAATAAGATGGCAATCAGACTCGGTAATTAGTTGTTCAAATTGTGAGAATCTTTTGGCAACAAATCTATGTAAAATTCACGGTGTACAAGTAAATGCAAATTATACCTGTGATAGTTTTACTATGATGCAGGCTTTAAAAAATGATCCTAATTGTAATACGTGTACAAGATTTCACGGTCCTACTTGTGCAAATCCTTTAAAGGCAGCTCCAGAGATGCTTTGTTCGCATTGGGCTCCTCAAAGTGGTGCGGCATAATTTGATGATAATCCATATAAAAGCCGAATATCAATATTCAAATTGGTATTCGGCTTTTTAAGTAATGCAAAGTTCTGTAGTAGCTACTTTTTTAAAGCAGATTCAATAGATTTTAGCGCCAATGGTTCCATAACCTTATAGCCTGCAAGCGTAGGGTGAACACCATCATAAGAAAGCGGATCTTTAATGCCAAAAGATGCATTAACCATTGCGGAATAATAATCGAGATATATATACTCTTTACGTTCAGCATATGCTTGAAGTTGGTTATTGATTCTTTTAATTGGCTCTATTGATTCCACTTCGGGTTTCCAGGGATATTTTGCAGCTGGTAAAATTGAAGCTATAATAACTTTTATAGAATTGGCTTCAGCTAATTCTGCCATTGAAATTATATTACCCACAATTTGTGCTTCTGTCATAGGTCCTGTGTTTCCGGCAATATCATTTGTGCCGGCCAGAATAACAACTACCTGCGGATTTAAATCAATTACATCCTGCCTAAATCTTAATTGCATTTGTGGAGTTGTTTGACCACTAATTCCACGTCCTACAATGTTGTTTTCAGTGAAAAAATCTGGATCATTTGTAACCCAACCCTCCGTAATTGAATTCCCCATAAAAACCACCCTATTCTGAAGGCTACTAGTACTATCTATCATTTCATTGGCTTCAGTATACTTATTAAGATTTGCCCAATCCTGAGCATTTGTTCTAAATAAAGAACCAAAAGTAATAAGAAACAAATACATTAAAAGGCGAAGTTTTCTATTCATAATAGGGTGTTCCATTGCGTTACAGTTATTACTTTTTTTATAATGTATAGCCTTCGCGATAATTACGTTTTACAAACTGGTTTGCTTCTTCAAAATTAGTAACACGCATAGCATCAGAATCCCAAAGCATTTCAATGTAGCGGCCTGGATAATCAAATCGTCCATCGCTACGCTCTTTGCGCACGTCAAAACCGCGTATGGCTAAATTAGCAATTAGTAAGGTTTCAGTCAAAGGACCTGCTACGCTAAATGGCGAGCTCACTTCTTTCTTTCCGTAGCCGGCAAGTGAAGCTTCTACCCATTGCGCATAATGACCGTTAGCACCTCCTGGAACTCGCTCATATTTCTCAGCAACTTGAACTTGATCGGTTTTTGAAGTAGGGATGAGACGTGGATTTTCAGAATAGGTACCACACATCATTTTACCTTTTGTACCTATAAACAACACACCATTTCCTCCATCTCCAAAAACTTCATTAGGACCTAGTTCTTCAGGACGGGCTGGTTGTATTCCACCATCCATCCAATGTAATTTTACATCGCCTTTTGTTTTATCAGTTTGTGCAAAAGTCATAGTTACGTGACTTGATGGAGGGCAAGCTTCCGGGAAGTAACCGCGCTTAAACTCATCTACATATACGCTCCCTACACTACATTGAACATCTTTAGGGTATTTAAGATTTAATACACGAATAGGAACCTCTACAAGGTGACATCCCATATCTCCTAAAGCACCTGTGCCATAATCCCACCAGCCTCGCCAGTTAAAAGGAACCAATCCTCCTACATAATCTTTATATGGAGCCGTACCTAACCACAAGTCCCAATCTAATTCGCTGGGAACAGGAGCGGCTGTTTTAGGCCACGGAATTCCTTGAGGCCATACAGGACGATCTGTCCAACAATAAACCTCTTGAATATCACCTATAAGTCCTGCATCAAACCATTCACTCATAATACGAGTACCGTCATTAGAAGCACCCTGATTTCCCATTTGTGTAACTACTTTATATTTTTCAGCAGCTTCGGTTAATTGTCGCGCTTCATAAATGTCATGAGTAAGTGGTTTTTGTAGATAAATATGCTTACCAGATTTCATAGCAGCAATGGCAGGAGCTGCGTGATTATGGTCTGGAGTTGCAATGGATACCGCATCAAAATTTTTCTCTTCTTTATCAAGTAGTTCTCGCCAGTCTTTATAATATTTAGCTTTAGGAAAACGAGCTCTTGAATTTGCAGCTCTACGATCATCAACATCACATAAGAAAGCGATGTCTGCTTTGCCAGAATCTGCAAAACTTTTAATATCACTTTCTCCCTTACCGCCAACACCTATTCCGGCAATTAATAATTTGTCACTGGGAGCTGTAAATCCTACACCACCTAGCACGTGACGCGGAACAATAGATATTCCTATAGATGCCAACGATGCTTTTTTGATAAAATCTCTTCTGGGTGTAGAGGCTGTTTTTGAGTTTTCTTTCATTATTCTGAATATTTTAGTTTTTGGAATGAAAAGTTATGCATTTTCTGATGTTTTTTTGTCACATCAATAAAAATTTATAATTATTACATTATTACTATATAGATGATCCCCTCCAATATATTTTCAAATCTTCTGATATAACTTTGATCGATGAATAGCGAGTTATTTTTTAAATATGAATATGGCGATAAAACCTGATAAATTTGTTCTTTCAATTATTGCAGTATTAGTAGTTTCATACCTCTTTCCAGATTGGGGAGTTCAAGAGGACTTGATACCTATTAATCTAATTACTACAATTGGAGTTTCATTAATTTTCTTTTTTTATGGCGTAAAATTGAGTCCGTCAAAATTAAAAGCAGGTTTAAGCAACTGGAAGCTTCACGTACTTATACAAGCTTCAACATTTGTAATATTCCCTTTTTTAGTTTTGCTTACGAAGCCATTGATAGCTACTGAATCTCAAGAAATAATATGGCTTGCTTTCTTTTTCTTGGCAGCACTGCCATCTACTGTGAGTTCGTCTGTGGTAATGGTATCAATAGCAAAAGGAAATATTCCTTCAGCAATATTTAATGCGAGTATTTCGGGACTTATAGGTATCCTTCTTACACCTTTGTGGATGGGACTTTTTGTAGATCCTGCTCAGAGTGATTTCAATTTTACAGATATATATGTAAAACTTATCATTCAGATAATTTTACCAGTAGTTTTTGGAATGTTATTGCAAAGATATTTAAGCGATTTTGTTCAAAAACACAGCTCTAAACTAACCCTATTTGATAAGGGAATTATCTTGCTTATAATTTACAAGAGTTTTGCAGAATCTTTTTCTGAGAATTTATTCAGTACGGTTTCTGTTATAGATCTAAGTCTTTTATTCTTAGGTGTTATTGTATTATTTGTGTGTGTTTTTCTAATTACAAGTTATGGGAGCAAACTTTTAGGGTTTAATACCGAAGATCAAATAACGGCGCAATTTTGTGGTACCAAAAAATCGCTGGTGCATGGTACTGTTTTCTCTAAAATACTCTTTGGTAATATGGCAACTTTAGGGATCATATTGTTGCCACTCATGTTATTTCACGCATCACAAATTATGATCATAAGTGCGATCGCGTCTCGATATGCAAGAAGACCAGAAGCTATTTGATGAAAACTAGGAAACCCAGCGCTCAAAAATGTCATATTCAAAAACAGCTTCTTTTTGTAATTGTATCTTTTCAAAATTTGCTGACATCGTTAAATACCTACTTATAATACGATCTGCGTAAGCTGAACTCTTTTGAGGAATTAATTGGTTTGTAAAATCTTCAACCTTGGTTATATTTTCGGTAGATTCTATAAAACCGTAACCGGCATATTTGCCTTGTTTCAGATAAATAAAAGATTTTTCCTCTGTGGTTCTTCCTTCAGTAAGAATGAGACAGGAGTCATCATACGTACTAATAAATTCAAAAGCTTTGGCGACTCTTTTATTGTATGTAATAGGATCTATTTCCTCTCTGCAAAAACCACTACAGTCTTTGATTTTATAATGATTGCACTCTCCATTATTTTGCTGCAAGCTGCAGTATTTTGGGCATAAATTATAAGTTTCACATATAGATTCTAAAAAAAATATAGCCTCTTCACGAGTGTAGAATTGCATCCAACTTACCGGTGCTATTTTATTTTTATGAAGTGCAAATTGATGTATTCCTTTTTTATTTAAATAGGAGGTAAGCTTATATGGTTTTGCAGGATTTTTTTGTGCTTTATTAAATTTTGGATAATATTTTAATATGAGTTCGGCTTCCCTGAGAAGAGCAAGAAGTTCACTGCCTGTACGTTCATAATCTATAGCATGGGTATCTTGTAACAATGCATATTTACGATTACTTTTCTCTCTAAAGTGCGATAATACTCTTTTCTGAATGTTGATAGCTTTGCCAATATACAGCGGAGTACCCTTTTTATCTTTAAAGAAATATACGCCTGCAGTTGTAGGTAAATCTTCAAAATCTGAAGATTTAAAATGAGGTGGTAAATAAGATTCTTTAGATTTTCTATTTAAAAACCCCGAAATCACATCGTAATCCGGATCAAGTTCTAAACAACGTTTAAATAATAATACGGTTGCTTCAGTATCTCCTTGGGCGCGGTGCCTGTCGCGATGTGGAATGTTTATAGAAGTACAAAGATTTCCGAGGCTGTAAGAAAATAATCCCGGAATCAATTTTTTAGATAAGCGCACGGTGCACAAGCGCTTACGATTAAAGTCTATCCCTACCGATTCAAATTCAGAACGAACAACATTATAGTCAAAACCCACATTGTGCGCTACAAAAATACAATCACGTGTGACTTCATTAATCGCTGATGCTACTTCTTCAAATCGAGGAGATTGAGAAACCATCGCATCATTAATTCCTGTTAGTTTTTCTATATAATAGGGAATATCACGTTGTGGATTAATTAAGCTTACAAAACGATTAACCTCTTCACCGTTTTGCAGAACAATGATACAAATCTCCGTAATTTTATTATCCTTTATTCCGCCACCGGTAGTTTCAACATCTATGATGGCAAACTTCGCTTCTTCCATAACTCAAAATTAATATATTCTGAAATGGTAAAGAAGGAAAATATCCACATTAACGGAAATTATCCGATAACTTAATGGTGGGTTATATTTTATAAAAAAAATCCGGAGTAGCTTGCTACTCCGGATTTTCATTTAATCTGTTTCCTCTTCGTTGAGAAACCACTCTATTTTTTCAACTTCGGTTTTACAACCACAGTAGAAAGGAGCGCGCTCGTGAAGCTCTGTCGGGATACGTTCCATAATACGCCCGTATCCATCTGAAGCTTTTCCGCCGGCTTGTTCTGCTAAGAAAGCCATCGGGTTACATTCATATAAAAGTCTCAGTTTTCCTTTAGGAGAAGTTGTTCCGGTAGGATATAAATAAACCCCGCCAAGTAGCATATTTCTATGAAAGTCTGCAACTAAAGAACCAATATATCTTGAGGTAAAAGGTCTGTTTTCTTCTTCATTTAACTCTTGCGTCCATCGTATGAATTTTTTAATTCCCTGCGGAAAGTGAACATAATTACCCTCGTTGATGGAGTAAATGCGCCCAGATTCAGAATGTTTCATATGAGGATGCGATAAGAAAAATGAACCAATCCCAGGATCAAAAGTAAATCCGTGGGTGCCATTACCTGTAGTATAAACCAGCATAGTCGATGTCCCATAGATAAGATAACCCGCAGCTACCTGGTTTATTCCAGGTTGAAGAAAATCTTCTAAGGTAACCGGGGTTCCTACCGGGCTTATACGTCTGTATATGCTGAAGATTGTTCCCACCGTGATATCTACATCAATATTAGAAGAACCGTCTAGTGGATCAATAAGAACTACATAATTTGCATTTTTGTGCTTTTCTTCGTTAAAGACTAAAAAATCTTCTAACTCTTCTGATGCTAATCCGCAAATTTCACCACGATCTTTAAGAGTACTTATAAACATATCATTTGCAAGAACATCTAGTTTTGCTTGTGATTCTCCCTGCACATTTTCTTGACCGGCTTTACCTCGAATTTCGGCAAGTCCTGCTTTGTTAATTTCCTGATTTACCATTTTTCCGGCTAATCGAATAGCACTTAAAAGAGAGCTAAGTTCTCCCTTTGCGTATGGAAAATCCTTTTGATTCTGAATAATAAATTCACCTAGTGTAGTGTGTCTTTCCATAATGTATGGTGGTTGTCTTAAAAGGGCTGATTATTAAGTTAATGATTGCAAATTACGATAAATTACCTCTTTATAAGGTCGAAAATTTATCAATTTAGTATCAAATTAATATGCTATTCTAACTTATGTATAGGGTATTTTGAGATATCCGTAGTGTATATGTAATTACCTCCTTTACCCTTAACCAGTTATTTTGAAGACATAACTAAATTCAACCCTAATTTTGACATAAATACGATATCGTTCTGCCTTAAAACTTTTAATTTTCAGAATTATTTATAAGATATGAGTAAACGAGTAGTAGTTATAGGAGGAGGATTTGCAGGAATTAATCTTGTAAAATATTTAATTAAATCTTCAGACTTTGAAGTTACCCTCGTAGATAAAAACAACTACAATTTTTTCCCACCACTCTTATATCAGGTATCAACCGGCTTTTTGGATCCTTCCAGTATAACATTTCCTTTTCGGAATCTTTTTAGAGGAAAGCAAAACTTTAGATTTAGAATGGGGGAGTTGCTTGAAGTAAAACCAGAATTAAAACAAATAGTATTAGATACTGGTAAATTATCTTATGATTATTTGGTGATGGCAACAGGAACCCAAACTAATTTTTTTGGCTTAGATCAATGTCAGCGTTATGCCATACCTATGAAAACACTAGAGGATGCGTTAGAAATGCGTAATTTGTTGCTTCTACATCTGGAGCAGGCTACCAGAATAAATGATAAGTCAGAGCGGTTACCCTACCTCAATATGGTTATCGCAGGAGGCGGACCTACCGGAGTTGAAATTTCGGGGATCTTTGCCGAATTACGCAATAATACCATCCGTAAAGAATTTCCCGAACTTATAGGATCGGGATCAAAAATTTATCTTGTAAATGGAGGAGGAGAACTGCTTTCTCCTATGAGTAAGAAGAGTCAGGAATACACGTATAAAAAGCTGCAGGATATGGGGGTTGAGATCTTATTAAATACCCGTGTTGTAGATTTTGATGGTGAGAAAGTAATGATGAAAGACGGATCGCATATCTATAGCAAAAATCTTATATGGGCGACAGGTGTAACGGGTTATAAATTTCAAGGTATACCTGATGAGGTTTATAAACGCGGTAACCGTATAGAGGTTGATGCGTATAACAAAATCACGGGTCAGGAAGCGATATACGCAATAGGAGATTCATCGATTTGTTATGGAGACCCTAATTTTCCTGAAGGGCATCCTCAGTTGGCCCAAGTAGCTATGCAACAAGGTGTGTTACTTGCAAAAAACCTAAAAAGACAAAATTCTAATAAGGGTCAGATTCCATTTATTTATAAAGACCGTGGATCAATGGCTATTATAGGAAGCAACAAAGCCGTGGCAGATGTGCCTAGTCCACAATTACATCTTAACGGATTTATCGCTTGGGGAGCTTGGCTATTTGTTCATCTATTTGCATTAATTGACTATCGCAACCGGGTGCGTACCTTTTACAATTGGTCTACTGAATATTTAACCAAAAACCAAGATTTACGTCTCATTATAAGACCCAAAAAGAGTATTTCATCGACCGATGATTCTAAAGGTTAATTCTCTTCAAGTAACCTTAATAAATAATTCCTACAAATAAATTCCTACGGAAATTAAACTTCATAAGAAGCGCTTACAATTTTTTGAGTTATCTAATTATTGTATTATATACATATAATATGAAGATATCTCGGTAAAAGTATGGTTTGTGTTAGATATTCATACTTAATAGCTGTGATAGTAATTAATTTACACTTGTAAAATATTACTATTTTAAATAATAATATTTAAATATGTGTATTACATCGATTAAATAAGTCTTTAAAGGAGTGTTTATATAATTTTAATATAGAACTAATAAACTCTCATTTATGATTCTAAAATTACAATTCTCAAAGCTAGTGTCAGAATTCTAGTGTATTCTAGAGTTATTTAAGTCCTTCTCCAAATTTCAAAAAATCCCCTAAACTATTGATTGAATGCTATATGCATTTTCGATCTAAGTTCTTATTGTCAATTTTTCTAAGTGAATCACTTTCGTTTAACTCTCATTTTAAACCTAACTATTATGCAGAACTCTACATTTCAGAAAATAAAAATCAATCTGTTATTTTTCTTGATCTTATTTTCAGTTCCCATTTTGTCGGTATTTTCTCAAACAAGAACATTTGCGACCAATGAATTAGATAGTGAATATGTGACATCTGTACCGTTTGCAATAGATGGTAATTTAAATACAGAAGCACGTATTCGCGCCTACTCAGGAATTACTGCATTGGGTGTAGTTCTAAATCCTCCTACAGTGGGAGTTCTTGAGTTAGGATATGATAACCCCATTCCTGCCGAAGCTGTAACCTATGTAAAAATAGAAGCCGAAGATCAAATTATAGATGTACTATTAGGTGGTACCCTTGGTGGCTTAGTAGGTGATGTATTAGATATTGTGCTTGGTGGACAACGTCTAGTTATAGAGGCAAAAAACGGAAACACTACAGTATTGACGGCAGACACACGGCAGCCAAATACATTTAATACAAATAGAGTACGCGTTGTAATCGATGCTAACGGTGATTTTTTTATAGCACTTAAACCGAATCAAACTTATTCAAGCATTCGTATTACAAATTCTACAGGAAATGGGCTGTTAGGATTAGGAACCACACGAGATGCATATGTTTCAGGTGCTTTCACTGCATCAGGAAGTGCAATTTGTAATGAGCCGGCATTTACTTCTTTTCGTTCAAACGGTGTTACGCTAGACGCCTTAAGATTAGCCGGAGCTGGGGTTACAAATCCGGAAAATGCAATTGATTCAGATCCTACTACTTTTTCACAGATAAGTTTAGGGTTATTGGCAGTAGCCGGTTCAGTCGAGCAAAATATTTATTTTGATACACCATCACAACCTGATGAGGATTTTAAAGTAAGCTTGAGAGTAGACCCCACGCTGCTAGCAGTTGGTCTTGCAAATAATATTGAATTAGTAGCATACAACGGCACACAATTAGTAAGTTCTTCAAATCTAACATCTCTTTTAAACTTAGATCTTCTAGGGCTATTACAAAGTAATGCTATTGTACAAGTTCCTTTTGATGTGGCTGGTCCGGCAGATCGTATAGTAGTACGTTATCAATCGTTAGTAAACGCCAGTCTTTTTCAGCGCATAGACCTTTTTGATGTTGCAATAACTTCGGGGATACCTATTTTAGATAGTGAATCATTAAATGCTGAAGTATGTGTAGGAGAAAGCGCAGCATTAACAGCAACTACAAATACAGCTGGAGCACAATTGAGATGGTATGATAGCGTAAGTGGTGATAATTTATTGGCCACGGTTAATAGTGGCGACGCGTTTACAACTAATGCTTTGACTGAAGATACCACATTTTATGTGGCTTCGTATCTTCCAAGTTGCGCAGAGGAGTCGGGTAGAATTCCTGTCGAAGTTACTGTTAATCCATTGCCAGAGTCGGGAGATATCACAGTATTAGGACTAGATCTTCCTATATGTATTCCTGAAATTTTAAATATTATAGCCACAACTACTTTAGAAGGAAATTTTAAGTATTACTTAGATTCAAACGGAAGTGTAGAAATAACTAATGGTCTGGTTGATGGAGATCTAACGTATGAAATAAATGCCGAAGGTGAATTAGAAATTAAAGGTTTGACAGGAGCAAATACTCCTACACAAATCTATATAAGTCTTGTGGATGCGGTTACCGGCTGTGAGAATGCACCCGGTGATCTAAAGGTCGTAGAAATAACCTTAAATGAAGGGCCACAACCTACAATTGCATTAGATCCAATAACCGGTGATGGAATTATTAATAAATCGGAGTCTTCAGGACCCGTTGCTGTAACTGGTACTGTAGGAGGAGATGCGCAAGTGGGAGATCCTGTAACAGTTACTGTAAATACTTTTGAATATGATACGACAGTTCTTGCAGGATTAACTTTTACAGTTAACGTTCCCGGGAATCAGTTAGTTAGTGATGCAGATTTAACGATTGAAGCTGAGGTTACGGCTACAGAACTGTTGTGTCAAACAACAGTTTCAACCAGTATAACCTATCTACTAGATGTTGTAGCACCAGCAAAACCTACCGTTGAATCTCAAATTACAAATAATACCACGCCAACAATTACAGGAACTCTGGATTCTGTAGATGAGATTTCTGTCACAGTAAATACTGTTACATATTTAGAAGGAGATGGTGATTTAACAGATAATGGAGACGGTACCTGGACATTAATGATTCCTTCAGGAAATGAAATTCTAGATGGAACCTACGATGTGGTAGCGACTGTTACAGATGCAGCAGGAAACACAGCTAGTGATGATACTACAAATGAACTAATCATTGATACCATAGATCCTACCATTCCTACGGTCTTTCCACAAATAACTAGTGACACTACCCCTACAATTATGGGTACTGCAGATTCAGTTGATTTAATTGAAGTCAGTGTAAATTCAATTACTTACCTAGAAGGAGATGGTAATTTAGTAGACAATGGTAATGGGACTTGGACATTAATTATACCTGTAGGAAATGAATTAGCAAACGGTACATATGATGTTGCAGTTACAGCTGTTGATTTAGCAGGAAATAGCTCGAGTGATATTACACTTAATGAGTTGATTATCGATAATACCATTCCTACAACACCAACAGTAGTACCGCAAGTAACTAGTAATACAACGCCAACAATAACTGGAACTGCAGATAGTGATGATGTCCTTACCGTTACAGTAGATGGTGTAATTTATACGGAAGGAGATGGTAATCTTACTGATAATACTAACGATACTTGGTCGTTAACAATTCCTTCAGCTTTAGCTGATGGTATATATGATGTTAAAGCAACCGTTGTTGGTATAGGTGGAACTGCTACAGATGCAACTATAAATGAATTAACAATCGACACCGTTGCACCTACAGTTCCTACAGTTGATGAACTTGTAGCAAACACCAGTACACCTACAATCACAGGAACTTTAGATTCTGCTGATGAGATTTCTGTTATAGTAAATACAGTTACTTATACAGAAGGGGATGGTGATTTAGTTGACAATGGAGATGGCACTTGGGAATTAGAAATTCCAGTAGGAAATGAAATTCCTGATGGTACGTATGATGTAGAGGTGACGGTAACTGATAATGCGGGTAATACTGCCAGTGACGTAACAGTTGACGAACTTACTATAGACACTGTAGCACCCACAGTTCCTACAGTTGATGTTCTGGTAACCAACACCAGTACCCCAACAATAACGGGTACCTTAGATTCTGCTGATGATATATCAGTAATAGTAAATGGAGTTACTTATACAGAGGGAGATGATGATTTAGTTGATAATGGAGATGGCACCTGGGAATTAGCAATTCCGGTAGGAAATGAGATTCCAGATGGTACGTATGATGTTGATGTCACAGTAACAGATACTGCGGGTAATACTGCCAGTGATGCAACAGTAGATGAGTTAATTATCGACACCGTGGCACCTACAGTTCCTACAGTTGATGTTCTGGTAACCAACACCAGTACTCCAACAATCACGGGTACTTTGGATTCTGCGGATGATATTTCAGTGGTCGTAGATGGAGTAACCTACACAGAAGGAGATGGTAATTTGACAGATAATGGAGATGGCACCTGGGAATTAGAAATTCCAGTAGGAAATGAAATTCCTGATGGCACTTATGATGTTGATGTCACAGTAACTGATGATGCAGGTAATACTGCAAGTGATGCAACAGTAGACGAGTTAATAATCGATACCGTTGCACCCACAGTTCCTACCGTCGACGAACTTGTAGCAAACACCAGTACCCCAACAATCACGGGTACTTTGGATTCTGCTGATGAGATTTCAGTAATAGTAAATACAGTTACTTATACAGAGGGAGATGGAGATTTAGTTGACAATGGAAATGGAACTTGGGAATTAGTTATCCCGGTAGGAAATGAAATTCCTGATGGCACTTATGATGTTGATGTCACAGTAACTGATACTGCGGGTAATACTGCCAGTGACGCAACAGTAGACGAGTTAATTATAGATACCGTAGCACCCACAGTTCCTACAGTTGACGTTTTGGTAACCAACACCAGTACACCAACAATCACGGGTACTTTGGATTCTGCTGATGAGATTTCTGTTACAGTAAATACAGTTACTTATACAGAAGGTGATGGTAACTTAACAGATAATGGAGACGGCACTTGGGAATTAGAAATTCCAGTAGGAAATGAAATTCCTGATGGCACTTATGATGTTGACGTAACAGCAACTGATGTCGCGGGTAATACTACCAGTGACGCAACAGTAGACGAGTTAATTATAGATACCGTAGCACCTACAGTTCCTACAGTTGATGAACTTGTAGCTACTACAAATACCCCAACAATCACTGGTACTTTAGATTCTGCAGATGAGATTTCAATAATAGTAAATGGAGTTACTTACACAGAAGGAGATGGTAATTTGACAGATAATGGAGATGGCACTTGGGAATTAGAAATTCCGGTAGGAAATGAAATTCCTGATGGTACTTATGATGTTGATGTCACAGTAACTGATGATGCGGGTAATACTGCCAGTGATGCAACAGTAGACGAGTTAACTATCGACACCGTGGCACCTACAGTACCTACCGTTGATGAACTTATAGCAAACACAAGTACACCAACAATCACGGGTACTTTAGATTCTGCTGATGATATATCAGTAATAGTAAATGGAGTTACTTACACAGAAGGCGATGGTAATTTGACAGACAATGGAGATGGCACTTGGGAGTTAGTCATTCCAGTAGGAAATGAGATTTTAGATGGCACTTATAATGTTGATGTCACAGTAACTGATACTGCGGGTAATACTGCCAGTGACGTAACAGTTGACGAACTTACCATAGACACCGTAGCACCTACAGTTCCAACCGTTGATGAACTTGTAGCTAATACAAATACACCAACAATCACGGGTACTTTAGATTCTGCTGATGAGATTTCTGTCTTAGTAAATGGAATTACCTATACAGAAGGAGATGGTAATTTGACAGACAATGGAGATGGCACTTGGGAATTAGAAATTCCGATTGGTAATGAAATTCCTGATGGTACTTATGATGTTGAAGTAACAGTAACTGATACTGCGGGTAATACTGCCAGTGACGTAACAGTTGACGAACTTACCATAGACACCGTAGCACCTACAGTTCCAACCGTTGATGAACTTGTAGCTAATACAAATACACCAACAATCACGGGTACTTTAGATTCTGCTGATGAGATTTCTGTCTTAGTAAATGGAATTACCTATACAGAAGGAGATGGTAATTTGACAGATAATGGAGACGGCACTTGGGAATTAGAAATTCCGGTAGGAAATGAAATACCTGATGGAACCTATGACGTTGTGGTAACGGTAACTGATACTGCGGGTAATACTGCCAGTGACGTAACAGTTGACGAACTTACCATAGACACCGTAGCACCTACAGTTCCAACAGTTGATGAACTTGTAGCTAATACAAGCACACCAACAATCACGGGTACTTTAGATTCTGCTGATGAGATTTCTGTTACAGTAAACACAGTTACTTATACTGAGGGAGATGGTAATTTGACAGACAATGGAGATGGCACTTGGGAATTAGAAATTCCGATTGGTAATGAAATTCCAGATGGTACTTATGATGTTGATGTCACAGTAACCGATACTGCGGGCAATACTGCCAGTGATGCAACAGTTGATGAACTTACCATAGACACCGTAGCACCTACAGTTCCAACAGTTGATGAACTTGTAGCTAATACAAATACACCAACAATCACGGGTACTTTAGATTCTGCTGATGAGATTTCTGTCTTAGTAAATGGAGTAACCTACACGGAAGGTGATGGTAATTTGACAGATAACGGAGATGGCACTTGGGAATTAGAAATTCCGATTGGTAATGAAATTCCTGATGGTACTTATGATGTTGAAGTAACAGTAACTGATACTGCGGGTAATACTGCCAGTGACGTAACAGTTGACGAACTTACCATAGACACCGTAGCACCTACAGTTCCAACCGTTGATGAACTTGTAGCTAATACAAATACACCAACAATCACGGGTACTTTAGATTCTGCTGATGAGATTTCTGTCTTAGTAAATGGAATTACCTATACAGAAGGAGATGGTAATTTGACAGACAATGGAGATGGCACTTGGGAATTAGAAATTCCGGTAGGAAATGAGATTCCTGATGGTACTTATGATGTTGATGTCACAGTAACCGATACTGCGGGCAATACTGCCAGTGATGCAACAGTTGATGAACTTACCATAGACACCGTAGCACCTACAGTTCCAACAGTTGATGAACTTGTAGCTAATACAAATACACCAACAATCACGGGTACTTTAGATTCTGCTGATGAGATTTCTGTCTTAGTAAATGGAATTACCTATACAGAAGGAGATGGTAATTTGACAGACAATGGAGATGGCACTTGGGAATTAGAAATTCCGGTAGGAAATGAAATACCTGACGGAACCTATGACGTTGTGGTAACAGTAACTGATGACGCGGGTAATACTGCTAATGATGCCACAGTGGACGAAATAACAATAGACACCGTGGCACCTACAGTTCCTACAGTTGATGAACTTGTAGCTAATACAAGCACACCAACAATCACGGGTACTTTAGATTCTGCTGATGATATATCAGTAATAGTAAATGGAGTTACTTATACAGAGGGAGATGGTGATTTAGTTGATAATGGAGATGGCACCTGGGAATTAGTCATTCCAGTAGGAAATGAAATTCCAGATGGTACTTATGATGTTGATGTAACTGTAACTGATGCCGCGGGTAATACTGCTAATGATGCCACAGTGGACGAAATCACAATTGATACATCAAATGTAAATCAGCCAATAGCACCTACAGTAACTTCTCAGGTAACAAGCGATAGTACACCATTAATAATGGGTACTGCAACTTCAGGAGATATGTTGACCGTTTCAGTTAATGGATTTACATATCAAGAAGGAGATGGAGATTTAGTTGATAATGGTAATGATACATGGTCTCTTACCATTCCTACTGGTAATGAAATACCACAAGGAACATATGATGTAGTTGCAACTGCAACAAATTCCTTTGGTAATTCTAATTCAGATTCTACATCAGACGAACTGATTGTACGAGTGGAAACTCCGATAGGTGATGCAAATCAAAGCTTCTGTGCATCAGATAATCCTACCTTAACTGATATCGTATTAAATACATCAGACGTTAAATGGTATGCTCAAGCATCTGGAGGGGTGGCATTAGATCCTAATTCAGAATTGTTAAATGGTACAACATATTATGCAGCTCTTGTTGTTAACTCGCTGGAAAGTACAGAGAGATTTGGGGTAACTGTTACACTTACTCAACCCGTTCAAGCAACTTTAGATGCATCAGTAGATGTAGGATGTTTAGGTTCAGAAATCACCTATACGACCGAAGCGGGAATGGTAGATTACTTTTGGACAGTGAGTACCGGAGGACGTATAGTTTCCGGAGGTACAGATAGTGATAATTCAATTACAGTTATCTGGGAGGCAGAAGGAACTCAAAATGTAAATGTCAATTATTTATCAAATGATGCTTGCCTTACAGAAACTTCAGCAGATGTAGATCTTTTAATCGCTGCTTGTTCAGACTTAACAATTGCTAAAACCGTAGATAATATTAATCCTGCAATAGGCGAGCAAATCGTATATACTATTACAGTTACAAATTCGGGTCAGGTTGCTTTGTCTGATATTCAGGTAGAAGAAAGACTACCATCAGGATTAGATTTTGAAGGATTTAATACTACATCAGGAGACTATAATAATACGACAGGAATTTGGGAAATACCAGCTATTGCAGCTAATGAGACCGTTACCTTAACAGTTACAGTTAGTGTATTAGATACCGGTAGCTATTTAAATATTGCTCGTATTCTTAGCTCTAATCCAGTCGATGCAGATTTAGATAATAATGCTGCAGAATTACAAATAGATCCAGATTGTCTTATGGTATTTAATGAGTTCTCACCTAATGGTGATGGAATGAACGATGTATTTACTATAAGATGTATAGAGCAATACCCTAACAATAAAGTGCAAATATTTAATAGAACAGGGCAGTTGGTATTTACCGCTAACGGTTATTTAAATACCTGGAATGGTGATTCTAATGTCTCAAGTTCAATTCAAAAATCAAGTGGGTTGCCAGCAGGAACATATTATTATGTTCTTGAGATCAACGACGGCGCTCGTGCACTTACAGGATGGGTATACATTGCCCGATAAATAAACCTCTCATTTAAAAAGTTTAATTATGAAAACAGTAGTAACAAATTTAATCAGAGTACTAGTAGTAGGCGTATGCTGTACAGGACTTTATGCTCAGCAAGAGCCTAACTACTCTCAGTATATGTATAATACAATGACCATTAATCCTGCTTATGTAGGGTCAACAGATAACTTTAATATAACGGCAAATTATAAAGCTCAGTTTACAGGTATTGATGGGGCTCCGGAAACTGTAAATCTGGGTTTGGAAACGCCAGTTACATATAATGTGGGCTTAGGACTGAATATTACTAGAGACGCATTAGGTCCTTCTGAAGATCTAAATGTTGACGGGAACTTTTCTTATTCTGTACAGTTATCTTCTCAGACGTATTTATCATTTGGTCTGAAGGCAGGATTTAGATTGCTGAATGTTGATTTTAGAAAAGGGATGTTTAATAATCCAAATGATCCCGCATTTATGAATAATATTGATAATAAGTTCTTAGGAGTATTAGGAGCCGGGACTTACTTATTTAGCGATAAATGGTACTTAGGATTATCTACGCCTAACTTTTTCTCTCAGGAATATTACAATGAAGAAAGTAGTATGGTTAATACAGAGAAGCTAAATCTATACTTAATAGGAGGTTACATTTTTGATATAGGAGGTAACACTAAGTTTAAACCTGCAGTGCTCTTCGATTATATCGAAGGCGCTCCTATGCGGGCAAGTTTATCTGCAAACTTTCTATTTCTTGAACGATTTACAGCAGGAGTTTCTTACAGCGTAGATGCGGCTGTTGGAGGTCTTGCAGGATTTCAAGTGACAGATAATATTTTTATAGGTTATGCTTATGATTATAATACTTCAGACTTTAATAGATATAATGACGGAAGTCACGAGGTGCTAATAAAGTTTTCTTTAGCTCGTAAACGAGGCGCAACCTTCTCACCAAGATTCTTCTAAAACCTGAACTATGAACCATATATATACATTAATATGTTGCTTTGTTGGATTAAATGTATTTGCTCAAAGTCAGCTTGAAAAGGCAAATACGTTACACGATCGTTTTATTTATGTCGAAGCAGCAAAAGAATATGAACTCTATTTAGAAACTGCAAAGAATGTTCCAGCAGAAGTTTATATGAATGTTGGAGATACCTATTATCATTTAAGGGATTTTAATAATGCAAAAAAATACTATGAAAAATGGTATACTCTTGCAGGACCAAATTCAAACAATCTTCAAGGTTATCAATATTATGATACACTAAGGTTTTTAAAAGAGTATGATAAAGCGAGCACAGTTGTTGAGACTTATATAAAAGAACGACAAATCGATGGTTTACTAAATGCTTATTACGAAGAACGATCTCGATTTAATGAGTTACTCAAAGGTGATACACTTTATGAAGTGAAAAATCTTGATATTAATTCGCAGTATGCCGACTTTGGAGGATCCTTTAGTGACAACACATTTGTCTTTTCATCTTCCCGAAATAAGGATATTAATCAAATTACAGAGCGTGACAATACGCCTTATTTAGCAATTTATAAAGCCGAACTTAATGCAAACGGAGAGTTGACAGATGTAGGTTTGTACAATGATAAACTGGAAACTCCCTATCATGATGCTACGGTGAGTTTTTCGCCTAATAGTAAATACCTGTATTATGCATCGAGTTTTCAGGACGGCAGACGTAAAGTTTTTAAAGGAGACAAACGTAATTACTTTAAGATCTATCGGGTAGATGTTACTGCAAAACGATTTAAAAAGGAACTTTTACCCTTTAATGGTGATGAGTATTCTGTGGGACATCCATTTGTATCTAATGATGGTAAAAAATTATACTTCGCTTCAGATATGCCAGGTGGTTATGGTAAAGCAGATATTTATGTTTGTGATATTTATGAAGACGGAACCTATTCAAAACCCCTTAATCTTGGACCTTTAATTAATAGTCTTGTTGATGATGTATTTCCATTTGTTTCAGGAAATACCTTGTATTTTTCTTCCGAAGGACACGTAGGATACGGTGGCTTAGATATTTATAAATCTACTCTTACTGATGGGATTTATGGAGCTACTATAAATTTAGGTCCGGGAATAAACTCCAATGCAGATGATTTTGCCTACGTAGCAGGGAAATCAAAGAATACGGGATATTTTTCATCGAATAGAGACGGAGGTAAAGGAGGAGACGATATTTACAGTTTTAAGTATAATCTTAAAGAATGTATTCAATCAATAACGGGTACTATTTATAATGTGGAAACAAAGAAGCCTCTTGCAAATGCCATAGTAACTGTTTATGATTCTGAAAATAATGAATTTAGAAAAGTAGAAACTAATGAAAATGGTGTTTACAGTTTAGATCTTAACTGTGCTCAAGAATATCAAGTAGAAGCATCAAAACCCGGCTTTAGTAAAGATCAACTTCAACTAAATACAGATCTTATTCCCGGACATCTTATGAAATTAGTAGATTTTAAATTGAAAGATTTGTCTGATATATTCATTACCGATGGGGTTACCGAAAAGATTAAAATCGACCCAATATATTTTGAATATTACAGATATAACATTAATGATATTGCAGCAATACAAATGAGAAAGGTATTGAACGCGATGATTGCTTATCCTGAAATGATAATTAAAATAGAAGCACACACCGATCAACGTGGTACAGATTATTTTAATAAAACACTATCGACTAATAGAGCGCTTTCTACCAGAGATTGGCTTATTGATAATGGGATAGATCCTTCGCGTATAGCGAGTGCGATTGGATATGGCGAATCAAAACCAATTAATATTTGTGATGAGGAAAATGAAAATTGCACTGAAGTTGAATATTCTGAAAACAGAAGATCTGAATTTATTGTAGTTAGTAGATAAATGAGAGGCGTTAGTATGCCCAATTGATCAAGTATACTAACGTAGAAACTCCTTCACTCGAAGGAGTTTCTTTGTTTATATGCATTTGTCTAATCACTGTAAAACATATTATATGGAGATTAATATTTAAAGTAATTTAAGGCCGGCTTTAAAATATGTAGTGAAAGCCACTTTAAATAGTACAATAAATGAAAATTAAAAAAGGAATTTTACTAATACTTGGACCTCTATTATTTTTTTGTTTACAGCAACTAAATCCACCTGCAGGGATGACTGCTCCTGCGTATTCTGTTTTATGCGCAACATTATGGATTGCACTATGGTGGGTTACCGAGGCAGCACCTATTGCGGTAACGGCATTACTTCCTATAGTATTGTTTCCGCTTACTGGCGCTCTTGACATTTCTACAACGACTGAATCATACGGGCATAAGTATATATTTTTATACCTAGGGGGATTTTTATTAGCTATTGCAATTGAAAAATGGAACCTACATAAGCGTATAGCTTTACATCTTATAAAGGCTATAGGAACAAATGTTAAGCAAATAATTCTAGGCTTTATGGTTGCCACCGCCTTTCTTTCTATGTGGATTTCTAATACGGCTACAGCGGTAATGATGCTTCCAATAGGGATGTCTATTATTTCACAATTAAAAGATAACCCTAACACTATTGCAGATGAGAATCAGATTTTTGGAAAAGCATTAATGTTAGGTATTGCGTATAGTGCTTCAATAGGGGGGATGGCCACTTTGATAGGTACACCACCTAACTTAGTTTTTGCAGGATATATTCAGGAAGTTTACAATATAGATATTAGTTTTTTCCAGTGGTTTAAGTTTGGCTTGCCCATAAGTATTCTCTTGTTAGCTATTTCGTGGTTATATTTAACCAATGTTGCTTTTAAATTTAAACAGAAGGAATTTCCGGGAGGTAAAAAGGAAATCGATAGACTTCTGGCAGAGTTGGGACCTATTCAACAAGAAGAAAAAATTGTACTTATCGTATTTATAGCAACTGCCTTTTGCTGGATTTCTCGTGCTTTTTTACTAGAACTTTTTTTACCGCAAATAGATGATACTATTATAGCAATAGCTGCAGGAATTCTTTTGTTTACAATACCTACAAAGGACAAAGAGGATCGTCTGATAAATTGGGATGATGCTATAAAAATTCCTTGGGGCATTATTTTGCTATTTGGAGGAGGTATGGCTTTAGCATCTGGTTTTGAAGTTACAGGTCTTGCAGAATGGTTCGGAAATCAGATGGTATTATTAGAAGCTCTTCCGCTTTTTCTTCTCCTACTGATTATCATATTTAGTGTGAATTTTATTACTGAATTAACTTCTAATTTAGCTACAACGGCAATGCTTTTGCCTATTTTGGCACCTATTGCTCTAAACCTAAATTTAAATCCTTATTTGTTATTGGTTTCAACGACAGTTGCAGCATCTTGTGCATTTATGTTACCCGTTGCCACACCGCCTAATGCCGTTGTCTTTGGGTCGGGATATTTGCGTATACCCGATATGGTAAGAGCTGGTATATGGATGAATATAATATCGATACTAATACTTACGTGTATGGTGTATTTTGTGCTTCCCTTAATATGGGATTTTCCAATTTACATTAATGAAAGACCGTAATATATTCTTCAAGTATTGAATGTAAATTCTACAATTATTAGTAATGATAACCTTGTAGTTAAATTTTAATTCTTTGTTAAAAATTCATCAAAATGAAGAAATCTATAAAATTTTTCAATTTGTTTTAGCTTACTTTGAGCAGAATTTGACAGAAGTGTTAAAGAATATCATTTTCAATGATAACAATGGCAATTAAAATTAATGTTTTATAAATTGCCGCAAAATATAAAATACATATAGGGTAGAATTGGCCTCTGTTTTGTATGGTGGATCCGTGAGCTGTAGGGGGCGTTACGTATTTTACTATCTTACACGCCCGTTCTGCCTTATTTTTTTGAATACTATTATTTAAAATTATTCATCAGCGTACCTCTTCTCATTTTAAAGGTCTACATTATATTTTTCATAGCCTTGATAGTATGGCTAGGATCTTTAGAATTAAAAATAAAGCTTCCGGCTACTAATATATCTGCACCACTTGCGAGAAGTTTTTCAGCATTTTGATCTGTAACTCCACCATCTATTTCAATAAGGGTTGAAGCATTTGCATTTAGAATAATTTCTTTAAGCTCTCTTATTTTTTTATAAGTATGTTCAATAAAGGACTGACCTCCAAAACCGGGATTCACACTCATGATAATCACCTGGTCAATATCTGCAATAACATCTTTAAGTAGATTTACAGGAGTATGTGGATTAAGAGCGACACCAGCCTTCATACCTTCGGCCTTTATAGCTTGTAAAGTTCTATGCAAATGGGTACACGCCTCATAATGAACGGTCAAGTTTGTAGATCCTAAAAGAGCAAATTCTTTTATATAGCGATCTGGATCTACAATCATAAGATGAACATCTATCGTTTTCTTAGCGTGTTTTGTAATTGATTTTAACACGGGAAAACCAAATGAGATATTAGGAACAAAAATCCCATCCATAATATCAATATGAAACCAGTCTGCTTCACTATCATTAATCATTTTTATATCGCGTTCTAGATTTGCAAAATCTGCTGCTAATATCGATGGAGCAAGGTAAGTAGGTTTCATTAGTATAGGTTTTATTAAACAAATTTACATTTTAGAATATATAGATTCAACTATGGTAATAATTTGATTTACTTCATTATCCTCGAGTAAACGCAAATACTTTAAATAACTATTGAGATCAAAAATTAAGTTGGTATTATTTGGCACTAAAAATCCACTTTCATAATCATCAAAAACACGTTGACTAACTTGGGATTGTTGTAAGGTAAGTACATTTTTATGGCGTTCATCGCTTCTTATCTTTTCATATAATTTAGAAACAACCTCTTTATCACCTTCCAGAAGCTGAAGATATGTTCCTTCTTTATAAACTAAAAAACCAGAAACATCTAAAATTTTATTTTGCTCTTTAACAGCATCTAAAACTGAATTAATCTCTGTATTGTCAAAAAGATTTACCGCAGTACTTACATAAGTTAGGGTATAAATCATAGGGTAATAGCTGTAATAATAAAAATCCCCGGTAATCAGCCGGGGATTCATTCATCAATCAAAAAACGAACAGTTATGATAAACTGTTGTTGTCTTAAATGCGTTAATTTGGGGTAACTAATAAGAGGCAATTTAATAAAAAAGTCTTAGCAGACCCCATTTTTAACGATTTCTTGTAAAATTAACCCAGGTAGGTTTTTAAAATTTTACTTCTAGATGTGTGCTTTAATCTGCGTATTGCCTTTTCTTTAATCTGTCGTACACGCTCACGTGTAAGATCAAATGTTTCACCTATTTCCTCTAAAGTCATAGGGTGTTGATTACCAAGACCAAAATATAAACGAACAACGTCTGCTTCTCTGGGTGTTAATGTATCTAAGGCACGTTCTACTTCGGTACATAAAGACTCGTTAAGCAATTCCCGATCAGGATTAGGAGATTCTCCAAATCGTAATACATCATACAATGTAGAGTCCTCACCAGAAATTAATGGTGCATCCATACTTACGTGACGTCCTGCATTTTTTAATGATTCTTTTACATCATTAATGCTCATATCTAACTCCTTTGCAATTTCTTCAGGGCTAGGAGGGCGTTCGTGTGATTGCTCTAAATAAGCAAATGTTTTATTTATTTTATTGATGGAGCCTATTTTGTTAAGAGGTAGTCGTACAATACGAGATTGTTCGGCCAGGGCTTGTAATATAGATTGTCTAATCCACCATACAGCGTAAGATATAAACTTAAAACCACGGGTCTCGTCAAAACGCTGAGCTGCTTTAATTAGACCTAAATTACCTTCGTTAATTAAATCAGGTAATGTTAAACCTTGATTTTGATATTGTTTTGCAACAGAAACAACAAACCTTAAGTTTGCTTTAGTTAATTTCTCTAGAGCTCTTTGATCCCCCGCTTTTATGCGCTGTGCCAGTTCTACCTCTTCATCTGAAGTAATAAGGTCAACTTTCCCTATTTCCTGAAGATACTTGTCTAAAGAAGCAGTTTCTCTATTTGTAACCTGTTTAGTAATTTTTAATTGTCTCATAGGACTATTACATGTATTAAGTTGTTCAACCTATATCTTATACGATACTATCCACCAAAAGGTTACAAAATCAACACACTATTTTTAGAAAATATTAACAATTTCAATAATATGTTCTAGTTAGATTTACATAGTACGCTGACAATTAGTTAAATACATTCTTAAAAAGCATAGCTAAATTTATTAATGAATAGTTTTATTAGGGTTATAAAATAAAAAAGCTCGGCAATGCCGGGCTTTTTTATTCAATTATATCAAATTTTTATACGCGCACGTGGCCATCACCATATACATAGTATTTATTTGTAACCAATTGTTTTAAACCGAGCGGTCCGCGGTGATGCAATTTATCTGTGCTTATCGCTAATTCTGCACCTACACCCATTTGTCCACCATCTGTAAAGCGTGTGGAAGCATTATGGTAAACAGCAGCAGTATCTATATTTTCCATAAATTTTGTCGCTGCTTCTACATCTTGAGTCATAATCGCACTGGAGTGACCTCCACTATACGTATTAATTTTTTGCATAGCTTCGTCCATACCCGATACTGCACCTAAGACTATTTTCATAGCTAGAAATTCTTCATACCAAGTGTCTTCTGTAGGAACAACTTCATTTTCAGGAAGTGCCTCTTTAGAGTTAGAATCAGCTAGAACTTCAACACCTTTAGCAGTTAGAATTTGATTTAACTCTTTAATTCTGCTTTCATAGTCGGGAAGATTTTTATCAACCAACACCTTGTCAAGTGCATTGCATCCCGAAATTTTATCGGTTTTTGCATTAATGATAACCTCTATTGTCTTCTTCCAGTCCGCTTCAGGATGTACATATAGGAAATTATTTCCCCTACCACTTACTAGCACTGCACATTTAGCGTGTTGCTTAACAAAATCGATAAGACGTTCTCCACCACGAGGTACAATTAAGTCTAGAGGCTGGTCAGGATTTCGTAAGAATTCTTGAGTTTCGGCTCTATTCATTTGCAGCATAGTAATCCACGACTCATCTAGATCATTTTCTCGTAGTGCTTGTTTCCAGCAATCCACCAATACCACATTACTATGGTAAGCTTCTTTACCACCTTTTAGCAAGATCTTATTATTTGCTTTAAAAGCTAAAACAGCTGCTTCGATAGTTACATCTGGTCTAGATTCATAAATAATCATTATGGTACCAAAGGGTGCCGTTTTATTAATGATTTTTAGACCACTATCAAGGGTAATATTAGATATTTCCTGACTTACTGGATCATCCTGACTACGAACTTCTTGAATCGCTTGTATCATCCCAGCGATCTTAGCATCATTTACAACCAGACGGTCGTATAAAGCCTGATCATCACGATCAAAAGCATCTAGATCTTTTTTATTGGCTTCTAATATTTCGGTTTCTCTTGATTTTATGATTTGCATCATAGCATCAAGAACTTTATTTTTTATCTCTTTTGAGAGTAATTTCATTTTCTAAATTTTTCGGTTAATAATTGTTCAATTTTTTGAACGTTGAAACCTGCTTTGAAGGAACTAACTTCGTATAACTAAGAAGAAAATTTAGTTCCTATATTTTTGCCTTCAAGTAAATCTACAATCACATTGGGTTTCTTACCATTTGCGATATAGCAGGTTATATCTTTACGGGCAGTTTCTTTAGCGATTTTTAATTTTGATTTCATACCGCCACGGCCTTCACCTTCCGCTTTATTATTTTCCTGAACATATTGTTCAACATTTTCTTCGGGATGCACTTCGGTAAGTTTTCTACTGGCATCATCATCAGGATGTCCTGTAAATAAACCGTCTGTATCTGTTAACAGAATAAGTGCGTCTGCACCTATAAGTTCTGCCACTAAACTCGCCAGTTCATCATTGTCAGTGAACATTGACATAGTTAGGGAAACTGCATCATCTTCGTTTGCTATAGGAATAATACCTTCTGAAAGTAAACCTTCATAGCAATTAATCATATTTTCACGATGTTTACCAGGTGCAAAATCACGTTTTGTCGCCAGTAATTGTGCGCAGTGCATACCAAAACTATTAAACAGGGTATAGTAATGACGCATCATTCGCGGTTGTCCTACTGAAGAAAATATTTGTCTTCTCGTAGACGGATCTTTATAATTACAATCGCCTAAAACTTCTTTTCCTGCAATTGCAGATCCTGAAGAGACAAGAACGGGTTGGTATCCTTTCTCATACAATTCAGCTATTTGTCGTACTAATTCGTGAAGAACAGGACCAACAATTCTATTATTGCGGTTGGTCATTACATTTGTTCCTACTTTTATAACTACACGTTTTGAGCTCATAAAATTATTTTTCTTTACCAAGTTCTGTTGCTCGGTTAAACGCAGCATATGCTGCTTCTTTAATTAATTCTTTAACATTATTATCCTCCATAGAATCTAGTGCAGCACGTGTTGTGCCCCCTTTTGAAGCTACACGATCCATCCAGGTTTCTGGCGATAAGTTAGAGTCATTAAATAAGGTTACTGCTCCTTCAAAAGTTTTAGAAACTAATACCTTAGAATCATTTGAGGAGAAGCCCATTTTTAAGGCTGCTTCTAGCATAGACTGCATAAAATAAAAGATATATGCAGGTCCACTTCCAGAAATTCCGGTAGATGCATCAATAAAATTTTCATTTTCTACGTGAATTGATGCTCCGGTTGTATCTAATAAATTACGTACTGTAAGTAATTCTACACGACTTACACTTTTAGACTCTGTAAATGAAGTAACACCTTTACCTACTTTAGCTGGTAAATTAGGCATAGTTCTAATTACTTTACTCACACCTAAACCATCTTGAATAGTCTTAATTGTAACTCCTGCCATTAATGACACAAAAATTTGCTGGTCATTTATATAGGGTTGCATAGATTTAAATAGTGATTGACTGTGATAAGGCTTTACAGCTATAAATATCACATCAGCTTTCGGTACACATTCATCGATACTGTCATATGCATCAAACTGAGCCATTGTAGATAATGCTTCGGTTTTTTCTGGCGATACATCAAATATCATAAGCTTACGCTTATTTAAAAATGGAGATTCTGCCATACCTTCTGCATAGGTCAATCCCATATTTCCTGCACCTAATACTAATACTTTCATTAAGTTTTCTTTATTGGTTCGCTCTATTAGCTGCAAGTATCGTACGACAATTGATTTTATTGATAATCTGTAGCCAATGCTAAAAATTAAACCCGCTTAGCGCTATAATAGTAACGTCTAAGCAATTTTTAAAAAGAAATGTTAAAGTTGAGATTGAATATTCAGTATTTAGAGATTTTAAAATTTTGGCAGGAAATCTGACAAAGTCTGTATATATGGCAGGTTTGGCGGTTAGTAGGATAGTATTTTTAAATATTAAATATTTTTTTAGGTAATATTTCAATTAAAATTTTTAAGAAGAATTTAAATCGAATTAGAGCAAAAAAAGGAGCCCGAGGGCTCCTTTTTAAAATCATATGAACTAAAGATTAGTCTCTTTTACGATCTCTAGAATCGCGATTGCGATTATCTCTACCGCGATTGTCTTTATCTCTACTACCACGATCATTATTTTCACGAGGAGCACGTTCTTTATAACCTTCTGGTTTTTCAAGTAATGCCTTGCGAGATACTTTCTCTTTACGGGTACGTGAATCAATACCGAAGTATTTTACTTCAAATTCATCACCCATATTAACAACATCACTTACGTTTTCAGTACGTTCCCAAGCTAACTCAGACACGTGTAATAGAACCTCATTGCCAGGAGCATCAAGGTATTCTACAACAGCACCAAAATCAAGCATCTTAATAACCTTAACCTTGTAGCTATTTCCTACAACAGGTTTAAATGTAATAGAATCAATTTTTGCAAGAACTGCATTAATACCTTCTTGACCAGTACCTAAAATTTCTACTACACCTTCTTCAGTTACAGGATCTTCATTAATTACAATAGTTGTTCCTGTTGCTTTCTGAAGTTCTTGGATTACTTTTCCACCTGGACCTATAAGAGCACCTATAAATGCATTTGCAATACGTACAGATACCATTTTAGGAGCGTATTCTTTAACGTCTTCACGAGGAGCGCTAATAGTTTCGGTAAGTTTATCTAATATATGTAAACGACCATCACGTGCTTGTTTTAAAGCATTAACAAGTATTTCATAAGAAAGACCTTTTACTTTAATGTCCATTTGACAAGCAGTAATACCATCTGCAGTACCGGTAACTTTAAAGTCCATATCTCCTAAGTGATCTTCATCACCCAAAATATCAGAAAGCACAGCATATTTACCAGAATCACCATCAGAAATTAATCCCATAGCAATACCAGAAACCGGCTTTTTAAGTTGAACACCAGCATCCATCAGAGCCATTGTACCCGCACAAACAGTTGCCATAGATGAAGAGCCGTTAGACTCTAATACTTCAGAAACTACACGTACAGTATATGGGCAATCTGCAGGGATCATACCTTTTAAAGCGCGCTGCGCAAGATTCCCATGACCTACTTCACGACGAGAAGTACCACGTATAGGACGTGCTTCACCAGTAGAGAAAGGAGGGAAGTTATAATGTAAATAAAAGGTCTCTTCACCTTCGTATGATGGCATATCAATTTGATTTGCCTCACGAGAAGTACCAAGAGTTACTGTTGCTAATGCTTGAGTTTCCCCACGAGTAAAGATTGAAGAACCATGTACAGAAGGTAAATAATCTGTTTCACACCAGATAGGACGTATCTCTGTTGTCTTACGACCATCTAAACGTAAACCTTCATTCAAGGTTAAATCACGTACAGCAGCTTTTTCAGCTTTATAGTAATACTTAGAAATAAGGCTTCCGAAATCTGCTAACTCTTCTTCAGAAAAAGTAGCTTTAATTTCTTCTTTAATCGCGTCAAAGGATGCACTACGCTCATGTTTAGCAGAACCTGCTTGAGCTATTGCATATACTTTGTCATAAGCCATCTCGTGAATTTTCTTTGCAAGATCTGCATCTTCACGCTCTGGTTCATATTCGCGAGTTTTCTTTTTACCAAAAGCTTCAGCTAAACGAATCTGAGCAGCGCACTGTACTTTAATAGCTTCGTGAGCAGCTTTGATAGCCTCAGTCATTTCTTCTTCAGAAATCTCATTCATTTCACCTTCAACCATCATTACAGAATCTGCAGATGCACCAATTACCATATCGATATCAGATTCTGCTAATTGTGTTCTAGAAGGGTTTATGATAAATTTACCATCAACACGTGCCACACGTACTTCTGAAATAGCACATTCAAACGGGAAGTCTGAAAGTTGAATAGCTGCAGATGCAGCAAGTCCTGCCATTGCATCAGGCATAACATCATCGTCATGAGACATTAACTGTATCATAACCTGAGTTTCTGCGTGGTAATCTTTTGGGAAAAGAGGGCGAAGTACACGGTCAACAAGACGCATAGTTAAAACTTCACCATCACTTGGGCGTGCTTCTCTTTTAAAGAAACCACCAGGATAACGGCCAGCTGCCGCAAATTTTTCACGATAATCGACCGTTAAAGGAAGAAAATCAACATCACTTTGCTTGTAATTAGAAACTACAGTACAAAGCATCATACATTTACCGGACTGTACAACTACAGAGCCATGTGCCTGTTTTGCAAGTTTACCGGTCTCGATAGAGATCTCTCTACCGTCACCAAGGTCTATGACCTCTTTGAAAGTTTTTGGAATCATAAAATGTTTTTCAGTGGCACGTCGATGCGTGCGATTAAATCAATTGCCTTGAGTAGTTAAGTCAAGGACTAGGTCTGTTGTTGTGTTGTGTGTAGTGTGTGACCTGTGAAAAACCTCTAGGTAGCTTTCTTTGCCCTTGCGGGACTTTGGGTAATTACTAAAATAAAAGGGGCAAAAATTGCCCCTTTAAAAATAAGAATTATTTTCTTAAACCTAATTCTTTAACAATAGCACGATATCTTGTAATATCCTTCTTTATTAAATAGTCAAGTAATGATCTACGCTTACCTACTAATTTAACTAGAGAACGCTCTGTGTTAAAATCTTTACGGTTTTGTTTTAAGTGACCGGTTAAGTGGTTGATACGGTGTGTAAATAAAGCGATCTGTCCTTCTGCAGAACCAGTATCGTTTTTGTCTTTACCGTATTTACCAAAAATTTCATCTTTCTTTTCTTGAGTAAGATACATGCCAATATTATTTAAATAGTTTTTATGTATTCAATGAGTCTATCCCATTGAGCCGGCAAAGATACAATTAATTATTAATGTTGAACTATTAATTTAATTACGAATTGCCTGATTAAGAATTAAATCTATATATAAATTAATATTGGTTTTCAGTTCTTTACGATGCGTTATAAAATCTAAGAACCCATGTTCTTTAAGAAATTCTGCAGTTTGGAAATCTGCAGGTAATTCTTGGCCTGTAGTATCGCGTACTACCCGTGGTCCTGCAAAACCTATGAGTGCACCTGGCTCAGAAATATTAATATCTCCAAGCATAGCAAAAGAGGCTGTAGTACCACCTGTGGTTGGATCTGTACATAATGATATGTAAGGGATTTTAGCATCTGCAAGCTGCGCAAGTTTAGCAGATGTTTTGGCAAGCTGCATCAATGAAAGAGCAGCTTCCATCATACGTGCGCCACCAGACTTAGAGATAATTACTAAAGGAACATTGTTCTTAAGAGAATAATCTGCAGCACGTGCTATTTTTTCTCCTACAACAGATCCCATAGAACCGCCTATAAATTTGAAATCCATTGCAGCTACAACAAGATCTTTTCCAAAACTTTTACCTACTGCTGTACGTACCGCATCTTTGAGTCCGGTTTTTGCTTCGGCATCTTTAAGACGATCTACATATTTCTTGGTATCTTCAAAGTTTAATGGATCTTTTGAAGTTAGATTCTTATCTAGCTCCTTGTATTTTGCGTCATCAAAAAGAATAGAAAAGTACTCTTCACTACCTATACGTACGTGATAATCATCTTCGGGACTAACATAGAAGTTTTTTGCAAGCTCTTCTGCGTCAATTATTTTACCGGTAGGTGATTTATACCAAAGACCTTTAGGAACATCTTTTTTATTTTCGGTAGCAGTTTGTATACCTTTTTCCTTTCGTTTGAACCAAGCCATAAATTTGTGCTTTTTAATTTGACTTCTATTTTCAGATTTAGATCAATCTTTTCTTGAAAATAAATTTAATTTGAGAAGACTCTTTCTAATAATCTCAAATAAAGTGTCAGTTTTTTAAAAGATAACTATTAAGGGTGAAAAACCTCGAAAAGTAAAACTTTCGAGGTTTTATGTATTATTTTTCTGAAAGAATAAACACTAAAGTGTGTTTACGTTATTGAGATCTTCAAATGCTTTTTCTAAACGCGCATTAAATGATTCTTCTCCTTTACGGAACCAAACACGTGGATCGTAATATTTTTTATTAGGACTATCCTCACCGGTAGGATTTCCTATTTGCGACTGTAAGAAATCTTTATTAGCATCAAAATATTTACGTACACCTTCAGTAAATGCCCATTGTAAATCTGTATCGATGTTCATTTTGATTACACCGTAACTTATTCCTTCGCGTATTTCTTCAACAGTAGAACCACTACCACCGTGGAAAACAAAATCTATAGAATTAGGTCCAAGATTGTATTTTTCTGAAACGAATTCCTGTGAATTTTTAAGAATTTTCGGAGTTAGTTTTACGTTTCCAGGCTTATAAACACCGTGAACGTTTCCGAAAGCAGCAGCAATCGTAAATTGATCACTTACTTTACTTAGCTCTTCATATGCATAAGCAACTTCTTCTGGTTGTGTGTAAAGTTTAGAATCATCAACATCTGTATTGTCAACACCATCTTCTTCACCACCTGTAATACCTAATTCAATTTCTAGAGTCATATCCATTTTGCTCATACGCTCTAAATAGGTCTTACAGATCTCTATGTTTTCTTCTAGAGATTCTTCACTAAGGTCAATCATATGTGAACTAAACAAAGAATGCCCGTGGATTTTATAATACTCTTCTGAAGCATCAAGAAGACCATCTATCCAAGGTAAAAGTTTCTTAGCACAGTGGTCTGTATGTAAAATAACTGTAGCGCCGTAACGCTTAGCGAGTTCATGTACGTGCTTAGCTCCGGCAACTGCACCACCTACTGCAGCTTTTTGATCATCATTAGGAAAACCTTTACCTGCGTTAAACTGAGCACCACCATTAGAAAATTGTAATATAACAGGTGCATTCAATTTAGCAGCAGTTTCTAATACCCCGTTGATAGTACTAGATCCTATAACATTTACTGCAGGTAATGCATACCCATTTTCTTTGGCGTGTTTAAAAATCGCTTGAACTTCTCTTCCGGTTGCAACTCCCGGTTTGATACTATGACTCATAAGTTATTGTTTACTTAGTTTGAAACGTAAAATTAATAAATATTTGGGGTTTAGTCTTTATATTTCCTAGAAAGGATAGTTAATACCTACGTTATAAACAGCATTTGATAGGTTTGTATTTTTAAACCAGCGTTCTCCCTCTGGTAATGCAGGGTCATAGGTTTTTAAACCGATGTCAAATCGCAACACAAAGAAGTTAAAATCATATCTAAACCCAAAACCGGTTCCTACCGCAATATCTTTTAAACTGCTTAGTCCAGTAAATGTCGCCTGAGGCTCTGTAACATTATCTAGAACATTCCAGATGTTACCTACATCGGTAAAAATAGCTCCTTTTAAATCGCCTAATAAGGTAAATCGTTGTTCTACATTAAAGGAGAGTTTCATATTTGCCTCATTAAAATCATTAGGACTATCTGTGCTTCCGGGTCCTAGTCTGTATGCCTGCCATGCTCTATTATCATTAGATCCACCGCCAAAGAAACTGCGTATAAAAGGGATGCTCTTAGAATTGCCGTAGGGGATTGCAATACCACCAAAAGCTCTAAAAGCTAAAATGTTATCATTCCCAAAATCCCAGTGTTTTATAAAATCGATTTCAGTTTTTACATATTGAGAAAAACGTACGCCTAGAACTCTGTATGCATCATCATCATTTTTATCTAATCCTATAATATTGCCTAAGGCACTCAGCGTGTTACCTGCTATCTCCAGTTTTGTGCGGAAACTTGTAAACTCATCATCAAATAGATTATCCCGGGTATTTTTATAGTAAGTAAAACTGGATGCTAAAATTAAATTGTCTTCTGTTAAACGCTGGCGGCGTTCTTCAATATTAAATACATCTGCAAATTCACTTTCTGTAACCGCTATAGCATTTGTTTGTACAGCACTTATAAAACCTAATGCGCCATCAGGAATTGCTAATTGATTTGTTTCCGGATCATTAAACGAACTATTTTCATCGAGGTAGATTTGGGCAATCTCATCGAGTTCGTTATATGAATTTTCATATACTTTAAAATAATTGTCAACATTTAAATTACGAACGTATTGTATGTCAAAAAGGTCAAACCGATAATTAAGATTATTAGATGGTGACCATTTATAATTTACACCACCGGTGATATTCTGTTTATCAAGTCCGATATTTTGTTGCACACCTATACCGGTTGTGAAGCTGGTGGAAGGCGACATTTCTGGAGTGATAAAACCTTTAGTTCTCAGCGGAAAAAATATACGGGGAATTGTAAGACTTAAATCTGTTCCTATCTCAGTAATATCAAAAAAGCCTGTGCTATTTTCTGTAGGTGATTTAGAAGCGCCTATACTACCGCGACCAGAAATTTGCAATGTTTCCATTCCTCCTAAAACATTACGTATTTGCAATGATCCTCCACCGGCAATACCAAATTTTTGAATATTAGATGTAGATACGTCAAAGTCGACTCGAAGATTAAACTTAGGTAGGGGGATGAGATAAAAATTTGCAATTAGGTCTGTTCCTTTAGGATCTTCGGGATCTTCAGTGAAACGCAAATCAGGATATCTAAAGGTGCTTAACTGACTTAGCCTTATAAGGGATTTGTTGCGGGAATCATCGCTATAAGTATCTCCGGGTTTAATAAATAAAGCGTCTGTTAAGTATTTTGGCTTGTAGCGAATCTTATCATAGGCATATAAATGATAATCGTTTAAAGATGCGCTGTCTTTAAGTGTGTTATTACGTATAGAATAGCCATAATCTGTGGTAACATTTACACGACTTATTTTGTGAACATTTAGAGGTACTTCATATACCGAATCTCGAGCACGTATTTCTCTATTTTTAATATACAATTCAAGATTTACTTTATTCCCGGTATTTACCGAGTCACCTATAAAACTTATATACTCCCGGTCAAAATAGAATAAACCATTGTTACGCATAAGCTCGGTGAGCCGTGTAGTTTCAGAATTAATGTCGAGCAATTCATATTGTGATCCTTCTTTTATAAAAGAATCTCTCTTGTATTTATTATAAATTGAATCTACTGCTGAAGAAGCGATAAATGTTGAAACTGAATCTATTATGTAAGGATTTCCTGTTTTAACATCATAAATTACATTACCGCGTTTATCGAGGCTGTCTTTTATGATTGTATAATCGGTTTCCGCATTAAACCATCCTTTACTGTTATAGTATTCTTTAAGGCGTGCAGCAGATCTCTTTGACAGGTTTTCTGAAATTATCGCAGGAGGTTCGCCAGTGTTTTTAAGTGTTTGATTGAAATTTTCGCGAAACTCTATATACTTATCTAATTGTTTTCGAGAGAGAACGCCTGTCCAGAATTTACGAGCGCTTTCATTCTCTATAAAGCGAGCTTGCATAATAGAATCTATATTAGGTCTTGCCCAGTTATAGATATAGAGACGTAAAGGAGAATTTAGGAGCGGTAGTCTCGAGTTAGGTTGTTGATACGGTATATTGTTAATATTATACGCGTCGTTAACTTCCCCGTTTACACGAATGGTGTTTTTAGTGAGTAGTAATTGACCATCTTCTACTCGTTTTACTGCATTGCACGAAGCAATGGTGACTAGGAGTAGGATAATTAATCCTATTTTTGCTGATAGTTGTTGCAAGTGAGCTTTTCTCAAAATAACTTCAAAAATACACATTAAGCGTGGTTAGCAAAAGCCAAATAAAATTAATAACGAGCCTTAGTCAAAAAAAGTACAGACAACAGCACGGGTTGTTTGTAGTGGAAGGAATTAAAGGTATTCAAGAATTTTTAAAATCAGATTTTAAATTACATAGTCTATTTACGGTTGAAGGTTTTTTTACTGATGTTACCGATACTACTGTAGTTTCAGAAACTGAATTAAAAAAAATAAGTTTTCTAAAAACACCTCAGAAAGCCCTGGCGCTTTTTGCAATTCCCGTTTTTAAAGAAACAAAGAAACCAGGTTTGCAACTGCTGGTCGATGATCTGCGTGATCCCGGAAATCTTGGGACATTAATACGTTTATGCGACTGGTTTAATATTGAGCATCTTATTTGCTCAAATCATTCCGTAGATTGTTTTAACCCAAAAGTTATACAGGCAACAATGGGTTCTATTACCCGAGTGAATATTACGTATACAGATTTAGATAATTACATAAGTCAACAAAATCTGCCGGTATATGGTGCATTTATGGATGGAGTATCTGTGTACGAGTCACAATTACCAGACGATGCTTTATTAATTTTAGGTAATGAAGCAAACGGAATATCAGATACTATAGCTGAGAAAGTTACACATCGTATAAGCATCCCTCAATTTGGGAATGCAAATACAGAGAGTTTAAATGTGGCAATTGCAGGAGCAATTTTAGTTAGTGAATTTAAAAGAGGTTAAGGTTATTTGATTGCGCAGATGCGTAAACGTTTATAATCTGCATAAAAATGCCCATCCTTATATAATCGCTCTTTTACGCGATCTTGTACGATTTTATGTATCGATGACACGTCTTCAGCTGGTATGCCTGTAAAATATTTACCGGCAAACATAGTCAGCCAGTCTATAATTCCTGTATTAGGATCATTAAGTTTTGTAGGCCTGTCGTATAAATGAGCGAAGGTAACTTTAAAGCCGTTTTTTTCTAAGAAGTAGGAATAAGTGCCAAGTTTAGGGAAATACCAGTTTACGGTTTTTGACTGTTGTACATAACCGTGCTCTTCCAGAACATCCTGCAAAGTTTCAATTATAGTAGCCACATTACCTTTACCGCCCATTTCAAGCAGTAACCTTCCGGCAGGCTTGAGGTTACTATACATGGCAGAAATTGCAGCTTCTGGATTTAATATCCAGTGTAAAGTTGCATTACTAAATATGGCGTCATATTGTTTGCTGTCTATAAAGCTTTCTCCACGCGCTTCAATAAAATTGATGCCTTCAAATTGCTCTTGAGCAGCTTTAATCATTTCTGAGGAAGCATCAATACCTACAAGTTCTGCGCCGCTCTGTGCAATCTCTGCTGTGAGTTCGCCGGTACCGCAGCCAAAATCAAGAATACGCTCTCCGGCTTTGGGATTAAGCATACTTATAAGGTCTTTCCCGTAATCAAACACAAAACCGTGCTTTTGTCTGTATAAATTAGCTTCCCACATTATTGAAAGGTAAAATTTAAAAATATTCCTCGTGACTGCATTACTTCAATATTTGAAGTATATACGCTATTCGGATTTTCATCGGGTACAAGTTCGTCAGTTAAAGCAAATACTCCACGAATGCTAGGTGAAAATTTAAAATAGGGTAGATATAAATCGATTCCAAAACCTACTTCGTAATAGAAGGTGTTGTCTTTCATTCTAAATTGGCCTGCACTATTATCATCGGGATTGTTCTCGTTACTCGATAAATTATAGGAGTATGACAAACCGCCTACCACAAATGGTTTGAAATTGTTAAGTCTCTTGGTTGAAAATTTTATGAGTAGCGGAATATGTATGTAAGTAGAGTTGAGCTCTCGTAATCGGTCATTTTCTTCACCAGCAATATCTTGATAATAGAGATTACGACCGTTGTATACTAATCCCGGCTCTAAGCGCAGGTCTAGATATTCATTAATACGTTTATTAACAAGCAAGCCTACATTAAAACCATAGCTCTGTTCTACAAAAATATCTGGTCGTTGTTCTTTATAATCAAAGTTAAAATCATAGCGGTTTATCCCGAAGTAATATCCAAAACTCCAGGGTTTCTTATCAAAGTTTTCATCATTGAGAATGCGCTCTCTACTCAAAAACTGAGCTTGTAGATTCGGTATAAACCAAATAAAGAAAACTAGATAAGCTATAATTTTGTGCATAGTACTACTTTGATGCTGTATAGATAGTTGCAACCCCAAATGTCTGAGGATGATCTTCAACTGTAGTAAACCCTATTTTGCGCAAAATATTGTTGAGCTTCTCACCATACGGAAAAACAGATGCACTCTCACTAAGATATGCATAGGCATCTTTATCTTTTGAAAACAAACGACCTATAAGAGGTAAAATTTGATTTGAATAAAAGGTATATCCTTGTTTAAATGGAGTTTTAGTAGGAACAGAAGTTTCTAGAATAACAAAAAGGCCGCCCGGTTTAAGAACTCTTAAAATTTCGGCTAATCCTTTTTCTAATGTTTCAAAATTGCGAATACCAAATGCTACTGTAATTGCATCAAAGTGATTATCCTCAAACGGAAGATTTTCAGAATCTGCCTGAACCATTTCGATGGTTTGATCAAGATTTTTTTCTTTTATTTTTTTCTTTCCTACCGAAAGCATTCCGGCAGAGATGTCTAATCCTATTATTTTATTGGCACCAGTTTCAGCAAGATTTATGGCTAGATCCCCTGTGCCTGTAGCTACATCAAGAACATTTTGCGGATTTGTAGCTGCGATCATCGCGACTACTTTTTTACGCCATTTAATATCTATCCCAAATGATATTACGCGGTTTAAGCCATCATATTCATTAGAAATAGTGTCAAACATTTTTTCAACTTGAACACGTTTTGACTGGTCAGAGTTCTTATATGGATTAATGTTACCGCTCATAACTTTTTTTATTGGCAAATATAGTATTTGTTATGAGATGCACCTGTTCTCTTTTAGTTGGCAGTTATTTTAAATATATCTCTATTAAAACGTGTACCTTTGCAAGGTTTTACCTTAAATTAAAGTATGAAGATTGTTATTGCCGGTGCAGGAGAAGTTGGTTTTCATTTAGCTAAACTTCTTTCTTTTGAATCACAAGATATCACCCTCATTGATATAGATAAGGACAGTATCGCCTATGCAGATACTCATCTTGACATACGCACAATTCGTGGAGACACGACTTCTATTGCCACCTTAAAAGAAGCGCGTATCGAAAATACAGATCTTATTATTGCGGTGACCGCAAGTGAAACGACAAACATTACAGTTTGTGTACTCGCAAAACAGATGGGAGCTAAGCGTACTATTGCAAGAATATCGAATACTGAATTTATCGAAAATCAAGAGGTCGCCGGTTTCAAGAAATTTGGGATAGACGAACTCATATCTCCCGAGAGCTTAGCTGCTTCAGAAATCGAACTGTTATTAAATCAGTCTGCTTTTAACGATAGCTATGAGTTTGAAAACGGAGCTTTAACAATGGTAGGTACCTCTTTAAGCCGTACAGCTTCATTTGTAGGTAAGAGTGTTAAGGAGGCAGCACTTATATTTCCAGAATTGCATTTTATGCCTATCGCTATTCAGCGGGAAGGTACACAATACACACTCATCCCTCGTGGAGATACGATCTTTAAAGAAGGAGATCAGGTGTATTTTATGACTGTTAAAGGGGGAGTAGATGAGTTATATAAGCTTACCGGTAAAGCAAAACAACGCATCAAAAATGTGATGATTTTGGGCGGAAGTAAAATTGGTTACAAGACAGCACGCGACCTTTGTACTCACAATTTTCACGTCAAGTTAGTAGAGAAGGACAGTGATAAAGCCTTTGATCTTGCTGAAAAGTTACCTAAAACTCTTGTTATACAAGGTGATGGTCGCAATGTAGAACTGTTAGAAGAGGAGAATATCTATGATATGGATGCTTTTATAGCAGTCACCGGAAATAGTGAAACCAATATAATGTCTTGCTTAGTCGCTAAGTCAAAGAGTGTTAAAAAGACAATAGCCTTAGTTGAGAATATGGATTATTTTCAGCTTTCTCATAGCATAGGTATTGATACATTAATAAATAAAAAACTTCTCGCAGCAAATAATATATTTAGATATATACGCAAAGGAGATGTAGTCGCAATGACGAAGCTCAACAATATGAATGCAGAGCTTCTGGAATTTATAGCAAAACCCAATTCTCAAGTTATAGGCAAGCGCATACGTGATTTAGATTTTCCACGCTCAGCAACTATAGGTGGAATTGTACGTGAGGGTCGCGGTATAATAGCTTTAGGAGATCATAAGATTAAAGTGGGAGACCGTATTGTAGTATGTTGCTTATTACGCTCTATTAATAAAGTAGAACGTATGTTTATCTAATAAGATGCCAAACAGACCAAGACTTAATTACAAGATCATATTTCACCTAATGGGTGTATTACTGCTATTTAATGGTGGTTTTATGCTTATCTCAGCCATAATTGGTTATTTCTATGATGATATATCTATAGCTTTAGGAATTATATCTTCTGGATTAATCACGCTATTTACCGGATTAATGTTTATGTTCTTTACGCGAGATCATAAAAAAGTAATTCAAAAGCGGGAAGGATATATAGTTGTTACGTTTGGATGGATATTTATGTCCTTGAGTGGATGCTTGCCTTATTTACTAACGGGGAGTATTCCTTCATTTACTAATGCCTTTTTTGAAACGATGAGTGGTTATACCACTACCGGAGCTTCGATACTAAATGATATTGAAGCTATCCCAAATGGAATTCTATTTTGGCGAAGTACTACACATTGGATAGGAGGGATGGGGATAATTGTTTTAGCAATTGCCATTTTACCCTTATTAGGTATTGGCGGAATGCAGCTTTTTGCAGCTGAAGCACCCGGTCCCAATGCAGATAAACTGCATCCACGTATTACAGATACGGCAAAGCGACTATGGCTAATATATTTTGGATATACAGTTGCCGAAACTATACTACTCAAACTTGCCGGCATGTCTTTTTTAGATGCCATAAATCACGCAATGAGCACCCTGTCTACTGGTGGATTTAGTACTAAGAATGCTAGTGTCGCATATTGGAATGATAATCCAGCAGTGCAGTATATTATTATCATCTTTATGTTTCTCGCGGGGACAAACTTTGTCTTGAGTTATTTTGCATTTAAGGGTAAACTCCGCAATGTTTGGAAAGATGAAGAGTTCAAACTTTATACGGCCTTTACTGTAGGATTTACCATATTAGTAGTATTTATAATCATATTAAAAGCAGACGTTTCTATTTCTTCCATAAATCATCCTATGGTGTTAGGAGAGTATGAAAGTGCTATAAGACATGGTCTTTTTCAGGTAATTTCAGTAATCACTACGACCGGTTTTGTATCGGCAGACTTTACGATGTGGGCGCCATTTGCAACAATGATTTTCTTTGGTCTGATGTTCTTAGGCGGTTCAGCGGGATCAACCTCTGGAGGAATTAAGGTTGTGCGGCATTTGATGATTATACGTAATGGTATTCTAGAATTTAAGCGAACATTACACCCTAACGCTATTTTACCGGTGCGTCATAATGGAAAATCGGTTTCTAAAGAGATTGTATTTAATATCCTCGGATTCTTCATTCTTTATCTTTTGGCTTGGATAATAGGAGCTTGCGGATTAGCATCTATGGGATTAGACTTCCCCACAGCTTTAGGAGGTTCTGCGTCTTCATTAGGAAACGTTGGGCCAGCCTTTGGGATGTTAAGTCCGGTGAATAATTATGATGCGCTTCCTGCAATTGGTAAATGGTGGTGTGCATTTTTAATGATGATAGGTAGATTAGAGCTATTTACGGTTCTTATTCTCTTTACACCCTTCTTTTGGCGTAATCGCTAGTAACAGTTAAATTTACAAGAGCGTAAGGTTTTAGTGAGCATGTTGTCTAACATGAGAACCCTATGTGAGTGAACGATTGAATTAAAAAAATCTTTAATTCAGTAAAAAAAAAGAACTGTGAAAAATTACGATCTTATTATAGTAGGAGGTGGTCCTATAGGCTTAGCCTGTGGTATTGCAGCTACAAAAGCCGGACTTGATTATGTTATTTTAGAAAAAGGAGTTCTCGTTAATTCGTTATACAATTTCCCAGAGAATATGACTTTTTTCTCTACCTCAAATTTATTAGAAATAGGGGATGTGCCTTTTGTTGCGCATAATGATAAACCTACACGTAAGGAAGCTTTAGAATATTATCGAAGAGTATATGACAGCTGGAAACTAAAGGTGCAGCTTTATACACCGGTAATGAGTATGAATAAATCTGATGACGGGTATATTTTAGAGACTCCTAAAGGTGAATTTTCTACAAAATCTGTAATTGTATCAACTGGATTTTATGATACACCGCGCAAATTGAATATCCCCGGAGAAGATCTGCCAAAGGTTAGACACTTTTATGATAGTCCGCACCCCTACGTCAATCAAAAAGTACTCGTTGTAGGTGCAGCTAATTCTGCTTGTGATGTAGCTTTAGAAACTTTTTATAAGGGAGCTGAGGTAACGATGGCAATACGCAGTAATGAAATCTATCCAAAAACCAAATACTGGATAAAGCCAAATATAGAAAACCGAATTAAGGAAGGTTCTATTAAAGCCTATTTTGAAACTTCAGTTAAAGAAATTAAATCTCAAAGTGTTATCCTTAATACTCCCGATGGAGAAATTGAGATCGAAAATGATTTTGTTTTGGCGATGATAGGTTATACTCCAGATTACAGTCTGTTTTCTCGATTAGGACTTCCAGTGGATGAAACTAATTTAAAGAAACCCATACACGATCCAGAAACGCTGGAGACGCCTCTTCAAAATGTATATGTTGCTGGGGTTATCAACAGCGGTTTAAATACCAGTAAATTATTTATAGAGAACACCAGAGTACATGCTGATATGATTATAACGCACCTAAAAAAAGAACTTAGTCAGTTAGCGTAAATGGTTAATGTTTTCATAAAGGTCTATTCTTGAAAAAACCTCTTTGTGCATCTCGGTCGTATGTGTAGTGTAACTAAAAAAATTACACATATGAAAAAGATGAACTCAATTACAAAAGTTTTTATGATTGCTTTTATGGCTGTAGGAGCTTTAGCCACTGCTCAAGAAACTAAAATGGTAGGTGGTGCAGAAATGTATCCTACAAAGAATATTGTTGAAAATGCAGTTAATTCTAAAGATCACACTACGTTAGTTGCTGCAGTTACTGCTGCAGAATTAGTAGAAACCCTACAGAGTGAAGGTCCTTTTACGGTATTAGCTCCAGTTAATGATGCGTTTAATAAGTTACCTGAAGGTACTGTTGAAACACTTTTAAAGCCTGAAAATAAAACTGCTCTTCAAGGCGTATTAACCTATCACGTAATTGCAGGTAAGCATACTGCTGAAGATATCATGAAAGATATTGAAGCTGGGAATGGTACTGCAGAATGGACTACAGTTAATGGTCAATTATTAACGGGTATGGTTGCTGATGGAAAAGTGAAAATTAAAGATCAAGCTGGGAATGTTGCAACTGTAACAATCGCTGATGTTAATCAATCAAATGGTGTTATTCACGTAATTGACACGGTTCTACTTCCAAAGATGTAAGAACGTCCATATATAAAATAAAAAAGCGACCAGAAATGGTCGCTTTTTTTATGAAGTATTTTGGAGATTCAGATTATGAAACTGCCTTTTTAATGCGAGACATTGCCTCAATAATTTGTTCTTTGCTTGCAGCATAAGATATACGTATGCAGTTAGGATTACCAAAAGCCTCTCCTGTAACCGTAGCAACGTTAGCTTCCTCTAATAAGAAAAGCGCGAAGTCTGAAGCATTTTTAATTTCAGTACCATTAAGAGTCTTGCCTAAATAATAGGATACATTTGGAAAAACATAAAACGCACCTTCAGGTTCATTACATTCAAAACCGGGAATATCGCTTAATAAACCGAGAATCAATTTTCTACGTTCTTTAAACTCATCAACCATAAATTGAATTTTGCTAACTGGAGCTTCTAATGCAGTGATCACAGCACGTTGAGCGATACAGTTTGCACCACTGGTTACCTGACCTTGTATTTTATTACAAGCTCTTGCGATATAAGAAGGAGCTCCAATGTAACCTATTCTCCAGCCTGTCATAGCAAATGCTTTTGCAACACCGTTTACTGTAACTGTGCGATCAAACATATCCTCAAACTGCGCCATACTTGCGTGATCACCTACATAGTTAATGTGCTCATAGATCTCGTCACTTACAACTATAATTTCGGGATATTTTTGAAGCACGTCTGCAAGAGCGCGTAATTCTGCTTCACTATAAATAGATCCACTTGGATTACACGGCGAGCTATACCAAAGCATTTTTGTCTTAGGAGTTATAGCTGCCTCTAATTGCTCTGGAGTCATTTTAAAATCGGTATCCAAAGAAGTTTGCACTTCAACAGGAACACCTTCCGCAAGTTGTATAATGTCTGCATAACTTACCCAATAAGGACAAGGTAATATAACTTCGTCTCCAGGGTTTAGGCAAACCTGTGCAATATTATAAAGAGATTGTTTGGCTCCGGTAGAAACAACTATTTGTGTACGATCGTAAATAAGATTGTTATCACGTTTAAATTTTGTGATAATAGCATCTTTTAATTCAACATAGCCATCTACTGGAGAATAGCTGTTGTAATTGTCGTTTACGGCTTGTATCGCAGCATCTTTAATAAAATCTGGTGTATTAAAGTCTGGCTCACCAAGGCTTAAACCTATAATGTCTTTGCCTTCAGCTTTAAGCTCACGAGCTTTTGCCGCCATTGCAAGAGTAGCAGAAGTTGCCAGGTTGTTTATACGATCAGAGAGTTGATTGGTAGTTGTTTCCATTAAATAACTTATGATTTAGGCTGATTGTAGAGCGGGTTGCATACCCATCTCTTTTAAATATTTGAAATGAGCAATTATTGCTTTACGTGTGGTTTTGTACTCGTTATAAGGCAAGTTAAATTCCTTAGCCGTTTCTCTAACTATTTTAGAGATGTTAGTGTAATGAATATGACTAATGTGAGGGAAAATATGGTGTTCGACCTGGTGATTAAGGCCTCCCGTAAACCAGTTTACGATTCTATTTTTAGTAGAAAAATTAACCGTCGTAAATAACTGGTGAATAGCCCACGTATTTTTCATTGTACCTGAGTGGTCTGGTAGCGGCATATCTGCCTCATCAATCACGTGTGCAAGTTGAAAAACCATACTTAAGATCACACCAGCAGTATAATGCATTACAAAAAATCCTATAAGCACTTTCCACCAAGCTATGTCTAAAATTAATAGTGGTAGAACTATCCAGATACTAACATAGATGATTTTTGTAATAACTAGTTTTGTCCATTCTACTTTTGGATTCGGAAACTCACCGTAAGAAAGTTTACGTTTTAGATATCGCTTCATTTGAAGAAAATCTGTGGTTATGGCCCAGTTAAAGGTCAACAAACCATATAGCAGAATAGAATAATAATGCTGAAAACGGTGGTGTTTGTACCACGGTGAATGTTTTGAGAAACGAAGTATTCTACCCGCTTCGAGATCTTCATCGTGACCGTGTATATTTGTATACGTGTGGTGCAACACATTATGTTGAACCTGCCAGTTGTAAACATTACCTGCCAGTATATAAATACTGCCTCCCATTATTTTATTAACCCATTTTTTCTTAGAAAATGAACCGTGATTACCGTCATGCATCACGTTCATTCCCACGCCAGCCATACCTATACCCATCACGATAGTAAGTAGCAATTGAGACCAACCTGGTAAATCCAGAGTTAATAATAAAAAATAAGGCGCTAGAAATATTGAAAACATAACTGCAGTTTTTATAAATAACTTCCAGTTACCGGTGCGTTCTACATTATTTTCTTTGAAATAGCTATTTACGCGTTTGTTCAAGGTTCTAAAAAAATTAGCTGAATCTACGCGTGAAAACTTAATTGTCTTTTGATTTGTCATATACTTTCTGCTTAATATAAAAGCGCTTAAAAAGCACTTTACAACGCAACCTCAAAAATAAGATTTATATCTTTTTAAGGCATATTAATACCGTAATTTAACGCTGTAAAACCTAATTTTGTTGCGATAAAAGTTGATTATGATTCTAATAGACAAATATTTTACAGATCTTGATGAAAATCAGATCCTTCAGTTTAAAAAATTAAATGAATTGTATCAGGATTGGAACCTGAAAATCAATGTAGTTTCTCGCAAAGATATTGATGAAATTTACCTTAGACATGTCTTGCATTCTCTAGGTATTGCTAAAATTCAAAAGTTTAATCCGGGTGCTTCGATTTTAGATGTAGGTACCGGTGGTGGATTTCCTGGGATTCCATTAGCTATATTATTTCCTGAAACACAATTTCATCTAGTAGATAGTATAGGAAAGAAAATTAAGGTTGTAGAAGAGGTAAGTGAGGGTTTAGGTCTTAAAAATGTGAAGATCACAAATGATCGTGTTGAGAATGTAGATGGTCAATATGATTTTATTGTAAGTAGAGCAGTAGCTCAAATGGAAACATTTGTTCATTGGGTAAAGGGTAAAATTGCCAAGAAAAGTGAGCACGAACTGAAAAACGGGATCTTATATTTAAAAGGAGGAGACCTTTCTGAAGAATTAAAGCTATATACGACAGCTAAAGTATATGATCTAAAGGATTATTTTGAAGAAGATTTCTTCGACACAAAAAAAGTAGTCCATCTACCACTTAAGTTTAAAGGATAATAAAAAAAGCGACTATAATAAGTCGCTTTTTTTTATTTAGGTACGTAGCATATTGTAATAAGTTGTATTGCAACGACTACCAAATCTTCTTAAAAGATCTTGAGCTTTTTCTATTAAAGTTGTTTTCTGATCAGATTGAATTTCTAAAAGTGTGTACTCTAGATCTCTTAATTTTTCTTCGATCGTCTCAGGATCTTTAACTAAATATAACTTTTCTTTTTTTCGAGTGATTTTACGTTTACTCTTCTTTTTTGAAACATCAATTACCGAGTAATTTACCTTCAAAACATACATTTTGTTTTCTTCTGTCGTCATAGTCCTAATATTTTGATTGGTAAAGATAAAAAATAGCTTTCAATTAACCTTAAATTTATGTTCAGTTAACATTTAGGTAACATTCAGAATATGTTTAATAAAAAAGCTGCTAGAAATTCTAGCAGCTTTTAGAAGTAATTAAACCTGTATTATTCTCCTAAAAATGGATATCTATAGTCCACTGGAGTCACAAAAGTTTCCTTAATAAGTCTAGGAGATGCCCATCGCAATAAGTTAAGTGCACTTCCTGCTTTGTCATTGGTTCCAGAAGCTCGAGCACCACCAAAAGGTTGTTGTCCTACAACTGCACCCGTACATTTATCGTTAATGTAAAAATTACCTGCTGCATTTTGAAGTGCATCTGTAGCTTCGGTGATCGCATAGCGATCTGTTGCTAGTACAGCACCAGTCAATGCGTACTCACTCGTACCGTCAACCAATTTTAAAGTTTCTGACCACTTTTCATCTTCATATACATAAATGGTAACAACAGGTCCAAAAAGTTCTGTTTCCATAGTGGTGTATTTAGGATCTGTAGTTAAGATAACCGTAGGTTCTACAAAGTAGCCCTTTGACTTGTCGTAGTTACCTCCAGCAATTATCTCTGCATTTTCATCAGATTTTGCTTGATCGATATATTTTGCGAGTTTATCAAAAGAGGCTTCGTGAATAACTGCAGTGATAAAGTTGCTCATATCTTCTGGGGATCCCATTTTAAAAGACTTGATGTCTGCAAGAAGAGAATCTTTAACCTCGGGCCAGATAGATTTAGCTACATAAATACGGCTTGCCGCACTACATTTTTGTCCTTGAAACTCAAAAGCTCCACGTGCAATTGCAGTAGAAACTTGTTGTGGGTTTGCAGTATGATGCGCAACAATAAAATCTTTACCTCCAGTCTCACCCACGATACGCGGATACGTTTTATAGTTGTGGATATTAGCACCTATTTTTGCCCAAATATCTTTAAAAACGTGAGTAGAACCTGTAAAATGTATTCCTGCAAAATCTGGACTAGCTAAAACAGTGTCTGTAATCATTACAGGATCTCCCATTACCATATTAATTACACCTGCGGGAACTCCTGCTTCTTCAAAAACATCCATTATAACTTTAGCCGAGTAAACTTGGCTATCACTAGGTTTCCATACTACTACATTACCCATTAATGCAGCTGAAGCTGGTAAATTACCGGCAATTGCTGTAAAATTAAATGGAGTAATTGCATAAACAAATCCTTCTAACGGGCGATACTCTACACGGTTCCAGGCTGCAGAAGATGATTCTGGCTGTTCTGCATAAATTTCACTCATATACTGAACGTTAAATCGCAAGAAGTCTATGAGCTCGCAAGCAGCATCAATTTCGGCTTGAAAGATATTTTTTGACTGTGCAAGCATAGTTGCAGCATTAATTTTTGATCTGTAAGGACCTTGTATAAGCTCTGCAGCTTTTAAAAATATTGCAGCGCGATGCTCCCAAGGCATTTTAGACCATTTTTTGCGAGCTTCTAAAGCAGTGGAAATGGCAGAATCAATATGAGATTTTTCAGCAAGATGATATTCTCCTAATGTATGCTGGTGATCGTGTGGAGGAGACATCGGTTTTGTATTACCGGTTTCTATTTTTTCTCCATTGATATAAATAGGAACATTTATTTTGCTATTGTATAACTCTTTATAAGAATTAAGAACTTCTTCGCGTTCTGGAGATCCCGGTGCGTATGATTTTACCGGTTCATTTATGGCTACTGGTACTTCAAAAAATCCTTTTGACATGCTTAAATATTTTATTCGAATTCAATTTTTTAGGATTGAAAGATACAAAATATTAGAGGGATGCCCTATGCCGTTTTACGTGCTAATTTTAGTAAAATAGGACTATAAATTCTAAGTGAGTAAACTCAATTAATTAAGTGTATGAATTGCATTGAGATTAAATGAGGGTATCTCGACTTTAAATTGTTCTGAAGTAGCAAAATTTATCATTATATAATAGCCTCGCATTGAACCGAAAGGAGATTTTAATAAACACCCTGATGAATACGTATGAGTTTCTCCGGTTTTTAGAACTGGTTTCTTGCCAATGACACCTTCACCTACAACCCGTTCGGGATTGTTAAGGGCATCAAAAATAAACCAAGATCTGCTTAAGAGTTGTACTGTGTCTCTGCTATTATTTGTAATCGATATTTGATAACCATATGCATAATAGGTTTCATTATTTTTCATAAATGAACCTTCAAAATGAGTGTCTACAGAAACTCGGATGCCTTTTGTGATTTGTTCTACCATCGTCTTAGTAGGTTGCGGCAGTTATAATAAGAAATAAAATGCCTGTAAATGATGTGAGAACTAAAAATACAATATTTAAAAATAAAAATTTTAAAAGTGTCTTAATATGTCCTTCAGTATAGAAATTTTTAAGAGCTATGTAAAAATATATTGGCGCAACAATCATAAATAAAATGGTTGCTACAACAGCATTACCTATTAAGCTATCTGGTATTAATGCTAATAAAAGAACCAAAAATAGAAAGGTAAAAACGTGAAATATAAAAATCACATGTTCTATATATGTGCGTTTTCTATGAATAACAAAGATTTTTCTTATAAGACCTAGTATCGATAGAATGATGGGGCCGATATATGGGATGAGAAAAATTTTTCTAAGGGTTTTGCTATCGGTATTTAGTAGGGTAGATTTTGCTGTTTTATACGATTCCCTTTTAAAGTATATGAGCATAAAAAATAATGCAAATATAGGAGTGAAGAAGAATAGAAATAGCGGAATCTTTTTAGATAAATACGACGCAAATAGAAGCGGCTCTTCTAATATACGATTGTATGTTGTGCTGCGGTCGTAGAGCCATAGATTAATACGACTTTTATCGTACGCCAAACTATCAAGTGCTTGTGGAGCATTTTTGATATCTGTGCTCGTGGCAAAATCTTTAAAGAGCGCTAGTTTGTTTTTTGTTCTACTATAGAAGGTGTTTTGATTAATTTTTTCTTCAGGTAAATAAGAGAAGGGTGTTTTTATAGAGTCGGTTTTATTGATCTCTTTATAGTTTTCTCGGTAGTATTTAATTGAATCTAGCGGTATTTTTGAGTCTTCTGTGGTAAATTCTGAAAATACTTCCTGAAAACCCTCCAGTTCTGTAGATGATTTCTTTGGTAATACAAAATCTAAAAATCCACTCAATAAAAAGTAAATTATACTGATGCTTAAGTAAAACCGAAATGGATTGGCATAAGTGAGTCGCTTGCCATTTACATAACGCAGTGTGATTTTACCCGGTTTAAATAATATATCCTTAAGCGTGTAATAAATACGCGAATCGTAATTTATAAGACTTACAATAAACTCATTAAAATAGTTACCTAAAGAAAGTTTTTTAGTCGAATTAATTTGTCCGCAATACGGACAATATTTATGAGTTATTTTAAGTGTTCGCTCACAGTTTAAGCAGATATTAGATCTGTGCTGGAGCTTATTTTGTGAAGAAACGGATGGTTTTAATTTCAAGTTTTAAATATAAACTGAATTTTTATATTTAGTTGCGGCGCACATTAGAAATTGAAGTCGATAGTGCGTTGCCAGTACCTATTAATTCATCAAAACGAGCACCAGGCGCCCTATAATAAATAAGTACGGTGTACTCATTTTCAGTTTGCCAGAAATCTCCACTTATTGGATTGTGATTTAACTTAATTCCATCTTTTGCTACAACATATCGATAATTATAATAACCTTGTTTTAGTAGAAGTGGCAACTCGTACAATTGAGTTTCTTCATTGTAAATCATTTTTGTAGATTCTTCAAGCGTATAATTATTAAAATTTCCGTAGACATAAATGGATTCTCCTGCGGGGCGTTTAGGATGTTGAAGACTAAAATGAATCCAAGCATACTCGGCGTTTACTTTGGGGTCTGCGCCTTGTAATGTGCGTATGGCAAAGTTTCCGTTTAAATCTGGATTATATGTATAAGTAGTTTCTGCTCTTGTACTATTTCCGTAGAGATAATTATGGTAGAGATCTAAGAGTTCTACAAATTGAATCCTATTTGTCGCAGCCCTAATGTCTTTGTTATCAAAGTCAAAAAACTCATTGCCGGCGTAAAAGGACGTTTCCTCATCGTAGCGGTATTGCAATTGATTTCCTAAACTGTATTGAGGTTTTATATTAGAGATGCTCGTATTTAAATTGTTATTCTGAAGAATGAGTGTATTGATAGTTCGATCGGGATTAACAATAATGTTCTCACCAAGATCTACTGTGATGGCTATCGCTTGTTTATTTTCTATAAATTCAAGATCTCTCGTTCTTAAAACTTCTACGCCTACTGAAACTAGGGGGTTGTAGATCATAAATTTTCTTGAAAATACAATCTCATCTTCTTCATTATAAATTTCCAAAAGGTAATTGCCGCTCTTTAATAATGCGGTGGTATTGCTATTGGGAATTTGCAACTCATAATGAGTATATAGTTGAAGTGTACTTACCGAATTTGTGTAATTGAAAATACGCACGTCATCAATGCCTCTTAAATATTCGGTCTTAACCAGCACTGAAGGCGTCCAGTCATAATTATGATGCGTGATTCTATAATAGTAATTAGCTTCATCACCTATTATATCATCAAAACTCAAATTTAAGGGTTGGCCCAGTTGAATTAGCGGTAATTGACTTTGAGCTGTATTACCATAAAACTGTACAGATTTTATGTAGGGCGGAGCAGGAACTTCTTGAGCTTTTTGACTATGAATTGTACAGAATGAAAATAAGGCAATTAGTAACGAAAACGTTTTCATACGTGCAAGGTGAAATTATATGTCAAATGTAGCGAATTATATTGCTTATTTGTAAACAATCTCAATAAGGGGTAAATATGCATCTTGTAAGCCTTTGTCACGTAAAGTTTAAGAAATACGCATTAATAATAAATATTTTTAACCTGTACTTTGTGTTATGAGCATGTAAAATTTGTAAATTCGCACTCCTCAATTCCAGCATATAATGGGTTGAGTTTAACAAGAACTTTAACATATACTTCCTATGTCAAAAGACATTAAGATCAAAAGGGGTCTTGATATTAAGTTAGTGGGTGAGGCTGAGCATATTATCTCAGATGCGCCCCGGTCAAGAACCTATGTGATCAAGCCTTCAGATTTTCATCTTGTAACTCCTAAGATGCTTTTTAAAGAAGGAGCTACTATTAAAGCAGGAGAACCGCTTTTCTACGCAAAGAAAGACCCTAGTATCAAATTTGTTTCTCCCGTAAGTGGAATTCTTAGAGAGATTAAACGCGGTGCAAAACGAGTTATTGTAAGTATTGTAATTGAAGCAGATGGTAGAGATGCTACGGTAGAATTTCCTATGCTTGATGTGAATACTGCAGATGCAGCAACTATTAAGGAGCGTATTTTAGAATCTGGTCTGTGGCCATTTATTAAGCAACGTCCATATGATGTTATTGCTAGTACTAAAACAGAACCATCTGCAATTTATATCTCGGGTCATAATAGTGCACCTCTAGCGCCAGACTACAATTTTATTCTTCAGGGTAAAGAAGCTGCTTTACAGGCGGGTATTACTGCGTTAAGTAAATTAACTTCGGGTAGAATTCATTTAGGAGTAGCGCAAGTTGCAAATTCTGTTTTCTCTAAGTTGAGTAACGTTGAAATGCATACAGTTGCCGGTCCACATCCTAGTGGAAATGTAGGTACACTTATTAATAAAGTGTCTCCTATTAATAAAGGAGAAACTGTGTGGACAATTACTCCAGAAAATTTAGCAATAATAGGGGAGTTGTTTGTTACAGGTAAATTCAATTCTGAGCGTATCATATCAGTTTCTGGATCACGTGTTAAAGCGCCAAAATATTATAGAACTAAGATAGGAGCTGAGGTTTCAACATTTGCTTATTCAGCAGGAATCGAGGGTGATAATGTGCGTGTGATATCTGGTAATGTTCTTACTGGAAATCAAGTTTCTGCAGAAGGTCACTTAGGATATTATCATAATGAATTTGTAGCCATTCCTGAAGGAAATGATTATGAATTTTTTGGCTGGAATAAACCAGTTTTTAATAAAATTTCTTCATCAAGAGCGTTAACCTTCTCTTGGTTATTTCCAAATAAAAAGTACGATTTAGATACAAATACAAATGGTGAGCACAGAGCATTTGTGGTAACCGGAAACTACGAGGAAGTTTTTCCTCTAGATATTTATCCACTTCAATTACTTAAGGCTTGTATGGTTCAAGATCTTGATGCAATGGAAGCTTTGGGTATGTATGAGGTTGCTCCAGAAGATTTTGCGTTGACCGAGTTTGTATGTGTTTCAAAACAACCACACCAAGCAATCATTCGTAAAGGACTTGACTTAATGCACGAAGAAATAGGATAAGAGCAATGGGATTAAAAGAAAAATTACACGGAATTAAAGAAGATTTCAAAGGCAAGAAAATGGCTCCTGCATTTAATGCGTTGCATACATTTTTATATACGCCTGATGAAACTACGCATAGTGGTGGTCACGTAAGAGCGGTTGATGATCTTAAGCGTACTATGAATACGGTTATTATGGCACTTATACCAGTGCTTATATGGGGTATTTTTAATACAGGTTATCAGCATTATGCAGCTGTAGATGCAGCGCAAGGGGTTATTAGAGAAGCTAGTTTATTTGGCAACTTTTTTACTTGGGATAATTTTATAATGGGAGCTTGGACAGTTCTTCCTCTTGTAATAATATCTTATGCTGTAGGTCTGGGAGTAGAATTTATATTTGCCGTTATTAAAGGACATGAGGTTGAAGAAGGTTACTTAGTGACCGGGATGCTTGTTCCTTTGATTGTACCGGTAGATATTCCATTATGGATGCTTGCTGTAGCAGTTATTTTTGGAGTTGTTATAGGTAAAGAAGTTTTTGGAGGTACAGGGATGAATATCCTAAATCCTGCTTTGACTATTAGAGCATTTTTATTCTTTGCATATCCTACTTGGATGAGTGGAGATAAAGTATGGGTTCACGGTGCTAAAGCAGCAGAAGGTGGAGCAGATGCAATATCTGGAGAAACAATCTTAGGGGCTTATGCTCAGAACTCTTCGGTAGTATATGATTTCTCAGATAAATTCTTTGGTTTTATACCAGGATCAATTGGTGAGACTTCAACATTTCTAATTATTCTAGGAGGTTTGTTTTTAATGTTTACAAAAATTGCAAGCTGGAGAATAATTTTAAGTGCCATCGTAGGTGCAGCAGTAATGGGATTAATTTTCAATGGTGTTGTTGATCAAGGTTGGATAGGTGAAGGAAATACATTTTATGGTCTTATGAGCACTCCATTCTGGGAGCATCTAGTAATAGGTGGTATTGCATTTGGAATTGTTTATATGGCAACAGACCCAGTGTCTGGATCGCAAACCAATACAGGTAAATACTGGTACGGATTTTTAATAGGTTTCTTTTCTATTATGATTCGTGTATTCAATCCGGCGTTTCCTGAAGGTGTATTCTTAGCAATTTTGTTAATGAATGTTTTTGCTCCTACGATAGATCATTATGTTGTTCAGGCAAATGTGAAGAAGCGTATGAAACGTCTAAAACTTAAAACTGCTTAATCATGGCAAATACAGATAAAAATAGTTACACAATCATCTTCGCAGTTGTGATGGTGCTTGTGGTAGGATCGCTACTTGCTTTTACAGCATCTAGTTTAAAACCTGCAATTACAGAAAACGAGCGTTTTGAAAAGCAACAAAACATTCTTTATGCAATGGGCATAAATGAGAATGTTGAAGGTGCAGTGAATTTTATTCCTACAGATAAGGTAGAAGCAGAATTCAGCAAATACATAAAGGAACAATTAGTAATTCAGAACGGTAAAATTTCTAAGGATACTGCTGCATATTTAATAGATCTTAAAGGTCAGCTTGCGGAAGATAAAGAAGATCGTAAACTTCCTTTATTCATTGGTGAAAAAGAAGGTGAGAGCTACTATATAATTCCTTTATACGGTAAAGGTCTTTGGGATGCTATCTGGGGGTTTGTATCATTAGATAAAAACTTTGTAGTTCAAGGTGTTTATTTTGACCATAAAGGAGAAACTCCAGGGTTAGGTGCAAATATTAAAGAGCGCTATTTTATGGATGATTTTACTGGTGAAGAGATTATGTCTGGAACTCAGTTTGAAGGTATCAGTGTAGCAAAAGGTAATAATGATCCACTTAACGATCGTAAAGATGACGGAAAAGTTGATGCTCTTGCTGGTGCAACAATTACTGGAAACGGAGTTACCGCTATGATCAATAGTACGGTGAAATTATATATCCCATACCTTAAAGATTTAAAAATATAATTATGGCATTATTATCTAAAAAAGATAGAGGATTACTTTTAGATCCTCTTGCAGATAACAACCCTATTACAATTCAAGTATTGGGTATATGTTCAGCATTAGCAATTACTGCACAGCTAAAAGCTTCTATTGTAATGGGACTTTCTGTGGTGTTTGTATTGGCAATGGGTAACGTGGTTATTTCGCTTATGCGAAATATTATTCCTTCTAAGATTAGAATTATTGTACAGCTTGTTGTTGTAGCTGCTTTGGTAATTATTGTAGATCAAGTGTTAAAAGCCTTTGCTTACGAGTTAAGTAAAACGCTTTCGGTATTTGTGGGACTTATAATTACTAACTGTATCATTATGGGGCGTTTTGAAGCTTTTGCTTTAGGAAATAAGCCTTGGAGATCATTTCTTGATGGTATAGGAAATGCTGCCGGTTATGCGTTGATCTTAATTATTGTAGGCTTCTTTAGAGAACTATTAGGTTCTGGTACTTTATTAGGATTTAAAGTTCTGGGAGACCCTATTACTAAAACTGGTTTGTACGCTATAGGTTATGAGAATAATGGCTTTATGCTTCTTTCTCCAATGGCTCTTATTGTGGTGGGAATTATCATTTGGATACAGCGTTCTAGAAATAGCGCACTAATTGAAGAAAATTAAAGATTCTGATTGGAGTTAATACTCCTTTCTAACTTCTTAAATAAAAAAAATGGAACACGTAGAGTTATTTTTTAAGTCAATTTTTATTGACAATATGGTATTTGCAACGTTCTTAGGAATGTGTTCTTATCTTGCGGTATCTAAGAAAGTTACTACAGCTGTAGGACTTGGAGCTGCTGTAATATTTGTACTAGCGGTAACCGTACCTATGAACTGGTTGCTAGATCAATATGTATTGCGTCCTGGGGCTCTTAAATGGTTAGGTGCTGAGTATGCAGACTTTGATTTAAGTTTCTTATCATTTATTCTCTTTATTGCCACTATTGCTACAATGGTTCAATTAGTAGAGATCGTAGTTGAGAAATTTGCGCCGGCTTTATACACATCACTAGGTATATTTTTACCTCTTATTGCTGTAAACTGTGCTATTCTTGGAGGTTCACTATTTATGCAATCAAGAGATATTCAGACCCTTGGTTTAGCCTTTAACTATGGCCTTTCTTCAGGTATTGGCTGGTTTCTGGCTATCCTTGCTATTGCAGCTATTCGCGAAAAAATTAGATATTCAAATGTACCTGCTCCATTAAGAGGTTTAGGAATTACATTTATTATCACAGGTTTAATGGCGATTGGGTTTATGAGTTTTGGTGGAATGCTTACAGGTGGTGATGAAACTACTGAAGAAACAGACGAACTAGCAAAATCTCAAGTTCAAAATACAGTTACTGATTCTGAAACAGAAGTGCCTTTAGCCGAAGTTTCTAAAGAAATAAATACTAAATAATATGTTTTTAGCAGCAAGTACAGGAGGAGTAGTAGCGGCAACCGTAGTAGCCTTTTTAGTGTTGACTATTGTATTAGTAGGTTTACTACTTTTTGCAAAAGAGAAGCTTTCTCCATCAGGTCCCGTTACTATTACTATAAACGGAGAAAAGAAAATTGAAGTAGATTCTGGTAGTTCACTACTTTCTACATTAGGAGGTAAAAAGGTATTCTTACCATCAGCTTGTGGTGGTGGTGGTACTTGTATTCAATGTGAATGCCACGTACTTGAAGGTGGTGGAGAAGCATTGCCTACAGAGACTCCGCATTTTACGCGTAAAGAATTAGCATCAGGAGCACGTCTAGCTTGCCAGGTGAAGGTAAAGCAGGATATGAACATTACAATACCAGAAGAAGTTTTTGGTATTAAAAAATGGGAAGCAACTGTTGTTAGAAACTATAATGTGGCTTCATTTATTAAGGAATTCGTTGTTGAGATTCCTGAAGATATGGATTACAAAGCCGGTGGATATATTCAAATTGAAATTCCTGAAACTACTGTTAAGTTTTCAGATATGGATATTACCGCGCATCCAGAAGAGCACAGCGATCCAGATAAATTTAAAGATGAGTGGGAGAAGTTTAAACTTTGGCCACTAGTAATGAAAAATACCGAAGTTGTAGAGCGTGCGTATTCCATGGCATCTTACCCGGCTGAAGGTCGTGAGATTATGTTGAATGTACGTATTGCAACGCCTCCATTTGACCGTGCAAAAGGTGGATGGATGGATGTTAATCCTGGTGTTGCTTCTTCTTATATTTTCAGTAGAAAAGAAGGTGATAAGGTTACGATTTCTGGTCCTTATGGAGAATTCTTCATCAACGAGTCTGAAGCAGAAATGCTATACGTAGGTGGTGGAGCAGGTATGGCGCCAATGCGTTCGCACTTATATCATTTATTTAAAACCTTAAAGACAGGTCGTAAAGTAACTTATTGGTATGGTGGTCGTTCTAAGCGTGAGCTTTTCTACCTGAAACACTTCCGTGATCTTGAAGAAGAGTTTGATAACTTTAAATTCTATTTAGTTTTATCTGAACCTTTAGAAGAAGATAACTGGAAAGAAAAATCAGATATCCATGGAGAAGGAGATGGTTTTGTAGGATTTGTGCATAATGCAGTAATAGAACAATATTTAAGTAAGCACGAGGAGCCAGAAGAAATTGAATTGTATTTCTGTGGACCTCCACTTATGAACAAAGCTGTTCAGAAAATGGGTGAAGACTTTGGAATTCCAGACGAGAATATTCGTTTTGATGATTTCGGAGGTTAATCTTCAAACTTCAAACTATAAAAAAAGCCGCTACCTATGTAGCGGCTTTTTTATGTGATATATTCATTGTTTTGCAAAGGATTTTTCACTTATAAATTTAGACATGCTATCTTTGTTTTATGGCAGAATTATTAGATAAACAGGAGCTTCATAATCTTGCGATGAACATCGTAGGTAAAGATCTGGAAGAGCAAGGTTTTGAGTTTTTGGGTGTGAATTCTCAGCTAAAGCGGAATCCGCAATTTGTTGCCCTAAGAGATAAGAAATTACATTTTGTCATCGTTAGAGCTGTCAGTTATCCTGAGGACGCTAATGATTATGATCCTTTTTTTATGAATGAGATTAAACAACACGCAGATAAGTTTAATGCTAAAACTTTTTATGCCGGAGTAGGTTTAGGCAGTGCAGACGATTATGGTAAGCCAGTAGAGAAAGGGACTTCATATACAGTTATATACAACGGACTTCAAGAAATTAAATGATGAGATTAGTTTTATTAGGGTTTATTTTTAGCTTTCTTATAAGCTGTGATTCAGAACCTCAATTGGTCGAGTTAACAGGTGAGGCTTTAGGTACTGGCTATCGCGTTCAATTTTATAGCTCAGAACGTTTTGAAGTTGTTGAGAAGTTTGATTCTACAATTGCAGCAATAAATAAATCGATGAGTACGTATCTCGAAGATTCTGATATTTCAAAAATAAATGATGGCGATACGACCATTGTTATCGAACCTATGTTTAGAGATGTTCTTGCACTCTCGCGCAAAATCTATAATGCAACGGATGGCTATTTTGATCCCACAGTAGGCATATTAGTTAATGCATATGGTTTTGGTCCAGAGAAACAAATAAATGTGCTTGATAGCGTGGTATTAGATTCTTTAAGGGCTTACGTGGGATTAGATAAAATTAAGCTGTCAAGGGAAGGAAGAATTATAAAAGAGAATAAAGCGGTATATCTCGATTTTAATAGCATTGCTAAAGGATACAGCATTGATAGGTTAGGGAAAATGCTTGAAAATAACGGTGTTGAAAATTACCTCATTGAATTAGGAGGAGAATTACTTGCAAAAGGGAAAAATTTAGATAAAAATCAGACGTGGCGTGTGGGTATTGAAAATATCGATTCTCCTTTAAATGACCGTGATTTTACTGAAGCTGTTGAATTGCAGAATAGAGGAATGGCAGGTTCTGGTAATTACAGGAAATTTAGAATTGACTCGACTACAGGAAAACGTTATGTGCATACAATTAATCCGCTAACGGGTAAAGCCGAAAAAAGCGACATTTTGAGCGCTACAGTTATCGCAACAACTTGTGCTGAAGCAGATGGTTTTGCTACAGCCTTTATGGCATTGGGATTAGAGAAGTCAAAACAAGTTTTAAATAGGCATCAGGATATTGAAGCCTATTTTATATACGCCAATAAGGATAGTACCGCGATTTTTAAATCTAAAGGCTTCTCAAATTTCATAGTTAAATAAATCTACTTATAGCACACAGGTAAAATTTCACCTGGAGCAAGGCGATATCTATCAGTTTTTTCTGGAGTTAATTGGTTTGTATAATCAACCTCTTCTACTTTAAAACCTATAGATCTTAATTTATCAAAATAATCACGACCATAAACACGCACGTGATCGTACTGACCAAAAATTTCAGCACGTTTTTTAGGATCTGTGATACTATTATCCTCAAAAGTAGTTGCACGGCTTAAATCTTGAGGTATTTGTAAAATAGCCATTCCACCAGGTTTTAAAACTCGATAGAGCTCAAGCATTGCCTTTTTATCATTGGGTATATGTTCTAAAACATGATTACAGAAGATAATGTCATACGTATTATCATCAAAAGGCAAATCACAAATATCCGCTTTCACGTCGGCAAGGGGAGAATTTAGATCTGTAGTTGTGTAATCTAAGTTCTCCATATTTCTGAAGCGTTTATAAAAAGCTTGTTCAGGCGCAAAATGCAACACCTTTGATTTTGCTGAAAAGAAATGGGTCTCTTGAATAAGGTATAACCACAGGAGTCTGTGCCGTTCTAGAGATAATGTAGAGGGAGAGAGTACATTTTCCCGTTGTTTGCCATAACCATAAGGTAAAAACTTTCGAAATGTTTTTCCATCTATAGGATCTTCATAACGCTCCCCCTTTAAGCCTAAAGCAAGAATAGGTCGAGCTATATAGCTTAATCTTATAAGAAGTGGACGTGGGACCACGTTGAGGATACCCTTAAAGAGTTGTGCAATCATACTTTTAGATCACCCCAGTTTTCTCCGGTTTTAATTCGATGTAATTGCATCTCTGAAACTCCAAATTGTTTGGCTAATACCTTAAGACGCGTACGACGATTAGGATCTAGCAATTTCTTTTTTAAAATGGTAGCTTCAGCATACGTTAACTTCGTATAGTGCCGCTCACCAGAAGTACGCCTTTTAATGTCAAGCGGACTTGTTTTCTGATGTGCATAGCGCTCTTGATGCGTGGCCCATTTTAGATTTTCAATTCTATTGTCTTTTTTATCGTGGTTAAGATGAAGAACAGCGGTCTCTTCATCTGTTGCCTTTAAAAAAGCTTTGGCTAATAATTTATGTAAGTAGTAATTCTTACGTTTACCATTTGCCAGTTTTGCGCTCACAGTTACATAGCCATGAATATGTCCTCCCTTTATGAGAGTTCCTTCCGGGCTTTTGTTGTAACTACGTATGCGACCATAATTAGAAAGTCCTATAGTATAATTTTCTTCCCAATTATCTTCACGGTATTTGATCCATGTTTCTAATTGCATTGTATGTAGGGGGTGTTATTAATATGCTAATTTGTAATAGCCTGTGCTCTAAAAGCATCTTCTTCGTCACTTGTTATGCCCAAGGCATCATAAATATACTTAAAAGTTGAAAGAAGTTCTGGTTTACCATCTACTAATGCTACATCGTGCTCAAAATGAGCACTTGGCTCTCCATCACGAGTAGTTATAGTCCAGCCATCATTATGCTGTTTTATGCGATGCGTACCTCGGTTTACCATTGGCTCTATGGCTACAACCATTCCTTCAATAAATTTTTTACCACGACCACGCTTACCATAGTTAGGCATTTCTGGATCTTCGTGCATTTTTGCTCCCAGACCGTGCCCTACTAATTCTCGTACGATGCCATAACCGTGATCTTCACAATATTTCTGAATTGCGTAACCTACGTCGCCTACGCGATTTCCGTGTTTAAATTCGGCTATACCTTTATAGAGCGACTCTTTTGTTACTTCAAGTAATTTTTTTGTTCTAGGATCTACTTCACCTACTTCAAAGGTATAAGCTTGATCTCCATAAAATCCATTTTTTAACGCTCCGCAGTCTATTGATATTATATCTCCTTCTTGCAAAGGCTTTGAGTTAGGAATACCATGAACCACCTGCTCATTGGGACTCATACATAACGAATTTGGGAAATCATATAAGCCTAAGAAACCAGGGATAGCTCCGTGATCTCTAATGCAAGTCTCAGCAATTTTATCTAAATGTAATGTGGTTACACCCGGCTTAACTTCAGATGCGAGAGCTCCCAGAGTTTTAGAAACTATAAGGGCGCTTTCTCGCATTAGCTCTATTTCTTCTCTGGTTTTTGCTATAATCATGTGTGTCTATTTTACAGGCGCAAAGGTACAAAGAATACCTATTTTAGTTAAAACAAATATTCAGAATGATTCAAGGTCATTATGAGGAACAAATCGTGCTTAAATTGAATCAGGATTAGTAACTAGTGTTTTAAATAGATTTGCCTTTGCTTTATAATATTTGTTTGTGATTTCAATTTGTTTTAATTGAGAATCGATAAGTTTTAACTCTCTGGTATTTATTAAAAAAATCGAACTTTCTCCTACTTGATATTTACGCTCTTCAGCATATAACATCGTTTCATAATTATTTACCAAATCAGCGGCTAACTCATTTTGTTCTTTAAGAACCTGAAGCTCTGTGGTGACCGCTTTTAATTTATTCTGAAGTTCTAATTTTGAGTTTGCAAAATCAAATTCTGAATTTTGCACTTTTAATTTTGCAAGCTTTAAATCACCGCGTTCTTTTCTAAGAAATAGCGGCATTTTAAAACGAAGACCGGCTTTATAATTTTGTGTGTAAAAGGAATCTAAATTATCTGCCTCAGAGGTTATAAAGTTGTAATTAAGGTCAATTACCGGTAGAAGACTATTGGCTTTTAACTGTCTCTCAAGTTGAAGGGCTTCAATTTTATAATTAAGACTGCGTATTTTAGGATGCTCTTCGAGTTGAAAATTTTGCAAATCAAAACCTGTTGTATTTAAAACTTCATCAATAATAAGATCTAAATCGTCCTGCGGAAAAATACCATCTTGAAGTTCGACAGGAATATTATTTCCTACCCATAAAAAATTAGAAAGCTCTAGTTTGCTTTTTAAATAATCTAATTGAGCTTCTCTCAGATTGAGTGCTCTACTTTGCACACTTATTGTTGCTTCCGTTGTATCTATAAGCGGTTTGTCGCCAGCTAGTGCGCTACTTTTGATCCCCCTAAACCGTACTTGAGAATTTTCAAGAAAACGCTCATAAAGCTTCGTTTTTTTATAAGCCTGAAGCCATTCAAAATAAGTTATAGATGCTTGATAAAGAACCGTATTTACTGCAATCTGTAAATCAGCTTCAGCTTGACGACTATAAATTTTTGCTTGTCTTAAAGTAGTCATACGATCGTTTATCCACAAACCTTGACCTAATGATGCAGATATTCCGGCAGTATATAAACCATTTTCAGGCACCGTATTTTGCGGATTTAGATAATATCCGTCATTATCTTCAAACTGCGCTTTTAAATCGATGCCATACCACGTGGGTATTTTAAAGGTGGCATTAAGCAAATTGTAATATTCGGTCTCTTTAAACACCTTTTGGTCAAAGTCAACTTCAATTTTAGGGTCAAAACCGCCCCGCGCTTTTAATAATTTAGCCGCCCCGGTTTCAGTTAGGAGATTAGCTTGTTTTACGATGGGATGATTTTCTTTTACAAGAATTAGAAAATCTCTAAATGTCAACGTTTCCAGAGAATCTTCCTGAGCATTTACTGCCATCCCCAGAAAAATAAATAAGTAGGGTATAAATCTCTTCATCATTTCTTAGTAGTTTCGGCATCAGCTTCTGGGGTGTAATAATCTGGAGGAAATCCATTAAGTTTTCTCCAAAGCTCATACCAGATAGGAACATCTTCTAATAGTGCCATTGTATTTGCTCCAGAGCCCACGCGCAAAGCCTCCGGCCAGGACTGCTCATCTTTATCTGGAGCAAGTAAAATTCTATATTTTCCGTTAGGGCTAATATAATTTTCTATTGCTACCACGCGCGCTCCAAAGGTACCAAGAGAATTATTTGGCCAACCGCTAAATACAATTGAAGGCCATCCATCAAACTGAACTCTAACCTTTTCATCTAGGTGTATAAGAGGTAAGTCTATAGGTTTTACGTAAGTTTCTACAGCTATGTCATAGTTTGAAGGTGTTATACCTACTAGTTTTTGACCTTCTTTAAAAGTCTCTCCAATACCTCCAATAATCGCTTTATTAATGTAACCGGCTTGAGGAGCGCGTATGTAATACATATCATTACGTATTTCATAATTAGTACGGCTATTCTCAAGTTTGCTTACTGCAGCCTCAGAATCGTACTGTGCAGATTGTGCTGTTGCTCTATCACTTTGCGCTTTTGATATTTTATCTGCATAAGTAGCTTCGAGTCGACTCAACTCAATTTGTGCGTTAAGTAACTCATTTCTGGAAGCCAATAGTTTATTTTCTTGCGAGATTAGTTTTGCTTCTGTTTCCTGTAATTTAAGTCGTTTTTCTTCTACATCTGTGACTGCTTTTAAGCCTTCTTGTTGTAAGCTTAGTGTACGCTCATATTGACGTTGCACAATACTTAAATTAGTTTTCGAGGCTTCATAATCTATACTGTCACTTTTAATTTTTAAACCGGCTTGAATACGTTTATTCTCTGCCTGTTTTAATTTTAAAATCCGTTCATTATTAAGAGCCGCAATTTGATTGCCTAGGGCTGCCACTTTTTGACTGTAAGACTCGACAGAATTTGCTTTAGCTCGAACTTGTAAATCTGTACGGGCAACCAAATCGGGGTCAAAATATTCATTTTTAATTTCTGAAATAAAAAGTATGGTATCTCCTTTTTCTACAAAATCACCTTCACGTACATACCATTTTTCGACCTTGCCGGGAATAGGGGATTGTATAGTTTGAGGACGTTGTTCTGGGGTTAAAGTTGTGACATAACCCACAGATGAGATCGTCTGTGTCCACGGAAGGAATACGATAACAATAAGTATAATTGCAAAAACAGCTAAAAATCTATTAAAGTAAGCGTAGTGCTCTTTCTCTAAAACCTTTTTCGAAGATTTATAGCTCGAGAGATCCACCTTTTTATTTAATTTATTGTGTGATATATTGAGCATAGCAGTTTAATTTGAAGTTGAAGATGTTCCATTTTCAAGCCATATAACACGTTCACAGTATTCTTTCCAGAGTGGATTTTGACTAGAAATGATAATGGACCAGCTATTAGATTTATCAAAGAGAAACTCTATTATACGTGTTTTCTCCTCTGTGGAAAAACGCGTCAAGGGTTCTTTCAAAATGAGCACCTTAGGCTTACGAACAATACTTCGGGCGAGTACAATTTTATTTGAGATTGTTTCTGACAAGAATTTTCCTTCAGGCTTTAAAGCGGTATTTATTCCCAATGGTTGATTCTTGATATAATCTGATAAGCCCACATTAGTTATTGCCCAATCAATATCTTCTTGCGGAATGGTTGTATCTCCAAAAGTGAGATTTTCTAAAAGTGTACCTTCAAACGGAGTCTCATCTGGAAATGATTGTCCCAATAGTGCGCGATAATGATTGAGATTTATACCTTTTAGAGATTTGTTATTCACATATAAATCACCGCCGGTAGGCTCTAAAATTCCTGCAATAATTTTTAATAAAGTCGATTTTCCAGACCCATTGGGTCCGTTAATTAGCAAATGCTCTCCAGGTTTTAAAGTGAACGAGATGTCTTTTAAAATGGAGATATTATCGCGATTATCTATATAACTTATTTTATTGAGTTCTAGGGTAAGTGCGGTATCATCATTAAAGGGAGTTGCTAAATCCTGAGGCTCTAATTCTTTATCTACAACCTGGCCTATTTTTTCTAAAGCAGTAAGTAAATCATAAAAATTTTCAAGACCAAGTATTAATTTTTCAACGGAGTTAATAATGAGAAGAATAATGATTTCGGCAGCTACAAACTGGCCTATATTCATTTGTTGATTAAGAACGAGAATCCCACCTATAAGTAATAAACCGGCAGTTACCAGAACCTTAAAACCTATCATTTGAATAAACTGAATGCGTAAAATTCTAAAGTGACTCTCACGCGAATCAATATAATCACTTACTAACGTGTCATTTTTATTCAAAGCCAGACTTGATTTTCCTGAAAGCTTGAAGCTTAACAAGGTGCGGGCAATTTCCTGAATCCAGTGAGCAATTTTGTATTTATACTTAGACTCCGAGAGGCTGGTTTGTAATCCTGTATTTCCTGTAAATTTAAAAACCAGATAAATAAGAAGTACGAGTAAAATTCCGTAGAAAATAAAAAAAGGATGATAAAATGATAAGAGAATTAACCCAAATATGATCTGAACCATCGCTGCCGGAAAATCGAGCACAAGCTTGTACAAACCTTTCTGAATGGTAAGCACGTCAAAAAACCGATTAGCTAATTCAGGCGGATAATAATCTCTTAGCTCGCTCATTTTAATCTTAGGAAAGCGGTATGTAAATTCAAATGAAGCACGTGTAAATATTTTTTGCTGAATATTTTCAACAATTCGTATTTGCATCAACTGTAAGGCTCCTACAAAAGCAACACCTAATGTTACTAATACTACAAGAACAATCCAGGAAGTACTTATCTGTGCACCTTGTATTAGGTTTACAATCGCTTGAATTCCTAATGGTAACGAGAGGCTCACAATCCCTGCGAAGATTGCATAATATAGGATTTGTAAAAAATCTTTACGCTCTAATTTTAATAGCCCTATAAAGCGTTGCCAGGGCGTGTATGTATTCTTATCCATAGGTAGGGAATTATGAATTTAAAAGTTTTGTGGTAAGATGTATAAAGTATTGAGTAGGAGTTGTGCTTGCGCTACAATCTGTCAAAGATTTAAAATGATCTTTTAAAAAATGCTGGTGCAAAGAGCCAGAAAGTATGGTACTTGCCAAACTTGCGGGATATTGATAGTCTGAATTTACAGCACTTATAAGCTCTTTTAATCTTCCAGATAAACGTTTATAAATTACAAAATATCCTTCCTTATTTTCATCATCAACCTCTTTAGTGAGATAGGATTTTGAATATTCATTAACCACAATTTTATTCAGAGCAACCTCATTAATATGGGAGAATAATTGATCTTGTTCTACTTCACGGGTAAGAATTTCGATTGCTTTATTCAATTTTTCTGAAGTGTCTTTCATATTGATTGTGGCAAATACCAGTTGATATTCTTTCCAGCCCCAATACCAAGAGGTCAAATAAACCAGCAGCTTATGCTTATTTTCAAAATATCTATATATAGAACTTTCGTTAGAACCTATACGTTCTCCGAGCTTTTTAAATGTAAAATTATCAAACCCTAGTTCGTCAATAAGAATAATACCATCTTGAATTATACGCTTACCCAGATTTGAAGATTCCGGATCCTTGAGATAGATACCTTCGTTAATGGTGATCTTTATATTCTTAAGCAACTCATTCATAAAAATTATTTTGATTGCAAATATAATAGTAATACTATTAATTTAGAATGTTTCACACTTATTTAACTCCTAAACAGTTCGTGCTATTTGATTTAGGTTTTTAAGTTAAGAAAACAGCTTAATTAATATGTGGTCGTCATATCATCATCGACTACGATTATAAAATCGGCTTGATTGATGTATTGATTTTCGAGGGAGTCTAATTCCTTTTGTGAAACACTGGATATCGTTACCCATTTAAGTGTGCTATCAAGTTGTTTTAAATACCAGCCGATACCTTCGTGAAAATCACTATGAAAAGAACCATTATAGTGTATAAAGAGGTTTTGATTTTTGCGATTTTTAATAATAAAGTGCGCCATTGTAGCATCTTTAATCGCTTGCGCCATAACTAACTTTGGACTTCCGTGATCTCCCATCATTTTTAAAATTTCTTGATATCGCGGTAATTCAGGTTTGAAGAGGATAGGTAGCGGTGCAATAAAATTCTTTTCAGAAACTGAAAGAGTATCTAGAACTTCAAATCCATTTTTATAAACAAGCGAGGCATATTTACGCGGAATATTGGTTGCTATAAAATCAAAATTTTGAGATTTTGCGTAATCTATAAGCGGTTGATAATCGGTTTTATGATTTACCCACAGTCTAGCTGAACTTGTAAATTCTTTTATAGTAATACTATCCTTTAAATATGCTTGAAGCACCTCCTGATTATCTGCCTCAATCATTTCTGCACCTAGCGTAAGACTTTTTCTGAGGCCAAGATCTTTTGTTATCTCAAGTTCTAACCAATGTATGATAGGGTTATCGTGCAATTCTCCAAATAGTACAATTTCGTTTGTGATTAGTGAGTCTATCATAGTTGAGTACTCAACTTGATTACCCGTGGCATCAAAAAGAGCGTATGCAGGTTTGTGCTGAGCTTGAGAAGAGGAGCTTAAAAAAATAGAAATCAGAGAGAGAATTAATAAAATACGCATTGTAATTTTTTAAGTTAAAAATATATGAATTAAATATGTGTTATTCCTTTTCAATCTTAATTTCTAATTGAAGTTTTTAGACTTAGGGTTGACTATATTTGCGTTTCAAATTTTTACCATGGTAAACACGTTTAAAGAGTTAGGCATCAAAGCCGATATAGTTAAAGGGCTTTCAGAATTAGGTATTGTAATTCCTACACCTATTCAGCAAGAAGTTATTCCTATTTTGTTACAGGAAAAAACACATCTTGTAGGACAGGCACAAACAGGAACCGGAAAAACTGCAGCCTATGGATTGCCAATACTTCAACAGGTAAATCCCAAGAAAAAATATATCCAGGCACTCATACTTTGTCCTACACGTGAACTGTGTCAACAAGTAGCAAAACAGTTGTTTAGATACACAAAATACACAGATAAAATTTTTACTGAAGCTATTTATGGAGGCGAGAAAATAGATATTCAGATAAAAAATTTAATGCGACCCACACATATAATTGTTGCTACCCCAGGAAGACTTATCGATCTTTTAAATCGAAAAGTAATTGATCTTTCTAGCGTAAATACAGTTGTTCTGGATGAGGCAGATGAGATGCTGAGTATGGGTTTCAAACAGCAATTAGATGAGATACTTAACACGGTAAAAAATGTAGATAATAAGTGGTTGTTTTCTGCTACTATGCCACACGGAATACGACAAATTGTAAATGAGCATATGTCTGCTGAGGCACACCGTATTCAAATAAGCAAAGACGTTGTAAATAAAAATATAGATCACAAATTTTTACAGTGTGAGGAAACCGATAAATTGCCAATTCTGTTAGACTTTTTAAGGTCAAGACAAGAGGAGCGAGGAATCATTTTTTGCAAAACGAAAGCAGCTGCTACTAAACTTTCTAAACAGTTGATAGCAAAAAATATTGCTGCGGAAGCGCTTCAGGGAGATATGCTTCAAAAAGAGCGCGATAAAGTTATGCGCGCCTTTAAAAACGAAAGTTTACGTTTATTGGTAGCTACAGATATTGCAGCTCGTGGTCTTGACGTTCAGGATTTGACTTTTGTGGTTCATTATCAAATGCCCGATCAGGAGGAATATTATACACACCGTAGCGGAAGAACTGCAAGAGCCGGCAAAGAAGGTCTTTCACTTGCTTTAGTAACTACTAAAGAACTGCGAATTTTGAGAGGTTATGAGAAATCGTTGCAAATAGGTTTTGGTGAATTAAAGAGCAAGTAAACCAGTAATAAGTAAAACAAAAAAGGAGTTTCATTTAAGAAACTCCTTTTTTGTTTTTACTAATCTGTAATGAGCAGACTTAATTATTTTTAATAGACTGCAATTTTATTCGCTTATGCGACGGCACTGGATTAGTGGTTTTCGATCACACGTTTTAAATCAGATCTGCTTAAAACACCACTTTGTCGCCAAAGTTGTTTTCCGTTTTTAAATAACATAAGCGTAGGAACACCTCGTACTTGAAATTTTTGGGCAAGTGCTTGATTCTTATCTACATCTACTTTTATGATCTTAACTTTTTCACCAAGATCTTTTTTCACATCTTCAAGAATAGGAGCAAGGGTCTGGCAAGGGCCACACCACGTTGCATAAAAATCAATCAAAACAGGCGTTGATGATTCGGTTAAGTTACCAAAGGTTGTTTTCATACTTGCAAAGCTAGGAGTTTATTTTAATTCACAAAATGCTTTAACTACATCTTAATACTATCCTAAAGCTAGCGTTAAAGGGCGTTAAGAAAGTTTTGATGCCTAAGCATTTAAGGTAATTTGCAAATGAATAATCTAAATAAATGTCTCTTAGAGACTTTAAATAATTATACCTATAATGAATACAAGTAAAGAAAATATATTAGTAGCAGGAGCAAATGGTACCACGGGTAAGAAAATTGTGAGTTATCTAAAGGAATCACAATATTATAATCCGGTTGCAATGGTGCGCAAAGAAGAGCAACGTGAGCAATTTAAAATACAGGATATAGATACGGTTTTAGGCGATTTAGAAGAAGATCTTTCACATGTTGTAGAAGGTATAGATAAAGTAATTTTTGCTGCAGGTTCTGGCGGCAAAACAGGTCCAGAAAAAACGACAGCTGTAGATCAGGAAGGAGCTAAAAGTTTAATAGACGTTTCTAAAAATGCAGGCATTAAAAAGTTTGTAATGTTAAGTTCTATTAATGCAGATAAGCCAGAGAGTGGAGGAGAGCTACAGCATTATCTAGAAGCTAAGAAAAATGCCGATGATCATTTAAAGCAAAGCGCATTATTATACAGTATTGTTAGACCCGGAACGTTAAAGGATGAAGAAGGAACGCGAAAAATAAATGCCGCTCATAAAGTCGAACACGGTAAAATTACCAGAGACGATGTCGCATATACTCTAGTTCATGTACTCAATGATGACATTGCTCAAAATGCAGTGTTTGAGATGACTGAAGGTGAAGAGCGAATAGAAGATGCAATTAAGCAATTCTAGTATTTAAGTATATAGTAAAAAGGTCCTTATTTTAAATAAGGGCCTTTTTTTATGATCCAGAATTTGTAATTATAGGGTTTCCTTTTTAGAGGAAGCCACTTGAAAACATATGCAACTCCTAGCGCACATAATATTCCAGCTACAGTTTGCATAAGATTGTTATCTAATAGAAAATAACCAATTATGGATAGAACTATAATGGATATCCCTTTTAGTTGTAGTGTATTCATAAACGTATTTCTAGATGTTAATTACTTTCAGGTTGATCCTTTTTATATTTTTTATGCTGAATTTTTTTCTTCTCTAAAATCGCATAGAATTTCCGTGGTGAAATTTTTAAATCTTTTGTTATATCACTTACCTTTTTCTTCCCTTTTTTATAGAGCTTAAGATTTTCATTTACATCTTTATTAAAGTAATAATCTTTCAGTTTATCAATAATTTGATATTCCGTGAGATTAGATTCAGATTTATATTTTTCTATTTCTAGCAAAATATTTGAAAGCTTACTCATATAAATTAGATTCTATTTATTTAATAATTTGAAATTTACAGAAATATTTAAGTCTTAGACAATCTTACGAGTCAACTAAATACGTGATTTAAGATATAGCTTCTAAAGCTTTTATAATATCATCTGGTTCGGAACGCGTTCTGTAATCAACATTTACATAACTCCATTTTACGAGTCCGTCTTTCCCAATTACAAAAGTAGCAGGTATAGATAATATGAGGCCGTTTCCATTATTAATTTGTACTAAATCGAGTTGTCGATCTATGCGCATATGATCGAGTAAAAATTCTGGGACCTTCCAAGTGACGCCATATTCTGAAGCAATTTTTGCATCCTGATCTGACAATACCATAAATTCCATTTTAGCAATTTCACTTTCTGTTAAAGAGCCATCCGGCACTTGCGGACTAATGGCAACTAACGTAGCACCTAACTGATGAATATCATTTAATCGTGCTTGAAGCGCTCTAAGTTGCAAATTGCAATAGGGGCACCAGTCACCGCGATAAAATGTTATAACCACAGGTCCTTTAGCTAGCAGATCATCTAGAAGTATTTGTTTTCCTTCCTGATTTGGCAGTTCAAAATGAGGAGCTTGTTGATTAATTTGTATTGCCTTATTGCCCAGATCTTTTGCCTTGGCTTCATTGATGATTTCATCAACACCTTCCATAAATTCTGGCTTAGCCTTTCTACCTGCAGCTATTTTTGCATCTGTTTGCTCTCTTAACGTTGTCATTAGTTCTATTTTCAAAGGATTCTTTAACGCTTGTCATTATTGTATTTTCTTCAAATGATCTAGTAACTAAACTAGTATAAGAAATCATTAATGAAACTTATTTGACAAGATAGCAAGTAAAGGTTAATTGTGGAATGGCTTAATACTATTAAATAAATTGATTAGTGATTAATAGCTAAAAATACATAAGGTTAAGTTGATTCTAATTTTTATCTGAAATTAGTTCTTTTAAAAACTGTAACATTTCTCTGTATTTCCTATTTATAGTTTCAAGTTTTCTTTCAATAGATTCTATGCGTTTTTCAATATTATCTAGGCGTTCAGAATTCATCATCATTTGGGGCTTTTTGATCCCGAAAAGTTAATGAATATAATTCGGCTGAATATAACTAATAATAATTTTAAGATATATTTAGCATCAATTTATTATTTATAACTATACCTAAAAAATATATAGATATTGACTATTCGTTCTTTAATCGTTCAAGCATATCTTTCATTTTCTGAATTTCCTCCTTTTGAGTTTTTATAATATCTTCAGATAGTTCCTTTACTTCAGGATCAGTTAGGTTAGCTCTTTCACTAGTCAAAATAGCGATAGAATGATGTGGTATCATAGCTTCCATCCATAATTTATCTCCTACGATGGGTTTTTGAGTTCTTACGAGAAATAAGGCAGATACGAATAATAAAAAGCTACCAGCAATAATTGCGATATTTTTCTTTTTATCGGTGTACATACCGCGCATAAAAAACCACATAATTACAGCCATTGTAGAAACTCCAAGGCACGTCATATAAAAGCGTGTAAGACTAAAGTAAACGTGATTTATATCATACGTGTTAAGATACATTGTTATGTACATCGCAACGAATGAGCAGCCTAACATTAATAAAAATTTAGTGTACATATTGGATGATTTGTTTTTCTGATTTTCCATAGTTTCAATTATTAATTATTTTAAAAGTGTGTCTTTATCGCTTATTAAAGTGCTTTTAATCGATTCTCCATTTACAAATTTAGAAGCTAAAGAGCTGAAGCTTTCAGGAGCAAACAACGCAATGAAGTGTGGAGCATCTTTAATTTTGATTAAATATAAAGGATTATCCTTTGGTAGTTTATTAAAGTGATTGATAGCTCCATAAATAGGAGTTTTTGGATCTAGCGTTCCGTGTAAAATTAAAGTGGGTGGCATGCTCTTGGGCACATTTGCGAAGTAATTGTCTTTCTGATAGGTAGGCATTGCATTATCTGCCATAATTTTAGGCAATATACTTGTAAACAGAAGATTTTCTGATTCTGCAACAACCTCATTTGGTTTTAATGTTGGTCTCAAATTATTTTCTGAAGAAGATATTATTTGAACAAGTGGTATAGAGCTGGGAGACGATTTGTAATTGTTGCTATAGTCTTTATAAAATTCTTCGATTTCTTTTAATGCATCATTTAGAGGTTCAAAATTTTCATGACTCAAAGCATCAATAATTAAAGGAATTTTATTTCTGACTTTTGGGATATCGAGCATCATCCCAAAAAGTATAGACAGTTCTTGTTTTGGTAATTTTTCGGCAAAATCAGGTTCAGTTTTAGATTTCTCAATTATGCTATTTAATTGGGAAGTTAATGAGTTGTCATCTTGAGAAATCAGCGTATCAAAACGTTTCAAAACAGAATTTCCTACCTCATTTACAATAAACGATCTGTGGCTCAAATCATAATTGGTATCATCCTGCAAGGGCACAAAAGAATCTAATATTACACCATCTAAGCTCGTATTGTCCAGTTGAAGTAAACGCATTATAAGTTGTGTTCCGTACGATACGCCGTATACATAGCGCTTGCCACTGCCACTTAGATCATTGATTAAAAAGCTCAGATCTTTTGCTGCATTTGTGATCGAGAAGGCTTGTACATAAGGAGTATTTGTATACATGTGGTTAAAGCACGATCCCCATTCATCATTTGCAAGGGCGATACCATTAGGTGAATCTACAGATTCTTCTTTAGGGCAAATTTTTCCCGAAAGTCCAGTACCCCTATGATCTGGAATATAAATATCTAAATGAGGAAAAGTTTCTGAAAATAACATGATTAACGGATATAAACTAGCTCCAGATTCCCCAGGACCTCCTGGAATTAACCAAATGGAACCAGCTCTTTTTTTTAATGCTGGAAATTTCCTGATAAATATATCAATGGAATCGTTGTCTGGTGCATTATGATTTAATGGAACTTTTACTGAGGTACAAAGTGAAGAATTGATTGCATCTGTGTCATTATAATCACTACATTTTGTAAACTGAGCGTTTACGTTTATTGCAAGTAACAATACTAGTAACAGTGCAGGAGAAGTACTTTTCAACATTTTTAAAAGTTTTTTTAATTACATCTTAATACCAATTTTCACTAATAAGGGGTATCCTAAGTAATTTCAAATTTTATAAAATGTGTAATATCGTAATTTTTATTTATTATTGGTAATTATGACTCTTGAGTAATATAAGAGATAAATAACTTTCACAGTTTATTAAGGAAATCTAATTGAGATGCGTAATAACTTCTCGACGTAGCAGAGGAGAATTAAAGCTCAATAATTTTTCGGTTAAGCAATTCTGAGTGGATTAGGACGTAGTAGAATCCGCCGTAAATGCGGTTATGCATTGTTGGCTACAGTTTTTTATTCGGTTGTTTTTAAATGTTTTATATAATTATTTAAAAGTCCTCTTATTTGTTCAGCAGCAACAGGATTAGCAGAATGAACTTTAAATTCTAAATTTCGTAAATCAAGTCCAGATTCATAAACTAACCATTTAGCAGCAGCCAATCCATCAGGCGCTACTTTTCCATCTTCTCCAAGTCCAAGGTCATTGTCAAAACTTATGTAGTTCGGAAGACCATTAGTTTTAATGTAATCGACAAAATGAGAGTAGGTGCGAACAATATCAAATTCAGATTCTCTTGATTTATCATATATCATTTCAATAGTTCTAATATCATCTAAAAATAGTTTTTTCATTTTTCAAATGGTGTACAATATTGTTGTGTATGGTTAGTTGCGGGATTAGCAACTAATTTAGCAAAGAAATCACAGATAGAAAATTCCAGCGGAATTTTCGTAAGTCGGCAGTGAACTAGCAATTAATTACACACGTTGTTCTAACCAGTTATTTATTCCGATTTCTTTTATCCAATCTCTTATTTTTTCAAGATTTTTTATTCCGATTTCTACTTTGTTTATTTGTTCGTTAAAATCTTTTGTTCGGTCAATTTTTTCTGATGAAATCCGTACTGAAAAAGTTTTACTGTGTTTTACAAACTTAAAATCCTTCGGTAAATTTTCTTTAACTTTTAACTCAATATCTTCTGTCGGACTTTGAAATGTTGCATCTGAATTTCCTTGAGCTAATTTGTGATAAAAAATGATGCCTTTTAATTCGCTGTCATAAAGCATTGGCCAATCGCTATTATGTGGAACAATACGCGGTTTTTTCATTGTCAAACTCGGAATTTTGTCGTTTTTAAAATTCCAATAGTTGTACCAAAATCTTTGAACAGGTTCAGAATTCACAGGTTGATAACCTCTGCGTAATTTTTCGGTTGCGATTTGCATTAATTGGCTCTTAAAGAATCCTCTTTTTGTATTTTGTTTCTTAAATAACTCTGAAAGAGTTTCGTATGAAATGAAATTCTCAAAGTCATTTTGATTTTCACAATATAGAATTGGTGCAACTAAAACACAATATGCTCTATTGCAATGGACTTTATTTATATATTCATTTGCTCTTTTTTCGTAACGAATAAACTGTTCTTCTTGAAATATTGCGTCAAGCTTATTTTCAATCAGCACGAATATTTTTTCGCTATTCGAGTTGTAAGAAAAAAGTAAATCAGTTTCTCCTAATCCAAAATCGGTTATACTTCTCCAAGCTCCATTTGAGGAAGAAAATTCAGGTAAATTCAGTTTCTTAATAAACCAATTACAAAATGAATTTTCAGTCGATAATTCCTCCAACAAAATTAAATCCACATCTCTTTCTTGGATTGATTCGATAGGTAAAATAATATGTTCTGAAGTTTCTTTCATAATTGGTTACAACATCCAGTGTAATATCAAATGCAGCAAATATCTATAGACTTTCGATTCGATGCTAAGATAGCATTGTTTTTATACATTGTTGAAGAAAATGCACCGCCCGCCGGAGTGAGCCGCTTCGCTTTTCAATCCGTTGCGTTTTGCTTTGAAAGTTTAAATTTTCTTACCTCTCGAAAATGATATTTTTAATGCTTCTTTTTTTCTTCGCTTGAGTGAGAATTCCGCTGCTTTTCATATCTGTGTAAAATGGGTACACTGAAAATTAAAACAAAACCAAAAACAAGCGTGTATTTATTTATAGAATTATTGCCAAAAATGTAAAAGGTGAAAATTATAATACTAACTGCTAAAAATATATACTTCAAGTAAGGCAAAAATTTCATAATATTTTGAATTGAATATTTACGTTCTGTTTATCAGCGGTGTTTTTGGCAACGGTCTCGTATAACCGTCAGTTACGGGTTAATATGCGTTAATTTTCGGTTTAGCACAGACGTTAGCCATTCCGAGTGGATTCGGACGTAGTCGAATCCGCCGTAATTGCGGTTATACATTGTTGTGTGTAGTTTTATCCTTTTCATTCCCTTGGTTTTCCAACTGTGAATATTATTTCAGATTCTTTCTTCTCAGTTACGTTTCCAAGTGAGTCAACTCTCACAGCTTCTCCGCCAAACATAAATCGGTAAGCATAAACTTTGTTCTTGTCAATAGTATCAAGAATGCTTTTATTCAAGTCCGAAATCCGTTCTATTTTAGTCCGTTTTCCGTTTTTCGAAACGTAATAATATTCTGGAAAATGATATCCGAATTGTGGGCTAAATTTAGTTTTTAAGATTCCTTTTTCAGGAATTTCATATATTCTTTTTTCTCCTTCGTACTTTTTGTCATTTCCGTTTTTTTGGTCAAACAAGATTCTTATTGTTCCTGTATAACCTTCTGGTATTAAAGTTACGGTGTTTTTCGTTTTTGAACAGTTTATAAAGAGAACTAAACTTAATAATATTGATAAATGTTTTATGATTTTCACTTTTCTCAAATTACTGGAAACGGTCTCGTATAACCGTCAGTTATGGGTTAATATACGCAGACTTTTCGGTTTAGCACTGACGTTAGCAATTCCGCGTGGATTCGGACGTAGTCGAATCCGCCGTAATTGCGGTTATACATTGTTGTAGCACGTTTTTATTTGTTCGTATTTTTTTCAACCACCAATGTTTTAGTCAGTTTATCGTATAAATTTTGATTTTTTTTATCCCATAATATCCAAATTATTGGAATTAATAAATATCCTAAAACGTATTTTATACATTCTCTAATTGCTCCTTTTTCCGCTTTATTATAATCTTCTCCTGTTTCTTGTGAAATCACTTTTAGATTAAATATTCGATGTCCTAAATTCCCAATAAAAATTGGATAAAATATTGCTCCGACAATTAATCCAGCAATTGCAGAATAAACAATTTCAATTAATTCAAAATCACTATTCCAATATTCAGAAATTGATTTTCCTAATATTAAATAAATCCCCATAGTTAAGAGAATAAATATTATGCCTTCTATTAATGAGGCTATAAATCTCTTTCCTTTAGAAGCTAATTTGTATCCGTGTGTGTTTGTTTCATTCATTTACTTTTATTTTTAAGATTTCTGTTTTTCTCAAAGGTGCTACAACGGTTTAGCTATGAACAGTACGGGAGCAAACTAGCGTTTACTTTCCTCCACGCACATAGCGAAATCTTTGTGTTTTGTTTTTTCTTTTTTTGTCCAAAGCAAAATCCCAAAGATTTTGCGGACTTTATAAAAATACACAAACCTTTCGTTTAAGCTCGAAACCCGTATTGTTTATAGGTTTTGTTGTGTGCCGTATTTTTTCACGTATTTTTCCGCCAACTTTCTAATCCAAGTGAGTTTATCCGTTTCAAAAGGTTTGATGTCTTTTTCAAATCCGGTTGCTTGCATTTTATAAATTGTATCAATTATTTGTCCGTTCACAAATTTGTCATTTATCATAGTAATTAATTTGGGAGCGTACCTTGATAAATGTTTATAACCTAAAAGCAAAATAAATGACTGTCTACCTCGTTTGGATTTTTTGTCAATACAAACTTCCATAACAAGGTCATTGATTTCTTTGTCCTTTCTCAATGACTTTTTGGTGTAAATGATTTGTCTGATTTTTTCTCCAATCTCCCAAATTTCCCTTTCGTATTTGTGCCAATTCGGTACTTCAGGAAATCCCTCCATCGGACTCAAGTCCTTATCCATTTTTTTGGGAGTAAGATTTTTAGCTTTATTAATTAATTCAATTATTTTTTCCTTCTCCATTCGCAAATTTGAGATATGGCACACAACGGTCTCGTATAACCGTCAGTTACGGGTTAATATGCGTTAATTTTCGGTTTGGCACTGACTTTAGCAATTCCGAGTGGATTCGGGCGTAGTCGAATCCGCCGTAATTGCGGTTATACATTGTTGTGTGTAGTATTTTAGATTTTCCATTCATAATTGTCCGCTTTGCTCAAAATTTTAAAGAATTGAAATCCCAATTCTGAGATGTAAATTAAAAGTTTATCTAAAATTTTATAATTAAATTTTAATTCTATTCTCTCATTTACCAGTTTATTAAGTGGTAATAAATTTTCAAAAAGAGATTTGTAATATTTGTCTTTAGGAATTTTTGAGGTCATTAGTTCGCCTTGAGAGTGAACAAAAGAATGTCGGATTTCTGAAATTATTTTGAAAAATTCACTGAACATAAAGTTGTTATTATTATGTTTTGAACATTTTGTAAATTCTTTTCCGCAAGCTTTTTTTATTAACTTGAAAATTTCGTCTCCGCCATTGAGTTTGTTTCTGGAATAATCTTTATTCGGTTTCAAATTCATTTTGAAAGTAGTGTCGGTTTGTATTTTTATAAAGACAAAATCTTTTAATAGTTTTTCAAATGCTTCGAAAGATTGAGCGAATGCAATTCCGAATTCTCTCGATAAGACTTTCTCAATTTCTGAAGCATAATTTTCTTTAAATGTCGATTTTGAAATTCCTGTATGAAAATTAATTTTCCATCCATTATCAGTTGGTCCTGTCCAATCTCCAATAATTAAAGCGGTTCCAGAGAAATATTTAGCCTGTTCCTTTGTATATTTTTCTACATCTTTTAATAGAACTTTATTGAGTCTGTTAGCTGTATGTTTTAAATCAGTAACAGTTTCAAAAAAAATATCAAGATGTTCTTTGTAAGGATTTTTCATTTTCGATATTGCACACAACGCCAAAGCTATGAGTAGTGCGTTTGGGAAATCCGACGGATCCGGATACGCGCCGAGCTAAAGCTTTTGGTTTTGATTTGTTTCTTTTTTTGTCCAAAGCTAAATTCAACAGATTTAGCGACCTTATAAATATAGCCAAACCATTTTATAAAACCCCAAGCCACGCATTACTTATAGGTATTGTTAGCGGCATTAAGTAGCGTATTCCTAACCCTGTGGACAAGCCAAACGGACAATTCCCTTAGTTTTGCCGCTTTTTCCATCCACCGACAAACTTTGGCAGACATAAATATAGGTTAGAAGGCTTATTGAACTTAAACAAATAATGACGAACCAAAAGTCCGTCTGCATAACGATTGCGCAGAGATTGCGTGCTGGCGGCAAAAGGAAAAACCCCGAAAGCTGCTCTTTTTTTGAGCTCAAACCAAACGATTTAGATATGCTTAAAATACAAAACCGTAGATTTTTTGCTTTTCTGATAAACGTCACTACTTGCGAATTGAGAAGAAAATATAGGGTAAAAAGCAAAAAAGGAGTTGGGTTGAAGTTGCTCTAATTTTTTAAGAGCTTATTGCCGTTAATGGTCTAGTATAAGAATAGTAGCGGATTTACACACACTAACTTTTCGGTTAAACACAGACCTTGTTTTATATTTACTTACTTTGGTTTTAGCGATTAAACCGCTATTATTTTTATACGTTGTTGGGCGAAGTTATTCTCCTTTTGATATAAATTTTATTGCTTCTTGAATATTTCTATCTAGAAGTAAATTTTCAAAATTGTCTTGTTTTGAAACTTTGACATCTGGAATGATTTGCTCATAAAAATTCCCATTTCTATCGCAATCATACCCCACGGTTAAAGCCATATATGCCCCAAATGGTAAATTAGCAAGCGTATTCGTTGTTGTTTTACCATTCGTTTTTTCTCCTATGAAATTCACATTTTTTCTTCCTTTAAAAGCTAATGCCGTTACTTCACCTGAACTACCTGTAGCTAAATTGGTTATGATTGCAACCTTAGCTTCATCAAGCAACATTCCTTTTGGCTTTATGTAAGAGCTTTTCTTAGAATTATTTATATATTTTCCTTTTGATAATTTTACGTTCGTAACTTTCTTTTTATTAATATCAAGTACACCCCAAACATCATTATCACCTAGAAAATCATATAATGCTAAAAGCATAGGTGTAATATTCCCACCCGTATTAAATCGTAAATCTATAATCCAACCTTTTATATTTTTTGAACTCTTGATATTATAAATTTCATCATACATCGGTTGTGATAGTTTATGAATGTTTTTCGAGCTAACATCCTCAAACATTATTCCTGGCATCAGAATATATCCATATTCATTATCTAATACTTTGACTTCAAAATTTGGTTTAGTCGAGTATTTTTTTACCCATTGTTCACTAAAATCTTTTTGAGTTGGTGTTTTAAAATTACCAGAATATGTGTTTTGATTGTAATAAACTTTACAATGGTCTGCATTTAGAAGATTAAATAAAGTTGTGACTTCCTCTAATGAACTATTGAAATCTATATATTCTTTTAAATTTTTCCGAACTTTTGGTTCTATTTCTTTCCAATTTACATTGTCTTTATATAAATATTCGTTTTCCATAATAGAAAACAGCTCATCATAAAAGACTTTGGTGCTATCTTGAGAAGTATTTAATTTTTGTGCGTTACAATTTAATGCACAGATTAAAATGAATATAAATCCTAAATATTTTTTCATAAATTTCAATATAATTAGGTCAGCAGAAATTTTGTGAATAATTGCGCCCAACGGTCTCGTATAACCGTCAGTTACGGGTTTATATGCGTTAATTTTCGGTTTAGAACTGGCGTTAGCAATTACGAGTGGATTTGGACGTAGTCGAATCCGCCGTAATTGCGGTTATACATTGTTGTAGTGCGTTTTTTCATTTTTCAGATAACAGTTTTACAATATTCTGGCGATATTCCTCATCTTTTTCATTCAATTCGACAGTTCCGTTTTTTAAGTCAGGATTTATATAGAATTCAGCGTATAGATTTTGCTCATTGTTGTCGTCAAAAAACAGCTTAAATTTATATCGACCATTTTCTAAAGTTGCGTTGTCTCGGTTTAAAGGAAATATTGTGAAAGTCAGTTTTTCAGTCGAGAATTTTGTTTGTTTAGGTTGTCCGTAAAGTTTAGAAATTACACCTATTAGCTTATCGCTTTCAGTTCCGATTGATTGTATTTCAATTCCTTTTTCTACAAATCTTGTATTGTCAAGCTCATTATTCACGATTCCGGCTGGAATTCCGTCCGCAATATTGATTTTTAGTCCAACAATCTGATTTTCATATTTTGCTTTACAGGTCAAACTCCAAAATCCATTGTCTATTTTTTCCTTTTTAGTGATTGTGAAAATTAAATCTTGCCAACCTTCTTCAGCGTCTTGATTTGAAGTCAGTTCAATTAGATTTTTGTTTTGACTAAATCCGAAAACGCTACTTAAAATTCCCATTATTAATATCAGTTTCTTGATTTTCATTAGGTTGCTCTCAAATGCACTACAACGTTTTAGGCTATGTGCCTTAGCGTGGTTTTGTAACTAAGATAGCAAAAAGAAACTGACGGGAGCAAGTCCGTAGGATTTTCTAAAAGTGCAGGGAAGAAGCTATGGTTTATAGCCATTGTTCTACGCAGTTTCTTATTGCGTTATTAATTCTGGATCTTCTATTTCAATTCCTGTGTAGATATGATAATCGCTGTCAGGCATTATATTTTTCATTGTTTTGCAGTAATCAATCAGAAATTTTGCATTATCTCCCAATCCATCAGTCATAAAGTTTAACCTCTTTTTTTTATAGGTAATCTGTAATCTACCATATTTTAGGCTGTCTAGATTCAGTCTATTTTTATTCCTTTTTAAGAACTCATTAAATTTCCAAGTGGTGTCATTTACAGAAATAAAAACGGGTTTAATTTTCTTAAACTTAGCACCAACTACCATTGACTCGGCAAATTCCGGTTGTACCTTCAGTGAGTCCTTTTCTCGCGTGATTGTTAGTTTTTCTACACCTTGGAACAAACATTGACTTAAGCCAACCCAAATTTTTATTGTATCCAATTCAGTTATTTTATTGGTCAATTCTGTATAATCGTTTTGTATTGAAAAGTTCGATTTAGCCAATTGTGGTTTCTCTTCTGTTCTACACGAAACAAAAAGCATAAGCAGAATTAATATTTTTAGTGAGTTTGTCAAATTGCGTAGAACGCCAAAGCTATGAGTAGTGCGTTTGGGATATCCGACGGATTTCCGGATACGCACCGAGCTAAAGCTTTTGGTTTTGATTTGTTTCTTTTTTGTCCAAAGCTAAATCCAACAGATTTAGCGACCTTATAAATATAGCCAAACCATTTTATAAAACCCCAAGCCACGCATTACTTATAGGTATTGTTAGCGGCATTAAGCAGCGCATGCCAAACCCTTTGGACAAGCCAAACGAACAATTCCCATAGTTTTGCCGCTTTTTCCATCCACCGACAAACTTTGGCAGACATAAATATAGGTTAGAATGCTTATTGAACTTAAACAAATAATGACGAACCAAAAGTCCGTCTGCATAACGATTGCGCAGAGATTGCGTGCTGGCGGCAAAAGGAAAAATCCCGAAAGCTGCTCTTTTTTTGACCCAAACCAAACGATTTAGATATGCTTAAAATACAAAACCGTAGATTTTTTGCTTTTCTGATAAACGTCACAACTTGCGAATTGAGAAGAAAATATAGGGTAAAAAGCAAAAAAGAGGATGGGTTGAAGTTGCTCTAATTTTTTAAGAGCTTATTGCCGTTAACGCCAAAGCTATGAGTAGTGCGTTTGGGATATCCGACGGATTTGTGGATACGCACCGAGCTAAAGCTTTTGGTTTTGATTTGTTTCTTTTTTTGTCCAAAGCTAAATCCAACAGATTTAGCGACCTTATAAATATAGCCAAACCATTTTATAAAACCCCAAGCCACGCATTACTTATAGGTATTGTTAGCGGCATTAAGCAGCGCATGCCAAACCCTGTGGACAAGCCAAACGGACAATTCCCTTAGTTTTGCCGATTTTTCAATCCACCGACAAACTTTGGCAGACATAAATATAGGTTAGAATGCTTATTGAACTTAAACAAATAATGACGAACCAAAAGTCCGTCTGCATAACGATTGCGCAGAGATTGCGTGCTGGCGGCAAAAGGAAAAACCCCAAAAGCTGCTCTTTTTTTGAGCCCAAACCAAACGATTTAGATATGCTTAAAATACAAAAACCGTAGATTTTTTGCTTTTCTGATAAACGTCACTACTTGCGAATTGAGAAGAAAATATAGGGTAAAAAGCAAAAAAGGAGTTGGGTTGAAGTTGCTCTAATTTTTTAAGAGCTTATTGCCGTTAACGTTGTTGTATATGGTTTGTTGCGTGTTTTAAGTATCTAATTTAGCAAATACAAACCAAATAGAAAATCCGCGAGGATTTTCGTAAGTAGGCGAGACCTAGCAATAAATTATATACGGTTGTAGCACGCTTTTATTTATTTCATTTTCCAGTTTAATTAAAAATTACTTTTCCAATAACTAAAATTATTACTACAATTAGTATTATTCCAGCAACTATAATTTGAAATCTCATAGAGTTTGATATCGTATCCCAAAAAGAGTTTTTTTTCATTTCAATATTTTATTCCGATTAATATCATTTTCAGTTCCAAATTTTCCGTCAGAGCCAGCAGATGTAATTAAAAATCCGTTTGCATTATCTATAATCGTAAATTTATATTCTCGATTCCAAGCGTCTTTTTTCCAATCTTGTCTTAAAGGAGTATTTCCGATTTATTCATTCAGGTTCCATTGGGTATTGTCCGAGATTTTCATTCCAATTTTCATTCTGTCATTCATTTCAGATATTTCCTTTTTTGTTTTTTCAGGAAAAACTGACGTTCTTTGATAAGTAAGAAATAGAATAGCACTTAAACTTCCAACGCCCAAAAAAGCAATTACCATTAGTGCACTCGGTTGCATAAAATATTTTTGAATCGGTCTTTTAATTCCGTCTTTTTTTTCTTTTTTAGTTATTCGTTTTTGATGTTTATAATCTTAACGATTGAGTCCAAATTCAGCTAAAGTCGAAAGTATTAATTCTATCATTTGTTCGTTTCTCAAATGTCCTATAACGCCAAAGCTATGAGTAGTGCGTTTGGGAAATCCGACGGATTTGTGGATACGTACCGAGCTAAAGCTTTTGGTTTTGATTTGTTTCTTTTTTTGTCCAAAGCTAAATTCAACAGATTTAGCGACCTTATAAATATAGCCAAACCATTTTATAAAACCCCAAGCCACGCATTACTTATAGGTATTGTTATCGGCATTAAGTAGCGCATTCCTAACCCTGTGGACAAGCCAAACGGACAATTCCCTTAGTTTTGCCGCTTTTTCCATCCACCGACAAACTTTGGCAGACATAAATATAGGTTAGAAGGCTTATTGAACTTAAACAAATAATGACGAACCAAAAGTCCGTCTGCATAACGATTGCGCAGAGATTGCGTGCTGGCGGCAAAAGGAAAAACCCCGAAAGCTGCTCTTTTTTTGAGCCCAAACCAAACGATTTAGATATGCTTAAAATACAAAAACCGTAGATTTTTTGCTTTTCTGATAAACGTCACTACTTGCGAATTGAGAAGAAAATATAGGGTAAAAAGCAAAAAAGGAGTTGGGTTGAAGTTGCTCTAATTTTTTAAGAGCTTATTGCCGTTAACGCTAAAGCTATGAGTAGTGTGTTTGGGATATCCGACGGATTTGTGGATACGCACCGAGCTAAAGCTTTTGGTTTTGATTTGTTTCTTTTTTTGTCCAAAGCTAAATTCAACAGATTTAGCGACCTTATAAATATAGCCAAACCATTTTATAAAACCCCAAGCCACGCATTACTTATAGGTATTGTTAGCGGCATTAAGTAGCGCATTCCTAACCCTGTGGACAAGCCAAACGGACAATTCCCTTAGTTTTGCCGCTTTTTCCATCCACCGACAAACTTTGGCAGACATAAATATAGGTTAGAAGGCTTATTGAACTTAAACAAATAATGACGAACCAAAAGTCCGTCTGCATAACGATTGCGCAGAGATTGCGTGCTGGTGGCAAAAGGAAAAATCCCGAAAGCTGCTCTTTTTTTGACCCAAACCAAACGATTTAGATATGCTTAAAATACAAAACCGTAGATTTTTTGCTTTTCTGATAAACGTCACTACTTGCGAATTGAGAAGAAAATATAGGGTAAAAAGCAAAAAAGGAGTTGGGTTGAAGCTGCTCTAATTTTTTAAGAGCTTATTGCCGTTAACGGTCTCGGCTATGAGTAGTTGCGTGGTTTAGCACTTAACTTTGCAAGTACACACCAAACTGAAAATCCGCGAGGATTTTCAGAAGTAGGCGAGAACAAGCAATTACTTATAGCCATTGTTGTGCGTTCGGTTTTTTATTTCAGGTTATTGTCCGATTTAGTTTTTTCAATGTGATGATAAACCTTATCAAATGTTTGGTCAATTTTTGTCAGTTTCTCAGAGCTTATATTAGTCAGTTTTGTATTCATTTTATAAAGGTTGATTATATGGCTCATTAAAAGATTATACACTAAAGAAATGCAAATTATTATGAATAGAGAAATATTTTTAAAAGTCGGTTCAGTGTTTTTATCAATGATTAAAAACACAATAGTTCCTAATGGTAAAATATATGACAGGATAAACCACAAAACTTTGATAGCTTTAATTTTTTTCAGCTTCTTTATTGGACGAGTTTCTTCATATTTTCTTTTGATAAAATTCCAGAGTTCCGCAACGACAACTCCAACTATCGCAGAAATCATTATTTCGGAAGGATTGATGTCCATTACGTTTATAATTTTTTTAGACCTGTTGGTTAAGATTTATGTTGATGTTTTTATCAAAAATGTTTTTAGGAAAGTTGATTAATCAATTTCAACACTTATTGGTCCGCCGTGTGATACATAGCCTCCACCAATTTCATCAATATTTACATCTAATTCATCGCTTGTGGACACTCCAGTTATATTAACATCCATTTCAGAAGATGATTTGATATTTACATCAATTGTACCGTCAGCGTTCACGGGAATTAAACCATAATTTTTGTTTGGAAGTAAATTTGGTTCATTTTTTAGAGATTCTTTTGCGTATGTTTTTGGAATAATATCAAAATCTTTTAAAACATTAATTGTTAAGCAAATTGCAATAACGGTAAGGATACTTTTAGTGTACAAATCTAATTTCATAATTTTAAGTTTTAGGTTATTTTAATTGTATTTTTTTACTTAGGAATTTTTCTCTAAACTGACGCACAACTGTTTGTGTATGGTTAGTTGCGTGTTTCAGCAACTAATTTAGTAAACAAAAACGAACGCGAGAAAATTCCGAAGGAATTTTCCAAATAGACAACGACCAAAGCAATTAATTATACACGTTGTTGTATGCTGGCCTTTTAATGTTTCGCTGTTTCAATTTTAGGGTAACATTTGAATGTTTTAATATGTTCGGTTAATATTTTCTTGTCTTCAAAATGAATATTTGGGAATTCAATTTCAAACTCTCCTATTTTCAAAGTTTCATAATCTACTCCCCAATTTGAGTTATCAATTAATTCCTTTTGTTTTTCTAATATCTGGTCGTCAAAATTTGAAAATTTTCTATCATCAGATTCCAGTTTGCTGCAAAGTATTCTAGCTAACATAGAATAATTTAAAATCCGATACGTATTATTAATTTCCCAACCTTTGTCTGACCCAGCTGAGGAACGAACTAGTATTAAACTAATTATTTTTATTTCGTCAAGTTCACTTTGAAAAGCGTTATTAATTAACTTTAACTGTTCTTTAGAAGTTAGCTTTTCAAATTTTTCTATTTGCTTAAAAGCTTCATTTGTTCTGCCTTCAACTCTAGCAACGGTTCTAGAACTATCTGGGGCGATTGTCGTTTTTACTTGTATGGAAAGACAGACTTTTTCTTCCTTACTTAAAACTAACAAATCAATTTCACTTCCTGGATAGTTAATGTTTTCTTTCAATTCTAATTTGTCAAATCGAGAAAAAAGATATTTAAGTTGTTTAATTAGAACAGGTTCAAGTTTGTCAGAGATTTCATTATTGAAGAGTTTTTTGTCATTTTTATTTATAGAGTATAAAACATTATTAAAACTTAATAAATACCTTAAAGCGTGAGGACTAAACAAAATTGATTCATCAATTATAGTAATTGGCGGCTGATACCCTTCGCCCGTGAAAGAGTTAGATTTAAAATTAACGCCAGTATTATTAGAATATATATCTATGAAATATGATAATATTAAGTCAAACTTGTTTTGCTCTATTCCAGAAATTGCGATAAACCATCCCAACGTTTTATAATTCAGACAACAAACAGACCATTCCATATATTCAGACATTAGTTTGTCATTTTCTTCAGCTGAATTTTTGTCGTTTATCTGTTCTTTATAACTTCTAGAAAGGAAAATAAAATATTCTGAAAATGATTTTAAAGCTGCAACGAAATTTCTAAACTCAACATTTGAAAATCCTATTTTTGATTCAATCAATTCATCAGGCAGGACTTCTATATTAATTGAGAATTTTATGTGATAATTATAAATTTCTTTGATTAAATGGAAGTCTTTATCGCAAATAGTATAATCTCTGTTTTTTGCTTTCAGGTCGGTATGAGTCCTTATTTTGTCATTCTCTTTATATGAAAATGTGATTGGTAAGGATATGGTACTATATAGTTTATCTATAAGTTCAGATTCTTTTACAGATTCATTCGGAAAATCAATTTTTATCTTATTTTCTTTTATCGATTTAACTTCAAGAGTTCCTCTGTGAATTTGAGGCATAAGCATAGAGAAATGTGCATAGGCAACAAGAAAATTTATATCTTCTAAATATTCAATACTTCCTGTTTTTAAAATGGACTGTGTTGTAGTTTCTGTACAACAATTTTGAGCATACTTTTTGATTATTGGATAAATAAGTGATGTTCGACCTAAATAATCCATTGCGGTGTCAACATCTCCCTTAAAATCAATGCTTTCTGCCGTGAATAATAAAACTGAGTAAATTGACTGAAATGATTCTTTATAGATAGATAATTCCACAACTTTTTTATCTAGATTTTTTTCAATTTCAATTATTCTATCTTTCATCTAGAAGTTTTTTCGGCTTGCATACAACGTGTTTGTACAAGGTTAGTTGCGTGGTTTAGCCATAAAGTTAGTAAATAATTACTGACAAAGAAAATCCGCGAGGATTTTCGTAAGTAAGAAAAAAGCAAGCAATTAATTTTGTACGGTGTTGGCTACAGTTTTTTTCCTATTTTAAACTTGATTTCTCTATTATTCTTTTCGAGATTGTAAATTCGTCATCAAAAGTGTAAACAGATTCTTGGATTTTTTCACCTTGAAATATTACTTGAATTTCTCCAATATGGTCTTTGCTAATTGAGTTGTAATCTAAAGATTCTATACTTTCAAACATTTTTAAATTTGCTAAATCAATTATTAATTTTGATATTCCTTTCATTTTATTTAATTTATATTCCAATTATATTTTTCCAAATTCCTTTCATTATCCTTTTTGGAAAAGAAACTGGTTTTTCCTCATTTGGGTCTTCTAACCAAAATTCACAAACGTCACAAACAACTTCATTTTTATAGGTTGCTTCTCCACCAATTCCATCTGCAATTGCAATTTCATCTTCAAGTCCAATTCCACCATCTGTGTTTGTCCATTCCACTTTATTTTTCCGAATTTTGTCAGAGTAACAGCGTGGACATCTTTTCAGTTTATCTTCAAGTTTTGATTTAGGATTTTCAGCAATTAATCTTTCAATTTTAGATTCATTCAGATTTCTTTCAACCAAATATTCTTTTATTTTTGATTGAGTTACTTTCATATATGTTGACAATTTGAATTTTGCAAAAAAGGCTAATTCATAGTCATCTAATTCATTCAGAAATTCATTTATTTTGCTCATTTCCTGTTAATTGTAGCCAACGGTTTAGCTATGAACAGTACGGGGGCAAACTAGCGTTTGCTTTCCGCTACGCAGATAGCGAAATCTTATTGTTTTGATTTATTTTTTCTTGTCCAGAGCAAAATCCATAAGATTTTGCGGACATCATAAAAATACACAAACCCTACGATTAAGCCTGAAGCCCGTATTGTTTATAGGTTTTGTTAGCATTAGGCTTTTTTAGTTCCACTTTTTTTGGAGTCTCAAAGAATGATATAATATTCTTTCCGAAAAACTCTCTTCATTAAAATTTTCCTGAATTTCAAGTTTTCCAATCAGTTTAGCACATTGAGTCCAAATTTTTATTAATTCTGAAATTCTGGGCTTCAAAACCTTTGCATTGTCGGGTGTGTAATGAACTGTCTTATTCCTCAACCTAAAAAGATTCTGCACTTCATTTAGGTGAATAGTATTGTTCTTTAAATCTTCTTTGAAAATATAAATTATACGTTCCATAACTTTTGCTACTGAGAATCTTGAGTAACTAAAGTCATCAATTTTACCTGATTGATTAAGGAATAAAAGATGCCTATTAATTATTGTTTCTATGAAAAAGCCAAAATTATTTAAATGGCCTAATATTTCAATGGAATCAATTTTATGGTCCAATCCAAACTTGTGATTTTCTGTTTTAGAACGGAGTTGAGCATTTTTCCAAGCATCGGACATCATTTTAGTTGTCGGTTCAGACAATATATCTGGAATTTCAGATTGTAGAAGTCCAATTGCGTCATTTGGCAAAGATGTTTTTGCAAATATTTTTCTATCCTCAACTGAGGGTTCTATATTCTCCAAAAGCTGAGAAAAAAGAATCGCGGCAAATTCGTATTCAAGAGATTCATATATACATCTGAATGATTCTTCCAAGTAAAATGAAGCACCTAAGGCGAGTTTAGAATAAGTATCAATGTCGTGCTTATTGTTCATTTTTCAGCTTAATGCTAACGCTAAAGCTATGAGTAGTGCGTTTGGGATATCCGACGGATTTGTGGATACGCACCGAGTTAAAGCTTTTGGTTTTGATTTGTTTCTTTTTTTGTCCAAAGCTAAATCCAACAGATTTAGCGACCTTATAAATATAGCCAAACCATTTTATAAAACCCCAAGCCACGCATTACTTATAGGTATTGTTAGCGGCATTAAGCAGCGTATGCCAAACCCTGTGGACAAGCCAAACGGATAATCCCCTTAGTTTTGCCGCTTTTTCAATCCACCGACAAACTTTGGCAGACATAAATATAGGTTAGAAGGGTTATTGAACTTAAACAAATAATGACGAACCAAAAGTCCGTCTGCATAGCTATTGCGCTGAGATTGCGTGCTGGCGGCAAAAGGAAAACCCCGAAAGCTGCTCTTTTTTTGAGCCCAAACCAAACGATTTAGATATGCTTAAAATACAAAAACCGTAGATTTTTTGCTTTTCTGATAAACGTCACTACTTGCGAATTGAGAAGAAAATATAGGGTAAAAAGCAAAAAAGGAGTTGGGTTGAAGTTGCTCTAATTTTTTAAGAGCTTATTGCCGTTAACGTCTCGTATAAAAACAGTGCGACGATTGCCCGCGTTGATTTTCCGCAGGAAAATCAGACGTAGCAAGTACACACAGACTTTCGATTTGACACTAAGATAGCATTGTTTTTATACATTGTTGTCAATCCGTAACGACACAGCCGAGTGAGAACTAAAGATTTGCCGCTGCGTTTTCGTATCCCAAATTCTTTTCGAGTAACTATTTATCTTTTATAGTTCCAACTTTTAATCCGCAAGAGTGATAAAATTCTCTTTGCGGCTGAGTGAAATCCGTAACGTTAATAATCTCGCTTCCTCAATTTAATCTTTAAAGTTCTTTTTTCTCTTTTAAAATTTTTGTCCGGAAGTGTGATAAATTAAAATCCGCGGCTGAGTGAGAAATCAGTTTCTTTTAAGTTTAAGCGGCTGAGTAAAAATCCCATTTTAAGCGGAATCTACTGTTTCTCTTTTTTACTTTTATATTGCAAAGAAGCGGATATTATAAAAGCTGGAGTTATAAAAACTCCTACCAAGGTTTGAATATCTATTATTTCGTAAAACCCAAGAATTATCGATATAAATAAGATGGCGTTTAAAATATAGTAACCTACTTTGTTGATCTTCATTTTTTTCATTTTAATTTTGGTCAGGAGCTATGGTTGACAACGTTTATGTATATGGAAAGTTGCGTGTTTGTGTGCGAGGATTTTCCGAAGGAAAATCAGAAGCTAGCAAACAAAGCAACTAACATTGATTAAGCACAAAACAGCAATTTTTTATATACTGTGTTGTGTGTAGTTTTTTCTTTTATTCAGATTTTGATATTATTTCACAATTTTCAATCAATAAATCAGTCACTTTTTTATTCAGTCCTCTTATTCCTTCTACCGTGAAATCACGTTTATATTTTTTGTCAACGTCTTCTTCGTGGACTTTGTTTTTTGCTTTAATGATACATTTTATTACTGCCTGTTGAGGGTCAGAAATAGAGTCCAGTTCAGAAAGATATATGCAGGCTTTTTCTGCTATTTTGTCTTCATAACTTAAGTCTTTCAATCCGTTTTTATCGTCTTCGTTTTGTCCAAATGCTTGAAATGTCAAAAAAGTCAGAAGACATAATATGATGTTTTTCGTAATCGATTGTTAAATTAAACACAACGGTTTTGTATATGATACGTTGCGTGTATAAGCAACTAATTTAGCAAATAAAAACCGAATAGAAAATCCGCGAGGATTTTCGTAAGTAGGCTAGAACCAGCAATAAATTATATACGGTGTTGCCCACAGTTATTATTCCACTATTTCCCATAAATTATATGAAGTCCATCGAGTTTCTCCTTTTTTCATAATCTCAATTTTATCCTCCTCAATCTTTTTATATTCTCCATCTACTTTGTCCCAAACATCATATTCAAGAATAATAATTCCTTTTCTGTCGCAACTCTTTATTAGTTTGATTTTTAGTTCAAATTTTTCTTTATTTAGGTCAATTATTTTTCCTGTAGCGAAACACTTATCGTCCATATATTTTCTTTCCTGACGTTTTAATACGAAATCATAGTCATATAGAAATTCAACAATGTCTCCAATTTTAAATTCATTAAACTCTTCTTTTTTTCGTACGTTTTCTTTCCGTTCAGATTCTGCCCAATAATCTTTGTAATATTTAATTTGCTTTTCTAATTCGATAGGCTTTTCGTTCAGTTTTCGGTGTAACGAAGTCAAAATTATACTTGACATATCGTCTGGATGATGAATTCCTAAATCTCTGAAAAATTTTGAAATTTCAGATGTTCCAGCCCAAAGTTTCCAATTATTCCTTAACGACATTCCTGTTCCAAAATGTAATTCTGAAGTCGCACTTTGTTCTTCTTTGTTTTTAAATCCAATAAGGTCATCTTCTGACCACTTACATTCAAAAAAGGAAATTGCGTCATTCAAATCAGTTGGAATATATTTCTCAACGTATTTTTCGCAATTATTTTGACTTAATAATAAAGTCGGAAAAAGAAGTATTACAATAATTATTCTATTCATAGTTTGGTAGTTTATTCAAAACTACATTCCTTTTTTAATAGTAAAAATCTATAATGAGCGAACTGTTCATTTCAATTAGGGAACTGTTTTTTCTAATTGTGGGCAACGGCTACGGCTATGAGTAGTTGCGTGGGTTAGCACTAAACTTTGCAAGTACACACCAACTTGGAAATTCCGCAGGATTTTCAGAAGTAGGCGAGAACAAGCAATTACTTATAGCCATTGTTGGCGGTTCGTTGTTGTTTTGCCTAGCTCTTTTTTTTCCTAATTGCAAAGTCGAATATTGCTCCAAGTGCAACACCAATCGCAAGTCCTAATGCAATACTTTGTGAAACACTTCCAGCTTGATAACCGTAAGCCGCTCCAAATGCTACTCCAAGTGCAGCACCGATTCCAATTCCGTTTCCGACATTTCGTTTTTTATTATTATTCATAATATTTATTTTTTTGTATTTCTTCTTTGTCTTGCTTGCAATGACCGCCAACGGTTTCGTATAAGATTAGTTGCGTGGTTTAGTTACTAATTTAGCAAATAAAAACTGAATAGAAAATCCTAGAGGATTTTCGTAAGTAGGCTATTACCAAGCAATTAATTTTATACATTGTTAGCTACAGTACTTATTCCGTTCCAAATTCATTCCAGAATAAGATTGTTGACTTTATTTCTTCATCATATTGCTCAAACACTTTTGACGCAAAATCAAATTTATTTTTCAGTCCAACAATTGCAATACAATTTATCATTTTAACAACTCTTAATGAATTTAAAATTGATAAATCGTTTTCTTCTGAACCTTTGTTTAGAGTTTTCGCTCCGTTCATTTGGATTAGAGAAATGAATTTAGAATGAGCATAATTTGAATATAATTTATATGACAATTCAAACATTGATGTCTTTAAAATACTTTGCTCAATTAACTTACTCCAACTTACTAATCTTGGCAGTCCGAAAGTGTCTAATTTCCACAAATTCTGTTTATTCAAATTTTTGTAATAAGGTGACTTTTCTATAATTGTTTTTAATCTTTTAATCTCAGCTAATTCCGTTTGAAGTTTCTCGTTAACGTTTTCCTTTAATTGACCTCTTTCATTAAAAAATCCTTGTCTTGCTTTATAACCAGAAATCTGCCAAATATAGAATCTGAAATTTCGTTCCTCAATACTTAAGTTATTGAAAAATAAGTATTCTAAGGTTAAAAACGCTTCAATTATTGAGCGTGTTAATATGTTGATTGAAGAAAAATCTAATAATTTCACGTTACTGTCTTTAGTCAAAGCAGAAACTTTTGTTCCTTTTCCTAGTTCAATAATGCTTTTAGTAGTCAGTAAAATCTTTATTGACAATGTTTCAATAAACACTTCGCCTTCTCCGAGTTCAGGTTTTGAATCGTATATCGATTGGATTAATTCAGTACTTGCTTTCGCAAGTAATTCCAAACTTTCAAAAGTCGCAGGGACAGAATTGAGTAGATGCAATTCTTTTAACGCAGTAAAGGTTTTTAAATCAATTTCCAATTTTTAATCGTGAGTTTTTTTCGTATTGTGGCTAACAATTGGATATGTGTACATGTACACATATATTTATTTTAGTTTCAGTAGCTAATCTAAGGGATTTTTGATCTTTAAAAAAGTATTTGTTGCTACATGAGTATATATTTCAGTAGTTTTTGTACTCTGGTGACCTAGTAAAACTTGTATTTGTCGTAAGTCTATTCCGGCTTCCAATAGATGCGTAGCAAAATTATGACGTAAAGTGTGTGCGCTTATTTTTTGAGAAATCCCTGCTTTGCTTGCAGAGCGGTTTATAATTTTCACAATACTTGTACTGCTGTATTGGTTTCCATTTTGTCCTTCAAAAAGAAATTTTTGTGGTTTATGACATTTATAATAAATGCGTAAATTTTTTAATACAGTATGTGATAATAATGTATAACGATCTTTTTTACACTTAGCTTGAATCACGCGTATAAGCATTCGCTTACTATCTATATCTGCAATTTTCAAGTTAAGAAGCTCGCTACGCCTCAACCCAGAACTATACAGAAGTTGTATAACACATTTGTGCTTCACGTTAGTGGTAGCGTCAATAAGACTTAGTATTTCTTCTTTAGAGATAACAGTAGGTAATTTCTTTTCTTTTCTAGGTCTTTCTAGTTCATAGAAACGATTAGGCATTCCTAATACACTTTCATAATAAAATTTTATAGCATTTATAGCTTGGTTTATGTATGAATTAGATTTATCACTACGTATTAATGCTTGAAGGTATCTGCGTACGTGCATTTCATTAAGAGTTGATATTTCTTTATCGAAGTAGTAATTAATATAATGTTCAAAAAATTGAATATAGGTACGCACAGTATTAAGTGCATAGCGCTTAAGCTCAAGTTTTAGGAGATACTCTTCGGGGCATCGCTTGTAATCTTTTGGAAGGTTTCTATTGCGATAATAATCTACGTAAATTATAACATTTTTCTTATTTACAGGTTTATTCGCTAGAAATCTGTTGTAATTAATCCAGGCTATACCATTAAATGTTTTATAGATTTGAGCAAGATTAGTTTTAGAATTAATTATGTATACTAAGTTATAGGTAGTGCTCCATTTTGGCGAATCAAGATTTTTTACCAATGCCTGAATTTTTTTATCAGGCGCAAATTTTATCCCTATCATTTTCTGATTGTTGATCATGATATTGTATAACGTAATATTTTTTAGAGCACTCACGGTTTCAATACTACAATAGAATCAAATTTTAAGAGGTATATTAGTCGTATAATATACTTTTTTAAAAGGATTGCCTATGAGAACTTGTCCGGTTTGTGATTCAGTTATAGCTGGTAGAATTGATAAAATATTTTGCTCTGTAAAATGCAAATCAATTTGTCAATACGAAAGAAGACAATCCAAAGAAGTGTTCTATTTAGAAGTAGATCGCCAACTTAAAACAAATAGAAAGTTATTAAAGACATACAGCTATAAAGGCTATACTACAGTTCAGAAGGCTGAACTTATAAACGATGGCTTTAACCCTAATTTCTTCACGCATTATTGGAAAAACAAGAGGGGAGATGTTTACTTATTCGTTTATGATTACGGATTCCTCGATCTGGAAAAATCTGGTAAATCAAATATCTAATTGTAATGTGGCAAAAGTATATGGAAAAGAAAGCTAAATTTTAAACATCAATTTTAGACGGGAAATTTCGTCAGTAATTTGAAAGTATAAAAAGAAAAACCCCTGTAAACATTGTGTTTACAGGGGTTTTTTGTACCCGGAATGGGACTTGAACCCACACGTACGTAGTACACACGGCCCTCAACCGTGCCTGTCTACCAATTCCAGCATCCGGGTATAATTCTAAAGTAATAAAAAAAACCAGATCCTAAGATCTGGTTTCCATTAGTGACTTGGCTGGGGCTCGAACCCAGGACCCTCTCCTTAAAAGGGAGATGCTCTGCCAACTGAGCTACCAAGTCTTTTACAACTCAGATTTTAATCAAAATCAACATTTTTAAAAAATAAAACCAGATGTTGAGATCTGGTTTTATGTTAGTGACTTGGCTGGGGCTCGAACCCAGGACCCTCTCCTTAAAAGGGAGATGCTCTGCCAACTGAGCTACCAAGTCTTTCCTTAAATGCGGCTGCAAATATACACCCATTTTTTTAATCTTTGCAAGTCTTTTTGTGATAAATTTGAATAAAAAATACAGATAGCTGTTAGGCTTCTGAAAATCAGTAATTTTAAAGATGAAAATATATTTAATAGGCTATATGGGATCGGGAAAATCAACTTTAGGGAGGATTTTAGCCCAAGAGCAAAAAATGAATTTTATCGATTTTGACGACTACCTGGAGCAAAAGGAAGGAAAAAAAATTAAAGATATATTTGAAGAGAAAGGAGAGATCTATTTTAGAAAACGCGAATCGGCTTATCTTGATTTACTTCTTAAAGGTTATCCTAATACAATTATAAGTCTGGGCGGTGGCACTCCCTGTTATGGTGATGCAATGGAGAGGATAAAAAAAGCAGATGGGACTTCTGTTTATATAAACGTAGGTGTTAATGAGCTTACCCAGCGTTTATGGACAGAGCGAGAGCAGCGTCCTGTTTTAAAACATCAAGAAACTAAAGAGAAATTAGAAGAGTTTGTGCGCAAGCATCTTTTTGAACGTAGCTACTACTACAATCAGGCAGAAGTGAAGATTTTAGTAAATTCAAAAACAGTGCCTGAGCTAATTAAAGAATTAAATAATACGCTATTCTAGAATAGCAGAATCTTTTCCGGGTTTAAAGCGCACCTTAACGCGCTCTTGCAATGAGGTGCTTAAAGAAATACCTTTATAATCTGCTTTTACCGGATATTTTTTATGATTACGATTTACGAGTACAGCCGTTTTAAATTGCTTAAGCGGTACCTCTAGAAAATGTTTTACTCCATAAATTAACGTGGTTCCAGAATTTAAAACATCATCAATAAGTATTAGTGATTTATCTTGATAATCTTTAGCATCAAGAGAGGTTTCTACCGTACCCAAGGGAGCAGTTTTATTCATTGTCACCTTGCATAAAGTACATTTTATATCAGAGACCTCTTCTAATATTACTTTTAAACGTTCTGCAATTACATACCCATTAAGCGCAACACCGGCCAGAATAATTTCATTTTCAGAAACATTACTCTCATAAATTTGATAAGCAATACGTCGTATTTTATTCTGAATATCTTCGTGATTGAGAATGGTCTGTACAGTAGTTTTCATAAGCGTTTATAAGCAGGTTGCTATTTACTTTCAAATATAAAAAAGAGTTCGTTTCCGTGACGTGGTTTTATAGAATTATAACAAGGCTCAAGGGTTTTAATGCTGAAATATTCAGAAAAGAGATTTTGATACTCAGGATAACTTCCGCCATAGGGTGGCCCCTGTTCATTTAGTGGAAAATTAAATAACACACCGGCAAGCTTTCCGCCTGGTTTTAATAATTTATGCATATGTGATGCATAGCTAGATCGCAGTCGTGGATCAAGAGCACAAAAGAAGGTTTGCTCTATAATAAGGTCATATTTTTGAGTATGCTGAAAGAAATCTTCTTCTATACAAGTTACTAATGCAGGGTTAGGTAAACTATCCTTGATATTTGATAAGGGAATTGAAGATATATCTAAAACAGTTATATTCTTAAAACCTTTGTCTGCCAGATACAATGCTTCGTGTCCAAATCCCGCCCCCGGAATTAAGATTTCAAGATTTTTGTTTGATAATTGATCAAAATAAGCCGTTAATGGGGTAGAAGCATAACCTATATCCCATCCCGTATTAGATTCATTATATCTGGATTCCCAATAATTTTTATTCAACATCTTCAAAAAAGTCATCGGTATCGTGAAAATCATCTAGATCGCGACGGTCTTTTTTTGTAGGGCGTCCCGTACCTTTTTTGCGATAATAATCCTTAGAATAATTAAGTAAGTCTAGTTTCTCTAAATTTTCAGCAGGGGTTTTATCTATAACATATAATCCTACTAATTTTGCTCCAACGCGGCTGGGCGGATGCTCAATAACCTCAAGAATATAATCTACTTGATTTTTTCTTACCTGTATGGTATCTGAAGGAAACACCTCTCTAGAGGGTTTTACCGAAACATCATTCATTTTTACTTGCCCTTTTTTGCAGGCATTTGTGGCAATAGAACGTGATTTAAAGTACCGTACACACCACAAATATTTATCAACTCGCATAATCAATTGCTTTAAAGCTCGTTTTTAATAACACAAAAATAGCGCAAAATTGTATCTTGCGCGACCTAAAAGGAATATGATGAAAATGATTAAAAATGTGTTTATGGCTGTTTTCAGCCTTTTAATTCTTGCTTCTTGTAGTAATGATGATGATTCTGTAGAGGTTACTCCACCTAGAGATCGTGGTGAAGTAGAACTAGAGAGTCAGGCAAATTTAAAAGCCTACCTATCAACGCACTTTTATAATTATGAAGAATTTGAAGCAGAAGATGAAGGCTTTGATTATAAAATAGTTTTTGATACGATTAGTGGAGACAATGCAGATAAAACCCCATTGTTATCGCAGGTAATCGAAGAGAAATTTACATATCAAGAAACAGAATATACTTTATATAGTCTTATAGCACGGCAAGGTGCAGGCATCCAGCCTACCTTTGCAGATTCTACCTACGTTAATTATCAAGGCAGTGTAGTAGGTGGTGCAAAATTTGATAGTTCAACTACACCAATCTGGTTTGATCTTACTCAGGTTGTTTTTGGTTTTGCAAATGGATTGAGCAACTTAAAGGCAGGTACAATGGCAACTGAAAACGCAGACGGTTCTGTTACTTTTGGTAATGATTATGGTATAGGAGCAGTGTTTATACCGAGTGGTTTAGGCTACTTTAATAGCTCTGGTAGTGGTTTTAGTTCGTATTCAGATCTGGTATTTACTTTTGATTTGTATCGTGCGGTTGCAGATACAGATGATGATAATGATGGTGTTCCTAACTGGAAAGAAGATATCAACGGAAACAAATTCTTGAATGAAGTAGCAGATGATACAGATGGAGATAATATTCCTGATTTCCTAGATACAGATGACGACGGTGATGGTACGCTTACACGTGATGAAATTGTCATTAATGCAGATGGGACAGTAACATACACTGATTCTAATAATGATGGTACTCCAGATTATTTAGATCCAGATGTAAACTAATTCATCTATATTTTTAACTATAAAAAAAACCCGCCAGATAACTCTGGCGGGTTTTTTATTTTCAATATTAGAGTATATAATTATAGGTTAAGCGAAACGCTTAAGATCAATTGGTCTGGTCTTGTATCTATACGAGAACCATTTGTAATAATGCCTCGAGAATCTAAAAATTCTGCTTCATTATCTCCAAAGCCTCTTTCGTATCGTAGATCAATCCCCAATTTACCTAGAGCTACTCCTGCACCAAAATTAAGACCAACTGTAAAATCATTTTTTACATCTCCTAATGCTAGGCCATCGTAGTCTGTATCTAAAATATACTGTAACGATGGACCTGCAAAAATATTTAGGGGTCCTATTACTTCATATCCAATTAATAAAGGAGCATCCAATTTTTGCATACCGAAATCAGAATCCTCATAAGTGGTATTTAGTTTAGTATATACTAATTCTGGTCTAAAGAACAATCTCTCTCCTGTACGGGCAAATACTCCCACGTGATAACCTATGTCGCTACTTGGGTCGTCATAAGCGTTGCTTGCAGAATCACTTATGTCTCCTGTACCACCATAGTTAAGACCACCTTTAATACCAAATCCCGGATCTGACTGTGCGCTTACCGCACCGGCAGCTAAAAATAAAACTCCTAAAAATAAATTCTTCATATCGGTTATTTTGTGCTCTTATATTGAGCAGTTAAAATTAATTTTGGTCTAGCTAAAGACCTTCTAATTTTGGTTGATAGAAGCAAACATTCTCAGGAATTATACCTGTAATATTTACTTTCTAGTTAGTACCTTGTTAACGGCTGCAACAATAGATTTAGTATTTAAGCCATATTTTTCCATTAACTCGGCAGGAGTTCCACTTTCACCAAAAGTATCTTGAGTTGCTACAAATTCTTGAGGAGCAGGGTCATTAGTAGCAAGTACGCGTGCAACGCTTTCACCTAAACCACCTAAATAATTATGCTCTTCACAAGTAACAATACATCTTGTTTTCTTTACAGAATTAAGTATTGCTTCATCATCAAGAGGTTTAATAGTGTGAATATTAATTACCTCTGCGCTAATTCCTTTTTCATTTAATTCTTCAGCAGCTTTAATAGCTTCCCAAACTAAATGTCCGGTAGCCACGATAGTCACATCAGAACCCTCAAGCAAATGCACCGCTTTACCTATTTCGAATTTTCCGTCTTTCTCAGTGAAATTTGCTACGCTAGGACGACCAAAACGTAAGTAAACAGGGCCATCGTGATCTGCAATTGCGATAGTAGCCGCTTTTGTTTGATTGTAATCACACGTATTAATTACGGTCATACCCGGTAACATTTTCATCAATCCAAGATCTTCTAAGATTTGATGCGTAGCACCATCTTCACCAAGTGTAAGACCTGCGTGAGATGCACATATTTTCACGTTTTTATTTGAGTAAGCAATACTTTGACGTATTTGATCATAAACGCGACCTGTTGCAAAATTTGCAAATGTTGTAGCATACGGTATTTTACCTCCTATGGTCATACCTGCAGCCATACCCATCATATTAGCTTCTGCTATACCCGTTTGGAAAAAACGTTCTGGATGATTTTTTTCAAAATCGTTTAATTTTAATGAACCTGTAAGATCTGCACAAAGAGCGACTACATTCTCATGTGTCTTTCCTAGTTCATCCATACCAGCTCCAAAACCTGAACGAGTATCTATATTTCCTGAGTTTATATATTTTTTCATGAATGTATTTTTAAAGTGTGAGAAACTGCTAAGGCTATCGATTAATAATCTCCTAACGTTTCAGGATTTTGAGTTAAAGCAGATTCTAGTTGCTCATCATTTGGTGCTTTTCCATGCCACGCGTGAGTTCCCATCATAAAATCAACACCATTACCCATAATCGTATGTAGTAAAATACAAACGGGTTTCCCTATACCGGTTAATGATTTTGCTTCTTTTAAACCAGCAAGAACCGCAGTCATATCATTTCCTTTCTCAACATCTAGAACTTCCCAGCCAAAAGCTTCAAATTTTGCTCTAATGCTGCCCATATTAAGAACGTGATCTGTAGTTCCGTCAATCTGCTGTCCATTTAAATCTACTGTAGAAATAAGGTTGTCAATGTTATTTGCAGAAGCATACATGATTGCTTCCCAGTTTTGACCTTCTTGCAATTCCCCATCACCGTGTAATGAGTAAACTAAGTTAGGGTCTCCATTAAGTTTTTTAGTTTGTGCTGCACCTAGAGCTACACTCATACCTTGACCTAATGAACCAGATGCTATACGTATTCCCGGTAAACCTTCGTGTGTAGTAGGGTGACCTTGTACACGTGAATCTATTTTTCTATATGTATTTAATTCAGCTACAGGAAAATATCCTGATCTAGCCAAAACGCTATAAAATACGGGTGATATATGACCATTAGACAGGAAGAATAAATCCTCGTCTTTGCCATCCATATCAAAGCCATCTTTACGCTTCATTACTTCTTGATATAAGGCGACAAAAAATTCTGCACAACCTAAAGATCCTCCCGGGTGACCAGAATTCACTCCGTGTACTTGCCTTACGATGTCTCTTCTTACCTGAGAAACAAAATCCTCTAATTGTTTTGTGTTTGGCATTTTTATTGAGTTAAAATTGAATTTCAAAAATACCGTTTTTGAATAGGGATTACAATCAATAACCTATATATTACTAAGCTTTTAAGATAATTTAAGAAGATTGGGATTATCATTGCACATTTGTCATTATCCTATTTGGGTTAGACCCTGTATCTGCTAAATAGTTTTATCTTTGCCCCCTCTAAAATATATTATGCAATTTAATCTTCTTAATACTGACGCAGGCAGTCAGGCCCGCGCAGGAACAATCACCACAGATCACGGTACTATAGAAACTCCCATATTTATGCCTGTAGGAACTGTGGGTACTGTAAAAGGGGTGCATCAACGTGAACTTAAAGAAGATATAAACCCAGATATTATATTAGGGAACACCTATCATCTTTATCTAAGACCTCAAATTGATATCTTAGAAAAAGCAGGAGGATTACATAAGTTTATGAACTGGGACCGCAATATCTTAACAGATAGTGGAGGTTACCAGGTTTACTCACTTTCTGCAAACCGAAAAATTAAAGAAGAAGGGGTAAAGTTTAAATCTCACATAGACGGGTCTGTACATTTATTTACTCCAGAACGTGTGATGGAAATTCAGCGTAGTATAGGTGCAGATATTATTATGGCTTTTGATGAATGTACGCCATATCCTTGCGATTACAATTATGCAAAGCGATCTATGCATATGACCCACCGCTGGTTAGACAGGTGTATTAATCACTTAGAAAAAACCCCTTTAAAATATGGTTACGATCAGGCATTTTTTCCTATTGTTCAAGGGAGTACATATAAAGATTTAAGACAGCAGTCTGCAGAATATATTGCAAATTCTGGGGCTGTGGGTAATGCCATTGGTGGTCTTTCTGTGGGAGAACCTGCAGAGGAGATGTATGCAATGACAGAAATTGTTACCGCCATCCTTCCTAAAGAAAAGCCCCGTTATCTAATGGGTGTGGGCACGCCTATAAATATTTTAGAGAATATTGCGTTAGGTATAGATATGTTTGACTGCGTAATGCCTACTCGTAATGGAAGAAATGGAACGCTCTTCACACAGCACGGAAGCATAAATATTAAAAACAAAAAATGGGAGGCAGACTTTTCTCCCCTTGATCCAGACGGTACCACTTGGGTAGATACTGCATATTCAAAAGCGTATGTGCGTCATTTATTTAGTGTAAATGAAATATTAGGAAGACAAATAGGAACTATACACAATCTTGGTTTCTATATGTGGCTAGTACGGGAAGCACGTAAACATATTATAGCAGGAGATTTTTATAGCTGGAAAGAAAAAATGGTTAAACAAATGGACAAAAGGTTGTAGATGAAAATTCTGGACTGGTACATTCTTAAGCGTTATCTGGGTACATTTACGATGATGCTTGTGTTGTTTATTCCGATAGGAATAACAGTAAATCTTGCTGAAAAAATAGACAAGATGCTGGCTAATGAGGTACCTTTCTTAGAGGTAGTATTGTACTACTTAAACTTCACAGTTTATTTTGCAAATCTGCTTTTTCCGTTGTTTTTATTTCTTTCGGTTATATGGTTTACTTCAAAGCTTGCTAATAACACCGAGGTTATTGCATTTTTAAGCTCTGGTGTTTCTTTTTATAGATTTTTACGTCCTTATCTCATTGGTGCAACTCTGGTTTGTGTAGGAGCCTATATATTAGGAACCTATCTCGCTCCCGCAGCAAGTAGAGGGTTTAATGAGTTTTCTTATGAGTATTTAAAGAATAATAAAGCAGATAGGGAAACGCGTAATGTGTATAGACAGATTAACGATAATGATTTTATTTACGTAAGCCGATTTACTCCCTCAAGTAAGATGGGACAGAATTTTACGCTAGAACATTTTGAGGATAATACGTTAAAGTATAAAATTCAGGCGCGAAGCATTGTGTACCGCCCTGAAGACACCTTATATCGGTTAAATGGGTATAAAAAACGAATCATAGGAGAGGAAGGTGATATTTTAATTAGTCAGACTAAATTAGACACGTTATTCGCCTTCGACTTAGAAGATCTTACACCACTAGAATATATTGCAGAAACGCTTACCACTCCAAAATTGCGAGAATTTATTGCCAAAGAAAAAGCTAGAGGTTCGTCATCAATAAATAGATATGAGGTGACGCTATATAAACGTTTCAGTTTACCCGTAAGCGCCTATATTTTAACTATAATTGCGGTTGCGGTTTCCTCGATGAAACGAAGAGGAGGTATGGGGATTAATCTGGCACTTGGTATCTCTCTCGCTTTTATATTCATATTTTTTGATAAAGTTTTTGGAACAATATCAGAGCAATCAGATTTTTCACCGTTAGTAGCCGTTTGGCTACCTAACGTTCTTTTTGGGATTTTAGCAATATATCTGCTCAACAATGCAAAACGATAGTTTAAAAAGCTACCTCCATTTTCATTTTATAGTTTTTATTTGGGGGTTTACCGCAGTCTTAGGCGCACTTATAAGTATAGACACGGTAGCACTGGTGTGGTACCGCATGTTAATTGCTTCACTATTTATCTATATTTATATACGTTACAAAAAGATTCCGCTAGGAGCAAGTAAATCTACACGATTAAAGTTGGCTGGAGCGGGTATAATTATTGCCCTCCACTGGCTTACATTTTTTGGAGCAATTAAATTGGCTAATGTTTCAATCACTCTGGCTATGTTAAGTACAGGTGCATTTTTTACAAGCATACTAGAACCTATATTTTATAAGCGGAAAGTAATCTGGTACGAGATTGTTTTTGGTTTATTTGTAATAGCGGGACTGTATCTCATATTTGAAGTAGAAACCCGATATACTGAAGGAATAATTGTCGCCTTAATTTCAGCTTTGCTATCTGCAATTTTCACATTGATTAACGGAAAATTTGTACAGCAGCATCATCCGGTTATGATTTCATTTTATGAATTGCTAACCGGCGCACTATTTATAACCGTATTTCTTGCAGTAACAGCTCGTTTTGATGCGCAGTTTTTTAATTTAAATCAGTCAGACTGGATTTATATTCTAATCTTAGCCACAATTTGTACGGCATATGCATTTATTGCGGCTATAAAAGTGATGAAATATTTGTCTCCATATACCGTAATGCTTACGACTAATATGGAGCCTGTATATGGTATTATACTTGCCTATGTGATTCTAGGCGATACAGAAGAAATGAATACCGGATTTTACTACGGTGCAGTTTTAATTTTGCTAACTGTTATTGGTAACGGCATTCTAAAAAGTCAGCGTAAGTGGCGTACAGCCCGACAATTAAAAAAACAAGTAAAATAATAAATTGACCTTAACATTTAAAATGGTTGAGACTTTGGCAAAAGGTTTCTAAAACCATTATATTTGTGAGCTAACTCAAATTTTCCCCTAATGGAATATTTAGATTTTGAACAACCTATTAAAGAGCTTGAAGAACAGCTTCAAAAATGTTCTTTAATTGGTGAAGAGAGTGACGTAGATGTCACTAATACCTGCAAGCAGATTGAGAAGAAGCTTGCTGAGACAAAGAAAGATATTTATAAAAATCTTACAGCCTGGCAACGTGTTCAGCTGTCTCGTCATCCTAACAGGCCGTATACTTTAGATTACATAAAAGCACTTTGCGGAACTTCATTTTTAGAACTGCATGGTGATCGTACGGTAAAGGACGATAAGGCAATGATAGGTGGCCTGGGTAAAATAGGTGACCAAAGTTTTATGCTTATAGGTCAGCAAAAGGGTTATAATACAAAAACCAGACAGTACCGTAATTTTGGTATGGCTAACCCTGAAGGATACCGTAAAGCGCTGCGTCTTATGAAGAGCGCAGAAAAATTTGGTATTCCTGTGGTTTCGTTTATTGATACGCCGGGAGCATATCCGGGTCTGGAAGCAGAAGAACGTGGTCAAGGAGAAGCGATTGCACGTAATATACTTGAGATGATGCGCCTTAAGGTGCCTGTTATAGTTATAGTAATAGGTGAAGGTGCCAGTGGTGGAGCCCTAGGTATTGGAGTAGGTGATAAGGTGATGATGCTTGAGAACTCTTGGTATTCTGTAATATCTCCAGAAAACTGTTCTTCAATTCTTTGGAGAAGTTGGGAGTATAAGGAAATTGCTGCAGAAGCGTTAAAACTGACTGCAAGTGATGCAAAACGCCTTAAAGTAATCGATTCTATTATTAAAGAACCATTGGGCGGTGCTCATACTCAGCGTGAGGAAACTTTTGCAACTGTCAAAAGCACAATTCTAAGCACTTATAAGGATTTAAAAAACTTATCAGCATCAGAATTGGTTGAAAAACGAATGGATAAATATTCAAATATGGGTGTGTTTAAAGGATAACCTTTTAAACATCACTTGCACTTAAATTCCGGAACCTTAAGTTCCGGTTTTTTTTATGCTTATCAACAAAAAAATAAAGTTGTTCACAGGTAAATTGTTAACGACCAGTGAATAACCGAAGAGTAGAAAATTAAGCTGCCCTTAACACATTCTTTACATTTGCTCTAATGGAACAAGTAAAAACAAAACCCAATTACGTTAATCCTTCAAAAGAAGTAATATCGCTTGAACGTGGCAAAATACCACCGCAAGCTATTGATTTAGAGCAAGTTGTTCTAGGGGCGATGATGATTGATAAAAAGGGTGTTGATGAGATTATAGATATTCTTACCCCCGAAGTTTTCTACAAAGAGGCCCATCACCACATTTACGATGCAATACGTGCATTGTTTGAAAACGGGGAGCCTATTGACTTATTAACTGTTTCAGAGCAGTTAAAGAAAATGGCCAAGTTAGATCAGGCAGGCGGTGATTATTATCTTATACAACTTACACAAAAGGTATCTTCATCGGCACATATTGAGTATCACGCACGTATCATTTTACAGAAGTATATACAGCGTAGTCTTATCAAAATTTCTAACGAGATTATTGAGGAGGCTTACGATGAGACTACAGATGTTTTTGATTTATTAGATACTGCAGAAAGTAAGTTATATGAAGTAACACAAGGAAATATTAAGCGTTCTTCAGAAACTGCTCAAAGTCTTGTAATACAAGCTAAAAAGAAAATTGAAGAGATTTCTAATAAAGAAGGTCTGTCTGGTGTTCCATCAGGTTTTGACCGTCTTGATAAATTAACTTCGGGCTGGCAACCTAGTGATTTAATTATTGTTGCTGCTCGTCCGGGTATGGGTAAAACGGCTCTTACCTTATCTATGGCTCGTAATATTGCCGTAGGACAAGGAATTCCCGTTGCTTTCTTCTCACTTGAGATGGCATCTGTTCAGTTAATTACCCGTCTTATTTCTTCAGAAACTGGTCTTTCTTCAGAAAAGCTACGTACCGGAAAATTAGAAAAACACGAGTGGGAGCAATTAAATGTTAAGGTTAAAAGCCTTGAGAAAGCACCTTTATTTATAGATGATACACCATCACTATCTATATTTGACTTGCGTGCAAAAGCCCGCCGTCTGGCTTCGCAGCACGGTATTAAAATGATTATAATTGATTATTTGCAGTTGATGACTGCAGGAGGTAGTCAAAAAAATGGAAACCGGGAACAAGAGATATCTATGATCTCACGTAACTTAAAGGCACTTGCAAAAGAGTTAATGGTACCAGTAATTGCACTGTCTCAGCTTTCGAGAGCTGTAGAAACACGTGGTGGTAGTAAAAGACCCTTGCTTTCTGACCTTAGGGAATCTGGAGCAATTGAGCAGGATGCAGATATTGTATCATTTATTTATCGTCCAGAATACTATAAGATTGATGAGTGGGATGATGAAGAGCGCAGCCCTACCGATGGTCAGGCCGAATTTATTATTGCAAAACACCGTAATGGTGGTTTAGAAAATATACGTCTTAAGTTTATTGGGCATTTAGGTAAATTTGATAACCTCGATGACTTTAATACGCCTTATCAATTTGAATCTGCTATGAATCAAAATGCAGCGGCGAATGATGATACCTTTAGACCAGAGTCATTCCCAACGCCTACGCCCGATCAGGCATTTGGTAGTTCTATGAATGATGGTGGGTTTGATCGTAATGGTGAAGATGAGGTTCCTTTTTAATTAAAGTGAACTTTACGTTATAGTAAAAAAGGAAGCCCTAACGGCTTCCTTTTTTTTGTTTCCGGTGTTATTTGATAAAATTAGGTTAACACATTGGAGAAATTTGATTTGAATATTATAGGTAATTCTGTATATCTAAAACAAGATAGCATGAATTCAAATCTAAAGAGACGCGCGTTTCTAAAAAATACTTTACTTGCTACAGGTGGAGTAATTCTGGTACCTAATTTTATAAGTTGTTCTGATGATGATTTGCCGGCATCTATTAAAATTCCTGAAAATCTTAAGATTGAAAATTTTGATTGGGGAGTCGCAAGTTTCGACCCTACAGCAAATCAGGTAATTATTTGGACACGCTACGCAACTACAGCTCCTTCGGCTAGTATTATCTGGCAATTAAGTTTAGATTCTAATTTTGACACTATATTACGTGAAGGTGAAGTAGTAGTTGATCAATCTCGTGACTTTACTGCTGCTATTGAAGTTAAAGATCTTGAACCTTCTCTAAAATTATTCTATCGCTTTATAAATTCTGAAGATGTAACGGTTTCTCCGGTAGGTCAAACAATTACATTAGCGGCGACAGGAAATGAAGCAGTTTCTTTTGCTGTGGTCTCTTGCGCTAATTATCCTGCAGGTCTATTTAATGTTTATAAGGAAGTTGCTAACTCAGATGTGGATATTGTCATTCACTTAGGAGATTATATTTATGAGTATGCTCCAGATCAATACGGAACTAACGAAAATACAGTAGCTCTAAACCGCGTTCCGGAGCCTAATCGAGAGATTGTTTCCTTAGATGATTATAGAACCAGATACAGACAATACAGATCTGATGCAGACCTTAAATTGGCGCACCAGCTAAAGCCTTTTATAGCAGTGTGGGATGATCACGAAATCACAAACGATACCTATATTGACGGAGCACAGAATCACCAAAGTGATGAAGGTAGTTTTGAAGTGCGTAAACAAGCCGCATTGCAAGCCTATAGTGAATTTATGCCTGCTATGACAAATGATATAAGCATTATTTACAGAAGTTTTAAAATAGGAGATCTGGCAGATTTAATTATGCTAGACACACGACTGGTAGGTCGGGATAAACAACTTGAAATATTTGACTACGTAGATGCAACTGGCGCTATTGACGCCATAAGATTTCAGAATGATCTTACTGATACTTCGAGAACAATGTTGGGAGCACAGCAGTTATCGTGGTTCAAAAACCAAATGACTTCAAGTTCCTCAAAATATCAAATAATTGGTCAGCAAGTGCTTATGGGACGTATGATGATGCCGGCAGAATTGCTTTTGATTCTAGGACAAATACTCGGAGAGGTAGCAGCATTAGGGACAGTGACGGCAAGTACCCAAGCACAATTTGAGGGTAGCTTGATGCAATTAATCCAACTCAAAGTTCGATTACTTGCAAATGATTCCACGTTAACTGCTGCCGAAAGAGCACGTATAACGACACTTATTCCTTATAATCTTGATGCCTGGGATGGATACGCTGCTGAAAGAGAACAATTATTAGCTCTTTTTGAAGATAAAAATGTGGTGGTTTTGGCAGGAGATACCCATAATGCTTGGCATAACGAGATTTATAATGCAGCAGGCAAAAAAGTAGCAACAGAATTTGCGACATCGTCTGTAAGTTCGCCGGGTTTTGAAACTTATCTTGGTACATCTCCTGAGCAATTAGGAGCCTTTCAGCAGGCGCTTGTAGTATTAATAGATGGTTTGCAAAATTTTGATGCCTCACAAAGAGGGTATCTTAAGGTTGCTGTAAATGACAGCGGAGTAAATGCAAGTTGGTTTTTTATAGATACTCTAGAAAATCCAAATTATAGCGTAACGGCTGGGTTTACTGCAAGTTTATAAATAAACCTAAGTATTTTATCTAGTGTAATTCTAAGAGGGAAAACTTTTAGAATTACACTATTTTTATTTAAAGTAGGCATATTATTTGCTAAGTTGTATTTCATAGGATATATATTGCTATAAAATCTAAAGATTGAAAACATATAACTATAAAACCGCTATTGCCCTTCTAACAATTTTGCTTGTTTCCATAAGTAACTATGCTTCATATGTACTTATACCAATGGATGCAGAAGGTCAAAGAGAACATCTTAAAGCATACGGAATAACATACTGGTCACTTAGTCAAAATCAAAAAGTGAAATGGTTACTCAATTATAGAGGCGGTTCATTTTTGCTTCCTGACTCAGAGAGTTTAAGAAGAGAATGTAAAATACGCGGAATCACTTTTGAAATTATTAGCGATTCAAAAACAGAACAGATTTTAGCCGAGATTGAGAGTCCGTCGCAAAATATGGAAGCCGTTATCCTTGAAAAAGCTCCAAAGGTTGCTGTTTATACTCCTGATGGTTCTGCACCTTGGGATGATGCAGTAACAATGGTATTAGAGTATGCAGAGATACCATATACCAAAATTTACGATAAGGAAGTACTGGCAGATGAGTTGATCTTATATGACTGGTTACATTTGCATCACGAGGATTTTACAGGACAGTATGGCAAATTTTATGGGACTTACAGAGCTACGCCATGGTATATTGAAGAAAAGCAAAATGCCGAAGCTCTTGCTACAGAATTGGGCTTTGAGAAAGTTTCCGAAGAAAAATTAGCAGTAGCTTCAAAAATAAGCGACTATGTGATAGGTGGTGGTTTTATGTTTGCTATGTGTAGTGCTACCGATAGTTTTGATATTGCATTAGCCGCTGCAGGGGTAGATATTTGCGAGCCTATGTTTGACGGAGATGCTTCAGATGCAGACTACCAATCCCTAATTAATTTTGAACGTACATTTGCTTTTACAGACTTTACTCTGGAACGTTCTCCCGTACAGTACGAATTCTCGAGTATAGATACCACTCCGGTACGAGCAATAAATGCAGATACAGATTATTTTAGCTTAAAGAATTTTTCAGCAAAATGGGATCCTGTTCCTACGATGTTATGTCAAAATCATACTGCATTAGTAAAAGGCTTTATGGGGCAGACGACTGCGTACAATCCGTCTGAAATAAAGGCTAACGTTCTTATTTTAGGAGAAAATAGAACGAATGGAGAGGCGCGGTATATTCACGGAATAAAGGGTAAAGGTTTCTTTACTTTTTATGGAGGTCACGATCCTGAAGATTATCAACATCGGGTGGGAGATCCTAAAACGGAATTAGAATTGCATCCTACAAGTCCTGGATATCGGCTTATTTTAAATAATATATTATTTCCTGCAGCAAAGAAAAAACAACAAAAAACCTAATGTATCGCCATTTATTTTTAATTGTCTTAGCAGTTGTATTTCTTTCTGGTCAACGTAACGCAGAGCGTTTTGCCTGGGATGCTAATGATCCCTTAGAATGGTCAGATTTTAAAGCCTTGCCAGATCGAAGAGCTCGATATTCTGCGACTGCAAATTCTGGACTGAGCCATAGATATACTATTGACAGTAAAGGATTTTTAGTAAAAAAAGCTTCGATTATTACGGCTAATTTTTATCCTAATTTGTCGTGGTATAAACCAAAGTTGATTGATGAAAATACCTTAGCACACGAGCAAACCCATTTTGATATTTCAGAACTTCACGCACGTTTACTTAGAAAAGCCATAGATGAATATCGTTTTACAAAAAACTCTAAATCTGAAATTCAGAAAATTTATAATACTATAGAAGCTAAACGGCGAGAGATGCAAACACAATTTGATAATGAAACAGATCATTCTCAAAATGAAGCTGCTGAGAAAAAATGGGAAGTTTTTGTAAAAAATAGTCTCTATAAGCTACGTAACTATTCCTAATTTTTTGAGCCTCGTTAATCTTCTGTTAGAGTGGGGGTTTAAAATTACAGACTCTTTTAACTTTAGAAAAAAAAGTTATGATTCGAGAAGGAAGTACTGTAAAATGGAAATGGGGTAACGGTTCTGCAACCGGTACAGTTGAAAAAACTTATACTAAAAAAATAACCAGAACTATTGAAGGTTCTGAAATTACCCGCGATGGGGAAGAAGGTAACAAAGCACTTAATATCAAGCAAGAGGATGGCTCTGAGGTTTTGAAATTAGAAAGTGAAGTAGAAAAAGCATAATTAAGATGGCAGAGTTTATTAAACTTTATAACGACAATCCAAGCGAACGTGAGATTAAGCGCATCGTTAAGGTCCTCAAAAATGATGGTGTGATAATATATCCTACAGATACCGTGTATGGTTTGGGATGTGATATTACTAGCACCAAAGCACTTACTAAAGTCGCACAACTACGAGGAGTGAAGCTCGAGAAAGCAAATTTTTCATTCATTTGCGAAGATTTGAGCAATATTTCTGAATATGTAAGGCAAATTGATACGCCCACGTTTAAGATATTAAAACGTGCATTACCGGGGCCGTATACCTTCATATTGCCGGGAAATAACAATTTACCTTCAGCATTTAAAAAGAAGAAAACAGTAGGTATTCGGGTGCCCGACAATAATATTGCACGTGCAATTGTAAAAGAACTGGGCAATCCTATCATATCTACTTCTATTTATGATGAGGATGAAGTTGTGGAGTATACCACAGATCCCGAACTTATTTTAGAGAAGTGGGATAAGTTGGTAGATATTGTCGTTGATGGGGGTTATGGAGATAATGTGCCTTCTACAGTGATTGATTTGACTAGTGGTGAAGCAGTACTTATTCGAGAGGGGAAGGGTTCGCTAACGATCTAAAACGTTAAGACCTTAAGGTTAAAATTGTTTTAAAATACACCGAATAAACTATATACACTGGATAGAGGTTGTAATTTAAGTGTAAAACTAAATTATGAGCTTTCTAAGAACAACTTCAACTGAAAATGGCGAAGCTATAAATCTATATTATACAGATTACGGTAGCGGAGATCCTATAATTCTAATCCACGGATGGCCCCTTAGTCATCAAATGTGGGAATATCAAATTGAACCTTTAGTAAATGCCGGTTATCGGGTTATAGCTTATGACCGGAGAGGGTTCGGCAATTCTGACAAACCTTGGGGACCTTATGATTACGATACCTTAGCAAAAGATCTAAATGATCTTATAACCACTTTAAAATTGACTAATGCAACATTGGTAGGTTTCTCTATGGGTGGTGGTGAAGTATGTAAATATATTGCGCACTATGGCACTGCAGCACTTAAAAAAGTGGCACTTGTTTCTTCTGTAGCTGCATTTATGTTGCAAACAGATGACAATCCTGATGGAGTACCAGCAGAAACATTTGAATCGTTTAAAGCAGGTGTTCGCAAAGACAGGTTGGGTTTTCTTAAAGAGTTTGGTAAAAATTTTGTGAATTATGAGGCTAATACAGATCGCATTAGTGAGGCTCAGGTTCACTTTAACTGGTCTATTGCTTCAAATGCATCACCAAAGGCTACGGTAGATTGTATAGATTCTTTTGGGACCACAGATTTTAGAGACGATTTGAAGAAATTTGATGTGCCTACGCTCATTGTTCACGGGGATGCGGATGAGGTAGTGCCTATAAAACCTTCTGCTAACCAAGCCGCACAAATAGTAAAGAACAGTGAATTACACATATTAAAGGATGCGCCTCACGGACTTGTTTTCACGCATACTGAAGAATTAAATAAGTTACTTATCGACTTTATATCTAAGTAATTTAGAAACGCATATAAACAAAAAACCCGGTCGTAGACCGGGTTTTTTTTATTTTCTAATACTAGAAAATATTATTTTTCTTTAGGCATACCGTCTTCTATCATCTTGTAGAATTGGTCAAGCTTAGGAAGAACTACGATACGAGTTCTACGGTTACGAGCACGACCTTCTTCAGTATCGTTGCTAGCAAGTGGCACGTAGTAACTTCTACCTGCTGCTACCATACGCTCTGGAGGAACACCAAATTCTTTTTGTAAAATACGTACTACAGAAGTTGCACGTTTAACACTTAGATCCCAGTTGTCTTCGATAACTGCAGTGCTAATAGATTTGCTGTCTGTATGACCTTCAACCATAAATTCGATCTCTGGCTTATTCTTAACAACTGTAGCAACTTTACCTAGTACTTCTTTTGCACGGCTAGTTACATCCCAACGACCACTGTTAAATAATAACTTGTCTGAGATAGAAACATAAACAACACCTTTCTCAACGTTGATTTGGATATCGTCATCATTTAAGTTACCTATTGCACCTTTTAAGCTAGTTACTAATGCAAGAGTTACAGAATCTTTCTTGTTTAAAGCGTCACGGAAAGTTTTGATCTGAAGATCTTTTTCTTTCATTTGCTCTAAAGATTTCTCTAAGTTCTCAGCACCTTTAGTTGATAAAGTGGTAAGGTTACCTTGAGTGTCTATTAAACTATTATTAGTTTTTCTTAAATCTCCTATTTGCTCACGTAATGTTTCACTTTGAGCTAAACAAGAGTTCAATTTCACAGTTGCTGAATTCAGCATGTCTTGAGTTTCCATTTGTTTTGCCTCCAATGCAGCATATTTTTTCTGAGATACGCAAGAGGAAAGAAGTATCATAGCAGAAGCCGATACAAGCATTAATTTTCTCATAATTTAGTTGTTTTCTATTTAAATTTTGTGGAGCCAAATATACCTAAAATACGATGCAAAATATCAAACTTAACAATACTTTAAATTTTGTTAAAAAATTTCGTCATACTGCTTCTTTTTGCTTACGAAATGCATCCATACGATAGAATTAATTTGATAGTACTTAGTGATTTTCAGTATATTGTGTCTCTTTTTAAGAACTATAAAAATTTTTGAATAAAAGTTAAAATGTGCCCTTAAAATTGCAAAAAAGTGAGCAGGTTTACCTTCAATCAAGAATTTAAAAGCGGCAATGCCATCTAAACATAATCTAATAAATAGGAGAAGCCAAACTTGAATACCAGCGACATTTTTAAGTAATAGAATTAAATTATTTCTGAAGTTCAGAAAAGTTTTCTGCGGATTCATTTGTTCTAATGTGGCACCGCCCAAATGATACACGGTACTTTTACCTATACACTTAATAGTTTTGCCTGTTCCGTGAATGCGCCAGCACAAATCTATTTCTTCTTGATGCGCAAAAAAGAGTTCGTCGAGTGCGCCCACCTTCCAGAAAAGGTCATTCCGTATAATTAAACAAGCACCACTGGCCCAGAAAATAGGAGCAACATCATCGTACTGACCGTGATCTTCTTCTAGAGTTTCAAAAATGCGGCCTCTACAAAAGGGATATCCCAGTCTATCAATAAAACCTCCTGCACCACCAGCATACTCAAAATGAGATTTCCGCTTTAAATCTAGGATCTTTGGCTGTGCAGCACCTAGGTTTTTATCTGTAATGAATTCTTTTATAATAGGCTTTAACCAATTTTGAGTAGTGAGGATATCACTATTCATTAAAATAAATAATTCTTCAGTTAGGCCTTGCAAACTTTCATTGTATCCCTTGGCATAACCGCCATTAGAAGTATTTTGAATACATTTTATCTGCGGAAAATGTTGTTTTAGATAGGCGACTGAGTCGTCTGTTGACGCGTTATCTGCAACATAAATTTGAGCATCATCTGCGCTGTGTTCTATTACTGAAGGCAAAAATTTCTCCAGTAAATGTTTACCGTTCCAATTAAGTATAACTAGTGCTACTTTCAATTCTTTAATTTATAGGGTGTATGCAGGAAAATCTTTCAGAAAAATATATTTTTTTGCTTCATAATCCATTTGACAATAATAATGGTTTAAGCCATTTGTAACCATTAGATAATCTGCTTTTAAAGCCAAATTGTAGCGTGCAATCTGATCAAAAGTGTCTTGGTTAATTTTTATCTTAGGCGCTTTACATTCAACAATAAGTTTTATGCTTCCGTCTGGCTTAAATATCACAATATCATAGCGTTTAGAAAGGGAATTTATTTTTAGTTCCTTTTCTACATTTACAAGAGAGAGCGGGTAATTATAAGCTTTAAGAAGATGTGTGACAGTATGCTGGCGCACCCATTCTTCTGGCGTAAGCCGAACAAACTTTTTGCGTATATCGTCAAATATAAGCGGTTTATTTTCGCTATTTTTGACCCTAAAGGTATAATTGGGAAAGTTCAATTGCTGCATCGCTTCAAAGGTAATCAACCTTTATAATTTTTATCTCATTTGTATAATTAAGCCTTAATAAATACATCTTTTTGTGGAAGAAGTTACTCGTATAGTAAAAGATATTAAAAGTAGAAATCTCAAGCCTATCTATTTTTTAATGGGAGAAGAGCCCTATTATATCGATCAGCTGGCAGATTATATTGCAGATAAAGTACTTACTGAAGAAGAGCGTGGTTTTAATCAAATGGTTTTATACGGTAGAGACGTTTCTCTTGATGATGTGATATCACAGGCAAAAAGATTTCCTATGATGGCAGAACATCAGGTGGTGATTGTAAAGGAAGCTCAGGATATGGCACGCGAGATTAATGCACAAAGCGATGGCAAAAAGAATAAACTGGAAGCCTATGCAGAAAATCCGCAAAATACAACCGTTTTAGTTTTCTGCTATAAATACAAGAAGATAGATAAGCGCAAAAAAGTATATAAGGCACTGGTAAAAGGCGGAGTCGTTTTTGAAAGCAAAAAACTTTATGAAAATCAGGTTAGCGATTGGATTAGAAAAGTAATGAGTGGTAAAAACTACACCATAGAACCTAAAGCGGCACATATGCTCGTTGAGTTTTTAGGAACAGATCTTTCTAAAATAAATAATGAACTTCAAAAACTGATGCTTATTCTTCCTCCCGGAAGTGATATTACTCCTCTGGCAATTGAAGAAAATATAGGGATAAGTAAAGATTACAACAATTTTGAATTACGCAAAGCTGTAGGTAGTAGGGATATTGTTAAGGTGCATCGCATAATTAATTATTTTTCACAGAACCCAAAGGATAATCCGATGGTTGTGACCATTGCCTTACTGTTTCAATACTTTCAGAAATTATTAATGTATCACGGGTTACCTAGTAAAGATAAAAGTAGTGTAGCCAAAGCCTTAGGTGTAAGTCCGTTTTTTGTAGGAGAATATGTTGAGGCAGGTCGCAATTACCCAATGAAAAAGGTGAGTTTCATAATAAACTTGCTACGTGATGCAGACATGAAGGGTAAAGGGGTGGGAGCAAACCAGCTGCCACAAGGAGATATTTTAAAAGAATTAATGGTGCAAATTATGGGTTAGTAATTGCTCCCAAATACGCTCTTACTCGTTTGTAAATGCTACACTATGAACCGCTACAACAGCTGCTGTTTCAGTACGTAGTCTACTCGATCCAAGCATTACCGGCGTAAATGAAGCACTCAAAGCAAGTTCTATTTCTGAGGTAGAAAAATCGCCTTCAGGACCTATTAAAATAAGATTAGTGCCGCCTGGTTCTAGTTTTTGCTTTAAAGAATACTTTAAGGTCTCTTCGCAATGTGCAATATACTTTACGCCTTCAAAATTTTTCTGAAGTTCAATAAATTCTGAAAAGGTAACTGCTGGATTCAGTTTAGGGATATGTGCTTTTAATGATTGCTTCATTGCACTTTGAAGAATCCGCTCATAGCGGTCTTCTTTGATAACCTTACGTTCACTATGATCACAGATTACGGGAGTTATTTCGGTAATACCTATTTCTGTTGCTTTTTCTAAAAACCACTCATAGCGGTCATTAAGTTTTGTGGGAGCAACGGCCATATGCAACTTATATGGTAAAGCTTTTTCCTGAGTAACATGGAGAATCCGTACGGTGCATCCAGATGGACTGGCAGTTGTTATTTCGGCTTTAAAAAAATTACCCGAACCATTCGTTATATCAAGAAGATCACCAGCTTTTTTCCGAAGAACTTTTACAATATGCTTACTTTCATCTTTGGGGAATGTAGCAGTCTTATCTTGAGCGGCTATATCTGGATTATAAAATAATTGCATAGTTATAATTTAAGTCGAGATTGAGCCATAACTCGTGTTTCTTTAAACCCGGTATTTTCCAGGTTTTCAGCAGAATATTTTAAATACCCTACAATTCCTATCATTGCAGCATTATCTGTTGTGTATTCAAATTTTGGGATATATGTTTTCCAGCCGTATTTATCTTCTGCAGTTTTTAACGCCTCTCGAATTCCACTGTTTGCAGAAACTCCGCCTCCTATTGCTACTTGCTTAATTCCGGTTTCTTTTACTGCTTTTTTAATCTTATCCATTAATATTTCCACAATAGTATATTGGATGGAAGCGCAGATATCATTGAGATTATTTGCTACAAATTGTGGATCTTTTGCTATTTCTCGCTGATAAAAATAAAGCACGGCAGTTTTAAATCCACTAAAGCTAAAATTCAATCCGTCAACTTTCGGCTTTGTAAATTTATAGGCTTTAGGATTTCCAAGCTTTGCATATTTATCAATCAAGGGACCTCCCGGATAAGGCAAACCCAATATTTTTGCGCTCTTGTCAAAAGCTTCACCTACCGCATCATCAATAGTTTGACCCAGAACTTCCATTTCAAAATAATTAGAAACTTTTACGATTTGTGTATGACCACCCGAAATAGTCATTGCCAAAAATGGAAATGTAGGTTTGCTGTAGTTTTCTTCTTCTATAAAATGTGCCAGTATATGTGCCTGCATATGATTTACATCAATAAGCGGAATATTTAATCCCATAGCAAGAGACTTAGCAAATGAGGTACCTACCAGCAACGAACCCATTAAACCGGGACCACTGGTAAATGCTATCGCTGCAAGATCTTCTTTTTTTACATTTGCAAGACGTAAAGCTTCATGTACCACAGGTACAATGTTTTGCTGATGTGCTCTTGAGGCAAGTTCAGGAACGACGCCGCCATATTGCTTATGCACTGCTTGACCGGCAACAACATTTGATAATGTTTTATCGTTAAGGAGCACAGCTGCGGCAGTATCATCACAAGATGATTCTATAGCAAGAATGTAGGTGTTATTTTTTGGCATAATGGAGTTAAGCATACCGTTTGTTAATGTACTTTTACCCTTTAGAAAATCAATGCTGAATTGCAAATCTTAAACGGGCTATTATAAAGAATGCGATCTTTCTTAATATCGATGTTTTAAGATTTTATATATCGCATAGTGTGCAAAGTTAAAACTTAAATACGTATCAGAAAATTTAGAAAAATAGTTACGCGTACCCTATTTATTTTAATAGGTGTTTTTGCGTTGCTAATTGTCATATTTTCCATTCCCTCGGTACAAACCTATATAGCGAATAAAGTTACTGCATCTCTTAATGAGAAGTATGATACGCAAATCAATGTTGGCAAAATCCACATCAAGTATAATGGTTTTGCAGCTATTAAAGAAGTATATATAGCCGATCATCATAATGATACACTCATATATTCTCAAGAAGTAGAAACCAGTCTGCTTAGCTTAAAAGCGTTGATGAATAGCCAAATGAATTTAGGTGATATCGCACTTAAAAATTCGAAGTTATATGTGAAAAAATATAAGGGCGAGGAGAATGATAACCTCTATGTTTTTTCTCAAAAATTTAATACAGGTGCTCCGCCTTCTACTCCTTTTAAACTTTCCACTTCTGAAGTTGAGTTAATTAATATGCATTTTAAATTTAGTGATGAAGATCTGGACAACCCCACGGTCGTAGATTACACAAATTTAAATTTGCTTGCGGAGGATTTTAAATTAGACGACGTTACTATAACTGCGCAAATTAAAGATTTACAATTAGATGCTGCGAGAGACTATCATATACGCGGTCTCGAAGCAGATTTTAAGTACAATCCAGATACAATTATTCTTAAAGATCTTACACTAGCAACAAAATATTCAGTATTAAAAGGAGATGTTGTGCTTGATACAAAGGATGATGCATTTCAAGATTTTAATAATCGGGTATTATTTGATATTGATTTTAAAGAGACAAAAATTTCAACCTCAGATCTACGGGCTTTTTATTCTGAATTTGGAAGTGGGGAGCTATTGTCGCTTTCTGGAAAAATGCAAGGGACTCTTAATGATTTTAGACTCTCCGCGTTTGACTTGACTGGCTTAAGCACGAGCCGTATACGCGGTGATGTGCGGTTTAGAAATTTGCTTGGTGACAATAATACATTTACAATAGAAGGAGATTATTCGCAATTGCGAACTTCCTACCTCGATTTAACCAGTCTTTTACCTAACGTTCTAGGGTCTAACTTACCGGAAGAATTTGTGCGTTTGGGTGTAATTGATCTCACCGGAATTTTAAATGTTACAGAAAATACGGTGTATTCTAAAAACACTATACAAACAGATCTGGGTCTTGTAGAAACAGATATAGATCTGAAAAATACGAGTAATATAGATCTGGCTACCTACGTGGGAATGATACGTACCGAAAGCTTTAATTTAGGTCGATTACTGCAAGTTCCTAAACTGGGTGCAGTAACATTTAATTTACTTATTAATGGAGAAGGTATTGAGGCTGCTACGCTTGACACCCATATTGAAGGTGTAATTAATAGAATAAACTACAACAAATACAACTATCAGGGAATTACAGTTTCTGGGGATTTAAGTTATCCGGTTTTTGACGGACGATTAACTATACGAGACCCCAATGCTAATTTATCATTCAACGGTTTGATTGACGTTACTGAAGCTATAAATACATATGATTTTACTGCAGAGATAGAACGTATAGACTTAGCCAAACTAAACTTCTTAAAGGACAGCACTGCGGTTTTAAAAGGTCAGGTGGTTATGGATATGCAAGGTACTACTGTTGATGATGCGGCAGGTAGGATTGTATTTAGTAAAGCAAGTTTTGAAAATAGTAACGATTTGTATGAGTTTGAAGATTTTGAAATCACCTCAACTTTTACAGATAGTCTACGAACGATTACAATTAATTCTCCCGATATTATTTCAGGAGAAGTATCTGGGAATTTTAAAATAGGAGACGTGCGGTCCTTATTTAGAAATGCGATAGGAAGTTTGTATACTAATTATGAGCCTCAAACAATTACTACAGATCAATTTATGGATTTTAATATCCAGATTTATAGTAAGATCGTTGAGGTGCTGGTTCCGGGTGTAGAACTTGAACCCAATACATTTGTAAGAGGAAGCGTAATTTCTGATGATTCTGATTTTAAACTTACTTTTAGATCTCCTCGTATTAAAGCATTTGGAGTTTTAGCCGAATCGATTAACGTGCGTGTAGATAACAAGAACCCATTGTTTAATACATTTATTGAAGCAGATAGTATAGGTAGCGGTATCTATGGAGTGAGTGATTTTAATCTCATTAATGTTACCTTAAAAGATACCTTATTTATGCGATCTGAGTTTAAAGGAGGTCCAGATAAACAAGATGCTTATGACTTAAGTTTTTATCACACGATCAATCCTGATAACAACTCGGTAGTAGGCTTCAAGAAAAGTAGTCTAAAGTTTAAAAACAATCAGTGGTTTCTTAATGAAGCCGATAACAAGGCAAACAAAATAGTTTTTAGCAATAACTTTCAGGATATTGATGTTCGGGAAATTATATTATCTCACGAAGAAGAGCGCATATCACTTGAAGGAATTTTAAGGGATAGTACTTTTAAAGATATTAAGACAAACTTTGAACAGGTGCGTCTTTCTCATATAACGCCTTATGTAGATAGTTTAAGCCTTCGCGGACTCGTAAATGGAAATCTGGATATTTTACAGAAAGAAGGAGTATATCTACCTAATAGTAATATTAGTATCAACAACTTCACTATAAATGATGTGTTGATGGGTGACCTTGATCTTTCCGTAAAAGGTAATGAAAGTCTCACGAGCTATAAAATAGATACGCGATTACGTAATGAAAATGTAGAAACTCTTACCGCACTGGGGACTATAGACCTTGGAGCTAATAGTCCTGCTATAGATCTCGATGTACAATTACGTAAATTAAATCTGGAAGCTTTTAGTCCGTTAGGAGGTGATGTAATTTCTGCAATTCGTGGTTTTGCCAGTGGTAGAGCGCAAGTGACTGGGGATTATCGCAACCCAGATATAGATGGCGAACTCCTCTTACGTGAGGCGGGTCTATCTGTACCTTATTTAAATACCAATTACGATTTTAAAGGTACGGCCCGGGTAACTTTAAGTGATCAGGAATTTAAATTTAATTCAGTCTCTTTATCAGACGTAAAATATAAAACTACCGGAAATTTAAGTGGTACAATACGACATCAGTTTTTTAGCGACTGGGAGTTAGATCTTGATGTTTCTACAGATAGACTCCTCGTACTGGATACAAAGCAAGAGGACTTTGCATTGTATTACGGTACAGCCTTTATAAGTGGAGACGCAAGTTTAAAAGGTCCTACAGATGAGTTGGTAATAGACGTAACAGCTACTACTGAAAAAGGGACAGTTTTCAAAATTCCATTAAGTGATACAGAATCTTTTGGAGATAGTAGTAATATATATTTTCTAAGTCCCGAAGAAAAACAGGCCAGACTTGACGGAGAAGAAATTGTAATTAAAGAATTTAAAGGTCTGGAGCTCAATTTTGATTTAGAAGTTACTCGTGATGCTGAGGTTGAGATTGTAGTAGATGAGACAAATGGAAGTACTTTAAAGGGTCGAGGAGCAGGTTACTTGTTAATTCAGATAAATACGAATGGTAAGTTTAATATGTTTGGTGACTTTACGCCGTATGAGGGATCATATAACTTTAGATATAGTGGTGTAGTTCAAAAACAATTTGATATACTTCCTGAAGGGAAAATAAGCTGGGATGGTGAGCCTACTGAAGCATTACTCGATATAAGTGCTGTGTATAGAACACAGGCAAACCCTTCAATTCTACTAGAAAACCCTTCAGTAAACCGAAAAATTCCTGTTAATGTAATTATTAATCTTGATGGAGAATTATTACAACCAGAAATCACCTTTGATTTTGAATTTCCCAATACGAGTTCGATTGTTACCTCTGAGCTCAATTACAGATTAGATAACAGAGCTACTCGCGAGCTTCAGGCTTTTTCTTTAGTAACACAAGGCTCCTTCTTTAGTCAGAATGGTATTGATGCTCAATCTGCCGCCTACGGAAACTTAATAGAAACGGCTTCCGGGATATTTAATGATTTGCTTTCTGATGACGATGGTAAATTTAGTGTAGGACTTGATTATGTGCAGGCAGATAATCGTCCAGATTTACAAACATCGGGTCGTTTTGGCTTCACACTTTCTACTCAAATTTCTAATCGGGTGATTATAAATGGTAAAGTGGGTGTGCCAGTAGGAGGAGTAAGCGAGCGAGCGGTTGTAGGTAATGTTGAGGTGAACTTCTTACTTAATGAAGACGGCTCGCTTAGAGCCACTATATTTAACCGTCAAACCGACATTCAATTTGTTGCTAGCGATAATGATGGTTACACACAAGGAGCCGGTATTTCTTACTCGGTAGATTTTGATACGTTTAAACAATTAATTCAGAAAATATTTAAAGGAGAGGCTCGAGAAGTTGAAGAAGAAATTAAAATTATTCAGTCTGATTCTGACTATCCTGTTGATTAAATGACGTTTTAAAATTGTAAAACGCATTAAGAATATGATATTTTCACTAGTTCTTAATTTCTGATCCTTTAAAAACTACCCAATTAGATTATAAAATTGTTAAATTTTAACGCTTACAAAAAATAGTTGTTAACGATAACGATTGAAATTAGTGATACTCTCAAATTCATTGCTAATGACTTAGGAAAGTGATTAGAGATTCCTATTTTTACTATTCATTCAATAGTAAATGGCAAAAAAAATAACAAAAATCGGAGTTCTTACTTCTGGTGGAGATTCTCCGGGAATGAATGCTGCAGTAAGATCGGTTGTACGTACTTGTGCGTACCATAAAATTGATTGTATTGGCATATTTAGAGGATATGAAGGTTTAATTGATGGTGAGTTTGCACCTATGGATGCACGTAGTGTACGTGATATTATTAACCGGGGTGGAACTATGCTCAAGTCTGCACGATCAGATCGCTTTAGAACTCCGGAAGGTCGCAAAATTGCATATGACAATTTACAAGAACATCATATACAGGCACTCGTAGTAATAGGAGGTGACGGTACTTTCACCGGAGGATTACTATTTAATAAGGAATACGATTTTCCAGTAATTGGTATTCCGGGAACTATAGATAATGATATTAGTGGTACAGATCGAACATTAGGTTACGATACTGCCCTCAACACCGCTGTAGAAGCGATTGATAAAATACGTGATACTGCCAGCTCGCATAACCGACTTTTCTTTGTGGAGGTTATGGGAAGAGATGTAGGTCACATTGCTTTAAACGCCGGAGTAGGTGCTGGAGCAGAAGAAATTTTGATTCCTGAAGAAAATCTGGGACTAGAGCGCTTGTTAGAGTCTTTATTACGTAGTAAAGCCAGCGGTAAAATGTCTAGTATTGTAGTAGTCGCTGAAGGCGATAAGACGGGGAAAAATGTTTTTGAGCTTAAAGACTACGTCGATGAGCACTTAGAAGGTTATGATGTACGTGTTGCAGTCTTAGGGCATATGCAGCGAGGAGGATCACCTAGTTGTTATGACCGTGTACTTGCCAGTAGAATGGGAGTGAAGGCAGTAGAATCTTTACTAGAAGGCGAAAGTAATTATATGGTAGGTATACAACATGAGAAAATGGTTTTATATCCTATAGAAAAAGCCATCAAAGGAAAAACTGAAATTAACAAAGAGCTTGTGCGTGTGTCTGAAATAATGACCACATAATATTAATTCTAATTAAAAGTAATTTAAAATGGGAAATTTAAAAATAGGTATTAATGGTTTTGGTCGTATTGGCCGTATCGTATTCAGAGCAACAGTAAAACGTGATAATGTTGATGTTGTAGCAATTAACGACCTTTTAGACGTTGAGCATCTTGCATACCTTTTAAAATATGATTCTGTACACGGAAATTTTGACGGTACAGTAGAAGTAAAAGATGGTCATCTTGTAGTAGATGGTAAAACAGTACGTATCACAGCAGAGCGTGATCCTAAGAACTTGAAGTGGGATGAAGCTGGAGTAGATGTTGTTGCAGAATGTACAGGTATCTTTACTACTATGGAAACTGCAGATTATCACATACAAGCAGGAGCTAAGAAAGTTGTAATTTCTGCACCTTCTAAAGATGTTCCTATGTTTGTAATGGGAGTAAACCATAAAGATGTTAAAGCAAACGATAAAATCGTTTCTAATGCATCTTGTACTACAAACTGTTTAGCTCCATTAGCAAAAGTATTAAATGATGCTTATGGTATTGATGAAGCTTTAATGACTACAGTACACGCAACTACTGCTACACAAATGACAGTAGATGGTCCTTCTAAGAAAGACTGGAGAGGTGGACGTTCAGCAATGCTTAACATTATTCCTGCTAGTACAGGTGCTGCAGTAGCTGTAACTAAAGTTATTCCAGAATTAAAAGGAAAATTAACAGGTATGGCTTTCCGTGTTCCTACTGCAGATGTTTCTGTTGTGGATTTAACGGTACGTTTATCTACAGAGACTAGCTACGAGGAAATTAAGAAAACTTTTAAAGCAGCTTCAGAAGGTGAGATGAAAGGGGTTCTTGGTTATACTGAAGAAGATGTAGTTTCTCAAGACTTTATAGGAGATGCACGTACTAGTATTTTTGATGCTGGTGCTGGTATTGAGCTTAACTCTAAGTTCTTTAAGATTGTTTCTTGGTATGACAATGAGTTTGGTTATTCAAACAAATTAGTTGATTTAGCAGAATACGTTAATACGCTATAATCGACTTATAATTTTTAAGCCCTTTAATTCATATTTGAATTAAAGGGCTTTTTTTTAACTCTTACATCAAAACATATGATATTATTAGTAGATAGCGGATCAACGAAGACAGATTGGATCGCATTGAATGCTGAGGGGGCTGAGATTTTTCAAACACAGACTTTTGGTTTAAATCCACAAGTGTTGTCTGCTGAAATCTTAACCGAAAGAATAATCAATAATTACGAACTGTATAAGCATCGTCACGAAGTGACTCATGTTTACTTTTACGGTGCAGGCTGTGGTACTACTAAGCCTAAGGAATTGATTAAAGGTGTTTTTGATGAATTTTTTGACAAAGCGCAGCTTATAGATATAAAAGAAGATACTTATGCTGCTCTTTACGCTACTACTAAAAAAAATGAACCAGGTATTGTATGTATAATTGGTACCGGCTCTAATTGTAGTTTATACGATGGAGAAAATATAGAACAAAAAGTTACTTCTCTAGGGTATATCTTAATGGATGATGGTAGTGGTAATTATTTTGGACGCCAGCTATTGCGCGATTTCCATTTCAATAAAATTCCAAAGGAACTTGCTTATGAATTTGCTAAGCAGTTTGACCTTACTGCAGAGAGTATAAAGAATCATTTATATAAAATGCCAAACCCAAATACGTATTTGGCACAATTTGCACGTTTCTTAATTACAAACAAAGATCACGAGTATTGTAAAAAACTTATTCGTAAGGGCTTTAAGTTATTTATAGAGCATCAAATACTTCAATTTAAAAATGCTAAAGAAATTCCTGTGCATTTTGTAGGTTCTATTTCATTCTACTTGCAGGATGAGTTGAGAGACTTATTGAAAGAATATGACTTGAAGATTGGTAAAGTTTTGAAGAGACCTATCGAAGGTTTAGTTGCTTATCACAAGAACTATATAATGATATAAATATCTTTACATCAAACTAAAAAAGCTGCTAAGAATGATTCTTAGCAGCTTTTTTAGTTAATGTTATTACTTGATTACTTAACAGCAATCATTGATATCTCTACGTTTACAAATTTTGGCAAATTAGCCACTTCTACAGTTTCTCTAGCCGGTGCAGTATCTTCATTAAAAGCGGTAGCATAAACCGTGTTTACAGCTGCAAAGCTGTTCATATCGCTTAAAAATATAGAGCTCTTCACCACATTTTCAAACGTTAATCCTGCTTCAGTTAAAATAGCTTTCAGATTTTGCATGACCATTTTTGTTTCAGCAGCAATATCGCCACTTACTAATTCACCGGTTTTAGGATCTAATGGTATTTGTCCGCTTATGTATAGTGTGTCTCCGGCAAATACAGCTTGGTTGTAAGGGCCTATAGGTGCTGGTGCATTTGTTGTGCTAATTATTTTTTTCATAACGCTATATAATTAAGTTTGACTTACAGATTTTGATCTGGAGAACGACGTTTTTCGTATTTAAGATCACTTAATACACTTGACTTTATTCCTATAAAAAAGTTCCAGGAAGCATAGGTTCCGAAGGGAGTCCAGGCAAAAGTCATATTAAAACTTTCTAAGTCTCTGGCAAAACGTAACTGAGTAGGTGTAAATTTTCCGGTAGTTAGATCTATACCAGATGAGGCTCCTACAAACCAGCGCTCTCCTAATTCTACATCTCCACTAAAGTTTACAGCGTGAGAAGTGATTGTATTTTGACGTGTGAGGTTATTATAATTAACATTATAGTTCACACGTAAGTTCCAAGGGATTTTGTAATTGTAAAGTTCGCGCTTTACATCTTCCTCCTCATCCTCTTCCTTATTATTAAATTTATTACGTAACTGATCACCATCCTCTCCCAGTAGATTATCACGGCGTGCTCCATTACGAGCCGTTTGCGTATCCTCGTCATTAGAATTTTTCTCAAAACTCTTACTGCTAAATGAGTAACTAAAGTTTGTGCTCGCGTTTGTTAAACGAAAAAGGCTACCTCCATTTTCGATGTTTAACTTGTCTATTCGCTGGTTGTTATTATTCAGAGCGTAAGGATCAAGAGTAGTATTAAAATTGATACTTAATTTATTCTGAATTATAGGAATAGTTCCTCTCACTGAAATTGGACTCAATCGTAAACTGTCTGCCAGAAAATTATAGTTAGTAGAAACGGCAAGATTGCTTATTAAATCTATTTTCTTGGGCTCTACAGCAGTACTATCTCGATCTCTAACTTTTGCTTCTAAGGTGTTGTTAATGCTAAGACTAACACCACTCGAACTAAAGTTACCCGGAGCACCATAGAAACCACCATCAAATCTTGAGTAGGTCACTTCACGAGTTAAATCACCGTTAGGATCGTCTAATTCAGGAGCTAAAAAAGTCTCATAATATTGATCAAATGCAGGATTGTAATTAAAAGAGACCGACGGTTTTATTACGTGGCGAATAGCTTGAATTTTTTTGTCCTCGCCAAAGTTAAACTGACCATATAAAGTAGTACCTAAACTTGTACTGAAGTTATAGGTGCGAAAGGAATCAAATCCATTTACTGTATCCAGTACAATCTCCCGTTGCTCTGTATCAAAGCTCTGATTTATAGTTTCAAATACCCAACTTTCCTGATAATTTGTACTTGCAGAAACACTTAGGTGCTTAAATAATTTAAAGTTTGTTGTTAACGGTATGCTATGTTGTACCCCTAGTTCTGCATCCCTAAACATTTGAGCAGTAAAAAAGAGACTGTCTGTAGTTACAAAACGATTTTCTCCACTACCTGAGTAGTTGAAATTTATATTTTCTATAATTCCTTTTTTAGAACCTGTTTTAGGCGCAAAAGGATAAATACGATCTACGTTAACCTGTAAACTAGGTAACGTCATATTAATAATTTGAGTTTGTGTATTCTGAGTATGTCTCGCTGTTAATGCAAGGTTTACCTGCGGAACAGTTTGAAAAGTTTTAGAATAAGAAACAGACGAACTCAAGGTATTTGTAAGTCGGCTAGCAACGTTATCTATATTTGTTGACTGTCTAAAATAATCACTACTTCCCAAGTTTACAGAAGCTGAAAACCGCGAATTAGGACTGGATTTAGTGTCTTGACTATGTGACCACTGAATATTATAGGTATTGGTTTCAGAAAAATCAGGTAGCCCACGTTCGCTCGTAAGTAAATGTTCATATCTAATATTCACATTACCGCTAAACTTATAGCGTTTACGATAGACACTACTTCCGCGTAATGCATAACTACCATTTGTATAATAATCTCCGGTTAGAGTAAGATCTGCGTAATCATTAATTGCAAAATAGTAACCCCCATTTTGAAGAAAATAGCCACGTTCATTATTTTCTCCAGGAGAAGGCATAATAAATCCGGAGACGCTGGTTTCTTTCTCCATTGGGAAATAGGCAAAGGGTACTCCTAACGGAATGGGAACATCATAAACAAACATGTTTACCAGACCGGTAACAATCTTTTTACCGGGAACAAATTTTACTTTCCGTGCATAAAAATAGTATTCGGGATCTTCCTCATTTTCACTAGTAGTAAAACGCACATTGCGCATAAATACTACTGAATCGTTAACACGTTTACTAACCTCATTTTTTATATAAAATTCTTGCTGCTTTGTGCGGGAACCATAAATGAGTGCCTTTTCAGTTTTAAAATTGTACTTAATAGAATCAGGCTCTACCGTATTTTGAGCTTGAACAAAAACGGGGCCTTGTGTATATACACCAGCAGAATCTAAAATTCCTTTAGCAAATACTACATTGTTTGTATTATCTACAATTATTTGACCCGCTTTAATATTTATATCTGTATAATTTATCTCTGCCTCGTTATACAAATACAATTTATTTGAGCGCCTATCAAACTTAGAATAATCGGTGGCACTGTATTTGACAATTGCTGTTAATGGTTCACGAGGTGGTTTTATACTATCTGTTTGGGTGCTATCGCGTTGAGAAACCGGTAACATTCCTGTTAATGTGCTGCCTTGAGGCTTGTTTGTAATTTGTTTATAAGACGTGTCTGCGGGAATTGATCTTAACGTATTTACCGATATCTCCTGAGCTTGTAAAGCTCCGCAGCAGATAAGCAATACGCCTAGAATTTGCAGTACGATAAGGATCTTTGTTCGCAATGGGATTAATACTATTTTTGTAAATGAAAGGGCAAAAACCAATATGCCAAAATTACATCTATTTTTTAGAAGCCATTAACAATGCAGATTAAAAATGGCTTTGTAAAATTGTAAGACTTTAAATGACGTTCCCCAAATATGAAAACGAATATATCCTATATAATTGTATTAAGCTTTATTTTGTTCTGTGGCAATGCATTTTCTAATGATAAACCGGTTGATAGCAAGCGATTTGTAGTTGTTATAGATGCCGGTCATGGTGGCAAAGATCCAGGTAAACCATCAAAAACGGGGGTAAGAGAAAAGGATGTTGCGCTCAAGATAGCCTTGCTATTAGGTGAAGAATTAAGTAAAAATCGTGAGATCGAGGTTATTTATACCCGAAAAACAGATGTTTTTGTCGAATTAGACCGTCGTGGAGAAATAGCGAATAAGGCAAAAGCAGATCTTTTTATTTCCATTCATTGTAATGCACACACCTCTCAGGCTTCGGGAGCAGAAACGTATGTTCTGGGATTACACCGAAACAATACCAATTTTGAAGTTGCAAAAGCAGAGAATGAGGTGATCTTTTTAGAGGATAACTATGAAGAGAAATATGCTCAATATAATTTAAACTCCCCAGAGTCTCTAATCGGTCTTACCCTAATGCAGGAAGAATTTCTGGATCAGAGCATTCAATTAGCAAGTTTAGTTCAGGATAATTTTAGGGAAAAATTAAACCGTAAGGATCGAAGTGTAAAACAAGCGGGTTTTGTTGTTTTACATCAAACAGTTATGCCGAGTATACTTATTGAAACAGGTTTTATTACAAATAATGAAGAAGGTAGATATTTAAATTCGTCTTCTGGGCAGCGTGAAATAGCACATGCAATTGCTACTGCTATTGAAGAATACCGAGAAAATGTAAGCGCAAATGACTTTTTGGGTATTTCAAAAGTGGTACCTGCAGTAGAAGTCAAGGATGTGGTTTCCGAAGATACTAATTATAAGGTACAGATTGCTGCTAGTAGTAAGAACGTAGAAGCAAAAGCTTACAATTTTAAAGGCTTGCCAGAAATTTCAAAAGAGAAAGAAGGGCGTCTTTACAAATACTATTATGGTGACACTTCTAATTACAGTGAGATACAACGCAAACTATCTGAAGCAAAATCCAAAGGATATAAAACGGCTTACATTGTTTCCTTCAAAAATGGGGTGAAGACAATCTTAAACTAAGTTATAAATAAAAGTTAGCGCCGTAAGTCCTAATAGATTTTATTCCTAAATTTGGAATTCATTAAAAATAGTGCACATTGAACATTTCTAGAGAAGTAAAAACAGGTCTGTTAGCGGTTGTGGCTATAGGTCTTTTGATTTTTGGATATAGCTTTTTAAAAGGCAACAATCTTCTAAATAATGATCGTACTTACTACGCGATTTATGACAATGTGGAAGGTCTTTCACCCGGTTCTAGTGTTACTATTAATGGTCTTGCTGTAGGTAAAGTTCTTTCTATAGATTTTGCAGATCAACGCGGAAAATTATTAGTTACATTTAATGTAAAAAATGATTTTAAATTCTCGACGAGTAGTAAAGCACAAATATATGGTGGTGGTCTCATAGGAGGTAAGTCACTTTCTATTGTTCCTGATTACGAGCGGGGAGAAGTAGCAAAATCTGGAGATACTCTTGAAGGCACTATTGATGAGGGGATTTTTGAGCTAGTGAATGAGCGTTTAACTCCTTTGCAGAAAAAAGTAGAATCTGTGATTAACAGTACCGATTCTGTACTTACGGGTGTAGCTGATGTTCTTGATAAAGACACACGAAAAAATTTACGTATTGCTATAGCTAATATTAGTGAGACCGCTTCTTCTTTTAAACAGGCATCTCAAAATTTAAATTCGCTTTTAGCAGATAATGATCAGAAATTGAGCCGTACATTTACAAATCTAGACGAAATGTCTGCCAATTTTAACCAAATGAGTGATAGTTTATCTCAGGTAAATGTTGGGCAGCTAGTTACTAAAATGGAAAATATGATTGCTGAAGTAGAAAGTATTACTTCAAAAATAGATAACGGAGAAGGTAGTCTGGGTCAGCTTATTAATGATAAGCAGATGTATAATAATCTTGAACGTGCTACTAAGCAGATGGAGGAACTTATGCAGGACATCAAGCTAAATCCTAAACGTTACGTACATTTTTCAGTTTTCGGAAAAAATCCGGGTCCATACAACGAACCGAAAGATTCACTTAAATAAATTTCATGCAATACCTGCCTAATATATTGTTTATAATCGCTTTAGCGATTGGAGTTGTTTTTTTTGCTAAAAATGTTCAAAAACTTATCCGCAATATAAAATTAGGTCGAGATGAAGATCGCTTCGACAATAAGCCGCAGCGCTGGAAGAATATGGCCAAAATTGCTTTAGGGCAATACAAAATGGTTCGTAGACCTGTTTCTGGTATTATTCACGTTCTCGTATATCTGGGTTTTATTATCATTAACATAGAAGTTCTAGAAATTGTTATTGATGGTATTTTTGGAACACACCGCATATTCAGCTTTATGGGAGGTTTTTATGACTTTCTAATTGCTGTTTTTGAGATTTTTGCGCTTCTAGTACTTGTAGGAGTTATCATCTTTTGGGTACGTAGAAATATTCTTCATATAAAGCGTTTTCTTAATCGTGAAATGAAAGGCTGGCCTAAACTAGATGCTAACCTTATTCTGTATTTTGAAGTGGTTTTGATGCTTCTCTTTCTAACGATGAATGCTGCAGATTACACACTTCAACTTAAAGGTGCAGAACATTATGCGAGTGCAGATGGTATATTAGGATCTTTTCCGGTTAGCCAATTTATAGTGCCGCTTCTAGAAAATTTAAGTATCTCTACTCTTATTATTATAGAACGTACGGCTTGGTGGGTGCATATTTTAGGGATTTTAGTATTTCTGAATTATTTATATTATTCAAAACATCTACATATTCTATTAGCATTCCCGAATACCTATTTTGCAAGGCTAAAACCTCAAGGTCAGTTTGATAATTTGCAAGCTGTAACTAATGAGGTAAAGTTAATGATGGATCCAGATGCAGATCCCTATGCAATGCCAGAAGAAGGTGCAGAGGATGAAACGCCTGCAAAATTTGGTGCAAGTGAAGCTACAGATTTGAGTTGGGTTCAGTTATTAAACGCCTATACCTGTACAGAATGCGGAAGGTGTACAAGTGAATGTCCCGCTAATCAAACCGGAAAGTTATTGTCACCTCGTCGTATTATGATGGCTACACGAGATCGATTAGAAGATATAGGTAATAATATAGACGCTAATAAAGGTACTTTTCAAGATGATGGAAAGCAGTTATTAGATGATTATATTACCAGAGAAGAATTATGGGCTTGCACTACTTGTAATGCTTGTGTTGAAGCCTGTCCCGTAGGTATTAATCCGCTTTCCATTATTATGGATATGCGTCAGTATCTGGTAATGGAACAGAGTGCAGCACCTACAGATTTAAATAATGCAATGACCAATATTGAAAATAACGCAGCACCATGGCCTTTCAATCAAATGGATCGTGCAAATTGGATAAACGAATTATAGAATCAACCAACCAACCAATAATTTAAAACAAAGAAGTGATGAAAAAAGAGGAAGTGGATAAAATGTTAAGTGAAAAGCTGCAGGACGGAGAACACGTAAGTCCGGTTTTGCCAGAAGGTGTAAAAAACTACCTCATTGATATTGATGGGACAATTACTGAAGACGTACCTAATGAAGAGCCAGAGCGTATGGGAACTTGTGAGCCATTCCCTGATGCTTTAGCAACTCTAAATAAGTGGTATGATGAAGGGCATATTATTTGCTTTTTTACCTCTCGTACCGAGGAGCATCGTGAGGTAACCGAAAATTGGTTAAACAAACATGGATTTAATTATCACAGTCTTTTAATGGGGAAACCTAGAGGCGGTAATTACCATTGGATCGATAATCACTTAGTGCGTGCAACGCGTTACAAAGGGAAATTTACAGATCTTGTAGAAAAAGATGTTACCATTGAAGTGTTTGAAGATTAAGATCTTTAAATAAACAAATACGATAAAAGTTAGATTATGGCAGAAGCTATCAAAGTACCTACGATGGCAGAATTTATGGCACAAGGCAAATCCCCGGAGGTTCTCTTCTGGGTAGGCTGCGCCGGAAGTTTTGACGATAGAGCAAAGAAAATTACTAAGGCATTTGTAAAACTACTAGCAAAAGCCGGAGTAGAATTTGCTGTATTAGGTACCGAAGAAAGCTGTACGGGTGATCCTGCAAAACGTGCAGGAAATGAGTTTTTATTTCAGATGCAGGCGGTAACTAATATCGAAGTTTTAAATGCATATGAGGTTAAAAAAATAGTTACTGCTTGTCCTCATTGCTTTAATACCATTGCAAATGAATATCCCGGATTAGGTGGTAATTATGAAGTCTTACACCATACTCAATTTCTTAAATCATTAATTGAAGAAGGCAGGTTAACCGTTGAAGGAGGTAAATACAAAGGGAAACGTATTACTTTTCACGACCCATGCTACCTAGCTCGTGCTAATCGTATTTATGAAGCTCCACGCGACTTGTTGCGTAAGCTTGAAGTTGAGCTTGTCGAAATGAAACGCTGTAAGACCAAAGGTTTTTGCTGTGGTGCAGGTGGTGCTCAAATGTTTAAAGAACCAGAGCCTGGTATTAAAGAAGTAAATATTGAGCGTACTGAAGAAGCCTTAGGTATTAAACCAGATGTTATAGCAGCCGGTTGCCCATTTTGCAATACTATGATGACTGATGGCGTTAAAAATAAAGAGAAAGAAGATAGTGTAGAAGTTCTGGATATTGCAGAAATGATTGCAAATGCAGAAGATCTTTAAACTCAAATTTTGAGATAAAAAAAAGCATCGTTTTACGATGCTTTTTTTATGATTTTTAATCAAATAGTTGCCTATTACAATGCTTTCATTAGCATTTAACACGATCTTTTTTAAGCACCATAATATTATACGTTAAGTTTGTGCTATTAATTTACAAATGATTTTATGCTAGTTCCATTTCAAGATTTACCTGCAAACTCCCGCTTATGGATTTATCAAAGTGACCGTAAGTTTTCAGAAGACGAACTTCTAAAACTTCAGGAAGCACTTAATAGTTTTTTAAATGATTGGACCGCTCATGGTGCAAGTTTGAATGCAGGTTTTGAGATTAAATACGAGCGCTTTATTGTCATAGGTCTTGATCAAAGCGCAAGTTCTGCAAGCGGTTGCTCAATAGATAGCCAGGTGCGATTTATACAACAGATTGAAAAAGAATTTGATGTTGTTCTGTTAGATAAAATGAATGTTACCTACATTCAAAATGATCGAGTACATTTTAAGCCGTTAGCAGATTTCAAAAAAATGGCTAAAGAAGGAGCTGTAGGTAAAAAAACCATTGTATTTAATAATCTAGTAAATACTAAAGAAGAATATCTTGAATTTTGGGAAGTCCCTGCAATAGAAAGCTGGCACAGCCGTTTCTTTAAATAAATAGAATGTATATGATGCGTGAACTTTTACTCACTGGAGTATTTCTAATACTAGCCTTTCAAGGTTTCTCACAATCAAAAAATCCACTAATTGCTAAAGATATTACCGAGCAACAAGCTTGGGTTGATAGCATTTACAATAAAATGACCCTTAAGGAAAAGATAGGTCAATTATTTATGGTTGATGTTTTCTCTAGTGATCCCAAGTCAAAAACAGATGCAATAAAATCACTTATAAAAAATAACCATATTGGCGGTGTTATTTTTTCTAAGGGTGGTCCTATGCGTCAAGCAAAATTAAATAATGAATTTCAGGCGATTAGCAAGGTTCCGCTAATGATGGCTATGGATGCAGAATGGGGTCTGGCAATGCGATTAGATTCTACCTATGCATTTCCTTGGAATATGACTCTAGGAGCGATTAGAGATAATAAGATTGTAGAAGAAGTTGCTAAGCAAATAGGATTGCATAATAAGCGCTTAGGCGTACACATTAATTTTGCACCTGTCGTAGATATTAATGTTAATCCTGAAAACCCAATTATCGGAAATCGATCATTTGGAGAAGATCGAAATAATGTTACCGATAAAAGTGTCGCCTTTATTAAAGGTATGCAAGAAGCCGGAGTACTGGGTAGTGCAAAACATTTTCCGGGTCACGGAGATACAAATCAGGATTCTCACAAAACACTTCCTACACTGCCTTTTACAAGAAAGCGTCTTGATTCTATAGAAATGTTTCCGTATAAAAAAGTTATAGATGCGGGAATTGCCAGTATAATGATAGGACATTTAAATGTTCCTGCTTTAGAAAGCAGACCCGGATATCCTACTTCATTATCTCAGAAAGTAGTAACAGGTCTTTTAAAGGATAGTTTAGGTTTTCAAGGTTTGATTTTTACAGATGCACTAAATATGAAAGGTGCTTCTAATTATAAAGAACCGGGATTAATAGATCTCGAAGCTTTTAAAGCTGGAAATGATATCCTACTTATAAGCGAGAATGTACCTAAGGCAATGCTTAAAATTGAAGAGGCTTATAACTCTGGCGCTATTACAGAAACGCGACTTGCGCGCTCTGTTAAGAAAATTTTATTTGCCAAGTTCAAAGTAGGTTTAAATAAATACCAGCCAGTAAATACAACTAATCTCTATAATGATTTAAATAGCGTACAAGATGACGTTATCTATAGAAAGGCGATGGCTAATGCTTTAACGGTTTTAAAAAATGACCAGGCCATTCTACCGGTTAAGGATTTAGATCTAAAAAAAATCGCCTATGTTGAGCTAGGAGATGATAGTGGAAACACATTTCATCAAGCCCTTCAAAAGTATACATCGGTTACTAAGATAAGTGCCAACTCTTCTGCAGAATATGTATCTAAGTTAGAGAAGTACAATTATGTTATAATAGGGTTTCACCGTTCTGATGAAAATCCTTGGAAATCCTATTCCATGACCTCTGGCGATATTGCTATTATAGAAGCAATCGCTAATGCTAAACCTACGGTTCTAGATGTGTTTGTAAGGCCTTACGCGCTTTTAAAACTGAAAGATATTAGTAAAATTGAAGGGATTGTAATGTCTTATCAAAATAGTAAAATCGCTCAGGACCTTAGTGCACAGCTCATTTTTGGAGCGATTGGAGCACAAGGAAAATTACCGGTTTCTCTAGGTAAGAACTTTCAGATAAATACCAGTTTTGAGACGGGTTCCCTACGTAGATTGCAATATGGTGTTCCCGAAGAAGAGGGGATGAACTCAAATAAGCTCAAAGAGATAGACGAACTAGTTAAAGAAGGTCTTACCGAAGTTATGTTTCCCGGCGCTCAGGTGCTGGTAGCTCGCAACGGGAAAGTTATATATGAGAAATCTTTTGGCCATCACACCTATACTAAAAAAGATGATGTACAACTCACAGATGTTTATGATCTGGCATCTATGACAAAAATTCTAGCAACTTTGCCTTTGCTTATGCAACGGTTTGATAAGGATGAGTTTGCACTTAATGATAAACTAGGAAGCATTTTACCTGTGCTAAGAGGGACAAATAAGGAGGATATTACAATTAAACAAGTCTTATCCCATTATGGAAAATTAAAACCCTGGCTGCCATTCTATAGGGCCACTTATGATGCCAGTGGCAAACCTTCAAAAAAATACTATCGCTCTTCTCCCGAAGGCGATTTTTCAATTAAAATAGCAGAGGATATGTACTTGCGTAAAGATTATCCTGATACTATTGTAAAAATTATAGCAGATACAGACTTATTACCTTCTCGAGTTTATAAGTATAGCGACTTGTCCTATTTTTTATTTAAAAAGTATCTTGAAGATACGGCAAAGACAGATCTTGATACACTTACTCAACGTACTTACTACAAAACTTTAGGTGCAAATCATATGGGATACAAACCACTCAGCTTTGCGCCTAAAAGTGAGATTGTACCATCAGAAAATGATACCTATTGGCGTATGCAACAAATTCAAGGATACGTTCACGATATGGGTGCAGCAATGGACGACAATGTGGGTGGTCACGCGGGTTTATTTAGCAATGCAAATGATGTTGCAAAAATGATGCAGATGTACTTGCAAAATGGATATTACGGTGGTAAACGCTATTTCTCAAAAAATACGATGGATGCTTTTAACACTTGTTATTATTGCGGTGAAGGCGTTCGCCGAGGAGTTGGTTTTGACAAACCGCAATTAGGATCTGTAGGAGGTACGTGTGGTTGTGTGTCTAAGTCTAGTTTTGGTCATTCTGGATTTACGGGTACGTTTACCTGGGCCGATCCTGAGACTCAAATTGTTTATGTTTTTCTTTCAAACAGAACATTTCCCGATGCAGAAAATCGCAAGCTTATACGATCTGATCTCCGAAGCCGCATTCAGGAAGTTATTCAGAATGCGATTATTCCCTAATTATCTTCATAAATAAAATCTAAATCCGCTTTAGGAATACTGGTACTGGCTGAATAATTGGTAATTTTACGCCATGAAAATAGCTATAGTTTGTTATCCTACGTTTGGCGGAAGTGGAGTTGTCGCTACCGAATTAGGTATCGCATTATCTAAAAGAGGACACGAAGTCCATTTTATTACCTACAAGCAACCGGTAAGACTTGATTTACTAAATGAGAAAATATTTTTTCATGAGGTAAATGTGCCGGAGTATCCCTTATTTCATTTTCAGCCGTACGAACTCGCTTTATCCAGTAAGTTGGTAACAATTATTAAGGCATATCATATAGACGTAATGCACGTACATTATGCAATTCCTCACGCATATGCCGGTTATATGGCTAAAAAAATGCTGAAGCAAGAGGGAATAACGGTGCCTATGGTAACCACCTTGCATGGCACAGATATTACCCTTGTAGGAAGCCATCCTTTTTATAAGCCTGCTGTAACTTTTAGTATAAATAAGAGTGATGTAGTAACCTCCGTATCTCAAAGTTTAAAAGAGGATACAAACCGTCTTTTTGATATTAAACGTAAAATACGAGTTATCCCTAATTTTATAGATATCAATACGGTTAAAGACACATTTACAGATTGCCAAAGAGCATTAATGGCAACCGAAGAGGAGCGTATAATTACACACATTAGTAATATGCGCGAAGTAAAATGTATACCAGATGTAATAAAAACATTCAGTAAAATTCAAAAGCATTTACCTTCAAAACTTATAATGGTAGGAGAGGGACCAGAACGCGGTCCTGCAGAATTGCTTGCTCAAGAACTTGGAATAGCAAATAAGGTTGTATTTCTGGGAAATAGTAATGAAATTGATAAGATTTTATGCTTTTCAGATTTGTTCCTGTTACCTTCAAAAGCAGAGAGTTTTGGTCTTGCAGCATTGGAAGCAATGGCACACGGTGTGCCTGTGATTTCATCAAATGCGGGAGGTCTTGCTGAAGTTAATCAAGATGGCTATTCTGGATTTATGAGTAGGGTAGGTGATACTGATTCTATGGCAACAAATGCATTGAGTATTTTAAAAGATTCAAACACGTTGAATTTGTTTAAAAAACAAGCACGTCTTCAAGCTCAGCAATTTGCAATCGAGCGGGTAGTTCCTATGTATGAAGATGTTTATTTAAAAGCCATAAACAGACTTAAGAAAAAACCAAAAGCTGCATTAAAGAAATAAGTTGAGTAGAATGATCGAGTCAAAAAAAATCCCGCTAGCTTAAGCTAGCGGGATTTTTTTTATTTACAGACTTTCGATTAAAACTGGTAACGCAAACCTAATGCGATATCAAATCCTAAATCATCATTAAAATCGTTAAAACCTATTTCTGGTCTAAAGTCAAGTGAAATTAAAAGTGGAATATCGAAGTTATATTCGATACCTACATTTCCAGCTCCAAAAAGGAAAACCTCAGAATCATCATCGTTATCTCTACCTGGGAAATCATCATCATAGCTTACACTACCTAAACCACCACCTACACCTGCATACCAGTTGAAGCCACCATCAATATTCCATACCCATTGGTAAAGACCTGCTAATTTAAAAGCATCATATCGATTACCATCGTTGATACCAAGATCTAATTCTAGACGATTATTGTCTCCTAAACCTCTTTGATATGATATTTCTGCGCCAAAACCATCGTTATCTCCCAAACGGATCCCTAGTGCATTTTTAGAAATTTCCTGAGCCTGACCAGTAAGTGAAAAGCCGGCAATAAGTACAAAAGCTATAAATAATTTTTTCATAATTGTAATTGATTTGTTGTTTAACATCGCAAATGTAAGTTGAGGAGCAGTTATGAATTCTGCGTTTTACGCCAATGTTTTGTTAAGCTTATCTTAGAAAATGTTAACACCCTAAGTAGAGAATAATTGTAACTTTGATTTTATGATTATAGACAATAAAGAAGCATTACAAACACTTAACGACGCTCTGGAAGGGGAGTTGTTTTTTGACGATTTACATAAAAAACTTTATGCAACAGATGCTTCCGTCTATAGAGAATTACCGCTAGCTGTAGCTTTTCCTAAAACGGATAAAGATATTCAACAACTTATAGCATTTGCTGCTCAATATAAAATAGGAATTATACCGCGTACCGCTGGGACTTCTCTTGCAGGACAATGTGTAGGTTCTGGGATTGTGGTTGATGTTTCTAAGTATTTTACACAAATTTTATCTTTTGATAAAAAGAATAAAACGGTTACTGTGCAACCCGGAGTGATTCGGGATGAATTAAATAGGTATTTAGAGCCTTATGGATTGTTCTTTGCGCCTAATACTTCTACATCAAACAGATGTATGCTGGGAGGTATGGTAGGTAATAATTCATCTGGGACGACCTCTATTCAGTATGGAGTGACCCGAGACAAAGTTCTGTCGTTGAAAACGATTTTAAGTGATGGTTCGCATGTAGAATTTTCAGAGGTTTCTTCGGAAGAATTTAGACAGAAATGCAACTTACAAACTCTTGAGGGAGCTATCTATAAAGAAACTTATAATGCCTTAAAGTTACCTGAAACGCAACAAAGAATACTTGATAATTTTCCGAAGCCAGAAATACACCGTAGAAATACGGGTTATGCATTAGATTCACTTATTGAAAGTACGGTTTTTAATTCTGAAAGTAAGCAAGCTTTCAATATGTGTAAACTGCTTGCAGGAAGTGAAGGTACATTAGCATTTACAACAGAAATTACTTTAAAATTAGATGATTTACCGCCTGCTGAAGCCATAATGGTTGCAGCACATTTTAAGAGCATAAATGCTTGTCTTGAAGCAGTTGTTCCTGTTATGCAGCACAATTTGTATGTGTGCGAAATGATGGATAAAGTAATTCTCGATTGTACTTTAAATAATCGTGAACAGCAAAAAAACCGTTTTTTTATAAATGGTGACCCTGTAGCAATTTTAATGTTGGAAGTTCGTGCCCAAACGCTGGAATTAGCTAGATTAAATGCTGCAGAGCTTATACAAACACTTGAAGCTTCAAAACGCTGTTATGCATATCCTACACTTGAAGGTTCTGAAATTAATCAAGCTCTTGAATTGCGCAAAGCGGGATTAGGGCTTCTGGGAAATCTTGTAGGAGACCGTAAAGCGGTTGCTTGTATTGAAGATACTGCAGTTGCGCTTCCTGATTTGGCATCTTATATCAAAGAGTTTACCGCATTGATGCAAGGGTTTAAGCAAGACGCTGTTTATTATGCTCATGCTGGTGCTGGAGAAATTCATCTGAGGCCCATTTTAAACATAAAGAAGAGTACCGATGTGGTGCTGTTTAGAGAAATAACCACAGCGGTTGCAAATTTAGTAAAGAAATATAGAGGCTCTATGAGCGGTGAGCATGGCGATGGTCTTGTGCGCGGAGAGTTTGTGGAGTTTATGATAGGTAGAGCCAACTACGAGATCTTAATTCATCTAAAAAAGACTTTTGATCCATTAGCATTGTTTAATCCGGGTAAGGTAATTAATGCTAAACCTATGGATGAACAATTACGTTATGAGGTAGATCGAGAAGAGCCTGAAATTGATACTTTATTAAATTTTGATGACTCTAAAGGCATTTTGCGTGCAACAGAACAATGTAATGGAAGTGGAGACTGCCGCAAGTTGCCGGAAGCCGGCGGAACGATGTGCCCAAGTTACAGAGCAACGCGTAATGAAAAAGATTCTACTCGAGGTAGGGCAAATACACTTCGCGAGTTTTTAACTCATTCTGAGCGTAAAAATAATTTTAATCATAAAGAACTTAAAGAAGTTTTTGACTTGTGCTTAAGTTGTAAAGCTTGTGCTAGCGAATGTCCCAGTAATGTAGATGTTGCTACGCTAAAGGCAGAATTCGAATATCAATATAAAAAAGAAAATGGAAGTTCGTTACGTACACGCGCATTTGCATTTAACGCTCATTTAAATAGATTTGCTTCAGTAGTTCCCGGAATTACCAACACCCTCTATAAATCAAAACTTGCAGGAGGTTTTATAAGAAAGACGCTAGAGGTAGCGCCAGAACGAAGTCTTCCGCCTTTGGCGAAAAAGACATTGCGGGCACGATTTAAAAAATTGAGCGCCTTCAATCCTAAAAATCCGATTAAAACAGTTTATTTATTTGCAGACGAATTCACGAATTTTCTTGATGCTGCTATAGGTGAAGATGCTATTATCTTACTGCAGCGGCTTAATTATGAGGTGCGTATAATAGCTCACGCAGAGAGTGCCAGATCTTTAATATCTAAGGGTTTTTTAAAACAAGCTCGTAAAATAGCCCGTAAAAATATAAACACATTTAAAAATCTTATAGATGAAGATCACCCTTTAATAGGAATTGAACCTTCTGCAATTCTAGGTTTTAGAGATGAATATATACGTCTGGCTAGTGATAGCGCAGAAGCTAAAATTCTAGCGAAAAATACTTTTATTATCGATGAATTTTTAAGTTCAGAAGTTAAATTAGGTAATATAGAATCTAGCTCATTTACTACTGAAGCCCGAAAAATTAAAATTCACGGTCATTGCCATCAAAAGGCCTTGAGTGGGATTGAGCATACTTTTGCTATTCTCAATTTGCCGCAGAATTATACACCTACAATTATACCATCTGGATGTTGTGGAATGGCGGGTTCTTTTGGTTACGAGAAAGAACATTACGCATTAAGCATGCAAATAGGAGAGCAAACTTTATTTCCGGCGGTGCGAAAAGCGCCTCTAGAGACATTAATCGCTGCTACGGGAACAAGTTGCAGGCATCAGATTAAAGACGGGACGCAACGCGAGGCGATACATCCCGTGTCTATTTTAAAACAAGCATTAATCTAAATCTAATACTACTTTAAATGTACTTTCGGTGTTTCCGAGGGTCATAAAACCAGTGTGAAGATCTTTCTGATCAACGGCGTAGGGGTAAAAGCTTACAGGCTCAATACACACCATATTAGTAACCTCAGTCCAAAGCATAAAATTGCCAAAACCTTCTGAAGTTATGCTGATTGCTTTTTTGTCTTCTAACGTGATTTTAGTTGTGTCAGGTACTTGATAAGCTCTACTGCCTACGGCCAGAATTTCATCTAAAGTAATGTCCTTAGTTGGAGTTTTTATAAGAGGTTCTGTACTCTGAATATTAAACGCCGGATGATACCCTAACATAAAAGGCATACCTTCTTCACCGTTAATTATAAATTCAATTTTAAGTTTATTTTCAATAAGAGTAAACTTCTTTTTAAAACTGAAATCATAAGGCCAGGAAAGATGCTCTTCAGTAGATTTTGCAGGAAATTTTGAATTTTTCACCTGCGTATTTGCTAGATATTTTTTTTCGAAGATTGAAGAAGTTTCAGTCGATTCTACTTGCTTGTAAGTTAGCTCCCGTAACAATCCATGCTGATCTTGAATAGCAAAGCCTCGAGGAGTATTAACTTTAAAATCGGCTTTATCTGTAGGGCCTATGATAGGAAACATTTCGGTGTCTGAGCTACGCCATCCCGGAGTTCCTTTCTGGTGGATGTACTCATAGTTATCCTTTGTGAAGCTAACAAGTTCACCTTCATCAATTTCTACTTTTAGGTTATTTAAATTTAGATGTACCATTTAATTTAGATTTTCTAGTGTGTTATAATAATCAAGCTGTAAATCTTCGTGAAGCCCTTCGATCTTCTTGGTTATATATTCAACTTGGCGTAAATATAAATTCCTCAATGTATTGTTGTTACGTATGCTGGGTTCAAAATCGTTCATCTGCTCGCAGAAGTAGAGTAAGAGTTGAACTTCGGTTTCCTTATTACCCGAGTAGCGAATGTATTTCTTAGTATCTTTTAGAATTTTACGTATCGCTTTTTTCAGCCAATAATAATTTTTTGAGTTGGCTGCTGCAAATTGTTCTGCAATTAACTCTTTAATTGAATCTACGTAACCCGCTTCATAGTCTGATTCGAACAAGAGATAGGTAAGTAATTCCTTATTTTCTTTTTTGAAACGAGACAGCTTCAAACAAAGTTGCAAGAGTTCATCAGTGTCTTTATGCTTAAGTTCTTTTTTAAGTTGAGTTACGGTGGCTGTCTTCATAGATGCAATTTATGAAAATTGCTGTTAAGGCCTGTTAATACTGGCGTTTCAAAAGCTAAATTATCTTTAAAATGTTGGGAGAGTGCAGTCATATGACTAGTTTTAGTATAAATAATAAAAAAACGACGATATGAAATTTTCAAGAAATGCATCTGCAAACTGGAAAGGAAAAATAAAAGAAGGTCAAGGAACTATATCTACAGAAAGTACGGTACTTGATGAAGCAAAATATGCTTTTGGTACCCGCTTTGAAGATGGAAAAGGAACAAATCCTGAAGAACTTCTAGGTGCTGCTCACGCAGGATGTTTTACAATGCAACTCTCCGCATTTTTAGGTGAGGAGGATTATACTGCAGATAATTTACACACAGATGCGAAGGTTACTTTTGAAGATGGAGAAATAACAAAAGTACATTTAACTCTAAAAGGTAAGGTGCCAGGAATCAGTGAAGAAGAATTTGTGAAAATAGCTAACAAAGCTAAGGAAAACTGTCCTGTTTCGAAGTTATTTAAAGCAGCGATTAGTCTTGATGCGACACTAGATTAAGAACCGTAACGATAAGTAGAAAAAAACCGCCGGAAGGCGGTTTTTTTATGTGTCACCGTCAACATTTGAAAAGTGTATATTTGAAGCATAAAACAGTTTTGTGCCTTCAATAATTAAATTCTTTCTTCCAGCATTAATAGCCTTTGCGGCTACTTATGGTATTTGTAAGATTTTACTAAAACCCGCTTTTGCTCGATATTTTATTGAAGAACCTGGTGGAAACAAGTTACATCGCAATCCTGTTCCTGCATCTGGCGGTATAGCTTTATTTATAGGGATTTTATTCACAGCCCTTTTATTTGAAGGATCTCTGTTATTTCAGAATTACTTTTATATTCTTCTAGCGTTTGTTTTACTATTTCTTCTTGGGTTAATAGATGATTTAAAACCCTTAGGATGGATGGTCAAGTTGGGGGCCCAATTAATTCTGATAATAGGCGTAGTTCTACTGGCAGATTTACGCATAGAATCTGTTTTGCTCGATTATTCATTTTTTAAAATCCCATATACATTAAGTGTTTTCTTAAGTATTGGTGTATTAATCTTCTTTATCAACGCTTTTAATTTTATCGACGGAATAGATGGACTAGCTACAACCGTTGCGTTACTATTTATATTAGGCTTGATGTATTTTAGAATTCCGTTTTCTCCAATTTTTTTAATGTGCACAGGAGCAGGACTGTTTGCATTTAGAAGATTGAATAAATCTCCTGCTAAAATTTTTATGGGAGACAGTGGTTCTCTAAGTATCGGATTTTTATGTGCTAGCCTCTTTATTTTGTTTTGTGAAGGAGATGTTCAAGTATCAAGTACCAATTTATATAGCGACCAGCTGCGACTGCCCATTGCATTGACATTGTTCTGGTATCCTCTTTTTGATACACTACGGGTTTTACTAATTCGTCTTTCAAGCGGTAAATCTTTATTTAAAAGAGATAAAAAACATAGTTATTCATTGCTTTTAAGGGTAGGTTACAGTCATAATCAAATTGTTATTGTTGTTGTGCTTTTAACTATCTGCCAACTTGCAATTTGTTTACTAGTGGCGCCTCGGGTAGGTTTAATTTATTATTTTATGTTTCAAGTTGTAATTTGGTTGGGATTACATGGGATGCTTTTGTATATAATGCAAAATCATAAGAAGATTTCAAATAATAGCTAATGGAAAATTTACCTCGCATAGGTCTGGCATTACCGGAAATTAGCACGGATGATATAGCTTATGTAACCCGAGCTATGACAGAAAACTGGATTACCACAGGAGGTCCTTTTGTGAATGAGTTTGAGAATGATTTAAAAGCTTATTTAGATATATCTAATGACATTCTAGCTCTTAATTCAGGTACATCTGCATTGCATCTTGCATTAACAGTAGCCGGAGTTAAAGAGGGAGATTTTGTTTTATGCCAGACCATGAGCTATGTAGCGACAGCTAATCCAATCCAGTATTTAAAGGCGAAACCGCTATTTATAGATAGTGAAATAGAAACTTATAATATTTGTCCTGAGGCTTTAGAAGAAGCTATTTTAGATTGTATTAAAATCGGGCAGATGCCTAAGGCGCTTATCCTGGTTCATTCCTACGGAATACCTTGTAAAATAAACGAACTCACAACTATTGCCCGTAATTACGAAATCCCGATTATTGAAGATGCTGCTGAAGCACTAGGAAGTTATTATGATGATCAAAAATGTGGCAGTTTTGGTGATTTTAGTGTTTTTTCATTCAATGGAAATAAAATTCTTACTGCAGGCAGTGGAGGAGCACTTATTTGTAGGTCTGATAGTGATGCCCAACGTGCACGACATTTAGCGAGTCAGGCAAAATCGTTGGCTTTTGGTTTTGAGCATGATGCCGTAGGCTATAATTATTTGATGCCGGGATTGAATGCTGCATTAGGTACAAATCAATTACGAAATTTGGAATCTAAGTTAGTCTCAAAAAATAAAATAAATGCTTTTTATAAAGAGTTATTCAAGCAGATTGAAGGTGTGTCTTTTATTGAAACATCAAATACTCGCAGTAAATCTAATCATTGGTTAAATGGTATTTGTTTTGATAATTTAAGTTTCGATCACAAAACGCCACAAGGATTATTAGAGTATTTAAATTCTAAAAACATTGAATCACGCTTTTTATGGAAGCCACTTCATCTACAAGGTATTTATATAAATCAAAGCTATTATGGCGCCACAGTTGCTGAAGATTTGTGGAAATCGGGACTTTGCTTACCTTCAGGAACTGGAATGAGCGATGAGAATTTAATCCGTATTGAATCAGCTCTTAAAGATTATTTTAAAGTATAATGAATCACTATTCTGAAACCATATTAATTACAGGAGCTGCAGGGACTATAGGCAAGGAGCTTACATTTAATTTTTTGGCGGTTGATTATGTTCAGCTTGTTCTTGTCGATATTTCAGAAATTGGCATCTTTCAGTTACTTGAAGAAATAAATATTAAATATCCCCAGTTAGCTGTAAACTATTTTATAGAGAGTATAAGTAATAAAGAGTTTGTGCAATACTTGTTTAAAGAATTTAATTTTAAACGTGTATTTCACGCAGCAGCCTACAAGCACGTGGCTTTAATGGAAGCAAATCCTTGCTCTGCGATTGTATCTAATATCTACGGAGCTCAACTCATAATTGATCATTCAATTATAAATAATGTTTCCCAGCTTGTTATATTATCAACTGATAAAGCAGTGAATCCTATAAATACAATGGGACGAACAAAGAATGTGATCGAAAAATATGCATATTTAAAATCTGAAGAACCTCATAAAACCAATTTGATTGTTCTTCGACTGTGTAATATTTATAGCTCCTCGGGATCTGTTGTTCCTATTTTTAAAAGTAGAATAGCCCAAAATTTACCTTTGATTATTAAAGATTCAAAGCTGATACGCAGTTTTATAAAACCAAAGGAAGTGAGAAATATATTCAATTATATTTTTCACAATTTAAACTTAAATGGTATTTATATTCCTAACAATTCGAAAGAGATTCTTATTCAAAAAATAGCTAGCAAAGTACTTAAAGAGTCAAATAAAGATGCAACTACCTATCCCATAGTCTATACGTGTCTACCAGAAGATGAGAAGTTGAAAGAAGAATTGCTTAATACGAATGAATATAGAATTAAACTAACAAATGCTCCAGTCGAATTTTTAGATACCCATAAGCCTACATCGTTAAACACAATCTTACTTGAAGAGTGTATTCAGGATGCAAAAATGTATCAAGTAAAAAGTGCTTATGAGAAGCTCTTAAAACTTTCAACTAATTCGTAAATGTCGCATTGGTATTTGAAATTATGCGGTCTATTGCTAATTCGTATTTACCGGCAAATTTGACATTTTTCAATCCTTCTATATGACGCATGTGATGCGTGTCTGTACCTAAAAACTCATATTTACCATCGGTAAGAAGCTGTTGCGCAATTTTTGCAATACCTGGACCGTAATATCCTCCTATAGAAAGGGCATTAAGCTGAAATTTACAAATAGACGCTAAGTCATTATAAACGTCATAGGTTTTATGATAAAAAGCATATCGTTCTGGATGTGCAAGTACCGGAATGAACCCTGCGTTACCTAATTTAAATAGAATCTCTCTGAGATTAATTGGAGGTTGTAAATAAGACATTTCTACCAAGACATAATTGTCTTTGAGTGGGAGAATCTTCTTTTCGTCAATTAAGTTTGCAAAAGAAGAGTCCATCATATATTCTGAAGAAGCTTTAATTGTAAAGTCCTTTTGATTGTTTTGAATAAGGAAATCTTCAAGTTCTTGTTTAGCAGCTAATATAGTATCGGGCGTATTGGGATAGTAATCACTGATGGTATGGGGAGTACAAATTAAATTTGTAATGCCTAATTCTTTAAAATTGCTTAGAAGTTTTAGAGAATCTTCGGCAGTTTTAGCGCCATCATCAATTCCGGGTAGTATATGATTATGAATATCTGTAAATTCGCCGAGCTTTGAAGCCAAGAATTTCTTAGAATTGAATATAGAGAACATATTTCTTTATTTTCGGCAAAAATAAACAATAGAATCAGTTAAAGCTTGCACTTAACAGAGGTTTAAAATAAAATAAATATGATCAAGAAAATAGTCATTATCAGTCTTCTGTTAAGCTCAGTCTTAGTTAATGCTCAAGATAGTTTAGTTTCTTCAATGGAAACTAGAGGAATGTTGTCATCTGGAGATACAAAACCATTCTGGTTTTATGCGAACCAGAAGGGCCGAGTAGATTCAAAATCAAATTTCATGACATTGGCTGCTGTAAAATATGCCAAATCGTTCAACGAATCTAATGCTTTGGAAGTAGGTGGTGGATTATTATATAATGATGGATTGTATGAAGATATTAAGATAGATGAGCTCTATGCGAAGTATACCTGGAAAATAGTTGAAGCAAGTGCCGGTATTAAGCATAGAGATGAAAAGTTAAAAGGAATTTCAAGTGTAGGCGGAGATATTATCTGGAGTAACAATGCTAGAGCACTTCCTGGATTGTATATTGAAATGACCGAACCAATAAATATCTTTAAGTGGTTTCAAGCAAAAGGAACTTTTGGACATTACTTTTTAGGTGATGACCGTGTAGTCAAAAATGCACAAGTTCATCACAAAAGTCTAGAATTGGCATTAGTATTTTCTCCTGGCGATCGATTATCTGGTAGTATGAAACATTATGTGCAATATGGTGGCACTTCTTCTAGATATGGGAAACAACCAAGTAGTTTTAGAAATTATATAGATGTATTTTTTGGTCAAGGTTCAAGTACAAATGATGCTTTTGAAGGAGATCAAATAAACTCTTTAGGAAATGGGCTGGGATCTTATGAGTTAGCTTACGACTTAACTCGAGAAAATTATTATTTGCGTTTGTATCATCAGTCGTTGTTTGAAGATACATCTGGCATTGAATTAAGTAATTTTCCCGATGGAGTATGGGGAGCATATTTAGAACCAGCAAATTCAAAATATATCGATGCTATAGTTTATGAATATGTGCAGACAGTATCCCAGAGTGGAAGATTTATGCGTAATGGTGATATTGGCAGATTTAGTGGTGGTGACAGTTACTTTTGGAATGGTATATATAATACTGGATGGCAATATGAGAATCAGATTATAGGTTTACCATTTATACTTCCGGGCGAATTTGGAAGACGCTTTAAAAATGATCGCAGTTTTGTACATCACCTGGGTATTACTGGTACATTGGGAGAATTTAAATATAAAGCTAAAGGAACTTATGTGAAAAACTTAGGAACTTATAATGACCCTTACCCTAAATCTGAACAAGCAGTTTATTCATTTTTAGAAATTGAATACCCTACTCAATATGGAAATTTCACAGGTCTTTTTGCTATTGATTATAGTAATCTGACAAAAGAAAACTTAGGATTGGGTTTAAAATATTATTATTCGTTTTAGTGACTGGGGCTTATCTTATAGATTTGAGGATTTAAGTATATTGCTTAAAACTATTTTATCTATTGAGAATTAATTTCAATACCTTTTGTGTCTTTATTCTCCTAACATTTAAATTTTTAAATGCTCAGGAACTACCTCCTATATTCAATTTTTCACCAGATTCCTATAGAGCAGAGAATCAGAATTGGTCTATTGATCAAGCCGAATCCGGTTACATATATGTAGCAAACAATAGTGGTTTACTCGAATATGATGGTGCAAAATGGCGGGTATATTCATCTCCAAATAGAACTATTATTCGTTCGGTTAAGGTAGTTAGTGATCGCATATATACAGGAAGTTATATGCAATTTGGTTATTGGCAATCTGACTCTAGCGGAAAACTCACTTACAATTCGCTAAGTGACAATCTAGAGTTGCCTTTACAAGAAGATGAACAATTCTGGAATATTTTACCTTTAGATCGATGGGTTTTGTTTCAATCTTTAAACAGAATATACATTTATGATACGCGGTTTAAAACATTTGAAATAATATATAGTGATGCTACGATAAGTAAGTCTGTAGTAGTTGGTGGCAAGATCTACTTTCAAAGTATTGGGGAAGGATTATTCACAATATTGAATGGAAAAAAAGACCTAATTTCTAATGCTTCAGTATTCAAAAATAAATTATTAGTTACCTTAATTAAAACGGAAACAGACCTAGTTGCAGTAACACAAAACTCCGGATTTTTTACGATTCAAGATGGAATTACAGAGCCTTTGGTACTGCCTGCCAGTCCAGAACTATCAGAGAAAACAATTTATAGCGCAAAACAGTTAAAGGATAAATCCCTCATAATCGGAACCATATCTGATGGAGTATATCATTTAGCAAATGACGGTACTATTCAATATCATATCAATCAAGATGCTGGATTGTTCAACAACACGGTTTTAAGCATTAATGAAGATAGAGATAGTAATGTGTGGCTAGGGTTAGATCGCGGTATTGCGCTCATTAACAATAACTCTCCATATGCTGTTTATAAGGATAATAGTGGCGATATTGGTGCAGTTTATTGTGCAGCAGTAAAAGATTCATTATTGTATTTAGGAACTAATCAAGGTTTATTTTACAGACCTTTAAACAACACGAACCAACCTTTTACCTTAATTCCTAATACTAAAGGGCAAGTTTGGTTTCTTGATATTCTGGGAAACGATCTTCTATGTGGTCATCACGAAGGCACTTTTTTAGTAAAGGGAAATCAAGTTAAATCAATTTCTGAAATTCAAGGTGTTTGGAAAATTATGTGGCTGGATGTCAAGCGTGGACTCGCTATCCAAGGTAATTATAATGGTCTGTATATTTTAGAAAATAAAAATGACCAATGGACCGTTCGAAATAAAATTGATGGATTTAATATTTCAAGTAGATATTTTGGTTTTATCAACCCTAATACACTTTACATAAATCACGAGTATAAGGGTGTATTCAGACTAAAAATAGATGCTAATTATCAGAAAGTAGTAGAACAGCAACTCGTAAAGGATTTAGGAAAAGGAGAGAAATCGGGTATATTAAATTATGATGGTAAGCTGTTATACACGTCAGAAAATGGAATTTTCAAATTAGATAGCGCAAAAAAAATATTTGAAAGAGAGGAGGCTTTAAGCCTTGGCTCCTATAAAAACGGTAACTATTTAAGTGGAAAGCTCACCTATGATGAACCGCATAAAAAATTGTGGGGGTTTAATACTGAAGAGATTTTTTATGTCGAACCGGGAGCTGTGGGTATAGAACCAAAAATAACTCACATATCGTTTCCCTCCACTAAAAGACAAGATGTAACAGGTTTTGAAAACATTACATTCTTAGAAAATAATCGTTATTTAATAGGTAATTCCTCGGGTTATACAATTTTAAACCTTGATAAAAAGGAACCTTCGAATTACGATGTTACAATACGTTCTATTCAAAACGGAAGTTTAGATAAAGAGCTGCGGCTGGTACCACTAGATAAAGATCAAGTTTTTAACTACAAAGAGAATAACTTAATCATTGATTATAGTGTAGCCAACTACGATATATTTAAATCCGTAAATTATCAATACCGCCTTTCTGGTTTATATGAACAATGGAGCTCTTGGAGTACAAAATCTGAAGTAGCTTTTGAAAATTTACCTTCAGGCAATTATTCCTTTGAAGTAAGAGCAAGAATTGGAGATGAATTAATAGACAATACCGCAAACTTTGTTTTTACAGTTAAGAGACCTTGGTATTTATCGGTACTAATGCTTGTCATTTATCTTATTCTATTGTTAGCGTTGTTTGTTGCTATTCATTTTTTTAATAGACGATACTATAAAAAACAAAAAGAGCGTTTAATTGAAATTAATACGCGTAAGATCGAACTTTCAAAATACGAAAGTGAGCGCAAAATAATGCAATTAGAAAACGAGAAATTGCTTCAAGATGTAGAAAGTAAAAATAGAGAGCTCGCAGCTTCAACAATGAGTATTGTAAAGAAAAATGAGCTTCTCAACACCATTAAAAAAGAATTATTAGCTTCAGATAATGAAGAAGAATCTAAGTCAGTAATAAAAATTCTTGATAAAAATCTGAATCCAAAAAAGGATTGGGAATTATTTAGTCAGGCTTTCAATAATACCGATAAAGATTTTCTAAAGAAAATTAAGAGCAAGCATTCAAAATTGACGCCTAATGATTTGAAACTTTGTGCGTATTTGAGACTTAATTTATCTTCTAAGGAAATTGCTCCTTTGTTAAATATTTCGGTTCGAAGTGTTGAAATAAAAAGATACCGATTGCGTAAAAAATTAAACTTAGAACATGAAGATGGGCTCGTAGAGTATATACTTTCCATTTAATCCACCTCTACAATTCAAAAAAACACCTATACAACACCTATACGAAAACGATAGTAATTGTTTAATTAAGTAATAATTGACGGTTATTCTAATTTTTATTTATGGTCTTATCGCCTTTTAACGCACACGTTTTCGTTAAGTTTTAATGAGCTGTAGTATTCTGTATATTTTTTGTTGAGGTGGTTTTTTTTGAACCCTTCATATCGTGAGGTAGCTTTGATTTCAAACTAATTATATATGAAATCAATTTTATCTTTAATCTTATTTGGGTTCTTTAGTCTGACTGTTCTTAGTCAGACTAATTCTCAAATACGTATTTCTGGTACCGTTTCTGATCCTTCGGGAATGCCTTTACCAGGAGTTAATGTACTTATTAAAGGAACCAACAAGGGAACAACGACAGATTTTGATGGACTTTTTGTCATCGAGACAGAATCAAATAGCATTTTGCAGTTCTCTTATTTGGGTTTCCTTACTAATGAGCGTTTAGTTCAAACTTCTACAGATTTGAGTATAACACTAGAAGAAGATGCTAGTACGCTTGACGAAGTTGTAGTCGTAGGTTATGGAACTCAAACGAAAAAAGAAATTACGGGAGCAGTAAGCGTAGTAAGTTCTGAGAGTATTGAGGAGCAGAATCCTGTACGCATTGAGCAGGCTTTACAAGGTCGTGTAGCTGGTGTAAATATTAGCTCAACTTCTGGTTCACCAGGTAGTGCATCTACAATTTCGATACGCGGGATATCTACTAATGGAGATAATAGACCGTTAATACTTGTTGACGGAGCGGTAATTGAAGATTTAAGTGTTATAAATCCTAATGATATAGAAAGCATTAATGTACTTAAGGATGCTACAGCAGGTATTTATGGAGTTAGAGCAGCAAATGGCGTAATATTAATAACTACTAAAGGTGGACGTAAAAACACAGACCTTCGTGTAGATCTTGATTCTTATGTAGGCTTACAAGAAACGAGTAGAAAACTTCCTGTATTAGATGCCACTGAATATGGTGCTATTATTAATGAGGCATATGCTGCCGGAAACCAAGCGCCTCCTTTCCCTAATTTGGCAATTTTGGGTTCAGGTACAAACTGGCAAGATGAGGTTTTTAGACAAGCTTTACTTTCAGATGTTAACGCAACAATTTACGGTGGTGGTGAGAAGTCGGCTTACTCAATAGGTGCCGGTTATCTCGATCAAGATGGAATCGTAGGTGGTGGAGCAGTAAATTTTAATCGTTTTACAGGGAGAGGTAGTTATGATTTAGATCTACTAGATAATTTAAAATTAACTACAACCGCTATATATACAAATTCTAACCGAAGTACTTTATCAGAAAATGCTTTAGGATCTGTGCTTTTCAATGCAGTGAATATGGCGCCTACATTTTCTGTTAGAGATGCAAATGGTGATTATACCCTAGCTACTGGTTTAGGAAATGAAGTAATAAATCCTTTAGCTCAAATTGAAAATACTTTTAATGGGACAGTTGTAGATAAAATTACTGGTACTGTGGGATTAGCATATGATTTTCTTGATCATTTTACAATTGAATCCAGATACCAGTTTAATTATTCTGAGGTTCATAATACTAGTTTTCTTCCTAGCGGGCTGAATTTTGGAGATGGAAAAGTGTTTAATAATCTTGGTGATAGTCAGTATTTTGTAAATGATAGTTTCTTTCGGGATTATACTTTTGATAATTTTCTTACTTATAAAAACACCTTTGGTGATGATCATAATCTAACCGCTTTGTTGGGAATGTCTGTTTTTAAAACGACAGGCGAGTTTTATAATTTTACAGGAAGAGGTATTGTAAGTCCTACCTATGAAGGAGCTTCCCTTGAGAGCGCAGCAGAATTAATTGACGCAAGAGATGTAAATGGAGCTAATGAATTTGATCAACGACTTCTTTCCTATTTTACACGGGTTCAATATAACTACAAACAACGCTATCTATTTTCTGCTGTTTTAAGACGTGATGGCTCATCTAATTTTGGTCCAAGAAATAAGTTTGGTTATTTTCCATCTGCATCCTTAGGATGGGTTGTAAGTGATGAAGCTTTTTATGGAACTAGTGATGTACTAGATTTTCTAAAGCTGAGAGCGAGTTATGGTATTTTGGGTAATGATAGAATTGGTGCTTTTGGTTATGTTTCTACCTTAAATGCTGAAGGAACTTATGTTTTTAATAACGAACTCGTTTATGGGGTGGCTGCTGGGCAGTTATCTAACCCAGAGATTAAATGGGAACGACAAAAAACCTTTGATGTAGGTTTTGATGCAAGACTCTTTAACTCTGCAATTGATCTTACGGTTGATTATTTTAAACGAAGAACTGACGATTTATTACTTATACCTCAGGTTTCAGGAATTCTAGGTGTATCTGCTCCCGGTGCTGGCGCTCCTATAGTTAATGCGGGAAGCGTAGAAAATAGTGGATTAGAATTCTCACTTTCTTATAGTAAATCCTTTAATGATGATGCGGGATTCAATCTGAGTTATAATTTTACGACACTCAAAAACGAAGTTATCGCCGTAGGTAATGAAAGCGGTTTCATACCTGGAGGTAGTTTTGGTTTTGGTCAGGAAGCGCCCGCTCGTATGGAAGCCGGTTTCCCAATAGGTTACTTTTATGGTCTTCAAACAAATGGCATTTTTCAGTCTCAGGCTGAAGTAGATGCTCACGCTACGCAAACAGATGCAACACTTGGTGATCTGCGCTATGTAGATCAAAACGGAGATGGAGTAATAAATGGAGATGATCGTGTAAATCTGGGCGATCCAATTCCAGATGTAACAATGGGACTCAATCTTGGATTTAACTACAAGAATTTTGATTTTACCGCCTACGCCTTTGCTTCAATCGGAAATGATATAATACGCGCATACGACCGCAATCAAAACCTCACTAACAAGACAAATTATGTATTGGACCGTTGGACAGGTGCAGGATCCACAAATTCGTTTCCACGAGTTACTACAGGACCTAATTCTAACTTACTATTTTCAGATTTTTATGTTGAAGATGGGTCTTACCTAAGACTGCAAAATGTGCAATTGGGTTACAGTTTAGGTAATGAGGTACTTGATCAATTAGGTATAAGAAAATTACGCTTTTACTTAGCGGTATCTAATCTATTTACACTTACCGAGTACAATGGCTACGATCCTTCTGCATCATCTGGAGCTCCCATAGGAGGAGGTATAGATCAAGGATTCTATCCCGTGCCACGTGTTTATACAGCAGGAATGAACTTCAAATTTTAATCGATTAGCAATGAAAAATTTAAATATAAAATTAGGGCTAATTGCCTCAGTAATTACCGCAACATTTTTGATGAGTTGTAGTGATGATTTTGTTGATGTTGATCCTACAAATGAGAACTCTGAAGATTATTTTAATTCAGAAGAAGATTATCAATTAGCGTTAGTAGGAGCTTACGATTTATTACAAGCAACCTATCTCAATGTGATGGTGGGAGAGATTGCCTCAGACAATACCCTTGCGGGAGGGGAGAGTGCAACAGATACTCCGGGAATTCAAGAAATAGATAACATGACTCACGGCACTATAAATCAGCAATTGCGAGATATTTGGGGTTGGATGTTTTCAGGTGTTAACCGGGCAAATTATATTTTAGAGTTTCAGGATAAAACCGATTTTAATGGAAAAGAGCAAGTTATAGCGCAAGCTCGTTTTTTAAGAGCATATTATTATTTTGAATTGGTTAAATGGTTTGGTGATGTACCATTAGCAGTTGACCAGCGTCTACTTTTTGGAGATCAGTTTAATGCAGAGCGTACTCCTAAAGCCGAGGTTTATAATCAAATAGAACTTGATTTAATTTTTGCTGCGGAAACACTTCCGGCAACTCAAGCAGAAAATGGTAGGATTACCAGTGGTGCGGCAAGAGCACTCTTAGGAAAGGCTTATTTATATCAAAATAAATTTACTGAAGCTGCTGCGGCATTTGATCTTGTTATAGCAGGTCCTTACGATTTGGTTACAGACTATTCTACAATTTTTGAACAAGAAGGCGAGAATAATGTTGAATCGGTTTTTGAAGTACAATACACAGATAAAGAAGGTGCTGGTTTTGGATGTTTACAGTGTAGTGAAGGTAATGTAGCTGTAGGTTTTAATGGAATCCGTAATTATTCAGGTCCACAATTTGACTCGGGATTTAGCTTTAATGTTCCGGTTCAAGAGGTTTATGAAGCTTTTGAACCTGGAGATTCCAGAAGAGATGTAGCTATCTTAAATATTGTAGAATTTGCCGCTGCCAATGGTGCAACTTACAATGAAGGTTTTGAGCATACAGGCTTTTATAATAAAAAATATATAGCTCGTAAAGGAGATGCTAATATAGGAGATGCCGCACTTACAAATCCTAATAATTACCGTTCAATACGATTTGCCGATGTTTTATTAATGGCTGCAGAAGCGCATAATCGCAAGGCAACTCCTAATGATGCCCTTGCTCAAGAATACTTGAATAGAGTTCGCAGACGCGCATTTGGAGATACCAATCACGATATAACTGCTACGGGAGCAGCTCTTACAGATTTTATATACGATGAGAGGAGGCTTGAACTTGTAGGTGAAGGACATCGGTTTTTTGATTTGGTACGTACAGGAAGAGCAGCTCAAAATATTCCCGGATTTACAACCGGTAAAAACGAATTATTCCCTATTCCTGCTATAGAAATTCAGCTTGCAGGTAACCGTTGGGAACAAAATCAAGGATATACAAACTAATACACGATTAAACGATGAAAATTTTAAAACTACTTTTTGCCTTAACCGCTGTATTTACGGTTTTTATGGCTTGTGAAGATGAGACAGTAACTAATTATGCGTTACAAGATATTTCTGCACCGCAAAATGTGACTGCTAATTTCTCTATTGCTCAAGACGATACAGGAATGTTAACCATTACACCTGCCGGTGAAGGTGCTTCTACATTTACCATAAATTGGGGTGATGAGCAACAAAGCGAAGTGACTATTGATGCAGGACAATCTGCCTCTACTGTATTTGAAGAGGGAGAGTATCTAGTGCGTGTTACTGCAACAGGAGCAACAGGATTAACTAGTGAATATTCGCAATTAGTTACAATTTCTTTTAGAGCTCCAGAAAATTTAGTCATATCAGTAAATCAATCTGCATCAAATCCGGCTAATGTGAGTGTTTCAGCAGAAGCAGATTTTGCAACTCTTTTTGATGTTTATTTTGGAGAAGAAGAAAATGAAGAGCCTATGCAACTTATGCCGGGCGGAAGCATTTCTTATGAATATCAAGAACTGGGTAACTATACTATACGTGTAATTGCTAAAGGTGCGGGCGCAGCCACCACTCAGACTACAGAAGCAATAACAGTTTATGAAGTAACCTCACCACTTGCCGCAGCACCTAGTCCAACTAAAAAAGCAGCATCGGTTATTTCTTTATTTTCTGATGTCTATACAAATGCTGAAATGCGAACTTGGCGTACAGATTGGTCAGATGCAAGTCTTACAGATATTAATATTGAAGGTAATGCTACAAAGCAATACGATGCTTTAAACTTCGTAGGTGTTGAGCCGGCAAATCCCATAGATGCCTCTTCAATGACTCATTTTAATATTGATGTTTGGACGGGCAGTGCTACACAATTACGCTTTAAGCTAGTAGATTTTGGACCTAACGGAACCTATGATGGAGGCGACGATTCTGAACACGAAGTAGTTTTAAATTTAGACAATGGCGATTTTACACAAGCCACTTGGGTTACATTAAATCTTCCTTTAAGTGCATTTACCGGACTTAATGAGCGTGCTCACATCGCACAATTAATATATTCTGCAGGGCCCGCAGGTCAGGCCACAGTTTATATGGATAATGTTTATTTCAACAATGAAAATTATGTTTCTCTTAGCGCTCCAGCAACTGCAGCCGCAAACCCTGTTGATGCAGCAAGTACCGTTTATTCTGTATTTAGTGATTCATATTCAGATCCTGCGAATGTAAATTACTTTCCTAACTGGGGGCAAAGTACAACCTATGAGCAGGTGAGTATAAACAGCAATCAAGTTATCAAATATGGAAATGCAAATTATGAAGGTATCGATCTGGGCGAAGAAGTAGATGCTTCTGGCTATGCTTTTGTACATATAGATGTATGGTCTGCAGATTATACAACTATTCCGTTTTTTATAATTGATACTTCAGGAGAGCGACCCGTTGACTTAGCTGTAAATGCGGAGCAATGGACAAGTATAGATATTCCTCTTTCAGCTTTTACAGACCAAGGCATATCCGTAGAAAATGTATTTCAATTCAAATTTGATGTCCAATTTAATTCAGGAGGGACTTTTTTCATAGATAACTTGTACTTCCATAACTAGAAACTTAAAGCGATGAGATTTATATATAAAATTCTATCGATCACCCTCATAATCATAAGTATGATTAGCTGTCAGGATGACGATAATACATTAGATCAGATACTTGTTCCTCAAAATCTGGAGGTAAGCTTAGACATTACAGATGATGGATCTGGTAATGTAACATTTACGGCAAATGCAGAAAATGCAATTACCTACAGATTTGCTTTTCCAGATGGCAGTGTTGTTGTAGCACCGAATGGCATTTATCAAAAACGATTCACAAAAACGGGATTAAACACCTATCAAGTTACCGTTTTAGCCTATGGAAAAGGCGGAGTTACGAGCTCAAAACTTGTTGAGGTTACGGTACAAAGTGACTTCTCAGATCCTGAAGCAATAGAACTTCTCACAGGTGGAAGTTCTAAGACTTGGTATTGGGCGGCAGATGTGCCTAATCATTTAGGAGTAGGTCCTAATAATGATGATTTATCTCAAAATTATTTTTGGGCTTATTTCTCATTTACAGATCCATTCGCATTAAATGCTAATCCGGCTTCTAGTTGTGCATACGATGACGAGTTTATTTTTTCCACTACTAATGGGGAGAATTTAACCTATGAACAAGACAATAAAGGTGCTTCGTTTTTTAATAGAAGTTATGCGAGTGTCGCAGGAGGCGCTTCTCCCGATGATAGTTGTTATGAGTACACGACTGCTGGTGAAATGGGAGTTTCCTTAGCGCCATCAGAATCTGTAGTGGCAGCAGATCGCAAACGTGGTACAGTAATGACATTGGGAGATTCTGGTTATGTAGGCTATTATATAGGTACTAATGAATATGAGATTATATCACTTACTGCAAATAGAATGGTGCTTCGTGCAGTGCAAGGCAACGATCAGGGCTTAGCATGGTATGTTATTCTCACAGCGACAAAACCTGTTGAGGGTAGCGGACCGGTAGCCGAAGAAGATACTTTTCCTAACTTATTATGGTCAGATGAATTTGATGCTAACGGAGCACCAGACGCCTCAAAATGGACGTATGATATTGGGAATGGCCAGGTAGGCTGGGGAAATAACGAAGTTCAATATTACACAGATAGATCTGAAAATGTAATAATTGAAGACGGTGTTTTAAAAATTACAGCGAGACGTGAAAATTATATGGGACAAGAGTTTACTTCTGCTCGATTAAAGACTGAAGGATTGCAAGAATTTACCTTTGGTAGAGTTGAGGTGCGCGCAAAATTACCACAAGGTGTAGGTACATGGCCGGCGATATGGATGTTGGGTGCAGATTACCAAACGAATCCTTGGCCGGGAGCAGGTGAGATAGATATTATGGAGCACGTAGGTCGTAATCAAAATGAAGTGCTCTCTACACTGCATTATCCCGGAAATTCTGGAGCAAATGGTATTACGGAAAGCACAACGGTATCTGATGTGGCTACCACATTTCATACTTATAGTGTAGAATGGACCGAAACTCAAATTCGCTTTTTTGTAGATGACCAACTCTTTCACCTATTTGAAAATGACTCAACAAAGCCTTTTGATAAAGATTTCTTTATGATCTTAAATGTAGCAATGGGAGGAACTCTGGGTGGAAATGTAGCCGATTCATTTACCGAATCTAGTATGGAGGTTGATTATGTACGCGTATATCAGCGCAATTAAATAGATAGGATGAAAAGGTATTTTATAAAATCAGTAATTCTATTTTTTGCTTGTGTTGCTTCGGGATTAGATACGCAGGCACAAGGTATAAATAACCTAGATCTGGTAATTGAGACGAAAATTGATTCGCTACTCTCTTTGATGACCCTCAAGGAAAAAGTAGGTCAAATGACTCAATATAATGGAAGTTTTGACGTCACAGGTGCTCCATCAGATATTGACGCTAGAACAAAACTTGAGAAACTTAAGAATGGCGAAGTTGGTTCTATGCTTAATGTATTAACTGCTAAAGCTACTCGAGAAGCTCAGGAGGTGGTGATGAAAAACTCACGATTAAAAATTCCGTTGATATTTGGGTACGATGTGATTCACGGCTACAAAACTATGTTTCCGGTACCACTAGGGGAGAGTGCAAGTTGGGATCTTGAAGCACTTGAATTAAGTGCCACAATTGCTGCAAGAGAAACTGCTGCTGCAGGTGTTCATTGGACGTTTGCGCCTATGATAGATGTTTCTAGAGATGCGCGTTGGGGACGCATTATGGAAGGCGCAGGAGAAGATCCTTACCTAAATAGTGTAATTGGAGTTGCGAGAATTAAGGGTTTCCAAGGAGATAATCTAACCGATGATTATACTATTGCTGCTTGCGCTAAACATTTTGCCGGTTATGGTTACGCCGAAGCCGGAAGAGATTATAATACGGTAAATGTCGGAGAATCAGAATTGCAAAATTCGATTCTCCTACCTTTTAAAGCAGCCTCTGAAGCAGGTGTGGCCACCTTTATGAATAGCTTTAATGAAATAGATGGTATTCCTGCTACAGCTTCTGTTCATCTACAGCGGGATATCTTAAAAGGCGATTGGGATTATAAAGGTTTTATGGTTTCAGATTGGGGCTCAATTGCAGAGTTAATTCCGCATGGTTTTGCCGAAGATAAAATGCAAGCCGGCAAACTTGCAGTGGTTGCAGGTAGCGATATGGATATGGAAGGTCGGGTTTATGAAGTGGCGTTAGAACAATTAGTTTCAGAAAATGAGATTAAAGAGGAGCTGCTTAATGATGCTGTGCGTAGAATTTTACGGGTAAAATATGCATTGGGTTTATTTGACGATCCCTATAAATACAGTGACGAAAAACGAGAAAGAGAAGTGCTACTTGCCCCAGAACATTTAGAAGCTGCCCGTGATATTGCAAGAAAATCTATTGTATTGCTCAAAAACGAACAAACAATACTGCCTATTTCTAAAAATATCAAGAGTATTGCTGTTATTGGTCCTTTAGCAGATGATAAAGATTCTCCATTGGGAAATTGGCGTGCTCAAGCAATAAAAAATTCAGCTGTTTCTGTTTTAGAAGGAATTAAAAATACCGTTAGCGCAGATACACAAATCAATTATGCAAAAGGAGCTTCGTTAGGTATAGGAGAACGTAGTTTTCTTATGCCCTTAAAAATTAATGAAACCGACACCTCGGGATTTGCTGATGCTGTTGCCGCAGCAGAAAAATCTGAAGTTGTAGTACTTGTCCTAGGAGAGGATGCGTTTCAATCTGGAGAAGGTCGCAGTCAAACAGATATAAAACTTAAAGGTGTTCAACAAGAGCTATTAGATGCAGTCGTTGCAGTGAACAAAAATATTGTCTTGGTTTTAATGAATGGTCGACCATTAGATTTAAGTAGGCCTAGTGAGCAAGTACCAGCGCTTTTAGAGACTTGGTTTTTAGGTTCTGAAGCTGGGAATGCTATTGCAGATGTGCTGTTTGGAGATTATAATCCGTCTGGAAAATTACCGGTATCATTCCCCAGAAATGTAGGGCAAGAACCTTTGTATTACAATCAGAAAAACACAGGAAGACCTTCTAGTAATATGGTTACCTATTCTGGATATCAGGATGAATCAAGAGATGCACTTTATCCATTTGGTTTCGGCCTAAGTTATACCAACTTTAGTTGTGGAGATCCTGAGGTATCTGATGCAAAATTTTCAGGTGAGGGTAGTATTGCTGTTTCCGTAGTGCTTAAAAACACCGGGAAAGTCACAGGTAAAGAAACAGCGCAATTATACATTAGAGATTTAGTAGCTAGTCGTACGAGACCAGTGAAAGAACTGCGCGATTTTAAACAAATTGAACTGGCTCCCGGTGAATCTAGCAAGGTTACCTTTACAATCAATTCTAAAACTTTAGAATTTTTTACTTCAAACGCTAAATGGGAGGCAGAACCCGGAGAATTTGAAATAATGATTGGCTCAAATTCTGTAGATTTAAAAACAGTTAAAATCACTTATGAGTAGCTAATTGCTATTCTTAGTATTCATTTTTAAAAAGTTTACAATGCTGAAAAAAATAGGTCTATTGAGCAGTCTACTACTGATTGCTATGAGCTGTAAAGCACAAAAATATTCAGAATTAGTATGGTCTGATGAGTTTAACGGATCAACTCTAGATCTAAATTCCTGGAATTTTCAACTTGGGGATGGATGCCCTACAATTTGTGGATGGGGAAATAATGAGCGACAGATTTATACTGAAAATAATCATCGATTAGAAGATGGTAAGCTAGTGATTACGGCGCGTAAAGAAGGAGATAGTTATACTTCCACGCGCATTACTACACAAAATAAGCGCACATTTAAGTACGGTCGTATGGAGGCCAGAGCTAAGGTTGCTACTGGTCAAGGTATATGGCCAGCATTCTGGATGTTAGGGACAAATATAAATGAGGTAGGGTGGCCTTCGAGTGGGGAGATTGATATTTTAGAATATGTAGGCAAAGAAGAAGATATGGTGTACACCACACTTCACGTACCGGCAGGTCACGGTGATTCGGCATTCAGTAAAAAGACATTGTTTAAAGATGTAGAAGATGGTTATCACGTTTACGCTGCTGAATGGTCACCAGATCAAATTGAATTTTTTGTGGACGACACTTCCGTTTTTATCTACAACCCAGAGAAAAAAGATGATTCTGTATGGCCTTTTAATCAGCCTTTTTATTTTATAATTAATCTGGCAGTAGGCGGAAACTTTGGAGGTCCCGAAGTTGATGATTCTATCTTTCCGCAGGAATTTAGTATTGACTATGTACGCGTCTATAAAATGAAATAAACTGAATTAATTAACTCTATAAGAAGGCTTCTATCCTAAAATTGATAGAAGCCTTTTTTGTTTTTAAACTATAGGCGTAAAAATGAGTGTATGATAGAACTCATTAATATGAAGCACGGGCTTTAAGAACTTTACTCGCTTGCTAGCAATGATTATATTTGCAGGGTATGAGCACACTTGTTTCTTTAAGTATTCTTCCTAACGAATTAGAAAATACTGATTATATTTTGAAAGCTGCCCTCAAAAAAGCAGCTATTAATCCCGCAAATGTTGCAGACTGGCGCATACGCAAACGATCTATTGATGCGCGAAAAAAGCCTGTAAAAATGCAGCTTCAGATAGAAATATGGGAGCGCGGGGATCTACGGGAGTCCTTAAGTAAATTTGAGTCTAAAGATGTTTCTAATGCACCTACAATCGCAATAATAGGAGCTGGTCCTGCTGGGCTATACGCGGCATTACGTGCGATTGAAGCTGGATTAAAGCCCATTGTTTTTGAGCGAGGAAAAGACGTAAAGGCGCGTAGACGCGATCTTGCTAAAATTAATAAGGAACAAATTGTAAATCCAGAATCTAATTATTGTTTTGGGGAAGGCGGTGCAGGTACGTATTCTGACGGTAAATTATATACCCGTTCAAAAAAACGCGGAAACGTTTTAAAAGCTTTGGAGTGGTTAGTTCATTTTGGAGCAGATGAAGATATTCTTGTTGATGCACATCCTCATATAGGTACAAATAAATTACCTAAGCTAATTACGGCAATGCGGGAAGCGATCGAAGAAGCCGGTGGGGCTGTACATTTTGATTCCAAATTAACCGATTTGATAATCGAGGATAACAAGATAAAAGGTCTGGAAATAAATAATGAAACTAAGTATGAGTTTAAGGAAGTTATTTTAGCTACCGGACACTCTGCACGCGATATTTTTTATTTATTGCACGCTAAAAATATAAAGCTGGAGGCAAAGCCTTTTGCGCTTGGCGTGCGTATCGAGCACCAGCAAGAAGTTATTAATTATATCCAATATCACGGAGAAACAGATAATCCTTATTTACCACCTGCTGCTTATAGTCTCGTAGTTCAAATAGATGGGATGGGAGTATATTCTTTCTGTATGTGTCCCGGCGGTATTATAGCTCCTTGTGCCACCGCTCAAGATGAGGTGGTAACTAATGGTTGGAGCCCTAGTAAACGTAACAATCCTTATGCTAATTCTGGTATTGTGGTAAGCGTTACCCCAGAAGATTTACCTAATTACACACCAGATGACCCTTTGGTGTGTCTCAATTTTCAAAAGGAAGTAGAGCATACTTGTTGGATTGCAGGTGGTAGAACACAGCAAGTCCCAGCACAACGTATGACAGATTTTGTAAATGGTGTTAAATCAAAAGACTTTCCAAAAACATCTTACCAGCCGGGTATTGTAAGTGCAGATCTTAATAAAGTTTTGCCAGATCTTATTGCTAAAAGATTGAAAAAGGCATTTGTAGCTTTTGGAAAAAAAATGCCGGGTTATTTATCTAAAGACGCTGTTTTGCATGCACCCGAAAGTAGAACATCATCACCCATTTCTATTCCGCGTAATTCAGAAACATTAGAACACGTTGAAATCTCAGGATTATACCCTTGTGGTGAAGGTGCTGGTTACGCCGGCGGAATTATGTCTGCAGCGATAGATGGGATAAATTGTGTAGATGCTATAGCCAAGAAATATGCGCTGTAAGCTTTAAATACGAAGTAGTGTAAAATACAAAAACCCTGCAGGATGCAGGGTTTTTGTTTGGATCTTTGTAGTTTTTTGAATTACTCAGCAGCAGGAGTTTCAACTTGAAGAGTGTCATTAACAACTTCTTCAACTTCCATCTCTTGAACAGGAGCCTCAGGAGCCACTTCTTCCATAGAAGTTTCTTCCATTACTTCTTCTGTCTTCTCTTCAGATGCTTCTCTGCAAGATGCAACTGTAATCATTAGACTCAATGCGAAACCAGCTAATAAAATGCGTTTCATAATTATAAATTTATTGCGTTTAAAATGCGTGCGAATGTAATATAAATCTCAATACGCAAAACAATTTATTTAAAAATTTTCAAGTTTTTTTTTAGGCGTATGCTTGGGTGATCATTTTGATCTGACGGTCTAAAATTTGATCATCCGTTTTCAATGGGTTTGACGTAAGCTTACCTATTAAAAGTTTTGAATAATTTTTTATGATTTGCTGTAAAAATGCGTGTCTGGATTTTTTTAAAAGTGCAGTGTTTAAGCCTATTATGTTATTTTTTGGCTCAATAATAGATTCTTTTTTCAATGGATTCCAGAAAGTAGTAATGGAGATACTTTCAGAATTTTGATCGCCAATAGAAGATATTATTGACCTTATTTTTTCAGCATCTGAAACACTAAAATTCTTTAGAAGCTGCTCTTGAAAAAACGAACTTCTTAAAATTAATTCTGCTCTATTTACGGCACTTTTCACAAGTGCATTTGTTCCATCATATTTTAAGTTCATAGAAGTTGTAAATGAGTTAATCGGTTTAAAGCGATTCGGGTTAAAATTGTAAGTTATGTTTAGGGTATAGGGGACATAAAACTCAATTTAAAGTACTCATACCTAGAACTAATCTAATTTTTATTTACCGGAAAGCATCGGGGTGAAGGTTATTTTAGATACGATGCACGCTTTAACGATTAAGTGTTAAAAGTACAAGCATTAATTTAACATATTCAGCTGATTCTCTCGTATTTATACATTGAGTAGATGTTTAAAATCATTTAATTCGGCTTTATATGACAAATTGAAATGTGATAGAAATCTTAAATAAATGGGATATGCCTAAAATGTTGGGAGTTTATTAATAGTTGATATTAAAGTATTTATAAGAGATGGAATTCTCCGCTTAAGGTCTTGTAAATTAGATTCTCAAATTTAAATATTCAGTTTATGAAAACTCTACTTATAATATTCAGCGCATTCTTATTTTCTTTTACCACAATAAATTCAGAAATAGCAACTACATCTGCCGTTGTTGAAGATCAGTTGGTTTTTGATGGATTTGAGGGAAATTATTATTTCTTTACAGATGCAGACTTTAAAGCCGTTGTTTTAGAAGTGAATGATGCATCAAGTATTTCTAACTATGATTTAGTAAACGGCAATCTTGAAGGTAAAACTTTTCAAGTTTCTTATAAAACTACAGATAACCCACAAAACGTTTCAGCTATAGGCGTGATACAAGATATTAAAGCAACCAAATAATAAGACATTTTATAAAAATAGAAAATGCTCCATTAGGAGCATTTTTTTGTTAGAAGAATTAAAGAATTTTCAAGCTAACGAATTAGTTACCTTTATAAACCGGTTAGTCGATTTAATTATAAAGAATATGTTACACAGCATTGAGGCAGAGAAAAGTTTAGAGGCAAAAGAAATTCGGCCAACGGCTATGCGTATTTTAATTTATAAACTTTTAAATAAATCTAATAAAGCACTAGCCTTGTCTGATCTGGAAAATGCATTCTCAAATTCAGAAAGAACAACCCTATTTAGAACTTTAAAAACATTTGAAGAAAAAGGTGTTGTTCATCAGATACAGGATGGTTCTGGTATTTTAAAATATGCTTTATGTGAGCCTAACTGTAACTGTGAATTTGATAGGGATTTGCATCTACATTTTCACTGTACAATTTGTGATGATACGGTCTGTCTCACCGATCATAAAATTCCGCATATTAACCTTCCCGAAGGTTATAAAGCTGAAGACGCAAATTTGGTAATTAAAGGTATTTGTAAAAAATGTAATACGGTATAATTGCACTTCTGTTGCACGTGTCTATTTATGAACTTGCAACTATGAAAGATACAGGTGTACCATCTAATAATGTAAAGGAATGTTGCAGTTCGTGTGATGATTCGGTCGATTCTACTGTTGACCTTGAGCACGACCACTCCTCACATTCTAATTTCAAAGCATATATTCCGGGTTTATTCAGTTTTATTCTTCTTATAATCGGAATTGTATTTGACTATTTTGACTTAGATTTTTTTAAAAGCTGGGTTCGACTAGCTTGGTATGTAATTGCATATTTGCCTGTGGGTTTGCCGGTTGCACGTCAGGGTTTAGATAGCATCAAGAAGGGAGACTTTTTTACTGAATTTTTTCTGATGACAATCGCTTCGGTGGGAGCCTTTATTTTAGGGGAATATCCCGAAGGTGTTGCTGTGATGGTGTTTTACACCGTAGGAGAAGAGTTTCAGCACGCAGCAGTAAGTAATGCAAAGAAAAATATTAAGGCCTTGCTGGATGTACGCCCTAAAGAAGCGTTCGTACTTAAAAATAACACGTATGTTTCCTTAGATCCTGAAACAGTGGCTATTGGAGACAAAATTCAAGTTCGTGCAGGTGAAAAAATACCATTGGACAGTACGTTACTTTCTGATAAGGCAACGCTAAACACGGCTGCGTTAACTGGTGAGAGTAAACCTTCTACCGTACGCAAAGGAGAACGTGTGTTTGCTGGTAGCATTAACCTTGATAATGTAATTGAATTAGAGGTAGTAGCTGCTTTTAAAGATAGTTCGGTGGCCCGTATTCTTGAGCTTGTTCAAAATGCGACTTCCCGTAAATCAAAAACCGAACTCTTTATTCGAAAATTCGCACGCATTTATACACCTATAATCGTGGTTCTGGCACTAGGAGTTACATTGATTCCGTACTTCATAGTGGACAATTATATTTTTGAAGACTGGTTGTATAGAGCTCTTATTTTTCTGGTTATATCCTGTCCTTGTGCATTAGTAATATCAATTCCGCTAGGTTACTTTGGTGGACTAGGCGCTGCTTCTCGTAATGGAATTTTATTTAAAGGAGCTTCTTTTCTAGATACTATGACCAAGATAAATACGGTAGTTCTTGATAAAACCGGAACAGTTACTAAAGGAATTTTTAAAATCAAGGAAATAAAGACCCTGTCTAGTTATTCTGAAGAAGAATTTATGCGTTATCTGATCGCTATGGAAACTAAATCTACCCATCCCATAGCAAAAGCAATCCTGCAATATTCTACTGATGAGTTCCCTTTAGAAGCTACAGCGATCACCGAAATAGCAGGTAAAGGATTATCTGGGACAGTAAACGGAAAAGAAATTCTTGTAGGTAATAAAGCCTTAATGCAAGCCAATGCTTTGCAACTACCACCAGACACAGATTCTGTTGTAGAATCCTTAGTTTTTATGGCCATTGAAGGTAGTATTGTAGGTTATGTGATCCTAGCAGACGAACTTAAAGACGATGCGCAGCAGATGATTTCTAATCTTCGTAAGGCAGGTATTTCAAAAATAGTGATGCTTTCTGGAGATAAAGATTCTATAACTCAGCAGGTAGCTAAAGAATTAAAAATCGATTGGGCTAAGGGCGGTTTACTCCCAGAGGATAAGCTAAGAGAAGTAGAACTACTTAAAAAGCAAACCGGAGTTTATGTAGCATTTACCGGCGATGGTATTAATGATGCCCCTGTACTTGCTGTAAGTGATGTGGGAATCGCGATGGGCGGATTAGGTAGTGATGTTGCGGTTGAGACTGCAGATGTAATTATTCAGACAGACCAACCCTCAAAAATTGCAACTGCAATTCAAATAGGTCGCTCTACCCGCAAAATTGTATGGCAGAATATTGCCCTCGCTTTTGGCGTAAAAGCTGTGGTACTTTTACTTGGAGCTGGCGGACTTGCAACTATGTGGGAAGCTGTATTTGCAGATGTAGGAGTCGCTTTTCTTGCAATATTAAATGCAATACGACTACAGAAAATGAACTGGTAAACAGATCGTTAAAACTGCTTAGAAGTTATACCGTATCGTTTTCTTTTTCTGCTTTGCGCTTTTCTCGCTTGGCTTTACGTTCTTCTTTTCTAATGGCACGTTTCTCTTTAGAGCTCAAATCATCATCGTCATTAAAAGCATCCTTAAATTCGATAGAATCGTCAGTTTCACCTTTGAAAGCTTTTATCCAGGCGTTTTTAAAGATTCCACCGATGGTAGGCCATACACCTGCTTCGATATTATTTAAATCTCCCTGAAGCGGAATTTCGGTGGCCAATGTATCTGTACGCTGATTTTTAAAAGCAAATTTGAAAAACCCTACAAAACCTTCCCAGAGCGTTTCTAGGAAACCATCTTCTTTGCCTATAAGCTTTGTATCTACAAGCAATGGTTTCATATATCCTTTCAGATATCCATCTGCAATCGCTATTTCGCTAAATAGTTCGACAGTACCACTTTCAAAATCAATACCCGCATAGTAATTAGTGAAATCATTTAAGGCTGTTGCATTTGCTTTTTGAAGGGAAAATGCAAGATCCATATCGGGAATTTCTTTTATAATATTAATGTTTCCGTCCAGCTTCACCGTTCCGCCTCCAAAGGAAACTCCAGTAGCACTTATTGGGGATGGTAAAACGCGCCCTTTTTCAACTACATTACGTAAGTTATCTGCTGTGAGTTCGAGTTTTTCGATAGCTAAATCTACATTAGGCTCTGCAGATAATTGCACAAATGCCAGTTTCCCATTATGAACTTCAAAATGGTTAATTTCCAGAGGTACAATTTCGGTGATCGCTTTAGTCCAGTCATCAACATCGGCCGTTCCTTCTTCAGGAGTGGATTGCTGATCTTCGAAGACGTAAATAATCTCCGGACTATTCATCGTAATCTCAGCTACTATTTTTCCTTTAAAAACCGACTTCCATTCAATAGATATATCTGTCTTCGGAAAATTTAAAAAAGGGACCTGAGTACCTGCATCCACTTTATTAAGATAGAGTTTATTAAGTACGTAGGCACCTCGGTACAGTCGTATATCTACATCATCTACTTGCCCGTAATAACCAGGAATATCTGCAAGAGCATTATTGATTGAGTTTTTTACAAGAGTAGGAAGATAGAGGCGAAATGCAATAAGAAGGATTATTAGTGTTATTGGTATGATATATCTCTTCTTTTTATAGCGAGGTCTTTTAGTTGTAGTCATAGGAAAGGGTATTAAAACTAGTAAGCGTGTATTTTCCCCGGAAGATCTCTTAGGGATTTTATTTCTTTATCACGTACTACGGCAGTTATTTCTGAAATAATTGAATTTGCAATTTCTTGTGGAGTAATTGCTCCTATATCGAGACCGGCAGGACCGTAAATTTTATCTATAAATTCTTCAGCTTTATCTGGGCGGTACTCTATTAAATCGTTAAACAGTTTCTCACGTCGTTTTACAGAGCCCAGCGAACCAATGTAAACGGGATTTTTCTCTAAAATATGCAAGAGGAAATTGAGGTCTGTAGCATAGTTATGATTCATTAAAACCACTGCAGAATTCTCGTCAATAGACAGGGTGTGACTTTCTTCAGGAGTAATGTGTATGAGATTTCTAACTCCCGGAAAATGCTTTAATTCTTTCTGATCTTTAACAGAAGCAATTACAGTAACTTCCCAGCCCATCAGCGCTGCCAGCTGACCCAGCTGTACTGCATCGTGTTCGGCACCAAAAAGGAATAACTGAAATAACGGACTTAATTCCTGCTGAAAATAGAGTAGGGTATCTTGGTTTTCAGTCTTAGGTTCATCAGAATCTGAATTTGTTTTTATGACATTGCCATTACTCAGTTGTATTTCTGAACCCAAACCGAGTATAGGATTTTCTGTATCTAACGAATAATACGAAGCTATTTTAATTGGTTCTCGTTTCTCTAAATCGGCAGAGATACTTTTATAGAACTGTTCATTTATTGAAAATGGTTCTATTAATATATATAAAATTCCCTCACAGCCTAAACGATATCGACCATCGTAGGTCATCATTTTTGGCCGATTTGTTTTAAAAACTGTAGCCGCTTGAAACAATACTTCTTTTTCAACACAGCCTCCGCTTACGGCACCCGTCATCATCCCATCTTCAGCGATTAACATTCTCACACCGGGCTTGCGGTAAGAAGATCCCTCCAGATGCACTACAGTCGCCAGAACACATGAAATGCCTTTGGTGTAATACGCAAAGGCATTTTCTATAATTTTTTTAAACTCGTGAGTCATGTAATTTCGCTAAATACTAAAAACACCTAAGAATTTTTAGATTCTTAAACCGTTTACCGAATTTACGAAAGAATGCCTAAAACCAAATTTTTTAGCATTTAATTGACATTGTCGGCTATTATAATTTCAAAAACACTTAGTAAAATTGCTATAATACTTGGTGCTGAAAACGGATCTAATCTTTAGGACGTTCTGAGATGGATACACTAAGTTTCTAAAAATAGAAAACCGATTCAGATAGTTCTGTTTTTTTTGAATTGAATTAAATTTAACTGAGTTGTAACTTATAAATTCAATAGAAATGATGAATCCACAAACACCTATGCCGCCAGAAAATAATGATAAAAATTCATCCAAGAATTCCGGTTCTACTATAAAGGAGGAATCTACTGTAGCGAAAAAGTCATTAAGAGACCATAAAAATCCAGTGGTTAGAGCATTTGCAAGAGCTGGGTACATTATGTGGATTGTATTAATAGGGCTGGGAGGTTTGCTCGCTTTCCTCATAACACTTACCGCTATATGAGATTGATTTATATTTTTTGCTGCATCTGTATATTTCTATTTCTACTCATTGAATTTGATCATTTTTTCCCTTTTACAGCTCCACTTTTTGCAAGAATCTATCTCAAAGATTTTTTATGTATGCCTATAGTGTTGGGATTTTGTCTTGGTTGCTACGAACTCATTAAAAATAAAAACCGGCAACATTTTGAACTGTTACCGGTTTTTGTACTCACTTTTATATACAGTATCTATTTCGAAGCTATTTTACCACACTTTTCAAATAGATATACGGCAGATTGGTGGGATGTATTACTTTACTTTTTAGGAACTGCTTGTTTTTACGTATTGCAGCAAATCTATTTAGTTAATCCCATTCACAAACTTCGTAAACACCTCTTTATGAAGATTTAGATTTAAATTAGGTGATAAAGATACCCGTACGATATAATCTTTATCTCCTTCTTTAGTTGTTCCCTGCGTTGAGGTTGCCGGTATCGTCCAGTAGCATCCCTTTAATTGGCCATAACTCACACAATATTTACTCTCATTAGGAATACTTGTGATCATCATCGTGATAAGTTTTAGATTTAACTCCCTTTTGTAGGTTTCTTTTTCCTCTGCAGTTGCTCCTTTGGTTGGGAGGTCAAGAGAAAATACCGAGGGTGTAAAGCCCTGTTGCGCCAGTTCTTCGGAAACAAAATTAATTTTAGCGACCGGTAGGGTTTCTTTTATAAAGTTCACAAATTCCCTAGTGTTCTCATAGGCTTCCGCAATGCGCGAGTTCATAGAAGGTAATTGTTCTGCCAGAAATGCAACCTGAAGCGCTGTAGCTTCGTTGTCGCAAATTTTAAAGTGTTTATCTATTTTATCCAGCAGGTTTTCTGCTTTCTTATTAGCAACACAATATCCTGCAGTACATTTTCCACCACTTGGAAATTTTGAACCGCTTACATAGGATATGGTACGTATAGACGCGAGAATGCCTTGTTCACTCAAAAATTGAACATTTGGGCAAAAAGTCTGATCCAAAATAAAAACCGGATCAATTGCCAGCTCGCCGGAAGGCGTTTTACGTTTTTTACTTAAAGCTTCCCGAAGTTTATCAAGATCTGGAACTTCTACCCGTGGATTAGTAGGAATTTCAGCAATTATATAAGGCACAGCATCTTCTCGGGCAACCTGATCTAAAACCTGATCTGTACTTTTAACCATGTCGTTATCGCCATCAACAGGGAGATCAAGAACTTCTACATCATCAACACTTGCTGCTACGCGTCTTGCCTGATCATTTGTACCTCCATAGCAATTAGGCGGGACGATAATTTTTATAGCCTTACCGGGATGCTTTTCCAGCGCATCATCAATAAGCCCCATCATTATCGCATATTGAACTGATAAACCAGATGAACCCAAAAGCACCTTAGAATGTGTAGCCGTAACTTCTTGTATGGTACTTACCACCTTGGTCTTATTTTCATTAAAATCATTTTCAGCAGAATCAGTTACGGGTTTCCCGGTCAACAGTTGTAGCATTTTAAGACTATCTGCCGGCGTCATAGCAATAGATTCTCTTCTGCGTACATGCTGTATAGGAGCTACATAATCTGCATTTTTTTCTCCGTTGATAAGAAGAATACTCCCCAGCTTATCGTGAAGACTTACTATAAAATCAATAGACGTATTGTGTTGTGTTTCGGTAAGATCTATGTTATCAGAAATATAAATGGTACTTCCTTCATATGGAGATAAAGCATTCGTATTTTCAACCTGAATAAGTTCGAAATCATAATCATAGACTTGTTTTATAGTCTCAACATCAAAACTTTCTGGTAGATTGTCGGTGTAGGCTATTCTGGTTTTTTTATTTGCCAGAGCATTTGTTCTTAAAATAGCTAAAACAGACATTGTTTGAGAAGAAAAACTAATTACGCACTCGGCGTTAAGCTTGTTCATTTTAGCAATTCCCCATTCTAAGATACTAGATAATGGATGTCCCAGTCTAATGTAGTCATATGCTGTGGGTAACTGGCTTAAATTTGCAGTATTTAAATCACCAGATCGAAGCAGGGTCTCAAATTCTTCTAAAAAATGACTTTTAGCCAGTTGTTCATTGTAAATATCTAACCGGTGGGTAGTTAATCCTAACCAGTCTCCCGGCATATTAGCTAACACCTCTTCTATAGCTTTTAGTACGTTGTTATCGTTCAAAGTAGTTTATTTTAAAGTTGATCGCGCGATGGACCTGATTTAATTTATTTTGGAAAGCAAAAAATACGTTTTTTTGCTGTTGCAAAGGTCTTAAAAGTATGACGCTTTTGCAGCGATAAACTAACAAAGATCGTCTTTAAAAAAGAGGTTAAACTATAGAGTCATTCGATTACATGATCTAGTGTAACAATATCTGTAGAAACATCTTATTTTGATAGGTTACTTCCCAATACAATATATTCGGTTTATTTATTTTTAGGGGTTGAGAAGGGTAGGGGTGTATGTTGGGTGTACTTATTCCTATTCAAATCAAAAGATTTACCTACCGCTCAACATCAATATTTAAAATAGGATATAAAGAGGCGATGAGTTTATCTTCTATAAAGAAACGGTTAACAGCGTTTTCTTTTCCGGGATAGGGTAAAAAGGAAAGGGATACGTGTTCTTTAATTAATGCTAAAGCGTCTCTTTGAAAAAGACGTTCTAATCCAATACGTAACTGACTTACAGTATTTGGCTTTTTACCAAACCCATATCGGCATTTAGTTAATCTATTCTTGTTTTGGGATACTGGCCATAAATGACTAAGATCGTCATCTGAACTTTTTCCCTTCTTATAGTCTTTCCAAATGGTATTACTATACTGGTTATCCTTTTCCGGATCTATATTGTATTTTATATGACCATTTATTCTTGATTTGATATTAGTACTCTTTCCAACATATAGGCAGATATGATCACCCTTACTTGCATTATCAATCCATTCTTCAGTAAAAATCACTTTTAAAAAATGATCTGCTTTTTCAGAGTTGTCATGCGGACCTTTTAAATAATAGGCGGTGTCTGGATTTAGTAAATGCTTTTTAAGCAAGCCATTTTTATCATTCCACCAAAAGGCATAAATCCCTTCTTGTTTTAATTCTTTGGCAATAGTGGCATTGGAACCGTTATAAATGTTTTCAACAGCATACTTTTGTTGCTCTAAAAAATGATCAAATGCACTTTCTATATCATTTAGGGAGAATCTATTTTCAATACTATCGTTCATAAGTTGAGTTTAAAATCTCCTTCATTAACTCTTCGTGAGCATTTAGATTTTCTTCATTCCAATCGTCTGCATGATCCCACATCAGCTCCATTTTTAAACTTTCAGGTTTATCATCTGGTCTGTGATAATTAGCTTTTTTAGCTTTTGGTAAGTCATTGCTAAAACGGGAGTTTTTCTGTTGGCTTATTAGGCAGAGATTACCAAATCGATCTATATCATCAAACGGGGCTTTTTCTCCATTTCTAGGTTGTTGAGGAAAGAAATGTTCGACCGAACTTCTAAAGCCAAATTGAAAGTTGTTCGCTTTACTAGAATCGATCAAGTTTTTATACGTAGACTTTTCGATTGTAGCATAATACCATATTAAATAATCTAACCTATTAAATATAAAATTCTTAGTGCCGGTACCTTCAAGCCATATATCATCACTTACATTACTATTTTTGGCCTCGCCCTTATTGTCGTAGATAATTTCTTCATATTCCATATTGACCGATTGATTTCGATCAAAAAAGAAGGCATCATTTAATTTTTCTAAATAAGCTATCAGCTGGTCTGCTTCAATTACTCCATTTTCAGAATTATTAAATAGGTGGTACAAAGTAGCATTAAACCAGTGTTTATAAATTCTCGTAGGGAATGACACATGAAACATCGACTGCAGCATAATGATTTGGTTATGATCAGTCTTGTCTTGAGTATTGTCGTCTTTTTCAAAAGTATCTTTTAGATAATGTGATTTGCCTTGTACAAACTGATGTTCTTGTTTTCTTAGAACCCATTTGGTTTCCTTACCTAAGTCTAAATTGCGAATGATATATTTATCAAATAAGAACTTCGTTTTGAGTAGACTAAAACAAAAATCTTTGGCAAACTGAGATTGATCGCTCCTATCCTTGTAGATTAGCTCAAATTGTTTGAGTAACTGTTTGTCATCTAAAACAATCTCTTTATTATTTTCCTGTATTTTAAGTACGTGAAGTAAGAAATTTGGGAAATTAATGACAGCTGTTAGCTGCTCGTGACCTTCTATGTTTTCAGCTTCTTCCAGGTAAACAAATTCTTTAGAATTTAGAATTTCATTTAAGCTTGGTTTAGAAGACTCTTTTTCCTTTTTATTTATCTCCTGAGTATTTATAAATGCTGTAAGTAATTCTTCATAACTTGCAGGTATAGTATTGCCATCATCTCCAAAAATTTTCTTTCGGGTATTTTTATTCTCATTTTTGGTATCTCTGGTAAAGAATAACTGAATATACCTGTTCATATCACTTGCAGCTTCCCATACGGTATTGAAAAGTTGCCGATCTTCTGGGAATTTTATTAGAAAGCCCATTAGGCGTGATTTAAGAACTTCGTGTTTTTCAAGTTGTTCCCCACGTACATTCATAATCTCAAAATAGTGGTTAAGATCCGTATCTGGTGGAACGGTAACTTTGAGGAGAAGCGTTTTGTTTATAAGGTAGTCTGTAAATTCTTTAAGTGTAATACTAAAATCTTTTAAATATTGACCTAGGTTATTTCTAATGATTTTATAGGCTGCTTTTATTGCCGGTTCATTTACGTCATCAAGTTTTTTATAATAAATAGCTTGTAGCGCGCTAATTGATTGAGGTCTAGAATCAAATAGCAACGTGTCAAATTCGAAATTAACTGTATATGAAGATTCTTCACTGTGAGATAGGTAAGCTAGCAGTATATATAGTGTGGTTAACCGTTGCTGGCCATCTATAACTTCTTCTTTTCCGTGAATTCCTTTATTGATGACTAATGTGCCTAAATAGTAGTTGTCTTTTCGATTGTCTTTTGCTTGACTACATAGATCAGACAGCAACTGTGTAACTTCGGTGATTGTCCAGGCATATTCCCTTTGATAGATAGGAATGCTGTACTTTGCATCTTTAAAAATATCAGAAATACTTAACAGCGGTGGGTTTTCAGACATTAGGCTTCTATTAGATTGTTTTTAATATAAAGTTTAGCTAGCTCATCAGAATTACCTCCCATTTGTGTAATAGGCTTAAGCCTATAGATGAGTATTTGAGAGACTGTTAGACTTTCCCGTATTAGGCGAATAAGGCTATTAGGATGTCTTGCGTGATTGTCAACAGATTCTAGTCTTACGGCTGTAAGTTTGATGCGAGGTCTGTAAGCCCAAAAGAAAATTAAAGGAATCACTTTTTCCAATTGTTTTTGTCCAAACTTATCGATGTAGTAGAGCAATGTAACTTCAAAAAGATTCTTGCAATACTTATCACCTGTTCTGTAAGCTGCACTATAACTTTTTAATTTTTCAACAATCTCATAAGCTTTGCTTTTTTCCTCGAAACCTTTATAATAAGGGTTATTAAAATCTTTAATAGCCCCAACCATTTTAGATTTGTGTTTTACAAAATCAAAAAACCATTCACCGTTTATAGTGAATGCATCAAGCTGGTGAGGGAAGTGCTCTTGACTATCATTAAAGTCATAGAGTATCTGCTGTTTTAAGCCTACATACTTTGCATTTATGGCAATAGGACGAGCATAAGGGTATAAATGATTATCTAGAAGATTGACACCCTTAAAAACCGCTATTTCATCTTTAGAAAAATAGGAGGCGCTTTTACCTGTTGACCAATTCCTAATTTTAAAGAAATAATTAGCAAAAGCATCTTTAAGTAAATAAGGATCTGTTGCGTCCCAATGCTCGATTGCTATGATTTTCTTAGACTCCTGCAGATGGTTCATTTCCCTTAGGTGAAAAGCTTTAAGTAAATTATGAGGGTATAATGCTTTACCTCGGGAATTTTGGGAATCAAAAAACTGAAAGGCTTCCCCTAAATCGGTTATGGTAACCTGAACAAATTCACATTTTTCTAAAAAGAAACGAATTAAACCTTCATCAAAATCAGTTACCTGGGTTTTTATAAAGGCATAATTAGCTTTTAAGTTCCCAATGCTTATAGCATTATCAAAATGTAGATGCTTTAAAGCCGGAGCTTCAAATTGTAAATTTGAAATCTCAAACCTTTCTTTAAGTGCTTTAAACAAAAGGAGTAAGGTTAAATACCTTTGCTGCCCATCTACAATTTCCTGAAGTTTCTTCTTTTCCGAATCAACATATTTGTAAATGATAATGGTGCCTATGCGGTAGGCTTTCTTCTCTTGAAAAGTTATAATGTCATTAATAAGATCATTTACATTCTTAATAGTCCACTTGTAAGGTCTTTGATAATCGGCAATTTTGAAATTAGATTGGAGAAGAGTTTTTACTAGTTGTATTTTGGCTTTTGGTTTACTCATCTAAATTTTGCTTTTTATAAATTCAAACATCGGGCGAAATACTTCGAAGTGTTCTGCATTTATAGTTGGAACAATATCACGGGCAAAACTTACTTTATCTCCATTAAATTTTCTGAAGCCATCTGTTCTTTGGGTATCAACTCTAAAATATTGATCTAAGCTTGGTACTTCGGAAAATAGTAATTCAATGGTTAGTAATGAGTTTTTACCATAGTTACCACCGGTAAGGGGATTTAAAACCTGTTTTGATATATTTTCGATAGCTGGTACTGGTAACAACATGGCATATGATTCAAAAGTCTTGTACTTTTTTGTTAAACAATTAGCCGGGTTAGTTTCCAAATCTGTACCCAATTGATTCCAATCTCCATAAGCTTCGTCAAAATCAAATAATGAGAAAAACTTTCTTCCGTTAGCATTTCTATACAATTCTTCGTCTTTTATTAGATTTCTTAAAAATCCACAAGAAAATGCGTTTTGAATTTCAAAATCAGGTTTAGTACCCGGGTATATTTTATCCCAAGCTGTTTCAATGATCATCTCATCAGTGATACCTTCTGTAAAAAGCACTGCTCCACTAGTGTTATTAAGGAAATGATTGATATTTAATTTTGCCTCGTTTTGAGTTAAGGAAATTAAACCAGATGAAAGTGAATGAATAATATCAGCTTTTATCATTTTATGACAAACGACTTTATTCTCATCATTTATTTCAAAAATATTAAGGTGCGATTCTTTATATGTAGTTAATGTTGATGGACTGTGGGTAGTCATTAACACGTGATTATTAACAGATTGTTGATCTGTAATCTCAAATATTTGACTTAAAAAGTCAAACTGCCATTCTGGGTGTAAAAAAGAATCCGGCTCATCTAAAAGTGTGATGCAATTTCTATCTTTAAAGAGTTCCATAATAGAATAAATGTAAACTGATTGAAATTGTCCATCACTAAATTTATCTACTCCAATTTTTGAGCCATCTAAAAGCTCTAGGTCAATTGAAATATCATCGAGCATTTCTATTGTTTTCAAATTATCAAAACCTCTAAAAATATCTTGAGGTGATGCTTCTGAAAATTTATTCTGAAAATCTTCTATATCTAAATACATTATAAACTCATCCCCGTAATCTTCTCTATAAATGTAGTCTTCATCACGAACCCTACCTTGTTCTATAGCTCCTCTTTTTATTAAAGTTAATTTATCTAAAAATTCAAGGGTAATTCCTTGAGCCTTCCAAAACCTAGTTTTTGACTCTACAGAATCTATGTCATAGCCATTCTTTCTTGCATAAAAAGGACGTTTTAAGGTAATTTTTACTTGATCATCTATTTTTTTGATACCAAGTTTTTTAACAATGAATTCTTTTGCTTTGCACTCATCAGGTTGTAAAAGTAGCACGCTCAACAACAAGGCTTTATATTCTTTACCTATACCAATAAACTCTCTAGTATCTCCTTCATTTGCTTCTTTTAAGCTTTTTTTAAATATACGTTCATAAGCGTCAACTAACTCCGTTATTTTGTTATTGTGACCTGAATAGTAAATAAGAATATTATCTGGTAATTGTTCTTTACTTACTTTTTTTATTTCTTTTTCAGCTTCATTTATCCAAATACTTTCAGCCCACTTCCAACCTATAAAAATGTCTTTATCTCCTAATTCGTATTTTAACTTAAAATCAAAATTAAGCTCATGATCATTTTCAAATAAATGTTTGAATATTTCTATTAAAGCTTCAAATAAATTAGATTTTCCAGTACCATTTTTACCTACAAAAACATCTATAAAACTGTCTCCTTCAAAATCTAAAGTAAACTCTTTTAGGTTTTTGTATTTACTTATATAAATATATTTTAATCTCATCCTAAACTGATTTTGCTTCCTCAAAAACCTCTCTTATAACACTTTTCATCAAATCCTCAACTTGCTGCTTACCGGTCTTAACTTCCTCCTCCAACTGATCGCAAAGACTCATTAAAGCATTTACTTTTTCTACAATTGCTTCTTGTTCTTCTAATGAGGGAAGAGGAAATAACATTTGTCTTAAAAACGTTAGGGATACAAATGGTTGAGCACCACCTGTAGCTTTATACTGAATCTCATATGCAGTATGTTCACTAAAAATTTTAAGGAAATCAGGAACGCTCAAAGACTTTTTGTAATACTTAAAAAGCGCAACATTTTTTATTGCAAAATCAGTATTTCCTTTAACCATAACTTGATTTCCTAAATTTCCACCAATCATTGAAAATAAAATATCATCTTCTTCAACTAAGGATCGCTGAATTATTTTGTAGTAATCCTTTTCTGAAATCCTTTTTGTATTTTCTAGATCAATAAATCCTTTTTTAAAGTCTTTACTTGTAACTAAAGGATAAGAATTTTTATCAGAGACGTTTTTTGGTGAATCGTGTGTTCCATCTCGTACATCAAAAATTTCTTGAAATCTACACCAAACCCAACCCTCCGGCAATTCGTAAGGAATCTCTTCGGGAGTAATAGGAGGTAAGGTTTTTTCCTTTTTAATTTTCTTTTCTTTGATGAGTTGGGCTTTCTCTTGTTGGATGCTTTTAAGGAGTTCACTGGCGTGATGCGATGCTGAAACAAGCTCAGGGTGACGGTTGCGCCAATCTGCAGTGAGTTTACCCTGTACTGCCAATTGTAAAATGGTCTCTCTTAATTTTTTAATGTTGGTTACATCATCAAAAAAAGTAGAGAAGTGCGGAGTCAACTCTTGCCAGGCTGTCTGTGTGTTTTGAGTAGCTAACTGGTTTAAAGCAGATGAAACATAATCCTGTTTAAGTTGGATGCGCTCTTGAGTGAGGTTTTCTAATTGCTGAACTTCTTTAAAAAGTATTTCGACAACCCGGACGATTTCTTTTTGTTCTTCAAGTGGAGGGAGTGCAAAAATTTTATTTCGAATTTTAACCCTTGAAATGTTTGGCTGTGCGCCACCTTCACCTTGATTTATGAAATCTTTTTTTAAGCCTTTAAGTAGTAAATGCAAATATGTATTACTAAAACCTTTAAAAGTTGTACAAGCACAAACTGCCTGATTTGTTGTGCCCTTTACAGCAAGTATAGCTGTTTTTCCAATTGTTGCACCATACATTGCAATTAGAATATCTCCTGGTTTATTTAAGCGGAGAGATGTTTTTTTTAGAGCAAATTCTGTAATTTTTTCCTTTGATTCAAAATCAATAATACCATTGTTTAATTCACCTGATTTAAACCAATTAATAGAACCATCATAAAATAGAGAGTTGGATCTTAATGGAGTTGCACCTGCTCCCCAATCACCAATTTCACCTAGTCTTGTTTGTACCCAATTTTTAGGAACCTTATATGTTATAAGATGTTTAGGTACAGGATCAAGTTTCTTCTCTTTTTTAATTATTTTTTCACTAATCAGGCGTTGTTTTTCAGTTTTTATATTTTTTAAAAGAGTTTCAGCAGAATTTAATCCGGTTATAAGTTTTGGATTTTGTTTTCTCCAGTCAGCAGTTAACTTTCCTTGTATAGACAATTGCAGAATCAGCCCTTTAAGCTCACCGGCATTTTTAGGATGTATGCTGAGTTTATGAAAGTGTTTGAGTAACTGCATCTACTGTAAAGCTTCGGTTAGTACTTTTATAATCTCGTCTTGAATGCTGTTTATTTTAGTTTCTGTTTTACTGTACTTTTCTAAAATAACTTCCGGAGCTGCAAGCGTATCTACCTCCTGATGTGGGTTTTTAAAATCAAGATTGTAATTCTTTGCTTTAATTTCTTCTAAAGTGACTTTCCAGGCCAATGGGTTGGTTTCTCTGTTTGTCCACCAGTCTTTTTCCGTATCAAACTCTGCAATGTTGATAGGCTTGGATTTATTATAACTTTTTACGCCTTCAGGATACGGGTGTTCATAATACCATATCTCTTTGGTAGGAGTTCCTTTTTCAAAGAATAGCAAATTGGTATTAATACCAGTATAAGGATTAAAAACGCCATTAGGTAAGCGTACAATCGTATGCAGATTGCATTTGTCTAATAGTTCTTCTTTAACCCGTGTTTTTACACCTTCACCAAATAAGGTTCCGTCAGGTAAAACCACAGCAGCGCGACCGCCATCTTTTAGTAAGCGAATAATTAAAGCCAGGAATAAATCTGCTGTTTCTTTGGTTCTGAATTTTTGTGGAAAGTTGGTTTCGGTACCGTCTTCTTCAACCCCACCAAACGGTGGATTGGTAAGAATGACATCTACCTTGTCTTTAGCTCCCCAATCACTATAGGGTTTGCTCAATAAATTATCCCTGCGTACAGCCGGTAGATCAAAACCGTGTAGCATCAGGTTGGTTGTACATAGTAAATGCGGTAGGGGTTTTTTCTCAATACCCCGAATGGAAGTCTGAAGTACCTGACGGTCTTTAGGCGTATTTACCTGCTTGCGAATATGATCTATACTACAGGTTAGGAAACCTCCGGTACCACAAGCCGGGTCCAGAATGGTCTCCCCCAGTTGCGGGTCTGTAATATCTACCATAAACTGGGTGACGGCACGGGGTGTATAATACTCACCCGATGAACCTGCAGACTGTAGTTCTTTTAAAATAGTCTCATAGATGTCATTAAAGAGATGACGGTCTGTAGAGCTGTTAAAGTCAATTTGATTAATGGTATTGATCACCTGACGAAACAATGTTCCGTTCTTCATATAATTATAGGTATCCTCAAATACTGAACGAATGATATGTGCCTGCGGGCTAATGGTGATGTCCAGATCTTTTAGAACAGGAAAAAGTTCGTTATCAATAAAGTCCATCAACTGATCACCGGTCAAGCCTTCTTCATCAGCCGCCCAGTTTTGCCATTTTAATTTATCAGGAATAGGACTTTCATAGTTGTCTATCGTGATTTCCCATTCTTCTTCTTTATCTGCGAAAATCTTCATAAAAAGCATCCATACCATTTGTGAGATACGCTGTGCGTCACCGTCAACACCGGTGTCTTTTCGCATTATATCTCGTATGGATTTTATATTTGAAGTGATGTTACTCATAAGAGAAGTTATAATTATTATTATTAGTTAGTATGCTATAAACAAGACCTGCAGAATTTTGGAAAACATCTGCATCTGTAACTGAAAATTGAAATAACTTAGAAGAATTTATTTCAGAATGAATATTTATATTTTGAATGAATTCCGAATACTGAGCAGATGAGCGAGAAAGCTTTAGCTCAATTTTTTTTTTAGTGATTGAAGCTTTGATTCTAAACTTAGCAATTGCAGAAAAATCTTGTATTGCAAGTAAATTATAGATTTCAACAGGAAGACCAATAAATACGGCTTTATTTTTATTAAATACATAAAGTTTTCCAACTATTTTTTGATCGATATGACTTCTGGATTTAATAAATCCCTCTTGTAGTTTTAGTACTTCTTCATTCGAATTTGTTAAAGTCACAAAATCAAATGGTCGTATATCATCTATGATTTTGAGTGCATTTAAGCGGTTATTAAGCGTTATAGACAGATAGGAGCGAGTACTTATTAAAGCGATCCAATCGTTATAATAGGTAATTCTTTTAATTATTTTTATTTTAAATCTAAATTCTTCAGTTAGATCCGAATTTACTGGAGGATCTACTAGTAATACTTTCATATGATTAACATCATCAATTAATGTTATTCCGCCTAAAAGTAAATCAGCTTTTTTAGCATACTTCTCAAGAAATTCTAAATCATTTTTTTTGCCTTTTATTTTTGCTTTATGTTTTGAAGCCTTTTCTAGTGAAGTGTTGTCTTCGACAATACTTCCTTTAGTTTCGACAACTATCATTTTGTTGAAATTTTCAATAACAGCACTATCAAAATCAAAATCCTTATGATCTTGAATATCTATTCTTTGCCAATCTGCTTGAGTTAAATCATAAGCAATTCCCAAAACGCTTAGAACACCACCACATCCAATTGACTCAGAAACGTGATTCTGCTCATTATTTGTCGTATTTTCTGCAGTAAATCGCCCTGTTTCAGGATCGAAATTTGTGTAGACATTTACGTTCCCATATAAGTCTCCAATTTGTGAAAGAATGGCAGTGAACGATTTCAGTTTTTCAATTCTATTATTTCTGTGGTGCATTTGACTATAAACCTTGAAATCAGCAAATGAAACTCGTACGAAACGAGGTTCAACGATTTTTTCAAATTTGTCATACTCTTCAGGATAATTTTTCTTTATGAGCTCTCTTTCTTCGTCATTATAGAAATCCACATTTATATTAACTTCCATTAAGAACCAGTTTTATAAATTTCGTGTTCTAATTCTTGAATCGCTTTTTCAAAGTCTGGTCTTTTGCCAAAAGCACGCACGAGCTCTACGGGTGAGCCCAATTCGTTTAGAGGTCTTACTTTAAGAACAGAACCTTGTTCTATAGAGCTGATTCCTTCATTTTCATATTTTACTAAAAGACTGTTTAAAACCTGCTGCGCAACCGCACCGTATTTTGCAAAGTAATTACGCTTACGTACGTTATCTGCTCGTTCTTTGCGGGTTAATGGAGGTTGATCAAATGCGATGTGGCAAATGAGATCAAAATCGTCAAGGTCTTTACCTACTTCTTGTCGTAAGGCCTCCAATAATACACCATGCTCTGCCAATTCCCTAAATAATTCATCCTTCTTTTCGGTGCTATTCCAACGGAGTAAAAAATCATCTAAAGAACCAAATTGCTTGTTTAGGTTTTCTTTCGTGTAATCTTTTAAAGATTCGGTAATTAGCTTCCCATCCTTTCCATAGTATTGCACGCGCTCGTGAGCTACGCTTACTTTTATGTTATTGACATAATATTTTTTAGGAGTATCGGGTGTACCGTCTATATCAATATTTGGTGTATCGCCTTCCGGATAATTGGGTTCTTCACCATCCGGCCAATTGTCACCATCAATAACAACTTCATCATCCTCAACAGGAGGTACTACAGGTTCATCAGGCTCCGGTTCATAAATTTGAACAGGATCTCCATCAAAATCAGGATCTGCAAAATGATTGGTGGCTTTTCTAAAGTCCATTATCGTGAAATAGACTTTGCCTTCGGCTTCCCGAATACGCGTGCCACGACCTATGATCTGTTTAAACTCGGTCATCGAGCCTATATTAGCTTCGAGCACAACGATTTTGACCATTTTGGTATCAATACCAGTAGTTAGCATCTTAGAAGTAGTAGCAATAACCGGAAAACTTTCTTCTACATCGGTAAAGTTGTCTAATTCTCTTTTACCTACCTCGTCATCTCCCGTAATCTTAACTACATAATGTTTATGCTTAGCAACCAGATCAGCATTCTCATTGATCAACGCAATGCGCATACGGTTGGCGTGGTCAATATCGGTACAGAATACAATAGTTTTGGAAAAACGATCTGTTCCTTTAAGGTATTCTGTTATTCGTTGAGCAACTAATTGGGTCCGTTCATCAATTGCAAGGCTACGATCGTAGTCTTTGAGGTTGTAAATTCGATCTTCAATCTCATTACCGTATTTATCTTTTAATCCTTTAGTAGGACGCCAGCCTTCATCAACATTAGTACTAACTCGAACCACTTTATATGGGGCAAGAAAACCATCATCTATTCCTTGCTTGAGGGAATAGGTATAAACGGGCTTTCCAAAATAAGCGATGTTGGATATATCTTTTGTTTCCTTTGGAGTAGCGGTTAGTCCTATTTGAGTAGCCGAACTAAAATAATCCAATACTTCTCTCCAGGCAGAAGCTTCTGAGGAACTGCCGCGGTGACACTCGTCAATGACAACCAGATCAAAGAAGTCACGACTGAATTCTTTATAAGCATTTTTTGATTCGTCATTACCCGTCAGCCCTTGATAGAGGGCAAAGTAAATTTGATAGGATTTATCAATTTTTCGGTTTTTGATAATGTGCATGATATCATTACCAAAAGGGGAGAAGTCACCGTTTTTAGTTTGTGTCAAAAGCGCATTCCGATCGGCAAGAAAAAGTATGCGTTTCTTTACCTGTCCTTTCCAAAGCCGCCATATGATATTAAAAGCCGTATAGGTTTTACCGGTACCGGTAGCCATTACCAGAAGAATTCTATTTTGATTCTTTGCAATGGCTTCTACAGATCTGTTTACTGCATTTTGCTGATAATATCGGGGATTCATTCCACTGATATCTAAGAAATAATCCTGCTCAACAATCTCAACAGCTTCCGGACTTTCTATATTTTGGTACCTGAGATAGAGTTCCCATAAGTATTCCGGAGAAGGGAATTCATCTAATTTAAGTTCCTTTTCAATATCGCCCGTTAAACCCGTAGTGTCATGGAAAACGAAAGAGTCACCATTGGAGGTAAATACAAAAGGTACTTGTAATATTTCAGCGTATTCCAACGCCTGTTGCATTCCAGATCCCACTGATTTTTTATTGTCCTTAGCTTCTATAATTGCAATAGGAGAGTTGGGCTTATGATATAAAATGTAGTCAGCTCGTTTGCGCTGGCCTCTGGTATGTAAGTTTCCCTGTACAATAATACGCCCATCTGTAAATGAAACTTCTTCGCGTACCTGCTTTCTCATATCCCACCCTGCTTTTTGTATAGCAGGATTTATAAACTTGGTACAGATATCCCTTTCGGAAAGGTCTTTTTTGTTCATAAGCAAACAGTATATGGCCTATAACTATTCTATATTTCTGTTGTTAGCAGTGGCTGTACATAGAAAGAATAAGTAACTCATTTGGAATGTTAGACAAATTAATAAAGCAAGGGGGGCTTTAAAAGTAGTTATTATTGCTACTATAGTCAAACATAGGCAAAAAAAGAATTTAGAGTTTTACGGGATTCAGTAATGGAGAGAAATATTACTTTAAAAACTTTCTCAAATCTCTGCTTCCGTGTAGTACTCTAACGATCCTTAAATAATTTTTAGAATGCGATAAAAATGATGTGAGAAGCGTAGTGGAGACTGTAAAGTTCTTCTTTAATCTCACGACGTTGTATACTATCTCAGGATTTTTTAAAAGAAGCTCAAAGTGAACACGTAGTTCTATTAAATAATTTAGGGCTTGATCTTCTCCAAATTGGAGAACTCCAAACTCATAAATGGCGTCAATATCTTCCTGAGTTTTCTTAGATAAGATATAGTTGTTCATCAGGACTTTTCTTGGATTCAATAATTTGATCCATAGTCATCGAACTATCTGGGCCATCCCAGCCTAATTCAATTTCTTTTCTTAAATCCTGTATGACCTTTTCGCGATAGATGCCGTGAAGTCTTAGCGCATCTCGTATGACCTCGCTATTATTTTGATATTCTCCTGAAGCAACTTGTTTGGAGATATATTCTTCTTGCTTTTTAGTGAAACTAATATTCATAACAAAGTATCTATATTTGATAAATATAGATACTTTATGTAAAAAATAAATTTGTTTTTATAATTACTTCTACTGGTAAATAGATTATTTAAGTATAATTAAATCTAGATTGATCATTCTTTAAAATCATAGATATAAGAAGAGTTAATGAATTGAAAATCACCATTTCTCCACAATCTGAGAAACATCTGCTCATTTTCATCTTTTGTACTTTCAAAAAGTATGTGAAGTATGTCTGTGAAAATTTTTTCGGAAAATATTTTGTAATTAAAATTATAAATTTCGGAACCGCTATATCTTAAAACACACCAGTCTTTGTTTCTCAGACTCCTTGCTCGTTTATTGTCTTTCTCTATTTGTATTTTGTTACTGTGAAAATCGTGGCCATCACATTCGATGGCTACTTTATTTTCTTTGATAAATGTTCCATCATTTTGAAATGTTCTTAGCTTTATTGCTATATCTATGGAATATTTATTGTCATCGGAATATTCCTCAAGTTGTGGCACTACAGAAATTAAATATTTGAGTTTGTATTTTTTTGGGTCATTAATATCTGCAGTATTATGCAATTTTGAAATATGAATACGACTAGAGAAAATAAAATTTTCATTACCATCATCGCCAAAATAATTGTATGTGTTGCAAAACCGGTAATTATGTGTGGTGGTTAGATATCTAATTATGTATTGCAACATTAACTTTTCAATGGGAGAATCAGCCTGATTTAAAAATCTATCAAGATTTTTCTCACTATTATTTAATATTTCCTTCCTTTGCAATTCAATTTTATTACTTATATCCATTTTTTTAATTATTAATCAAAGCATTGTAATTTACTAGGCAGCTTATACATTGGCCGCATTCCTTATTTTGTAATGGCTGATAACAACTTATTGTTTTTTTTATATCGACTTTTAGTTTATTAGCCAGTGGGATTATTTCTCCAAGCTTCAGTGCCAGAATTAACCTTAATACCAGAGTTTCTAAGAACTCTTGTCGAAAAATGTTCAGGCATTTTAATTGATTTTCTCTTAGTTTTTAAATAGCCTAATTCAATTTTTTGTTTCGATTTTGAAGTTAATGAATGTAATCGATATGTTAATTTAGGACGTTTAAGAGATTTTTAAGTCTTTACTTCCCAATACAGAAATTAGCAAATATATTACCAAGCAGTTCATCATTAGTCACTTGACCAGTGATCTCCCCAAAATGATACAGGGCTTCTCTAATGTCTATAGCCATTAAATCGCTACTCAACCCATCATTAATTCCTTGTTGTACTTTTTCGATTTCTTCAAGGGCTTTTAGGAGGGCGTCGTAGTGGCGGGAGTTGGTAACTAAAGTCTCGTTATTGCGAAGAGCACCCATATTTACAAATTGCAGCAATTGCTCTTTCAATTCGTCTACACCCAATCCGGTTTTAGCAGAAATTAGAAGTACTGCAGATTTAGATTTTTCCGGTATTAACTGAGATAATTGTTCGTTAATGTTGTTTTGCTCCGCTTCGGTGAGGTGATCAATTTTATTTGCAACCAGTACTAAAGGTTTATCAGGAAAACGGTTGCGAATTTTCTGAATTTCAACAATAAATAGATCGGGTTGATTTCTGAACTTATCCGCGTTTATAAGATAAAGCACCACCTGTGCTTGTGTGATTTTCTCAAAAGTTTTTTTAATTCCCAGACCTTCTATAACATCAAAGGTTTCACGTATTCCCGCGGTGTCTATAAAACGAAATCCAATTCCGCCTATTGAGAGTTCGTCTTCAATAGTATCTCTGGTAGTACCTGCAATGTCACTTACAATCGCGCGCTCTTCATTTAAAAGCGCATTGAGCAATGTAGATTTCCCCACATTAGGTTCGCCTACAATAGCAACGGGTATTCCGTTTTTAATTACATTTCCGGTAGCAAATGAATCGATTAAGCGTTTAAGAACACGTGTTATTTTTGTGATTAGATTTTGAAATTCTTCGCGATTAGCGAACTCCACATCTTCTTCAGCAAAATCTAGTTCGAGTTCGATAAGTGAAGCAAAATCCAGCAATTCCTGACGTAGTTGAGCTATTTCATTAGAAAAACCACCACGCATTTGTTGCATTGCGATTTGATGTGCACCGGCATTATCGCTGGCAATCAAATCGGCTACAGCTTCTGCCTGACTTAAATCCATCTTGCCATTAATAAAAGCACGAAGGGTAAATTCGCCAGCTTTAGCAGCGCGACAGCCTTTCCTAAATAAAAGCTGAAGTATTTCTTGCTGAATGTAGGAACTTCCGTGACACGAAATCTCAATGGTAGGTTCTCCCGTGTAGGATCGCTTCCCTTTAAAAATGGAAACCAGCGCTTCATCAATAATACGATTATCGTCTTTTATATTTCCAAGATGCAGGGTATGGGTATCTTGATCTTTGAGAATCTTTCCGCTTTTAGCATCAAAAATGGAAGAAACAATATCAATCGCGTTTTCCCCCGAAACACGGATTACGGCTATCGCTCCCGCACCAGGAGCAGTTGCCAATGCGGCTATGGTATCTTGAATTTGCATAACCACAAAATTACGAAATATTGGTGGCGATACACCGCACAAATAAAAGTCCCCTGCAAAAGAATTTACAGGGGACTTATCAACTAACCAACCAAAAAAATCAAACTAGATCTCGCTAATCAGGCGAGTCTTCTTTCACGGAAACTATACCTGGTTTTGAAACATTTGCTTCATTACCTACGGCTTCGGTCTCCATATACTTCTATAACTTTTATATTTAAATCAATTTTATCTTTTCCGTTAGATAAATTACCGGTTTGCTTATAAATACGACCGCTTCTGTCATAATGCATTTTTGCATTACCTATCTGATCTAAGCGTCCTTTTTTATATTTTACTGGAATAGCGCCTATGCGAGATACTTGACCATTCCGTAAATAATCAATAGTCAATGTCCCTATCTGTATCACTTGACCACTTCTGTTATACTGCACATATCCTTTGCGGTAATTTGCACCAGTTTTATAATTCACGTTGTGATTGCCCGCATAGTAAACTTCTTTTACATACTTCCCATTCATACGGGTTGATGACGGAGTTACATTAAAATCTAATGTGCCATTAGGATAGACTAGAAACTCGACACCGCGCTCTATAAAAATCACCGGACTCATCGCCGTTGAGTTTATAATTAGATTATCACCAGGGGTTGTTACTTGTGCAAAATCTGCTGCCTGTGCAGTAGCTCCCATTACGAAACTTGCTGCTAAAAAAAATAAAGTGCGTTTCATGTCTATCTGTATTTTAAGTTAATTCTTAAGAATTAACCGTGTTATACTATAGACTTTTCAAACCTCGTGCCAAACTTAAAATATGTTCTTTATTTTGCTATCGCGAAGAGTTTTTCGATACTATAATGAATTGGAAACCAATTAGTATAAGTGTAGCTAATCTGTAAAATTCTTTTTAATTTATCTAAGAACTGAAGCATCAAACGAACAAAAAGCTCTCCTGTTCCAATAAATCTAGGGAAGGTTAGCTGGAATATTCATCGAGAGAGATCTTAGGAATAATGTGAATTTTTGAGATAAACGCTTTCTGTTTTGCATTGCAAAACAGGAAACAAAACAATTAAAAAACCGAAAATCCTTCTCCATAGCGGAGAAGGATCGGGGATAGTTTCAAAACAAATAATTAAAGTTTTTCCTTTAAATATTCAGCTGTGTACGACTTCTTATTTTTTGCCACTTCTTCCGGAGTGCCTGAAGCGATTAAATAGCCTCCATTTTCGCCTCCGTCAAGTCCTAAATCTATTACGTGATCTGCACATTTAATCAAATCAAGATTGTGCTCTACAACTATAATAGAATGTCCTTTTTTTATCAACGCTTCAAATGACGTCAATAATTTCTGAATATCGTGAAAATGTAGTCCGGTGGTAGGCTCATCAAATATGAAGAGATTCTTTTCTTTAGTGATTCCTTTAACCAGAAAAGATGCCAATTTTATTCGCTGCGCTTCACCACCCGAAAGGGTAGAGGAACTTTGTCCTAAAGTTACATAGCCCAGACCTACGTCCTGAAGCGGCTTTAGTTTGCGGGTGATTTTATCCTGTTTATGTTCTGTGAAAAACGAAATTGCATCATCTATAGTGAGATTCAAGATATCATCTATATTTTTATCTTCAAAAGTAACTTCAAGAACTTCTTTTTTAAATCGCTTTCCTTTGCACACTTCACATTCCAGATGCACATCTGCCATAAATTGCATCTCAATTGTTACTTCACCTTCTCCTTTACACGTCTCGCAACGTCCACCATCTACATTAAAAGAAAAATGTTTTGTCTGGAAATTACGGATTTTACTCAGTTTCTGACCTGCATATAAAGAGCGTATATCATCATACGCTTTAATATAGGTAACGGGATTAGAACGTGATGATCGACCTATAGGATTTTGATCAACAAATTCAATGTGATTAATAATGTCAAACTTACCAGTTATACCAGTCATTTGACCTTCTTTTTCACCAAAACCACCCGTTTCTTTAAGTAACGCGGGATACAGTAATTTTTTTACCAAGGTACTTTTTCCACTTCCCGAAACACCCGTCACTGCAACAAAAACTCCTAGCGGAAAACGTACATCTATATTTTTTAAATTATGTTCGCGAGCGCCCAGTACATCTACATAGTATTTTGAGGTACGGCGCTTTTCAGGAACTTTAATTTCCATAGTGCCGTTAAGATATTTAGCCGTGAGGGATTCACTTTTCAGAATGTCATCGTAGGTGCCTACAGCGACGAGATCTCCACCAAAAGTACCTGCTTCTGGACCAATATCGATAATCTCATCTGCGGCTTTCATAATATCTTCGTCGTGTTCTACCACAATAACCGTATTACCCAGATCTCGCAGATTTTTGAGAACTTCAATTAAACGCTCTGTGTCTTTAGGATGTAATCCTATACTGGGTTCATCGAGGATATACATCGATCCTACAAGGCTACTTCCCAATGAGGTTGCCAGATTAATACGTTGAGATTCCCCACCAGATAATGTATTTGACTTTCGGTTTAGAGTAAGATAGGTGAGACCTACTTTTGCCAGAAATTCAAGTCGGCTTTCTATTTCAGTAAGTAAGCGTTTTGCAATTGTAGCATCGTGTTCGCCAAGTTCTAATTGTTTAAAAAAATCAGCTACTTTATTTAGCGGAAGTCCTACTAGATCTGTGATTGTAGCGCCACCTATTTTTACGTAATTGGCTTCTTTACGCAGGCGTTTTCCGCCACAGGTTTTACATTTTGTTTTTCCGCGGTAGCGCGATAACATTACGCGATTCTGAATCTTGTATGCTTTAGATTCCAGGTATTCAAAAAACTGATTTATACCTTCAAAATGGCTGTTCCCATTCCATAATAAATTCTTCTGCTCTTCAGATAGTTCGAAGTAGGGTTTATGAATGGGGAAATCAAATTTGTAAGCTGCATTCACCAGTTGATCCCGATAATAGCTCATACTATCTCCCCGCCAGGGAAATACCGCATTTTCATATACAGAAAGCGCCGTATTAGGAATTACAAGATCTTCATCAATCCCAATGACATCCCCATAGCCTTCGCAGGTAGGACAAGCCCCATATGGATTATTAAAACTGAATAAATGAACATTCGGCTCTAAGAACGTTATGCCATCAAGCTCAAAACTATTACTAAAATGATGCTGTTTACCAGTAGCCAGATCTTCAATATAAGCTTCCCCTTTTCCTTCATAGAAGGCAGTCTGCACGGCATCTGCGAGACGGTTTTCAAAATCCTCATCATTTTTTGTTATGATTCGGTCAACCACTAGAAATAATTTGTCTGAAGCTTTAATTGAACCGGCCTCCTCAATACGCACCACGTCGTCATTTATTTTTATACGTGCATATCCTTGTTGTTGAAGAATATTCAGTTTTTCTTCGATCTTTCGGTCTTTCTCAACAATAAAAGGAGCTAGAAGTAACAATTTACTACGTTCTTCAAAACTCTTTACATAATCAACTATATCGGTAACCGTATCTTTTGTTACCTCATCTCCTGAAATCGGAGAATAAGTTTTGCCAATACGAGCAAAAAGAAGTTTTAGATAATCATATATTTCGGTACTGGTGCCTACTGTAGAACGCGGATTTGTACTATTTACCTTTTGTTCAATTGCTATAGCAGGAGCGATTCCTTTTATATAATCTACTTTAGGTTTGTTAAGTCTACCTAAAAACTGACGCGCATACGATGATAAACTCTCTACATACCGGCGTTGTCCCTCGGCGTAGAGTGTATCAAAAGCGAGACTTGATTTACCCGAACCTGATAAACCGGTTATAACAACCAGTTTATTACGTGGGATAATTACATTTATATTTTTTAGGTTGTGCAGTTTAGCACCTTTAATAATGATATTTTTTTTAGGATCTACATTAGAAACGTCAATAATCATAGCTAATATTCCGCAGCGCGGTTTTTTAAAACTTTGAGTATTAGTTCAAAGTTATTTATGAAATACAATCTTCGAAGCTGTAAGCTACCGGAAGTCAATTTTTTTAAATACAAAGATAATTTATAGTATTGATACTCAATCACAGATTTGCCCAACGTCCTGTTAATGTTAAAATTGTACGGGAGTAGTTGTTTATTTGGAATGAAAGTTGTTATATTTGGCTCAACATTAACTACTAAGCGATAAGCCTATTCTTGAAAATTACTTTTTAAATTATTGAATTGATCCTAAGGGTCTTTAAACTACAAAAGTGATTTTATGGAAGATTTATTAAATGCTGACTCAGCACTTGTCAGTAAATATATTCAGGGTGAAGAAGGCGCTCTTTCTGTTCTTATTTCAAGACATCAACAACGTATATATAGTTTTATTTATTCTAAGGTGTATGACCGAGATGTAACTGAAGATATTTTTCAGGATACATTTATAAAAGTTATACGTACTCTGAAGCGTGGAGGTTATAATGAAGAAGGCAAATTTTTACCTTGGGTAATGCGTATTGCTCACAATCTGGTAATCGATTATTTTAGAAAAAATAAGCGTATGCCTAAGTTTGACAACACCGGTGATTTTAATATTTTTTCTGTTTTAGGGGATCCTGAATTAAATGCCGAAAAGCGTATAATTAAAGATCAAGTAGAGCAAGATGTACGCAAACTTATAGAAGAGTTACCTGAAGATCAGCGTGATGTATTGGTTATGCGTATTTACAAAGACATGAGCTTTAAGGAGATAGCAGAATCTACAGATGTGAGTATTAATACGGCTTTGGGGCGTATGCGTTATGCGCTTATAAACCTTAGAAAAGTGATTGAGAAAAACAATATAATTTTAACAAATTAACTTAGACTAAAAGACATTTGTGTGCGTTATAGAAGTCAATTAATCTTTAACGACACTAGATGGAAAACATTTACTCTAAAAAATCTCCTTTTCAAAACAGCAAAATGAATCCTTCTGAGGATACCGTAAATCGGATTTTAAATTATTCTAAGGCTTTAAGTGTTATGAATACCAAGATTGGGAAAGTCGATAACTTTCTCAACTAAAAGAAAAGACCCGCTGAAAAGCGGGTCTTTTTTTATTTTAATTAATCTTCATAATAGGTATATTCTGAAATAACGCGCTCCACATTATCAAATTCTTGTAGGCCGTTGCTATCAATTTTTAGAGCTTCTTCATTTGTAGGCTCAAAATCCTTGGGTAAGTAATAGGACTTTTTCAGATAACTCGTTAAACTCCCGTATCTATCTGTTTTACGATTGGTCATAAAATATTTTCTATAAGGAAAATTATCCTCTTCGTAATATTCTACAATTGCTTGCAAACCTTCAGAATCGTATAATTCATAGGAAGTAGGAAGATCAGATTCTGGAATTTCATAGTTTTTAATTAGTGTAGCGCTGGTATCTCTACATACTAAGGCAACGTCATTTTCGTAAAAACAAATCTTTGTTCCGGTTATTTTTTTATCATATTCTGGAAATTCATTGATGGTATCTTTTGGTTCGCTAAGATGGTCTATATACAGAATTGGATTTTCTTTTCTGTCAAAATGTATTTCTGAGTATTCTATAAGTTCTTCTTGCTCGTCATTGTTAATTGCATAGTGCTTATCTATACGTGTTTTTACAGGTTTTGATTTAGCAGAAAATTGAGCGGTATTTTTTTGCGAATTGCAGGCCGTAAGTAAAATTATAAGAGATAGGAATAGGTATTTCATCTAAAAATAGGGATTGATTAATTGGATATTAGTTTTGCATTAACAAGATTAACGCTAAGCGGTTTCTAATTATTTGTTAATATTTTCTGTTACAGTAAAATAAAAATCACTTTCTATGCTTATACCATTCATCAATCACAGATTTACGTCCTATGGTTGCGGTAATTATATCTTTATTTAAGTCCCAGCCACGTGCCGGACTATATTGCCGGCCATACCAAATAATTTGTAGATGCAGTTCGTTCCAAACATCTTTAGGAAACAAACGTTTTGCATCTTTTTCAGTTTGCACTACATTTTTCCCATTGGTAAGATTCCAGCGATACATAAGGCGGTGAATGTGCGTATCTACCGGAAAAGCAGGAATATTAAAGGCTTGAGAAACTACTACACTTGCAGTTTTATGACCTACTGCAGGAAGTTCTTCAAGCGCCTCTATACTTTCAGGAACCCTTCCGTTATACTTATCGATCAAAATATGTGACAAGCCGTGTATCCCTTTTGCTTTCATAGGAGATAAACCTACGGGTTTGATGATTTCACGTATTTCTTCCACAGAAAGTTTAATCATATCAAATGGATTGTCTGCAATTTCAAAAAGCAGTGGTGTGATTTGATTAACCTTAACGTCTGTACTTTGAGCACTCATTAATACGGCAATTAATAAGGTGTAGGGATCTTTATGATCTAAGGGTATGGGAATTTGCGGATAAATACGCTTTAACGTATCTATAACAAAAGTTACCTTATCGGCTTTAGTCATTATCTGTAATTTTAAGGCTAAAATACAAAGAAGCGCAGGTATTAGAATAAACTATCAGATGCTTTCGAACTATAATTAAAAATTAAACAGATGAAGACTTTAAAAGCCGGAGATAAGGTACCCGATTTTACAACTACAGATCAGGACGGAAATGTTATTAATTGGAGTGACTACACTGATAAAAAAGTGGTTGTGTTCTTCTATCCAAAAGCGTCCACACAGGGTTGTACAACAGAAGCTTGTAATCTTAGAGATAATTACGAGGAGTTGCAGGCGCAGGGTTACGCAATTTTAGGGGTGAGTGCAGATTCTGAAAAGCGACAATCTAATTTTAAAAATAAATATGAATTTCCATTTCCACTATTAGCAGATGAAGATAAAAAAGTCATCGACGCTTTTGGAGTTTGGGGACCTAAAAAATTTATGGGTAAAGAATATGAAGGTATTCATAGAATGACTTTTCTAATAGAAAACGGAGTTGTTTCCCGAGTTATTGATAAAGTAAAAACCAAAGAGCATGCAGCTCAGATTCTAAGTGATTCTTAATAAGGTATTTTTCATTCAGCTCAAAAGCCCGCGTTTGCGGGCTTTTTTTATTACTTTCTCTATTCGTCATAAAGCATTGAGATAGCTTCAAGAAGGGTAAGATGTAATTTGCCTTACCATACCTTTCTTATAAATAACTATGGAAAAGAATTTTATCTCGTAGGGGGTTGCCTTAGTAAGACATTTATAACTATGCTAAGAATTTAAAAACAGTTCAAAATTCTAACTATAATTCATCAAAATTTAGCATCAACTTAACAGGTTGCTGTTTAACTTTGCGGGTCTTATGAAACCATTTTTTAAAAATGTAGTTGTACTGTTTTTGCTGTTTTTTACAGCACAGTTTACCTATGGTTTTTCTTCACAAAATGGATCTGTTATCACCGTACCTGCAGATAAGCACCGCGCAGAGATTCGCGATGCAAATGATCAGGCACTTGTTATAGAACATCTTACTCATGCTGCTCCTGAGCTTGTGACACGCTCTCAGCAAGAAACCATTTCAACAACTAGTAATTCGTCCCCTGCCATAAGCTCGCGCTACGCTTTATCTAAAGCTGTAGAAGATCTTAATTATCTTGAATATTCCAGTACAATTTGTCCAGCTCTAAGCGGTCTTGTATTGATATTTCCCTTTCATCTATTTCCCTAATAATTAACTGTTTATAGCACTATAGAGTCTGTTTAATTACAAGACTCTTTCTTCTGATGCTTTGCATCAAAATACTTTATACAAAACAGTTAAAATACCTTATTATGAAAATAGATATGATCTTAGTATTTGCCATTGTAGTTGGCCTAGTTGCAGTTCCTTATGCATTATTTATATTATTCGGATCTGGAAACTCAAAAAAAATAGAGAAACAAATTAAAGAAGAAGCAAAAAAGAATAACCTGAATATTAACCATTCTGAAAAATGGTCATCTCGGTATCTATCATTAGATACAGTTGCAAATAAGTTACTTTTTTCAAAAACCCGTGGTGAGGAATTAGAACACCAACATATTGATTTAAATACAATTACACGTATAGTTACCCTAGAAGATAGAACCTCTAAACGCATTGATGGTAAAATGCACGATACATTAGAAAAGTTGTCTCTAGAATTTATTTCAAAAGAAAATGCACAACCTATTGTAATTAATTTTTATGATTCTACACTGGATGCAACTCAAAATTATGAGATGAATCGTGTAAATAAATGGAAAGAATTAATTGAAAAGCAGCTTAAACTAAGCGCAAAGCATTCCAAAGCAGCTTAATTATTCAAACTGAATTTAAAACAAAAGCCCGAAGAATTAAGTTTTCTTCGGGCTTTTGTTTTTTTATTGTAAAAGTAATTTAGACTTCTAATCTATTTTTCACATACTCAATTTGTGTCTTTCCGTGGGCTTTTGCATTGCCTTCTTCATCAAGACCTACCATTACAATTTTATCGATGGTAATAATTGTTTCGCGGGTCATCTTATTACGTACTTCACATTTCAGCGTAATTGATGCCGTTCCAAATTTTACAGGTTCTAGACCTATTTCAATTATATCACCCTCGCGTGCACTTGCTTTAAAGTCGATTTCACTAATATACTTTGTTACCGTACGTGGATTTTCAAGTTGTATAATCGCATAAAGTGCAGCTTCTTCATCAATCCATTCTAAAAGCCGTCCTCCAAAAAGCGAGCGATTGGGGTTTAAATCCTGTGGTTTTATCCATTTTCTAGTGTGAAAATTCATTCTTATTTCTTTTCAGGTTCACTGGTAAAGTTAAGGAAAACCAACCCTTTAAGTGGCTTTTACCTTTCGGAATCACTTATAGTATTATAACCAATATAAATGCAATTTTCAGATTGAACACAAACTAAATTACGCGTAACGTGCTATAACCTTGTCCATTTTGAGTGAGTTGTATTTGCGTTGCTATACGTTCTTTTAAACTATCAACGTGACTAATGACGCCTATCATTTTTGAAGATTCGGCTTGCAAAACTTCTAAAGTATCTAATGTCTGGTCTAAAGTCTCCGGATCGAGCGTCCCAAAACCTTCATCTATAAACAAACTATTTATTTCAATATTTCTTGATGCGAGATCAGATAGCGCTAGTGCCAGAGCGAGGCTAAGTATAAAAGTTTCCCCACCGCTCAGGGTTTTGATTGATCTTCGTTGACCGCCCATATGTTCGTCTATTGCTACCAGACTATCGTCTTCTTCATCTCCCGGCTGATCGATTCGATAACGATCTGTAAGTTGCAGTAGTCGCTTATTTGCTAATTGCAAAAGCTGCGCTAAAGTAAGATCCTGAGCAAAATCATTAAATTTATTTCCGGTGGCATCGCCTATCAGGTCATTGAGAATGTGCCAATGCTCGGCATCTTTTAATTCGGTTTCTATCTGAATTTTAAGATCTGATATCCATCCTAAATATTGTTCCTGATTTAAAATTAAACGTGATAAAGAGGCTGCAGCGGTTTCTAATGAATCGAGGTTTTCTTTTTGCATCGACTGCTCTTCCAGTAATTCGTTAAGTGGCTTAGATCCGGCAGTTTTTTGTAAGATTTTAATTTCTTCGATAAGCTTTGCGCTTAATGTTTTTAACCGAATGAGTTCGGTTTCAAGTTTTTGATTTTCCTGTGTCCAGCTTTGTGCAACTGAAGCATTCAAACGCTGCTCTAAAGCTTTTTCTATAGTGGTATAGCCTTTTTCTTGTAGCTTCTTAAGAAGTGAAGCAGCAAGTGATTCATTCTGTTTATTAAGAGTATTAAGATTTTCTTTTGCCGTTTTTAAAAGTTGAGTTTGCTGTGTTATATGCTGCTCATTGCGGTTCCAAGTTGTTTCAGAAAGGCTGATTTCCTGTTCAAAATTTTTACCTATAAATAGTGCAGCAATAGCTTCAGACTTCGTTTTACCTGCTTCAATAAGCTCTTTTAATTTTAGGGTTTCAGACTGCAATGATTGCAATACAAGCAGCTCTTCCTGCAATTGTTTTGCAATTTTTAATTCCTGCTCTTTATTTTCAAGTTGGTTTTCTAGTTCTTGAAAAGAAAAATTTTCTTTACCCGAAATGACCGTGTTATATTCGTTGTCAAATAAATTCTGTGCAGTTTTCAGTTCTTTAGAAAGTCGTTGTATACGCTCTTGCAGTTCATGAGATTGCCCAGTTAAATTCTTTAAAGAAGTCTCTTGTATGGTACGCGTTTTTATCAGCGTATTTAGCTCGTGTTCGAGTTGGGAAACAGCAATTTTGAGTCCGTTTTCCTGCTGCGGAAGCTGTGTTGCAAAAGGGTGATCAAGCGATCCACAAAGAGGACAAGGGGCTTCTGGTTGTAGCTCACTGCGGAAATCTTCTAACTGTTTTTGAAGTTGTTCAATTTCCAGTTTATGTCGTTTAACTTCTAATTGTGCTTCCTTTAATTCAAGTTGCGCTTTTAATTTATCAATTGTATCGGGTAAACCGGCTTTTTGTGATTTAAGCTCTTCCAGATCTTTAATTTCATCATCAAGCTTATTTTTTAAATGAGTTAATTGTGTATGAGCCCGTTCTGCATTCCGTACTTGTCTGAGTAATTCTTGTGTCTCTTTCTGGCGTATTTCAATTGGAGTATTCTTTAAATCAAATTGAGCTTCCAGTTTTTTATATGCAGATGTTTTAACACGTTGCTTATTGAGCAACTCATTTTCAAAATCAAATAATTGCGTTACAGACGTGGTAAATCGTAGTGGTGCCGCAAGACGTTCTATATGCGTTTTGCTGTTTTTATAAGTTGTTGCAATCTCATTACGATCTGTAATTAAGCTGCGCACTTTTGATTTGTAGGTCTCTAGTTGGTTTGAGAAATTAGCCGGATCAATATGCAATTTATAGAGTTCAGCAAATTCTTGTTTTAAGCCTTCCCGAGTTGTATTTGCAGTGGTTAAAGCATCTGTAATTGCTGATATTTCATTTGATTTCCCTGTTATTTTTTCTTGTAAGTTTTGCCAGAGATTTAGGTCTTCTTCAAATAACTGAATGTCCTGATGTCGCTTTAATTTCTCTCCTTTTTCAGAATCAAATACCTTCTTCAGTGTGCTGATTTTATCGAGTTCCTGCAGGCTCTTTTCAAGTTCCTTTTCTTCTTTTTGCAGTTTATTTTTCAGCTCAATTTCTTTAGCTCTGCTCTCAAGGTTTTGTAGCAATAGCTCTTTTTCACTAGCTAATTTCTTTGCTTCCTGTTGCTTTTCAGCATAAACAGTTTCCTCAAGTAGTTGCTCTTTGTAGGTTTCTATTTTGGCCCGTTTACCATTAAGCTCTTTAGCACGTTCTTTATGCCTTAGATACACCTCCGTACCTATACGACGGTAAATTTCGGTGCCGGTAATTTTTTCCAAAAGTGCACCACGTTCTTTCTTCGGAACTTGTAAAAACTTTGCAAATTCACCTTGTGCTAAAACTACAGATTTTATAAACTGATCGTAGTTTAAGCCTATTAATTCTTCATTCTTTCCCGGTATATCAGACTTTTTTAAATCTATAATGGTCTCTGATTGTGCATCGGTAATTTCCATATGATAATCCCGAAGCTTACCATTTCGGTTTGTTGAAATTGACCATGTGGAAGTAAAAATGCCTTCTTTGCAACGATAGGTTATGCACGCATATGCTTCAGTTTGATTGCGCGTAAGCAGCGCTCCTTTCTTAAGAATTTCGCCCGTACTCATTTTACCTAATCGTGGTACTTGATTAAAAAGAGCTAGCGAGATAACATCAAGAATTGTGGTTTTTCCACTACCGGTGGGGCCTGTAATTGCAAACAAGCTATTTTGCAGAAATGGAGCTTTTGTAAAATCAATAGTATGTTCTCCTCGTAGCGAGTTTATGTTTTGAAAAGCGATCTTTAAAATTTTCATAGCTTATAGGTGATCTGCCGTATGTATTTGTTCTACAATTTCTTGAAAGGCTTGAGTTACCAGCACTTTAGTTCTGTCATCGTAGCTATGCTGCTCCAGCATTTTGTCAAATACTTCTTGTGGTTTTAAATCTTCAAGATGTCGATGATTCTCAAAAAGTTGACCGGTTTCTTTCAATCGGTTTTTAAAGCTGGCGCGATGTTTAACAATTTCTAATTTTGGAGCACTAAATGATGTAACGAGTTCGTCTAACTGAGCAATAAGATATGCGTCAAAATTCTCTTCGATAAGCGCAACTTCTATGAGGTTTGTAAGTTCACCTTCCGCAGTTAAATTGGCTAATTTTGCTTTTATTTCATTTAGCGTTCCACTTATTTTATTTAGTTTTCTAAATGTGGGAATTGCAATACTTATAGGTTCAAACCCAGTATTTGTATCTAATAAGAGTACACGTTTTTCATCTTTCCGCTCGCTAAAAGATAGCGGTAGGGGAGAGCCGCTGTAAAATGTGGGGATTGAAGCGTTAACACGTTGCGGTTTGTGAATGTGACCCAATGCCACGTAGCTAAAATAATCTCCAAACTGACTTGCTTGAAATGCAGCTTGATTCCCGATCTGAATATCACGTTCACTATCTGATGTTTCAATCCCAGCTGCATACAAATGGCCCATGGCAATGACCGGAATTTGTGAATACTGTGCTTTGCAACTTGCGGCAGCCGCTGTAAATGTGGCTTCAATACCTTTGCGTATCGCCTCTATGCGGTTATCATAGGTTACACCTTCTTCAGCTGCACGAATATCACTATCCCTCAAAAATGGAATTGCAGCAACTACAAGTTCGAGTTGGCTATTTTTATTTTTAATAGGTATCAGACAATCTACAGGATTTTGTGGCATACCACCAATTATATGCACATCAAGCGCCTCGAGAATTTCACGAGGAGCATCGAGCATAGTAGGCGAATCGTGATTGCCTCCTGTAATTATAATTTTACACTTGAGAAGGCTAAGTTTTTTAAGCGCCAGATAATATTGGCGACGTGCTTCTGCAGACGGATTTGCAAGATCAAAAACATCACCTGATATAAGTACTAATTCTATTTCTTCTTCGCGAATAAGAGCTAATAGCCAGTTTATAAAGAGTTCAAAATCTTGATGTAAATAATGTTTATGTAGTTTTTTCCCGATATGCCAGTCGGCGGTATGCAAAATTTTCATGATTCTGGTTTTAACGCGTAGGAGGAAAGTCGAAGTTACGAAAATTAGAAAGTTGCAACGGCTGAAATTATAAAGTAAAGAAGGGAAATCTTAACCTTCAAATTTATTATTGGAAGGGCAGCGCTTTAAGAAAAGCAGGATGCAATTTATGAATAGGAGGCAGCAGTAAGTAAAATCTAACAAGATAAGGGCGAAAATTGAATCTCATCTTGTTAGATTTTTTTAAAAGAGTAGAATTAGTTGAAATGATGTAGTAGAAACGAATTGTAATTTTCCAATTCTTTAGGAACATCTGCATTTTTCTCCATATCGTGAAAGTGGTGCGTGTCTAGTAATTTCATACCGGTAAATGCATTCATTTTATGAAAACCAAATAAGGCACCATCATCTACACTGCGTTGATCAAAAAACTCATTCTCTAGCGTAAATGCAGCTTTAGGAGCATTCCAGCTAGTGGTTAGAATATAGCGTTTACCTTGCAGTAAACCGCCGGTTCCATAATTAATATCCGGGTTTGTACGACTTCTTCCATCACTGGCGTAAATACCATTTTGATGTCCCTCTGTAAAAACAGTATCAATATATTCTTTAAAGCCAAAGGGAATCTGAAACCACCATATTGGAGTATGATAGATTATAATATCTGCCCATTTATATTTTTCAACTTCTTCTTTAGGATCATAATTAGATCCTACTTGGGTAGTTTTTAGAGCGAACTCTTCACGGTTTTGGAAGAAATTTTGTGTGTTTTCAAAGAGTGTTTGATTAAACTTTCCGCCGGAATGAGCGAAGGGATGACTTCCGTTGATAATAAATATATTTTTCATAACTCGTATTTTGTACAAGCCAAAATTAAGAAGTGATCAAGTATTTATAAAATAATACAATTCATACCTTTGTATAATAATATTAATAGTATGGTTAATTTAGAGTGGTATAGAACCTTTAAAGCAATTTATGATCACGGCACCCTTACAAAGGCTTCTGTGGCACTATATTCGTCGCAACCAGGTGTAAGTGTCCACTTAAATGCTTTAGAGTCTTACATAGGAAAAAAATTATTTGAGCGTACTTCTCGTAAAATGATACCTACGGAAGAAGCAAAATTTTTGTACGAGTTTATACAAGAATCACTGAGTAAGCTTGAAACGGCAGAACAACATTTTAAAAAAACAACACAAGAGAAAAATCCTTCTTTGAACATAGGTATGTGTTCAGAAACCTTTCAACTTATTATTGAGCCAGAACTAGCTACCCTAGATTTTGATCTGGTAGCGAGATTTGGTGCGCATACAGATCTTATTAAAGATCTAAACAACGGAATTCTTGACCTCGTTATAACTCCTAACGAACAAATTGATAAAAAATCTCCGGTAACCTACACAGCGTTTTCAAAAGAAAAAATTATTCTTATCGCAGGAAGTAAAACTGATACTAAACCCATTGAAAGTCTTTTAAGAAGTCAAGATTTAAAAGGACTTGAAGAGGTTCTTCAGAGCTATAGTTGGTACAGTTCTTCTAATGAGATGGAGCATTTTAGAAGATTCTGGTATGATAATTTCAAAAAGAATGCCTCCTTTAAGCCTAACTATATATTGCCAAGTATAACTTCAATCATACGGAGCATCAGTAATAAAGACGGACTCGCTATTGTGCCTGACTTTTTATGTGAAGATGCCATAAATAATGAAGAAATTAAAGTAGTATGGGAAGGAACCAAAAAAACTGAAAACACATTATACTTTGCTTCCAGAACCGATTTAAAATTTAAAAAAGAATTAGCGGTTATTCAGGAGATTTTTAAATCTAAAATGAAAAGCATTTGAGCTCAGAATACAATTGGTCAAAACCACTAAAAGACTAATTTTAATTTGGGAAATAGCCTTTACATTTAAGTAAAGGCTATTTGTATTCCCATCAAAATAAACAGTAAACCACTCACGCGATTAATCCATAAACTTACATTGGGGTTTTCTTTTATTTTCTGCGAAAAATTGCCGGCAAATACTGAAAGTAGGAGGTACCATACAACACCTATAAGTGCATAAGTAACTCCAAGAATTATAAATGGCAACGGACTAGAAAGCTGCTCTGGAGTTACAAACTGCGGAAAGAAAGCCATAAAAAACAAAGCCACTTTTGGATTTAATGAGTTAGTTAAAAATCCTGACCAGAAATCACTTTTACGTTTAGAATTTGGATTTTCTGTCGGTAAATTTTCGGAAAAGGTAACGGGTTTTCTAAGACTTTTAATTCCTGTAAATATTAAATTACTAGCACCTAGGTATTTAACAGCTGTAAAGATTAATTCAGATTGTGCAATTAATACAGATAGACCTAACGCTGCAAACAAGGTGTGCGTTAGCACTCCGGTGTTTACTCCTAACGAAGCTTTAATGCCGCTGCGTTTCCCAGAAATCACCGATTTATTCAATACGAAAAGTGTGTCCAACCCTGGTATAATTACAAAGATGGAAGCTGTAATTAAAAACGTAAGATAGTTTACAATACCCATAATCCTAATTTTTATAGATCAACATTCGTTTTTTATATATGCAAAGGAAAGCACCAATAAATCAGCAACAAATACTTAATTTTGATAGACTAATGCAAAAAATGCATTACTATGGATTTACAAAAGATAAGGTACTTTCTAGTCCTTGCAGAAGAGCTTCATTTTTGGAGAACTGCTGAGCGGGTTTTTATCTCACAATCTTCACTAAGTAGGCATATGCAGGCTCTTGAAGAAGAGCTAGGTATAAAATTGCTAAAGCGGGATAAGCGCAATGTAAAACTTACTGATGCCGGTAAATTTCTTCAAAAGCAATGGCGTGTAAAAGTGAGGGAATTAGATCATATACAAAGTCAGGCAAAAAAAATTAGTGAAGGAGAAGCTGGTGGTGTATCTATAACCTATCCCGGTTCTATAGCTTTCAAATTTTTACCTCTATTTTTGGATAATCTCAATAGTAAATTACCTAATCTCAAAATAGAACTCACCGAACCCACCGATGAGAATCACGAGAAATTACTGCTCGATTACAAAGCAGACATTGCCTTTGGTCGAGATCGTATTGAAAACAGTTCTATTGAAACCTATCAACTATATGCAGAGCCGGTTTGTCTGATTGTGCCTAAAGCGCATTGGTTGACACAAGAGAATTTTGTGAGTCTCAAGGATTTGCAGAATGAGCGATTTATACTTTCAGGTTTGCATCAAAAAACTTTTTTTGCTTCTTTTCTTCGCAATTTATTTCACAATTACGATTTTGAACCTCAGGTGCTTATAGAATCAGACTTTGGTGGTATGATTTTAAGTCTGGTGTCTAAAGGATTAGGGATTACTATCCTACCGTCGTCCTTTAGTTACGCAAAAGCTGAAAATGTACGGTTTATCGAACTAGATGAAGAAATAGGTCTATTTATGAACTGGAGAAAAAACGAACTTAACAAAGCAATTGAACGGGTGGTAGAATGCGGCAAAGAGACTGCCATGCTGTATTCTAGGTTATTGTAGTTTGTTATTTTATTTAAGTGTAGGATTAGTTAGTTTAATTGTTTTTGATTTTAAACTAATTACCACACGATGCAATTGTGCGGCAACAAGTGGTAACAAGAGCTGTAGGTAATTATAATATAGTCTCTGCTCGCACGCGATTGTATCGCGCGTATAAGCACACGAATTTTATATGCCAGATACTAAGATATGAGTATTACTTTTTAGTTTATTACTGCCACACGATACAATCGTGCGGAAACAAGTGACTGCAGAGATAATATATCCTAATTATTGTTATTGAGCGATTGTATCGCGCGGATAATGAAGTGTTACTAATCATCCATAATATTTAAATACTAAAATGTCTTTCAATAATCCTTCTTCTCCAGCATAATCTATAGCGCTACTATATTTATAATCCTCCGGTCTAGAAACCATACCTGCTTTTACTGGGTTATTGTGAATGTATTCTATTTTTTGCCAAATCACTTTATTGCTCCAAAGTTCTATTGGTTTATTATCATGCCTCCAAAATTGGTAGTACTTGACATTAGATGATTTTTCAGCAGCATTTTTAAAATGCTCTAGTAAAAATTCTTTTCTACTTTCTGTAGGGTTTATTTGAATGGTTTTTACCACTGCTTTACTTGTAAACCTTTTGAAATCACCCAACAGCTGCTCTGGTTTTTCCCCTTTAATACTTCTAAATATTAAATGAATGTGATTAGTCATAATGCACCATGCTATAATTTCCATTCCCTTATGGGTTTGGCAGTAGCTTAAACTATCTAATAAGATATTATTATAAATTGTTTCGGTGAAAACATCTAGCCACTCAATTACTGCAAAACTTACAAAGTATAAACCCTCTGGGTTATGAAATTTATAATTTCTGCTCATCTTTAGCTTAAGTCAATTAGTTCTATCGTGATTTGTGCTGTTCTCCGCACGATGCAATTTTACGGTAACAAGAGCAGCCGGAAATCATTATATAGTTTCTATGCGCGCTATTATATCACAGGTATAAGTTCCAGAGCTTTGTAAAATGTGCAGTTAAGATATTACTTTTTAATTTACTAATTGTCACGCGATTATATCGCGCTTATATGTACTAGTTCTTGTTAACAATAATAGATAGCTTATATAGTGTGATTTTTTATTTTGTATTAATTACCGGTAGCAAGGGGTAACAAGATCTGTAGGTAATTATAGTATATAGTTCTGCTCGCGCGAGATTGTATCGCGCGTATAGGAGCTCAGTTCTTTATATGTCTTAAATACTGAGCTAATAAATTTTATTTTTTACTTTATTAATTGCCACACGATGCAATCGTGCGGTAGCAAGGGGTAACAAGATCTGCAGATAATTATAATATATAGTTTCTGCTCGCGCGCGATTGTATCGCGCGTATAGGAGCCCAGTTCTTTATATGTCTTAAATACTGAGCTATTAAATTTTATTTTTTACTTTATTAATTGCCACACGATGCAATCGTGCGGTAATATGGATTCTGTATACGGTGAAAAATAAACACAAAAAAAGCGACCCTTTTTAAAGAATCGCCTTTTAAATTTATTCGATAACCAGTTCTCTTCAGGAGCCGCTTACCAGATCATTTTGATTACGAAAAACGAGTTCGTCATCAAAAGCATCCAGCAAGATGATGCTATCGGTTGTTATATTACCTCCTAAGATTTCTTTAGAAAGCTTATTAAGTACTTCTTTTTGTATTGTACGCTTAACAGGTCTTGCTCCAAATTCTGGTTGGAAGCCTTTGTCTGCAAGATGTGCAATTGCTTCAGTTGTAGCATCTAATGTAATCCCCTGTTTGTTGAGCATTCTAGTTACTCCTTTAAGCTGCAAGCCTACAACCTTTTCGATATCTTTTCGCGTAAGTGGTGTAAACATAACAATATCGTCAATACGGTTTATAAACTCTGGCCGTATGGTTTGCTTAAGCATACCCAACACTTCAACTTTAGCACCTTCCATCGCGGTCTGAGGATCTTTAATAGATTCAAATTTTTCCTGAATGATATGACTTCCCATATTTGAGGTCATAATGATAATGGTGTTTTTAAAGTCGGCAAGACGGCCTTTATTATCTGTTAGGCGCCCTTCATCTAGCACCTGCAATAGAATATTAAAGGTGTCTGGATGTGCTTTTTCAATCTCATCAAGTAATATTACACTGTAGGGTTTGCGACGTACGGCTTCAGTTAGCTGCCCACCTTCGTCGTAACCTACATATCCCGGAGGTGCACCTACCAGACGGCTTACACTGTGTCGCTCCTGATATTCACTCATATCTATACGAGTAAGGTTATTCTCATCATCAAATAGATATTCAGCAAGTGCTTTTGCAAGTTCGGTTTTACCTACACCAGTCGTACCTAAAAACAGAAACGAACCAATAGGGCGCTTTTGATCCTGTAATCCGGCGCGGCTTCTACGTACCGCATCACTCACTGCAATTATTGCTTCCTGTTGTCCCACCACACGCTTGTGTAGTTCGCCTTCAAGATGCAACAATTTCTCACGCTCGCTTTGCAGCATTTTAGTAACCGGTATTCCAGTCCATTTTGCAACCACCTCGGCGATATCTTCACTGGTAACTTCTTCTTTAATCAGTGTATTTTCTCCTTGATTTGCTAATGCGATTTGCAGCTTTTCGAGTTCTTCTTGTGCTTCTTTAATCTTTCCGTAGCGCAATTCTGCAACTAAACCATAATTACCTTCTCGTTCAGCACGCTCCGCTTCAAGCTTAAAGTTTTCTATATCCTGTTTTGCATTCTGAATATTGTCAACAACATCTTTCTCACTTTTCCACTTGGCATTTATCTCATTACGTTCTTCCTTTATGTTAGCCAGGTCGGCATGTAGTGATTTAAGTTTGCTCTCGTCTTTTTCTCGCTTTATAGCTTCAATTTCTATCTCGAGTTGCATTATCTTACGGTCTAGAACATCGAGCTCTTCGGGTTTGGAATTAATTTCCATACGCATTTTTGAAGCCGCTTCATCCATTAGGTCAATCGCCTTATCTGGTAAAAAACGGTTTGTAATATAGCGTTGCGAAAGCTCCACAGCTGCGATAATCGCATTATCTTTTATACGCACTTTGTGGTGTGTCTCGTACTTTTCTTTAATCCCACGTAAAATGGAAATTGCAGATTCGGTATCTGGTTCCATAACGCTTACCTTCTGAAAACGACGTTCTAATGCTTTATCCTTTTCAAAATATTTCTGATACTCATCTAATGTTGTTGCACCTATGGCACGTAATTCACCGCGTGCAAGAGCAGGTTTTAAGATATTTGCTGCATCCATCGCACCCTGGCCACCACCGGCACCTACAAGTGTGTGAATTTCATCTATAAAAAGTACAATATCACCTGCACTTTCTGTAACTTCTTTGATTACAGCTTTAAGTCGTTCTTCAAACTCACCTTTATACTTTGCACCGGCAATTAGAGCGCCCATATCGAGAGCCCAGATTTGTTTTTCCTGCAAATTTTCAGGTACATCACCATCAATTATACGATGCGCAAGTCCTTCAGCGATTGCAGTTTTTCCGGTTCCCGGTTCCCCTACGAGGATTGGGTTGTTTTTTGTTCTACGAGATAAAATTTGCAAGATTCTGCGTATTTCCTCGTCACGACCTATTACCGGATCGAGCTTACCGTCACGCGCAAGTTGATTTAAATTCTTAGCATATTTGCTTAGCGAATTGTAGGTTTCTTCTGCGCTCTGAGAGGTCACACGCTCCCCTTTACGAAGTTCTTCTATTGCAGCCTTAAGGTGTTTTTCGGTAACGCCCTGGTCTTTTAATATCTGACCTATTTTGCTGCTTGATTTAAATATAGCTAAAATTAAATGTTCGAGTGAGACATACTCATCTTTCATATTTTTAGCAATATTACCGGCTTCTGTTACGCTACGCGCAGCATCTCGTGAAAGTACAATCTCACCACCTGTAACTTTTGGGAAACTTGTAAGTGTGCTTTCTAAAATCTGCTTAAGCAGATTTAGGTTGACATCTAATTTTTGTAAGAGAAAAGGAGTCACATTTTCATCTACTTCTAAAATAGCTTTAAAAATGTGCTCATTTTCTATTTGTTGATGACCATAACCTTGAGCAAGTGCTTGTGCTTGCTGTATGGCCTCCTGGGATTTAATAGTAAAGTTATTAAAGTTCATCGTTTTTTATATTAAGCCCGACGAGCGGGATTAGAATTAATTTAAGTTATTTAAGATGTGATCGGGATCTTAAACATGCTAGTTGTCTTAGCATTGGCAATTTATATACCATATGTTAAAACCGACGTATTGTCACTATTCATGCGGGTTTAGACTGTCTTTTTGTCTCACTATGTATTTTGATTTCCTTAATACTAAAGACCATACGATTTACTTAAATTTACGCTAGCCTATAGAAAACAGGCGTTAATAAATTTTAAAAGTTACACGACCATGGGTTTTTTTGATAAATTTAAAAGTGCAAGTGATATTGCTAAAGAAGAGATAAAAGAGGTTAACTGGATACAGCTAGAGCGTTTAGAGCAGTTAGATGAAATTGCTGAGGTTTCTAATGCAGTACCAGTATTAATTTTTAAACACAGTACAACATGCGGAATTAGTCGTATGGCTTTACGTGGCTTTGAGAAAAATTACGATTACGATAAAAAGGAGATAGAGCCGTATTTTTTAGATTTAAAACAACACCGTGATATAAGTCAGGCGATAGCAGAGAAATTTAATGTACGTCATGAGAGTCCGCAGGTATTGCTTATAAAAAACGGTATCGCGGTATATCATACTTCGCATAGTGACATTGATGCTGCTATTTTAAAGCAGAAGATTTAATGGAAGTAGAATTAAAGCAAAAACCCGGAGCTCTGCTCCGGGTTTTTTATTCCTATTAATTTACTGCTGTTTGAGTAAGTAGAAGGCTAATTCATATAAACGAAAACAGAAAAACCAGATATTTTAATAGGAGTTGTTGCTATGAAGCAACATTTATGAACTCTTTTAAACTCGTGATTAAAACATTCCGCCGCCGTCTATTTCATTGTCATCTCTGTTTTTTCTACGCTTGGCTCTGTACTTACTATCTCCAAAACGGTAATTAAATCCTACATAAACGGTATTACTTTCCCAGTTAAATTGCCCTTCCACCAGATAAGGATTCTCACTTGTAAAGCGAGCTTTCATCGTATTAAAAATATCATTGTAGTTAAGACTCACAGTTCCTTTACCGTCAAATATGGTGTAACGCGCACCCACATTCGTCATAAACATGGACTTGCCTTTAAATTGAATTCCTTCGTTAGGTCCTCTGTATAAAGCAAAGGCGGTTAAGGTAAGTTTCTTAGTAGCTGTAAAATTATTGGTTATACGTGCGTTGTAAATGGTGTTATCGATCTCACGTTTAACTTGTATAATGTCTGTAGCAGTAGGATTCTCGATTGTAGGATCTAGACTCTCCGTAATTCCACTTTGTGACTGACTATACAGATCAAAACTCGCATTAATGCTCCACCAGTCAAATGGTTTATAGTTTGTACTTAACTCAAAACCGTATGCCGTGGTCGTATCAAAATTATCGTGTGTGAGTACAACCCGATCTAAATTAAACCGATCTACAAAAATTGCCTGATTGATCTCATCTTCGATAATTCGATAAAATACTCCTGCTGTAAAACTGCCCTTCTTTAAGCTGCGCGTATAATTTGCTTCAACAGAATTTGTAAACTGAGGTGTAAGATATACATTACCATATTCTGTGATTAAAGGCGAACTCCATTCTCTTATAGGATTAACCTGTCCTACCCCCGGGCGATCTATACGACGACTGTAGCTTACTTGATATTGATTTTTTTCTGAAGGATTAAAAGTCACATACGCAGAAGGGTAGAGCTCAAAATACTCATTAGTAAAAGCACGTACGGTGTTTGTGTCTGCTGCTACTTTAACTTGTTCAGCACGAACTCCAGCCTGGTATGACCATTTCTCATAATTCTTACCATAGGTTACATAAGCCGAATAAATATCTCTGCTGTATTCAAAACGGGCATCTGGTGTAGGAGCAAGATTACCACTGGCATTAAATGATTGCCCGGTACTACTATAATCTATATCTGTATTAAAAAGGATAGCTTGAGCACCTAATTCTAGCTTTTCTGAGTCAGAAAGCGGATTCACATAATCAAGATTTAAAGTGGTGCGATCACGATCTGTATCTACAAAGTCTACATAATCTGAAAGTGGAGTAGCACCCATAAAGTTAAAAAAGGTGTTTTCATCTTCTTTGAAACTATTGTAATCTGCTTCAAACTCGAGGTTGTGACCCTCTTTTTCAAAATCTATTTTATAATCTACATTATATTGAGCAGAATAATTATCTGCTTCTGCACCAAAATCCTGCATCACATTCCGTGAAGTATCACCATCATAGATGATATTGATATTTCCTGAAGGCTTTCCTTTAAAACTGTTTTGAGATGTAAATACAGATAGGGTATTTTTATCATTTAGGTAAATGTCCAGACCCAACTTAAGCAAGTGCGAATCGCGATCATTAAGCATATCAAAGTATTGGGTAGAATTATCGTCTTCACGAAAAATGGTACCGTAATTAGCACTCTTACCTATATTATTACTGTAATTACTGTATAAATTGAATTTACCATTGCGGTAATTAAGATTTAATCCGCTATTAAATTGTGCATTCTTCTCGTAAGACAAACCTGCACTAACATCTCCATTAAATCCAACATTGACATTTTTATGCAGTACAATATTTATGATTCCGCTCATTCCATCAGGGTTATATTTTGCTGAAGGATTTGTAATTAATTCTATTTTTTTGATTGAGCTAGATGGCAATTGTTTAAGTAATTGATCTGCCGGAATGTTTGATAGTTTTCCGTCAACCATTACCTGTACATTACTGTTTCCGCGTAGAGAAAGAGCACCAGACTGCTGATCGAGATTTACAGAAGGAATATTATTCATTATATCTGCAGCGCTGGCTCCTGCAGTGGTTAGATCCTTACCTACATTAATTACTTTGCGATCTATTTTTTGTTCAATGGTAGTGCGCTCGGCTACAATATTCACCGCATCGAGCTCTGCCATAACTGCGCTCAGCATAATTGTTCCCATGTTATTATTACGGTGGTCGCGATCGATTATAAGATCTCGCTGGGAATTCTCGTAGCCTATAAATTGAATTTTCAATGTATAAATTCCTTCAGGTATTTTTGAGATTTCAAATACACCAAGGTCATTTGTAATACCGCCTGTTACCACTTCGGTACCTTTACTTATAATTATGGTGGCGTAGGGGATAGGTTGATTAAGTTCTGCGTCCATTACCTTACCACTCACGCTACCGGTGATTGGAGGTTCTGGTTTAGGTTGGGCAAATGCGATCGTGCTAATGCATAACACAAATAGGCTTAAAAGCCAATGGCTAGATTTCATAACTGTTCGATTTTGATTGATAATTACATAATACTTTGCATAACATACTAGTTAAAACAACGTACCCCGTGATTAGCGGTTTATTAATAGACGAACGTGATTGAGATCTGTTACAGTAAAACGTAAAATATTTTAAAAAAAGAAAACCCGGAATCGCTAAATCCCGGGTTTTCAAGTTTGAATGTTAAAACTAACACTAACCATCAAAACTAATTAATAAGCATTCAAACTTTTGAAGTCGACTTCTAACTTATAGACCAATTAAAAAAGGTATTGTTACAGAAGAAGTAATCATTTAACTTTGATTTATGACAACAAAAAAAACGCTGGTTCTAGGAGCATCTCTCAAACCTATACGCTATTCTTATATGGCTATAAATCGCCTAGTGCAAAAGAGACAACCTGTAGTTGCTATTGGCTTACGGGGAGGTGAAGTTGCAGGTGTAACTATAGATACTGGATTTCCTGATTATGAGGATGTAGATACCGTAACACTTTATCTCAATGCTCAAAATCAAAAACCATATTACGAGTATCTTATACAATTACAGCCTAAGCGTATCATCTTTAATCCGGGTACAGAGAATCCTGAATTATATAAGCTTTTAAAGCAAGCAAATATTGAAATTGATAATGCGTGTACACTAGTTCTTTTGAGTACGAATACTTACTAATCCTAAAAAAGTAAGTAGTCCATTTAAAATTAAAATAAAGAAGCCAAATTCAAAGTTAAGGTAGGTAAGTGTAAATTCGCTAATAACGTAAGCAAGTATGGGTGCTGCCACACATATTGCCGGTACTATTTTATCTCGCACATTCCAGTTTGTAAATAATCCGAAGGCGTATAAACCTAATAAAGGGCCGTAGGTGTACCCTGCAAAAACAAAGAGTTTTGCAATCACACTCTCGTCGGCAATGATGTATTTAAAGCCTATTATAACTAGGATTATCGCTAGGGAGGCAGCGATGTGTATTTTTTTACGTATTGCTATTTGTTTTGCTTCGGTGTATTTGTTTTCAATATCTAAAATATCGATACTAAAAGATGTCGTAAGCGCGGTAAGTGCACTATCTGCACTAGAATAGGCAGCTGCAATAAGACCTAATATAAAACAAATTGCAATACCAAATCCTAATCCGCTTTGCGTTGCAATAAACGGAAATAGATCATCTCTAGAAGCTTCTATACCATTGTTACGAGCATAAACTGTGAGCAAAACTCCTAATGCTAAAAACACAAGGTTCACAACTGTAAGCACCATCGTAAACCAAAACATATTTTTTTGAGCATCTTTTAAGGTTCTGCAGGTGAGGTTTTTTTGCATCATATCTTGATCCAGACCTGTCATTACAATTGCAATAAAAGCACCACTTATAAACTGCTTAAAGAAAAAGTCTTTACTCTTCCAATCCTCAAAAAAGAATATTTGAGACATATCGCTTTCAGCAATAAAATTAAAAAGACCGGTAGGTGATAATCCTAAATCTGAAGACAAAAAGTAAATCGCAACACCAAGTGCTGTAAGCATAAATAGAGTTTGCAGCGTATCTGTCCATACAATTGTTTTAATACCACTTTTAAATGTGTACAACCAGATGAGTAAAATTGTTATGGTTACCGTTACCCAGAACGGGACATTCATACTATCAAAAACCAGCAGCTGTAATACGTTTGCGACTAGATATAGCCTAAAACTAGCGCCTACAACCCGACTAAGCAGAAAAAAAGATGCCCCGGTTTTATACGAATTTATACCAAAGCGACCACCGAGATATGCATAAATTGATGTTAGGTTGAGTCTATAATAAAGTGGCAATAGGACCAGGCCAATAACTGCATAACCCAGTGTATAACCCAGAACTACTTGAAAATAACTAAACTGCGAAGCTTCTACCCATCCCGGAACAGAAATAAAAGTTACCCCAGATAGTGAAGCTCCTATCATCCCAAAAGCAACTAAATACCAGGGAGACTGTTTGCTTGCTTTGAAAAAATCATCATTTGAACCTCCTTTTCCTGTAAAATAGGAAACTAACATTAGGGTTATAAAATAGCCAGCAATAAGTAGGAGTATGGTAGTGGGTTGCATAACTTAGAAGTACTTTTTTCGGTATGTAATTTTGGAGAACGAATATAAGGTATAAAACTTCATTTGTCATAATCTTAAAAATTTACAAAGTAAACTTACCTTTGCGCAAAATTAAAAGAAGCTGTTACTGGTTTTTTTTCATTTTATTACTAATTCTAGTTTCTTTAGTAGTCCTTTTTAAGGCTAGTAGTTGAAATTAATACATTGAAATTATGGAACTTCCCAAGTTTATATTAGGAGATAACACAGATTATCCTGAATCAATATTTGTAATTCATACAGATTTTCCGCGCTTTGTCATTGATTTAAAAACTGATGATGTGGAGTGGTTTGAAGATTTTGATGAAAATGATGAAGAAGAACTTTCTACAGAAGCAGAAGGTTTAATTACAAAAGCTACTGAGTTTTACGACCGTGAAGTTGCACGATACGAAGAAGAATAAATGAACGAGTTACAGCAATTGGATCACGATGTTTATCTCTTTCTCAATAATTTGGGATCAGAGACTTGGGATCCTTTCTGGTTATTTATTACTAATAAGTGGTACAGTATTCCATTATACTTTTTCTTACTTATTCTTATTTATAAGAAGTTTGGATTAAAAGGAACGCTATACACGCTCGTAACTGTCGCATTATTAATTACTGCTACAGACCAACTTGCAAATGTCTTTAAACACGGTTTTGAACGGCCGCGTCCTTGTCGTCAAGAAGGAGTAATGGAGCAAGCACGTTTTATAGCTGTTCGATGCGGAAGTTTTGGATATTTTTCTGCTCACGCTGCAAGTTCGATGGGCTTAGCATTATTTGTAGGCTTCTTGTTAAAATCTAGGCACAAATGGTTACTTCCAGTACTTCTTATATGGGCGATTATGGTAGGTTATAGCCGAATTTATATAGGTGTTCACTATCCCGGAGATGTCTTAACCGGGATGCTAATTGGAGGTGTTATAGGATTGATAATGTTGTATCTGCACCGTTTTGGCTATGCCAAAATTTTTAAAGAAAATTAATATGAAAGCATTAGTTACCGGAGCTGCCGGTTTTATAGGATCTCATTGTGCCGAGCGCTTAAAAGCGATGAATTTTGAAGTTATAGGTATCGATAACTTCTCACCATACTACAGTCCAGATCTTAAAAACCGAAATGCAAAAAGTTTGGAAAAAGTGGGTATTCCTATCGAGATTATCGATTTGAGAAAACCCGAAGACTTCAAAAAAATTCCTACAGATTTTAATTATATTTTTCATTTTGCTGCGCAGCCAGGAATAGCTGCTACTTCTACGTTTGAAGATTATTTAATGAATAACCTTGTGGCGACAAAAAATCTAATGGATTTTGCGCTCTCTTGTAAGGATTTAAAATTATTTACAAATATATCAACTTCTTCTATTTACGGGCTTAGAGCAACATTAACAGAAGATGCTGCACCAGAACCGGCATCTTTATACGGTGTTACAAAATTAGCAGCAGAACAACTGGTACTAGCAAAAGCACGAGCTCATAAATTAAAATCCTGTTCTTTGCGGTTATTTTCGGTATATGGACCACGAGAGCGCCCAGAGAAATTATATACAAAACTTATAGGTTGCGGATTTTTTCACCAGGAGTTTCCATTATTTGATGGTAGTGAGGCTCACGTGCGTAGCTTCACATTTGTAGATGATATTATTGATGGAGTAGTAAGCGTTATAGGTAAAGAAGATATCGTTGATGGAGAAGTAATAAACTTAGGTACCGAACAAGAACATACTACTGGAGAGGGAATGGCAATTGTAGAAGAGATTCTTGATACTAAAATACGTAAAGAGATTGTGGCAAAGCGAGGTGGCGACCAGATGTTTACAAAAGCAAATATTAATAAAGCCCGAAAACTTCTTAACTACAATCCGACTACCACATTAAAAGAAGGTCTGGGCAAACAAATCGAATGGTATCGTAAAGAATTTGTAGACTAAAATTATGATGTTAAGCGATAAAGAAAAAGAATTTGTAAAGTCCTGGTCTGTAAAGAGAGCAGCCAAGCTTCAGTTTTATCTGGGTATCATTCTTCAAATTGTTCTTATAACTGTAACTTATAAACTGGTAGTAAACTATTTTTCTAGTGAAATTTTTGATCTAGAAGTCTTTTTACAATATGGTCTTTTCGGTTTAATATTGGGTATTGTTGTAGCCTATTTTAAATTTCGTGCAAACGAAAAGAAGTATCACCTCCTCAAATCAAAGTAGTCTAAATATTAGTTTTTAGAATTGTGTTTCTTGAGGAGTTCTTGAGCCGCTTGAAACGGTGTTGTTTTCCCTTTATTTAGCGCAGCAAGTAGCTGAGATAATGCATCCTTGATTTGAGGATCTGAGTAGAACGTATCTTTCAGGGTATTTTCTATAGTAGTTTTTAACCAATATGCATTTTGTTTCTTTCGGTTGTTTTCAAAGTAGCCATTACTATTTACAAGAGCGCAATAGGCCGAAATGCTCTCCCAGATTTCAGAAATACCTTCATTGTTTATAGCACTGCAACGTTTTACAACTGGTGACCATTCACTTTCTTTCACGGGATAAAGATGCAAAGCTTTAGTAAAAGCGCTTGCTGCAAATTGAGCAGCGGTTTTATTTTCGCCATCAGCTTTATTAATTACAAGGAGATCGGCCATTTCCATAATTCCGCGTTTAATACCCTGTAGCTCATCACCGGCTCCTGCTAATTTCAGAAGAAGAAAAAAATCGGTCATAGCGTGCACTGCTGTTTCGCTTTGTCCTACGCCCACAGTTTCGATTAGAATAATCTCATAACCTGCCGCTTCACATAAAATTATAGCTTCTTTTGTTTTTCGGGCAACTCCACCTAATGAATCTCCAGCTGCTGAAGGCCGTATAAATGCTTGTGAATTTGTAGAAAGATCGTTCATACGAGTTTTGTCCCCCAGTATACTACCGTGACTTATACTACTACTAGGATCAATTGCAAGCACTGCAATTTTTTTATCTAATGAGATGAGATACTTTCCTAGCGCCTCAATAAAAGTACTTTTACCAACCCCGGGGACCCCGGTAATTCCTATGCGGAGCGATTTATTTGCGTAGGGTAAACAACCCGTAAGTATTTCTTGAGCTACTAGTTGATGACGAGCTGCTGTACTCTCGGCAAGGGTAATACTCTGACTCAGTGCTGTGGTATTGCCTTCACAAATCTTTGAAATAAGAGTTTGTGCATCAGGAATATTTTTGCGCTTTGCAATAATATGTCTGGCCGCTTGTTCATCTATACTATTTGAATTTTTAGGCATAGCTCAAAAGGTGTAATCAACAAATTTAAAGTTTCTACGCAAACTCCGTTACTTAAGATGAGTAGTATGGTATTAAAAAGTTAAATACTTTTTGTGAAATCTTTAGGAAGTTGGGGTTGATTCCTGCAATATGTATTGGTATCTTGAACACTTAATCATTGAAAATTTCTAGATATGAAAGCTTTATATAAAGCAAAAGCAACTGCCACTGGTGGTCGCGACAGTCACGTTTCATCAGACGACGGAACATTAGATTTTAACCTCTCTGTACCTAAAGGACTTGGTGGCGGTGGAGGCGAGGGTACAAACCCGGAGCAACTTTTTGCAGCAGGTTATTCGGCTTGTTTTGGTAGTGCATTAGCACACGTTGCTCGTGAGAAGAAGGTAGATCTTGGTGCTTATACAGTTACAGCAACAGTGAAAATAGGTAAAAATGAAGAAGATATGTTTCAGCTTGCAGTAGTGCTTGATTGTTACTTACCTACAGTTGACGTAGAACAAGGAGAGGAGCTTGTGAATGAAGCTCACGAAGTGTGCCCTTATTCACGTGCAACAATGGATAATATTGATGTTACACTAAATTTACTTTTAGACGAGTAATGTGATTAGAATATGAATTAAGAAAAAAACCCGCTGAAAGCGGGTTTTTTTATGCGATAAACTTGTTTAAAAGTCGAAATGCTTGGCGCTAACAGATTTTATGCCAAATAAAAAGCGTTTACAGGAAGTACTAAATTATTTAATCAGAATTTTGCAACGCAGGCGAAAACGGTTCGTCTTTAGAAAAGGAATTAGCAACTAACCAAACCATCATTTTGCAAATTACCGAAATACTTGAACGATGTAAACAAAACGACAGGCGTGCACAAATGCAGTTGTATAATAAATACAGCCAGGGAATGTACTACGTGGCGTTTCGGTTTTTAAAAAACTCTTTTGAAGCTGAAGAAGCGATGCAAGAAGGTTTTGTTAAAGCGTTTACAAAAATGCATCAATACAATGGTGAGGTGACTTTTGGAGCTTGGCTAAAACGTATTGTGATCAACAAAAGCATAGATATGCTGAAGGCTAAAAAGCTGGAGCTTGTTGAAATGAATGAACAAGTATTAGGTAAAGTTGACGAAGATACAGACTGGACTGTTGAAGACGGTATCACGGTAGATCAAATTAAAGAAGCTATTGAAGATTTACCTGAGCGTTATCGCTATGCGGTTATGCTTTTTTTAATAGAAGGCTATGACCACCAGGAAATATCAGAAATATTAGAAATTACCGAGGTAGCATCACGCACACTGGTACACCGCGGAAAAAAGAAATTACAAGAAAAATTAAAAACAAAATATCATGGCACAGGATATTAGAGAGCTTCTTAAAAATGATTTAAGTGTTCCTACTGAAGGGTTAAAGCCCAATCACGAGGCTCGTTTTAACGCAAGACTCGATGAGAACTTTGGTACTCAGGCAAAAGCTAAAGCCGAAGGTTATTTATGGATGAAGATTGCTGCAGTGCTGGTAGTACTTATAGCTGTTACCGGATTATTACTTAATAATCCTTTTAGTGCAACAACTCCACAACAGCCTACTGATGCAAATACTATTGCTAGTACAACTACCGCAAAGGTACAGTTAAGTGATTTTTCTCCAGAGTATAAGCAGATAGAAGATCGTTATCTGGCTAGCATACATATGGAGCTTGCACAATTAAATGTTACAGACGATAACAAAGCTGTAGTAGATGCTTTTATGGGACAGCTTGAAGAATTAAATCAAGAGTATGATCGTCTTAATGAAGATCTGGTAGAAGCGGGTGTTAATAATCAAAACATACAAGCTCTCGTAGATAATTTACAGTTTAGACTAGATCTTCTTTTAAAATTGAAAGAAAAATTGAATGAATTACAAGAATCTCAATTTAATGAGATTAAAACCAACACTATATAACACCATGAGATTAACTGTTCGTTTATGGGTTTTTGCATTTACAGTGGGATCTGTCTCACTTATGCAGGCACAAACCAAAGAGAATAAACTTAATGAACGTTTTACAACCGGGTCTCAAGTAGCAATTCTTGCAGATACGCAATATGCAGATATCGTTTTTGAGAACTGGAATAAGAATGAAGTTGCGGTAGAAGCTGTTATTGAAGGTGAAAATATCTCTAAAGAAGAGATTAAGCAATTACTCAAAGGTTGGCAAGTAAGTGTAAAGGGTAATAGCAATGTAGTACAGATTGTGAGTAGAGGGGCACCGGCGGCAATTAATCTGGCTCCCGGGGATGGTCAAATGCGTAGCGTAAATGATCTTATAGCCTCATCAATGCAAATGATGCAGCGCTCAGGTATGGATAATATGTTGAGTCCTATGCTGGAGCAGTTTTCTGGTATGCAATTACCTGTTGAATATTCTAAAGGGATGAAGAATATCTCCTTTGATTACAATGCCTACAAACGGGATGGTGAGAAATATCTGGAACAATACAAAAAGAAAATCGAAGCTAACTTTGGCGAAGATTTTGATGCTGTAATGAAAAAGTGGGAACGGAACAATCAGAAAAAGGTTGCTGCGGGACAGGGTGTGGCAGGAAGTAGTTTACTAGGAATGCCTAAGTCACCTTTTGGTAAGCAATTGTCTTTCGATGCTGATGCATACAAACGGGATAAAAAAGGATACCTCGCTGCTATAAATAAAAAGTACGGTACTAATGTGAGTGTTGCTCAAACCGATAAATGGCGCTCGGACATGGAAGCGTGGGGAGCAGATTTTAATAAAGATATGCAAGCCTGGGGAGAGCGTTTTGGTAAGCAATTTGGTGGATCCTCAGAAGCTTTAGGGGCTAACTTCAGTAAGGCTTTAGAAAGTGATATGGCTGCTCTAGGACAAAACATAGGTAAAGCTATGGAAGGTTGGAGTGATAATTTTGCGAAAAAATTAGAGCAAATGGCTGAAGAGCAAGGCGGAAATCTTAAAAAAACTGTGACCCGTGATGCAAATGGTAACGTGAGTACTCAAATGACTTATAGCTATTCTGGAAATACTGTTGCAAATAACGCAAAACCAAGAGCGTCGTACAAGCGCAAAATAATTGTACATATGCCTAATGCTGCAAAACTAGATTTGACCGTAAGGCACGGTAACATAAATATAGCAGAAGCAACAAATGCAAAGGTTAATCTTTCTCATGGTGATTTTATAGCCAATAAGATTTCGGGAGATAAAACTTTTATAAACGTAGCGTATAGTCCAGTGGATATTGCAACTTGGGATTACGGCACACTCCAAGCCAGTTATACAAAGAAATGTGTGATAGATAAGGCCAACAGTATAAATATAAATTCTAGAGCAAGTAGTATTGTTATAAAAGAATTACAAGATGCTGCCGTGATTACAGGAAGTTTTGGAGAACTTTCAATCCCAAAATTGGGTAAAAACTTCAAGACTCTAAATATAAGTGTAGAGAATAGTGATGTAGTTCTTAATCTACCAGAGACCCCATTTCATTTTAATTTTAATGGTGTACGTAGTAGGTTGAATTATCCAAAAAGTATTGATGCAAAAGTGATGGAAGGTTATAATAGTAGTATGGTAAATGGGTTTTATAAATCCAGAAACACCGATAGTATAATTGCTATTTCGTCAAAATTTAGTGATATAGTTTTAAATTAGTTTTAAGTTAATTGTTGAAAAGTCCGTTCCTGCCAGAATGGACTTTTTTTATGCTTTTAATTTTATTAGAATTGTATTTTTGAATTTATGCAAGCATCAGATTTTTTAGCCGAGTTATCTCGACTTACAAATGGCTTTACTCCTGTGGTTGATCCTATTTATGGAGCTGAGGTTTATCGGTTTCTCGATCTTTCTACATCAAATACAATTATAGATTCGGTAGATACAAGCTCTGCTGAGGCTATAGCAATTTATATAGATACTTATTTATCTAAAACAGGAGGTAAGGTAGCTTACGGAGGATATTTAGAAAAACGAAGTATTTATGACCGAAGTCTCTATTTTGGTACGCAAGAGATTCAACTAAAACGGAATATTCATTTAGGAATAGATATCTGGTGCCCGTCTGGAACTCCCGTCCTCGCACCTGTGAAAGGAAAGGTGCATAGTTTTAAAGACAACAAAAACCATGGTGACTATGGGCCGTGTATAGTGCTAGAGCATACAATTAAGGGAGATTCTTTTTTTACATTATATGGTCATCTTAGCAGAGCATCAATTTTAGAATTAGAAATAGGTCAAGAATTCGACGCCGGAGAAATTATAGCTCATTTAGGTAAACCCGAAGAAAACGGCGATTATGCACCTCATTTGCATTTTCAGATTATTAAAGATTTACAACAAAACGAAGGTGATTACCCAGGTGTATCTTCAGCAGGAAATCTATCTTTTTATAAGGAAAATTGTCCTGATCCAGATATAGTATTAAAAATAGGATCGAAGGTAAAAGGCTAGATCTTTTCTATAGCTGTGATTTAATTACGAGTTAAAAAAAAATCCTGATCGTTAGATCAGGATTTTTTTATTTGACTTAAGAATTTTACTTTGTTTTATCAGGGTACGCCGGTGTTTTAAGAGTTTTCGGTGGATTTTCTTTTAATTGTTGTAAAATAATTTCAATCGCTTTTTCAAGCTGAGGATCTTTACCGGCTATTACATCTTTAGGGGTTTGTTCTACTTCAATATCTGGGGGAGTTCCTACATTTTCAATTCCAAAACCTTCTTCATTATAAAAGGCAACATTAGGAGCAGTTACAATTCCACCATCAATAAATTCGGGATAGCCCAAAACGCCTACAAGGCCTCCCCACGTACGCTTTCCTACGAGTGTACCCAGATTATTACGTCTAAATAAATAAGGTAGATAATCCCCTCCAGAGCCAGCGGTCTCATCTATAAGCATCACCTTGGGCCCTTGAATAGATGCGCTGGGAGCTTTCATGTCGTTACCATATCTAAAATCCCAATAACTTTGCATGGGTTTGTTTAAAAGGTCTATCACATAATCTGCTAATTGACCACCACCATTAAAACGTTCATCTATAATTATTGCTTTTTTATTTGCTTGAGGATAGAAATAACGTTTAAAATATTCGTGACCTCCAGTAGCGGTATTGGGAACATATACATAAGCAACTTGACCATCTGTTGCTTCATTCACCTTTTTTATATTTCCTTCAACCCAATCACGATTACGCAAACTGCGTTCAGAATCTAATGCGGTAACTTGCTCTGTATGCGCGTTGCTGCCATTAGCATTTGACGATAATGTAAGAGCTACTATTTGTCCGGCTTTATTTTCAAAGAACTTATATAGATTATCTGTTGCTTTTACTTCATCACCATCAACCTTAATTATGTATTCGCCGGTTTTTGCCTGAACTCCGGGCTCGGTAAGGGGTGAGCGTAAATCTGGATTCCAGTTGAGCCCTCCATAAATTTTAGAAATTTGATATCTGTTATTTTTCACTACATAATCGGCACCTAATAATCCGCCGGTTATAGTTTCTTTTTCAACTCTAGAATCACCAGTATAATCAAAACGGTGATGCCCCACAGATAACTCGGCAAACATCCAGCTCATCACACGATATAAATCACTTTTTGTAGTAACATCTGGTAAAAATGCTTCATATCTGGTTTTCATTGCATTCCAATCTACGCCGTGCATCGACGGATCGTAAAAATAATCCCGGTTTACTCGCCAGGCCTCATTAAAGATATTCTTCCATTCTTTTACAGGATCTATTTTGACCTGAATACTTTCTAATGCAAGTTCTGCTTGCTCCGATTTTTTCCCGGTATCAGAAACATACCAGCTACCTGTACTATAGTATAGCATTTTTTCGCCGTTGGCAGAAATTTCATAACTGTCTGTAGCAAACAATTCCTCGTCCTCCTGATTGGTGAGGTTATAAGCATGTAAAGTGGTTTCTCCACCGTGTGCGGGGTAGGATAAATAATAGAGCATATCCTCTTTAGGAGAAGAAAGAGCAGCAAAATTACCAGCTCCCACGGGTAATGCTATCATTCGATTTTGAATACCGTCCCAATCGATTTTTAATTCTTTAATAGGTTTATCTTCCTCTTTATCTTCTTTTTCAGTTTTAAGCTCTTCTTCCTTTTCAATCACTTCAACATCATTTTCTTTAGCAAAAGGAGATTTTACTTGATTCTGCAACGTGATTAAGTATAAGGAATTTGAAGATTCCATATCTTGATTAGATTGATCAAACCAGTTAACTACCGGTCCGGCGTCTGTAGAGGCTGTTAGGTATAGATATTTTCCGCTGGGATCAAATGTAGGATTTGTAACATTTGAAAAGCCATCTGAAATGGGGTAGGATTTGTTTTCATTTACTGAAAATAAAAAGGCCTGTTCAAAATTTGTATCTGTGATAATCGTATACGACAACCAATTTGAATCTGCAGACCAGCTACCAAATAAATCGCGGTATTCTCCAGGCTGGTATAAAATATCCTGATCAACTTTTTGAGTCTTTCCTGTAGCTACTGTGGTAATATATAAATTGCGACCGTTATCTACGTAAGCGATTTTTTTACTATCTGGCGACCAGTGTAAATAGGCATAGAATCCGGCACCATTTAATTTAACCGTCTTTGCTTTATTGGTGCTGTTTTGATCTTTAATGTGCAATGCATATTCACCACTTTCATCAGAGAAAAAAGCAATCGATTTGCTGTCTGGTGACCACCTCGGAAATGTCTCATGAACACCGGGAGTCTGTGTGAGATTAGCTACATCTCCTTTTTCTGAAGGTACTGTAACTATCTCCCCTCTAAAGTCGAGAACTACCCGAGCTCCGGAAGGTGAAATACTTGCGCTACGAGCATAATCGCTTCCACTTACAAAGCGTGGACGCATTTCTAAAAGATCTGTAGCGATTGCTATTTTAAGTTTACTTAAAGTTTTTGAAGACGGATTGTAAGTATGTAAGTATCCACCCTGTTCCAGTAATAATAATCCATTTGCATTTACATCAAGATCAAGAAGCCCAAAGTTTTTAAAATCTGTGTGCTTAGCTATTTGCTTAGATGTTAGATCATACGAATATAAATTAAACTCACCATCCCGATCACTTTTAAAATAAACTGTAGACCCTATAAAAATAGGCTGTGCATCATTGCTGCCGCTTTGAGGTTTTGGAATTTCTGCAACATCTTGAGTTGCGGTGTCAAAAATATAAATACGTGATTGGGTGCCGCCTCTATAATGTTTCCATTGATTAAAACGATCGGGAATGGGAGTATAGGCAATATGAGTTCCTGTAGGGGAATAACTTGCCCAAAATGCATTTGGGATAGATACGTTAGATGTATGACCTCCGCTTAATGGTACGGTGAATAACTGGGTGTATCTATTTGTGAATATTGACCGCTGGGATGCAAATAAAACCTCTTTACCATCTGGTGTAAAATCTCGTACAAGATCAGGATACGGATGATAAGTGAGTCTTTTAGGCACTCCTCCTGTTGCAGGTACGGTGTATACATCTGTGTTTCCTTCATACTCTGCACTAAAGGCAATAATACTCCCATCTGGAGAAAACACGGGATTTGATTCTATTCCTTCATCGATGGTTAATCGCCGCGGATTGGATCCGTTTAAGTCTGCAACCCAAAGATCTTCGGCATAAATAAATGCAATGTGATTTTCACTTATTGCAGGTTCTGAAAGCAACCGGGTGTCTGTGGTATTTACAGATTGCGCAAAACCCACACAAGAAACGGAAATGGAGAGAAGAGCAAATAGATTTTTTTTGATTTTCATAATTTGATTGATTTGTTGATTTTCTTTTTGCAGCACGCAAACCGGAAACAAAAAGTTAAGCCTTAAAAAAGCATCTATAAATTTATAGTTTAAATCCCTAATTTTAGGAAATCGGCTTATAAATGCGTTTTAATTTGCTGTTAGCGATAGGTTTATCTTTTAAGCTTATGATTATAAAACCTCAAAATTTCATAATTTACCCATCTATAATATTCAGGGATTAACTAAAATTCTTTCGAGCAATAACAGGAACTCACTTTATTGCTTGACTACTCTAAAGCCAATATGTTCGCTTGGTTTTGTTGTTACATCATATGGATCTGCGTAATCGTATGCACTATAATCATAGTTACCATTTTCGCTATATTCTGATACGTTTCCGCCTAAATCGTAAAATAAGGATTCGTTGATTTTAATTGCCTTGTGAGAGCCTACAGGTTTTAGTAAAGATGTAGTCAATTCATTTAATTTTTGTTTTAGAAGTTTTGAATCTTCCGGAGTCAATGCGTAACCTGCCCAGTAATTTAGGTTGTTTTGTTCTTTAGCATTTTTAGCGGCAAGTTTCTGAAGCTCATCAGCTTCTTTAGAGTTAGGTAATCTGTAGGTGCTTTCGGTTTGTTTTGAAAGCCAAGTAGTGTAATCAATGGCAGAAGACTTTGTAACAAGAGCAGGGTAATTATCTTTACCCACTTCATAATCAAAGTCGGTTTTAAAGGCTTTAAACTGCGCATTTGTTACTTCAAAACGTCCCAGGCTAATAGAATCTTTTTTCAATAATACAGTTTCAGGAATAAGAACATTCTTCTCTAAATTTCCGTATAAGCCAGACTGTTGTTTAGCTTCAGCAAGTTTTAAAATAGTTCCTAACGGACTCTCCTCTTTAAATGCTTCATTTTCCGTAGGTTTTTTATCAAATAAATAGGTGTCTATCCACGCTATTTCTTCTTTCATTTTTCGTAATTGGTGTGTGATTTTACCAAGACCATGAGGTTGCCCCGGAAACCACAAAAACTTAACCGGAGTTTTGCCTACTTGCTGTAAGCCACGGTAATATTCCCAGCCTTGATCGCGTGGAACTGCCCGGTCTTCACTTCCGTGAAATATAATAGTAGGAGTCTTAATTTTCTCAATTTCAAATAGAGGAGATTTAATTAAATAGTTTTCATTGTAGGTTTTCCCTGCTGTATCATCCCAAGGAGCACCCCCAAAATAACTCTGATCAAAACTAACACCAAATTGGCAAGTACCATAATCTGATGTCCAGTTAACATCACCTGCACCTGGAGCGGCAACTTTAAAAAGATCTGGATATTTTACAGTGAGCATAGTTGTTATAATGGCCCCATTAGACCAACCCATAGAACCCATTTGATCCCTATCGACTTTGCCGTCGTTGACCAGTTTATCTATTCCTTTAGTAATGTCTTCTAATTCGGGTTCATAATAATTGCCTTTAATGGCTTCAGCATATTCTAGTCCGTGGTTTGTTGAGCCGTGGTAGTTAGGCATTAAGACAAACATATTTTTTTGGGTAAGTATAGCGGGATAATATGCCCAACTACCAGACCATTCATCAAGATTCTGACTCATTGGACCGCCATGAATATTTAACATTAACGGATATTTTTTACCAGAGATATACTCTTTTGGATAATATAAAATTCCCGTAACGCTATCTCCATTATAACCTACCCAAGTCATAATTTCACTTTTGGGCATGTATTTTTTTGCAAGTTTTTTGTTGAGTGTTATGAAGGTGGATTCATTTTGAAATTTAGAACCCTTTATGTCTGCAACAAAATATTGAGGAAGTTTTGAAGCCGTGGAGTGAGAGAAGATCACTTTTGAAGAATTATCGGCTATAGCTTCTATGGTAACGTGATTGTTTTTTGCACCTAAATCTATAACGGACTTAGACCAGCTAGTTCCTTGTTTTTTATAATATGCCAATTTCATAGTCGCTTTATTAGCAAGAGAAACAACTACGTCATTTCCGCTTACGTTGAAACCATTGCCTAAGCCTAATGACCAATCAATATTTACTTTTTGAGTCTTCTGTGAGGCAATATCGTAGAAATATAATTCGCTAATTCCGGCTCCATTCCATTTTGGGTCTGATGCAAAGTCGCTGCTAAAATAGAACCCAGATTCATCTTGAGTAAATGATACATTACTTATGGGAAATTCAAATTCTTTGAGAATTTGAAGCGTATTACCCGTTTTTAAATTCTTCAAGTAATTGTATGGATCTTTTTGAGCATCTACAGCATAACTTAAGCTGCGTGCTGTCGAGTAATACAAATAGTTACCATTTTTAGAAACAACAAAATCTTCGATGGGCTTATCATTTGTTGTAATACGTGTTGTCTCTTTGTCCTTTAGATCAAAAGCATATATATGATTAGGTTGCCAGTGTAAGCTATCTTCAATAATTTCAACATCATCTTTTAGCTCTTCACTATTTTGATCATATAGTGTTTTACCATCTTTAGAAGTAAATAACAGCGTACGGTCATCTTTTAATTGTATTGAAGAAATACCATTTTTAAATTCTTCTATTTCCTCGGCTTCTCCACCATACAAACTTAATTTCCATAATTTTTTGCCTTTATCACGAGAACTTAAAAAATAGATTGCCTTACCATCTTTGGAGAAAACAGGATTATAATCATTTTCCTCTCCCTGCGTAAGTTGGGTAGTCAAATAGCCTTGTTTTTCTTTTACAGCTAAGCGGGTTACAAATAAATTAGAAACAAATTTATCTTTCTTCTTAACAGGAATTCGTTTAGACCAGACTACCATTGTTGCATCTGGAGAAAAAATGGGAGACCGCATTGATTCGGTATTAATAATATCTTCTGGAGTCCAAAGTTTGGGATCTTCCTGCGCAGATTGTGCAAAGGTTTGAGTTATGGAAAAGGAAAGAAAAAGAAGTACGGTAGTAATTTTGTTAATCATAAAAAGAGTTCTGTGCAGATAAATTCTGAAATGTTGAAGCTACTAAAATAATCAATTGTTCATTTGAAAGGGAAATATGCTTATAAAAAAAGAGTCCGTTGAAAAATCAACGGACTCTTAAATATATAGGAGTAAGAATTTGTTTTTACTCTTAATGGGTTTCAGGTTTCTTCAAGGATTCTTGTTCCTTTTCGATCATTTTCAACTCGGTTTTAATTTTTGTAAGACGTGCAGCTATATCACTATTATTAGCTTCCATCTCTAATAACTGAGCTTCCATATCGTCAACAGAAATACTGTCTGACATAAAATATGTTTTTACATCTGCGTGACTTTCAATTAGTTTTTTCAATTTACCCAATGACGCTGCTTGTTGCTTTAGTAAAACCTGATGTTTGGCCAAATCAGCAATTGCAATAGAGTCTGTTTCTTCTACATCTTTCAGCTTTTGAGATAGGGTACGGGTGTCTGTTTTAAGCGCATCGTGACGTACGCTCATTGCATCATGCACCACATCCAGACTATCTGTATGCATTACATATTCTAAGTATTGATCGTGTAAAACTTTACGTGTGTCATCACAACTTGTTAGTATTGAAGCTGCTAACACGCCTAATAGCATTATTTTTTTCATAATTATTTTAGTCATTAATAATAGATTAAATATAAAAAAGAATCTAATTCAAAAGCCGCTGTGTCTCTACAATTACTGAAAATTTAACTGGATTATATATACACTACAGAATTTATAAAAATAAAAAAGCCCTGATAAATATATCAGGGCTTAAGAATTTACGTTTACAGATCTAATTAATTAGATGCTCCGCTAGATTTAGGTTTACTGGCAAAACGTTTGTTAGGTTTACCCGCTGTTTTTGTCATAGGCTGGCGCTTTGAACGGTCTTCATTATTTTGTGAGCGTCCAGAACCCGAGCTATTGCGTGAATTACTTTTTCTTGAATTGTTACGCGAGTTATTACGTGCCGGTCTTGCAGCCGGTTCATCTGAAGGATCATCAGGTCCATCAATTAAAAATGGATGTTCTGCAATTACATCTATTTTTTGTTTAATTAACTTCTCAATATCTCTCAGATATGCACGCTCCTCCTTATCGCAAAAGGATAAGGCTACTCCGCTTGCTTTTGCTCTACCGGTACGACCTATACGATGTACATAAGTTTCAGCAACGTTAGGCAAGTCATATTGAATCACCATTTCTAATTCTGAAACATCAATACCACGTGCGGCGATATCTGTAGCAACTAAAACTTGAGTTTTACCATCTTTAAAAGCGCTTAGTGCTTTTTGACGGGCAGCTTGTGATTTATTTCCGTGAATTGCAGCAGAATTGATACCTGCTTTATCCAGAATTTTCACAATTTTATTAGCGCCGTGTTTGGTGCGAGAAAATACAAGAACCGTAGCCGGATTTTCTGTTTCAATAAGATGCTTTAATAATTTAGGCTTACTTTTTTTACTTACAAAGTAAACGGCTTGATCTACACGTTCTGCCGTAGGCTTTTCTGGAGCTATACTTACTTTTTCAAAATCTCCTAAAATTAATTTAGAAAGATCTACGATTGCTTTAGGCATTGTTGCCGAAAAGAATAACGATTGTCTGTCGTGAGGAACTAGTTTAAGTACTTTTTTAATATCGTGTATAAAACCCATATCAAGCATCTGGTCTGCTTCATCGAGCACCAGATATTCAATATCCTTTAAACTTATAAATCCTTGCTTAACTAAATCGAGAAGGCGACCTGGAGTTGCTGTCAATACATCGACACCTTTGCGCATTGCAGATACTTGAGAAGCCTGCTTAACACCTCCAAAAATAACAGTGCTTTTTATGCCGGTATATTTGCTATACTCGGTTACATTATCATCAATTTGTATTGCAAGTTCTCTGGTAGGCGTTATTATAAGTGCCTTGAGCTTACGCCCGCCTTTTCCAGAGCCAATATTGTTATATATCTGTTGTAATATAGGTATTGTGAATGCTGCGGTCTTACCAGTTCCTGTTTGTGCAGAACCTAATAAATCTTGTCCTCTTAAAAGTACCGGTATCGCTTGTTGTTGAATAGGGGTAGGATGGGTGTATCCTTTTTCGGCTAATGCCTTAAGGATAGGGTCTATAAGACCTAATTCTTTAAATGTCATAAAATATAATAAGTAGCAAAGATACGCTTAATCTTAATGCTTATTACAGCTTTAACAGAAAACGTTGGTTTGTAGGGGGTTGAGGAATATTGAAAGTTCTAATCGATGAGAAATAGAAACGCACAGTATTTAGTAAAAAAAAATGCAGTACTGCTTTATGAAATACTTACAAACGGGGATTTTTCCTGCGGTAGATCAAGTTCTGATAAAACTTTAACGAGAGATGTAAGCGAATGGTCTTCTATAATTGAAGTTTTGATTTTCAACTCAGTATCATATGATTTAAGCGTATAATCTCCGGCGAATTTTTTAATTGTATCAATATCTTTTAAATTCAATTTTTTACGAAAACCATACAGACTATTTTTCTTAATTACACCATCTTCAATTTCTAAATACTGATGAGTAACGTCGTAAGCATAGTGCGTAAGGTAAAGCAGACCTATTATAAAATATATGTAATCTGACCAGTGTAAGTCCTCATTTCTCAATAGGGTTATTGGCGCTATTATCAGGCATATGAGACCTAAAATTAATTTAGAGTAAAGTATTTTTTTCTTGAATTTAATTTTCATACAATTAATCTTACGTCTTTTATGTCCTAACGAATTTCATAGATTCAAACGAATTACCATCTAGGCAATAGTTTAATTCACTGCTGAGTTATGATACACGCCTGGTGCTTTGTTAATCTTGTACATCGCTTTCTAAAAATACTAAATATATTTATATAGCTGATTTATAAAACCATAGAAAGTGTATATAATTCCAAGACTCTCGACTACTTGAAATACTTACCACTTCATTTTTCTTGATTCTAGATTTACAAAATCAACAAGCTTTTCTTTTCAAATTCTATTACCATAAATTATTTTTTTAATTTCTGTTTTCTAAAGTTTTACACTTAAAATTGCCTCACATATTAAGATTCCCTGACGTAAGTTTCCTATACGAATGTTTTCGTTAGGACTATGCTGATTATTGTCCATATTAACCATTGGAATTATAAGAGTTGGAATATTTAATTCATTTATTAAAGGAACAATTGGAACCGTGCCTCCCATCATTCTAATTTTAATAGGCTCTTCATTAAAAGCTTTGGTAAGAGTCAAAGCAATAGTTTTACCGAATTCACTATCAAGGTCTGTTCTAAAACTATTTATCCCTGAGCTTCCTGTAAATTTTGCGATTTTAGCATACGTTTTACGTTCACTATCTGTAGGATCTCTATCAATCACATGAAAACCTTGGGTTCTGATGTGTTTCTTAATTTTTTCTAATTGATCCTGTGCATCTGTTTCAGGAACAAGTCGAACATCGATATCGGCTTTTGCAAATTCCGGAACAACCGTCTTTAAATTTTCTCCTGTCCATGAAGTGCCGATCTGACGAATATTTAAGGAAGGGTATTGTAACGTTTCTTGATAATTAGCACCTATTTTTTCTGAAGTATAAATCCCTAGTTGATTATTAAATTCTGTAGAATCGTAAGGCACACTCCTTAATACTTCACTAATTTCAGGTGTTATGGTAATCCCTTTATAGTAATCTTTTATCAGCACTTCTCCCTGATTATTTTTCATACTCGATAACAAGTCGGCTAAAGCAAAGACGGGGTTTGAAACGTAATTTCCAAAGTGACCGCTATGCTGCGGCAGTTTAGCTCCGTAAGTAGTAATAGAACAGGTAACAATACCTCTGCAACCATAGGTTATGGTAGGTTTATTAGAATCGTGAGCAGGACCGTCCATCACAATAAAGTAATCTGCCTTATACTGATCTTTGTATTTCGAAAGTGTAGATAATAATGCCGAGGAGGAATATTCTTCCTCAGGATCAAAAATGACCTTAATATTGAATTTTGGTACCACTTGCGCTTCTTTCATTTTTTGTAAAGCAGCAAGTAGCATTATTATAGGAGCCTTGTCATCTGCTGCGGCTCTGGCAAAAACCCGCCATTCATCATTTATAGAACCATCAAGTGCATCCCAATCTAGCTTATTCCATGTGCCGGTAGCGTCTTGGGTTTTAAGAACCGGTGTAAATGGATCTGATTGATCCCAGTTTGCTTTATCTACCGGCTGACCATCTATATGAAAATAAAACAAGACGGTTTTGAGTTTAGGATCATAAACTTTCTCAGTCAATAGGAGTGGGAGCGTACTTGAAGGCAATAATGTTGTCTCAAAACCTAAGGCCTCATAACTCTGGGCAACCCAGTTGATATTTTGAAGCATACGATCTTCATCTTCAGGTAGATTGGGAATGCTTACAAGATCTTTATGAAGAAGTATAGTTTTTCTTAAACCTTCATCATCAATTAGCGTTTGAGAAAATCCCAACATACTGTATAGAGAAAGTAAAACCGTAAAAAATAACTTCATAAAAAAGGAGCTCTTATAGTAGATTAATCTTGGATATTTTTGAATAGATTGTTCAGGTTAAGGTACAAAAAAATAACCCTGAGAAACATACTGTTGCTCAGGGTTATTATATAATTTGAAATCACTAATTAACTAGCAATCCATTTAAACTTGTGATCTAGTTTTGGTACCACGATACGTTGCGAAATACGCTCTAGACGATCTGGTAAATTTAATAAGTAATCACGTGCGCGCTCACCTTTATCATTTAGACCTTTAATATCTTCAATTTTCCAATCTGCAACCAGTGATTTTAAAATCGTAATATAATCTTGTGTGGTGTAAACCATAGAGCGTTGTGCAGCATCAGAAAAATGTTCCCATAACTGACCAATTTGCTGGCCAGATTCTCTTAAAAACATAGCCGGCATAACAATTTTGTTACGCATCATCGCTTCAAAAGCGATCATCATTTCACTAGGATCTAGATCAAAAATACGGCGTACAAATTCCATATAAGCAGAAGCGTGACGTGCCTCATCTTTAGCAATCATATTACATATTTTTGCTAATTGCTTATTACCAGATTTTCTAGAGAACGAAGCTACACGTCTGTGTGATACATTTGTAGCAAGTTCTTGAAAACTGGTATATACAAAGTTTTTGTAAGGATCCATACCGGTACCTATATCAAAACCATCGCTAATTAGATATTGCGTACTCACTTCCATCTCACGCATATTTACGCGACCGGATAGGTATAAGTATTTATTAAGCAGATCTCCGTGACGATTTTCTTCAGCAGTCCAAGAGCGTACCCATTTAGACCATCCGTTACCATTTACTTGATCTACACCTTGTACTCCCATTAACCAGGATTCATAAGTAGGCAAGGCTTCTTCAGTAATCGTATCACCTACAAGTACCGTAAATAAATCGTAATCCATCTCGCGGCATAATTCCTGAATCTCTTTGACTTCGTCAATAAATTCGGGATTTGTAGCATCTGGAAGCATATCTGTAGGCTGCCAGTTTTCATCAATTGATTTGAGGTAGGTCCCTATAAGTTCATCCATAGATTTACCTATGGTTTGCATCACTTCGAGACGTATATTAGATAATTTCATTTTCTCGGAAAAATTTTAGTAAATGTAGCAGTTTTAGACGGTTTAGGAACTATTTTACATCAATTCTTATTATGCGCGCATAGCAATTAACAGAGCTAGAACTTCTACTTTTTTACTATAAGATACGAATAATTTATCTAATCAGTTTTTAGTATAAAAAAAACTGCTGGTAATCATTTAATTGGTTACCAGCAGCAGTTTGAAAGTGGTTATTTTTTTATTTGCTCTTTCTGTTTAATTTCATTAGACTCTCGATTCTTAACATACTTTTCAAGCCATTGGTCTTGTTCCCAAAGCATATGTAAAATTGATTCTTTTGCTGCATAGCCGTGACTCTCTTTAGGAAGCATTACCAATCTGGCAGTAGCACCTAAGCCCTTTAGTGCATTAAAGTAGCGTTCACTTTGTAAAGGGTAAGTTCCGCTGTTATTATCTGCAACCCCGTGTATAAGGAGTAAAGGAGTTTTCATTTTATCTGCGTGCATAAAAGGGCTCATGGTATTATAAACTTCTGGAGCTTCCCAATAATTACGTTCTTCAGATTGAAAACCAAAAGGGGTAAGGGTACGGTTGTATGCACCACTTCTAGCAATACCCGCAGCAAACAAATCTGAATGCGATAATAAGTTTGCAGTCATAAATGCTCCGTAAGAATGACCACCAACTGCTACTTTATTTCGGTCGATGTAACCCAAAGCATCAACGGCATCAATTGCAGCTTTTCCATTTGCTACTAATTGTTTTCTAAATGAATCATTAGGTTCTGTTTCTCCTTCACCTACAATTGGAAATGAAGCGTCGTCAAGTACTACATAACCACGCGTAACCCAGTAAACCATGGAGCCATAGTAAGGATAGGTGAACTCATTAGGATTTGAAGTAGTCTGTCCTGCGCTGTTTTTATCTTTAAACTCGGTAGGATATGCCCAGAGAAGCATTGGTTTCTTCTCCTTTTTATCCATATCATAACCTACAGGCAGGTATAACGTACCCGATAACTCTAAACCATCTTCACGTTTGTATTTAATAACCTCTTTATGAACATCCTGAATACTTTTAAACGGATTTTCAAACTGTGTAATCTGAGTAAGACTGTTGTCATCCAGATCTCTTATATAATAATTAGGATATTCGGTAGGCGCCTCAATACGCACTAATACCTTTCCTTCTTTGATGTCTAAAACATCCTGAAGATTTTCTAATTTATCTGTGTATTCAGATTCATAGATACGTTTAGATTTTTGGGTTTTAAGATTCAGCTTATCTATAAAAGGAAACTGTCCTTTTTCACTAAAACCATCACCTATTAAAAATGCATTTCCATCTACTAATGTAAGCACCGGCTTCCCATATGCGTTATCTTCAGTAACAAAATTACCTGGATCGCTGTACGTATCTTGATAGTTTCGGTCTGTTAGTACTTTTCCTTCATTGCTTTTGCCTGATGGATCAAATACGTAGGTTTTGGTATTACGTGTGTTCCACCAGTAATCGTACGCAATAGCAGTTTTATCATCACCCCAGCTAATACCTCTAAAACGGTTAATTGTCTTTACGAGTTTTTTTGGAGCTTCAGTAAATGGCGCTTTTTGTATGTAAACTTGATCTCTAAAAGGTACATCTACTTCTGGATCTCCTTTATCAAGTGCTTCAGCCCAGTAAAGAGTTGCCGGCTCATCTGCTCTCCACGATAGATTACGTTTTCCGGTTTGAGTAGCCATAAATCCTTGAGGAAGCTCTTCAATTAGCGGAACTTCATTAACCACTTTCACCAGTGTTCCATCTTCTTTGTACACGCTTACAGTTTCAGGAAAGCGATTGTAAGGAACGATATATGAAAAGGGTTTGTGAATAGTAGTAGTCATTATATATTTTCCATCTGGAGAAAATGATACGTCTGTATACATATCTGCTGAAGCCCATTGCTTTGATGCACCACTTAATTCTTGTTTTACAAGAGTAGAAGTAGCTAATTGTTCAAAGTTGAAAATATCATTAGGATTTTGAAGTAAATCTTGATATGTGCGGTTCTGAGCTTTTGAACCATCACTCGTAGATATTGTAGGCCCTGTAGGAACAGCTTCTGCAGTATTAATTAATTGCTTACGCTCTTTAGGAAGCATATTAAGTAATAAACTTTTACCATCTTTAAACCAGCCAATAGGATTACCCATGTTAGCATTGAGAGTGGCATCGGTAAGTTTTGAAACAGCTGCGGTTTGAAGATCAAGAATCCATACTTCAACGCCACTATCTGTGGTATTTGTAAGTGCCATTTTGGTTTCATCTGGAGACCACGTAAAATTACTTAGTAACGGATTTTGAGGCAGACCCGATATAGATCGCGCTTCGGTTTCCTCAATCCCTTTAATTTTCACATCATTATAGAAAATAGTTCTACTTCCTATATTGGTTTTAGGATTGATACGTAAACCACCTAAGCGTAGTTCTTCTTCAGAAAGTTCGGCAATGGTTTTATAACTATCACGGTAAAGTAATAGCATCGTATCACCTTCAGAATTCATAACAACAGCAGGTGCTCTGGGCACATCTACGAGATCTAGAATTTCTTTAGGAGGTTTTTGATAATCGAGGTTTTCTTGTGAAAATAGGGGGGTTGTGAGAAATAGCATTAAAGCAAAATAGGATATTTTTTTCATGAGATGGATTTTGAACCAATTTATGAAAAATAATTAATTCTAAATACTATGCGCGCATAGCTAAAGGCAACCCCAAAGATGCATTTAAAATTGCAGAATCTGTATCTTTCCACGGTTTATGACACCAGAAATTCTGGTACTATTAATTATTTCTCATATTAACTACTCTATGTATAATTCTCGAATTGCAGGAATGGGTGCTTATGTACCTGAAAATATAGTGACAAACGATGATTTGTCAAAAATAATGGACACAAATGATGCTTGGATACAAGAGCGTACCGGTATAGAAGAACGACGTCATATTAAAGAAGGCGATGGAAACAGTACCGCTATAATGGGTGTAAAAGCGGCAAAAATTGCACTTGAACGTGCAAATATGACGGCTCAAGATATAGATATGATTGTATTTGCTACATTGAGTCCAGATTTTTATTTCCCGGGTTGTGGTGTACAAGTCCAGGAGATGCTTGATATGCGTACAGTTCCTGCGCTAGACGTACGTAACCAATGTAGTGGTTTTATTTATGCACTTTCTACAGCAGACCAGTTTATTAAAACAGGTATGTATAAAAATGTGTTGGTTATAGGATCAGAAAATCACAGTGGTGGGCTCGATATGACTACTCGGGGTCGTAACGTGTCAGTTATATTTGGTGATGGGGCGGGAGCTGCAGTACTTACACGTGAAGAAGATAATGCTAAAGGTATTTTATCTACACATTTACATAGTGAGGGTAAGCACGCCTTAGAGCTTGCTTTAAAAGGACCTAGTACTATGGAATGGGTTCCGGAGCTAATAGAAAAAAATCCACAAGAAGATATACCGTATTATCCATATATGAACGGCCAATTTGTATTTAAAAATGCTGTTGTTCGTTTTTCAGAAGTTATTATTGAAGGTCTTGAGAAAAATAAGCTTAAGTCTGAAGATATTGATATGCTTATACCGCATCAGGCCAATTTGAGAATCTCTCAGTTTGTTCAAAAACAGTTTGGTTTAAACGATGATCAGGTATATAATAATATTCAGAAATACGGTAATACCACAGCAGCTTCAATTCCTATTGCTTTGACTGAAGCTTGGGAAAACGGAAAAATAAAAGAAGGAGATACAGTTGTTTTGGCTGCTTTTGGAAGTGGTTTTACCTGGGCAAGTGCGATTATAAAATGGTAAACTATTAGTTATTCAGAACTAAAAGCTGAATAAAAGTTAGTGTAAAAAAAAAGAGCAACGAAGTTGCTCTTTTTTTTTGTTTATAGGTTGTTTGTTATTTTTTCTTTGGTTTAAACACAGGAAGAATTTTTGTCTTTACCTCACCAAAACCTATACGCACAGATCCTTCTTTCTCACAATGACCGCGCATAATTACCGTGTCTTTATCTTCAATAAATTTTCGGTCTCCACCGTCATTAAGCTTAACCGGTTTAGAACCTTTCCAACTTAACTCAAGCATAGAGCCATATGACTTAGGAGCAGAGCCAGAAATTGTGCCGCTTCCCATCATATCTCCACTATTTACGGGACATCCGTTTACGGTGTGATGTGCGAGTTGCTGACTCATATTCCAGTATAAGTGTTTAAAGTTTGAGTTTGTAACAACTGTCTCTTCTTTACCTTCAGGTTTTATACTTACTTCTAAGTTAATGTCAAAAGTTTTCTTGCCACTATACTGTAAATAAGGTAATAGCTCTTTTTCAGGCTTGGGACTTGCAGTACGGAAAGGCTCCAGAGCATCCAGAGTTACGATCCAGCACGACACAGAAGAAGCGAAATTCTTTCCTAAAAACGGACCTAAAGGTGCGTATTCCCAACGTTGAATATCACGAGCGCTCCAATCATTAAATAATACCAATCCAAAAATATATTCTTCGGCTTGATCTACTGGAATAGGTTGCCCCAGTTCATTAGCATCTGTAGTTATAAAAGCCATTTCTAACTCAAAATCGAGTTGGCGTGATGGTCCGAATATAGGTTCTGTAGCACCGTTAGGTAATTTTTGACCTTGTGGTCTATGTACCGAAATACCTGAAGGTATAATTGAGCTGCTACGACCATGGTAGGCAACAGGTAAATGCATCCAGTTAGGTAAAAGCGCATTTTGAGGATCACGGTATAGCGATCCTACATTAATAGCATGCTCTTTACTACTATAAAAATCTGTGTAATCGCCTATTTGTACAGGCAGTTGCATTTCTACTTCATCCATCGCAAATATTACGCGCTCCCGATGTTCAATTCGATCACGTAACTCAGCATTATTTGCTTCAAATATTACCGATATACGATTGCGTACCGCCCGCCACGTTTTACGACCATCTGCAATAAAATCATTTAAGCTGTCTTGTAAAAAAATATCGTCTGTAAGGGGGATTTCACTAAAGTACCCTAACTGATGTAAAGCTCCCAGATCTATGGCAAAATCACCTATACGCGTACCTATAGTGATAATGTCATCTCTGGTTAAAAATACACCAAATGGTATGTTTTGAATAGGGAAATCTGTATCTGCAGATGTTTCTAACCAGGTTTTACGTTTTGGATCGTTAGTCTTTGAGGGCATAGATTTTTGATAAAATGTTAGTAAATGCTCATTTCAAATATAGAATTAAAATAGTACCAAAGGCATGTATTCACTACTTTTGAACCTAATTTAACAAACTTTATAGCGCATGCAACGGGATACCGAAATCTTTGATCTAATTCAAGAAGAAAAACAACGCCAACTTAATGGTTTAGAGTTGATTGCTTCAGAAAACTTCGTCAGCGAGCAAGTTATGGAAGCTGCAGGATCTGTATTAACAAATAAATATGCAGAGGGTTACCCTGGCAAGCGCTATTACGGTGGTTGCGAAGTGGTAGATGAGGTAGAGACGATCGCCATTGAGCGCGCTAAAGAGCTTTTTAATGCAGAATACGCAAACGTTCAACCGCATTCTGGATCTCAGGCAAATACAGCTGTTTTTCATGCAGTAATGAAGCCAGGAGAAACTTTTTTAGGTTTTGACTTATCACACGGTGGTCACTTAACACACGGTTCTCCAGTAAATTTTTCAGGTCGTTTGTACAATCCGGTATTTTACGGAGTAGATAAAGAAACGGGATTGCTTAATTATGATAAGATTGAAGAGCTTGCTGTAAAAGAAAAGCCAAAAATGATTATCGCAGGAGCATCTGCATATAGTCGGGAAATAGATTATAAGCGTTTTAGAGAGATTGCAGATAAAGTAGGTGCAATCTTAATGTGTGATATGGCGCACCCTGCCGGTTTAATTGCAAAAGGTATTATAGGTGATCCTGTACCTCATTGTCATATTTGTACAACCACTACGCATAAAACATTACGTGGTCCTCGTGGTGGCTTAATTATAATGGGTAAAGATTTTGAAAATCCATTTGGTATTACGTTAAAGAATGGAAATCTGCGTATGATGTCTTCTTTACTAGACAGTGGTATTTTTCCAGGAAATCAAGGTGGACCTCTAGAGCATATTATTGCTGCTAAAGCAATTGCTTTTGGAGAAGCACTTACAGATGATTTCTTACATTATATGGTTCAGGTTAAGAAAAATGCTGCGGTTATGGCTGCTGCTTTTGTTGAGAAAGGATATGATATCATTTCTGGCGGAACCGACAATCATATGATGTTAATTGATCTTAGAAATAAAGATATTTCTGGTAAAGATGCAGAAGAAGCTTTAGGCAAAGCAGATATTACTGTAAACAAAAATATGGTGCCTTTTGATACCCGTTCTCCTTTTGTAACATCGGGAATGCGTATAGGTGTTGCAGCAGTAACTACACGAGGTCTTGTTGAGTCTGATATGAAAAAAGTTGTAGATCTTATTGATGCTGCTCTTATTAATTTTAATAATGACGATAAACTAGAATCTATTGCTGATGAGGTGAATGAAATGATGGGTCACAGACCATTATTTAAACATTAATCAGTTATCTATTAAATAAAAAAACCGATGCCTGCAGCATCGGTTTTTTTATTTAATTTTTCTTAGAGATTATAAATTTTGTAAGTCTTAAAGAATCTCTTTTATAGTAATATAATCTTCTCTAAATTTTACTTTGTCATTCGCTTGGCTTCCATTCAAAACTTCACCCATAGGTGATGCGCTAGATATGCAATATATATTACCGGTAGCTAGTTTTAATTCTCCAAAAGGAATACCTATAAAGTAAGACGCCTTATCAGTAATTACAAGACTTCCCTCTCCTATAACCGCATTAGGAGTTAAACTTATACGGTTTAAAATTTCTTTTTGTTTTTCAGCTTGATCAATTTGACCTTGAGTGCGCTCCATCTCTTGTTGAATCATCTCAACACCAGTTTCATATTTATCGCCTGCACTGCTTTTGCCATCGCTTTCACGAGATTCTATAAGACCTGCTTTGGTTTCCCGCAATTGTTCAAGACGCTTGTTTAATTTTTCACGAAGCTCTTGAATAAGTTCTTTTTTTAACATTGCCAGTTTTTGATTAGAGGCGGCGAAATTAAGCTAAAACAAATCACCTACATCGTTGTTTATTTTAATTTAAGAATAAAAATTTAGGCATCTTTAATCACTTGCGTTTCAGATAATTTATCGTGAAAGCCTTTTTTGAAAATCAAAAATGACAAGCGATCAAAAGGTATAAGTCTGCACAGGGTACGTATGAGAATTGTCATTATACCTGGCTTTTCACCTTTATTAGTTACCACTTTAGTTTTAGTGAAATACTTCCCTAGTGTTTTCTGAAATACGAACTCCGAAACACCATAGTAGAGCATAAAAATCACAAATATTAAACCATAGCCAGTGGTTAAAAGCAGCTGCGTATCGCTTGTAGTAAAGATCGAATCTAAAAGCAAACTTCCTAAGATAGCCAGTATAACAAACGCAAAAAAGTCTATTATGAAGTTTACAAAACGTATACCTGTTGTGGTTACATAACTTTGTATATTAAGTGCAGCACTATTGTCTAAAGTAGCTGCCTTTACCAGTTCAGCCATTTTAAGTTTACTTATTTTTCGTTTTGCTAGTTCGCTTTCTGCTGCTTTTACTTGTTCTGGTTCAAATTTATGCACTTCAACAGTAACAATTTTTACCAGTTCTTTATCTGTGTATTTGTGCATACCTGCTTTAGGCGTATTAAACGATGCCATATTCTCTTACTCTTAATTTTTAAGATGTTGAAGTTATTGACTTCTATCAAAATACTTGGACTTACTCTCTTAAAAAATTTTTAAGTGGAACAATGAATTTCTCAAACCGTTCTATATGCGGAAGGTGGCCAGTGTTCTCGATCTCGACTAAGCGGCTATTAGGGATTTTCTGTTGGGTGGTTTTACCTAGTTTATCATAGAGTCCCATTGTACTTGCTACTTCTTTTGAGACAAGAGGCTTACCTAAAGCTGTACGATCTCGGGTTCCTATAATAAGTAGGGTAGGTACTTGTATTTCAGGGAATTCATAGACTACCGGCTGCGTAAATATCATATCATACGTAAGTGCAGCATTCCAGGCGATTGTCTCGTATTGCGAATTGAGCGTCCATCCTGCCAGTAAATTAACCCACTCATCATAAGCAGGATCCCATTTGCTATCATAGTAATTTTCCAGTTGGTATTTTTTTATTGAAGCATAGTCTTTTTTAAGTTCGTTCTCATACCACCATTCTACCGGTTTGTATGGCACTTTTAATTTCCAATCTTCGAGACCTATAGGGTTTTCAAGAATTAATTTCTCTGTTGCTTCAGGGTACATTAAGGCAAATCGTGTTGCCAGCATACCACCCATAGAATGACCTAAAACTGCGGTTTTAGAAACCCCTATACTATCTAAAACAGCTTTTGTGTTTAATGCAAGTTGCTGAAACGTATAATGAAAAGTTTCTGGCTTAGATGATTTACCAAATCCTATCTGATCAGGAACTATAACCCGATATCCTTCAGCAGTCAGCGCTTCAATCGTGGTTTTCCAATATGCACCATTGAAGTTTTTACCGTGAAGTAGCATTATATTTTTCCCGTTATAATTCTTTGGTTTAATATCCATAAAAGCCATTTCTAACTCTTGATTTTGAGCGGAGATGTTTATAGTTTCAGTCTCATAAGGATATTCATAATTGTTGAGTTGTAGATCTAGTAATTCTAATGAATTCTCTTGAGCGGAAGCTATAGAAACACAAACGATAAAAAGCGGAAGTAGGAGATTTTTCACGACGGAAAGTTTAAGTGAGTGAAGGATATTTTTTATAAGATTACAAAATCTTATTTAGCTCTTCAACACTTTAATATATCTTTAAATATCGCAGCTGAAGGCTGAATCGTAGAATTTATATATTCTACTCCTAAGTAATATTGAAATGGATAAATTAACAATAAGCAGGCGTAATTCTTTGAAACTTTTTGCACTCACAGGCACTACACTTTTGACAATGCCGGGATATATATTTAGTTCTGAAAAGCAAAATTCTATACTTCGTTTTGGCATTATCACTGATTCGCATTATGCAGATCGCGAACCTGCAGGAACCCGATTTTATAGAGATTCAATTCCTAAAATGCAAGAGGCTATTGATAGCCTTAACACACAAAATTTAGATTTTATTATTCATCTGGGAGACTTTAAAGATGAGGATACTGGTGCTCAGCCAGCAGATACACTGGATTATCTTGACAAAGTAGAAGCGGTGTTTCAAAAATTTAAGGGTCCTAAATACCACGCTCTAGGAAACCACGATGTAGATAGTATTACCAAGCAACAGTTTCTAAATCATATCGCAAATACTGGGCAGGAAAAGGCAGAAAGTTACTATGCATTTACAGCAAACGGAATGCGATTTATTGTTTTAGATGCAAATTATGATGCAGATGGAACCTCTCATTTTTTCGCTAACGGCTCAGACTGGGAAAATGCTAATATTCCGGAGAAAGAACTGAACTGGTTAGCAGATCAATTGGAAAGTTGGTCAATTCCAACTGTTGTATTTTGCCATCATCCGTTATACGAATTTTACAAAGAGGAGGCTAAATTTCATGTAACCAATTATGAGGAAGTCCAGAAATTACTAGAAGCTCATGGTCAGGTTGTAGCTTGTTTCCAAGGACATGTACATACCGAAGATTATCAGGAATTTAACGGTATTCAATATATCACGCAATTGGGAATGGTAGATTACGAAGGTGTTGAAAATAATGCTTTTAGTATCGTAGAGATTACCTCTACTCATATCAAAATAGAGGGGTATAAACGAGCTTCAAATCATACGATTATGATATAATCGACGCACTTAAAAATCAATAGCGGTAGTATTGTGAACCTCTTTTAAAACAAAATAGCTTTCTAATACACCGATGTTCTGAATTTTTGACAGTTTACTTCTTACAAATTCGTGATATTCTTCAAGACCTTCAAGATGAATTTTTAGAAAGAAATCTACTTTTCCAGCCATATGATAACACTCTTGAACTTCAACTAGTTCTTTAATTTGTTGTTCAAAAGTGTCGATAAACCCTTCATTATGGTAGCGTAAAGAAACCATGCAAATCGCTGTAACCGGGCGATTTAGCATTTTCTTGTCAAGTATGGCCACATAATGTTTTATGTACCCTTTTTTTTCGAGCCTACGTATGCGTTCATAGACGGGAGATGCAGTAAGGTGCAGTTGCTTTGCTATATCTTTAGTGGTTTTTTTTGCATCATCTTGTAAAATTCTTAGAATTTTCAAGTCTGTTTCATCAAGTAGTTCCATAGAAGAATATTTTCCTGTTAAATGAGTTACGAAGTAGCGCTTTAAGATTAAATACTGGTAAAGTATTTAATATAAAGACTAATTTACTTAAATTTAAGGGAACTGCAGATTATTATATGGTGCGAATAGTCTTTTTGGTAATTTTATACTGAAATATCGACGTTATGAAACAGCAAAAAATATTAATAACAGGAGCTTTTGGACAATTAGGAACTGCCCTTACCGAAGCTTTAATAACTAAGTACGGTTCTGATGCGATTGTAGCAACAGACTTAAATATACGTGATGAATTTAAGTGTACTACAATAAAACTAGATGCTACTAATATTGAAGCTCTGGATGAAATTGTAAGACAACAAAAAATTACTCAAATTTATCATCTAGCCGCAATTTTATCTGCAAAAGGTGAAGAGTTACCCTTGCAAACCTGGGAGTTAAATAATTCAACATTTTTTAATGTGCTGGAAGTTGCTCGTCTAAACGACATAAAGAAAGTGTTTTTCCCGAGTTCGATAGCAGTTTTTGGTCCAGATGCTCGTAGCGAGCAAGTGGCTACAGATTTTGCTTTGCACCCTACAACGGTCTACGGAATAAGTAAAGTTGCTGGTGAGCACTGGGCACGATACTATAACTTAAAGTATGGCCTAGATGTACGTTGTTTACGTTATCCTGGTCTTATTAGTTATCAATCTTTACCCGGTGGTGGAACAACAGACTATGCCGTAGACATATTTCATAAAGCGATTAATGGTCAGGATTTTGAAAGTTATTTAAAAGAGGATACGCAATTGCCTATGCTTTATATGGACGATGCAATTGAAGCGACTCTTCAACTTATGGAAGCGCCAAAGGAAGCAATTAAGACAGTAGGGTATAACATACAGGGAATAAGCTTCTCACCGGTAGAACTTTTAACGGCAATTCAAAAATATATTCCTGATTTTAATGCAACTTATAAGCCAGATCACAGACAAGCAATAGCAGAGAGTTGGCCAATATCCTTAGATGATAAACCGGCTCGAGAAGAGTGGGGATGGAAACCAAAATTTGATTTGGATAAAATGACTCAGGAAATGCTTAAGCAATTAGAGTTAAAAAAAAATAATAGTCAGAAATTACACGCATAAATAGAAAGCTATGTTTACATCAGTAAGAGAAAATATACAAGAAGAATTACAAGAGATACGTGAAGCAGGTCTTTATAAAGAAGAACGAATTATCACAACACCTCAACGTGCAAAAATCAACACAAAAAACGGCTCTGAAGTTTTAAACTTTTGTGCAAATAACTATTTAGGACTATCTGCTCATCCCGAGATTATCGAGGCTGGTATTTCGGCTATAAAGAGTCATGGGTTTGGTTTGTCTTCTGTACGTTTTATTTGTGGTACTCAGGATATTCACAAAGAACTAGAACGCAAGACGGCAGAGTTTTTAGGTACTGAAGATTGTATTCTTTATGCAGCCGCTTTTGATGCAAATGGAGGAATTTTTGAACCTATTTTAGGCAAAGAAGATGCTATCATTTCTGACGAACTTAATCACGCGAGTATTATAGATGGGATACGCTTATGTAAAGCTGCCCGCCATAGATATAGCCATAACAATATGGAGGCGCTCGAAGAAGAATTGAAAAAAGCTTCTGGAGCCCGTAGAAAACTTATAGTTACAGACGGAGTATTTTCTATGGATGGTACCATCGCCCAACTCGATAAGATATGTGATCTTGCCGATAAATATGATGCAATGGTTATGGTAGATGATTGTCATGCTACAGGCTTCATAGGCAAAAACGGTAAAGGAAGTCACGAATACAATGACGTAATGGGACGTGTAGATATTATTACAGGAACCTACGGAAAAGCTTTGGGTGGTGCTTCAGGTGGTTTTACTGCTGCGCGAAAAGAAATCGTAGATATGCTACGTCAAAAATCAAGACCTTATCTATTTTCTAATACACTAGCACCAGCCATTGCAGGCGCTTCTATAAAGGCAATAGATATGCTTAGTAATTCTGCAGATCTTATTGCTAAAGTTCAAAATAATGCTAAGCGTTTCAGAAAAGAAATGACAGAGGCAGGTTTTGATATTATAAAAGGGGAACATCCTATTGTACCTATAATGCTTTATGATGCTAAGGTAGCTCAGGAATTTGCAGCTAAATTACTGGATGAAGGAATTTATGTAATTGCTTTCTTCTATCCGGTTGTGCCTCAGGAAAAAGCACGAATTCGCGTTCAGCTTTCTGCAGCTCATGAAGATGAGCATATTACTAAAGCGGTTGCGGCTTTTACTAAAGTAGGAAAAGAATTAGGAGTTATCTAGTACATAAACTGCTGTGAAAAACAAAACCCTTATGTGTGAACATAAGGGTTTTTTGTTTGTCTTACTTAAGGTAATTGACCTTTAAGGGCGATTTGAGTTTTTTAGCAGTACGCTCTAAAAAAGCTTTCCATTCTTCTTCAGTAGTAAATTCGCCTCTTTTTTTCCAGCCAAAACCTGCATAATAAGTTACCGTATTGTCTTCCGGTTTTATGGTTGCATAGAGATTGCTCTCATCGGTTTTTGTGGAGATATATTTCTGGGTGCTCAGTAAATTATTAGGTACAAGAATTGCAGATCCTATTTCAGAATCATCTAATGTTTCCCAGTAACTTATATAACCCAGATCTTCATTTACTACCGTGTTTCCGGTGTTATTATGAAGTGTGAGTCCTGCCGAAACACTGTCTGCACCAGTAATATTAATTTCGAATTTAGAAAAATAGCTTCCGCGATCGAGAGTTATTTTTTTATGTTCTGTTATTGGGCTTCCACCTGCATCCCAATCTGCATACTCTAAAATAAAGCTGGTACGTAATGGTCCGGTAGAAAGTGTCTTCCAGTTTGTAAAGTTCTTTGAATAATAAAAAGTAGTATCCTTTTTAACCGCAATTCCTCCAATTCCACGGCTAGCGCCCACGTGAAAATTATCTAAACCTTCTCCTGTATCTTCATGATAAGTACCGGCGCCAGACATTGTTTTTTTGTACCATTTATTAATAATAGGGTAGTCAACTCGCTTTAACCAGGCATCAATGCCGCTGGTTAACGTGCCGCCGGGAACACTATCTTCAACCATTTGCTGAGCAACAGGACCATAGGTTCTAAATGCTACTTTATCATTTTCCCAGGCATAATCGTCGGTACGTTCTGGGACGAATCTGGAATACGCCAAGGGATCAACAGAATCTGTAACTCTTTTTTTAGCCACAGAGGTTAGCGTATATGTATTTATACTTTTGGCAGCTATTTCGGGTTGAAATAATACCATATCTAAACTAGAATCCCCATCTTCATCTACAAGTTGGCTTACCAAGGTGTCATTTGTTGCCGTATTTACCACAGCAATTGTTTTGGTAGAGTCATTCACGTCATACGGAATTTGATTTAGTGGGACAGCGATCGTTTCAAAAGATCTTTTTACATCAAGTTTATTTTCAACGCTTATCTGAAGCGAATCATTTTTAACACCACAACTTGATAAGATAAGTAGGGCAGTGGTTATAATCCCTAGGTTAGAATACTGCATTTAACTATTTTAAATTTTCAAAATCAATGAAAAACGAAGTTATAATACTTTTTTTAGTTGCAGCTGATTCTAACAAAGCGACTCTCAAAATTTGAAAGATTAAGAAGATTTACAAGGTTTGTTTGGTAATATGCTAATTATACGAGCAGTTTTAAAGCACACTACCCACAATCGTATATGAAATATTAAAGTTGGAAACTCCTGCCGGAGCAAGAGCACTTGCCTCAATTTTAAACTGAATTGGGATATCTGTGCGGCAGCCAACAAACTCTAAAATTTTAATGGCTTGAGTACCATCATTAGGAATCTCGATATAATTACCGCCATTTGTGGGTTGCAAATCCCGTGGACCAAGTGGTTTTATGATTAATAAATCATATGGTATAGAAGCCGGAAATCTAAAACCGCTATTACTGGTCGTTCGCGCACTGATTTTTACATTTTGAGGACTATTTTCCGTGTGCATATATAAACTGTATCTAAAGATATTTCCGGTGCAAACGGTAGAGGAAGGAACTAAAAGAACGGGATCAAGGATAAAACTTATTAGGTTTGCATCTACCTCACTTTCAAATCCTAATGTTGAATCATCAAGACCTGCTTCTTTAATCACATCCTCAAACGACTGAATGAAATTAGGAAGACCTGTGACATCAAGCGTGCCATCAAGAATTTGAGCTTCAGTAGAAAAAAATGTTGCACTAAGTACGATATATAATAAAAGAGTTCTCATTTAAATGTTATTTAATTTCAAAAACAATTTCAAGGCCTGCGGGCAATGAGATGGCATTTGGGTTGCTTATTTTATACTGAATTAAATAACCCGTATTTTCTCCATCACCCGTATAACCACTACTAAAATCAGATGCAATTGGTTGTGGAGTGGTAGATAGCGTTATCGGAGTCGAAATAGGACTTGGAATAAAATTTCCGTTAAGAGATGCGCTATTAATAACTTGTAAAGTAATTACCATACCATCCGGTAAAGGTTGATTTATACGGGTATATAAGGAAGCTGTTTCTAAATTAGATCCTCTATAAGTATAGTTTAACCAAAATTCACCCGGGTTTGCAGATCCACCGGTTAGAAAAGGATTTCCTGCTTCTTCAACAATAAATGTTTCACTAGTGTTTGTATTTTCTGGTTCAAGATCAACAATTGCTATAGGTTGAAGATCTAAGGTTGCAGTAACACTTTGCTGGCCGCCTCCTAAAATTATTGAGCTGAGCGTTGCGTTAATACGTTCCTGAGCCGTAAACCCTTGAAAGAACATTAACACTACAATTAAAATAATATATTTTAAAGTTCCCATAATTAATTACTTAGGTTGAAGTTTGTTGTTTTAAACTTAATTTTTCGATCCTTAGTTTTTAAACTGATATCTACATATTCTTCTTCGCCAGGAGCAACTTGAACATTAAGAGCTGTTGGAATTTGATACTCACTTTCTTTAGAGGTGTTGGATAAGGCTATTTTGTAATTTCCGGGAACGATATTTTTAAATATAAAGTTACCTGCAACATCAGATTCTATTGCATATTCAAAATCTTCATTAATTAGTTTTATGTAACCTTTGTACCCCAAAGTATCACGAGGAATAATCTTCATAATTTTGCCTCTCACTGTGGCTGCTTTAACTAATTCTATATTTAATTCTGCAATTTTGTTTTGCGTAACAACTACTTCGTAAGGCGCTTTTTTTGCTTCGACAAAACCTTCAGGAAGTGTTGCGTTATCTAAAAAAATATAGTTTGTTCCTAATGGTAAATTATTTAATCTAAAAGAGCCATTTTCTTTGGAAGTGATACGTTGTCCTGCAGCAATAATTTTAATATTCTCAGCATCAAAATCTGAGTGGATAGAATATAACTTTCCATCGATTCCTCCTTGCTCTAAAATTCGTTTGATAGGAGCTCCAAAGCTGTACGTATATTTTCCGAAGGCTAATAATTCTCGTCGATTTACAGAACCCGCATTTTCATAATAATTAGCTCTAATTTCAAAAAGATGGTTTTTTGAAGGTTTATATGAAATATTTGCATTTAAAAAATCCCGTCGTAAGTACGTGTCCTCTGGACTAAATCCACTATTATAAGAAGCATTTATACGTATGGCTTTACTCATACTATAGTTAATTCCTAAACTGTATCGCGTATAACTGGTACTAAGATTTGATAATCCATATCTATTATTATAATTATGATTTAGTCCTACTCTAACCGATAATCCAGAGTCGATTAAATAAGATGCATTAAAACTATGTGCATAGGAATCTCTGTAATTACTAGTTGCACTTAATAAGTTACGTGTTTTAGCTAATCTCCCATTGAAACTAAAATTAAAACGCGCTCCTGAAAATAAGTATCTGTAGGTAATTCCCTTTTCTTTATAGAAATAGGATTTAGGTTCTAATTGATCTTCACGCTTTCTCTGATCTACCCGAATAGTTACAAAATGCTTTTGGTTAAATCGGTAGCCCAATAAAGCATAGCTATTTTCATAATAGGGCTCAGCAGCATAGAATAACGGGTTGAGTCTCTGGTTTACTCTTGAAACAATATGACCGATAGATGCATTCCATTTTTTATTCTTGTAAAATAGATTATTAGCGTACTGTAAACTATTTCTAATAGAACCAAAGTAGTTCTCACCCGTAAGTGTAAGATTACCGCTGTATGTGAATTTTTTATAGGATTGAGAATAATTGATAAATCCTGCAAAGTCTGTATATAAATTAGTGAAACTACCCGAAAGCTCTGTCTCAAGATGTGTATTCTTACTTTTATAATCGAGTGATACTGTTGCAATTTGACCCTGCTCATCTGGATTAGCATCAATTTTGTTACTAACACCTCTTATCGTACCCTTTGACTCGGAAAGAGATACTCCCAATTGTAATTTTTTAGTTACTGCATACTTTGCCTGCACACCATATAAGGGAGTGTCATTATAACTAAAAAGCCGTGGATTAGAATAAAATGCAGTGAAAACCCATCGCTTTACGCGTTGATCTATTCTAAAACCCATTCCATAGCGGTTGTCAAAACCCAATCTATTAATGAAGTAGGCATGATCTCCTAAATAGATTGTTGTTTGATTTTTATAATCATAGATCAAGCTGTACTGATCTGTAACCCCAAAGCGTTTTAAAGTTTGTTGTTGCGGTGCACGTAGCAGAAAATTTAAATGATGTTGTTTCTTCTCATCTAGATAACCATCTCCGGCTAATTCTGCAGAAATAGTTGAAAAATGAATATCTTTTGCCGTGTAGCTATTATAATTAAAACTGGCTCTTATAGGAAATCTAAAAAATGCATCCCGCTGCTTAATTTTACTAGGGAACACAGTCGTGTTTGCATAGCTCTTTAAAGATTCATTTATATTCGTTCCTGTAACTTCTAAGTATGTGCTCAAGGTTATTAGATAATAATGCTTTGCATTTGTAGGTCTGGATGTTGTTATAGTTATTAAACTATCTGTTTTTCCTAAAGGCATATCTATTTCGCTCAACAAACCATTCGAAGAAATTTGTATCTCTTGAGGTACATTTCCTGTATTGCGAATACCAAATTTTGTTATAATTTCTTCTCCAGCCTTTACACTTTCAGGATTTGAAATAAGGAAAACTTCTAATTTGTAGTTTTCAGCTACAACAATTTTAAAGTCTTCACTCCGCAGATGTTTACCTGATTTATCGGTAAGCTTTAATGTGATTACTTCGGTGCCTGGAGATGTATTAGCCGGTATAAAAAAACTTAGCAATACAATTTTCGATTTACCCGGAGAAAGCTCAGAAATCTTATCAGACGAAATGAGTTTCCAGTTTTCAGGTAATTGGGGCTCGATATTAAAGATCATTGCGTTTTCACCTTCTAATTCAAGCTCTAAAGCCAAAGTATGTTTTTGACCCGGCAGGTAATTTTTTTTACTGTTTTTAATTTTGATGCTTAAAGCTATAGCCTTGTCAGTTGTTCTTTTCTTGTCTTTTAAACTATCAGATTTTGTTTCAAACGGGTTCTCTAATGTAGTGTGACGTGTTATATTATTATGATTTGACATAGTTGTATCAAAATCATAGCTCGCAATACCTGTATGTCCTAAAAGACAAACAGGAAGCGCATAAATTAATTTTAATACGAAGTTTTTCATAAGATATAAATCAGGATTTGAGGAAGTAGCTTGCGCTCTTATTTTATATTGAGACTTATGTTTGTACCCACATATTCTTTGCGTGCATCTGCCGTAAGTAGGCATTGGTAAGAACCAGTTTTGAGACGAGAAATATCCAGAACATAATCAATGCACATATTCGGAAAAACCATTAACCTCTTGGTTTTAGTTTTTAAAATCTGATCGCCGTCTTCGTTATACACTTCCAGATTGAGTCGCACACCTTCTACGTAGTCAGAGCTATTAAATAGATTTACTTGTAATGAATTTTTATGGTCTTCATTTTCCTGTAGCTGTACATTTTTAAAATCAAGGTTTACTTCAGATTTTTGATTTACATGGGTAATAAGCCCTATTGCGTATCTCACTTTTGTATCTAAATCTATTTGTTGCGTCAATCGCTCTTTTTTTATAGGCTTTTGAACTTCTATCATAAGTACAGACCAGAAAGTTCCGGTTACTGAATGATCCTTCGGAATTTTAAGTGCGTATTTATACACATACTTTTCTTTAGGAATTAAAACCTTGTCCATTAAGCTTCCTAAAAACCAGGATTTAGACGATTGTGTATGGGTAAGCGAGTCGCTAAAAATACGTGTAGATCCGCAGGAGTACAATGCATCACTTAATTTGAAGATTAAGCGTTGTTCTTGATCGGTTGTGTTTAGTAATACAATCTCTCCTTCAATGATATCTCCAGAATTTCCAGAGGATGTATGTGTAAGACCATTAAGAACAACAACACCCGCTTGTGTGGTGAAGCTAAGTAAGAAAACGAGTGCTGTTTTTAAGGCTAAATTTCTCATAATATCTCTTTGATTTAGATTAAAGTTAGCCTGAAATAGAGGCGATTATGATAATTTTCGGTGGTTGCCGTTTTCATTTAGACGAGTGGTAAGATTTACTCTTTAACCAGACTATTACACGTTAAAAGGATTAAGCATAAAAAAAGCTCCATACTGTGTAAGGAGCTTTTAATGAAAGGGTTGAAAGGCATTATAGGTCTGTTAATGTATAAATAAGTGTTGATTGATAGCTACCTGCGTTATATGCTGCGAAGTTTCCATTTTGCTCTAGGGTATAGGTAAGTTTGACCCCTTGATTTTCATCTCCCGTATACACACTTTCAATACTATCTACAAGTAATGCATCGGTTCCTACAGGGACTGTTTTTCCCAGGGCTACTCCGCCAGATACTACTGTTCCTCCAGAATCGACTGTACCGCCGTCTGTAATTAATAATGGTGCTTCCGGAATAATTCTTAAGTCTAAATTACCTGGAAATGTACTGCCGGTTTCAAATTGCACATTGATTTTTCTGGATAGGTCATACCCATCTGTATTTGTAGCACTTGCAACCACGCTGGTGTAGTTTAGGTAAAGGTCTGTGTAGCTCAAAGCTTGAAAAGCATAAAGTCCTGCTTCAGAATTTATACCGGTCACTGTAGCTTCAGACATATCAAATAAGATTGCTGCGGCTTCTGTATTTGTATTTGCGTCAAAGATGTCTAGAAGAGCAACTTCAGGAACATCTACATTAAGAATATGTGATGCAATATTGGTATCACTATTGTCTTGCGCATTGGCTAATTGAAAGCCGCTGATTGCTACTGCTACTGCTAAATAATTTTTTAAATTTTTCATGTGTACGAGATTTAGATTAAATTTTAAATTGAAATTTGTTATGATTCTTATATGTAATTAGTTATTAGTAACCCTTTTGTCTTAGCATTTTTCTATCGAAGTATATTTTGTACAGAACTTCGTGATAAATAAATTGCTTACTCCGGTAGTTTTTAGCGCATTCTTAAAGGCTTTATTATTCAAGCCACTAAGGCTTACTCTCTTTTGCTTCTCGACCGCAGTTTTCTTAATGAGATAGAGCATAAAAACACCAGATATATCCATTTTTTCAATTCCTGAAATATTTATGGATAGATTGTTATAGCGTGTAAGTGCGTACTCGATTTTCTTTTGGGTTTCTGAAACGTTTTTACTGGTTAACTTTCCGTTTATTTTCAAGACATACTTTGTTTTAGTTAAGGTTACCATAGCTGTAAGTTGTTTTGTTTTGTCAAATATTTGTATTTATTCAGCTGTAAGTGGGAATATTCGATCACTAACCTTTTACTGTAGATAAATGGAAGTTGACTGTATTTGAGTCGATTAACCGCTGTTTTATAGCCGATTATAAGATTACCTGAAAGTAATCGCAGTCAATTATAGGTATGGGAGTTAAAACAAAATAATTCAAATCTCTGCTCATCTACACTTAATAGCACTTCAAAGCGTGGAAGCGGCACTTCTAACTAAAAAATCAAATTTTACGTAGTGTGATAGTTAATTTTAAGACAGATGCTTAAGTATACCGTGGGTATAACCTTAAGTAGTATACTCCAAATCAAACTTATACCTATGACACTGAAATTTGAATTAGACTCAGATGTTTTAAAACTAAACGGAAGATTTACCGAAGAATCAATTAAATTGGTTGAGGATCTTATTACCGCTTTCTTAAAGAGTAACTCCAGGATAATCGTGGATCTATCTTTTTTAAATAGGATAGATGTGGAGTGTATTTATTTTCTTGAAGATTTACAAACTATTCAGAGAGAACAAGGCAAGACAATACTTTTAAGACGTGTAAATAATAATAGAATATTTAAGGCTTTTAAAGTGCTTGATCTCGATACTATTTTTGAAAATTCCTAATTACTAGAGTTTTACACGTAATGTAAACCTCGTATTTTACTACATGTTTTCTTAAGTTATAGTTTATCTAAAGTTTTATTAAACCGCATTGCACTTGAGAAAGTCAAGTTAAATTTGTAAGTATGATAGTTGCTTACGATATAAATGAAACGCGCGTAATCACGCAAACACACCACGCACATATTGCCGGTTTTATTGGTAATCATTTAAAAAGTGAGTATAAATCTCTATTTTTTTCTGAAGTTATTGCAGCTATATTCTATCACGAAACTCAGGAAACCGACTTTAATTACACACGTCAGCTTAACGATCTGGGACAGCCGGTCTCTTTTGATAAACCAGATATTACGCTCGAAGAACAGGCTGAGAAAACAAATAAAATCTTAGACAAGCTAAAAACCCGTTCCTTGTTAGTTGCAGCTTTGGTTTCAACTCATTTACAATTTTTGAGTCCGCAAGTTTTTACCTCCGGTTTAGTATCTAAATCTAATTCTAATCTCGATCGCAAAGCAATGCGCTTGTATAAAATCAAGAAGGCTGATTACGATTACTTATATGGGATTGTTCGATTTTGTGATAGGTTGTCATTAATGATTTGTCAAAATGAGCTTCCAGACGCGCAAAGGTCTTTCGAGATTAATAATGCACTTGGTAATAAAATACACCAGCTCAAAGACAAAAATGGAAGACTTATTATTGATCCCTGGCCATTTGCAGGAACAGAGCTCACTATACATTATGAATATCATAAACTAAAACAACGCAGCTTCAAAAACAGTGAGACTTTTTATAAAGCGGTTGACGAAAGCAGGGTGGGACTCGAGAAAATTACGTTTTCTAAAACATAGGTTTACAGCTACAAATCTTTTTAGTTCTCAACTTTTTAGGTAATTTCTAAAAAATATTTTTCTACATTTGAAATTCAATAGTTCTTAAATCGAATTATTACTCTCACACACTTTTCATCTTTATCTAAAAATAAATCTTTCAGTAGGAGGTTTTAAGGCACTTTGAATGTTCCTGTTCCTATATCAACTTTATAAATTTTTTAGATGAGAAATATATTTGTGCTTTCGCTATGCTTATTAGGCATCCTTTTAAATTCGTGCAAACAATTAACTACTGAAAATTCGGAAGAACCTGTAGATAACTTGGCATTTATTGAGGATGAACTTCAGTTTGCTGATAAGCAATTAAGCGGACTCCTGACAAAGGCAAAAGCTGCAAATAAAAATCCGCGTACGGTAGAAAAAGATTCTTCTATTTATTTCATTGATAGCACTTCATTTGACTGGACAGAAGGATTTTTCCCTGGGACTTGCTGGTATTTATATGAAGCAACTCAGGATACAAAATGGAAAGAAGCAGCAATTCATTTTCAGAGTTTATATAAGGATCATAAAGATTTACCTGCTTATCATGATCTGGGATTTGTCTTTAATTGCTCCTATGGAAATGGAAACCGTATTGCGCCTAATAATGATTATAAAACAATTTTGATCGATGCAGCAAATACGCTTGCAAATAGATATGATGCTCGGGTTGGAAGTATAAAGAGCTGGGATGCAGACAAGGGATGGCAGGCAGATAGAAACTGGGAATACCCCGTAATTATAGATAATATGATGAATTTAGAGTTGCTTTATGAAGCGTCAATCTTGACTTCAGATTCAACTTTTGCGCAGATTGCAAATGCCCACGCAGATAAAACAATGGCAAATCATTACCGGCCAGATTACAGTTCGTATCACGTTGTAGATTATGATTCTATTTCTGGTGAAGTACGCAAAAAAGAAACCGCTCAGGGATTTGCAGATTCTAGTTCGTGGGCACGTGGTCAAGCTTGGGGCTTATACGGTTTTACACTTTGTTATAAATATACAAATGACAAGAAGTATCTTGATATGGCAGAGAATATTGCAGCTTATATTTTAAACTCAAAAGAATTGCCAGACGATAAAATACCGTATTGGGATTATGATACACCAGATAAAACAACAACGCCAAGAGATGTATCTGCGGCGGCTGTAACCGCTTCAGCACTAATAAAACTTAATGAGTTTACCTCCGGAAAATATGAACAGGAAGCATTAGATATTGTAAAAACACTAGCAACACCTGCATATAAAGCAGAGCTGGGAGCTAACAAGAATTTTTTATTAAAACACAGCGTTGGTAGTATCCCTCACGATAATGAAATTGATGTTCCGCTTAACTACGCCGATTATTATTATATAGAAGCGCTTTTGGGTCTGAAAAACTATTATTCAAAAAAAAAGCAATAATTACAAAGATGGACACGCCAGTATATAAAGTAAAAAAAGCAACAGAAGTTAGGCTTAGCGGTAACGTAGATGATCCACAATGGAATATAGCAAATAATCTTACAGACTTTAAATCTCCTTGGGATAATAAACCGGTAGATCCTATCTCATTTAGAGCGTTATATGATGAAGAATATCTTTATTTCAGCTTTATAGTAGCCGATAATGAGGTTTATACAGACTTACAAGATGATAGTAAAGAAAGTATTGCACAGTCAGATCGGGTGGAGTTATTCTTAAGATCAGATAATTTATTAGATCCGTATTACTGTTTAGAAATAGATACGCAACCCCGGGTAATGGATTTTATAGCTCGACCTAATCGGGATTTTGATCTCGGCTGGAGTTGGCCTGCAGAGGGCATAGAAGTAAAATCTGCTATAGATGAACAAAAATTTTCAGTAGAAGGCAAGCTGAGTTTGGCTTCTTTAAAAACACTCAATTTGCTTAAGCAAGACGAAAAGGGATATTACCTCGAAGTAGGAGTTTATCGGGCAAAATATACCAGAAAAACTACCGGACAAAACAAGGCAACCTGGATTACTTGGGTAGATCCACAAACCGAATATCCGGAATTTCATATCAAAGATTCGTTCGGAGTATTCCGTTTAGAACCTTAGTTTAAATACTGCGGAAAGTTTTCGGTATTTATAATATCAATAGGAAGTAAAACCGATTCCTGTAATGGCTTATCAAAAAGGAAAAATTCAATAAGATTTGTTAAACTCAGATATACTTGTTTTTTAGGATCTTGATGAATTAAAAAAGCAATTTTATTTTCTTCGAGATACTTTATATTTTCAGAAACAAGATCATACCCTATGATAACACTGTCTGGTGTATAAGTTGCAATATGATTTGCGATTAAATATGCTTTTGATGTGGTTACAAAAATACCGTCAACCGGATCAATAGATTTTAAAAAGTTTTCTATGGTTTGATCAAAGGTGATTTTTGATTCTTTTTTTAAATTATGAACATCTATTTTAAAATCAAGCTCTTTATTCAGATTAAAAAAATCTTTAAAACCGCGTTCTTTCTCCTGCATATGTGATGCATTTTGAAAGGCTTCATCAATATGTAAAATGGCAATAGAACCAGATTTGCCAAGCAGCATATTGAATAACTTTGCTGCAACCCGACCACTCTGAAACAAATCCTGACCTATTTCAAAATTAATCTTGTGATCTTTAATATAGTTGTTAAACGTCGCAATTTTTATATCTGCCTCTACACAGCGTTTAGCAACATTCTCTGCTTCTTTGTAAAACAAAGGAACCATTAAAATAGCATCTGGTTTAGAATCAATTACAGCATCTGCAGCTTTTTTAAATGATTTTGTGGAGCTGGGTTTAAATAAGCTCTTATGTATTTTAATCCCAAAATGGCTAAACTCATTCTCTACTTGACTTATAGCTTCATAACACGGTTCCCAATACGGATCTGCCTCAGCATCGGGGAGTAGAATAGAAATATTGTAGTTTTTATTATTCTTAAGACTTTTAGCAATAGGATTAGGCTTATACTCAATTTTGTCAAGTACCTTATTAACCTGTTCTAATGCTGCAGGAGAAACCTTCCCTCGCTTATGAATTACACGGTCTACAGTGCCTTTAGATACTCCTGCCATTTCAGCAATATCTTTAATGGTGTAATTTTCTTTCATTAGTACAAATATAAGAATCTGGTAGAATTAAATATTCTTAATGTGCTCGATAACATATTTTTTGTGTGTTCGAGCACATTTTTATTGAAAATGCTTTTTTATAACATTATTTTTAGATAAATTGTACCAGATTTAAAGATTAAAATTGTGTGAGAGCAATATTATAATTTTATAAAATACTGAAAATTAAGTATTTAAATTATTAAATCTATTTGAAATTTTATTCGGTTAATAAAGTGCTCTTTTTAGAGATTTGACAATTTATTAACTAACCAATCTAATTATTGAAAATAACCTGTATGTCATTAGAAAATCAAAATACCAAAGGGCCAACACTCGTAATTCTTGCAGCTGGAATAGGTAGTCGATACGGCGGCTTAAAGCAGCTGGACACTTTTTCACCTCAAGGAGATACTATAATAGATTTTTCAATTTATGATGCGCTTCAAGCAGGTTTTAAAAAGATTGTATTTATCATAAGAGAGAATTTGTTAGAGGAGTTTAAAGAAGTATTTGAACCTAAACTTAAAGGTAAAGCATCTGTAGATTATGTTTTTCAAGAGTTAGATCGTGTACCTGAAGCGTATATAGATGACAAACGCACAAAACCCTGGGGAACGGGTCACGCCTTATTACTTACTAAAGACGTGGTAAAAGAAAACTTTGCAATTATCAATGCAGATGATTTTTATGGGAGACAATCATTTATCACAATGGCAAATGCGCTTAATGCTACAAATAGTGATTCTTACCATTTTAATATGGTGGCTTTTAAACTGAAAAATACCGTATCAGATCACGGTTATGTGTCTAGAGGGGCGTGTACGGTTTCAAAAGAGGGAAACTTAGAAGATGTCACCGAACGGACACATATAGAAAAGCAAGGTGATAAAATCTTGGTAGAAGCCGAAGATGGAGTGCTAGAACCAATGGATCCCGATACATTTGTGTCAATGAATTTTTGGGGATTTACACCTAAATGTTTTGAATTTGGCTGGGAGTTATTTAATGAATTTCTTGAAAAAAGTAAGGGAAACAGTAAAGCCGAATTTTTTATTCCTTCAGTAGTAAATGAAATGCTTCGTGCAGATCAAGTGCAGGTTGAGGTCTTAAGTACTCCTGAAAAGTGGTTTGGTGTTACCTATAAAGAGGACAAGGCAATCGCACAGGCAGAAATTAAAAAATTAAAGGATAATAATATATATCCTGTGAACTTATGGGAGTAGATAACAACCAAATTATAACTGAGGTTTTCAACGCTTTCTTGCATAATAGTTCACTAGTTGCTATTTCCGAATTTTCAAGCGGACATATTAACGATACCTATTTTATACAAACTGAAGAGCAAACAGATTTTGTTTTGCAACGTATAAATAGTGATGTATTTAAAAATGTACCCGAGTTAGTTTCTAATAAAGTGAAAATTAGCAAGCACTTAGCGTCAAAAGTTCCGCATTTAACAGAACAGGAGCTGCGCAGAGCAGTACTTACTTTTGTGCCTACTTTAGCGGGTAACTATTATCACTTGGATGCGCAGGGGAATTTCTGGAACCTTACTTACTACATAGCAGATAGTCAAAGTTATGATACGGTTACGCATAAAGAAATTGCGTATGAAGGAGGAAAACTCTTTGGGAAGTTTATTAATGACACCAGTGATTTTGACGCACGACAGTTGGTTGAAATCATCCCGGGATTTCACGATGTTCCGAAGCGACTGCAACAATTTAGAGATGCTAAAGAAAAAGCATCAGCTGCGCGTTTAGCAGAAGCAAAATCGCTAATTGAACGTGTACAAGAGCTTCAGGACGAAATGGTGCTTTTGCAGCAATTGAAAGACAATGGGGATATACCCACACGTGTCACGCACAACGACACAAAAATATCAAATGCCTTATTTAATACAGATAATTCCGGACTCTGCGTAATAGACACAGATACGGTGATGCCGGGCATTGTGCATAATGACTTTGGTGATGCCATACGTACGATCTGTAATACTGCCGAAGAAGATCAAAAAGATTTGAATCTGGTAAACTTTAATGTGGCTTACTATGAAGTCTATTTAAAAGGCTTTTTAGAAGAGCTTAATGATTCGCTTTCAGATATAGAAATTGCGTATTTGCCATTAGGAGCAAAAACGATAATCTTCATAATGGGACTACGTTTCTTAACAGATTATCTGGCTGGTGATGTGTATTACAAAACAGCTTATGATATGCATAATCTAGATAGAGCAAAAAATCAATTTAAATTGATCTCAAGTTTTGAAGCGCAATATGAAGAAATTATAAAACTGAGTAAATCTATCCATAAGGAAAAACAGATATGAAAAAATATGTAATTACTGGAGGAGCCGGTTTTATAGGCAGTCATATTGCTGAAAAATTAGTAAATGACGGAAATGAAGTTGTCGTATTAGATAATTTGCGAACCGGTTTTAAAAAGAATATAGCTCCCTTTAAGCTTCAATTTGAGCAAGTAGATATTCGGGATGAGCAAGCTGTGAACAACTATGTAAAAGGTGCTTCAGCAATATTTCACCTTGCAGCTTTAGTAAGTGTACCAGAATCTATCGAGAAAATAGGAGAATGCAATTCGATTAATGCGCAAGGAACTATAAATGTTCTGGAAGCAGCAAAGAATACAGGAGATTGTAAAGTTGTTTTATCATCTTCTGCAGCAAATTATGGAGATAATCCGGTTTCACCCAAAGTGGAGACGATGACTCCTGAACCTATGACGCCGTATTCCATCACAAAATTAGATGGCGAGTATTATCTTGATATGTACCGCAATCAATTTAATGTGCCTACAACCTCATTGCGATATTTTAATGTATTTGGTCCACGACAAAATCCGAAGTCTGCTTATGCAGCTGTTGTGCCCATTTTTATATTAAACGCTTTACAGAATAAACCTTTAGTAATCTACGGTGACGGAGAGCAAACCAGAGATTTTATTTATGTTAAAGATGTTGTAGCAGCAAACCTTCTGGCATCACAAACTGGGAAAGGAGTGTACAACGTAGCTTTAGGAAATAGTACATCTGTTCTTGAGCTGGCAGAATTTATCATAAAACTTACCAATTCAAAATCTGAAATCAAGTTTTTAGATGCCAGAGCAGGAGATATAAAGCATTCTCAGGCAAATCCTAAAAAGTTTCAGAATGAAGGATTTACACCAAAATATACTATTGAAGAAGGTTTAATCGAAACGATCGCTTTTTATGAAAGCGAATTAGTTGCACAAGTAAATAGCAATCTATAAATGGCAAATACAGCTACACATACAGCAGCACCTCAGGAATCAAAAAAAGTTTCGATTGCTATCATTGCAGGGATGTTCTTTATCCTAGGATTTGTAACTTGGATTAACGGAGCCCTAATCCCTTTTATGAAAGCTATAAACGAACTTACAGATCAGCAATCTTACCTGGTAGCTTCTGCATCTTATATATCGTTTGTAGTTATGGCTTTGCCGGCTTCTGCAATTCTAAAGAAGATAGGCTATTGTAAAGGAATGTCTTTGGGCTTATTTATAATGGGATTAGGAGCACTTGTTTTTATTCCCGCAGCCGAGGCAAGAACCTATTCTTATTTTCTTATAGGAATTTTTATTCAGGGTGCCGGTATGACTTTGCTTCAGACCGCAGTAAACCCATACATTACCATTCTAGGTCCCATAAAAAGTGCGGCTAAGCGTATCGCCATCATGGGTATTTCTAATAAAGTCGCTGGAGCATTAGGTTCTTTAATTTTTGGAGCTCTATTGCTTTCGGGTATTGAAGCTACTCAGGAGAAGATAAAAACTGTAGAAGCCGCTGAAAAATCTCTTTTATTAGATCAAATGGCAGACAGTGTAGTCTGGCCATATCTCGTAATGGCATTATGTCTATTTATTTTTGCATTTCTTATACGTAAAGCTCCGTTACCAGACTTAGAAGCAAATGAGTCTGATACACCGGGTGCAGCAACTTCTAAGAAATCTGTTCTGCAGTATCCACATCTGTTATTTGGAGTATTAGCCTTGTTTGTATATGTAGGTGTTGAGGTAATTGCAGGGGATAGTATTATTTCTTATGGTTTAGCACTCGGTTTTCCTGCAGAGCAATCTAAATTTTTCACCAGTTATACCTTATTAGCAATGGTTTGCTCTTATGGACTGGGGATATTTTTAATACCAAAATATATAGAACAACGCAACGCTTTAATAGCAAGTGCAGTTCTGGGTATAATTCTTAGTTTTTTAATAATCAATACTACAGGACTTACTTCCGTTTTATTTGTAGCTGCATTGGGAATTGCAAATGCAATGGTATGGCCCGCAATATGGCCGCTGGCACTAGATAATTTGGGTAAGCATACAAAAACAGGTTCTGCTTTATTAGTGATGGGTATTTCGGGTGGTGCATTAATTCCGCCACTCTACGGAAGATTAGTAGATACCAATAAAGAAGACTTAATTGAGGAAGGTGTGACCGCTGCTGAAGTTGCAGGTGAAGCCGCAAATTCTGGATATATTATTTTAATTCCCTGTTATCTCATTATTCTATTCTTTGCAATCTGGGGTTGCAGAATCAAAAGTTGGTCAAAAACATAAACAATAAAATTAACGAGCATGTTCACTAGTACAATAGATACCGCAACTGAGTTTGAAAAGCGATTTGAAAAGATCAATACACACGTGTTTGATAATTCCGCGAATGCGTCAAAAGCTGTAGCTCAAGAAATTAAAAAGTTAATCGAAGACAAACAAAAGGAAAACAAATCTTGTGTTTTAGGATTAGCAACAGGCTCTTCTCCTAAGGGTTTGTACGCAGAATTAGTGCGACTACATAAAGAGGAAGGCTTGAGCTTTAAGAATGTTATCTCTTTTAATCTGGACGAGTATTATCCTATGAAAGCAGCATCTATTCATAGCTATGTGCGGTTTATGAATGAACAGCTTTTTGATCACGTGGATATTCTAAAAGAAAACATTTACATCCCAGACGGCACACTTGAAAAGAATGAGATTGCTGCCTTTTGTAAAGAATATGAAGCAGCGATAGAACGTGTAGGAGGTATAGATTTACAAGTTTTAGGAATAGGAGGAAACGGGCACATCGGATTTAATGAGTCGGGATCGCTTCAAAATTCCCGAACTCGCTTAGTGGCACTCGATCACAGTACGCGTATTGCGGCTAGCAAAGAATTTGAAGGGTTGAAAAATACTCCACGTACGGCGATCACGCTGGGAGTAAACAAAATTATGGATGCTAAGCGTGTTATTCTTTTAGCTTGGGGTGAAAGTAAATCTGCAATTGTAGCAAAGGCGGTAGAAGAAGGAATGACAAATCTAGTGCCTGCCTCATTTTTGCAGGAGCATCAACAGGTAGATTTTATTTTAGATAAAGAAGCATCTTCAAATCTTACGCGTATAAATAAACCTTGGCTCGTTGAAGAAGTAGAATGGACTGATAAATTGATAAGCAAAGCAGTATTGGGTCTGGCACTTACGCTAGAAAAGCCAGTTCTTATGCTTACAGATGCAGATTACATTGAGAACGGGATGAGTGATTTATTAGCTCAGATGGGACCGGCGTATGACATCAATATTAAAATATTTAATAAGCTACAAAATACCATCACTGGCTGGCCGGGAGGAAAACCAGGTGCAGATGACAGCAAAAGACCAGAGCGTGCATTACCTGCAAAAAAACGTGTACTTATTTTTAGTCCGCATCCAGATGATGATATCATAAGTATGGGAGGGACGTTTAAGCGCTTACAAGAGCAAGGACACGAGGTGCACGTAGCTTATCAAACTTCAGGAAATATTGCTGTTGCCGATGATGAAGCCATTCGTTTTGCAAAATTTATCACAGATTATAACGAGGCATTTAATATTTCGTGTGATGAAGCTAAAGAGATTTATACAAAGAGTTTTGACTTCTTAAAAAACAAGGAAATCGGAGGTGTTGATATTCCTGAGCTTCGTAAAATCAAAGGAATTATACGTCGTGGAGAAGCACGAGCGACAAGTCACTTCGTAGGATTACCAGATAGCCAAATTCATTTTATGAATTTACCATTTTATGAAACTGGTGCGGTTGAGAAAAATCCTTTAGGTGAAGAAGATATTAATCTTACCATAGCGCTTATCGAGGAGATAAAACCACATCAGATTTATGCAGCAGGTGATCTTGCAGATCCGCACGGTACACATAAGGTGTGTTTAGACGCCATTTTTGAAGCTTTAAAACAAATCAAGCACAAAGACTTTATGAAAGACTGCTGGTTATGGTTGTATCGAGGAGCGTGGCAAGAATGGGGTATCGATGAGATCGATATGGCTGTACCTATGGGACCAGATCAAGTTATAGAAAAACGCTTTGGAATATTTAAACACCAGTCGCAAAAAGATGGAGTTGTATTTCAGGGAGCAGATAGTCGCGAGTTCTGGCAGCGTGCAGAAGACCGTAACAGAGAAACAGCAGAATTATATGATAAGCTGGGATTAGCACATTATGCAGCTATGGAAGCTTTTGTAAAATGGGAATATTAAACAGCTGATATGACATTAATTAAATCAATTTCAGGGATCAGAGGAACCATTGGTGGTAGAACCGGTGATAATTTAACTCCCTTAGACACTGTAAAATTTGCAGCAGCTTACGGCACGTGGTTAAAGCAGGAAAATGGGCAGGAGCAGATTACAATTGTAATAGGTCGTGATGCCCGTTTATCTGGATCTATGGTTAGTGGTTTGATATGCAATACGCTTACCGGTCTGGGAATAGATGTAATAGATTTAGGCTTATCTACAACCCCTACGGTCGAGCTTGCTGTAGTGCGCGAGAAAGTTCAAGGTGGAATAATTGTAACTGCTAGTCACAATCCTAAACAATGGAATGCACTAAAGCTTCTTAATCATAAAGGTGAATTCTTAAATGCTGAAGAAGGAAGCAAAATTATTGAATTAGCCGAAAAAGACAATTTTGAATTTTCTTCAGTAGATGAATTGGGGAGTTATACGGTTAACTCAAATGCAATAGATGCGCATATTGATGAGGTACTTGCGTTAGAGCATGTTGCAGTAGATGCAATTAAAGCTAAAGGTTTTAAAGTAGTTGTAGACGCTGTAAATTCTACTGGTGGAATTGCTATTCCGGCTTTACTTGATAAATTGGGCGTTACTTGTATTCCATTATATTGCGAACCTACCGGGCATTTTCCGCACAATCCAGAGCCTTTAGCCGAACATCTTACAGCCATCTCTGAGCGTGTAATTAAAGAAAAAGCAGATTTAGGATTTGTAGTTGATCCAGATGTAGATCGTCTTGCAATTGTAAATGAAGATGGGAGCATGTTTGGAGAAGAATACACACTTGTTGCCTGTGCAGACTATATTTTGGGTAAAAATCCGGGGACTACGGTTTCTAATTTATCCTCTACACGTGTACTTAATGATGTTACTGTTGAACACGGTCAAAATTATTATGCAAGCGCAGTAGGAGAGGTGAATGTGGTTACAAAAATGAAAGAAGTAAATGCAGTAATAGGTGGAGAAGGTAACGGAGGTATCATTTACCCAGAGTCGCACTACGGGCGTGATGCTTTGGTAGGTATAGCTTTATTCTTATCTCATCTGGCAGAAACCGGTAAAAGCTGTAAAGAATTGCGAGAATCATATCCGGCTTATTATATAGCTAAAGAAAAAATCGAATTACCTCCAGCTACCGATATTGATTCGTTGTTAAGTCAGATTGAAAAAGTCTATGCGAATGAAGAAATAAATACCATAGACGGTACAAAAATTATTTTTCAGAATAAAGAATGGGTTCATATGCGTAAATCTAATACAGAACCTATTGTGCGCATTTATGCTGAAAGTGCATCGCCAAAGAAGGCAGATGAACTTGCTCAATTAATGATTAAAACTATTTCAGATTTAATATAGTGTCGTTTAAAAATTCTCATATCACCCATTTTATCAGAATATCGGTAACTGTTTGTGTAGCAATATTCTTATTAGCTTATGCCATACCGTTAGATTCTGATAAAAAGATAGATAAGGGAGTGATTAAAACTTTTATAAAAGATACTATTCCCGTGGAGATCGACTTGTTATATGATACCGATTCTTTACCTGATTTATATTATAGTTACATAGAAACACCGGTTTGTGAAGAAGGGATTTGTTATGATTTAAAAGTGCACTTGTATTGGGACTTGCTGGGTAATTTTTCTAACTATGAGGAGGTGACTTCAGATCCTTTTACAAAGTATGAACACGAGTTATTTACTACTGAAGATCACCACAAGCTTAGACAGATTTTAGCCGATAAAACATCTCCCTTAGCAAATTACAAACCAGAAGAATTAGTAGATAAAAGTAAAACCCTTTATTCTCCTTTGATTGATGCTGTGGTTGGAGCTACGTATCCTGCACTAAAAAACAGTGTTGTTCCCGGGGCGGTTTATAGTACGCATACACTTTGGAATATAGTCAATGGATCACTATCTGCAGAAATCAAACAATACACAATTGCTCATCTCGATGAAGCTGTGATAAAAAAAATGGCTTTTTCAGAAAACCACGATTTACAAATGTATGCACTCCGTAATGCAGATAAAGAGCTAAAAGGATATCGGGATATTCTACTTCAACTAATTGTGAAAGGAGAAAAATATGTTCCGTATTTCGCAATTGCAAAAGTAGATCAAGCGATGTGGTCTGACGTCAACTTTCAAAAGAGCTTAATTGAACATATTGAAACCGCAGATTTTGAATTACAAAATGAAATTATAAGTGGATTGGGTTCTGTTGATTCTTCAAATCTCAGTGCACTAATCAAGCAGCACCCATTTTTGAAAGAAAATCAATATGAGAAGTTCAGTAAAATTCTTAAAAACAATATAAATGGTTTAGATAAAAATGCTCGACAGGCATTACAGAAAATAGCCACAGATACAAATAATACGTTTGCTCCATTTGCCAAACAACTATTAGAATTACGGTAAAAGAGAAAGCATTAAAATATAGAATATGAATAAAAGAAGAGGGTTTTTAAAAACATTAGGAATAGGATCTGGAGCAGTGGCTTTAGGCGGACCTATAAGTACTTTATTTGCTGCCAGTCATAGCGATTTTTCGTTTGAAGGCGATAAAACAATCAGCCCCGGTGCATTTTTAGCAAAAACGGAGGCTTATGCTAAGGTTGCTTACAATGTAGACGTTTGTATTGTAGGTGGCGGTATGTCTGGGATATGTGCAGCAATAGCTGCCGCACGTAACGGGCAAAAAGTTGTTTTAATGCAAGACCGCTCACGATTAGGAGGTAATGCAAGTAGTGAAATACGTATGCATATTTCGGGAGCAAGTCAATTAAAGCAAGTATGGAGGGAGACAGGAATTCTTGAAGAATTAGTACTTACAGAAGCTGTTACAAATCCACAACGTTCTTATGAGATGTGGGATTTTGTTCTCTATGACAAAGTAGTTTCAGAACCTAATATCACCTTGTTATTAGACACTGCTTTTTATGATGTTGAGGTAAACGATTCTAAGATTCAAAAGGTATGGGGAATTTGTTCTCCTACAGAAGAGATATCTGAAATAACGGCGACCTATTTTACAGATTGTACTGGAGACGGATCACTAGCAGCAAAGGCCGGTGCAAATTGTATGCGCGGGAGAGAAGCAAAATCTACATTTAATGAGTCTTTAGCCGTAGATGTTGCAGATCAAAAAACGATGGGTAACAGTATACTTTTTATGGCTCAGCCGCACGAGGATGCTATGCCATATACCCCTCCGGTTTGGGCACGTAAGTACACAACCAAAGATTTTGTGCATCGTAATATTGGTTCGTATGAATATGGTTACTGGTGGTTAGAACTGGGAGGTTCTATCGATATTATAGGTGATGGACAGCAGAATCGTCACGATTTGCTTGCAACCTTATTCGGAGTTTGGGATTACATTAAAAACTCAGGCAATCATCCAGAATCTGCAAACTGGGCGTTATCGTGGGTAGGTATGATCCCCGGAAAACGCGAAAGCCGTCGTATTGTAGGTCCGTATATTATGAAACAACAAGATGTGCAAGCGGCTACTTTATTTGAAGATCGCGTAGCATATGGCGGCTGGCCGTTAGATGATCACCCACCGGGAGGAATGGATACGACAGGAGATGTGCCGTATGTTTCAATTCCACTTAAAGAGCCGTATTCAATTCCGTTTAGATCACTCTTTAGCGATAATATCAAAAACTTACTTTTTGCCGGTAGAAATATTAGTGTATCTCACGTAGCGCTTTCCTCAACGCGAGTGATGGCAACCTGTGCAACACTTGGTCAAGCGGTAGGGACCGCCGCAGCCTATTGTATGAATAATAATTTGACCCCAGACAGTTTAGCAAATACATCAACAGCAATGTCTAAGTTTCAGCAATTATTATTGAAACAGGATCAGGCTCTATTGGGAATTAAAAATGAAGATGAAGATGATTTGGCTAAAAACGCCCGTGTTAAAAGTTCGTCTGAAACTTCAGATGGTAGTGCAGAGAATATTCTAGATGGTATAAACCGAGATATTGCAGACGGTAAAACTCATCAATGGCGCGCTTCTCTTGAAAATGGGGAGCAATGGATTGAACTTAAGTGGAAAAAGCCCGTACGTATAAATCAGATACAACTCACATTTGATACCGGGTTAGACCGCTTCTTACGTATGTCTCCTCAAGATTGGGTGTACAACGATCAGGTACGTGGAGCACAGCCCGAAACAATTGCAGCATACACTATCGAAGCGGAAACTAATGATGGAACCAAAAAAATTGTTGATATAGATAATAACTATTTACGATTAGCAAGTCACTCTTTTGAAGAAATAAGTGCAAAATCTATCCGTATCAATGTAACAAAATCTCACGGTGATAAGCTAGCGAGACTCTTTGAAGTGCGTTGTTATCTTGAGAATTAAAATAAGCGAATTAAAAAGTATTAAAATATAAAGACCTAATAAATGGAAAATAATCGAAGAAAATTTATGAAGTTAACCTCTATCGGAGCTGTAGGTCTGATGGGAGGTTCTATTTTAGCCCGAGAAGCTAATTTAACCTTTCCAGGTTCTAAATCTTCAGTGCCGGGTATTTCTTCATTTAATATGTCTGGCTATTCGGCACCTAAACTAGATGAAGTACGCATAGGTTTTATAGGTCTGGGAATGCGTGGCCCAGGTGCAGTGAAGCGTATGAGTCTTATTGAAGGAGTTTCTATAAAAGGCTTGTGTGATCTTCGTGAAGAAAGTGTTTTAAAATCTAAAGCCTTATTAGAAGGTACTAAGCATAACCCCGATTTATATTCGGGTAGTGCCTATGCCTGGAAAGAAATGGTAGATCGCGATGATATCGATTTAATTTACATCGCTACTCCCTGGGACTGGCATACGCCAATGGCTGTCTATGCTATGGAAGCAGGAAAACACGTTGCTGTAGAAGTGCCTGCCTCAAAAACCATTGACGAAGCCTGGGAACTGGTAGAAACTTCAGAACGTACTAAAAAGCATTGTATGATGCTTGAAAACTGTTGCTATGACTTTTTTGAGTTGCTTACTCTCAATATGGCTCGTCAGAATTATTTTGGAGATATTATACACGGGGAAGGAGCCTACATTCACAATCTGCTTGACCTTAATTTTGATAAAGAAGAAGGTTACCAGGGTATGTGGCGTCTGGAAGAAAATGCTACACGCAACGGAAACTTATATCCTACTCACGGTTTAGGTCCTATTTGCCAGATTATGAATATTAATCGTGGGGACCGTATGGATTACTTAAATTCTCTCTCTTCTGCAGATTTTGATATGCAGAAGCGAGCAAAACAGCGAGCAGGTACAGATCCATTTTTTTCTGATTATGCAAATAAAAATTTCAGAGGAAATATGAATACAACGCTCATAAAAACTAAAATGGGGAGAAGTATTATGGTACAACATGATGTGAGTTCGCCAAGACCCTATTCACGAATTCATATGGTAAGCGGCACCAAAGCTTTTGCTCAGAAATGGCCTACACCCGGTAAAGTAGCTGTAAACGATATTTGGCTTACCGAGAAAGAAATGGCAGGTATTGAAGAGAAATATACTCCCGAACTAGTCAAAAAAGTAGGAAACCTTGCTAAAAAAATAGGTGGCCATGGAGGAATGGATTTTATAATGGACTGGAGGCTTATTGATTGTTTACGCAATGGTTTACCTCTTGATCAAGATGTGTATGATGCAGCACTGTGGAGTTCTGTAGGAACTTTAAGTGAACAGTCTGTAGCAAACAGATCTAACTCTGTCGATGTTCCAGATTTTACAAGAGGCAACTGGAAATCAAATAAACCCGTAGATATAGGTTTACAGGGAGCGGGAAACACATCAGTAAATTATAAATAGAACAATGTTTATGCATGCAAACTGCTTAATAGGTTTTTTAATCTCTATTTTGGTGAATATTTGGTTTCCTGGGCTTTATGCTCAGGATTTAAAACCTATTAAATTAGTTTTTGAAAATGAGAACGAACTTTCAAAACTAGGCAGTGATGCAACTAGTAGCCTTACTCTAAGTGATAACCATTATCACTTTGGTAAGGCTTCCTTAAAATGGAATTTTGAAAATAAGAGTTATATAACAGCCGGATTTAGCGTACTTAGTGAAGCTGAAAGTCCACTGGCATATGGAGATTATTTTCCGAATAGTCCCACTACAAGTATATCCATTTATAACGAGCAACCCCAAGAGGGGAAACTCCGGTTCTCCTACGGAACTTCAGAAAATAGAGATCAGGTATGGTTTGATATTAACCTAAAATTTACAGGCTGGAGAACGATTTGGGTTCCTTATTATGAAATGGAAGGAGATACTCCTGAGCGAAATACACAGATTAATTTTAATTCTTTTAAAGTTCAAGCAATCGATGTAGTTGCGGGAAGTATCTATTTTGATGATATAGTTTTTTCTCAATATCAGGATGATCGCTACGCATATCCAGATTTTTTAGTTCCTTTTATTAAAACCGATTTTGCTGCAGAGCAAGATCACTGGATGCCGTCATTAGCCTATTATCAATCGATAAAAAATCTTGAGGTGACTAAAATATCTTCCGAAGCACAAGCAGATTTAATAGCGATTGAAAACCGATTACAAGAGCGCTTAAAAATAAAAGATACAATCACAGCAAAATTACGTTCTGCTACTGCTGCCTATGATAAATTAGATCTCGATGTGGGACAGACCGTAAAAGGTAGACCGGTCACCTTTAGAAATGGTGAGACTTATTTTGAGGAGACACCTAAATATGATGAAGATTATATCGAAGTTCATCGTCTGGGGCAAATCATGCTTAAACTCGCAGAAATTTATACAATCGCTGATGCTGAAACTAAAGAAAGAGTTTCGGAATATTTTATTAATGCGACACGCTATTTTTTAGATCAGGGATGGCAGGCAGGCTCTTCTGGAGGAACGCGTCATCATATAGGCTATAGCCTAGAAGACATTGCTGTTGCTTTTTTTATTATGCGGAAACCACTAGAAAATGCACAGTTATTAAATGAGGTAGGAGATAGCATGCAATGGGTTTTTAATCTGGGTAAAATTCTTGCAGATGAAAATGACTTCGTAGCCAATATCGATTACTTTAATACGCAGTCGTTTTATCATTTGATGATTATTTACATGCGATCTGATTACAATGAGATCGCAGCTTTACTAGAAAAATACAGCCAGTATATGTCAATTACCCTGGCGCAGGATGATGCACATGGGGTATTTAAAAAAGACGGTACATCCTGGCATCATGGAGGGCATTATCCTGCCTATGGTATGGGCGCATTTAAGAATTTACCTAAAGTGTTTAGAACGCTTGCAAGCACCCGCTATCAAATAGGAACAGACGGGCATCAAAACTTTAAAAAAGCATTACTTACCACACGATTATATAGCAATACCTATGATTTTGGGTTTGCAAATGCAGGAAGACATCCACTTGAAGACAATTCTATAGAATTTTTAGAACCTCAGTTTAGAGATATGATTTTTTCCGGTAACCCAGAACATACCTCAACTATAGATACCGATTTTGGAAGTGCATATTTGAGATTGTGGGGAAGTGGTAATCCTAAAATGCAAAACGAACTAGAGAATAACTACAATCTCGAGGCAGAAGAGCTTCCGGGTTATCATACCTTACCCTATGCGGCAACAGCAATTCACAGGAGAAATGACTGGGCGGCTATTTTAAAGGGATATAGTAAGTATGTGTGGGCATCAGAAATTTATATAGCTTCTAATCGCTACGGAAGATACCCTGCAAATGGAACAATACAACTACTTTCTGAAAAAGGAGAAGAAAAAAGCGGCTTTAATCAGTTGGGTTGGGACTGGAATAGATATCCAGGGGCTACTATAATTTACTTGCCATTAGAAGAATTGGAATCAGATTTATCACTTTTGATGTTTAAATCAAATCAAACCTTTGCAGGAGCAGTACAACAAAATGGTAACGGAGTATTTGCAATGATTCTGGATGAAAGTTCTGGCTCAAATGCAGATGGCCAGCGCGGAACTTATAGTTTCCCGGGAAAATTAAAAGCTCATAAATCTGTTTTTTCTTTCGGAGATAAATTGATTTGCATAGGAAGTTCTATTAATAGTATAGACGAGAATCACGATGTTGAGACGGTACTTTTTCAGAATAATTTAAACCAAGCTACCAGATCTATATATGCTGATGTTACTGGCACAGTACAAAAATCACCTTTTACTAATTCGTGGAAAAGTACGGCAAAGGATGGATGGTTAATCGATGCATATAAAAATGCGTATCACATTTTATCTGCAAGTAAGGTGCATCTCAAACAAACTAATCAAAAATCATATCACAATAAATATTCTATAAATACGGGTAAAATGAATCCCAAAGGAAATGGTGTTCAGGAAACTTCTGGAGATTATGGAGTTGCTTATATAAATCACGGTAAAGCACCTAAAGACGCATCGTATCAATATGTAATATATCCCTTCAGCGCTCAAAGCCGATTGGCACAAATCGAAAATGGGAACTTTAAAGATTCGAGCTACAAAATATTGAATGCAACCCGGCAGGCACATATTGTTTTTGATAGAGAGAGTAACACAACCGGTTATGTAGTCTTTGATGAAAAATATCAAGTAAATAACGGATTATTAAAAAGCGTAAGTGATCCCGCAATGCTTATGATCAAAGAGGTTGATGCAAAAAATATTAGTGTAAGTATTGTGCAACCAGATTTAAATTTTAAAACAGTAGAAGGTATAGAAACACCGGGAGAAGGTCACGAGTTAAGGTTTGAAGCTACTATAAAAGGTATATGGCAGCTAGATACAAAAAATGAGCAAGTGAGTATAGATCATTCAGAATCAAATACCACGATACGAATTACTGTAAAAGATGGAGCCACAAATACACTTCATCTCTCAAAATAAAGACGCTCATTAGTATTTATGTGCGTTAAATACTAGCAAACAATTTTATAACATAACAATAACAAATAAATCTCGCTAATTATCAAAAAAAACTTATGTGCTCGAACACATTTTTAAAAAATATTTAGTAGATTAGTAAAATATTAACAAAGTAGCTGCTGTCTAGGCTATTGAAAATGGTCCCCTTTTACATTTTGTTAAGAAGAGCTTTAATTATTATTTGTAGAAAAATCAACACCAATATAAATCTAAAAACACAAATTATGAATCAACCTGCAATTCGGAATTGTCTCAAAGTCAATTTTTTCAAATTCAAAATTCCTGTCCATTTAGTACTGGTGGTAGTGATGGTGATCTTAGCACAAGAAAACTTATTTGCAGCAGCAAGTAATTTTTCTATGCAAAACAATGCACAATCTTTTTTAATAACTGGTACTGTGCTCGATAACACCGGGGTGCCGCTGCCAGGAGCAACTGTTATGGAGGTAGGAACAAGCACTGGAACACAAACCGATTTTGACGGTAAATTCAGTCTTAATGTATCTTCTGAAGATGCTGTGCTTAAAATAACATATGTAGGTTTTTTGTCGCAAGAAATTCCGATTGAGGGTAAGAAGGAGATCCAGGTAAATCTGCAAGAGAATGTTTCAAGTCTTGAGGAGATTGTTGTAGTAGGATATGGAACTCAATCTAAAAAAGATATCACTGGTTCTATAAGTGTGGTAAAAGGTGATGATATCACTTCAAGAAATGTAACTAATGTTTCTAATGCTTTACAAGGAGCCGTTGCCGGTGTTAGTGTTACCCGCAGTAGCAGTGCACCAGGAGCAGGAAACACAATAAACATACGGGGTATCACCACACTGCAGGGTGATAGCTCACCATTAATTCTAGTTGATGATGTGCCGGTTGATAATATTAATGATGTAAACCCAGATCAAATAGAGAGTATTTCTGTTTTAAAAGATGGTGCTTCTTCTGCAATGTATGGCTCAAGAGCAGCTGCAGGGGTTATAATTATTACAACAAAGCGTGGTAAAGAGGGTATTTATAAAGTGTCTTACAATGGCGAATTTATTATGAATACACCTACCGAAAGCCGCAAAAATGTAAGTGTTACCCGTTATTTTGAAATGGATAATGAAAAAGCGTGGAATGATAACGGAAATACAGGTGTTGAAGATCCTACTTGGGCTTCAGATTATATTGCAAACTACGATGCAAATCATTTATTAGATCCAGATCAATTTCCAGATACAGACTGGAAAGATCTTATCCTTAATGATGCCTCTTATGGTTACCGCCATAACATTGCCGTAAGCGGTGGTTCTGAAAAAATTAAATCCAGTTTTACGATGGGTTATGAATACCAGGATGCACTTTACGACAACAGCAATTGGAGAAGATATACAGGTCGTTTAAATAATGATGTAAAAATTTCAGATAAGATAGGGGCAAATATTGATTTTGCTGTGAAGCTTACCACAAACAATAATCCCGTAATTGATCCTACAGAGTTAGCTCTAAACTCCGGTCCTAACTATGCTGCTGTATGGCAAGATGGACGTATTGCAGGAGGTAAATCTGGAGAGAATGCCTATGCAATTGTACAAAATGGAGGATTTCAGAAAAGTGAATCTTATTTATTTTATGGTAAGATAGGTGCTTACTACAAACCTACAGATTATCTTAAGTTATCGGTAAATCTAGCGCCTAACTTTAACTTCAATAAATACAAGTTCTTTAATGAAGCCGTACCTTATTATGATTTTGATGATCCTAATCAAACCGCTGTTCCGGCTTATATTTCAGGACATAATGCAAGCCAGAATTATCTGTTAGAGAACCGTACAAATGACAATACGTTAACGACTCAGGCACTTATTAACTACGATAAAGAGTTTGGTAAACATGCGTTAAGCGGAGTATTGGGTTATGAAGATTTTAATGCAGATTATGAGACGTTAAGTGTACGTGGTAATGAGTTTGTAAGTTCAGATTATCCCTATCTTAATCAGGCGCCTTTAGATGGTGTTTTTGATAATGGGACTACAATTTCAGAAAATGCGTATGTCTCTTACTTCGGAAGAATGGCATACAATTATAACGATACTTACTATTTGCAGGCTAATGTAAGACGTGATGGCTCGTCCCGTTTTGGTAAAGATTACAGATGGGGATCATTCCCTTCTATTTCTGCGGGTTGGGTATTGTCTAATGAAGAGTTTATGAGTCCGTTGAGTGAGACCATTTCATTCTTAAAGTTTAGAGGATCTTATGGATCATTAGGAAATGACAGATTAGGTAACTATCTATATTTATCTGTATTACAATTTAGCAATGCTTTGATCGCAAACGGAAGCAATGTAGAAGCAGTGCGCTCTGCAGCCCAGCGATTTCTTGCTGTAGAAGATGTTACTTGGGAAACCACAATTTCAAAAAACGTAGGTCTAGACTTATCGATGTTTAATAATTCGCTTTCTATTACTGCAGATTACTTTGTGAAGGATACCGAAGATATGCTACTTAATTTAAGTATTCCGTCATTAATAGGATACGAAGATCCTACGGTAAATGTGGGAAGTATGAATACCAAAGGTTGGGAACTTGCACTTTCTTATAACAATAGCATAGGCGATTTACGATACTCGATTTCTGCAAATGTTTTTGATTCAAAATCTGTTGTAGGTGATATAAACGGAAAACGCTTAATCTCCGGAAATGTAATTTCTGAGCAGGACAAAGAATTTAGAACGTGGTATGGTTATGTGTCTGATGGCATTTATCAAACTCAAGCTGAAGTAGATAATTCTGCTGTTACCAGCGCAGCGGTACGTCCCGGTGATATTCGATATAAAGATATAAGTGGTCCAGATGGTGTGCCAGATGGTGTGATCAACGAATTAGATAAACAACATCTAGGTGGTTCTTTACCACGATACCAATATGGTGGTACACTTAATCTTAACTACAAAAATTTTGATTTTGGACTTACAGTTCAAGGTGTAGGGAAACAAAGCTTCTATTTGGCGCAAAATTACATCCGTCCGTTCTTGTATAACTGGCAAGCAGTAAACAGTATTTATGATGGTAATTATTACAGCAATTACAATACGCCAGAACAAAATGCACAAGCAGAATATCCACGTTTATCAGAAAGCTCTTCAAGTAACAACTATAGATTTTCAGACTTCTGGTTAAAAAATGGAGCTTACACACGTATTAAGAATATAACCTTAGGATATACGCTTCCTGCAAGTGCAATACCTAACGCTCCTTTTACAAGCCTTCGAGTATTTGCATCGGGTAATGACTTTTTCACTTTTGATAGTTTACCAGACGGTATAGATCCCGAACAGCAAAGTGGATATTTAATTACAAAATCATTCATTTTAGGCTTAAAAGCTAACTTCTAAAAATATAGAGATGAAAAAATATATATTCAATACATTTTATACGCTTCTAATTCTAAGTGGTTTGTGTTTACAATCCTGTACCGAATTAGATCTTACACAAAAGGACGCTGCTAATTCGGGAACCTGGTACCAGACTAAAGATCAGTTTAGACAATCTTTAAATGAAAGCTATCGAGAAGTTTTTTGGCCTCTTGATGAGGTTTACGAGGGTATGGATGATGACTGGCAACGTCGAGATGTGCTTAATGCAATCAAGGCAGGAAATGTGAGCTCTGAATATGCAAAATCAAATACAGACTGGTCTAATTTATACAAAGGAATTGCTCGTGTACTTGTTGTTGTTAATGAACTTGAGAATCAAACCGTACTTACCGAAGCAGAGTCTAGCCAGTTGCTTGGAGAAGCAAACTTTTTACGAGCGTCGTTTTATAGTTATTTAATCACACATTTTGGTGATGTACCCTTCTATGAGCAAGAGCTCACTGTAGATGAATCGTTTGAAGTAGCACGTACTCCTAAAGAGGAAATAAAGCTTAAACTTTATGAATATTATGATAACGCAGCTGCTACACTTCCAGTATCCTATAATGGTTTGCAGTATGCTACTAAAGGAGCTGCATATGCAATGAAAGCACGATTAGCCTTATATATGGGTGATTTTCAAATAGCTGCTACCGCTGCTGAAAATTGTATAAATCTTGGAGAGTACGAATTGTATGAAGATTATGCAGAGCTTTTTGAGCCTACTACAAAAAACTCAAAGGAAACGATTTTTCATATTCCGCGTAATACAGATTTAAATATCATACGTAATGATAATGTGCGCGATTTTTTACCAAGAAATCACGGGGGTTATGCCGGGCGTAATCCTACATGGGAATTATTGGCATCCTATGAGTGCGTCGATGGTTTGCCTATAGATGAATCACCTTTATTTGACCCTCAAAATCCGTTTAAAAATAGAGATCCACGTTTGCTGGCTACTATAGCTCCATTTGGTTCTTTAGAAGATGGCGATGGTCTGGAACCAGATTCTGGATCTAATTTTATGGATATTGAGCATAATCCACATCCTAATGCTAAACTAGTTCGTGATTATGAAAATAATATAGACATTAGAAACCAAGACACACGATCGATAGGAGCTTTCGCAGCATTTAACGGACTCTTGTTTAAAAAAGGAGTTACTAAAGATTGGAAAGATTATAGAACAGATCCCGATTTAATTATAATGAGATATGCAGATGTTCTTTTAATGTACGCTGAAGCCAAAATTGAACTAAACGAGATCGATCAGAGTGTCCTAAATGCATTAAATAGCGTTCGTGACAGAGCCTATGCAAATTCACCATTTACAAATCCAGAAATAACAACTACAAATCAGGCAGAACTGCGTTATAAAGTGCGTAGTGAGCGTAGAGCAGAGCTAGCTTTTGAAGGGCGTAGATATATGGATCTTATACGCTGGAGACTTGCAGAAAAGGCGCTAACGGGCTACACATATGGTTTGCTAAATGTTACAGCAGATGCTAATACAGATACGCCTCCTACGGGTCCCTTAATGGATAATCTTGTAGACAAAGATCTTTGGTTTTGGGGTCAAACACCACAAATCGATGAAGACGGATTGCCAGACTTTACAGGCTTGCTAAATGCAGGATATTGCCGTACGCTTAATGTAACAACATTTCCAGAACGTCAATATTTATTTCCAATACCTGAAGAAGATCGCTTGTTGAATCCGAATCTTACTCAGAATACAGGATACTAAATTTTAATAATTGTTTCTAGAAATACTAACTAATTAGTTATGATAAGCTTTTGTATTTCAATAGTTGTACTGGTAATTAGTTATTATACCTACGGAAAATTTGTAGAGCGTACGTTTAAAGTAGACGCAACTCGCACTACTCCTGCAATTAGATTACAGGATAATGTAGATTATATGCCGTTACCCAGGTGGCGCATATTTATAATTCAATTTTTGAATATTGCTGGATTGGGCCCCATATTTGGGGCCATTTCAGGAGCGATGTATGGTCCGTCTGCATTTATCTGGATTGTAATAGGAAGTATTTTTGCTGGTGGAGTTCATGACTATTTTTCAGGAATGTTATCCCTGCGTAATGATGGGTTGAGTATAAGTGAAGTCGTGGGTGTTTATCTGGGGAATAAAAGCAAATACCTTGTTAGAATATTCTCATTTGTACTTCTAATTTTTGTGGGTACCGTATTTATTGTGGGCCCGGCAAAAATTATTGATGGGATGACCCAGAATATGCTTGGAATTCAAGTCTGGATAGGTATCATTTTAGGGTATTACATTATTTCGACGCTATTGCCTATAGATAAAATTATAAGTAAAATATACCCGGTGTTTGGTATAGCTATGGTACTTATGGCATTAGGATTATTTGTTGCACTTCTTATTAATGATTATCAAATCCCAGAAATTTCTTGGACCAGTATTCAAAATGGGACGTTACAGCCTCAGGACACTCCTATTTTTCCTATGTTATTTATTACAATTAGTTGTGGCGCGATCTCCGGTTTTCACGCGACACAATCCCCTTTAATGGCTCGTTGTATGACCAGCGAAAAACAAGGGCGCAGCATTTTTTATGGTACGATGATTACCGAAGGTATTGTGGCATTAATATGGGCTGCAGCAGCAATGGTAGTATTTAGAGGAGTTTCTGGCTTAAACGAGGCGATGTTTGCAAATGACTATAATGCTGCCTGGGCAGCAAATGAAATCACCTATAGTTTACTCGGAAAATATGGCGGCTTGCTCGCACTTGTAGGTATTGTTATAGCTCCCATTACATCTGGAGATACCGCATTTAGATCTGCACGATTAATCCTTGCAGATTCATTTAAATATGATCAGAAGAAAGTTAAAAACAGGTTGTTTTTAAGCATAGGAATATTTGTAATTGCCATAGCTCTAACCCAAGTAAACTTTGATATTATCTGGCGTTATTTTGCCTGGAGTAATCAAACACTAGCCACGATGGTTCTTTGGACGATAACGATATATCTGGCACAACGCAAAAGGAATTACTGGATTGTTTTAATTCCTTCTGTTTTTATGACAATGGTATGTACAACTTATATTTTACTAGCTCCCGAAGGTTTGCAACTAGATAATACAATCGCATATGCATTAGGAGCTATTTCAACACTTATAATTTGTGGTCTTATAGTAAGAAAAATAAAAAAAATAGAAAAAAAATAATGGTATGATAGCATTTAAAAATAATTACAACAGTGTACTGTACAGTTGTTGTTTACTCCTAAGTCTTCTAATTTCTAGTTGCACTTCAAACGATTATGAGGATTTTAAATCTGTTCAGGTAGATGCAGATTTGTATACGATAATTCCGGCGCCCCAAAAAATAGAGACTAAAAGCGGCGTTTTTGTACTAGACAATAAAACATCTATACAAGCAGATAGTAGTGCCTCAAATGAAGTTGATTATTTAAAACATATGCTGAAAGAAATCGCAGATGTAGAAATAGAAACCACTTCGGAAAGTACACACGCAATACAACTTGAAATTTCTGATGAGGTAAAGGCTGAAGAAGGCTATAGTTTAGATATTCAATATGATGCGATCAAAATAAAAGCAAAAACTACAAAAGGGCTTTTTTATGGTGTGGAAACATTGAGACAGCTGGTTCAGGAAGTTGTAATAGACAGCAAATCATATACAGTAATTCCTGCATTATCTATTGAAGATGAGCCGCGCTTTGCCTATCGTGGAATGATGTTAGACACCGGACGCTATTTTTATGATGTCGAATTTGTAAAACAGTTTATAGATTTAATTGCTCTACATAAAATGAATACGTTTCATTGGCATCTTACCGAAGATCAGGGATGGCGAATAGAAATTAAAAAATATCCTAAACTTACTGAAATTGGAGCGTGGCGTAATGGTACAGAGATAGGCCGAACTCCGGGTGATAAAAGTGATAATAAAAAACACGGAGGCTTTTACAGTCAGGAGCAGATTAAAGAGGTTGTCGCTTATGCCGCAAAACGACACGTTACAATTATTCCGGAAATTGATATGCCGGGTCATAATGGTGCAGCTATTGCATCTTATCCATTTTTAAGTTGTTTCCCAGAAGAACCAACAAAAATGAATGATAATATAATTTCTGAATTAACAAAAGAGAAAATGAATTCAGGAACCCAGAAAGTTGTACAAGAATCCTGGGGTATAAAGTCTGATGTTTTATGTGCCGGAAAAGAAAGCACCTATTTGTTTTATGAGAATGTATTAAGCGAAGTAATGCAATTATTTCCGTCGTCATATATCCACATTGGAGGTGATGAATGTCTTAAAGATAATTGGGAACGATGTCCGCATTGCCAACAAAAAATAAAAAATGAAGGTTTAGAGGATGAAGAAGAGTTGCAAAGTTATTTCATTCAGCATATGGAACGTTTTGTAAATAAGAACGGAAAACAAATTATAGGATGGGATGAGATTCTTGAAGGTGGTTTAGCACCCAATGCCACGGTAATGTCTTGGCGTGGTGTTGCCGGTGGAATTGAAGCGGCTCAACTAGGTCAGAACGTGATTATGACACCCAGAGAACCTTATTATTTTGATTATTATCAAGTTAATGACACTATAAACGAACCGCTTACAATAGGAGGAAGAGGACCAAATACGGTTGAAGATGTGTACACTTTTGAACCTATTCCATCTGAACTAACCAAGGAAGAAGAAAAAAATATTTTAGGTATTCAAGCAAACCTGTGGACCGAATATATAAGTACACCAGAATACGCAGAATATATGATTTTGCCTAGAATGACTGCACTTTCTGAAGTAGCATGGTCACCCAAGGAGCAGACTAAAGATTATAAGTCATTCCTAAAACGACTGGATATTTTTAAAAAGAATTACGAAGACCGTAATTTAAATTACGCGAAGCACGTATTTGAATAGTAAATAGCATTAATGTCAAATTAAGCCGGTAGTTTTTAAAAACTACCGGCTTAATTTTTTCTTTAAAAATGACGCTGTCTTGCTTATTTGATTTTCTGAAACTTCTTCAGGAGTTCCTGCTATGACAACATTTCCACCCTCATTTCCTGCTCCGGGTCCCATATCAATTACCCAATCACTGGATGCAATTATTTGCATATCGTGCTCAACTACTATAACAGTATTACCAGCTTCAACTAGTTTTTCTAGTTGTAATTGCAATTTTTCTACATCTGTAGGATGCAATCCTGTTGTCGGTTCGTCAAGAATATAAAGAGTATTTCCGCGATTTAGGCGTTGAAGTTCTTTAGCTAATTTAATACGTTGTGCCTCGCCTCCTGAGAGTTCGGTTGCGGGTTGTCCTAATCGCAAATAACCAAGACCTACTTCCTGTAGCACCTTTAATGTACGGTTTACCCGATCGTCCTCTTCAAAAAACAGAAGAGCCTCGTCAACAGTCATTTCTAAAACCTGAGCAATATTTTTATTTTTATAAGTAACTGCTAAAGTTTCCGGGTTGTAACGAGAACCTTCACACACTGGACAAGATGCGTAAACACTTGGAAGAAACAAAAGTTCGACCATTACAAAACCTTCTCCATCACAATTAGTGCAGCGCCCTTTCCCAACGTTAAAAGAAAATCTTCCAGCTTTATATTTTTTAGATTTTGCAAGGGGAGTCGAAGCAAATATTTTTCGCACCACATCAAAAAAACCAGTGTATGTAGCCAGATTAGATCTAGGAGTTCTACCTATAGGCTTTTGATTAACTACAACCATTCTTTTCAGACTAGTTGCACCGTTTGCAATTGTACCTGATGTAGACGCTGTACTATTTACAACTTCATAGTGTTCCTCGTCTTCTATTTGATCGTTAGAATCTTGACCTAAATGTACTTTCATTAAATCAACGAGCACCTGACTTACTAAACTACTCTTTCCAGATCCAGAAATACCGGTAACGCTAGTTAATGCCCCTAAAGGAAATGAAACGTCAATATTCTTTAGATTGTTCCTTGAAATAGAGTTCAATTCCAGCCATCCTGCTGGTGAGAATACCTTGTTTGTAACTAACGGGTGCTCATTAAAAAGGTGTTTCCGAGTTTTAGATTCTGTGCACTGGCGTAACCCTTCTGGGGGACCGCTATATATAATATTTCCGCCTGCAGAACCAGCTTCTGGACCAACATCTACAATCCAGTCTGCGTGTTTTATGACATCCAGATCGTGTTCAACAATAAAAAGCGAATTACCACCACTTTTAAGTTTATCTAATGTGCTCAATAATGCCTCTGTATCTGCCGGATGCAGTCCTGCTGAGGGTTCATCGAGAACATAAACCACCCCAAATAGATTGCTGCGTACTTGAGTAGCCAATCTCAAACGCTGATGCTCACCGGGAGAAAGTGTAGGAGTATTTCTGTCTAATGACAAATAACCTAAACCTAATTCTAATAGTACTGCAACGCGATTTACAAGGTCTTCTGCAATACGTTGTGCCACAATAGCTTTCTCTTTATGGCTTATAGCAATTTTTTTTAGGGCAGGAGCACTACCCTTACTATAAGGTTCAAAAATCACATTTAATTTTTTTAGGGGTAATTGAGAAATGTCTGCAATGTCATACCCTGCAAATGTGACAGAAAGTGACTCTTTCCGTAATTTTTTACCATTGCATACCGGGCATTCACTTTTAACCATATAATTAGACACCCTTTTTTTCATCAAGGCGCTTTGTGAATTTGCAAATGTGTGTAAGACATATTTTTTAGCGCCAGTGAATGTGCCTTTATAGCTCGGTTGTAGGCCATCTTTTATAGCTTGCTGAACTTGCTCCCGATTGTAATTTCTATAAACCGGAACTTGTGGCTGCTCATCTGTAAAAAGAATCCAGTCACGCTGTTTCTGCGGAAGATCTTTCCACGGGATATCAACATCATAACCTAATGTTACCAAAATATCTCTTAGATTTTTTCCCTGCCAGGCTTTTGGCCAGGCATCGATAGCGCGCTCTCTAATGCTTAACGTATCATCTGGAACCAGACTCTTTTCTGTAACCTCATAAATACTCCCTAAACCGTGACACTCAGTACAAGCACCCTCAGGCGTATTTGTTGAAAAAGAATCTGCATACAAAATAGATTGTCCCTTAGGATAATCTCCCGCTCGCGAGTACAGCATACGCAGCAGGTTTGATAGCGTTGTAACAGATCCTACAGAAGAGCGATTGCTCCCCGAGCTTCGGTGCTGTTGTAGGGCTACAGCAGGAGGTAAGCCTTCTATAGAATCTACTTCGGGAATGGGCATTTGATTAAAAAGTCTGCGGGCATAAGGAGAAACAGACTCAAGATAACGTCGTTGTGCCTCAGCATATAAAGTGCCAAAAGCCAATGATGATTTTCCGGATCCAGATATTCCTGTAAATACTACGAGCGCATTCCGTGGTATTTTAAGAGAAACATCTTTTAGGTTATTTTGTCTTGCTCCGCTAACTGTTACAAAGCCATTATCATTATTTATCTTGCCCATAAACAGCGAAGGTGCAATAAATATACCAATGCGTATTTTAGTTGGATAACTGTGGGCTGCCTTTTGACAAGGTGATAATTTCTTTTGCCAAAATTAAAGTAGGATCAATAAGTTTTGCAGTTTTTGTTTGATGATCAAGTTCCTTTTCTAAAGGAAAGAGTAGTGGTAATTCTGTACACCCTAAAATGAGTATATCTGCACCCTGCGTAATTAGATAATTTGCTGCCTGCAAAATGTTATTCTTTGCATTGCCGGTTACAAAACCCGCTTTTACACCATCTTTTCCGTAAATACTTTCCATAACGAGATCTTGATGCGTTTCATCAGGAATTAAAACATCAAAACCAAATTCGTTTAAAACATGATGATAAACTCGGCTCGCAACAGTTCCTGAGGTAGCTAGTAAACCTACAACAACGTTGTTTCCGAAGTTTTCCGAAATATGCGATGCTGTTACCGAAAGCATATTAATGATAGAAGTTTTGAGATGGCTCTGTATAGCTTTTACATACGCGTGTGCAGTATTACACGGAATGGCAATTGCATTTACGCCGGCTGCTTCGAGGCGTTTACAAGTTGAAAACAGAGCGATTGTAGGATCTGTTTCATTATAAATCAAGTTTGCAGTTCTATCTGGAATTTGGGGATTTTGATCTACAATCATTTTTATATGATCCTGATCTTTATGGGCAGGTGTATTAAGAATCACCTTGTTCATAAAATCTACCGTAGCAGTAGGTCCAACTCCACCCACAATACCAAGTTTAAATGGCGGTGCTGAAATTGAAGCTGATGTGCTTAAAGCGTAATCTGCATAAACCTGATTCACATCGATGATTGAAATTCCCCTTTTCCAAAGTTGGTTTGTAATTAATGATAATTCGGTTATGCACGGCAAAATCACATCGCAATCAGCTTGAAGTAATTGGTTGCATTCCTCATAGATATATTCTAATGGCAACCCGTCGAGATAACCATTCTTAATACCGTGAGTACCATAAATAGCATCCATTAATGCAGTTTGATTTTGAGGGAAAACAAGCTCATAATCTTCAAAATAAGTAGTTATGAGTGGTAAGTTTTTGACAAAATCTGATGTTAGTATGCCTATTTTTGAACCCTTCTTATAATTTAGTTTTAAATAGTAAGAAAGCGCATCAAACATATTGACAATAGGAAGTGAAACCTCCTCCTGTAACTCGTTTAGAAAAGAATGACTTGCAAAACAAGGTAACAAGATTTTAGAAAATTCTTTTTGTTCAAAATTTTTACAAATAGAAAAAGCATAGAATTTTCTCGATTTTATATCATTTTCATGATACAAAGGAACATCCATTTTCTTATAAGGTTGTTGCTCAAATGAAAAGTAGTACTTAGACTGATTCTTAAGCACTTCTTTGTTTTTGAGTAATTTAAGTAATAAATCACCACCTGATAAAGTGCCTAAACCTCCAATAACTGCAATCTTTTCCATTAAATAAAATTAAGTCAAAGATATTGATCAGTCTTATTACTTAGCCGATTTTTATAATTAATTGGAGGTGTTTAGTACTAGAGAAGCTCGTGTGAATATTGACTACAAACCTATCTTATTTACCACAGCTTTAATCGGCATTGTAAATTTAAACTGTGTTTTCTCAACGGTAGATAGAACTTCCATTTTACCGTTATGTGCTTTCGCAATTTCAGAAGAAATATAAAGTCCCAAACCTAAACCTGATTTATTATTGGTAGCATTAGTTGTAAAAAAGGGCTTGAATAAATCCGCCATTTTCTTATCAGGAATTTTTATCCCCGAATTAGTTACAGCTAAACTGAACATTCCATTTTCTGTAATTACCTGCGTGTCGATAGGCATATTTGCTGCCCCGTGTTTTATCGCATTACCTAAGAGATTAGAATACAGCTGACCTATTCTATTTAAATCACATTCAAAATCATCTTTTAAATCAATATTTATATGAAGAGAATGGTTACTGTCTACAGTTTTTATTTCTTTAGAAACCTGAAGTAATAATTTCTTTAAAGCTTGCCTATTACGTGATAATTCTAATCTAATACCGTCGCCTAAATGTCCTTTGGCAAAATCCAGAAGATTGTCAATTAACCCTTGCATTCTATAGGACGTAGATTTTATGGTGCTTGCCTGGCGATTAGCTATCTCAGGTAGATCCATTTGTAAAAGGATATCTGCGCACATTCTTGTAGTACCTACAGGATTTCTTAAATCGTGACCTAAAACTGCTATAAAAGTTTCCCTCAACTCACCAATATGTTTTTCTTCTTGAAGTGTTGTATTGAGTTCGTTTACTTCCTCAATCGCATCTAAATGAAAGGAAATTAGTTGTGTATAGAGTTCAAATAAATCACGAACTTCATTATTATTTAGTTTTGCTGGTTCGGGATCAATTGCGCACAGCGTTCCGAAGAATTCGCCATTTTTTCTAAAAATAGGGAAGGAGATGTAACTCTGAAAACCATAACGTGCGGGTGTATGGTGATTGCAGAATTCTGGACTTTTACTAACCTCATCTATAATTACCGGAGCTGAATGCTGCCTAATTTCATTACAGATTGTGGTTTCTAAAACAAGTTCGTCGCCTGTTTTTAAACCAAACTCTATTTCGTCTTGAGATACACAAGTAATCCATTTGTTATCTGTTACGCGAGCAACGGCAGAAAATCGCATTCCGGTAGATTTACAAATGATATTTAAAATTGAAGGAACTGCGCTAATTTGCGTTATGTTGTAAATATCGTTTTGTAGTGATTGCGGTAATGTTGATTTCATCGAATAGAGATTGATAAATAAAAATACTATTTATTTATCAAAGTGTACGTGTTTATAAGGAGGACAACGGATATGCATCCCATTTTGAATACTGAAAATGTACAGGATTTTAATATTCACTCACGTGTATAAAATGATTTTATAATTAAAACCCCGTGCTCTTTTTGAGTTGCGTAAAACTTAGCAGTTTTAATAAAACTATTGCACAACCTTGGCAATATCGGTTTTTAGAATATGTCCATGGAAAACTTTGAAAATCATTCTTTTGCCAAACAATATTATACTAAATCTCTATTCAAAAAAAGAGGTCTAAGAAACAATTTTTATTTAGGTTAATGATATTCTGTGAATGCCTTTAATTGGCGAGGCGATTGTGTTGAATAAGTTCTAAAGCACTTTTGTGTGGGCGGCCTGCGGCAGTTTCAAAATCAGAAGTTACATCGTTAGCTCCATTGCGGATTCCCTCGTAAATACCAGCGATTATAGTTCCTAAAAAATCACCTAAGGCGCTTTGACGTTCTTCTTTATACGCTTCTACAGATATGTTTTTAAAAGAGAGTGTGGTGCCATACACTTGATTTATATAATCTGCCAATTGACTTTGCGTAATTCCCTCACCAACCAGATTCAGCGTTTTACCATTTAAATTATCATTCAATAATAATTGAGAATAAGCATAACCTAATTCTTGACGGCTGGTATATCCACATTTGCCATCGGCTGCACAATTTATAATGCCATCTTCTTTTATGTAGGTATCAATATACTCTAGGTCTGGTTCAATATAAATACGGTTACGGCCAATTATAAAATCCATACCAGAATTGCGCACATCATCTTCAGTTTGGCGATTACTCTGTACTACTGGACTAAAAGCGGTGTTTTTTTCATCACCAATAATGCTGGTGTACACCATTTTTTGAACGCCATTTTGTTTGGCAGCTTCAATTACATTTTGGTGTTGTGCTATGCGTTTCTCCGGTTTGTCCATACCTGAAATCAATAAGACTTTATCGATGCCTTGCAATGCTTCGTTAAAATCTTCGCGATTATTATAATCACCTTTACGCACTTCTACGCCTAAATGTGCAGCTTTTGCCGTGTTGCGTGCAATACCCACCACATTTTCTTTACCGATCTCTTGTATGAGAGCTTTTATAATAGCGCCTCCTAATTTCCCACTGGCAGATGTAACGGCAATTTTCATAGTTGTTATTATTTGTTTAGTACTTACACATTAAGGTAAATGCGCAGATGATAGACTGGATGTTGTAATCCAGTCAAAAAATTAAGATAAATAAATCAAGTATTATTGCTGACTTTTCAATGCTTCTAATTCTTTCTCCAGGGCTTCCGCTTTACTTTTAAATTTTTCCATTGCTTTTTTCATTTGACCTATTTTTTTAAAAGCCTCGTCATCCTGAACAGCTGTATATATTGTTTCTCCTTCTTTTTCTTTAATTCTTGATTTGCTCCCACAAGTAGGGCATATGGCTATTGTGCTCATTGTTTTATATTTTAAAGCAAATTTCTATATCATAGGCAACTACCACAAGGTAAAAGGCGGGTCAAAGTGGTAAATGTGAAACCAGACTAAAGACTGGATTTAAACTCCTTTGGAGAAACAGCGGTATGTTTTTTAAAGAACTTAGTAAAGTTAGTGAGTTCATCAAACCCTAATGAGAAAGCAACTTCTTTGATACTATAATTATTAAGCAGGATAGTTCTTTTAGCTTCTAAAATCACATAGTGATCGATAAACGATTTAGCGCTATTGTGGGTTATTTGACGTACTATGTTATTTAAATGTTTAGGGGAAATCTGTAGCTTTTCGGCATAATCTTTTACATTTCTTGTTTGGGTATAAAAGTTTTCTACCGAACTTTTAAATTGGTTGAAAATGGTAAGGTGAACTGGCTTACTTTTAAGCGATACAAGTTTATGATTTTGCTGTTCAAGACGTAAAAGAAATACTTCTAGCAATTTTGCAATGATTTCTTTTTGTACGTGTGACACAGTATTTAATTCATCTGAGATTTCTGTAAGAAAGGAAGCGCCATATTTTTCATTTTCAATTAATGGAGTAGAGAGGTAGTAATTATATAGATGTGTAGTATAATCTAGGGTAGATCGAGAAAATCTCTTTACAGCAAAGTCTTCAGTAAAAATCACTAAATACCCGTTGTAATTTAAATTTTCTTGAAAAGCATGAATTTGATTTTTAGCAATTTTTAGGAGTGATCCTTTTTTTACAGAGTAAAGCCCTAGATCCACCTGATGCGTTCCAGAGCCTTCTGTAATTATTAGTAATGCAAAAAAGTTAATGCGATGAGGTTTGCAGGGATCGTGATCTGGGTTTTTGCTTACTCTTTCGAAAATCTCAGAAATTTTAAGTATCTCAAAATCATTAAGATCATCTTGACTTTCAAATGATATGTTAGGGATGTCTTTCAAGTCTGATGTCTTAGGATATAGCAGTTTAAGTTATATTGATTTATGAACTACTAATATCGGGATTTTCTGTATTCTATATTCTTAATGATTGTAATACTATTTTCTGAGTTTGTTTATAGTTTTGCGATTGTTTTAGAAATTTCATTTTTCTATCTAATCCATATAGCAGAACGATATGTAAAGACCTACTTTTAGAGGCAACTGTCTATCTAATTCTTAGTAGCGTAATTTTACAAATCGTTTATACTAACACATTCTATAAATTCTGTATTAGTTCCTAAACAACAGGAGAAGTTAAAGGTATAAACCCTTTTTACAGATTTTCTCATTAATAACTTCTTAATTACTTCTAGTTTTAGATGCAGTTTAAATCTAAGGATTATTTACTTTTAGGTTCTTAGTAATATCTTATAGCATCTAATGGCATTATTTCAAAATTCGGTACTTAATAAATACCTCAAAGCTCAGGACGATAGAGTAATCGCTAAAGCTTATAAAATTTTTTCAGCCTATTTTCTCAATCCTGTTATTCAGGAAAATATACGCAAGTCTAAAGAAGAGCAGTTTCAGGCTACTTTTTTACACGAACTCTTTGTAAATATTTTAGGATATACGCTTAACCCGAACCCAAACTATGATCTCACTACCGAGTTTAAGAACGAAAAGAACAACCGCAAGGCCGATGGTGCGATTTTAAAAAGCGGTAGTGCTACCGGTGTTATTGAATTGAAGGGAACCAATACTAAAGACCTGGAAAGCATACGCCGGCAGGCTTTTGATTACAAGGCAAACCAGAAAGGCTGTATATACGTGATCACTTCAAATTTTGAAAAACTACGGTTTTACATCAACGATGCGACCGAGTTTGAAGAGTTTAATTTATTTGAGCTTACACAAGAACGTTTTGCACTGCTATTCCTTTGTTTACAGCGTGAGAACTTAATGAGCGATTTGCCGCTTAAGATCAAAGAAGCTTCTATTGCCGAAGAAGAAGCGATTACAAAAAACTTTTACAAAGACTATTCAATATTTAAACGTGAGCTGTTTCGCGATCTGGTCAAGCGCAATGTAAAGCGTATCAGGACGAGCAGGCAAGAGCAACTTGATGCCGCGACCACCGCAGAACTTACCGAAGAGGAGCGTGCAGAGCGTAACCGCCTTGATAAGAACGTAAAGCTTACCCTATTTAAAAAGTCGCAGAAACTCATAGACCGTTTTCTGTTTATCTTTTTTGCCGAAGACCGCGGACTTTTACCGCCTAACTCTACGCTTAAGATTCTAGATGAGTTTGAAAAACTTAAGGAGATGGATGCCCATGTACCGCTGTACGATCGCTTTAAACTGTATTTTAATTATCTGGATCAGGGCAGAAAAGGTACAGACAGGCACGCAGAGATTTACGCCTACAATGGTGGACTTTTTAAACCGGATGCTATTTTAGACCAACTGGTTATTGACGATGCATTGCTGTTAACGCATACGCGGAAACTTGCCAACTACGATTTTGAAAGTCAGGTAGATGTCAATATTCTGGGGCATATTTTTGAAAATTCGTTAAATGAGATCGAAAGCGTAAATGCCGAAATAGAAGGCGATACCTTTGACAAGCAAACCAGTAAACGGAAGAAAGACGGGGTTTTTTACACGCCAAAATACATTACCAAATACATTGTAGAAAACACCGTAGGCAAACTCTGTGAAGATAAAAAAGCCGAACTGGGTTTTGAAGAAGCCGAGTATTTTAAAAGCAGAAAAGGCCGTAACAAAGACACGCTTTTAAAGTTGGTTGACATTCTGGATACCTACCGCGAGTGGCTCTTGCAAATAACCATTTGCGATCCCGCTTGTGGCTCAGGAGCCTTTTTAAACCAGGCGCTTGACTTTTTGATCAAAGAACACGGCTATATCGACGAACTCAAAGCTAAAGTGCTGGGTGGCGGTCTCGTCTTTGCAGATATTGAGAACACCATCTTAGAAAACAACATCTACGGCGTAGACCTTAACGAGGAGTCTGTAGAAATCGCTAAACTCTCCCTGTGGCTGCGTACCGCACAACCTCGCAGAAAGCTCAATGACCTAAGCAGCAACATCAAGTGCGGTAACAGTCTTATAGACAATAAAGCGGTTGCCGGTGATAAAGCTTTTAAATGGGAGCAGGAGTTTCCAAAAATCTTTGAAAAAGGTGGATTTGATGTGGTGATTGGGAATCCGCCTTATGTTCGGGTACAAAGTTTGAAAGAACATTATTTTAATCAAACACTTTTTTTAGAAAATAATTTTGTTAGTGCTACGGGCAAATATGATTTATATGTTCTTTTTATTGAGCAAGCCTATAGATTAATCAATTTAAGTGGAGAGGTCTCCTTTATTCTGCCACATAAATTTTTGGTTGCCGATTTTGGTGCAGGCATAAGAGCTTTTTTAGCTGAAAAAAATGCAGTCTCAATTATAATACATTTTGGGTCTGAGTTGGTTTTTCAAGATGCATCAACTTATACTTGCATTATTAATCTCAACAAGTTTTCTCAATCGATCAATTATAGTCATATTCTACCAGATAAGATATTAGAGCCTTTTTCAGTTGAAAAAATTGAATATGATAATTTGTCATCCAAGCCTTGGCTATTGAAAAATAAAATTGGTGTTGGAATAATTGATAAAGTCGTTAAGGAAGTTTCACTTAAATCTATTTGTGAAGGAATTTATCAGGGACTAATAACCACTGGGGATGACATCTTTATGCTTGAGGGTGAAATAAAGGGTGACAGTTTTTTTGGTTTTTCTAAAGCTTTAAATTGTGTTGTAGAACTTGAAAAAAATATTCTCAAAGAGGTGCTTAAAGGGCAAGATATCAAAAGATATCTACCTTTAAAATCTAACAAATACGTAATATATCCACACTTTAAAGATGAGGAAGGAAAAACAAAGCCCATAGAAGAGGAGGTGTTACAAAATGAATTTCCTTTGACTTATGGTTATCTATTAAATTTTAAAGATCCTCTTATAAAAAAGAAAATAAGATATAAAACAAATTCAGATTATTGGTATTCATTACATAGGTCTAGAGAAATATCAGTTTTTGAGAGGGATTATATTATAACACCACAACTACAAAATAAACCAAGTTTCACCATTAAAAAAACGGATGTTTATGCTGATGCTGGAGGTTATTTATTAATACCGCTAAATTATTCTGTAAAAAATTTGCTTCCTATACTTAACAGTAAACTTATGTGGTACTTTATTAAAAACACAAGTTCTGAGTACAGTGGAGGTTATTACTATTTTAAAACAAAATATTTAGAGCCATTTGGTATTCCTGTTGATCGTCTAAATAATTACGATTTTAAAAAAATAACCAATTTAGTAATCCAAAAAACCGAGATTAATCAGCACCATTTAAACAAATTCCTAATCTTTTTTGCCTCCCAATACAAGTTGGAGAAACTCTCCCGTAAACTAGAAAACTGGCACGAGTTGGAGTTTGATGAGTTTATCAAAGAGTTGAATAAAAGCATCAAAGCCAATAACAAACTCCGTGAAAAAGCCGCAAAAGAAGCCGCTGTCAGTTCGAGCGAAGCAGTTGTCACACCGAGCGTAGTCGAGGTGCCTCCCTTGACCAAAAAAGACGAGTTTGAGTGGATGTCGCTTTTTGAAGAAAACAAGAAGAAAGCCCAGGATTTGCAAACCCAAATAGCTCACACCGAAATTGAAATAGACCAAATGGTTTATGAGCTGTATGGTTTGACAGAGAAGGAGATACAGATCGTGGAGAATAGTTAATATCTTATAAATGAATAATAAAGAAATTAATCAAATAATAAAAGAGTCTAAATCGCCAGAGTGGTTTAGAGCAATCTCTAGCGATATATCATATAATCATTCTGATATGTCAATTTCTAAAGAAGGTTTCTTAGATATTTATAATTATTTCCAAAAGCAAGTAAGTGGCTGGTCAAAAATTGAAGTAGAGCTTCCTAACGAACTACAATTATCAAAGACTGTTTTCAATAGAATACATAATTGGTTGAGTAAATTTATCATTAATGCAGCAGATAAAGAAACTAACCAATTAAATAATGATTGGAGCCAATATAGTAATCAGGTAAGTTCATTAGCAAGAGGTTTCCATTTTCCAATAGATTTACCACTAACTAAATTCTTAATTGATCTTCATCGAAAAAATCCAAATTTTTATTCTGGTGCTTATAAGTTTTTATTAGAGCCAAAAAACAGCTTTAATAATACGCCTGAACTAATGTCAGGGGCACTAATGGCTTATTAATATAAATTTAACGAAGTTACTGAAATACCCAAAAGGAGAGCTAAGGAGCATGCTACCTTATCAAGTTTAAGAAATCAGTATGAAAAGCTAATAACTCAGAGTCAACAAGAGCTTATAGAAGTTTATAGAAAAAGTGAATCCTATAATAAAAATTACACTACAGATTTAGACGAATATATAGCGAATAAGAAAAACGAGATTGAATCATGGATTAATGAAAGTAAGACAAATGAAGAAACCTATAATAAGTATCATTTAAAACGATTAAAGGAGCTTGAAGAGTTATATAATGAGAAACTCAAACTTGAAGCACCTGCTACTTACTGGTGAAATCGATCGGAAAAACTAAATACTGAAGGTAGAACGTGGTTGAATTGGTTAATAGGCGTTACTGTAATAGCAATAATTGCTTTGGGTATTGTCTTATATCTTATTTCAGATGGTACACTTAAAGATCTATTTGAAAAAACAGGTAGCGCTGTGCGCTGGTCAGTTGTTTTTATAACCTTCGTATCATTCTTGGCATATGGTATTCGCACGTTTGCAAAGCTAATGTTTAGCTCTTATCATTTAAGTCGCGATGCTGAAGAACGGGAGCAATTATCTTATGTTTATTTAGCATTGAAAAAGGAACAAAGTATAGATCCTACAGAAAGACACCTTATTATGCAATCGCTATTTAGTCGTGCAGATTCAGGTTTGTTGCGAGATGATTCCTCACCAACAATGCCTGGAGGTAGTTTTATTGAGAAATTAATGGGAGGAAAATGAACCTTTAAACTGTATTTTGCTATTTAATTATAGAAGTTTATAAAAACGGATTTTATAGTATATGGAATTGTTTAGGTAGTCCAAGTATAGTAGTACTTTAATATGTGACTTTGATTTTTACTGAAATATTTAAGCTTAATTAATATTAAAGTAAAAGAGCTACCTGTAAATGCCTTTTTACAAGCGCCTAATGTACAGTTTGTAATACCGGTGTATCAGCCTAATTACGACTGGACATCAAAAGAATGTAAAGAGCTTTTAAAAGACAAGTTGAGATAATTCCAAATTCTGAAATGCGCTACAGCCATTTGTAGATAGATTGAGATAAAAGAAGTTTAAAATCAAAATGTATTAAAAAAAAACACCCAATCCTTTGCAGAATTGGGTGTAATTTTGGGTGTCAACTTCACAACTAACTGATTATTAGTTGACCTTGCGGAGAAAGAGGGATTTTGTTCCAATATCCCACTTTGAGCATTTTGCAAATGCCTAAGTCTTAAAACAAAAAAACCGCTAGCATAACTGCTGCGGTTTTTGTTATTTCAAGCCTTGCGCTTGATTGCGGAGAAAGAGGGATTCGAACCCCCGGAGGTGTGACCCTCAACAGTTTTCAAGACTGCCGCATTCGACCGCTCTGCCATTTCTCCTGAGTTGTCTCATCAGCTATTTGCTGATTGCGGGTGCAAATATAGAAAGTTTTTTTAATATGGCAACACTCTTTTTAAAGGAATTTTGAAACTAATTGTTTTTTCCGGTGATGGGGATTTTATCTCCCTTAAAATGAGGCTCTTTGTTAAATGTAAGTTCAAAAAATGCTTTTACATTCGCTAAGATTTCTCTAAACCTGTTGCGCATTTCAAGATCATAAGCTCTACGATCGCCATTGTAACCGTAATAATTAAGACCCATTTGGCGAGCTATATAAATTGCACGCGGAAGATGAAAACGTTGTGAGACAACAATTGCGTTATCAATTTCAAAAATATAAGAGGCGCGGTAAATTGAATCATAGGTATCAAAACCAGCATAATCCATAAAAATAGCCTCTTCGGGCACTCCGCGTTCTCTAAGATATCTTTTCATTGCCTGCGGTTCATTATAACTCGTAGAACCATTATCTCCACTAACTAAAAACCGTGTTACTTTGCCTGTCTTGTAAAGTAATAATGCAGATTCTACACGATCTCTAAGCATTGTCGATAATTCTCCATTAGACAGCACGCTGGTTCCTAAAATGATTACGGAATATACTTTAGGGGTTTCAGCAGCCGCATCAAAAATGTAAGGCTCACTATATGACTTAATACGATAGGAGAGGGTGCTCACAAATAGAAGTAGCACAACAAAGGCTAGTGTTAAATAACCTAGTAGTTTTAATAAGACTATCTTTTTAACCCTCATATACTATCGTGTTCACAATATAATTACGAAAATAACTACGTGTGGGATGTTGAGATATAAAGATAAGTTTCCGTTTTGTAACAAGTACTTTAAAAAATACATTCAGTATGTGAACATATCAACAAAAACACCAACTGGTAATAGATCTAATTTATTGACAACTTAGAAAAGAACTCGTTGTTATACGAGTTGATTCTAATCATAGAAAATCATTTAGGTATAAAACCTGCTTCTCTAGTTGTATCAGCGAAATGTCTAAGGAAAATAAGCGTGTTTTGCGTTTAGTACGGTACGCGTTCTGTAATTTCAAGTCCGTACCCTATTATACCTACACGCTTAAGTTCTTCGCTATTAGATAAGAGCTTAATTTTTGTGATACCTAAATCGTGTAATATCTGAGCACCAATACCAAAATCTTTAAGATCCATTTTAGACTGCACCGCATTGTTACGACCAGTTTCCTGTCTATCTTTAATTTCGGCAAGACGGTAGAGTAACTTGTGAGCGATATTTTCCTGATTTATAAATACAATCGCACCTTTTCCGACGGTATTTATAGTTTCAAAAATTTTATCAAGTTTGCGATCGTTTTCCTGAGTGAGTGTACTCAAGATGTCATTATTTACAAAAGTAGAATTCACGCGTACTAAAACCGACTCATCGATGTCCCAAGTGCCTTTTGTAAGAGCAATATGTATTTGGTCGTTTGTAGTTTGTTGATAGGCACGCAATCTAAAATTGCCATAACGGGTATCTATATTAAAATCCTCTTTTTTAACAATAAGAGAATCGTGTTGCATGCGATACGCAACAAGATCTGCGATAGATACAATTTTAATATCAAAAGTTTTAGCGACTTGAAGTAATTGAGGTAAACGTGCCATCGTACCATCTTCATTCATGATTTCGACAATCACACCTGAAGGAGCAAAACCAGCTAGACGTGCAAAATCTATGGCAGCTTCTGTATGCCCGGTACGCCTTAATACACCACCTTCTTTCGCTTTAAGCGGAAAAATATGTCCCGGTCGCGTTAAATCCCAAGGTCTGGTTTCTGGGTTTATTAATGCTTGTATAGTTTTTGCTCTATCTGAAGCACTAATCCCGGTGGTAACTCCATTTCCTTTCAAATCTACCGAAACCGTAAATGCGGTTTCCATCGGGTCACTGTTTGTTCCCACCATCATATCCAGCTTGAGCTCTTTACAACGGTCTTCAGTAATAGGAGTGCAAATAAGTCCGCGGCCGTGAGTCGCCATAAAATTTATCATTTCTGGCGTGACCATCTCTGATGCGGCTAAAAAATCACCTTCATTTTCCCGATCCTCATCATCTACTACAATTATTACTTTTCCATTTTTAATATCTTCAATAGCTTCCTGAATGGTATTGAGTTCTATATCTCTGGTAAATGTCTGCGTAGTCATGAGTTTAATTTAGATGCGTAAAGATACAATTTAGCTTTGTGAGCCTACAGATTTAAGACTAAAAGGAGAGCGATTAGGCTAAGATTGTTGCTGTAAAAGAAGCGCTGCAGCGTCTTTAAAATTTTCAGAATAACCATATTTTTTATAATTGGCTACTATATCTCCTAATTCCTGCTTGGTTTTAATTTTTAGAAGTGCCTTTTCAGCATTTGAAAGTTCAACATCTTTAAGTGGTTGCTGAGGATCAATACCGTTTTTATCTTTTTTACGGAATAACTTTTTAACAGGATCAAGAAATCCGTCTAGATCAAATAATCCCTGATCTGTGGTTGCTCTATAAGTTAGATATACCCCTAGCGGAAATAATATAAGTGTGCTCAACCAGCTCGCTAACCAGGCTGAAACACTACCGTCTTCTGCGCTGTTTTTTGCGAAAATACCTATGAAGTGATAGGTGAGAAATAAAACAACTCCTACCACAATAGGCAAGCCTAATCCTCCCTTACGGATGATAGCTCCCAAAGGTGCTCCTACAAAAAAGAGAATAATACATCCAAAGGCAAGAACAAATTTCTCGTGTAATGCAATCTCATATTTACTGAGAACTTTTACTTTTTGACTATTTGTGGTCTTGTCATTTTTAATGTCATTTATCTCATTTTTAATTTTGGCAATAGTACGATCCAGTAATTGCATCTTTTCTGAATCTTCAAAATTTTCTAACAAATTTTCATTGAGTACTCGGGTAGTATCTATAGGAACATTTGCGAGATAGGTAGAATCTAAATTCTGTAAATACAACTCCCGTAGAGCGCCTTTTCCTAAACCTTCTAAATGAGAATTATAATTTTTTGAAATATCGACTAAGGTGTCACTAAGCTGGGCAACGGTAAGCATTGTATACGCATTGTCAATACTTTTTTCATCCATATCTACATTGTCTAGTTCAGACAAGTCTATATTAATGGTATACGTTTCAAAATAACTTTTTACAAATGGCTCGCGCTTTTGTTTGTTGTAGTTTCTCTGCTCGATCTCGTCGTAGTAATTACCGTCAATAAGTTTAAGTGATAAAATATTATCACCTTCGGCACTAATGAGTTCGCCTTCTCGTGCTTTAATTACCGTGTAGTTTCCTATACGAGTGGGATTTTTTTCGTAGATAATCACATCTTTTAAAAATTGCCCATTTTCACCTTGTTTATCTGCCACCTTAATTACATAACCATCTGCAATATCTGTATACTGTCCTTTTGTAATTGCCATTGCGGGCTTTACCTGAGCAATATTTCTTCTCAAATTAAGTGATTCAAATTCTGCAGCAGGAATAACATAATTAGCAAACATAAATGAAGTAGCAGCAAGCCCTACAATAAAGATTGTAAGACTTCTCATAGCTCGTTGCAATGAAATCCCTGTAGATTTCATTGCAGCGAACTCATAATTTTCAGCAAAATTACCAAAGGTCATAATGCTGGTAAGTAATACTGTAAGCGGTAATACCAGCGTGACCAGGCGCGGAGAGAAATACATAAGAAACTTGATGATAATAAAGAAATCAAGATCTTTACCAGCAAGTTCTTTAATGTATAGCCATACCGTCTGAAGTACAAATATGAACATCAAAATGATGAATGTACTCAGAAAGTTTTTAACGAAAGTCGTAAGTATGTAACGGTCCAGTATTTTCACAGAAGCTAGTCTAGCCTATTGATGTAATAATCTGCATATTTCTTCTCGTCAAAAACAAACAAGTTGCCGGGTAATGGCTGGTCTGTCTTAAATGAGTTTACAGTTATAGTAATTTTTGTTCCGTTTTTTTGAGTCATTATTAAACGGTAGATGTGTTTTGTCTGGGCATCAACACCAAGCAAAGCCGACTTTAACTCGCTATTAGAATCAATAGGAATTAACTTTACATACTGTATTTTACGACCGTTTACACTTTGATCTATGTCCCATTTGTATGTATATCCTTTATTAAAAAAGGTAAGCATTTTTGATGGTGTAATAGCATCATCATCTCCCGGATCTTGAGTAGAAATAGTGATTTCCTCATCATCAGGGATTACAGTATATAATTTTTTACCATCATACATCTGGGTGGTTCCCATTAAATTCAGTTTGTATTTATCCCCATTCAAAGTAACATCACCACGTGTTTCTTGATTAATGCCAGCTGCATCATTCGATAGCGTGTACTTAAAGTCGATAAACATATTCTTATAAGATTTCACTTTAGTAGAAACCTCATTTAAAAGAGATTTTGCTTTAGCATCTTGAGCATTAGAAAGCGTAATACCCGAGAGAAATACAAATAAAAAGGTAAATGCTTTTATTTTTAAATTTTTCATTTTAATCATTATTTAATTGTTGTTGTAAGGCATTCATATCTGAAACCAGTACCTGGCGAGCTTTACTGCCCTCAAAGGGTCCTACAATGCCGGCAGCTTCTAATTGATCAATTATTCTACCTGCCCTATTGTAACCCAGCTTCAGTTTACGTTGCAATAAAGAAGCGCTTCCTTGTTGTGCTATAACAATTACTTCCGCAGCTTCCATAAAGAGAACATCTCTGTCGCTCACATCTATATCAAGACTTGTGCCACCTTCTTCGCCTACATATTCTGGTAGATGATGGGCATCAGGATATGCCTTTTGTGACCCTATAAATTCAGTAATTTTTTCAACTTCAGGAGTGTCAACAAAAGCACATTGCACCCGCGTAAGTTCGTTACCCTGAGTAAATAACATATCACCACGCCCAATTAATTGATCTGCACCCTGACTATCTAAAATCGTACGGGAGTCAATTTTTGAGGTAACTCTAAATGCAATACGCGCAGGGAAATTGGCTTTTATAATACCTGTAATAACATTCACCGATGGACGCTGAGTAGCCACAATTAAGTGAATACCTATCGCTCGTGCTAGTTGAGCAAGTCGTGCTATAGGAGTTTCTACTTCTTTACCGGCAGTCATAATAAGATCTGCAAACTCGTCTATAACCAATACGATGTACGGTAGATACTTATGACCATCATTTGGATTCAGTTTACGAGCTTTAAACTTTGCGTTGTACTCCTTGATATTACGAGCCAATGCATTTTTAAGCAGGTCGTAGCGATTATCCATTTCAATACAAAGCGAATTCAACGTATTTATAACCTTGGCATTGTCTGTAATAATTGCTTCTTCAGAGTCTGGTAATTTAGCCAGATAATGACGTTCAATCTTATTAAACAGCGTAAGCTCAACCTTCTTAGGATCTACCAGCACGAATTTAACTTCCGCAGGATGTTTTTTATAAAGTAACGAGGTAAGAATTGCATTAAGACCTACAGATTTACCTTGACCGGTAGCACCCGCCATAAGTAAGTGAGGCATTTTTGCTAGGTCAACTACAAAAGTTTCATTAGAAATGGTTTTACCTAATGTAAGCGGTAATTCCATTTCAGCATTTTGAAAACGAGGAGAAGCTATAGCAGAGCGCATAGAGACGATGCGCGCGTTTTTGTTAGGCACTTCGATACCTATAGTTCCTTTACCGGGGATAGGCGCAATTATACGTATACCTAATGCCGAAAGTGACAGAGCAATGTCATCTTCAAGGTTTTTAATTTTAGAAATACGAACGCCGGCTTCGGGTACAATCTCATACAAAGTAACCGTAGGGCCTACAGTTGCTTTAATGTGTGCGATTTCGATCTTATAGTTTTTAAGCGTATCTACAATACGATTTTTATTTTCTTCAAGTTCTTCCTGATCAATGGTTATGCTTTGTCCTTTTGTATAATCCTTCAATAAATCTATCGAAGGAAACTTGTAGTTGCTTAATTCTAAAGTAGGATCAAATTCTCCAAAATCTTGTACAAGCTTAGTGCTTAGATTTTCTACCAATTCTTCTTCCTCAATAGGTTCTTCAATTTCTATTTCAAAATCTTCTTGAGGAGCTTGGGTGGTTTCTAATTTTAGCTCAGGTTCTTCGCTAGGTGCTGCAGGATTGCTTTGTTGTAAAACCGGTTCATCAACTTTCTCTTCTGTTGTAGATGGAGTAGGGGCTGGTTTAGCTTTAGGTAAATCTATATTGTCTTTATCAAAGGCATTGTCTCTGTATTCTGAAAAATCATCATCGTCTTCATCGTTTAGTTCACTCTGAAGCGATTGCTTTTTCTGTTTTAAATACGACCCTACAAGTTCTGGAGTGATTTTTAATCGAATGGCGAAATAAACAATTGCAAAAAAAGCAAGAATAAGTATTGTACCTATTAATCCTAAATAATCTTGTAGATAGTCATTAAGTTCAAAACCTACCATACCACCAAGTAATGGTGCAGAGTCTGAAAAGAATCCGAAGAAAATGGCGAACCAAAGCATTACTATTATTCCCCAAAACCAATAGGCGCGAAGGGATTTCTTTTCTTTGTCAAAGAAATAGTAAAAACCAGTTAGCGTTACTAAAATAGCAAGCGCAAATGAAGCTACCCCAAAACCTTGATATATGAAAAAATCACCAATGGCAGCACCAAATTTATTTAGCCAGTTCTGACTTTCTACACTGCGATCTCCCAGACTATCTAATGTGCTTTGATCTGCCTGCCAGTTAAAGAAGAAGGAAATAAAAGAAAATAGGAGAGCGATACCCAGGAGAAATAAAAAACTCCCTAGTACAATCTTCTGCTGTTTAGACAACTTAAGAGTTAACTTCTTAGGTTGCGTAGTTTTTTTGGTTGTGGTTTTGGTTTTTTTTCTGGCCATTCCAAGCGTTGACTATTTGTACCGGTAACTTATTATTAGTTTAAGATTGCAATGCTGTAGTTATAGATATTTTGCCAAATGTAGCATTGATTTTAAAATCTACAGGTTGGCAAAAATACAAATATCAAACGGTACTCAACTGATAAAATTTTAGAACAGTTTTGGAATATAAATAATAAGACCAATTATTGCCGCAATGAGTGCGGCAAACGTAACAGCACCTGCAGCTACGTCCTTAATATCGCCTATTTTTTCGTGATACTCGGGATGTATAAAATCTGCAACTTTCTCAACTGCGGTATTAAGACCTTCAATAGATAATACCAGCCCTATAGATAGTAGTTGTAGAATCCACTCTGTAGTAGAAATATCTAATACAAAACCTAGTATGGTGACTAGCACTGCGCAAACCATTTGCACTTTTATACTTGGTTCTTTTTTTATGAGTAGCCAGGCTCCTTTAAAGGCATACCTAAACGCTTTAATTCGATTTATTATAAAACTATCTTTTGCGTTATTCATTGATTAGTTTAACGCGTTTAAAGCCAGTTCGTAGTTAGGTTCTTGACCTATTTCTGAAACTTGCTCACTATATATAATTTTATGATCTTCATTTAAAACAATAACCACGCGAGAATGTAATCCTGCAAACGCACCATCTTCAATTTCAAGACCGTAATCTTTACCAAAAGAGCCATTTTTAAAATCAGATAGAGTAACCACATTCTTTAAGCCTTCGGCACCGCAAAAACGAGCCTGAGCAAAAGGAAGGTCTCTTGATATACATAAAACTATAGTGTCTTCAAGATTTGAAGCATCTTTATTAAAATGTCTGATAGAAGCTGCACACACGCCGGTATCTACACTCGGAAAGATATTCATCACAACGCGTTTACCTTTAAAGTCTTCTAAAGATACGTGTTGTAGATCTTTTGTAGCAAGCTGAAAATTGGGAGCTGTTGTTCCTTCTTTAGGAAGTTCACCTAGGGTATGGGTTGTGTTTCCACCTAATGTTATTGTTGCCATAATGCTTTTGTATGTTTAAGTAAATGTAATTATTAGCGTATAGAGTAACAATTAAACAAATGCTAATTTGCATAACTGTCTAAAACCAAAAAATCCCTTTATCATTTATGATTAAGGGATTTTAAAACTGTTAATAAGAAATTATCTATCTATAGATCCTAACACTTTCTGAGCAAAACCGTTAGCAGCATCTTTTTCAGACATTCCGTTTGCGATCATTTGATGCATCTCTACTGCACCGCACAGATTTGTTATAAGCTCACCTACAACATCCATTTCTTGTTCACTTACAGATCTATGTTCTGTAAAAGACTCTAATACTTCGATGGTATGTTCTAAGGCTTCAGCGCTGTTATTTTTCTGTAAATGCTTAATTACTGGTAACTTCATCTACTAATTCTTTTAGGATTTCTAGCTTATTTGTTTGTACCTGATTTACAAATGCACCATTCTTAAAAGTGGCAAATGTAGGAAGGTTGTCTACTGTCGCCAGTTTTCTACTTTCCGGATATTTTTCAGCATCAACAAGTAGAAATACCGTGTTTTCATTTTCTGAAGCCATTTTTTTGAATTTTGGCTTCATTAATCTACAATTTCCACACCAGCCGGCCATATATTGAACAACTACTGTATCATTGCTATTTACGATCTCTGCAAGATTATCTTGATCAAGTTCGTTTAACATAGTATTTGATTTTAACCACAATGTGGAGAATTAATATCTTCTTTAAAATATTATCCAGACTTCTAATTTACAAAAGAGAGTCTGGATAATTTTATATTTAGTTAGTTGCTAAATAAGATGCAACACCATCACGGTTAGCATTCATAGCATCTTTACCTTCTTCCCAGTTTGCAGGACATACTTCACCTTTTTCTTGAACGTGCGTATAAGCATCGATTAGGCGTTGAAATTCATTTACATTACGACCTAATGGCATATGATTTACACCTTCGTGAAATACAGTACCTTCTTCATCAATTAAATAAGTAGCTCTGTAAGTAACATTATCACCATCAACTAAAAGAGTGCCAGTTTCTTCATCATAGCGCTCATTAGTAACATCTAGAATTCCTAGACGGTTTGCAAGATTGCGATTTGTATCTGCAAGTATAGGGTAAGTTACACCTTCGATACCGCCATTATCTTTAGGGGTATTTAACCATGCAAAATGCACTTCTGGAGTATCGCAAGAAGCACCAATAACTATAGTGTTTCTTTTTTCAAAATCTGCTAATGCAGCTTGAAATGCGTGTAATTCTGTAGGACATACAAATGTGAAATCTTTAGGATACCAAAAAAGCAAAACTTTCTTGTTGTGATTCTGTGCTTCTTCAAGAATATTTAATTTGAACGTATCACCCATTTCGTTCATTGCATCTACTGTGATGCTAGGGAATTTTTTTCCTACTAATGTCATTATTGTTGTTTTTTAATTCTTCGGCAAAAGTAGTATGTTTAGACCGCATACTAATTCAAAAGAAATAAATAATGTTATAGTAGAATAGGTATAATCTATAGCTTTACAGCAGCAGTACTAATGGGCTAAAATGCGCAATTGTCCAATTACTTTTTTGATAAAATAGGAATTAAATAGGCACTTTACTTAGAAAATATTAATTGGAGATTTTCCGCTTTTTTTACTAATTTATTTTGATTGACTTGTTTCAGAAAGCATTCTAATTTTTATACGCAATGCAGCAAAAATTAAAGTCATAAAAGGACTTAGCCAATTAAAGATAGCATAAACAAAATAATCTGCTACAGATACTCCCAGAACTCCACTTTGATAAGCACCACACGTGTTATAAGGCACTAATACAGATGTTACGGTACCACTGTCTTCTAAGGTTCGGCTCAAGTTTTCTGGAGCAAGACCTTTGTCGCGATACGCTTTAGCATACATTTTACCAGGAACCACAATCGCAAGATATTGATCACTTGCAGTAGCATTAAGACCAATACAAGTAGCTACTGTACTCGCAAACAAACCAAAAGTGCTGTCGAACAGGTTAAGCATAAATTTACTTATTCGGGAGAGCGCCCCTATGGCATCCATAATCCCGCCAAAAGTCATCGCGCACAAGATTAGCCAGATCGTTCCTAACATTCCCGCCATTCCGCTTGCTGCAAAAAGATCATTTAGATTTTCATTGGTTGTCTCGATAGCCGTATCTACAGTAATTGCATTCATAATGCCCATATACCCACTTTGGATAGAAAGGGTGTCGCTTCCTCCGAGCTTTGCTATAATTTCTGGCTGAAAAATTAATGCTGCAATGGCGCCCAGCAGAGTGCCGGCAAGTAGTGCTATAAGTGGGGGAGTTTTCTTAACAATTAGAAGTATTACTAAGGCAGGAACAATAAATAACCACGGACTAATATCAAAGGCGTCATCTATAGAATTTAATATCGCTGAAGTATCTGCAGTCCCACTAGTTTCAATATTAAAGCCAATAATTATAAAGACAATAATTGTAATGGTAATCGTGGGTACCGTAGTAAATAACATATACTGTATATGCGTAAATAAGTCGGTACCTGCCATTGCTGGCGCCAGGTTTGTAGTATCGCTTAAGGGAGAAAGTTTATCTCCAAAATAAGCTCCGGAAAGTATTGCGCCTGCAGTCATACCCAGTGATATATCGAGCGCATTTGCAATACCTATTAATGCAATACCTACGGTTGCAGAAGTTGTCCAGCTACTACCGGTAGCAACAGAAATAATTGCGCAGATTACAACACAAGCGGCTAGAAAAATCGACGGATTTAAAATTTGTAATCCATAATAAATCATAGTGGGTATAATGCCACTTACCAGCCAGGTGCCTGCTAATGCCCCTACTAAAAGAAGTATTAAAATAGCACCCGCTGTAGATTTTACATTTTGTGCAACTTCATCCATCATGGTCTCAAATGAAGTTTTATTTAATAACCCTACAATTGCAGCAACTGCAGCACCTAAAAGAAGTATAAATTGATTGGATCCACTTAAAGCATCATCTCCAAACATATAAACATTAAAAGCAAGCATTGCTACTAATGCAATTATTGGGATCATAGCTTCCCAAATACTTAGCTCACGGTTTTCAACTATTTCTTGATTTTTAGGGTCTGAATCCTGATTCATATGGTGAATTGTAAAATATTTACAATTATAATCATTCTATACTTAAATATCACTTGTAATTAGTGACGCCTTAATTTTTGACTTTCACCGATAAATAATGTCAGTTTGAAGAAATGTCAAATCTCAAATTATTTTATTTTCCTACAAACCAGATGTATGTGCTTCTTCGTATATAGAGTCGATGGTTGCAATTGCTAGTATATAAGTATAAATTATTGTTGATTTGTACAAGTTTAAAATAACTTTTGGTAGTTGTAAGTAATTGAAAAATAGTAAATACTCTAATACATAATTATAAATACCGTATGGCAAAAAAAATACTTTCTGTTTGTTTTTTAATGAGTTTTTTATCGGGTTGGGCTCAAGTCGGAATAGGTACCACTGCGCCTGAGGCATCGTTAGATATACGAGCAGCAAATCATTTAGGAGCAGTCACTGCAAAAGATGGTATTTTAATACCTCGAGTAGCTAATCTTAGTGTTAATGGATCTACAGATGGCCAGCTCATCTATTTAACAACATCAACAGCTTCATATTCTAAAGGATTTCATTATTGGGATTCTGGAGCAACCAGATGGATCCCATTAAATAGCACAGTTGAACCGTGGTATAAAGTTAATACAACAGAACCCGCAACTTCAAATACAGATGATATTTATATTATGGGTAAAGTGGGTATAGGATCGAGTAACCCTATTGAACATATTGAGATAAAACGTGAAGGTGATAATGACATGCAATTTACCAGCGCTAATGCTAATCCCCCTAATGTAATTTTCTACAATACGGGAGGAACGCTTGCAGCTCCAAAATTATTGAATGATGATCAGGAGATAGGATCTGTTGTTTTTAAAACATACGATGGTAGCTCGATTAATGAAGTAGGTGGTATACGTATGTTTATGGATGGAGCCCCTTCTCGTGGAAGTTTACCCACAAAAATTGTATTTAATACTACTCGTCAAGGTGCGGTTAATCAAACAGCAAATCCAGGTGCGATGACTATTAATAACGCAGGGAATGTGGGTATTGGAATAGCTGATCCAACGGCAAGATTACACATCACAAATTCGTTGAGATATGTTGATGCAACACCTGGTGATGATAACGGCAAAGTTCTTACTTCAGATGCTAATGGTAATGCGAGTTGGCAAGTTCCCGGAGCTAATTCTTCTAACTGGGCACTACAGGGGAACGCTATTACAGCAACAGATTTTTTAGGGACGACAAACTCACAACCACTTAATTTTAGAGTAAATAATGTGTCAGTGGGTAGTTTTAAAGTTGACAACTCCCTGCAACTAGGTAGAGAAGCTTCAAGTAATGCAGCTAACGCAACAGCAGTAGGTTTTCAAGCCAAAGCAACTGCATTAAATAGCTCAGCATTTGGCGCAGGAGCTTCTGCAACGGGAACTGGGTCTACAGCAATAGGTAAGAGTACTCTTGCTTCACAAAATAACTCTATAATACTGGGAGACCATAGCGATGACAACATTAGAGTAGGTATAGGTACAAATACGCCAACAGCTAAATTACAAGTTAATGGTACTTTACGCTACGTAGATGCAACACCAAGTGATGATAATGGAAAAGTTCTTACTTCAGATGCCAATGGTAATGCGAGTTGGCAGTTACCAGCTGTTACAGAAACTAGAGGAGTGCAGTATTATACATATGATATAGCGAGTATAGCTTCACCTGATTTAATTGAACTTAAAACCAATACTAGGATATCAAAATCAGGCGACTATAATGGAGATTTGGTTTACTCGTCAGCGTTTAATCCACCTACTGATGAGGATGGGTTTGTAGTAAAAATTACAGGGACTTATTTAGTCAAAAAATCTGGTAATTTCATATTTACACAGTCATCAGATGATGGTGTGCGAATTTATATTGATGATGTTTTAATATTGGATGACTGGAAAGATAGTAGTAGAGAAACTACTAGCTCCCCTGCAATTTTACTTTCAGCAGGAAAACATAAGTTTGATTTCTGGTATTATGAAAATGCAGGCGGACAATCATTTTCATTTTCTTGGGGGACAAACCCTGATGGAAATTCGGGTGTTATGAAAGCCAGTCAATTTACTGTAGAATAGTTTGCTTGTTGCGTATTTTATTCAGAATGTGTGAACAAATTATCTGTAAATAATCCATAAAGATAATTCGGTTAACATTTTTCAACATCGTACCTTTAAGCCCTCTTAAAAAAGAAAGCAAATTATGAGTACATACGACGTTGCAGTTATTGGTTCCGGTCCCGGAGGTTATGTGGCTGCCATTCGCTGCGCCCAGTTGGGTCTTAAAACAGCAATCATTGAGAAATATGCAACTATGGGCGGTACTTGCCTAAATGTAGGTTGTATTCCATCTAAAGCCTTATTAGATTCCTCACATCATTATGAAGATGCCATAAAGCATTTTGAGGAGCACGGTATAGAAATACCAGGTGAGGTTAAAATTAACTTAGAGAAAATGATGTCCCGTAAAGCATCGGTTGTAGATCAAACTACAAAAGGGATTGAATTTCTAATGAGCAAGAATGATATCGATACCTATCAAGGTGTAGGTAGTTTTAAAGATAAAACTCATATTAATATTGCTGTTGCAAACGGTGACGATATTACTATCGAAGCAAAGAATATTATAATTGCCACGGGTAGTAAGCCAGCGAGCCTGCCATTTATAGATATAGATAAAGAGCGAGTTATAACCTCTACCGAAGCTTTAAAACTTAAAGAAATACCTAAACATATGATCGTTATAGGCGGCGGTGTTATAGGTCTTGAACTGGGTCAAGTTTATAAACGATTAGGTTCTGAAGTAAGTGTTGTAGAATATATGGATCGTATAATACCTACAATGGATGCTGCACAAAGTAAAGAACTTACTAAAGTGATGAAGAAGCAGGGAATTAAATTTTTTGTATCTCATAAAGTAAGTGGTGTTATACGCAATGGGGATGAGGTTGTTGTAACGGCAACTGATAAAAAAGATAATGAAGTTGAGTTTAAAGGAGATTATGTCTTAGTTTCTGTAGGTCGTAAGCCATACACAGACGGTCTTAATCTTGATGCGGCTGGTCTTAATACTGATGAGCGTGGCAGAGTAGCTGTTAACGATCATTTGCAAACAAACGTAGCTAACATATACGCAATAGGCGATGTTGTTAAAGGTGCTATGCTTGCTCATAAAGCTGAAGAAGAAGGTGTTTTTGTAGCTGAAGCAATTGCGGGTCAAAAACCACATATCGATTACAACTTAATTCCTGGCGTGGTTTATACGTGGCCAGAAGTTGCATCTGTAGGTAAAACGGAAGAACAACTTAAAGAAAGTGGTATAGAATATAAATCTGGCCAATTTCCTATGCGTGCATTAGGACGCTCAAGAGCTTCTGGTGATATCGATGGGTTCGTAAAAATTCTTGCAGATAAAAAGACAGATGAGGTTTTAGGCGTTCATATGGTAGGTGCCCGTGTTGCAGATCTTATTGCAGAAGGGGTGACCGCAATGGAATTTAGAGCCAGTGCTGAAGATATTGCGCGTATGTCACATGCACATCCTACTTATGCAGAGGCAGTTAAAGAGGCTGCTCTCGCTGCTACCGAGGACCGTGCTCTTCACGTTTAAATTATTCTTAATATATAGATATAAAGCCTTCTCGATTAGAGAAGGCTTTTTTAGTTTACAAACTTTAGCATACTCTTCACATCATAGCGCCTGCTTTAATACGGCTAATATTTAAATTTAGCTTTAATATAATTTTTATGAAAGCAGTTGTTATTACCAAAGCTGGAGGGCCAGAAGTTTTAGAAATTAAAGAGTTTACAAGTAAGGAGCTTGGTCGAGAACAGGTGCGTTTGGCTGTAAAAGCAGCTGGAGTGAACCGAAGCGATATTCTTACACGTGAAAATCCTGATGCGTATGGTGGTGATGCTGAGGTAGCCACTATTCCAGGTTTAGAGGTAGCCGGTGTAATTACTGAAATAGGTTCTGAAGTTACAGCCTATACAGTGGGTGATCACATTTGCGCATTGGCTCCTGGTGGCGGGTATTCAACAGAATTATGCATTGATGCGCGGGTTTGCCTTCCTGTTCCTAAAGGGCTAGATTTTGTGGAAGCTGCATCCCTACCAGAAGTACTATTTACAGTATGGTTTAATATTTTTCAGCAAGCTCATATTAAAAAAGGAGAAGGTTTACTTATTCACGGCGGTACCAGCGGTATTGGTGTGATGGGTTTGCAAGTTGCACAAGCTTTAGGGATTTATACATTTACTACAGTGGGATCTCAGGAGAAGTTAGATTTTATAAAGGAGAACAGTTTTGGAAAAGTTATAAACTATAAGAAAACCGATTTTGAAAAGGAATTCAAAGACGAGAAAATTGATGTGATTCTTGATATGGTAGGTGGGGATTACACACAAAAAAATCTAAACTTATTAGCTAAGAACGGACGTCTGCAATATATTAACGGTATGAAAAGTCTGTCTCCTACAATTAATTTATGGACGGTTATGTCCAAGCAAATTAAGTTATCCGGAAGTTTACTTAAACCCCAAAGCAATGAAGTAAAAGCTAAAATTGCTTCAGAACTTTTAGAGAATGTCTGGCCTTTGATTGAAGAGCAAAGAATTAAACCTATAGTGTATAAAACCTTTAGATTACAGAATGCCGGTGAGGCTCATCAACTTATGGATAGCAGTGCACATATAGGTAAGATAGTATTAACGATTGAAGATTAATTTCTTGATGACTTCAGTTTTATTATGAGTATTCGTAAACATTATTCACTTGATTCATCAACTTTAAAACTTACACCTGAATTCGTAAACGAATTACTGACTTTAGATTTTTTGAAAATCGATACGGGAAAGTCTGGATTATTTTTTTCAGATTATACTTTAAAGCACTACTTAGAAAAAGAATACAAGTACGATATTAAAATTATAACAGACGAGCAAGATAGCTTACTGAATAAGTCTACGGGTGAGCGAAGAATGCTGCTTTTTAAATATCTAATAAATCAAAATCCCGATTTTTTGATTATAGATAATCCCTTTGATACACTTGATACACGTCACGTTAAGTTGCTGAAAGCTCAGCTTTGTGATTTATCTTTCCATACTACCATAGTACAGCTATACAGGCGCAAAGAAGATGTACTTCCATTTATTACTACTGAATTGAATATTGATTCTGAATATAAAATCAGTGCCAAAAAATCTTCCGAAGTTAGAGAGACGATAGCATCTTCTGAGTTATATGATGAATTTCCACAGTCTTTATCAAACTTCAATGTTATTCCGGAGTCATTAGTTAGGTTTGAAAATGTATCAGTTTCCTACGGGGAAAAATCCATTCTTAGAGCTATAAACTGGGAAATAAAAAAAGGTGAATCGTGGTATTTAAAGGGCCCCAACGGATCTGGTAAAACAACCCTTATTAATATGATAAGTGGGGATAATACTAAAGGATACGGTCAGAAGTTATATCTATTTGATAAACAAAAAGGGAGCGGAGAGAGTGTGTGGGACATAAAGCAGAAAATAGGACTCTTCACAACAAATCTCACAGAGCATTTTGATGGATCATCGACTGTAATTGAGATGATACTTTCTGGATTCTTTGATAGTGTTGGTTTAATTGATAAACCTAGCAATCTTCAGTCTAAAATAGCAGAACAATGGATTTCGTTGCTTTCCTTGTCAACTCAACGAAATACTCGATTTTCTACACTCATTGAATCTCAAAAAAGAATGATTCTTATTGCTCGGGCAATGATTAAACAGCCTCCGCTTTTAATTTTGGATGAACCCACTAGTTCATTAGATGATATAGGTGCAGAACGTGTGATAGCGCTAATTAAAAGAATTATAAATCAATCTAATACAGCATTAATCTACGTTTCTCACCGTCAAGAAAAAAACCTTATACTTGATTGCACTTTTGAGTTAATCGCAAATAAATCAGGTTCTTATGGAATTTGCTCAAAATCATTACTATAAATAATAATATAAGAAAATATATTAGTCACGAAAATTAACGTTTAATTCCAAAAAATGTCTTTCATTTGTTCGATATATCGGTCAAATGCATTATTTTGAGTTTAAATGTCATACTTTTGATGATAATTGGCCTAACTCTTATGATTGTTACGATCAAAACCCAACTTATTACCTAATATTTTAGACTATGTCTAAACCAAAATTTTTTAAAGACGATTTCCATTCGATCTTACGTGAAAATCCTTCCATATTCTCATGGATTACTAAGGAAGTAAACATTGGGTTTTATTATTCAAATTTGTCCAATCTTCACGATTTTATTGTAACTGAATCTATCTGGTCACAGCTCGATTATGAAGTGCCCTCTGAGGAAGATAAAGCAGATTTGTGGAGACATTCAGTTGGTATTTCAGGACGTACAAAAATTGATAAGCTAAAAGAATATATAGCGAGTGGGGAAAAATTACCAGAACCGGTAGAGAAATGTGAATTTACATTTCTTACACGTAACGGAGAGTTTTTAAATTGTGAGCCAGCGCATTTAATAATTGAAGACCCAAATAATATTAAGCATCTATTTATAAAATTTATTAAGCTAGATGATCAGGATAGTACCAATTCAAAAATTTCAAAGCGCTTAAAGAGTTTACAAAAGCTCAAGGAGATTTATGAAGAAACAAACGAACTCGCAAATGTAGGAGGTTGGGAAGTCGACTTAATCAAAAATGATATAAGTTGGACTAAGGTTACTAAAGCCATTCATTGTGTATCTGAAGATTATAAACCTAATTTAGAAACAGGAATTAACTTTTTTAAAGAAGGATGGAGTAGAGATCTTTTAATAAAACGGTTTACAAATTGTGTTGAGAATGGCGTCTCTTATGATGATGAATTCATTATTGTATTGGCAGATGGTTCTGAGAAGTGGGTAAGAAGTCTGGGTAAGGCCGAGATGTGGGAAGGTAGATGTATTCGTGTTTATGGAGCATTTCAAGATATAAACGATAGAAAGTTACAAGAAGAATCACATAAAAAAGCAGAGTTAAGATTTCAAAATATATATGAAAACTCTTCGCTAGGTATCATTTTGGTTAACCAAAGGAATAATCTGGAGATGGCTAACCCGGTTGCTCGTACGATTTTTGGATTAGAGAATTTACCGGAAAGCGAGGTGTTGACCTACACATTTAAAGATGTTATAAAGCCCGAATATTTACCTTTAGCTATTGAGAAACGCAAAGAACTACTTGCAGGAAACATAAGTAATTATAGTATCGATGTAGAATGTTATCATCATGATGGGAGATCAATCTGGTGTAGTTTAAAATCTTCACTAGTTAAAAATGAATCTGAGGATGATCATTTTATAATTACCCAGGTAGAAGATATAACTAATAAAAAGAGACTAGAGCGCAAATCACTTGAAAACGCCACACGTTTTAAACGTGTTTTTCAATACTCGCCTAATGGGATGGCGCTTGTAGACCTTAGAGGTAAGTGGCGTAATGTGAATAATAATCTAGCACAAATGCTGGGTTACACAAAGGAGGAAATAGTTAAACAAACTCTTGAGCAGCTAACCCATCCCGATGACAGATCAAATGATATTAATCTATTTACCCGTATAATTAATAAGGAGCTTGATACCTACCAGGTTGAAAAGAGATACATTCATAAAAGCGGTAGTATTGTCAACTGCTATCTAACTGTATCGGGTTTACGAAATGATCAGGGCGAAGTTTCTTCTCTTATTGGTCACGTCGTAGACATGACAGAACAAATTAGGGCTAAAATCGCACTAGAAGATAGTCTTGCTGATTTAAAAGCCCTATTAGATTCTACAACTCAGGTTATAATTATTGAAACAGATCTGGATAGAAATATTCGAAAATTTAATAAAGGTGCCGAAAATTTACTGGGTTACAAAGCGGAAGAAGTAATAGGAAAACAAAAGTCTGAAATCTTTCATTTAAAAGATGAAATTGATCAATACAGGTCAAAACTTCAGACAAAATATGGTGAATCTGTAAATACCAATGAGACCTTTTCGTTCAAGTTAAAAAAGAATCACCTTGAGTCGAATGAATGGACGTATGTCAAGAAAGATGGATCAAAATTTCCTGTACAGCTCGTTATAACTGCTATTCGAAATGAAGAGGGTGAGGTTAGAGGCTATCTGGGAGTAGCTACAGATATTACCAGCTTAAAAGTGATGGAAAATTCACTTTTAAAAGCAAAGAATAGAGCAGAAACCGCAAACAGATCTAAATCTGAATTCTTGGCAAATATGAGCCACGAAATCCGCACGCCACTCAATGGAGTTATAGGATTTACAGATTTATTAATGAAAACTTCTCTAGATGAAAACCAAAGTAGGTATATGGAAACCGTCTACTCATCTGCCATTACCTTACTTGATCTTATAAATGATATTCTTGACTTCTCAAAAATTGAAGCTGGGAAGCTTGAAATTAATGAGGAACCTACTAATCTTACCGAACTTTGCGGTCGTTCTGTAGAAATGATTAAGCAACAGGCGCATCAGAAAGATATTGAAGTTTTGCTTAATATATCTAGCAAGCTTGATAAATATGTGCTAGCAGATGGTTTAAGATTGCGACAGATAATCATAAATCTCTTAAGTAACGCAGTAAAATTCACACAGGCAGGTGAAATTGAGCTCAAAATTGAGCAGCGGGAATTTGATGAGTCTAAACAAAAAACAAATTATGAGTTTTTTATTAGAGATACCGGTATAGGAATTGCTCCTCAAAACCTTCAAAAAATCTTTAAAGCTTTTAACCAAGAAGATGCATCTACCACCAGAAAATATGGCGGCACGGGCTTAGGTCTTACCATAAGTAATAGACTTCTCGAGCTCATGGGAAGTAAGCTCAGCGTTAAAAGTACATTAGGGGTAGGTACCACGTTTTCATTCACAGTAGCACTTTCTAATGAGAACACTTTGCCTACAGATGGTAGTACAATCTCGAGCGTAAAGCGAATACTTGTTGTTGATGATAATGAAAATAATAGGGTGATTCTTAATGAGATGCTTCTTGACAGGAATATTGAATCACGCATGGTTCAAAATGGGATTGAAGCTCTCGATATTCTAGAAAACGATACAGATTTTGATTTGGCAATAATAGATTATCATATGCCTTATTTAAATGGAATCGAACTTATAAGACATATTAGAAATGAATTAAATATAGGTAAAGAAAAACTACCTATCTTATTACTACATAGCTCTGGAGAAGATCAGGTTCTAAATGAGCAGAGTGCAGGTCTCGATATCTTAAGTAAAATTGTTAAGCCGGTACAACGCCATCAATTATTTGAGTTTTTTGATGATTTTGAAAAAAGTGAACTTTCATCAGATGTTAATCTGGAAGTAGTTGAAGAGTTAGACCTCACAAATATTTCACCTACTATACTCATAGCCGAGGATAATCCTGTAAATAAGTTTTTGACGCGTACGATAGTAAAGAAAGTGTTACCTAATTCAATATTGATTGAAGTAGATAATGGCGCTGAAGCTGTTGACGCTTACAAGGATAATAGCATAGATTTTATTCTAATGGATATACAAATGCCTATTATGAGCGGTTTTGAAGCAACTAAAGCTATTAGAAAAATAGAAAGTAGTGACAAGCGGATCATAATAATTGCATTAACAGCAAGAGCTATAAAAGGAGAACGAGATCGTTGTCTTGCAAATGGTATGGATGATTACGTATCAAAACCAGTAGTCTTAGAAGATTTAAAACAGTGTATTTTAAAATTTTTGACAAAGCGTAGCTTTGAAATTATTTAGAGATTTATATAAATAATGACGGGAGTAACTAGGAATAAAAATGAAGTATTTTTTATAGGTGAAGATACTAATACGCAAGAGCGCTTTGAAAAATTAATGAATCCGGTTGAAAGTAAAGTGACTTATTTTTCAACGGGATTGGCAGCAATACAACACCTTAAAAGAAATAAATTACCCTCATTAATTATTATTGAAGAAAATGTTAAGCCTTTAGGTGCGTTACAAACGCTTAACTATTTCAACGATCAGTTTAAATACGACGGACAGGTATTTGTTGTTTCTGAAAACCAAGAACCTATTTATTCTGAGACAGCTGTTTATCGGGTGTTAAGTAATCAATTTAGTGCCGAAGACAAGATAAAATTAAAAGCAGTTATTAATTTTCCTGATGAATCTGTTGAACCTGCGGTAGGCGACTATTCATTAGCCTATTTAAGAAACTTATCTGAAGGAGATGAATCTTTTGTTGTAGAGAGTATCCGCATTTTTAATTATTCTGTCGGCGAGCGCATCATAGAGATGCAGTCTCTACTCCAGCAAAATGATTTTAAACAAATAGGGGATGTTGCGCATAACATTAAGCCTTCTTTCGAAATGCTCGAAAATAGTAGAGGTAAAGACTTTTGTGATCGATTAGCTCACCATGCAGAAAATGAAGAAGTGGGTAATTTGATTAAACTATTAGATATTGAATTCCGCACAATTCAGAATCATCTAAAAAGTGATTTACCAGAAATTTTTATAACTACCTAAATCGATTGACTAATTTTTCAACCAATACACATTATCTACAAGTAAAATATAGATTTCAAGTAGTTAATTTACAGTTGCTTGAACTATAAAATTGCTTATTATTCAAAAATAACATTAAATTAGCCATTATTATCAGTAATCATCTCTAGTAATTAGAACAGATAATGGGTGAGCGTATTCTTATAGTGGAAGACAATCCTATGGTGGCAAGTGCTTTAAATTTTAAGCTCTGCAAAGAAGGATATGATGTTATTGTTTGTAGTGATGGTACATCTGCTATAGAGCTGGTTAAGACCATACAGTTTAATCTTATTCTTATCGATCTGGTTTTACCCTTTACTTCAGGGATGAATGTTATTAAATGGGTGAAGACAGAGTTTCCTTTTCTTCCTGTAATCGTTTTATCTGCCGCCGCAGAAAAAAATATAATTACGCGTACTTACTTATTAGGCGCTTCAGATTTTATCGCTAAACCTTTTGACCCTTTGTTACTTTCTTCCAGCATAAGAGCCCGTTTAAAGTCAGCTTAAGACTTTTCTATAAACCTGTTGTCATACTTTAACTAAACCTTACAATCTAAAGGTTTAGCTGTCTGTACGATCCTCTCTAACTTTACACTTTATTTAAAATCAAAAATGATGAATAAAGTAATTAAATTAAAAAATAGACCCGTGGGTGCTCCTCAGAATTCAGATTTTGAATTTACTAAGGAAGATACCCCATCGCCAAAAGACGGAGAGCTTCTTCTTGAAGCACGTTATGTTTCTGTAGATCCATATCTACGTGGGCGTATGATGGATCAAAAGTCATATATAGAACCGTTTAAACTTAATGAACCTATAACATCTGGTATTGTTGCAGAAGTTATAGAGTCTAAAAATGAAAATTTTAAAAAAGGAGATTTCGTCAATGGAATGTTAGCTTGGAAAGAGCAACAAACTTCTAATGGCGAAGGTCTGAATAAAGTAGATGCAGATAAAGCTCCATTATCTGCCTATTTAGGTGTTCTGGGCTTAACTGGTTTGACCGCTTATTTTGGTCTTACAAAATTAGGTTTGCCTAAGGAGGGAGATACGTTAGTTGTTTCTGGTGCAGCAGGCGCGGTAGGAACTATAGTAGGTCAAATAGGGAAAATACACGGATGTAAAGTTATAGGTATTGCTGGTAGCGATGAAAAAGTAGAAATGCTTAAAAGTAAGTTTGGCTATGATGCAGCTATTAATTACAATACGACTGACGATATGACTTCTGCTATAGCAGAGGTTGCACCAGATGGTGTTGATGTATTTTTTGATAATGTAGGCGGAACAATCTTTGATGCAGTGCTGGCTAATATTGCACGCAATGCGCATGTAGTTCTTTGTGGTGCAATTGCAGATTATAATAAGACAGAAACACCTACAGGTCCTCGTGTAAACACAACTTTAATTAAAAATAGTGTTTCAATGAGTGGCTTTACTCTTGGAGATTTTCAATCACATTTTCAAGAAGGAATTCAGAAATTAGCAGGATGGCTCTCTGAAGGAAAACTTGAATATGAAGAGACCATAGTAGAAGGTTTTGACAATATTCCACAAGCATTCTTAGACCTTTTTGAAGGAAAGAATAAAGGTAAAATGGTAGTCAAAATATAATAAACAAACAGATTAATTGAACTCGGTAAGTTTTTTGATTTACCGAGTTTATTTTTCATCACCGTTTTTGCTTATCTTTGCAGGAATATGAAACAAGTTTCACATAAAATAATTGCAGGTGTTATGGCAATTGTAGTATTATTTACTACGATGTCATTTACTGTAAATATGCATTATTGTGGTAAAACGCTTGTTGATTATTCCCTTACAAATCATACCAATTCATGTGGTATGGACGTTAAGAGTGTCACTGCAGACTGTGATACGACAATTGATTTAAAGGGTTGCTGTTCAGATAAAAAGATCGTAGCTACTGGAAAGGATGACCTAAAACCGGTACATTATACTTTAGATTTAGATCAGCAATTTTTCGTTTCAACATTTGTTTATAGCTACTATGCACTACTTGCACCTGAGCAAATAGACAATTTATTCTATACTGATTATTCTCCGCCTAATCTCATTCGAGATATCCATATTCGCGATCAGGTTTTTATAATTTGATATTGATTTGAGAGTTATGTGCCTTTGCACATCTTAGTTTTTTTCGCATTTGCGAAAGAATTTTCTGTGTTATCTAAAATTTTTAGAACATACTTTTCTCATTCATTATCTATTAGATATGCTCAATAAAAGCATCAAATTTTTTATAGAAAATAAGCTTGTAGCAATCTTGTTACTTTCAATCTTTATTGGTTGGGGAGTGGCAACGGCACCTTTCAATTGGGATACAGGCTTTATACCACGCAGTCCTGTAGCCGTAGATGCTATACCAGATATAGGTGAAAATCAACAAATAGTTTTTACAAAGTGGGACGGGAGGTCGCCTCAAGATATAGAGGATCAGATTAGTTACCCGTTAACATCGGCTATGTTAGGTATTCCGGGAGTTAAAACGATACGTAGTTCTTCAATGTTTGGCTTTTCAAGTATCTACATCATTTTTGAAGAAGACATCGAGTTTTACTGGAGTCGTAGTCGCATTTTAGAAAAACTAAATTCTTTACCTGCTACATTACTTCCTGAAGGTGTTAATCCTACATTAGGACCAGATGCCACTGGTTTAGGTCAGATTTATTGGTATACGCTAGAAGGACGTGATGAAGAAGGAAATGTCACCGGCGGGTGGGATTTACAAGAATTACGAAGTATTCAAGATTATTACGTAAAATACGGTCTTGCCTCAGCAGGAGGTGTTTCAGAAGTTGCATCTATAGGAGGATACGTTCAGGAATATCAAATAGACGTAAATCCCGAACTGCTTAGACAATACAATCTAGATTTGAGTGCTCTTGTAACTGCTGTTAAAGAAAGTAATAGAGATATAGGAGCGCAAACTTTAGAAATTAATAAAGCTGAATATCTCGTGCGTGGTCTCGGTTATATTAAATCTGTAGCAGATATAGAAAATGCAGTTGTTACTGCATCAAACTACACTGCTATACGGGTTAAAGATATTGCTCACGTTTCGTTAGGACCAGCTCCGCGTAGAGGTATTTTAGATAAAGAAGGAGCCGAGGTTGTGGGCGGTGTCGTAGTTGCCCGATATGGCGCAAACCCGATGGAAGTGATTACCAATGTAAAAAATAAAATCACCGAAATTAGTGGAGGCCTACCCTCTAAATTATTACCAGATGGTACTAAATCGCAATTAACAATCGTACCATTTTATGATCGCACACAGCTTATAAATGAAACCCTTCATACGCTAGATGAAGCGTTAACAATGGAGATACTTATTACCATTCTCGTAATCATTGTAATGCTATTTAATTTAAGAGCTTCCGTGTTAATTTCCGGATTATTACCTGTAGCCGTTTTAATGGTTTTTATAGCAATGAAACTTTTTGATGTTGATGCAAATATTGTGGCTTTATCGGGTATAGCTATAGCCATAGGTACTATGGTTGACGTTGGTGTTATTTTGACCGAAAATATGATACGCCATCTCGATGACAACAACAAGCAAGCTAAAAAATTAGCGCTTAATACCGTAATTTATAATGCTACCTCAGAGGTTTCGGGAGCAATTGTTACCGCTGTTTTAACCACGATTATAAGTTTTATTCCTGTTTTTACACTCATAGGTGCAGAAGGTAAATTATTTAGACCACTTGCATTTACAAAAACAGCTGCTCTCACCGCTTCGCTGGTTATTGCTTTATTTATAATTCCACCTTTTGCTGCTTTAATTTTCCGTAGAAAAAGCTTTAAAAAGTCTACAAAACTGACTTTTAGATTAGGTCTAACTGTAGTGGGATTAATAACAATAGTGTATGGAAATTGGCTTGGGCTGGTCTTAATCGCATTTGGAATAATAGCGCTTTTACGATATGCAAATAGATTGCCTTTTAATGGTTTTCCGCAAGCGGAAGGAATTATCTCAATTATCACAATTGCTTTTTTATTGGCAACCTATTGGAGACCATTAGGTTTTGATAGAAGTATAGTCATCAATCTTGTTTTTGTAACTCTCCTCTGCGGAATCTTTTTTGGAGTTTTCTGGATTCTAAAACATTTCTATGAGCGTATTTTAAGTTGGGCTTTAGCGAATAGAATTCTATTCTTAGCCATACCTACAGCCTTATTGATTTGTGGAGGTCTTATACTTTCAAATACTGGAAAAGAATTTATGCCTTCATTAAATGAAGGTACATTTTTACTGATGCCTTCATCGTTACCTCACGCTGGTGTAGAGGAAAATAAACGCGTATTGCAGCAATTGGATATGGCTGTCGCCAGTATTCCAGAAGTACAGACGGTGGTGGGCAAGGCGGGTCGTACAGAATCTGCTTTAGATCCTGCGCCGCTATCTATGTATGAAAATATCGTACAATATAAACCAGAATATTTACTGAATAGTGATGGAAAGAAACAGCGCTATAAGGTTAACAATAATGGAGATTTTGTTTTAAAAGCAGGTGGTGCTGTTTCCAATCCAAATAATACTTCTAGAGCGGGTAATGATCTCAAAGAAAACATAATTTCTGCAGATCAATTAATACCCGATTCTAGTGGGGAGTACTATCGTAGTTGGCGGCCCCAAATTAAGTCTGCTGATGATATTTGGAATGAGATTGCACGGGTCTCAAAATTGCCGGGTATAACTTCAGCACCAAAACTACAACCTATCGAAACCAGATTAGTGATGTTGCAGACGGGGATGCGCGCACCTATGGGAATTAAAGTTAAAGGCTCAAATCTGAAAGAAATTGAAGCTTTTGGTTTGCAATTGGAAGAAATTTTAAAACAAGCTCCGGGAGTAAAGCGTGAAGCTGTTTTTGCTGATCGCATCGTAGGCAAACCTTATTTACTTATTGATATTGAACGGGAAAAATTAATACGCTACGGGATCTCTATTCAAACTGTACAACAAATTCTTGAAGTTGCTGTAGGAGGTATGCCGCTTACGCAAACAGTTGAGGGTAGAGAACGTTATATGGTGCGCGTGCGTTATCCCAGAGAGCTAAGAGAAAACCCTGAAGATTTAAAGAATATCTATGTGCCGGTAAGTAGTGGCAGCCCGGTGCCTTTAAACGAACTTGTTCAAATACGATATGAGCAAGGACCACAGGTTATAAAAAGTGAAGATACTTTTCTTATAGGTTATGTATTATTCGATAAACTTGATGGTTATGCTGAAGTAGACGTCGTTGAAGATGCACAAGCTATAATAGCTTCAAAAATTGATTCTGGAGAATTAATTGTACCGCAAGGAATCAGCTATCGATTTACGGGAACTTATGAGAATCAATTAAGGGCAGAAAAAACACTTTCGGTAGTTATACCACTAGCGCTGCTCATAATTTTCTTGATTCTTTATTTTCAGTTTAAATCTGTAAGCACCTCGTTGATGGTTTTTACAGGCATTGCTGTGGCTTTTGCGGGAGGTTTTATTATGCTGTGGTTATATGGTCAAGATTGGTTTTTAAATTTTAATTTCTTTGGTGAGAATCTACGTTATCTATTCAATATAAAGACGGTAAACCTGAGTGTGGCGGTTTGGGTAGGTTTTATTGCACTTTTTGGAATTGCAACAGATGATGGTGTGGTTATGGCAACTTATCTCACTCAAACTTTTGATAAAACCAAAACCAATACTAAACAGCAGATACGCCTTGCAACCTTAAAAGCGGCGGGCAAACGTATTAGACCTTGTCTAATGACTACGGTTACAACGGTGCTCGCTTTATTGCCAGTACTAACTTCTACTGGGCGCGGGAGTGATATTATGATTCCGATGGCTATACCTGTTTTTGGAGGTATGATAATAGATATAACTTCTTATTTCATAGTTCCTGTGTTGTATAGTTGGAAGAAAGAATATGAATTGAAAAAGGCCATTAAAATTGAAGATCAATCGGGTGGCTCCTTATAAAATTATTAAAATGATTATACAACCTATTAGGTATTGGCAATTTGTGTTTGCGATAATTTTATTTAGTGCAAATGCTGTGAAAGTTTATTCTCAAGACTTAGCGAGTTACATTGAAGTTGCTGAAGAAAACAACACTGCTATTCAAGCATTTGATTTGAATTATGAGATCGCAAAAGAGAAAATAAATGAAGTTGGCGGACTTCCCGATACAGAAATTAGCGCGGCATACTTTGTAAGTACGCCAGAAACTCGAGTAGGTAGTCAACGAGCTCGGTTTTCTGTTAAACAGATGATCCCGTGGTTTGGTACTATTGCTGCACGTGAAAATTATCAAAATGCTTTAGCAAATACCGAGTATGTGAATTATGTTATTGCTAAACGAAAATTGAGATTAGAAGTAGCTCAAAAATATTACGAGTTATACCAGATACAGGCTACGAAAAAGATTGTGGATGAGAGCTTAGACTTACTTTCAAAATATGAAGAGCTAGCACTTAATGCAGTTGAAGTAGGAACGGCATCAGCGGTAGATTTTTTAAAAATTCAAATTCGTCAAAATGATTTACATGCGCAGTTAGCATTGTTAGATGAAGATTTGAAAGCTGCAAAAATTCAGTTTAATGCACTGCTAAATATCGAGGTAGAGTCTGCAGTGCAAGTTGCAGATAGTTTGTATTTGCCTGAAGAAGATTTTGAAAGTACGATAACCGATATATCAAGCAATTATGAAATTCTTAATTATGATAAACTGGCAGAAAGTATTATCCAGGAAGAGCTCCTCAATCAACGTGATGCTGCACCTAAAATAGGATTAGGACTTGACTATTTGCCGGTATCGGAGCGTACAGATATGGTGGTTGAGAATAACGGAAAAGATATTATTATGCCTATGATCTCGGTGTCTGTACCATTATTTACCTCAAAGTATAAATCGATAAGTAGGCAAAATGAAATTAAACAAGCCACTATAAATGCTCAAAAAAGTGATCGTTTAAATTTGTTAAAAGGGATGTATGCAGATGCGATACGAATTAGAAATTCTGCACGAATAGATTTTCTCAAAGAAGCAGAGAATTTAAAACAAGCTCGTAATGCTGAAGAAATTTTACTAAAAAATTATGAAACCGGAACTATAGATTTTAATGAAATTTTGGATATTCAAGAGTTGCAATTACGGTTTAATAGAAATCAAGTTGACGCCATAATGCGTTATTATAAACAAGTTGCTATAATTAATTATTTAACCTCAAAATAAAACAGACTATGAAAAATACAATCAAATTAGTAAGCATTGCTGCTATCGCTTTATCTATAACTTCATGTGGTAATGATAAAAAAAATGAAACTGAGAATGACTCTTTGGAGCCGGTTGTTTCAGTAGAAAATGAAGTAGCTAATGAGCCTATGGGTAATGCGGGACAAAATGAGTTGGAAACCTCCAACAGATCTACCGAAATGAGAATTGACAAAGCAACTCTTTCTTTTAAAAATTCGGCTTCTAATGGGGTTTGGGATGCGTATAATGCAGTGCGTGTAGCTCTTATAGCTTCAGATGCAGAAAAGACTAAACAGCAAGCGGCAAATCTGGCTATAATTTTTGATGAAAGTAACGCAAAACTAAAATCTGCAGCAGAGGCAATTGCTACTACAGAAGATTTAGAAGCACAGCGCAAAGCATTTTCGCAATTTTCAAATGCGGTACAGACATACTTTAGAAAAAATATAAGTGCCGGAACCTTATATAAACAGCACTGTCCTATGGCATTAAATGGTAAGGGAGCAGACTGGTTATCTAATGAAAGTAGCATTCAAAACCCTTACTACGGAGATAAAATGATGAATTGTGGTTCTGTAACCGCGACGATAACTAAATAAAGTTATAATTAAATAATACAGTTATAGAGCTGTACAGAAAATGGAGGACTATCCTTTACATTCTATATTAAATTCTAATATCTGGAAAAAATGACAAAGACCTATCACATACACGGAATGAGTTGCAAAGGCTGCCAAAACCACGTTCAACAAACGTTGTCTAAGGTAAGTGGCGTCATTCAGGCAGACATAGATTTGTCAAATGCTCAAGCAATTCTCGAAACCGAAAAACCTATCAAAATTGGGGTTTATCAGGCTGCTTTAGCCGAAGCCGGTGGGGATTATACCATTCACGAACAAGGTAAAGCGCCCAAAATTAAGGAGGATTCTATAAAATCAAAGTCAGAAACCAAATCTAAAGCAGCGGCAGGTGAAGGAGTATATTATTGCCCTATGCACTGCGAAGGAGATAAAACCTACGATAAACCTGGAGATTGCCCAGTTTGCGGTATGGACTTAGTGCAGGAAAAAACCGCAGGAGCTACAGCGCACACTACCTACACTTGCCCTATGCACCCTGAGATTAAAGAAGATGAGCCGGGTAGTTGTAGTATTTGTGGAATGGATTTAGTTCCTGTTGAACCGGATCTTTCGGCTGAGGAAAAGTCGTATAAAAAAATGCTGAATAAATTTTGGATTGCGCTCGGTTTTACGCTTCCCATATTTATAATCGCTATGAGTGAAATGCTCAATGACAATCCTTTGTATAAGTTGATGGCTCAGGAATATTGGAATTGGGTTCAGTTTATTTTATCACTACCTGTGGTTTTTTATGCAACCTGGATGTTTTTTGAACGCGCGTGGAGATCAGTAAAAACGTGGAATCTCAATATGTTTACACTTATAGGAATCGGAGCTGGAGTTGCCTGGCTTTTTAGTGTATTTGGTATGCTTGTTCCCGATTTTTTTCCGCAGCAGTTTAAGACAGACTCAGATACTGTTCACGTTTATTTTGAAGCTGCAACTGTAATTCTCACTTTGGTTTTAATGGGTCAAGTTTTAGAAGCCAGAGCACATAGTAAAACCAATTCTGCGGTAAAAGAATTGCTTAAGTTGGCACCTAATAAAGCATTAAAAATCGTAGACGGGAATGAGCAGCAGGTATCAATAGATGAGATTGAGAAGAATGATATTTTACGCGTAAAGCCGGGAGACAGAATACCTGTTGATGGTATTATTACAGAAGGCGAGAGCGCTATAGATGAATCGATGATTACTGGAGAACCTATTCCGGTTAATAAAAAAGAGGGCGACACGGTAAGCAGCGGAACCATAAATGGAAAGCAATCTTTTCTAATGAAAGCCGAAAAGGTAGGTGGAGAAACATTGTTATCTCAAATCATCGAGATGGTTAATAAAGCCAGCCGCAGTCAAGCGCCCATTCAGAAGTTAGCTGATAAAATATCTGGATATTTTGTTCCTGTAGTTGTAGGCATTTCTGTACTCACTTTTATTCTTTGGGTAATTTTTGGTCCAGAGCCAGTTTATGTTTATGCATTAGTAAATGCAATTGCAGTTCTCATTATTGCTTGCCCATGCGCATTGGGTTTAGCCACTCCTATGTCTGTAATGGTAGGTGTAGGTAAAGGTGCGCAAAACGGTGTGCTGATCAAAAATGCCGAAGCACTAGAAAAAATGGATAAAATTAATGTGCTCATTGTTGATAAAACAGGAACGCTAACCGAAGGAAAACCATCTGTTGAAGCAATTCATTCGTATGGAGATTTTACAGAAGAAGCACTCTTAGAATACATTTCTGCACTTAATAATTTAAGTGAGCACCCTCTTGCCGAAGCTACTGTACGCTACGCTCAAGAGCAAGGTGTTTCTATTTCTAAAATAGAAAATTTTAATTCGGTTACCGGAAAAGGGGTTACTGGTAATTTTGAGAATAAAAAATTAGCATTAGGTAATGAAAAAATGATGGAAGAAGCTGGCGCAAGCATAACAGATGAATTGCGCGCGGCTTCAATAAAGCATCAAGAGCAGGGCAAAACTGTATCCTTTCTATCGGTAAATAAGGAAGGGGTAGGTTTTGTAGTAATCGCTGATAAAATTAAAAAATCAAGTAAAAAAGCTATACAGGCTCTACAGGCAAAAGGTATTGCTGTAATAATGCTTACCGGCGATAATCAAAATACAGCAAAGTCGGTAGCAAACTCCCTTAATCTAGAGGATTATAAAGCAGGAATGCTGCCTGAAGATAAGCAGGATGAGATTGTGCGTTTGCAAAATGAAGGAAAGTTCGTTGCTATGGCAGGAGACGGGATTAATGATGCTCCAGCACTGGCACAAAGTAATGTAGGTATTGCAATGGGAACAGGTACAGATGTTGCAATAGAAAGTGCAGCAATAACACTGGTGCAGGGCGATTTACATGGCATTGTAAAAGCTCATAACCTGAGTGTTGCTGTTATGAGAAATATTAAGCAGAATTTATTTTTTGCTCTTATATATAATTCTATTGGTGTGCCTATCGCCGCGGGAGTATTGTATCCGTTTTTTGGGATTCTATTGTCGCCTATGATTGCTGCACTTGCTATGAGTTTTAGTTCGGTCTCTGTAATTGCAAATGCATTGCGCCTACGGAATAAATCTCTAGACTAATATCAGGAGGTAGAAAATTTAATATTTCCGAAGAAATAAAATAAAATTATGAATAAATCTATTCTTTACATTTTAATAGCCGGGGCAGTAGGCTTGGGATTGGGTTACTTGTTGTTTACAAATAGCGATAATCAAGAATCCATTTCTGCGGAAGTTGGTCATGAACATACCGCTAGTGATGCTGCAGAACTGTATACGTGTTCTATGCATCCGCAAATTATTAGAGAAGAGCCTGGTGACTGTCCTATATGTGGAATGGATCTCGTTAAAAAGGAAACGGAATCTTCGGGATTGAAAGCAAATCAATTTACAATGACCAAAAATGCAATAGCATTAGCGGGAGTGCAAACTTTAATCATTGGCAGCAAAACTAACACTGGTACAAATACAACTACTTTGTCTGGCAGGATTGCAATAAATGAGAATGCAACGGCAACGCAACCAGCCCATTTTAATGGTAGAATAGAAAGTTTAGCTATTCGTTCTCTGGGGCAGGAGGTCTCTAAAGGACAACGAATTGCAACTATTTATTCACCAGAATTAGTTGCGGCGCAGCAAGAGTTAATCACAGCTGCAAAAATGAAAGCGACACAGCCAAAGTTATACAGTGCCGTACGTAGTAAATTTAATAACCTTAAAATTCACGGTCAATTACTTGATCAAATAGAGCAATCTGGTGAAGTGGTAACACGTTTCCCAATTTATTCTCACGTATCTGGTGTAGTGACTGAAATTGCCGTAAATGAGGGAGATCATATTATGGACGGGAAAGCTATTTTTAAGGTAAGTAATCTAGCTACTATTTGGGCTGAATTTGATGTTTATGAACGTCAAATCGATCAATTTAAAGAAGGGATGTTACTTTCTATAGAAACAAATGCATATCCTAATCGCAGTTTTGAAGGAGAGATATCATTTATTGATCCTATTCTCAATACGCAGACTCGTACTGTTACTATACGAGTTATACTTAATAATAAAGAAGGCCTTTTTAAACCGGGAATGTTTGTATCTGCACGTGTAGATAGCTCGCCAGGCACGTCCAATTCTGAATTAAGTATACCTGCTTCAGCAGTAATGTGGACGGGAGAGCGATCGCTGGTTTATGTTAAACCGAATCCCAAAGAAACAGTTTTTGAGATGCGAGAAGTTCGATTAGGACAAAAAGCAGGAGGAAATTATACCATTGTCTCCGGATTATCTGTAGGTGAAGAGATTGTAATCAATGGAACATTCACGGTTGATGCTGCCGCTCAGTTAGGCGGAAAAAAATCAATGATGAATTCTGGTATTAAAGATGAACAGCTGAAATCTAAGGAAATCAAGATTGTTTTTTCTGAAGCTAATGAAGCAGCTTTAAATAATACAATAACCGGGTATTTAAAATTAACAGAAGCCTTTGTAGAATCTAACCCTAAACGGGTTTCTGAATCTGCAACAGATTTAAAATCCTCCTTTAATAAAGTTAATTTGGAAACACTTCCGAATTCTGCGAAGATGCAAGTAACCAAAATTACAAAGATGCTCAATGCAATTATAAATGCAAAAACGATTGCCAGTCAACGAGAAAATTTTGTGATTCTTAATGAAAATATGGCTGCGATAGTAAATAATCTTAATAATTTAAAACCTGCATTATATTTGCAGCGATGTCCAATGGCAAATAATAGTGAAGGAGCGGTTTGGCTTAGTACTTCAGAAAAAATTATAAATCCATATTATACAGATACGATGCGTAATTGCGGGAGTGTGATTTCAAAATTTGGTACATAACGAACACTAATAAATGATCGAAAGTATTTATTTTTTTTATTATAACTATTTGATTATTAATAGGTTTTGATTTCATAATGTGTTTTGAACATAGTATTAAATAATGTCCTAAGGACTCAATTAAATAATAAGATTGTATTTTACCCCCATTATGTTAAATTACGGTCAATTTTAAATGTAAACTAGAGTTAAAAGCTGCGACTAAAAGCAGGATTTTATGACAAAGAAAATATACAGTACGATTACAGGTACAGGAAATTACATTCCTGAAAGACGCATAAAGAATAGTGATTTTTTAAATCATGAGTTTTATGAATCCAATGGAAATCCGGTTGCAAGAGACAATAATTATATAATTGAAAAATTTGAGGAAATCACGACTATTGCCGAAAGGCGATACGTAACTGATGATTTAGTAGCATCTGATATTGCATATTTCGCAGCAAAAGAGGCTATTGAGGATGCAGGGATAGATGCTGAGACTTTAGATTATATAATCGTTGCACACAATTTTGGAGATGTAAAACATGGATCAAATCGTAGTGATATGGTTCCTGCACTTGCAGCACGAGTAAAATATAAGCTTAAGATAGAAAACCCTGAGTGTGTGGCCTATGATTTACCTTTTGGGTGTCCTGGATGGTTACAGGGAATGATTCAGGCAGATTATTTTATAAAATCTGGAGATGCAAAAAAAATTCTGGTAATAGGTACTGAAACCATTTCTAGAATTATTGATGCACATGATAGAGATAGTATGATCTACGCAGATGGTGCTGGTGCAACTATTGTAGAAGCTTTTGAGAGTGAATCTCCAGTGGGGATATTAGCTCATAAAACACGTTCTGATACTTATAGATATGCAGAAATGCTTACTATGGGTTGCTCTTATAATAAAACCGATACCAACAAAGACGATCTGTATTTAAAAATGAATGGTCGCAGATTGTATCAATATGCTTTAGAGACTGTTCCTACTTCTATAAAAGCCTGCTTAGATAAAGCAGGGAAAGACATTAGTGATGTAAATAAAGTACTTATACATCAGGCAAATGGTAAAATGGATGATGCTATAATCGAAAGATTATATAAACTGTACGGAGTTGATGAAGTTCCTGAAAAAGTGATGCCTATGATTATATCTTGGTTGGGCAATTCATCTGTAGCTACAGTTCCAACGTTATTAGATCTTATTTTAAAAGCTAAAGTTGAGGGGCATACAATCAATCCTGGAGATTGTATTGTTTTTGCATCTGTTGGTGCCGGTATGAATATTAATGCCGTAGTTTATAATTATTAGTTATAAATATACTTATATTATAAAGCACCGCTAACGGTGCTTTTTTTATGGACTCAAAATTGAGCATTTTAAAAGCTCGAAATAATCCAAATATGATAATTAAAAATTATTATAAGGAATACGATACTTAAGGATTTCTTAAAATTTAACACCGCGTTAAATTCATATCTATAGATATTGTAATTTTGATTCATTCTCAACTAGTTTATTATTTTTAATAATAAATCAGGTATTTAAAAGAAACTAACTACTCAAAATAACTTTGTGACTATAGATACAACTACCCAAAATGCAAAGCACGTAATTGTTGGTATAGGTGCTAGTGCAGGCGGACTTCAGGCACTTAACGAGTTTTTTGATAATGTTCCCACATCTTCTTTGTACACATTTATTGTGGTGCAACATCTGTCTCCAGACCATAAAAGTTTGATGGCAGAATTATTAAGTAAAAACACTAAAATTCCAATACGAATTATTAAGGATGGTGCAGAAATACAGGCAAATAGTATTTATTTAATACCACCTACTAAAAATCTTATTATAGAAGAGCGTCGTTTTAAGCTACTAGCAAAACCTACAGATAAGACTTTAAATCTCCCTATTGATTTATTTTTTGAATCGATGGCTGAGACTGCAAGTGATTTATGTGCGGGTATTATTTTAAGCGGAACAGGAAGTGATGGTTCGCGAGGAATACGTTCTATAAAAGAAAAAGGGGGCGTAGTAATGGTTCAACAACCAGAGCAGGCAAAATTTGATGGTATGCCACGCAATGCAATAAAAACCGGATTGGTTGATTATGTTGTTCCTGTAGAGCGTATGAGCGATGAATTGTCAAATTATTTTGAAGCGCAGAGTAATTTAGATTTTGATGCGGGATCTTATCAGTACGATGAAAACTTATTAAAAGATATTTTAACGGTATTAAAAATACATACAGATCTCGATTTCAGTTTATATAAACGCCCCACACTTTTAAGAAGGATAGGACGACGCGTACGTGTTTTAAAATTAAATTCATTAGAAGCTTACTACACGTATTTAAAAAACAACAGAAAAGAGGTTGAGGTATTATATAAAGAGTTTCTTATAGGAGTTACTAAATTCTTTAGAGACCAGCGTGTTTGGGAAATTTTAGAGAATGAAGTCATTCCTAAAATGGTGGCAGAAAAACCTAATGGCGAAGTTATTAAGGTTTGGGATGTAGGATGTAGTACGGGAGAAGAACCGTTTTCATTAGGGATTTTAATATTAGATGAAATAGATAAACAAGGTAAAGATCTTAGTCTTAAAATTTTTGCTACAGATATTTCAAGCGATCACCTGGAAATTGCCGGAAGAAGTAAATACTCAAAAAATGCACTTGGCGATATTTCAGAGGCTCGAATTGCTAAGTATTTTATAAAAGAAGAAGAGAATTATACCGTTAAAGATTCTCTTAGAAAGTCGGTAATCTACTCCAATCACAATATAACAAACGACCCACCATTCAAAAATATGGATATGGTGATGTGTCGTAACCTACTTATATACTTACAAAGCAGTGTACAGGCGAAAGTTATTCATATTTTGCACTATGCACTTAAAGAAAGTGGAGTATTAACACTAGGTACAAGTGAATCGTTAGGCGAGCACGCAGATTCATTTGAAGATATTAATAGAAAGTGGAATATCTATAGAAATCTAGAAGCCCCTTTGCGGTTAAGAACTGAAATACTAAGCTCTTCCGCAGAACGTAACGCATTTAAAAGTCAAATAGCAGATTTGAAAAAATCAAGTAGCAAAAAAAGTATGTCAGCAGATTATTTACGTACCGAGATAAGTACTGCTATTTTACAACAATACGGTGCGGCTAGTATTTATATAAACGCAGATTTCAAAATTATTGAGGCAATGGGTGCATTTAATTTGTATGCCCAGTTGCCCAGTGAAGGTTTTACGACAGATCTTATGAGTATGATTGCTCCTGAACTTTCTGTGGTTGTACGTAATGCAGTGCGTAAAGCTGCGCGTAAGCAAAAAACCGTTTTTTACAAAGAGGTAGAATTAATAGATGATGACGGGAATTTAAATGCGGTAATTGATGTCCTGGTAAAACCTGTTGAATCTGGAAAGACAGAGATTTTTAATTTTATTGTAACCTTCATTAAGCAAGACAAGAGCAGCCTTAAAGGTGTGGTTGTAGAGCGTGCAGATATAACAAAAAGTGCTCAGGAACGTATTGCTAGTCTTGAGGAAGAATTAAAAGAAACCCAGTACGAATTAAGTAATGCCTTAGAAGAAGCAGAAACAAGTAACGAAGAATTACAGGCTTCTAACGAAGAATTATTAGCCTCTAATGAAGAGTTACAAAGTACTAATGAAGAGTTGCAAAGTGTAAATGAAGAGTTGCACTCGATCAATGCAGAGCATATTGAAAAGATGGAAGATCTGGCTATGCTTAATGCTGATATGGATAACCTTCTTGATAGCACGCGTATAGGTACTGTGTTCCTGGATCAAAATCTAATAATCCGAAAATTTACTCCGGCAATTCGGGAGCATTTTCATTTGATGAAGCACGATATTGGGCGACCTATTGAGAATTTTGTTTCTAGTTTTAGTATTTCTAATGAGCGTACGCTAGCAGATAATGCTCGAAATGTGATGAAATCGGGAACCGTCTTTGAAAAACGAATCATTAGTAAATCGGGTAGACATTTCATAAAAAGAATTTCTCCATTTATTAATCACGGCGAAAAAATTGAAGGGGTGGTAATCTCATTTATTGATATTACTAAAATTGAAAAATCACAAGCAAAACTGCGTAAGAGCGAGGAAAAATTTAAAGCCTTTTATGAAGATGATCCTGTAATGCACGTAAGCCTGAATGCAGATACAGGCTTAATTACAGAGTGCAATAAGTTATTTATTAATACCCTTGGTTTTGAGAAGAAAAGTCAAGTTATAGGTTCTTCCATTTTTGATTACTATTCAAATGAAAGTAAGTTAAAAGGAATACGTATTCATAAAAAGCTCAAAGAGGAAGGTAGAGTTTCTACAGAAGAACTTACTCTTGAGAATTTAAATGGAGAGCGTATAGAAATTATATTTAATGCTGATGCGCTAAGCAACTTTGATGAGAGTGAAACCCTTTATCGCTGTACGCTTATGGAAGTTACAGAGCTTAAACAGACTCAGGCCGAACTTATGCGTCAAAAAGAAGATCTGGTACGTACAAACACAGACTTAGAGCAATTTGTATCAATTTGTTCTCATGATCTTCAAGAACCTTTAGCTACTATACGTTTTAGTAGTGATTTTATATTGAAAAAGTATAGTGAAAATCTTAATGAAAAGGGTATAGAGTACCTAGGTTATATTCATGAAGCTTCCGGTAGAATGGCGGAACAAATTAAAGCACTCTTAGAACACAGTAGAATAGGTGAAGACTTAAAGAAAACTCGTGTTGATGTAAATGAATTGCTTGAAGTTGTAAAATATGATTTAAATAAAAGTATTCGGGAGGCAGATGCCACAGTTAGTATTGGGAAAATGCCTAAAGTTATGGCTTATGAGACCGAGTTGCGACTGCTGTTTCAGAACTTGATAAGTAACGCGCTTAAATACCGAAAGAAAGATGGGAAACCCAGTATTCGGATTTCCACATTTGCTGATGAAGAATATCAAACATTCGCTATAACCGATAACGGGATCGGAATCAAAGAAGATGATCTAGAAAGTATATTTAAGATTTTTGGAAGAGTTCCTACTGAAGAACGCTATGAAGGCACTGGTGTAGGACTTGCCCACTGTAAGAAAATTGTTAAGCTTCACGATGGTCATATTTGGGTTGATTCACAATTTGGCGATGGAAGTACTTTTTATTTTAAAATAAAACTTTAGTATGAAAGAAGGTTCATCAGAATTATATCCTGAAGATTTAAAGCTTATCGATTGTGATAAAGAACCTATACATATAATAGGCAAAATACAAAGCCACGGATACTTACTGGTTTGTGATGCTACTACATTAGAAATAACCTATTGTAGTGAAAATATAGACACCTTATTTAATAAATCTATTAGTGAGTTACTAGGTTCTTCACTAGAATCTCTTTTTGAAGACCACCTTATTAATGATTTAAAAAATGCGACAGATCACGTAAAGCTTTCTCCGGTACGCCTGCATTTAAACAATGAAGATATTTTATTAATTGCCCATAAAACAGGTAATTATATCTTGTTGGAGTTTGAGAACTTTCAAGAGTCGCAAAACGCTTTTGATTATCAAATTCAGCTCTCAGAAGTTGTTACGAGACTCAGCGAGCAAAATAACGAGCAGCAAATGTGTGATGTTGCGGCAGATCTTATTAAGAAACTCTACGATTATAACCGAGTTATGATCTATAAGTTTGATGAGAACTGGGATGGCATTGTTATTTCTGAAGCTCGCGATCAGGGAATGGAAACCTGGTTGGGTCTGAGGTACCCGGCAAGTGATATTCCTAAACAAGCTCGCGATCTATTTTTAAAGCAAGGTGTACGCATCATTTCAGATGTAAATGAAGCCCCTGTATCTATTTTAGCACATCAGGGTGTAGAGCGCAATAATCCTGTAGATTTAACTTTAAGTGAGCTTAGAGGTACCTCACCTATTCATATAGAGTACTTGCAAAATATGAATGTAGGTGCATCACTCACTGCGGCAATTATTTTTAAGGGTACGCTTTGGGGATTAATAGCTTGTCATCATTATACGCCTAAGTTTGTTAACTATTACGAGCGTCAATCTTGTAAGTTTTTAACGCAGGTGTTCTCGAGTCAACTTTTATTATCAACTACAAATACATTACTTGAGAAGGTGAACGAGTCTGCAAATTTGCGTAATACGCTAATGAAGCAGATAAGTGAAAATTGGGATATTAGTGAAGGCTTAGTTAAAGGTGATGTAAATCTTCTCGATCTTAATGATGCCAGTGGGGCCGCTTTATACATAGATGATATTGTATATCGTCTGGGAGATGCTCCAGAAGAACGAGACATCCTTAAATTCATTTTAGAGATTAAAAAGCGCTCAACTCAAAATTTATTTCAGTCAAACGAGTTTATCTTAGAATCTGACGGGGATCAGGAGTTAATTAGAAAGGCTTCTGGCGTATTGTGTGTTTTTATTTCAAAATTTAAAAATGACTGTCTAATTTGGTTTAAACCAGAAAAGAAAAGCACAGTAAATTGGGCAGGGAACCCAGATAAGTCATTCACTAATGAGAAAAACTTTAGAATTTCGCCACGTAAGTCTTTTGAAATGTGGTCTGTTTCTCAAGAGAAGAAATCTGAACCCTGGCAGGATTATGAGGTAGAAGCTGCAAGCGTACTGCGTCAAAATATTTCTGAAATAATTTTAAAGAAGTACGAGGAAGTAAAAACCTTAAATAATAAACTTACTATTGCCTACGAAGATTTAGAAACCTTCAGCTATAGTGTTGCACACGATTTAAGAGCCCCGTTAAGAGGGATAGATGGTTTTACACAGATTCTTAAAGAAGATTATTATGAAGAGTTAGATGACTTTGGTAAATCTGCTATTGAGACTATTTTAGATTCAGCCAGTAACATGAATCAGCTTATTGATAATATTTTAGAATTTTCAAAAGTAACCCAATATGAAACCGAACGGGCACCATTTGATCTCGCGAAAATTACAAATGACATCCTAGATTTCTTAAATGTTAAGCTGAACCATCCTAAGCTTAAGATTACTATTGACGCTAATATGCCAATGCTTAACGGGGATGCAAAAATGGTTACTCAGTTAATGCAGAATCTGCTTACAAATGCAATTAAATACACGGGAAAATCTGAGAATCCGCATATTGAAGTGGGCTCTACTTTATTAAATGGAGATCTGTTTTACTATGTTAAAGATAATGGGATAGGATTTGACCAAAAGCACGAGCATCGCATATTTAAACTCTTTAATCGCTTAGTAGGTGAGGAGTATGAGGGTTCTGGTATAGGCCTGGCCATAGTGGCTCGTATTGTTAAAAAACATTCTGGAATTATTACTGTAAAGAGTGCGGTTAATGAAGGAAGTACTTTTTTCTTTAATTTAGGATAAAATTTATATTAGGTGTATTCAAATCACATTCTTTCTATAGAAGACAACCAACGAGATGTAGCGTTAATGAAACGCATATTTAAGAAGCATATTCCAGAATATAATCTGATGCACATTTGCGATGGGGAAGAGGCTATAAGTTATTTAGAAAGTGAAAGTTTTAAATTAGCATTACCCAAATTAATTTTACTTGATATTAAAATACCGAAATTAGATGGACTTGAGATTTTAAAAAGATTTAGGGCTTACAAGGAATATTTAAATATTCCTGTCGTTATTTTCTCATCTTCAGATTTAAAAAAAGATATTAAAGAAGCGTATGAAATAGGTGCAAATAGTTTTTTAGAAAAGCCTAAAAGCTATTTAGAATTAAGCAAAACCTTACCTGTTTTAATAGAATATTGGATTGTATATAACAAATAAGATGATTAAAGAACCTTTACAGATTTTAATGGTTGAAGACAATCCTAGTGATAGCACTTTGATCAAAAGAGAAATTTCAAAAATTGCTGAAAACGCTACTATTTCAGTATGTAATAATTTGCGAGATTTTAAATTGGCTTTATCTAATTTAAAGCCAGACCTTATTCTATCTGATTATAATCTACCTACCTGTACCGGGTTAGATGTATTAGAGTTAGCGCAGGAGGTAGCTCCATCTGTTACATTTATATTTATTACGGGCACTATCAATGATGAAGAGCTTGCAGCAGATACTATTCTCAATGGTGCTTCTGGCTACATCTTGAAGAAAAATATAAGTACCTTGCACAAGCGTATTGAGCCTTATCTAAAAGCGATAAGTAACAACGGACCTTATATAAATCCAGTACGCAAACGTATTTTGGAGAGTAAAAAGTTAGTAAGTGATATCGAGCTTTTTTTAGAAAATTTTTCCAGAGAAAATATGTCTCATCGAGACGGAATGAACAAAATACAGGAAGACTTAAAACGCCTTAAATTAGGATATGATTTTACAACATTTAAAGACAAGAACGGCGACGCTTCATAAAGAAACAGAAGCTGATAACCTTGCAAAATATATACTGGATCATAGTATAACATTAGATCAATATAAGGCGCTATTATCTAAAAATTACCAGGCTTATTATACGCTTTCTGAATTATTAAAGCAATTTTCGGGCAGTATGCCTGATTCTTTAAGAGACTTTGCAGATTCAAAAAAAGCCGAAGCATTAGAAAAAGATTTAAAACAACTAGGTGCATCCTTGCCCTCAAAACTTAATGAATCTTTACCTAATGAAATAAACTATCCTTTTCTCCTGGGAATGCTTTACGTTGCAGAAGGCTCAATGATGGGAGGCCTTTTAATTAGAAAAAATCTAGAGAATTGTGTGGGGATCAACACTATTGAAACACATCACTTTTTTGGAAAATCTGCACCAGATGTTATGAATAGGTGGAAGGCCTTTACTGAAGCTGTAAACGAAAAGACCTATACAGATTCAGAAATTGATGAAGCAGTAGATGGAGCTCACTTTGCTTTTGAAATTTTTCAAAAGTCATATTAAGTTAATTTTGAACAGCTAAGCATAACCGATTTATTATTCTCCAGTGTGGTGAAAAATAAATAGGTATCTCCACCGTCGAGTACTTTAAATTTAGATCGTAATGCAGGAGCACTTTCTTTAAAATTACGAGTCGTTATATGTGCTTTTTTATTTTTTAGAAGCTTGCTGATTTCTTTTTTTGAATAAGGTACAGTAGCGTTAATTTTAAACACTCTCCCCGGAAATTCAATTTTTTTATCAGAAGTATATAAATGTGAATTTGGAGCAAGTTTTTCTAGATGGTAATGAGCACTTATCCAGTTAAAAATTCCTAATTTTAATAAAGCAGCATTAGGCTCATACAAATACATTGATGGCTCGGCATAAGCGGAAAATGATTCGTTTTGTGCTTCAATATTAAGCGTTACCGGAGTAGCATAATCACTATCCAGATTTACCGCTACTAGTTTTATTGATTGTTGTGCACTGTCTTTCTTAAGAACCCAAAGTAATTCTTTCACTTCATTCTTAACGGCTACAACGTGAATTTCAGCTACATAATTAAGCTCCTTTAATCCGGCAGTTATGTCCAGCAACGGACTGGTTTTTAACACTATAGTATCCGTTTTTTTAAATAATAATTCCAGGTTATCAGGTATATTAGGCTCACAATCTTTCAGCATAAATACTTTGCCTTTGCTGGTAGATCGTCGTGAGGGATCTGCATAAATCAAATCGTAAAATGCATCTGTTTTTTCCAAATACTTTAGACTATCTGATGTGACAACACTTATATTTCCTGCTCCTAACGAGTTATAATTATGCGCAGCAATAGTTGCAAGTTCTTCATTAATCTCGCAGTGGGTTACTTGTTTGAAATTTTTACTTAAAAAATAATCATCAATCCCGAAACCGCCTGTAAGATCTATTGCTTTTGATCCTGTAAATAAACTTGATTTATATGCAGCAGTAGCTTCTGATGAGGTTTGCTCTAGATTAAGTTTAGGAGGAAAATAAATCCCTGAATTAGAAAACCACGATGGTAGTTTATTTTGTGCTTTTTGGAACCCAATAAGCTGCTGAGCCAGTTCCTGAATTGTTACATCAGAAAACGGACTCCCCTTAAGAATCAATCTTGAAATATCTTCATTTAGGTTTGAATGAATAAAATCTACAACATCTTTATCAAAAAGTCGGTAGTTCAAGTATTAAAGGTTTTTAGTAAGTTTTTGAACGATTTTATATTCAGATAAGAATTCTTGTGCGACCACTTTAATTGCCGTGTAAGTAGGGATTGCTATTACCATTCCTAATATTCCAAATAATAAACCGGCAATAATAATAACAAGAAATATCTCTAAGGGATGCGATTTTACACTATTTCCAAAAATCAACGGTTGGTTTATGAAATTGTCAATAAGCTGAGCAATACAATATCCTATAAAAATATAAATCATTTTGGGAAGGATAACGGTTTCAAAATCTGCGGTAAAATACCCGCTAATTACTAATAACATCATTACACCACACCCTATTACCGGTCCTATATATGGAACCACATTAAGCATTGCACAAAAAAGAGCTATCGCGAAAGCATTCGGTATTTGAAAACTAAAAAGTAAAATGGAATAGATTACAAAGAGAATTAGAAGTTGTAGAAGAATCCCAATAAAGTACCTACTCAATAAATGTTTTGTTTTATGAAAGACGTGTTTAAATTTATTTTCTTCTCCTTTATTTGCAAATACGAGAAAACTATCTAAAAGTAATCTGCTGTCTTTCAGTAAAAAGAAGGAAATAAAAGTTACCGATAGTAAGCCTACTACTAGAGAACTAAAATTTCCGAGGATGCTATTGATAAATGTTGGTATCACTGAAATATCAAAATTTTTGATAAAATCAGATTGTTTCAATCCTTCTATTAACGTAACCTGATCTACACCCAGCGAACGGCTAAACTCCACGTTGAGGCGGTTTATATTGTGCTGAACTTCTTCAAAATTTATTTTACTTATGTGTTCACTCTGATCGATAAGTATAGGAACAAAAATGGCTATGATCCCTACAATAATACCCATAACGATGAGAAGCGTGGTTATTGCTGCTCCCACATCACCAAATTTGAGTCGTGTTTTTAAGAAGGTTACTATGGGTCTTCCTATTAGCGAAACAACTGCAGCTATAGCTATAAACATTATTACAGCCTGCACCTTGTATAAGAACCAAAGAATTAATATGATTCCGCCTAGTATACCTAGCGCTCTAAGAATACCATATGCAATTATTTTAGATTTATCTTCCATTAAAGGGCATTGTTAATAAGGTTGTAAGCTGCAATTGCTGCGGCTTGAGCTACATTCATACTACTGTTTTTACCATGCATGGGTATAAAGATGGTATCGTTTAATTTGTCTAAAACCTCTTGCGAAATCCCGTTGCGTTCATTTCCAAGAACCAATGCAATCTTGGTGATTTCTTCCGTTTTATAAGCTGTAAGTGGTAAACTCGTATTAGTAAGTTCGAGACCTATCAGTTTATAATTGGTGGCAACTAATTTTTCTATGAGTGCTTGAGTATCTAGAGTCTGCGTATAAGGTACGTACATTTCTGTAGACCGCGCAGTTCTTTTAAATCTAGAACTTTCAAAATTAATTTTACTATTGCAAAAATACACGTGATAAATTCCTAATGCATCGGCAAGCCGCATTAAACCTCCTGCATTTGCCGGACTGGTTATGCCATCACAAACCAGAACTAAATGAAAAGTATTAGGTTCTATTTGTGTGTTGTCGTGCGATAACTGTTTAGTTTTCAAAAACGTACTTTATAATATTCGCACCCATTTTTAATGCTTTTTCGTGAACTGCAGGAGGATCATTGTGTACTTCAGGATTTTCCCATCCATCTCCTAAATCGCTTTCTAACGTATATAATAATACCAGTCTATTTTCTCTAAAAATACCTAAAGCAAGAGGCCTTGTGCCATCGTGTTCGTGTATTTTAGGTAATCCCTTTTCAAATGTATAGGCCGTTGAAAAAAGTGGATGAGATGCGGGTAATTCTATTAATTCTTCCTCTGGAAATAATCTTTTTAGCTGCGGTCTCAAATATTCATCGATACCGTAATTATCATCGATATGTAAAAATCCACCTCCATTTAAATAATTGCGGAGATTAACTAGAGCTTCATCAGAAAAGAAAACATTGCCGTGGCCGGTCATATGCACAAATGGAAATTGCATAATACCAGTATCTGTGGCAAGAACAGTTGCAACTTTTGTATCGAGCTGTGTATAGATGTTTTTATTACAAAACTTTACCAGATTAGGCAGGGACGTAGGATTTGAGTACCAGTCGCCACCTCCTTCATACTGAAGCACAGCAATTTGCTGAGCCTGTGAAGCGAGAAAAACTAAGCAAGTAATGATTGTTGTGAGTACTCTTTTATTCACGTAATATGAATTATTATAATCAACGAAATTAAAGATTTTATATACAAATGCCTATTTTCTAATCTCTTCATTGAGTATATTTTAATTTAATCATTTTATCAGTTCAAGTGCTGATGAATTCGCTGAAATTGAAAAAAATAATGAGCCCTGAAGCAAAGCTTCAGGGCTCATTATTTTTTTTATAAACGTATGTGAAAATAAAACTCACATATAGTTAAGCATTTTCTATTTGTTTCAGAGGGATTTGATGCTTTAAGAGATCTTCAAATGTCTCACGTTCTCTTATTAAATGTGCTTCTCCATCCATAAATAATACTTCAGCAGGACGATATCGAGAATTATAATTACTTGCCATACTGTAGCAGTATGCACCTGCATTACTAAATGCTAATATATCATCTTCGGCAATTTCAGGGATTCTTCGGTTTGTCGCAAAAGTATCTGTCTCACAAATATATCCTACTACCGAATAGAAGCGTTCGCGTCCTAAGGGGTTTGAAATATTATGAATCTCATGTTGACTTCCATAAAGCATAGGGCGTATTAAGTGGTTAAAGCCACTATCTACCTGAGCAAATACTGTAGAAGTAGTTTGCTTAATAACATTTACGTTTACTAAGAATTTGCCGGCTTCACTTACTAAAAACTTTCCGGGTTCAAAAACAAGAGTAAGCGGTTTCCCATACGCCTTTGCAAATTCGTTAAACCGAGTCGATAGCTTATCGCCAAGTTCTTCAATATCGGTCTCAATATCTCCAGGCTTATAAGGTACTTTAAAACCACTTCCAAAGTCTAAAAACTCAAGGTCTTTGAAATCTTTGGCCGTATCAAAAAGAATTTCTGCAGCGTGTAAGAATACATCTATATCGAGAATATCACTTCCCGTATGCATATGAATACCGTTGATATTCATCTTTGTGTTTTCAACTATTCGTAGCAGATGCGGAATCTGGTGAATACTTATTCCAAATTTACTGTCTATATGACCTACAGAAATATTAGAATTTCCTCCAGCCATAACGTGAGGGTTGATACGTATACAAACAGGAGTTTTTGGGTGCTTGGTACCAAATTGTTCGAGAATAGATAAATTATCTATATTAATCTGTACCCCCATTTTAGCAACCTCTTCTAACTCATTAAGAGAAACACCATTAGGAGTAAACATAATTTTTGAAGGATCTACGCCTGCTGCAAGACCTAAACGTACTTCTTGGATACTTACCGTGTCAAGACCGGCACCAAAACCGTGAATAAGTTGAAGTATTGCCATATTAGAAAGGGCTTTAACCGCATAATTAATACGCAATTCTTTTACCTTTTTAAATGCACCCGTTAATCTGTTGTATTGTGATTCTATTTTAGCAGCATCATAAACATATATCGGGCTACCGTATTCTTTAGCAATTGCTAGAAGATTTTGATTGGTCATAACTGTAAGACTTTAAACGTGCAAATCTAATATAGAATATCTACTTAAGCACCTAACAAGTTCAAAAATTGATCAATCTGTTAGAGAAATAGTAAAAAATTAATTTTTGAACAGTAATTAGTTATTTTCACGATAAAAAGAAGTGATATGACAACGACATTAGCAATGTTTCCATTGGAGATGGTCGTCTTTCCAGAAGAACGATTGGCTTTACATATTTTTGAAGACAGGTATCAACAACTTGTAAATGACTGCGAACAATACGAGATAACCTTTGGCATACCAGCCTATATAGAGAAAACTCTAGCATACGGTACCGAAGTTAAACTTGTAAAAGTCGATAAAAAATATTCAAGCGGTGCTAGTGATGTGGTTTGTGAGGGTATACGCGTTTTTAAAATTTTAGATTTTCAACCTACTCTTTCAGATAGACTTTACGCTGGTGCAGAAGTACAGTTTCTAGATGATATTAAAAATGGTACGACAAATCAAAAATTACTTTTTATTAAATTAGTTCTACGTCTTTATGAAGCACTACAAGTAGAAGCGCCGGTATTTCTAGCAGACGAAGTGACCAGTTTTAGTTTTGCGCATAAATTAGGTCTTTCGATAGAGCAGGAGCTAAAGCTTATTAAAATGGAAAACGAAGCTGATCGTTATATTTATCTAATAGATCATTTATCTGCTACCATACCTATGGTTGAAGAGATAAATCGTACACGCAGACTTATAGAACTCAACGGTCATTTTAAAAACTTTAATCCTTTAGATTTTACAGACTATACACTAGGTGATATAGAATAGTTTATTAAGGTTGAAATCCCAACTATTTTACTAGTAGGGTTTGCCTTAAAATACTTATTTTTGCTCTGCAAAATTCAAATACATAGAAACGCCTGATTATGAATCTACACGAATATCAAGGAAAAGAAATACTAAATAGTTTTGGAGTGCGCATACAGCGCGGTAAAGTTGCAAGTAGTCCGGCGGAAGCTGTTGAAGCTGCAAAAAAACTTACTGAAGAAACAGGTACCGGATGGCATGTAATTAAAGCTCAGGTACACGCCGGTGGTAGAGGAAAAGGTGGTGGTGTAAAACTTGCCAAGAATTTACAAGAAGTAGAAAAAATTGCTGGAGATATTATCGGAATGAATCTGATTACTCCACAGACATCTGCTGAAGGTAAACTGGTACATCAAATTTTAGTTGCTGAAGATGTTTATTATCCTGGAGACAGTGAGCCAGAAGAATATTATATGTCTGTTTTATTAAACAGAGGTACTGGTAAAAATATGATTATGTATTCTACCGAAGGTGGAATGGATATTGAAGAAGTAGCAGAAAAAACGCCACATCTTATATATACTGAAGAAGTAGATCCTGCTGCAGGGTTATTACCTTTTCAGGCAAGACGTATTGCTTTTAACCTTGGTTTAAGTGGAACGGCTTTCAAGGAAATGACAAAATTTGTTACAGCTCTTTATAAAGCATACTCAGATTCAGATTCATCTCTATTTGAAATCAACCCAGTATTAAAAACAAGTGATGATAAAATTTTAGCTGTTGATGCTAAAGTGTCTTTAGATGATAATGCACTTTACCGTCATAAAGATTATGCAGCTATGCGTGATACTCGCGAAGAAAACCCTGTTGAAGTTGAAGCAAAAGAAGTAGGCCTTAACTACGTAGATCTTGACGGAAACGTAGGATGTATGGTAAATGGAGCTGGTCTTGCAATGGCAACTATGGATTTAATTAAGCAAGCTGGTGGTGAACCTGCAAACTTTTTAGATGTAGGTGGTACTGCAGATGCAGAGCGTGTTGAAACTGCATTTAAACTTATTCTTAAAGATCCTAATGTAAAGGCTATTCTTGTAAACATTTTTGGAGGAATCGTTCGTTGTGACCGCGTTGCTCAAGGTATTGTAGATGCTTATAAAAATATGGGAACTATTAACGTGCCTATTATTGTACGTCTTCAAGGAACAAATGCTGATATCGCAAAAGAATTAATAGACAACAGTGGTCTAGACGTTCAAAGTGCAATCCAATTTCAGGAAGCAGCAGATAAAGTACAAAAAGTACTTGCTAATTTATAGTCTTAGTTCAACTAGGATATTTAAAGGCTCTCAATTAGGAGAGCCTTTTTTTTTGGAATTTACAGTAGTGAGTAAGTTAAATTGCGACACATTACATAAAAGGATATAAATGAAGTTAATAACCTGTTAAAATAGATTGTGGGTGTAACGATTAGAACTTTCAAGCGTCTTTTAAGTATCAATCAATATATAAGTATAATAGGTAAATTGAAGAAATAAGTTTATCTATGATTTTCGTTTAGTTAGGGGAAAGAGCTCAACTGTTAAGTTGGGCTTTTTCTTTGGAAAAAATATACAGATCACTGATGATCAGTCACTTGAAAAGTTAAAAATCTGTTAAGTAAATAGACTTAGTGTAACAGTTTTTTAAGCCATTCGTCTTTATAATACATCAATCAAAAATCAAATATTATGAAGACAATCAAAATTTTTATGCTCGCATTTGCGATTTGCAGTTCAGCAATCTTAACAGCCAATTCTGTGGATCCTACAGAACCCACTAGTAAAACTACTAGTAAAGAAGTGAAGGCTTCTATGAATAAGCAATTAGTGGATTTATTGAGTAATTCACGTTTTAAAGTGGCTCAGGAGACTACTGTAAACATTGCCTTTACTGTAAATTCTGAAAATGAAATTGTAGTGCTTAATGTGAAAACAGATAACGCTGCAATTAAGAATTCAATACAAAATACATTGAATTACAAAGAACTAAAGGCAAAGGCTATTAAGGGGCAAACTTACTTTCTCCCCCTACGATTAGTTGTTACAGACTAATTAGTTGGTTTGTTTATAAAACCGGTTTTATACCGGTTTTTTTTATGCTTTATTTTCTGGGATGATAGGTATTCATAACTTCTGTGAGATGTGTTCGGTCTAGATGCATATAAATTTCTGTAGTCGTTATGCTTTCGTGTCCCAGCATTAATTGTATAGCCCGTAAATCTGCACCATTTTGTAATAGATGTGTCGCGAATGAATGTCTAAAGGTATGCGGACTAATTGTTTTTTGAATCCCCGCTTTTTTAGTATTCTGTTTTACAATGGTAAATATCATCGCACGTGTTAATTGTGCTCCACGTCTGTTTAAGAATAGTATGTTTTTGAATAGTGGTTTTGGATTTTCATGAATGCGTATTTCATCTCTATATATTTTAATATAGTGTTGGGTGATTGGAGCGATAGGTACAAATCGTTGTTTATCTCCTTTCCCCGTAACTAAAATATATCCTTCTTCAAAAAAGAGATCAGACAATTTGAGATTAAGTAGCTCAGAAACCCGTAATCCGCAACCGTATAAAGTTTCTATAATGGCGCGATTGCGTTCACCTTGAGGCGAACTTAAATCGATGGCTTCAATAATAGAATTTACTTCTTCTTCAGATAAGGTGTCTGGTAATTTGCGTCCTACTTTAGGTGATTCGATTAAATCTGTCGGGTTATCCTTGCGGTAATCTTCAAAAACTAGGTAATCAAAAAAACCTTTTAGGCCAGAAATCAATCGGGATTGTGAAGTAGCATTGAGATCTTTAGCTGCGTTGTATATAAACTGCTGAATAAGTTCTTGACTAATAGTTACAGGAGAGCATTGAGAATTAGTACCAGCTACCCAATTTATTAATTTCTGAATATCATATATATAATTAATAATGCTATTTTCTGATAAACCGCGCTCTAATCTTAAATAAGCTTGATAATCTTTTAATGTTTTTTGCCAATTCATCAATAAACAATGTGGTTTTGGGAATATTTTAAAATTTAATTATAACTCCGTTAATAATCTTTGAAACAGATTGAAATTAGCTTTGCTTCAAATCTAAAACTTATAATTATGAAAAAATTATTTATTGCAGCGATACTTTTTGTCTCAGGTTCTACCGCTTTAATGGCGCAAAGTGAATTAGCTTTTGGTATAAAAGGTGGCGTAAACTTTGCTAACTTCACTGGTGATGGGGGAGATGGCTTTGACGATGATAATGCAAGAACATCTTTTAATATTGGTGCTCTTGTAGAAATACCGGTAACTGAAAGATTTGCTATACAACCAGAAGTATTTTACTCTGGACAAGGTTTTGATCTTGTGCAAAGAGATGATGAGCAGGATACAGAATTTCAATTGAACTATATTAATGTTCCTGTATTAGCAAAATTATATCTAGTTAAGGGATTGTATGTGGAGGCAGGACCTCAAATAGGATTTCTTGTAGATAGTCAATTAGATGGTCCTAATGGTAGTGTAGATATCGATGAAGATAACTTTAATGATATCGACTTTGGTGGTGCCGTAGGTCTAGGTTACAAATTTGATGGAGGTCTTTATCTTAACGGACGTTATACTCAAGGTTTTTCTGACGTTTACGATAATGGAGACAACGTAGATACAGAGGCTCTTGATGCTAAGAACGGCGTTTTTTCTGCATCAATTGGTTTTATCTTTAACTAGAAATCAAAATATATAGATGAGAGCACCCCACTGGGGTGCTTTTTTTTCTACAAATACTAAATCTGACTATTTTTAATTAACACATTTTAACAATTAAAAAATACTTTCAAAAAGAGGCAATAAATTGCAAGATTATAGATTTCAAAGAGTTGCAGTGGTATTTTATGCGGAATAATTTGTGGTAAAAATGGTAAACAGCAGAGATTCAAAACGTTTAGTTTTAGAATGAAAAGGTATTCCCAATTGGCAATTATTTAGATAATATTAAAGAAGTGTTAGCATTCGTTAACCCTTACAGAATATAGCTTTGCAGAGAATTATAAACAACAAACAATTTATGAAAAAGCTAATTTTAATTGCAAGTATTATTGCTTTAGGAACTACTACAGCTAAAGCTCAAGAGTCATTTCAATTTGGAGTAAAAGGTGGTGTTAACTTCGCAAATATTGCTGGAGATGATTCAAACGATCCAGATTCAAGAACAGCATTTTATGCAGGTTTAGTAGCAGAATTTCCTATTGCTGAAAACTTCTCTATACAACCAGAGGTTATTTATTCTGCACAAGGAGCAACTATCGCTACAATCGATCAGGATAATATTTTTGATATTGATGACAACACAGAATACCAATTAGATTACATTCAAGTACCATTATTAGCTAAAATATATTTAGTAGACGGTCTAAGCTTACAAGCAGGTCCTTCTTTTAACTTCTTAGTTAATGAAGAAATCGATTATGAACCAACAAACAATGGTGGAGATATAAACATTGTTGACGGTGCTAATGATTTTGAATTTGGTACTGCAGCAGGTTTAGAATACAAATTTGACAACGGTCTTTTTATTCAAGGTCGTTACACAAGAGGTTTTACAAAAATCTACGATGATGTAAAAGCTTATAACTACGCTATCCAAGCAGGTGTAGGTTTTGTATTTTAATCATACTAAACAAACCAATCAACCAACTAAAACCTCGCTTCGCGAGGTTTTTTTTTGCTTTGATTTTAATTTACCTTTACTTACTTAATTTCAAATGATGGAAAAAGAACTTAAAATACTTATCATAAATGGTCCTAACTTAAACCTATTGGGTACCCGTGAACCCGGTGTTTATGGAAATCAAAGTTTTGGAGATTATTTTTCTACATTACAATTTCAGTTTAAGGAAACAGAACTTTCTTATTTTCAGTCTAATAGTGAAGGAGATTTAATAACTAAAATTCAACAAGCCGAAGGTGTTTTTGACGGTATTGTTTTAAATGCTGCTGCTTATACACATACTTCAGTAGGTATTGGTGACGCTATTGCTGCTATTTCTGTTCCGGTTGTGGAGGTGCATATATCTAATACATTTGCACGTGAGTCCTTTCGTCATCACTCCTATATATCAAAGAATGCAGTAGGAATTATTGTAGGTTTTGGTCTTAAAAGTTACGAGTTGGCCATTAAATCTTTTTTATAATATCAATTTGAATAAAGCATATTTTAATTGGAGTAGTGGTAAAGATTCCACATTGGCGCTTTATGAGATTCTAAAGCAACAAGAATATACTATTACAAAACTAGTAACGACATTAAACTCTGATGTTGATCGTGTTTCTATGCACGGTCTGAGAGAAGCTCTTTTAGATTTACAGGCGGAAAGTTTAGGTTTACCTCTAGAGAAAGTATTTCTCTCAGGAAATGTGAGTATGGCTGAATATTCTAAGATACTAGGAGCTAATACGGAAGCTTTGGCGGCAGAGGGAAATACGCATAGTATTTTTGGAGATATTTTTCTTGAAGACTTAAAAGCATATAGAGAAGAGCAATTAGATCGTGTAGGAATAAAAGCAGTTTTTCCACTTTGGAAACGAAACACATTAGAACTAATACATAGCTTTATAGACCACGGATTTAAAGCAATTACCGTTTGTGTAAATGCTAAGCATCTCGATAAATCTTTTGTAGGACGAGTTATAGATAAACAATTTATAGATGATTTACCGGAGGATGTTGATCCCTGTGGTGAGAATGGAGAGTTCCATACGTTTGTATTTGACGGACCCTTATTTACAAAACCTATAAATTTTGAAGTTGGAGAAATTGTTGAACGATCATACACACCCAGTAGTAATGATGACGATAACTGCTTTTCTGAAGATAAAAAATCTTGGAATACCCAGTTTTATTTTTGCGACTTGATACCTACTTAATAGAGTTAAGGTCTGAGCTCTATTATATCTTAAATTTAAACAACTAAAAAACCCTGTAATTCAATTGATTTACAGGGTTTTATTTATTATAATTTTATAGGGAGTGCCTATAAATGAATCACTTCATCGTAAGCAGCAGCAACAGCTTCCATCACCGCTTCACTCATCGTTGGGTGCGGGTGAATAGCTTTGAGTACTTCGTGACCTGTAGTTTCTAATTTACGCCCTAATACAGCTTCAGCAATCATATCGGTAACACCTGCACCTATCATATGGCAGCCTAACCATTCGCCGTATTTAGCATCAAAAATAACTTTTACAAAACCATCTTTGTTACCTGAAGCACTTGCTTTACCAGATGCTGAGAATGGAAACTTACCTATTTTAAGTTCGTATCCAGCTTCTTTAGCTTGTTTTTCTGTCATACCTACAGATGCAATCTCAGGTGATGCGTATGTACATCCCGGAATGTTTCCGTAGTCTAATTTTTCAACATGCATTCCTGCAATCTTTTCAACACAAAGTATTCCTTCTGCAGAAGCTACGTGAGCCAAGGCTGGTCCAGGAGTAATATCACCTATCGCATAATAACCCGGCATATTTGTTTGATACCAGTCATTTACAATAACTTTATCTTTATCTGTAATAATACCTACATCTTCAAGGCCTATACCTTCAATATTGGTTTTAATACCTACTGCAGAAAGTATAATATCTGCTTGTAGTTTTTCTTCTCCTTTAGCTGTTTTTACAGTTGCAACAACACCTTCACCCGAAGTATCAACAGACTCTACAGATGAGTTTGTCATTATTTTAATACCGGTTTTCTTAAGGCTGCGTTCAAATTGTTTAGATACTTCTTCATCTTCAACAGGAACAACATTAGGCATAAACTCAACTATAGTTACCTTAGTCCCCATAGAGTTGTAAAAACTTCCGAACTCACAACCTATAGCACCAGATCCTACTACGATCATGCTCTTTGGTTGCTCTTTTAAAGTCATAGCTTCACGATATCCTATTACTTTTTTACCATCTTGAGGTAAACTAGGTAATTCACGTGAGCGAGCACCAGTAGCGATAATAATATTATCAGCACTATACTCAGTACCATCAACGTCTATTTTTTTACCTGGTTTTAGTTTTCCAAAACCGTTAATAACGTCAATTTTATTTTTCTTCATTAAGAATTGAACACCTTTGCTCATTCCTTCTGCAACACCGCGGCTACGTTTTACTACGGCATCAAAATCTTTATCTGCACCTTCTACTTTAAGACCGTAGTCTTCAGCATGTTTCAGATATTCAAAAACCTGGGCACTTTTTAAAAGGGCTTTAGTAGGGATACAACCCCAGTTTAAGCACACACCTCCAAGGCTTTCTTTTTCTACAATAGCGGTTTTAAAACCTAATTGTGAAGCACGAATAGCTGTAACATAACCACCGGGTCCACTTCCTAAGACAATAATATCGTATTTACTCATAGTTTTCAGTGAATTTTCAAGGTGCAAATTTACACATAAAAACCCTAAAAAACGAAAACGAACTTATATCGATTTCGTTCTAATTTTACGTGTTCAATCGACGCTTAATTTCGAGTTGTAAGTGCGGAATTACATCGGTCAAAAACCATTTATTTTTATTTATCCAGAAGTGATTTACGGGTGAGGGGTGAGGGAGGACAAAATATTTTGGCAGGTAACTTTCAAAACTTTGAATCCGCTTAGTAAGAGAAAGCTTGTCTTGTAGATAATAGCTTTGCGCATGGTTACCAATTAAAATATAGAGTGGATCTTCTTCAAATTGATCAACAACCTGCTGATGCCATAGCGGAGCGCACTCGGGTCTGGGCGGTAAATCGCCCGTTTTACTCTTTCCCGGAAAACAGAATCCAAGAGGTAAAATCGCAAAATTATTGGGATTATAGAATACGTCTTCCTCAACATCTAACCATTCTCGTAAACGCCTGCCGCTGGGATCATCCCAGGCAAGAGATTTTTCGTGAGCAATTCTTCCGGGCGCTTGACTGGCTAAAATTATTTTACTTTTTGAGGTAGCCGAAATTATTGGGTTAGCACCTAAAGGCAAAAAAGGCTTACAAACGGTACAATTGCGTATTTCCGTGAGTAAGCCTTTCATAAATTTTATTCTTTAACCTTTAAACCTTAATCTAAGGTTTGTATTTCAGACTCTTGAATATCCAGAGCAGACATTAATGAATCATAATTTGCAAAATCAGCTTGATCAAAACTACCTACTAAATCAGCTGGGATTATAGCAATACGTATTTGTACATTAGTTGTACTGGCAGCATCAAGACCACTTAAGTCACTATCTCCAATAATTTGCATTTCAACGGTATCAAAGTCGTGATCAAATACATATTGAAATTCTCCTTGATCATCAAAAATACTTGTTGGCATATTAGTAAATACACCATCATTATTTAATGAAATATATGCTAGATAAACATCACCCGGTTCTGAACCATCAAACGTGAAAAGTTGAGAAACCCAGATGTTACCGTCTGCGTTATATGTATAATCTGCTCTATCTTCAAAAACTGTTGGTTTTGGAGCGTCCAATCCGTCTAATCCATCAATACCATCTCTTCCGTCAGAACCTGAACATGATGCAAGAATTAGTGTAAAAAGGCTAAGTACTAAAGTTATTTTTTTCATATCTATATAATTTAATTTGATTGTCTGTTACAGAAGTATCAAGAGTTGTTCCAAAAAATAAATCTGCTGGTGCTTAATTCGTTTTATTTGATATATCTCTATTAATTATCTTTCTCAAAATCTACGGAAGCACTGTTTACGCAGTAGCGTTGACCGGTCTCTGTAGGACCATCATCAAATACATGACCCAAGTGACTTCCGCAGTTAGCACATAAGATTTCAGTACGCATCATTCCTAATGTGGTATCACGTACATATTCTACGGCACCTTCTATAGATTCATCAAAGCTTGGCCAGCCGCAGCCACTTTCAAATTTACTGTTGGCCTCAAATAGTTTTGCATCGCAAGCGCCACAATGATAACTTCCGTTTTTATCAAAATGCAAATTGTATTTACCGGTGTGTGGTCTTTCGGTACCACTTTGACGTAAAACATAGTAGCGTTCTGGTCCTAATAGTTCTTTCCACTCGGCATCTGTTTTCTGTATCGGGTATTCTTTCATAAAAAATCTTATTTATTAATTTCCGTTAGGACAGAAATTCTAACAGGTATATTATTGATAGTTTTGATTATTTAGCAGCTATAAATTTTAAAGCATCACCATTGATACAATGGCGCTTACCTGTAGGTTTGGGTCCATCATTAAATACATGCCCAAGATGACCCCCGCAGGTTGCGCAATGTTCTTCACTTCGAGTATAACCTAACTTCTGGTCTGTAGAAAACGCTACATTACCTTTAATGTAATCGTAAAACGAAGGCCAGCCTGTACCGCTGTCAAACTTCGTGCTGCTTTTGAATACCGGAGTTTCACAAGCTGCACATACATACGTACCTTCTTCCTTAATAGATAATAATTCACTACTAAAGGGGCGTTCGGTACCTTCTTCTCTTAAAATATAAAACTGCTCAGATGTCAACGTTTTTTTCCATTCAGATTCAGATTTATTTATTTCAAATGTTTCTTTTTTTTCTTTTTGTGCCGTGCCCTTGCAAGCACTTAATGATATAAGCAGGCAGGCTAGAACTAATTTTTTCATAGAACAAATTTTATATAAAATTACTTAAAGCTGATTCGCTGTAAGCTTCTTAAAGTTTTATTTAACAAAAAGTGCTTACCAAGCATCTGTTTTTGTTAATGACTTGTCAAATTACTATTTTACGTAGGCTACTAATTAAATAGTGCTAATTTTATGTATCAACTTTTTAAAATATTCAATCTTGACACGAGAACGTATCGTAATCCAAAATATAGAGCCCCAGTTAGATGGTGGTGACTTTTTTATTAAAAGAATTGTAGGAGAGATCATAGAGATTAAAGCAGATGTATTTGGTGATGGACACGATGTGATACAGGCTGAAATATGTTTTAAATCTGAAAAAGATTCTGACTGGTCTACTGTGCGCTTAACTCCTCATCCTAATGATGTTTATACGGGTGCGTTTTATGTAGAGCAACAAGGTTTTTATGAATACAAAATTAAAGGATGGGTAGATCACGCTTTAAATTGGCAGCACGGTATAGAAGCTAAGTTGAAAGATGGTCAACACGTAAAAAGCGAATTGCTAGACGGGATACAATACCTAAAGGCAATTACAAAACAACTGGATAAAGAAGGGAAGAAATACCTGAAGAATGCCATTGAAGTATTTGCTGATGAATCTCGTTATAATGAAGCAATTGAACTAGCTGTTTCAGGAGATTTACACGAGATTTTTACAGATCATCCTACCAGATTGTTTGCTAAAGATAGTAAAGTGTTACGGGTTTATGTAGATCGTAAAAAAGCAGGTTTTAGCACATGGTATGAGTTTTTCCCGAGATCAGCTAGTGAAGAACCCGGCAAGCACGGCACTTTTAAAGATTGCGAGAGACTTTTGCCTCGTGTAGCTGCGATGGGTTTTGATACACTCTATTTTCCGCCTATTCATCCCATAGGTGAGGTAAACCGAAAAGGAAAAAATAATGCGGTGACTGCTCAAGATGGAGATACTGGTGTGCCGTGGGGTATAGGTTCAAAACTAGGAGGTCATAAATCTATTCATCCGGATTTGGGTAAGGAAAAAGATTTTAAGCGCCTGGTAAAAGAAGCAAATAAATTAGGGATTGAGATAGCAATGGATCTTGCGTTTCAGGCAGCACCCGATCATCCATATTTAAAAAAGCATCCTAAATGGTTTAAGAAACGCCCGGATGGCACCATGCAATATGCTGAAAATCCACCAAAAAAATATCAAGATATTGTAAACTTCAATTGGGAGTCTGAAGATTATCAAGGGCTGTGGGATGAATTGCTAAGTGTAGCTTTTCATTGGATAGATTTTGGAGTTAAAATATTTAGAGTAGATAATCCGCATACAAAGCCATTTTACTTTTGGAATTGGTTTATTTCTGAAATTAAAAAGAAGCATCCAGATGTTTTATTTTTGGCGGAAGCATTCTCGCGGCCTAAAATTATGCAGCAACTTGCAAAAGAGGGGTATACACAATCTTATACTTATTTCACTTGGAGAACCAGTAAGCACGAGTTAACTGAGTATATGACCGAACTCACTCAAACCAATCAAAAAGAATACTACCGTCCTAATTTTTGGCCAAACACTCCAGATATCAATCCGTATCATTTACAAGGAGCTAATGAAGCACAGCACCTCATACGATATGCATTAGCTGCAACGATGAGTAGTAATATAGGTTTATATGGACCTGTTTTCGAATTTATGGTTTCTGATGCAGTGCCCGGGAAAGAGGAGTATTACAATTCTGAGAAGTATCAAATTCAGCATTGGGATTGGAATATTGATAATAAGCTGATACGCCTTATCACAATGATAAACCGAGTGCGTAATGAGCAACCAGCCTTACAACAAACAACCAATATTAGATTTTGTGATATTGGTAACGAGGGTCTAATCGCTTATTACAAATGGGATCAACATATGAACAATGAATTATTAATCATTGTTAGTCTTGATCCATATTACAAACAAGCGGCAAGGGTACGATTGCCTTATGAATTGATGCAGCACAATCCCGGAAGCCATATTCGCGTAGAAGATCTTATAACGGCTAATACGTACGATTGGGCAGAAGAGTGGAATTATGTTGAGCTGCATCCAACGCTACCTTTTCATATTTTCAAAATATCCAGATAAGATAAAAACTAACTAACTAATTCGATTTCTAAAATGAGTAATGATAGCTATGGTGATGGACAGTTTGAGGTGCATTATGACACCGATTGGAAAAACTTATTAGAAGAAGAACGTTTTAGAAGAGAATTGTGTGAGAATATTTTAGAATCTTACATACTCAATCAACGCTGGTATGGAGGAAAGGCAAGTGCCTTAAAGTATATAGAAATTATAGATGATTTTCCTATCGAGCGTGAAAATGATTTATTCTATGGTATTGTACTTGAAGTAAATTACAAAGAAGCTTTTGTACAAAACTACTTTTTACCTATTGCTTTTGTTACAGACGGCAGTTTAATTGGCGATAAATACATAACTCCCATAAAATTAAATGGGGTCTCAGGCTTTCTTGTAGATGCCCTATTACTGGAGTCATTTAGAAAGCAAATTTTTGAAAAAATTCTGGAGGGAGATAAATTTAAATATAAGGAAGTGGCTTACCGCCGGGGCCGCACGAATGACGCAAAAGGGTATGAGAGCAGTAGGTTAATGGGTGTAGAACAAAGTAATACCTCCATAATATATAATGAGAAATACATTCTGAAAATATTTAGAAGAGTTTATGTAGATGAAAACCCGGATTATGAGATAAGCAAATACCTTACTATGAAAGGTATTTTTATGAACACTCCAAAATATCTGGGGAGTATCACTTTGCGATTTAGCAATAAAAATGTAATTACTTTAGGCTTACTTCAGGCTTTAGTGCCTAATCAAGGTGATGCCTGGGAGTATTTTACACACGAGCTAAAGGGGATTTTTGATGAAATTTCCAAGCAACATCCAGATGTACATACACTCAAATCTACCCGATATCTGGAGCAACTAGAATTAAGTCAAATTCCAGATAATATACTTGCCTGGTGTCCTAAATTATTTTTTGAAGATGTAGCTCAGATAGCTACGCGTACTGCGCAAATGCATATAGCTCTTGGTTCAGAACGTTCAAATACAGCATTCACACCGCAAGCTTTTGGCAATGATTATACGGTCTGGCTTAAAAACCGACTTATATACCAGTTTGAAAACCGAATAAATCTGGTTGAAAATAATATTTACAAACTTCACGGACTCGCCTTAGAACTGGCCGAGGAACTTTTGAGAAATAAAAAAATAATACGGAAGCAATTGCTTGACTTTGATGAGGATAAATTAAAAAGCGAGCGCTTGCGTATACACGGGGATTATCATTTAGGTCAAATTTTGGTTCAGGATCACGATTTTTATATAATTGATTTTGAAGGTGAACCAGAAAGTACTATTAGAGATCGCAAAGTAAAACAACCACCTATAAAAGATATTGCGGGTATTTTTAGATCATTTAATTATGCTATTTATGCTACAATTTTTAATAATGAATCTGAATTTAATTACAGTCAGGAGGAGCTTTTCAAAATTGCAGAAGTCTTATATAGTCATATAGTCGGCGTCTTTTTACATACCTATATAAACGAGGTACAGGTAGCTAATTTAAACATAGGCTATATTAAGGAAATCGAATTTTTATTACAATATTGTCTTCTTGAAAAAGCGGTATATGAACTCGGTTATGAGTTAAATGCAAGACCTACCTGGGCAATAATTCCTCTTAAAGGAATTTCAAATATACTTAATCAACAAAATTATGAGTAACGTACGCGTATACAGTCGGTTTTCTGACTTCGATATAGATTTATTTAAGGCTGGTAAGCATTTTAGACTTTATGAAAAACTAGGCTCGCACCCAATGACGATAGATGGGGAAGAAGGAACCTATTTTGCGGTTTGGGCACCAAGTGCTAAAACCGTTTCTGTAGTAGGTGATTTCAACTTTTGGATAGAAGGTGACCATCGGTTAAATGTACGTTGGGACGGCAGTGGTATTTGGGAAGGATTTATTCCTGGCGTATCAGCGGGAACAATTTATAAGTACAAAATTCAATCTTCAAATAACAACGCCAAGCTAGAAAAAGCCGATCCTTTTGCACGTAGAGCAGAGCATCCTCCTAAAACGGCATCTGTAGTTTATGAAGCCGATTATAAATGGAAGGATAAAAAATGGATGAAAAGCAGAAGTGCAAAAAACGCATTAGATGCTCCATATTCAGTATATGAAGTTCATTTAAGTTCGTGGCGTAAAACTGGTGAAGAAAACCGAAGCTTGAGCTATACAGAAATGGCTGATGATCTGGTAAATTATGTAAAGGATATGCAATTTACTCACGTTGAATTTATGCCTATTATGGAATATCCTTATGATCCAAGTTGGGGATATCAACTTACCGGATATTTTGCACCTACCTCTCGTTTTGGGTATCCCGAAGAATTTAAACTGCTAATCGATAAATTTCATCAAGCTGGTATTGGAGTGATTTTAGATTGGGTTCCCTCTCATTTTCCGGAGGATCCGCACGGGCTGGGTAACTTTGACGGATCTCATTTATATGAGCATCCAGATCCTAGAAAAGGATGGCATCCAGACTGGAAATCGTACATATTTAATTACGGGCGCAATGAGGTTAGAGCCTTTTTAATAAGCAATGCTTTGTTTTGGTTAGATCAATATCATATTGATGGTTTGCGTGTTGATGCCGTGGCTTCAATGTTATATTTGGATTATTCTAGAGAGGAAGGAGAATGGGAGCCAAATGAATTTGGTGGAAACCAAAACTTAAATGCAGTTTCTTTCTTTAAGGAATTGAATATTTCAGTGTATGAGAATTATCCTGATGTTCAAACCATTGCAGAGGAATCAACTAATTATGCAGGCGTTTCTAAGCCGGTGTTTGATGGCGGATTAGGCTTTGGGATGAAATGGATGATGGGGTGGATGCACGATACTCTTGAATATTTTAAAAAGGATTCTGCATTCAGAAAATTTCATCAACAGGATATTACCTTTAGTTTGACATATGCCTTTACTGAGAATTTTATGCTTCCCTTATCCCACGATGAGGTTGTATATGGTAAAAAGTCATTATTAGATAGAATGCCCGGTACCGAATGGCAGCGCTTTGCAAATTTGAGGCTTATGTTTGGGTATATGTTTACACACCCCGGTGCAAAATTGATTTTTCAGGGTGGTGAGTTTGCGCAGAGCAAAGAATGGAATTTTCAACAAAGCTTAGATTGGCATTTACTAGAATATGAATTTCATACTGGGATTCAAAACTGTATTCGGGATTTAAATAAATTATATAAAAATTATCCTGCATTGTATGAGAAACAGTTTGATCATTCTGGCTTTGAATGGTTAGAATGGAACGATAGTGAAAACAGTGTGCTCACCTATATGAGGAAAGGCGAAAAAGCAAAAGAAACCTTGGTAGTTATTTGCAATTTCACTCCGGTTCCACGAGAAAATTACCGTGTTGGCGTACCTTCAGATATATTTAAATCAAACAAGAAGCTTAGCGAGATATTTAATAGTAACGCAAGTAATTATGGAGGTAGTGGCGATTATTTAAGTGATGCTATTACAGTATCTAATACATCCTGGAATGGTAGAGAAAATTCTATTGAAGTGAGTCTCGCCCCGTTAGCAGTAATGGTTTTTGCCCTTAAATAATTTTGAGTAATTATATAAGAGTGATATATAATTTACAAAATGCATACTAAACCCTTACTTTAGTAAGGCTAAATAAATTTGTACAGCGCGGTTATGATCATTAACTCAGAATTAGAACAAAGAGGGAATCAATTTCCTAATGATATAAAAGAGGTTCGTCAAGAGGTAGATACTATATATTTTACGACTTTAAATGAGGTAGTACTTCAACTTACTGTACTTCGTGATAGTGTTATACGCTTTAGATATGGAACTCGCGGAATACTAGAAGATGACTTTTCTTACGCGATTGATACTGATAGTTATACGGGCTATAATCATCTAGAACTCACCGAAAACAAAAATTATCATATTGTTACTACTGCTAAGCTTATTATAAAGATTGAAAAGATAAGCTTACAGACAAAAATACTTGATAAAGAAGGCCATTTAATAAATGAAGATGAGATTGGGTTTCATTATGAAGAAAGCTTTACGCTAGGCGGAAATATCGTCAAAATGGGTAAACGGGCGCATCCCGGTGAGACATTTTTTGGATTAGGAGATAAACCGGTACATCTCAATTTACGAGGTAAAAAATTTACTAACTGGGCAACAGATTCTTATGCATTCGGAAAAGATACAGATCCTATTTACAAATCGGTACCATTCTACATTGGGTTAAAAGAGAAAAAGGCTTACGGAATTTTCTTTGATAATAGCTTTAAGACCAACTTCGACTTTTGTCAAGAACGTCTTGATGTGACAAGTTTTTGGGCTCCTGGTGGTGAGATGAATTATTACTTCTTTTATGGTCCTAGCATGAGCGATGTGGTAGCAAACTACACGCACCTTACCGGAAAACCAGATTTACCGCCATTATGGAGTTTAGGTTTTCAACAGTGTAAATGGAGCTACTTTCCGGAGAGTACGGTAAAAGCTTTGGCACAAAAATTTAGAGATTTGCGAATTCCATGTGATGGTATCTATTTGGATATTGATTATATGGAAGGCTTTCGATGCTTTACTTGGAATAAAGAATATTTTCCAGATCCTAAGCGTATGATTGGAGAGCTTGAGGCAGACGGTTTTAAAACAATCGTAATAATTGATCCAGGGATTAAAATTGATCCCGACTATTGGGTATATCAGGAAGGTTTAGAAAACGATTATTTCTGTAAACGCGCAGATGGACCCTATATGGTTGGGAAAGTTTGGCCGGGAGAATGTGCTTTTCCAGATTTTACTAATCCTGAAGTTCGGGATTGGTGGGCAGGACTATTTAAAGATATTGTAGGAGATATAGGGGTTCGTGGTGTGTGGAATGACATGAACGAACCGGCAGTTATGGAAGTTCCCGGTAAGACATTTCCTGATGATGTAAGGCACGATTATGATGGTCACCCCTGCAGTCATCGAAAAGCACATAATGTGTATGGTACTCAAATGGCCAGGGCCACTTATGAAGGTGTTAAAAAATATGTATATCCTAAAAGACCACTCGTAATCACACGCTCTGCATACAGCGGAGCACAGCGTTATACAAGTTCATGGACTGGTGATAATGTTGCTACTTGGGAACATCTATGGATTGCAAACAATCAAGTACAGCGGATGTGTTTATCAGGGATGTCATTTACTGGTACAGATATAGGTGGGTTTGCAGAACAGCCTACTGGTGAGTTGTTTGCCAGATGGATTCAGCTTGGTGTTTTTCATCCATTTTGCAGAGTACATTCTTCAGGGCATCATGGTGATCAAGAACCGTGGGCTTTTGGAGATGAAATTACAAATATAACCCGCGCATTTATTGAAATGCGTTATACATTTTTACCCTACCTATATACGATGTTTTATGAGTATTCTACAAAAGGAATACCTATGATAAAGCCACTGGTATATTATGATCAGGAAGATCCTCATACAAATTACCGTACAGACGAATTTATCTTTGGAAATTGTATACTGGTTTGCCCTATTCTGGAGCCTAATTCTAAGGGAAGGCGTATGTACTTGGCACGAGGAACGTGGTATAACTTCTGGGATAACTCGGTAATAGAAGGAGGTCGTGAATTATGGGTCGATGCAGATCTAGATCGTATTCCCATGTTTGTAAAAGAAGGTGCAATAATACCCAGATATCCGGTTCAGCAATATGTAGAAGAAAAAGTAATTACCGAGCTTAAGTTAGATGTGTATTTTAAGATAGGTAAAGAAGCTTCTCAGGTTTATGAAGATGGTAATGATGGATATGATTACAAGAAAGGAAGATATAGTTTGCGCAACTTTAATCTTACGGGTAAAGAGGGTGAACTTACCATTCAACAACATAAATCAGGAACATATGATACCTCTTACGACACTATCAAATTAAATCTGATTGGGTTGTCTTTTGAAATTAAATCAATTACAGTAGACAATGTAGAATATGATTTAAACATCTTGGAAAATGATGGTAAGTGCTTGAAACTTAGTAAGAATTTTGCCGTTGTAAATCTTATGGGTTAGCGTCTGATCTGCTAAAGTTTAGCTAATATGTTAAAAGGCAAAGTTGATAATTTGTAACTTTCGGCCACTAATCAAATACTATATAAATGAAATCAAGATCAATACTATTGGCACTTGTTACGGTACTACTTGTAGTTAGTTGTAAAACAAGTCCATTTACAGGTAAGCAAACGCTTAACAGATATGATAACTCTACTTTATTTCCAATGGCATTTCAGCAATATGATGCTTTTTTAAAGGAAAATAAGGTGGTGAACAATACTTCTGAAGCACAGATGGTTCAGCGAGTAGGCTCTAATATCGCGAAAGCGGCAGAGCGCTATATGACAGCTTTGGGATATCCTAATTACTTAGATGATTACCGTTGGGAATATAACCTGGTTCAAGACGAAGCGATTAATGCATTTTGTATGCCAGGAGGTAAAATTGTAGTATACACAGGAATTCTACCGGTTGCTCAGGACGAGGCTGGTTTAGCAATGATATTAGGACATGAACTTGCACACGCCTTAGCTAATCACGGTGGTCAACGTATGACTGCTGGGGAAGCTCAATCTGTAGTAGGAGCAGTTGGTGGACTAGCACTAGGTGATTCAAAATCTGGTCAATTGTTTAATCAATATTACGGTACGGCAAGTAATATTGTTGGGATCTTACCATTTAGTAGAAGTCACGAGTCTGAAGCAGATGAAATAGGAACGATCATTGCTGCAATTGCCGGCTATGACCCTTACGAAGCTCCAAAATTATGGGAGCGTATGAAGGCGCAAGGAAGTTCTGGAACTCCAGAAATTTTAAGTACACACCCATCACCAGATACACGTATTCAAGCATTAACTACTATAGCTCCTAGAGCTGCAGCAGAAGCGAAAAAGTTTGGAGTAACTTCGTTTAAATAGTTAACCAAAAAATAATTAAGAAAAGCCGCTCTATTAGAGCGGCTTTCTTAATTTAGAGCCCTTACAACCTACACTTATATGGAATCATTACCTAAGGGAAATAAAAAATTACTGAATGCCTGGGCTTTTTACGATTGGGCAAACTCGGTTTACAGTCTAGTTATTGCCTCAGCTGTGTTTCCTATATTTTATGGTGCATTAACCCTTACTAAAGATCAAGATGGAAAAATACTTGACGATACGGTAACCTTTCTAGGAATTGATTTTAATAACGATACGCTTATAAGTTATGTGACAGCTGCTGCCTTTTTAGTAGTTTCTATCTTAAGTCCGTTGTTGAGTGGTATAGCAGATTATATAGGCAACAAAAAGAGCTTTATGAAATTCTTTTGTTACCTAGGAGCATTATCTTGTATAGGTCTGTTTTGGTTTAATATGGAGCATTTATGGTTTGGTTTACTCTGTTATTTTTTAGCCTTAATAGGATTTTGGTCAAGTTTAGTTTTTTATAATTCGTATTTGCCAGATATCGCTTTCCCTGACCAACAAGATAAAATAAGTGCAAAAGGATATTCTTTAGGATATATAGGTAGTGTGATTTTATTAATTCTATGCCTGGCTATGATTCTAATGTATGAAACATTTGGATTTGAAGATGAAGGACTTCCCACACGATTATCGTTTATACTTACAGGTGTCTGGTGGATAGGTTTTAGTCAGTATACTTATTATTATTTGCCTAAGGGAGCCAAGAAGCAAAAATTCAGCAAGAATGTGCTTTTTAATGGTTTTAGAGAATTAAAAAAAATATGGAAAAGACTTAAGTCTGATAAACCTATGCGTACGTATTTGACAGCATTTTTTGTCTATAGTATGGCTGTACAAACAATTATGCTGGTAGCTACTTATTTTGGAATTGAAGAGTTAGATTGGGGAACAACAAATAGTACCACAGGACTTATCGTTAGCATCTTATTAATTCAGCTCGTTGCCGTTTTGGGCGCTTGGCTTACCTCAAAAGCTTCAGCCAGATTTGGAAATATTCAAACCCTAATTGTAATTAATTGTATTTGGATAGGTATTTGTATTTATGCCTATACCATTACAACGCCTTTTCAATTTTATTTTACAGCAGCATTTGTAGGATTGGTAATGGGAGGAATACAATCCCTGTCGCGTTCTACGTATTCAAAATTAATTCCAGAAGGAGAAACTGATACCGCTTCGTATTTCAGTTTTTATGATGTTTCTGAAAAAATAGGGATTGTAATAGGTATGTTGAGTTACGGTTATGTTGCTCAAATTACCGGAAGTATACGATATGCTATTTTATTTTTTATTGTATTCTTTATTGCCGGGGTAATTTTACTATTGCTTGTACCCCGAAAACGAATTAAATATGAAAATTAAAACCGAAAGGCTGCTCATAAAGCAGCCTTTCGGTTTATAAAAAGTATAGTAAAAGTTTTTGGATTAATTTCTGATGCTTCCTGAACCTACTACTTTTTTGTTGATATCGTTAGGCTTCCCAGAATATTGAATATCCCCGGAACCTGCCACACTTGCCTTCAAATTCCCTCCATCACAGTTTAAACTAATATCTCCAGAACCGGCAACACTAGCCTCTGCATCTACACTGTTTAAGTCTGAAGCGTCGATATCACCGCTGCCCGCTACTTTAAGGCTAACTTTTTGCGTTTTACCCGTTAGTGTAAGGTCTCCTGAACCCGCCAGCGAACCATTAATTTCTTTAGCTTTAATATCTAATACCATATCTCCACTTCCCGCTACCGAGCAGGTAAATACATCTGCTTCAATTGCATCTTTACTTATTATATCGCCAGAACCGGCCATACTTACCTTAGAAATATCTTCAAATGGGATGGTAATTGTAATGCTTTTATTTCTAGAAGTATTTAGATTGTATCCCTCTCGGGTATAAATTTTCAACTTATCACCTTTAACTTCAGTGATTATATATTCTAGTAAATTGTTTTCAGCTTCGACCTTAAGTTTTCCTTCTTTGCCAGATACCAAAAATATATCAAATGAACCCGCAACATTGATCTCATCATAGTCTCCAAGATCCCGGTTATCTGTAACTTGATTTCCATTTCCCTGAATTTTCTTACCACCCCAAAATTGTGCGCTAGAAACTGTAGTTACCAGTAAAATTACCGTTAGTGTTATTAATTTTTTCATTTTTTCTAATATTAGTTTACTTTATAAAAACTTACTCCGCCGTATTCCGAATTTATAACTAGCGAATTTTTTGATGAAGAACTTCCGTAATAGCCTTCGTAATATTTATCTGTTGATTCAACTTGTTTTTTGGTAAACTCAAAAGAATCTTCTCCATTAAGACTAGCATAGTCTAGTTTAATAGTAAATTTAAAAGACGTGTTAGCGTTGTAACCAATTTTTACACCGGCATATTCGGTATTAATACGTACGTTTTCTGAGTTTGCCGTCAACTCTTCAATTTTCAAAGAACCATAATCCATATTAAGATCAAGAGCGCCATTAATTTTACCTAAGCGTACGCTTAGATAATCAGAATTACCTGTAACTGTTCCCACTGTTCGGGCATTTATGCTTCCGTAATCGCAGGTATATTTTAAATTTTTGATTGCTCCAAAACTTGATTTTGTGTAATCTGCATCAAGTACAATTTTATCTGCTTTTTCAAGAGTAAAAGAGCTGTAGTCAGCATTTATTTTTCCGCTTCTTATATATGCAATCGTAGAATTGTTAGTATAATCAAAACTTAAAATATTATTATCTCCCAGTAGTTCACCAATGTCTAAATGACCATAATCACATGAAATCTTAGCTTGACCTTTGAGTCTGTTTAAGGATATTCCACCATAATCATTAGTGAGATCTGCATTGTTAGTAACCGGCATTTTAATTTTGTAATTAATCTCCATATTCACGTTGTTAGATCCCGATATCCAGGAACTCCACCACGAACTATTGCTGTCTGAGATTTCTGTATATGCGGAAACCATACTTGCATCTGCATTGAACTTTACATCGATCTCATTTAATTTTTTAATTACTTTATCTTCATCATTGCCATTGGTTTTAACGGTAACCTCCAGAACTATGCGATTCTCCTCCCAGGTAACCACATCTACGTTACCATAACTATTATTCACTTTTAATAATGCGTCTGAATTAACATTATACTGTTTAGTGATTTTTTTTTCTTTAGAATATCTACCATTAAATTTTTTAGGATCTGTATTTGCGAACGTAGTGGTAGCGGTAAGTAGAAAAAGGAATAAAATTTTATAGTAACTTGTTTTCATAGTCTGTGTTTTTGATTGAATTAATGTCTTCTAGAACAGTGTTCAAAAGATTTATACGTGCTTGAAAATTGGTGATCATCGCATAAATAACTCGTTTATCTTCTCCACTTTTCGCTAAGTCGGCCGTTAATTTGTCATATTCGATTTCAAGGGTTTTCAGTTGTTTTAATGCATCATTTACAAGCTTTTGAGTCTCAGGGGTTCTTGCTTCATTGATGTTGTATAATTCTTCTTCAATAGCTTTAGTAAAAAAGTCTTGAGTTTTTGCCATTTCTGGAGAAACTGCTGCCAGGTCAACATTGCTTTTTGATGCAAATGTGCTGAAACCAGCAAAGACTAAGATTAAAACAGCCGCTGCTGCAGCAAAGGGTTTCCACCAATTAAATCCTAATCTGGTAGTTTGTTTTTCATTATGCTGTTGAAGTTTGGTTATAAATCGTTTCTCGTGATCATTAAGTGGCTCCGCAATATCAAAGCAATTGCGCTGCTCCTCAAACCAGGTGTCTATATTATTTTTCATTGTCATTAATTCTTAATTAAATTGCTCAATTTCTTGCGCAGGCTCTCTTTGGCTCGCGATACTGTTGTTCTGCAATTTGCATAGCTAATATTTAAAATTTCACTCATCTCTTCATAGTCAAAACCTTCAATTAAATTTAAAGTAAGCGCCACACGGTAACTATCTTTGAGTTCATTCATTGTCTGCAGCACACGTTGAACTTCGTAAGCACTCGTATCGCAATCTGCTATCCCTTCATGATCATCTTCCAATTTATAAAGAGTATCATCCAGATCGTCTTCTTTTAATCGTTTGTGTTTGTTGTAACTGCTAATGCTATTGTTTACTACGATACGTTTTAACCAACTTCCAAAAGAGGATTCGGCATTGTAGCTATCCAGTTTTGTAAAGGCGCTTAAAAATGATTCCTGCATAATATCTTCTGCTTCTGCATTATCTTTAACAATGCGTAGCGAAGTATTATACATCGCTTTGTAATAGCGATTATAAACAGCAAGTTGGGCTTGCTGATTACCGCATTTACATTGCTCTAAAAGCAAATCAATAGTATGGTTAGTAGTGTTCAATTGGTTAGTGCTTCAATATAAAGATGAGGTTAATTTATATTTGTTACAGTTGGTTCTAAATTTATTTCATTTAAGATAATAATACGCTGGCACAACAATTGAATTATAACTAGTACAAGAAAGCTTTAGTGTGTTTAATTGGATGCATTACAGCGTTTTAAATCAAATTAAAAAAGTTTACATCAAGCATAATTAATCAATTTTGTGACAATGTGACGTTAAATAATATGGCTAGAACAAAATTTACAAATCTTGACAATCTGTCATTGCAGGATTTTGATGGTGAAGCAGATTTAATCCCATTAATGACTCCTGAAGACGAGGAAGAGATCAATAAAGAAGAATTACCAGAGACGTTGCCTATTTTACCGCTTCGGAATACGGTGTTATTCCCGGGCGTGGTAATTCCTATTACCGCAGGTCGTGATATGTCTATAGATCTTATTAACGAGTCTAATAAAGGTTCTAAGACAATAGGTGTGGTTTCTCAAAAAGATGAGTCTGTAGAGAATCCTACAGCCGATGATATAAATACAACCGGAGTTGTTGCTCGCATTCTTAGAGTGTTAAAAATGCCTGATGGTAATGTTACTGTTATCATACAGGGAAAAAAACGTTTTAATATTGCTGAAGTAATTACTGAAAAACCATATCTGGTAGCAACAGTACGTGAAGTGCCAGAACTTCGTCCAGAAAAAGGTAATGAGGAGTTTAAAGCGATTATAGATTCTATTAAAGAACAGGCTTTACAAATCATTAAGCAGTCGCCTAATATTCCAAGCGAAGCTGGTTTTGCAATTAAGAATATCGAAAGTGAGTCTTTCCTTATCAATTTTGTGAGTTCTAATATGAACTTAACGGTAGAGGAAAAGCAAAAACTTCTGGAAATAGGAGATTTAAAAGAGCGTGCTCTACAGACGTTGCGTCATATGAATACAGAGATGCAGAAACTCGAGCTTAAGAATGATATTCAAAGCCGGGTGCATAACGATATGAGCCAGCAGCAACGTGAGTATTTTCTACATCAGCAAATGAAAACCATTCAGGAAGAACTGGGTGGTGTTTCTCAAGAGGATGAACTTGAAGAAATGCGCGCACGTGGAAAAAAGAAAAAATGGGATGAGAAGATTGCTAAGCACTTTAATAAGGAGCTAGCAAAAATGCAACGAATGAATCCGCAGGTTGCAGAATATAGTATTCAACGTAATTATCTTGATCTCTTCTTAGACCTTCCGTGGAATAAATTCAGCAAAGATAAATTTGATCTTAAACGGGCTAAGCGTATTCTGGACCGAGATCATTATGGTCTAGAGGATGTTAAAACACGTATTATTGAGTATCTGGCGGTACTCAAGCTACGTAATGATATGAAATCTCCTATTTTATGTCTGTATGGACCTCCGGGAGTGGGTAAAACATCATTAGGTAAATCTGTAGCAGAAGCTTTAGGCAGAGAATATGTGCGTATGAGTCTGGGAGGATTGCGTGACGAGGCAGAAATTCGTGGTCACCGTAAAACCTATATCGGTGCAATGCCTGGCCGTATATTGCAAAGTTTAAAAAAAGCAGGTACCAGTAATCCTGTTTTTGTACTGGATGAGGTAGATAAATTAAGTAATAGCAATCAAGGAGATCCTTCTTCGGCATTACTTGAGGTTCTAGATCCAGAGCAGAATGCAGAATTTCATGATAATTTCTTAGAGTTAGGTTTTGATTTGTCTAAAGTGATGTTTATTGCAACCGCAAATAACTTGGGAGCAATACAACCTGCATTACGTGATCGTATGGAAATCATAAATGTTACCGGTTATACTATCGAAGAGAAAGTTGAGATAGGAAAGCGTCATTTATTGCCAAAACAATTAAAAGAACACGGAGTAAAAGAAGATCAGCTAAAGATTGCTAAGCCACAATTAGAAAAAATAGTTGAAGGCTATACGCGTGAATCTGGTGTACGTGGATTAGAAAAACAAATTGCTAAAATGGTGCGTTACGCAGCCAAGAATATAGCAATGGAAGAGGAGTATAAAGTTAAAGTTGATTCTGAAACGATTATTGATGTTTTAGGATCTCCTAAGTTAGAACGTAATAAATACGAGAATAATGATGTGGCCGGAGTGGTTACAGGACTTGCCTGGACACAGGTAGGAGGAGATATCTTATTTATTGAGTCTATTCTTTCAAAAGGAAAAGGAGTTCTTTCAGTTACCGGAAATTTAGGTAAAGTGATGAAAGAAAGTGCGACACTGGCTTTAGAGTACATTAAATCTAATGCAGCTGAGTTGAAACTTGATCCTTCGATTTTTGAGAAATACAATGTGCATATTCACGTACCTGAAGGGGCAACTCCAAAAGATGGACCAAGTGCGGGTATAACAATGCTTACGTCATTAGTTTCTTTATTCACCCAGCGTAAAGTGAAGAAAAGTATCGCTATGACAGGTGAAATTACGCTAAGAGGTAAAGTGCTTCCTGTAGGTGGAATTAAAGAAAAGATACTTGCTGCAAAGCGTGCGCATATTAAAGAGATTATTATGTGTAGTGAGAATGAGCGTGATATTAAAGAGATTAATGAAGATTATCTTAAAGGTCTCACATTTCACTATGTAAATGATATGAGCGAGGTATTGGCTGTGGCTCTTACAAATGAGAAAGTTAAAAATGCAAAAGAATTGTAATATTCTTATAGGTTAGTTTAAAGCCCGTTAGCTGAAAAGTTAGCGGGTTTTTTAATGCCTGATAAATACAGTAATATTGTGGGCTTATAATTTGCTGCCGGTTGATTTTTAGAATGATAAAAACGCTATTATCTTTTTTACTTATTTGTTTTTGCTCAGTTCTGCAGGCGCAATTGGGTGGGCGATCTACTTATCAGTTTCTCAATCTGGTATCATCACCTAAGCAAGCAGCTATGGGTGGTAAAGTAGTTACAGATTATAGTTATGATCCCACTTCAGCATTATTTAATCCTGCATCTATAAACGCAGAAATGGATAATCAGCTTGCGCTCAACTATGTGAATTATCTCGCAGATGTAAACTACGGAAGCGCTAGTTACGCATATCTCTATGATAGACGTACTCAAGTTATTCACGCAGGTGTAACCTATATTAATTACGGAAATTTTGAGGGGTATGATGAGCAAGGTAATGCAACAGCAGACTTCAGTGGGGGAGAGGCTGCTCTTTCATTAGGATACGCATATAACATTCCCTACACAGACTTCTTTGTAGGTGCAAATGCTAAATTGATCTCATCAAAATTAGAGCAATATAGTTCGTTAGGTGGGGCTGTAGATCTTGGTTTTATGTATCTTAATGAAGACTTAAACCTTCACATAGGTGGAGTAATACGTAATTTGGGAACGCAGTTCACCGCCTATGATGCAGTCTATGAAAAGCTTCCGTTAGAAATAGATTTAGGAATTTCTCAGCAGCCGGCTCACGTACCGCTGCGCTGGCATTTTACACTAGAAAATCTACAAAATTGGAATTTAGCGTTTGAAAATCCCAATCGGGCAACAGTAGATCTAGACGGAAATACAATTCCTGAAAAAATCAATTTCTTCGATGAAGCGCTACGACATATGATTATAGGGGCAGAGTTGTTTCCTGATAGTGGTTTTAATATTAGACTCGGATATAATTTGCGCAGAGCTGAAGAATTGCGCATACAAGAACAACGTAGTTTCGCAGGTCTAAGTGCTGGTTTTTCTGTGAAGTTTAATAAATTGCGGCTTAGTTACAGCTATTCCAGATATAATTCTGCAGCCAGTTCTAGCTTTTTTGGATTACATATCGATTTAAGATAAATAACGCATTCTGTTCTCAATAATACATTAGAATTCTAATAGTCAATTTTTAAATTTGAAAAGAATAACAATAGCAATTGATGGCTTTTCATCAACCGGTAAAAGTACAGTAGCAAAAATGCTAGCTAAAGAGTTAGACTATATTTATGTTGATACAGGAGCGATGTATAGAGCCGTCACTTTATTTGCAATGCGACACTTATATATTAAGGAAGGGCATTTTGATAAAGAAGCACTTCTGAGAAATCTATTTAAAGTTTCGGTTAAATTTAAAATGAATCCTTCTACAGGTATTGCAGATGTTTATCTCAATTCTGAAAATGTAGAAAAGGAGATACGTACGTTAGAGGTATCTAACTTTGTAAGTCAAATAGCTGCAATTTCAGAGGTTCGTCATTTACTTGTTGAAAAACAAAAGGAAATGGGCAAAGAAAAAGGCATTGTTATGGACGGCCGCGATATAGGTACTGTGGTTTTTCCTGAAGCAGAATTAAAAGTATTTATGACTGCAAGTGCAGATGAACGTGCACGCCGTCGTTACGAAGAATTAATTGCCAAAGGGGATAATGTAACGTACGAGGCCGTTTTAGAAAATGTGGTGAAGCGTGACGCTTTAGATACGTCCCGAGAAGATTCGCCACTTGTAAAAGCAGATGATGCAATCTTGTTAGACAATACGCATACAAATATTGAAGATCAGTTTCACATTTTACTTCAGCTTTCTAAAGATCGCATTTACGGACGTTGCTAAATGTGCTTTTAAGCTACTAGATGGGATCGATTAAACTTACTAAAAGCTTGTTATACCTAATGGCAGCAGGCGCGGGGCTTGTAGTTGCGAATAACTATTACAATCAACCCCTTCTTAATTTAATTGCAGCAACCTTTGAAGTTTCAGAATCGCAGGTAAGCAGAATTCCTTTAGCTACTCAATTGGGATACGCTTTCGGCTTGTTGTTTATTATTCCACTTGGAGATAAATTTTCAAGAAGAAAAATTATACTATACGACTTTATAGCAATTATCATTTCTTTATTAATTACCGCCATTGCTCCTTCACTTTGGATACTTACTATATCTAGTTTTCTAGTAGGTTTTTCATCTGTGGTTCCTCAATTATTTGTTCCTATGGCAGCAGAGTTAGCCACTGAAGAGAACAGGGGGAAAGTAATTGGGATAGTAATGAGTGGACTTTTAATAGGTATTCTTGGGAGTCGGTTTATTAGTGGTATCGTAGGTGAATATTATGGATGGAGAGTAATGTATTTTCTCGCTGCAGGTATAATGTTGATTTATGTTGCAATCCTATATTTTAAATTACCCAATGTTGCTACAGATTTTAAAGGCACTTATGTGCAATTAATGCGCTCATTAATAAATATTTTAAAGACTAAACCAGAAGTGCGCGTTGCCGCATTACGCGGTGGTTTAGCATTTGCCGGATTTAGTGCCTTCTGGACCACACTCGTTTTTCTCATGGAAACAAACTTTGGGTATGGCAGTGCAGTTTCAGGAATGTTTGGATTGCTGGGAATGATTGGAGCTTTAGGGGCAGCATTTGCCGGAAAACTTAATGATAAGTACAATCAAAATAAATTGGTTTTACTTTTTTCGATATTGCTCATTTTGTCTTGGATAGTGTTTCAGTTTTCAGAGCATTCATTAATAGGAATCGTAATAGGAGTTTTACTTATTGATTTCAGCTTGCAATCACTACACGTTACAAACCAAAATATTATATTCTCAAAAAACCCAGATGCACGTAATCGGGTAAATACCATTTATATGGTGGGCTATTTTATAGGAGGCGCTTTAGGTACAATTGCCGGTGCGTATGCTTGGGAGCACTTTCGGTGGATAGGTGTTGCTACATTGGGTTTAATTTTTTCTGCGCTCATACTCGTTTTTACAACTATACTTAAAAAAGAGTAATCAAAAGTACTTCTTAACCTCTCAAACGCTAAGAGTGTTCTTTTCTCATAAATATATTATAAGATGCACTTAAGGCTTTATTAAAAGGATAAGCCGTACGATGTATGTTTTTTAATTTTATGTAAAATTATATAGGTTTTTCTGCGATACTATTAAAAATCAACGAATCTCCTTAATGCTACAAAAAAGAATAAAATGAGTACTGAGACACTAGATCAACAAAAAAGTAAATCAGATTCTAAACAAGAATATTTAGAAACTATAAATCCGGCAACCGGAAAAAAAATAAACTCTTACAAATTAATGAGCGATTCCGAAGCAAAAGAAGCTGTGGAGGCATCGCACAAAGCGTTTCTAAAGTGGAAAAATGTTTCTTTAGAAGAACGTGCTAAACACATCAAAAATATTGGTAAGAGTTTTGAGAAAAATAAGGATAAGCTTGTAAAATTAATGACTGAGGAAATGGGGAAAATGCTTCCTCAAGGAGTCCAGGAAGTTGATTTATGTATAGGTATATGTGATTATACTGCAGAAAGCGGACCCAAAGAATTACAGGATGAAGAGCGTACCTTACCAGATGGTGGTAAAGGACTTATAACTTACTCGCCATTAGGTGTGATTTATGGGATACAACCCTGGAATTTCCCCACTTATCAGGTGATGCGTTATACAATTGCTAATCTAATGGCAGGTAACAGTATTTTACTTAAACATGCCGAAAATGTCACTGGTTCTGCATTGCTTATAGAGGAGATAATTAAAGAATCGGGACTTCCAGATAATTTATTTACGGTATTACGTATAAGTCATGATCAATCTGACACTATTATAGAGAATGAACATGTACAGGGCGTAACACTTACTGGTAGTAGTGATGCAGGTAAGATTATAGCTGAGAAAGCCGGAAAAGCTCTCAAAAAGACTGTATTAGAATTAGGTTCTAATGATGCATACTTAGTATTAGAAGATGCAGATATTGATACGGCAGTTGAATGGAGTATTAAAGGTAGAATCTATAATAATGGTGAAACCTGTGTAGCTGCAAAGCGTTTTGTAGTAACTGAAAAAGTCTATGACGAATTTAAAAAGAAATTTGTTGAAGGAATGCGCAATTTAAAATTTGGTGATCCTACTGATGAATCTAATGATATTGGCCCAATGGCACGTAAAGATTTACGTGAAAAATTGCACGACCAAGTAGAGGAAAGCGTTGCTAATGGAGCCGAAATTCTTTGTGGAGGTAAAATGCCAGATGGGGATGGATTTTATTATCCCGCTACAATTTTAGGTAATGTTAAACCGGGACAACCGGCTTATGATGATGAATTATTTGGACCTGTAGCATCTCTAATTATGGCTAAAGATAATGATGATGCTATGCGAATTGCTAATGATAGTCGTTTTGGATTGGGTGGAGGTATCTTTTCTAAAGATGAAAAGAAAGCCTTTGAATTAGCTAAGAACCATTTTGACACCGGAATGGTGTTTATAAACAGTTTTGGCTTGGCTCAGCCTAATATGCCATTTGGTGGAGTAAAGAATTCTGGACACGGAAGAGAACATGGTGGTTTTGGATTAAAAGAATTTGTAAATGAAAAAGCGATTATGCGTCTTAACGGATAATTAAATCAGGTTTAGAAATTTTGAAACCCTCTTTGTATTACAGAGAGGGTTTTTTATTTTTATGATTTATCCAGAATCCAATTTTTATAATAGCGCAGCACTTCATAGCTATTTATTTCATTATGCGTTTCGTGTCTGAGATCCTTCCATTCTTTAAATGTAATCTGGTCGTGATGTCTTTTAGCGAGAGTTTCAGAAGCCTTAAAATCTGTGATGGTATCTGCAGTGCCGTGAGCAAGTAAAATTTGTGTTCTAAAATCAAATGAACGGTCGAGCAGATAAACCCCATTATCATTCATTGCAAAATATAAGCGTATAGATGCTGTGTTATGAACTAGCGGATCTTCGAGATAGTTTTTTGCTACAGATTCATCACGGGATAACGACTTGGGATCAAGTTTAGCAGTTTGATTTTTATTGAGGCCAAAACTCAAAAGCATACGACCCAGAACAAGTTCAAAAGCATTGGGCTTTTTTACAAGACTGAGCCAGGGAGATGTTATAATTGCTCCGGCTGGAGGAAGACTTGTAAGCAACAAATATCGTAATACAATACCACCGCCCATGCTATGCCCATATAGAAACACAGGTAAATCTTTATTTTCAAGAACAGCTTTTTCATAAATAAAATCAACAGCTAGAATATAATCTTGAAGCGATTGTACAGTCCCCTTTTTCCCATTCGATCTACCGTGACCCGGTAAGTCAATGCCATAGCAAGAGATATTACTAGTTGTGTATTCGCTAACCACGTGATCATATCTGCCTATATGCTCCCCAAAACCGTGAATTATGCATACCACTGCTCTCGGATTTTGAGTCTTCCAGCTTTTTCCAAATAACTCGTGGCGAGTTGTTTGCCCTTGAAATGTCTCTATGGAAACTTCTTCAAACATATTTTATGATTTAAATATCAAAATAAGAAAACTTTATGTAATTTTGCACACCTTTTGACAATGTAAGGAAGCACAAAAGGACTGCATTATTAGCGTTGCTGGTAGTGTTGAAAAATAATCAAACCTCTTTTATGGTTTTGTGTTGTTTAGCTTCCGCGAAAGCGTAAAATACAAATATTAATCAGCAATGGCTGAAGAAAACCAAAATCCGGAAACTGCTCCTGCAGTTGAAGAAACAAGCACTGCACAAGCAGCGCCTAAGAACCACCAGACTGCTTCTCAAGCAAATCCTGAAAAATTTCTAGAAGAATTTAACTGGCACAACTACGAGGAAGGTATTGACCCAATCGATGAAGACAAGTTAGATGAATTTGAGAAGTTAGTAGCAGAAAATTTTGTAGACACTCTTGATGATGAGGTTGTTGAAGGTACAGTAATCAATATCACAGATCGTGATGCTATTATTGATATCAATGCAAAATCTGAAGGTGTAATCTCACTTAACGAATTTCGTTACAACCCAGATCTTAAAGTAGGAGATAAAGTTGAGGTATTAATTGATGTACGTGAAGACGCTACAGGTCAGTTAGTTCTTTCTCACCGTAAAGCTCGTGTTATTAAGGCTTGGGATCGTGTTAATAAAGCTCACGAAGAAGGTACTATTGTTACTGGTTTTGTAAAGGCTCGTACAAAAGGTGGTATGATCGTAGATGTATTTGGTATTGAAGCTTTCTTACCAGGTTCTCAAATCGATGTTAAGCCTATACGTGATTACGATGCTTATGTGAACAAAACAATGGAATTTAAAGTTGTGAAAATCAACCAAGAATTTAAAAACGTTGTTGTTTCTCATAAAGCACTAATCGAAGCTGATATTGAAGAGCAGAAAAAAGAAATCATTGGGCAGCTTGAAAAAGGTCAGGTACTTGAAGGTACTGTTAAAAACATCACTTCTTACGGAGTATTTGTTGATCTTGGAGGTGTTGATGGATTGGTACACATTACAGATCTTTCTTGGTCTCGTATCAACCACCCGAATGAGATCGTTGATCTTGATCAGAAATTAAACGTTGTTATTCTTGACTTTGATGAGGATAAAACACGTATTCAACTAGGTCTTAAGCAACTTAAGAAGCACCCATGGGATGCTCTAAGTGAAACTTTAAGCATAGGTGATAAAGTAAAAGGTAAAGTAGTTGTAATCGCAGATTACGGTGCTTTTGTTGAAGTAGAAGAAGGAGTAGAAGGTTTAATCCACGTTTCTGAAATGTCTTGGTCTACGCACTTACGTAGCGCTCAAGATTTTGTAAATGTTGGTGATGAAGTAGAAGCTCAAATTCTTACTATGGATCGTGATGAGCGTAAGATGTCTCTTGGTATCAAGCAATTATCTCAAGATCCTTGGACAGATATTACTACTAAGTATCCTGTAGGATCACGTCATACTGGTATTGTACGTAACTTCACTAACTTTGGTGTATTCGTAGAATTAGAAGAAGGTATTGATGGTCTTATTTACATCTCAGATCTTTCTTGGACTAAGAAAATCAAGCATCCTTCAGAATTTACAAACATTGGCGATAAGCTAGAGGTTGTAGTTCTTGAACTAGATGTTGATGGTCGTAAATTAAGTTTAGGTCATAAACAAACAGAAGAAAATCCTTGGGATAAGTACGAAGATGATTTCGCAGTGGGTACAAAACACACTGGTGTAATTAGCGACGTAGTAGACAAAGGAGCAACTATCGAATTTAACGAAGACATCGTGGCATTTGTTCCAGGTCGTCATTTAGAAAAAGAAGATGGTAGCAAATTAGGAAAAGGTGATAGCGCCGAATTCCAGATCATTGAGTTTAATAAAGACTTTAAACGTGTGGTTGCATCGCATACTTCATTGTTTAGAGAAGAGGAAGCTAAGATTGTTAAGCAGGCAGCTAAGAAAGCAGCTGATTCTGCAGCAGCGAGTGCACCTACTTTAGGAGACGCTAATGACGCTCTTGCAGCACTTAAAAAGAAAATGGAAAAAGGTGGTAACTAAGCCCTAACATTTTTTAAAATAGAAAGCTCCTTAACGAAAGTTAAGGAGCTTTTTTTTATCTATATTTTAGAATATAAATTTAGGCTCAATTCAGCATAAAATATCATTCTTAACTCTGAGGAGAATGGCAATTTATTTATGGCATTTTGAGTAATGAAAATTCACAGTATTTGGTTACTTTTGAGATCCTGAATCTATGATTTAAAAGTTCGGTTTGTACATTATTAGCAGATAAACTGAACAGTTTCTACCTTAAGCAAACATCATGAACTATATTCTTTTTGACGGTCCCTCACGTAATAAGCTTTTACCTTTAACATTCACTAAACCTGTAGCAGATTTGCGATTAGGTATTTTAACTATTAGGGGTAAATGGGAGATGCACCTTGGCAACACGACATCAACTGTTACTGAAGAATATTTATCTGAAAAATTCCCTATGGTGGAGTTTGAAGATAATGTGATGATTAACGCTTCTTATTTACCTACAGATGATTTAGTTGAAGCGATTCTGGATCTAAAACCGCTCCAAGCTATTTTTGACGGCGAAGATGTAATAGCCTTTTATACTCAGGACACGCAGGAGGAAATTGATTTTGATGAATACACTCAAATTGAGGTAGGCATGAAAGCCCTGTTTAAAATTGAACACACCTGGGATATTTTCAGTGAAAATCATCGTGCGATCGAGCTTGATTATAAGTTGATAACTCAAGATCGCGAATCTGTGAAAATTCCTAAAAGCGTTCAGGTTATTAATCCTGAAAATATTTTTATTGAAGAAGGAGCAACTCTTAATTTCTGTACGTTAAACGCATCTGAAGGCCCTATTTATATAGGTAAAGATGCAGAGGTTATGGAGGGGGCTCATATACGTGGTCCCTTTGCTTTGTGTGAAGGAGCTACTGTAAAAATGGGTTCAAAAATATACACAGGCACAACAATAGGTCCTTTCTGCAAAGTAGGTGGAGAGATTAATAACGCGGTGTTAATGGCATATTCAAATAAAGGTCACGACGGATTTTTAGGAAATTCTGTCCTAGGAGAATGGTGTAATATCGGTGCAGATTCTAATAATAGTAATCTTAAAAACAACTATGAAGAGGTACGTTTGTGGGATTATGAAACAGAAGGTTTTTCTAAAACAGGACTTCAGTTTTGCGGACTTATAATGGGTGATCATAGTAAATGTGGTATTAATACAATGTTTAATACGGGCACTGTAATCGGTGTAAGTGTAAATATTTTTGGAACCGGGTTTCCGCGTAATTTTGTACCCTCGTTTTCTTGGGGTGGTGCTAGCGGATTTACTACCTATAAAACTGAAAAGGCTTTTCAAACAGCAAAACTCGTGACTGAAAGACGAAATATAGCTTTTGATGAACAAGAGGCTGCAATCCTTCAGCATATATTTGATGAAACTGCAAAGTTTAGGAGGTATTAAAGTCTCCAATTTCAAATGTCTAATCGATTTGAGAACTAATCTAAAGGTAATTTTCTAACACGCTTGAGGACAAGAAAGTCCTGCGGATTTGCAGTGAGTCCAGTGACATTTTTATGAACAAATTTTATAACCTGGTCATAATAAAGCGGAACAAATGGAGCTTTTGATATTAAAATAGAATCCATTCTTTTATAAAGAATTTTTCGTTTTTCAATATCAGAAATTTTGAAACTATCTTCATATAATTTGTCAAATTCAGCACTTTTAAAATGGGTATAATTAGGTCCATTTGGTGTGAAATTCTTGCTGTAATATAGCGATAGATAATTTTCTGCATCTGGGTAGTCTGCAATCCAGCTGGCTCTGAATGAATCCAATTTCCCCGTCGATTTTAATTGTCTAAGAGTTGAGGGTGGCATGACATCAATATTAATTAATAATCCGAGTTTACCTAATTCCCTTTGTATGTATTCGCAAATGTCAAGGTATTGACTATTTGTACCTATTGTGATTGATGGTGAAGTATTGCCACTTTCTTTAATATACTGCTCAATTAACTTTCGAGCTTCAACAGGATCATATTCAAATCCTGATGTTCCATATCCGGGTAGACCAGATGGAATAAAACCTGCATTTGCCGGTGTGCCTATGCCGTTTCTTAAATATTTAATCATTTTTAAACGATCAAAACCAAGATTAACAGCCTTTCTTAGTGCTAAAGAGCGTACTTCATCTTCGTTGCTGGATAAGAAAAAACCTAAGTATTCGGTATTTAAAAACGGACCGGTAATCGTATTTACGTTTTCTTTATATTTTTCTTGAAGTTGGCCTGTTGCAGTAAGTAACTCATCTTTATAGGAAGGATCCAAACTATTTAACATGTCCAGATTGCCCTGAGCAAATTGTAAAAATTCACTTTGTTTATCAGGTAAAAAAGTAATAGCTATAGCTTCTAAGTATGGAAGTTGAATTCCATCTTCATCTTTTTCAAAGTAATTCTCATTTTTTCTGAGAACGAGTTTAACGCCTTCTTCCCATCTTTTAAATTTAAAGGGACCTGTTCCTATAGGATTTGATCTAAATTCAGTGCCAAAGTAATCAACCACTTCATGCGGTACAACAGAGCAATAACGCATTGCTAGTAATCCTAAAAATGCAGGAAATTCTTTTTTAAGAGTAATGACTAAGGTAGAATCATTAACCGCCTTATAGTGCTCTACATTACTTAGAACCCAACTGCCGGGAGAGGCAACTTTAGGGTCTTTTAAACGATTAAAACTATATACGAAGTCAGCAGCTGTCACTGTGCGTGTACTGTCTGCATTTGCAAATTGAGAATGTTTATGAAACCATACATTCTTGCGAAGATTAAAGGTATAGGTTTTTGTGTCATCACTAATTTCCCAACTTTTAGCAATATCTGGTTTGATGTTTAAAGAATCATCTTGCTGTACTAAACCATTAAATAGTTGATTTGTAGGCCAAATAATAGGAGGATTACGGGCAAATGCAGGATCTAATGTTGCTACATTGTAATGCTCATTGTATCTAAACACCTTTAGTTCTTGTGAAGAATTCTCTTTTGAATCACAAGAAATGAAAAACGTACTAAAACTTAATACTAGTAGAAGTGACTTTATAGCTTTGAATATCAATGTAGTAATAGGTAATTAATTTTTGAATGAAAACAATTTTTTTGCAATAAATCAGCATCGTGTTTAGGATCATTTTGATCTAATAAACCTGGAATTGACGCAAAGCTTTAGCAATAAAATTATTGTAGTTAACTTTGCAGTCTTAAACTGGCGCTATATTTTTTCGCGTAAGCGAAAGAAAAGCAAAAGTAACCAATTGTGAAGAAGATTCTAATGAACGAAGCAGGTAAAAAAGTAGCCTTTTATACACTGGGATGTAAGCTTAATTTTTCGGAAACAGCTACCATATCCCGAAGTTTTAAAAGTGAAGGTTTTGAGCGAGTTGATTTTAGTGAATCAGCAGATATTTATGTGATTAATACCTGTAGTGTAACTGAAAATGCAGACAAACGTTTTAAAACAATCGTAAAGCAGGCTCAAAAGATCAATCCCGATGCTTTTGTTGCGGCAGTAGGTTGTTATGCCCAGCTTAAACCCGAAGAGCTTGCAGATGTTGATGGCGTGGATCTTGTTTTAGGAGCCACAGAAAAATTCAAGATAACAGATTACCTAAATGATCTCTCTAAAAATGATATGGGAGAAGTGCACAGCTGTGAGATCGAAGATGCAAATTTTTATGTAGGTTCTTATTCAGTAGGAGATCGCACACGCGCATTTTTAAAAGTGCAGGATGGTTGTGATTACAAATGTACGTATTGCACCATTCCACTTGCTCGTGGTATTTCGCGAAGTGATACTCTTGTTAATGTAATTAAGAATGCACAGGAGATAGCAGCTCAGGATATTAAAGAAATTGTGTTGACGGGTGTAAATATTGGTGACTACGGAAAAGGAGAATTTGGTAATAAAAAGCACGAGCATACTTTTCTGGATCTTGTTAAAGCGTTAGATAATGTAGATGGGATAGAGCGTTTACGCATTTCTAGTATAGAGCCAAATCTTCTTAAAAATGAAACCATAAAGCTTGTCTCTGAGTCAAAATCTTTTGTTCCTCATTTTCACATTCCACTTCAAAGTGGTAATAATGAATTACTAGGTAAAATGAGTCGAAGATATAAGCGGGAACTTTATGCAGATCGTGTATCTGAAATAAAAAAATTAATGCCTAATGCTTGTATAGGCGTAGATGTTATTGTAGGCTTTCCGGGAGAGACAGAAGCTCATTTTCTAGACACCTATACATTTTTAAATGAATTAGACATTTCGTATTTACACGTATTTACGTACTCAGAGCGTGAGAATACTAAGGCGGCAGAAATGGAGCATGCCATACCCTTGAGACAACGAAAAAAACGCAGTAAAATGCTTAGAGGATTATCTGCAAAAAAACGAAGAGCATTTTATGAATCCCAATTAAATACGAGTCATAAGGTGCTCTTTGAAGGAGAGAATAAGCAAGGTTACATTCACGGATTTACTGAAAATTATGTCAAGGTTAAAGCACCTTGGGATCCAGGGCTTGTAAACACTATTCACCACATTACACTTACAGAAATAGATGAAGATGGCTTAGTGCGTTTTGAATATGAAAACGAAAATCTTTTAACAGCATAAAAAAAACCTGCTTTTGCAGGTTTTTTTAATTTTAAAATTTTGAGTCTAGATATTGATTCCGACAGGAAGTAATTTTTTATACTTTCTACGGTTAGACCTCATAAACTTTGCGATCTCAGGGCTTGTAGGGACCAGACTGATGTTGCGATCTTCGACTTCTTTAAAAACAGTAACGATAAAATCATTCATTTTATCTTCAGTTCCTTCCGGCATTTTTATCTTTGTCAGAAAAATTTTTCGATCTTGAAGGGAATATTCAATTTTTGCCATTTTACCATCTATGGTGGCCTCAAATTGTCTTAAAAACTCGTTGTCTGTTAATTCAATCGCTGTCATTACATCCATATAAAATTTGTTTTAAGAAATTACGTTAAACTCGAGAAAGGAATTTGGAATATGTTTAAAACATAAAGTTATGTTAACATATTGTTACAAATATACAAAATTTTTATGGTTTTATTGAGGTTTAACTGTTAAAGCATTAATTCTAAGCTATATGATTCATGTTTATTTAATGCCTGGGATGGCTGCCAATCCTAGTATATTTGAATATTTAAAATTACCTGACACCCAGTTTACCTTACATCCACTATCTTGGAAAATTCCTGAGGCAAATGATACATTAGAAGTCTATGCAAAAAAGATGCTAGAAGAGGTTAAGGAAGATAATCCGGTCCTTATAGGTGTTAGTTTTGGAGGTGTGATTGTTCAGGAAATGGCTAAATATATCACCGCTAAGAAAACGATAATTATAAGCAGCGTAAAAAGTAAAAATGAATTACCAAAGCGGATGCGCTTTAGTAGAGCATTAGGTTTGTATAGGATAGCTCCTGTAAGTCTTGTGCGTAACATAGATACTCTGGCAAACTATGCAATTGGAGATCGACTGAAACATAAAGTTGCTTTATATCAAAAATATCTTTCGATTACTAATCCTATTTATCTCAACTGGGCACTTCAACAAATGTTATGTTGGGAGCAAACTGAGTATAATGAAGATTTAGTACATATACACGGAACTGACGATCCTGTTTTTCAGTATAAATACATAGATAAGTGTATACCGATAAAAGGAGGAACCCACGCAATGATTATTACAAAATGTAAGTGGTTTAACAATAATCTGCCAAAAATTATCGGGAATTAATCGCTAATTTGCAGATCAACTTAAAATTATTCTAGATGGTAAATATAAAATCAATTTTAGCTGGTGTAGGACTGGTGGCGACAACGGCAATTTGCATTCAGGCTGTACAGCAGGAAAGTGCAGATCCTGAGGTTATGAAGGAGGAAAAACTGGTTAATGATTACAATGTTTATGCTATACCATTACCTGATGAAATGGATTTTGCCGGTGAAAAATTAGCTTTAAATGATCCTGACATTCGTGAGCGAATGGATAGAGAATTGCTTGTAAATACCTACTGGCAATCTAATGCACTTTTGTTAATTAAGAGAGCTAACAAGTATTTCCCGATTATCGAACCTATTTTAAAAGAAGAGGGTTTACCAGATGACTTTAAATACTTAGCTGTTATAGAAAGTGGATTAACTCAGGCTGTGTCTCCAGCACGAGCTACAGGTTTTTGGCAAATTCTTAGTTCTACCGGTAAAGAATTAGGTCTGGAGGTAAATGATAATGTTGATGAGCGTTATAATGTAGAATTATCGACTCGTGCTGCTTGTAAATATCTAAAAAACGCTAAAAATAATTTAGGTTCTTGGACATTGGCAGCAGCAGGTTACAACGCCGGGAATGCCGGTATAAGCCGTAGATTGAGAGAGCAAGATGTTCACGATTATTATGATTTGTTGCTAGGAGAGGAAACGGGTAGATATGTTTTTAGAATACTAGCTTTAAAAGAAATCCTATCAGATCCTAAAAAGTATGGTTTGAATTTTACAGATAAAGATCTATATAATAAGGTACCAACATACAAAGTGGAAATAGACACGCCGGTTACAAATTTTGTGAAGTTTGCTCAAGGATATGGTATTAATTATAAAATATTAAAACTGCATAATCCGTGGTTACGTGAAGATCATTTAAACAATAGTTCAGGTAAAAAGTATTACATTGAGATTCCTGAAAAAGGAGCTTATACGTATACAGTAGGGCAGTAGAGAAAAAAGGATAAAAAAAAGGGAACTGAAGAGTTCTCTTTTTTTTATCCTTTTTTCTAAAAATTAGAAGGTAGCCAGAGACTCTGGTAAATCTTTGAGGTTTATATTAAGGTCTATATTAATTGCTGCAATTTGTCTCACAAGAAATCTCATATTCTCATTTAGTGTCTGATTGATACTCGCATTAAGCTTATTTGCAGGTCTTCTTTTGAGGTCGAGAATTTCTCCATTACTTGCGATCACAAAAGATAATGAGAGTCCTAAGGAGTGCTTCAAAAGATTTACAGTTCGCATATGTTTATTCTGAGTTTCATCAACATAAACGACTTGGATGTTTTTATCAAATTGCTTAGATAACTTTTTTACAGTTGATTTATCATCCCAAAATAAAACAACAAAGTCTATCATATCACCATAGCGCGCAGCCATCTTATTTAAAACGGGAATTTCTCCTTCGCTTGGAATACACCAAGAGGCATAGGTAAGTATCAAGGTAGGACGTTCAATATCTTCTGTTGAAGTAAGAAAAGTATTAAGGCTTTCAAATTTTAAGGCATCGATATAGGTGCCTTGTAAATGATCCTTGACGAGAGTATCTAAAAGGGATTTTGCATATGAGAGTTCTCCACGTTCTAAAGCATTATCTACTTTCGTGTTGTATGCGTCTAAATTTAATGTGAGTGCTTCAGAAAACAAAGTCTTATGAGTTTCCTGAGCAGATAAATTAAAGAAAGATACCAGTAAGATAAAGAGTAGTTTTTTTGCCATATACAATCCGTATATAGCGAAGTTAAATCTAGATATAGATATAACGAAAACTTATCGATAAACTGTTAAAATAATCAGGTAACTAACGTAACTTTCTGATAGTGAATAATCGAGCTGAAGATTTCTGAAGTGTGTAGAATAGTGCTATAGATTATCTTCTACCTCTTCCGTATTGTTGTTTTGGCATATTAGCAGCTTGTTTCATCTGCTTCTTCATCATTTTAATTTGCTCATCAAGCATATTGTGCTTGTCAAGTTTTTTAGCTTCAGTAAGAAGTAAATCAGCTTCACGTCTTCGGTTTTTTGTCATTGCAATACCTGCAAGATTTATTTTTGCCATCGCCATATCTGCATCCATACTTAAACCTAATTGAACCGCTTTTTTGAAGTATTTTTCGGCTTGTGTCATATTTGTTTGCGATAACATAAGACCATTTAAGTAGTTATAATAACCATGTTGTTTTCTGGTTAAAGCAGCTTCAGGGTTTTTAATCTTGTCTAGCCATTTTTTCGATCCTTCAAAATCTTGCTTGCGGAGGCGAAGAAATGCTAATATTAGAAATTCATTTTTAAAATAAAGTAAAATAAAAATACCCGATAAAAGTATAAGCATAATACCGTTGCCTATAGATCTATCTATAAATTGCCAGATGGCCAGGCAGAAAATAAGTATAGCAAGAACTAATTTTATATTTTTATTGAACATAATAGTGTTGTTTACCCTGTATTTAACAGGTGAATATACTCGTGTTTTTATGAGCGAGCAAATGTAATAAAAACAATCTAAAAAAAATTATACTTTCCATTTGTTGAAATGGAAAGTGTTTGTATATTTGCGCCCAGCTTTTGAGAAGGTACTTCTTAAAGCATTTTAGTATAGAAAAGTTAAAGGAAGATTAAAGAAGATACACAATGAGCAAAAGAACGTTTCAACCTTCAAAGAGAAAAAGAAAAAATAAACACGGTTTCCGCGAGCGTATGGCTAGTGCAAACGGTCGTAAAGTACTTGCTCGTAGAAGAGCTAAGGGTAGAAAAAAACTATCTGTATCTTCTGAGCTAAGACATAAAAGATAAAAATGGTGAACAACCGTTAATATAATAAGGTGTTACTTTTTTAAGTAACACCTTTTTTTATAAATATGCCTTCCGTAATTTTATATAAAACTCTTAATCTGAGCCAACAATGCCTAAAAACAACAATCTAAAGTCTATTTTAATTATCGGTTCTGGCCCTATCGTTATAGGCCAGGCATGTGAATTTGATTATTCTGGAACACAAGCTTTACGTTCCCTTCGTGAAGATGGAATAGAAACAATTTTAATTAATTCTAATCCTGCAACAATAATGACAGACCCTACAATGGCTGATCATGTTTATTTGTTGCCACTCACCACAAAATCACTGGTAAAAATTTTAAAAGAACATCCTCAAATTGATGCAGTACTTCCTACGATGGGTGGGCAGACCGCATTAAATTTATGTATTGAGGCTGATGAAAAAGGAATTTGGAAAGATTTTGGAGTTGAGTTAATAGGTGTTGATATCGATGCAATTAACATTACTGAAGATCGTGAGAAATTTAGAGAGTTAATGCTAAAAATTGGTGTAGGTATGGCCCCTCAGGCAACTGCTACATCATTTTTAAAAGGAAAAGAAATAGCTCAGGAGTTTGGTTTTCCTCTAGTAATTAGAGCTTCTTATACATTAGGAGGAGCAGGAGCTTCGATTGTTTATAAAGCTGAAGATTTTGATGAGCTTTTAAGCCGCGGTCTTGAGATTTCGCCCATTCACGAGGTGATGATCGACAAGGCTCTTATGGGTTGGAAAGAATATGAGTTAGAGTTACTGCGTGACAAAAATGATAATGTCGTAATTATATGTGCTATAGAAAATATGGATCCTATGGGTATTCATACTGGAGATTCTATAACAGTTGCGCCGGCAATGACTTTGAGTGATACCACGTATCAGAAAATGCGTGATATGGCAATACATATGATGCGCTCGATAGGTGATTTTGCAGGTGGTTGTAATGTACAATTTGCTGTAAGTCCTGACGATAAAGAAGACATAATTGCAATTGAAATTAATCCTCGTGTTTCTAGATCTTCGGCATTGGCATCTAAAGCAACAGGATATCCTATTGCAAAAATTGCATCTAAGTTAGCAATAGGTTACAATCTAGACGAATTACAGAATCAAATTACAAAATCTACATCAGCTTTATTTGAGCCTACGCTAGACTATGTAATTGTAAAAATCCCTCGTTGGAACTTTGATAAATTTGAAGGAAGTGACCGTACTTTAGGTCTACAGATGAAGTCTGTAGGTGAAGTTATGGGTATAGGTCGCTCATTTCAAGAAGCACTACATAAAGCAACTCAATCACTTGAAATAAAGAGAAATGGTCTGGGTGCAGATGGCAAAGGGTATACTAATTATGACGAAATAATAGAAAAGCTTACCTATCCTAGTTGGGATCGCGTATTTGTTATTTATGATGCAATTCAAATGGGAATCCCATTAAGTCGTATTCACGAGATAACGAAAATTGATATGTGGTTTTTAAAGCAGTTTGAAGAAATGGACGCTTTAGAAAAGGAGATAGGTGAATTTAAGATAGATACCTTAACGAGAGATTTATTGCTTGAAGCAAAGCAGAAAGGTTTTGCAGATCGTCAAATCGCGCATATGCTTGATTGCTTAGAAAGCCAAGTAACAACTAAGCGTGATGAATTAAAAATTAACCGTGTTTACAAACTCGTAGATACGTGTGCGGCAGAGTTTGTTGCACAGACACCTTATTTCTATTCCACTTTTGAAAATGATATGCAATTAGCCTCTGGCGAAAGATTTGCAGATAACGAAAGTGTAGTAACAGAAAAGAAAAAAGTAGTTGTATTAGGCTCTGGACCTAACCGCATAGGACAAGGAATAGAATTCGATTATTGCTGTGTTCACGGAGTTCTTGCAGCTTCAGAATGTGGGTATGAGACAATAATGATAAACTGTAATCCCGAAACGGTATCTACAGATTTTGATATTGCAGATAAATTATATTTTGAACCTGTATTCTGGGAGCATATATATGATATAATTCGTCACGAGAACCCGGTGGGTGTAATTGTTCAATTGGGTGGTCAAACTGCTCTTAAATTAGCTGAAAAATTAGACCGCTACGGAATTAAGATCATCGGTACTAGTTATAAAGCTCTTGATTTAGCTGAGGATCGCGGTAGTTTTTCTCGATTACTTAAAGAAAATAATATTCCTTATCCAGAATTTGATGTTGCTGAAACTGCAGAAGAAGCTCTTGCTGTAGCAGACAAATTAGATTTTCCAATATTGGTAAGACCTTCCTATGTGTTAGGTGGACAAGGGATGAAGATTGTTATAAATAAAGACGAATTAGAAGAGACTGTTGTTGATTTACTTCGTAAAATACCTAATAATAAACTGTTGTTAGATCATTATCTTGATGGAGCAATAGAGGCTGAAGCTGATGCTATTTGTGACGGTGAGAATGTTTACATTATAGGGATTATGGAGCACATAGAGCCTTGCGGAATTCACTCGGGAGATTCTAATGCAACCTTGCCTCCGTTTAACTTAGGAGATCTTGTATTGCAACAGATAAAAGATCATACCCATAAAATTGCTCTGGCATTAAACACTGTAGGATTAATTAATATACAGTTTGCCATTAAAGACGATATGGTTTATATAATAGAAGCAAATCCTAGAGCATCAAGAACGGTTCCTTTTATTGCAAAAGCATACGGAGAGCCTTATGTAAATTATGCTACTAAGGTTATGCTCGGCGAAAAGAAAGTAACCGATTTTAATTTTAATCCAAAATTAGAAGGTTATGCTATAAAGCAACCGGTATTCTCGTTCAATAAGTTTCATAATGTAAATAAAAAACTAGGGCCTGAAATGAAAAGTACAGGTGAAAGTATCTTATTTATAGACAGTTTGAAGGACGATGCATTTTATGAGCTTTATGCGAGAAGAAAAATGTACCTAAGTAGATAAATTTTTTGCAACAATTAATTGTGGCCAACGTCATTAAGTAAAGATTATTATAATTATGGCACAATATTAGTATTTAATATGTGAAAGTTATTTAACTTTACAATGACCTCAAACACAGTAATATGGCATGAAATTTACCTGGTTATACATATTTATTTTCATTGTTGCAACATCTATTAGTGCCCAAGAAACTCATATAATAGATTGGAAATCTGGTTCTAAGTCGCTTCAATCTACATTAGAAGTTGAAGTAGGAGATACCGTACAATGGGTTTTTGGGGAGAGTTTACCACAGAATGTTATTAATACATCTTTTGGCACTCCCTCATCCTTTGGGCTACGTAAATTTCAAACTAAAGGCAGTATATATGAATACGTTTTTGACAAGAAAGGTATTTATACATTCGAAAGTAGTTCTAAGAAAGGTTTGAAAGGTGCTATTAAAGTGACCGATTCCAAATCTTTTTTTACTAAAGATAAAGAAGGTTATAAAATTTATCCTAATCCGGTAAAGGATAGAATATTTTTTGAAAACCCTGCTGAATCAGATCCTTTAGAGATTACGTTTTATGATGTATTAGGTAAACAGGTGAAACGAAATTTAATGAGTTCGTCAATGGCTCAAAACGGAATGGACGTTAGCGAATTAAAACGTGGAGTTTATTTGGTGCAAATAGATAATGGTATACGTTCATTTACACAGAAGCTTGTAAAGAACTAAGAAATATAAAAAGCAAAAAAAAGCGAACCAATTGGTTCGCTTTTTTTTTGCCTAGTACTGAAGCTCAACTTTATGAGAGTTTCGAAGAATTTCTAGATCTTCATTACGAAGTTCTGTATTAAAAGAAGTTTCTTCACGATGGCTTTTTTTCATCTCCTGTCGTCTTAGACTTTTCAAGAATCGACGTACTTCTTGTTCCGTTTTTAAAACAAGTCCAGGTACCGGCATACTTTCTCCTTTGTCATTCTTTGCTACCATTGTAAAATAACTGGAGTTGCAATGTTTAATAATTCCGCTATGAATATCTTCAGATTCAACACGTATACCTACAACCATCGAAGTACGTCCTACAAAATTCACAGAAGCTTTCATAACAACCAGCTCACCAACTTCTATAGGTTTTAAAAAATCTACTGTATCTACTGATGCAGTTACACAATAATTTCCAGAGTGTTTAGAAGCGCACGCAAATGCAATCTGATCCATTAGTGATAAGATATAACCTCCGTGAATTTTACCACTAAAATTAGTGTGTGATGGTAACATAAGTTCACTTATAGTTACCTGAGATTGTTCAATTTTCTTAAACGTGTTCAATTTTAATAATTTTTTTTTGTTATTTATTACTGCCTGTTGAAATGTGGAGAGTTTTCTTTTGAAATTTCAGTTATAAAATATTTCGTGTCTCCCCAAAAGAAGAACGTGGCATAGCGTTCTACGTACGTAAGTTTTACATAACTTCCTTGATACGCTTTCAATTTTTCAATAACTTCTTTTTCTCCTCCCATTACAGAGAAATCAAATATTTGCGCACCACTAATCCCTTGACTAATCTGGCCTTCCCAAGTTTTTATCAAAACGCCTTTATTACTAAATTTAATCAGTTCACCGGCACGTGTTCCTTCACTGTAAGGTACCGCATATATAAAGCTGTAAAATAGTATTGCAAATACAAATATTGCAGCTAAAACAATTAGAAGTAATTTTTTCATTTTAAAGTTCTTAGTGATTTACAGGCTTGCAATATGCAACTCTAAATTTCTTTTTCATAATCTAAAGTATCATTAGCTCTTTTAACTAAATTGCTGTCTAGCTGCTTAGTTGCTTTAGCACCTAAACTTCTTAATTTTTCTACGCGTATTATAAGATTACCTCTTCCGGTAAGTTTAGTCATAGTGCGCTCATACGTAGCGCTAACCGTCCCCAATTGATTACCGATTTTAATAAGTTCATCGGTAAGCAAGGTAAAAGCATCATAAAGTTTCCCAGCCTGAGTAGCAATCTCGATCGCATTGCGTTTTTGTCTATCATTTTGCCATAAATTTTCAACCAGTTTTAGTGCAGCCAGAAGTGTAGATGGGGTTACAATAATTACATTTTTTGTAAATGCATCTTCATACAATTGTGGTTCATTTGCCGATGCAATCGCAAAAGCGGGTTCTATGGGTATAAACATAAAGACCGTGTCTGGACTTTCCTCAAGAAGCGTATAATAATTTTTTCTACTTAGCGTCTCTATATGTTTTTTAATAGATATTATGTGCTGCTTTAAGTAAGAGCTTTTAAGAGTGGAGTCTTCTTCGGAAACAAAACGTTCAAAAGCAGTTAAAGAAACTTTACTATCGATGATCATTTTTTTGCCGTCCGGTAAATGTATAAGAACATCTGTTTGCAGGCGTTTACCCTCTGGAGTGAGATGACTATCTTGTATGGTGTATTCTCTGCCTAATTCTAGGCCAGATTTTTCAAGAACACGGGTAAGAATAAGCTCTCCCCAATTACCTTGAATTTTTGAATCACCTTTGAGTGCTTTTGTAAGATTATCTGCATCCTTACTCATTTGAAGATTAAGGTCTGCAAGGCCCTTAATTTGCTGTCTAAGTTCGCTGTGGCGACCTAAACTTTCCTTATTTGTATCTTCTACTTTTTTCTCAAAACTATTAATACGCTCGTGCAGGGGTTTTAGAATAAGATCTAAGTTTTCTTTATTCTGAAGTGTGAATTTAGAGGATTTCTCATCTAAAATTTTACTTGCCACAATTTCAAAATCTTTAGTAAATTTTTGTTGTAGCTGTTCTAATTCGGCGGTTTTCTCCTCTATACGCTGCTCAAGATTTTCATAAGCTACAGTAGTGCTGGTCAATTCATTTTGCAAAAATTCTTTTTTTTGCTGTAAATGCTCATTTTTAAGATTTTGCTCTTTTAATTTATTTTCAGATTGAGATAGTTGTTCAGATTTTAGATTTAGGCGCTCGGTAAGCATCCCGGTTTCTGATTTATTCTTAAGTCTTGCAATAAAATAACCAAGCACAGAACCAAGAAGTAAACAGCCTAATCCTATGCCTAAAAATAATAAGCTTTCGTTCATTGATATTTATTTCTATCAAAGATACAGATTAGGTATGCGTCTTATCTAATAAAAAATTGTTTTGATTGTGTATTGAAACCAATGGTATTATCTGGGAAAAGATTTTCAAAGACTCCGGATTGTATTAAATTATCTGGAGTATCAGTAATGCAGGTTTTTCCTTTGATAACGATCATTTGATCGCAAAGGGAAAGAACAAATTCTATATCATGCGTTGTGCTCAGAATTAATTTGTTATGAGTATGAGCTATTTTCTTCAGCAGTAAAAAAATAGAAGCTTTGTGGTGTAGATCCAGGTGCGTTGTAGGCTCATCAAGTAAAATGATTTCTGTGTTTTGTGCTAGAGCACGTGCTATGAGAGCTCTCTGAAATTGACCATCACTTAATTCAAAACAAGAGGTATTTTTAAAATTTTCTAATTCAGTAGCTCTAATAGCTTCTAAAATATGCTCTTTATCGCTGTCAGTTAAAGTACCTAACCAGTTTGTATATGGCTGTCTTCCTAAGGCGACCAGCTCCAATACCGTTAAGTTTTTTGAAATTTGCTGATTAGTAAGGACAAGACTCAGCGTTTTTGATTTTTGGACCGGATCTATGGCAGCGATTTTCTTTTTGTCTAGATATACGTCACCTTCTAAAGCTTTTTGCAAACCTGCTAATGTGCGCAATAGTGTAGATTTCCCCGATCCATTTATACCCACTAATGATATGAAATTTCCTTTTTTGAGAGATAGGCTTATATCCTCTAAGATGATTTTCTTATTGCCATTATTTGTGTAACCTACTGAGAGGTTTTTACAATAAAGATTCTGACTATCTTGAGACTTGATCATATTAAAATAAGAGTTTCTTTTTTCTAATAAGCAGCCAGATAACAATGGGAGCTCCTATAATTGAAGTTATTGCATTTATAGGAAGTGTAAAATCTAATCCTGGCATTTGCGCAATGGTATCGCAAAATAATAAAAGTAAAGCACCACCTAGCATACAAGCGGGCATAAGAACCCAGTGATTTGATGCGGTAAACCATTGTCTTATCAAATGGGGAACTGCAAGCCCCACAAAAGCTATAGGGCCTACAAATGCAGTTAAACTTCCAGCAAGAATACTTGTAGATATTAGAATAATAAATCTGCTTTTCTGTATAGAAACACCAATGGATTGTGCATAGGATTCGCCTAATAAAAGACTATTTAAACTTTTGCAAATACTTAATGCTAGTACTATTCCTATACTATAACAAAGACAGAGCAATTGCAAAGCGCCCCAAGAAATATCTCCTAAACTTCCAAAGGACCAAAACATGTAACGCTGCAGGTCTTCTGCCGGACTAAAATAAGCTAAGATGCTTACTACAGCAGCAGTTAAACTACCAAACATGAGACCTATAATTAGTAAAGCCATTGCATCTCGTACACGTGAAGCGACTAACAATACGACACTTAGAACAGTAAAACTGCCTAAGCTTGCAGCTATAATTGTTCCCCAGCTTCCTGGGATTAATATGGATGAAAGCCCCAGGGCGCTACCACCTAAAATAAAAAAAGCCACTCCCAGACTGGCACCGCTGCTTATCCCTAAAACATAGGGTCCTGCCAAGGGATTTTTGAACAGGGTTTGCATCATCAAACCGGAAACTGCGAGACCACTTCCGGTTAAAAGTGCCGCAATGGCTTTTGGAATTCGGTAATCGATTATGATATATGTCCAGGCTTCCTGGTTGTGATCATTGCCAAGAAGAATAGAAATAATAGTATCTACAGGAATACGTACACTTCCCAGACTTATATTCACTAGAAAAAAGGCTATTAATAAAATAACCAGTACTAAAAATTTTGGAGTATGATTTACAGAACTAATCAAGAGCTTTAAAAAAATGAGGTTTATGATCTAATTCTAGTTCGGGATGAAAAATAGCTACAAGATCTTCCAAAACCCAATCTGGTCTGGAGGATGCCAATTCATAGTAAATTAAGCCGCCGGTTTCTCCCTTAGCACTTGCAAATCCATAAATCTTTCGTTCTTTAAAAGCTTTAAATTGTTGATAAGCTGCACTGGTATTTCCTAATTCGTCATAGTTTTCAAAAGAATTGGGAGCAATCCAGAAGTCGGCATTCTGTGCTGTAGTAAGTACCTCTTCAATACTTAGAGATGCACTGCCGGTACCTTGGGTATCTTTGTATAAATAATCTGCATTTGCATCTGCGATAAGTTGGGCAGCCCAGCTTTCACCTTTTGGAAGATACCACACATCTTTAAACATCGCACCACTTAACACAGTAGGATTTGAGGTAGCATTTTGAGCTTTATTTTTTAAAGTAAGATAGTTCGTTTCAATTTCTTTAAAAATAGAATCTACTACTGCCTCTTTATCATAGAGTGCAGCGAAAAACTTTATCCATTCCGCTTGGCCTAAAGGAGTTTTCTCAACCCAATCCCCATTATAAAAAACAGGAATTCCCGCTCGTTGTATAGAATTAAGCGCTTTATTCTCACCGGCAACTCCAAAGCTTATCACGACATCAGGTTGAAGACTTATTGTACTTTCAGTATTAATAGATTCGTTTTGACCTAAATCTTTTATCTGGCCGGCTGTAATACGCTTTCTCACCGTTTTTGAAGAGATATAATCAAGGTTTGGGAACCCTTTTAGGGTTTGAGTTACCCCTAATAATTCTAATGCCGGAAGGTGGGTAGTTGATGTAACTACAATATTTTTAACGGGTATTTGTATAGTAGCATCAACCTCTATTCCATTCGGTAAAACAGCCTCATCCTTTATTAAAGCATAGTTGAAAACGACTTCACTATCTGGCCAAGCCTTTGTAACAGAAAGAATTTTATAGCTTCCATAATCTACAATCTCAAAACCAGTGGCATAATCGATTTGTTGTTTGATTCCTTTTTCACTAACAGAGGTCTTCTTATTTACTTCTTTTTTACAAGAGTTTAAAAGTCCTGAAATACAGATAAATAGTACTATTGCAGAAGTGCGCATTTCGGTTAAGGTAGGTTTAAAATTGATCACGAATCTAATAATTCATTTTTCAAAAGTAAGATTAATTAAAAAAAGCAAGCAAACGTTACACATTTGATTAACTTCGCGCTTTAATTTTTGGTGTTATTTTTTATTCTGAAAAATAACTTAAAAGGGAATCAGGTTACGTTAAACACAAGTTTAAATAGTCCTGAGCTGTTCCCGCAACTGTAAGCTTAGTTCACGATTAGTGAATGATAAAGATTGTTCTTAAATACCACTGCCTCAAGAGGTGGGAAGGTTAATCTTTATACGCAAGCCAGGAGACCTGCCAAGAATAACATTTAACAAATGACTTTCGGGATAGAGGTCTGGCGCATATGGAATATTTAAAAAACTACATTATTATTTCGGTAATGCTTTTGACATTATCGGTTACGGGTCAGGAACGCGTGTTTACTGCTTTGGATTCTGTGTATTTGACAGATTCTAAATTAAAGGAATTTTCTACCGGAAGAAATCTTATTAGTATATCAGATTCTCTGCTACGTAATAATAGTGCACTTCTTACCAATACGCTTAATTTTAATACACCTATTTATTTTAAGGAAAATGGCTTGGGAATGGTTTCTTCACCTTCTTTTAGAGGCACAAGTGCATCTCAAACAGCCGTTTTATGGAATGGGATTAATATAAATTCTCAGTTTAATGGTCAGCTTGATTTTAATACGGTCAATGCAGGCGCATATAGCGAGATATCGGTAAGAGGTGGTGGAGGTAGTATAGTTTATGGCTCAGGAGCGATAGGTGGTAGTGTTCATTTGAATACCAGACTAATATATGAAGATACTACTGCACACAATCTTTTTTCACAGTATGGCAGTTTTAATACTAAAGACGCCCGATATAATTTAAATCTTGGAACTAAAAAATGGAGCTTAAATTTAGCTTTAGCCAGAACTAGTAGTGACAATAATTATGAGCTTCCTAATGGTAGTAAAAATCTAAATGGAGGTTTTGAAAATACAGCATTAAATGTTGGAGTTGGTTTTAAAATAAACAATCAAAATTCGCTACGCTTCTTCAGTGAGATTTTTGATGGTGAACGTCATTTTTCGGTATTACGAACTTCAGAAACAAGAACAAAATATCAAGATGTAAATAGTAAGAATCTTCTAGAATGGGAAAGTCATTTTGGTGAGTTTGTTTCGATCGCCCGACTGGCTTACTTAGAAGAAAATTACAAATACTTCCTAAATATCAATTCCGATTCCTTTTCATTTGGAGAGGCGAAAACTGTTGTGGCTAAGTATGATCTGAGTTATTCAATTACAGATAAGTTAAAATTAAATACCGTCTTAACCAATACAAACACAAATGGAAAAGGTTCCAGTTTGGGCGAAAACAAACGAAATATATTTGCAGCAGCTCTTTTATTAAAACACAGAATAGACCCAAAATTTAATTACGAACTAGGATTTAGAAAAGAAGCTACTGATAATTACGAAAGTCCGTTTTTGTTTTCACTTGCAGCTACCAAAGATTTAAACAGCTTATTTAGCTTAAATTTCAATGCTTCCAGAAATTTTAGAATTCCCACGTACAACGATCTCTATTGGCCTTCAGCCGGCAATCCTGATTTACTTCCTGAAAAATCGTTACAGGGAGAAGTTGGAGTAGCTTTTACTCTCAATAATTTTAAAGCTATCCTATCTACTTACTACAATAAAATTACAGATATGATAAGGTGGCTTCCTGCTAATGATGGTGTCTGGAGACCGGTTAATGAAGATAAGGTGCGTATATATGGTTTGGAATCTTCTCTAAGTTGGTCTAAAAAATTTCAGAATAATCACATAATTTCTACTAATGCCACTTATTCCTATACAGTTTCTGAAAATGAGGAAACAGGATACCAACTCATCTATGTTCCATATCATAAGGCAACGGTAAATGTGAGTTATGATTACAGCAGATTTAATGCTAACCTGCAATTTTTACGAGTAGGAGAGGTCTTTACGCGTAGTGATAATAACAGTCGTTACAATCTGGAGGGCTATAACTTAGGCAATTTTAGTCTGGGTTATCGCTTAGGAAAATTAGAAAAATTTGAACTGGGTGGGCGAGTCAATAACTTTCTTGATGCCGAATATCAAAGTGTTGAGAATCGCTGGATGCCAGGTCGAAACTATACTATGTATTTAAATTTTAAACTATAAACAATTAAAAATGAAAATCAATAAACTTACACTTTTAGCGCTGTTAAGCGTATTTATTTTAAACAGCTGTTCTGATGATACAGATGATCTTATCGATCAAGTTCCCGAAGGTGATTATACTGATGGTTTTTTTGTATTGAATGAGGGTGGAATAGGTACAGTAACTTATATAAGTGACGATCTTAGTGACGTGGAGCAAGATATTTTTGCAAGCGCTAATCCTAATGCAGCAGACCTAGGAGCATACACACAATCAATATTTTTTGATGATAATAATAGAGCTTACATTATTTCTAATGGATCAAATTTAATTACTGTAGTAGACCGTTACACTTTTGAGTTAATTGATGTGATTGATGAAGGTTTAACTGTACCAAAATACGGGGTTGTATATAAAGGTAAAGCTTATGTAACCAATAACAATACCTTTGATGATTATACTTATGACAATGATAACCCTCCATCAAGTTATGATGATTTCATTGCGGTAATTGACTTAGAAACTTTATCTGTTGAATCAACCATTGAAACCAATAGCTATACGGAGCAGATTGAAGAAGAAGATGGATTGATCTATGTAAATGGTTCTTCTTTTGGTTATGGAAATACTATAAATGTGATAAACCCTTCTTCCAATGCTGTTGTACGAACAATTTCTACTGCTTTTGGAGTCAATTCTTTTGATATAGAAGACGGTTCAATTTATACACTTTCTAGTAATTCATATGAGGTGTTTAATAAAGATAATGGAGAGCAAATAAGTAATTTAGAATTTTCAGATTTGAGTGGAGCATCAAATTTAGTTTTAGAAGATGACAAAGCTTATTTCACTGTCAATCGGTCTGTTTATGTGATGGAACAAAACAGTACAACTGAACCTGAAAAACCGCTTCTTACATATAGTTCTACATCTCAATATGGCGCAATGTATGGCTTTGCTGCAAAAGATGGTCGTATTTACATCGCTGACGGAGGAGATTTTTCTTCTGATAGCTTTGTTGAAATCTATTCAACAAATGGAAGTTTATTAAAGAATATAACAGTTGGATTAGGACCAAACGGTTTCTATTTCAACTAAACAGTTTCATAAACTTTAAGGCATAAAAAAATCCGCTGATAATTCAGCGGATTTTTTTATGCTCTACTAATAGATTTATTATTTATTTATGTTGGGAAGTTTGTTATCGTACATTCTCTGATAGGTAGGAGAGAACATATCGGTCTCCCCAATAAGTTGATAAGCAGGTCCCGCACTTCTTTTTGTACTTCTGCTTCTACCTAATATTTGATCTAGAGCTAAGCTTAGAAGAGGTTCGGTAGGATTACCCAATTCCCCAAGGTTTGTAAGATCTTCCTCTAATTCAAAGTCCGGTTCTATACCTGTAGGAGGTCCTACCACATCATCTGCATTTCTATAAGTATAGATTAAGGGTTGTATCGCATACGTATGATTTGGGTTTGCATTTGTTCTGCCAAAATTATCTGAATCATATAAAGTTGTAGATGCTTGAAATTTACCTACTGTGGTACTACCTATAGTTTTTACGTCTATATACGGTCTAAGACCTGTAATTGTAAGTTCACTTGCAGAAGCTGTACTTCCAGTTCCTATAACGTACAAACGCATAAGGTTTAGACTATTTATAGGTTGTTCTGAAGCTGTACCTGTATAAATTGTAGAATTAAATCTACTTAGTAAACTTTCCGGGGATTCAGATTCAAAATAAGCTTGCGCTTCAGCATTCCATTGTTGCTTAGTTATAATTTCACCATCAAATTGACCAGTAATCATAGATGTTAAGTCGATAGCTGTCGCTACAGAACCTCCACCGTTATAACGTAAATCTAGAACTAAGTCAGTTATTCCATCTGCTTTAAATTGAGCAAATGCATTATTAAGCTCATCATCAAAATTAGAAACAAATGAATTATACATTAGATATCCAATTTTTGCGCCGTCGATTTCTAATGTTTTAGCGATATATACTGGGTTTTCTTCAAATCCTTCTACTTTACTTAGCGTTACGGTCTCACCCGTAGGACTTACCGTATTATTTGCTACAGCAGCTATATTTAACGTGTAGGTGTCTTGAGCTAACAAGGTTTGATAATTGTTTATTGTTAGCGTTGTACCATCAATTTCAGTAAATAAATCACCGCGTTCAATAATCGTTTCAGAAGCAGTAGAATTTGGCGCTACATAACGTACATAACCGAAAATATTATCTGAATTTGAAAAGCGGACAAGACTAAACTTTAATCCGTTGCTTTTACTTACACCAGAAAAACTATTTTCTAATTCAATATAATTATCGGTAAGAAAACTAAAGCGATCTTGATCTGATAGTAATTCATCATTGTAAAATGCTTCTGGATCTGGGTTTTCTGAAAGATATTTTATGTACGAGTCCTCATCAGTAAAGAAAGTATCTGCAAGCTCAGGAATATCTCCTTTATATAGATAATACAAATTCATTGCTCCATACATAAAATCCTGAATAGGATAATCTGCACGATCTAACTCTTCTTCTGGTTCTGGTTCTACAACCGGATCAATTACTTCGGGCTCTTGAACATCGTCACTTGTAGAACAGGAACTAAAACTGACGGTTGCCAAAAGCGCTACTAAAAAATACTTTTTCATATTTATTTTTAAAAAATTAATGATTTTGGGTAAATATTGCTGCTCAAAATAGGATTTAACTATCTATTTGGCAAGTCTAAAACATACATACGCTGAAAATTAGGAGTAAACATTTTACTTTCTCCTACAACTTCCATAGGGTTTTCCAATTTAAAGCTTTTAGTTGCTGAACTGCGACCCAATATTTGATCAATCGCGACTTTTAATAAAGGTTCATTAGGATCTCCTAGTATTCCAAGATTAGACGGAGTTTCAGCAATTTCAAAATCAGGTACAATTCCTGTAGCAGGACCTACAGTTCCGCTAGCATTTGCATACGTGTAGATTAAAGGTTGTATAGCATAGAAGTGGTTTGGGTTTACATTTTGTCTCCCAAAATTTTCTGAATCGTACAGCGTAGTTGATGCTTGAAATTTACCTACCGTTGTGGTGCCTATAGTTTTTACATCAATATAAGGTTTAAGTCCTATAATTGTAAGTTCACTTGCAGAGGCAGTACTACCGGTACCTATAACAAATAATCGAGAAAGATTAAGACTATTAATTGATTCGCCGGTACGAATAGTAGAATTAAAGCGATCGAGTAAATCTTCAGGGTCGTTAGATTCAAATGCAGCTTGTAGTTCAGGATTCCATTGCTGCTTAGTAATAATTTCACCGTTAAACTGACCGGTAATCATCGCGGTTAGATCAACTGCAGATTCTACAGATCCACCACCGTTGTACCTTAAATCCAGGACTAAGTCACTTATACCATCTGCCTTAAATTGTGCAAATGCCGTATTTAGTTCATCATCAAAATCTGCTGTGTATGCATTATACATTAGATAACCAATTTTAGCCCCATCAATGGTAAGTGTTTTAGATATCAAAATAGGATTTTCGATCAAACCTTCCTCTTTGGTAAGCGTAACATTTCTGCCATTCTCAATTATAGAAGTGGTCGTTCCATCATTTGTGATATCTGCAAGTGTTAGTGTATACGTGTCCAATGCAAGCAAGTCGATATAATTTGTAAGCGTTAAAGAAGTGCCATTAACCTGAGTGAAGGCATCTCCTCGCTTAATTTCTTTTGTCGCAGCGTCAGAATTAGGAATTATATAACGCACATAACCTATAATATCGTTACTACCCGGAGCTACACGCACCAGCCGGTATTCAAGACCATTATCTTTACTTACACCGGCAAATCTGTCTTCTAGTTCACGATAGTCATCTGTAATAAAGCTAAATCGATCCTGACCAGAAAGTAAGTCTTCAAATAAGTCTTCGGGAGTATTAAATGGATCTAAATAGCTATTTAGTTCACTCTGATCATTAAAAAAATCATTTGCTAAAACAGGAACATCTGGTTTGTAGAGGTAGTAAATATTCATTGCTGAATAAATAAAATTCTTAATTTCCAGATTACTTACTATTTGCACATCATCACGATCTTCACTACATGAGATGGTAAATAATGCGCAACAAAATAGAATTAGGGGCAAGGTAGTCTTCTTCATAAAACTGTTTAAGTACATATTAAAAATACGGTATAATTGTAGTATTGGTTTTTATCGCTGTAACAAAAATAAGAGCTAGTCGTCTTCCTTATAACTAACCTTAACAATAAATGAACCAAAAAGAGTTTTTATCGAAAGTTACTCCAGTTCAGGACAGGTTATATCGCCTTGCTAAACGACTGCTAGTTTCTGAAGATGAAGCTCAAGATGCAACTCAGGAAATTTTAATCAAATTATGGTCACAGCGTAAGAAGATTGCGAAGTTGCGTAGTATAGAGGCATTTGCAGTGACAATGACTAAGAATTACTGTTTAGATAAGCTAAAAGCCAAGAGCAGTTCTAATTTGCAACTGGTGCATACTCACTATGAAGATCATCATTATAACACTGTTAGAGCGAGTGAAGTTAATGATAGTGTGAATTGGGTTTATATATTAATGAATGATTTGCCAGAGCAGCAACGTATGATATTGCATTTAAGAGATGTTGAACAATATACTAATAGTGAGATTGCAAAAGAATTAGATTTAAATGAAACAGCGGTACGTGTTGCGCTGTCTAGAGCTCGAAAAACGATACGTGAAGAATTGCTAAAAAAACATAATTATGGAATTAAATAAGATCGAAAATCTACTTGAGCTTTACTTTGAGGGAACTACTTCCTTAGAGCAAGAGGCTAAGTTGAGGGATTACTTTACTAGTGATGAAGTAGCCCCGCATCTGGAGGAGTATACGCCTCTTTTTACCGCTTTCGCGAAAGCAAAACAAGAACGTTTTAATCGTAAAATAGAATTGCCTAAAACTAAAAAATCGTGGCAGTGGATACCTATTGCAGCAAGCATTATGATTTGTTTAGGACTGTTTTTGACGTTTAATAATAAACGTGGGTCTGATAATGACTTAGGTACTTATAAAGATCCTGAAATTGCAGCCCTTAAAACAAAGCAAGCCCTTTTTATGATGGGTAATTTTATGAATAAAAGTACAGCGCAACTAGATAACCTAGATGCATTTGAAGAAACCACCAATGAAATTTTAAAATAATTAAAATCAAAAAACGATGAATAAATTAGTAATTACATTAATACTGGTAGGATTTAGTTTTACCGCTTTTGCACAAAAAAACTTTGAAAAGTTTGAAGATATGCAAGGAGTTACCTCTATGGTAATGAATCAAAAAATGTTTAAACTTCTTAGTGATATGGATCTTGATTCTAAAGATCCAGAAATGAAGAGTTACATTGAGATGGTTAACAGTCTTCAGGATATTAAGGTGTTCACAACAAAAAATGCTATTGCTGCCCAGCAGTTAAAGGGTGAGTTCAAGTCTTATCTTACAAGTGCAAATTTGCAGCAGTTAATGCAGGTTAAGGATGAAGGTAAAAATGTAAATTTTTACTACAAACCGGGAAAGAGCGACAATTTTGTAAGTGAGTTTGTGATGTTTTTAGATGGAGTTTCAAGCAAGGAAGACACTGTTTTAATTAGGATAACGGGTGATATCAACTTAAAAGAAATTGGTAAAATCGCAAACAGCATCAACTTCAAAGGAAGTGAGCAGCTTAAAAATGTAAAAGTAAATTAATATGAATGCAATAAAAGGAATTTTTGTAATCCTCTTTGCAATTGCTTTTACGAGTTGTCAAGACAAGCAAACGCTTCAGGAGTACTATGTTGATAGTAAGGAAAATGATGCTTTTATTTTAGTAGATGTGCCTACAAGTTTGATTGCTCCATCTGCAGAAGAAATGACCGAAGATCAAAAGAAGGTATTGAAGTCGGTAAAGAAAGTTAATCTATTGGCTTATGCTAAAACAGATAGTGATTTTTATACTTCTGAAACCTTAAAAGTAAAAGAGATTCTTGCAGATGATAATTATGAGGAGCTGATGAAATTTGGAAATCCCAATCAGCGGATGCGTTTATTTATTAAAAGTCAGGAAGAGTCTATAGATGAGATAGTCGTATTTGCTCAAGACGAAAAAAAGGGCTTTTTACTAGCTCGTGTTCTTGGCGATAAAATGAATGTCGCAGATATGGTACGCTTTGCAGAGACTATGGATACAAGTAGTACTGCATTTAATACTGCGGGTTTTGAAGGTGTAATGGATGTTTTTAATAACAAATAACAGCCACCCAAATTAAAGTTTAAAAAAGGATCTCGTGAGAGATCCTTTTTTGTTTTATATAAGATTTAACGACTTATAATTAGCAACTATTATGGGGTTAAAAATGAATAATTGTATTTTTAAATAAATACACAAAACGATGAGCAGAGGAATATACATAGCAACTATAGAACCTAATAGCGGTAAAGCAATAATATCACTGGGTCTTATGCGTACACTACTTGGAAAAACTGCTAAAGTAGGTTACTTTAGACCCATAATAGATGATGTGAAAAACAAGGAAAAGGACAATCACATTAATACGATTCTTTCATATTTTGATATCCAGTTAGATTATAAAGAGGCGTATGCATTTACAAGAAGTGAGGTAATTAAAAAACGTAACAAAGGAAAAGCAGGTGAAATTCTCGATACGATAATTACAAAATATAAAAACCTTGAAGAGCGTTTTGATTTTATACTTGTTGAAGGTTCAGATTTTACAGGAGAAGGCACCGTGTTTGAATTTGATACCAATGTGCTGATCGCTAAAAATCTTGGACTTCCAGTAATCCTTGTAGGAAATGGTGTAGGGAAATCTGAAGATGATTTATTCGGAAGTTTACAAATTGCATATACCAGCTTTCTCGATAAAGATGTTTCGGTAATAGGAGTAGTGGCAAACAAGGTGCAGAGTTCTAATTTAAAAAAGGTAAAAAAAGGATTACGCAATTTTCTGCCAGAAAATGTAGATGTATATGCCATTCCATATACTGAAGAACTTGCACATCCTACCATTAAAGAAATTGTATATGCATTAGATGGTGAAGTGCTCTTTGGCGAAGATCTTTTAGACAATCAAACCGGCAATTTTGGGGTAGGGGCGATGCAGCTTAGAAATTATTTAACTCATCTTAAGCAAGATAGTCTGGTAATTACTCCAGGCGACCGAGCAGATATTATTTTAGGTGCTTTACAAGCGCATATATCTACTAATTATCCACGAATTTCAGGTATTATACTTACCGGTGGTCTCATACCAGAGGAACCCATATTACAGCTCATACGTGGTCTTTCTCAAATAGTTCCTATAGTTTCAGTAGGTGATGGCACATTTTCGGTTACAAATCGTATCGGTAATATCAAATCCCAAATTTATGCTTCAAGCAAACCAAAAATTGAAACCTCACTTACCGTCTTTGAAAAAGAAGTCTCTTTTGATAAATTAATAGAACGACTTATTAATCTCAAACCTAGAGGTATTACTCCGAGAATGTTTCAGTACGGCTTGATGAAACGAGCACGAACAGAACAAAAGCATATCGTGATGCCTGAAGGTACAGATGCACGTATTCTCACTGCTGCTGTAAGACTAGTTGAGTTAGATATCGTTAAAATAACTTTGCTAGGAGATCCTGATAAAGTAAAAGAAAAGGCTGTACAATTAAACTTACCACTCAATCTGGAGAAAATCACCATTATAGATCCTGTAAAGTCTGCGCATTTTGATGATTACGTGAAAACCTTTTATGAATTGCGTAAACATAAGAATGTAAATATGGACATTGCCCGAGATTGGATGACAGATGTTTCCTATTATGGTACAATGATGATTTATAAAGGTCACGCAGATGGTATGGTAAGTGGTGCGGCTCATACTACACAACATACTATAAGACCAGCGCTTCAGTTTATAAAAACTAAACCTGGAGTTTCAGTAGTGTCTTCGGTATTTTTTATGTGTCTTGAAGATCGGGTTTCTGTTTTTGGAGATTGCGCAATTAATCCTAATCCTTCAGCAGAAGAATTAGCAGAGATCGCTATTTCTTCCGCAGAAAGTAGTTTGGCATTTGGTATAGAGCCTAAAATTGCTATGCTATCGTATTCTTCAGGTACTTCCGGAAAAGGAGCAGATGTAGATAGAGTACGAGAGGCAACATTACTTGTTAAAGAAATACGTCCAGATTTAAAAGTTGAAGGGCCTATACAATATGATGCTGCAGTAGATGCGACCATTGGTAAAAGTAAACTACCAGATTCTGAAGTCGCCGGGGAAGCAAGTGTTCTAGTTTTTCCAGATTTAAACACAGGTAATAATACCTATAAAGCGGTACAGCGTGAGACGGGAGCTTTAGCAATCGGCCCTATGCTTCAAGGCTTAAATAAACCAGTAAATGATTTAAGTAGAGGTTGTACTGTAGATGATGTTTTTAACACAGTGATTATTACTGCAATTCAGGCACAGGGCTTGTAAAATAAAAGATAACAGATGAATATATTAGTTATAAACTCCGGAAGTTCTTCAATAAAATTTCAACTTATATGTATGCCTGAAGCGAGTGTGATGGCATCGGGTATTGTGGAGCGTATAGGTATAGATGGTGGTCAAATCACCTATAAAGCCGGGATGAGAGAATTTACCGAAAAAGCACATTTTGAAGATCATACTGCAGGCTTATACAAAATTTCTAGTCTCTTGATGGATTTAAAATATGGGGTTATTGATGATACAGATGAGGTAGATGCTGTGGGACATCGTGTGGTTCATGGCGGACAGCGTTTTACGGAAACTATAGAAATTAATGAAGATGTAAAGGAAAACATCAAGCGCTTATTTTCTTTGGCACCCTTACATAATCCTGCAAATTTAACGGGAATTGAAGTTGCCGAAAAGCTTTTTGATAAGGCGCCTCAGTTCTGTGTTTTTGATACGGCTTTCTTTAAGTCTGTTCCGCAAATGGCATATCAATATGCTATACCACAACATTTTATGACTGAAAACAGAATACGACTCTATGGTTTTCACGGGACTAGTCACAAATATGTAAGTAAAAAGGCTATTGACTATTTACAGAAGCCAGAATCAAAGATTATTACGATTCACTTGGGTAATGGTTGTAGTATGGCTGCAATTAAAGATGGACTTCCCATAGATACTTCGTTAGGCTTTGGACCTGCAAATGGTCTTATAATGGGTACTCGCGCCGGAGACATAGATCAGAGCGTGGTATTCTATATGCAAGAACATTTAGGATATTCTATAAGCGAGGTTAATGATATTCTGAATAAAAAAAGCGGAATGCTGGGACTCACAGGTTTTAGCGATTTAAGAGATATTGAAGAAGCTGCGGCGAGTGGAGATGCCACGTGCAAATTAGCTCTGGAAATGAATGCATACCGTATTAAAAAATATATTGGTGCATATGCTGCTGCATTAAACGGTTTGGATGCTCTAGTTTTTACAGCAGGAATTGGAGAAAATAGTAGTTATTTACGTAGTGCAGTTTGCCGTAATATGAATTATCTAGGTATCTATCTGGATGAAAACAGCAATGCGGAACGTTCTAAGAAGCTAAGAGAGATTCACGCTCAAGAATCTAGCGTAAAAGTATTAGTTATTCCTACAAATGAAGAGTTAGAAATAGCAAATCAGGTTTTTGATTTAATCGAAGACTAACGCTTTATTGGTTATATTCAACTCGGAATTATTTAAAAAATAATCGCTAAACCTGAAAGTACTTGTGTTTGATTAAGTATTCCTGCTAGGCCCGCAGGGAGAATACTACACAAACCTGTACTCAGATCAGATTTAGCGATTTTCTATTGTAATTTAAATACCCGTGTAGTTTGACGGAGTAATAGCTTTTAATTCTTGTTTAATAGCAGCACTAGTATCTAATGTATCTATAAAAGCGTGCATAGATGCTTGATTAATTACCTCATTAGTACGGGTTAACCCTTTTAAAGCTTCATAAGGATTAGGATATCCTTCTCTTCTCAAAATGGTTTGGATAGCTTCTGCTACAACTGCCCAGTTATTTTCAAGATCTTTAGCAAATTTACTTTCGTTCAATAGCAATTTGTTTAGACCTTTTAAAGTGCTCTGAAATCCTATTATTGTATGACCTAAAGGCACGCCAATATTACGTAGTACGGTACTGTCTGTTAAATCGCGCTGTAATCTAGAAATTGGAAGCTTAGCAGATAGATGTTCAAAAATAGCATTTGCAATTCCTAAGTTTCCTTCGCTATTTTCAAAGTCAATAGGATTTACTTTATGTGGCATTGCAGATGAACCAACTTCACCTTTTTTAATTTTTTGCTTAAAATATTCCATAGAAATATACTGCCAGAAGTCTCTGTTTAGATCTATGATAATCGTATTTATACGCTTCATTGTATCAAAAAGAGCAGCCATATGATCATAATGCTCTATTTGTGTAGTAGGGAAAGAATGATGAAGTTTAAGAGTTCCGTTTACAAACGAAGATCCAAAATTTTTCCAGTCGACTTGTGGGTATGCTACGTGATGTGCATTGAAGTTACCTGTAGCACCACCAAATTTTGCCGCACTCGGAATATCCTTAAGCAGTCGTATTTGCTCTTCCAGACGTACAATAAACACTTCAATTTCTTTACCTAATCGAGTAGGAGAGGCTGGCTGACCGTGAGTACGAGCGAGCATAGGAATAGTTTCCCACTCATCTGCTAACTGTTTTAAATGGTCGATTACTTCAAGAAGTTGAGGTATGTAAACTTGATTTGTTGCGTCCTTAAGACTTAAAGGAATTGCGGTATTATTTATATCTTGAGAGGTAAGTCCAAAATGTATAAATTCTTTAGACTGAGTAAGTCCCAGTGCATCAAATTTCTCTTTTATAAAATACTCAACGGCTTTGACGTCGTGATTGGTGACGTTTTCAATCTTTTTAACGTTCTCTGCATCTTCAGTAGAAAAATCATCATAAATACCTCTCAAATCTGCGTAATGCTTCTTCGGAAAGTCTGCTAGTTGAGGAAGCGGAATTTCGCATAAAGCAATAAAATATTCAACTTCTACTTTTACACGGTATTTAATAAGTGCTTTTTCAGAAAAAAAAGCAGATAATATTTCGGTTTTACTTGAATATCTACCGTCTATAGGTGATACAGCTTCTAATGAAGATAGCGACATAATTGCATTTTAATTTTAAGAAGCAAAGATACGCAGCTATATCCTACTAACAAACTACAAAGGGCAAGAATGCGTTACCAGATTGTTTCAGAATATTTAATTTCTAAGAATGAAAATATCAAAGCCTTAGTTGGGCATCAATTCGTCAACCAGCTTAGGCAATGCTATAGACGCTTTTTCTGGGATTATGTGTAAATTTTGTTTTGATTTTAATGCCGGATTAGGATCTATAAAATAGATGTGAGCGGTATTCTTAGCATAATCGATAAGCCCTGCGGCTGGATAAACTTGCATCGATGTCCCTACGATTATAATTATATCTGCTTGAGATACTAAATGCGCAGCAGTTTCAAGTAGCGGAACTTGCTCTCCAAACCATACTATATGAGGTCGCAACTGGCTATTTTTCTCACACAAATCACCAGTGCAAATGTCTGTATCCCAATTCAAAACAATATTTTCATCCACAGAACTCCTGGCTTTTAAAAGTTCGCCGTGTAAGTGAATTACCGAGCTACTGCCGGCACGCTCGTGTAAATCATCTACGTTTTGTGTGATAATAGATACCTCATACTGCTTTTCTAAATCTACCAATGCAGAATGGGCTGCGTTGGGAGTTACAGTCTTTAATTGACGTCTGCGCTCATTGTAGAAATGCAGAACAAGATCTTGATTTTTCTGCCATCCTTCTGGACTGGCGACCTCCATTACATCGTGACCTTCCCATAATCCATTAGCATCCCTAAATGTTTTAAGACCACTTTCTGCACTGATTCCTGCACCAGAAAGTACTACTACCTTTTTCATAATTTATGCCGATAATTTATCCAGTATAAAAATAACCATCATCGATGAGAATTAAACACAAATAACGAGATTATCAAGCGTGATTGCTTAGCTTATTTTATTTTTGAACAGTATGAAACAAAGTCTTCACAATTACTTAGAAACCTATCTCACGCCCAGACGTCAAGAACTTTTTAAAGAGGTACTGGCACAGCGTACCCGTTTTTTAACAGTAGCTATAGAAGACGTAGGTCATTTACATAATACCAGTGCGGTGATGCGTAGTTGCGATGCGTTTGGTGTGCAAGATGTGCACGTAATTGAAGAGCTAAAAGGAAAGCGTATAGATCGAGAAATCGCCATGGGAGCGCAGAAATGGACTACTGTAAATAGATATTCAAGCACCAAAGAAGCATTGAGTTCCTTAAAAGGTAAAGGTTATAAAATTGTTGCTACGACACCGCATCATACTGCGCATAAATTGGAAGATTTTGTATTAGATCAACCTACTGTTTTATTTTTCGGAAGTGAAAAAGATGGGCTAACAGATACGGTAATAGAGGCTGCAGATGAATACATTTACATACCCACATTTGGCTTTACTCAAAGTCTTAATATTTCTGTATGTGCGGCAATTTTACTTCAAGAACTTACACAACGTTTACGCAAATCTAATCTTGACTGGCAGTTAAATGCGTCGGACTGTCTTGATATTAAGGAGCTATGGCTTAAAAGAAATTTGAAAGATTATGACAAACTAGTGACACGTTATGAATTAGAAAATAACAGCTCTAATTAACATAGAATTGAATTTAAATAGTAAAGTCCGTAGTATGTGAATACTACGGACTTTACTATTTTAAAAACTTGAGTTACTTGTTATTTATCTCTATTGAGAACTTTATATTCTTCATAGCAACTGCTCAACGCGTCTAATATTTGAAGATCGTTAGCAGATTTTACGAAGCTCTGTGAATAGTCGCATCTTCCAAGAATAGCTTCTATATCTTCTTTAGGAACCTGTAGCAATGCACTTAACGTTTCTCTATCAAACTTAGTTACCAGAAGATTTCTAATATTATCATCCTCTTTCATTTGCCTAAGTTTGCGCATTTGCGAACTTTTATTCGAAAAGACTTTATTTAAAAAGTCTGCCGGATTAAAAATAGCACTCAATACTTTGTTTATGGCACCCGGTTGCGAATTACCCGCTTCGTAAGCAGTATCTAAACCAGAAATACTATAACGCACATTTTTATAAACAGGAACGTTCTTAGCGTCAATTTCAAGATATCCAGTTAATTCGACATTTTTAACGACAACCTCTTCTAAAGCGATTCCGGTTTCTGTCATTTTAACTTTCACATCGCCAAAACGTTTCCAGTCATTTGTAACACGTACTTGTAATGTTTTAAAACCTAAAAATGAAAAAAACAGGGTGTCTGTTGAAGACGCCCTGATTTTAAAAGTTCCATCTGTAGCGGTAGTTGTCCCTTTTACAGTATTTAGATTTATAATATTAACTCCTTCAAGAACCTCCTCTGTAGTTGCGTTTATAACAGTACCTTCAATAAGCGATTCTTCTGTATCGTCTGTCACTGTGCTTTGCGCAAAGGCAAAAGTGGGCAAGACAATACATAGGAGTAGTATAAAAATCTTCTTCATAGTATAATCAATTTAGAAAAAGAGACAGTAAAACCATACCAAATGTGACAAATCTTAGAAAATTAATGATGTATTAACGATCTCTCCTTCTTCTTTTTCCTGAAAACGGACTCTTATTTTCACGTTCTCCTTCCGGTTTACTTTTACCTCTGCGTTCACCACCGGCATTTTCACTGCTGCGACTTCTACCGCCTCCAGAGCTTGAACCTCCTGATGATCTTCTCTTCTTGAATCCGCCATCTCCACCAGAGTCATCTCTGCGTCTTCCGCCGCCTCCAGAACCACCACTTCTTCTGTCGTTGCGTTTGCGTTTTCCGCCACCGCCGCCACCACTTCTGGTGTCTTTAGTAATCTCTACGTGTACAGAGCGTCCTTTAAGATTAAAATCTTCAAAAAGAGCTAAAATAGTATCCTTGTGTTCAGTATCTGTATTAAAGAATGAAAATGAGTCTTTACAGTCAACTTTATAAACTCCTTCACCCAGACTGGTAAGATCTTTTAAGAAGTCTTTTAAACTCATCCAGTCAAATCCGTCACGCTGTCCTACATTGATAAAATATCTTGTAGATTCCCCAGACTCTTCTTTCATATCTGCAACAACTCCGGCATTTAGATCCTTTGTTTTCTTGTAGTAATTAAAGAAACGAGTGAATTCTACAGAAAATACTTTCTTAATAAGTTCCTCACGACTTAAGCCTTCAAGAACTTCATTAATGCTGAATAAATACGGATTTATTTCATCATTAATAGTAGTATTACGAATGTCATTTGCAAGGTGCATTAACTGAACTTCACAAATTTCCATTCCTGTAGGAATCTCTTTTTGTATAAACTTCTTGTTTATGATTTTTTCTAATGTTCTTACTTTACGTATTTCACTTTTAGAAACAATTACCATTGAGATACCCGTTTTACCGGCACGACCTGTACGACCACTACGGTGTGTATAGGTTTCTATTTCATCAGGTAATTGGTAATTAATAACGTGAGTAATATCATCAACGTCAATACCACGAGCAGCAACATCTGTAGCCACAAGCATTTGTATTTGACGAGCTCTAAAGCTTTTCATCACAAGGTCACGCTGATTCTGGCTTAAGTCTCCGTGTAGAGCAGAAGCATTATAACCATCTTCAATAAGATTTTCGGCAACCTTCTGAGTATCTCTCTTTGTTCTACAAAATATAACAGAGAAAATATCTGGGTTAGCATCAGCAAGACGCTTAAGTGCTTGATAACGATCTCTTGAGTTCACTAGATAGTACTCGTGAGATACATTTTCTGCACCCATATTTTTTGTACCTACCGTAATCTCAATAGGATTGTTCATAAATTGCTTCGCAATACGAGCAACTTCTTTAGGCATTGTAGCAGAAAATAACCACGTCTGCTTCGTCTTTGGAGTATCTGCAAGAATTGCAGTTATATCTTCATAGAAGCCCATATTAAGCATCTCATCTGCCTCATCTAAGATACAGAAATCAATACCACTAATATCAACTAAGTTACGACGCATCATATCTTGCATACGTCCTGGTGTTGCAACAATAATCTGTGCACCACGAGAAATTTGACGAGCTTGCTCTTGAATATTAGCACCACCGTAAACTGCCACGGTGTTTAAACCTTTTACATACTTTGAGTAACTCTTAAGTTCATTTGTAATCTGTAGGCAAAGTTCACGAGTAGGGGAAATTATAAGCCCCTGAGTTTTGCGACTGGTTGCATCTACTTTTTGAATAAGCGGAAAACCAAATGCTGCCGTTTTACCTGTACCTGTCTGAGCGAGTGCAACCACATCTGTTGCATCGCGTAATAGGACCGGGATGGCTTTTTCTTGCACTTCTGAAGGCTCTGTAAAACCCATATCGGTTACAGCTTGCAAGATGGCATCATTAAGTCCTAACGCTTTAAATGTATTCATATAAAAAAATTATCTCAAATCAACGTCGATTTAAGAGGCTGCAAAGATAATGTTAATTAATGTAAGAAGATGTAGATGTGTGTAATCATTTAGTTGCCTAAATATCAACTATTTGTACTTGAATAAATAGAATTAGCTCATCGATCTAAGGATCAAGTGGTTAGAATAACAGCGAATTTTTATAAATTTTGAAGTGAAATAATAAGTTTTTCAGTAGCTTTTCCGCGGTGACCTATTTTATTTTTAGTAGATAGTGGCATTTGAGCAAATGTCATATCATAGCCTTCGGGTTTAAAAACAGGATCATAGCCAAAACCATTATCACCCATTTTATCTCGTGTGATAGAACCTTTACAAATGCCTTCAAACGTATAGGTTTTGTCATTTATGAGAAGAGCAATGACAGTTTTAAAATGCGCACTTCGGTTTTCTTTACCGTTTAATTCGGTTAGTAATTTGGCTACATTATCGGCATCATTTTTTTGTTCACCGGCATATCGGGCACTATAAACTCCGGGTGCCCCCTGGAGCGCTTCAACTTCTAATCCGGTATCATCTGCAAAACAGTCATAGCCATATTTTTCTTTTACATATTTTGCTTTTAACAACGCATTACCTTCTATAGTTTCAGCGTCTTCGATAATATCTTCAGTACATCCTATATCGGTCAAACTTTTCAGATTATACTTTGGCATCAAAGCCTGTATTTCACGTAATTTATTTGCATTATGGGTAGCAAAAACAAGAGTCATTTTTGTGATTTTTAGATTAGCAAGGTATTAATTATATCCTATCTGGCTATTAAAATTACAGTAATCCAGCTGGTATTTTTAGCGGAAAACTGGGATTCAATTTGAATTGGTTAAATTTAGTAATATGCAAAAAGAAGATCATTATACACAACGCAGTAATTGGCTTAGGGCTGCAGTATTAGGCGCAAATGACGGAATTTTATCTACCGCGAGTCTTATTATAGGAGTTGCAGCTGCAAGTGAAAATAGAGAAGCCATTGTACTTGCCGGAGTGGCCGGGATTGTTGCTGGCGCTTTATCGATGGCTGCCGGAGAATATGTTTCTGTAAGTTCTCAAAGTGACATTGAGAAAGCAGATCTTGAGCGGGAGCGTTTTGAATTAGAAACGATGCCTAATGAAGAGTTGTCTGAACTTCAGCAAATTTATGTAAGTAGAGGTTTAAATCAAGAAACTGCTCTAGAAGTTACTAAACAGCTTACTGCTCATAATGCGCTTGAGGCTCACGCACGAGACGAATTAGGATTGCATGAGATTACACAGGCAAAACCTTTGCAAGCAGCCTGGTATAGTGGAGCTGCGTTTACCTTAGGAGGAGGAATGCCTATGATAGTCGCTTTTAGTGCACCTATACGCTATATGGAATATATACAATATGTAAGTGCGATTTTGTTTCTAATTATACTAGGTGTCCTAGCTGCAAAGACTGGCGGATCTCCCATTAGAAAAGCCATAATACGCATCACCCTATGGGGCACTTTAGCAATGGGCGTAACAGCTTTTATAGGATACGTATTTGGTTCAATTATTTAAGATATTACTCCTCGATCGTATAGCTGTTTCTATCTTCCAAGTATCTTGAAGAAGTAATTTTGTCTAAAAATCTTTTATAAACTTGGTAAAACACTTGATTAGAGGATATTAACATTATGCAGATTTATTCTAAATAAATGTTGTTTTATATCATTCCCGAGATTAGTTTCGCGCATTATTTTTAATTAATCTAAACAAGGATGATATCAAGGTTTTTATTTATAATCTTAGCACTGCTAGTGTCTAATAGCGTGCTTGCTCAAGAGGGCATTTTATCAGGAAAAATTATTTCAAATTCTCAGGAAGAAATTGAAGGTGCAACAGTAAGTATAGATAACCTTAATAAATATAGCATATCAAATGCTGAAGGTAATTTTACAATAGACAATCTTAATGCTGGAGTTTACACAGTAAAAATCGCTCACCTCGGATTTATAACTCAGTTTTTACAAGTAAGTATAATTAGTGGGCAGACAACTAATCTATCTGTTATAGAACTTGAAGAAGCTAATAATCAATTAAACGAGGTAATCGTTTCTGGTAGCTTGTTTAATAGAACACCTAATGCTGCTAAAGCTGGGATTAAGCCACTTGATTTACCTCAAAGTGCAGCTGTAATTTCTCAACAAACATTAGAAAATCAGCAGGTAAATTCGCTGACAGATATTCTCAAAAATACCAATGGTGTTTATATAATGGGTACTACAGGTGGTTATCAAGAGGAGATTGCTTCTCGCGGATATAGCTTAGGAAGTAGTAATACATTTAAAAATGGGGTGCGTTACTTTAATGGAATGCGCATCGAAACAAGTGGAATAGAGCAAGCTGAAATTTTAAAGGGTAGTGCAGCTATTTTATTTGGTAATGTGCAAGCTGGAGGAATACTTAATCTTGTGACAAAAAAGCCACAGTTTGAATTTGGTGGTGAAGTAGATTTAACGTTGGGAAGTTTTGATTTAATAAAACCCATATTTGATGTGTATGGTGCTTTGAATGAATCAAAAACTAGTGCCTTCAGATTAAATGGCTCCTATACATCTGCAGACAGCTATAGAAAATTTGTTTCTTCTGAAACTTATTATATTAATCCATCTTTCTTATTCAAATTAGGGAAGAAGACGAATTTACTTATTGAAGCAGATTATACAAATGATTCTCGTACACCAGATTTTGGTGCAGGTATAATTAATTACCAATTAGTAGATCTTCCTCGTGAACAATTTACAGGAGTGAAGTGGGGTTATTTTGATTCTGAACAATTATCGGTGACAGCTACCTTAAATCATCAATTTTCTGATAATTGGGGTTTGACTTATATCAATTCTTTTCGTCATTATAATACTAATCTGTTTGCAAATACCCGCCCTAATACTTCAGGTGGTATTATACAAGAAAATGGAGATTGGCAACGTAATATCCAGAAAAATGATATTCAGGATAATTATAATATCAACCAATTTGATTTAAAAGGTGTCTTTAATACAGGCTTCTTAAAACATCAATTTTTAGTAGGTGCAGACGTTGAAAATTATCGAACAAAAAACTATAGATACAATACATTTTCAGAACAAGATAATGGAGAGAGCTTTTATGATGTTATAAATATATTTAACCCGGATTATGCTAATTTTAGAAATGACATTCCACAGCTTGATCAAAATAGATTAACGACTACGCCGGTATCGCGTTTTGGTATTTATATTCAAGATTTAATACGTCTCACAGACTATGTGAAAGTTCTTGCCGGAGTGCGCTATACGTATCAAGATACTGAAAGTGAAATTACAAACCTGCCAGGTTTAAGTACAAGTAGTACAAACTTCTACGATGATGCATTCACACCTCGTTTTGGGTTAATTATTCAGCCTACAAAACACAATTCAATATTTGCCAGCTATGCAAATTCTTTTGAAACAAATACAGGAATTGATATAAATGGCAACGCTTTAGAACCTTCTATAATCGATCAATTTGAAGTAGGTTTAAAAAATGAATTCTTCGGAAACAAATTGCTGTTTAATATAACCGCCTACTTAATTAAAAATAGTAATCTAGCACAAACTTCATTAACTGACAATACCGTCCAGGAGCTAGCTGGAGCAACTGAAAGTAAAGGTGTAGAAGTTGATCTTACAGCTAATCCTGTAAAAGGATTACGATTATTAGTCGGATACAGCTTTAATGAGATGAAATACACAGAATCGAATATTTATATAGTAGGAAGTTCATTTAGATATAATCCTAAGCATACCGCAAATTTAAGTGCAGATTACCGTTTTGAATCAGGAATTCTTAATGGACTAAATTTAGGTGTGATAGTTTCGTATTTTGGAGAACGATTTGCCGGTAGATCATTTCAAACTACAAACCCTGATAGTGGAAGACAACTCATACCACTTTCCGATTATTTTCAGTTAGATGCTACAATAGGCTACGTTTTAAATAATCATATTACGCTACGTGCAAAGCTTGCAAATTGTACTAATGAGCTTAACTACAACATACACGATGATAATAGTATTAACCCTATAGCTCCAAGAAATTATAGTGTATCTATAGGATATAAATTCTAAAAAAAAAAGAGATCTCAACGAGATCTCTTTTTTTTATCCTTTTAATTGTGTTTCAGCTTCAGTAAGATATTTAAGGAGAGGTTGTTTTGTTAATCGTTTACCGGTAGCTGCTTTAATTGCATTTGCCACTGCACCACCTGCGGGAGGTAATCCGGGTTCACCCAGACCTGTAGGTGCAAGTTCGCTTTCAATAAAATGAACATCTACTTTAGGAGTTTCGTGCATACGTATTAATCGATAGGTATCAAAATTTGTTGACGAAGGCTTACCATCTTTAAAAGTAAAATCACCATACATGGCGTGGCCTATACCGTCTAAAACTCCGCCAACGACTTGATTATTCGCTCCTGTAGGATTTACTACAATACCGCAATCTACAGCAGCAGTTACACGGCTCACTTTGGGTATGCCATTTTGCATACGTATTTCTGCAACTTCAGCCACGTGTGTATTATGGCTGTAATACGCAGAAAAGCCTTTATAAACGCCTTCTGAAGTTGAACCCCAATTGCCTTTATCAGCGGCAACTTTAATCACTTCTTTCAATCTGGCAGCAGAATACTGTATTCGCTCATCTGCTCCGTCAACGACATTATCTAACAAATCTAAACGCAGTTGTACAGCGTCTTGATTTAGACTTTCTGCCACTTCATCAAAGAAGCTTTGTTCTGCAAAAGCTAGAAAATTAGTGTAAGGAGCCCGCCAGGCACCTGTTGTAATATTACTCTGGTAATTGGCGCTTTCAATTCTTAAATTGGCGATCGCTCCTGCAGGGAAAAAATGAGGAATAAGACCATACATATTACTATTAATGGCCGCCTCTTTTAGTTTGTAGCCCGTAATTTTCCCATCTTTTAAGGATGCTGAAATTTTATATTTAATTGCAGGTCTAAAAATACCAGCAGTCATATCATCCTCTCGTGAATATATGAGTTTTATCGGTTTTTTAGCTTTGCTCGAAATCTCTGCAGCTTCTAAAACAAAGTCACCGTAGAGTCTACGCCCAAAGCCACCACCCATACGTGTTAATTCTAAAACGACCTCTCGTGGCTCTCGTTCTAATAATTTTGCAACTTGCGCGGCTGTACCTTCCGGAGTTTGGATGGGACCTGCGAGATGAATTTTTTCTTCCGTGACATCCGCATAAAAATTCATCGGTTCCATACAGTTATGTGGAAGAAATGGAGATTCATATATACGTTCTATAATTTGGTCTGCTTCGGCAAATGCTTTATCAACATTACCATCCTCTCTACGGACTTCGCCTTCTTTACTGTTTAACAGATCAAGCAGAATTTTATCATGCAGTTCTGTATTTTCTAATGCATCATCTTGCCAATTAGCCTTTAAAGCCTTTTTACCTTTCATAGCTGCCCAGGTGTTTTTAGCAAGAACAGCAATTTTATCGCCAAACTGAATCACATCGTAAACCCCTGTAACTGCTCGTGTATCTGCATCTGAAAAATCTTTTAATTTCATTCCAAATGCAGGCGGACGCAAAACAGATACATAGGCCATACCTTCCTTTTTGTAATCGAGACCATATAAGGGTTTCCCAGTAACAATGTTATCTAAATCTACATTTAAAGTGTCTTTACCTATAATTTTGAAATCCTTAGGTTCTTTAAGTACTACATTTTCAGGAACCTCAAGAGCAGCTGCTTCTTTCACCACATCGCCGTAACCTAATTTTTCACCACTAGGTGAAGTAATGACGCCAGCTGTTGCAGTTACTTCATCAGCATCAATTTGCCATTTTGCTGCTGCTGCATTTATAAGCATTTGTTTCGCTGTTGCTCCGGTTTGTCTTAAGACTTCCCAGTTTTGCCTAATTGATTGACTACCACCGGCTACTTGACCTCTATATTTATCTGTATCAAGACCTGCTTGCTTCACAAAAACGTGATCCCACGGGACATCTAATTCTTCTGCAACAAGCATTGGCATTGCCGTTTTAACACCTTGACCTATTTCAGGATTGGGAGAAAAAATGGTTACATATCCATTATCGGCAATTTGTATGTAAGCATTAAAATCATTAAAATTTAAATTGGCTATATCAACTGGAGGTTGTACCTCTTCTTTACAGGCGGTGAGAAAATTAAAACCTATTAAAAGTCCGCCACTCGCAAGTGCTGATGTGCGAATAAATCCTCGTCTGCTGAACGTCATTTTTTCTGTTGTTTTCATAACGTCTATTTTAAGATAGTTTTTTTGCGGCAGTCGCAACTGCTTGCTCTATACGATTATAGGAAGCGCAACGGCAAAGATTACCACTCATCGCATCACGAATTTCAGATTCTGAGGGAGTAGGATTATTTTTTAGAAAAGATGTCGCAGTCATTATTTGTCCTGCCTGGCAGTAACCACATTGCGGTACATCATGTTCTTTCCAGGCGATTTGTACGGGATGTGTGCCATCATCAGAAATACCTTCGATAGTTGTTATTTTAGCAGATTCTAGAGAACTTACTTGTAGCAGACAGCTTCGTGTAGCTGCACCGTCAATGTGTACCGTACAAGCTCCACATTGGCCTATTCCGCAGCCAAATTTTGTACCTACAAGATCAAGTTCGTCGCGCAAAACCCAAAGCAAGGGCGTATCAGGTTCAGCATCAACTTGCATTGATTTGCCATTGACCGTAAGATTGTAAATAGGCATAATAGAAATTTTTATTTAGGTTAAATTAATAAAAACTTAACAAGTTTATGCGAAGGCTACTTCTATTTATACAGATTATAAAAACCAGAAAGAGTTTATATAGTTTTTAAGCAATGATTAGTTTTGAGCTTTAAATGACTGAAATGAAGATAGCGGTATTAATCCTTGCTGCAGGAAGCGCCAGTAGAATGGGTGAAGCTAAACAGCTATTGCCTTATAAAAATACCACATTGTTAGGCCACGCAATTTACCAAGCGGTCAAAGCTAACGTCGCATCTGTTTATTGTCTTATAGGAGCTAATGCTGAAGTTATTAAAAAGGAAATTAAGCAAGACGTGCAATTTATTTATAACCCAGAATGGAAAAAGGGATTAGGGCATAGTATTGCAACAGGTGTAAATGAGTTAGAGAAAAAGGGATACGATTCGGTTTTAATTATGCTTGCCGATCAGCCTGCTATAGATACAGCATATTTAAACGTATTAATCAATACTGCGTTAAAGAATCCCGAAAGCTGTATTGCTTCCGGTTACGGAGATAAACTAGGAGTACCGGCAATTTTTCCTCAACTACTTTATCAAGAATTGGGAAAGCTTTCTGGTGATGTAGGTGCGCGTTATATTTTAAATTCAGGAATGGAAAATCTTATTGTTTTAAATACTAAAAATAAAATTGAAGACATAGATACTCCTGATGATTATAAACGTTTGCTCAGAAAATAAACTTAATTTTAAACACTTAAACCACCACAAGATTCTATCTGATGACTGCTGATCAAGAGAAACAACAAGCTGCTTTAGAGGCAGTTAAATTCATTAAAAACAATATGGTTGTAGGCCTTGGTACGGGATCTACTGCAAAGCATATGATTCTCGCAGTTGGAGATCTCGTAAAAAGAGGTATGAATTTGACCTGCGTCCCGTCATCTGAGGCTACACAAAAAATAGCATTAGAATTAGGGATTAAAATTGTGGATTTACACGAAATAGACAAAATAGACATCACAATTGATGGCGCTGATGAATGTGACGAAAATTTTCAGCTAATCAAAGGTGGAGGAGGAGCTTTACTTCGTGAAAAAATACTTGCCTGGAATACGAAGTATAATATTATTATAGCCGATAGTAGTAAAGCTGTGAAGAAGCTGGGCGCGTTTAAACTTCCTATTGAAGTTATTCCATTTGCGACTAAACAAATTTTAAATTTTTTAGAAGCTGAAAATTTAAAACCTATACAACGTATGAAAGATGGACAACCTTATCGTACTGATGAAAATAATTACATTATAGATGTAGATATATTTAAGGTTGAAGATCTAAAAGCACTTGAAATAAAATTACTTAAAGTGCCTGGTATTGTAGAAACAGGATTATTTCTTGATACTACTAATCTTCTAATATTAGGAAATGAATCTGGTCCTATATTCAAGTACCGCAATTAAAAGGGCAAGCAGAATTTAAAAAAAAGGGCTGTTTGCTTAAGCAAACAGCCCTTTTTTTTTTGATTACAATAAATGGATAATTATTTTTCAAATCCAGATTTTGAAGTCCAGTTAAGATAACCACCTTCTAAATCGTATATGTTTTGAAAACCAAGTTCTTGCATCAATGTAGCTGCTTTTCCGCTACGATTTCCTGAACGACAATAAATATAGATAGGCTGTGACTTATCAAATTTTTCGATCTCTGTTATGAAAAGTTCTTCGTTGAGGAAATCGATATTTTGAGCTTTATCTAGGTGACCGCTCTCATATTCTTCAGAAGTGCGCACATCAATTAAAGTCACATTCGGTTGAAACAAACTATCCTGGTAAGTAGCCTTGTCTAAAATTTGGTGTTTGGAATTCTGTGCATTAACTCCTAATGTAAATGCTGTAACGATTATAAAGGATAGAATAAATTTCATCAAATTACTTTTTTAGTGTTGATGGGCAAACAAAGTTGGTTGTTTTTAAATCTGTTTCCTTTAAAGATTTGTAACCACCTTGTACATCAATTAAATTGTGAATTCCACGACTTTTTAAAATACTGGCAGCAATCATACTACGGTAACCACCTGCACAATGAATATAAAAATCGGTGTTTGTAGGGAAATCTTTTAGATGTTTATTTATAAAATCTAGGGGAGTGCTTTGTGCAATCTCTAGATGTTCTGCTTCAAATTCACCTGGTTTACGTACATCAAAAACCGGTGTATTTTCATTTTGATTAACAGCTGTTTCTAATTCACTAGCCGCAACAGAGTGTACAGAATCAGTTTGTTTACCAGTACTTTCCCAAGACTTAAAACCACCCTTCAGATATCCTATAGTTCCGTCAAAACCTACGCGGGAAAGACGTGTAATCGTTTCTTCTTCTCTTCCTTCTTCTGCAACTAATAAGATAGGTTGCTTTGTGTCTGCTATTAGAGCGCCTACCCACGGAGCAAAACCACCATCAATACCTATAAAAATCGATCTTGGAATATGAGCTTTGGCATATGCAGCTTGTTTGCGCACATCTATGATTACAGCTCCGGTGTCATTTGCGGCTTTCTCAAATGCATCAGGATCCAGCGCTTGTGTACCACGTTCAATAACATCACTTATATCATCATAGCCCTCTTTATTCATTTTTACATTGAGTGGAAAATAAGAAGGTGGAGGTAGTAAGCCATCTGTAACTTCGGCAATAAACTCTTCTTTACTCATATCTGCACGTAGTGCATAATTCATCTTTTTCTGATTGCCCAGTGTATCCACGGTCTCTTTCATCATGTTCTTTCCACAAGCCGAGCCGGCACCATGGGCAGGATACACGATAATGTCATCTGCTAGCGGCATAATTTTAGTACGTAAACTATCATATAAAAAACCAGCAAGATCATCTTGAGATAGTTCTTTTGCTTTTTGAGCCAGGTCTGGACGACCTACATCACCTAAAAACAAAGTATCTCCACTAAAAATAGCGTGATTTTTTCCATTTTCATCAATAAGTAAATACGTGGTACTTTCCATTGTATGACCGGGAGTGTGTAGGGCCTTGATGGTAATTGCACCTAATTTAAATTCCTGATTATCTTTTGCGATTATAGCGTCAAAAGAGGGATTTGCCTGAGGTCCATATATGATGTCAGCTCCTGTTTCCTTTGCGAGAGTTACGTGTCCACTCACAAAATCTGCGTGAAAATGTGTTTCAAAAATATACTTGATTTTTGCATTGTCTGCTTCGGCACGATCTATATAAGGTTTTGTTTCCCGTAAAGGATCTATAACTGCAACTTCTCCTTCACTTTCAATATAGTATGCTCCCTGAGCTAAACAACCCGTATAAATTTGTTCTATGTTCATCTTATCTATTTTCTTATGCAAAGATAATACACCTCTTCTGGTATACAGTAACTCGGGTTACATAGATTAGAAAATCTAAATTTAAATTGGGTTATGCCCCAAATTTTAGAGCAAACTGAAGACGACCCCCTTCCGAACCGGTAAAGTATCCAAAGCTGCTAGATAGAAATTCTCCAATACTAAAATTTACACCTCCACCGTAACTGTCATGCCATCGATTTGAATCTTCATTATTCAACCAAACTCTACCTAAATCGTATCCTAAATACAGATGCGATCGAATAGGAAATAAAGCCGTTTTAATTGGCTTAATTTGATATAATAAATCTACTGAAGAATGCAACATTTGATCGCCTGTAAATCTTCCTAAACGATAACTTCGTAAACCTGAATTACCACCCAATTTTGCTGCTTGGTAAAAAGGGATGTCATTTCCAAATCGAAGTGCGGCATCTATTTGGGTTTTTAAAATAAGATCTCTGGAGGAATCTATCGCGTTCCAAAAGATGAGTTTTGGATCTGCAGCAAAGACTGTTTCTCGGTTGTCCAGATTATCACTATAAAATCCTGAAGCCTCAAAAAGCATACCTCGTGTAGGAAATTTTTCTTTGTCTAAACTCGTGTAGGAATAAATAGATTTTAAAGTCGCATAATTGTTAGAATTCAGATGGTTGTAGTTGTTGAGTAAAAGTGATTGATCAAGGTTGTATTGCTGGTAGTTAAGAGACGCTTCAAATGAACTACCATATTCTCCGTTATAATACACACCTGTGCCCCCTTCAAATTTCTGCATATTTATGCGATTTTGATCAAAATGGGATGCGTTATTTTGGGTTTCATTTCCGAAGCCAAAAAAGTTTTCAGTGTAATTATTTGTAGTTGCTAATCCTGAAATTTTAAAATTCCACTCCGGAAAAATATTTGAAAAATGAACTTCACCTTTAAATTGTGCTGCTTGCATTAATGAAAAATAGTGTACATCAGCTACAAATTGTGATGTAAACGGATTGCGCTCAAATCCTAATTTTTGGCGTTTAATAATTAGATGTGGAGCCACTCCCCAATCTGGATTATAAGATACATTTAAACCTATCTGTTTTGCTTCAGAAGGGAGTCTTTCGGTATCATAAATATGGTTCTCATAAACCGAGCTAAACCGTACTCGAGCACCTTTATTTTTTTCAATTTTATTCACTTTTGGTTGATCATAAACGGTAAGATTATTTCCATTCTGTAAGTCATAAATATCATCATTTTGCCCACCTGCAATCACAAGTTTAATTTTACTTTTTGCATCACCTGTGGTGGTAAAACGATCGTCATCATCCAGCCCATAAATCCAAATCTCCTTTGTTTCTTTAGGATCAAAAAGGCGGTCAAAGAGCAAAGCACCATCTTTTCCATCCTCTATGCGATAAGCCTTTATTTGAGTTGTACCGTCTGAATTGCGATTTATATAAAAGTGATCATCCTTATCGGTACCTTTTAAGGTCTGAAATTTTATGTAGTAATCATAATAGCGCTCTACAATTGCTTTTAAATTCTCTTTTCGTTTCAGTAAATCTTTCTGAATATTTTTCCAGTTTTCGTCTTGAACTTCTACTGGCATATCTTTAAAGGCCTTTGCCACCACTGCTGGGGTTATATTTTCTTGAATATATGCTACTGCATCAAGCCATTCCTTTTTTGCGGTACGTTGCAATACAGCACGATCGAGATTTATGGCACTTTCACTAAATTTTTCTATAAACTCTATATCAGGACCGTAGTTTGCCAGTTCGCGAGTGCTAGGCATAAATTTCTGTAGTTTTTTGATGATTTTCCCATCAAATTTTGAAAACACCTGATCTCTATCTCTTGGGATTGCAATATAATGGGCAACTCCCGAACTATCTTTTTGCTCTGCCCAGCGCCATTGATCTTCGTGGCGGTCCCAATCTCCTACAAGCATATCAAAAACGCGCGCTCGTATATATTCTAGCTCATCGACTCGATTTTTTTCATCTTCACGTATTGCTTCAAAAAGATCTGAGGTACTTTCTACATCTTCATTAAAGCCAAACATATGATCGCCATTAAAATCAGAATCCGGTTTTTCTACGATCATATATAATCGATCTCCATGACTATGATTAAAATCTCCTAATCGAGGCTGTTTAGGTACATAAAAAACTTTAGGATGCGTATGATTTAAATTTGCAGCACCTGCTAGTTTAGGGATCGCAAAAGCTCCATAAGGATGAGCTGCAGTATAAAAATCTTCTATTAATTGGGCGGGAAGTGTGCCTTTAAAATAAGCTTGCGCGTCTAAATCGTCATATCCAGATGATTTTAAAAAGGCAAAAGGATCTTTTGCTAAAGCTCGCATATTGTATTCTTTGTCATCTTTATCTACCAGACGTAAAGATTGGGTTTGATTTCCTCCTCCGGCTCGCTCTACTTGAAGTCCGCCATACAGCGTATCTAATATCGCAACCGGAGCTTTAATTTCAACTCCATATAAATCTCTATAGTGTTTGCCCCATTTCTCTTCAAATTCTGGGGTTACCTTAACGGTCTCTGTTGGGTAAATTCGAGCGGATTCAAATTTTGAAAAGTTAGTAGGTAAGGAATCTAACGGAAAAGGTTTAGGCTGCGCAAATGCTACTTTAGAAAATTTCTCAACTAATTTATTTTGTTCAAGTGTATAATAATGAACGGTTGATGATCCGTTTTTAAAGAGACGCAATTCGGTAAAACCAGGAGCTACCGAAGAAAAATGTCCATCTTTTCCTAAGCGAGCATATTCCGTTTTACTACCTGTACCAGAAATAATCTGGCGTATATTTTTATTTACAATATATTGCTGTGAGCGTTCGTGAGCAGAAAGTACAAAAAGTCTGGGAAGATCAATGGCCATTTTTTTGATCTCACGCATTAAGTCATTCATTAATGGATTAAACTGATCTTGCTTTGATAATCCGCCCTGGGTTCTCATAAAGGCCCAGCCAAATCCAGCTAATGGAATAAAGGCATTTTCTGCGGAAGGTTTATACAAAGATCTTGTACTCATTTCACCACCATAAATCCCATTTGAGTATAGGGGATGATGCATAACAAGTAAAATATTTTTATGTCTTGCTTTTCTGGCTTCGTCTTTTAAAGCCGTAATTAATTGAGTACGCGTTTTTATGGCACATTTATCATTAAAATTCGGATGTTTACTCCAATCTTCAATATACCACTGGGAGTCTACAATAATGATTTCGGTTTCATCATCAACAGTTATTGTTTCTAGTGGACAACCATTTTCTGGTTGAAAATGATTGTCTTTACCAATTTTACTTTCAATATAATCTTCAATTTTTTCTACACCTTTTGCACCTTTATCATTCCATTCATTTTCTCCCGGAATTATAAGCGTCTCTCCAATAAAAGATTTAATTAACGAGATGCTCTGTTCTAGTTGTTCCTCGTTTGTTCCTTTCTTTAAAGCATTTGCATAGATATTATCTCCCAGAATAACCAAGTAATCGTCTTTGCTTGCGTTGCTGCTTTGCACACTATCAAAGGCAGAAATTAATTTGTTATTCGGTCCACTTTTGCTTGAGCCCAAATTTCCCAGTAAATAAACGCTTCGATATGACGAAGTATCAGCTGCTGTAGCAATAGTCTTAGTTTTAGCATCTAGGTACTGTGTGCGTTTGCTGGCACAGGAAATTATAATCATCAAACTAATTGCAAACGATGATACCCGAAGTATTTTTTTATGAAGCATGAATTGGGGTGTAGGAATTTGAGCAAAAATATTAATTCATTTTGACGTTAAAAGTTTTTATGTCATTGTTAACGTTCTGCTTAAATATAAAGCAAGTTACATTTGAGTAGGCTAATTTGACAATTGAGTCAATCCTATTTAGATTATAAAGTGCTGTTTATCATCTTTGATGTATCTAATAAAGAAAACAGCTGGCTATGTTTAAACTTATTTTAATAATCGTTAATTCAATCCTACTAGCAGACTCATCAGAAAGTAACTTGCAATCCCGTACAGAGATTGTTGAAAAACATACAATAGAAACTAGACTTGCTCAACCTTCAATAGTGCTTTTTAGAGATTGTCATAACTTTATAATCTCAACAAAAAATGACCAACTACCTAAGAAAGTATGAATAACATCTTAAAAGAGTTTGGGAAAGCTCTAGTCGTAGGTATTGCAATCTATCTTGTTTTTCTAGCAATACATCTCGCGTTAGGAAATACATTAAGATTAGATAGTAATCTTGTAATAGACTTTTTACAGAGTCTCCTTTATTCAGTCGCATTGTATATGCTTAATATGGCTGTATTTAGATATTTCTATAAAAAGCATGTAGATAAGCTTTATTCTTTAAAACATCTTTATAAAGCCATAATTGCCAGTTTGCTAGTAACTGTAGTTGGAATATTTCTGGTAAGAATTTTTATAAAATCAATTACTCAAGATATTGATGTCGTACTCTTTGTACAAGAGGAATCATTTTCTGAATACTGGATTCCTATATTCATAGCGTTAGTATGTAATATTATATTTTATTCTTTTTTCTATTATCGCTACAAGAAAGATCGCCAGGTTAAGGAACAGAAAATTATCGCAGGTACTGCTTCAGCTCAATTTGATGCATTAAAAAACCAATTAGATCCGCATTTTCTTTTCAATAGTTTGAATGTACTTACCAGTCTAATTGAAGAAAATCCGCAGCAGGCACAAAAATTTACTACCTCTCTTTCTAAGGTTTATAGATATGTTCTGGAGCAAAAAAATAAAGAACTCATAGCAATAGATGAGGAGTTGGCTTTTGCTAAAACATATATGACACTTTTAAAAATGCGATATGAAGACAGTATTGTATTCTCGATACCGGATAAGGCCGTTAATTCTGCCGCAAAGGTAGTACCGCTGGCTTTGCAGCTTCTTTTAGAAAATGCTGTGAAGCATAATGTAGTAAGTGATTTATACAAATTACATATCACAATCAAAGAAGTTGATAACTATCTAGTTGTTAGTAATAATCTTCAGCCAAAAAAAATAATTTCAAAAAGTAGTGGCGTAGGACTTATAAATATTAGACAACGTTATGCGCTGCTTTCGACGCGTACTATACTTATTGAGCAAAATTCAGAAGAATTTATAGTGAAAATTCCGCTGTTAACTCATCAATTAAAACAACCTGTTATGAATACTCAAAATTACTTATCAGAAAAGAAATATGCTCTCGCTAAAGAACACGTAGAAAAACTAAAGGGTTTTTATATAAATCTTGGGCTCTACTGTTTGATTATTCCTATACTCATAGGTTTAAATTTTTACAGCACTTCATTTCCCTGGTCGATATTTCCCGCATTAGGATGGGGATTGGGATTATTTTTTCACGGTGCTGAAGTGTTTAATTACAGTCTATTTCTAGGCAAGAACTGGGAAGCCCGAAAAATTAGAGAACTAATGGATAAGAAAACGGATAACTAATTACAATTGAGTAAGTAAATTCTACAGTCGAGTATCTAAAACTTGAGCAGATCCAAAGAAGCTATGATATTTGCTCTATATTAATCTTAACAAATAAATCAAATGGAAAACTTAGATAAAGAAAGCAGATACTTTCAGGCTAAAGAGCAAGTGAGAGAATTAAAGAAGTTTTATGGTAGTTTAATGAGTTATGTACTCGTTATAGGTGGTTTAGCAGCATTAAATTATTATACAAATGAATTGAGATACCCTTGGTTCTTATGGCCTGCATTTGGATGGGGGATAGGTTTGTTATTTCAAGCAGCGAAAGCTTTTAATTGGAATCCAATTGTTTCAAAAGATTGGGAAGAGCGAAAAATAAAAGAATTTATGGATCGTGAGGATAAGTCGCAATCTACAATGGGGCGTTGGGAATAAATTAAAAAAAGATAAAATGGAAAATTCAAATTATACAGAAGCGGCAAAACGAGTAAAAAAACTCAAAAACTTTTATAATTCCATACCTGTTTATATTGTGGTTTGTCTCGCTTACTTTGCATTTTGTACCGGTTTATTTGATGACGGAGCGATAAGCAGTTACATCCCGTGGTGGTCACCGGTTATCATGGCATCCTGCTGGGGGATGGGTCTCCTTATTTATTATTTCTATATTACTCGCGGTAGTAAAATAGAGCATAAGTATAAAAAATGGGAACAGCGAAAAATAAAAGAATACTTAGAGCAGGAAGAAGAAAAAAGCTCTTCTATAAATAACTGGGATTAGACTCTTAATTTATTAATCATTGTATCATTATGAATGTACTTGTTATTGAGGATGAAAAACCAGCTGCACGGCGTCTTACTCGAATGCTGGAAGCATTAGATTTAAATGTTCTGGCACAGTTAAACTCAGTAGAAGAAGCCATAACCTGGTTTACAAATAATACCCATCCAGATTTAATATTCTTGGATATACAATTAAGTGATGGCTTATCATTTGAGATTTTTGATGCTGTTACTGTAACGAGTGCAATTATATTTACTACCGCTTATGATGAATATGCGCTACAAGCTTTTAAATTAAATAGTATTGATTATTTGTTAAAGCCTATAGATGATGAAGAATTAGAAAATGCGGTATTAAAATTTAAAAAACAAAATCCTGTGCAGGCAGATGTAAAGGTGAACTTTGATGATATCCGAAAATTATTAGGTATCAATCCGGTGGAGCGAGATTATAAAAAACGATTTACCGTGAAAATCGGGCAGCATATAAAGCTGATTAATGTTGAAGATATTGTTTGTTTATATAGCGAAAATAAAGGGACATACGCACGTACACGGGAACAGCGCGACTATTTATTGGATACCACACTAGAGCTTCTGGAAGATGAACTGGCACCAGATCAATTCTTCAGAGTAAGCCGAAAGTACTTTGTAAATATAAAAGCGATAGAGGATATTGTAAGTTATACAAATTCCCGACTGCAGGTAAAATTAAAATCCTGTTCAGATCAAGATATCATTGTGAGTAGAGAACGCGTAAAGGACTTTAAATTGTGGCTATCCTAAGGGTTTAATGCTACAAGCTCTATAGTCGTGGTATTTATCGCAGCAATTTTCTCACGTATTGCAAATACGCCGCTTAGATCTTTTTCATTTGTGATACTTTGCTTTGCATCTTGCAAGATCAAATTAGCCTCATTAATAATGATTACATGAGCATCATCGATTACACTTTCGCTTTGCAATAAGAAATACAAGGCAGTAAGCATCTTGTGCAGCATTATTATATCATGTTTACAATAAATGCGTAAGGGTACAAATACAAAGTAAATGAGCTCTTTAAAATTTATAGTTCTTAAACTTATTACCGCTTGATTGTCTTCATTTTTAAAGTAACTGAAATCCTTTTTACAAAGTCTTAGAGCAAATAATTCTGATAAGTAGTCTATACACGTAATCGCAGTACCAGGATCATTAATCCCCGGACTCATTGCTTTAATTGCAATTTCAGTGAGTTGTTTAAATCCTAATACATAATTATGAGTTACAATCTCACTTCGGGAAAAACCAAAACAAGTAAATAATTGGTCTTGTTGTTTTTCATCAAGTTCTATATCACATTTTACAATAGGTACATTCTTTAATATAAAAGTACCCTTAGCTGCTAAAAGCTCAACTTTGCAATTAGCTTCGTCACAAAATTCTAGTAAAGCGTTAGTAGCTATTGTTTGAAGATAGCCTGTTTTATCAATACGAATAATATTCCAGTCTTCGCTATCAGGAAAATCTTCCTGGCTATATTCTTCATCAGTTTGACTTGTGAGCTCTGTAAGGCGAATCTTTGCTTTTTGATAAATAGTCTCAATTATCTTATTAATCTGAATGGCTTCAGAAATTGAATGTATAAAATAGATAAACAATGCCAGTACCAGCATACTCAATATTATTCCTATAAGTACCGAAAAACCCGGAAGCTGATATTTGTTATCTGTAGGTTTAATACTTAGTAGAACAAGAATACAGTAAATTAAAGTAGCTATGTAGTATCCTAAAACGTACTGATGTCTTTTGTTTGATATTAAACCGGGCAGAATTCTAGGTGAATAATTATTAGAAGCTTGATTGAGTAATATCATTACCATAGAAAAACTAAATACCATAAGTGATATTATACCACCTATAAAAGTACTTAGTAGCGTACGGGCAGTATCTGCATCATTAATGACTAATTTAGGTGCGTTTTCTATAAGAAATTTTGAAATGCCCTGACTTTCTGCATACAGCATTATAAAACCTAAACAAAGACCTCCAAAGGCAAATAGTGAAGGATAGAAACCTATTTTCCCTGTAAGATTATTAAATAAGAGTTTGACTTTTGTAATAAATTGAAGCATAAAGCGAAGTTGCTAAATAACTTCAATAAAATATGAATTTTCACCAGCTATTTTAAGTTGCTTCCGGTTCATCATCTAGTCGGTTTTCATTAAAGGCAGTGGGAAGTAGTTCGGGTATAAATTTTACTAAAAGCGGAAGTAGAACTCCGCCACCCGGCAGCATAAATATAGCTAATGATGGTACAGTTTTGCAAATACTGAGTAATTGTGTTTTCACCCTTTTTTTCTCTACTTTACTTAAGTCTCTAAATGTAGATTGACTCAACAATAACACGAGATCTTTACTCTCAGAAAGCTCTTGTAGCAATCGTTTTTTATTTCGTAAGATTAGTATTTTGACTGTTTTTGTTGTTTGATTGTAGAAATGCTTAACGGGATTACTAGAGTTAAAATAGGCAATTTTCCTGCGGTTTTTGACTATAAAGCGGTGTACATAATTTGTAGAAACTTCAATAGTTTGATGAGGTAAGTCTAAACATTTCCCTAGGCTTTTCAGAAATAAATATTCAGAACGATCTATACTAGAATCATCCCATATAGCAAGTGCTGCCATATCTAATAAGTATTTCTTCTGAATGAGTTTAGGATAATTTGCGAGTTGCAAATCTTCAATATTTTGTATTTCACGTGACAAACTACTAGAATAGCGCAATGATTTTTCAAATAGTTTAAGTAAAAGTTTGTCGTAATACTCTTTCTCCTCTTTTTGCATAAGAGCCAGCCAGATGGTATTCATAAGCTTAGCTTCTAACTCTTGAGCAAATGTGATACTATTTTCCCCTTTGTTAAGAAAATAATCAAATGCGATTACATCTAGAAATAAAAGGGCATTGGTTATAAGATTGCTGAAGTTTTTCTGTAATACCGGAGTATTAGTTTGAATACGTTCTTGTATTATTTTTTCTAATGAAGATGCGTTTGGTTTTGGTTTTTTGAAATAACCAAAATAATGGAATTCTTTAGGGTTAAGCTGAGAGTAAAAATCTGTAATTGCCTCAAAGAAACCAGCTTCACTATTAGAATAGTTGAAATATGCAAAAAACAGGCTATCGTGAAAGTTGAGTTTTGTTCTTTCTATTTCCGTCCATCGCAAAGGCTCCTGATCGCCATAACTCCAGGTAGTCACAGAAACACCGTATAAAAAACCGGTTTCCAGAAGGTTGTTGTAAAACAATTCAAAGTCTGGTTTTCGCTCCAGAATTTTCTGCTTAAGTATAGGTTGGTGTTTTGTTATCCATCCGGGAGATGAAGGATTCATTATAATGTTTTTGAAATTAAGTCTTTGTAACTCTTAGTTCGAAAATTATATTGTGTACTAACAGATTTTCATTAAATAATCTTTGGTAGCGTTGATAAATGCTGGGTTTATTATTTTAACATTCACTTTAACACAAAAAAAAATAGAAATAAGAAAACCATAGAAAACTCTATTACGTAAATGTAGTAAATAGATTAAGTTGGGCATTTAACTATTTAAAATTGGAAAAAAATCCAGTTTCCCGATTAGTCGGAATTATGAAAAAGAAAAATGAATATCAATTGGTTAGTTGATTAGTTTTTTTGGATTTTTTGTTAGTTGGAGAACCACCATGTTTTGGAGAAGGCAGGTGGTTCTTTTTTTATGCCCTATTTTTTCCAAATAAAAATGCCTCTAGAGTTTTCTAGAGGCATTTATAAATTATACGGTATTTTAATTATGCGTTATTTGTAATAACACCTAAAGTATAAAGTTGGTCCATAGTAGGTGTTTCACTACCACCAGCAGGCTCAAGAGTTATCCCAAAAGCTTGAGATTCATTTGGATTATCAAAAGAGAACACTTTATTTTCATTATTAGAGAAGTCTTCTAACAGACCCATACTTGTAGGAGTAAGTGGATCAAGTTTTAAAGACCAAACCTGATAAACCATTCCTTGTGGAGGTTCTGGTAAGCCCAGTGCATCTATATAAGCTTTGTTATTTTCTTTATCCCAGAAAACATTAACATAAGCGTCTGGAGCAACTTGTTGACCGGCAAGAGGCACTTTTGTGACATTAGGATCTCTAATTACTGCTAATATCGTTTTAGCTTGATTTAAAGAATTTTCTGAATCATCTACTTTAGTCTGCATTATGGCATTCTTAGCCTCTACAACTCGAAGTTCTTGACGTAAATTATTTGTTCTGTTAAGCAGCACAAAGATTCCCACTAAAAAGATCAATGAGGCGGCAACGCTTATAAACGATATAATACGTGCGCGCTTATTAGTAGGAGTCGGGTGCATCTGTACAATCCCGCCGTGACTATTTAATTTAGCTTTTATTGCAGCTAGCATCTCCTCAGGATTATAAGGAGCCGCAGCTGAGGCTAAACTTTTTAAAGCTTCTTCAATTTCTGAAACTTCATTTTCAACCTCTGGATACTGTTTAAGAACTTTAGAAACCTCTTCACTTTCCTGAGGGCTTAAAGCTCCATAAACGTATAATTCAAGGATGCCAGAATTTATATATTCTTGTATATTCATCTTACTCGACTAGTATTTCTCTTAATTTATTTAGACAAAGTCTGTTACGGGTTTTAATAGTACCTAGCGGAATGCTCAACTCTTCAGAAGCTTCTTTTTGCGTATAACCTTTAAAAAATAACAGGTTAATTACTTTTTTACATTCTTCCCCTAAAGTTTTGATGTACTTGCTAATACCTATAGCATCCATTTTGTTTGAAAAGCTATTCTTGCTTTCAATAATATCTACGAAATATTCTTGAGTGAGGTTTTTCTTTTGATTTTTAAAAGATTTAGAACGGGTTTTATCGATAGCGGCATTTCGCGCTATATTAAGTAACCACGTAAAAAATCTCCCTTTTTTTGAGGAGTACGAGTCACAATTGTCCCACACTTTAATAAAAACATCCTGTAAAACTTCTTCTGAAGCTTCGGTGTCGTGCAGAACACTATTTATTACTCCAAAAATGCTTTGAGAATACAATGTGTACAAACGTTCAAAAGCTTTTTCATCTTTTTGCTGTAATCTCAGTATTAAATCGTCTGGCTGCATAGCATAAGTTAGTTATGGCTAAATGTATTAAATAAAACGTAAAAAGCAGCCAAGAAGGCTGCTTTTAGTATTTGATCTATTTTCTAGTAAGATTATTCAATGATTCCACCACAGCTTACACGAGCTCCAGAATCACCACTAGGCTGACTTGTGAAATCATCAGCACCCTGATGTACAATAAGGCCTTTTCCTGCAATGTTTTTTGTGTTATCATCACAGCTAATGCACCACTCTTCTGTAGTCATTGTAATAGTACCGTTACCATTATCATCTGCTTCAAAATTACCGATATCACCTCTATGGTATCCTTCGCTATCGCCCCATTTACCGTGTGGCATTTTTGTAGGATTCCAGTGTCCTCCGGCAGAAGTACCATCTTCTGCAGAACAATCTGCGTTTTCGTGAATGTGAATTGCATGAGTTCCCGGTTGCAATCCTTCAAAGACAGCAGTCATCGCAACTTTACCATCTTCTTCTTTAAAAACGGCGGTACCTTTTGCAGTACTTCCACTTTTAGAATCAAGTGATACGTTTATTTTTTTTACTACCGGTACTTCAGTTGTTTCGGTAGTTTCAGTAGTTGTTACTTCCTCTTCATTATCTTTCTTATCGCTTTTACAAGATGTAAAACCTAGTGTAAGAGCAAGAGAAAAAAGTATTGCGTAGTTTTTCATAATAATATATTTGATTGTTTAGTGTAGCTAAATTAAAGGAATGCAAATCGCTTACCAAAGAATTATAGATAGCTTAACAAAATGCATAATTTTAAATAGTTCTACGGAATAGCAATTCGTAGTTTATGGGGAGTCATTTTTGCTTCAACAAGCGACTGCTCACCTATAAACTCGCCGTCAATTTGAAATGCAATAGGTTTAGTACATTTAATAGTAGCTTCTTTACTACTTATTACCGTTACAAAGTCAGGATCCAGTGGCGCATCATTGTAAAAGGTTTCAATAATACCTTTAATACTGAGATTTTTAAAAATAAGTACTTCAAATAGACCATCGTCCATTTTTCCTGTCGGATTAATATTTGCACCGGTTCCAAATTTATTAGCATTTGCTATTGCAATGAGTACACCTTCTTCTTTGTGACTTTTTCCATTAACAAAAATCTCAACTTCAAATGGATAATCAGAATTTAATAAGGTAGGTATAGCCTGTAGAAAATAACCCAGTTTCCCACGTATTTCAGACTTTTCATAGTTTTCAATAAGCTTAGCATTTACACCTAAATCTGCAATATGTAAACTAGTATAACCATTAATGTCAAGAACATCCAGATCAATAAATGTATCTCCCAATGCAATGTCAAGCTGGTCTTCTAAGTTTTCAGAAATTAAAAAATTTGAAGCTAATCCGTTTGCAGATCCAGATGGTAATAACCCAATGTTTATCGAGCGCTCTTTCAAACCATCTGCAACCTGTCGTATTGTGCCATCACCGCCAGATATTAGCACCCGCTTTACATCGTGATCGTCTATATAGTTTACTATAGCTTCATTATCATTTTCACCCGTAGTTTCATAAACTATTGGTGTATTTCCATTCGTACTTACGTGATTTTTAAAAGCCTCGATAATGGGCTTTTTATCTGTGTCTCCCGCAATAGGATTGATTACAAGTAATATGCTCTTTTGTGCTTTCATTAAGTAAATTTCGATTTAAAATTAGGTATTTTGACAACCAGACAACGTTAATAAATTACCAATAGTGAAACTAGATTTACAAGTATACCGAGGTTATGTTAATGACGATGAGCTAATAATATTTGGGCACGTTTTTAAATCCTGGGCTCCAGATAAATACCAGGCAGATCGCAAAGGCTTTAAACATGCATTTGCGGTGTTGCATATGTTTAGAATCTCTCCCCTTAAAAATGTCGAGGTACAACTAAGATTTAAAAATCTGGAAGTCACAACTCGTACTATGGATGATGGCTATTTTAGGTTTACGGTTCCTTTTACTGAAAAATTAGAAAGTGGCTGGCACGAGTATCAGGTTATCTGTAAACTAGACGAAGTAAATTATGGTATTGTTGAAAATGCAGAATTACTGAAACCTTACAAAAGTGAATTAAGCATTATATCAGATATAGATGATACCTTTCTTATTTCGCATAGCGGTAATATTTTTAAAAAGTTATATGTAATGCTTGCTCGTAATGTAAACAAGCGTAAAATATTTGATGATGTAGCTAAGCATTATGCTGCATTAAGTAATAGTGGTCATAAAGAAAAAGGAAAAAGTAATTCGTTTTTTTACGTATCCAGTAGTGAATGGAATCTATATGATTTTATCGTACAGTTTACAAAACTGCAAGAGTTACCTAAGGCGGTTATTAAATTAAAAGATATTAAAACAGGAATATCAGATTTTCTTACCACGGGAGGAGGTAATCACGATCACAAGTTTGTTAAGATAAAAGATATAATATCATTTTACCCGAAACAGCAGTATGTGCTTTTAGGTGATGACTCGCAACACGACGCGTATATCTATGAACGTATATGTAAAATATTTCCTTTAAATATTAAGGCCGTTTATTTAAGGCAAACTAAGAGATCGTCAAAACGAAAAATAGCAGATACTTTAAAAAATATCGAACGTATGCAAGTTGCGACTTGCTACTTTAGAAATAGTTCTGAAGCGATTTCTCATTCAAAAAAACTAGGTATTATAGTAGACTAATAAAAAAGAAAATCCCGATTGCAACGAGCAATCGGGATTTTTTAATGTTTTATAAAGGTTTTTAAAGCTGAAAAGTTTTAACCTCTTTAAAAGGATCAATTTCTAACTGTTGCATCTCATTCTTATAGGAGATCCATTCTTCATTAAAAAATGAATTAACGGTTTGAAGTGCATTTGTAAGTTCGTCTTTGGCTTGTTTTATAAGAATAGTTTCCGTTTTAGTTATTCCATTAGGTCTACTTCTTACATAGCTGTTTGCTTCATATATGCGATTCAACACAGTGATCTCCTTATTGCGTGTAATTCCCTGTCTGTCATCTTCATTTCCTAAAAATAAAGCAATTTTGCTGTCGATTGTTTTTACAATTGCAGTCGAACTATCTATTTGTGCTTTATATCTTTTCTTATCTAATTTTTTAAGATCAGTTATATACCCTTCAGCAATGTTTTTACTTTCGACCAATTGTTTTACAGCATCAGCAGAAATTTGAATCATCTGTTCTAAATTTTTCTGAGCGGTATAAACTTCTGTGATTGCTTCTGGTGAAATAGTTAATCTAGGATCGCTTTTAACGGTAATAGATTGTTCATCTTCTAGATCGCCATAATTCATAACGATTTTATAGCTTCCTGGTTTTACAGAAACACCACCAGCTTCTGAAGAACGTTTACGTAACGTGCGGGAGGGTCTGTCGCTGCCTTTTTCATCCATATTCCATCTCATCGTATACGTACCCGCGCTATCTGGGGATTTAGTTTTTAAAGTGCGTATCAATCGTGATTCGTCATAGATATTTAAGGTGATGCTATCCCATTGAATAGTATTTTCCAAAGACTCGTCTTTTACTGCGTCTTTCTTGACATCTTTATTAGGGATAAATAGATATTTTATGTGAGCACCGCCTGGTCGATTTTGTCCGTTGAACGTAGCATCTGCTCCAAATCTACTTCCGGTAGGTTGTTGAGAAGCATTTTGATAGGCCAGGGGAGTGGGGAATACTTCGAGTATCGGTGATTCTGAAGAATTCATTTTTGTGACTAATTGGGAATCATTTGCCAATGCTCTTAAAGGTTTAAGATCATCTAGCACCCAGATAGATCTCCCAAATGTTGCAATCGCAAGATCATCTTCACGCTCTTGAATTACCATATCTTTAACAGGAACGGTTGGAAAACCATTGGTCCATTTTTGCCAGTTTGCACCTGCATTAAAACTTATATAGAGTCCATCGTCTGTACCTAAGAACATAAGCTTAGGCTGAATTTTATCTTCTAAAATAGAAAGTGTGTAACTGCCTACATCTTCCGCTTTAACCAAGCTTTTCCAGGTTTTACCATAATCTGTAGTACGGTATGCATAGGGTCTGTAGTCAAAACGGCGGTAATTATTGGCTACAAGCAAGGCTTCACCTTTATTTGTTGCAGAAGCTTTTATTTGAGCAATCCAGCTACCTTCAGGAAGACCTTTAATATTTTTTGATACATCTGTCCAGCTTGTACCACCATTTAACGTATAAAATACTTTACCATCATCAGAACCCGTCCATAGCATATCCTTTTCTACTGGTGAAGGCTCAATGACAAGTATTGTCGTATGATTTTCTGCACCGGTAGCATCCATTGTAAGACCTCCGCTCTCGCTTTGCTTTTGCTTTTCAGGATTATTGGTGGTTAGATCTGGAGATATAACTTCCCAAGTAAGACCTTTATCTGTTGATTTATGCACAAACTGACTCCCAAAATACAATGTGCTGTTATCAAAAGGATCACTATTAATAGCAGCATTCCAGTTAAATCTTAGTTCTACTTCAGGGTCTGGATGTGTAGGACGCACAGAATAGTTATTTCCTGTAATGTGGTCATATCTGCTTACGTACCCTTGCTGACTCATAGACCATCCATACTGTGAATTATCGCGATCTGGTACTACATCAAAACCATCACCAAACGATATTTCCTGCCAGTAGGCATTGCGTATTCCTTGATCTTTCCAGACGTAAGCCGGTCCTCTCCAGCTTCCGTTGTCTTGCATTCCTCCATAAACATTGTATGGAAATTCATTGTCCACAGCAATATGGTAAAATTGACCTACCGGAATATTTTCCGCAAAGCGCCAAGACTTTCCGCCATCACGAGTAATATTTAATCCTCCATCATTACCATCTATCATAAAATCTGCATTTGTAGGATGTATGTACCAGGCGTGATGATCTGGGTGAACCCCATTCTCAACACCATAAGCCGGCATTAGTTCTTTAAAACTTGCACCACCATCTTCAGATACATTAATATATGTAAATACGGTATAGACACGATTTTCATTGTTAGGAGCAACATAAATTTCAGCATAATAGAAAGGACGATTTCCTATTTCGTCCATATTATCATTTACCTTCTTCCAGTTTTCACCGCCATCGTTAGATCTGTACAATGCGTTTTTCTTAGATTCTATGTAAGCATAGACTATATTTGGTTTATTTGGAGCAATAGCAAGACCCATACGTCCTAAATCTCCCTCTGGTAAACCATTTTGTGATGTGATTTCTTTCCAGGTATCTCCACCGTCATAAGTAATGTATAATCCAGATCCTGGGCCACCACTGTTGAAGAACCAAGGATCTCTCTTATGCTGCCACATTGCAGCAATAAGTTTATTGGGATTAGTAGGATCCATAATTAATTCGCCTGCGCCGGTTTTTTGATCCACATAGAGAATTTTTTCCCAGTTTTTACCGCCATCGATTGTGCGATACACACCACGTTCTTCATGTTCTCCCCAAGGAGAGCCTATAGCAGCGGCATAAACAATATCTGGATTTGAAGGATTAATACGCACCCTATAAATATGGCGCGTGTTTTCTAATCCCATACATTTCCAGGTTTTGCCACCGTCAAGCGTTTTATAAATTCCGAATCCACCATTAAGACTGTTACGCGGGTTTCCTTCACCGGTACCTGCCCAAACTACAGCTGGATTTGATTGTTGTATTGCCACTGCTCCGATAGAAGCCGTAGCTTCATTTTCAAAAATAGGCTTCCAGGTTACACCCCCAGAAGTTGATTTCCAAATACCACCGCTTGCAGAACCCGCATATATAATATCGGGATTATTTGTAACGGCGTCAATTGCGGTAATTCGACCACTCATACCAGCAGGACCTACACTTCGGGGTTTAATATTTTTTAAAAGGTCGAGATTAACCTGTTGACCAAACATGCTTAGCGATACTGCTAAAAAAGAAAGAAGTAATCTTATTTTCATAATTAAAATTAACTGGATTTAGTTTCTAAAGTTAAGAAAATTAAAAAATTAAGATTCAGAATGGCATTTTGATTTTGCATTAACATAAATAAAATACAATTAACAGAAGCTTAAATACTAAAATGTAAAAGAGAAAGAATTTCGATATACTTTTGGACAACTAAAATTTAAAATCAACACTTATGAAAAAGATATTTTTAAGTATGGCAGTACTTGCTACTTTAGCATTTACATCTTGCAAAGACAATGAAAACAAAGAGGCTGATGAAACTATGACCGAAGAGCAAATGGCTATGGAGGCAGAAGCACAAACTGAAGAAACAATGCCAGAGCAGCAGACTATCGCTACTATCGCAATGGATAACGAAAACTTTACAACTCTTGTATCTGCAATTCAATCTGCAGAATTAGGAGAAACTTTAAATGGTTCTGGACCATACACAGTATTTGCACCTACTAACGATGCATTTAATAAATTACCTGAAGGTACTTTAGAAGGTTTGACTAAACCTGAAAGCAAAGAGAAACTTGCTGGTCTATTAAAATATCACGTAGTTTCTGGAGAGTATATGGCTGCAGATATAGTTAAAGCTATTAAAGAAAACAACGGAAGTTTTGTAATTAAAACTGTACAAGGTGGTGAGTTAACTGCTACTTTAGATGGTGAGAATGTTATTGTAACTGACGCTAGCGGAAGTAAAGCAAAAGTAACTATGGCAGACGTTGACGCTTCTAATGGGGTGATTCACGGTATTGATGCAGTAGTTATGCCAAAAATGTAAGACTTTAATTAGTCACTATTTAAAACCCTTCAGCAATGAAGGGTTTTTTGTTTTATATGTAATCCTATCCTATCAAAGACGTCTAATACTATAGCATATCAAGGTAAATTTTTACGCCTAGCTTTTCATTACTTTCTAAGGTGAAAAGTCTAAAAATCCGTAATTTTAAGTACTATGAAAAAGGAAAATTTACGCAAGGGTTTTGTATTTAAAACATACGAAGCTCCCGAGCAATCATTGTTTGATCAGTTATTTGAAATTTTCAAAGAATTGATTACACATACTTCTGGAGATTTTGACGAAGCAATGGATTGGCTTAAAGAACTCGATAAAGAATATAAACTTACTAATCCCGATTATACCTTAGACGATTTTGTTGAAGAGTTAAAGGAACGAGGATATCTTAAAGAAGAAATTGAGCCAGACGGTAACGGATCAATTTCTATTACTGCTAAAACTGAGCAAGCTATTAGACAACGTGCTCTTGATCAAATTTTTGGTAATCTAAAGCGTGGAGGTTTAGGTAATCATAAAACCAATCGTGTGGGTAGCGGAGATGAACATACTGGAGAAATCCGCGAATATCGTTTTGGGGATGGACTCGATCGCGTATCAATGACCGAAAGTTTAAAAAACGCTCAGATAAATAACGGAATGGGCAATTTTGATCTTACTGAACGCGATTTGATTGTTGAAGAAACGCAGCACAAAGCACAAATGAGTACCGTACTTATGATTGATATAAGTCACAGTATGATTTTGTATGGTGAAGATCGCATTACGCCAGCAAAAAAAGTTGCCATGGCTCTTGCCGAATTAATAACTACCCGGTACCCAAAAGACACAATTGATATTATCGTTTTTGGTAATGACTCCTGGCCCATAAAAATTAAAGATTTGCCGTATTTACAAGTAGGTCCTTATCATACAAATACGGTAGCCGGACTTCAGTTAGCGATGGATATATTGAGACGTAAAAGAAATACGAATAAGCAGATTTTTATGATTACTGATGGGAAGCCCAGTTGCATTAGAGAATCTGATGGCAGGTATTATAAAAATAGTGTAGGGCTGGATGAGTATATCGTTAACAAATGTTATAGTCAGGCGAGTCAGGCACGAAAGCTTAAAATTCCGATTACTACTTTTATGATTGCGCAGGATCCTTATCTGATGCAATTTGTAAGACAGTTTACAGAGGCTAATCAAGGAAAAGCATTTTACACGGGTTTGAAAGGACTAGGAGAAATGATTTTTGAAGATTATGAGACTAATAGAAAAAAGAGAATACGCTAGATAAAGAAAATAAAGTAAGACTATGAGTAAACCAGCAATCAAGACATTAGGCGAATTAAAAAAAGAGAATTACACCAGCCGCGGTATTAAAGATGAACTTCGTCAAAATCTTTTAAAGAATATCAAGGACGGGAAAAACTCGTTTGAAGGAATACATGGATATGAATATACCGTTATCCCAGAATTAGAGCGTGCGATATTATCAAAACACAATATAAACTTACTGGGACTGCGAGGGCAAGCAAAAACACGTTTAGCCCGTCTTATGGTTCAGTTACTTGATGAATGGGTGCCTGTTGTGGAAGGTTCTGAATTAAATGATGACCCTTTTAAACCTTTATCACGTTATGCAATTAATCTAATCGAAGAAAAAGGAGACGACACTCCAATTGATTGGTTACATCGCGATGATCGCTTTGCTGAAAAGCTTGCAACTCCAGATGTGACTGTTGCAGATTTAATAGGAGATGTAGATCCTATAAAGGCGGCAAATTTAAAATTAAGTTATGCAGACGATCGGGTGATTCACTTTGGAATGATTCCTCGTGCAAACAGATGTATTTTTGTTATTAACGAATTACCAGATCTTCAGGCTCGTATTCAGGTGGCGTTATTTAATATCTTACAAGAAGGAGATATTCAAATTAGAGGATTTAAGTTGCGATTACCTTTAGATCTTCAGTTTGTATTTACAGCAAATCCCGAAGATTATACAAATAGAGGAAGCATTGTAACACCTTTGAAGGACAGAATAGGTTCTCAAATACTCACTCATTACCCAGAAACTATAGAAATTGCCCGTACTATTACGCAACAAGAGGCTCGTAAAGATGGACGTGGTGAGGAACAAATTTATGTTCCTTCGCTAGCTAAAGATCTTTTAGAGCAAATAAGTTTTGAAGCCCGTGAGAGTGAATATATCGATGTGAAAAGTGGTGTAAGTGCTCGTATGAGTATCACAGCATATGAAAATCTTTTGAGTACTGCAGAACGTAGAGCATTACAGGCAGGAGATGAAACTACCACAGTGCGTCTGGGTGATTTTACAGGTATGATTCCTGCGATTACCGGGAAGGTAGAGTTAGTTTATGAAGGAGAGCAGGAGGGAGCAGCTTCCGTAGCAAATATGTTATTAGGTGACGCAATCAAAACCTTATTTGTAACCTATTTCCCAGAGATTAAAAAATTAGAAAAGCAGGATCAAAATAATCCGTATGATCCCATCATTGCATGGTTCTTTGATCAAACTGATTTTCAATTGTTAGATGATTTAAATGATGCGTCTTACAAAAAAATGCTTGATGAGGTTGCCCCATTGCAAACATTAATAAATACGTATCAACCTGATCTTGACAAAAAAGATCAATACTTTATGAAAGAATTTATTCTTTGGGCACTGGTTGAATTTAAAAAGCTTAGTAAATACCGCATGTCTGAAGGAATGCGCTTTAAAGATCTTTATGGAAGCTACATAAGCGGACTATAAGTTCAATTTCCTTTAAAATAAAAAACCCGCTCATTGAGCGGGTTTTTTTATGGTTATACTATTAATTGATAATCGTAAACTCACTGCGTCTGTTAGCATCTTGTTGTGCATCTGAGCAGTTTATAGAATTACAATCATTTATTAAATCGGTCTCTCCATATCCTTTAGCGGTTAATCTACTTTCTGAGATTCCCTGAGAGATTAGATAGGCTTTAGTTGCTTGCGCCCGGCGCTCTGACAACTCGAGATTATAACTGTCTGAACCTTTAGAATCTGTATGTGCTGCTACTTCAATTTTCATTGTAGGATATTTTCGCATAACAGCAACTAATTTATTGAGTATAAGAGCCGCATCATTACGTATAGAAGCTTTATCAAAATCAAAATATATTTTCTCCAGATTAACTTGAGTCGTGTTATTTCGCTCGTTGTAAACTATAAGGCTATCAGAATCTTTATATGCAAGCATCTCGAGCTGTATAACCGTTTTAGTACTTGGTGAGTATTCGATACTTAAATCTTTTTCAGCAGGAGCATAGCCCTCTTTACTGGCTTTAAAATTGTAGGAGCTATTAGGACTTACTTCAAATTTAAAACTTCCGTCTTTTGCAGATACTGCTTTTAAAACAGATCCGGTTTCTGCATTAAACATAGTCACTTCTGCACCTTCTATAGGTCTGGAAGTTTTTTTATCGTCCACATTACCTAATACCAGATAATCGATATTTGGATAAATAGTTAGCGCATATAATTTGTCTTTTCCAGTGCGGTTAGAAGAAACAAATCCTTTTCCTTCTTTCTCATTCAAAATAATGGAGAAATCATCGGCATTAGAATTTAAGGAGGCACCTAAATTAAATGCTTTCTGAAAGTTCCCATCTTCTAAAACACTTCGGTATATATCTAATCCACCTAAGCCTTCAACTCTATTACTTGCAAAATAAAGGTCCCCATTTTGAGCGATAAATGGAAATTGTTCTAGTTTATCAGAATTAATTTGTGCTCCCAGGTTTTCAGCATTAGTTATACTTCCGTCTGGATTAATCTGGGCTTTATAAATATCAAAACCTCCAAATCCACCAGGCATATCACTTGAAAAATACAACAATTCTCCATCGGGACTTATCGCCGGGTGTGTTACCGAATATTTTGAGTTATTAATTTCTAATAACTTTACATCAGACCATTTTGTACCTATCAAAGTAGCGCTGTAGATTTGCAGAACACCTACTTTATTTTTTTCGATACGGGTAAGCTGCGGACTAGTTCTTGTAAAAAACATTCGTTTTCCATCTGGTGAAAATACGGCATTACTTTCGTGAGTATCTGTATTTATAGATCCTGGAAACAATCCTACATCTGTAAGTGTAGATCCAGATACAGTTGCATAATACAAATCTAAAAACGGTTTACCATCCCACGCATAGTTGGGGCGTTCTGTATTCCGATTAGATGCAAATACAATTTGTCTGTCAAAATAAGTTGCTCCAAAATCATCGTAAGCAGAGGATACATCAAGAGGCTGTGCTACAAAATACTGCGGAAGATCTTTTCCTGTGGCTTCAGCATCCTGTAAAATTGAAATAGTCTCGCCGGTATAAATAGATAGCAGCTCATTCGCTTTATCATAATTATTTGTGCGTTTTGCAGCATCTGCATATTTAAAATATGTTGAAAGACTTTGGTTCGGATTTGAAGACCATGCCTTAGCAAAAGCTGCAGTTGCATTTTCAGCATCGGCTGTATAATAATAAGCATTTGCTAGATTTAATAAAGCTGTAGAATCAAGTGTTTCTTCATCTTCATAAGCCGCTATTGCCTCAGCATAGGCTTGATTTGCAAAAAGCTTATTAGCTTCTTTTAGTGATTTACTTTGTGAAAATCCTGCTTGAAATACGGTAAGCAGTATAAAAAATAGTGTGTAAGTTCTCATAGTCATTATACCGTAAATTAGAAGAAACGTGGTGATTTTAAATATGATGGTAACTTGCTCAATAGATCAAAATCAAACAAAACCATTACTTCGTGGCTACCGTTGTTATATTCACCTAAGTTAGATGTAGTGTAATCATAGGCATAACCCACACGAACGCCGGGTGTAACTTCAAAATTAAGCATGCCGGTAACAGCATCATCAATTCGGTAACCTATACCAGCTTCAAATCGTTGATAGAAACGCACATTAGCATTTACATCTATACTTACCGGAGCACCGTTAACCCATCTTGCCATAAAAGAGGGTTTGATTTGAAAATCTGAAGTAGGTTCAAAAACGTAACCTCCTGTTAGAAAATAATGAGTGTTCTCACTTCCTAATCGCTGTATTCCGTTCTCATCTTCCAGATGGTAAGATGCTACAAGGTTAGGAGCAGAAATTCCTACGTAATACGTTTCAGAAAAATAATAGGCACCTATACCTATGGTAGGATAGGTTTCATTTATATTTTGGTCAAATGACGGATCTGTTGCAGCACCACCACTACCTAGTTGTAATCTACTAAAATCTGTACTGAAAAATGATGCCCCAGCTTTTAAACCTAGCGCAAGGGTAGCGTTTTCCTGAATAGGTAACTTATAAGCAAAATCTGCATTTAAATTGGTTTCTTGTACAACATCTCCTATTTCATCGTGCACAATATTTAGACCTAGCTCTACTTTATCAGACATAGGTAAGTGAGCAAAAAAGCTCGCTGTTGTAGGTGCTCCATCTATTCCTACCCATTGGGCTCTGTAAATTCCACCTATTTTAGCTTTATTTACTGATGAGTATGCTGGGTTTATGACACTCATATTGTACATATATTGAGTGTATTCTGGGTCTTGCTGTGCAAACATACTTGTGCATAAAAGGACAAGCACTGCAAAAAGACTATATTTTGAAGTTGAATTTTTCATTGAGATTATCCTTTTATCTGTTTAGGTAAATTTTGCCTTGTTTAGAACTTTTTTGGCCGTTATTGTAATTGATGATGTAGAAATATGTTCCGTTAGGAAGGGTGTTTCCACCTAGGCGATTTTGATTTGCCTGCCCGTTCCAAGGTCCTATTGAAGCATTACCCTTAAAAACTACGCTTCCATTACGGTTAAATATTTCGATTGTATAGTTGGGATAAATGATATCAATGTTTTTCATTTCAAATAAATCATTTATTCCATCACCGTTAGGAGAGAAGCCTTCAGGAATAAAGACTGAATCACATCCTGTCAAATCTGCTGTAACTGCTAAGCGCTGCGAACTTTCACAACCGGTGCTTGTATTCTGCGCGGCAAAATAATAAGTTGTATTTGCAGATAAAGAAGCAGTTGAGCTAATTAAATTACCATTTGTAGGTGCATCATAAACAAGAACTTCAAAAGACGAATTTATATTTGCCAATAAGTCTGCCATTGTAGGATCATCATTTATACAGAAAATAGAACCTGTAGCACTAATTGTTGGAATTTCGGGATCTTCTAAATTAAATTGAACCGGCGCTACAGATAAATTTGAAGCACTACATAACGTTGTAAAATTTTGAATATCTAAGATTTCAAAAGTTGTATTACCAGCATTTGTAAGTAATGCAGAATCTAGTATAAGATTAGCAGAACCCGACACAAATGTTAGTTCGGCTGTACTAGTTTGCGTAGTATTTGCTCCACTTAATTGATAGGTAACCATATAGCTTGCGTCTGCGAGAGAAGAAGCGTTATCGATAGCTATAGATACAGCCTCTCCAAAACACACATCATCTGTTGTTAACGTTACACCGGTCGCATCAGGCAGATCAAAAATTTCAAAATCATTACTGATGTTTAATGTACCAGGTGCACAGCTTGTTGAGTTCGTAACTGCAGTGATAGTAACAGTAGTAATCCCCAGTTGGGTTAATACGGTTGCTGGTATTTCAAAAACTCCAGAACCATTAGTAACGGTTACCGATGCAGAAAGGTTGCTTGAAGAATTTGAACCAGATAGATCATAGGTAATACTATAATCTCCGTCAGAAAGACCTGTGGCGTTCGAAATACTAACTAGTCCGTTTTCTGCTAAACATATATCTGAAGCGTTTATACTTTCAGTTGCTAGTTCAGGAATAGGATTTATAGTAAATGAAGTTGTATATAAAGTGGTATTAGCACAACTAGACAATGGGTTTGTAATGGCTTCAATAGTAAAAGTTGTGTTGCCATCATTCATTAAAAAAGATGAATCTAATGAAAGGGTGGCGTTTCCTTGAACAAATTGAACAGTTTCAAGATTGCTATATAAATTGGCTCCTGTTAATTCATATTCTACTTCATAAGAACCATCGGCAAGATTTGAATTAGAAAAAAGTATTTGGCCATTTTCTCCTAAGCATATATCTGTAGCCGTTATCGTTGTGGACTCAAGATCTGGAGTAGGGAGTATTTCAAAATCCTGAGTAAGTGGTAAGCCTGTTGCTTCACAATTCAAGACATTCGTAGATAAGCTAGTTATGGTTATTGTATTGGTACCGGCATTTTCTAATTGTACCGCAGGTATTTCTAATGTCCCAACACCAGCTGTAAATGTAACTGTAGATTGGTTTTGACTCGATGCATTGGCACCACTTAGGTCATATAAAACGGTATACGTGCCATCTTGAATTTCTATAGCTGGTGCAGTTATAAGTAATGAACCTGTACTGTCTTCACATATATCTACAAATGCAAGTACTGCATTAGAGGCATCAGGAATAGGTGTAATTGTAAAATCTGAAGTTGGCATCGTCAGATTATCTGCTTCACAAGTAGTCATCGTATTCACAATACCCACTAAGGTCAAACTTGAATCTCCGTTTACTAAAAGTGTAGCAGGTAGATCGAAAGATCCTGTTCCATTAGTGATAGTAACCTGGGTTGCAACTTGATTAGTTGCGTTAATTGCTCCGCTTATCTCATAATTGAAATCATAATCTCCATCAATAAGATTAGGTGTTGCAGCAGAGTCAGATATGGTAACCGTAACTAGATCATTTTCACAAGCATCTGTAACAGTTATTGCAATTGTTTCCGCATTGGGTTTAGGACTAACTGTAAAGTTTGTTACTACATTAGTATCTGTACTACAGCCTGTATCATTCGTTACGTTGAGTAGCGTAAGAATATAATCATCGGCAGTAGCAAGTGCATTAGACGCTAGAGTTATAGCTGCCACACCGCTTACTACATCGGCATTTTGCGTATACGTTGTTGCTACACCACCACTACTTATAGAATAGGTAAAACTATAAGAACCATCGATAAGTTCTAATTCTGGCGTTGTACCTGCATCACTTAAATTAAATACACCATCTTCCTCTAAACATAATGGCTGATTAACGCTTAAGGCAATATCTGAAAGATTAGGAAGACCTATAATTGTAAGTGTATCTCTTAAATCACCTATGTAAGCAATACATGTACCTTCTGTATTAGGATCCTGTATAGATGTAATGGCCAGTTCTGCAATTCCTACTCCCGTGAAAAAAGAAGGATTGGCATTAAATGTACCTACACCATCAGTCATAGTCACTGTGATTATTTCTGTTCCAGTATTAGGAGCAGTGCCTACGCTGTAGGTCATTACATAATCACCATTTGGAATGTCTGCAATATCCCCTGTGATGGTAACTACAGGATTTATGGGAAGCGTATCTTCACAAATTACATCATCAAGGGCTTCTGGAAATGAAAATTCTAAGGTTGCGTTTCTAAAATCTGCAACTTGCTCAATAACTATATCTACTGTTATCTCACTTTCATTACATATTTGATTAATAGGCTCTACTGTATATGTAAAAGAATAAATTCCCACTCCGTAGGTATCTCTAATGTTTTGAATATCTATAAAACTGTCATTAGCATTGCTAATTTCATTTGTTCTAGATTCAGTCCACGTACCGCCTTCATCTTCATTTACAATCGCATTTCTTAAATCAAAATTACGCAGGCTGCTAAAATCGTCTGTTTCACAGAAAATTGTTTTTGTCGTAATATCAAGATTTCCGGCGTTTGGTGCAGGGGATACTTCCAGACGTACCATACTCGATAGCGACGAAGTTGATCCTGAACCAGACTGGCAATCTATAGCTGGTTGATCAGTAATTGTATATCTAAAAGTATATGTACCTGTTCCCGCTTGTAAAGCATTAAAATTGCGACCTGTAAGAGCATTACTTATGGAAGCAACATTATCGCCACGCTCATTATTTACGTCAATAAGCATCCAGTTTCCGGGAGTGGTAGCAGCAGGGCTACCTCCGGTAAATTGAAATAGATTAACCCGTGTATTATCATCACAGGCAACCGCAAGCATATTGCTTTGTCCTGGAAAACCGGCTAATGCTAGGGTAACGGTAGCACTTTGTGAGCACGTTGCATTTGTGTAGGTGTAACTAAATGTACCACCACTACTTATTTGCCAAGTATTTAAAATACCTGTAGTTGCATTTAATCCACCTGTATTATCAACATCTATCCAGATACCTCCGCGTTCTGGACTTCCACCTAAAGCTGCAAACAGGTCAATAAATTGGTTTACCTCTTTATTACAGGTACTCAAATTGGCATCTTGGCCGGCACATTGTGCATAGGCTGCTGTAGAAAATCCTAAACTAATAAATAGGAAAGACAGTAAAATGCTCTTTCTTAATAGCGTAATTTTTTTAACCATAAAAGTTGGAATAAGTTTTAACAATACAATATTAACCGTTTAATAGCAATTAAGTACGATTAAATGTAAATTAAAATTAAGATAATTTTCACATTATCCTATTTAAAACTCCAACTCTTCTATTTTTCCATCGGGATATTTAGCAAATCGCTTTAAATTTACATCGTGGGTGTATTCTTTTGAAGGCCAGGGCCAACCACCAAATTGAGTCTCTTGAAAGTTACTAAAGGCTTTTTCAATATCTGTTCTGGAATTACCTACAAAAGGACCGTGTTGTACAACGGGTTCATTTATGGGCATACCTTCTAAAAGTAAAATCTGAGCAAACTGGTCAGTATTTGTTAATGTTAGATCTTTAGTTGCATCTGCCTTTATTTGATGCATACTGGGGATTGTAAATTCTTCGGAAAAAAGATTCTTTCCCTCATAAAAGTAAAGCGAACGATTCACACCAGGTTTTGCTTTCGGAAGTGTAAACTCTGCATCTGGTTCTAAGGTAATCAACCAGATATTTATTGCATTCTCAGGATCTGCTGCCCAGGAATCTGGTGCCGGATTTAATGATTGGGTATCTAAATATTCGCCGGCAATTAATTTAATTGTCGTTTGCTTATTATTAGTGTCCTTTATGTTAATCACTGGTATGTTCTCGTGCCACATCATCCCAAAATAAGGGTTCACACCTTTACTCTTTGCAGGTAAGTTTAACCAGATTTGAAATAACAGCAGCGGATTTTTAGCTTCAGTATTGAGTAGCGGAAACATTTCACTATGTTGAACACCCTTACCAGCAGTCATCCATTGTACATCTCCATTACCAAATCTACCTGCAGCACCTAAGGAGTCTGAATGATCCACATATCCTTCTTCTGCAATAGTTACTGTCTCAAAACCTACATGTGGATGTGCCGGAAAACCCGGAACTTTTGAGCCATGGTACATTGCCCAGCCATCGCGTTGTGTAAAATCTTGACCTATATTGCGTCCCGCCAGTGAATCTTTAGGTCCAGAATGTCCATTCCCTTCGGGATATAAATCATGATGAAAAGCACAAAATAAAAAAGGATCTTGTGTATCCCACTGGTTTTGAAGCGGAGTTATTTTCAGAATTGCTGACATTTCTTATGGTTTAAAGATTCAGTACTAAGATAGGAGTCCTTAGTAAAACCTGAAAGACCATTATTAAGCACTTATTCACAGCTAGAAATTTTAGAGACTATCTAAAAACTGTAACTTTATTCAACTAAATTTTAAAGTCAGCATATATGCATTTTTTTCAGAAAGAAATAAAACTAAGACCTAAAGCCAGAGGGTTTCATTTAGTTACTTCAGAAATTGAAAATCAATTAGAGCACATCAATAAGATTGAAGTAGGGCAATTACAGGTATTTATTAAACACACTTCTGCTAGTCTTACGATAAATGAAAATGCCGATCCTACAGTACGTGAAGATTTTGAAAGTCATATAAATAAAATGGTGCCTGAAGATGCACCCTATTATAAACATACATTTGAAGGTCCAGACGACATGCCTGCACACATCAAGGCTTCATTAATGGGAGCTTCTGTCACAATCCCGGTAACAAATGGCAAATTAAATCTAGGGACTTGGCAAGGTGTTTACTTGTGTGAGCACAGAAATAATGGTGGATCACGAAGTGTGGTTATTACGTTATTTGGTAACTAGCTGCTCTTTTGCTTCAATAAGTTTTCCCAGTATATATTCTACACCATTTTCATTATTGGTTTTTGTGCTATAATTAGCAGCTTTAATGATGTTAGGATGTGCATTTTGCATTGCATAACTAAAATGAGCGAGCTCTAACATTTCAATATCATTATTGTAATCTCCAAAAACCATAGTTTCCTCTTTAGAGATATTCAATTTTGATTGAATGATTTTTAATGCGCGTCCTTTATCTGTATGTAAATGGCTTAAGTCTAACCAGTTTTCACCAGACACTTTAGCTTTAATTCTATCTTCGAGATGTTTTACTGCTGGGTAAGTTGTTTTTTCTGATCCTCCAAAACTATAAACGGCAATTTTGAAGAAATCATCATCTTCTATTTCAGTAAGATCATCTACCAGATTATATCTAAAGTAATATTCATCAAATATATTTAAGAACTCCTGATGCTTTGACTCTACATAAGCTTGTTTTTTACCACAAAGTACAATATGCGCATCTTCTATTTTACGCATATCTCGTATCAAATCATGAACAGTGTTTGTATCTATTGTGCAAGTATCGGTCACTTCTTCTGAGATAACCGTCATCCCGCCATTCTCCGCAATAATTGTAATCTCATCTTTAATAGGCTCGAGCTTGTGAATCATACTGTAATATTGTCTTCCGCTTGCGGCAACAAATTTCACATCATGTTTTTTAAGCTGTTCAAACTGTTCAAAAAATAAATCACTAACCACTCCTTTATCATTTAGGAGTGTGCCATCCATATCAGAAACCACTAATTTTACTTGAGATAAATCCATCCTGCAAATTTAATCTATACATTGAAGCTTAGCGAATAACTAAGATTAATAGAATCTTAAATATGGTTGTCAATATTAATATTTGGCGCCCTGAGCAATATTTTTACTTGCTTTTTCTATAAATACACGTAAGTCTTCGTTGGCATTTTTGAGATCCTCATTACGTAGATACATCATATGACCACTGCGATACCCTTTAAAATCCATACGGTCTGTGAATTTACCATTGATGTTTATCTGATTGATAATATACTTGGCATTAAAATACGTACAAGCTCCATCATAGTAACCAGATTGAACCAAGAGGTGCAAATTTGAGTTCATTGCCATCGCTTCGCGTAAATCTGCGCCAGAATTATTATTAGTACGGTCCCAAGGTCTTACGTCGCCAAACATATCATAGGTAAGGTCTGTTTTAAAATTAAGTTCTTGAGTCATGTAGTAGTTAATCGCAGGTGTGAAACTATGCAACCAAGAGGTGAGTTCGCTATTATAATCTGGTGAGGATCCGGCATTAGCAATATCTAATCCCTTATACCGAGAGTCAAGACGTCCTATTGTCAACCCTTCTTTATCGCGTAATAAATCTTTCCAGAAGTAATTAAATGGTACCGCAAGATTATGCTGGGCAACCGTTTTCTGGCTAAGTCCAGAATAATATGCAGTTTTTTCAATTGCTTGTGCTCGCTCAGTAGCAGTAGCAGATCCTCCTTTTGCTAACACAGGAAGTAATTCATTTACCGCATAGGCTTCAACCTCAGGCAACATTTCTAATAAATCTTTATTCTGAAGTTCTGGCGGTAAAGCTTTGTGATACCAGGCAGCTGCAGCAAAATAAGGCAATCGATTTGCGATTTCTACCGGTCCCTCAAATTCAAAGCCTATTTCTGTAGGAGATACAAGTATTACGCCGTTGATATACATCCATTTACTTTGTTGTAGTTCCATAGCCAAACCAGAAACACGAGTTGTACCGTAACTCTCCCCAATAAGAAATTTTGGAGATCTCCAGCGGTTGTGACGGGTAACAAAGGTATTTACCCAAGTGGCTAGATAGCTTATATCTGCGTTTACCCCAAAAAACTCCTTACGGTCTGGCATTTCTCCTTTTTCATAAGGAAGCATTCTGCTGTAACCTGTATTTACCGGATTTATAAATACGATATCTGCAACATCTAAAATCGAGTAGGGATTATCTTTTATACCATAAGGTTGTACCGGGAAGCCCTCATCAGTTATTTTAAGTATTCTAGGTCCAGTGTAGGCGATATGCATCCATACAGATGCAGATCCAGGACCTCCATTAAAGCTTATTACAAGTGGTCGCGTTTGATCATCTTTAATATCTGTACGTGAATAGTACGTATAATTAAGAGTAGCTACGGGATTTCCAGATTCATCCCATACTGGTTGAAATCCTAACTCAGCTTTATACGGAATGGTTTTACCTTTTATAGTAACACTATGAGTGGATGTACTGGTTGTATCAACAGGAACTTTTACTTTTTGTGCAAAAGTTGAAAAAGTAACGAGAAGAAGAAGTGTGGTAATTTTTAAACTCATAAAATTTGTCTGTTAATGCTAATAAGCAATTAAATATTTCTAGCTCTTAAATTTAATAAATTGAAGCTTCCAATAAGCTATCTAGTTTTTTTCTATTGAATGCTCTTCCGGCTTTGATGACTTCATAAATATCCTGTGTACTTTTGATATCTTTCAACGGATTTGCATTTAGAAGTATTAAATCTGCTTGAGCACCGCTCTGTATTGTTGGAACGGTCTTTTTTAAGAATTTAGCCCCATTTTGTGAAGAAGTTTTGAGTGCTTCTAACGGACTTAAACCAGCTCCTACTAAAGCTTCGAGTTCGTTGTGTAAAGAGATACCGGGATAGATGTATGAGTTATACGCACCACAATCTGAACCCGCAAGAATACTAACCTTATTTTTATGCAGTTGGCCGGTTAGAAAAATAAATGTAGAGTCTAGCTTTTTTCGTATAGCTACAAATTCTGGAGATGCGTTGAGCGCACTATTTATACGACCTTCATATGTTTTTTTAATTCCCGGGCCTATATAGTTGAGGTATGTATCTCCTGTATGATCATGCTCATCTAAATAACTCAGGGTTTCACCTATGTGTAGTGTAGGGACAACATACACATCACGCTCTGTTAAGCTACTAAATGTTTTTGCCGCTGTAGTTTCAGAATACGTTTTAATAACACGATCTAAAGAAGACCAGAATCCCATTTTTCCGGTTTTAACCGCTTCAGTTATTGCGGCTTCCTGTAGGGAGCAACCCTTCAAAATATAATACAAGTGCTCGATGGCATCAATTCCTGCTGCAGTAGTTTCTTCAAGAGTTACGGAGTAGGGCATATGGCCGCTGGTTATGATTCCGCGTTTTTCTGCTTTTTTAATAGTTTGAAGATAATTTTCTGCGGAAATCTTACTGTCATAAATTTTTACGAAATCCACTTCTAAAGACTGAAGGGAGTCGAGCGCTCTTTCTATGTCTTCAGAAGTTGAAACTTCTAAAGAACCTGCCCAGGTTGCGCCGGGACCATCTATCTTGGGTCCCGAAGTATAAATTGTGGGTCCGTTTAAGGTCCCATTTTTCATATCCTTTTGCCATTGCATTACCGAAGATGTTAAATCACCACCTGCGTCACGCACGGTAGTAATTCCATTAGCGAGATATAGATTTAAGAATTTCTTGTTTTCTTTAATAAGGCTGTCACCACCTCTAAAGTGAACGTGATTATCCCACAAACCCGGCATAAGGTATTTTCCTGTTCCGTCAATCTGTGTTTTTGCAGCACTAGTTAGTAAATCTTTTGTACGTACTATAGAATGAATAGTATCTGCATTTATAAAAACAGATTGTTCATTTAGAATCTCTCCGTTTTCTAAATTTATAATATTCACATTATGAATAACAAGATCAAATACAGGAGCTTTTACGGTGCAGGATAATAAGACTAAAGAAGTAATAAATAGCAGTAATATTCTAAACATAGAATTGAATTTTTGAAGCATTTAAAATACGGAGATTCTCAAAATAACACGGCTTAAACTAAAAAAGAGCCCTATTGGGCTCTTTAATTTGTATTTAATAGGTTCTTATTTTCCCCATTCTGTGTGAAAAATACCTTCGCGGTCTATGCGCTCATAGGTATGTGAACCAAAGTTATCTCGTTGCGCTTGTATCAAGTTTAGTGGTAAATGACTTGAGGTATATGCTTCGAAGTAATTTAATGATGCAGATAATCCCGGAACCGGAATACCACTCATAGCGGCATACGCCACAGTCTCTCTTACAGACGCCATTGTTTCTTGTACTTTAGGAACAAATGCAGGTGCTAGTAATAAGTTAGGAAGTGATTTATCTGTAATATAAGCTTCTGAAATAGCATCTAATAAACCAGATCTAATGATACAACCGGCTCTCCAGATTTTTGCAATAACAGACATATCAAGATCGTACTCATACTCTTTAGATGCATCTGCAAGCTGATGTAAACCTTGTGCATATGCAGCTATAAAAGAAAAGTATAATGACTTTTCTGCCATAGCGATTAATTTGTCTTTATCAATCTCTTGTGGTTCTGGTCTGCTATATAATTTATCTGCAACGATACGCTCTTCTTTTAATGCAGAAATCTCACGCATACTTACTGCGACATCAATAGTAGGTACAGGAATTCCTAAATCCATTGCGTTTTGCGAGGTCCATTTCCCAGTACCTTTTTGCTTGGCTTTATCAAGTATCATATCTACAAGATCTCCGTCTCCCAGATCATCTTTTTGAGCAAATATTTCAGCAGTAATTTCTACAAGAAAAGATTGTAGACGACCCTTGTTCCAACGATCAAATATTTGATGCAATTCATCATTACTTAATCTGAGTGACTTTTTAAGTAGGTCATAGATTTCAGAAGTAAGTTGCATCATACCATATTCGATACCATTGTGAACCATTTTTACATAGTTTCCGGCAGATTTAGGACCTAAATGCGCAACACAGGGTTCTCCTTTAAATTTTGCGGCTACTGCTTCAAAAATAGGTTTGATATGTGTGTATGCTTCAGCATCTCCACCTGGCATAATACTTGGTCCTTTGCGAGCTCCTTCGGCACCGCCACTAACACCAGCTCCAAAGAAGTTTATACCCTTTTCTTTTAAATAAGCTTCACGACGGTCTGTATCTGTAAAAAAAGAGTTTCCTCCATCGATGATTATATCTCCCTGATCCAGATGTGGAAGTAATGATTCTATTACTTGATCTACAATTTTACCTGCAGGTACCAGCAACATAATTTTTCGCGGAGCAGAAAGTGCATTTATAAACGTTGTTATATCTGATGATGCATCAACTTTTTCAAGATTACCGCCTTCTGTCTTGAGTGCATCAACTTTTTCCTGATCCAGATCATAACCGTAGGCCTTAAAATTATTGTCTGCGACATTTAATATAAAGTTACGTCCCATTACACCGAGACCTACAAGGCCAAAATCATAATTTTTATGCTCCATAATAATTATTTATTGTTCTTTTAAATTTGCACTATAATGTTTTTATAAAGCCTCTTGTGTGCAGGTAAGATGCCTTATTTTTGTATTGGTTATAGCCAAAATTAAATGATAACATTGACTTATTACTACTTTATTGTATAAACTCATGTTATAATTGCAACTAACCATTATCGACTACAAAAATCATTAAAAAATCAAAATTCTTTATGAATTCTACATCAAATCAATTGCTGGTTATATTTGGAGCATCTGGAGACCTTACCGCTCGTAAATTAATACCTGCATTATATCACTTGTATGAAGGTGGACATTTCCCTGAAAATTTTGTTGTTCTAGGAGCAAGCCGTAGTAATATGAGCGACGAAGAGTTTCGTAAAAAAGTTGTTTATGAGAGTCCGTATTTAAAAGAAGAAGTAAAAACTAAGGATGCGGCATTCATCAAGAAATTTGCAGATATAATGTATTATCAGGATCTGGGAGATGATTATGACTCAGATTATACAGATCTTAAAAATCGTATAGAAAGCTTAGATAAAGAGTGTAAAACTAACGGTAGTTTTATGTTTTATCTATCTACACCGCCTAGTTTATATGAGCCGATAGCAAAAAATCTTTCCGATCAAGGACTAACTAAAGGTTCTGGAAATGATAAAGGCTTTAGACGCATAATTGTTGAGAAGCCTTTTGGTTATAGTTTGGAAACTGCTCAGGAATTAAACAAAGGTTTACAGAAATACTTTAAAGAGAATCAGATATTTAGAATAGATCATTATTTGGGTAAAGAAACCGTGCAGAATTTACTTGTAACGCGTTTTTCTAACTCAATTTTTGAACCTCTATGGAACCGAAATTATATACATCACGTAGAAATTACAAATGCAGAAACGGTAGGCGTAGAGAAACGCGGTGGATATTATGATAAGTCTGGTGCTTTGCGCGATATGTTTCAGAGTCATTTATTACAGATTGTCTCTTTAATTGTAATGGAGCCACCTATAAACTCTAATGCTGAAGAAATACGTAATGAAAAAGTAAAAGCTTTAAAATCATTACGAATTATGAGGTCTGAAGAAGAACTGTTTCACAACACTATGCGTGGGCAGTATGTTGCTTCTAGTATAAATGGTAAGCGCGTAAAAGGTTACAGAGAAGAGGAAGGTGTAGATCCTGAATCTAAAACTGAAACCTACGCAGCAATTAAATTTTTTGTGGATAACTGGAGGTGGAAAGACACTCCATTTTATGTACGTACTGCAAAGCAAATGCCTACCAAAGTAACTGAAGTTGTTATACACTTTAAGACTCCGCATCATCAGGTATTTAAAGATCAGGATATAAATAATAAAGACAATAAGCTTATCATTCGTATTCAACCAGATGAGGGTATTTTAATCAAATTTGGTGTAAAAGTACCTGGTCAAGGCTTTCAGGTAGAGCGTGCAAATATGGATTTTTACTATAGCAGTTTATCAGACTCCAATATAATGGATGCTTACGAGCGTCTATTATTAGATGCTATGCAAGGAGATGCAACACTATATGCACGTGCAGATGAGGTTGAAGCTGCCTGGGCGTTTGTAGATCCTATTTTGGATTACTGGGCAAACGGTCAAGATGTGAATACGTATGGTTATCCTGCGGGAACTTGGGGTCCCAAAGACTCTGATGATCTTATTGAAGATAGCAACGGATGGCGAAATCCTGGAGAACATCTTACCGATGAATCTGGTTTTTGCATTATTTAAATTGAAGTATAATTAAAAATTCCCATAGTTATGGACTTACGTATAAAAGACACAAAGCAGCAAGTTGCCGAAGAATTCTCTTATTTTTTCAAAGAACTTTGCGCTGATAAAAAAGAGGTGAACGTTGCACTTTCCGGAGGAAGCACGCCTAAAATTGTTTTTGATCAACTGGCTTCGGAATATAATTCTCAAATAGACTGGTCGAAGGTGCATTTTTACTGGGGTGATGAGCGTTGTGTAGCTCCTACAGATGAAGAGAGTAATTACAAAATGACGGTTACTCATTTGCTTTCAAAAATTAATATTCCGGAAGCAAATATTCATCGAATTTTAGGGGAAGCTGATCCTGAAGAAGAGGCGAAGCGTTATACAAATGTATTACGCGATAATTTACCAAGCTTAAATGGAATACCGCGTTTTGACTTGGTTATTCTAGGTATGGGTGATGACGGTCATACTGCATCAATTTTTCCACATCAGATTGAATTATGGGAAATGCCAGAAAGTTGCAGAGTAGCTACGCATCCTGAAAGTGGTCAAAAACGTATTACAATTACTGGTAAAGTTATTAATGCTGCAGAAACAGTTGCATTTCTAGTAACGGGAGCTAGTAAAAAAGAAAAAGTATCATTAATAGTTAATGAACTTGAAGATTATAAAAAATTTCCGGCAAGTTTAGTAGCTCCTAAAGAGGGTGAGCTAATTTGGTTTTTAGACAGAGACGCCGCTGCCGGCTTATAAAAAACAGATATTTCACTGCATCTAATTTGTAGACGCAGAATCAAAATCTATAGGATTCCCAGGCTCAATATGAATTAATATAAAATTGAGGTTGGGAATTTCTTCTTTTAGGTGATCTTGTAATTTATGCGCAATTATATGCCCCGCAGTTACACTTATATCACCATCTACAATTGCATGTAAATCAAGATGATAATTCATACCGGCTTTCCGAATAAAAGCTTTTTCAGTATCTAATACGCCGGTAACTTCCAGAGATTTTACCCGTACCTCTTCAATGACATCATCATAGCGGTTTTCATCCATTATCTCACCAAGTGCAGGTCTAAAAATCAAATAAGCATTGTAGATAATTATACCAGAGGCTAGTAATGCGGCCCAGTCATCTGCAGCTTCAAAACCTTTTCCAAAAATCAATGAAATACTAATTCCTATAAATGCCATTACAGATGTAATTGCATCACTGCGATGATGCCAGGCATCTGCTTTTAACGAAGAGCTGTTAGTTTCAATACTGCGCTTTAAAACAATTCTAAAAGCAGTTTCTTTCCAGATAATTATAGAGCCGAGTACCAGCAACGTCCAGGGCTTTGGTGACAAATGCGGAGTTTGTATATTTTGTATACTCTCATACGCAATCACCGATGCTGAGGTAACTAAAAAAGCAACCACCATAAACGTTACAAGAGGTTCTATTTTTCCGTGACCATATGGATGATTGTCATCTGGTGGACGATCTGCATATTTTAAACCGAATAGTACCAGAAAAGAGGCAAAAACATCTGCGGTAGATTCAATCGCATCAGCAATAAGGGCGTACGAGTTTCCAAAAATACCAGCAATACCTTTTAAAATAGCTAGAATCACATTGCCTATGATACTAAAATAAGTCGCTTTTATTGCTGTCTTAATTTTACTCATAACTTGTGTGATGCATTACCTGTCTTAAAAATTGAGTTTGTAAAGTTCTGCTTTTTAAAAGTCTTCAGCTTGGGATTATGTTAAGATTTGATGACTTTGTGATTAACAGTGTGCAGGATATCTAACAGCAAAGCCTGATAATAGATTTAGGATTATCAGACTTTGTTATTATATTGAATAAAGTAAATTATATTTCTTCAATCACATTCTTTAATGCGGTTCTGGATTTTGGTTTTATATGAGGTTGATTTGTATCATCTGCGTCTCTATATCCTATTGCTACGGCAACCAGAGTTGCGTGTTCCTTTTGGCCCAAAATTGTATCATATGCATCTGGCTCAATTCCTTCCATAGGTGTTGCATCAATCCCCATATCTGCACAAGCACTTAATAATACTCCTAATGCAAGATATACCTGTTTTTCAAACCAGGCATAAATTTGTGGTTCCGGTTGTTTTTTGATAAAATCATTGTAAAAACCAACAGCTCCTTGAGGTAATTCTTTCTCGATACGTGCTTCAAAAGCTTCTAAACTTTTAACACGACTTAAAACTATAAGCGTATCGCAATTGAGAATTTTTGGAGTGTTAATCCAAGATACGTCAGCTAATTTTGCTTTTATTTCTGAATTGGAAACAAATGTAAATTTCCAAGGTTGGCTATTTATTGAGGATGGAGCTAACTGCAGAATTTCTTTTAGGGCTTCGATATTTTCTGGAGTTATCTTCTTTGAAGCATCAAACTTCTTTGTTGTATAACGACTTTGCATTACTTCTAAAAAACTCATATGACTTTTTGTTTATGCGTGTTGATTTTGATTATTGTAATTAAAATGATCAAGATTCCTAATGCTTGTAATAATCCTATACGCTCGTTGAGCATAAAATAGGCACTTAAGATAGAAACTGGTATTTCTAACGTGGCTAAGATTCCGGCTAATCCTGCGCCAATTTTTGGAACACCATTATTAAATAAAATTGGAGGTAAAACCGTACCAAATAATCCCAAAATAACACCCCATTTAATAAGTTCGAGGGTATTTAATTCTTCGATGATTTGATAATTCCAAAAGAATATAATAGCAATAAATCCCCCAAGAACCAGATATTTACTTCGGGTAATGTTGGGTAAGTCTAGTGATATTTTATTAGTCGCATACATAGTAATTGTATAGGATAAAGCAGCCAGAAAGCCATATCCAAAACCCAACGGACTAAATGTAAAATCACTTTCAAAAATGCGAGAGGCTAGGGCAGTGCCGGCTAAGACGACAATTGCACCTATAAGTTTTGTTCTGTTAACCCGTTCTCTTTCAGTAAAAAACTCCAGAATGATACTCATCCAAACCGTTTGCATAAGTAGAATAATACCTATTGAAACCGGTACAAATTGAATAGCGAGGTAATAAAAACAACTTGTAAACCCGAGCGAAGACCCGAAGAGCAGCAATTTAAACTTTGATTTATTTGAGGAAATAGTGTTGTTTGTTGCTGTTGAATTGTTTTTTCTTACTGAAACGAATGAGATTATGCTAAGTACAATTACTCCAAACAGGAACTGTAAAAATGTAAGTGCAGCAGTACCAAAACCGGCATTATTTGCAAGTTTTACTATGGTTGCTAAAACACCATAACTGGCAGCGCCTATCGAAACGAAGGCAATTCCTTTAAGTTTATCCATGTACTGCGGAAGGTTTTTTGTAGTGTAAGAAATTATATAGATACACTAGTCGCAATGTAATTGCAAACCTTAACTTGAATTTTCTTTTTAAATTAAAATGGTAAAAAATACGTTTAAATCAATCTTTAAGCTTCCTTGTTCAGACTTATGAACTTATAAAGGGCCAGTTATAGTTTCACAAAATGTATAATTAATTATACTCAGGATTTGCTTGGAAAGTTGCAAGTATAACTTCTAATTGTTTAACGTCATCCTGAGTTTTCACTTGAGGAAGTCTTCTTTTCTTACCATTTTTTAATACAATTGAGTAGTGATTAGGTCTAAAAAATGTCCGTTTTGATAAGTGACTTATTAGAGAAATGGGTAACTCGTCTTTCATAGTTATTTTGAAGAAATAGATATACAAATAATAGATACTTAGCACACCCATTAAAATCCATACTACAGATTGAAAACGTATTCTATTTTCAAAAATATTCAAGAGATTTAATATAGAGTTAGCAAGAATAAGAACCATTAAAAATTTCTGTAAAAACATATAGCTGTTGTGGTCATCATCGATATAAATCGATTTATTCTCCACTTGATGATAAATTTTCAAGGATTTTCTTTTACTATTCATAATCACGGGGATAGTAGGCTGTAATTTAGCTGTTTATTCAAAATTACATACTTATACAGAATAAAAAATCTGATATTAATTTAAAAATTAATATCAGCTTTTTTATTCTGTAGTAGCTAATTGTAAAATGGTAAAGCCATTATAATACCATTTCTTACCCTTCAATATTCAGTAATTAGGAAACTAGCTTGTGATCTAATATTGCTTTTTGCTAACTCGTTTGCTTACCCATTGCCTCAAGAAGAACTTGTTTAAAAACATCTACCGGCTGCGCGCCAGTAACTGCGCTTTTGCGATCGAATACAACAGTAGGAACCGAATTCACACCAAGATTTTTCCAGTAAGATTGAGTAGTACGTACTTCATAACGAGCTTCTTCACTATCTAAGCGTTTTAAAGCTTCCTCAGCATTAAGACCTACTTTTAACAAGGCCTCCTTGAGCACACTTTGCTTAGAAACATCTTTACGCTCGCTAAAAAATGCTTTAATCAATTGCATTTTTAATTCGGTTTGCTTCCCAAAATCTTTAGCATATTCTAGCAAGATATGCGCATCAAATGTGTTAGCCATACGCATATCTTCAAAATAATCAAATTTAAACCCTAGCTCAGCACCGGCATCTATCATGCGTTGTTGAGATTCTTCTTGTTGCGCTGTGGTAGATCCGTATTTTTCTGCAATATGCTCACGTAAATTTTGACCTTCAACAGGCATATTTGGATTGAGTTCAAATGGTTGCCACTCTAATTCTATTTGGTCTTCCAGACCTAATTCTTTAATTGCTTTGTCTAGTCTTTTGTAGCCTATTATGCACCACGGACAAACAACATCAGATACAATATCAATTTTCAGTTTATTAGCCATATTTTTTTATTTACTTATTATAGAAGTGTCTATGAAATTTGTTTCACTGGGTTCCGTTATATTCTCAAAAGATTCATCAACCATATTTATAAGCATCGAGTTAACTATTCTGCTTTTTTGTAGATCACTATTTTTAATATGTGCTTTATGAAAAACACCTAAAGTTTCCGGAGATCTGGGGTGACTATTATTTATAATCACCAGGTTGTATGAGTCTTTCTTAAAAGAATTTAATGTGGTTGTGAAAGGAGCCAGTTGAGACTCATTAGCTTTAAAAACAGGCTCAAAAGTGTTAAGATAGTTTTCCGAAGCTTTCAAATCTGCCTTTGCATACCTATGAAAATCTGCAAGAGACAACTCACTGGCAATTTCACTAGGTTCATAACCTAACATAAGAAATGATTGATCTCCTGCATTATCTATGTGAAACGGAGTATTTACTTGTTGATCAAACCGCACCAGCCAATGGTAAGCTAATGACTTATTAAAATGAGCTAACGATAATAGTGATAGCTCATTTTTAAGTATTACCATTAATGATCTTAACGCTTTTGACGAACTATCGCTGCCCAAATTGATATGGAAAAACCCCGGTTTATCTGTAGCGGTTCTAAAAACCTCTTTAAATACAAGACCGGCTAATTGTTGCTTAGATAATTGTTCTGTAAGCGTATAAGTCATCTCCTTTATTTTGTGAAAAGTTCCTTATTGAGACCATTATCAAATTTGATATTAGTCCAGTTTACATAAATCCACGGCTCATCTGTTAACTCACCTTCCCAAGTAGATTTTTTGTACTTACGAGAAGTAGGTATCAGCATATTATCGATTTCTTCATATTCTAAAACCATCAAATACGGAGTTTCTATAACATTGAAATCTGCTACTGTAAACAAAAAGCGATCTATTAAATTAGTTTCTTCATTGATATAAACCTGATAGATGTCTGTAGGTTTGTCCTCATTAAGATCAAAAGTTATTTTTACAACGTCATAGGTCGTACTGTCGATGGTTTTCTTATTCAAGTATTCATAGTTTATCCCATCGTCAAGTAGCTTCTGCATCATCGTAAACCAGTAAAAATTAGTAGGTCTATTAAAAGCAACTTGCTTCATCATTTCCTCATCAGATAAATAGGTGTCGTTGTGACGTAACCAATATTCTTCACCATCAAATCCCTGCTCAATTACTCCTTCTAACTGTGGAAGTGTACGTTCGTGTTTCGAATAAGAGCCATAGGAAAGTTCACCATCAAATAGGTATTTTTCAGTACTTACATCGGCTTTACCATCTGGAGTTTTGTAGGTGTAGGTGTAAATCACATCATTTTTTGCCCAAAGTGAATCTTTGTTGCCTACTTTTTGAGCTACTGCATAAATTAATTCGTGACCTTTATTTTGAAATTCGGGTTCAGCTATTTTTTCTTCTTGAGTATCATCAGTACGGGTTGTATTTTTAGAAGATTCATTAAATCCACAAGAGATTAATGCCAAGCTCACTATTCCTGATAACAGTTTAATTTTCATACTTGATTGGTTTTTGAGTTATTAATTTATACAACCTCACTTAGTTGAACTACCGGCTCTGCATTGGTAAAATTTGGTAAATCTTTTAAAATTGTTTCGGCATTAGCGCCAAAAGATTTTTCAAAACTTTCCATAGATTTAAAAGTGATATTTGCAATCACAGCATAAGGAGCGGGCTCAGTGGGTGATGCTGAAGCAATACCAAAGTTCACATCAGAATCTATAATTGCTTCACCTAATAATTCTGCAATTAGATTTCCGTGTTTGCTTAAATAGTAATCCTTATCAAATGTTAAGTCTACATTATTAGGATACATTACAGTTAACTTGATCATAAGTCTATTATTTAATTATTCAGAAAGATCGGCTAAAACTATTTTCTCAGAAAAGTTGCTATAAGCATCTTCAAATTGCTTTGCCATCTCATCGGGAAATAAGTGAAAATCTCCGGCTTCAAGAGAAGTTACGATTCCTTCAGCAATCACTGAGGTATCTGCACCATCTTCAAATCCTGCTGCAGCGCCCATTTCTGTATCTACAGGTCCTGGATGTACACTTAGAATAGTTACTCCTTTAGAACTTAGTTCTGCTCTTAATCCTTGAGTCAAAGAATACGAAGCAGCTTTAGATGCTGAGTAAGTAGATAAATGAGGGAAATTTTTAATAGAAGCTACCGAGTTAAGCTGAACGAGTGCTCCTTTATTTTTTTCTAAGGTCTTAGCAAAAGAAGTGGCGACACGTAAAAGTCCAAAAGCATTAACATCAAGTTGTTTTGTTAAGCTTTCTAAAACATCCTCATCAAGAGTTGCACATGGTGAACCAATACCTGCATTATTTACTACAATAGCGACATCAGGAGTTTGCTCTGCTAGTTTCTGAATCGATTCTGTGTTTGATACATCAGCTTCCAGTGTAACTACACGTTCACCGTAAGCCTCTTCCAGCTCTTGAGTTGAAGTTGTATCACGTACAGCTAAGTACACCTTTTTTGCACCGTGTTTTAAAAATAATTCGGTAATTGCCTTACCTATTCCGCGGTTTGCACCAGTGACTAGTGCTACTTGGTTTTTTATTGAAATACTCATAGTTGTATTTTTAAATATTATTAAAGTACGAACTAGCCAATCTCAATTTAATCGAGCTAGTTCGTACCCATTATTAGAAGTTTATCTTCTAATTATTTTTTCCATGCAAACTTTTCAAAGGGAGCATCTACTGGTGTATTCGCAATATGATTTGTATAGTTGCTGATTACTTTTTGAGAAAGTCCTAAAATAATTTCAAGTACCTGTCTCTCACCATAACCGGCATCATAAAATGCTTGTAATTCTTCTTGAGTTACATTTCCGCGATTACGAACCATAGATAAAGTTAGTGTACGCAATGCTTCAAGTTTAGCATAAGCTAATGGAGTTTGATTACGCAATGATTCTGTTATATCCTCATCTACCTTCATCATATTTGCGATAGCTGTATGTGCAGGCACACAATAGTGACATTCGTGCTCAACATTTATCGCTTGCCATACCACTGTTAATTCTTCTTTGTTAAAAGAAGAATCCATAAACAATTTGTGTAAGGTCTGGTATCCTTCAAGTAATCCCGGTGCGCCGGCTAACACGCCGTGTAAACCTGGAATCATACCATTTTGCTTTTGAGATTGTTCTAAGAATACTTTACTCTCTTGTGGAGCAGTTTCTAAATCGTGAATTTTTAAAGTTGTCATTGTGTAAAATTTTAAATATTAATTTTTAATCTGAAAATAACTAAACGTTCATTTAGTTATTGGGTAAAAAAACGTTTATAAATTTTTAAACGTCATTTCAATATAGTCTTCAATTTCTTTTTCTGAATTTACTCGGGAGGCTGCTGCCAGACCGTGTTTTGCCAAAACTAAAAAGTTAGCCAGTTTAGTAATTTCTTCTTCGTCACTATAGCCGCTCAATTTTAGTTTTTCGATAAACAATTTTTTCAAATTGTCCATAAAGGAAACCATTAAATCATTTATCAGCGGGTCATCTGTTTCTGAAAATTCGTTGTATGTATTTGTAAGTAAGCATCCTTTTTCAAAATCATCCTGCGAACTTATGGCAACCGAATCGTAAAAGAATTGCTTTATGTCATCAACGCCTTTAGAAGCCTTTTGAAATTTGTCAAACATAGATGCTACTTTAGATTTATAGCATTTTAAACTTTCTAGAAAAAGGCCGTGTTTGTTTCCAAAGCTTGAATAAATAGAAAATTTATTGATTCCCATCTCTTTTTCAAGCATCTGCATAGAGGTGTTTTCATATCCTTTACGCCAAAACAAATGCATCGCTTTAACGATTACATCTTCTTCTATATATTTTTTTTTTCTTGCCATTAAATCTAATTAGACCACAAAACTAACCAATCGTTTAGTAATAGAAGTTGGATTAACACAAATTTAGTTTTTAATACACCTTCAACTCCAAAATATGAACACGCCTTGTTGTAGCATTCAATTTAATTTGAATTAAAAATGGCGTCTTCGTGTTCAGTTAATCAATTGTCATTTCCTTTTGAGCATACTATTTTAGAAAATAGGTGTCACTCATCGTAGAAGTAAATAAGAAATTTGTAGAATGGATAAAATATCAAATGCAGGAATTTTTACAATACTATTTGTAAGTAGCTTAACGATTATGGCAGGTGCGGTAATCGCGCCCTCGTTGTCAGGGATTTTAGCAAATAATGATCTTGGTTTTTCGGCAAGTTGGCTTATTACCTTACCCTCTTTGGGAGTAGTGCTTTTTGCACCGATCATAGGTAGGTTAGTCAATAAATTAGGAACGTTAAAACTGTTATATATCGGTTTAATACCGTATGCTATTTTAGGAGTTGCGGGAGGCTATATAACTTCAGATTATTTGCTCATATTAGATCGAATTCTATTAGGTGCAGCCACAGTTGCGATTCAGGTATCTATCACTACCTATATTGCTCAATTTTTTACCGGAGATGCACGAATGAAGATGATCGCGTGGCAAGGAATGGCTATCGAGTTAGGCGGAGTTGTATTCCTCGCCATAGGGGGAATAGTGGGAGAAATTAATTGGCAATTCCCATTCTATATTTATCTTACAGCTTTAGTCTGTCTAGTTCTAGTCGCTTTTTTTCTTCCAAAGCCAGAGTCTAAAGAGCAAGCTGAAGTTTCTCATAATGAATCAAATTCAGTAAGCAAGACGACTATAAAACTTATTTTTATCACCTCGTTACTAGCCATGATGCTGTTTTTTATAGGTTTTGTAACGCTACCACTTTATCTACCTCAATCTTTTAATTTTACTGAATCTCAAACGGGTTATTTGCTCGCATCTATATCGATAATTGCGATATTAACCGCAAGCCAAATGCCACGAATGGTTAAAGCGCAGGGAAGTACAAAGACTGTTGCATTAGGATTTTTATTCTTTGCTTTAGGTTATTTAGTTCTAGCCACTACGTCAAGTCTGGCATTTTTAATAGTGACTGTTATATTTATAGGTATTGGTTTTGGATTCACTATTCCCTTGTTAAACCATTTGATGTTAGAAAACAGTACTCCCCAGAATCAAGGAAAAAATTTAAGCCTGTTTTCAATGGGAGTTTTTGGAGGACAGTTTTTATCTACATTTATAGAGTTTATTTCTGATGCTTATATTGCAATTTATGGCGTTGCCACGGGGCTAGCATTTATCTTTTGTATAGGTATTTATTTTGTATTTCAGAAGGTGATTAAATAACCAAAAGAATTCTCCCTATTTTTGAGGTACAGTTGGTAGAACATGTATTTAACAAGTTGGGAAAATAAATTTCAGATAATTGAAAATTTTCAGGGAGGTGAGGAGCAATTCGCAGGAAACTCTATGGGCATCTATATTGAATATGTAAATACGCAAGAATTGCATATTCATTATAAACCCTTGAATGAAAATTTTAATGGCAATATCTTTTTGAATAAGCTTGGAATCTTACTGAATTTTGAGCGGGATCTGATCGATGAGGACGATATTGAATACGCTCTGGATGTAATGTCCCTTTTCAATAGAAGTCCGCGATTTGTCTTGTCTGACTTAAATGAAATTGAACATTTAAAAAGTATTTTGCATCATCTGAAGTCAGAATTTCATAGAGAAGACACTTCTTATATAATGCTAAAAACCTTATTGAAAGTACTTTTGTTACGTCTTATTCGATGTCAAAATGATCATTTCATAGAACAAGATCTTAATCAAAAACGTGTATTTCAGTTTTTAGAGCTTATGGAAACTCATTTTCTTAATGAACCTAATAGCTTATTTTATGCAGAGAAGTTGGGCATTAGTGAGAAACGACTTAATCAAATTTTAAAAGCAAAACTAAAGCTCACAGCAAAGCAAATTATACAACAACGCCAAATAACTGAAGCTAAACGCGAACTCGTAAAAAGTGAAATTACCACAAAAGAGTTAGCTTATATGTTGGGGTTTAATTCGATTAGTAGTTTTTCGAGATTTTTCAGAAAAAATACAGGCGTAAGTCCTTCAGAATTTAAGAAAACAAATACGGTAGAAGCTTAAAATACGCACTTCTACTACTTCGATTATAAGAATCAAATAACACGAGTTAGCAGAATGAGAACGACTATCTTTGCAGCGAATTAAGGAATTGCAACTATGTCGTTTAAGAAATTAATAGAACCTTTAAAAGAAACACTGGCTCAAAAGGGAATCAAAGAACCTTTACCATTACAAAAGAAAATTCTTTCAAAAATAAAAGGAGGCTCGAGTATGTTTGTGGTTGCTCCTAAAGGAGCTGGTAAGACGACCAGTATAATTTTAAGTGTAATTCAAAACTTAAAAGGACAAGCAGTTGCAGATGCGCCACGCGCACTTATTTTTGTTGAAAATAAGCAAGCAGCGCTTGAGTTGGAGTCTGAGTTTTATCCCTATGTAAAAGACACAGATTTACGTGTTTATTGCGCATATGATGAGAAGAATATAGACGATCAACGTGACGAAATTTACATGGGAACAGATATCGTCATTGCAACGCCAAAACGTCTGAATAAAATATTCTTTTTAAACGGAATCAATCTCAACGAGCTGCAGATGTGTATTATAGATGATGCACACTTTTTATTAGGTAAAAGCAGTTTCGGAGATGTTGTGAGAACTCCAGAAAGTATAGGTAAATGCCAGTATTTAATTTTTACTGAAAAGTTTGACAAGCGATTTGAAAATTGGCAGGATACATTTATGTATAATTCGTTATTGATAAAGCAGTAACATTTACATACCGCTAGGAGGAATGCAGATTATCACTTTCTCTTAATATACTTTAGTATCAGATTATTCAATTTATAGAATTCTATCTTTGCACTATGCAATCTCAAATTCTTTTTATAACTCCGCCTTTCACACAGTTAAATACTGCCTACCCCGCGACGGCGTATTTGAAAGGTTTTCTGAACGAACACGGAGTCTCTGTTGCACATTTTGACCTGAGCATCGAATTGTTTACGGCACTATTTACGGCAGATTTTTTGAAATCGGTTTTTGAGGAAGCTGATGCTTTAGAGAATTATAATTATCCATTAGTACGAAAGTTTAAAAAGATATATATATCCCGGGTAGATGCTGTTATATCTTTTCTTCAAAAAGAAGATCTAGAAGGTGCTCATCACATTTTACAGCCTAATTTTTTACCACAAGGACACCGACTCAAAAATGTAAATACTAAAATTGCCTGGTCACCGGGTAATGCAGGTATAATTGATAAAGCAAAGCACTACGGAACTTTATTTATTGAAGAAATAGGAGATTTTATTCAAGCTAATGTTGACGAATTTTTTGCCTTTACAAAATATGCAGAGCAGATAGCGACTTCAGCAAGTAGTTTTGATGATCTTGATGAATTTCTAAGTTATCAACCTACCCGAGTTGAAGAACAAATGCTTGATCTGCTAATTGATCAAATAGAAACTGTAAATCCTGCTTTAGTTTGTTTCACGATTCCATTTCCTGGAAATTTATTCTCTGCACTACGTTGTTCTCAATTTATTAAGCAGCTATTTCCAGATATTAAAATAGCCTTTGGAGGTGGTTATTGTAACACCGAGTTAAGGTCTTTAAAGGACTCCAGAATCTTCGAGTTTGTAGATTTTATTTCGCTTGATGATGGCGAGGGTCCTCTTCTAAAAATAATCAATTATATAGAGGGAGGTATTTCTATAGATGATCTCGAACGCACCTTTATTTTAGAAGAAGGGCAAGTCGTTTATAAGAACAAAATTCCTAATACGATTTATCATCATCGAGATTTACCAGCTCCAGATTATAGCGGATTGCCATTTGATAAATATGTTTCGTTTCTGGATGTTGTAAACCCGATGCATCGAATGTGGACAGATGCACGCTGGAATAAGCTTACGATATCTCACGGATGTTATTGGAAACAATGCTCATTTTGTGATGTTAACCTTGATTATATAGGCAATTATCAAAATACAACAGCGAGTAAGCTTGTAGATAAAATTGAGAAAATAGTAAGTGATACAGGAATTACAGGCTTTCATTTTGTAGATGAAGCGGCCCCGCCAAAAATGCTTAGAGCCTTATCTAATGAATTAATAGCACGGGAAGTTAAAATCACGTGGTGGACAAATATTAGATTTGAAAAAACCTTTGATTATGATTTGTGCGCCTTAATGGCTCAGTCTGGTTGTATCGCTGTAACCGGTGGACTTGAAGTTGCTTCAGATCGACTTCTGGCTAAAATGAAAAAAGGTGTAGACATAGCTCAAGTGGCTCGTGTGACGCATTATTTTTCAAGAAATAATATTATGGTTCATGCATATCTTATGTATGGCTTTCCTACTCAAACCGAGCAAGAAACTATAGATTCGTTAGAAGTAGTGCGTCAGCTGTTTAAAAATAATTGTATTCAATCAGCTTTCTGGCATCAGTTTACAACTACCATCCACAGCCCTATAGGCAAGAATCCCGATGCTTTTGAAATTCAAATCACCGGACCCGAATTTGAAGGTTTTGCTCAGAATGATTTGTACCATGTAGATCCATTGGGGGCAGATCATCCTAAATATACAGCCGGTCTCAATCTTGCATTAAATAATTATCTCAACAATGCGGGACTGGAAAAAAACCTGCAACACTGGTTTGACTTCCCTATTGTAGAAACGAGTCATCCCAAAAATATGATTGGTAATTATCTACTCGATCAAGTTTCAAAAGCGAGTTAGCGTAAGGATATTTTGCTTTAGTGGGATACTACTTTTAATCCTACTATCGAGCCGATAAGTGTAGTTATAAAAAAGAGACGTAAAAAAGTCGCAGGCTCCTTAAAAATTAAAATACCTACAAGTACCGTTCCTACGGCTCCGATACCCGTCCAGACTGCATAGGCAGTGCCTATAGGTAATGTTTGTGTTGCTTTAATTAGTAACCCCATACTTATTAGTAAAGCGATTAGAAAACCGGTATACCATACATACATTTCCTTACCTGTGGTCTCATTTGCTTTACCTAAGCAAAATGCAAAAGCTACTTCAAACAAACCTGCAATTATCACTAGAACCCAATTCATCGTATCAATTCAATTTAAGTTTGTAAAGGTCGATCATCACTATCATATTTTGAAAATCTAGGTATTAAATTAAAAAAAATGCCTCTTTTGAGGAGGCATTTTAAATTCAAAATAATTATACTAGTTAAACCGGATTTGAAGTTTTTGTAAAGTATTTTTTCCGTAGCCAAAACGAAACTCTTACTAATAATATAAGAGCCGGAACCTCAACTAAAGGACCTATAACACCTGCAAACGCCTGCCCCGAGTTCAATCCGAATACGGCAATTGCTACCGCAATAGCCAGTTCAAAGTTATTTCCTGCCGCAGTAAATGCTACAGCGGTAGTTTTATCATATTCAGCTCCTGTAGCCTTTGTAAAGAAAAAGCCTATGATAAACATTAATGTAAAATAGATTAGAAGTGGTACGGCTATAATTAACACATCCATTGGGATTTCCACGATAAGTTCACCTTTAAGAGAAAACATAACCACAATTGTAAAAAGTAGAGCGATTAATGTAAGTGGAGCAATTGTAGGGATATACTTTTGCATATACCATTCTTCGCCTTTAGTTTTCACTAATATTAAACGGCTAAGTATTCCTAAAACAAATGGAATACCCAGATAAATGGCTACACTTTCTGCGATAGTACCTACAGAAATATCTACTATAGCACCTTCAAATCCAAAATAGGGGGGAAGTACTGTAATAAATAACCACGCATAGAAACTATATGCAAATACTTGAAAAATACTATTTAAAGCAACCAATCCTGCACCATATTCACTACTACCTTCAGCAAGATCATTCCATACGAGAACCATCGCAATACAGCGCGCCAAACCAATTAGGATGAGGCCTACCATATATTCAGGATAATCTCTTAGAAAAGTTATAGCCAGAAAAAACATTAGAACAGGACCTACAATCCAATTCAAAATTAGAGAGATAGATAAAATTTTTGTGTTTTTAAAAACTTTGGGTAATAAGGAATAATTCACTTTAGCCAGTGGAGGATACATCATTACAATTAGACCTATAGCAATAGGAATATTTGTAGATCCGCTGCTTAAAGAGTTAATTACAGTAGGAAATGATGGAAAGAAATAGCCTATACCAACTCCTATTACCATCGCAACAAAAATCCATAAGGTTAAATTTCTATCGAGAAAACTCAATTTTTTTTTAGCCATTGTATCTTTTATTTATTTATTGATTTGAGAAAATATAAAAAACATTTCCGTTGCTATTTGAAGACTTCTCTCGGCATATTTTTCAGTTTGCTGAGGAGTGTTGTCAAAAACTTTTGGGTCTTCAAATGTTATAGGAATACGTTTTTCTGCACCGGCAATAAATGGGCAACCACCATCTGCTTGCGAGCAAGTCATAATTGCTGCAAAATTTGATTTAGGATTAAAGTCATCATCAAGTTTTTTAGAAAAACCTATTACTGGTGATTCACTTGCTCCGTACTTTATACTATAAATAGGATTATCACCTTCAGAAATAGTTTTGACTGCAAAACCGGTATTTTCCAGTGTTTTTGCTACCATAGGAAATAAGGCTGTAGCCTCTGTTCCTCCAGAATAACAGGAAACCTTATCAATTTTAAAGTAGGTCGCCATTGTTTGTGCCCATACTTGCGAAAGATGACTTCTTCTTGAGTTATGAGTACATATAAAATTGATACGTACAGCTTGAGCAGCCGATACTTTAGATTGAATAAAATCTGCTAAAGGCTGCAATACTTCTTTACGCTCTTGTGAAATAGTATCACTATCTAGTTTTGAGATAAAAACAGATATGTTATCAAATAATAGGTTTTCTTGAGTATTCATAAGTTACCAGATTTTGATTAACAGCAGTTTCCTCCTGGAGTACAACTTGTACCCGTTGCTATATCAGCCATTTTTAATTTGGGCTTTTCTTCAGGAATACCACAACTTTCTTTAGCAAGACAGTCGGTTTGCTTTGAAGTAAGCAAGAAATTTGTACCGTCAAAGTCAAGTCCAAATTTACCAATAGTATCACCTTGATATTCTACTTCGATTTCAAGATCATCAAGCTTTAAAATCTTCTCAGATAATTCGATTATATCCAAAAGTTTTTCAGGATGTAAGCGGTGATCATAATCATTTGCATTCCATAGTTGAAAATTAGCTACTTCTTCATTACGTACGGTACCACCACAATCAATAAAATTCTTGGTGATTTTACCTACTTCTGTTACGTGGAAATGATTTGGAACTAATTCGCCATTAGGTAATTGAAAAGCGATTTTCTCTAATTGTCTTAAATTATTTTTTACTTCAGATAATTTCATAATATATTTGTTTATTGCGATTATACGATTAATGAGTTTAAATTTTTAACAGCAATCGTTGTTTAGGCTTACATCCTGATTTAAAAATTGATTCATCAAAGCCTTCATTGCGGTCCAGTTTTCTTTGTCTATGCAATAGCAAACACTGGTGCCTTCAACGTTTCCTTTAATTAAACCAAGGTGTTTTAATTCTTTGAGATGTTGAGAAATTGTAGGTTGAGCTAATCCTATTTCATTTACAAGATCACCGCATACACAAGAATCTATCTTAAACAGATGTTGTAAAATAGAAACGCGAGCAGGATGTCCAAACACTTTAGCAAAGAGTGCAATCTTATTTTGCTCATCGGTAAACATTTCAGTTTTAGCTAAACCCATAATTAAATATTAGTACATTGCAATATTACGATTAATAGGGCGAACTATAAAACTAGATGCAGATTTATTTCAACTATTTTCTATTAAATTAGAATTGATAGGAATTTGTGGAGTTGTTTTACTTCGCATAATTGATTCTATTTTTATCCAATGCTCTTTGCGCATCGTGTATAAAACGCGATTGTAAAACCTAACTTTCATTCTAAAAAAATTATTGTTTCGTCTGTAATAGGTGAGAGTGCAAGCCTTATTTAGCCAGCCTTCATCTATTCCATTCCAAACTCCAGAGATCGTAAGAAGGTTATCCTTAAGAACAGGAAAGACTTCATACAAGTCTATTTTTTTCAATTCAGTAATCGAGAATCCAGATTGCGTAAAAAGTGCTGCGATACGTTCATAATCATACTCAAGCAATTCTGTATCTAAGTAAAAAGAGGCAATAGCGTGCCATACAATTTTTCGATTATCAATATCATTTTGCCTAGAATGGCGAACTTTAGTGGTTAAAAACCGATGACTTTTTTTGGAATATAACTTTTTGTATAAATTATTTCTGGTTCTCATTCACTCTCGTGCTGTTGCAGGCGTTAATGATTTTTAAATTTCTGATTTAAATACGATTATATAACAATTCTACGTTTAATTTTCTAAAGGAATCAAATGTTGTAGATTAATTTATTATTAAATGTAGTTAATTGCTATTCTTATCAGTTTTGAGATGGCGTCCTCGTGGTTGGTTGGCTTTATAAAGAACTTCATCTGTGTGAAGAAACACTGCAGCTTCAGCAGAATCTTTTACTTTTTTAGCACTACGTTTGAGCATTTCAGATTCAAAATTTAATAATATACGTTTTCTAACACCTTCTTCCCGCCAGCCAGAATTGGGTCCGCATCCCTTATAAATCTCACGAGCAAGTGCAAGAGCATCAAGCAAAGCTTGATTGGCTCCCTGACCTTTAAACGGACTCATAGGATGTGCTGCATCACCTATTAATGTAGTTTTTGAAGCATGTACAAAATCCTTAGTTTCTAATATTTCCCGGTCATACACTGGATACCCAGATATTAAATCGCTGGATGTAGCGGCGAGAATTTCGGGAATAGGACTGTGCCACTGCGTGCGTCGACAAGCTTCTTTTTTAAGAGCATCACTTCCCAATGCACTGAGACTTTTTGCTTCATGTTCCAGTAATGGAAAACTTAATTGCCACATAATGTGATCCTTATCATAAGGCATCATATAGATGCGTTCATTGCCATTAGCAGTTTGAAAAACTGTTGCTGAATCTAACAAAGGGTTTTCAATATCTTTTAATTTTGACAACGGGCAAATACCTAAAATAACAATACAATCTAAATATCTTAAAGGTTTATAATCTTCCTTTAGTAAAAGATTACGAACCGTGCTAAAAATTCCATCGGCACCCACAAGTACATCAGTTTTAGCAGATACCAATTCATTATCGTGTATAAAATTTAAGTTTATTGATTCGGTTTCTGAATAACTTAAAAGTTGATGATCCCATTTAACCGAGTCTGATCGCAATAACTGATCTAATAGTTCTTGACGTAAAAATTGTCTTGCAATATGAATATTTGTGCGTTTTGAAAAAGGAGCCGATTGTGACTCGAGCCATTTGCGCATTCCCCATTCGCCTATAATTTCACCATCAGTACTATGAACAACGTGTCTGGTTGAAATAACCCCCTCTTTAAGATCATTAAGGCCAAGACCTTTTATTGCCGAACTTGCTTGTTGCAAGGTTAGTGCGTAACCTTGTGATCTGGCATTAAAACTAGAATCACGCTCATATAATGTAAAGGGTATTCCACGATGTAAACAAGCAACAGCTAGAGCAACACCTCCAATACCGCCACCTATAATAGCAATATGTGGAAAATTAATAGAATCTGGCTGTGGGAAATTAGGAGCTTTAATAAGACCAGCCCCCTTACAAGTTGCACAAAGGTATTTATGAGCTTTGAGAGGTTTAGGAATTGGAGCCTCGCCTTTAAGCGCGGCCGCTAATTGTTTTTTATAATTAAGGCGGACTTTCTTGCGTATTCGCCGCTTACGTTTCCCTTGACCTTTACAATCATTACAGACCTCCCAGCATTTATTTTCTGTCGCTTTATTTTTCAATTATAAATCATTTGTACTGAAGTGTAAATTACAAGATTCTACGTTTTTAATAGTATTAAACGTTAGTTTAATGTTTGCATTCTTTGCCTAGCATCTTAGATTGAAAATCATCAAATACCAAACAATTATTTACGAAGTAAATCGGAAGGTTCTGGAGACGTAGAAGTATTTTCCGGATCTTTAGAATCTGTAATTTCGTGCATTTCCACACGTGTGCGGGGCAAGCTATGCGGATAATTATTTTGAATAAATACAACAAGTTTTTCACGTACCAATACGCGTAGGTCCCACGAAGTAGGAGAATCTTTTGCGCTCATAAGAGCTCTTGTTTCTACGACTTCATTTTTAGTATCTGTAACTTGCAGAACATTAACTTCACCATCCCATAAATCTGTACTTTCCAAAATTCGAGTAAGTTCGTGACGTAAAGCATCAAAGGGTACGCTATAATCTGTATAAATGAAAACGGTTCCCAGTATATCTGACGAATTGCGCGTCCAATTTTGAAATGGTTTTTCAATGAAATACGTAGTGGGTATAACCAACCTTCGTTTGTCCCAAATCTTAACAACAACATAGGTCAAATAAATTTCTTCAATTCGGCCCCATTCTCCTTCTACTACAACAACATCATCTATACGTATTGGTTGCGTAAATGCAATTTGTATTCCTGCCATTAGTGTTCCTAAGGCTTTCTGAGCGGCAAAACCAATGATAATACCAGCAATCCCAGCAGAAGTTAAAATACTTACGCCAATTGCTCTTATATTTTCAAAACTCATCAACGCAATACTCACGGCAAATAGAACAATTACAAAAATGATAACGCGTTCGAGTACGCTAAACTGAGTATAAATTTTTCTAGCGTGCACATTATCTGAAACACTCATATCATATTTTGTAAGAATATTTCTTTTAAATGCTTTTATAACTAAAATAATTGCCCAGGTAATGCTTGTGATGAATAGTAAGGTGCTTGCATGGGACAGAATATCTTGATTAATATATGCCGTAATTTCTTCTCTTACCAGAACGATTCTAAGAATTAAAGCCAACAAAAATAATGCGAGTGGTATGCGTATGCGGGTTGCAAAATTAACGGGCAAAATTGTACGTGGACTTTTACCAAACTTTTTTAAAGCATAAAATAAAAGGGTGAAAACTAATATCCCAGATATTAAAATTATTACAAGGAAAAGTGAAAGTCTAGAATCTATATACGTACTCATATACTAATGTTTATATGCGTTTATTATAAAAATAATAGGTTGAAACTATATTACTTGTTAAGAATATTAAAAACTTGAACTTGTGTTAAACTATATCGTTGGTAAATAATTAGAATTTTCAATTAAAGTAAAAAAGCCTCAAAATATGAGGCTTTTAATAGTTATAAATTAAAAAAATTAATTTGTTGAATATCCAGGATTTTGTTCTAGAACAGCATCTTTATTCAGTTGTATCTCACGAAGTGGAATAGGAAAAAGTTCGTGGAACTCTTGCAAGCCTTCTATACGCATCGTTTGTGGTAATGGTATATTTTGATCCTGCACATTGAGACCAGAGGCCCGTTCAACTAGCATTTTGGTACGCATCAAAGTCATTCTTCGATTTTCTTCGGCAAGCAATTCACGCACGCGTTCATCCAGAATAAAATCTAAAGACATTTCTCCTGCTACTACCTGAGGTGCGTTTGCACGAGTTCTAAGGATATTTATTGTTGTTGCAGCTCCGGTAGTATTATTTTGCATTACTTGAGCCTCAGCTTTTAGTAAGTAAGTTTCTCCTAATCGCATAAGGATAAAATCTTTCCACATTCCAAAACCGAATACATCTGCCGGATCAAAATGTCCCCACTTTAGAGAATACGGATTGATACGAGCTAAGGTATCAATGCCGGTATATGGTACCAAATCTCCGTAAATATCTGCAAAATTTGGATCCGGATTGTTGTATCTAAAGCGTCTATGAATAGAGTGTTTTGAATTACGCATATCTGTCTCATCGTATAAATCATATACAACCCAATTATTGAGGCGTATACGAGAAAGTCCACGACCTCCCAGACTATCTGCTGGGATCATACCATTTACATTGTGATAACCTGCTCCCCAAACTCGGCGCTGTTGTGGGTTGCCACTCGAACCTCCACGTACATCTGACGGATTCTCATTTTCTAATACCCATAATGCTTCAGTATTACCTTGTGAACGTCGTTGATTGCCTTTGAAAAACATATCAGAAAAAGGATCACCTTCTTCTGAAGCTTTTACTCCATAACGTTCAGTTATAAGTTGAAATGCCTGGCTATTAATGATAATATCTGCTTGACTTTCTGCTAGATCTGGCTTACCAGCACGCAGATAAAATTCTGCGAATAATTGATTAGCAACATACCTATTTACACGAGCTTCAAATTGAGGTGCATTAGTAGGTTCTCCTAGATTTTCAGTTGCAAACTGTAGATCTGTTTCAATTTGAGCGTTAATCTCGTCTAATGTATTACGCGTATAATCAAAACGAGCTTCTGTAATTGGCTCAGTAATTAAGGGAACTCCACCAAAAAGCGTAGCAAGATTATTATAAGCATATGCTCTAAAAAATCGAGCTTCGGCATTTATAGCATCTTTTTGTTCCTGAGTTAATTCTGTAGAGGTCGAACTTTCAATACTTGCAATTATACTGTTAGCGTTTTCAACCATATTATACCATAACTCCCAACTTTGAAACGCTGCATTGTCATCTGTGGTCAACTGGTTGTATTTATAATATGGTACTTCAATTCCTTGCGGTGCTGTGGGCCAAGTGATATCTGTTCCTGCTTGCCATACAGATAGCCAACCTTGATCGCCGCTACGTGTGTAAAATGTACTCAACATCTGGTATAAGCCTAATAATTGAGCTTGATAACCTAGTTCATCATTCAAAGTTTCTGGCGTATAGTCAGAACGTATTTCTTCTACCAGAAAATCATCACTACAAGAACTTAGTATAAATATGTTTAAGCTCAAGAGTGCTATAATTATCTTAGATCTATTTTTCATAAAATGTATCATTATATTTTTATGTAGTATTATAAAGAGACGTTAAGTCCTAATGAGAATGTGCGTACCACGGGATAATTGTTAGTCCAGTCACCTGACCCCCTATAAGATTGACTACTTTCTGGATCCCAACCCGTCCAGTCAGTCCAGGTATATAGATTTCTGCCTGTTGCGTAAATCATCAAATCACTAAGCCCTAATTTTTCTATTTTCTCAATAGGAAATCTGTAGCTCAAACGAATATCTTTAAGTCTTACAAAACTAGCGTCTTTAGGATACCCATAGCCTAATGTATTACGATATGTAAGTGAAGGAAATTCATTACTTTGGTTTTCAGGAGTCCAGTAACCTACTTCTGCGGGTGTATTTCTACGTGCTAACTCATCACCATAGTTTAAATCGGGATTTCCTTTTAGTACACCTTGTACCGTTTGTAAGAAAATTGCTAAATCAAAATTTTTATAGGAGAACGTATTTGTAAGCCCACCAGTCCACTCAGGAAGAGAAGAACCTAAATACGAACGATCATTTTCTGGGTCTATTACACCGTCACCATTAAGGTCTTCAAATTTGAGATCACCAGGGTTTGCATTAAAGGTACCGGTGTCTTCACCTTCCTGCCAAACACCAGCTAGTCTATAATCGTAAATAGCACCTAGCGATTTACCTATAAACCAGCGGCTGGGAATATCATCCTTACCATCGCCATAGAGATCTAAAATCTCGTTTTTATAAGTTGAGAAGTTTAAATTAGTTTCCCACTTAAAATCACCTGTATTAACATTTATAGAACTTATGCTAAATTCAAAACCTCTGTTTTCAACTTCACCAATGTTTTCTATTATATTACGCGTCCCTGTTAATGCCGGGATACTACGATTGAGTAACAGATCTTTAGTTTTAGATTTATAAACCTCAACAGAACCATTAATGCGGTTATTCCATAGTCCGAAATCTGCACCTAAATTTCCGGAAGTCGTCGTTTCCCATTGTAAATTAGGATTTCCTAAGCCATTTATAAATGTACCTGTGTAAGCTTGTCCACCAAATGGATATACGGTAGTTCCTGTTCTGGTTTGAGTTTGATTTATACCCACGCCTCTGTTTCCAGTTTTACCATAAGACAAGCGTAATTTTAAATTATTAATGGCATCTGCATTTTGCATAAAAGATTCTTTGTGTATATTCCAACCTAAAGCAGCAGATGGGAATACACCATATTTACTGGTATTTGCACCAAAGGCAGAATAGCCATCACGACGAACCGTAGCAGTAACTAAATATTTACTGTCATAATTATAGTTTACTCGACCCATTTGAGATACTAGTGTAGAAAGGGTACTATAATTACGGCCAGGATCTGCAGATAAAACTTCGGCTGCCGATATACGATTAAATGATAATTGATCATTTACAAAACCCACACCAGTTAATTCTTCTCTAAAAAAGTCATTAGACTGGGCACTATACAGTGCTGTAAAATCTAAATTATGCTTGCCAAAGCTCTTTGCATATTTCAAAATATTTTCTACAATCCATACTTTTTCCTCATCACCACCTATTACAGCGGTCCCCCGGTTATCATTTGCCGCTCTACCTTTATAGGTTTTGTATGAATACGGATTTATGGTGTATGATGCATTTACACGATATGATAAACCCTCTAAAAACGCAGGAGTAATTTCGGCAAAAACATTCCCCGAAAGGGTGCGCTCGCGTACTTCACGATCTGTTGTTAAACCTAATAAAGGGTTTTCATATAATAACTCAGGTAACATGGGATTTATAATAAGCTGGCCGTTATCATCATATGGTACAGAGTACGGGCTCATTGCTGTAGCAAGTAATAAATTTGCCCGGCCACCGTCAAAATTGTTATTAGCAAAAAAAGTATTTAAACCTACTTTTAAATAATCTGTGATTTCAACGTCTAGATTAGAGCGCAGCGTAAGTTTTTCATAATCATATCCTTTTATAACGCCTTGCTGGTCTAAGTAACCACCAGAAACAAAATACTTTACTTTTTCACTACCTCCGCGAATGCTTAAATTATGCTCTTGTATGATACCAGATTGTGTTACTTCTTTAAACCAATCTGTAGTTCTACCGGCGTTAAAGTTGTCTATTTCGCTTTGATTTTCTAGAACACGATCTTGAGTAACACCCGGGTTATTCTGGCTAAAAAAGTCTGCATACTTTTGTACATATGCATCAGGGCCTAATGGGTTAAGAATATTTGCAAATTCTTCTACAGCAACATAAGTGCTATAATTTATTATAGGTTCACCACTTACACCTCTCTTTGTTTGTATAAGTATTACCCCATTTGAACCACGAGTACCATAGATAGCTACTGCAGATGCATCTTTTAAAATCTGGATAGATTTTATATCTCGCGTATTTATATCATTTAAAGTACCTGTAAATGGTATTCCGTCAAGAACAATAAATGGACTCGTACTTCCAGTAATGGAGTTTACGCCACGTACTTGTATAGAACCACTCGATCCTGGTACAGATGAGTTTTGGCTAATATTTAAACCAGCTGTAGTTCCTTGTATGGCTTGAGTGACGTTTGTAACGGGTAGGTTTTCGAGACGATCTTCAGGTACAGACGATACAGATCCTGTTACATCAGAACGCTTTTGACTTCCGTAGCCCACGACAACGATTTCGTCAAGAGAGCCAATATTTTCTTCAAGTGCTATATTAACTACTGATTTCCCATTTACTGTAATCTCTACCGTTTTCATACCTACATAAGAAAATATTAAGACATCATTCTCTGAGGTAGTATTAAGTTCATACTTACCATCAAAATCGGTAGTAGTTCCAGTTGTAGTACCTTTTACTAGCACTGTAACTCCAGGTAGGGGCATTCCGTCTGCTGCGATAGTTACTGTACCTGTAATTTTTTGCTGTAAATTTTCTGTCAGCGTTGTAGAAGCCTTTATGGGATAGCTCAAAACTAACAATAGACAGAAAATCAAGGAAGATTTAAAGCATATTAATTTTTGTTTCATAGGTGTAAATTATAAATGAATACTATTAAATTATGGTTAAATGTATAAATAACATTTAATATTAGCTTTGAATTGTTATTTATTTTTTTTTTGGGGAAATGATCCTAGAGAATTTGCTGTGTAAGAATTCTATAGTGATAATAATTCAAAGTTTTTTAAACAATAACCCATAGGCTTTGATTTTCAGAATTTTGACGAATTGTTCGCACATTAAGTAGATTAAAATAATATTTCTATGTATAAATGTATAAAATACATTTATATTTGTTTAATTTGTTATTTTCACATTTATCTTCAAAAATTGATTTATCAAATTTTGCAGAATTAGAAGGAAGTCCAAACTATAGCTCAATTTTATTTGGATTATCAAGTTGTTTCATTACTATCTAGCGAGTTTTTTACTAGGTAGGTTATTAAATATCTTAGTATGTTATCTTTAAAAATTTCACTTATTGCACTTGCTAGCTTAGTGTTTTCGTGCTCTAATCCTACAGAGCCTACAAAAAAAACAGCTTATTTATTCACTTATTTTACTGGCAATGCAGAAGGGGAGGAAGCGGTACGCTACGGCATAAGTAGAGATGGGTATAATTTTTATGCCTTAAATAACGACAAGCCTATTATAAGTACAGAAAGTATTAGTGAGACCGGTGGTGTAAGAGATCCCCATATTTTGAGAGGTACTAAAGATTCTAATTTTTACATGGTACTTACAGATTTAAAAACGGATAACGGATGGAGTAATACAGGTATAATTCTTGCAAAATCAGCAGATTTGATAAGCTGGAATACTACAGTTATTGATATAGCTAAAACATTTCCAGAGTTTTCCGATATTACTCGGGCATGGGCTCCCCAAACGATTTATGATGAGGCTACCGGTAAATACATGGTTTATTTTTCAATGCTTCAGCCGGGTAGCTATGATAAGATCTATTATGCTTACATCAACAGAGATTTTACGGCTTTAGAAGAAGCACCAAAACAATTATTCTATAGTCCCGATGAGAAGTCGTGCATAGATGGAGATATCATTAGTAAAGAGGGTAAGTTCTATTTATTTTATAAAACAGAAGGGACTGCTACAAAAGGTATTCGAGTAGCAGTTTCAGACAGCCTTACTTCAGGATATGAACCTATCGAAGGTTACGTAGATCAGACCGATAGAGCTGTAGAGGGTTCTAGTGTGTTTAAAATCATAGATAGTGATACCTATATTCTGCTATATGATATGTATATAGATGGCAAATATCAATTTGCAGAAAGTACAGATCTACTAAATTTTAAAGCATTGGGCGCAGATAAAATTTCGATGAATTTTCATCCGCGCCACGGGACGATTATCCCAATAACCGAAGAAGAGTCTGCACGTTTACTCAAAGAGTTTCCATCAAAAGAGTTGCCACTTATTTTAGGAGCGCAGGCAGAAGCTGTGAGAAAACAAAACATCGTTGTTGACCCAGCTAAAAAAACGGTCTATCTTCCCATACGTGTAGATAAGAACTTACAAAAATTAGATGCGCAATTAATTGCTTTTCCAGGAGTTAAAATTCAAGAGGCTGGTATTCAAGATTTTTTAAATGGTGCAAAACCGTACACCGTTATTTTGCCTGACGGCGAAAAAATCACATATGCTGTTGAAGCAGCTATAGCAAAAAATCCAGCTCTGGATGGATTTTACGCAGACCCCGAAATCATTTATTCAAATACTGATAACAAATTCTATTTATACCCAACCAGTGATGGTTTTGACGGCTGGTCTGGCACCTATTTTAAAACATTTTCTTCTAAAGATTTAATACACTGGCAAGATGAGGGCACTATTCTTGATCTTAAAAAAGATGTCTCTTGGGCAGATCGGAATGCTTGGGCACCGTGTATTGCAGAAAAAGAAATTGATGGTAAACTAAAGTATTTTTATTACTTCTCAGCTGCACAGAAAATTGGTGTAGCGGTTGCAGATAGTCCTGCAGGTCCCTTTGAAGATAAGGGTACTGCACTTTTAAGTGAGAAACCTTCAGCAATAAAACGTGGTGGTGGCCAGATTATAGATCCAGATGTTTTTACAGATCCTGCAAGCGGTAAAAGTTATTTTTATTGGGGGAATGGCTACCTGGGAGCAGCCGAACTTAATGAGGATATGCTATCGTTAAAAGAAGAAACCATTACAGATTTAACGCCAGATGAAACCTATCGAGAGGGGACTGAAGTGTTTTATAGAAATGGAGTGTATTATTTTTTGTGGTCTGAAGATGATACACGTAGTCCAAATTATCGAGTGCGCTATGCGACGGCTAAATCGCCATTAGGACCATTATTTATACCAGAATCTAATATGGTAATTCAAAGAGATGATAAAAACCAAATTTATGGTACGGGCCATAACTCTATAATTAATGTACCAGGAACCGATGATTGGTATATTGTTTACCACAGATTTACACGGCCACGCGGGTTGGAAATGGGCAGTCCTGCAGGATTTCATAGAGAAGTAGCAATAGATAAAATTACATTTGCAGAAGATGGCTCTATAAATGAAGTTATTCCTACAATTGAAGGTATAAATCCTGTTACTATTGTTGATTAAAAACTATGTACTGTCTTTAGCTGAATTTTAAAAAAGTACTTTCTTCTATGTTAGTTTAACAAGGTTTCTTCTAAGTATTCACTAGTTTGTACGTCTAACAGTTGTTTTACTTAAGAGTTGATGGTGTTTTACCATATTTTTCTTTAAATATTTTTCTAAAGTATTTTGCATCTGCAAAGCCTACTTCAAAAGACGCCTGAGAGACTGTGAAATTCTCCTTTTCAATAAGGTGAGCAGCTCGTTCTATTTTTAAATTACGTATATATTCATTAATATTTTGTCCTGTAGTAGCTGTTATTTTTCTATATAAAGAAGACCGGCTCATGCCTATTTCTTCAGATACCACTTTTACGGTTTTTATACCTTGCTGCATATTATTGTAAACGGCAGTATGAAATTCTTCTAGAAATTTTTTCTCTATTTGTAGCAATTTTCGATCATCATTATCTTGAAAAGATTCGTCACTAAACTTACTAGAAAATTCTTCTAAGAGTTTTTTACGTGTAGCAATTAAATTTTCAATACGTGCTCTTAAAACCTGTACATTAAAGGGCTTTACCATATAATCATCTGCACCTTCAGAATAGCCGGTTTCAATCATTTCAAAATTACTTTTAGCCGAAAGTAAAATTATAGGTATGTGGGAGGTTTCTTTTTTGTTTTTAAGAAAATGACACAAATCAATACCTGTTTTAACAGGCATCATTATATCGCTTATTATTAAATCGGGAATGTATTTACTGGCCTGCTGTATTCCTTCTTCGCCATTTTCAGCGTGGATAAGATCATAAGTTGAAGCCAATGCGCTGTCTAAAAATTCGAGAATGTCTGGATTATCATCTATCAGGAGTATGAGTTTTCTAGCATTTTCAGTTTGAATAAGTAAATCGTTTACGCTGGCATGTTCTATGGATACATCTACATCATTTATACGTTGTTCAACCGCTTTCTTGTTAAATAATGCATTAGGGCTATTTTTTAAAAATGCATCAATTAAGCGATCATCTTTAGGTAAAGTAAGTATGAATGTGCTACCGATATCTGGATTATTAAATACATTTAAGTTTCCATTGTGCAACTCGGCAAAGCGTTTTGATAGAGCTAGACCAATGCCTGTACCATCCTTTTTTATTGACGTATTTGATTGATAATACCATTCAAAAATATGGTTTAAATCATCTGCTATAATCCCACTTCCTGAATCACTTATACTCAGATATATTGATGTATGATCTTGAGTAAAACTTACTGCTATTTGACCACCTTTATCAGTATATTTTATTGCGTTTGAAATTAGATTATTAATAATTATGTGTAGCTTCTCTAGATCACAGTAAAATTTAATGGCATTTTGTGGCATGGTCACGGTCAAATCTATATTTTTCTTTTGCAATAAGGGTTTATAAGTAGCAAGCCATTTAGACAAATGTTTAGTTAGATTATACTCATTGAGATGAAGTTTACTAAGACCTTCTTCGCTTTTTCTAAACTCAAGTAACTTATTGATAAATTGCAATAAGTTATTAGCATTGCGCTTAATCAACTTTAAACTGTTACGGTGTTCTTTTTGCTTTATATCATCAAGTAAGGTTTCTAATGGAGCAAGTATAAGTGTAAGAGGAGTTTTTAGTTCGTGTGAAAAACCGGTATAAAAACGAATACGTTCTTCGTTTAACTCGTGTTCTAGCTGTCTTTGTTTTTTTTCAAACAATAGAGAGTTTTTAAGTTTTATACGCTCTGAATAATATCTTAAGCCAGTAGTTATTAAAATTAGTGTAGTAATAATGTAGAAAATATATGCAGGTATTGTTTTCCAGAAAGGCGGGAGTATGGTTATTTCAAATTCTTTGTAGTAGGACGATTCAACATCAGATGCTGCAGCTATTTTTAAATTATAATTGCCAGGAGGTATATTGCTAAAGTTTATATGGTTAGAGTTTTTCAAGCTCGTCCAAAAGTCGTTATAACCTTCTAATTTGTATGAATAACTCACATTGTCTGCAAAAGGAAATTTTAAACTTGTAAAGTCGAGCGAAAAATTATTTTGATTATGCTTGAGAATCAATTTATTACTATAAGCAATAGATTCTGTAAGAATCGCATTTTCATCTTGGGACTCTACAGTAATATCTGAATTATAAATAGATAATTTTTTAATTATAATGTTATTAGAAGATTGCTGCAAAGTGAGCTCTTCAGGTTTGAAAATGTTAAGACCCTTATTACCACCAAAATACATAAATCCGGAGCTGCTTTTAAGAGCGGCACCTATATTATAATCACTCTTTTGTATGTTATTAAAAGAATTTATGCTCTCTAAGGTATGCTTCACATAATTGTATTTTGTAATTCCTTTATAGGTACCTAGCCAAAGAATATTATCATCGTACTGTGCAATGCTATTAACTGTGTTATTACTTAGACCATCTTTTTCAGTAAGATTCAAAGCTTGGATATCTTCTCTACTAAAGTGTACAATGCCTCCATATTTTAATCCTGCAACAATACTATCATCATCTAACAACCAAATACAGAAAACGACATTATTTGTCATTCCCCCAAGATTTCCATTAAAGTAGGAGTATGCCTCTTTAGTTCTAGGGTTATATCTCAGAACCCCATTTCCATAAGACGCCATCCAAAGAACTCCCTTACTATCCATCTTAATATCACGTATATCCATTTTTGGATAGATAACATCTAATTCTGATACATAGTCAAAAGTATCTTCAGCAAAATTATATTTATAAAGGCCACCTCGATTTGTACCCACCCAGATATCGTTCTGTAGATCTTGGTATATCACACGTACATCATTTCCGTCTTGCGTATCTCCCTGCAAATAATAGCTCCATTTTTGAGTATTTAGATTATACATATTGAGGCCTTTTCTGTAAGTTCCTATCCAAAGACGTTGGGCATTATCTCTTAGTGTAGTTTGTACTTGATTAGATTTTAAGCCATTTGCAGTACTGTAAACAGAATAGTCAAAGTTTCCAGTAAGAGGATCATACATATCAATACCGCCACCATCTGTACCTAGATAAATTTTGCCTGAAGAACACTCCGAAATAGCGCTTATACGATCGTGTGCTAACTTTTGAGATCCTATAAGATCGTTCTTTAGTAATTTTATAGGTTCGCCATTAGGATCAACAAAGTTTAAACCAGCATTAGTACCTATCCACATATTACCCGACTGGTCTTTAAAAATTGTGTTTATAGTTGCATTAAATATACTGCTACCATCTTCTTTAGGTAGATACTTACGTACACCAAATCTTAAATCGTTTTTAAAAAAAAGTTCTGGATCAATAATATTAAGGCCACCTCCGTAGGTGCCTATCCATATTTGACCATAGTTATCCTCGGCTACAGCTTGTATTTGATTATCACTAAGTCCTTTTTTTGAATGTGACTTGTTAAGACTTAACAAAGTTCCTTCTGGCGTCCTTACAGTTAGACCATTATTAGTACCAATCCATAAATTATTTTTGCTATCAATAAATAGGCAATTGATCCAGTTCGATTTTGTTGTTTTAGTATCAATTGCTATATGCTCTACCTCAAGTGTTCTTAAATTAAGCTTATCTAACCCTTTATCAAATGTTCCTATCCAGATTATAGAATCTTGCTGATTGACAAGACTAGAAATCTTTGATGAGGTTAAAGCGTTGTCTCCTAAATAAGCTTCTTTATTTTTTTTATTATAAATGTGTAGACCTTGATTATAAGCCCCTATAAGAAGACGTGAATCTTGTAATTCTACAAGAGAGTTAATACTAAGACTTAGGGTTGGGTCTATCTCGTTAAATAGAGTTAATTGTTCTTTGCGAGGGTGATAACTATTAACACCACCATCTGTAGCTATTTTTATCTCGCCAGATTTACTAAGTATTAAATTTTGTATGTAATTATTACTTAACGCAGAACTCTCTCGTCTAAAAATTTTAAACTCATTGCCGTCATACATATTGAGGCCATCGGAGGTTCCTATCCATATAAATCCAAGCGAATCTTGCACAATAGATTTCACATTATTATTTGACAAGCCTTTTTCGGTATCAAGATTATAGAAACTAAGTCTTCGCTCTAGTGGAAATTGACTATTTAATTTTTCAGTTTGAGCATATAGTGATACATAGAATAGACTTGCAAAGAGCAGAATATATATTTTGTTTATCATAGGGAGAAAGCAAAATTTGACTACTCCAAGATCTTAAAATTTTATTAAAATATTTAGTTTCTTAATAAGAATTATCACAAAAAACTGGAGATATTATTGTCTCTGAACGATAAGCCCCCCTAATTATATCACTACGCCCCCTATTATAATCCTTTGATATTAAGAAAATTGTATAACTAATTAACATTACCTTTTGAATTAATATCTTACGCTTATTTTAAGTGTAAATAACACACAAAAATTCCGATATTTATATGAAATTACTTTGTTTACTCTTTTTTCTCATTATAGTGGCAGACCCATGTAGTTCTCAAAATACCTTTTTTGAGCCTGGTGCTATTTGGAAAGACACAGAGGGAAAACACATAAACGCCCATGGTGGAGGTATTTATTCTGAAGGAGATACATATTACTGGTATGGAGAACATAAAGGCCAAAGCAGTATTGCTCAAGTAGGTGTACGTGTATATTCATCTAGCGACCTCTATAACTGGAAAAATGAAGGTATAGCTCTTGCCGTTAGCAACGATTTAGATTCCGAAATAACCAAAGGTTCTGTTATCGAGCGTCCTAAAGTTATTTATAATAACAAAACAGGCAAGTATGTGATGTGGTTTCACCTTGAACTTAAAAATCAAGGATATGCAGCTGCGCGTACTGGTGTGGCGATTAGTGATTCTCCTACAGGACCTTTTAAATATTTAAAGTCTTATCGCCCCAATGCGAACGTATGGCCATTAAATTTTCCTCTATCAAACCAAAAGAGAACAAAAAAGAATGAATTATATGAATGGTGGACTCCAGAATGGAAGGCTGCTTTAATTGAGGGCCTCTATGTTCGGAGAGATTTTAGAGAAGGACAAATGTCTCGAGATATGACAGTTTTTGTTGATGATGATGGTAAAGCATATCATATTCACTCTTCTGAAGAAAACCAAACTCTTCATATTTCTGAATTAACAGATGACTATCTTGATTTTACATCGAGGTGGACTCGTATGAAACCTGGGGGTCAAAATGAAGCTCCCGCCGTATTTAAGCATAATGATACCTATTATATGATTACTTCGGGTTTGACCGGGTGGGCACCTAATGCTGCACGTTCATTTAGTGCAAAGTCCATCTGGGGGCCTTGGAAATCATTAGGTAACCCCGCCACGGGTAAGCTAGCTCAGGTGACATTTAATTCTCAAAGCACATATGTATTGACGGTAAATGGAGTAGAGGATACTTTCCTATATATGGGCGATCGCTGGAATCCAAAAAATCATATTGATGGTAGATACATCTGGTTACCCATTAAAATCAAAAATAAAAAGCCAGAAATAGAATGGTTAGATAAGTGGGATTTAAGTAAATATAATTCTATCCAACCCTAAAGTAATTATAGAGTAGGTAAAACTTCCTCAATCGATATAGTAATTGAAAATTTTAAAGAATAATCTGCTAACTAATTTAAAAACAATAAACTATGATAAAACTCGTAAAAGTACCCATGTACCTATCAAATCTAACTGAACTAAACACTTGATAATATAGAATAAAATTACTTAGACGAAAATTATGATAAATATTATTTATAAAACAAAGCAGCGATTTTGTTGGATACTCCTAGTTTTAGGTAGTTTGTCTTGCAGTTGTCTATATGCTGGGGTTGAAGAGCTTACAGAGCCTCTACAAAACATCGTAACAGGAACTATTTATGATGGTAATGATAAACAACCTCTAATTGGAGTTACCGTCCAAGAAAAAGGAACTAATAATGGTACCGCTACAGACTTTGATGGTAGATATAGCATTCGGGTTGCTAAGGGAGCTACATTAATTTATTCATTTGTAGGTTTTATCACAAAAGAAGTGGTTGTAGGAGAGCAGCAGACTATAGATATGACTCTTAATTTAAGTCAGGAATCGCTTGAAGAAACGGTCGTAATTGCCTTTAGCGGAAAGCAGAAGAAAACAAATGTGGTGACTTCTGTTGTTTCAATTAACCCTGAACAATTAAAAGGTCCTACAAACAACCTCACAAATATGCTTGCTGGGCGGGTTCCAGGGATGATCTCATATCAACGTTCTGGAGAACCTGGTGCAGATAATTCAGATTTCTTTATACGAGGTTTGAGTACGTTTGGATCTGGCAAACGTGATCCTTTAATTCTAATAGATGGTATTGAATCTACCTCTACAGATTTAGCGCGTCTACAACCTGATGATATTGATTCATTCTCAGTCCTAAAAGATGCTGCGGCAGCTTCAGTTTACGGAGCACGTGGAGCAAATGGAGTTGTTTTGATTACTACCAAACGCGGAAAATCTGGAAAAACAAACTTTAGTTTTAGATCGCAGACTCGTTTATCTTCTAACACAAAAAATTTCAACTTCGCAGATAATATCACGTATATGAATATGGCCAATGAAGCTGCTCTTACTAGAGACCGCCAGGCTATATTACCCTATACACAAACAAAAATAGATAGAACTGCCGCGGGAGATAATCCCCTTTTATATCCTAGTAATAACTGGATAGATCAAATGGTTAAAGATTATACGGTAAATGAAAGTGTAAATATTAGTGCAAGTGGTGGTTCAGAAAAAGCACGATATTATGTGGCAGGTACCTATAATATAGATAATGGTATTCTTGATGTAGAACCCATTAACAACTTTAATAGCAACATCAAATTACGTAACTATTCTATAAGAAGTAATCTAGATATTGAGCTTACAGAAACCACAGATTTATCCCTTAATGTTTATGGTCAATTTGATGATTATAATGGTCCTGTAGGTGGCACCGACCGCTATTCTCCTTTTGGTGAAGTTTCTGGAGGTACTTATGTTTTTAATACAGCTGTTTGGTCAAATCCTGTAGCATTTCCTGCTATTTACCCACAAGAATTAAAACCGCTTATAGAGCATCCACTATTTGGAGGAGCTCCTTCACAACTAGGAGGAAATACGCTATTATATAATCCGTATGCAGAGATGGTAAAAGGATATCAGACTAGTAAAGCATCTACAATCCAGGCGCAAATACAAATAAAGCAAGACCTTAGTTTTATTACTGAAGGATTAAGCTTTAGATCGATGGGGTATATAAGACGTTATGCCTTCTATCAAATACAAAGACAATACAATCCTTTTTACTATTCATCATCACTTAATCCTATAGATAATTCAATAAGTCTAAGTGTCCTTAACGATGGGAGTGAAGGCTCTATAGGCCTTACAGGTACTGAATTTATAGATGTTATAGGTGGCTCTAATACACAAAGAATTAACTCTAGAATTTATAATGAATCCCAAATAAATTATAACCGCACGTTTGCAGAAAAGCACGCGATTTCTGCTATGTTACTTAATTTAATTTATAGTACAGAAAATGGAGTTGTTGGTGATGATTTGCAAGGTTCTTTACCTTTTCGTAATCACGGTATATCAGGTAGTTTTTCATATTCATTTGATGATAGGTACTTAACATCATTCAGTTTTGGTTATAATGGCTCAGAGCGTTTTGCAAAAGGTCACCGTTATGGCTTTTTTCCATCGGTTGGTTTAGGATGGAGAATTTCTAAAGAGAAATTCTTTGAACCTATAAGCGATGCTGTAACTAATCTAAAGTTACGCCTCACCTATGGTAAAGCAGGTAATGATCAAATTGGAGAAGATAGAGATCGTTTTTTCTATTTATCTAATGTTGACTCAAATAATGGAGGTTTCGGAGCAATTTTTGGGCAAGATTTTAACTATGGGAGACCGGGTGTTTTAGTATCTAGATATCCTAACGAAGAAATAGGTTGGGAAGAGTCTGAACAATACAATTTAGGTATAGACTTAGAGCTTTACAGATCTTTAAATTTAACCTTTGATATCTTCAAGCAGAAACGTAGTAATATTTTACAAACACGTTCTGAGATTGGATCTGTCATAGGATTAACCGCTCAGCCACAAGCAAATTTTGCAGAACTTGAAAGCCACGGTTTTGAGGTGGCTTTAGATTATAATAAACAGTTTAACAATAACTGGTGGACTCAGTTGCGAGCTACAATGACTTATGCAACTAATGAGATTAGCCAATATGATGAGTTAAATTATCCTGATAATTTGAGCTATTTATCTCGTGTAGGTCAGCACTCTGATCAAACTTTTGGATATATAGCAGAACGACTTTTTGTAGATCAAGAAGAAGTTAATAACTCACCTACTCAATTTGGGGATGTAAACGGTGGTGATATCAAGTACCGTGATGTAAACGGTGATGGTCAAATTACACCGCTAGACAGAGTGCCTATAGGTTTACCTACTGTACCAGAATTCATTTATGGATTTGGGGGTAGTGTAGGTTATAAGAATTTTGATTTGAGTATGTTTTTTCAAGGATCTGCCAGGTCCTCATTTTTCATAAGTCCAGAGCGTATAGCACCCTTTGTAGTTGAAGGGCGCTACCAAAACGGATTATTAAATGTAATAGCAGAAGATTATTGGTCTGAGGATAATCGTAACGCCTACGCGTTTTGGCCACGTTTAAGTCAAACTCAAGAGATTAATAATCTTCAAAGATCTACATGGTGGTTACGCAACGGGGATTTTTTAAGATTAAAGAATGTAGAAATAGGATATAAAGCACCAGAAAAAGTGTTGAATGCTTTAAACATAAAATCGATGCGTGTTTATGTGAGTGCTCTAAACCTTGCAGTGTGGAGCAGTTTTGATCTTTGGGATCCAGAAATGGGTGGTAACGGTCTGGGCTACCCTATACAATCTGTTTACAATTTTGGTTTACAATTTGACTTTTAAAAAAAAATAGTTATGAATATGATATTTAATACTAATAAAAGCAAAAGGCGCTTACATTCACTAGTACTTTCCTTAATAGTTCTTACTGTACTTAGCTCTTGCGAAGAAGAGTTTCTGGATGTTGTACCAGATAATGTGAATACGATAGATAAAGTATTTAATCTGCGTAATGAAGCCGAAAAATATTTGTTTACCTGTTATTCATATATGCCAGAAAATGGAAATTTAGTGTCTAACCCAGCATTTTTAGCTGGAGATGAGCTATGGATACCCGATGAATTTCAAGCAATTACTGCTTTTTCTTTGAATATAGCTTTAGGCTTACAAAGCGCTGCCGATCCTTTTAATAATGCATGGGATGGTAGAATTCAAGCAAAACCCATGTTTCAAGGAATTAGACATTGCAATATTTTTATTGAGAATTTAAACGATCCTTTACAAGTACCTGATATAGATGCAAGTGAACGTGAACGCTGGATAGCCGAGGCAAAATTCTTAAAGGCATATTACCATTTTTATATAATGCGTATGTATGGTGCCTCTCCCATAATTCGTGAAAATGTGAGCATAGATGCAGATGCTTCAGAATTTGATATCCCGCGTTCTCCTTACGATGAAGGAATAGATTATGTTATAGAATTACTTGATGAAGCAGCAGCCATATTGCCTCCTTCTATTGCAGATCAAAACACAGAGTATGGTCGTATAACCTCGGTTATCGCAAAGGGATTAAAAGCTCGAGTATTGCTTACAGCAGCCAGTCCATTGTTTAATGGTAATGAGGATTTAAACGGAGTCGTAAACCCTGATGGTACAGTTTTATACAATACGTCTTTTGAAATATCTAAATGGCAAGAAGCTTTAGATGCAGCTCAAGAAGCTATAGAACTAGCTAAGAATTCTGGACACAGCCTATATGAATTTTCAGGAAACACATTTAATTTATCTGATACAACCTCTATTAAATTAAGCATTCGGAATGCTGTTAGCTTACGTAGAAGTCAAGAAGTATTATGGCCTAATACTCAAAGTGTAGTTTCAGATTTACAGCGTCAATCTATGGCTCCTTTATCTATTGATGATAATCACAGATCTGCAGAAAAAATTATATCTCCTACACTTGAAATGGCAAAACTTTTTTACACAAAAAATGGCGTGCCTATTAATGAGGATAAGAGCCTGAATTTTAACGATATATTAGAAATTAGAGAAGCAAACTCCTCTGAAGGAAATAATATACTTCAAGGCTATAGAACATCTCGTTTAAATTTTGATAGAGAGCATCGCTTTTATGCAGACCTAGGTTTTGACGGTTCTATATGGTATCGCAATGCAGATCAAGATGTTGAAAATGTATCACATATTGAAGGCAAGTATGCAGATTACGCAGGAAGCAATCACGCATTTTTCTTTAATGTAACCGGTTATTACTTGAAAAAACTGGTTAATAATGATCAAAGCTTTGGTGCTAATGGTTCTTCATTTAGATCCTACGCCTGGCCAGAATTGAGACTGGCAGATTTGTATTTAATGTATGCAGAAGCTTTGAATGAAGTAAATGGTCCTAGTAATGAAGTTTTACATTATTTAGATCTTATTAGAGATCGTGCAGGTTTAGCAGGTGTTGAAGAATCTTGGACACAATACTCAAATAATCCAGATAAACCAAGCTCACAAAATGGTTTGCGTGAAATTATACATCAAGAACGTTTAATAGAACTTGCATTTGAAGGACAACGCTACTGGGATTTGTTAAGATGGAAAAAAGCAGTGCGTGAGTTTAATCAACCTATACAAGGATGGAATGTATACGGAGAAGATGAGGCTGCATATTACCAAATTAGAACTTTGCACCAGCAGCGTTTTGTAGCTCCTAGAGATTATTTCTGGCCGATTTGGGAATATGCACTTTTACAGAATTCAAATCTGGTACAGAATCCTGGATGGAATTAATAAAAAAGAAAAATCATGAAAACAATATTTTTAAATTATTTAGCAGTTCTGGGATTACTCATTGGAGTGTCATGTTCCGATGAGGATCTGCAAACACCGATAGAAAATAATTCTGAAGCACCTTCACAAGTTACAGATGTTAGTGTAGTAAACTTAAAAGGTAAAGCCAAGGTATCCTATAAATTACCTAAGGACCAAGATTTACTGTATGTAAAAGCGAGTTATACACTTGCTAACGGAAGAGAAATGGAAGTGAAATCTTCGTTCTACAATTCTAGTATGTTATTAGAAGGGTTTTCTGGAGCGCAGGCAAACGAAGTCAAAATTACTACCGTAAATCGTAGCGAAATAGAATCAGCACCTGTACTAGTTACTGTAAATCCGTTAAGGGCCCCCATATTTGATGTGTATGAGAGTGTTGAGTCTGGCGCTGCTTTTGGGGGAGTCTATTTAAAAGCAGATAACCCTGATCGAGAAGATGTAGCGCTCCTACTTATGGAAAAAGATGATCTTGGGGATTGGGTGATAAATCCAAATAGTGTTTATACTTCGACTGATGAAATTAGCAGTACAATACGGGGTTTTGATACTCTATCGCAAGAATTTGCTATAACTGTTAGAGATCGCTGGTTAAATTATACAGATACGTTATTTACTACAATTAAGCCTCTGTTTGAAGAAGCTATTCCCAAATCAGGTTATAGAGGATTGGAGTTACCTAATGATGCCCCAAGACATAACTCCACTCCACTTAGTGGATTATGGGATGGTAATTTAATGAACTGGTCTGGAGTATATCTTACGCAAGGTACCTATACAGAGAACTTACACATGTTTACAATTGATATGGGTGTAGAAGCTAAATTAAGTCGAATCGTTATTTGGGATTATCCAGAATATTTTAATGGGCGTACTTACTATTATAAAGGCTGCATGAAACGATTTGAGATTTATGGCAGCGAAGAACTGGATACTTCAGGAGATTTATCAAGCTGGACACTTTTAGGAACCTATGAAGAGATTAAACCTTCTGGTCTTCCTTATGGACAACAAAATAATGAAGATTATGAAACTGCAGTTGCTGGTTTTAGTTGGGAAGTGCCTGCAGATATGCCTAAAATGAGATATCTGCGTATACGTAATCTAGAAAACTGGGAAGGTGGTAAAAGTTTAGCCATTGGTGAAATTCAAGTTTACGGTAACACTAAATTTTAATTTTATAAAGTATTATAATCATGAAAATACATACAATAATAAAAATGCTTCTGCTAATACTGGTAACAGGCCTCTGCTCCTGTGGAGATGTTGCAGAAATGGATGATTTTAAGGATTTTACTGTATCGGGAGAAATTAATTACTCTGAAAAAGTAGATTCATTAAAGATATTTTCTGGAAAAAACCGTGCTAAAATTCAGGGTATTGTAGATGCAGATCCTAAAATCACAGAGTTTAGAGTGTACTGGGAAAGCAAAAAAGATTCCGTTGTAGTACCTATTACCCGTTCCATAGGGGTAGATACGTTAGAAGTAATAATTTCAGACTTACCAGAAAACATTTACAATTTTGAAATACTCACTTTTGACGATCAGGGTAATAGCTCTGTTCCAGTATCTGCAACAGGAGAGGTATATGGAGACCGCTACCAAGCAACATTATTTAATAGACCCGTTATTGCAAATAATTTAATAGAAGACAGTTTGGTAATAAATTATGCTTCGATGGATCTTACTTCTGGTGTTTTAGGTACTCAAGTATCGTACACAAATACTAGTGATGAGATAAAAGAAATTTATGTTCCTATAGATAGTGCAGCGGTTACAATTCTTGATTTTAAATCATCTACAACCTATAAATACCGCACGCTATTTAAACCAGAAAAAACTGCAATTGATACATTTTATACCGCATATAGTAATTTAAAACCTATACCAAAGCCTCTACTTCTAAATGCGAGTTTACCTTTTGCAACAAGTGCGAGATCAGGCAGATGGGGGACTTTGTCAGACTGGATTACAAATGATAATGCTAAAACCCATGGAAATCCTGCTGTTGGAGGTTTTGATAACAATGGAGGTCGTGATGCAATGGGTTTAGAAAGCTGGGGTTCACCATTAATTAGAAATGGTAAAATTTATCAGGTTGTTGAGGTACAACCTGCTACATATACTCTAAACATTGACCTTTCTAATGGAAATAAACTGGCAGAAACAGGCACACGTGTTTACGCCGTGGTATCTAAAGGTGATGGATTGCCAGACATTGATGATATTATTACATCTACAGATGTTCTCGCTTACAAAAGAATATCAGCTACGGGTAATATAATTGTTGATTTTACTTCTGAAGAGAATAAGCCGGTTTCAGTAGGTATAGTTACAGATTTTACAGTAGATCAGAGTTATTGGAAAATTCTAAAACTCGATATCGTGGTTAAGTAAAAGGTCAATTTTTTTATTAGTTAATGAAGAAATTCATTCCGCATATGTAGAACTATGCGGATGAATTTTTTTCAAGAAATCGCCTTTTACAACTTCTTACATTTAAGAAAACAATCTCTAGTTTTAAGTAGAAAATCCAATAAAAATAAGAGATAAAGATTGCACTACGTGAATGCTTATTTCCAACGAGATTGATTTTTTAGATAAGGGTGAGAATTTTTAGTAGTCTTAAATCAAACCTGTCTAGCTATTCGATAAAAAACATGAAACGAATTCTCAACTATATATTTTTCTTTTTATTTAGTGTTGGCTGCTCTAGCGAAAAAGCTCTAAATGTTAATAACCTAATTAAAGAACCTGTAGATGAAACTGTCTTAGCAACATTTATTACAAACGAGCCGGAAAATTTAGCGCCATACTCGGTAACAACTAATAATGGTATGACATCTATAACAGATCGAGATATTCTTTTTGGTCTTACAGCTAACCCAGATTATGAAGGAGATATAACTAGAGCGGGTACAGTAAAAAGTCCAGGGGAGTTTGAAGTTAATCTTGCTAATCTACTAGAAGGTACTTTGTATTATGCCAGAGCGTATGCTAAAAAAGAAACGCACATTGCTTATGGAAATGAAATAAATTTCACAACAACATTTGCAGAATCTCCATTAATTAGTATTGGAGAAAAACAGATTTCTGGAGCTCACGATATTTTTATTTCAATTAATTTAGATCAAACCAGAGCTGCAGAATTTGAGGAAGTAGGCTTAGTTTATTCGCTTGATGAAAATCCAAGTCTTAAAGATAAAATTGTAAAAAGAGATGTTATCAACACTTCATTTACAGAGTGTATCTCAGATTTGAAAGAAAATACATCCTATTTTATCAGACCCTTTGCAAAAACTAGCAAACGTATAGTTTATGGAGATGAAGTTGTAGTTAAAACGCTTACTAAAGGAAAATTCACCTATTTTTTTAATGGTTATGATACAGCTAATGAAAATCACATTCGCATTAAAGAAGCATTTGATACAGCTACAGATTACTACAATCGCTTTACCTCAATTGTAAAACACATTGTTGTTAATTATTCACCAGGAACGCCAACGGCAGATGCAAACTTTGCAGGCACGATTAGAGTAGGTGCTAATGAAAGGTATCAACGTACAGGAACGGCTATGCACGAAATGGCCCATACAGTAGGTGTCGGGCAACACTGGAAATGGAATGACTTGATCGAATCAGGAGTTTATCAGGGTGTAGAAGCTAATGCAATACTACAGATGATGACAAACAATAATACTGCTACAGTAAGAGGTGATGAAATACATTTTTGGCCCTATGGTATAAATGGTGCTCATGAGGATAATGGTAACGATATGACCTACATCATACATGCTCTCCTTATTCAGGGAATGAAAAAAGATGGCTTACCCTCAAATTAATGATATCTAAGACACTAAATCCTGAATTGAATATGTACAAAACATCAAGTTTTACATATAAAATAAGTATTTTTAAACGTATATTATACACTTAATTATATTTCGATGAAAATGAATTTACTTAAGCTTAATATTTTCAGTCTTTTAGGGTGCATTTTCATCTCGTGTAGTGTTCAGCAAAAAAATATAAATACTACAAAATCTCTAGTGGGAATGGGATGGTCTTCTAATTCGGTGAATACAGTAATTTTTCGACAGAATGCCGTGACAACACATAATAACACACAGTTTACAGCTTATTATGATGCTGATTCTTATCTCGTTGTAGCAAAGAGAACACTCCCTAATGGTGTCTGGTTGACATCAAAAACACAATATACCGGCAATACAACAGATGCTCATAATGCTATTAGTATAGCTGTTGATGGTGCGGGTTATTTGCATGTAAGTTGGGATCATCATGATAATGAACTACGCTATGCAAAAAGTAAAGTTCCTTTAAGTTTAGAGCTTAGTGACAAAATAAAAATGACTGGTATCAATGAGCAAAAAGTATCATATCCACAGTTTTATAATCTAACTAAAACAGGAGGATTATTGTTTATGTATCGCTCAGGCCAATCGGGTAGAGGTGTTTTAGTTTTAAATAAATACGATATTAAAACAAAGAAGTGGACGCAGCTTTATCAAAATCTTATAGATGGCGAAAATTATAGAAATGCCTATTGGCAAGCGTATGTAGATTTAGATGGGAACATACATCTATCTTGGGTATGGCGTGAGACATATGATGTGGCAACAAATCACGATATAGCATACGCAAAATCGACTGATGATGGTGTTACATGGCAAAAATCAACTGGTGAAAAATATCAGTTACCTATAACGCAATCAAGCGCAGAATATTCTTGGAAAATCCCACAAAATAGTAGTCTCATAAATCAAACAGCAATGACGACAGATAACCAAGGTAACCCTTATATCGCAAGTTACTGGAATGATGGTGGAAAAACACAATATCAAATAGTTTACTCGATTAATCAAACTTGGAAAAGAGAGAATACTGCATTTAGATCAACAGCATTTGAATTGGGCGGTGGCGGAACTAAAAAAATTCCGATTTCTAGACCTGAAATTTTTATTTCGAACGAGTCTGGAGAAAAGATTACCTATTTATTATTTAGAGATGCTTCTAGAGGTAACAAAATATCTTTAGCTTATAAAAACTTAGATAAAGAAAGTTCCTGGGAGATACGAGATCTAACCGAAAAAAGTGTGGGAGATTGGGAACCTAATTTTGATAAAGAACTCTTTAAGAAAACGGGAAAGGTGCACATTTTTGAACAAGAAGTTGTGCAGATAGATGGTGAAGGACTTAAAATAAGAAATGCAACACCAGTAGAAATTAATGAACTCAAAAAATTACCTTATAAAAGCCAATTGTAAAATTCCAATTATTTAACTAAATGAGAAATTTTTTTTTAAACCTCTTGAGTATAGTCTGCATTTTTAGTGGACTTGCTCAAAACCAGCATAACGAGTGGGAAGATCCTACAGTTTTAGATAGAAATAAAGAAGAAGGCCGTAGTGCTTTTATTTTGTACGAGAATGTAAAAAATGCTCAAACACATATTCCAGAGAAGTCTTCACTTTATAAAAGTTTAAATGGAACTTGGAAATTTAAACTGGCAAAAAATCCGGAGTCCCTTTCGCAAGACTTCTATAAAAACAATATAGATGATAGTAATTGGGATGCGATTAATGTACCATCTAATTGGGAGACTGAAGGTTTTGATATTCCTATTTACACCAATGTAGCCTACCCATTTCCTAAAAATCCACCATTTATAGATGGGGATTACAATCCTGTAGGAAGTTACCGTACCACATTTTCTTTACCTAAAGAATGGAATGATAAAGAAGTGATTTTAAGCTTTGGTTCAATTTCGGGATATGCTCGCATCTTTGTTAATGGTGCAGAAGTAGGAATGACAAAAGCTTCTAAAACACCTGCAGAGTTTAATATTACCAGTTATTTAGGTATAGGAGAGAATTTACTAGCCGTACAAGTAACTCGCTGGCATGATGGGAGCTATCTAGAAGATCAGGACTTCTGGAGGTTGAGTGGTATAGAACGTACAGTTTTTCTACAGGCAATGCCAAAAACTACAATTTGGGATTACCGGGTTAACGGAGATCTCGATGAAAGTTATACGAACGGAAAGTTTTCTGCGGAGGTTGACATACGCTCATTCAACAAAAATAAAGTTGGGAATACAAGAGTACAGGTAGCTTTATTTGATGCCAATGGTGATTTAGTTTTAGCAGAGAAAAAGGCTACAGCAGCATCAAATTCAAAATTGTCATTTGCACTTTCAGTTCCTAAGGTAATGAAATGGAGCGCTGAAATACCTACATTATACACGTATTTAATTAGACTGGAAGATGAAAATGGACATACTATTGTAGCAACTTCGGGACGCATTGGTTTTAGAAAGGTAGAACTTAAAAATGCTCAACTTCTAGTTAATGGAAATGCCGTAACGGTACGTGGTGTCAATTTGCACGAGCATCATCCAGATAAAGGTCACGTACCAGATCTGGAGATGACGCGGAAAGATTTTGAATTGATGGCGCGCAACAATATTAATGCTGTGCGAATGAGTCACTATTCACACGGTCAGGAAGTGTATGATTTGGCAGATGAATTTGGATTTTACATAGTTGACGAAGCAAATATTGAAACACATGCGATGGGTGCAGAATGGCAGGGGAGAATAAATAAGTCTAAGCATCCTGCTTATTTAGAAGAATGGGCACCTGCACATTTAGATCGTATAAAGCGTATGTATGAGATGGATAAAAATCATACTTCTATTATTTTATGGTCTATGGGTAATGAATGCGGCAACGGTCCTGTTTTTTATGAAGCCTATGACTGGTTAAAAAAGACAGATACTTCACGTTTAGTAACGTTTGAACAGGCGGGTCAAAATCGCAATACAGATGTAGTTGCACCTATGTATCCAGGACTCAAAAGTATGACAGAATATGCAGAGCGTACAGATGTTACAAGACCTTACATAATGTGTGAGTACTCTCATGCAATGGGGAATAGTAGTGGAAACTTTAGAGAATACTGGGACATTATAGACAGTAGTCCACATATGCAAGGTGGATTTATATGGGATTGGGTAGATCAAGGTCTAAGAGCAAAAACAGACGATGGTCGTGAATTCTGGGCTTATGGTGGTGATCTGGGAGGTAAAGACCTACAGAATGATGAGAATTTCAATGCCAATGGGTTAGTTACTGCAGATCGTGTTGCACATCCTTCTTTAGCTGAGATTAAAAAAGTTTATCAGCCTATAGAATTCTCAATTATAGGGAAAACTCTAAATATTTCTAATGAACATCAATATATCAATCTCGATAAATTCAACTTTAAATGGAATTTATTAAAAGATGGTATTTCTATAGAAACAGGTGACTTTAGTATTTCAGCAGAACCCAATACACAAAATTCTGTAAAACTTGATTTACCAGAAATGGCACAAGGTGAATATTTCTTAGACGTTTACGCGTACACAAAAAATGCTTCAGCTTTAATTCCTGCAGGTTATGAAATTGCACGTGAGCAGTTTGATATGAATATCAATAGTTACTTTGCTCCAAAGAAAGATAGATCTTCTGAAAGTAAACTTGCCTTTAAAACTGAGAATGGTACGCTACAATTCAATACTGAAAATACAACGGGCACTATTAACCTTAAAACGGGACACATTGAAAAATACCAACTTAAAAATGGTGATGTTGTAGTAAATGAATTTCCGCAACCATATTTCTGGAGAGCACCAACGGATAATGATTTTGGTAATGGAATGCCGAAAAAATTACAAGCTTGGAAAACGGCCTCTAAAGATGCAAAATTAGTTAGTGCTCAGGTTGGCAAACTTAGTCAGAAGGGTTTACCGGTCTCATTTACATATCAACTTGCAGGGGTTGATGTGCCTTATTTTACTACCTATTTAATAGATAATACTGGGGCGATAACAATTACGGCAAGTATGGATATGGCAGGTAAAAAATTACCAGAAATGCCACGTTTTGGAATGCGTATGATTGTAAATGGAGATTTTGATAATCTAAAGTATTACGGTAGAGGTCCATGGGAAAATTATTCTGACCGAAAAGAATCGGCATTTTTAGGCACCTATATAGATAAAGTAGAAAACCAATTCACTTGGACATATATACGCCCGCAAGAATCAGGATATCATACAGACACTCGCTGGTTATCGCTCACTAATAGTTTAGGTAAGGGATTACATATTGAAGCTGCTCAACCTTTAGGCTTTAGTGCGCTTAATATTTCTACAGAAGATCTTGATCCGGGAATGAAGAAAAATCAAAAACACCCTACAGACTTAACGGTAGAAGATAAAGTTTTTCTTCATCTAGATTTAAAACAACGTGGTTTAGGAGGTCTTAACAGTTGGGGACAATACCCACTTGAGAAATATAGATTAGAAGAAGATAAGTATAGCTACAGCTATACGATAAAATTATTATAGCCCTAACGTGTCACAAAAAAATATTTTCACAACGTTAATTTATCTAATTCTGGCTCCGTCATTATGGAGCCAGATGCCGATTTCAGCATCAAGTCCAGATGGGCAGATACAAGTTTGTATTGAGTTATTTGAAGCAAAACCGGTATACTCAATACAATTGAATGGAAAGCAATTTTTAGAGAGATCACCGTTGGGTTTAAAAACTTCAATAGGAGACTTTGCTCAAGATCTAGCCTTTAAGAAATCAATTTCAAACTTGATTTCAGAATCCTATCAGCTTTCAAAATCAAAGGTTAGTCAAGTTGATTATCTGGCTAATGAACGTATTGTAAAATTCACAAATGCTAATGATGATACATTATCTATAATTTTTAGAATAAGTAATAATGACGTTGCTTTTTCATATAAAATCGTTGCTAAAGACCGCAATACAAAGGTTAAAATTTTAGCGGAAGCAACAGGATTTAATTTACCAGATGATGCTACTTCATTTATTACTCCACAGGCACTACCAATGTCTGGTTGGGAGCAAACTAAACCTTCTTATGAAGAAGAATATACATTCAATGAAGCATTAGGAACTCCTTCCCAATATGGTGTAGGATACACGTTTCCGGCATTATTTAAAAATGCTGAAAAAGGTTGGATTTTAATATCTGAAACCGGAGTAGACGGGAGTTATCCTGGAGCACGCTTAGGAGAGTCTAATGCCGCCGGTCTATTTCCTTTGGTATTTCCTCAAGAAGGCGAAAATAACAGTATTGGTATAATCTATGCGGCGATGGCAATGCCGGCTCAAACGCCTTGGCGTACAATTACTCTTGGTAAAAGCTTAAAACCTATAGTAGAATCTACAGTAGCATTTGATCTGGTAGAACAAAAATATGCTCCTTCTCAAGATTATAAAATGGGTAAAGCAACCTGGAGCTGGATTGTTTGGCAGGACAACAGTATTAATTATGAAGATCAGGTAGAATACATAGACCTGGCAGCAGCACTTAATTTTGAGTATGTACTGATTGATAACTGGTGGGATGCAACTATAGGACGTGATAAAATGGAAGATTTGGTTGCTTACGCACAATCCAAAAATGTAGAAGTTTTGTTATGGTACAACTCTAATGGTTTTTGGAACAACGCACCTCAAACACCACAAGACCTTATGAATACGACCTACAAACGTCAACAAGAAATGGCGTGGCTGCAAAAAATAGGAGTAAAAGGATTAAAGATTGATTTCTTTGGAGGCGATAAGCAGGTTACGATGCAATTGTATGAAGATATTCTTACTGACGCTAACAATTACGGACTGGCAGTAACTTTTCACGGGTGTACCTTACCCCGCGGTTGGGAAAAAATGTATCCTAATTTTGTTACTTCAGAAGCGGTTCGCGCATCCGAAAATTTAATTTTCACACAAGATGCTTTAGATAAACACGCATATTATAGCACAATTTTACCATTTACAAGAAATCCTGTAGCTGCAATGGATTTTGCGCCTGTGTTTCTCAATAAGCGACTTTCTAAAGATCAAAAACAAGGAACGCTACGCAGCACTTCAGAAGCATTTGAGTTAGCTACAGCAGTTCTATATTTTTCTCCCATTCAGCATTTTGGACTCACGCCAAATAACCTAAAAGAGCAACCTGAGTTTGTATTAGATTTCTTAAAAAAAGTGCCTACGGTATGGGATGAGACCATTTATATAGGAGGTGAGCCAGGTGATTACGCAGCCATAGCAAGACGCAAAGGAGCTGTCTGGTATCTCGCAGTTACTAATGGAGAGAAAAAAGACAAAACCTTAGAGCTCAATTTGCCGATGTTTAAAGGAGCTAAAGCAACTTTAATTTATGATACTAAAGACCGTACAGCAGCAACAAAACCGGTTACAATTAATAAAAACGGAACGTTTACAATAAAACTATATGGTGAAGGCGGGGCATTGCTTATTACTCAATAAACCTACTTCATCAAGTTTAGGAATGCGATTACAATACATTTATGAATTTTAGAACTACTCAATTATTAGCACTTGCTGTACTACTTTTTACTAGTTGTAAAGAGGAAGCGACCACACTTTTTACAGAAATGAGTGCAGAAGATACAGGTCTTGTTTTTGAAAACACATTGGTAGAAACAGAAGATTATAATGTAATGACCTATGAGTATATCTACAATGGTGGTGGCGTAGCTGTAGGTGATTTAAATAATGACGGCCTTGCAGATGTGTATCTTTCGGGCAACCAGGTAAACAATAAACTGTTCTTAAATAAAGGAGATTTTAAATTTGAAGACATTACTGCAAAAGCGAAAATTGACGAAAAAGAAGGTTGGAAAACCGGAGTTTCGATGGCAGATGTCAACGGTGATGGATTGCTGGATATTTATTTATGTTACTCGGGCAATGCTCCTTCAGAAGGATTTACACAACCCGTGGTTAAAGAATATGCGGGTCGTGCAAATCAGCTATTTATCAATCAGGGTAATGATGCTAACGGCCTACCCGTTTTCTTAGAACAAGCAAAAGAATATGGTGTTGATGCGTTAGGATCATTTTCAACACAAGCCTATTTCTTAGACTACGATCTAGATGGTGATCTTGATTTATTTCTACTCAATCACGCCAATAAATTTTATAATACACTTTTTAATGTAAAGCATCTTAGGAACTTACGTCACCCGTATTACGGCAATAAATTATATCAAAATCAAGACGGAAAATTTGTAGAGGTTTCTGAAGAGGCAGGTATATATGGTACAGGAATCAACTTCGGATTAAGCGCAGCAATAAGCGATTTAAATAAAGATGGCTTGCCAGATATTTTTGTGACTAACGACTATTCTGAACAAGATTTTTGCTATATAAACAAAGGTGATGGCACCTTTAAAGAAGTTTCAAAATCTTCTTTTGGCCACTTTTCAAAATACGCAATGGGATCTGATATTGCTGATCTCAACAATGATTTAGAACCCGATCTTTTTGTAGTAGATATGTTGCCAGAGGATAATTATAGACAGAAAGCACTCAAGGGTGCAGATAATTATAACCGTGCACAAACCCTTATAGATAGTGGTTATCACCATCAATATATGCGTAATAATCTGCAGATAAACCGTGGGCACGACCCGGCAGGAAATTTGCAATTTTCAGAAATTGCGCAGTTGTCTGGTATTTCAAATACAGATTGGAGTTGGGCGCCTTTAATTGCAGACTATGACAACGACGGGTTAAAAGACATATTTGTAACAAATGGTTATCTAAGAGACTATAGCAATCTGGATTTTAATAATTATACTGTAAATGAGGCGGTGCAAAGTGCACAAGAAAAAGGAGTTCCGCTTGATGTAGGATTACTGATAAGTAAAATTCCGGCAACTAAAATTTCCAATTACGCATTTAAAAATAAAGACGGATTAGCGTTTGAAAATACGACCCTGGATTGGGGACTAACTATTAAAACTGTTTCTAACGCCGCTGCATATGCAGATTTTGATAATGATGGAGACCTTGATTTAATTGTTAATAATCTCAACCAGCCGATACTCATTTATAAAAATAACGAGGAAAAACGAGAGAAAAATAATTACATCACGCTACAACTACATGGTGCAGACAAAAATACAAATGCGCTTGGAGCAAAAGTGATTTTGACGCTAGCCAGCGGAAAAACTATTTATAAGGAAGCGTATTACGTAAGGGGATATCAATCTTCGGTACAACCCCAAATGACCATAGGATTAGGTAAGGAAGATAAAGTAAGCACTTTGCAAGTTATTTGGCCTTCAAAAAAGCAAACAACTCTTAACGAAGTTACACACAATCAAAAACTGGTTTTAAATGAGACCGATGCAAATGCAAACTATACCTATAAAGTAGAGACCGGTAAAAATTTCCTTGTAGATATTACAGAACAGGCACAGCTAGATTTTACACATATTGAGAATGATTATATAGATTTTAATTACGAGAGTTTAATACCCTATCAATTATCAAGATTAGGTGGTAAAGCTGCGGTAGGTGATGTAAATCAGGATGGTAATGATGATGTATATATAGCAGGAGCTAAAGGGCAAGCATCGCAACTGTATCTAGGTAATGATGATGGCACATTAAAAAAATATAATGAGAAACAAGGCTGGACCTTACCAGAAGAAAAATATTATGAAGATAGTGATGCATTGTTTTTTGATGCAGATGCAGATGGCGACCTGGATTTATATGTAGTAAGTGGAGGAAACGAAGAGTTCAATGGTGATGTTTATTATCAGGATCGTCTGTACTTAAATGATGGTTCTGGGATGTTCACAAAAGCAGTAGATGCATTGCCCGATATGAAGTTTAGTGGTGGTGTGGTTAAAGCCAGTGATTTTGATAAAGATGGAGATCTAGACCTCTTTGTAGGAGGAAGACTCTCTGCTGGTAATTATCCGATGATTCCGCGTAGTGCTTTATTGCGTAACGATAGCAGTAACGGAAAAGTGATCTTTTCATCTGTACGTAACTATGATATAGAGCAAGTGGGTATGGTAACAGATGCGGTATGGGAAGATATAGATAATGACAGCTGGCCAGATTTGATACTTTCCGGAGAATGGATGCCAATTACTGTTTTAAAAAACAACGAAGGACAGCTTAAAAACGAAACCGAACTCTTTGGACTAAATAATACAAATGGATGGTGGTTTAGTCTCACCGCAGGAGATTTTGACGGAGATGGTGATATTGATTTTCTTGCAGGAAACCTAGGTGACAATATGCAATTCTCAGCAAGTGAAACAGAGCCTATGCGTTATTACATACAAGATATAGATAATAATGGGCGTATAGATCCTATTTTAACGTATTACATCAATGGGGTAAGTTATCCATTACCTACCCGTGATGAACTGCTGGGGCAGGTGCCAACGCTCAAAAAGAAGTACGGTTCTTATGAAGCTTATGCTCAGGTAAATACTGAAAGTTTCTTAACTGAAAATGCTATAAAACCCCGTTTTACTTTAGAAATTTCTCATTTAAAATCTTCATTTATAGAAAATTTGGGCAATGGTAAATTTGAACTTAAAGCCTTACCATTTCTTGCGCAAAACTCAGCAATACAAGATTTTGTATTTGAAGATTTTGATGGCGATGGAAAAAAAGAAATTTTAGCGGCAGGTAATTTATTTCCGTTGCGTGTGGGAATAGGGCGTATGGATGCTTCTTTTGGAACGCTTTTAAAATTTGAAAATAATGCGTTTAAGATTTCAGAAAAACAAAATCAATTGTGGCTATCGGGAGATATTAAATGTTTAAATATAATGAAGTTTAATTCGGGTAAAAAAGAGCTTTTGGTAACTCGCAACGATGATAAAGCCCAGTTATACGCAATTCAATAAGCGATGAATACAATCAAACACCTTTTCATTTTACTCTTTTTAATACAAGTTTCTTGTAAGTCTACAGACGCACTTACTAATATTAAAAAGCTTGAAGTTCCTAAAGGATATACGCTTGTTTGGAATGACGAATTTAATAAAGGATCAAAACCTAATCCTGAGTTTTGGTCGTATGAACATGGCTTTGTACGTAATAATGAGATGCAATGGTATCAGGAAGAAAATGCCACTATCGAACGTGGTAATCTCATAATTACCGGAAAGCGAGAGATACTGAACAATCCCAATTATGAAGCGCAAAGTAACAACTGGAAAAAGAATAGAAAAGTAGCAAACTATACATCTTCCAGTATCAATACGCGTGGTAAGTATGAGTTTAAATACGGTATTGTAGAAGTGCGCGCAAAAATTGATACTGCAAGCGGAATGTGGCCTGCAATCTGGACATTGGGAATCGAAAAAGGATGGCCTTCAAATGGCGAGATAGACATTATGGAATATTACCAAATTGATGGTGTTCCTCACATTTTGGCGAATGCCGCATGGAAAGGAAAAGAACGAGGTGTTTCCTGGGATAGTGAGGCAATTCCTTTTACAGCGTTTTTAGAAAAAGATTCAGACTGGCCCAATAAATTTCATATCTGGAAAATGGACTGGACCGAAGAGTATATAAAACTCTACCTAGATGATGAGTTATTAAATACCATAGATTTAAGTAAAACTAAAAATGTAGACGGATTTAATGGGTTTCAACAGCCGCATTATCTATTGCTTAATCTGGCATTAGGTTCTAATGGAGGTGAACTAAAAGACACAAGCTTCCCAAGATCCTATGAGGTTGATTACGTGCGAATATTTCAAAAATTATAAGATAATTAGACGATGAATAAACAACAGTTAACTATTGTTTTAGCGCTATGTATTGGTGTAATCACGGGTATACAAGCCTTACAAGCACAAGAAAAGCGGGAGTATATGGTAAATACCATGATAAAAATTGCCGATCCTCTTTTAGAAGCATTAAGTAAAGACCAGTTAAAAGAAAAAATGCCTGTAGAGCGCTCTCCGGGAGCCTGGGATGATCGCAAACACGTAACCTATTTGGAAGGTTTTGGACGTTTATTTTCTGGAATGGCACCCTGGCTCGAGTTAGGTCCAGATGATACTAAAGAAGGAAAATTAAGAGAAAAGTACATCCAGCTCGTTTTAAAAGGTTTAGTAAACGGGACCAATCCGGAGGCAGATGATTTTATGAATTTTAGCACAGACCGTCAGCCACTGGTTGATGCTGCTTTTTTGGCACAAGGTTTATTAAGAGCGCCTACACAAACCTGGGATCGTTTAGATAAAAAAACTCAAGAAAACGTAATTAATGCTTTAAAATCATCGCGTAAAATAGAACCTTATTACAGCAATTGGTTACTCTTTACAGCTATGGTAGAAGCCGCTTTGCTCAAGTTTGATACTAGTGGGGACTTAATACGTATAGACTATGCATTAAACAAACACAAAGAATGGTATCTGGGAGATGGGATGTATGGTGACGGACCCGATTTTCACTGGGATTACTACAACAGTTTTGTAATTCAGCCTATGCTGCTTGATATTTATAAAACACTAGAAGAAACCGGTCACGCAAAAGATAGAGATTATAAAAGAGCAAAAGAACGTGCAACCCGTTATGCAGCAATTCAAGAGCGTTTAATTGGTCCGCAAGGTACATATCCTCCTATCGGAAGATCTTTGGCTTATCGTTTTGGAGCATTCCAATTGCTGTCGCAAGTTGCACTAAGAGATGAGTTACCTAAAGATGTAGCACCCGCTCAAGTACGAGATGCTCTGTATACCATGGTTAAAAATCAAATTGAGGCTCCGGGAACTTTTGATGATAAAGGCTGGCTTACGGTAGGACTTTATGGGCATCAAAACAATATAGGTGAAGGCTACATCTCAACAGGAAGTTTATACCTCTGTTCTGAAGTTTTTTTAATACTTGGGCTACCAGCAGACGCTCCGTTATGGAGTAATCCCGAGACAGACTGGACTCAAAAGAAAATATGGAGTGGTCAGAATATTAATATAGACCACCATTACTAACTTATAAATTAAATCTTACAACCTAATAATAATAATAATAATGAAATTAATAAAGTATTCAAGCCATATAGCATTGGGAATAACCTTGGGCTTACTTGTAGTAAGCTGCAAGAGTACTACAGATAAAAGTACAGATGCAGTAGTAGAAAGCGCTGAAATTTCGGCTTTGCCACAAGATAAAAATGAAGTCGTTGCGATTATAAATAAGGTAAATACGCACTGGCAGGAGACTCAACCAGTACATGCGCGAGCTTTTTGGCATCCTGCTGCATATCACACAGGTAATATAGAAGCGTATAAGATTACTAAGAATCAGGATTTTTTAGATTATTCTACTGCTTGGGCTGAACAGAATGAGTGGAAAGGCGCAAAATCTGATGATAAATCAAACTGGAAGTATTCTTATGGCGAAAGCGATGATTTTGTATTATTTGGAGACTGGCAAATTGCGTTTCAAACCTATATAGATTTATATACGATTGAAGGTTCTACAGATGCTTCAAAAATTGCACGCGCCCGTGAGGTGATGGAATACCAGATGTCTACCGAAGCTAATGACTACTGGTGGTGGGCAGATGGTTTGTATATGGTTATGCCGGTTATGACCAAGTTGTATAAGGTGACAGGCAATGAGCTATACTTAGAAAAACTTCATGAATATCTGGCATATGCTAATAGTATTATGTTTGATGAAGAAGCAGGTTTGTATTACCGTGATGCTAAATATGTATATCCAAAACACAAGAGTGCTAACGGGAAGAAAGATTTCTGGGCACGTGGCGACGGTTGGGTATTTGCAGGCTTAGCAAAAGTTATTCAGGATTTACCGGAAGATGCAAAATATCGTGATGAGTATATAGCCCGTTTTAAAACGATGGCAGCTGCTTTAAAAAGTGCACAGCAACCCGAAGGTTATTGGACACGTAGTATTCTTGACCCTGCACACGCCCCGGGACCAGAGACCAGTGGTACAGCATTTTTTACTTACGGATATTTATGGGGAATTAATAATGGTATTCTAGATACAGACACGTATGTGCCGGTTGTTGAAAAGAGCTGGGCGTACTTAAGTGAAGTAGCATTACAGGAAGATGGCAGTGTAGGCTATGTACAGCCTATCGGCGAAAAAGCTATTCCGGGGCAAGTTGTTAATATAAAATCTACTGCAGATTTTGGAGTAGGAGCATATTTGCTAGCCGCTTCAGAAATGTACCGTTTTGTAGAAAATCAGTAGGTTATAAATGGTATAGTTTCTCCAAATAAAGGGAGAACTATGCGAAATTTTGCAAATGTGTTTATTACATTTATATAAAAAAGTTATGAGAATAATAAAAGTACTTTGTCTGTTGTTGCTTACTAGTACGACATTCGCTCAGGAAATAAAACCGGCAAAACAAGTAGATGGCGAAAGGCCACTTTTTAAGGTTGAAAATCCAGATTTTACCACGAGTCCTTTAACGGGAATGACCAGAAAACACTGGGAAGATGCAGCACGATATATTCTTGATGGAGCATTTAGCTATATAGATAATCTAGACGATCCTATGAAGTTTCCTAAACTTCCGGGTAAGAGTTATCCACATGATATCCGTCGTGTTCCTACCGAGAAATTAGAAGGTTTGGTACGTACGCTTTTTGTAGCAGCACCACTGCTTAAAAAAGAACCCAATCTTACCTTAAATGGAATTAAAGTAGCAGAATATTACCAGCATCAAATTCCTAAGCTAATAGATCCTAATGATCCGGCCTATATTAAGCCAAGAGGAAATGGCGGTCCCAGTCAGAACTTAGTTGAATATGGAGCATTGGCGATTTCATTATTTATATCACCAGAGACCTTATGGGAGCCATTAAGTCAAGAGGTAAAAGATGGTCTTGCAGCTTCTATGTTGAGCTATGGGGATGGTCCTACAGTAGATTCTAACTGGAAATTCTTCAACATTTTTGTTTTAAGCTTTTTTGATTCGCAAGGTTACAAAGTCAATAAATCGCTACTTGAAGAATATTTGCAAAAATCCTTAGACGATTACCGGGGTCAGGGCTGGTACAATGATAATCCTGCTTATGATTATTACAGTATGTGGGCATTTCAGGTATACGGTCCTATGTGGGCAACGGTATATGGCGATATGCATTACCCGGAATTTGCAAAAGGTTTTAAAACTAATTTTCAGGATTTAGTGTATCACTATCCCTATATGTTTGCAGAAGATGGTAAGATGATTATGTGGGGAAGAAGCATCAGTTACCGTATTGCTTCTATTAGTCCGTTTCCGTTTTCGGGAACATTAAATGACGATACGATTAATTTTGGCTGGTTGCGTCGCATCTCATCCAGCACATTACTTCAGTTTTTAGAAAATCCCGAATTTTTAAAAGATAGAATTCCTACGTTGGGGTTTTATGATCATTTTGAACCTGCAGTGCAAAACTACAGTACACGCGGAAGTGTGTTTTGGATGGGGAAAGCCTTTTTAGGTTTGTTGTTGCCAGAGGATAATCCGTTTTGGACAGCTACCGAAAATGAAGGTCCGTGGGAATCAACCTTTAAAAAAGATAAGGTTTATAATAAATTTCAGGCTGCATCAAATATCTTAATTACAGATTATGCAAACATAGGTGCTGCTGAGGTAAGAGCCTGGTGTCACGAGAAAAAAGCAGATGACTGGCAAGGATTTCGCTCTAGCGAAAATTACAATAAGCTATCCTATAACTCGGCGTTTCCGTGGCAAGCAGATGGTGAAGATGGTACCATCTCTATGAATTATGTGTTTTTAAATGCCAAAAAAGAATGGGAGCCGTGGAGGTTATATACGTTTAAGAATTATGAAAATGGCGTATATTACAGAGATGCAGTTTTAGAAACCAATGACCAGGTAAAAATGCAACTCGCAGAAATGCCACTACCTAACGGAATTTTACGCGTAGATAAGCAGTTGAGTACGGTGCCTGTAAAAATGCGTTTAGGACATTACGCATTACCTAAACTAGAAGGTAAAGCAATTACAGAATCTAAAATTAAAGTAGGTGACACCGAAGCGACACTCATTGATAATGGCGAGTATGTATTGGCACTTGTACCCTTAAGCGGTTGGAGTAAAACCGAAATAAAAGAATCTGAAGGTTTACATCCTGTAGCAGATATTAGCAAAGTTATCAATGTGACTGCCGACTTTTCGCCAAAGGCTAAAAATACAGTGTTTGCTACATTAATGCTTTGGAAAAAATCTGGAGAATCGTTTAGTAAAGAGGAATTGATGCCGCTTACTTTAGAGGTTACAGACAATAAAGCAGAAGTAACATTTACTACTGGAAAAAAGCAAATCATAAAACTCTAAATATAGCTTAAGCATTAAAGCAAATTAATACTGAAATTATGAATCCTAAAAACAACTTAAGGATCTAATCTAAGATGCTGTTTTTAGTTTGTTTTATTATAGCCCCTACAGAATAATTATACAAATTATAAAATCTGTAATCCTATTATTATGAATTTAAATCAAGCGATCTATGCCAAATCAGTATTAAGATTGACGCTATGTGCCTTTCTATTCTTTACAACTTTTAGTCGTGCGCAAGAACAAATCGCACAGGAAGCATTTGCAGAAAAGGTGTATTTGCAAATCGATAAAAGCGTGTATCAAAAAGGAGAAACCCTATGGTTTAAGGCGATTGTAACTCAGGCAAAAGATCATCAGCCATCCCCATTAAGTAAGACGTTGCACGTAGAACTCATAGATGCCAATGATAAAATAATAGATAGTAAGCAGATTCCATTAGAGCAGGGAGTGGGTTCAAATTCTTTTGAATTGCCATATTACTATTTAGCAGGTGCGTATCAACTAAGAGGGTATACAGAATGGAATCGTAATTTTGGAGATGCATTTACATTTAAAACTCATATTCAAGTTTTAGAAGATAAAGCCTCACAAACTACAGAGGTTTTTAAGATTCTAAATGCAAGTACAGCCGTTGCCGGAAATCAGCTTGAAGTTTTAATTAAACCTGAGTTTATAGATACTACAGCTGGAGCTATTATTGACGTACATTTTGCGATAGCCGGGAATACTAAAACATACGCTGTAGCAAAAAATGAAGCTGGAGATTTTATATTTAAAAAGGATATTTCTAGTGATGCACAATGGAGTACCCTGACTGTAGAAACACCGAGTGGTGCGCGGCACACTGAGTTTTATAATTTAGCAAAACCAGATATTGATTTACAATTTTTCCCCGAAAGTGGAAATTTTGTTGCAGGTATTACCAATTTGGTTGGTTTTAAAGCATTAGATCATACCGGTAAAGGCGTTCTGGTTGAAGGTGAAGTTGTTGATGGGAGTGGAGTTGTTGTGGGTAAATTTAGAAGCAATACGCTGGGAATGGGGCAACTTTTTTTGGTTCCGAAGAAAGCTACAAAATACCGTACAAGACTTACAAAGACTGATGCTTTATATGAAACTAAAGCGACATACTTTGATTTACCCGAAGTATCTGACCAGGGAACTTTATTAAATGTAAAGCTCCTTCGCGATAAATTACTGCTCTCAATTACTTCCACAGAATTTTTAAATGATTCTATTGCAATACAGGTTGCAAGTCGCGGGATTTCTCACGGTAATATTTATCAAAAACTGAATGAGGGAAAACTTACCCTACCTGTAGATAAAAGTAGTTTGCCCGCCGGTATTATTGTATTTACATTATTTGATGTTAATAAAAAACCACTTGCAGAACGTCTTTATTACAATGATTTAGAAACTCAATTTTTAGACCTTAACATCGGTACAGATAAATTGAGTTATCGCTCAGGAGAAGAAGTAACCGCCCAATTGAATATTGCTAATCTTGCTAAAGAAACGGTGCTTCCTACGGTTTCCGCAGTTGTTGTAGACTCTGTATTTTCGGCAGCACAAGCGGGTAAATCTATTCAAACGTATATGCTGCTGAGTTCTGAGTTGAAAGGCACTATCGAGAATGCGACGTCTTATTTTGACAAAAATAATTCACACAGACAACTAGATTTGGATGCGCTTATGCTAACGCAAGGCTACCGAAACTATACATTTATTTCAGACCTAAAAACTGATTTTGATTTTGAACCGGAACTGGGTTTGTATGTAAAAGGGGATATTGCCGCATTGCTTGCTGAAAATAAAAAGAAAGAAAATGTAGAGGTAAGCCTTATGATTTTTGGGGAGCAGCAAAGTTTCTATAAACAGCAAACAGACAGTTTAGGAAGGTTTTATTTTCCGCTACCTCAAATTAAAGGAAATCGATTACGAGCGGTGCTACAGACTAAAAATGATGCGGGTAGGCAACGTGATTATACACTTAATTTAAATAAGCTTGAAAGACCTGAAGTTGATTTTAAAACAATAGATAAGGTGAATAATATTGTGGTAATGGATTCAGAATTTTCAGAAAAAATACGTGAAAATTCTGAAGATTTATTTTTTGACTATGATCCGACTATAAATCAGTTAGATGAAATTATTTTAGACAGCTATGAAATGACACCACAACGAAAGAAAGTACAAGATTTATATGGAAAGCCCGATGTTATTTTCGATGGAGATAAAATAAGAGATAGTCAGCAAAACTGGTCATTTGGATTGTTTAGCGTATTGCGTGCTGCATTTGGTAACGAGATTACATTTTTACCGGTTACAGACAGTACGGGAACTTATTTGAAGCCACGTATACAAGCAGGAGATGAAACCTTAATTTTAGTAGATGGTATAACGGTGCGTAATTATGAATATCAATTGTTACAAAACCTTTCTACTGCAGATATTAAGAGTGTTGAAATTATAAAAGAAACTTCATCTAATTATCAGCAACTGTATAGAGAAGCAAATCCGTTTTCAGATTATAGTGCTGTCCCTTCCTGGGGAAGTATTCTAGCTATTTATACCTATAGTGGTAATGGAATTTTCACCGCCTATAAATCTAAAGGAATATTAAAAACCACCATACCGGTGTATGCCACTTCAAAAAAGTTTTATGTTCCTAAATATGAAAATATAGAAACCCAGACAGCAAAAAATCATTTAGAAACTACACTTTACTGGGATCCCAATATCCTGACTGATAAAACAGGTACAGCAAAATTTTCTTTCTATAATAGCGATCTTCCAGGAACAAAAACAATACTAATAGAAGCGTTGTCACCTTCAGGAAAAACAGGATATTCCCGTTATGAATATACCGTTTTAGAAAAGTAGTTTTTTATTTAAAATCGGTTGTTATATAATCTATATAACAACCGATTTTTAAAATTTCTAAGGCAATTCTTCTCCTTTTGAAGCAATGTAAATTTTGTACCATTGCTCAAGACTCATTTCAACCTCAAGCGCATCAACCGCACTCTTTATTCGGTTTATGTGTTGAGAACCTACAATAGGCATTATACCAGCAGGATGTTTTAATAGCCAAGCATACATCACTTGGTCAATTGACTCCACATTTAAAGCTGCTGCGATTTCCTTTAGTACAGAATACAAGCGATGTTCTTTATCAGATTGAGGTTTAAATAGACCGCCACCTGCAAGGGGAGACCATGCCATTGGCTTAATTTTATGTTTCTGAAGAAACTCCATATTTTCATTTTCGAAATGCTCTAAACAAGAAACTGAAATCTCAACTTGATTTGTGGCAAGAGGCATATCTAGATTTGATTGCAAGCTGTCAAATTGCATCGGTGTGAAATTTGAGACTCCAAAATTTAGCACTTTACCACTCTGTTTAAGTTTATCAAATGCTTTTGCAACCTCTTCCGGATTAAAAAATGGAGCAGGTCTATGTAGTAGTAAAAGATCAAGACGATCTGTACCCAAATGCTTAAGTGATGCTTCAGCCTGTTGTACTATATAATTAAAACTATAATCATAAATTTTCACATCAAGTTCTGGGTTCGCATCTGTATTTAATCGAATGCCACATTTGCTTATTAATTCCATTTGATCGCGTAAAGATGGCTTTAACGCAAGTGCACGGCCAAAATAGGCTTCACACGTATAGTTTCCATAGATATCGGCGTGATCAAAGGAGGTTATTCCCAATTCCAAAACTTGTTCAATAAGTTTCAAAAGTTCCTGGTCACTAAGATTCCAGTCTCTTAAACGCCAGTAACCGTGTATAATTCTTGATAAGCTTAGATTATCATTGAGTGCTAGTTTGTTTTCCATATTGTTTGTTTTTCCGCTATAGCGAAAATTAGTTGTTTTTAAACTTAAGTAATTTGACGCTATAAGATACTATCCTGCTCGGTTAATTAAAGCTGAACTTGTTTCTAAATGCAAATATAGTATGGTTAAGACAGCGTGAGATTAACATATGTTAGACTCACTTTCTATATACATAGAAGGAACTATTCTACAAGCATTATAGTACCAAAAAGACCGGAATCATATTTAATGTGATTCTCATAATCTTTTGGAATCTCGACAGAGCCTAAAATGGTTTTTGAATTTGTAGAAGCGTCAGTAGAACTGTAAGCAATTGCAAAACCCATTTTCTTGTTTTTAATTAGCTTCACCGCTTCATTCGGGAGGTTATCACAATAACTTTCATCAAATACGGTTAGCTTGATTTCCCAATAAAGGTTAGAATCAGATTGTTTGATTTCACTATCTATATGGTTATTGTAAACAGCAGGTTGTCCTAATGCATTATAGTCAAGAATAAATCCGTCAACAAGTGTATGATAAGAAAAAGCGCTATGGTCATTGGCATAATTACCTCCGCTATTATTTTCATCAATATATAGTATTAGTTTGCTTTGATTTTCAAATGTACTGAGGGGATTATTTAATGAGCGTTCTAATTTTAGATTTTCAATAACCACCAAAATGTATAGAGCGTGAGGTGTCCAGGTAAGTTTATACCGTACAGAATTTTCATTTTTTCCTTCCCAATCATTATCTAAAGGAATCCAAGTTTTATTTTTCCAGGCAATATCATTGGGAGATCCATCTATATTTGGTGTAATTAAAGAGCGCTTTACCGGTTGATAATCACTGTTAGATTTTTCAAATAAGTCAGGCTTTGAAGTTTCTTGATTACATGCTGATAAGCCAAGAAAAATTAGTAGGTATAAAAAACGCATAGTTGAATTTAGAAAATCTTGAATTGTATTCTAGCAGCTATTTTTTCTGAAAGATTAAATTAATAACACCGATAATTGGACCTAACGCTAAAATAAGAAACAAATAAGGGGCATAATTTTCTGCAAAATAACCAACAAATTGAATACTCACGATAGTTATGGCAAATCCTATGCAATTTACAATCGTCAATGCCGTACCACGGTATTCGGCGATTGCGTTATTGGCTATTAAGGTAGAGAATTGCGGACTATCTGCAACCACAACAGCTCCCCAAAACAAAATAAATACTATAAAAAGCCATAGAGGTGCCATCAATAAAAAAGGTGAAACTAGACAGCAGATCCCCGATGCGCTAAGGGAAAATAATGCTACAGATTTGCTGGTAGTTTTTTTACTTATATGCCCTCCGAGGGCACAAGATACAGCTCCTATACTTAGAGTTAAAAATGCCAGTAGCGGAATATTTATGTTTAGGGCATTCTCACCGTTATAAAGTGTAATGTATAGAGGCACAAAACCCCAGAATGCATAAAGCTCCCACATATGTCCCCAATATCCAATAGCTGCTGCTTTAAATGGTCTGTGCTTAAACATTGTTGATAATCCAACTAATTTTATTTGCTGTTGAGCTTTTCTAAAAGGTCCGTTAGGCACACATAAACCTACTAAAAGTCCGCCTGTTAAAGCTAATATACTTGTAAGCAATGTTATTGTTTTATAATTGATAGCTAGCCCAAGACTGTTTAAGAAATGGGGGAGGGCAGTACCTAAAGCAAGTGCACCTACTAGATAGCCTAACACTTTTTCTAATCCCTTTTCAAAATAATCAGACGCTATTTTCATTCCTACAGGGTAAATACCGGCAAGAAAGAATCCTGTTAAAAATCGAGAAATGAGTATGGTATTAAAAGAAACACTAGGTGCTAAAAGAGTGAGATTTACAAGAGCTCCTAAAGTTGCACAAATAAGAAATACTTTTGATGGAGCATAGCGGTCTGAAATTGCAAGTAGTGCAAAAAGCAGGGTGCCTGCTATAAAGCCAAATTGAACAGCTGCCAAAATGGAGCGTATCGCATCAGACCTTCCTAATTCTGAGAATGGAAGTTGTGGAACCACAATATTGCCAACAAACCATAGTGAAGTTCCTAAAAACTGGGCTATTACTATAATAAATACAACACGAGATTTAGAAGATATAATCACAAATACAAGATTATTCTACCGGTTCTGCCGCAAGTGCAAGATGCTTACCATCTGGACTAATTGATATACGTGTAATATTGGTTAACTGGTATTTATTTAAGCTCACTAAAAACTGCCAAGCAGGTTCACCAAATAAATCATATACAAAGAGACTGTCTCCACTTCCTACAAGTATGCGGTTTTCATCTAACCAGGTATAATCTTGTCTTCCTATTGGCAATTCACAAACAAAATAACTGGTAGGTTCGTCTCCTGAAAGATCTAAAACATATAAATCTAAATTTTGATCTTCATTAACCACGGTATAGCTTAATGATTTTGACTTAGGTACTTTTTGCAAAGATCTACCTACATTATTCATTATCATTCTTGAATTCTTTTGTGAAATATGACCAGAATACAAATCCATTTGATTAGGAACTAATACAGAAGCAATAAAAAAGTCATCATTATAAAACGTGAAGTATCCCACCTGGTTGCTATCAACTTCTTTAATAAATTTTGCAGTGTTATAATCGTAAATTACCATTCGCTGCTTTCCTAAAGAATCTTGTCTTACCATTACAATGGCTTCAGATTCTGGAAGTCGCTGTGGAGAGAAGAATCCGTTTGAAGGTTCGTTTGTAAATACCCTATTCTTATCTAATTTAATATCATAAGCACTAATTGTTGTTAAACTATCCCTAGTATGACTATATAGCACAGTATTGTCGTCATAAAAAGAAGGTTGATTATCATACTTTGGATTTTGAGATATATTTTTTCCACTTAGAATCTCAAGGGTAGTAGGAGTAGTTTTTATCTCAAACAGATAAACATCTGGACTAGTTTGTGCTGATGCGGCTAAGGAAACCAGACAAAATAGAGCTGAAAAAATGTAGTTAAGCATAGTTAATTAAATAAAGTTTTAAAGATACTGATGTTTATACGAAGACAGCAAGTATTGAGCCGATTTGACAAATACAGGAATAAGATTAAGTATTACATCACTAGCTAAACTTTATCTTCGGATCTAAATAAAAAAAGACCTGTAACAAATTTGCTACAGGTCTTTTTCAGTCTTTCTTAGGAGTGAAAGGCTAGAATGGATATGTATTTTCTGAAGTTATCTTCTCTGCAATAAGATTGCGTAAAGCAACTACATTAGGCTGATTTTGATACTTTGTAAAACGCTTTAATCCCATAAGCATCATACGTTGTTCATCTCCCTCAGCAAAGGAAACAATACCCTCTTTTGCTTTTATGTTTATCGTATCTACTGCGTGATAAAGATAAAGTTGAGCCATTGCAATTTGCTCCTTCTGATTTTCTTCACCAAAACGTTTAATGTTCTTTTCGGTACGTAGGATAGTACTTTCAGCCATATATACTTCAATAAGAATATCTGAAGCGGCCATTAATAATTGCTGATGTGATTCAAGCTCTGGGCCAAATTTTTGAATAGCACTACCGGCAACCATCAAGAATACCTTCTTCAATTTTGCTACAATCGCTTTTTCTTCGGAAAGTATTTCAGAATAATCTGGAGTATCAAAAGAAGGAATTCCTGTAAGTTCTTCACCTACAGCCATTGCTGGGTTAAGAAGATCTACGTGACCTTTCATTGCCTTTTTAACAAGCATTCCTACAGCAAGCATGCGGTTAATCTCATTTGTACCTTCATAGATACGGGAGATACGGGCATCTCTCCAGGCAGCTTCCATAGGAGCATCTGCACTAAAGCCCATTCCTCCAAATATTTGAATACCTTCATCTGCACAACTCTGCATATCTTCAGACGCGGCAACTTTCAGAATAGAACATTCAATTGCATATTCTTCAACACCTTTAAGTTCTGCTTCTTGATGCGTATTGCCTTCGCTGATACGTATACTGATGCGGTCTTCTATATTTTTTGCAGCTCTATAAGCAGCACTTTCAGAAGCATAAGCATTAGTTGCCATCTCGGCAAGTTTAGATTTTATGGCACCAAACTTTGCAATAGGCGTTTTAAATTGTACGCGCTCGTTAGCATATTTTACACCCATATCAATTACACGACGTTGAGCATCAAGACAAGCTGCAGCTAGTTTTATACGACCCACGTTGAGTGCATTCATTGCAATTTTAAAACCTTCTCCACGACCTGAAAGCATATTTTCTACAGGAACTACTGTATCGTTGAAGAAAACCTGACGTGTTGATGAAGAGTGAATACCTAATTTCTTTTCTTCTTCACCTAGTGAAATTCCATTTGTAGGATCGTTTTCTACAATAAATCCAGTGATATTTTTATCATCTTCTATACGTGCAAAAACAATAAACACATTACAAAAACCTGCGTTTGAGATCCACATTTTCTGACCATTGATCTTATAGGTCTTACCGTCTGAGGAAAGTTCGGCTTTTGTTTTACCACTATTTGCGTCAGATCCAGCACCCGGCTCTGTTAAACAATAAGCGCCAAACCATTCACCTGTAGCTAACTTAGGAACATATTTTTTCTTCTGTTCTTCAGACCCATAAAGTGTAATAGGCATGGTGCCGATTCCCGTATGAGCACCAAATGCAGTAGCGATAGATCCTGTAGCTCCAGAAATATAATCGCAAACAAGCATAGTTGAAACAAAACCCATACCTAAACCATCGTATTCTTCAGGAACAGCAATACCTAGTAAGCCAAGCTCACCAGCCTTACGCATAACCTCTTCCGTGAGTGCATAATCTTTATGTTCAAAACGCTCTCTGTGAGGAACAATCTCTCGGTCAACGAATTCTTTAACCGTTTCTTTCATCATTTTTTGCTCCTCGTTAAAGTCTTCAGGAGTAAAAACATCTTCACAAGCGGTTTCTTTAACTAAAAATTGACCACCACGTAAAATTTCTTTATTATCTGCTGTTTCTGCCATTATTTTATTTTTAAGAATATAGAAGAGAGAAAAATGAGATTAGATTTATAGTTATAAACCATGTTGAAAACCATTGTCATTTTTTGCCATTCCTGTATTTTAATTTCTAATTCGTTTAATATTTTATGGTTGATGTAATTTTATGTTGAGCTATGAGAAACGGTGTTCCCAATTCAAAGAAGATCCTGACAAATAATCGATAAATAGTCTTTTATCTTTCTTCTAAATATCTATAATCTAGTTGAGAAACTCGTAAACTCCTGCAGCGCCTTGACCGGTACCTACGCACATAGTTACCACCCCATATTTTCCTTTCATCTCACGCTTACGCATTTCATCAAACAGTTGAACTGAAAGTTTAGCACCTGTACAACCTAATGGATGTCCTAATGCTATTGCACCTCCATTTACGTTTACAATATCTGGATTGAGTCCTAACTCTCTTATAACTGCCAAGGATTGCGAAGCAAATGCCTCATTAAGCTCCATAAGACTAATGTCATCTTGTTTTAGACCTGCTTGTTTTAAAGCTTTGGGAATAGCTTTAACTGGTCCAATACCCATTATGCGAGGTTCAACACCCACTGCAGCAAAATTGACCATACGAGCAATAGGTTCAAGGTTAAGTTCTTTAACCATTTCTTCACTCATAACCAATACAAATGCAGCACCATCACTCATTTGTGATGAATTACCGGCGGTTACACTACCACCTTCAGCAAAAACGGGAGGAAGTTTAGAAAGGATTTCAAGTTTTGTATCGGCACGAGGGCCTTCGTCTTGCTTTACGGTATAAGTCTTCGATTCTTTTTTACCGGCATCATTTACAAATGTATGCTCAACTTCGATAGGTACAATTTGATCATCAAAACGTCCTTCAGCTTGTGCTTTTAAAGCTTTTTGATGTGAATTGTAGGCAAATTGATCTTGATCTTCTCGAGATACGTTATATTGATTTGCCACTGCTTCTGCAGTCAATCCCATTCCCCAATAATAATCTTCATTACCGGCTTTAGCTACTTTATAATCTGGCACAGGTTTGTAACCTCCCATTGGGATATAACTCATACTTTCTGCACCACCAGCAATAATACATTCTGCCATACCTGCTTGTATTTTTGCAGATGCCATTGCGATCGTTTCAACACCAGATGCACAGTAGCGATTTACAGTTACACCAGGAACATCTTCAATTTTTAAACCCATTAAAGAAATTAAACGACCTACGTTAAGACCTTGTTCTGCCTCTGGCATTGCATTACCTACCATCACATCATCAATACGTGTCTTATCAAAATTAGGCAGCTCATTCATCATATATTCGATGGTCTCTGCTGCTAATTCGTCTGGTCTCTTAAATCGAAACAATCCGCGAGGTGCTTTACCTACGGCTGTTCTATATGCTTTTACGATATATGCTGTTTTCATTAATATAGATTTTAGATTATAGACTGTAGAATTTTAATCCTAAGGCTATTTGAATTTCTTTATAAGTATATAATTCATCTTTTAAACTTCAACCAACTTGTCAAATAAGCGGTTAAATCATTTCATTAGAAACTAGACCTAATTTTTTAGATTTAGGTTAGTTACGCAGCGGTTTACCTTTTTGGATCATATGCTGTAAACGCTCTAAAGTTTTGCGTTCTCCGGTAAGACTTAAAAAGGCTTCACGTTCAAGATCTAAAAGATATTGTTCACTCACATAAGAAGCTTCAGATAGGTCACCACCAGCCATAACGTAAGCTAGTTTATTGGCTATTTTCTTATCGTGATCACTTATGTATTTACCTGCATTCATTTGATCTGTACCTACATAAAAAGCACCTAAAGCTTGTTTACCGAGTACTTTAATATCAGTACGAGGTATTGGTTTTGTGTACCCTTGATCTGCCATAAATTTGGCAACTTCTTTAGCAGCGGCTATTTGTCTGTTTTTATTAACCACAACAATATCTTTACCTGGTTTTAAAATACCAAGAGCATAAGCCTCATAAGCTGAGGTAGATACTTTCGCCATACCTATTGCTAAGAAATATTCACGAAGTCTATTTAATTCTACATCATCTTTATGATAGGTTTCTGATGCTCGTAAAGCCATTTCTTTAGATCCACCACCACCGGGAATAACACCTACACCAAATTCTACAAGACCTATATAACTTTCTGCAGCTGCAACAACGCGATCTGCATGTAAGGTCATCTCACATCCACCGCCCAGGGTCATTGCGTGAGGAGCTACAACCGTAGGAATAGAAGAGTAGCGAAGACGCATACACGTATCCTGAAAATACTTAACAGCAGCGTTTAATTCGTCATATTCCTGCTCTACAGCCATCATAAATATCATACCGATATTTGCACCTACAGAGAAGTTTTTCCCTTGGTTTGAAACTACAAGACCGGCAAAATCTTTTTCAGCCATATCGATGGCCTTATTTAAACCAGCTAACACATCACCACCTATAGAATTCATTTTTGATCTGAACTCTACGTTTAATATACCATCACCTAAATCTTCAACAACAACACCGCTGTTTTTAAAAACTTGTTTTGACTCTCGTATGTTATCTAGAATAATGAAACCATCCTGACCTGGTTTTTTGACAAATTCTTTCTTCGGAATATCATAATAAAAAGTACTTCCTTCCTTAACGGTGTAAAACGAATTTTTACCAGATGAAACCATTTCTGAAACCCAAGAGGCAACTTCATACCCTTCAGCTTTCATCAATTCGATACCTTTCTCAACGCCTACAGCATCCCAAATTTGAAACGGACCGTGTTCCCAACCGTAACCCGCACGCATCGCATCATCAATTTTATAAAGTTCGTCTGTAATTTCTGGAATACGATTTTGAACATAAGCGAATAATCCAGCAAAATTTTTACGGAAGAATTCACCTGCTTTATCTTTTCCATTAACAAGTACCGGAAAACGCTTTGCTACATTATCGATCGATTTTGTAAGCTCAAGAGTCGTAAATGAAGCACGTTTATTTGCACGATACTCCATAGTATTTAAATCTAGTGTCTGAATTTCACTAGAACCATCTTCATTTTTTATTTTCTTATAAAAACCCTGACCCGTTTTACTTCCCAGCCATTTTTTATCGTTCATCAGGTCGATGTAATTAGGCAAAGCAAAAAGTTCATTACGCTCATCATCTTTTACATTGTCACGTATGCCATTAGCAACATGTACAAGTGTATCAAGACCCACAACATCTACAGTTCTAAATGTGGCAGATTTAGGTCTACCTATAACAGGACCTGTAAGTTTATCAACTTCTTCTACAGTCATACCTAGTTCTTCAACAGTATGAAATAGACTCATAATACTAAATGTACCTACACGATTACCTATAAATGCAGGAGTATCTTTCGCAACTACAGTTGTCTTTCCTAAAAACTTTTCGCCATAAGAATCAAGAAAATCAAGCACATCCTGGTCTGTTTTTGGACCAGGAATAATTTCAAAAAGATCTAAATATCGAGCAGGATTAAAGAAATGAGTTCCACAAAAATGCTTTTGAAAATCATCACTACGCCCTTCACTCATAAACTTGATAGGAATACCTGATGTATTAGACGTAATTAATGTTCCCGGAGTACGATGTTTATCAAGATTTTCAAAAACCTGCTTCTTAATATCCAGACGCTCAATAACAACCTCAATAATCCAGTCTACATCTTTTACCTTAGCGATGTCATCTTCCATATTACCTGTCGTAATGCGTTTTGCAAAATCTAGATGGTAAATAGGTGAAGGTTTTGACTTTAATGAGTTTGTAAGATGATCGTTAACTAAACGATTACGTACCACTTTACTCTCTAAAGTTAATCCCTTAGCTTTTTCTTTATCGGTAAGTTCTCTGGGAACTATATCGAGCAATAATACTTCGACTCCTATATTAGCAAAATGACAAGCGATACCACTTCCCATAATCCCGGAGCCAATAACTGCAACTTTGTTTATACGTCTTTTACTCATTGTTTTATAGTAGTTTCAGATGTGTTATATATTTTTTTATTTTGAATCAAATCATTAATAACATGGACAACCTCAAAAAAATGATCAATTTTTTGACTGTCTATATTATTTCTAATTGCTTCATTAAAGCGTAAAACTCTATCCTTACTAAAGTCTCTGTTTTCTCTACCAAAGTCTGTAAGAAAAATTAATACGCCGCGACCATCAGCAGGATTAGGTTTTCTTTCGATCAATCCACGTTCTTCCATAGATTTTAAGGTACGTGAAAGACTAGTAGCTTCCATTCCCATTTTTGGACCTAAGGCTGTAGATGGTGTTCCTTCTTCAGGATCTATACTTAGCAATGCAAAGCCAGTAGCCATTGTACTATCTAATTGAGCAGCTTGCTCATTGTACATTTTTGTAATGGCTTGCCAGGTTGCTCTAAGCGCGTGATCTATTGTTATATCTTTTTTACTCATACGTTTGCGTAAAGTTAAAAAAATAATACTATGCGTGCATAATAAATTGAATTAATTTTAGCAGATTAACATTTGGTTTGTTACTGCAGCTATATATCCATAAAAAAACTCCTTATTTCTAAGGAGTCTTTCAATTATTTATGGTCGTAAATTTTATTGTATTGAGCAATATACATTTGCTTAACAATGCGTCTCTTTAATTTCATAGTAGGAGTGAGGTGGCCAGAATCTATACTCCACTCATCGGGAGTAAGTTCAAACCGCTTAATCTGTTCCCATTTACCAAAATGCTCATTATATTGATTAACGTCTTCCTGAATGCGATTAATTACATCAGCATTGGTAACTAAATCTTGATTAGTTGTTCCTATATCAATACCTTTCTTTTTAGCCCATTCGGTAACAAATTCAAAATTAGGTTGGATTAAAGCTGCAGGCATTTTTTCGCCTTCACCCACAACCATAATATGCTCGATAAAACGGGATTGCTTCATCATATTCTCAATAAGCTGTGGAGCGACATATTTTCCACCGCTTGTTTTAAACATTTCTTTTTTGCGATCTGTAATTTTTAAAAATCCTTGGTGATCAATCTCTCCTATATCTCCAGTATGAAAATAGCCATTGATAAGAACCTCCTCGGTCTTTTCAGCATCTTTATAATAGCCTAGCATTACTTGCGGACCTTTAATCAAAATTTCGCCATCTTCTGCAATTTTCACTTCAGTCTCTGGAATAGGTTTTCCTACAGTTCCAATTTTGAACCCTTCATCTCTCATATCATTAACAGATATCACCGGCGAGGTTTCTGTAAGACCATATCCTTCCATAACAGCGATTTCTGCAGCATTAAATACACGTGCTAGCCGCGGCTGTAATGCTGCACTACCTGAAGCAATTACTTTTAAGTTACCCCCAAGTGCTTCCTGCCATTTACTGAAAATCAATTTGCGTGCAATTCCTAGTTTTTGCTCATACCACCACCCATTTTGGCCATAAGGTTCGTATTCAAGTCCGAGCTCTACAGCCCAGAAAAAAAGTTTCCTTTTAATACCCGTTAAATCAGCACCCTTAGCAATGATTTTATCATATACCTTCTCTAGGAGACGAGGTACTGCGGTCATTACTTCTGGCTGAATTTCTTTTAAGTTTTCACTTATCGTGTCAAGCCCTTCTGCAAAATAAATACTCACACCAGAATACTGATACAAATACATAAGCATACGCTCGTAGATATGGCAGACAGGTAAAAAACTTAAGGCTTTACTTTTTCCTGGAACTATAGGAAATCTACTTGCACTATTTAATGCATTTGAGGCCACATTTTTATGACTAAGCATAACCCCCTTAGGTTTACCTGTAGTTCCTGAGGTATAAATAAGTGTAGCTAAATCATCCTCGTGAACAGCATCTTTTAATTTTTCTACTTCAGCTTGTAAATGGGTATCTTCTTCTTTAACCTCTTCCCAGCTCTGACAACCCGTTATTGAATCAAAGCAATAAACTCCCTTTAAAGAGGGTACATTATCTTTTATCGCATTTAATTTGTCAAGAACTTCTTTATCTGAAACAAAACAGTAAATAGATTCACTGTGATTAAGTACATATTCATACTCTTCCTTAGAAATAGTAGGATAGACAGGAACATTTTGAGCACCTAATTGAAGGATGCCAATGTCCATAATGTTCCACTCTGTACGATTTGTAGAAGAGATTACAGCAATTTTATCATTTGGTTTTACGCCTAATTTGAGAAGGCCTCGACTAATAGCATTTGCTTGATCAATATAGGATTGGGTAGTTGTAGCGACCCACTTGCCGTCGTATTTAGTTACCAGTGCATTGTCTAATTTGTAGTTCTCTAGCTGGTAGTATGGGAAGTCGAAAAGACGTTTAATTTCCATTGCTTATTGAATAGGGTTTGTCTTGCAAAATAGCAATTTTGACAGCTATATTCTAATTTTTATAAAAAATTACAACGTTGTATTAAGAATATGGTATTTATACTAAATGGTTGATAATTTATTTCCATTAAGGTTAAGAAAACAACAATGGGTTATTTTGAATGATTTTAAATCACAAAAAATGCAACATTTTTCAATTAGCTAAAATTGAAAGATTTGCAATTCTCTCTATTCTTTATTAACACTTTATTAATCAGAGCTCTCTTGATTATCATATGTTAAATATTACTTTATAAAACGTTAAGAAATCGCTCATTTACCTAGTATTCCGATAGAGTTACAACTTGTGAAAAAGATCATGATTGTTAATCTTGCGTTAAATCATTAACAAACTTTTATATGAAATTAAAAAAACTACTTAGCGTATTTTTTGTGCTATTTCTTGGTATTTACTCAAGTTTTGCACAACAAAAAACTGTACGTGGTACGATTACCACTGCCGAAGATGGCCAACCTCTGCCTGGTGCTTCGGTAATAATTGAAGGCACGAGTAGAGGTACACAAACAGATTTTGACGGTAATTTTAGTATTGAGGCTTCTTCAACTGAAACACTAGTAATATCTTATGTAGGTTTTAAAAATTTGAGAAAGAAAATTGGGAATGCCACTCAATTCTCATTAGCATTACAAGCAGATTCAGAATCTTTAGAAGAAGTAATTGTAACCGCATACGGTACAACTACTAAAGAGGCATTTACAGGATCGGCAAGCGTTATCAAGTCTGAAGATCTTGAGCAGCGTGTTGTAACTTCTCCTATAGCAGCTCTTGAAGGGTCTACTACTGGTGTGCAATTTATCTCTGCATCAGGACAGCCGGGTTCTTCACCTAGCGTAATAATTAGAGGTGTAGGTACACTTAACGGAAGTACAGATCCATTATATATTGTAGACGGTATTCAGTTTGAAGGTGGTTTAAACAGTATTAGCCAGAGCGATATAGAATCTATTACCGTACTTAAAGATGCAGCTTCTACAGCGCTTTACGGTTCGAGAGCAGCAAATGGTGTAGTTCTTATCACTACTAAAAGTGGTAAAAAAGGCGTTCCTGCCCGTATTACTGCTTCTTCTCAATATGGTGTTGTTAATCAAGGTGTATCTAATTATGATGCGGTTAATCCCGGAGAGTATTACGAACTTATGTGGGAAGCTTATAAGAATTCGCTGAATGTTGCAGATCCTGCAGCACAAGCTTCAGCTTCCATATTCAATAGATTAGGTTACAATCCTTTTAATGTTCCTAACGATCAGATTGTAGGTACAGATGGAAAAATAAATCCTAATGCACAAGTTGTTTACCAAGGTTTAGACTGGTATGACGCATTACAACGAACAGGTAGTCGTATTAATAATTCGGTTTCTGTTTCTGCCGGTGGAGAGAATCATCAAGTGTTTTTCTCTACATCGCACCTTAAAGAAGAGGGTTATGTAATACAAAGTGATTTCAACCGATTGACTTCACGACTTAACGGAGATTTTACTCCGACGAAGTGGTTAACAGTTGGTGGTAGCATTAACCTTGCTCTTAGTAAGTCTAGTGGTTTAGGTGGTGCAGGTACAGGTAGTATTGTAAATGCATTTAATTGGGCTAAAGATCTAGGTTCAATATATCCAGTATATCAAGTTGATTCTAATGGTAACTACGTATTAGATGCTAATGGAGATCGTCTTTTTGATTTAGGAGAAGGTTATTCAGAATATGGCATTCAGTCTCGACCATACAATCCAGGTCGTCATGGTATTGCTGAAACCATTTTTAATGATGAACAAACTGATATCAATAACTTAGGTATGCGTTTGTATTCAGAATTTACAATTATAGATGGCTTAAAAGCACGTTTGACATACGGTCAAGATGTTCAAGACTATATTAATAAAAGTTATGAGAATGCAATAGTTGGTGATGGTGCTCCAACAGGACGTTACGGAGAAACTCGTTTTAGAAGAACAGTAGAGAACTTCACACAACTTTTAACATACAATAAGTCATTTGCAGACGTTCACAATGTGGATTTAACGCTTGGTCACGAAAGTTTTGATCGTCATTATTCAGAAAATAATGGACTTGCAACAGTACAAACTGCTGAAGGTATATATGAGTATGACAACTTTTCTACTCCGGTAAGGTTAGGTGGTTACAGTTCAGACAAACGAATTGAGGGATATTTTGCGCGTTTAAATTATAATTATGATAACAGATACTATGTAAGTGGTTCTGTACGTCGTGATGGAAGTTCTGTTTTTAACAGTGATGTACGTTGGGGTTCTTTCTATTCTGTAGGGGCTTCTTGGAGAATAGATCAGGAAAAATTTATGGATAACGTTGATTTTATCAATCAGTTAAAATTACGTGCTTCTTATGGTGAAGTTGGTAATGATGATTTATTAGATTATTACTTATCACAACCTCGTTATTCACTTACTTCAAATGCCGGTGATCCTGCGATATTTTTATCAGATATAGGTAACTCAGCATTAACTTGGGAAACTATCGAGAGCTATGATATAGCGTTAGAATTTGGTCTATTCAATAATTTCTTAGATGGTTCTTTTGAATATTACAAAAAGAATTCTTCTGATCTGTTGTACAACCTACCTATTCCATTATCTAATGGTTTAAATGAGGTTCCTCAAAACGTAGGAACAATGTATAATGAAGGTTTTGAATTAGCTCTAACAGCAAATCTTATTAGAACTCAAAATTTAAACTGGTCTGTAACTGCTCAAGCATCTACTTTTAAGAATAAAATTACTGATTTACCATCACCATTTGTGAATGGGTCAAAACGTTGGGAAGTAGGTCGTTCTAGATTTGATTTCTACATATATGACTATGCCGGTGTAGATCCAGATAATGGAGATGCTCTTTACAATATGTATGAAGGTGATGTTAATGCTGGGGAGCGTGTTCCTGTTTTAAATGCAGATGGTACACAAGCAACTACAAACGATTGGGATGAAGCAGGTAGAGCTTATGTAGGTGAACAATCTATACCAGATTTAATAGGTTCTATCCAAAACCGAATTAATTATAAAGGTCTTGCTTTAGATTTTATATTCACTTTCTCTCAAGGCGGAAAAATCTTAGATAATGGTTATGCAGGTTTAATGCACACTGGAGATTATGGAGATGCTTATCATCCAGATGCGCTTAACGCTTGGAGAAACCCGGGAGATATTACTTCAGTACCACGTTTAGAAAATGGAAACTCAAACCAAGTTCAAACGCAGTCTACTCGTTTCCTTACAGATGCATCGTTTGTTGCGCTACGTAATGTAAACCTATCGTATACATTTAATACAGATATTTCAGAGCGTTTAGGTTTTGAAAATTTACGTCTGTTTGTTGCAGGAGAAAACCTATACTTTAATAGTGAGCGTAATGGTTTGAATCCGCAATACAACCTTGCAGGTACCGGTTCTGGTAATGACTACAATCCTTCTCGAGTGGTTTCTTTTGGAGTTAATGTTTCATTTTAATTAATCGACAAGAAAATAAAATTTACACATATGTTACAACGAATTAAAATAGTAGTGTTGTCATTAGTTATGATATCAACACTAGGTTGCTCAGAAGATTTTCTGGAAACTAAACCTACCGACGCGATATCTGCGGCAGATGCATTATCATCTGTGGCAAATATGAGATTAATATTAAATGGACTCCACAGACAAATGTATGCGCAATCTCCAATACCAGGAGGTTCTGCAAGTAGAGCAGGGGAGCATTACTTTATACCATTAGGAGATGTGCTTACCGGTGATCTTATTCACTCTGCACCAGCAAATGGATGGATGACATCAGAATTACAATGGAATTCTCATAACGTATCTACATCATTGACTTCAGAGCAATTATGGTATCAGCGTTATCATTTTATCACTAGTGTTAATTCAATCATTAATCAAGTTCAGGAAGACGGACTTGCGATTGATGAGAATTTGAGTGATGTTTTAGGTCAGTCATATGCTTACAGAGCATGGTCTTATTATCGCCTAGTTACTGCGTATGCAAAAGGATATATTATAGGTGATCCGGCTACAGATCCGGGTGTGCCCTTACTATTTGCTACAGAGCCTCCATTTACAAGTGAAGCACGTTCTACAGTTGCAGAAGTTTATGCTCAAATGGAAAAGGATATAGATCAAGCTATTACATATTTTGAAGGTGCAGACCCAAGAGGAAATGGAAGTGCAAAAATTAAGTCTCAATTAAACATTAATGCAGCTTACGGTATAAAAGCACGTATTGCTTTATCTAAAGGGGACTGGGCTACAGCTGCAAGTGCGGCTGCATTAGCTCGTAATGGTTATCCATTAATGAATGAAGCAGACTGGTTGTCTGGTTTTAATACTAATGAATTACCAGAAGTTATCTGGGGTGGGAATGTAATTTCTACGGAAACTACGTTCTTTAGATCATACTTTTATCTGATTTCTCCAACATTCAACGGAAGTCAGAACAGAGGTAATCCTAAATTAGTAAATAAGGAAATGTACGATATGCTTCCTGATACAGATTATAGAACGAAAGCATTTTTACCAGATGCTCCTAACACAAATTCATCTGCTTCTAATGATCAAGGAGGTAGTTTTGAATCAGATCCTAATTATGATACTGAAGAAGAATTTGAAGCTGCTTTTGATGCGATCATTTCAAAATATGGGATGACACCACAGCACAATACTCACCCTTATATGCATGTAAAGTTTTTAAATAAAAATCCTGGGACTATAGATCCTGATGATGTTATTTACATGCGTTCCGCAGAAATGTATCTTATCGAAGCAGAAGCTAAAGCTATGAGTAATGATATTACTGGTGCTAAAGCGGCATTAGATGCATTAGGAAGTGCTCGTGACAGTGCTTTTGATATTGATCAATACAATACTCAGGCAGAGCTTATGGAGCAAATTAAATTTCAACGTTACATAGAGCTTTATGGCGAAGGGTTTAGTTATACCGATCATATTCGCTGGGATGAGGGAATAGACTTAACAAATTCGGGTGCAGCAGCAGTTCTTTATCAAGACGGTTTTATACAGGATAAACCATCAGTTAATGATGATTGGATTTTCAAGATTCCTCAAGCTGAAATTGATGCAAATCCAAATATTAATGAAGCTGATCAAAATTAAATTTACTACCTAGTTAATTTTAAACCCGGTGCTTATAGCATCGGGTTTTTCATTATGAATAGGGTAAAAAAAAGCACAGATTCAAAGAATCTGTGCTTTTTTTTATTATCACAAACTAAAGATCTATAATTATCAATTACTACTTAACATTATATTGAAAATATCTTAGGCCTAATACAATTCTCTAAAGTTCGAGAGTACCCATTTTCCATCAATTTTTTGAAACATATGAATACCTGTATGACCATCACCTACAAAGTATGTGCTATACCAAATAAGCGCAAGTTTCCCATCCATCGAAATGACTGGTTTTGTGATTTTTATTTGTTTACTTGATTTATATTCAAAATCCCTATTCTGATTATTCTCGCCATCATCATCATCATAGTTAAAAAGTAAATTTATTTTTTGTTCAGGAAAATATTGTAATAAAGAGCCATCTGAATGATTAAGTTGGTCTAAGAGGTGATTCCCATTTGATCCTTTGAACAAAGCTATAGCCTGACTTTTATAGTAAAATGGATTGGGATAGGATAATTTTGGTCCCTTTTCAAACAGGTTATCTTTCAAATAGTTTTTAAAAGCTTTATCATTAGAGAAACTATCAATAAACTTAATATTATCTGCCTCATGAAAATCAACCTCAAGAGCTATCAATGACTTAATATTGAAATTGGTAATTTTTGAGTTTTTTAAAGAGCTACAGGAAGTCTGAATCAATATAAGAAATACACTAATTGCAAGGAAATACCTATGAAACAGGTTTGCCTTTTGGTGTTGCTGTGAAAGTTGTGGCATCAGGATAAGTATTAGTTTGTGTTGTATTGTCTTGTTCACTTAAAACAGAATAAAGAATTTCTATGAACTCAGGATTTCTATTTCAAATATTATTCGTTCGATCAGCAGGATTAACAAATTCAGGATACGAATTTTTAAAACTTGCAGAAGCTAACATATCTCCAGAATAACATAATTTTTTGTAATACGATAGTGGTAAATTATAGCCTGCTGCATTTCCATAAGCAGATAATGATGTAGCCATTTCGAAGATGAAATCATTCATCAGTTCGTGTTGAGTTTTGTTGAGATTGGCAGGAGAAGAAGTCCTATTGTATTCTATAAAAGCATCAAATAGTTCTGAGAAATCAGGATCAGCTTGGCCCGTTATTGTCGAAAGGTAGATAAACTTAGTTGTTATACCCATATACTCTTTGTAGAGGTATTTGACATAGACAATGATGCCCAATAGTAAAGTGATTTACATTATTTGTTAAAGGCTCTGTTAGAACACTCCGCTTATTTAATATTAAATAGATCCTATTCTGTGTTAGGTAGCTAAATTAAAATTCATTAGTATTATAAAAGTTTATTAATAATCTATCCACCAAACCCGGGTTCTTTTGAATTTATCATTTTGAAGCTTATCAATAACAAAAATGTGTTCAAAAACTTCATTTTTAGTTTCTAACATTTTATTCTTTTTAATACTTACTTCGAGAAACAATTTTTCACCCTTATCCCATAGGTTATGAACTGTAGTAAAATTGATTTTACCAAACTCTTTCCTAGAAATTGTATCAACTTGTTTATACCTGCTTATTTCAAAAAGAGTATCGTCAATATTATAATATTTCATATCTCCGCTAGTAAAAAACTATCATTACAAATGTCGAAGAGCAAATATTGATTTTTTTGACCGTATGAAAAAAAAGGTGTGGCCAAAAAAAACATTAAAAGGATTATCTTATTCACACAGCTTGCTACCCTTAGTTTTTTGCATTTGTTATATTTTTTAACAACTAACATACTCGATAGACATCCATTTCTTTCCAGATTCTTACTAAAAGAAATTGCAGCTTAAAAGTAAAAAGAGTAAAAATGGTTTAGGACTTTTGAACATCCTATTCCTATAGACTGTTATGGCTTACATTTATTCAAAGGTTAAAACCTCTGCTTGTCTCAAAATGAATTCGTTGCAATTTTTTGGTTCAATAAAAATGTAATTCAAATTGAACATATTTTCTATTTTAATAGTATCTAAAATTTTTTTCCTGTCCTTAATTATTGACAAACTATCGAAATACGTTTTTGAAATGATAGTATCCTCTTTTCTATTAAAAGAAAATGAATAAGAAGCAAACGTTTCATATTCAACATCATCACCATGAATACTTTCAGATCTTTTTAATTCTGTTACTATGCGTCTTTCATCAATTATTCGATAGCCTTCGTATTCATTTGTTTGAGTAGCAATTTGTTTTTTGATTAATGTATCTTTTTTATCAATTAAAAAATAAATATTCTTCCTAGACTGAGAATAGGAACTTAAGAACAAAAGAGATGTAACTATAAAAATGTATTTTCTCATTTTACACAGGTTTTATTTCCATTACTTTTCTCATTTGCAATAGTATATTTAATTCTATTTTGTTCAGTATCTGTTAATTTTTCCCACGCTTCCGTGTAAATTTCATTAGGCCTATTATTTTCATCAACAATATTCGCTAAACCTTCCCACGACATATCACCATAAAATTAGTCTGTGTGTTGTCCATTATCAAAATGTTTTAAACCTGTAGCTATAGTTTCCCTGTAATACGCAGCCATTTGCTCATGATCCCAGTTCTGTTGATGATTTTTATAATAGTTATAAATACCCGGAAAATCATTTTTTATCATCGCTAAATTTTTATCTCTTGAGTACATAAATTCCCAGAGTCTTGCGTGAATACTTTCGTGTATAATGGTTCTTGCAATGGTTAACGTAGTATTTCTATTTTCCGCATGACTTTGATTTATACTTATTACAAAAGTATTTGAGATACCACTTTGTAAAGGTGTTGCTGTAGAAGCATTTGTTTTATTGCCAAGCGTTGTTGACATTACAAGTTTTAAGTTAAATTGAGAATGAGTATCTCCATCATTAAAGTTTTCAAGAATCCAATTAATATTGTTTTTATTGTCAACCATTTTTTGGTAAACACAATCAGCTTTTCTAGTCAGTTGATTATCTGTTTTATCATCATAAATTTCATCATTAAATTCTACCATACATCCCCCACATTCATTTTCTAATTCTCATAACAAGTACTGTTATTAGTATTGCCATTGTTACTTCCGCTGCCGCTACCTTCAAAAAAAGGTTCTCCTGGTGATCCAGCTGTTGAACAGATTTCTCTACTTGCAATATCAGAAGTGGTATGAGTATACCGGTATTCACCATCTATTAGTTTATACCAATATGTATATTTTGCATAGGTTTTAATATACAGTCTTCCATGGGAGCATGGCTTTAGATGTAATTAATTCATCTTTACTAGTATTCAAATTATTGTAATGAATTTAAGCTAAAAAATGCCTGAATTGAAATAAGAGGAAGTTAATTTTTTACCTGCCTGATTGTAATAAGTTAAGTTTCCTGAAAATTTATTTAAATCGAGATTTTCTGAATCTGAATATTTAAATTTTGCAAAATAAAATTTGGTTTCAGATTCAGATTCAGTAGTCATTAGTAAATTATAAATTTCTTTTATAATTTATTGGGTTTTGATGTTTTAAAGTATTACAAATAACGAAAAAGCTTAAAAAAAAGGCTCTGATAAAATTTTACCAGAGCCTTTTTTAACAATTTAACTGATGTTTTATTGCTTTTCAATCCATAAACGGGCGTTTACAAAAGCTTCAATCCAAGGGCTCACTTCGTCTTGGCGACCTTTAGGATATTTTGCCCAGTTCCATTGAAAGATAGAACGTTCAATGTGTGGCATAGTTACTAAGTGACGACCCGTTTTATCAGTCATCATAGCGGTATTAAAACTACTTCCATTAGGGCTAGCAGGATAAGCATCGTACCCGTATTTACCTACAATTTTGTAGTTTTCTTCATCAAGTGGCAAATTAAATTTACCTTCTCCGTGAGAAATCCACACACCTAAAGTTGCTCCTGAAAGTGTAGATAGCATCACCGAATCATTTTCTGCAATAGTAACACTTGTAAATCCGCTCTCGTGCTTATTAGAATCGTTATGCTGCATGACTGGCTTTTGCACATGTTCTGGATTTAATAAATCGAGCTCTACAAAAAGTTGGCAACCGTTACAAATACCTACTGAAAGTGTATCTGGTCGCGCAAAGAAATTCTTAAGAGCAGTATTGGCTTTCTCGTTGTACAAAAATGCACCAGCCCAGCCTTTAGCAGATCCTAATACATCTGAGTTTGAGAAACCACCCACAGCACCTATAAATTGAATATCTTCAAGTGTTTCACGACCGGTAATCAAATCGGTCATATGCACATCTTTTACGTCAAAACCAGCGAGATACATAGCATTTGCCATCTCACGTTCACTGTTACTTCCTTTTTCGCGTAAAATTGCTGCTTTAGGGCGTGGTTTAGTAGCATCTATTTCAGGTTTAATACCTGTGAATTGTTTTGGAAAACTATATGTTAAGGGTTGTACATCAAAATTTGCAAATCGTGCACCTGCCAGACCTTTTGCGGTTTGTTGCTGATCTAAAAGATAAGAAGTCTGAAACCATTTTCTACGTAAAGAAGAGATATTTAAACCTATTTCAATAGAATCCTTTTTAACTTCTAAATCTGCAGTTTCAGTTGTAGTTCCGATGTTGAAGAAAGCTATATTATTTTCAGTCAAAATAGATTCAACGTCAGCATTCTTAGCTGCCTGAAATACAATACCTGCATTTTCAGCAAAAAGAATTTTAATTAAATCTTTCTCTTCAAAAGCAGTCAGGTCTATTGATGCACCCAAGTTATTTTCAGCAAAACACAACTCTAAAAGAGTAGTTATTAGTCCGCCGGAAGCAACATCATGCCCGGCAACGATCTGATCATTTTTAATTAAATCTTGAATGACATTAAATGCTTTAGCAAATCCTTTATTGTCTAAGATTGAAGGTGCCTGAGTACCAATTTTGTTCTGAATTTGAGCAAAACTAGATCCTCCTAATTTAAAATCATCCTGAGATAAATTTATGTAATAGATAGCTCCTTCATCGTGTTGTAAGACAGGTTCGATAACTCTATTAATATCGCTACAAGTTCCGGCCGCAGATATTATAACGGTTCCGGGAGCAATTACATCACCATCAGGATATTTCTGCTTCATAGAAAGCGAATCCTTACCAGTAGGAATATTAATGCCCAAGTCTATTGCAAACTCAGAAACAGCTTGTACCGCCTCATATAAACGGGCATCTTCTCCTTCATTATTACACGGCCACATCCAATTTGCAGATAGTGAAACCGATTTTAAGCCTTTTTCAAGTGGTGCCCAAATAATATTTGTAAGTGCTTCTGCAATACTATTTTTACTTCCTGCAACGGGGTTTATTAAACCACTTACAGGGGAGTGACCTATAGAGGTAGCAACACCATTTTTAGAGTTAAAATCTAGCGCCATTACTCCAACATTATTTAGTGGAATTTGTAAGCTACCCACACATTGCTGTTTTGCAACCCGTCCACCTACACAACGATCTACTTTATTCGTTAACCAGTCTTTACAGGCAACAGATTCCAGTTGCAATACATTTTCTAAATAGTCGTGAAAATTCTCTAACGAGTAGGAAACATCATCATAAACCCTACTGATTTTTGAATCGGTCATTATGGTTTTTGGCGAACTACCAAACATATCATTCATTTCTAAATCCATAGGTTTTTCACCTGTAGTCTTAGATTTAAATGTAAAGCGATGATCACCGGTCACATCACCTACTTCGTACATAGGAGAACGTTCGCGATCTGCAATACGTTTTAAAGTTTCAGCATTTTGAGCTCCTATTACAAGCCCCATACGCTCTTGTGACTCATTGCCTATAATTTCTTTAGCTGAAAGAGTAGGGTCACCTACAGGAAGTTTATCCAGATCAATCAGTCCTCCAGTTTCTTCAACCAGTTCAGAAAGACAGTTTAAGTGACCGCCGGCACCGTGATCGTGAATAGAAACAATGGTATTTTCATCGCTTTCTACCATACCACGAATGGCATTTGCAGCTCGTTTTTGCATTTCAGGATTAGAGCGCTGAATAGCGTTTAATTCAATCCCCGAACTAAAGGCACCCGTATCTGCAGAAGAAACTGCAGCACCGCCCATCCCTATGCGGTAGTTATCACCACCTAGAATTACAATTTTATCTCCAGTTTGCGGTTTTTCTTTTAAAGCTTGATTCTTTTTACCGTAACCTATTCCACCAGCTTGCATAATCACTTTATCGTAGCCTAGCTTGCGACCACCTTCTTCATGTTCAAAAGTCAAAACTGAACCTGCAATAAGCGGTTGTCCAAATTTATTTCCGAAGTCTGAAGCCCCATTTGAAGCTTTTATAAGTATATCAATTGGGGTTTGATACAACCATTTACGTGCTGGCATACCCGCTTCCCAGTGTCTTGGAGATTCTGCTTTTAATCTGGAATATGCCGTCATATAAACTGCAGTTCCTGCCAGCGGTAATGAGCCCTGACCACCTGCCAGACGATCACGAATTTCTCCACCTGCACCGGTTGCAGCACCATTGAAAGGTTCTACTGTGGTAGGGAAGTTGTGGGTTTCGGCTTTTAGTGAAAGTACACTATCAAATTCCTTTTCGGTATAATAATCGGGTTTATCAGCTGTCTTAGGTGCAAATTGTGTTGCTTTAGGTCCGTTTATAAATGCAACATTATCTTTGTAAGCAGAAACAATTTCGTTAGGATTTTCTGCGGAAGTCTTACGTATCATTTTAAAGAGTGAAGTCGGCATTTCTTCACCATCAATCACAAAGGTACCGTTGAAAATTTTATGACGGCAATGCTCGGAATTTACCTGGCTAAAGCCAAAAACTTCTGAGTCTGTAAGTGGGCGGCCTATACGTTTTGCTACGCTTTCTAAATAAGCTACTTCTTCCTCATTTAAGGAAAGTCCTTCTTGCTGATTAAATGCTGCAATATCTTCAATATGTAAGATAGAATCAGGCTCAATATTTATTGTAAATACATCTTGATCAAGCTTAGGATATTCTTGAGAGAGCATCGGATCAAAATCTGCCTTACCAGCAACAAATTCTTCGATACGTATTATTCCTTCAATACCCATATTCTGGGTGATCTCAACGGCATTAGTACTCCAGGGAGTAATCATTGTGGCGCGTGGACCAATAAAAAAAGCGTCTAAAGTAGACGCTTGTATTTTAGCCTGATTGCCAAAAAGCCAGTTAAGCTTATTTATATCTTCTTGTGAAAGTTCGTTATTGGTTTGAACTGCGAAAATTTTGGTTTCTTGTGAACCGAAAAAATGAATCATAGTGCTTTTGCTAAAGAAGCGACAAATTTAGTGATTTTTGCTCTTTACTTCGGTCTTAGTTTTTAAAGAAATTCAACAGAATTTAACTCATTGATGTTGATAACCTACTTGCGTTTTATTTTATTAAAATACAAAAAGCCTCTTAGATTTTTCTAAGAGGCTTTTCAAGTTTAATCGTTGCTTAAAATTAAGCTTTATCTTTCTTTACCATTAGGCACATGTAAAAACCATCATATCCACTTTCGCTAGATAAAATTGTTTTCTGTTTTTCTATTTTAAATTCTCTTCCTTCATCTGTTTTCAAGAATTTCTTTACTTGTTCCTGATTTTCTGAAGGTAAAATCGAGCATGTAGCATAAACCATTTTTCCTCCGGGTTTCACCATTTTAGAATAATCTACTAAAAGTTCTTGCTGAGTCTCTTGTATTTTAGCTACGAAGTCTGGTTGCAGTTTCCATTTAGCATCAGGATTTCTACTTAAAACGCCTAGTCCTGTACACGGAGCATCAATAAGCAAACGATCTGCAGAATTGTGCAATTTTTTAATAACCTTAGTGCTGTCTATGGTTCTGGTTTCTATATTGTGAGCACCGGCTCTTCGCGCTCTACGTTTCAGTTCTTTCAACTTATTAGCATAAATATCTAAAGCTATTAGTTGGCCTTTATTATCCATTTGTGCTGCAAGATGTAATGTTTTTCCACCTGCACCGGCGCAAGCGTCTATAACGCGCATTCCTGGTTCTACATCAAGATAAGGAGCAACCATTTGTGAAGAAGCATCTTGAACTTCAAATAAGCCATTTTTAAAGGCCTCTGTAGCAAATACATTTCCGCGTTCCTGTAGCTGAAGAGCATCAGGATATGCTTTCAGGTTTTCGGTTTCATGACCTTCTTCAACTAAAGCAGCTTTTAAAGTATCAAGGTCTGTTTTTAATTTATTAGTACGTAAAACGACCGGAGCTTGCTTATTTAGTGAAGCTAGTTCTACATCCCATTTATCACCTAATTCTTTCTCTCCTAACTCATCTAACCAATCTGGAATAGATTCCCGTAATTTTCTGGTTTTTGATAATTCATCAAATCTACCTTTAATACGACGCGTAGGCGTTTCTTCAAATTGTGGCCAATCTGGTAGTTTAATTCCTTTAAGAGTGCACCATACTGCAAACATGCGCCATAGATCTTTACGATCTATAGGTTCGCTAACATCTGAAATTTCTGCATATAGGCGTTTCCAGCGAACAATATCATAGGTTGTTTCTGCTACAAAACTACGGTCCCGAGATCCCCAGCGTTTATCACGCTTTAATTGTTTTGATATAACTTTATCGGCATAACTGCCTTCGTTAAAAATTTCGATAAGACCATCAATGACGGCAAAAACCAAGTTGCGGTGTAAACGCATAAAAAGTGTGTTTAAAAATGGGTGCAAAGGTACAGGTTTAAAGGCGAATAGTTTTAAATTCCCCCAAATTTTAAAGTATGAAATTTTATATTATTGTTTTACTACTCCTAGTTGTTTCAGGATGTAAAGATTCTTTAGAAGAAGCAAAAGCGTTATCTCCTATTAAAAGTGTCTTAATTGAGGATATGTATACAGATTCTGTAAGTGTACGTGCAGTTGATATTCTTAATGATGGTAGTCTGGCTTTTGCTGGATCGAATGGTAAATACGGACTCTATAATTTTAGTTCTCAAACGTGGAATACTGGTATTCTTAAAAAAGACAGTCTCACGCCAAGTTTTAGAGCAGTAGCACATACGGCAGAAGATTTTTTTATGCTTAGTGTTGCTAGTCCGGCATTACTTTATAAAACAGGCAATTCGGGAATGGAGCTCGTTTACAGCGAAGATCATCCTAAAGCTTTTTATGATTCTATGATTTTCTGGAATGACAAAGAAGGTATTGCAATGGGTGATCCTACAGATTCTTGCATTTCGATTATTATAACACGCGACGGCGGTAAAAGTTGGTCAAAAATAGCCTGCTCAAATCTACCCACTGCAGCAGATGGAGAGGCAGCTTTTGCCGCTAGTAATAGTAATATTGCTGTTTATGGAGATAATGCATGGATAATAACCGGAGGAATGGAGTCTAATGTTCTGTTTACAGGAGATAAAGGTAAATCCTGGGAGTTATATAAAACGCCGCTCGTTCAAGGAACGTCTACAACAGGAGGTTATTCAATAGATTTTTATAATGACAAATTAGGAGTAATCATAGGAGGTGATTATACAAAACCTAATGATAATACCGCTAATAAGGCACTTACTACAGATGGTGGCAAAACATGGAACTTAATCGCCAATGGTGCTAATCCCGGTTATAGAAGTTGTATTCAATTTATACCTAATACTGCTGGCAAGGAACTATTGGCTATAGGATTTGAAGGTATAGATTATAGTAAAGATCAAGGTGCAAGCTGGACAAGTCTAAGTGAAGAAGGTTTTTTTACCGTTCGTTTTGTAAATGACTCAACAGCATATGCGGCAGGACCCAATAGAATTTCTAAGTTGAAATTTAAAAGATAAAAAAAGCCTGTTTACAAAATGTAAACAGGCTTTTTAAAACTAAAACCAAAACTTAACTTACTTTTTTCTTTTACGGTATTCTTCCCACAATTTCTTGCCAAATTTGTGTTCCACTTCAGGAAGAAACATCATTTTTGAGGCAGGAAGTTTTCTTGTGAGGTCAGACATCAAGCTGCTTTCCAGAGCAAATCTCTTTTCAAGAATATCATTATATTCTGCTATAAGCTTATTAGCTTCGCTTTCTGAAAACGTGTTTTTAGATCCTGAAGAACCGTATTTTTGTTTGAATAAACTACGTTCACGATTACGTAAATCATTCATTTTTGAATCATATATATTATAAATAGGCCAGAATTTCTCGGCTTCTGAAGGAGTAAGATTTAGCTCTTCAGTTAAAAAAGATACTTTAAGTGATTTTATACGTTCGTGATGGTCATTTTGAGCATAGGATGTAACACCTATTAACAACCCCAATATTATAATTAAATTTCTCATTGTTTTGGGTTTAAATTATTGATCTGCAGTCCAAGAGGTCTCAATGATATCTTGATCTATATAGTCATAAATCACCTCTTCACTATCTAATTGCTGATCAAATATTGAAGTGTTATTTTCAATATTACTTAGATCTTCATCAGAAAAATAGTAGGGTAGTTGATCTTGATCTATTAAATAGCTCTCAATGCTTGAAACAGAAAGTGAATCAAAATCTTCTGGTGTGCCTACCGGGTTAATAACATAAAATAATAGTACTACAACTGCTGCAAGTGCTACAAATGCTTTAACAAACGTTTTAAAATCATATGATATGAGTTTGCCATGCGGTTTATTTTGTTCTATAATCTTCAGGGTAACATCTTCAAAGTAGTTTTCTGGAACTGTAAAGACATCCACTTTATTAGGAAAAAGCTCCTGAAACTTAAGTTCAGTAAACAATCTATCGTCAAACGATTTGAAGTAATCGCTCGGGATATTAAATTGTTCTTTATTATTATTATCGCTTTCCATAATTTTTAGACTTTAAATATTTAAAAAGGTTTAATTACCAGTGACGTGATCTGTGATTTTTTTTACCGCGTGATGGTAACTGGCTTTTAACGCGCCTTCAGAAGTGCCTAAAATTTCTGAAATCTCATTGTACTGTAATTCATCATAGTATTTCATAATAAATACTTGCTTCTGCTTAGCGGGAAGTGTATTAATGGCCTCTTGAAGCTTTAATTGCGCGTCGTCACCATTAAAATAGGGGTCGCTAGATAAGTTTGCAATTAAATTATCTTGCAGATCTTCATTACTTAAATGAGTGGTTCGTTGTCTCTTCTTTATAAATGTTAAGCTCTCATTTGTAGCAATTCTATAAAGCCAAGTATATATCTGGCTATCTCCATTAAAAGTATTTAAGTTTTTAAATACTTTAATAAACGTGTTTTGCAAAACATCATCAGCATCCTCATGAGAAATCACCATACGTCTAATATGCCAATATAAACGCTCTTTATATTCGCTTACCAGATCTTCAAATTTGATCGATACGGGATTTATTGTTTTGATACTCAATATTTATATTCTAAAATGGTTTTGTACTTAATACCTTTTTACATTATATGAGACTTTTATATTCTCAAAAGGTTTAATCGGGCTGAAATAAAATTATTATCGAATCTGTAACTTCTAAGTATAATCTTATGAATCTTGATTAAAGTTAAAATAATTGACGATAAAACGTAATTATATTGGATAAACAACGTTCATCTATTGTTTTATAACTTTATTGAAGTTATATTTGAGATAGAAAGTAAGTATTCTATAGAATGTTAATTATTCTGATGTGATTTTTAAATGTTTTTAAAATTCCCTTTTTTGTCCCAAATAAGAAAGAAAGTTTAATTTATTTATTAATCCCAACGTAGAGGATTACATCAGAAAAAAAAGCCGCATCATGAAGATGCGGCTTTTTTATTTGTTGGTATTTTGTTACTAGTCTAGAGCAGTAAATTACTATTAACCTATTTAATATTTAAGGTTCGTTTTACTTCTGGCATTAGATCTTTTCCCTTGGCCATTATTAGACCATTAGATGCTGCAGAGTCAAGAACGTATAAAAATCCTTGATCGTCTGCTATTTTAGTCACCAATGTTTTAGCTTTCTCTCTAATAGGAGCAAATAGTAATTCTCTTTTTTCTGCAATTTGTTTATCAATATTTTGTTGTGACTGTGCTAGATTGCGTTCTATTAATTCGAGATCACTTTTTCTTTTTGCAGATTCTTCTGGAGATAATGTAGACGCCTCATCCTCAAATTTTACAAATTTAGCTTGATATTCTCTGTACGAGGTTTCAAAATCTGCTCTGTACGCTTGGTTCAGTCGGTTTATTTCTGCCTCTGCCTGTTTGCTTTCTGGCATAATCTTTAAAAGTTCTGACATATCTATATGAGCTACCGTTCCTTGGGCTACAGAGGCTGTACTCAAACTTATAAATACTAAAAAGGCTAAAAATAGATGTTTCATATTAGGGTGAAATTTGTGGTAAAAATACAGTTATTATATAATCATTAAGTGATGTATACCGGGTATTATGATCATAAAATATAGCATAAAGACGCTGCACTAATTGTTTTGTTTCAAATTATTTATATTCCGAAGCTAGCTTTAAGATACTTGATAGTAGTTTTGTAAAATAATTAGATATTTAATTTATACTGTAAATCCCTAAACTCCAACAATGAATTTCCACAAACGTATCATTTTATTTGTAGCCTTAATTAATAGTTTTGGCGGCTATCTTTTACACGCCCAAAAAGAGGAGCGTAGTGTTTTTAAAAATTACTTTCCCATATCTGAACGTCCATTTCTGGCTGCAGGTAGCGGTAACAATCCCTATGAAACAATTCTTCTTGAAGCAAAGCCTGTCGTTTATTATAGTATTTATAACGATATACGAGAAGCATTAAATAGAGACACTATAACCGCCGGTGATGCAGTTTATCTGAGTATCCAACCTCATTTAAGAATTTATGATGAGAATTCTAAACCAGTAAAAACACCTTCTTATAAAGCATTTATAGGATGGCAGTCAATAATTAAAACACAACGGAATAATTTTTTAACTGCAGCTATTGAAACCGGTCATTATTCTAATGGACAAAGTAAATCCGCATTTAGCGAAGCCTTTGATGATAACAGCGAAGAGAGTAGGAGTTTGTATGAAGATATTGATGACAACACAGATTTAGCGGCATTGTTAAATAGATCTTCTGGTAATTTTTCTACAAATCTTACTCGAGTGGCTCTAAACTATAGAATAAATACTTTTGATAAAGATAATTATCCTTCTCGATCGCATTCGTTGACAGTGGCCTATCAGCTTTATCACAATCGATTTTTGGGAATGTTTCAATTTGGGGGCTACAATCCGGAGGATATTAAAATCTATGGTAGACATCAAATAGAAGCTGAATATGAATTTACCGGACATTTTAAAGAGATGCGTTACAGTCTTGGGCAGAAGATATTTATACATCCAGATGTACATCCATCAGCCGATATTTATCGTTCTGAAACCAGTGCAATTTTATATCCTTGGGATAAGGATTTAGGAATAATGGCACGCTTTAGCTTTGGTTATGATGATTATAACTACCGGTTTTTAGATAGCTATTCTAGAGTATCTATAGGTCTTACCTGGGATTTCTTTACACCCTTTGTTGTCAAGCCCATCAATAAGCAAAAAGCAGCACAGTAAACGTAAAATTCTAAATAAAAAAAAGATCTGTCAATGACAGATCTTTTAAACAACTTAACTAATTCTGATTTGGGGAAATCATTTATTCGTTAGAAGCAATTGTATTTTGTGTTACACTTTTTCCGTTAGTATCGTAAGCTAGTGCATCTGTATTTGTATCAAAGTTGTTTTGAGCAATAGCGATAGAGGTTAAATTTTTCATCTTATTCAATTCTTTAGGAACTGCTCCATAAAGACTATTGTTTGATAAGTTTAGTTCCTTTAAGTTGTTCAGTTTTAAAACTGCCAGTGGAAACTCTCCATCAATTTTATTGTCAAATAAGTTAAGCACTTTAAGGTTAGTAAGATTTGATAAATCATTATCTAATCTTCCAGTAAGGTTATTACTGGTTAACATTAATTGTTCAAGCTTAGTTAGCTTATATAGTGATTGAGGTAAATTACCGTTAAGCATATTTCCGTTAAGAACTAAAACTTTTAGGTTTTTTAGATTACCGATAGAATTAGGTATAGCTCCTTCAATTTTGTTGAAAAACAATTCTAATGTTACTAGTGACTCTAGATTACCTAGTGATTCTGGTAACTCACCATTTAAGTTATTCATACTTAAATTAAGGCCAACTACATTGTTGTTAATTACTCGAACACCATACCAAGTAGAAACATCAGCATTTAAATCCCAAGTTGTATTCCACTCAGAACCATTTGTAGCATTAAATAAATCAATCAAAGCTTCTTTTTGAGTTGTAGCAACTTCAGCTACAGCATTAAAACTTAAAAAAGCAACTGCGATAAAAGTAAGAATTGATTTCATATTATCTGTTTTTGTGTTCTACAACGTAAATATACATACACTTATCCTTTAAATACATATAAATTCGTTGAAATGCACAAAAATAATTTTTACATCCTGTTATAGTTGTTATTTACTTGTAAAATATAACTGTATTTAGGGGTTTTTCTAATTTAAATTTAATTCTTAGCAGATGAAAAGTGTTTTTCACGGATCTAAAATTCTAAAAATTAGGAAAAATCCTACAGTTTGAAGTGATTTTATGGGAATGCTTTTATTCGGAAAGTGCAATTAGGCTCTCTTCATGAACTTCGTGAACTCCATTAAATGGTATTAGGTTTATTTCTTTTTTGAAAACGGATTGTAAGTAGCTGAGTTGGTTTTCAATTTTCTTTTCACTTATATACGGATCATCTATCCCGTACAACAATGTAATCTTGGTTGAGTCCATTTTTGCAAATGAGGATTCGTTAAATTCTTCAGGCACAGATCCTGAATGTATAATAAGATGATCACAACTAATCTTGGAGTTAGCAAGCCACCTTGTTATAGCTGAAACACCTTGTGAATATCCCATCGCAATGAATTCAATTTTATTATTACGTTCTTTAATTTCGTTTTTGTAAACTTCGTCGAGGTATCTTACGACATTATGTGTTTCCATTTCTGTATTTAGTCGAGTAAACCAAGATGCACCTATATATTTATAACGCTTGTCTTGATAGTATTTGCTAGGTGCTTGTGGGGCTATAATGTAATTGCGTTCTGGATCTAGTTTTTTAAAGTGTTCTAAAAAGTAAGGACTTAAATAACCTATACCGTGACAAACTAACCATATTTTGGTTGTTTTCTCAGTTAGTTTATTTAGCGTGTAGTACGTATTTTGGGAGGTGTAGGAAACTGTTTTTTCTTCGTGCATTATTAAGGTTTAAGTATCTTTACAAAGTAACTGATTCTCCTTGATAAATTATTTTAAGTCAGTAGTTACTTCAATTTCAACAACACTATGTCATTAAAAAATAAAGCCGAAGCACTTGCAAAATGCAATGCGATATGCAGAAATACCTTAATGGAAACACTTGATATCAAGTTTATAGATATTGGAGATGATTTTCTTACCGCATCCATGCCTGTAACTTCAAAAGTGTACCAACCAGATGGAGTGTTACACGGTGGCGCTTCTGTAGCCTTAGCGGAAAGCGTAGGAAGTGCGGCAAGTATGTTTTTTCTCGATGAATCTAATTTTTTTATCAGAGGAATTGAAATTTCTGCAAATCATGTAAAGAGTATTTCTGAAGGTATGGTATATGCACGAGCTACATTTTTACATAAAGGGCGTACTACGCAACTTTGGGAAATACGTATTACTAATGAGGAAGAGCGGTTAATATCAATAGTTAAGCTTACCACAATTGCGTTGCCTAAAAAAGCAGTATGATTACCACTGAAGAAATTTTCACAATAGTAAATAAACAACTAGAGGAGGACTTACCCTTTGTAGTTTATAAATTTCCTAATGAGAATAGATTAGGGATTCTCATTCAATCTACAAATACTGTCTATTATACGAGGACTTTTGAAGAACAAGGATTTGCATTTGCTCCTTTTGATTCAGAGAAGGAGGCAATTCTCCTACCCGGATCTCCTATTTATGCTAACGATTTTAATTTTGATACCATTGTAACGAAGCAGCTATCTTCAGTTCGTGCTTCAGAATTTGAAAAGGATAGTCATATCGATTTAGTTGAAAAAGCAATAGATAGTATAATACATACAGATCTTCAGAAGGTTGTTATTTCGCGCAAGCAAAAAATAGATAAACAAGATTTTAATGCGCTTGATACATTTAAGAGATTAGGATCTAAATATGCTACGGCATTTGTTTATTTATGGTATCACCCTAAAGTTGGGATGTGGCTGGGAGCTACACCAGAATCCTTGCTATCTATTAATGGAAGATCATTTGAGACGGTAGCACTAGCAGGCACTCAACGCTATAGCTCAGACGATATTGTGTGGGGAGCAAAGGAGCAGGAAGAGCAGGAATTAGTCACGAGAGAGATCATCTCTAATCTAGAAAACTTTAAGCTTCTTAATTTTAAACGACACGGCATAGAAAATCATAGAGCCGGTGATTTATTACATTTAAGGACACGCATTACAGGTACTTTTTCTACTGCAGAAGTTTCTATAGAATCCCTACTTAAAGCATTGCATCCTACACCGGCTGTTTGTGGTTTTCCACGGGAAGATGCTAAAAATTTCATATTTAATAATGAACACTATCCAAGGTCATTTTATACGGGTTTCTTAGGTGAGCTAAACATTTTACAAGACAAATCAAAACCTAGGAACAGACGTAATGTCGAAAACCTGGTCTATAAAACGCTTACAAAATCTACGCAGCTTTTTGTAAATCTTAGATGCATGCAATATAAAAATCATGCAGCTCATTTATACATTGGAGGTGGTATAACTAGGGATTCTAATGCGGTAAATGAATGGGAAGAAACGGTAAATAAAGCACAAACCATTGCAAGTATTCTTTAAGCATAACGCCTTTATTGTATTTTTGATCTAATGAATTATTCTACCATACCCGTCGCACAATCTGTAGTATTACTTTGTCTTGAGAAAGGAGTAAAGCATATAGTTATTTCACCAGGCTCGCGCAATGCTCCATTAACTATTGGTTTTACAGCACATCCGGCAATGAAAACTTATAGTATAGTAGATGAGCGTTCGGCAGCTTTTTTTGCTTTAGGTCTTGCACAACAGTTACAAGAACCTGTTGCTGTAATCTGTTCTTCAGGAAGTGCGGTTCTCAATTATTATCCGGCAATATCAGAGGCGTATTACAGTGATATTCCCCTGGTTGTAATTTCTGCAGACAGACCTATAGAACGTATAGATATAGGTGATGGTCAAACTATAAGACAGCGTAATGTCTTTGAAAATCACATACTCTATTCTGCAAATTTGTATTCTGAATATGTACCTGATGAGATCGTAACCGATCCAAAATTAATTCAGAAGCAACGGGAGGTGACAAAACACAATCAGCAGGAGATTAATAAAGCACTTAATAAAGCATTAGTAAATCAAGGTCCTGTTCATATTAATGTTCCTTTCTACGAACCTTTGTATAACACAACCACGCAAAAACTGGTAGATCCTATCGTTTTAGATCAAGAAACTAAGCCGGTTGTTTTACAAGATGAGCATTTACAACCATTTGCTGAAAAATGGAGTAAGGCAAAACGGAAAATGATACTTATAGGTGTGTTGCAGCCTAACACTATTGAGCAACAGTTTTTAGATATTTTAGGTTCAGATCCAAGTGTCCTTGTGTTTACTGAAACTACTTCTAATACGCATCATCCTAACTTCTTTACCCGTACAGACAATATTATTGGTTCGCTGGATGATCAAGGATTTAAAGATTTACAGCCAGAAATCTTAATTACTTTAGGAGGAATGATAATTTCTAAGAAAGTAAAAGCTTTTCTAAGAACGTATCAACCTGAAGAGCATTGGCATATAGATCCTAAAAAAGCTTACGACACTTACTTCTGCCTAAATAAACATTTTAAGGTGCCGGTAAATTACTTCTGGTCAAAATTCTTAAATCGAATTCAGGTACCTGATAGTGATTATCAAAAGAATTGGCTTCAAGTGCGGGAACGCAGAGATGCCTTGCACCAAGATTATATAAAAGAGATGGGCTGGTGCGATTTTAAAGCCTTTGACTTGGTGCTGTCAAGACTAAGAGCAAACAGTTTACTGCAATTAGGAAACAGTTCTACCGTGCGATATGTACAACTTTTTGATATTGATAAATCTTTAAAAGTATATTGCAACCGGGGTACTAGTGGTATAGATGGTAGTACTTCCACAGCCGTAGGTGCCGCAGTAGGGAGCGAATTACCTACCACACTTATTACCGGTGACCTCAGTTTTTTTTATGACAGTAATGGGTTGTGGAATTCTTATATACCTGCCAATTTTAAGATTATTCTTATAAACAATAGTGGTGGAGGTATCTTTAGAATTTTACCCGGCGATAAAACTTCAAAGGTTTTTGAGACCTATTTTGAAACTATACATGACCTTGATGCTTCTCATTTGTGCGCCATGTTTGGTTTAGATTATTTTGTTGCAAGTTCAGAAAGTGAGTTACAAAGCGTTCAAGATAAATTTTATGCAACTACCCATAAACCAGCTCTTTTAGAAATTAAAACACCACGTACATTAAATGATCAGATTTTACTAGGTTACTTTAGTTATATCCGATAGTCCCTATTTAGAGTTTCTATTTTTATGTATATTTAGGAAACTTAATTAAAAACAACTAAACACATTAGTATCTTATGAGTAAAAGGGATGAAATGATCGCTAAATATGCAGCAGATCTAAAAGAAAAATTAAGCCACGAAGCGGATATGGATTTGCTAACAAAAGTTACTATTGGCTGCGGACCGTCAATTTACAATAAAGATTCTTCAACTGTATCTGCAGGTAGTGAATCTGAGTTAGAAACTGTAAAGAATAATTTTCTTATTAAAAAATTAGGTCTTGAGGATAGTCCTAAATTAATGGAAGGTTTACACAAAGTAATGGATGATTATGGTAAATCTAACCGAAATAAATACCGTGCGGTTGTTTATTACCTACTAACAAAACATTTTGGAAAAGAAGAAGTTTACGCATAAACCGATTTCTCTTCTATAGCTATAAAGTCTGCTAATGGTTGTATTAGCAGACTTTTTTATTTATGTCAACAACCTATTCTGATAATGCTATTTTAATAAGCCGATTCTTTAGCAATACTGTTCTTTAATAACTATTACTTTCCTAATTTTGAAAACACAAAAATAAGATTATGCTCGCACTCGGGGAATTCCATAAAATGATAATTGATCGCGATACAGCGCCAGGTTTGTATCTACGTGATGAAGATGAAAACGAAGTATTATTACCCGGAAAATATGCTCCAGAAGGATTTGAGCTTGAGGATGAGATCGAGGTCTTTGTTTATCTAGATAATGAAGAGCGACCTGTTGCTACCACGTTAAAACCATATATTTTAAAGAATGGTTTTGCTTACCTTAAATGTACTTCAGTTTCAAAAATAGGCGCTTTTGTAGATTGGGGTATTGATAAGGAATTATTTGTTCCTTTTTCAAATCAGGTGACAGATATGCGAGAAGGAAGTTCCTATCTTATTTATATGTATCTGGATGAGAAATCAAATCGACTCGTGGGTTCTTCAAAATTCAATACGTTTCTAAAAAATGAAGATATTGATGTTGAAAAATTTGATAAAGTTGATTTACTCGTTTCACATTTTTCAGAATTTGGAGCACACGTAATTATCAATGAGAAATATCAAGGCTTAGTTCATAAAGACGCAATTTTTGAGGATATCCGAGTAGGAGATAGGCTACCGGGTTATGTAAAGCGTGTACGTGAAGACCATAAAATAGATATACTTCTTCAGCCAGAAGGGTATAGAAGTGTAGAGCCTAATGCAGAATTTATCTACGAAGAATTAAAACGTAATGGTGGTAGTTTACCAGTACACGATAAAAGTTCGCCAGAAGATATTAATGCTTACTTCGGAATAAGTAAAAAATTATTTAAAAAGGCAATTGGCGCTCTTTATAAAGACCGCGTTATAACAATTTCAGAAAAAGGAATTGAACTTAAAAATAACGCATAATTAAATCACGATTATATTGCCGCTCTTTGGCAGTTATAAAATAGAACACATGCAAGAACCAGATTGGAAAACGGTCAAAGAATACGAAGACATTACTTATAAAAAGGCTGATGGTGTAGCTCGTATTGCATTTAATAGACCAGATGTGCGTAATGCGTTTAGACCTAAAACAACTGCAGAATTATTAGATGCATTTCATAATGCTCAGGAAGATACTTCTGTAGGTGTAGTGCTGCTTTCTGCCGAAGGCCCATCATCTAGAGATGGTGTTTACAGTTTTTGCAGTGGCGGTGATCAAAAAGCACGTGGCGATCAAGGATATGTGGGAGATGATGGTTATCATCGTTTAAATATACTTGATGTTCAAAGACTCATTCGATTTATGCCTAAGGCTGTTATAGCAGTGGTTCCAGGCTGGGCTGTAGGTGGCGGTCATAGTTTACATGTTGTTTGTGATCTTACACTTGCTTCAAAAGAGAATGCTATTTTTAAGCAAACCGATGCAGATGTAACGAGCTTTGATGGCGGTTATGGTTCTGCTTATTTAGCAAAAATGGTAGGACAAAAACGTGCCAGAGAGATTTTCTTTCTGGGACGTAATTATTCTGCTCAGGAAGCTTATGAAATGGGGATGGTAAACGCTGTGATTCCGCATGAGGAATTAGAGGCAACTGCGTTTGAATGGGCACAAGAAATTTTAGCAAAATCACCCACTTCTATAAAAATGCTCAAATTTGCTATGAATCTTACAGATGATGGCATGGTAGGACAACAAGTTTTTGCTGGTGAAGCAACACGTCTTGCTTATATGACAGAAGAGGCAAAAGAGGGTAGAAATGCATTTTTAGAAAAAAGAAAGCCCAATTTTGAGAAAAAATGGATTCCGTAGGTGATAAATTGATCAGGTTCTATTATTTTTAGAATATACATCAAATTTATTTTAAATGGAAAATCAGTTTACAAACGCTCCGGTAGACATCGATTCCTTACCAGAATATCAAGAAATGACCTATACACCGGTATCTATAAAACGGATGTATAAGGTTTTTCTTGTTTTGGGAATTACATCACTTTTGATGTTTGTAGGATTGTACCTGCTTCGTGAAGTTAAAGAAGTCCGTGGCTTAATATTAGGACTCAGCATAGTTGTGATTTTAATAATTGGGTTACTATACTTTTTTCAAGTTATGTTTCAGAAAAATATGGGATATGCTTTGAGAGAACATGATATAGCATTTAAACGTGGCTTTTTATTTGAGAAGATTACAATTATTCCATTTAATCGTATTCAGCATATATCTACTTCAGAAAGTATGCTAGACAAGTTTTTCAAAATTTCTAATCTTAATATTTTTACAGCAGGTGGCTCTGGAAGTGATATAGATATTCCCGGATTATCGCCAGAACTTGCAGCAAAATTAAAAAACAAAGTCGCTAATCATCTAAGCGACATAGATGAATAAAGCATTCTCTGAACCACAAATTCAATCCAAACTGGGAGTTATTTTAATATTCCTGTCCCAGTTTTATAAGTTCGTTAGAGCTTTTGGAGCAGCACTCGTTTATTTTCTGATAAAAGGAATTAGTGGTGAAATTCTGAATAAAGTCCTTTTAGGGGCTGGAGTCTTTATTGTGCTTTTGTTGATCTATAGCATTGTAGCTTTTCTGCGTTTTAAGTTTAATATTAATTATACTAACTCTGAATTTGTTCTTCAAAAAGGAGTTTTTAGTACCGAACGCCTGACCATTCCCTTCAATAAAATACAACAGGTTTACTTTAAACGTTCTTTATTGCAGCGTGTTATAGGAGTTTATAGTTTAGTTCTCGACACAGCAGGGAGTAGTGGCAAAGAAATAAGTATCAAAGCACTTAGGGAGAAAGATGCGAAGAGCTTGCAGCAAGTTTTGATGCAAGTAGCAAATGTAGATGGTGAGGATACCGGAGGAAATGATGTTCAAATTAAAGAATTTATCTCTAACCCTTCAAATGCATGGGAGCATAGATTATCCTCATTAACGCTCTTAAAATTAGGACTGACGAGTAATTATTTTAGAGGAGTTTGGCTAATCCTCATATTTGTCATTTCTGTATATCAACAGCTTAGTGATTTTGATTTTTTACAAAATGAAGGCTATACCGATAACGTTCGGGGTTATCTGGATGTCTATAGCAGACCCATAGAATTATTTGCATTAACAGCAATTGTATTTATAAGCATCTTCTTATTAGGACTTCTGATATCCTGTATTGAAATATTTATCAAGTATTTTGATTTAAAGCTTCAGCAGACCAGTGACAGTCTGGATTTAGAAATGGGATTAAAAACCAATACAAAGACTAGTTTAAAACCCAGGCGTGTTCAGTTATTACGGGTTATTACAAATCCTATTCAGAAAAGATTAAATCTGCACGAAATACAAATAGCAATCGCCAGCAGTCAAAATGATCTAACAAAAACTAAAATCAGAATTCCCGGTTTAGAACGTATTCAGGTAGAAAAAGTAAAGAAGTTTCTTTTTACTTATAAGGTCAAGCCCGGATATGTTTTTACACCTGCAGTCTATTTATATTTCAGGCTTATTGTCCTGGCGGGATTGCCATTGCTTCTTACAGGGGTAGTAGCATCTTTTATAGTGCCTAATTATTTAATTGAAGTTACAAGTATACTTTCAATAATTTACGTGGCACTCGTTATACCTTATCAATATTTCTGGTATAGAGCACTCTCTTTAGAAATAACTCCTGAATTTGTAATTATGAAGAAAGGGGTCTGGAATCAAAAAACCGAAATAATTGAATTATTCAAGTTACAAGCAGTAACCGTAAATCAACCTATTTGGTACAAAAAAAGAAACCTTTACAATTATACTTTTCACACAGCAGGAGGAGATTTGACTTTTCCACTGACCTCACATCAAGTACAAAAACAAATTAATTATGCGCTATTCAGGGTTGAAATTGATCATCAACCCTGGATGTAGCATATATCTTTATCTAATTGCAGGGTATTTCTGCGGATTAGTTTCGCGCATTATTTCATATATTTTCTCAAAAATATCTTCTGGAGATGGTTTTGAAAAATAGTCACCATCAGTACCGTAAGCTGGTCTGTGTGGTTTAGCAGTTAATGTTTGAGGTGCGCTGTCTAAATATTTAAATGCTTTCTGCTCATCAAGTATTTGAGACATTAAATAAGCCGATGCGCCTCCTGGCATATCTTCATCAACAACTAATATTCGATTTGTTTTTGCAATACTCTTTACCGTATCGTGATTTAAATCAAATGGCAATAAAGATTGCGCATCTATAATTTCTATATTAATACCAGACGATTCTAGTTCTTTACCTACTTGCATTACCAGACGTAGGGTACTTCCATAAGAAACAACGGTTAAATCTGTACCCTCTTTAACTACTTCAACTTGACCTATGGGCGTTGTAAATTCACCTAAATTAAGCGGTAGTTGTTCTTTTAGACGATAACCATTAAGACATTCAACAACTACTGCAGGTTCATCACTCTTAAGTAGGGCATTGTAAAATCCTGCAGCCTTAGTCATATTTCTAGGCGTAAGAATATAAATACCTCTTAATAATCCTAATAATGAGCCCATTTGTGAGCCACTATGCCATATACCTTCTAGTCTGTGACCACGTGTTCTTACAATTACAGGAGCAGTTTGTTTACCGTGAGTTCTGTAGCGTAATGTGGCTAAATCGTCACTAAGTGTAGATATAGCATATAGTATGTAATCTAAATACTGAATTTCTGCAATAGGTCTTAAGCCTCGTAATGCTAGTCCTATCCCTTGGCCAATAATAGTAGTTTCACGTATACCTACATCAGCTACACGTAATTCGCCATATTTTTCCTGTAGTCCTTCAAGACCCTGGTTTACATCACCTATAGTACCCGCATCTTCTCCAAAAACCAAACTGTTAGGATACTTGCTAAAAATTGCATCAAAATTATCACGCAATACCACACGTGCATCTACATCTTTTGCTTTCTCATCATATACCGGCGCTATTTCTTCAATATTTATAGCTTTGGTATCATTAGCACTATATAAATGTTTGCTGTAATTAGGTTGTTCATTCTCGATATAAGAAGAGACCCAATTCCTTAATGAAATAACAGCTTCTGTGTTTTCTTTAGAAACAAATCGTAATGCTTTTCGGGCAGCTATTAATAAATCAGACTTCAAAGCGTCTTTTTCATCAACTAAACCTTTTAAAATAGGTTTAATAAACTGTCCGTTGCTACTTTCTGAAATTAAAGATTCTAGAAGATTTGTAACCTGTTTTTTCTCCTCACGGATGGGATTAAGAAATGCATCCCAGGCTTTACGCTTACCTTCGCGTACATTACGTTTAATATCTTTTTCAATCTCTGTAAGTTCTTCTTCTGTAGCGATTTGATTAGAAAGCATCCACTCACGCATTTTTGTATTGCAATCGTGGTCTTTTTCCCATTGAAGACGGTCACTATTTTTATAACGTTCGTGAGATCCCGAAGTTGAATGGCCCTGAGGTTGTGTAAGCTCTGTTACATGTAATATAACAGGTACATGCTCTGTACGTGCAATTTCACCAGCACGCTCAAAAGTCTCAATAAGTGCAGGATAATCCCAGCCTTTAACTTTTAGAATTTCATATCCTTTTTCGGTTTCTGTACGTTGAAATCCACTAAGAATTTCAGATATATTTTCTTTAGTAGTTTGATGTTTGGCGTGCACTGAAATACCATAATCGTCATCCCAAACACTTATAACCATTGGCACTTGCAAAACGCCAGCTGCATTTATAGTTTCAAAAAACATACCCTCAGAAGTGCTGGCATTACCTATAGTACCCCAGGCAACTTCATTACCATCATTTGATAAGCCTGTTTTTTCAGTTTCTGAAACATTCCTAAAAATTTTTGAAGCCTGAGCTAGACCTAATAATCTTGGCATTTGACCAGCAGTAGGAGAGATGTCTGCACTACTATTATATTGCTCAAGAAGATTTTTGAATTTTCCGTTTTCATCAAGGCTGTGGGTGCCAAAATGGCCTCCCATCTGCTTTCCGGCACTCATAGGATCATTTTCAATACTCGTATGAGCATACAAACCTGCAAAGAAGTTGGCAATCGTAAATTCACCAATTGCCATCATAAAGGTTTGATCTCTATAATAACCCGATCGCCAGTCACCTTTCTTAAAAGCTTTTGCCATTGCAAGCTGTGGTACTTCTTTACCATCGCCAAAAATGCCAAACTTAGCCTTGCCGGTTAGAACTTCTCTTCGACCTAATAAGCTGCATTCACGGCTCGTTACCGCAATTTTATAATCTTCTAGAACTGTTTTTTTAAAATCTTCAAAAGATATTTCAGAAGTAGGCTCAGATTGAGTGTGCATATATTGAATGAATTTTCACAAAAATAAGGAAAAAACCCGTTAAACACAATTCAATAATTTCGTAATAAAATGATAATATTTTAATAAAAGCCCATTTAATTACGGGTCTTTCAATAATCAGCAATAATTATAAGGGTTTACTGAATTTATTTAAATAACGAAGTCGTTTGGATATCTCAAAACGCTTAATACCATTTTCGGGTAAATAGACTTAGCATTGTGCCTATATCTAAAGTTACAATGAAACGAATCTTTTGATCGTAGTTCTTTTGTCCTAATTCCCAGCCATTTGAAGAATGAATAGGTAGAAAAATCTCAAAGTAATCTTCTACTAATACTGTACGTATCCCACTATCGTATAAAAAACGAGCAGGATCTCCTTGATTTTTAATCAAACCTACATCTACATAACCGTGAATAAAATTCCATAACGTTGTGCTGGTGTTAATTGAGGTTAGCCACTGATTACCAAAAGGTGTATCTAACTGAGATTTAAAACCGCCCTCTGCTAAGATCAATTGCTGACTAAATAAACCGCTGCTTTCAGATCGTCCATAATAATTATAGTTGAATAAATAATCTGTAGGTCTATCTGTTGCAAAACTGAAATAATCCCCGTCTGAACGGGTGTCGTTATAAAGAAACGTCCCACCAAAAAAGCGCAGATCAAATTGTCTGTTGTTTAAAAAGACTTTACGGTATTTTGCGGTCACTGAAAGCTTGCTAAATTTTTGAGCCAGTTGAAAGTCTGTGTTCCAGCTTAAGGCATTTATCACTCCCGGACTACTGTTTGAGTATTGCACATTAAAGACACTATAATTGGGGTCCTCATTACTTATAAAGTTAGATTCATCTCTATACACATTTATGTTACGAACAGTAAGATACTGGCGCTTATCTGATCTAAAATCATCGGGTCTAAATGCAAAGGTGATAAATGGGGAATATCTTTTATAAAGTGCATCTGGCGCATAGGAGGAAAGAGCTCCAGACATGCCATAGCGTATTGCGAAGAGATTGCCTTCCTCTAAATTTTGAGTATATGTAAAGCCTGCGCTTCCTGTAACTTTATCTGATTTAAAACCATACTGAGGCTCTATTTTGTAACTAAAATTCTTAGATAATAAGGTTTTATTATACATTTTAGCACCCAACTTTAAACCATCATAGAAGTTATATTCTGCTACCGGCATAAAGAATACCTGATTTTTAGAAGGATCTTCAATATCCTGAAACAATTTGAATTGAAAAGGTTTGTTTATACCTAAAAATGGATTGATTTTTTTGTAATTATTACGTCTATTGTATTCGGGAACAAATCCTTCTGCATTAATTGCAACCCGATCTATATTTTCAGCAGAAATAGAAATTTCTTTTTCCTTTTTAAATCCCTTCACCCAGGTTTTAGACACGATTGAATCGCCCTGCATTCCGTATACTGGAATAGGAACCAAAATCCCTGTTTTATTGCGTAGCTGAATAGTTAATGAATCACCATTTTTATTGACTTCGTTGAACTTAAAATCAATGTTTTTTCGGGTTTTTACAAAGTCATTAAAAAACCAGTCTAAGTTCTCAGTAGTCTTGGATTTTATTTTTAATTCTAGATTACCAGGATTGGTAAGCTTTAACTGATTTTCATTATAAAATTCCCTAACGCTATTATTTATGAGTGTGTCTGAGAGGTATTCTGAAAGATAATTGACACCACTGGCAGCCTTGTAAGCATTCGCAATATTTACATTAAATTTAATTAAGGAATCTTTAGGTGTGTCTAAAGACTGATCAAGATTTAAACGTGCCATATGCATGTACAGCAAATTATATTGATCATTAAATTCTAATTTTGAGATATTAAACTGCCGTGCGATCCAGTAACGATTTAATGTTCCTAGTACTTTTAATTTAGGATAAAAATCATCCATATACCGCATCATGATATTCATCTTTACAGCATCTGCGACCCATTTATCTTTTCTGGGATTTATAAATAATGTACGGTCAACGTAGTTGTTAATTGCTGTTTTTAAAATTTTTAATTCATATTTAAAATCCTCAGGAAACGGACTGAAAAAATCAGGTAATTGATTTAAACCATAAACCGGATTTTCTTTGTAATCAATATTTGAAATCACCAGTTTCTCAAACGGATAATCTCCTAGATTTTCATCTAAGTACCCTATAACTTTATCGATGATTAATGATTCTCTTTCGGGAATAACTTTTGAGTTGCTAATATTAGTTATAACCGTAACAGCATCGGTTTGAGTTTCTAAAAAATCTGAATTTTGTCTGAAGTATATTGTAGTATTATTTCTATTATCACCTTCGAGATGAACCGTTTTGTATTCAGAGCTTTCAGTAATCTTATTTTGTTTCTGCTTGAGTTCGTTTATGAGTAAATAATCTTTTTTAAACGAAATATCAATACTAAAGTCGGTAGGGACCATATAAAGATCGTCGAGATTCTTATTGCTATAATACTGCCAGCTTCCATCATAAACAGCGGGAGCTATAAACCAATATTTAAGATTAAAATCTCCATCATCTAACGCTCCATACCCTGTAAACCGTGCGTCTGGAATATGTATTTCGTAATTCAAAAAGATCTGTTGGGTTTCTCTGGGAGCTAGAGCATCATTTAATTTAACTTCTAAAATATCTTCAGATTTTTTGACTCGTTTAAAATCTAATAATTGATATTGAGAGTCAGAAATAGATTTTATTTTAGTGCTACCTCGGGCTTCAGTCGATGCTAGATGAAATCTACGATCGTAATTTTCTGCAAACCGTTTAGCTAGCTTAGATTGTTTTGAAGCAAAACTATTTGCCCAGTCATTAAAGAAAAGCGTCTCCAGTGAATCATCAGATGTATTTACGAAGAAAATTTCTTGCTGAATCACAAGTGTTTTAGTATCCTCATATAATCGTGCAGATATATTTATACGGTTCTGTGCTACCAATGTTATTGGAAGTAGAAGGAGTGTAAATAGAAGCGTTTTTAAAAACGTCTTCATAAGTTGATGTATTGAGGAATTGTCAAATTAGGGGATAGTTGAATATGCGTTAAAAGACTGCGTTAAGTACGTACATACTTAACGCAAATGCTGTCTTTTTGGTTTTTTAATTACAAATTAAAAATTAGGACTTAACTCATATTCGTTATAGAAATTATTTAGAACTTCTAAAACCTCATCTGCTGTATCTACCAGATAAATTAAATCTACGTCTGCGTCACTGATATTTTTAAAAGAATCAAGTAGGGTAGTACGTATCCAGGCTAATAGATCTTTCCAGAAATCGGTACCTACCAGAATGATAGGAAACTTATCGATCTTATGGGTTTGAATTAGGGTGATTGCTTCAAATAATTCATCTAAAGTTCCAAAACCTCCTGGAAGCACAACAAAGCCCTGAGAGTACTTAACAAACATTACTTTTCTAACGAAAAAATAGTCGAAGTCTATACTTTTATCTGCATCGATATATGGGTTATCGTGTTGTTCAAAAGGAAGGTCAATATTTAATCCTACTGAAGTTCCACCGGCTAAGTGAGCACCTTTGTTACCAGCTTCCATTATTCCGGGACCTCCACCAGTAATTACACCATAGCCATTATCAACAATTTTCTCTGCAATATCTACAGCCAGTTTATAATATTTTTGATCTGGTTTTGTACGCGCGCTTCCGAATATAGAAACACAAGGTCCTATTCTACTTAGTTTTTCAAAACCGCTTACAAATTCGCCCATAATTTTAAATAGGGCCCAAGAATCATTTGTTTTTATCTCATTCCAGCCCTTAGGCTTGTTTTCATTTCTCATATATAGAGTTTGATTTTTATTATTTAGGAAGTGTTCTAATTTAGCTCTTTCTTCAAAAACTGAGCTGTATAACTCTTTTTATCTTTAGCTACTTCTTCGGGAGTTCCCTTAGCTACAAGTTTACCTCCATTTTTACCTCCTTCATATCCAATATCGATAATATGATCTGCAAGTTTTATTACATCCATATTATGTTCAATAATTAGCATGGTATTTCCTTTGTCGGTAAGACGATTTAATACGTCCATTAAAACACGTACATCTTCAAAATGCAATCCTGTGGTAGGTTCATCAAGTATATAGAACGTATTACCGGTATCTCTTTTTGATAATTCGGTAGCCAGTTTAATACGTTGTGCCTCTCCACCAGATAGGGTTGTAGATTGCTGTCCCAATGAAATATACCCAAGACCTACATCTTGTATAGTTTTTACTTTACGATATATTTTAGGAATATGCTCAAAGAATGGGACCGCTTCATCAATCGTCATTTCAAGCACATCAGCAATACTTTTCCCTTTATATCTAATCTCTAAGGTTTCTCTATTGAAACGTTTTCCGTGACATGTCTCACATTCCACGTAAACATCTGGTAAAAAATTCATTTCGATAACTCGTAAACCACCACCTTTACAAGTTTCACAACGACCACCAGCAACATTAAAACTAAAGCGTCCCGGCTTGTATCCTCTAATTAGGGATTCGGGTATTTTTGCAAAGAGACTGCGAATTTCTCCAAATACTCCCGTATAAGTTGCAGGATTTGAGCGAGGTGTACGGCCTATAGGAGATTGATTAATGTCTATTACTTTATCACATTCATCAAGACCTTTAATACTTTTATATGACGCCGGTTTTTTTACACCGTTAAAATAATGCGCATTCATAATAGGATATAAGGTCTCATTTATGAGTGTAGATTTACCACTACCCGAAACACCTGTAACAACAATCATTTTTCCTAAAGGAAACGTGACATTCACATTTTTCAGATTATTACCGGTAGCTCCTTTGAGTACAATTGATTTACCGTTACCTTTTCTACGCTTTTCAGGTACAGCTATTTCTTTCTCACCATTAATATATTGAGCAGTTAAGGTGTGTTGTTTAAGTAAGGATTTTGGTGTGCCTTCACTTATAATTTCGCCTCCGTGCTTTCCTGCAAAAGGACCTATATCGATAACATAATCTGCTCGCTCAATCATATCCTTATCGTGCTCCACAACAAGTACCGAATTACCTAAATCACGAAGAGCAACTAGCGAGTTTATTAGCTTCTCATTATCTCGCTGGTGCAAACCTATACTTGGTTCGTCAAGGATATAAAGCACACCCACTAGCTGAGATCCTATTTGGGTAGCCAGACGTATACGTTGTGCTTCACCACCAGATAATGATTTTGAACTACGATTAAGGCTTAAATAGGTAAGGCCTACATCTACGAGGAATTGAAGCCTGGCATTTATTTCTTTTAAAATTTCAGTCGCAATAGCGGTTTGTTTTTCTGAAAGATTAGGTTCTACATCTCTGAACCAAGCTGCGAGCTCTAGAATGTCCATATTTGAAAGCTCAGCGATATTTTTACCGTGAACTCTAAAGTAAAGTGACTCTTTGCGTAAGCGTGAACCTTCACAAACCGGACATTCTACTTTTTCCATATATTCCTTAGCCCATCTTTTTAAAGATGCGGAATCATTATTCTCGTAAGTGCTCTCAATAAACTTTGCAACTCCTTCAAAGTCTATTTTATAACTTCGGCTTACACCTAGTGCTTTAGAGTCTACTGTAAATTTTTCATTGCCACCATAGAGAATCATATCTAAAGCCGCTTTTGGAATAGCACTAATGGGATCTGTTAATTTAAAATCGAACCGTTGCGCAATAATCTCAAGTTGTTTAAAAATCCAATTACTTTTTTGAGTACCGTGCGGAGCTAAACCACCCGCTTTTATTGAAAGTTTAGGATCTGGAATTATTTTATCGATGTTTACTACGCGTAATTCTCCAATCCCATTACAATTAGGACAAGCACCTTTAGGCGAATTAAATGAAAAATTATTAGGTTCAGGATTAGGATAAGATATTCCTGAGGTAGGGCACATAAGGCTTCGGCTAAAATAGCGTGCCTCATTAGAATCGTGGTCTAAAATCATCATTACATCTTCACCGTGATACATCGCAGTGTTAATGGTTTCCATCAGACGCTTGTCAAGATCCTTATCATCTTCTATTTTTAACCGGTCGATAACGATCTCAATATCGTGCACCTTGTACCGGTCAATTTTCATTCCTTTCTCAATATCCTTAATCTCTCCGTCAACTCTAACTTTTACAAATCCCTGTTTGGCAATTTGTTCCAATAGTTCGCGGTAATGTCCCTTTCGACTTCTAATTACTGGAGCAAGAACATTTACTCGTTTACCATTATATTCAGATTTTATAAGATCTTTAATTTGATCATCACTATAGCTAACCATTTTTTCGCCGGTCTCAAAGCTATACGCATCACTTGCTCGAGCAAAAAGAAGACGCAGAAAGTCATAAATTTCTGTAATGGTACCTACAGTAGACCGCGGACTTTTACTAGTCGTTTTTTGTTCAATTGCAATTACGGGTGAAAGACCTTGTATTTGGTCAACATCGGGACGCTCTAGCCCTCCCAGAAATTGTCGTGCATATGCCGAGAACGTTTCTATATAGCGGCGTTGCCCTTCTGCATATATCGTATCAAATGCGAGCGAACTTTTGCCACTACCTGAAAGTCCTGTAATAACGACTAATTTTTCTCGGGGAATCTGGACATCTATATTCTTTAAGTTATGAGCTCTTGCCCCATAAACCTCAATGTATTCTTGTGTTTCTGCCATTTTCTTTTTCAAGTGTGCAAAGGTACTGTAAATGAGTCAAAAATTGAAAAAAGCGAGGTTGTCGTAGCCTTAAATAAAACCTAATAAATTGCTGTTGTATTTCAATTTAAACTGAAGTGTGCAACGTTATGTAGTGACCTTTACTTTTTAAACTCAGTACTAAAATTGTGTAGAAATAAAATAAGTAACTACAAACTAATCTCGTAATCTCCCAGCATTTCGGTAATAACCGTTTCAGTTTTAGAAATAAATGAGTTTGGTTTCAGTTTTACGTTATCTACCTTATCAAAATAAGGGGTAATTGAGCCATCTGCATAAGCTTCAGGAATTACTGGATGTACGTAGTAACTTTTACAAACACTGCGGGTATTTCCTAAGCCTTTAGCCGCAGCATCATAAGCAGTAAGGATATTCTTAGCATTTTGCTTTTCTTCGGAAACATAACCACTTTCTCTTAACGACTCAAAGAAGATTTTTGTGGCGCCCCAAGTTCTAAAGTCTTTAGCTGAAAATAAATCTCCACTTAATTCGTGTATATAGTCATTTATCATACCACTGTCAATATGATGTTTAACTCCTGCTTCATCATAAAACTGAAATAAATCCCAGCCTGGTATTTCTTCACATTGATTCACAAGATCTATAAGCTCGGGATCTGTGATTTTAATTTTATGCTCTTTACCTTTTTTTCCTACAAATTCAAATCGAATATCACTTTCTGTAGTTTTTACGTGTCGAGTGCGTAGTGTGGAAAGACCATAGGTTTGATTGCGTTTTGCGTAGCAAGCGTTACCTACACGTATATGTGTTTCTTCCATTAACCGTATAACAAGAGCAAGAACCTTGCGCTGGGTCATTTGCACCTCATCCAGATCTTTATCTACCTGCTTACGCAGTTGAGGTAAAATGTTAGCAAACGAGGCAAGTTTTAAAAACTTTGTCTCGTTACGTAGTTTATTCCAAGTCTCGTGATAGAGATATACTTTACGGTCTTTATCATCGCGACCTACAACTTGTAAGTGACCATTTGCAGGTTCAGAAATTAGAACATCTTGCCAGGCTGGTGGTATTACCAGTTTATTAATACGATTAAGTACAGGCTTAGATTTGATGATTTTATCATCCTTGCAGTACGTAAATCCTTTACCTTTTTTCTTTCTGCAAATGGTGAGGTGTTCCTCTTTTACATAAACAAGATCTGCAATACGAGCTGCTTCTTCAGGACTTTTGAGTAATTTTTCTAATTTGGATTCTGTTATGGTCATAATTCCAAATTTAGAAGCAATTTTGTATGATTTATACTAATAAAATGTGAAATATCTATTCAAAATAAATGAAACAAAAAAATGTTCGGATAACACGATTGCCACCCGAACATTTTTAAATTCTAATTACAGGTAATTTTAACTAGTCAAAGTAGCTAAAACTTTGTCCATCTTTTATTTTAAGGACACTCTCGTAAATCATTTTGATTACGTTCTCAACATCATCGCGGTGAACCATTTCTACGGTAGTATGCATATATCGAAGTGGTAAACTTATTAATGCTGAAGGTACTCCGCCATTGCTGTATGCAAAGGCATCTGTATCTGTTCCTGTGGCACGGCTGCACGCAGATCGTTGAAAGGGAATATTTTTTTCTTCCGCAGTCTCAATTATAAGATCTCGTAATTTCTGTTGTATTGCCGGAGCGTAAGATATTACAGGGCCATCACCTATTGCTGCTCGGCCGTTTGTCTTCATTTCTATCATAGGTGTTGTCGTGTCGTGAGTTACATCGGTTACAATAGCCACGTTAGGTTGTATTGTATGTGTAATCATTTCTGCACCACGTAGTCCAATTTCTTCCTGTACCGAATTAACAATGTACAATCCGAAATCAGGCTTTTTACTATTTTCTTTTAAAAGACGAGCTACTTCAGCGATCATAAAACCACCCATACGATTGTCTAGTGCACGACATACAAATTTGTCTCCATTAAGAATTGTAAAGGTATCTGGATAGGTAATTACGCAACCTACGTGAACACCTAACTTCTCAACTTCCTCTTTATTTTTGCAACCTGTATCGATAAATATATTATCAAGTTTAGGCGCTTTCTCATCACTTTTATCTCGAGTATGAATAGCAGGCCATCCAAATACACCTTTTACAATACCATTTTTAGTATGAATGTTAACCAGTTTAGAAGGTGCAATTTGATGATCACTTCCACCGTTACGTATAACGTATATAAGTCCGTCATCTGTTATAAAGTTTACATACCAGGAAATTTCGTCAGCGTGTCCTTCTATAACAACTTTGTATTTAGCATCGGGATTAATAACACCTACGGCAGTACCATAATTATCTGTGATAAACGTGTCAACATATGGCTTAAGGTAATTCATCCATATTTTTTGACCTTCCCACTCATAACCTGTAGGTGCGGCATTATTTAAATAGGATTCAAGAAAATCCAGTGATTCTTTATTTAAAATGCTTTTTGACATAAGTTCAATTTTCTACGAAAGTAAGAATATTAATAGCAATTTCGCAATGCAATCTGGTCGATTGCTTACTTTTGGAACAGTTTTAGATCATTATAATGAAAAATAAAATTTGAAGAAGATACTATCCCTTTTTATACTCCTTCTGAGTAGTATTTTAAGTGCACAGACTATAGAAGAAACTACTACTGAGACTGATACTTCGACAGTAGAATATTATTTTGTTGAAGGTGACAGTGTAGCCCGCAAAGCAATATTTCTAGATGATGTAGTTGTTATGGGGCGTTTAAAATTTAATGATAATGATGCCCGTAGACGCTATTTAATATTACGTAGAAAAACACGTAAAGTATGGCCCTACGCAAAACTCGCAGGAGAACGCTTAGTAGAGCTTAACGAACGATTAGATTCTATGAAATCGAAGCGCGCCAAAAAAAAATACACTAAAATTATTCAGCGGTATGTAGAGGATGAGTTTGGAGCTCAGTTAAAAAAACTAACCCGTACCGAAGGTCAAATTCTTGTGAAGCTTATGTATAGACAAACGGGATCTACAACTTTTGAGTTAATAAAAGATTACAGAAGTGGGTTAAAAGCCTTTTTCCTGAATACAACAGCAAGCTTTTTTGATATTTCCTTAAAAGAAATTTACGATCCTAAGAATGTTCAAGAAGACTATTTAATTGAAGATATTCTTCAGCGTTCTTTTCAAGCTAATGTGCTAGAACCTCAAGATCCTGCAATTAAAATTAATTTCTTAGAATTAAAAAATAAGTGGGTTAAACCAAAACCCAGTCAAGGTATAAAGTAGATTATGAAGTGGCATACTAGCTATTGGATTTATATAATTGCTCTATTAATTACAGGAATAGGTTTATTAACAGGAAAGTATTTTTTTCTATTTCTAACTATTCCCTTCGGCTTTTCTTTTTTTTAGTCGGAATAAGAAGAAGTAAAAGCGTATTTTGAAATATTCTGTTCAAAAAAATAGATACCTTTGCTAACCAAACAAGCGTAACTCCTACTATGAGTCAAAAAGTCTTACTTAATGCTAAAGAAGTAAATATTATTCTTAATAGACTAGCTTGTCAACTTATTGAAAATCACCGCGATTTTAAAAATACGGTACTTATAGGTATTCAACCGCGAGGTGTATACGTAGCAGAACGTATAAAAAAACTCCTTGAAGAAGATTATAAAATTGCAGATATAAAAATGGGATATCTGGATATCACATTTTTTAGAGATGATTTTAGAAGAGGGGATAAGCCATTAGAGGCTAATAAAACCAAAATTACTTTTGTAGTCGAAGATAAGAATGTAGTTTTTATCGATGATGTTCTCTATACGGGAAGAAGTATAAATGCTGCGCTTACAGCGGTTCAAAGTTTTGGCAGGCCACGAGAAGTAGAACTGCTTACCCTTATAGACCGCCGCTTTAGCAGACATTTGCCTATACAGCCTAACTATAGAGGACGACAGGTAGATGCTATAAACGGTGAAAAAGTAAAAGTAAGTTGGATTGAGAATGGAGGAGAAGATAGTGTCTATCTAATTGAAGAATAAATTAACGGAGATAAAAATCGCACAAATTAACCTTACAGAATGAGCGAGTTAAGTGTAGATCACTTATTGGGGATTAAGTATATCACAAAAGAAGATATCAATCTTATTTTTAAAACGGCTGATCATTTTAAAGAAATAATTAACCGTCCTATTAAAAAAGTTCCTTCTCTGCGAGATGTAACGATCGCAAATTTGTTTTTTGAAAACAGCACACGTACAAAACTTTCCTTTGAGCTTGCTGAAAAACGACTTAGTGCAGATGTGATAAATTTTTCTGCAGGAGCATCTTCAGTCAAAAAAGGGGAAACCTTAATAGATACCGTTAACAATATATTGTCTATGAAAGTAGATATGGTTGTTATGAGGCATCCTAATCCCGGAGCCGGAGTATTTCTTTCAAAAAACATAAAGGCTAGTATTGTTAATGCAGGTGATGGAGCGCACGAGCATCCTACGCAGGCGTTGTTAGATAGTTATTCTATACAGAAACGATTAGGAGACGTTGGCGGTAAAAAAGTGGTTATAGTAGGTGACATTCTCCACAGTAGAGTGGCCTTATCTAATATTTTTGCTCTTAAGCTTCAGGGAGCTGAGGTTAAAGTTTGTGGACCAAAAACTCTTATGCCTAAGTATATAGAATCGCTAGGCGTGGAGGTTGAATTAAATCTTAGAAAAGCTCTAGAATGGTGCGATGTTGCAAATATGCTACGCGTTCAAAATGAACGAATGGATATTAGCTATTTTCCTTCAACACGAGAGTATATTCAGCAGTACGGGTTAGATAAAGAGTTGCTAGATTCTTTAAATAAGGAAATTGTAATTATGCACCCAGGACCTATTAACCGTGGGGTAGAAATTACGAGTGATGTTGCAGATAGTGGACAGTCTATCATTCTTAATCAAGTTGAAAATGGAGTTGCTATACGTATGGCAGTCATTTATTTGCTAGCTTCAAAAATCAAGAAATAATGATAATTACTCAAAACGATACCTATACTATTCTTGCAGATGAGGAAGATGGTATAAAAGAATTTGCTTCATTTTTAGAGTTTATTGTTCCTAAAGCATACGCCGATGTCAACTTAGTCATCGATTTATTAAAATACGAAAATGTTTCTTTAGAAGAATTACTTACATTTTTAAAAATATCTAATGCACAAAGAGCTGGGCAGAAGTCATTTGTGTTAGTAAACAAAGTGTCACAGATTGACCGAGTACCAGAAGAATTAATGGTAGTGCCTACGTTAGAAGAAGCAAAAGATGTAATTGATTTAGAAGAGATTCAGCGGGATTTAGGTTTCTAATAAAAAGCTAATTTTATAAAAGCTGATTACTTTTTACTATAATAAGCCTAACTTAACGAGCTATACAATAGGTTACCGTTAATGTACCGTTGTTTACCAGTTATAAATAGTTATAAGCGTTTTCTGCTTAAATAATTTTCAGCAATAATTAATGAAGCTTACCATATTAGGTTGTTATGCAGCCACACCACGAACCTTTACGAATCCCACTTCACAAGTACTACAGATAAAAAATCATCTTTTTCTTATTGATTGTGGAGAGGGAACACAAGTAGAATTACGACGAAATAAAGTCAAATTTTCTAAGATCAAGCACATCTTTATTTCACACCTACACGGGGATCACTTTTTTGGTTTAGTAGGTTTGATTTCAACATTTAGATTGCTTAATCGAGAAGGAGAACTCCACGTATACGGTCCTAAAGGTATTAAAGAAGCAATAACTCTTCAGCTTAAACTTTCTAACAGCTGGACTAATTATCCGTTATATTTTCACGAATTAGTTTCTAAAGAACCTGAAGTTATCTATGAAGACGATAAAGTTTCCGTAGAGACAATTCCTTTAAAACACCGGGTTTATACAAACGGATTTCTTTTTAAGGAGAAAGCAGGAGAGCGCAAGCTAAATATGAATGCGGTTCTTAAAAAAGAGATCGATGTTTTATATTATAAGAAAATAAAATCGGGTAAAGACATGATCCTCGAGGATGGTACCGTCATACCCAATGAGCAGCTCACATTTGATCCAGATACTCCTAAAAGTTATGCGTTTTGTAGTGATACGGTCTATAAACCAGATAATATCCCGCAATTGCAGGGTACAAGTTATATGTATCACGAATCTACTTTTCTGGAAGCACATGCAAAATTAGCAGAACCTACGGGGCATTCGACAGCTAGACAAGCAGGAATGATGGCTAAACAAGCTAATGTAGAATATTTGATTTTAGGTCATTATAGTACCCGTTATCCAGATCTCACGCTGTTTGCTAATGAAGCTAAATTAGAATTTGATAATGTTTTAATTGCGGATGACGGGAAGGTCTTTGATTTTGAAAATCTTGATGACTAACGTTAAAATAGATACATTTTAAATAAATGTAAAAGATTGTTAGGACCTTTTAACATTGTTAGGCTTTAATGTAAATTGCTGTAAAAACATATTATGGCAGAAGATTTAGGCGGTTACAGAAAATCTTATGAAAAGAATACGTTAACTCAGGAGCATAGTGATGCAAATCCTTTTAATCAATTTAAAAAATGGTTTAAGGAAGTAGAAGAGAGTCCCGGAGTTGATGAGGTGAATGCAATGACTGTAGCCACGATAGGTGTAGACGGTTTTCCTAAAAGCAGAGTAGTACTTTTAAAAAACTACGATGAGGCTGGTTTTGTATTTTATACCAATTACACGAGTGAGAAAGGAGAAGCAATATCTCATAATTCACACGTATGTATTTCTTTTTTTTGGCCTAATCTTGAGCGTCAGGTAATAATTAAAGGAGTAGCCGAGCGAGTTTCAGAAGAAGTTTCAACTGCGTATTTTCAATCAAGGCCAAGAGGAAGTCAATTAGGCGCTTGGACTTCTCCTCAAAGCGATGTAATTGCAGATCGGGCATATCTGGAAAAAAGACTTGAAGAACTAGAAACAAAATATGAAGGAAAGGAAATTCCGAAGCCAGATTTTTGGGGAGGTTTTGTCATAAAGCCTGTAGAATTTGAATTTTGGCAAGGAAGATCAAACCGACTTCACGACAGATTACGATACACACCGGGTGGTGTGAATTGGAAGTTAGAACGTCTTGCACCATAAAACACATCTTATGAAAACACTTTATTTGATACGTCACGCTAAATCGTCTTGGGAATTTGATCTTGATGATCATATGCGTCCTTTAAACCAAAAAGGGCTCGAAGATGCAACAAAGATGGGTGTTTTTATACGAGAAAAAATTCAGATTCCACAACGTATTGTGAGTAGCGATGCTGTACGCGCAAAAAGCACGGCTGTATTATATTTGAAAGAATTAGGAATACCCGAAGAAAAACTAGAGTTGGATAATCGGCTTTATGATTTCACCGGAAATAAATTACATACCGTAATAAAATCATGTGATAATCGTGTTGATCGTCTTATGATCTTTGGTCATAATAACGCGCTTACCTATTGGGTAAATCAGTATGGTGACAAACAAGTGGATAATGTTTCTACAGCAGCTTTTACGGCAATTACATTTGATGTAGATGACTGGAGCAAAATTCAAAAAGGGCAGACAACTTTATATGTAAAACCTAAGCATATTAATTAATGGATAATAAATTAAATACATCTACGCTTGTGGCAGATGAATCAAGATATATAAATAGAGAAATTAGCTGGTTATCTTTTAATGCACGGGTTTTACAAGAATCTGCAGATGAGACGGTTCCTCTTATAGAACGTTTGAGGTTTGTAGGTATTTTTTCTAATAATCTTGATGAATTTTTTAAAGTGCGTTACGCAACCGTCAAACGCATTGTTGAAGCAGGAAAGAAAGGTAGAAAGGCATTAGGTGTTTATGCTGCAGATGAGCTTCTGGATAAGATTACACGCATCGTCATTCAGCAACAGGAGGAGAGTCTAAGTATAATTCATAATATACATTCAAAACTCAAGGATCAAGGGATCTATATAATTAAAGAAAATGAAGTGCATTTTCCGGAGCACAGCGAATTCATAAAGACTTTTTTTATGGAAAAGGTAAGCCCGGCTCTTGTTACGATTATGCTTAATGAGGATATTGATTTACCTCGTATACAAGATCTTGAGGCCTACCTCACTGTAACGATGAAGAATTCATCAACTAAAAAAACATTGCACGCGCTGGTAGAAATCCCCAGTGAATTGGATCGCTTTGTTGTTTTACCACAAGTGGACGGTATCGATTATATAATGATACTTGACGATTTAATACGTTATAACCTGGAATCGGTATTCAGTATTTTTGAATATGACGAGATTTCTGCTCATATGATTAAAATAACCAGAGATGCAGAACTTGATTTAGAGTCTGATCTGGGTAAAAGCTTTATTGAAAAACTCTCAAAAAGTGTAAAAGGACGGGAAGACGCAGAGCCTGTTCGTTTTGTACATGATCAATCGATTGATAAAGATACTCTCAAATTTTTACTTGAAAAGTTAGGTATAGAAAATACAGACAGTATTATTCCGGGAGGTCGTTATCATAATAGAAAAGATTATATGGGATTCCCGAGTTTAGGGCGAACCGATTTACTTTATGCTACACAAAAGCCTCTACCTATTAAAAACATCAGTCTTAATGATAGTATGTTTAAAAAAGTGGCTGAAAAGGATTTTCTGCAATATACACCTTATCACACTTTTGCTTATGTAATTAAATTTTTACGTGAGGCTGCTTTAGATCCAAAAGTCAAAACGATTAAAATAACTATTTATCGCCTGGCGAAATTAAGTCACGTAGCTAGTGCCTTAATTAATGCTGCGAAAAATGGTAAGGATGTAACTGTACAGATTGAGTTACGTGCGCGTTTTGATGAAGAGAGCAATATGCGATATGCTAATCAAATGCAGGATGAAGGAATCAAGCTTATTTTTGGTGTCCCCGGTTTAAAAGTTCACAGCAAAGTGTGTGTAATCGAGCGCCTCGAAGCGGGAAGATTAAAGCGTTACGGATTTATAAGCACCGGAAACTTCAATGGTAAAACTGCAAAAATATATACAGATTACACCCTATTTACAGCTAATAAGCAAATACTTAAAGACCTAAGTAAGCTGTTTAATTTCTTCGACACCAATTATATAGTCAATACCTACCAGCATTTAATAATATCTCCGCATTACGCTAAAAACACCTTTTACCGATTGATAGATAACGAAATCAAGAAAGTAAAAAATGGTCAAAAGGGATACATTCGTTTAAAGCTGAATAGTATATCTAATTATTCTATAATCGATAAATTATATGCGGCTAGTGAAGCGGGTGTTAAAATTGATATGATAATACGCGGAGTGTGTTGTTTAATACCCGGAGTTAAGGGAATGAGCGAAAACATAAATTTAATAAGTATTGTCGATAAATTTTTAGAACATCCGCGTGTGTTAATTTTTGGAGAGGAAGGTGATGAAAAAGTTTTTATTTCTTCATCAGATTGGATGACTCGTAATCTGGATAATAGGGTGGAGGTAACTTGTCCCATATATGATGAAGATGTCAAAAAAGAAATTATAGACACTTTCACAATTTGCTGGAACGATAATGTAAAAGCTCGAGAAATTACCGCTTCTCAAGATAATGCATATCGCATAAATGATAAGGCACCCCTTAGATCACAGTTTGCAACATATGATTATTATTTAAACAAGTTAAATTAGATTATGATTCAGTTTAAGAAATATGCTGCAATTGATATAGGTTCTAATGCAATTCGTCTCTTAGTAGCCAATGTAATCGAATTAGAGGGGCGTGAGCCTATTTTTAGAAAAAGTTCTTTAGTGCGTGTGCCAATCCGTCTTGGAGCAGATGTGTTTAAGTCAAAACAAATTTCTGAAGAAAATATTGTTCGCATGACAGATACTATGGAAGCCTTTAAACTCCTCATGCGGTCTCATAAGGTGGTAGATTATAGAGCGTGTGCCACTTCTGCAATGCGAGAAGCAGAAAATGGTGAAGCTGTAGTAAAACATATTTATAAGAAAACTGGAGTGAATATTAATATCATTGATGGAAATGATGAAGCTGCAATAATAGCCAATACAGATTTACAGTCATTGATATCATCAGATCGCTCTTATTTGTATGTAGATGTAGGTGGAGGAAGTACAGAGTTTACACTTTATAGCAATAAAGAAGTTGTGGCTTCTAAATCTTTTAAACTGGGAACTGTAAGACTACTAGAAGGTTTAGTAGGGCATACTGTATGGGAAGATGTTGAAGCCTGGATAAAGGAAGTAACAAAAGGGCATACAAAAATTGATTTAATAGGATCTGGCGGAAATATCAATAAAATATTTAAACTGAGTGGAAAAAAAGATGGTAAACCATTAACGTATTTTTATATGGTGAGCTTTTATGAATTTCTTCAGTCTTATAATTATGAGGAGCGTATTACAGAGCTGGGTTTAAATATGGATCGAGCTGATGTAATTATACCTGCTACGCGTATTTATTTATCTGCGATGAAATGGAGTAGATCAAAAAATATCCACGTTCCTAAAATTGGGTTGTCAGACGGCATTATAAAATCGCTGTATAACGATAAAAATCAAGTTGTTTAGGTGATCAAATTAAAATTATAGTAATATTGCAAAGCCCAATATTTGCTTTCACCAATTTAAAAGCTCATTATGAAAAAATTATTACTTGTATTTTTATTTACAATTTCAGCTACTTGTTTCGCGCAAAACGTTAGATATGGTGCAAAATTAGGAGTAAACATATCTGAACTAAGTGGTGATTATGAGGATGCTTTAAGTAGATATGGATTTATGGCGGGAGTTTTTGCTGAAATTCCATTAACAGGAAGTCTTAATTTTCAACCAGAATTATTGTATTCCGCTCAAGGGAATAAACCTAACTCGGTAGCTGGTAGTGCTAATGCTGAACGCGCAGAATTAGATTACATTCAATTACCGCTATTGCTAAAACTTAATAAACAACGATTTAACGTGCATGTAGGTCCACAGGTAGGTCTGGCAGTATGGAATTCATTTAATAGTGATGCGTATAAAAATTATGATGTAGCTGCTGTAGGCGGTATTGGCTTTCAAATCATTGATGGTCTATCAATAGATGCTCGTTATAATTTTGGTTTTGTAGATGTTGTTAATAGTTCTGCCTTAGAAGGAAAAAACAGATACTTCACTTTATCTGCATCCTATAAATTATAGTACTCAACATACTTTTAAACAAAAAAAACCGGTTCTTAAGAACCGGTTTTTTTTTGTTTGAAATTTCTAACCGTGTATGCTTTGTTGTTTGCTAAGATCTTTCATAATTTCAGCTTCAAATTCTAAGAGACTCTGCCATTTTTCATTCACTTCTGTCTCATCACCATATTTACGGGCAAAGCCTAAAAACATCGTGTAATGATTAGCCTCACTTACCATTAAATTATGATAGAAAATGCGTAATTCTTCATCCTTTAATTCTTGTGATAAAAGTCTGAATCGTTCACAACTACGAGCTTCAATTAAAGCAGCGTAAAGCAACCGGTGTACAAGCTGTGTGGTGCGACTTCCTCCCTTAGGAAAAAACTTAAGTAGTTTATTTACATAATCATCTTTTCTGTCATAACCTAAAGCATTACCTCTTGCGATAATTTTGTCGTGAACTAGCTTAAAGTGACTTATTTCTTCTTTTACTAAAGCAATCATTTCTTGAACGAGCTCTGTATATTCAGGAAAAGAGACTATAAGTGATATTGCAGTTGATGCAGCTTTTTGCTCACAAAAGGCGTGATCAGATAGTATATCATCAATATTCATCTCTACAATATTAACCCATCGCGGGTCTGTGGGAAGTTTAAGGCCTAGCATTATATATCAAGATCAAAAGTGGTTCGTAAAATTTCTAAATCGGGATTTTTTTCTTTCAGCTTTTCATATTTTTCACGAGTTGTATAAGCGTAACGACGTTCTGCAGCTTCATTAACTGTGATTTCTATAGTAATGTCATAATTATTAAGTTTTCGCTTTAAAAACTCTAATAAATTATGCTGGGCACGTTCTAGCTCGACACGCATGGTTTCATTCGGAAATTCTAAATGTATTACCGTGCCTTTTAAGGTAGGTGTATCTGTTTCTAAATTCGAAGCTAAAATTTTCTCCCCTTTTTTTTGCAATTTGGAAACATATTCCTTCCAGGTAGCAAGTAATGCATTTTCAGTAAATGGCTCTTTCGGTAATTGGCTTATATCAACTTCTTTTACTGTTTTGCGCTCAAGGATTTCTTTTTTACGCTTTAGACCTTTAACTGAAAGACTGGAGACATAGCCGCCCACAGGGGTTTGTACAGTGGGTGAACTTATAGGAGGTTGTGATTCAGGTTTATTTGTTGTTTTTTCTTCTTGTTTATGGGTAATCGTTTCTGAAGATGAAGAAGAAACTACCGAAGAACCTACTTGTTTCGCTACAGAAGATTCATTTTTAGAATTATTATTTTCGGTACTAAAATAAGAAGCCGGAATTATAAAGTCAGAAGCTTTTTTTTTTCTCCATCAAAAGTGATAGAGGCCATTTGCATAAGACAAATTTCAACTAGTAATCGGGGATTACGACTTGTGCGATACTTTAAATCACATTCATTAGCCTTTTCAAGTGCAGGCATCAAGAAATCAAAATCAGCTTTCTTAGCTTGCTCGTGATACCGATTTTTTGTTTGATCTCCCACTTCAAGTAAAGCGATTGTAGCTGGGTTTTTACACACCATTAAATCTCTATAATGAGAAGCAAGCCCTGCAATAAAGTGATGTCCGTCAAAGCCTCTTGCAAGAATCTCATTAAAATTGAGAAGCAACTGCGGAATATTATTAGATAAAATTAAATCTGTAGTCTCAAAATAGGTGTCGTAATCAAGAACATTTAGATTTTCGGTTACTGCTGCTCGAGTAAGATTATTACCGCAAAAACTTACCACCCTGTCAAAAGTTGATAATGCATCTCTTAAGGCACCATCTGCTTTTTGAGCAATTATATGAAGTGCTTCTTCATCTGCAGTAATATGTTCAAGTTTTGCAATATCTGCTAGATGCTCACGTATATCCTTAACTGTAATTCTCTTAAAGTCAAATATTTGACATCTTGAGAGTATAGTAGGAATAATTTTATGCTTTTCTGTTGTTGCTAATATGAAGATAGCATGTTTAGGCGGCTCTTCTAGAGTTTTAAGAAAGGCATTAAATGCTGCGGAAGAGAGCATGTGTACCTCATCAATAATATAAACTTTGTATTGACCTACTTGCGGAGCTATACGTACCTGATCAATTAAATTACGTATATCATCTACCGAATTATTAGAAGCAGCATCTAACTCAAATATGTTAAAAGCGTAATCTTCATTTTCATCAACAACTTCATCTGCTTCCTGATTAATCTTCTTGGCCAGAATACGCGCGCAAGTGGTTTTACCTACACCTCGGGGCCCTGTAAATAATAATGCCTGAGCAAGATGATTATTTGCAATTGCATTTTCTAACGTATTTGTAATAGCCTGTTGCCCCACAACATCCTTAAAGGTCGCAGGTCTATATTTTCTGGCTGATACGATGAATTGCTCCACAGATTGATTTTAATTTTCACCGAAAGTAGTTTTCGGATTTAAGATGCCCAAAGATAAAAATAGTGAATTCAATACGCCCTACACAATTGTCTTTTTTGCAATTTTCTTATTAACAATAAACATTTTTTGAAACCCTATTAAACAAATTTTCTTCAGTATAAAAGTGTATTTTTGCGTCAAAGCAGACCGCCTTATCGCTCTATTTCTATAGGGAGGAAAGTCCGGACACCATAGGGAAGCATAGCGGCTAACGGCCGTCTAGATTAATAAGCAATTATTAATTTAAGGACTAGTGCAACAGAAAGTATGTACAGGTAATGCTGTAGTGAAACCAGGTAAACTCTATGCGGTGCAATGCCATGTAAACCGGCAATTAAGTGCGTCTCGTGCGATGCCGGAGGGTAGGCAGATAGAACAAACAAGTAATTGTTTGTCTAGATAAATGATAAGGTATTATTGCTTGCAATAAGAACAGAACCCGGCTTATAGGTCTGCTTTTTTTATTTTCTCAAAACAATTCTTTTTTTAAATTGATTACTGGCTAATCGTTTTAATTATTTAGAAAAAAAGCTGAATGCGCTTCCGCCATATTTTCTGATTTCAAAAAAAGTTGGGTGATCTTCTAGATTGGTATTTTTACTGTGTTCTATAATCAAACATCCATCTGGCAATAGCAGTTCATTATCCATCACATAATCAACGATCTTGGTAAATTGATCGGTTTCAAAGTCATATGGAGGATCGGCAAATATGATATCATATTTATTGCTTTCACGTGCGAGGTAGCTGTAAACGTCAGATTTAATGACATTAACATTCATTTCAAATTCGTTGGCTGTCTCTTGAATAAATTTTGCGCAACCGGCATTGCCATCAACTGAAGTAACAGCTTCTGCACCCCGGGAAGCAAATTCATAGCTTATATTTCCTGTACCAGAAAAAAGATCTAAAACAGTAATTCGTGTTAAGCTATATCTATTACGTAAAATATTAAATAACGACTCCTTAGACATATCTGTTGTAGGTCTAACCGGTAATTTTTTTGGTGCGCTAATACGTCTTCCTTTAAAGGTGCCGCTTATAATTCTCATAAGTTAAGGTTGTATTTCAAGTAAGCATAATTTAACTGATTTTCTTCTACAGTCTCTACGATCTCTACGTTTCTAACATACGCATAGATTAATTGATATTTAGAATCCTCTGTATCGATAAAACCTTTAAAACTAACTTTGATTTCTTCTGGGTTTAATGCCAGTTGTTCAAGACAAAAAAGAATGTAATAAACAAAATCGGCATCTGTAGTATACTTAAAGTGATTACTCAAAAGCAAGCTCTTACCTTCATAAATTAATAGATCAAAGGTTTTGAGCCCTACTTGAATGTAGACCTGTGGTTCTGCACTAACTGTAGAATCCTGAAGTATATTTTTAATTAATATAGACTGACTGTGGTAATAGGTAAAGGTGCCAAAATGATCAAAAAAGAAGTTGTTAATATTTGTATAGGGTACATAAATATTAATAAGATCTAGACTTTCTAATTCATCATAAACTATAAAATCTGTTTTTAAAATTTTTGTATTGAATTTTAAATAATCCGTGAGATTTTTAGGGTCAAATAACTGTTTGGGAACGATTGTATATAATTCGTTTGCATAAACAACAGATACGTTACTAAAGCTATTGTGTAATATTGCAGAATTTTCAAATAGCTGTTGAATCTCGATTAAAGCCTGTTCTGCAGTTGTAACATTTTTATATGCAAAATGCTCTGCATGTATAGGTTCGTTAGAGTTATCACTATGGATATAAAACGAAAATCCATCCAAGCTAACTTGGATGGATAATATATTAAGTTCTGAATTTACCAGAGGATTAATCTTCACTGTCACCGTAACTTTGAGGCCAGTTACCTGCGGTACTTACTTCAGTCATAGAACCTACAGATAAATATGCTCCATTTACACCTTCAACAGATATAACTTGCTTTTCTTTAGCAACGTAATCTTTAGGTTGATCAAATAAGATAACGTCTTTAGAAACTTTAGCTTCGAATACTGGAATTTGAACATCATTTTTAAGAACGGTTCCTGCTTCCATTTCAAATTGCTTATCTGTACCCGGAACATTCATCATCGTTTTGTAACGATCTGTTCCTTGATATAAAGAGTCTTTAATAGACGCTTTACCTAATGTATCTATAATAGTAATTTCTTTTCTAGTATCAACTCGGTAACGTCTTGTTGCTTCCTCATCAAGTACTAATGTATCACGACGTTCTGTAAGTGTAAATTCTGCAGTATCTAAGAATTTTACAAGTTCATCAAAAGAACCGGCAAATTTGCCATTAATTTGTTTAAAAGCTAATTGTCCTTTTTGAATGTCTTTAAGCTTATCAACAGATTTTTGATAGCGTGCAACTTTAAGGTCATTAAACTTAACTTCGCCGTAAACAGAGTTAAAAAGCAGATATCCTAATACTCCGATAACAACCCAAAGTAATAACTGAATTACTAATTTCATTCGATGTGTGGTTTTAGATTTAATAATGGTTACCGACAAATCTACAATTTTTTTTTAATCGTTAAAGGATATCCCCAAAAATTCATTACTATCTTTACAACATCAATAAATACGTATGGAGCTGGACCATCAAGCATTTTATAAATTACTTCTTAAAGATTTCCCATTTGCCCCAACTTTAAAGCAAGATATTCTTTTACAGCAACTTAGTAAGTTTTTATTAGACCCTAAAAATGATACTATTTATCTCTTAAAAGGATATGCCGGTACCGGTAAAACAACCGCTATAGGAACAATTGTTAAGAATTTGTGGAAAATAAAAATGTCTTTTGTTCAATTAGCACCCACAGGAAGGGCAGCAAAAGTTATTTCTAACTATAGTGATGAAGCTGCTCAAACTATACATAGAAAAATTTATTACCCTAAGAAAGAGCGTGGAGGAGGTGTGTCATTTACCCTACAGAAAAATAAACACCGAAATGCTCTTTTTATAGTGGATGAAGCATCAATGATTTCTGATTCTGTTTCAGAATCAAAATTGTTTGAAAATGGATCGCTTCTTGACGATCTCATGTTATATGTATATAGTGGACATAATTGTAAACTCCTTTTAATAGGTGATAATGCACAATTACCACCTGTGAAAATGGATTTAAGTCCGGCTCTTGACGCTAGAAATTTAGAACTTCAGTTTAATAAAAAAGTATTAAGCATTGAGTTAGATGAAGTTATGCGTCAGGCAGAAACTAGTGGTATTTTAAAAAATGCCACGCGTATGAGAGAATTTCTTAATGACCAACTCTATGAGGATTTTAGATTTGACTTAAGTAATCAAGATGATGTGGTGCGTCTTATAGATGGTCATGAAATTATGGATTCTTTAAGTGATTCGTATCAAGAATATGGTAACGAAGGTACAGCTATTATCGTACGATCTAATAAACGTGCAAATCTGTACAATCAACAAATACGCTCTCGTATATTATTTAAGGAGGAAGAAGTAAGCCCCGGTGATTATTTTATGGTGGTTAAAAACAATTACTTTTGGTTAGACACAAAAAGTGATGCAGGCTTCATCGCAAATGGTGATATTATAGAAATCCTAGAAATTTTCAATATAAAAGAGCTGTATGGTTTTCGCTTTGCGGAAGTAAAAATACAAATGACAGATTATCCTAATCTCGCTCCTTTTGAAACGGTCTTACTTCTTGATACACTTACTTCGGAAACCCCATCGTTGTCCTATGAGGAGGGAAATCAGCTTTATCAGGAAGTTATGAAAGATTATGCCGATGAAACTTCTAAATATAAACGCTTTCTTAAGGTTAAGAATAATAAATTTTTTAATGCCCTACAGGTAAAATTTTCTTATGCGATTACGTGTCATAAATCTCAGGGTGGACAATGGGAAACAATAATGGTTGAACAGCCGTATTTACCTAATGGGATGGACAAAGATTATTTACGATGGTTGTATACCGCAGTAACTCGAGCTCGTAAAAAATTATATCTAATAGGCTTCAAAGACGATATGTTTATTGAAGATTAAAATGCTAATTTGAGTAATTCAATCAATTTTAATTGATATTAATCTGCAATCTATTTCAAATATAAATTCAAAATGACAGAAAAGTTAAAGGTTATAGCTATGATTCCTGCACGATACGAGGCATCTCGATTTCCGGGGAAATTAATGAAGGATTTAGAAGGGAAACCAGTTATTATTCGCACCTATGAAGCAGCTATAAAGACGGGACTTTTTGATGATGTTTATGTTGTAACAGATAGCAAACTCATTTTTGATACGATAGGTGAGTATGGAGGTAAAGTCATAATGAGTCTTGAAGAACACCAGTGTGGAAGCGATCGTATTGCTGAAGCCGTAAAGGATCTGGATGTAGACATCGTTGTAAATGTTCAAGGAGATGAGCCATTTACTAATGAGGAAGATATGCGCAATGTTCTAGAAGTATTTTATGAAGATGATGCAGATTCTATAGATTTGGCATCTTTAATGACGCCTATCTCATCAATACTAGAAATCGAAAATCCAAACAACGTAAAGGTAATTGTAGACCATAATAATTTTGCACTATATTTTTCAAGAGCACCTATTCCTTATCCCAGAGATAAAGAAATTGAGGTAACTTATTATAAACATAAAGGAATATATGCCTTTAGAAAGCAAGCGGTGCTCGATTTTTACAGTCTTCCTATGCGTAACCTTGAAGCATCAGAAAAGATTGAAGCCATTCGCTACTTAGAATATGGTAAACGCATTAAAATGGTGTTTTCAGATTCTCCAGCAATAGGTATAGATACTCCTCAAGATCTGGAAGACGCTAGAAATATTATAAAATCCCAACACATTAACTAATGGGTTGGATTTCAAAAAGACTTTATAAAGCTCTTGGCTGGCACATACGCGGTAGTTTCCCTAGCTCCGTAAAAAAGATGGTAGTCATTGCGGTGCCACATACCAGTTGGCATGACTTCTATATGGGACTTATTTTTCGAAGTGTGCTTGATGAAGAAATAAATTTTTTAGGTAAGAAAGAACTTTTTAAATGGCCGTTTGGAATATTCTTTAGAAGCTTAGGAGGAACACCATTAAATAGAGTAAAAGGTCAAAATCAGGTAGAACAAATATCTGCACTTTTTGCAAAGAAAGATATTTTCAGACTTGCACTGTCTCCAGAAGGTACTAGAAGAAAAGTAGACACATGGAAAACAGGTTTTTATTATATCGCATTAAAAGCCCAAGTACCCATATTACCTGTTACTATGAATTTTAAAGATAAGGAACATCACATAGGGGATTTATTCTATCCGACAGGAGATATCACTAAGGATATGATTGAATTACGCAGTTTTTTTAAAAACATCAAAGGAAAAGTACCTGAAAATAGCTAAAACAACGTATGAAATTCCTATTTATTAATTATGGAATGCGTTAAACTTTCATAATCATAACTTAAAGATACGTTAACTTTAAAGACACTTGTAAATACAACTAACTGAATTTTAATATGTTGATTGTTAATGGTTTTTGAGGATGGATTTTCACTATTCCAGAGCAAAACCATAATTAATTAATTTTCGTTTATATAATGAACTAATAATTATAAAAACTAAAATTCAATTATGAACATTTCAAAATTTCTTTATTTAGGTGTACTTGGTGTATTTGCTTTAACATCGTGCAGTGATGATGACGATAACACCACAGATATGAATAATGGCACTGCAGATTTATATGCTACAAGCCACGCAGATGGAAACGTTACTAAATACAATCTTTTAACTAACGAAGCTACTGTATACACTACTACAGCAACAGATGCTGAAGGTATTTACTATTCTCCAGAAGATGATAGCTTTACTATTGCATCTCGTGGAGCAACTCAAAATTCATTACAGACTTACATTAGCATAAGTGATCTTGTATCTACAACAGCATCATTAAATGTCGATATTACTGGACCAGCAGCTTTGCAGAGTGCAAGAGATTTAGCTGTAAGTGGTAATTTTTATGTGGTTTCTGATAATACTGCAAACAATAATAGACTTTTTGTATTTGAACGTTCTAATGGATCATTTACGTTGAGCAGAACAATAAATGTAGATTTTCCTTTATGGGGAATTGAATTTGTAAACAACGATCTATATGCAGTTGTAGATACTACAAATGAATTGGCTGTATTTACAAACTTTTTATCAAGCAATCCGTCGGATGCTTCTATAAGTGCATCTAAGCGTGTGGCTGTTGAAGGTATTGTGCGTACCCATGGTCTTGATTATGATGGTGACACAATGGTATTAACTGATATCGCTGCTGCAGCTGATGGAAATTTTGATACAGATGGAGCAATTCACGTAATATCTAACTTTAACACAAAATTTAATGCAGTTGCAAACGGTGAAACTCTTGAGCTAACTAATCAAATACGTATTTCTGGTGCATCAACGTTGTTAGGTAACCCAGTAAATGTTGTTTATGATGCAGAAGCAGATGCTGTTTATGTAGCAGAACTAGCTAACGGTGGTGGTAGAGTATTGGCTTTTTCTTCAGTATCTAGTAATACTTCTGGAACAGCGACACCTGCAGTTAATAATTCGCTTACTGGTGTATCTTCATTATACCTTTACAAAAACTAATCTTGTCATTATAATAAAAAAAGCCCGGTAGAAATACCGGGCTTTTTTTATGCTTCAAAAACAATATAATCTTTATGATTTTTTAAATCGTTAAATGCAAAATTCTCTTTGATATACAACAAGGCTCTTTCAGTATAAAAAAAGGTGTGAGTATAGTCATTTTTATACCACCAGTTTTTAAATTCTATAGTCTCGAGTAGGAGATTTGTTTTTATATATAACTTTCCTTTATTAGCAAGCAGCTCGCGAAGTCTATTGAATTCGATTTGTGGATTATGAAAATGCTCTATCACTTCACAACATACAATGTAGTTGTATTTTTTATCAGTGAAAGTATGTGTATTTGCATAAATGGGGTCATAAGATACAATTTGATAATTCTTGCGTTGCAATGAATTAGTAAAAACCGGATTAGGCCCAGAACCGTAATCTAACCCCAGATCTGCAGGTGTGTGATTTTTAGAAACAGCATCGAGTAGGGGGAAAAGAAATTTTAAATATCCCGAATTATCGGTGTTGTTTTGATGTAGGTTATATCTCTCTTTTTCCTTGCTAAGGTTAGGATGGTCGTTTGTATCTAAAAAAACAGATGCACAAAAAGTGCATCTGTTATAATTTCTATTCTGAAACCTACCCAAGAAATCAGCAGAGTGATTACAAAGTAGACATTTCATAATATTAGATTTTAGTAAAGTGTTTTAAGCTTTTTCAATTTAGCTTTCCAGATCTCCAATGTCTTTTTGTGCTCTGCGATATTTTTATGCACTTCTTTAACAAGTGGATTATCATCTGCCACGTGCTGGAAAAAACCTAAATTATTTTCAAGCTGATTAATTTCGGCGCGACTTTCTTCTATCTTTTTGGTTATAAAAAAGCGTTCTTTATTTAGGGCGTGATTTCCATCTTGATCTGCTAATGAAGCTACACGATTGTCATACTTTATGAGTTCGGCATCCTTTCTACTTAGATCTAGCGATTTAAATAAACCATCTAAAACCTTATTAAAATCTTGTTCTATAGATTTTTTAGAATGAGGTACTCTTCCAGTATCCTTCCACTCTTTAATTATAGCTTTAATAGCTTTAAGATTTTCATCTGGAGTACCTTCTAACTTAACGTTTTTAGTCTTTTCGAGAAGTGCGGTTTTCTTTTCAAGATTAACTTTTTCTTCTTCTAAAATCTCATTTTTTTCAGCGTGTAGACGGTCAAAAAAGTGGTTACAAGCCTTTTTAAAGCGCTTCCAAATTTTATCGCTGTCTTTTCTTGGAACGTGACCTACTTTTTTCCAATCAGCCTGTATGCGCTTCATTAAATCAATGGTAGCTTGTACGTCCTCATTGTCTTTATTTTCTTCCGCCAGCTGTATTAAGTCTAATTTTTTCTGAAGGTTATCGTATTGCTCCTTTTTCTGATCTTTGTAAAATCCGTTTTTATTATGGTTGAATTCTCTTGTTGCTTTTTTAAATGCTTTCCAAGTAGGTTCATTGTCTTTTTTAGGAACTTTTCCTATTTCAAAAAAGGATTCTCTTAGCGTATTTACTTCCTTCATTTGCTTTTGCCATCCACCGTGTGAATTCGAAGGTTTATTTGCAATAGCCTCAATTTTTGAAATAACCTCTTGCTTTTTCTCAAGGTTTTCTTCAAATATCTTATCAATATTTTTGAAGTAATCTTGACGCGCATCGTGAATCTTTCGGGTAGCAGTACTAAACTTTTCCCAGATTTCTTCTCTATATTCTTTAGATACAGGGCCTATTTCTTCTTTCCAAATTTTATGAAGCATTTGCAACTCCTTAAAGGCTCTGTTAACATCAGAATCTTTAGTTAATTCCTCTGCTTGCTCAATAAGTTTAAGTTTCTTATCGAGATTATCCTTAAAATCTTTATCTCTAAATTCTCTATTTAAATGAAGAAAGTCGTAGAAATTTTCGACGTGGTGATGATAGTTATTCCAAACCAGGTTATAACGATCTCGCGGAATATTACCTGCATTACGCCATCTATCTTGAATATCTTTAAATTTATCAAATGTAGTATTGATGCTATCTTCACCACCTAACTCATTTTTAAGTTCTTTTAACTCTTCAATTAAAGCTGTGCGAGTTTCTAAATTTGCATTAAGATCTTTCTTGAGATTTTGATAATAACTATTGCGCTTATCACGATATTCATAATAAAGAGAGTTAAAGTCTTTCTTTAAAGGATTGTAATATCTGAAATCAATAATATTACCTCCTTCTTCTAAGAATTTTTCTTTAGCCTCATCCTGCTCTTCTTCAAATTTTGAAATAAAGGATGTTCTTAATGCGTTTACATGCTCTTTTATAGCTTGTACATTATAATTATTCAGAAGATTCTTAAACTCTTTTATCAGCTCTTGCTTAGTTAGACTATCATAATCCTTTTCAGGAATGGCATGACGTTCTTGTGTAGATTCATCTTCTACATCTTTACTAAGTGCCGCTTCTAAGTCTGTAGAATCTTCATCCTCATCATCATCTTCTTCTGCAAAATCCTCATCCTCATCTTCATCAACATTTTTAGCACTTTGTACTACATTTATTGATTCAGTTGTTAATTCTTCATTTTGCTTTTCAGCAATATCCGCAGTTTTAGAATTTGTTTCTGTATTAGCTGCTTCAGTATTAGAGTCAGATTTCAAAGCGCTATCTTTTTTTACTTCGGTTTGCTCTTCGGTTTTAGATGCTTTGTTTTCTTCAGACATTTCTTTCAATGTTAAGGTGCTTAATTTATTGAGTTAAAGATACTATTAACTGTTCAAATAGCAAGAGTGAGTTTGCAGGCAGTAGTTAATTCCAGATTTCCCAGGCTGCTTCTGCTTGTAGTTTTAGCATTTCTAGACCATTAGTTGTCTTAGCTCCCTGTATTCTTCCATTCTTCAAAAAGAGGCTTTCAGCAGGATTATAAACTAAGTCATACAGTAAATGATCTTTAGTTAATGCTCGATATAATATTTTTGGACATTCTAGAACGTTAGGGTGGGTGCCTACGGGAGTTGTATTAATTATCAGCGTGTATTTCGAAAGAACAGCGCTTGTAAGATCACTGTAGGTAAATTGACCTTTTTTAGGAGATCGTGAAACAAATTTATAGGTTATATCTTCAAGTTCTAAAGCATACGCTATAGCTTTTGAAGCCCCACCGGTTCCTAAAATTAAAGCGTGATTGTGAGATTTCAATTTTAAAAAAGGCTGTAAAGATTTTCTGAATCCCAAATAGTCAGTATTAAAGCCTTTTAATTTACCATTTTGCTGTCTTTTTATTGTATTTACAGCACCTATAGCACTCGCATGCTTATTCATCTCATCTAGAAATGGAACCACACTTTCCTTATAGGGTATGGTGACATTAAATCCTAAGCAGTCCTTTCTGGTCTCGAAAAGTTCTTTAAGCTCCTGCACAGATTTACAGTCAAAATTTGAATAGTCTGCTTCAATTGTTTCTTTCTCAAATTTTTCAGTAAAGTATAATCTTGAAAATGAGTAGTCTATATCTTTACCTATCAACCCTAATTTAATCATAATAGATGCTTGCAATTATACTTTATTTCTAAAAGTAATTAATTGTGTTTTAACGATCTAAAGATAAATTAATTATTCTATTGGCGACGGGTGTTTTCCCCATATTTGCCCAGTGCTACCACACTTATAATTCCTATAAATATAAACAAGATAGCGATAAGGTTTTCAGTAGATAAATGAGTGGGAATAAACCGATTATAATTCATAAGAATAGGATCTCCCACACGGTCATATTTTATAGTTCCTAATGAATTGAGCTCGAATATTGGTTTTTTCCAGGGCCAGACAACACCAAGAGAACCTGTTATAAAACCTATTATTGCTGCGTTTGTTTGATTTTTATATCGCTTTAGTAAATAGGCAAGAAAGTTTGATAATGTAACCAATCCTGTTGCAGATCCTAATGTAAAAACTGCCATAACTTTTAGGAGGCGCACCCTAAAAGGATTATTTATAAATGAAAAATCTCCGTGAAGAATATCTGCAATTGTATCAAACAAGGCATTAACTGAATCTACTAAGAGTAGAACATAATTGCCTAAAAGAATTAGAATAAAAGATCCTGATAGTCCAGGGAGCGTCATACCCGAAACTCCAATAATTCCACAGAAAAAAACAAAAATTAAGTTGTCATTTTGAGTTGCCGGTTTTAATAAGCTTATTCCAATACCAGCAACTATTCCCAGACAAAGAATAATAAGATTAGATCGTGTCCATTCATTAAAATCTTTAGCGATAATATAAACGCTACCTATTATCATCCCGAAGAAGGCACTCCACACATACAATGGAAACAAGTCGATTGCAACGTCGAGTAATTTTGAAACACTAAAGTAACTAATGATCATTCCTAAAATGAGAAGAAATAAAAATCTCCCATTTACAAAACGGGCAAAACTGCGCACTCTACCGGCTAATAAAAGTTTAAAAGCGGTTTTATTTACTTTTTGAAGTGAATAAATAAATTCTTCGTAAAATCCTGCAACATACGCTACGACACCTCCAGAAACTCCGGGAACCTTATTAGCCGCACCCATAGCGAGACCTTTAAGAACTAACCAGACTTTATCTGAAAAGGACCGATGTTTATTAGATTGCATTTTTTTGTTTGGAATTGGCGAAACGTTCAAGTAAGAAAATAGTCAAAAAGCCAATAATTGCCAAAGCTATTACCAAAATGATTTTTGGATCTCCATCAAAATCTTGTGGTAAGATACTTTTTTCCAAAAGTGCCACCTGTTTTCCGTGGGAGTTTGTACGATATGATAAAATTTCTTTCCAAGGCCATACTTTATTTAAAGCGCCTATCATAAAACCGGTTAACAGTGCGAGAGTGAGGTTTTGATGGTTTTTAAATAAGTAGGTTAGCACTTTTGAGAATGCCTTAAGACCTATAATACAGCCTAGCATAAATAAAAATAATTTTATAGCGGCATCTTTAATGGCTGTAAAATCCATAGCAATTAGACCGTCTACAAAATTACGGACAGTCCCGAGAACAATGGCATATGAACCTAATAATAATAAAATAAACGATCCTGATATTCCAGGTAAGATCATTGCGATTATGGCTATAAACCCACTAAGAAATATAAACCAGTTGCTTGCACCTGCACTTAAAGGTTCTGCAATTGTAATATAATAGGATATTGCAACCCCTGCAATTCCAATTATAAAAACACCTAGGTTATAGCTTTTAATTTGTTTACCGATATACACAATACTCGCTACTATGAGTCCAAAAAAGAATCCCCATAGCAATAGCGGATGTTCTTCCAGAAGATAGGTGATAAGTTTTGCCAGCGAAAGAATACTAATGGCAATCCCTAAGAAGAGAGCAGCCAAAAATTTTAAATTGTACTCTTCAGCTGCATTAGAAAAACCATTTTTCTTCCAGCATTTGAAGAAGGAAATATCAAGTTTGTCTATGGTAGAAATTAATTCTTCATATATACCGGCGATGAAAGCTATTGTTCCGCCGGAAACACCGGGTACTACATCTGCAGCACCCATAGCTAAGCCTTTTAAAGTAACTACTGCATAATTAAGCAGCGATCTGTTTTGAGACATTGGTTATAGAGGTTATGCCTCAAATGTAAGAAAACAATTAAGAATTCTTTGCGCGCTTTATTTTTTCTAATACAGATCTTTTAGAATATGCGAAGGGAAATAATTCTTCCAGAATTATATCAAACTCCGTATCTATTTTAAGTGCGTTCTCTAAATGAAAATGACCTTTGTCATCATCTCCAAGTGTGAAATGCAAACCGGCAAGTCTGTATTCTATTTCTGGAGATTCACTGTAAAATGCCTGAGCTTCAATTAGATTTTGAACTGCAGTATCTAATTCGCCAAGATTGATTAAAATATCGCAACGAGTTAACCAGGTATCTAACTCATAATTACCTAATTCCAATGTTCGGCTATAACCACGTTCTGCTTCTTCATAAAACTTAAGGCGGTTATTAATCTTTGCATAACGCTTCCAGTAAAGAACATTATCTTCATCGATATTTATGGCTTTATTTATATAATATAGCGCATTTTGATAATCCATTTTCTTGGTGTAGAAATCAGTAATGGCAATCCATCCTTTATCTAATAACGGGTCTTCTTTAACTGTCTTTAAGTAATACGTAATGGCCAGATCATCTGCGTGAAGTTTTTGATAGCATTTACCCATGCGTAAATAGGCAAACGAAGTAGGATCATCAAGGCCTAATGTGATTTGATAGTTTTCGATAGCCTCATTATATCGCCCTAACTTCTCCAGAACTTTACCTTTCTCAAAGTAAGCGCCTATAAAAGTATCATCACTAATGATAGCAAAATCAAAAGCAGCTAAAGCTTTTTGATATTTTTTTAAATCAAAATACTGCTTACCAATCTGGTGCCAGGCAACTTCACAATAGGGATTATTATCTAAGAACATCGTTAGATAGTCTATAGCCTCTTGATGTTGTTCTAAAAAATCAAAACAATAAATTACATTATATAGAGCAGAGTAATCATCTTCATCTACCTCAATGCACTTCATAAAATTGAATTTTGCATTTTGATAATCATCCATAAAAAGATATTCCATTCCTATAAGGGAATAAATATCTGCATCATCATCTGTTAGTTCTAATGCAATTTCTAAAAGCTCGATCGCTTTTATATGGTCATCCTGTTTTGAATAGATATTTGCTTTTTGAATATATACTTCCTCGTTTTGTGGCTCCAGCTCATAAAGTTCGGCAAGCATTTTATCTGCATCTTCTAATTTGTTTTCAAATATTAAAATTTCAATTTTAAATAATTTGAGATTAGATGATGAAGGATGCTGGTCAAGACCAAGCTTGACGGCTTTTTTTGCCAGAGCAATTTTACCATTCTCCAGATAATGGTTAACAATATTTTCGAAATCATCCGAATCGAAGAAAAGAACATCATTTGTCTTTAACATAGATTCAAAACGGGTGAGTGGGAAATTATCTTCTTCGTGTTCTTGATTAAACTTCATACACGGGTTTTTTAAAATTTCTTCCAATATAAAAGTAAAAAGGAACGTCCGACGCCCAATTCAATTTTAGTATTGTTGTTAACAAAATAATCAACAATTAAGCCTAAATTGAAAATTTGGATTAATTAGTCGCTATTTTGTCTAATACCTTAAGTAAAATAAGACAACCCTTTTCAATTTCTTCATTTGAAATTGTTAAAGGTGGCGTAATGCGTATAGCTTTTTCTTCAAAGAGCAGCCAGAATAGGATTAGACCTTCATTTTGAGCAGTTAAAATAGCGAGGTTAGCAACAGCTCCTGTGTTTACAATAGCTGCAAGCATAAGGCCTTTCCCTCTTATTTCAGTTATAAGTTTGTGTTTTAATAGTTTTCTAAATAGTTGCTCTTTTTTTAAAGCCTCATCCATTAACGACGATTCTAAAATCTGCGCTAAGGTAGCTAGTGCAGCTGCTGCTATGACAGGATGACCGCCAAAAGTGGTAATATGTCCCATCTTGGGATTATCTGAAAGTAGTTGCATATGATTTCGGGAAGCTGTAAAAGCTCCTATAGGCATTCCGCCACCCATTCCTTTTCCCATAACTACTACATCAGGAATAACATCATAGTTCTCAAACCCAAAAAGTTTTCCCGTTCTCCCGAAACCCGGTTGTATTTCATCGAGAATCAATAGTGCGCCTACCTCGTTGCAGCGTTCACGTACAGCATTTAACCACCCATTTTGTGGCTGAATAAAGCCGGCTCCACCTTGAATGGTTTCTAGCACAACACCTGCAGTTTGTTCTGTAATACTGGTTAGATCCTCAAAATTATTAAAACCTATGTGTGAAATATCGCCGATCACTGGTCTAAATGGTGCAACGCGCTCTTCAAAATCCATTAAGCTTAAAGCACCAAATGTGTTTCCGTGATATGCATTTTTTGCGGCAATAATTTGAGTTCTTCCGGTAGCTCGTCGTGCGAGTTTTATAGCTCCATCTATAGCTTCAGTACCACTGTTTACTAGATAAGTTTGTTCTAAAGGATCTGGCAAATTTGCAGCGAGTAATCGGGTTAACTCGACTGCAGGTCCTTGAGCATATTCTCCATAAACCATCACGTGTAAGTACTTGTCACACTGCTCTTTAATTGCTTGTAAAATTTTTGGGTTAGAATGACCAACGCTTACAGCAGAAACACCGGCAACAAAGTCCAGATAGGCCTTACCGCTAGTATCGTAAATGTAGGATCCTGATGCGTGTGAAATTTCTAATCCAAGTGGATACGGACTCGTTTGAGCCTGATATTTTAGAAAATCGTTTTTCATCTAATTTTCTGTTTGAGTAGAATCGTTAGTTTTTGCAGGAGCTTTCTCCTTCAACAAACTCTTCGTTTTTGTATCAGTTAAAGTGTCTTTCTTTACAGTTGCCTTTTCATTAACCGGTACACCTATGGCAGGAGCATCTTCTTCGCGGTTTTTAAAATCTGAAGGGCTAAGTTGTGATGCATCAGGAATATCTAACTTATTATCGGGTATCGAATTATCAAAAAAGTCTTCTTCAATCTCGGGTAAAGGTATTCCCTCAATTTTTGTAAGTGTAAATGGAGCTTCTCCCTTAAATATATCTTCTTTAGTTAGTAAGCGTTCCTCACCTCGCCAGTTTAAACCAGGAAATTGCCTGGCTTCTTTTTCAAATAATGAAAGCGGAAATACATCACCATCAACTTGTCTCAGCTTTGTTATTTCAGTGATCTCATTATTTTCTATGATAGCAGAGATTGAAGCAGATTTGCTTTTGTCTATTCCTTGAAGCACTCCATCTTCAGAACGCATATAATTTATACTTTCTGCATTTTTGATGATATCTAGTTGATGCAGTTTATTGTCTTTAAATGAACCGTATAAGTCATCACCTTTGACTTGATTATAGGCTTTATTCCTTCGGTCATCGTATAGCGGAATAGTATCTTGCTGGGCAAGAAACGCATTTTTAAATACGTGAAGTGAATCTAATTTTTCAATAACGACGTTGCTTCTTAAATGTATTGTATCACCGGTCATTTGGCTTAAACCATTCCATAAAATTGGTTTCCCCAGCATTTGCGTGAGACCAGTTTCTTGATTAATATGGATTGAATCAGACTTACCACTTAAGTCACTTTTAAATAAGCGTACATTATTATATCCTCTCACAATTCGCTTTTCAGGAATACCTGTCACCACCAATCGATCTCCGTGTACGTATATAGAGTCATTATCCTGAACTGTAATTGCAACCGCTCTCTTAGTTATAAATACAGAATCTTTAGCTTTGTATACTTCAGCGTAATGACCTTTAATTATACTTTTATTAGCGGTGTCAATAACCCTAATATTGTTAGTTGCCGATGCAAAATTAGTAGGCCTGTCAAAATATAAACTATCGCCATACACCGTTCTATTGTCGTAATCTATTCTTGAATTTTTAACGAAGTATCCATTATCGTTACGTGTGTCATAATATCCGCGTTCGCAATAAACAACACTCGCATCACTTGTTATAGTTGAAGGTCCATATAAATAGGCGATTCCTTTTTCTGAAAAGAAGTCTAATTGATCACTATTAATTACATATTCCGGATTTGTAACCACTACATCTTGAACGAAAGAATATTTGTCTTGATCTAAGAAGTAACGGCCTATTTTACTTGTGATTACACTAGTGGTGTCTCTAAGGGTTCCTTTATTTCTATAATATGCTTGCTGTTTTATACGGTCAAAATAAAGTGTATCTGTATCTAATGTAGCCGTGGGAGTTTGTAGGTTAACACCTCCTGAAGCCCAGGCAAACTGTGTATCCCCGTTATATTCTGCATAATTACTACGCATAGTGATCGTATCACCTTGATTCATACGCACATTACCTATCGCTCTTACAAAATTTTCATCCTTGTAATTAAAGGCAAGATCACACCACATTTCTATCCCTTCGTGCTGTATGTATACTTGCTTAGTGCTTTTATACATTACAATAGCACCGGGATATTTAACTTCGTCAATTTGTTCTATATCAGACTGAATATTTAATTCCTTACCTTCTTGAGCAGAAGTATAAGTTGTAATAAACAGAATTATAAAAATAATGGTATTTCTAAAAAAATTGGGCATAGCGAATTTTGACGCAAATATAACGGAATTTCCACTCTAGATCGTATTCGCATTTCACTATTAAAACAAATTCTAGGTAGAAATGAAAATGCGGTTTTAAATAAGGTTATTCTGCTTCACGTACTTCTTTAAGCATATCAACATAGTACGTTGTGCAAATTTGACTTTCTGATAACTTAATTTCAGTTAAATATCGATGAAGCATTTTCAGCAGATTTAAAGTATTGCTTAGTGTTTCACTTAATGTTTCAACTTCTAGAAAAGAATCTTTAAGCCCGCGGATTTTAACTAATGAAACTTCAAGTTCATTGTCTTCAAATACCACATTAAATACTTCACAGTTTTTTTTATAACTCAGGCTTTCTGTATAATTCAGTTTTTTAAGTAAACTATCTATAGCTATTGGTTCTATGATCTCACTTTCAAATTCTGGTTTTGATTTACTGTATAGATCAAATGGGGAATCCTTGAATGTTAAGAAATGCGATTCTTGGGAAGTGAGCAAATTGGTTTTTGTGCGTAACCGTAATTCTTGTTCGCTTCTCGTTAAAGTATCATTGAGATCATAATACCGGTCAAAATATTCATACAAAATTGTAGAGGTAGGTTGTATTTTTAGGATATTTTTTCTAGTTAAATAATAATCCTCCAGTTTAACTTTTAATTCGACCTCATACATATGTACTATGCTTTGCGTTAATTTACTAATTTATGAATAAATGCTAATTTCTTTATTACGGGTTCAGAAATTATAAAGGGGTAAGCGTCTGCATGACCCATACTTCTGTTTAAAGAATTTACTACGTAGGTAAGTGGCAAATAATGTTTAATAATTTTTCCCATACTTTTTTCTAAATACGGATCAAAATCACAACTTACATCAAGATTGGGTACTTTTTTAAGTTCTGGATCTATCTCGAGTCCAAAATTATAACTTGTCTCAAGCATATCCATCATATGCATATAATGGGACCAGGTCTCAGCCCAATCTTCCCAAGCATGCATAGTTGCGTACGAACTTATAAATTGCTCACGCCAATTTGCGGGAGCTCCGTTTTTGTAATGTTCTTGTAAGGCTTCACCATAATCCTGCGTGTCGTCACCAAAGTGACTTCTAAATTCTTTTAAAATTTTAGGGTCAGATTTAATAAGAGCATCCCAATAAAAATGACCAACTTCATGTCTAAAATGACCTAACAGGGTTCTGTAACGTTCTTCCAGCTGTTCTTTTATATATTCTCTATGTGCTGCGTTAGCTTCTTTAATATTGAGAGTAATTAAACCATTGTCGTGACCAGTAGTTACAGCTGTAGGATCATGTTCTAAAGGAGCTAAGAAATCAAAAGTCAACTTTAGCTTTTCCCCGTCAATGATGTATTCAGTTTTTAAATTCAATTTATGCAAGCTGTAAAATAACCTACGTTTTGCAGCTTCAATTTTGCGCCAGTCTAATTCATTTTCAGGAATAGATAAATCAGGAATCATATGATTTGTACTGCAGGCTTCACAAAATTTATTTTTTGAATCTACAGGAACAAGCCAGTTGCAAGCAGACTGGTTATAATTTGCACAGTATGTTAATTCAACTCCAGCTTTAGAGACGGCATAATCTGCACTTTTGAAAGATAGTATAGATTCAGAACTAAATAAATATCCTAAACTGTTTTCACATTTTTCGCAGGAAGTATTCTCAAAATATACAGGATTATTACAATTTGAACACTGAAAAATTTTCATAGATGAGATCGTTTAAGTTCTAAAAAACAGCAAAGCTTGCCAGACAAATGTAAGTTAATGCCGAGTGCGTAACTGTGAAGAATATCAGAAAATTAGCGCAAAAAAAATCCGAAGTTTAAACTTCGGATTTTTAATATTTATCTATAAACAGTCTGTGTCCTATCTGGTCCAACAGATACTATTTTGATAGGGACATTTAATTCTTTCTCAAGATACTCAATGTACTCATTAAGTTCTGAAGGAAGTTTAGCATCACCTTTCATTTTAGTAAGATCTTCTGACCATCCTTTCATCTCAAAATAAACCGGTTCTACATTTTCTGGTTCGATATTGTAAGGAAGGTGTTCTATTAATTCCCCTTTATACTTATAATGTGTACAGATTTTAAGAGTATCAAATCCACTTAAAACGTCACCTTTCATCATCATTAATTGTGTAACACCATTTACGCGCACCGCATATTTAAGTGCTACAAGGTCAAGCCATCCGCAACGTCTTGGTCTACCTGTGGTAGCTCCAAATTCGTTACCTACGCGACCCATAGTGGCGCCTACTTCATCAAAAAGTTCGGTAGGGAAGGGGCCAGATCCTACACGTGTAGTATAAGCCTTAAAAATACCGAAAACTTCTGCAATTTGACCCGGAGCTACACCTAATCCAGTACAAGCACCTGCTGCAGTAGTATTTGATGATGTTACAAAAGGATACGTTCCAAAATCAATATCTAAAAGAGAACCTTGTGCACCTTCTGCAAGAATTGATTTACCCGCTTGCTGCGCTTGATATAAATACTCTTCAGAATCAATAAAAGTAAGTGCTTTAAGAACTTCAACAGCTTTAAAGAATTCTGCTTCTAATTCGTCCAGATTGTATTCAATCTTAGCGTCATAAAAATCGATCATATCGATATGCTTATCACGTAAACTTGCATAACGATCTTTCCAGTCTGAAAGCTCTAAATCTCCAACACGAATACCATTTCTACCGGTTTTGTCCATATAAGTGGGACCTATACCTTTTAAAGTAGAACCTATTTTTGCTTTTCCTTTTGAAGCTTCAGAAGCTGCGTCAAGTAAGCGATGTGTAGGTAATATTAAGTGCGCTTTACGCGAAATCAATAATTTTTCTTTGATATTTAATTTAAATTGAGCTAGATTGTCAAGCTCTTTTTTAAATATTACTGGATCAATCACAACTCCATTACCTACAAGATTTATTGCATTTTCATGAAATATCCCAGAAGGTATTGTGTGTAAGACATGTTTTATACCATCAAACTCAAGAGTGTGACCTGCATTAGGACCGCCTTGAAAGCGTGCTATAATATCGTAATCCTTTGTAAGAACATCTACAATTTTGCCCTTACCTTCATCTCCCCATTGGAGACCAAGAAGTAAATCTACTGCCATTTATGCGTTGTTGTCTTCGGTTGTGTTATTAATTATAATATCTTTTTTACGTGTACCGTAAAAATAGAGCGAGTGCTTATTAATCTCGATATTAAAAACCTCTTCGATGGTTTTCTTTATTGACTGAATACGAGGATCGCAAAATTCTATAACCTCTCCTGTATCTGTAAGTATTACGTGGTCGTGCTGCTTATCAAAATATGATTTTTCATATTGTGATTGATTTTGCCCAAACTGATGCTTACGCACCAAACCGCATGAAAGTAATAATTCTATCGTATTGTAGAGAGTTGCCCTACTAACACGATATTTTTTATTCTTCATACTTATATACAAGGTCTCAATATCAAAGTGATCTTTGTAATTGTAAATCTCCTGTAGAATCGCATAGCGTTCTGGAGTTTTACGATGACCATTTTCTTCGAGAAACTTGGTAAAGACGTTTTTAACGACTTCTTGATCTTTATTTATTGTTGCTTTCGGTCCCATAATTGAAGATGCAAAGTTACGTATTTACAGACGTATGACTTTGTCGATACCGTTTATTTTTTTGAGGTTTTCTATTAGCCTGCGTAAATGCTCTTTATTCTTCACAATTACGGTAATGTTTCCTTTAAATATACCATCGTGTGTAGTGAAATTTAAATTTCGCATATTCACATGCATATGTTCTGAAATTTCTCGGGTAACTCCATTAACAAGGCCTAATGTATCAATTCCTGATAGTTCGAGATCTGCTTGAAATTCTTGCGCCGAAGAGTCAATCCATTTCGCAGGGATTATGCGATACGCATAGTTACTTTGAAGCGCAATAGCGTTAGGACAATTTTGTTTATGTACTTTAATCCCCTCAGAAACTGTTGTGAATCCAAACACCTTATCTCCAGGTATCGGGTTACAGCATTTTGCCAGCGAGTAGTCTAACTTTTGCTCATCTTTACCAAATACGAGCATATCGTATTTGTCTGTAATTTCATCTTTATCTACATGCTCGGCTACAGGAGCCTTGCGTATTTTATTCTTAATATAACTTACAAAAGCATTACTGCGCGACGCGGCATACTCTTTAATCATTTTATTATCAATGGTTCCTATACCCACTCTATAAAACAAATCAAGACTTGTTTTAAGCTTAAAATACAGAACCATCTCGTTTATAATATTCTCATCAAGAGAGATTTTTTGTGAGCGTAGCTTTCTGTGTAGAATTACTTTACCATCTTCTGCAATTACTTTCTTCTCATCTTTTAAAGAAGATTTTATTTTTGCACGAGCCCGTGCGGTAGTTGCATAATCAAGCCAGTTGTTATTAGGTCTTGCGTGTTCTGAGGTGATAATTTCAACTTGATCTCCGCTTTTTAATTCGTGACTTAACGGAACTAATTTTCCATTTACACGTGCACCTCTGGTATGCATACCTATTTCAGTATGAATACTAAAAGCAAAATCAAGCGGAGTAGCCGCTTTAGGAAGTGATTTTAGTTCACCTTGAGGCGTAAATACAAATATCTCTTTGTTGTATAAATTCAGTTTAAACTGTTCAACAAATTCTACTGCATTTGTCTCATTACTTTCTAAAGCTTCCTGTAAGCGATTTAACCACTGGTCCAGGGTTTGATCTTCTTCGGTTTCTGTAGTAGGACCTTGTTTATATTTATAATGAGCGGCATATCCTTTTTCTGCAATCTCATTCATCCGATCAGATCGAATCTGTACTTCGACCCAACGTCCTTTTAATCCCATTACCGTAATATGAAGTGCTTCATAACCGGTAGATTTAGGAGAAGAAATCCAATCCCGTAGTCGGGTAGGGTTAGGTCTAAAGTGATCTGTTACAATAGAATAAATTTTCCAGGCTAAAAATTTCTCACTTTCAGGCGTTCCCTTATAGATTATACGTATTGCAAATTTGTCGTAGACTTCATCAAAAGGAATATTCTGTTTAAGCATTTTAAGACGTATGCTATAAATAGATTTTGGCCTTCCTTTAATTTCATAATCCAGAACCTCTTTATCAAGAGAGTTTTGAACGGCTTTTGTAAACTCTTCGATATATTGATCTTGCTGCTCTTTGGTCTCTTTCATTTTACGCGAAATGCTCCTAAACACTTCGGGCTCTGTGTATTTGAGACCCAGATCTTCAAGTTCGGTTTTAATATTGTAAAGCCCTATACGATGCGCAAGAGGTGCATAAATATACAATGTCTCGCTAGCAATTTTAACCTGCTTATCTGGTCGCATAGAATCCATTGTCTGCATATTATGCAAACGGTCTGCGATTTTTATAATTATTACGCGTACATCATCATTAATAGTAAGCAGCATTTTTCTGAAATTCTCTGCTTGCAACGATGCATCGTGATGCTTTTTAAGATTAGATATTTTTGTAAGACCATCTACTATTCTCGCAACTGTAGGGCCAAAAAGTTCTTCTAGATCTTCTAACGTATAGGAAGTATCTTCTACAACGTCATGCAACAGGGCTGCTGCAATCGAAGTGGCATCCATCCCAATCTCACTGGCTACGATACGTGCGACAGCTAGTGGGTGAAAAACATAAGCTTCGCCAGACTTTCTACGTTGATCTTTATGCGCGTCTACGGCTACTTCAAACGCCTTCCTGATCATTTTTTTATCATCATCAGAGAGCGTGCGATAACTTATACGCAACAATTCTTTGTAGCGTCTGGTAAGTTCTTTATTTTCTTTTTCTATATCTACCGGAGTCATAATCTAAAAGTACAATTATATAATAGAAAATCAACTGCAAAAGCAGTACCAATGCTATTCTATCAGCACATATTTGTGCATTGATTTCACCGAAATTTACTTGACCTGAGATAAATTTTGATAGCGTTGCAATAACGTAGGATGTGAATACTGAAATTTCACATATAAAGGATGTGGTGTAAGATTGCTAAGGCTATTGCGGGACAATTTTTTTAACGAACTAATTAATGGTGCTGCGGCAAATGTGTTTTTAGCAAAATCATCTGCTTGATACTCAAATTTTCTAGATAAGAGATTCATAAGGAAACTGGTAATTCCAGAGATAGGTGTATAAAGAATACCAAAAGCGATTAATCCTACATGAAAGCTGGGTGTTGTAACTCCTAATGCCTCAGAAAATATAGGCTGACTTACAAAAATGCCAAGTAACCATAAAGTGAAACCGGTAAGTACTATTGAAGTGGCGAGATTTATTATAATATGATTCTTACGATAATGACCAACTTCGTGAGCTAATACGGCTACGATCTCTTCATCTTCAAGATCATTAACCAGCGTATCGTAAAGTGTGATTCTCTTTTCTGAACCAAAACCAGAGAAGTAGGCATTAGCTTTTGTGCTGCGTTTAGAACCATCAATGATAAATATATTGTCAAGTTTAAAACCGACAGTGGCAGAATAAGCCTCTATTTTTTCTCGTAATGATCCTTTTTCAAGAGGTTTTTGCTTATTAAATAAAGGAACTATTAGCTTGGCGTAAAACATATTCATTATCAATGCAAAAATTGCAAATAAGATCCAGGCGTATATCCAGAAAGAACTGCCACTTAATTGGTAAAACCAAATAATTAAGGCGAGTAAACCACCACCAACTAAGATAGTCATTATCCAACCTTTAAGTTTATCTGCAAAAAATAGAGCCCGGGTTGATTTATTAAAACCGAAGCGTTCTTCAATGACAAATGTTTTGTAATAACTAAATGGCGTTGTCAAAATATCTGATCCTATTAGTATTATTCCGAAGAAAATTAAACCGACTAATATTTCATTATCAGTTATGGAACGCGCAATGGTATCTACATAAGCAAACCCGTCAACAAAGAAAAATACTAAAGTTACCAATAGCATAAAGCCGCTTGAGAGTGCAGCGAATTTAGAATTCGCTTTTTTATAAGATTGAGATTTACGATAATTTTCTTCGTCATATACATCTGCTAATTCTGCAGGTATAGGATCATCAAAATGTTTTGCATTGAGCCAATCCAGAATTTGATCAATTGCAAAACTGATAATTATAAACGCTATAATTATATAAAATACAGTAGTTGGATTCATAAGAATAAAAGTGAATTTTAATTGAAACCGCGTTGTCTACGCGCCTCAAAAACTAAAATAGCAGCTGCCACAGACACATTCATAGAGTCGAGGCTTCCCTGCATAGGTATAATTATATTTTGGGTAGCGTGAGTTCTCCATTCTTGAGATAAACCATCTGCCTCAGTACCCACAACGAGAGCAGTAGGTTTTGTGAAATCCTGCTTTTCATAGGAGATCGCTTCCTGCAGGATCGCTGCGTAACAATTTATATTTCGTGCTTCTAAAAACTGAATCACTTCTTGCGTAGATCCTGTAGCAATATCAACTGTAAATAACCCGCCCACACTAGAACGAATAATATTTGGGTTATAAAGATCTGTTTTGGGGTTAGCCAAAATAAATGCGTCAACACCCGCTGCATCTGCGGTACGTAAAAGAGCACCTATATTACCGGGCTTTTCTGGAGCTTCAGCAATAAGTATAAGTGGGTTTTCAGGAAGTATTAAATCTTCTAAACTGTTGGGCTTTGACTTCGCGCAGGCTAATAAACCTTCAGTACCAGATCGATAAGCGATTTTTTTATAAACTTCTTCGCTTACAATCACTTGAGATACAGAGTCAGGAAGAACCTCTTTAAGGTTTTCTAATGCATCCTGGGTTATTATTTCTTCACAGTAAAAAACCTCAGTTAATTCAAATCCCGACTTTAATGCCAGATTGACTTCTCGAATTCCTTCAATTAAAAAAAGGCCCTTTTTACGGCGTTCTTTTGATTTCTCCTGAAGTAAAACCAGTTGCTTGATTGTAGGATTATGAATACTGCTAATTTCTTTATACATAAATTCAAAGTTACTATACTATTAGCGAGAAGATGAAGTATCTGCAGCTTTCTTGAACGTATAATTTTCTTTCAATACTTCAATAAACACTTTTTTTGAATAACCTTCAGCGGTTTTGCTAAACAGATTTAAATCAAGCTGATCATTATCTCTTATGATTAATAACTGGTTAGGGTATAACGTATCAATTATACTTTGCAGACTTATATTTTCTGCACGGAGACATAGGAGATTTCCATTTTGTAGCGTGTCACAAGAAAAAGATGGATTACGCTCAACAGTAAAAGCAATACCTGTGGTTTTAATACGTACTTTTTCATTATCGACCAAGTCACGTTCTACATTGTGAAAAAATAAAAAGGCCAGCATTATTAGAATGAAATTATGCGAAAAGTGGCCTAGTACTGCCCATAAAAAGCCCAGTTTTAGTCTTAAAAAACTAAAAATCATTCCTGCAAATAACTGAGATCCTACAATAATAGGAGCGAGAACATAAAAAATGAAGTCTGTATTTGTGTAGTTTCCTAAATGTACAAATCCGAAGGTAGCTGCGAAGATGTAAACAATTATACGTAGATTTTTTTTCCAGAATATGGCAAGGTCTTTTTTCAGTAAATAACTAATCCCTCTAAATAAAAAATTCCGTTCATATTTAAGTGGTAATCTGAATATGGTTTCCTCTAAAAAAGGTGTGAATATGCAGATAATAAATATAGAAACCCAAATTGTATAACTCTCTGCGTTTAAAAGATTTTCGTACGGTTCTAAAACCGGACTCAATGCATTCATTATAATTATAAATAAAAATGCAATACCAAAATCATAGGCTATAGCAGCAATCAGATATTTTAGTTTTTCCCAATTAGATATTGAAAATACGATATCATCAGGATGCTTAATAAAACTATTTATAACTGAAATACGCGAACGTAAGCCCATATTTTAAAGTAAATTACTTCTTGAAAATGGGTATAAAGTAGGACAACGTATAACCGTATCCCGCGCCGTAAACATTATCTGTAGTCACTTTATTGAAGCCGGGTGCAAAAAGATTAGCAAAATCTTCTGGTTCCTTTTGAGAAAGAGCTCGCTTTAATTGTACGTTAACGCCAAGATAAAGGTTGTTTATAAGCTCTACCTGCATGCCTAATTGTAACTCAATCCAAATGAGATTTAAGTTGTCATAACTACGAGCATCTGTTCGTAAGTCTGGCTCAAAAAAAGTGTCTGTAGTATAAATGGTATAACTGTTTAAGTCCTGACTAAATGTTGAGAATCCACCACGTAAACCTACATAGATAAGATTTGACATTCCTGCCCAGTTGTTATAAATGTTATAATTGAAACCAGCTTTAATATAACTTCCCTGAGTTTCAGAATCAAAATTAGCTTCGTTATATTGTTTAGATTCCGTACCTATTTCAGCGGCCAGATAATAACTTTTTCTAATTCTAAAATCTGCGGCAATTTCAAAACCTTGATACGTATCATCTAGAAGTGTACGTAATGGTTTACTTAAATCTACGCCCAGACGCAAACCATATTTATCAGTTTTAGTACGAGTTGCAGTGGTATCTGAGGATACTTCATCAAGAGGGTCTTCAACTTCAATTCCCTGTTGCTGAGCATTCATTTCTGAAAGCCCCAGTAACACAAAACTAATGACGAATAAAAACGTGTGTGGTGTCTTCATCTGCTATAGTTCTGTTATTAATTATAAAATCATCAATCCATCGGCCATCAGAACCGGGATTAACTTGAATACTTAAATTATTAAATACCACTTTATACCCACAGGCTCTGCTTATAAATGTCTCTTGCGGAGTGTAGGTAAAAATAAGTGTATCTGCATTGTTAGGATTTTCAGCAGCCACCAGATTATTGGGATTTTTCACAAAAACCAATACAGTAGCTGTTGTATCTGTACGTAACGGGACTTGTACGGTGGAGGCATCAGTATAAGTAATACTATCTGACTTATCCCTCTTATAAATATTGATATTTAATGATTTGGTTTCATTGATGTTATCTGCATCTAGAAAACTCATTGTTAGCTGAGGCGTGGTAGGAGTGCTGGTTGCACAAATATCATCGCGCTCACACGATAGTGAAAGAGCTAGAATAGCTAACATTAAAAGGAGCCATTTTTTTATCATTAAACCCGGTTATTTCAATTTTAATAAAACCACATTTTCTACGTGGTGGGTTTGTGGAAACATATCTACAGGCTGAACGCGCTGAACCTTATAGTAAGGGTCGAGTAATGCGAGGTCGCGTGCTTGAGTAGCGCTATTACAACTTACATACACTATACGATCTGCTTTTATCTTAATTAATTGTTCAACTACATCTTTGTGCATCCCATCACGAGGCGGATCTGTGATTATCACATCGGGTTGACCGTGCATCTTTAAAAATGAATCGTTGAATACATTTTTCATATCACCCACATAAAACTCAACGTTTTCAATGCCGTTTAATTGTGCATTTGCCTGAGCTGCTGTTATAGCATCTGGCACTGCCTCGACACCTATAACTTTCTTAGCATCTCGAGCAACAAACTGTGCGATTGTACCTGTACCGGTATATAAATCATACACGTTTTCATTGCCGGTAAGACCTGCAAAATCACGTGTAATTTTATACAATTCGTAGGCTTGTTCAGAATTAGTTTGATAAAATGATTTGGCGTTAATTTTAAATTTTAAACCTTCCATCTCCTCAAAAATATGATCACGCCCTGCAAAGCAGATTACTTCCTGATCATAGATTGTATCATTCCCTTTTTCGTTAATTACATACAGAAGCGATGTAATTTCGGGAAATGTGTTTTTAAGATAGTTCATTACGAGTTCGCGTGGTGCTTCCTCATCGTGGAAAAATTGAACGAGAACCATTAACTCACCTATACTGGTTGTACGTATCATTAAGGTACGTAATAAACCTTCCTGATTACGGGTGTTAAAAAAGGGTATATTATTAAGGCTCGCAAATTCTTTTACCCCATTGCGAATGGCATTACTAGGATCACGTTGTAACCAACATTTATCTATATCCAGAATTTTATCCCACATCCCGGGAATATGAAAACCTAATGCATTACGGTCTTCTATTATCTCATCGCTTTGAATTTGCTTTAAGGTAAGCCACTTGCTATCACTAAATGAAAATTCCATTTTATTGCGGTAGAAGTATTGTTCTTTACTACCTGCAATGGGAGTTACTTTAGGAAGCTCAATTTTACCTAAACGCTGCAAGTTATTTACTACTTCCCGCTGCTTATATTCGAGCTGGTAGTCATAATGCATATTCTGCCACTTACAACCTCCACAAGTACCGAAGTGCTTGCAGGCTGGTTCTGTACGTTTTGATGAATATTCGTGAATTTTAATAGCTGTACCTTCAAAATAAGCGCGACGCTGTTTTGTAGTTTGTACATCTATAACATCTCCCGGTATGGCATTATTTATAAATATAACCCGCCCATCTGGAGCTTTTGCTATGGCTTTACCCTTAGCACCTGCATCTGTAACAAGTACATTAGGGAAAATTTTTCTGGAGTTCTTTTTTCTTGACACGAGGCAAAAATAGAATAATTATGAAGATTAACCATCGCTATCTTTAATAGTATGTAGGAATAAAAGGTATAGTTTGTCAAGACTCAAAATACTATGTAGAACCAAAATGAATAAGCGTGTTAGTCTAGGGTATTATTTAGATGCGTATTTTATTTTTAGTAATTTGCAGCATCTCAACTAGGATGATTTCTCTCCTGTTGAGGATGTCTTATTCTTAGAGGCATCACAAGCAGGAATCGTAAAGAGATTACCTTAAAATAAGTACACAATGACTACTGCACAAAAACTCACTTCACAAGAGACAATCGCTCTTGAGGAAAAACACGGCGCACACAATTATCATCCACTTCCTGTGGTTTTAAAGCGAGGCGAGGGCGTTTATGTATGGGATATTGAAGACAAGCAATACTATGATTTTCTATCGGCGTATTCTGCTGTTAATCAAGGGCATTGTCATCCTGCAATTGTAGGAGCAATGAGCAAGCAAGCCGAGACACTTACATTAACCTCCAGGGCTTTTCATAATGATATGTTAGGTAAGTATGAGGCTTACGCAACAGATTATTTTCAGTTTGATAAGTTGCTACCTATGAATACGGGAGCAGAGGCTGTAGAAACAGCGATTAAAATAGCTCGTAAATGGGCATATGAGAAGAAAGGTGTCCCGGAGCACGAAGCACAAATAATCGTATGTGAAAATAACTTTCACGGAAGAACAACTACAATTATTTCCTTTTCAAATGATGAGGGCGCTCGTAAAAACTTTGGTCCGTATACGCCAGGCTTTATAAAAATACCTTATGATGATGTTGATGCTTTGGAGCGCGCATTAGTAGAGAATAAAAATATTGCAGGATTTCTAGTGGAGCCTATTCAAGGGGAAGCTGGTGTATTTACTCCAGCTTCAGATTTCTTAATGAAGGCAAAGGCACTTTGTGAGGCAAACAATGCATTATTTATTGCAGATGAAATTCAAACAGGTATCGCCAGAACCGGAGCATTACTTGCTGTTTGTGGTAATTGTACTTGTGAGGGACATTGTGAGCGTCAAGAAACGTATAGCAGACCAGATATATTAATTCTAGGTAAAGCGTTATCTGGTGGTGCATACCCTGTTTCTGCAGTACTTGCAGACGACGAAGTGATGAATGTAATTAAGCCGGGACAACATGGTTCTACCTTTGGAGGTAATCCTATTGCTTCAGCAGTGGCTATGGCTGCTCTTGATGTAGTTAAAGACGAGAAGCTAGCTCAAAACGCTCGTGTATTAGGTGAACTTTTCAGATCTAAATTGAATGAATATATAGCTGAAAGTAAGATTGTGAATTTAGTTCGTGGTCGTGGTTTATTAAATGCTATTTTAATTAACGATACAGAAGATAGCAGTACAGCCTGGGATATTTGTATGGCGTTAAAAGAAAACGGTTTACTTGCAAAGCCTACCCACGGAAACATTATACGCTTTGCTCCGCCACTGGTAATGACAGAAGATCAATTGCTAGATTGTGTAGCTATAATAGTTAAAACTTTACAACAGTTTGAGAAGTAAATTTTTAGAACTATTTACCAAAAAAAAGCGACTCACTGAGTCGCTTTTTTACTTTATAAAATTTTATGAGGATTATAAAACTTCAATAAGATTCACTTCAAATAGGATTACAGTATTCCCGGGGATACTTCCGCCGGCACCGGATGCTCCATAAGCTAGACGAGCAGGAATTAGAAATACTGCTTGTCCGCCTTCTTTCATATACGTTAAGCCTTCCGAGAATCCTGGTATTAAACTTCCAGCGTTAAATTCAACTTCAGAATTAGATTGATCAAAAATATTTCCGTTAAGTAAATAACCTGTATAAGTTACTTTGACTGTAGAATTTTTTTCAGGAGATTCTCCTGTTCCTTCCGTTTCAATAATATAGTACAAACCTGTGCTACTGCGTGTAGCGGTTAAATCATTAGCTTCTAAATAAGCATTAATTTCTGCTTCATTTCTTACAAATGCTTCAGCTTCTGACTCAGATGAACTATCATCACTAGAACAAGAACTAAATAATGTTAGGGCACAGATTAGGGATAACCAGATTTTCATAATGTGTAATTTAAATTAAACGGCTAAACTAGGTTTAATTCTAAATTCATACAATAAAATATAACACTGTTGAAAATTCTCTTACAACTCTTAAGGTATTCCCATTTAACTTTTTCGTAGGCGTTAATCAATTCATAAACAAATTACTCAGCATAATATTTCGGGTATTTTTGAAAAAAAACTAACAACTATGGAAATTGCTATACAAAAATCTCCCGGCATGGGTGCTGTGCTAAATGAAGGTGTTACAACTTTTAGAGTATGGGCTCCTAATGCCGACAAGGTATTTGTAACCGGTACATTTAATGATTGGAATAACGAATCATTAGAAATGCAGTTAGAGGAAAATGGGTATTGGGCTACCACTACCGATGACGCAAATGAGGGGGATGAATATAAATTTATAATTCATAATGGTGAACAGGTTTTACACCGAAATGATCCCTATGCTTTTGAACTTACAAACAGCAACGGAAACTCTATAATAAAAACACTCGATTTTGATTGGGAAGGAGATGACTTTATTATTCCATCTTGGAATAGTCTCGTTATTTATGAATTGCACGTAGGAACTTTCAACAGAAAAAGTCCGGATGCTGTAGGGACTTTTGATGATGTTATCGAAAAACTAGAGTATATAAAAGGCTTGGGTATAAATTGTATTGAGCTTTTACCTGTGGCTGAATTTGCCGGAGGTATTTCTTGGGGTTATAACCCGGCGCATCCTTTTGCTATTGAACAAGATTATGGCGGTCCAGACGGACTAGCAAGACTTGTAAAAGCAGCACATAAATTAGGAATAGCAATTATTATGGATGTTGTCTATAATCATTTTGGCCCTTCTGATGTGGATTTATGGCAGTTTGATGGGTGGAGCGAAAATGACAAAGGGGGAATTTATTTTTATAACGACCACCGCAGTTCTACACCTTGGGGAGATACACGACCCGATTATGGTAGAGATGAGGTACGCCAGTATTTGAGAGATAATGCACTTATGTGGATTGAAAAATACCATTGTGATGGTTTAAGACTCGATGCTACCGCGTATATACGTTATGAAGATGGTGGACTAGGTGACGATGCTGTTATCGAAGAAGGAAACCAAATGATGCGAGAAATTAATCAGGAACTTAAAGAAAAGTATCCGCACATTTTGACAATTGCAGAGGATCTTAAGGGTCAAGAGATCGTAACAAACGCTATTGAAGATGGTGGAATAGGTTATGGTTCTCAATGGGATATGAATTTTGTACATCCTGTACGGGAAGTTCTTACGAGTGTAAGTGATGATTCACGCGATTTACAAGCTGTTGCAGATGCTTTAGCTTGTACCTATAGCGGGGATGTTTTTAGACGTATTGTTTATACTGAATCTCACGATGAAGTTGCCAACGGGAAAGCTCGTGTCCCGGAAGAAATACAACCGGGTGATGCAGAAAGTCAATTTGCAAAAAAACGAGCATTGCTAGGTATAGTGTTGACACTAACAGCGCCGGGTATTCCTATGTTATTTCAGGGACAGGAATTTATTGAAGATGAGTATTTTCAAGATACCGAAGGATTGGACTGGGACAAACAATATCGTCTCAAAGGAATCTCAAGATTAGTAGGAGATATTATCAAACTGCGTACAGGCTTTTATGATGGAACAGATGGTTTACGCGGACAGCATTTAACTATCGTTCATTTAAATGTTGAAACTAAAATACTAGCATATATACGAGGTGGTGAAAATGAACAACCTGTTCTGGTGATTCTCAATTTTAGTAATGCAGATTATGGAGATTATGGAATAGGTATAGATGAAGGAACAAACTGGCAATTGAGAATTAATAGTGTATGGAAAGGCTATGATAATGATTTCTCAGATACAGATGTTGAAAATCTTAGAATAGAGGAGGCAGAAACCGATGACAGACCATGGACTGGTAAGTTAGATATCCCAGGTTATGCAGCATTAATCTATTCGCTATAAGTTCATAGAGAGGCGTTAATAATTTTTAACGTCCGCGAGTTAAAATATATTAATATTATTAATAATGCTCTGAAAGTAAATTATTTTTATAAAAACGTTTATTATGAGAAAGATACTAAGATTAATCACACTTGCCCAAGTAGGTTATTACGCTTATGACTGGATAAAGAACAAAAGGTCGTTTAAAGAAGAATTTGTTCCAAACCTTAAAAAAGTGAAGCGGAAATTAACTTAGACTTTCAATTCTAATAATTAACACTAAATCAAAAAATTATGAAAACTACAATAGAAGAAGCAAGAGAAAAATCACACGAAAATTTAGTTTCTAACTTACAAGGTCTTTTAGAAAAGAACTATGATGCAGAACAAGGTTACAAAAAAGCTATGGTTAAAGCTGAAAATGGTCACCTTAAAGAGTACTTGAAAGTTAGAGCAGCGTTAAGAAACAGATTCGCTACAGAATTGAGTGATGTTATTATAAATTTAAATGAAAAACCAATCGAGTCTGGTAGTGCTACAGGTGCTGTACACAGAACTTGGATGAATATTAAGGATGCATTTAGTTCAGATTCAGATGAGTCTATATTGGAAGAATGTATTCGTGGAGAAAAAGCAAGTGTTGAAGAGTATAAAGAGGTATTGAGAGAGAATGAAAATCATTTTACTCCAGAGATCACATCTCTTATTACAAATCAAATGCTCGAGGTAGAAAAATCATTAGATACTATTAAAAAACTTGAAGATTTAATGTAATTAGATTTCTAATCTAATTATAAAGAAAAACCGCCTTTTGGGCGGTTTTTCTGTTTTTAAATGAATTCTACTTATTATCTAAATTTTCAATTAATCGAAGTCGCATAGTGTCAAGCATTGCCGTATTAATTTGTCCGTTCATATTTTTATTAAAAGCATTCAGCTGTAAGCTTATAGTATTCTCTCCTTTATTTAGTTCTATGACTAATGAATTAGAGTAACCCCAATCTGACCATTCATCAGTTCCACGTTGTGGAAATACAATAACTCCACAATAACTCTTATTTACTTTTAAACTGCGTATTGCGCAACTATTACCCGTATTCCAGGGACCGCTACCATTGCTGTATCTAAAATCTAAAATATATCTACCTGCCTTTTGCAAGAAGATAGGAATTTTAATCTTCCTATTCATTTTTGTACTTATTTCTACAAAACCAGCTCCCGTATAGTTCGTATAATTTAAGTCAGACATTTCAGCATAATCTTCAAGCTGAAGAATTTTTTCAGTAGAACTCAGAATTATGGGTTCACTGGCAAAACCTTCCATCTTATCAAAATTATAAGCACTAATTTGATAATTACCATAGGAACTTTCCGTGGTATCAAACTTAGTCTTCGTAGTGCTTTTTAAGAATTTTCCATTTTTATAAATAAGATAATGGGAGCAATTTTTTACTGGTTGCCATTGTATTCCGCTCGCTGTTTTATGTGCGTGTACAGTGGAAGGTGCAAAGGCATTTTCAACTTTATTTATCTTAGAATCATTAAATTCTGTATTATTCAATTCTATGATTAGATTCTGTTTACCACTAGCATTGTTTGCTAGAAAAGCTTTGGTAACTTTTTTATCATTAAGTGTAACGCTCTTAATTTTTGAACCGTGTCCTATAACTGTGATGTCTACTGTGGCCTTTCTGTATTGGAAGTTTGAAAGCTTACGTGTCCCCGAATATGCTTTCGGAATTACAGGACTAAAGTACAATCCATCAACTTCAAAATGCATTCCTAGAAATACACGAAAAACCATTGCGAGATTACCTGCAATACTCCACAACATACGATGAGAATTAATTTCAGTCCCGGCAAAATCACCATTTTCAGCAACCATATTCTCATAATTACTTAAAAATAAACCGGCAGATCTATACATACTTGCAAGACCGTGATTTAAAACAGCCTCATTTTTATGCTTTGCTGCAGCCAGATTCCAGTAAGCTTGAACAAATGGCCAAATGCCATTGTTGTGATAAGGAGGAATGCCTGGTAGTTGTGGGTAAATACACGTGGTCCCAAAAGGAGTCAGCGGTGCTTTTGAGAGAATGGACTTCGCTCGTTTAGTGTCGGCTATATCAAATAAAAGCGTTAACGATTCACCTAAAGCTTCAAAAAAAGGGGAGAGTAGAAAATCGTTTTTTCCGTACAGGCAATGCCCATAATAGCCTTTAAATTTGAGCCACAAATTTGTATTTATAGCCTTCTTTATTTTTATTGCTCTTTCTTCATAGCTTTGATATTCTTTGCCTTTAAGCTTAGAAATCTCAACGAATATAGATAATGCCTTATAATGCACAGCATTTGTACTTAAGTTTTGTGATGCATAAATGTCTGCATTAGACATCCACTTTGGATAGGTTTGCTCCCGCCAATCTAAAAATGACGATTCCCCGCCGTATAAACCAGTCTGCGGATTATAAAGTGTTTTAAAATCATCATCAAGAGTATTTTTTATTATTGGGTATATTTCATCAATCCACTTAGTATCTCCGGTAACTTTAAATAATTCCCAGGCAGCAAGAACCCAGGTTGTGCGATCTGAAGAAACCGGCCAGGCCCCACCAGAACCAGTATCTTGAACGATACGTTTATTTTTCACCTTTCTTCTCAGACTGGTTTTTGAAGCTTCAGGTTCGAGATACGCTAGCGCAAGAACTATGCTATAGCTCACATCTCGCGTCCATACGCCGCTCCATTTTGCTCCTGTACGTAAGGTATTATCTGGCTCAATATTTTTTATAGCCTCTTCAAGAGATAAGTTATACAGCGTATCAACTAGAATCTGATCGGATTGGTATTTTGGTTTATCTGAAATATCTTCGGAAAGTTTCCAATGCTTACGTTCATATTGAGCATCGTTAAACGGATTTAAAAGTAATGTGATGCTGTAAATATGAGGTGTTGAGGTGGGTTGCATTTTTAAGCCACGTTCCTCGAGATTTACAAAATCCCAAGTAAGTGGTTTAGACTCGCCAGCAATATAAAAACCATTAAAACCTGCTTTGGCAATACGTGTACCATCAAAAGTGGTGTAATATCCTTTTTTCTTGAATGCATCTAAAACCGGCGAAACGTCAAGTAAAAATGTGTACTCGTAATTTACAGGAAGATAGCCTGAACAATTCTCGGGTTTAGAATCGCTTCTTTTTCCAAATGTGAAAAGTGGCGATTCTTTTTCGGTATCTATTATTATCCAGTGATCATCACCTATAGGTAGCTCATTATCCTTCTGATTAATACTGAATTTAAAAACCAACAGTCGTGAATAATTTTCACTCGCTCTAGAATTATAATTTGACGATAAATGCTTTCGGGATTCGGCATTAGCGCTGTATTGCCCCTGAATTATTTTATCCTTATAAATACTAAACGCATCACACTCGTATATTTTTTGTTCACTTTTTTTGGAGAAAGGTTTTGTGGACATGAAGATAAGGATTTGTAATAAGCGAATCTTATTTATAGGATTGAAATTAATTTGTATCAATGAAATTAACTCAAAAATGAATATTCCTATGGGTAGTTAACATTTTATTGGAACTTCTCTCTACAGTGGCTTCCTTAATTCTGAATTTAAATGTGATTGACAATTTTGATTTAAGTACAAAGCAAAAAAAAACCGCAAGGAACTTGCGGTTTTTTTAATATTTCAAAAAGGATTTTACATTGTCTTACTGAAGAAAAGTGCATTCATCATCAGTTTGTTAGTTCCGTACCAGAATGCTCTAAAATTAGTATTATCTGTAAATATTAATACATCTCCACGACCTGCAGATTGATGAACAAAAGGCCGCGTTTCTTTAATGGCTTCCAGATTTATAGGGCTAATATAACCGCTTACTAGAGGTTCTTCTGTATATTGAATTGGATTTTTGTAACTCGTAGCATCTGCTTCAATAAAAAGAGTCGTATCTCTAAATAAATTTATAGTTTTTGAATCATAGCCAAAAGCAATAGGATGAGAGCGATCTAATTTTGCTTCAAAAATAGCACCCCCTATAACTTGAGCGCCGTTAAAATCCCTGCGTTGCTCAAAGGTTACATTTTCAGCAGGATTCTCTGTGTCTTTAGTTGAGAAATCTATGAGACCTTGTCTTTTAAGCCATTTTGCAGAGTTTTTGAACCCAAGTAAGGTGCCGCCGTTACGCACCCAAGTATTTATTTTTTCTGAAGATTCTTCGGTTATTGATGATCCCCAAGAACCAGGCATAATAAGAGTGGTGTATCTAGACAAATCTGTTCTATCTAGATTGCGTGTATCTATTTTTGTGATGGAAACATCAAAACGCGTGTCGAGTAAATGCCATATTTCTCCTGCGTCTAGAGAACTAATTCCTTCTCCTACGAGTAACGCGATTTTAAGAGGTTGTAATGCTTCAAATTGTCTGCTTCCTAAGTCTATACCCTGAGTAGAGCCTGTTTTAACAGCATCAATAGAAAGGTGAGAGTCTTTTGCGGCACTATCTAAAAATGCATTAAGATTATCTGCATTAAGTGATTGACCTTGAACGGGAATTAAAATTGTCCCATAGTCATATTTTTTTCCGGCTAATGTAAAAGGTTGCATAGCTACCTTAGCACGTATTCCCTTATTTAATATTTTATTTAAAGCCTTTGGTGCATAATAATTGCCCCACGGCATTAGATAAGCGTATTCGCTTCGTGCTAAAGTTAATGGTTGCTCAAATTTAACTGAATCTACTTTAGTACCAGTAATTGAAGTAGGTGCAGCATCACTAAAATCTAAATTGAACGCAAGTGGGAAGCTCCAAGCCGAAATATCATAAAATAAACTGTCCTCAAAAGTTGTTCGCTTTTCAAACATAGCGTTAAGCAAACGGCTGTGTTTTTGATTTTTAGGAACTACATAACTAGTAGCTGTAGTAAATTCAACATCTTTTGATTTATAATCTTCTTTAGCTCTATAAATTTCTATTTGATGACGCTCTAGTAATTGGGCCAGGAGCGTAGCTCGTGCAGGATCTGTTTTACTTCCAAAGATGTATGCATCCTTGGCAATTTCATTACGAGAATTTGAATAGAAGTCACGTTGGTAATTCAGTAGTTTTGTGCGCATAGCCTGTGCAGCTTCAATCGTTGATAAGAATGCTGTAAACTGATTACGTACTGTAAATGGAAATGTCAATACCCCATTATCAGTCTCTTGCAAATGTCCGCGAGAACTGGCCTGTTCAAACAGAATTCCTATACTACCATTGATGTCTGGAAATGTTGACCCTTTTCCATAGTAAAAATCATCATAATCTTCTTCTGTGTAATAGAACGAACCAAGTTTATCAAAAGCTTTAGCGTGATAGGTACCTATTTCTGCAGTAAGCTCTTGATTCAATTTAGGAGTTAGTGGGTGGGTTCTGCTAGGAATCCCCGGTTGAAAGAAAAATGAAGAGTTACTACCCATCTCGTGGTGATCTGTCAAGATATTAGGATGCCAATCGTGAAAGGTTTTAATACGTGCTTGAGATTCTGGCAATTGTGCTGGTAACCAGTCCCGATTAAGATCAAACCAATAATGATTAGATCTACCACCAGGCCATACTTCATCATATTCGCGATCTTGAGGATCTGCGGTTAGCGATACATTTTTATTGGTATTTGCCCAGTACGAAAAGCGTTGTAAACCATCTGGATTAAAAGAAGGATCAAATAAAATCACCGTATTCTTTAATATTGAATCAATTTTTGGACCTTGAGCTGCTGCCAAATAATAAACAGCTAAAAGTCCTGCGTTTGATCCGCTGGCTTCGTTACCGTGAATGCTCATTCCCTGATAGGTAACGATAGGCATAGTATCTGTATTCAGACTTTGTGCATTTGCATCAGTTAATGCTAAATGCTGCTTTTTTATCGTTGAAATATTTGCGTGATTCTCTGGAGAAGTAATGGTAAGGAGAACTAATGGTCTTCCTTCAAAGGTAAGGCCTCGACGTTCTATAGTAATACGTGGAGAAGCATCTGCCATTTTCTCCATATAATTTAAAAGTAAATCGTGACTTACGTGCCAGGTTCCCGGTACATAACCTAATATATCTTGTGGTTTCGGAATTGCACTATCGTATGTTACATCATCTGGAAGGTAATAATCTAAGGTAGGGTTAGATACCTGGGCATTACAAAAAGTATAAGAAAAAAATAAAATTAAGAGGTTGATTAGGTGTTTCTGCATAAAATGTTTTTTGTGCGTTTGCGGAATGTTTAAAGATTATTGTTGTGTTAAATATATCAATTTTATCACAAACTCATAGCGCAAGAACGGAAGCCAAGGGGACCTTAAATTAATAAAAGATTGAGTAAGAAAGCCTAAGCTTATTCTCGCTTTAATTGATTGAGTATTCTTTGATTTTGTTGCATAAAAAAAGCCGCATAAATGCGGTTTTTTTTCTAATCTTAATTTAATTTTTAAATATCGTCAAAACTGATATCTGTAAATGCTTTAGCAGATTGTTCTTCTACCAGAACTTCAGACTCGTCCTCTTTAGTATAATCTGCCTGGTGACGTTCGCTTATAACCTCTTCTCCTTTTTCATTAAGAATATAACCAGTCATTTCATTTAAAATTTCAGAGAATCCTTCAAAATCTTCTTTGTATAAATAGATTTTATGTTTCTTGTAGTGAAAAGAACCATCATCATTAGTAAATTTTTTACTCTCGGTAATCGTTAAGTAGTAATCTCCTGCACGTGTAGAACGTACATCAAAAAAGTAAGTGCGTCTTCCTGCTCTTAATACTTTCGAGAATATCTCATCATTCCCCTTCATTTCATTATTGCTCATAATCTTGGTTTAATTGATACGCTTTATGCACCCAAAAATGGAAAAAAATTAAATGGTGTACAAAATTATTATTCCATTTCTTTTTCGTCTAGTTGTTTTCGGTAGAGTTCTTGGTAGTAGCCAGCTTGTTTTACAAGTTCGTTATGTGTTCCTCGCTGAATAATTTCACCATCCTCTAGTATAATTATTTTATCGGCATTTTTTGCTGATGATATACGATGACTAACAAGTATAGTTGTTTTAGTTGTAGATATGCGCTTTAGGTTTGCTAAAATCTCCTCTTCAGTTTCTGTATCAACTGCAGACAAACTATCGTCAAATAGTAAGATCTGCGGATCTTTAATAATTGCACGAGCGATAGATACACGTTGTTTCTGTCCACCACTTAGCGTAATTCCTCGTTCCCCTAAAATGGTATCATACCCTTTTGTAAATTCTGCGATGTTTTTATCTACTACAGCATTTTTTGCAGCTTCTACAACTTCTTCATCTGTAGCATTGTTGTTTCCAAATTTTATATTCTCTTTAATGCTGTCACTAAACAAAAAGGCTTCTTGCGGTACATAACCAATACTGGTACGCAAATCTTTTAAATTGAACTTTTCAATTTCCTTGTCATCTATTGAGATAAGTCCCTCTTTAGTATCATAAAGTCGCGCTATAAGTTCTAGGATAGTAGATTTACCCGATCCTGTTTTACCTATAATGGCTAGAGTTTCTCCTTTCTCTATCGTGAAAGAAATATTTTTTAGCGCTGTGATATTAGTATCGTCATAGGTAAAAGTCACATTGTCAAATGATATTTTACCATCAACTGGTGTGTGTGCATCCGTATAGTTTACGATTTCGGGCTTTTCCTGCAAAAATTCATTTATACGTTTTTGAGAAGCTTCGGCTTGCTGTACCAGTGACGTAATCCAGCCTACAGATGCTACGGGCCAGGTAAGCATATTTACATAAATAAGAAACTCAACAATTACTCCGAGATCGGGAATTGTACCATCTATATATTGTTTACCACCTACATAGAGTACGAGTAAATTACTGGCGCCAATAAGCGCAATCATTAACGGAAAAAAGAAAGCCTGAACTTTTACAAGATCCAGATTTTTCTGCTTGCTGGTTTCTGAAAGTTCCTGGAAATTATCAAAAGTTTGAGATTCTAGGCTATATGCTTTTATAACTCCAATACCACTGAAGGATTCTTGAGTAAATGTACTTAAGTGGGATAAGTATTGCTGAACAATTGTACTGCGGGTATGTATTAATTTACTTAATTGATATATCGCAACAGATAATATAGGCAGCGGGATTATCACATACAAGGTTAGGGTAGGAGCTGTATAATACATATATGGTATTACCGTTGCAAATAGAATAACAGTTGTAACCCCATACATAATTGCAGGTCCTAAATACATGCGCACTTTGCTAACGTCTTCACTAATGCGATTCATTAAATCGCCGGTTCTATTTTTCTTGTAAAAGTTTAAAGATAGATTTTGATACTGCTCGTACACCTCATTTTTTAAATCTGCTTCGATATATCTGGAAACTACAATAAACATTTGGCGCATCAAGAATGTGAAAAATGCAGATAATAAGGCTGAGCCTAAGAGTAAGAAAAGAGTAATTAATAATTGATGTTTTAGTTCACTCAGATCTCCTCCGTTAGTCATATAATTCTCAACATACTTAATCATATCTCCAGAGAATTTAGGAGTAAGTATGGCAAAAATGCGAGCAATAAGAACAATGAAGAAGCCTATAAAAAGCTTCCACTTGTATTTTTTAAAGTATTTATTAAGGTGTTGCAGTTCTTTCATAGCATCTATTAATCTGCTCAGCAAAGACAATTTTTCAGTAAAAAAAGTCCATTTATTAGGAGCCCCGCAAAGGTAAACGATTAGACTGTATTTGAAGCGATGAGTTTTTTGAGATAAAAAACAAAATACCTTGCTAAGAACTCTTAGAGATCATGTATTTTTGCAGCGTTTTTGAGGATCATTGTCATATTGATTCTAAACCTCAAAAAAATTGATATTAAAAATCAAAAGTTCTTTAAAGCTATGCTCAATAGAAGGCACATTCGCATAAAAGTAATGCAAGCGCTTTACGCCTTAAGTCAATCTGAAAATCAGGATTTGATTAAGGAGGAAAAATTTATGAATGCGAGTACGGCGCAGATGTACGACTTGTATCTGGTAATGGTAGATTTGCTAGTAGAAATTCACGCTTACGCGAAAGACTACCTGGAGAAATCTCAACAAAAAATGTTGGCCACTGAGTCTGACAAAAATCCCAATCTAAAGTTTGTCAATAATAAGGTTTTAGTAAATCTTTCTGAAAACGAACTACTTCAAAAAGAACTTAAAAAGGCTAAACTGAACAACTGGAGGTTAGACAGTGAGTACGTAGTACTTATATTCGAAAGTCTTACCAGCAGTGAGTTTTATGCAGATTATATGAATATAGCTGAAACAAGCTATAAAGAAGATCGAGATTTTGTAATTCAATTTTTTACAGATTTTGTTGCGCCTAATGACAAACTCTACGAATATTTAGAAGATTACAGACTTACTTGGTTAGATGATTTACCGGTTGTAAATACAACAATTATTAAACGTCTGTCTAAATTAAAACCTAACTCACCAGAATCTACAATTCTTCCAAAGTTGTACAAGGATGAAGAAGATAGACAATATGCAAAGGATCTTCTATTGCGTACCTCTCGTAATGATGAAGAGTTTGAAGCCGAAATTTTAGGGAATACGCCTAACTGGGATCAAGACCGTATAGCAACTTTAGACAAAATTTTAATTAAGATGGCACTTTGTGAATTTTTGAAATTCTCATCTATTCCTATAAAAGTGACAATCAATGAATATTTAGAATTATCTAAAGAATATTCTACACCCAAGAGTAGCATCTTTATAAATGGAGTGCTCGACCGTTTAGTGAAGAAATATAAAAAGGAAGGCAGACTTAACAAAGCCGGAAGAGGGCTTATCGAGTAATAAATAAAATTGTATTTTTGAGACCCTTTAAAAAATTATAATTTATGAAAAAAGTATTTCTAGCAGCAGGTTTAGTTGCTGCATTAGCATTTACAGGTTGTAAAGACAACGCTTCTGAAAAGATCAAAGGTAAAAACGTAGAAATGGCAGCAAATCGTGATGCTAATGCTACAAGTTTCCCAACATTGGAATTTGAAGAAAGTGAATATGACTTTGGTAATATAGAACGTGGTACAAACGTAGAACACGTATTTAAATTTAAAAATACAGGTGAAGCGCCATTAGTTATTGTTGATGCTACAAGTACTTGTGGTTGTACAGTACCTAGTTTTCCTGATGCACCTATTGCTCCGGGAGAAACTGGAGAATTATTAGTGAAATACAATGGTAGTGGTATGAACGCTGTTACTAAAATTGTAGCTATTAAAGCGAACACAGAAAAAGGAACTGAAACTGTAAAAATAACCGCATTTGTAAAGTCTGAAGAAGGACCTACAAACAACGGATAAGAACCACTAAATGGAACAAATAACAAGTTTTTTACCCATATTGCTAATGATTGTGGTTGTGTATCTATTTATGATACGACCACAAATGAAGCGCCAAAAAGATGAAAAGAAGTTTGGAGAAGCTTTAAAACGCGGTGATCGGGTAATTACAAAAAGTGGTCTTCACGGGAAGATCCTAGAACTTAATGAAAGTACAGTTGTACTTGACGGTGGAGCAGGAAAAATGATTTTTGAGCGTTCTGCACTGTCTTTGGAGTTGACTAAAAAGCTTAATGAACCAGTAAAACCAACTGTTGTTAAGAAAAAATAGTTCTACTTTATACAAAATTAAAAACCCGATGTAAAACATCGGGTTTTTTTTATTTCAATATTCTAATATCATTTTCAGAATAAAAGAATTTAGGATACAATAAATAGACTTGCAATTTCTACAGCCTGATCTCCTGTAAGTATTTCATCATAAGCTTGCGTAGAAGAATCTACACTAAATGGTGTACCAGAACCTAAGGTAGTAACATCTACACCACCTTGAGTAACATTTTCTTCACCATTGTAAACAGCTTGTGTAGCCTCTGGCATACCTTCTCCTCGTTGGTTGCCTGTAATCCATCCTTCTAATCCTCTCAATCTTCTAATTTCTGAAGCGTGACGTGCTTCTACAGAGTGAATTTGTAAGGCCGCAGTAAGTACAGCGTCATTGCCAATTAAATTTGCTGCCTGGCCTTTATATGCACGTACACCAGTATCTTCAAATGCTTGTGCTAAAGCTAAAAGCTGTGCGTATGCAGTTGCCTGAGTCGTGTTTGCATTGTTCATAAAAGGGTCAAATGCGCCACCTACAGTAAAATCAAAAGTTGGTTTAGCAACGGGTGTAGCTCCCTGAGCTTCAATTGCACTTGTTAAGAATGTTACGTGTTGAGATTCGTGCTTTGCAATTTGAGCATATATTGCTTGCGATTTTGCAGTAGTTAAAACTCCAGATTGTAATGCAAGGTCGTAAAACTCATCTTCTAAATATTCTAGAGTAAGTGCTAGGTTAAGAACTGCAGTAACATCTGATGAACTTTGTGCTTGAGCTTTGTTTCCCATAGTTGCCAGTCCAAATGGAACGGCAAGCATAGCTGCTTTTTTACTAATATTTCCTAATTGACCAAACATAGCTCTTCTTGAACTCATAGGAGCTTGAAGTTGATCAGTTGTGAATTCGTCTAAAAATTTTATAATATTCATTTTGGTATCTTTTTAAGGTTAGTGATTATGCTTTTGGATTTTTATAAGTAAATGGAGTTACAAAAAATCCACCCGCGGCAGAAAGAACTTCTTCTGGTGAAGCTGCAAGATCTAAACCATTAGAATCTATAATATCGTCACCTGCAAATGCTGTAAAATCTGCACTGCCACTAATTAGTGAGCGTATTGCTGCTGCGTGACGCGCTTCGACAGATACAATTTTACCTGCAAGTGTTAGATATAATGGCGTTTGAATGTATTGTCCCGCACCGTTGTAAGCACTAACTCCCGTATCTTCAAGAACCTTAGCCGTACCTAGTACTGAATCCCTATTATCAAAGTTAACCGAACTAAAATCGAATTCTAAATCTGCAGTTAGTCGAGCATCTGCATCAGGAACATTTGCATTAATTGCCGCTTTAAACCACTCACGGTGATTTACTTCGTGATTGTAAAGAGCTAAAAGAATAGCTTTCTCCTCAACACTAGCACCTGCATAGTAAGATCCATTAACAACATTTGTGTAAAAAGCTGCTTCTAATTGTTCAAGTGCATATGCATAATTAAGAACACCTACATCGCCAGACCCAAGATCAAAATCACCACCGCCCAACATGTTTCCGTTGTCGTCATCGTCACTACAAGATGCGAGTAATAAACCTGACCCGGCAATAGCTAAACCACTAACCTTTAAAAAGTTTCTGCGGTTTCTACCTACAGTTTGAGTTTTTACCTCAATCGATTTTTTCATTTTCATAACGTTTGAATTTCTTTGGTTATTAATACTTATAGAAACTTACGTGTATAATGAAGGCTTGGTTTTTTATTTTTTTAGTTTAACAGTAGTTTGGGAAATTATGGGTCTAAATGGAAGAGTTTTAACATTTTTTATCTAAAATATTTAACGGCTACAGCCTAAATATTAGCATATATAATGTTGAAATATCACAAAACATCGTATAAAAATGCGTTTAATTTACTTAAAACGGATTTTTACTTGATAATTCTCAAGATTTTGGAGAGTTAAACTAGGGTTTTATAAATTTAAGAAATGAACCATGTGAAGATAAAATTTAGTTGCATTCAAAATTAAAATCTATAATTTGGTAGGAATAATTTTTCTTGTAATTAAAGTGCCACCATTCGGTTCGTATAGTTTCAAAACCGAATTTGCGCATACCATCCTGAAGTATTTTTCTGTTTTGGAGTACTTGTTTTGGCAACGAAGTATTATCGATATGAGCCTCTCTGCCAAAGAAGTCGTGATCTGTACCCATATCAACAGGAGATCCATCTAATTTAGCCAGGCTAATATCAACTGCAGCTCCACGGTTATGAACAGAACCAGATTTATAAGGATTGGCTACATATTGCGGATTGGGAAAAACTTTCCACATCTTTTTCTGAGCACTTACAGGTCTATAGCAATCGAATAAAACAATTTTATAACCCATTTCACAGAAATAATGATTGGCCTCTTTAAGTGCGTTGGCAACTTCAGGTCTTAAATAGCATGCAGCACAATCGTAAAAAGCTTCTTTCAAAAAATTATTAGACGTTGCATAGCGAATATCATATGCAAACCCATCATTAATAGTATCTAATAGAACTAGCTGTTTTGAATTTTGAGCATATGCAAATAGATTAATAAATAGTAGAAAATAAAAAGAATACAATTTCATTATAACTAGTTTATTGATCTAATGGTTAAGCCTAAAAATTTTCCGTAGTGATTAAGCAGTTCTAGGTAAATAATTTTTGTCCATCCAGAAGGTGCCAAATGGAATTACTGAACACGCTAAAACTATGAGCAATGTTTTAAAGTTCCATTTAAGCTCTGTCTTTACAACAATAGCTAGAACTATATACACCAAAAATAGAATACCGTGCGCCATTCCTATAATTTGATTTGGTTGACCATAATCAAAAATATACTTTAGAGGCATTGTGATAAATAAAATTAAAAGAAGAGAGATTCCTTCTAAAATACTTATAATCTTAAAGGTCTTGATCATTCTACTAAATTAAAGATTGCTACGCCATAAATTGCAAAACGTACAAATCGAAGTAAACCGAATAATAAGTAATTTACAAAAGGGTATTTAATCATTCCTGCTGCGAGACTGCTAATTGCAAATGGTACAGGTAATATTGCGCCTACAACTATTAAAAAACCACCCCATTTACGCGCATTTTTTAAGTGCTTCGACATTTTTACTTCTAAATATTCGTGAACCGCATGAATACGAGTAGAAGCACGTCCTGTAAAATAACTTATTATACCTCCGGCGTAAGAGAGTACAGCTATAAGCGAAAGATAAAGAATAGGATCTGGCATTTTATCACTCCAAGCGATAAAAATTTCCGGTGGAATCAAACCCAAAATACTTTCCGAAAGAAAAAATACAAACAGTACCCAAAAAGGAGGGAAGGTGTTTGTCATTTTAATTAGTAAATCATTTATATCTATAACAAAATAATGTACACATACGAGTGCAATTATAAAAAGTACAAGTGGTGTAAGTGCTTTTTTAAGGCTTCCTCCTACAAATGAATAAAACCCGGTATATTTATAATACTGGTGTAGCAGTTGTAGTCTGGACTTTTTTTCTTTTTTATGTTCTGAAGTCATCGACTATTTTTTTGCAAATATACTTCTTGAATTACAGTATAACAATGTTGTAAGACTTTATATCTATTCCTTAATACAGTTTTAGGAAAACTTTAAAATTTGTGTTTTCGAGTCCCACGAATTAAGCGGTATTTTTAGGCTATGGAAAAATTTAAAAACAAGGTAGCTCTTATTACAGGAGGTACAAAAGGTATAGGAAGGGGAGTTGCAGAAGCACTTCTAGAACTGGGTATGAAGGTGGTTATTACAAGTAGATCACTTGAGAATGCAACGGATGTTGCTAAAGAACTTCAGGATAAATATAGTGGTAAGGCAGATGTTCTTGGTGTGGAGGCAGACGTCCGCAATTATGAGAGCCAGGAACAAGCGGTTGAGAAGGCGATAGAGAAATTTGGTCAGTTAGACGTGCTCGTAGCTAATGCAGGTCTTGGTCATTTTGCAAATATCAAGGATTTGTCTGTTGAGCAGTGGCAGGAAACCATAGATACAAACCTTTCAGGAGTATTCTATAGTGTAAAGGCGTCTGTAGATCATCTGAAAAAAGCACAAGGATATATTTTTACAATTTCAAGTTTAGCCGGCACAAACTTTTTTGCTGGCGGTAGCGCATACAACGCCAGTAAATTTGGTGTAACTGGCTTTACGCAAGCAATGATGCTTGATCTTAGAGATGATGATATTAAGGTTTCAACGATAATGCCGGGATCTGTTGCTACACATTTTAATGATCACAATCCATCAGAAGAAGATGCTTGGAAGATTCAAAGTGAAGATATTGGAGAACTCATTGTAGATTTACTAAAGTTGAATCCACGTGCACTGCCTAGCAAAATAGAAGTAAGACCATCTAAGCCTCCAAAAAAAGTAGAGGTGTAACATGGATTTAAAAAAAACACCCGCGGCAGCGGGTGTTTTTTTATGTAGTAATTAAAGAGAAAATTTAATTCTCTTCAGCATACGTTTGTAAAGCTTCAACGTAAGCTCTCAAATCAAGTCGGTTAGTTTTATTTTCTGGCTCAGCCAATAAGTTTAAAAGGTATAGTAAACTTTCAGCAGGATCAGTAGATTCTTCTTCTTCAAGTAATTCTTCATAACCTTCTATAGGTTCTTCTTCAGGAATAGGAATATCAAAAGTCTGGTACGCTTCAATATGTTCAAAAACCAGACGTATAGTTTTTGCTATTAAAGGACGTTGTTCTTCTATAGCGTAAGGTCTTAGATTTTGTAAATCTTCAACAACAGTATTTGTAATAATACCATTCTGCTCAACTTCACCGATGAGCTTATTTAATATTTTTATCGCTTTTTGATTCTTCAAAATGAATATTTTAATGTTGTCACAAAGGTAACAGATTAGGTATTTTTTTGAGTTATGAAGTGCTAATTTTTTTAAGTTTTAATCAACAAATTTAAATTAGATCGTAACCTCCTGAAACAGGTGATTTTCTGTGAATAATTTTTTTCTGAAAAGATGTGCAAAATACAAATATTTTAATTCCTGATTTAAACTTGTGAGAAGCCCTTTAAATGCCTTAAATTTGCAAGATTCACTACAAAACACAGCTACTTTTGAGCGATAAGGCAATAGGACAGGATACAGACAGCGGCAAAGAATTATACAGTTATCAAGAAAATGACCTTGATAGAATCTTCACCTGTATAGAAGAATCTTCTGACGATTTTAATCTTTTATATCAGCTTCCAACTGGTGGAGGAAAGACTGTAATTTTTTCAGAAATCGTACGCAGATACATACGTGAGAAACAAAAAAAGGTGGTAATCCTTACGCACCGAATAGAACTTTCTGCACAAACTTCAAAAATGCTTAAAACTTTTAATGTACCTAATATGGTCATTAATAGTAAGGTTAAAACGCTTGAAGGCAATGAAGACTATATGTGCTATGTCGCTATGGTTGAAACTTTAAATAATCGTTTGCAAGATGAGCAAATAGATATTAAAGATATAGGTCTGGTTATTATTGATGAAGCGCATTACAATTCATTTAGAAAGCTTTTTAGCTATTTTAAAGATGCTTTTATTTTAGGCGTAACTGCAACTCCATTGAGCTCCAATGTGAAGTTGCCTATGAAAGATAATTACCGAAAGCTTATTATCGGTGAAAGTATAGGATCATTGATAGAAAAAGGCTTTTTAGCTAAAGCCAATATGCATACCTATGATGTAGGGTTAAAAACTTTACAAGTAGGTATTAATGGGGATTATACTGTAAAATCTTCTGAGATCTTATATACCAATCAAAGTATGCAGGAAAAATTGCTTGCAGCTTATGAAGAACAGGCAAAAGGTACTAAAACGCTTATTTTTAATAATGGTATAAATACCTCACGCTATGTCTATGAGACTTTTAGAGAAGCGGGGTATGATGTAAGACACCTTGATAATACCCATACGAATAAAGAGCGTAAGCAAATTTTAAAATGGTTTAAAAACACCCCAGATGCAATTTTGACATCTGTGAGTATTTTGACAACCGGTTTTGACGAACCTTCTGTAGAAACGATAATTTTAAACAGAGCGACGCGTTCACTTACCTTATATTTTCAAATGATAGGTAGGGGTTCTCGTGTACTTCCTGACAAAAAGAAATTTGAAGTAATTGATTTGGGTAATAATATGGCGCGTTTTGGTTTATGGGATGCCCCGATGGACTGGAACGATATATTTTTATATCCTGATTTTTACTTAGAAAATCTTGTTAGCGATGAAGAGATTGAGCGCAATTTTGAATACGTAATGCCTCCAGAACTGCGAGCTGAGTTTAGTAAAAGTGAAGACATTTCTTTTGATATTAAAAAAGAATACGAGGATGTTTTTGCAAAAGGTCTTAAATCTAAAGAAGCATTAGAGCGATCTATTGATCAACACGCTAAAATTGTGTTTGAGAATTCTGAAGATATTTTTGATGCACGTATCCTTGCCAGAGAATTAAAAGATGAAATACAATATAGAATACGCTTGTATTCCTATTGTATTATGAAAAACACAAAGAATTATAAGAACTGGTTAGAAGAAGATTACAATCGTAAACTACGACTTAAGCTAAGTCAAATGTACGCAAGTGTAACCGCTCAATAAGCTCCTTTTTAATGAAAATCAATTTTAGATTTACAGCAACTGCTGTCTTACTTAGTCTATTTATTCACATACAAACAGTTTCTGCTCAGGTAGGAGATAGTGAACTCGGAGCCTGGTATAGTTATTTTTTTAGTACGCAGTTTGATTCGAGTGAATTTGGGGTAATGGGAGATGTACAACATCGTAATTATCAAGTGGGAAATGATTTTCAACAATTAATACTACGCGCCGGTCTTACTTATAATATCAAAAACACTCCCTTAAAATTAGTAGCGGGATATTCCTATTTTAATTCGGGTACACCGGGAGAAGATAATTCTCAAAGTATTGAAAACAGACTTTACCAAGATTTACTTTGGGGTCAAAAAATAGGAAATAGACTTCTTTTTAGTCATCGATTACGTGTTGAAGAGCGCTTTGTAGAAGATCAGGATTTTAGAACGCGATATCGGTATGCATTAAATGTCAAATTACCTTTGAATAATGCACAATTAGTTCCTAATACATTTTATTTATGGACAGCCGGTGAAGTTTTTGTAAATGGTCAAAAACAAACCGGAAATAACACAGTAAATCTGTATGATAGAACTTGGCTTTTTGGAGGGTTAGGATATGAAATCAGCAAGTCCTTCCGATTTGAATTTGCATACATGCGTGAAATCACAGAAGCTGCCACAAAAGGACAGCTTATCGTTAGTTTATTTCATAGTTTTTAAAATATTTAATAGTAATCTCAATTGATTATTTAAATTTGGGGAGTGAGTAAGAAAGGCAACATATATAAATCTACTATCAGTTTATTCCTGATACTTGCCTTCTTTTCATTTAAAGTATTAGACCTACATACCTATTCACATACAAAAGATTCTGTAAAAGGGAGTCATTGCGAGCTTTGTTTGCATACACAACACAATAAAAAGTCGCTTGATCTATCGTTACCGGTAGCTTATGAATTTCACGTAACTGCTCCAGAATCAACTTATAGCTTCAAAAGTTTCTACAAAGAATTTATTAAGGTTAAACGTTTTCCTTTCGGAATTTCGCTAAACAAGGCACCACCTACAGTTTAACCTAATGGCTGCTTAAGGCCATTTCAGTCTATGTGCTCATGTAGACTTCATTTTTCAGTAATTTATTATTTACAAACTATTCAAAGCTTTATCAGCCTAAGAATGGGTTTTTAATAATTTGATCTACTACTCATTACAAAAAGTAGTTTACTGATTCCCATATTCAGGATTTACTCAATACTTTACTATGAAAATTTTCAGTTTAGTGCTATTGCTCTTGTTTACAATACATATGCATAGCCAAAAATGTGATAACACCTTAACAGGAACAGTTCGTGATTTTCACGACGGAAATATCCTCGTTAATGCAACATTAAGTGTCAATGGATATGATATCTACGCTATTTCAGATTTTGATGGCAAGTATACATTAGATGGTTTATGTGCAGGCTCTTATACAATTACAATTACTCATCCCGAATGTGAGGTTGCAGAATTTAGTGTTGATATAAATGGCAATTTGTCTAAGGACTTTAAGTTGGAGCATCACACCGAAGAATTAAATGCAGTCACTGTAAAAGGTGAAAATGTAAATAAAGGGTCATCTTCCTCTGCTGAAACTGTGCTCCACAGTACAACTATAGAAAAATACAGTAATGCAAGCTTAGGTGATGCATTGCGGGAGGTTGCTGGTGTTTCTTCTCTTAATACCGGTAGTACAGTCGTAAAACCGGTTATACAAGGTTTGCATAGTAGTCGTGTGCTTATCATTAATAACGGTACACGAATGGAGGATCAGGAATGGGGTGTAGAACACGCGCCTAATTTAGATTTAAATACGGCTTCATCTATTACAGTGGTGAAAGGGGCAAGTGCTTTGCGATACGGTGGCGATGCTGTAGGTGGCGTGATTGTGACAGATATACCTAAAGCTCCTTCAAAAGACACATTGTTTGGTAAAACTATTCTTAGCGGAGCATCAAATGGGAGAAGCCTGGGACTCACAACGAGTTTATTAAAAGCATACAAGTCCGGACTTTATTTTCTGAGTCAGGGTACAACTAAATTTGCTGGAGATTTAGAAAGTCCAGATTATGTTTTGTCAAATACCGGTTTAAATGAACGTGATTTTTCATTAGGTTTTGGTCTTAATAAATTCACTTACGGTTTTGATGTTTACTACAGCTTTTACGATTCTGAAGTGGGTATTTTACGGGCAAGTCACATAGGTAGTGTAAGTGATTTAGTGCGCGCTATTAACAGTGGTACGCCTAATTCTATATCAGATTTCACCTATGGTATAGATGCTCCAAAACAAGATGTGCAACATCATCTTGCCAAAATAAGTGTATTCAAAAGATTTGAAAATGCCGGTAAATTGAGTCTGGATTATTCTTTTCAGCAAAATAACCGAAAAGAATTTGACATACGCCGGGGTGATGATAAAGACAAAGCATCATTAGATCTACAATTGACAACCCATACTTTAGCTACCAATTTCTTGTATGATGCAGCTACAGATTTAAAGGCAAATTTAGGCTTGGAGGGTTCTTATCAAGAAAATTTTCCAGACCCTAATACTGGGATTCGAAGATTAATACCTGATTATGAAATGTATAGTTTTGGAGCGTATTCAACGGTAGATATTAATCTAAACGATAATTTACGTCTGGATGCTGGGATACGGTATGACTATAGCCAGATTGATGCTCAAAAGTATTACCAGAGCAGTAGGTGGGAAGAACGAGATTATGAAACAGACTTCGGAGACTTAGTGGTAGATCGTATAGATAATCAGCTATTGGTTAATCCAATTTTTGATTATAGTAACTTCTCGGCAACTGTAGGTGCTCACTATGATTTAAGTTCAGATTTTGATTTAAAATTTAACTTAAGTACTGCTTCAAGAGCTCCAAATCCGGCCGAGCTTTTTAGTGATGGTTTACATCATTCTGCTGCAATTATAGAATTAGGAGATCTTAGGTTAGATAAAGAACAGTCTTATAAAGCGAGTGTCGAATTTAATGGTCAACTAGGAGATTTTTCTTTTAGCTTAAATCCTTTTTATAATCAGATTGACGACTTTATAATTTTAGAACCTAATGGCTTACAATTTACAAACCGAGGAGCTTTCCCCGTATATGAGTATGCGCAGGTAAATGCGCGCTTGTATGGATTAGATATTGAAGCTAGATATAGAATTTCTCAGGAATTTGACATAAAATCATCTTTTGCATATGTAAACGGGGAGGATCTTGACCGCGAAAGACCGCTAATAGATATGCCTGCTCCTAATCTTAATACTACACTTTCTTTCTTTAAAACTGAATGGAATAATTTAAGTATTTCCTTGCGCAATCAAAGTGTTTTTGAGCAAACACGTTTTCCTGATAATGACTTTGATATTACGTATGTCAATGATGGTGGCCAGGAGGTTACAGAGTCTGTTGCTGTAAGTAAACCGCCAGCTGCTTATTCATTACTTCATTTTGCATCATCAATAGACTTGAATATTTACAAGCAATCTAAACTTACGTTAGGATTTTATATTGATAATGTATTGAATACTTCCTACAGAGATTATTTAAATCGTCAGCGTTACTTCGTTGATGATTTAGGTAGAAATTTTAGAATACAATTAAAAATTAATTATTAATACCAAAATGATAACTATGAAAACAATCAAAATTTCAATCTTAAGTCTTATTGCACTTATCGGATTAAACTCGTGCTCGTCTGATGATGACTCGACACCAGAAATTATTAATGAAGAGGAAGTAATAACTACAGTTGAAGTCGTTTTGACTCCAACAACAGGTGATGTAGTTACACTGAAATCAATTGACCTTGACGGTGATGGACCTAATGCCCCAGTATTGTCTGTATCTGGACCATTGCAAGCAGGAATGCTTTATAATGGAGCTATTACACTTCAAAATGAAACTGTATCTCCAGCCGAATTAATTAACGAAGAAATAGAGGAGGAGTCTGATGAGCACCAATTCTTTTATCAATTCTCTAGCAACCTTGGTGCTTCTGTAACGTATACTGATACAGAAAATGATTATTTATCTAACGGAAGTACAAATCCTGTTGGCTTAACTTTTTCATTACAAGCTAATGCAGTTGCTTCAGGCAGTTTTACAGTGACATTAATTCACGAGCCAAATAAAGATGCTTCAGGTGTTGCTGAAGGAACTTTAACCAATGCTGGCGGAGAGCGCGATGTAGAACAAACCTTCAGTATAACTGTTGAGTAAATAAAAGTAAAGGCAATAAAAAAGGGACTTCGTAATACGAAGTCCCTTTTTTATTTTAGCAGTATTTATACTTATTTATCCTAAGTAAGTCTTAAGCACTTTGCTTCTTGAAGTGTGACGTAATCTTCTAATGCCTTTTTCACGTATTTGACGTACGCGCTCACGACTAAGGTCGAACATCTCTCCAATTTCTTGAAGGGTGTGTGGTTGTTCACCACCTAAACCATAGTTAAGTTTAATAACATCAGATTCACGGGGAGAAAGCGTCTCTAAAGCGCGCTCAATCTCAGTTCCTAATGATTCTTGCATTAGATCTGCATCTGGGTTAGGTGATTCACCTGACTTCAATACATCATAAAGATTAGAATCGTTTTCACCTTCTTTAAATGGAGCATCCATTGATAGGTTACGTCCCGAGTTTTTCATAGCTAATTTAACCTTAGCTACAGTCATGTCTAATTCTTTAGCAATCTCGTCTGCAGAAGGTGGACGCTCTAAACTTTGCTCTAAATAAGAAAAGGCTTTATTAATTTTACTTATTGTACCTATCTTATTAAGCGGTAAACGTACTGTTCTAGAGTGTTCAGATATTGCTTGTAAAATAGATTGGCGAATCCACCATACCGCATAAGAAATAAATTTAAAACCACGAGTTTCATCAAATCTCTTTGCAGCCTTTACAAGACCTACGTTTCCTTCGTTAATTAAATCTGGTAGTTTTAAACCTTGGTTTTGATACTGTTTAGCAACAGATACCACAAAACGCAAATTAGCCTTCGTCAATCGTTCTAAAGCTACTTGATCGCCTTCCCGAATGCGTTGTGCCAACTCGACCTCCTCATCAGCAGTAATCATATCGAGTTTACTTACATCTTGTAAATAGGTATTTAAAGATTTTGATTCCCGATTGGTTACCTGCTTGGTGATTTTGAGTTGTCTCATATGAAAATTTATTTTTTAAATGTAAATAGGATGTAGTATAACATGGATATTCGTTAAATCAAAATTTTAATGCAACTTTATGAAGTTATTGGCATTAAAGGCAATTTTACGCTATCCTTCTAATGAGAATCATCCTAATTATCCTCATCCTTGTTTTTCCTTTTTAGAAACGAAAAGAATCCTTTTTTAGTGTTATCTTTTTCTGAATCATCTTGATTACTATCCTCTGTAAATTCTAGATCTTCATCATTATCTACAGGTTCATTTTCGGTTCTTATAATTGTCCCGTTATCATCAAGATAAACTTGTTTTTTTGTCGTTACTTCTTCTTTTGTGCCTCCAAAAATGCTAGACAAAAATGTCTGAACCTGTGAGGTACTATCTCTCACAATTGGTGCACATCTCATAGCTTCATAGACCGATCCAGACGGATTGGGAAAACGTTGCTTAGTTAAATGTGTATACGTGGTATCTGCATTCATTCGCTGCATAAACTTCGCATAAATAGGTAATGCTGAATTAGCTCCAGCTCCAATACCGGTACTGCTAAAACCTATTCTATAATCATCATTTCCTACCCAGGTCACTGCAACCATATACGGTGTTAAACCTACAAACCACCCATCCTTATTATCTTGAGTAGTACCGGTCTTTCCTGCGATGTCATTTGTTAACTTGTACTTGTACCTTAGTCGGGATGCAGTCCCTTCACTTACAGTCCCGCGCATCATTTGTACCATAGCTTCTCTGGTAAAATTGCGCATCACCGTTTTTTCTGGAGTAACTGGCTTAAAATCAACTATCGTTTTTCCTGCTTTATCTACAATTTTTGTGATATAATAGGTTTTCATAGGTTTTCCTTTGTTTAAAAAGGAAGTATATGCGGAGGCTAAATCACGAATTTTAATTTGTGCAGTTCCTAAAGCTAAGGAGGGTACACGGGGCAATTTGCTAGAAATTCCCATTCGTTTTGCCTGTGCAATTACATTATCTATTCCTACATCTAACAGTACTTTAACTGCAACGGTATTAACCGAATTACTCAAAGCTCCTTTTAATGAATAGGATACACTTGTACTGTCTGATCCACCAGAATTTGCTGGAGACCAACTTTTATTGTTAAAATAATATACTTCTTGATCTGCACTGTAGTATGTACAGGGCTCAATATCATTTTCTAGAGCTGTGGTGTATACAAACGGTTTAAAAGTAGATCCCACCATTCGTTCACTTTGACTTACGTGATCATATTGAAAGTTTGTAAAATCAATACCACCTATATAGGCGAGAACCCCACCGGTTTCCGGTTCTAATGCTAAGAAGCCGCAATTTAACAGCGATAAATAGTGTGAGATACTGTCTCTTACAGAAATATTTTGAACAGTTTTTTCTGAATTCCAGTCAAATACTTTTCGTTCTGCTTTAGTATTTAAAGAGTCATTTATTTGCTCTTCGGTGAGACCTTCTTTCTGCAATCTTTTGTACAGATCCAGATTTTTTATATTAGGTTCAAGAATAGCTTCTTTTTTCCAAGGAGCATAATTACCATATGCTTTTACATATTGGGCTTGTAACTCAGCCATATGTTCTTTCATTGCTGCCTCAGCATACTCCTGAAGATTTTTATCGAGGGTTGTATGTATCGTGAGTCCGTCTTGATACATATCGTAAACAGTACCATCCTCTTTTTTATAATTTTTTAAAATTTCTCGTGCTTCTTGCCGTATAAGCTCTCTAAAATAGGGTGCAATCCCTATGTCTGAATGTTTTTGATAGTTAAGTTGTATGGTATCGCGTTCCATACCTATGGTATCTTTCGGTGTAAGATAATCGTAGCGTAACATCTGTTTTAATACAACATCTCTACGTTCTTTTGCACGTTCTGGATAAAGTCTTGGGTTGTAGCTGTTATTTGCTTTTAAAGTTCCTACAAGAATGGCAGATTCACTAAGCGTTAAGTCTTCAGTAGATTTATTGAAGAATTTTTGACTTGCACTTTCTATTCCGAAGGTATTGTCAGGAAAAGGAACTGTGTTTAAATAAAGATTTAAAATTTCATCTTTTTCATAAACATCTTCCAGTCGCTGAGCAATTATAAATTCTTTAAATTTTGAAATTACCAAGCTAATAGCTCCGCCTTCCCGACGACTGTAAATGTTTTTTACAAGTTGCTGTGTTAATGTACTTCCACCACCGGCAGAATCATCCTGAAGAAGTAATGTTTTAAAAAATACACGTAGTAAACTCACTTTATCTATACCGTCGTGTTTGTAAAAACGCACATCTTCGGTAGCGACTAAAGCGTCTCTAAGGTGTTTTGGAATCTCACTGAAAGCAATAGGTCTTCTATCAAAAATATAATACTTACCTATGACTTCTCCATTACGATCAACAAGTTGAGTGGCAAGAGATTGTTCTAGATGAGTTAATTCATATCTTGAAGGTAGAGAACCCCAGATTCCGGTATAAACACTAAAGAAGAATAAAGAAAAAATAAGGAAAAGACCACCTAATGCAAGTACTGGATATCTTACCCATTTAATCTTCATTACTGAATGAAGTTTTATGGAGAAGAAACGGGAAAAAAGATTAATCTTTTGAACCGATTTATACTTTGACAATTTTATAAGAAGTTCTTTAAAATTGTTATTTAACCTATTTAATAGCGGGGTCTTCATACAGACTGCAAAGGTACATGTATTATTTTCTTACACACTATTAGCTTTAGATTTGTTTAACAAGAATTTCAGAAATTTTAAAGTATGGATATTTATATCAAAAGTAGCCACAGCAAAGTGAATATTTTGCGCAACTACTTAATTTACAACCTTATTTAATTTGAGAGATCTAAGTCTAGTGATATTGATCCAACTTTACTGAACCTTAAATCTTCAAGGTTGAAAGCAAAATTCCTATTTAGGATTAATTCTTCAATGGTAATCTGGCTATTTTAGAACAATGTGGATAGTAATAATGTGCCCAGAATGCATAAAACTATTGACAGTATTCCACCTATAAAAAGAAAATGCTTAAACCTATAAATCCCTAAATTGTAGATAAGTGTGTTAGTTTGATATCCTACTGGAGTAAAGAAGCTAAAATTTGCAGCAAACATAACCGCTAGTAAGAAAGGTTTTGCCGGTAATTCTAAACCTGCGGCCACCGATATAGCAATAGGTGTCATAATCACAGCTGTCGCATTATTTGATACGCTACCGCTCATTACCATTGTAATTAAGAAAATTGCACCCAATATAAATAGTTTATCTTTTCCTTCAAATAAAACTAGTAACTGGTCTGACAGCCAAATATCTGCTCCGCTATTAGTCATTGCTACTCCTAGGGGTATCATACCGGCAAGTAGAAAGAATATTTGCCAATCTACCTTGGTGTAAATTTTATTCATCTCGAGACAATTTGTTGCCAGAAGTAATGCTAATCCTGTTAATGAACTTGCCAAAATACTTAATACACCTCCCGCAGCTAGACCAATAACAGCAAGTAAAATGAGCGTGGCGATATATTTTTTATTCTTATCCTTAGGTTGGAATGGCTCGTGGGTTTTTAATATGACAACACCCTCTAGATTATTGAGTTCGTTTATGCTTGACTTATCTGTCTCTAATAGAATTCGGTCTCCCGGCTTTATACGGATTTGGTCTAGATTTTTACGAATGAGACGCTCTTTAGTATTTCTAAGATTTTTCCGCTTCTTTATTGCTATAGGTAAAATACCTCTAAGATTAAATCGCTTAAGATCACTTAATGTACTACCTAGAAAAACAGACCCTGGAAGCACTAGAATTTCCAATAATTGAATGGCTATAGCCTCTTTTTTTTCCTTTTCTTTTTCTTTTTCCGTTTCGATTTTAATACCATCTGTAAGTTCTTCAACGGCTATTTTTTCATCTGTTTCAGGCTTTTCGGTAGTTGTTTTTTTCTCAGATGAGACAATGCGTTCCAGATTTTCTATGTCTGCCATCACAACAAGCTCATCACCGGGTAGGAGTGTTATATATTTTCCAGGAGCATTAGTTGTTACACCATTACGAACAAGTTTAAGTAAGGTAACATCACCAGATTCTTTTAAAAAAGTTTCTTTAATCGTTTTGTTTACGAGGGGCGAATTTGCAGCTACTGATACGGTAGTTATTAATTCGTCTATTTCATAGGCCATTTCCAGACTTTCAGTAGGATCTTTTTTAGGCAGAAAACGCGATCCTATGGTAACGATAAGTATTCCCGTCGCAAGAAAAATTCCACCCATCCAGGCAAATTCAAAAAAACCTAATTTCTCTACACCGCGATTTTGAGCTATTGAATTAACAATAAGGTTTGTTGAAGTACCCATCAACGTACAGCTTCCGCCTAAAATACCTGCAAAGGAAACGGGTAGCAGAAGTTTTCCGGCAGGAATCCCAAATCGATCAGACAGCTGAAAAATAATTTTTATGAAAACAATTACAACGGCAGTAGTACTTATAAATGCTGAAATACCTGCAGTTATAAACATAAATGTAGGAATTAGAACAAGCAATGGTAAAATGCTCAATCGCTGCAAACCTTGAGCAAACCAAGCAATAACACCGTTATCTTCTAGTGCAATTGCTATTATCATGAGGGAGAGTACTGTAATGGTAGCCGTATTTGAGAAACCACTAATTGCTTCCTCGGGAGTTACTAAACCTAGTAAGACTAGTGATACAATAATGAATATAGCGATCTTATCTACAGGGAATAATTCTGTAACAAAAAAGAATATCGTCAATCCAAGTATGATAAAAACTTCTAATATTGCTATATCCATAAAATGTGGTGTTAAAAGATTAAATGTATATTGAATATGCTTATCAATTTCTTAAATATTACTTAATAATAAGTATATTTTCGAGTAATTAAATAGTGTATTTCTTAGAATTTTTCCTTGATGTATAGTTCAATAAGAAAGCATATAGATCAAATAATTTCGATAACTGATCAAGAGTTTGACGAATTTAAAAGCATATTAAGTCTGCATCAATTTCGTAGAAAAGAAGCTTTAATAATTCCAGGGTCTCGCGTGGATACTGAATTTTATGTAGTAAAAGGTTGTATAAAGGCATACCATACTTCAGAAAATGGAGATCGATCTATCGTTCAGTTTGCTATTGAAGATTGGTGGATAAGTGATTTTAAAGCCTTTTTTAATAATACGACTGCAAAACTCACTGTAGAGTGTATTGAAGATTCGGTAGTTTTCGGTTTAAAAAAAGAAAACCTTGAAGAACTATACCGCAGAATTCCCAAATTTGAACGCTTTTTTAGAATTAAAACTACACGTGCCTTTATAAGTCTTACAGGTAGAATTCAGAATGCATTAGAAAAAGAAAGTGCAGATTTATATCTCGATTTTTGCAAATCGTATCCAAGTATAGAGCAGCGGGTACCTAATTATGAAATTGCCAGTTATCTGGGAATAAAGCCAGAGTCTTTGAGTAGAATACGTAAAGAGATTGCTTCTAATAATTCGAAACCTCCATTTAACAAGGCTTAACAGAATTTAGTGTTAGTTTACGATACCACCTAACATAAATCAATTCGAGAGCTTCTTCATTTAAATAGATTTGTAACTCAAATAAAATTTATATCATGAGCTTACAAAATAAAAATATAATAGTTACAGGCGCTTCAAGTGGAATAGGTGAGGCGACGGCAAAGACACTTGCAAAGGCTGGCGCAAATGTAGTTTTAACTGCCAGACGTACAGATCGATTAAAAGAGTTGAAAGATACTATCGAAAAGGATGGAGGAAAAGCACTAGTGATTACTGCAGATGTAACCCGTAAAGATGACTGGAAAAATGTTATTGAGCAAACGCACAAGACTTTTGGTAAAGTTGATGTACTTGTTAATAATGCGGGCCTAATGCCGCTATCGTTTATCGAAAACTTGAAAGTTGATGAATGGGATAAAATGGTTGATGTAAACATAAAAGGGGTATTAAATGGTGTTGCCAGTGTGGTACCGGATATGAAAGAACAGAAATCTGGACATATAATAAATATATCATCTGTTGCCGGACGAAAAATTATGCCTGCTGGAGCCGTTTATTGTGCCACAAAATATGCTGTACGAGCGCTTAGTGAAGGTATACGTTTAGAAATGGGACCAAAATACAATACAAAAGTAACCTCAATAGAACCAGGCTTTGTTTCAACAGAATTGACCGATACGATCACCGATGAGGATGTTAAAGATATGATGTCTCAATTTGAAGACTTAACGCCGCTTCAGGCACAAGATATTGCAGATTCTATATACTATGCTCTTACTCAGCCCGAACATAGTAGTGTAAATGAAATATTAATAAGACCCACAAATCAGGAATTATAGAAACGGATTTCAAAAAAAAAAAAGCCCTGCAACGCAGGGCTTTTTTTATAATTAAATTAAATTTTTTAATTTTTTTCAGGAACCGGCAGGCTTACAAAATCAAAAGCTTCGACAAGGTTATCTAATGATATTATAGGTTTTTTATAAAAGAATTTTTCAACATCAATATTTGAAGCTGCAGTTTTGCTGTAAGGTACCACGACGTACGATTTAAAGCAGTTATATTTCTCAGTGTACTTCATCCAATCTTGCGGTATGAGCGCATAGTTATTCACCCGATTAGAGATGAAATCAAGATCTTGATTGGATAGTGTATAAAATTTATTTTTCTGCTCATTAATTTCCTCTGCCATTTGATAATCAAACAAAACTCCTTCATTAATTTCAGAAACAATAATAGAATCAAAAAAGTAGAGTGTTCCAAAATTGAATTTATGTTCTTCTAAAACCAATTTATAAAACGCGGAATCTTTTAGATGCATAAGGGAAAATTCATTAGGTGTGTTAAAGAAATGAATTTAAGTATTTTGATTTTTAAAATGGATACTTGCTCAAATTTTTTCAATAAAAAAACCCGCCTTTAAAGGCGGGTTTTTGTGATATAAAATATATCTATTTTCTAGTTAGCGCTTCCTACTAATGATAAAAACTTATCTAAATTAGGAAGTATAACAATACGTGTACGTCTGTTCTTTGCTCTATCTTCTTTTGATGCATTGTCTACTAACGGTAAGTAACTACTACGACCGGCAGCAATAAGTTTTTTAGGATCTACACCATATTTGTCTTGTAGTTCTCTAATTATTGCAGTTGAACGCTCCACACTTAACTCCCAGTTATCTTTAATATATGCGCCTTCTTTTACAGTTTGATCATCGGTGTGACCTTCGACCATTACCTCAATAGCTGGTTCAGAATTAATAACATCTGCTAGTCGTTTTAGTAAGTTATCTGCTTTATTGCTTACTCGATAGCTTCCACTATTGAACAATAATTTATCTGAAACATTTATCATCACTACCGTCTCATCAATATCTACCTGAATATCTTCATCAGAAGTTACATTCTGATCAAGATTTTTCTTTAGGTTATAGGATATTGCTAGATTCATTGAATCTTCTAAAGTTTTTGCTCCAGACAATTCCTGTTGATTTGCATTCTTTAAAGTAGCGCGCATTTTATCTTTAGTGCTCTCTGATATGGCTGCAATATTTTCAACAAGATCAAGCTTATTGTAATTTTCATCACGCAAAGAGTTAATCTTAGAATTGTAATCTGCAACTCGATTTTCGATGGCACTATATTTAGCTTCTAGTTCTTCTTTTTCAACTTGTGTTTTAGTAAGGGTTACTCGAGTGTTATCATATTGACCTTGAAGCTCAGTATATTTTTTCTTTGATACACACGATACGCTAAGTATAGTTACTCCTAATAGGGCAACTGTATTAATTGTTCTCATAATTATTCATTTAGTTAGGTATGCATAACCCCTATAATTTTGATTTATTTTTTTTGAAGTCCTATAATTATGTTAAATCAGAATTAACTTTGAAAGCGCTACATAAAAAAAGCTCGTAAACACTTGGCTTACGAGCTTTTTAAATGAATATGTTTTTTACTACTTTATTGCTACAACTTCTAGGTCAAAAGTTAAATCTTGACCTGCAAGTGGGTGATTGGCATCAATTAAAATGCTTTCATTACGCACTTCAGCAACACGCAATTGACGCTCACTTCCGTCAGGATTTTTAGCAACTAATCCCATACCTACTTGTGGATCTATTTCTGGAGGTAAGTCTGCTTTAGGTACTTCCTGAAATAAGTCTTCGCGTACTTCTCCATAAGCTTCAGCTTCAGGAATCGTAACACTTTTCTTTTCATTGATAGACATATCCATCAATCCTTTTTCAAAACCAGGTATAATCTGACCCTGACCCATTTGAAATTCAAGAGGTTCTTTATCTACAGAGCTGTCAAAAATTTGACCATTAGACAGTTTACCCGTGTAATGTACAGCTACAGTATCGTTATTTTTTACTTTACGTTCTATGTTTTTATCCGTTGTTTCCATAGTTGACAATCTAAAAAACACCGTAAGGAATACCCAAGAATATATGTTAAATTCTGAATTTTTATGATATAGAAAACAAAAAGCATCAGATCCCGTAGGATTGATGCTTTTGTAGCTCAAATGATTGAAGATTATGATTTTGTCTTCCTGTTCTTTAAGACTTTTGAAATAACGAAATAAGCAACAAGCGCAATTACAAAATATAAGAAATAGGAAACCGGTTGTCCATTACCACCCACTGTGGTAAATAACCTTTCAAAACGAATTTTCTCCATTATACCATTACCGTTACTATCCCAACTAAACCAGATAAAGACAGGTTTACCTACCACGTGATTTTCTGGAACAAACCCCCAGAAGCGGCTGTCTTCACTGTTATGACGGTTGTCACCCATCATCCAGTAGTAGTCTTGTTTAAAGGTATATTGTGTTAAAGGAGCATTATCAAGTAAGACCTGATTACCAGAAATACTTATAGTTTGAGGATGTCCCATTTCGGTTCCTTCATAAACTTCAATAAGTCGCTTATATAATGCTATGTTATCAACGTTAATAGGAGTAGAAGTGCCTTTCTTCGGAATGTAAACTGATGCAATCTGGTCCCGATTTCCAAGACTTGCATTTCCTTTAGGGAAAATGGACTGATCTTTTTGATCTGCGGGAGCTATTATGCGTTCTAACGAACTTACATTAGGATGATTTCTGAAACGTTCTGCATTCTCATCTGTTATAGACTGAGTAGCAAATTGGGTGCTGTTAAAAAACTGAAGGTTTACAATTTTATAGCTATCGTAAAGGTTTTTAGCATTAAAGCCACTTCCCTTAGAAGTTCCTTGATAACTGTATTGTAATTGAGCGCGATCTGGAAGTTCTAAAGGTTTATTATTTACATATACCTTACCGTCAACGACTTTTAAACTATCGCCGGGAATACCTACAGCGCGTTTTACGTAATTAGATTTCTTATCTATAGGTTTTTGATAATATTTTCCATCATCAAGACCGTAAAAACGGTTAACCGTATCTACAGGCCAGCTAAAAACAACTATATCACTACGTTTAATATTTTGAAAGCCGGGTAGTCTAAAGTAGGGGAGTTGGGGCTTATCTAAATAGGATTTAATCCCCAATACGGGAATTGTATCGTGAACCATAGGGAAACTCACAGTGGTCATTGGAGTTCTGGCACCATAATGAAATTTACTTACAAATAAATAATCTCCTATTAGTAAGGTACGCTCTAAAGAACCTGTAGGAATTGTAAATGGTTGCATCACATAGGTGTGCACAATTGTGGCGGCGACAACCGCAAAAAGAATTGAACTTGTCCATTCTCCTGACGAACTCTTAGGAACTAAAGATCGATCCGTTTTGTAAGTTACTGGAGCTGCATAGTTGAGATAATACAGATAAAAACCTAAAGTTAGAATTACAAGTGCAGTATCTGTATTAGAATTTTTTCCGAAGCTACGTGCAGTTTCTACCCATATAACCGGAAACATAATTAAATTTACGATAGGAATAAACAGTAAAATTGTCCACCACCACGGTCTACCTATGATTTTCATAAGTATTACAGCATTGTATACGGGTACAATTGCTTCCCAAGGTTGGCGACCTGCTTTTTTATATAACTTCCAGGTACCCAGAAAATGTATTACCTGAACGGCTATAAAGAATAAAAACCATTGCGTCATTGTCATCGGTTTATTTTTTAAATTCTAAAATATATCTATGAAAGATTTAATACATCTTTCATTGTGTGTACCCCTTTTTTGTCTTTTAACCACTCTGCAGCGATAATAGCGCCTAATGCAAATCCATTACGACTATGCGCTTTGTGCTCAATCATAATTTCATCTACATCACTTTGATAAGTAATTGTATGAGTGCCCGGCACTTCTGCTTCACGCACTGCTTTAATGGTAATTTTATCAGACTCTTCATTATCTAGAATCCAGTCTGTTTTAGAGGATTCTTCGATGATACCTTCGGCTAAAGTAATTGCCGTACCACTAGGAGCATCTAATTTATGAATGTGATGCACCTCGGTCATACTTACATTATAGCTATCAAGTGCTTTCATCATTTGAGCCAGCTTTTTATTCAGCTCAAAAAAGATATTCACGCCTACACTAAAGTTTGAAGCATATATAAAAGCTCCATTATTTTCTTTACAAAGGGCAACCATTTCGGGATAGCGATCTAACCAACCTGTGGTTCCGGAAACAACAGGTACACCAGATTTTAAAGCCATACTAATATTATCTACAGCTGCATCAGGAACACTGAAGTCTATAGCGACATCTGCATCTGCAAAATCATAAGTATCACCTTGATCAATTTTTTTAACAACAGAATGTCCGCGTTCAACAGCTAGTTTCTCAATGGTTTTTCCCATACGGCCATAACCAAGAAGGGCAATTTTCATAATTTAAAAAGTATAAGTTATGCGCATTCCTACGGTATTTGAAAAGTCAAAATCACTGCGCTGAAAAAATGGAGCAAAACTTAATCGATCTTCAACCTCATATTGTGAGAGATGAGCATCTACGTTTGCTTCAATGATTTGCAGGACATAAATACCTGCAGTTATAAGTATTGAAAGTTCTTTATTACGACGGTAGAAGTCTTGAGCACTTATTAATTGATCTTCAGTAAAAATCTGCGTTGCATTTCCGTCTTCATCAATAACGGTAAACTCATCGATACGTCCTGCAATTCGGTCTTTGTATGCCGTTCTGTATTTTTGAAAAAGATCGTGGTTATAAACAGCAATTCCCACACCCGTACCTACAGCACCGTAAACCAGTGGTATTTTCCAATAATCGCCATTGTAAGCTTGTCCAAGACCAGGTAAAATTCCAGAATAGAAAGCTGCCTTAGCTGGTCTGAGCGGATCATATTCTTCAAAAACAGGATCTATTTCCTGTGCAATAATTTCAGGTTCTTCATTCTCCTCAACAGTTTGTGCAAAATTGAAACTGCTAATAAGTAGAAATACAATTAATGTAAGTTTATTGTGCACCTGAAATTAGTTTTTTAAGTCGCTCAAAGTCTTCCTGAGAAGAAAACGGGATTATTAGTTTTCCATTGCCCTTTTGAGCAACTTTTACATCCACTTTAGCCCCAAAGTAAGAAGCGAACTTCTCTTTACCTTCTTTTATAAATTCAGGAACCGTGGTTTTAACAGGAGTCGCTTTACCTTTTCCTTCTTTGTAATTTTTAACTAAGGTTTCAGTAGCTCTAACAGATAAAGAGTTTTCTATGATTTTTTCATAGATGTCTAATTGATCTGATGTGCTTTCAATATTAATTAAGGCTCTTCCGTGGCCCATAGATAAAAAGCCATCTCGCATCCCGGTTTGAATAATAGGATCAAGCTTTAAAAGGCGTAAATAATTTGCAATTGTAGATCTGTTTTTACCTACGCGATCGCTCATTTGCTCCTGCGTAAGATTTATTTCATCTATAAGTCTTTGGTAAGAAAGTGCAATTTCTATAGGATCAAGATCTTCTCGCTGAATATTTTCAACAAGAGCCATCTCAAGCGATTCTTGATCATTGGCTATACGTATGTAAGCAGGTACGGTTTCTAAGCCTACTAATTTTGAAGCTCTAAAACGACGCTCTCCTGAAACTAGCTGATATTGACCAAAACTTATTTTTCTAACCGTAATAGGTTGTATTACACCAAGCTCTCTAATAGATGAAGCTAACTCTCTTAAAGCATCTTCATTAAAACTACTTCTAGGCTGAAACGGATTGACCTCAATTTGATCAAGTTCTAATTCTACAATATTACCTACTACCTTATCTGCACCTTTATCTCCCGCAGTATTAATATCGTTATCAGGATCTTTTAGCAATGCAGAAAGACCACGACCCAGGGCTTGTTTTTTTAATGCTTTAGCCATTGTTATGCGTTATTTTTTGTAATTATCTCTTCTGCCAAACTTAAGTAATTTGCCGCTCCTTTACTGCCTGCATCATAATTTATAATGCTCTCTCCATAACTTGGAGCCTCACTTAATCGCACATTACGTTGTATAATGGTTTCAAAAACCATCTCATCAAAATGCTTTTGAACTTCTTCAACAACTTGATTAGATAAGCGTAATCTGGAGTCAAACATCGTAAGTAATAGACCCTCAATATCTAAAGCAGAATTATGAATTTTTTGAACACTCTTAATGGTGTTTAATAATTTACCCAGTCCTTCTAATGCAAAATACTCACATTGTATAGGTATTATTACCGAATCTGAAGCAGTTAGCGCATTAAGAGTAAGAAGTCCTAATGAAGGCGCACAATCTATAATTACATAGTCGTAACTATCTTTTAAGTGTCGAATAGCTTTACGCATCATGTACTCGCGCTCTTCCATATCAACTAGTTCAATTTCTATAGCGACAAGATCAATATGTGCGGGTATAATATCCAGATTAGGAGAATCTGTCTTCATTATAGCATCTTCTGCAGGGCTAGAATGTTCTAATAGTTGATAAGTACCTATCTCAATACTTTCTACGTCAAGACCTAAGCCCGATGTAGCATTGGCTTGTGGATCTGCATCAATTAATAGAACTTTTTTCTCTAAAACACCCAGGGATGCCGCAAGGTTAACAGATGTGGTCGTTTTGCCTACACCACCTTTTTGATTAGCAACAGCTATAATTTTACCCATAGAAATCTTAAAAATTGAAGAGCGAAAGTACGATTTATAACCCGCAATTAAAATGCTTTTTGTTAACAGGTTTTATTCTATATTGAATAAAATGCATTTTTACATTGCGTTAAAAAGTTTAGAAAACAACCACTAACCCTAATTCGCAAGCGCTCAATTTTTTAATAGATGGATCCTTTTATAATCAAGCTAGGAAATATTTTTTTTATTCTGAACCAAATTATTCTGACTTTTTGCCTTTAACAGCAGCCTCAAGTTGATCCCATAATTCTTCAGGAATATCCTGAAGCAGATTAAACTGGCCGGCACCTTCTAGCCACTCACCACCGTCAATTGTAATCACTTCTCCATTTACATAAGCAGCAAAGTCTGATACCAGATACGCCGCAAGGTTTGCAAGTTCTTGATGATCTCCTACGCGTCGTAGGGGTACTTTTTTTGAAAGATCAAATTTTTCAGCAAGATTACCGGGAAGTAATCGTTCCCAAGCCCCTTTTGTAGGGAAGGGGCCTGGCGCTATTGCGTTAGATCGAATTCCATATTTTGCCCATTCTACAGCCAAGGATCGGGTCATTGCCAATACACCGGCTTTTGCAGTTGCACTGGGAACTACATAGGCAGATCCCGTCCACGCGTAGGTGGTAACTATATTTAGAATAGTTTTATTTTTCTCCTTTTGATCTATCCATTGTTTTCCAAAAGCCAATGTGCAATTTTTACTACCTTTTAGAACAATATCTATAACCACATCAAATGCATTTGCCGAAAGACGCTCTGTAGGAGATATAAAATTCCCGGCTGCATTGTTCAATAGCACATCTACAGAACCGTATTTTTCAATTACAGAATCGCGCATTGCTTCTACTTGAGCATAATCCCTTACATCACATTGTACAGGAAAACAAGATCCGCCGGTATCTTTTGAAAGTTCTGCTGCAGTTGTTTTAAGTTTCTCAATATCTCGAGAGCTTATAGCAACATTGGCACCCAATTCTAAAAAATATTTTGTCATCGATTTACCAAGTCCGCTACCACCGCCGGTAACAACTATTGTTTTTCCTTTTAATGCATCGTCACGCAACATTTTATCGGTATAGCTCATAGTATCGATTAATTTTAGTGTTAGGTTTTTTATTAAAAAGCTGATCTATCTATTCTTCAAAACTTTGCATCAAGATATTAAGTATGGAAATGGCTGCATCACTAATTTTTGAACCGGGCCCAAAAACAGCTACAGCACCGGTATCAAATAAAAATTGATAATCTTTACGAGGAATTACGCCTCCCACAATAACCATTATATCTTCACGATCCAGACGCTTTAATTCTTCAATCACCTGGGGAACGAGTGTTTTATGCCCTGCAGCCAGCGAACTTATTCCAAGAATGTGCACATCATTTTCAACAGCTTGTTTTGCAGCTTCTTTAGGCGTTTGAAATAATGGACCTATGTCTACATCAAAACCTACGTCTGCATAGCCGGTAGCAACTACTTTTGCGCCTCGATCGTGACCGTCCTGACCCATTTTTGCAATCATTATACGCGGTCTTCTTCCTTCTAATTCAGCAAAATGATTTGCTAGTTCCCGTGCTTTCTCAAAGGCAGGATCTTTCTTAACTTCTTTACTGTACACCCCTGTAAATGATTTAATTTCTGCTTTATACCTCCCGAATACCGATTCTAAGGCTGAAGATATTTCACCTAATGTAGCACGATTACGAGCTGCATCTACAGCTAAATTTAGCAAATTTCCGGTTCCTTTTTCTGCAGATTCAGTAAGGGCTGCCAGTGATTTTGCAACCAAAGTACTATCGCGTGATGTTTTTACTTCAGATAATCGTTGTAATTGAGATTTACGTACCGCATCATTATCTACTTCAAGTGTAACAATATCATCTTCGGTTTCCAAAGCGTATTTGTTAATACCTACAATAACATCCTGACCACTATCTATACGAGCTTGCTTCTTTGCAGCAGCTTCTTCAATACGCAGTTTAGGAATTCCTTTTTCTATAGCTTTAGTCATTCCACCTAATTCCTCAACCTCTTCAATGAGTTTCCAAGCTTTATCTGCGATTTCTTGAGTAAGCTTTTCTACGTAGTAACTACCTGCCCACGGATCAACTGTACGTGTTATTTCGGTTTCTTTTTGAAGATAGATCTGCGTATTACGAGCTATACGCGCAGAAAAATCTGTAGGTAATGCGATGGCTTCATCAAGCGCATTAGTATGTAAGCTTTGAGTTCCTCCAAAGACCGCAGCAGTAGCTTCAATTGCTGTGCGTGCTACATTATTAAAGGGATCTTGCTCTGTGAGACTCCATCCGCTTGTCTGGCAATGCGTTCTAAGGGAAAGTGACTTTTCATTTTTAGGATTAAATTGTTTTACGATTTTTGCCCAGAGCATTCTTGCTGCTCGCATTTTTGCAATTTCCATAAAATGATTCATTCCTATTCCCCAAAAGAAGGAGAGACGTGGAGCAAAACTGTCTATGGTCATACCAGCTGCCAAGCCTGTTTTAATATATTCTAAACCATCGGCAAGAGTGTAAGCTAACTCAATGTCTGCAGTCGCACCAGCTTCTTGCATATGATATCCAGAAATGGAAATCGTATTGAATTTGGGCATATTTTTAGAAGCAAATTCAAATATATCTGAGATAATGCGCATTGATGGAGTAGGTGGGTAGATATAGGTATTACGTACCATAAACTCCTTTAAAATATCATTTTGAATTGTGCCTTGTAAGTATTCAGGTTTAACACCTTGCTCTTCTGCTGCGACAATATAAAATGCCATAATAGGTAATACGGCACCGTTCATAGTCATTGAAACACTCATTTTATCAAGTGGTATCTGATCAAAGAGTACCTTCATATCTTCTACAGAGTCAATTGCAACACCAGCTTTTCCTACATCACCTTCTACACGCTCGTGATCACTATCGTAACCGCGGTGTGTTGCTAAATCAAACGCTACAGAAAGTCCTTTTTGACCGGCCTTTAGATTCCTTCTGTAAAAAGCATTGCTTTCTTCGGCGGTGGAGAATCCGGCATATTGTCTTATGGTCCACGGTTTGCGCACATACATCGTGCTGTAAGGTCCACGTAAAAATGGCGGAATACCTGCCGCAAAATTTAGGTGTTCGAGATTTGCCAGATCTGATGAAGAATACTCTTTTTTAAGAGTTATTTCCTCTGCAGTAGAAGCGGTAGTTGTAGCTGGATTTTTTGGAGCCACAGGATTTTTTAAGCTTAGATTCTGAAGGTTTTTTCTATTCATCCTGTAATCTTTTTTGTTCAACCTCTTCGGCAAGTCTTTTTTGAATGATGGGCTCGATTAGGGTTTTGCGAGGATTCATTTTTAAGAATGGGTACAATTCAAGATCTTCTTTCATACGATCTTCAGAATTTATATATGTATTAGTACCTACTAGCACTTTTTTGCCCACATTAAATGCTTCTTGCTCTTTTAAAGCTGTAGCCTTGACCTTCTTTTGAATTTTCCCAGCTATGAGTTGGCTTATAAAACCATCACCGGCTTCGATCTCTTTAAATAAATCGAGAGCTTTTTCTGCAAATTGCTTCGTTAAAGTTTCAATATAATACGTGCCATCAGCAGGATTAGAAACTAGGTCAAAATAACTTTCGTGTTTTAATAACAGCAGTTGGTTACGTGCTATACGTTGCCCAAATTCATTTGATTTGTGGTAAATTGAATCATACGCAAGATTACAAATAGCATCAGCACCTCCAAGAATTGCGCTCATACATTCCGTAGTCGTGCGTAACATATTTGTATTATAATCATACAAAACTTTATTGCGGGTAGCCGGTTGAGCGATAATGTGGCAATTTTCATTTAAACCATATGCATCGGCTAGAGTAGCATGTAATAATCGAAGTGCTCTTATTTTTGCGATTTCAAAAAAATAATTTGAACCTATTGCAACTTTATAATTGATTGTTTGACTGCGCAGATTTTCAGAATGATAGGTATAATATTCATTTGTCTGGGCTAGGGCATAAGCCAACTCCTGAATGCAATTAGCTCCCGCATTATGAAATAAAGACATATCTACACCTATAACGTTATCGTTATGCGTGTTTAAAAGAATGTTTTCTAATGCTTTATGGTCAGATTTAAGATCTATATACCAGTTACCTGAGTGAGCTAGATTGCTAATAATATCAACATTAAAATGGGAATTATAACCCATTTCTAGAGTTTGTATAGAAAGCGACTTAATAAAATCAGGATCCAGAAAACTAAATGAAAAATTTAAGGTTAGTTTTTTCTTCGGAAGGTGATTAAGTAAATCTTCAATATTAAATTTAGCATCAGCCTTAAAACTTAGCGCTTCAACTCCTTTATCAAGTAATGAAGAAGCATTTAAGGCAGCAGATTTAGCATTTAAAATATACACTTCTTCAAGAATAGACCAGTTTTTTGGATGACCGGGAATGCTTACAGGTTGAGTATCTTCCCGATGATAAAAAGGCTTTACATGTATTCCTTCGGGACTAGACCATAATAAAGTCTCGTTATAATCTGCTCCAGATAAGTCGTATTGAATTTTCTGCTTAAATGCCTTAGCAGATACCGGTTCAAATTCTGAAAATAAACTTTTATTCATTATTGGTATCAGTTTTAAGACTGTCTTCATATTCGATTATAAAGATTTCCTCTTTGTCTCGTTTCATAAAATATTCTTCACGTGCAAAGCGCTCTAACTCCAGACTATCTTTCAATTTATTAATCTGCTCTCTGTCTGCTTTAATTTCCTCTTTAAAGTAAGCTCTATTACCCTCTAGTTTTTCTATTTCGTCATTTAATTCTTTATGAATGAACCAGGAGTTCGTATCAAAGAAAAACATCCATACCGTAAATATGAGAAGAATAAGTATATACTTATTTCCCAGAACACGAAACCACTTTTTCTGACGAAGTTCTTTGAGTTTAGACACAGGTAATAAATTTAATTAAACCAAGCGTTGATTAATGATACTACGCACAATATCTATCGCTACATTATTATACCTATTATAAGGTATGATAATATCTGCATATTCTTTAGTAGGTTCAATAAATTGTTGATGCATAGGTTTAAGTGTCGTTTGATATCTACTTAACACTTCTTCAAGATCACGACCGCGTTCTGCTATATCCCGCTTTAGCCTACGTATAAGGCGCTCATCTGAATCTGCGTGAACATAGATTTTAATGTCAAATAGATCTCTAATTTCGGGATGCGTGAGTATCAAAATTCCTTCTACAATCACCACCTTACGCGGGTGCGTAATAACTTTGTCACTAGTACGATTATGCTTTACGAAGGAATAAACAGGTTGCTCTATTGTTTCTCCTCTTCTAAGCGATTCAAGATGCGCACAAAGCAATTCAAAATCAATAGACTTAGGGTGATCAAAATTTATTTTTACCCGCTCATCATAGCTCAGATGCGAATTATCGCGGTAGTAAGAATCCTGTGATATAACGGTAACTTCTCCTTCTGGTAATTCTTGTACAATTTGATTAACAACAGTGGTTTTACCACTTCCGGTACCACCGGCGATTCCTATAATAAGCATAACATATGATTTACCGCAAAAATAGGAAACTTAACCCACTAAGCATATCCTTAAAATTTGCTTATTTAAGAACAAAAAAAAGCATCTTCATATAGGGATTTGAAAATGCTTTTATATTAATTATGAGCTTGTTGAAGACAATGCTAATAGCCAAAAGTTTTAGTGTGGCAGTTTATGTTTTATGATACCGTAGATAAATGTACCTAATAAGGCACCTGCTATAACGATTAGAATAGACAAGTATCCCGCTCCTGCTAGCACGTACATAGGTCCCGGGCAAGCTCCTGCCAATGCCCAACCTAAACCAAATAAGGTGCCGCCAATTGCATATCGAGCTACGCTTTTATTCTTCGGTTTGAGATTCATTTCGTTTCCATTAATTGCTTTTATATTAAAACGCTTAATGATTTGAATACCAATTACGCCTAATACTAAAGCAGAACCTATAATGCCATACATATGAAATGAACCAAATTCAAACATTTCATAAATACGAAACCAAGATGCAGCTTCAGATTTATACATTATAATTCCGAAAAAGGTACCTATGAGTAAATAAACTATAGTTTTCATGATATGAATATTAATGGGTAAATAAAATGGATCATAATCAATCCTCCTGCAAAAAAACCAATTACAGCAATTAGTGATGGCAACTGTAAATTACTCAACCCAGAAATTGCGTGACCACTGGTACAACCACCCGCATATCGAGCTCCAAAACCTACTAGAAACCCTCCGGTTATTAAAAGCAACCAGTTTAGAGGATTTGACAGCGCTTCATTGCTGAAAATTTCTGTAGGCATATAGGCTTCCCCGGCACTATAAATACCATATCCATTTAGTGTTTCTACTACAGAAGGTGCAATTTCTACAGTATTGTTAGACATAAATTGAGAGGCAATAAACCCTCCAATTACGGCTCCTATCATCACGATCAAATTCCAGCGCTCTTCTTTCCAATTAAATTTAAAAAAATCTGAAGCTTTACCAGCGCCTGACGCAGAACAGAGCGTGCGTAAGTTTGAAGACAGACCAAATTGCTTACCTACATATAGTAATATAAACATGGTAAGAGCAATGAGCGGACCAGCAACATACCATGGCCAGGGTTCATATATTAAATTCATAGTGATTATATTTTGAATAATTTCAAATTGTAAGTCGGCAAATAAAGTCAAACTTGCATTTGCGTTACGTAACACGAGTTACATAGGTGTGATTTAATTTGCTGACGATTTAAAAGCTGTGAAAATTTAAAAGGAGAAATTCTACCTTATTTAAATTGGTTTATTGCTTCTCCTAAATCATAAACTGCAACCTGATCTAATTCGCGAGCAACAATACTACTTCCTGCAGCACTACGGTATCCTCCGGCACAGTGAACTACAATAGGTTTATCGGTAGGTATTTCTGTAGCACGTTCTCTTAATTCATGCAGAGGAATTGTAATAGCATTTTCAAAAAAAGTGCCTTCATTTGTTTCACTTTGATTTCTGATATCTACAATGGTATAATCATTTTTATTCGATTTAAAATCTTGCAGATCTATTTTATCCAATTTATTCCAGGTTGTATCTCCTAAGGTGAAAATACTTTTAAGTTGGTTTTCGTAACCTATTTTCGAAACACGACTGAGTAATTCTTTTGCGTGATTAAAACTTGTAGCAACCAGACTGAAGGGTTCCTCGGGTTTTACAATAGAGCCTAACAAGGTTTCAAATTTATGAGCCTCCTCAAGCCCCATAATATTAATACTATTTGATTTGTGACCTTTCTTAAATATCTCTTCGTTACGTGTATCTATGATTAGCTCTTTGCTTTCCAATTCTTCATCCTGAAGCTTTACGTCTTTATTGGAAATAGAAGTATTCAAATTCTCAGCACCAGCTTTATTTAAATCAACATTAAAACCAAAGTAATGAGGTATGAATGGTTGAGAATCTAGTAGGTGATTAACAAATGCATCTTGTGATTGTGTCTTAAATGCCCAGTTTGTTTCGCGTTGCTCTCCTAAGGTACTTGAACCTTCAGAACTCATATTTTTACCGCACAAAGAACCTGCTCCGTGAGCGGGATATACAATAGCATCATCACTAAAATCTGTAAATTGCGTCTGTATGGTATTGTACATAGCTTTAGCAAGATCTAAACGCTTTGACTTTTGATTTCCTGATTTTTCTCTAAGGTCGGGTCTCCCTACATCTCCAATAAATAATGTGTCTCCTGTAAAAAGAGCCACTTTATTTTCTGACTTAGCAACAATCGTTATGCTGTCTGGTGAATGTCCCGGGGTATTTAATGCACTAAAATTTACATTGCCTATTTGCAATGAGTCATTTGCATCAAATGGAGTATGTGGATAGTCTGCATCTACCAGTTTGCTAGTATATAATATAGCACCGGTTTGTTTGTGGATTTGTAAATGAGAGCTTACAAAATCTGCGTGAGGATGCGTTTCAAATACAGCAACAATTTTTGCATTGTTTTCTTCTGCAAATTTGTAATACATAGATGAATCACGCTCTGGATCTACTAGAGCAATTTCATTACCACATAATAGTGCATATGAAAAATGTGAAAGCGGCTTATATTCAAATTGTTTAACTATCATAATCTATTATTTTTTATAAAAATAAAGAACGATTTTAAAATTTGATGTAACCTTTGATACAAAGCGCCAAATACTTCTAATAGAAAGTTATTTTACTTTCCTAAAGCAAAAGAAAGCTAATTGTTTTTAGATTTTTTGAAAGGAAATGTAAGCTGATTTGCAAAATCGTTTGGAAATTTTTCATCCCCATTAAATCCGATTTCCAGATTTTTACCACTTTCGGGAACATAGGCAGTGCCAAACAGATAATCCCAGATACTTAATGTGAGTCCGAAGTTCATACCGTATTTATGCTGTGGAGGAAGTTGCTTTGCATGATGCCATATATGCATACGCGGATTATTAAATATATATCCAAACTTTCCGTAACTCCAATCTAAATTTGCGTGATTAAGGTGCCCTACAAACACAGAAAACATATGTACAATAAAAAATTGCTCAATACCAAATCCTATCATTGCTAATGGGATGTATTGAACACTTTTGTAGACTAATGTTTCCATAAAGTGAAATCTAAATTGAGCGGCAAAACCCATTTCTTTTACACTATGGTGAACCTGATGAAATTTCCATAACCAAGGAACTCGATGTAGCATACGGTGTACATTCCATTGTATAAAATCTGCAACTATAAACATAATAAGCAATTGAGCCCATACAGGAAGATGTTGTACTTCAATAGATACTATATTTTGAATACCAAATAGACGTAAAAAATCATTAAAGAGTTCGACTCCTACATTAGACAAGGCATTGTAACCTATTAGTGAGAATAGAAAAAAATTGAATATGATGTAAAAAGTATCAAGCCAAAACCCTTTGCGTATAATGGGTTGTTTTTTGCGCCACGGAATTAATAATTCTAAGGCAAAAACAAGTAGAGATAAAACTATAAGCCAGTATAAATAATTTGTCCATCCCGGATTTGTAATTTCATTTAAAAGATAATTAAAGTATCCTACAAATGAATCTTCAATTATTTTCAAATATTTTTCCACGTAGAAGTAGGGTTTAATTACTTGGGTATAAGTCGTAAATGAAGTCTATTTCTTACGTATATAGTATACCTTTTGTAAGATAATTATACAGAAGGCCAGCTGCTATTGCAATACCAAAACTAAGTAGAGTCCCTATAAGTACGTATTCGGTAAGTTGTCTGTTTTTTCCTTCGGTGAGATCACCAAATCTGAAAACAGATTTTGCAGCTATTAAAAAACCTATTGCAGACCACGCATTAAGTAATATAAAACCAAACACAAAGAGACGTTCTAGCATACCTATTATTTTGCCTGCACCGGCTAATGAGGTGTTTTTTATTGTATTGGACTTTGATTTATTTTGCGGGTCAATAGCATCTTGCCAGGGTTTGAGAAATAAGCGCATCAAAATTCCTGTGACATACGTAACAAAAAAAGCTAATGTAACTAATAGTAAAAGTTCTGGTTTATAAATGAAATCAAGATCGATTACAAATGGATGGTAAGCATATACAACACTACAAATTACTGCCAGATGTGCCAGCTGATCTGCTATAAAGAGCTTGCTGCTATTTTTCTTTGTAGTGAATTTTATTTTTAATGCATCTATTATATAATGAGTTATTAGTATAGCAATTATGCCTATTATATACTTGAGGTTAAATTGAAGTACTATGAGAAGGGCAGCCAAATGAACTGCTATGTGTGCAAACAAATATTTTGACTTATAACCATATTTTATTTTATGGTTAACCCATTTTGTAGGTTGCAATACAAAATCACCTACTATGTGTGCGAGAATTAGCTTTATAGCAAGTGTTAACATTTGTGCTGTTTTACAATTTGTGAGTAGTATTGAAGCAATCCGCTAATTTCTGAATAACCGGCGCGATTAAGAGCTTTACTAATAGCGCTTTGAGATTTACCTAGTAAAGAACTTAATTCGGTTTGATTAGCCTGTGGATTTTCTAATTGAGTTTTAACTATGGATGCTGTTACCGGTGGCCATATGTCCATAGTTAAAGTAGCAAGACTTAGCATTAGATTTATAATACTATCAAATTGCAGGTCATTAGACTTTAGAACTAGCGTGTTTTTTTTAATAGCATCAAACGCAGTACCTGAATTTACAAATGCAGTACCATTTGCTTGGGTGACTTTTTTAGCATGATGTTTTTTATCTCCTAAACCTATCGCTATTCTCACGTCGAGAGTTGAAAACGTTTTTATAGCAGCTTTTATATGTATTGCTGCAACTAATGCTGAATCTGGATTAAGTTCTAATTGAAAACTATCTCCCCGATACAGTTCCCACTGCGTTGGTTCTTCTCCATAATGTGACAAAACCTTTTTCAAGAGGGGTTGCCAATCATTATTAGATTGAGAATTTATAATATCTCCTGTGAGTACTGCGCGCATTAAACAAATTAAATTTGATCAAATATATACTAATTAAATGATAATATAAAATATATACTATTTAGGTTATAATATAAATTATATACTTTTAATGTTATTATTTAGTTTAAAAACCTACTGCTGTATCGTCACCACGACGGTCTGCACCACCTTCTAGGCGACCGTCTGGTAGTACAAGAACTCCGTCAACCTTACCTAAAATCACACTGTTTTCCTGCTGAATAATATATCCTTTATTTTCAAGCTGCTTCAATAAGTCTGAACCAAAAGCATTGGGCTCAAATGTTACAACATCAGGTAGCCATTGATGATGAAATCGGGGAGCATCTACGGCCTCTTGCATACCCATATTAAAATCACTTACATTTAAAATTGTTTGCAATACCGAAGTTATAATCGTAGAACCTCCGGGAGTTCCTACTGTCATCCATAATTTCCCATTTTTTTCGACAATCGTAGGAGTCATCGAACTTAGCATTCTCTTTTGTGGCTCTATTTTATTAGCCTCTGCACCTATGAGTCCAAACATATTAGGTACGCCGGGTTTAGCGCTAAAGTCATCCATTTCATTATTGAGAAAGAAACCTAATTCGTCTACATACAACTTTGAGCCATAAGCCCCATTAAGCGTAGTTGTGAGAGCCACCGCATTTCCGAATTGATCTACAAGAGAAAAATGTGTTGTTTCCATAGATTCATAACCCGATAATTCCCCACGTTCAACCTCTAAAGATGGTGTTGCTTCATTAAAGCTAAAACTCTCCATACGTTTTAAATTATACCGGTCGCTTAAGAGACTGTCAACAGGGATAGTATTAAAATCTGGATCTCCTAAATAAAAGCTACGATCAGCGTACGCACGACGTTCAGCTTCTGTAATTAACTGTATACTTTCTAATGAATTGTGCTTATACTGAGCTATAGAATAAGGCTCAATCATCTTTAATATTTGCGCTAATGCAATACCACCACTAGAAGGCGGAGGCATACCTATTAGCTTAAGATCTTTATAGTTTGCAACAATAGGATCCCGCCAAACGGCATCATAGCTTTTAAGGTCTTCTAAAGTGATAATTCCATTATGTTTTTGAATAAAATCAACCAATATTTGAGCGGTTTCCCCATCATAAAATTCTGATTCACCATTTTTTGAAATTCGTTTTAAAGTGGCTGCTAACGCCGAATTTTTAAATAAAGTATTGGCTTTAATTTTTATAGAATCACTAGGACGAAATCCTTTAGAAAATAAAATTTCTTTACCATTTACGTGTTCAAATAGAGAAGCGTATGCATTAAATCGACCTAATTGATTTTCAGTAATTGTAAATCCGTTTTCAGCTAATTCAATAACAGGCTTAAGTATTTCTTCCATAGGCATAGAACCTAATTTTTGATGTATAGCAAACATTCCTGCGATTCCACCGGGTACACCTACCGCAAGCGGTCCCTGTCTACTTAAAGAATCTATGGGATTACCGGCAGCATCCAGATACATGGTAGAGGTAGCCGCCATTGGAGCTTTTTCCCTGTAATCTATACTACCCGTTTCGCCATTAGCTTTTCTATAAACCATAAAACCACCACCGCCTATACTTCCTGCAAAAGGGTAAGCTACATTAAGAGCCATATCTACAGCAATTAGTGCGTCAAAAGCGTTACCGCCATTTTTTAAAATCTCAGCACCTATACGTGAAGCTTCCTCTCTGGCAGACACCACCATAATACTATCTGCGATTTTACCACGATTAATTGTTCGGTTAACTATTTTTTCAGACTTACAACTAATAGAGGCTATAACTAAAACAAATCCTAAAAAGAGGATTTGAGATTTATAAATTTTATAAGAATATTTTTTAATCATAAAGAAATTATTTTATACTGAAAACAGTATTTAATTCTATTATTTTTTGAATACAAAAGGCTCTCAGTTCTTCAAAAAAGCGCGTGAACTCATCTTCAAAATCATGATAATGCAACTGTAAATCTTCAACGGCACGATCCATCCCGCTAATATTACGAGTTCGTCTATTCATATTATATAATACGGTGCCTATGCCGCTAATATCTTTGTAACTCAACAACCAGTTATCTGCAATCATATGAGGAACCATACGCTGTATCCCGGGAGTAAGTAATTCAAAATGCTCATCTAGACTATCATAAAAATGCTCAATAAAGCCTGCTAAAGGTTTTTCAGAATAGTTTTTCCAATTTTTTGCCAGAAAGTGATCATATAGAATATCTACAATTACACCGCTATAATGACTATACTTTTTATGAAGTCGTTTTGTACTTTGTTTAACAATAGGGTGAGAATCTGTAAAGCTATCTATACTGCGATGAAGCAAAATACCTTTTTGAAGCTGAGGTAAATAAGTTTTGTATTGTTTCCCTTTTATACCATCGGCCATAAAATTACCCATTGTTATAAGGGGATCATCTCCAGATAAATAAATATGCGCTAAATAATTCACAGGCTTAAATTACAAATTATCAAGTTACGGTAGCGATGTGAATGGCTATATTTGTTTACTGTTTAACCCGTAACGTTACTTAAATAGGTTTAAAATTCTGAATTAAAATATATGACACTTATAAAATCAATTTCTGGCATTCGCGGAACCATAGGAGGGAAGCCGGGTGAAAATCTTACTCCTATCGATGCAGTAAAATTTGCATCAGCTTATGGCACCTTTATTAAAAATCAACGTAATAAAGAAACTCATAGAGTAGTTGTGGGTCGAGATGCACGCTTAAGTGGAGAAATGTTACAGCAGTTGGTTATGCAAACATTGGTAGGTATGGGTATTGATGTAATTGATCTTGATTTATCTACTACACCTACAGTAGAAGTAGCGGTAAAACTAGAACATGCAGACGGCGGAATTATTTTGACTGCCTCGCATAATCCAAAACAATGGAATGCTCTGAAGTTGCTAGATAGTAATGGAGAATTTTTGAACGCAGAAGCGGGTGCAGAAATTTTAAAACTATCTGAATCTGCAGATCTCGAGTACATTGATGTGGATCATCTGGGAGAAATACATAAAAATGACGCATACATTGATATTCATATCGATGAGGTTCTGGATTTAGAACTAGTTGATGAAGAAGCTATTAAAGCTGCCAATTTTAAAATTGTGGTAGATGGAGTTAACTCGACAGGAGGTATCGCAATTCCCTTACTTTTAGACCGATTAGGAGTTCATACGGTTAAATTATATTGTGATCCTAATGGTCATTTTCCGCATAATCCAGAGCCTCTAAAAGAGCATCTGGGAGATATTTGTGCTTTAGTAAAAGAAGAAACAGCCGATTTGGGAATTGTAGTTGATCCAGATGTAGATCGCTTAGCTTTTATAGATGAAACTGGTGAGATGTTTGGTGAGGAGTATACACTTGTTGCGTGCGCTGACTATGTTTTAAGTGAAAAGTCTGGCGATACGGTATCTAATTTAAGTTCGTCAAGAGCACTGCGAGATATTACAGAAAAGCACGGTGGTAACTATCACGCTGCTGCAGTGGGAGAAGTAAATGTAGTTACAAAAATGAAGGAAGTAGGAGCTGTAATAGGTGGAGAAGGTAATGGTGGAATTATTTATCCAGAATCACATTATGGTCGAGATGCTTTGGTAGGCGTAGCATTGTTTCTAACGCATCTTGCCAAAAAGAAAATAAAAGTAAGTGAGCTTAGAGCAAGCTATCCTGCTTATTATATGAGTAAGAAAAAGATAGAATTAACGCCAGAATTAAATGTAGATGCAATTTTAAAAACTATAAGTGAGACTTATAAAAATGAAGATGTAAATACGATAGATGGTGTGAAAATAGATTTTGAAAAGCATTGGGTGCATTTAAGAAAATCAAATACAGAACCTATTATTCGTATCTACACAGAAGCTTCATCACAAGTTGATGCAGATAAAGTTGCTGATGATATGATCGCAGAGATTAAGAAGGTAGCATCTATTTAATAATCTGAATTAAAAATTTATAATCTCAATCATTACAAGTGTAGTGATTGAGATTTTTTTATTGCGCATGCTTAAAGCGTTTGTGCGTCCATAAGTAATATTCTGGAGCATTATATATTTGCTCCTCAAGGTTTTTTATGAAAGAATCGGTAATTGTGTAATCAGGGAGAGATTGCGGGTCTTCGGTGATTACTTTAAATACGGCTTTATAGTGACCACGTTTAACTTTATCTACCGCAAGATACAGCACAGGCATATTTTCAGCTTTTGCCAAACGTTCAATACCTGTAAAAAATGGTACATTTTGACCTAAAAACGAGGTGCAATATTGATTTTTTCTGCTTTTTGGCGATTGATCTGCAATAAATGCATACGTAGCCATTTTACCTGCGCGCTGTTGCTTCTTAATTATGAAAGTAGCTTCCTTGTTAGCTAGTAATTCAGAATTCCACTTTCCCCGAATGTCTCTAATTAGTTTATCAAAGTATTTATTCTTAATTCGTTTGTATATGCCGTACCCGCTATGGTCAAAATAAAATTGAAGTGCAGTAAGCCATTCATAACTTGCATAATGGCCCATTACAATAATAGAGCTTCGGCGTTCTTTAGCCAGCTTATCTATAATAGCCAAATCTGGTAATTCAAAGCGCTTTTTAAGTTCAGCGGCAGATATAGATATAGATTTGATCATTTCTAAAAACATATCGACCATATGCTTATAAAATTTCTTCTCTATTTGTTTTAAGTCGGCTTCAGATTTATCAGGAAATGCGGTTTTAAGATTAAATCGAACAGTTTTCTTTCTATAACCTACGATGTAATAGATAAGTATATAAACTAAATCAGAAACCTTATAAAATAACCAAAAAGGTAGACGCGATAACAGCCACAAAAGCGGGTAAACAAGCCAAAATATAAGCCATTGCATGAGCGGTAAATTTTGCGCAAATATAGGTATATTTGAGGCTAAATAAGGGAAAATATGGGTGATTTGAATTTGGTTACAGTTGCCGTAATCGCAGTGAATGTTTTGATTTCTATGAAGGGCTTTAAAGACTTCACGTTCTTTGAAAAGTACAAATTTAATACGGGTGCAGTACGTAGGGGGGAGCATATACGCATACTGTCTTCGGGTTTTTTACATGTGACCAATTCGCATTTGTTTTTCAATATGCTTACACTCTATTTTTTTGCTCCTATAGTTATAGGTCTATTAGGTAATTTTCAGTTTATAATTATATACTTGGGTAGTCTTATTTTAGGTAATCTTTTATCCTACTATTTTCATAAAGATGAATACCATTATACGGCTGTTGGAGCTAGTGGGGCAGTATCTGGAATTTTATATTCTGCTATTCTGCTCAATCCAGATATGAGTTTGTATATGTTTTTTATACCTATTCCTATACCAGCTTATATTTTTGGAATAGGGTATTTGTTGTATTCAATTTATGGGATGCGGGCCAACAATGATAATATAGGCCACGATGCACATTTTGGCGGAGCTGTAGGTGGTTATGTTATTACTTTGTTAATGCTTCCGATATTGTTGCCGGCTAATACATTGATGGTGGGATTATTAGCTATTCCTATAATTATTTTATTTATTCTTAACAAAACCGGGAAGCTATAATGGCATACCTCTTGCCTATATGATTACGAACAAAAAAACTATCAATTATGAGAACTATTTTAATTCTAGCTATTACGGCTATGACCACATTAGCACATGCGCAGCAAATAGAACCAACCGTTGGAGTAACAGGTGAAGGTAAAGTTATTGTTGTACCCGATGAAGTAACTATTAGTTTGGGAGTTCAGACTCAGGGGAAAGATGCGGCTGCCGTAAAATCTGAAAATGATAAGGCTGTAGATAAAGTACTGGATTTTCTTCTAAAGAAAAATATTCCGCAGAACCAAGTTCAAACGGAGTATGTAAGTCTTAACAAGAACTATGATTATAATACAAAAGTGTATAATTATAATGCGAGTCAGACAATTTCAGTTAAGCTGAAAGACTTATCAAAATATGACGAAATAATGTCAGGCTTAGTGGCTTCTGGAATTAATTCTATTAATGGCGTTAATTTTGGATCTTCTAAAATGGATACTTATGAAGCAGAAGCACGTAAGAAAGCGGTAGCTAATGCAAAAATGAAAGCTCAGGAATATGCAGGCGTTTTAGGTCAGAAAATAGGAAAAGCGGTACAAATAGCAGAGCAAGGAACAAATACTCCTCAGCCACAGCCAATGTATAAAATGGCAATGTCAGAATCTATGGATTCTTCTCAACGCACATTAGCACCTGGAGAAATGACCATAAGCTCAAAAATTCAAATCACATTTCAATTAATAGATTAATTGAATCGCATAATATAATTCACAAGTAAATCAAGAACCTATAAATCTCTTTTATAGGTTCTTCTTTTTTTATGCATTACGTGCTCGTAATTTTTCCAAAGTTGCTGAATTGCTTTATTCTCTTCAAGCTCTGGGTTAGTTTCTACTTCAGTTATACCATTTGCTGAAAAAAGATCTTGCATAGCCTGAAATATTACGGCTGTCAATCCTTTACCTTGATACTCTGGATCAATCCCAATTAAATAAAATGCTGCGGTATCATTCTTTGATCTGGCGCGTAGCATATGAATAAATCCAAATGGCCACAAACTACCATTTGCCTTCTTAAGAGCATTACTAAATGAAGGCATTGTAATGGCAAATGAAATTAATTTACCATTGGCATCCTCTATACATTTAATGTAATTGGGATTTATATATTTAATATATTTCTCCTTATAATGATCAATCTGATATTGCTGAATAGGAACGAAAGTACTGAGTTCGCTATACGTTTTATTTAGTAGCCCAAACATATCATCTACGTAGGGCATAATTTCTTTTGTATTCTTGAAGTGAATCATTTTAAGCTTGTAGCGCTGCTGCACGATACGAGCAAATTTTTCTACTTTTTCGGGCGATTTTTCTGGAATTTGAATTTTAAACTCTACCCATTCTGAAGCTTTTTCAAAATTCAGTTTCTCAAAATGCTCCTTATAATACGGGTAATTATACCATGTAATCATGGTATTTAGGTATTCAAAGCCTTCTATAAGTAAGCCGGCTTTTTCCATATTGCTAAAACCTACAGGACCTTCTATCCATTTTAGATTATTTGCAATACCTATTTTTTCAACTTCGGCGATTAAAGCTTTAGTAACTTCTATATCATCAATAGTATCAAACCAGCCAAAACGCATTTTAGGTTTGCCTTGTTCATCAATTTCTATACGATTAATAATTGCAGCAATACGGCCTACTGTTTTTCCATCTTTAAAGGCTAGAAAAAAATGGGCTTCAGCATTTTTAAAAACAGGATTCTTTTCAGAATCCATACTTTCAAGCTCATCATTAATTAATGGAGGAACCCAGTTGCTGTCTTTTGTATATAGCGAAAATGGGAATTTGACAAATTGTGTCAATTCCTTTTTCGTTTTCATTTCCTTAATCGTAATCATTGTAATTGTTAAATAGCGTGTAAAGGTAACCGTATTTTTATTCTTGCGAAAGTAACTCGTCTTTACTGTGAAAATCTAATCTATAAGATAATCCCAGTCCTAATTGCTGACGCTCAGGTGTTTCTTTAAAATTAATAAGCGCACTTATATCAACCTGAAAATTTCTGCTTATCAAATACGCGCCACCAAAGCGTAAAAGGTCATCAGAATACACATCACTAGAAATAAACTGAAATTCTGCAAAAGCGGCAATTTTAGGATTAAATGAATGGGTCATTGTAGTAATCCACGCCTTAGTAGGAAAATCTGTAGTAAATTGATCGTATATAAAATTGTTTACCCACACCCAGCGACCCCAGTTGTGCTGTGTAATTAATATTGCTTTAGGAGTAAATCCGCGTTGACTTTCCGGTAAAAAAGGATTGTCTGTTTCATATGCATAATTAGCACCTGCATAAATAGAGACTGCAGGAATTAGAGTATTCCATTTAAATCTTCTATTAGCCCAGTAGCTATATAAGTTTATTTTGTCTTCTCTATTTTTATAAGGATCATACACCAGATATTTTGCTCCCGCTGTAATTATAGGGAATCCACTTTGTGTATAGGGTTCTGCATTGCCGGCCGTAGGAGTAATATCTTCATATAGAAAATTACCATCTACGATAAATTCTAGTTGTTCTTTAATTGCACCATATCTTAAAGCAAAATCAACTCCAATATTATCTGTTTCTGTAAACCGAAGATTGTGTGATTCTCTGCCTAGAGTGGTTCCTATTTCTGCTTGCAATACACCTGTTCCAGGTGCAAAAGCACCCTGAGATTGACCTGGTCTGTTAGAGTTTATAGTTTCAGTGTATTGAGCGTTAGCTGTATACGTGCTGAGACTTAGAAGTAGAATGCTACTACAAATCAATCTCTTTAGCATAATGGGTTCTAATTTTAGAGGTTTACAGTAGAAATTTTCTTTTGTAACCTCACAAACATAATGTAAATATAAGAGATAGCCTAAAGATCAATGGATAACAGACACTGCTTGTTTTATTGTTTTTTTAAGTGGAAACAAAAATCGAATAGTTAATTTTACGGCAAATATCAGAGAGATGAAATTGATACAAACCATTCTTATAATACTGCTTATATTTTTTGGGTTGCGCATTCTTTTTAGATTAGCAGCGCCTTACTTAATGCGTTATATAGCAAAAAAAGCAGGAGAACGTTTTCAGAATATGGCAGGCGGTTTTAAAAATCAAAATGCTCAGAAAAAACCTGAAGGTGAGGTAGTAATTGAAAATGTTCCTCATAAAGAGCGATCTTCAAATAAAAAGGTAGGCGAATATATCGATTACGAAGAAATTGAGTAATTTCAGCCCTTTAGTTATAGTTACAATCTATGAATTTTTCGATTAAAAAAATATTACCACACGTTGCTGTGGTGTTTGTATTTGTAGTTACTGCACTCCTGTATTTTAGTCCGGTTCTTTCGGGTAAGAAAATGTTTCAAAGTGATATACAGCAGTACAGAGGTATGGCTAAGGAGCAGATGGATTTTAGGGAACAAACCGGCTCAGAACCTTATTGGACAGATGCAGCTTTTGGAGGAATGCCTACTTATCAATTAGGAGCTAAGTATCCTAACAACTGGATAAAGAGTCTAGATTTAAGTATTCGATTCTTGCCGCGCCCCGCAGATTATCTTTTTTTGTATTTTATAGGTTTTTATATTTTGCTGCTTGTTCTTAAACTAGACTGGCGATATGCAGGTCTGGGTGCATTGGCGTTTGGTTTTAGTAGTTATCTTATAATAATTTTAGGTGTTGGCCATAATGCAAAAGCTCACGCAATAGCTTATATGCCTTTGGTTTTAAGTGGAATATTGCTTGTATTTAGGCGTAAATATATATGGGGTTTTATTCTTACAGCTCTTGCTCTTGCGCTGGAGATAGTTGCTAATCATGTGCAGATGACCTACTACTTAATGCTTCTAATTTTAATTTTAGGGATTGCATACTTAGTGGATGCCGTACGTAAAAAAGAACTTCCGCATTATTTTAAAAGTGTAGGTATTCTTTGTCTTGCAGTTGTTCTTGCTGTAGGTACAAATGCAGCAAGTTTAATGGCTACATCAGAATATAGTGCTACTAGTACAAGAGGAAAAAGCGAATTGACTATAAATCCTGATGGAACTACAAAAGAGCGTAGTGCCGGACTAGATAAAGCTTATATAAATCAGTATAGCTATGGTATTTCTGAAACATTAGATTTATTTATTGCTGGTCTTTATGGTGGTTCAAATTCTGAACCTTATAAAGCAGATAGTGAGTTTGCAAGTTTTCTACTTAAGCAAGGCGTTCCGCCCGCACAAATAGGATCTATTTATGGTCAATTTGGATTGTATTACTGGGGAAGTCAGCCTGGAGTATCAGGACCGGCATATCTGGGAGCTATTGTAGTATTCTTATTCGTTTTAGGCTTATTTCTTGTAAAAGGTAGATTAAAATGGTGGCTATTAGGAGGTACTTTATTATCACTTCTATTAAGCTACGGAAGCAACCTAGCTTGGTTTACAAACTTATGGATAGATTATTTCCCTTTATATAACAAATTTAGAGCAGTAACATCTATACAAGTTATAACAGAATTATGTGTGCCAGTTCTAGCAATTTTCGGATTATATAAAGTATTACAAGTTACGTTACCTATTGAAGAACGTCTTAATGCTTTAAAATGGTCTACTGGAATAACTGGCGGACTAGCATTAATACTACTTATTTTTAAAGGAAGCCTTTTTTCTTTTGCCGGAGGTAATGACGCGTACTTCGTTCAGAATTTTGGGATGGAATTTATGAATGCTGTAAAAGCAGACCGTAAAGCGATTTTTGTAAATGATACCATCAAAACTTTAATTTTAGTACTATTAGCTGCATATTTAATTTGGTTTTATATCAAAAATAAAATTTCAGAAAATCTTGTTATTGTAGCTATTACAATTCTAGTAGTATTTGATCTGGTACAAGTAGATCGGAGATATGTAAATGCCGAGAATTTTATGGCTGCCCGAATGGTAGAGCAGCCATTTCAAAAGTCTGCAGCAGACATGCAAATCCTTCAGGATACCACCCGTTACAGAGTGTATGAACAAAGTATAGGCCTTAACGGTGCCCGCACGAGTTATTTTCACAGTTCAATAGGTGGATATCACGGAGCAAAACCAGGTCGACTTGCAGATTTAGCAGATTTTTATCTGTATCAAGGTAAAATGGCGCCACTGAACTTATTAAATGTTAAGTACGTGATTACTCAAGATGAAGAAGGAGCGGAGCAGGTTCAGATTAATCCGCAAGCAAATGGAAATGTTTGGTTTATTCAGAATGTAAAATTTGTACCTGATGCAAATGCCGAAATTATGGCGTTAGAGAATCTTAATACTTTACAAACTGCTGTTATTCAAGACAACTATAAAAGTTTAATTGAGAAGCAGTTATTTACAGAAGATACCACAGCAACTATTAAACTTACAGAACACAAACCAAATTATTTAAAATATGAATCTTCTTCACAGAATGAGCGATTAGCTGTTTTTAGTGAAGTTTATTATCCTGATGGATGGAACGCTTATATAGATGGTGAAAAAGCCTCTTATTTTAAAGCAGATTATATATTAAGGGCAATGATGGTTCCGGAGGGTAAGCATATTATCGAATTTAAGTTTGAACCTCAAGTGGTTGAAACTGGTGGTACTATAAGCCTTGCGAGTAATATTATCCTTCTATTAATTATTTTGGGTGCTCTTTTTATGAGTTTTAGAAATAGAACTAATAGTGAGGAAAAAGCTTAGTGTATAAATACTATAAGAAGCGTGTTTTGTGAAGAAAGCCCTTATCATTTGTTATTATTGGCCTCCTGCAGGTGGTCCCGGGGTTCAACGCTGGTTGAAGTTTGTAAAATACTTGCGAGAATTTAATATTGAACCTATAGTATATGTTCCCGAAAATCCACATTATCCGATAGTAGATTCGAGTCTTATTGAGGAAATACCGGAAGGAATTACTATTCTCAAAAAACCGATTTATGAACCCTATGCGCTAGCGGATTTATTTTCAAAAACTCAAACACAACAAATAAGTAGTGGTATAATCAAGGACAATTCAAAACAAAGTATTTTACAGCGTTTGTTCTTATTTATACGAGGTAATCTATTTATTCCGGATGCTCGCAAATGGTGGATAAAACCATCGGTTAATTATTTGTTGCCTTACATAAAGTCTAATGGAATAGATCTACTTATCACTACAGGACCACCGCATAGTTTACATTTAATAGGACAGCAGTTAAAAAAAAAAACGGGCCTACCGTGGATAGCAGATTTTAGAGATCCGTGGACAACAATAGGCTATCACAAAAAATTAAAACTGACCAAAAGATCAAGTGAGAAACATAAAAAATTAGAATTAGAGGTTTTAAGTTCGGCAGATCATATTTTAGTTACCAGTAAAACCACTAAGAAAGATTTTAAGAAAATTACGAATACACCGATCTCGTGTATCACAAATGGATTTGATGCTAATAAAAAAAGTGAATCTGTTCTAGATAAAAAATTCACACTAGCACATATTGGTTCTTTGTTAGAAGATAGAAATCCAAAGATTCTATGGCAATCTTTAAAAGAGATTAGTGATGAATTACCCGATTTCATAAAAGATTTAAATATAGAATTAACCGGTAAAGTAAGCGCATCTATTATAAGTGATATCGAAAGTTATAATCTTAAAAATAATCTAAGTTTACCCGGCTATGTAACACATAATGAAGCTATACAACGTCAAAATAGCGCTCAGCTCTTGCTTTTAATCGAAATTGATTCATACGATACACAAGCAATCATTCCTGGAAAGTTATTTGAATATATGGCCTCTGGTAGACCTATAATTGGGATAGGACCTAGAGAATCTGATGTTATAGAAATCCTCAAAACAACACAAAGCGGTAACTATTTTACATATACTGAAAAAGAAAAATTGAAGAATACTATTATTGAATATTATAGAGCTTTTAAAAGTTCAGGAATATCAAATACTACCGGAGACTTAACTGTATTTACACGTAAAGAACTTACCAGACAGCTTTCAGAAATAATTCACCAATTTTAGAGTAATCATATGGGAATTGTTTCATCACAGTCATTCAAGAATTTAATAACAACTTATTTAGGTTTTGGAATAGGTGCTTTAAATACTTTGGTATTATATGTTCAGTTTTTTCAAGATGAATATTATGGTCTTGTAGGATTCTTGCTTAGCAGTGCAACATTAGCTATGCCGTTTATAGCAGTAGGTACTCACAATACGTTAATAAAATTTTACTCAAAATATAGCGGCCGAAAACAAGAAGTTTTTCTAAGTTTTATGTTGGGACTTCCATTAATTATACTAATCCCAACCACTATTTTAATTACAGTTTTCTACTCTGATATAGTAGATTTTCTGGCTTCAAAGAATGAGATAGTGCGACCCTATATAATTGTTATAGGTATTATAGCATTTTCAATGGCATATTTTGAAATAGCTTACGCATACGCAAAAGCGCAACTACATAGTGTCTTCGGAAATATTATGAACGAGATTTTCCATCGGCTCGGTGTGATGATATTACTGCTTTTGTTTGCAATTAATCTTATTAATATGGATCAGTTTTTATATGGATTGGCCATCGTTTATGTATTACGCATGTTTATTATGTTAGTTTATGCATTCAGTCTAAAAAAACCAAAACTGAGACTTGCTATTCCGGAAGAGTGGAAGGCTATTTTAAAGTACAGCACCTTAATTATTGTTGCAGGTTCTGTGGCGGTTATGATTTTGGAAATTGACATGTTTATGCTAGGTAAGCTCGTGGCCATTGAGAATATTGCTTATTATTCAGTTGGGATTTATATAGCCGCTGTAATAGCTGTTCCTGCACGTGCAATGCATCAGATTATGTATCCACTCACAGCAAATTATTTGAATGAGAGACGTTTTGTTGAGCTTAAAGATTTATATAAAAAAAGTTCGCTTACGCTTTATATAATCTCCGGTTTATTACTCTTATTAATTGTATGTAATATCAATACACTCTACCTCATTCTGGACCCTGCATATAGCAAAGGTCTTTATGTGGTGCTTCTAATTTCATTAGCAAAATTAGTAGATAACATTTTAGGTAATAATAATGCTATTCTATACAATAGTGATTACTATCGATTAGTGCTTGTGCTGGGTGTATTTCTAGTGATTTTAGCAATTATTCTAAATTTGATTTTCATTCCAGAATTAGGGATAAATGGGGCTGCAATAGCAACGTTTATTGCATCAGTAGGGTATGCATTAGCAAAAATAATTGTCGTTTACAAAAAATTCGGTATGCACCCTTTTACCAGAGCAACCTTGTATGTTACTTCTTTGCTATTAGTTTTAGGAGTATGTTTTTACTTTTGGAATTTTAAATTAAATCCCTATTTAGCCATAGGACTAAAATCAATTATTCTAGGAAGTATATATTTAGCTGTAGTCTATATATTCAAAATCTCCCCAGAAATTTATAATTGGTTAAATGATAATATTCTAAAAAGAAAATCCCGCATTGAATAAACAATTACGGGACTTTACAACTAACCAACCAAAATTTTAATTATCTCCACTTCTTGAGCGGCTATTAGAGCTACGTGAACTAGAGGACTGTCTATTATTACTTTTAGCTGAACTTGCAGCATTGCTTGTGCGTGAGTTTTGTGTGCGCTGTACTGTACGTTGCGGTGTACTTGTACGCTGCGAACTTGCTCTCTGAGTCACTTGACGTGGTGATGAGCTGCTTCTTGAAGTTACACTTCTACTTTGCGGTGCTTTTTGTGTTGTGGCTCGCTGGGTAGAACTATTTCTTTGTGCTGCAACAGGGCGATCGTTTCTACTATTTTTTGAAGTAGCACGTTGAGATTGTGATGATCTCGCTGCATTAGAACTTCGAGAATTAGTAGTTGTTGCACGAACAACATTTGGTGTGCTTGATCTAGAGCTTCTATTATCAATAATTGCTGGTGATTTAGAATTTCTCGAGCTATAACTTCTATTTACAGTTTGTGATCTAGTATTATTTGATCTACTTGCAGATGATGTTCTTGAGCTTGCAGTATAACGTCTATCATTGTTAACTTGAGTTCTTGCTGTTGAATAACTACCGCGTCTCACATTATTATGTGCTATACGACCTTTTGGTTTTTTAAAATCGTGATAAGCATTAGCATATCCATTACGATAACCTTGATTATAGTGACTTCTATGATAAGCATAATCATATCTAGTAGGACGATAATATCTTCTATAAGGTGTGTTGTAAACTAAAGCCCTGTCATAAAAAGGTCTATAGAAATAATTATGATAAGGATGATATACATAAGATCTGTTATAGACATTTATGTATCCTGTAACGTGTGAAAATCGTGTGCCAGAATAAAACACATTTAATCCTCCAACATTTACAATACGTCCATGGTTGTAATTTATATAAACATCTCCTGCTTGTATAATTCTTCCCCAATTATCATAATAGATAGGTACGTTTTCTATTTGTAATACGGCTCCATAGTCATCATATTGAACATAAGGGTCATAATTATACCCAGAGTTATAACTAATATTTAATGGTCCGGTATTTACATTTACTTGTACAGCATTACGAGCTAACTGTGGTAATACAAAATCGAATTCACCATCTGGATAAACCGAAAACTCCACGCCACCTTCTACAAAAATATACCGGGATCCGTCATATCGTGTTAAAGTAGCATCCAAAGTCTCCGCATTTGTAGGAGAAAGACCTACCACTAGGCCTATAATAAGAAAGAATAAATTTTTCATGATTTCTAATTTTAATTGTTCGTACTAGTTTTTGGATGGTACACATTATACTAAACAAGTAGCGTGCCATAAATAAGAAATTAAGTTTCTGAGCAACGTAACAAATAGCATGAACTTGCTACATATATAGTAATCAATGAAATATCAAAAAATCATGAATTTACGAGAGGATAGAAATTTAGTTGCGGTTGCGCATTTAAGTCAATTAGTAAATTTTGTTACGGGCTGTGGTGGCTTTATAATACCGTTAATTCTTTGGTTAACGCAGCGGGATAAAGTTTTAGGTATGGATTATCAAGGTAAGCAAATTTTAAATTTTCAAATAAGCACTTTCATATTAGCATTACTTTGTGTTCCCGCAATTTTGCTTTTTGGTCTTGGCATAATAGGATTTATTGTTTTAGGTGTATTAATATTTATATTTCCGATTATTAATGCAATCAAAACGATTAATGGAGAACATACCTATTATCCGTTAACATACCAATTTATAAAGTAGTGAAATAAAAAACCCGGCACCAATTGGTGCCGGGTTTTTCTAAATAAGAGAAACCGAAAATTTTTAGTGTTCATTGAGACCAAAATCTGGATAAGCACTCATTCCGTGTTCGTGCTCATCAAGACCTTCAAGTTCTTCACGCTCTGAAACGCGTAAACCGATCGTTATTTTAAGTATAAATAAGATTATAAAAGCAGAGATACAGCAGAATGCACCTACAATTCCTACTCCTGTTAATTGCGTTAAAAACTGCTCGATACTGGCCATCGCACCAAAAATACCAACGGCTAGGGTTCCCCAGATACCACAAATTAAGTGTACAGCTACAGCACCTACAGGATCATCAAGTTTTAATTTATCAACCAGCGCTACACCAAATACGATAATCGCTCCGGCAATTACACCTATAATTATAGCATCATTAGGACCCATTTGATCAGCACCTGCTGTTATTCCTACCAGTCCGCCTAAAATACCATTTAAGAACATCGTTAAATCATAGTTCTTATACATTACTGTTGATACCACAAAAGCACTTACGCCACCTGCAGCAGCTGCGAGTGAAGTTGTTACAAGTGTAAGTGAGGTAAGTGCAGGATCTGCAGATAAAACAGAACCGCCATTAAATCCAAACCAACCTAACCATAAGATAAGAACACCGGCTACTGCAAATGGAATATTATGACCTGGTATTGCATTTGCCTTACCATCTGCATCAAATTTACCTATACGTGCTCCTAGTAAATAAATAGCAATTAAAGCTGCCCAGCCACCTACAGAGTGAACGAGAGTTGAACCGGCAAAATCATAGAATCCCATAGCATCTAGAAATCCACCGCCCCATTTCCAGGAACCCACAATAGGATAAACGAGACCTACATAAATCACTGTAAAGATCATAAATGCTCCAAGCTTTATGCGCTCTGCTACGGCACCAGACACAATAGTTGCTGCAGTGGCTGCAAACATTCCCTGAAAAAGAAAATCTGTCCACCATGTATAACCGCCATCGGCATATTCTGGAGTCATCCCATTTTCTGGAGGAGCGATTCCAAAGCCAGCAAAGCTGAAGATACCGGAAGAGTCTTCTGCAAAACCGGGATACATTAGATTAAAGCCTCCTATGTAATAAACTAAAAGACCAACACATATAATAAACACATTTTTAAATAAAATATTAATTGTGTTTTTCTCGCGTGTTAATCCTATTTCTAATAGTGAAAATCCTAGGTGCATAAAAAACACAAGCCCTGTACAGATCATCATCCATACGTTGTTTGCTGTAAATAATCCTGCTTCCATATATTAATTTGTTTTGTAAGGGTTGTTAAGTTTTAATTTAAAGTGTCGCCACCTTTTTTGCCTGTTCGTATTCGGTATGCTTCTTTAACATCAGATACAAATATTTTTCCGTCACCGATCTCCCCGGTTGCTCCAGCTTCCAGAATTGCAGCTATGGTGATTTGTTCAAAATCATCATTTACCACAATAGAAAGGTATCTGCGCTGAATATCGCTGGTACTATAGGAAACACCGCGGTAAACGTGACCGTGTTTTTCATTTCCTAAACCAGTAACATCCCAGTAGGAAAAGAAATTGATTCCTTTTTCATGTAAAGCCTGTTTTACGGCTGAAAATTTTGATTTTCTAATAATCGCTTCGATTTTTTTCATTGTGTAATTTTGTTTTAGATTAAAATGAATATACGGCTGCAAGAAGGAAGGACCCTAAGCTTCCTTGTGGTGTTAAATCACCATCTAAGAATACATCTTCACTAGCAGAATCTAATCTAAATTCGGGAATAAAAGTAAGAGGGCCAACTTTTGCATTTCCAGATAAGGTTACGGCAAGTACATTTCCGTCTCCTTCGGCATCGTTTCCACCTATGGCATCAAAGCCGCCGAACTGGCTAAAATATTCTGGGCGTAAGCCTACAGAGAAGTTTTCACTGGCTGCGAGTTGTGCATATAATGCAACACCATAAAAACCAAAAGAGTCTCCTCCAAGATCTCCGGCTTCGGTGCTATTGTAAGTAGTGTTAAGTCCTAAGTAAAAAGAATCAGATAAATCTACGCCTGTAGTTAAATCTACTTGAAAAGTAGCGCCTAGACCTTCTCCAAGACCCATATCTGTATAGTCACCGTCCTGATCGCCATATAGAAAATTTAAAAACGCACTACCTGATCCAGCTGAATATCCAAGTTGAGCTCCTGCAGTATAACCTCCAAACGGATTGTAGTCTGTATAATCTGTTGAGTTCATCAAAGCAACCATAGCACTCCAATTTTCATCAAGGGTAAAGTCTGCCTTTAAACCAGAATGTGAAAAAGGTCCATAAGAAAACATATACGAGGTAGAGTAGTTAAAGTTAGCCGCTGGCGAGATAACTTCATATCCTAAGTATGTATTCCAATTACCAAAAGTTAGTTTTACTTTTTCGCTAACATTCCAGTATACATATAACTGATTAACGATACTTGAACTGGCTGTAGTAGAGCCAAACACAGCATCTGTACCGCGTGGGCCATATACAAGATCTGCAACAACGCCCACATTTCCTTTCTCGTAGCCTATAATTAGATTGGCCATACCCAAAGCAAATCCTGGTTGATTAGCAAATGATGAGCCAGGAGCAATATAACTGTCAACTTCACCATCAACATCGGTATCTATAAGTTTATTGGGAGCATTTAAGTTTTGTCTAAAATAAGCATCCACAGATCCCGATAGCGAAAATCCATCTGTCCACGAAGTTTCTTCTTGGGCAAATGCTGAAACACTTATGCAAACCATTAAGGGTAGTAAAAATTTTTTCATCTCTATTTTGGTTATTTGGTGAGATGCTAAGCTAATTAATTATTAAGCGTACCCCTAAAAATATAGGGGTAAGTGATAAATAATTATTATTTAAATAAAAATCACCCTATAAAATTTAGGGTATAATAGATTTTAAGTGAATTTTTAGTTCTCAATTGTCATATTGATTGTGGATAATGTCCATTTTTTAAGAGATTTTATAGATTTATTGGTTAAAAAAGTATCAAAAACGTCAAATCTTAACATAGACTTAAGAATTAATGAAATTTAAATTAATGTCGAAAAACTCGAATTTCTTAAAAAAAGCATTCCATATTTTATAAAATCTGTTAACTAATTTTGATTTGTTATCATTTTAAATCCTTTTTATTGCTAATAATGAAATAATAAAAATCTTAGTCTTTAAAATTATTAACGTAAATTTTTATTGAATAGCTTTAGGATTCAGACGTTAAATTAGAGGAGAAATTTTATGAAAAAACAGGGTTTATATTCACCAGAATGGGAGCACGAAAATTGTGGAGCGGGATTCATTTGCAGTCTTGAAGGAAAACAGTCAAATGATATTATACATAAAGCTCTAGAAATTTTAGAAAAACTAGAACATCGTGGTGCAGTAAGTAGTGATGGGAAAACAGGAGATGGTGCGGGTATACTTATAGACATACCTTATGACTTTTTTGAAGAAAATTGTGATTTTGATCTTCCTGCACCGCGCGAATATGCAATGGGTAATGTCTTTTTACCTAAAAAAGAAAATCAGCGGGCATATTGTAAGAATGTATTTGAACAACAAATTAAAGATAAGGGGCTTGTTCTGTTAGGCTGGAGAAAAGTACCTGTAGATGCAGGTTATCTAGGTTCTATAGCAGCAAGCGTTGAGCCACATATTGAGCAAATATTTATTGGTAAACCTAATAAGGAAATGCAGGAGCAGGAGTTTATGATTAAGCTCTATACCGCCCGAAAAATAGCAGAGCATACTATACTGGGAAGTAAACTTTCTGAACTATCTTATTTCTATTTACCAAGTTTATCTAATAAAACTCTAATATTCAAAGGTCTACTAATGCCTGAAGATATTAAGTTTTACTATACAGATTTATTAGATCCAAAACTGACTACCAGATTAGCGCTTGTACATCAACGTTTTTCTACAAATACATTCCCAACCTGGGATCTGGCGCAGCCATTTAGATATATGTGCCACAACGGAGAAATAAATACGCTGCGCGGAAATGTTTCGCGTATGCGAAGTAGAGAAGAATTGCTTAAAAGCGACTGGTTTGGGGATGACCTCAAAGAACTTTTCCCTATTATATTAAAAGGTAAATCTGATTCCGCCTCCATGGATATGGTTGTGGAACTTCTATTAATGTCTGGTAGATCGCTTCCCGAAATAATGATGATGCTTGTACCTGAGGCTTGGGAAAAACATCAGGAGATGAGTGAAGCAAAAAAGGCCTTTTATGAGTTTAACAGCTGCATTATGGAGCCTTGGGATGGTCCGGCATCAATTCCTTTTACAGATGGTGACTTTATAGGAGCAGTTTTAGACCGTAACGGTTTACGTCCTTCTAGATATTCAGTTACAAAAACGGGATATGTTATTATGTCTTCAGAAACTGGCGTACTTGATCTAGAACCTAAAAATATAGCCTTCCACGGTAGATTAGAACCTGGAAAAATGTTCTTAGTAGATATGAAGGCTGGCCGTATTGTAAATGATGAGGAAATAAAAGAGCGTATAGTTTCTCAGAAACCCTATGGAGAGTGGCTTAAAAAAAATCGCGTCAACTTAAAAGATATTCCTTACCGCAATGCAGATCTTAAAGTTGAAGAAACAATTTTTGATCTTCGGAAAAACGCTTTTGGTTATACAGCTGAAGATATACGCACCATTATTTTACCTATGGCAGGCAAAGGTAAAGAGCCTATAGGATCGATGGGATCAGACACTCCGTTAGCAGTTCTTTCTGAAAGACCTCAACTTTTATATAACTATTTTAAGCAATTATTTGCTCAGGTTACTAATCCGCCATTAGATGGAATTCGTGAAGAGTTAATTACAGATTTAAGTCTCACACTAGGACCAGATACTAATTTGATGGAGATTACTCCTGATTACTGTAAAAAAATACGCATTCAAAATCCGGTAATTTCTAAAGAGGATTTAGATAAGATCAAAAATTTTGATCATCCAGACTTTCAGGTAACAGAAATACCGATGCTGTATGAAGCAAGTAGAGGACTTAATGGTCTTGAAGATGCTTTAGAATCTATGGTGGCTCAAGCATCACAAGCCATCGATGATGGTCACACAATCTTAATCCTATCAGATAGAGGGGTTAACGAAAAAATGGCTCCCATTCCGGCATTATTAGGATGTTCTTATATGAATAGCGGACTTTTTAGAAGTGGACAGCGTTCAAAAATGAGTATAATAATAGAATCTGCAGAACCACGTGAAGTGCACCATTTTGCCCTATTATTTGGTTATGGAGCAAGTGCCATCAACCCGTATATGGTAAATGAAATAATACGAGAGGAGATTGAAGAGAAAAATCTTGATAATATTGATTTTCAAGAAGCTGTAGAAAATTATAACAAAGCGGTAGGAAAAGGTGTAATTAAGGTAATGAACAAAATAGGTATCTCTACCTTAAACTCGTATCGAGGTTCAAGACTTTTTGAAGCTTTAGGTCTTAATTCAAAATTAATTGAGAAATATTTTCCAAATACTCCAAGCCGAATAGAAGGAATAGGTTTATATGAAGTGGAGCAAGAAGTAGCAAAACGCCATAGTCGTACATTTAAACGCCAGAACATTTCAGGAAATCTTGAATTAGAGATTGGTGGTGATTATCGCTGGAGACGTAACGGAGAAAAACATATGTTTAATCCGCTTACCATAGCTAAACTTCAAGATTCGGTACGTCAAAACAATCCAAAAACATACAAAGAATACGCAAGTCTGGTAAATGAGCAGTCAAAGCAATTAATGACTATACGTGGATTGTTTGAGTTTTCTAATTACGATCCTATTCCATTAGAGGAAGTAGAACCTTGGACAGAAATAGTTAAACGATTCAAGACCGGGGCAATGTCTTACGGTTCTATTAGTAAAGAAGCTCATGAGAATCTAGCGGTTGCTATGAACCGTATAGGTGGTAAAAGTAATAGTGGTGAGGGAGGCGAAGATGCAGAGCGATTTTATAAAAGTCCTAATGGAGACTGGCGCAACTCTGCTATTAAGCAAGTAGCTTCAGGACGTTTTGGAGTTACGAGTAACTACTTAACAAGTGCAGCAGAGATTCAAATTAAAATGGCTCAAGGAGCAAAGCCTGGTGAAGGCGGTCAGTTACCAGGGGAAAAGGTTAATAAGTTTATTGCTAAAACCCGTAAGAGTACACCTTACGTAGGTTTAATTTCTCCACCACCACATCACGATATTTATTCCATTGAAGATTTAGCTCAATTAATTTATGACCTGAAATCTGCAAATAGAGAAGCTCGTATTAACGTAAAATTAGTTTCAGAAGTAGGAGTAGGTACTGTAGCTGCAGGGGTAGCAAAAGCAATGGCAGATGTTATACTTATATCAGGTTATGATGGAGGTACAGGAGCATCGCCATTAACATCATTGAGACATTGTGGATTGCCTTGGGAATTAGGAATTGCCGAAGCACAACAGACATTAGTACTTAATAATTTAAGAAGTAGAATACGCTTAGAATGCGATGGACAATTAAAGACCGGTAGAGATGTAGCGGTGGCATGCTTATTAGGAGCAGAAGAGTTTGGATTTGCAACCGCACCATTAGTAGCCTCAGGTTGTATTATGATGCGTGTGTGTCATTTAAATACATGTCCTGTAGGTATTGCTACTCAAAATCCAGAATTACGTAAGAAATTCAAAGGTAAGCCAGAGCATGTGGTTAACTTTATGTATTTCGTAGCAGAAGAATTACGTGAAATTATGGCTCAACTAGGATTTAGAACTATCGATGAGATGGTGGGCCAAGTACAAAAATTAGATCGTAATAAGGCCATAGAGCACTTTAAAGCTGCAGGTGTAGATCTGTCACCTATTTTACATGATATAGCTGTGCCAGAAGGTGTAAAAGTGTATAGCACAGAAACTCAAAATCATCATTTAGAAAAATCAATTGATTTTGAAATTATAGAATTAGCCCATACCGCTTTATTCCGAAAAGAGAAAACAACATTAGATCTTGATATAACAAATTTAGATCGTGCTGTAGGAGCCATTTTAAGTAATGAGATTTCTAAAATTTATGGAGAACAGGGCTTACCAGATAATACGTTGAAAGTTAATTTCAAAGGATCAGCAGGGCAGAGTTTTGGAGCTTTTGCGACTCGCGGTCTAACTTTAAAAGTAGATGGTAATGCAAATGATTATGTGGGGAAAGGACTTTCAGGAGCGCGTTTAATCGTTAAAGTTCCTGAAGAAGCAACTTTTGACGCTAGCGAGAATGTAATAATTGGTAATGTAGCTCTTTATGGTGCAACCAGTGGTGAAGCCTATTTTAATGGTACAGCAGGAGAACGTTTTTGCGTACGTAATAGTGGGGCAGTAGCAGTAGTCGAAGGCATAGGTGATCATGGTTGTGAATATATGACTGGTGGTCTCGCTGTTATTCTAGGTAAAACTGGAAGAAATTTTGGTGCTGGTATGAGCGGTGGTGTAGCCTATGTATTAGATGAAGACAAAACGTTTAGATCAAAATGTAATGCAACAGATTTAAATTTAGATGAAGTGACAGAATCTAATGACGTTACCCAGTTACATGAACTAGTAACAAACCATTACAATTATACACAAAGTGCTTTAGCTCAGCGTATTTTAGAAAATTGGGATTCTTACTTGCCAAAATTTGTAAGAGTTCTGCCAGAAGAATATAGAAAAGCGCTTATACGACTGGAAGAAGAAGAAAAATTAACAGATTTAACGGAATAATAGAATCATGGGAAAAATAACCGGATTTTTAGAATACGAAAGAAAAATTGAACCGTACAAGCCTGTTGAAGAACGGGTGAAGAAATATGAAGAGTTTACAATACCACTTGAAAAGTCTGAATTAAAAAATCAGGGGGCGCGTTGTATGGATTGTGGAATTCCATTTTGCCATAGTGGATGTCCCTTAGGAAATTTAATTCCAGATTTTAACGATGCTGTATATAGAGAACGCTGGGAAGAAGCTGCTCATATTCTTCATGGAACAAATAATTTCCCAGAATTTACGGGTAGATTATGTCCTGCTCCCTGCGAAGAGGCTTGTGTTTTAGGGATTAACGAAGATCCTGTAACCATAGAAAATATTGAGAAAAATATAGCGGAAGAAGCTTTTAAGAATGGATGGATAAAAGCCAATCCACCTCTTAAACGTACCGGTAAAAAAATTGCCATAATAGGTTCTGGCCCTGCCGGTCTTGCAGCAGCACAACAACTTAACAGAGCAGGTCACTTAGTTACTGTTTACGAACGTGATGAGAAGCCGGGCGGATTATTGCGCTATGGTATTCCTGATTTCAAGATGGAAAAGCATGTCATTGACCGTAGATTAGTTGTTCTTGAAGAAGAAGGAATTCAGTTTAAGTGTGGTGTTCACGTAGGGCACGATATTTCTGCCAGCGAACTCAAAAAAGAATATGACGCTGTTGTTTTATGTAGTGGTGCAACTGTACGAAGAAATCTTCCTATTGAAGGATCAGATTTAAAAGGGATCTATCAAGCTATGGATTTTTTACCACAAAATAATCGTCGTGTTGCTGGGTTACAATGGCAAGGTGAAGAAATAAAAGCTACTGGAAAAGATGTTATTGTGATAGGTGGAGGCGATACAGGTAGTGATTGCATAGGTACTTCAATTAGACACGGTGCGACAAGCGTTAACAATTTTGAAATTATGAGTAAGAGTACTCCAGAGCGTCCCGAAAATCAACCTTGGCCGTATTGGCCAATGCGTCTACGTACGAGTAGCTCACACAAGGAAGGAGCAGAACGTTTTTTCTCTATTTCAACCAAGAAATTCGTTGGCGACAAAGAGGGAAATTTGACAGGTCTTATAACCTCTGAAGTAGAGTGGATACATAAACCGGGTGAACGTCCTAATCTTAAAGAAATTCCGGGTACTGAAAAAGAATGGAAGGCAGATATGGTTTTTCTGGCTTTAGGATTTACCGGAAGTGAGCCCACCGTTGCAGAACAGTTAGGTGTTAACTTAGATGTGCGTACAAATATACAAGCTTCGGTTACTGATTATATGACTAATGTCCCAGGCGTTTTTGCAGCTGGCGATACGCGAAGAGGACAATCACTAATAGTTTGGGCTATTTCTGAAGGTAGACAAGCTGCTCACCATATCGATAAATATCTCATGGGTAAATCAGATTTACCATTAAAAGGTGATGGTGATTTACCAAGAGTTTAAATTTTAATAGATCAATTTATGAAACGACTGAAAATCTTCAGTCGTTTTTTTTTGCATTTTTAACGCAACCATTGCTTAGGCAAGGCATCTACATATAAATATTATATATGATGTTTAGATCTACCTATCTTTTAATAGGCTTAGTAATTTTGGGCTCTTGCTCAGATAATTCTGATACTGCCATTCAGGAATCAGAAAATCAAACGCTTAGACTTAACCTTGTTAAGATGTCTGGCAATACTTTAAATTCTGAAAAAAGTGGTTCTGATATGGCGTGGCAAGAATATTATGAACTGAAAAATGAAATGCGATTTACTAAAGTTCAGATTCGAGAAGGAGATACACTGCAATCTCAAGGTAATTTTGATATCGTGATGATAGAAAGCGATAAATATTTAAAATTCACACATGATTCTGAACATGAAATAATCGCTAATTGCACAGGAACTACTGAAGAGCTTTTAGAATATACAGACTCCAATAGTTTAGAAAGTAATTGGGAGGATTGTAGGGGTTCGTCGCTATACTACCAATTTAAAAACTAAACAGACGAATATATTGGTCAATAATGATATTACTTATAATAGAAAAAGCCCTGTTGATACTACGACGGGGCTTTTTCAGGTAATGAAAGGTACTTACTTATCTTTCTAATTATTTAGCATTACTGGCATTACGAGCATAGTTACTTTCTCGCCCTCATCTAAGCCATCTACAGGAGTTAAAATTCCGGCACGGTTAGGAAGAGACATCTCAAGAGATACGTCATTAGCATTAAGATTATTAAGCATTTCTACAAGAAAACGACTATTAAAACCTATCTGCATATCATCTCCTTGATAATCACAAGTTAAACGCTCTTCAGCTTTATTGCTATAATCTATATCTTCTGCAGAAATATTTAATTCTGCACCAGCAATTTTCAGTCTTATTTGATGTGTAGTTTTATTTGAGAAAATAGAAACACGACGTACCGAATTTAAAAATTGGTTACGATCTATAATCAGTTTATTCGGGTTTTCTTTAGGAATTACAGCCTCGTAATTTGGATATTTTCCATCAATTAGACGGCAAAGTAATTGAACATTATCAAAACTGAATTTTGCATTAGAATCATTATATTCTACTGTGATATCATCATCACTTGACGCTAAAATTCCTTTTAATAAATTAAGAGGTTTCTTCGGCATTATAAATTCTGCCGTTTGAGTCGCTTTTACATCAGTACGACCATATTTTACAAGTTTGTGTGCATCTGTAGCGACAAACGTTAATCCTTCAGTATCAAATTGAAAAAATACACCGCTCATTACCGGACGCAAATCGTCATTTCCGGTAGCAAAAATTGTATTACTTACCGCGGTAGCTAATACTGCAGCCGGGATGGTAACTTTACTCGGGTCATCAAGTTCAACTGCATTAGGAAACTCTTCTCCAGATGCAAATGCTAAAGCATATTTTCCGTGATTTGAGCTAATTTCAATCGTATGATTATCACCAACAACAAAAGTTAGTGGTTGCTCTGGGAATGTCTTTAACGTATCTAATAAAAGGCGTGCAGGCACAGCGATGTTTCCGGTATCTTCAGATTCTACATCCAGAACTGCAATCATTGTAGTCTCAAGATCTGAAGCAGAAACTTTAAGTACGTTATCTTCTAACTCAAAAAGAAAGTTATCTAATATTGGAAGCGTATTACTGTTGTTAATTACCCCACCTAAAACTTGTAGTTGTTTTAAAAGATAAGAACTTGATACAATAAATTTCATAAGAAAGTGCTATTTATAAGGTTTGGTTCATAATTTGAACCAGAATAAGATTGGTTGTAATTTTCTTTATTCAACTGAAAATTCAGCCTAACAAAGATATTGTAATAGCTTTTTTTGTCGAAACAAACTTATTAACATCTGTTAACGAAAAGCGCGTCGTCTAAGATAGATATATAGCACTCCAAAAATAATTAAAAACCCTAATGAAGTCAGTAGAATTAGGGTTTGCCAAGTGATTCTATTATTTGTTGTCTTCTCAATATCTAACGCAGGAAGTAGAACACTTTTACTACGGATGTTAATAAGACCATTATCGTCTAAAAGATAATTCACGGTATTCATTAGAAATTCTTTATTCCCATATTCTTTAAATGTGAATTTATCAAAACCTAACTCAAGTGGTCGGCCGTTTTTATCGAGATCATTACGTATTAAATCGCCGTCTGCAATTACTACCACCGCAGCTCCTTTTTTAGACTTTTCAAGAAAATTAATTGAGTTCTCTATAGGAATTATTCGGTTTTCGAATGCAGATTTAAAGGAACCTTCAAGCAGAACAGCTATATTTTGCTCACCGGCAGCATAACGTTCTGGACTGGGTTCTGTAGTTATACTTTCTAGAGTTATGGGTAGAGGAACACCATTAAGCTTTGTAAGTACAGAGCTTTTAAGAAGGATCGTTTTACTAACCTCATTTTCTAGAATATCTATTTGATTTGCATATCTCAAAAAGATAGGATTATCTATATTGGTATTGATAGGATGATTTTCTGCTGTAGTAATTAAAGGATAAAAGAACCAAGGTAGCTGCGTATATTGTGAGTTGCTCGACTCACCACTTGCAACCACTAGGGGAGCAGCATATAAATCTTCAACTAGAACTGGATTTATACGTACCCCATATTTGAATAGAAAATCATTTAGATTTAACATGCGCGCAGTTGCTAGAGCCATTCCATCATTAGCGTATAAACTATCTGTATCCATAGCTACTTCATCTATTAAGTAAATAGATTTGCCACCATTCATAGTATATTGATCAAGTGCAAATTTCTCAACATCTGTAAATGATTGGGTAGGTTTTGCAGCAACTATAAGATCAAAGCTATTTAGAGCCTGCATAACTTTTGTAGGATTCCCATTCACAGAGTCTAAGGGAAACGGCGCAATAAAATAACTTTCTCTCAACGTTTTGAAAAAATCTGCAATGTATTTGTCATCCAGTTCCCCATTACCTTTAAGAACTGCAATGCGTTTACTTTTTGGATTTAAAAGTTTGAAAAGACCATCAGAAAAAGCATATTCTAAATTTTGAACAGAACGATTAACGAGTTCGTCTGGGCTAGCTCCTAATGTTTTTTTAAGTAGCGGAATAGGTACCGTTTTCCCTTTATAAGAAGCGATTGCCCAAGGAAATATGAATTCCTGTGTTACTTTTCCATTATTGCGTAATTGAACTTGCTCCGGTCGCATACCGCGATTATTAAAATCCTGTGCAATTGATTCAACTTCTGCACCTTTGGGAATGGGATCGACAAAGGCAAATTTTATATTTGAGTTTTTAGAAGCGTATTCTTCTAGTAACTGTTTTGTTTCAGATTGTAATTTATTAAATGCGTCTGGAACGTTTCCCTCTAAAAAAACATCTATGATTAAAGGCTCTGTAGCTTTAGCAATTATTTCGGTTGAAGATTCAGAGAGCGTGTAGCGTTTGTCTGCTGTAAGATCTGCTCTAAAATGATATACTTCTGATAATGCAAGTGTCGCAATTAGGATTACAATTAAAACAAGATATTTTGAGTAAGTCTTCATATTATCTCTTATAATCTAGTTTAAATTTAGTTGCAAATACAAACACAACAGCAATACTTATAAAGTAAATAAGATCTCTACTATCCAGGACACCTCGGCTAATACTTTCAAAATGTCTCTGTAAACTCAGTTTTCTTAAAAAATCAATCGAAACCACATCTGCTAGTCCATCAAATCCATAATAAAACAGAAAACATAGAAATACTGCTATTATAAATGCTACAATTTGATTTTCAGCTAGGGTGGAAGCAAAAACTCCAATAGCAGTATATGCTAAAGCTAAAAACAGAAGACCTAAGTAGGAACCAATGAGAATTCCTGAATCAAAATTGCCCTGCGGATTCCCGAGTTGGTCAATGGCATAAACGTAGATTAATGTAGGTATTAAGGCAATTACCAATAACAAAAACGCACCGAGAAACTTGCCCAATACCAGTTGAAAAGTTGTTATGGGTTGGGTGATTAATAGTTCTAAAGTACCCAATCTTAACTCATCACTAAAACTGCGCATTGTTACTGCCGGAATTAAAAAAATCATAATCCAGGGCGCCAGCTGAAAAAATGGTGTAAGATCTGCAAAACCGTAGTTAAATTGATTAAAATCATTATCAAAAACCCAGAGAAATAGCCAGTTCAAAATGAGAAATAAAGCGATAACCAGGTAACCAACAGGTGATGCAAAAAATGAATGAAATTCTTTTTTTAAAATGGCAAGCATAGTAGAGGAAGCTATTTTGAGCTAAAATTAAAGATCTGCAATGATTTTCATGGCAATTCGCAAAGCTTCAGTACCCTGTGCTAAACTAACAACCGGTGTGGTGTTTTGTTCTATAGATACTGCAAAAGCTTCTAACTCATCTAATATTGCATTATTATCTAAGACTTCAGGATTATCAAAATATATTTGTTTTTTAATGCCTTCAGCATTTTGTAAAATCATAGCAAAGTCGTCTGCTTTTTCGGGAGCATCTTTCATACGTACGATTTCACATTTCTTCTCTAAAAAGTCAACCGAGATATAAGCATCTTTTTGAAAAAATCGAGCTTTTCTCATCTTTTTCATAGAGATACGACTCGCCGTCAAATTAGCCACACATCCATTTTCAAATTCGATACGTGCGTTGGCAATGTCTGGAGTATCGCTAATAACTGAAACCCCAGAAGCAGATACCTTTTTTACATTGCTTTTAACCACACTTAATACCGCGTCAATATCGTGTATCATAAGATCCAAAACTACAGGAACATCGGTCCCTCTTGGATTAAATTCGGCTAGACGATGCGCTTCAATAAACATAGGATTGTCTATCATATCTTTAACAGCGCTAAATGCCGGATTAAAGCGTTCTACCTGACCTACCTGCCCACGTACGCCGTGTTTCTTAGCAAGTTCTCGTATAGCTATCGCCTGTTCTACCGTTTGGGTAATAGGTTTTTCTATAAATAAATGTTTACCGGCTTTGATAACTTGTTCTGCACAATCAAAATGGTGCGTGGTAGGAGTAACTACATCTATCATATCGCAAGCATCTATAAGAGCTGCTATTGACGGAAAACGTTTGTAACCAAATTCGTTAGCTACAGCCTCTGCTACAGCATCAGAATCATCATAAAAACCTATTAATTCATAGGCGTCAGATTGTTGTAAAAGTTTTAAATGTATTTTTCCTAAGTGACCTGCACCTAGTACGCCGGCTTTGAGCATAATTTTATTTGTTTTACACAAAAATAGACTTTCTAAATCATAATTTATATAAAGCTCTTTGTTGAAAAGTTGAACAGGTTTTTCTAGGGTAGCAGCTAGTAGTTTTTCTAATTTTACGGTATGAAAGATACTACGCGTCATCAGGGCAAAAGACGTTTACTTGCCCAGATTCTTGAAAAGAAAGGAATTACAAATAAAGAGGTTCTTGATGCGGTACGTAAAATACCCAGACACTTCTTTATGGATAGTAGCTTTGAAGATCATGCGTATCAAGATAAGGCTTTTCCTATAGCGGCAGATCAGACTATATCTCAACCTTTTACGGTTGCTTTTCAGACTGAATTATTAGAAATAAAGAAAGGAGCAGTTATACTTGAGATAGGTACAGGTAGTGGATATCAAACTGCAGTGCTTTGCGAAGTAGGTGCTAAAGTTTATAGTATAGAACGCCAACAAGAACTTTTTAGAAAAACTAAAAATTTCTTATCTAAGTTGGGCTACCGTCCTAAACGTTTAACATTTGGAGATGGCTACTTAGGTATGCCAGAATTTGCCCCTTTTGATGGTATTATCGTTACGGCGGGAGCTCCATTTATTCCAAAACCTTTGTTAGCCCAACTTAAAATAGGAGGTAAACTCATTATTCCTGTGGGTGATGAAGTACAAACCATGACACGTATAATACGCAAAAGTGAAACCGAATTTGAAAAGAAAGAATACGGGGAATTTAGATTTGTACCACTACTTGAGGATAAAAATTAAGCAGATATATTTTTTTGCCAATACGAGTAATAAAACCATCCTAAACCTGCAGCTGATAATAAGGAAATAATATAAATCGGAATATATTTAATTTGAACTAATTGTTTTAAAGATGTAAAATCTGAAAACGACCAGATAATTAGTGTTATTCCTATTAGCCAGACGATACTTGCGGCACGTATTTGTTTTATAAGTACTGGATTTCTTTTATAGGATTTTGAAGAATTCATAATCTATTTTTAAAAAATTCACCTATAATTTAATCAAAACATAGCGTAATTCCAAAAAATCAGTTTTTCTCAAATAGAAAAGCAGGATTTAAGGTTTTAAATCCTGCTTTTTAAACGGAACTGTAACGTAAACTATTTCGCTAAAAATTGTTCCTTTGAGTCTAAAGTTAATTCCTGTTTATTCGCTTTAATTAACTCCTGATTTAGCTTTGGTAAGTATTTCTTTTCAATAGCGTTGTAAACTTTCCAATTATTATCAATTTGATCCTGGTAAGTTGCTGCATTTGAATATCTCACCGGAGCAGGTTTATCAAAAGATCCTGCAACTTCATTATAAAGTTCGCTTAATTTTTCTCTTAATTCCGGTTCAGCCTCTTGAACATATCGATCTCCTGTTGTAATAACCAGTTTTGATTTTAGATTTGATAATTCCTCTTTGAATTTCACAGCGTTTTTAGAAGTATCATCCTTTAGAAAATCAATAGTTGCATCGATGCGATACCCTAAATAGGCGAGATCTTCAATACTGTTAAATAATTGCATCGTTAATGCTTTATTCTGAGCGCGATCATCCACACTAATTGGAGATTTAGGATCATTTTTAATTGTGATCATATGCTCATAAGTATCTTTTCCTTTAGTGATAATTACTTTATAGGTATCTGCATCAGCTTTAGGAGCAACAACGAAAGAAGGTATTTTTCCGACTGCAACTTTGGGGGCTTTTCTATAATAATCCCAAGAAACAATATTTAGACCCTTTGACTTTCCGGGAACAGGTTCGGCAATAATGTTACCTTCTAAATCTAAAATCTGCATACTCATTTTACCAAATGTATGGCGCTTCTTCATGTAATACATGATTTTTGCAAGGCTGCTGGGATTAGCACCCACAAATTCTGTTTCTCTACTTGTAGAACCAAAACCACTTGACTCATCAATAATTCCGGAATTGGTTTCAAAAAAATGAAGGTCTTTATTTAAAATAGAGTCGTTAATCTGTCTCAATGGGGAAATATCATCTACTATAATTATTCCCCTTCCGTGGGTTCCTAAAACTAAATCTGAAGTTCTTTTCTGCAATTCAATATAGTGAACAGCAACTTCTGGAAGATTATTTGTAAAGTGTGACCATTGCTTTCCACCATTTGTGGTAATAAATAACCCAAACTCTGTTCCTAAAAATAATAAATCTGGCTGTTCATAATCTTCTTGAATATTACGAGCAAATCCTTTGATATTTTCAGTTGCAATAGACATCCAGTTTGCTCCAAAATCTGTGGTTTTGTAAACATATGTATTCATATCTCCGGTAGCGTGACCATCAAAAACAACATAGGCTGTACCCGGGTTGTGCACACTAGCTTCTATATGATATACCCAAGTAAATGCCGGTAAATCAGGAATGTTTTTAACCACATTTTTCCAGGATTTACCACCGTCTTTTGTTATTTGTACGTTGCCATCATCTGTTCCCACCCAAATTACTTTTTCATCAAGCGGGGATTCAGCAATTGTAAAAATAGTAGTATGCGTTTCTGCACCAGACTTGTCTGCTGACAAACCTCCCGATTCTAAGTCTTGTTTTTTAGGATCATTGGTAGTTAAATCTGGTGATATTTTAATCCAGGTATCACCCATATCTTCAGACTTGTGTAAATATTGGCTACCCATATAAAATCGATCCTCTGCATGTATACTCAAAGCCATTGGAGCATTCCAGTTAAATCTTAATTTCTCATCATTTTCTGCTGGAGGAGCAACATTTTTTGATTGATTAAGCACTGTATTATAACGCCATACGTATTGAGCGCCTTGCATTTCTGAATATATAATAGGCTTTGAGGCGTGTTTAAGTACTCTAAAACCATCACCAGCACCTATAAGATTCCAGTCTCGAGCTTCAATACCTCCAGGAGATGAAGAAGGACCATACCAAGATTGGTTATCCTGAAGACCTCCATAAATATTGTAGGGAGTCGCATCATCTACTGAAACGTGATAAAATTGAGATACTGGTATATTTTCTACAATTTCAAAATGTGTGCCGGCATCCCAGCTTCTATAAATACCACCATCTGTTGCTGTGTATAATCTGTTGCTATCTTCAAGATCAAATACAACATCATGTATATCTGAATGTTGTGCTCCTAAATCTTGAAAGGTTTTACCGCCATCTCGAGATATTGAACCATACAATCCGCCCTTTACAAGAATATCTGGATTTTTAGGGTCGACTACGAGTCTTGCAAAATAGAATGGTCTAACAGTGAGACCGAAATCATTATTAAGCTGTGTCCAGCTAGAACCGGAGTCTTCACTTTTATAAAGACCATTTGTTTTAGCAGATTCTGTTTCAACTGCCGCATAAAGTATCTCTGGCTTTGAAGGTGCAATTGCTAGTGCAATACGTCCCAATTTTCCATTCGGAAATCCATTATGAATCTTAGACCAGGATTTTCCAGAATCTGTACTTTTATAAATAGCGCTGGTGTCTCCTCCAGATTCAAAACCCCATGGAGTTCTGCGGAATTTCCACATTGAAGCATATAAAATATTTGGATTAACGGGATCAATAATTAATTCTGCGGCGCCTGTAGATTTATCGGTATATAAAATATTTTCCCAGGTTTCTCCACCATCATTACTTTTATAAATTCCACGGTCTTCGCTATCTCCCCAAAGCGCACCCATAACCGCAACATACATTTCTTTATTATTCTGCGGATTTATGACAATTGCACTAATCCGTTCCGATTTTTCAAAGCCTTTCTTTTTCCAGCTATTACCGCCATCGGTAGACTTATAAAGACCATCACCTATACTCACCGAATTACGTGTCCAGATTTCCCCTGTACCTACCCAAACCGTTTTATCAGGATCTGTAGGATCTATTTTAATCGCACCAATACTTTGCGCGTGCTCATCAAATACCGGATCAAAAGTTGCACCTCCATTTATAGTTTTCCACACGCCGCCACCTGCGGCACCTCCAAATAAAATTCTGTTATTTGTAGGATGAGCTTCCAGATCTATAAAACGGCCGCTCATAATTGCGGGGCCAATATGTCTAGCTTGCATATCTCCGAAGAGTTCTTTCCCGTCTATTGTGTTTTCTTGTGCATAGTTTGAAATACAACAAAATAAAGCACAAGTCGTGAGTAAAATTTTATTCATAATTTCAGTATTAGTTTAAAATAAAAAAGGATGTCGAGTATAAAATTGACATCCTTTTGTGAATTCCCTTAGCGGGATTATGTAGTATTAATTATTCACCTGGATAAGTAAATAATGTGTCATCAACTTCAGGGTTAATAACGATTTCACTCATTTCAAAAGGTTGACCGGCTTGACTCATTGCAAATGGAAAATACAAACCATCTACTTCCTGATAGTCGCTCATTACAATATTTACATTTTGTCCCATTTGAGTAGTTTCAATAACGATAGGCACAAAATTTTCAGTATCAAAATAGTAATAGCTAATACTAGGTGACTCTACACCATTAGCCATTATGGGTTCTTGAGTAATTTTAACTTTATAAGTTTCAGCTCCATCTTTAGTTTCAGTGCCTACATATTCTACTTCGTAGCCATTTTCTTTATAATTTAGAAGTGGAGAAGGAAAGTCATTTTTATTCAAAGCCATATTCTGTGTCATTTCTTCAGAAGATTTTTCGGGCTTCATAGACATAAAATTTGTAGTCCATAAATGAGTACCGTCGTAGGCCATTTGGGTAATTTTTTGACCATTAAATTCTATTATTACAGCTTGTTTACCGTCCTTGGTATTGTAAACTGTTACTGGTATAGACATTCCACCTTGATTTACAGTAGCAGACATTTTTGTGGCATTAACCTTTGACCATGCTTCTGCACCACCGGTATTTTCTATATACGTTGCAATAATTTTTTCTGCATTTTGAGCAGAAACTGAGCTTACGACTAGCATTAGAGCTAGTGCAAATAATGATTTTAATACTTTCATAATATGATCTTTAGTTTTTTTGCTTGTTCATAAGACACAAATTAGAGTAATTAGTTACATTATTACTAATTATTTTAGAAATATAATTGTAATATATTGTGCAATGAACTTGATTTTAAAATGGCTCAGGTTCTGCTGAATATAACTATTCAATTAAATAAATTTAATGACTCTAGACCTAAACTGATAGAATTATGCAATTTGGAAAAGTAGACGATCCGGAAAAAATTGATTTCACCTTGCCACCAGATCATAAGGATACAAAGAGAGTTTTAAACAAGAATTCTACTTCGGATAAACCTGAGCTTTATGTAGGTTGTGCAAAATGGAATAAACAGGATCTGAAGAATTTTTATCCCAAAGGAACTAAAGACGAACTTAAATACTATTCCAGTCAGTTCAATTCCATAGAATTAAATGCTACTTATTACAGATTATTTCCTAAAGAACAATTTGACAAGTGGTATGAGAAAGTACCAGATTCATTTCGTTTTTTTCCTAAAATTACTCGGAATATAAGTCATAGTAAACGACTTATCGATTCTGCCTCGTTGATCCCTGAATATCTCGATCACGCATTGTTATTAAAAGAAAAACTGGGGTGTATATTTTTACAGATGCATAATTCTTTTCAGCCTAAAAACTGGGATCGTGTTGTTGAATTTGTAGATGTTTGGCCTTCTGAGGTTCCATTAGCTATAGAATTTAGACATACAGATTGGTTTTCTGACAAAACCAACTCAGAAAAACTCTATAAATTTTTAGAAGATAATACTATTGCAAATGTACTTGTAGACACAGCGGGGAGAAGAGACATTATGCATATGCGCATGACAAACTCTGAAGCTTTTATTCGATTTGTAGGAGCAAATCATCCTAGTGATTATGATAGATTGGACGATTGGGTTGATCGCTTAGAACTATGGATTTCTCAGGGAATAAAAAAGATAGACTTTTTCATACATCAAAATATTGAAGAAGAATCGCCACTTCTTGCTACTCACTTTATAAAGAAAATGAATGATAGATTAGGTTTTGATCTACATATACCGGGTAAAGACTCTAATAATCCAACTCTAGATTTATGAATAAATTAATTATAGTTGCGGGTGTATCTGGTTCTGGTAAAACAACCATAGGTATGCAACTGAGTAAAAAACTAGATATACCATTTGAAGATGCAGATGATTATCACCCACAGGCCAATGTAGAAAAAATGCAAAACGGAAGCCCTCTCAATGATAATGACCGTAAGCCGTGGTTACAAAATCTGGAAAAAAAACTACAAGAATGGAATAAAGATAAGGGTGTGGTACTCGCTTGTTCTGCACTGAAAGAATCTTATAGAGAAATTTTAGAACAGCATGAAGATATTATATGGGTGTTTCTCGATGGCAGTTTTGAGCTTCTAAAGTCACGTTTAGATAATAGAAAGGGACATTATTTTAGTTCTAAACTGTTGCAATCTCAATTAGATACATTAGAAATACCAGATTATGGTATTCACGTTTCTGTAAATCAAACTATTGAAGCTATTGTTGAGGAAATTAGTTCTAAAATTAATTCGTAAATGGATTATCAGTTATTATTTGCGGTAATTACAGGTGTGGTTTTATTGCTCATTCTTATTTTGAGATTGAAGCTTCAAGCCTTTCTCGCCTTACTCATTGTTTGTGTTTTTGTAGGTGCCTTCAGCGGTCTTGCTCCAGGAATTATTTTGGACGCAATCACAAAGGGAATGGGAGGTACGCTAGGTTTTGTAGCTACGGTTGTGGGCTTAGGATCTTTATTCGGTGCGGTTTTAGAACATTCTGGGGGAGCAAAACAAATTGCTCATTATTTAATCAATAAATTTGGTATAAAGAAGGCGCCTTGGTCAATTATGCTTACTGGATTTCTAGTAGCCATACCTGTCTTTTTTGATGTCGCGTTTATTATTTTAATACCGCTTATATATGCACTTCAGCGAAAAACGAAACGTTCTCTTCTTCTGTACGCATTACCATTATTAAGTGGTCTGGCTGTAACACATGCATTTATTCCGCCTACTCCGGGGCCTATAGCCGTAGCAGACATATTGAATGCTAATTTAGGTTGGGTTATTGTTTTCGGATTTATTACTGGGATACCTACAGCAGCTGTTGCAGGTCCTTTCTTTGCAAAATTTATTTCTAAGAGAATTCATATAGATGCTCCATATGAATCTTTAGAAGATGATGAAGCACAATTAAATTTGCCACCCACAGGACTTATCTTATCAATTATATTCCTTCCTATAGCATTAATTGTAATTAATACAATACTCAATAGTCCGTTAGCTGACAATTGGAATCTTCCATCAAATTTAATTTATGTAACTGAATTGTTGGGGCATCCATTTACCGCATTAATTCTTGCTAACTTAATTGCCTGGTATTTCTTAGGCATCCGTAGAAATGTAAGTAAAGAAGAGCTGTTGTCGATTTCCACAAAAGCACTTTATCCGGCAGGAGTGATTATTTTATTAACAGGTGCTGGTGGTGCATTTAAACAAATATTAATTGATACCGGTGCCGGACTTATGATCGCCGAGTCGCTAACAAGTGATTACTTTCCACCGGTTGTTTTTGGGTTTATAATAGCGGCTATAGTTCGCATAATGCAAGGTTCGTCTACAGTAGCAATGATTACTGCTGCAGGTATAACTGCTCCGCTTTTAGGAGTTTCAGATTATAGTGAAATGCAATTGGCGGTATTGGTGATTGCCATTGCAGCTGGGGCATCTGTATTCTCTCATGTAAATGACAGTGGCTTTTGGTTAGTTAAACAATACCTCGGTCTTACAGAAAAACAGACTTTTAAAACCTGGTCTATTTTAACTACATTAATAGCATTTACGGGACTTATCGTTTCAACTATATTGTGGTATTTGGTTTAGAATCGGAATCTGAAGGAGTATCTTTTTGTCTTAAAACTGAAGTATCGAGGTGTGAATTTTCTATACGCAGCGGCGAATCTTTTGCAGCTCCATAGAGTTTAATTTCCTGAATATCTGCGGGCATATAATAACCATTTTGCTCTAATGCTTCTTTTACATTGCGCACTACGTTACCCTTTGTAATAAGTGCCATACGTCTAAAATCTTTAGTATCAACCCAGAAAAAAACTTTAAGATTTACTGTACTTGTTGCAAGTTCATCTTCAATCACAAAATTCTCGTGATTTAAGTCTTCAATTACATTCGGTTCTTTACGTAGTGTTTCTAAAATCACTTGTTTTGCACCATCTATGTTATCTTCATAGGCAATGCCGATTATAAAACTCCACCTGAAGAATCCATCTTCGGTATAATTTGTTACCGGTGTAGTTAAAACATCGCTATTAGGAATATAAACATCTTTACCATCAAAGGTTTTCAGTTTAGTATATCTAAATTCAAGCGCTTTCACTTTCCCAAAATTATTACCTATTTCAACAGTATCTTCAACATTAAAAGGCCTGTTAAATGCTAAGATAATTCCCGCTATAAAATTTTCTCCGATATCTTTAAATGCAAATCCAAGTATGACTGCACTTGCTCCGGCAGCTGTCAAAATTCCTGTTGCGATTCCACCTAAACCGGCAGCTTGTAGTGCCAGCATTACCGAGATTATAAAAAAAGTAATTTTTATAGCTTTTCCGAGAAATTTACTCATCAATGGGTCTGCGGTTCTTGCAAAAATGCGCAATCGGGCAAAATTTCCAATTGAGGCACCTAATAATAGACCCAAAACGATGATTAAAACTCCCCAAACAATACCTGGAAGCTTATCCAGAAAATTGATATAATAGTTGGTAAACACATCAGAAATTGTTTTTGCATCCTGAAGTAACGGTAAATACATAGTGATGTGTGTTTTGATTATTAATGCGTTTTTCTAGTATCCTTTTGTTTAGCTTCTTTTTGAATAATATCTAAAGCTCGTTTTAATTGGTCCTCTGATGGCGGTTTGGGCATTTGTTCTGAAGCCCCATTCATTTCTAAGTTGAGTTTTGCATAAGATGGAAAGTGGTCAGAATTTACATCTTGTCCACGTTCTACATTCAATACTCTAAAATGTTCAGAAACAAATATATGATCTAGCGGCCATCTCATAATTTCACTCTTAGCACTAAATGTATTAAATAAACCCCTTCCTATACGAAGATCAAGTAATTCACTTACCGCTTTAAATAATCGCGTAGTTTCAGACCAAGCAACATCGTTAAAATCACCTATTACCAGTACAGGTAATTTTGAATCTCTACTTTTAAATGCAGTTTTCATCATTTCTGCGTCCCTATCGGTAGACATTGGGTTGTGTTGTGGCATTGGAGGAGTAGGATGAATAGCAAATATCTGAATAGTATCTTTAGATTTTAATACCAACTTACTGTCGATAGAGGGGATGCTATCATCTATTAAATAATGTACTTCCGGCTTTATTAGCGGAAGTTTTGAATACAATAGCATTCCATAGGTGTTATTTAAAGCTACACCTTTATAGTAAGGATAATTTTTAGCTAATACCGGGTCAACAGTTGTTTTCCATTTTGAATCTGCTTCCAGTAACAATAAAACATCAGGATTTGTACGAGATACTTCTTCTAGTAAATCATTTTTCTCTTTGTTATCCTGCAACACATTGCTTACTAAAACACTTATATTTTTTGATGTATCCAGTTCTACACTATCCAAAACTTCATAAGATGCTATGGGAGTATATGGATAAATTTTTGAAAGCTGATATAAAAAACATGCAAGCATTGCGCTCATAAAGACATAATCTTTAAGCCATTTTATATCAAATTTCAATAAGTAAGCTAAAATAGCCGTAGCAGTTAGAATGGTTAACTGAGTATGCGGAAAGTCGAAGATTCGAATCCACCAAAAATCTGCAGCAATAAGAGGTATTAAGGTTAGTAAGATAGCAATTGCCCCAAAGATGTGGAGGATATTTTTAAATCTCATTTGTAATAGGTTAGTTGACAGGCAACCTACCTAATTTGCTGGTTTAAATGCGTTAAATAATTGGTAATATCTCGAGACGAAGGTTCTTCAAATATTTCAAGATCAAAATAACGAACAGCGGCAATTATATGGTCAAAAATATCTGCTTGGATATGCTCATAATTCTCCCAACGTTTGTCGTGACTAAAGCAAAAAATTTCTAAAGGTATACCTTGAGAGGTAGGAGCTAGATGCCGAACCATTAAGAATAAATCTTTATTTATTGCAGGGTTTTCATATAGATATGCGTCAATATACTTTCTAAATACACCTAGGTTAGTCTGATTAAGACCGTTAATTGGTAAACTGTCATCAACTTCATGTTTACGATTTGTGCGGATTACTTCGCGTTCCATATGTTCGATATAAGGCGCTACGAGCTGAATCTTTTTCAATTCTATTAAATCTTCGGAAGTAAGAAAGCGTACTGAATTTTGTTTAATATAAACCGAACGTTTTATACGTCTACCACCACTTTCTTGCATCCCTCTCCAGTTCTGAAAAGAATCTGAAATAAGACTATATGTTGGTATAGTCGTATACGTCATATCCCAATTTTGAACACGTACTGTCGCCAGGTTTATCTCGGTTACATTACCATCTGCACCATATTTACTAAACGTAATCCAGTCGCCTATGCGCACAATATCGTTTATAGATACCTGAATGGAGGCTACAAATCCTAGTATTGTGTCCTTAAAAATTAATAAAAGAACTGCTGAAGCTGCTCCTAACTGCAGTACAAAGTTCATAGCATTTTTATCAAACAATTCCAGAATAAAGAAGAATATTCCTATTCCCCATAAGAAGAGCATTGTTACTTGTAGGTAGCTTTGTAAAGGCTTGTCAAAATACTGTTCTTTAGTTTGAAAGTAATTACGTGCAGTCCGTAAGAGACTACGTATAATTTTTAAAATTAAAAGGATTACATAGGTATTAAAGGCTTTTAAAAGCCAGTAAGTAGTTTCTGGATAGTCTTCTAATAATTCTAAAAAAAACCACTTAAATATAACTAACGGAATAATATGGCCAATATATCTTGGGAAGTTGGTGAGTATTAAGAAATCATCAAAAGAACTCTTAGTTTTATTGCTGAAGATCTTGAATACTTCAATTATAAAGCGTTTTAATATTTTATCAAGTAATGTGAGTACAAGTATAAAGACAAAAGCATTTACGAAAATCGTGACCAATTCGGCATAAACAGGGGATATACCAAAGTCTATGATATTTTTTGAAAAGTCACTTAAATACTTATCTAACTTATAAGCCATAATCTAATTTTAAAGAGCAAAAGTAACATTAACTCTTTGGTTTATGTTTATCAATTCATCAACTTTTAAAAATATATAAACAGTGTATATTTCAATTTACAAATACTCTATTCTTAAAATAAAATAGCCCTGACAAAACAGGGCTAATTAAATGTATATGGAGTATTGTAAACTATTTCATATTGATAACTGAAACTTTTTTTGAAAATTCTACATTATCTCTTGTTATAACTTTTACAATATAAATTCCGTCACTCCAGTTACTAGAAGAGATTACAACTTTATTATTGGTTCCTTCATTAATCTTAGAAGCCAATAATCTACCGGTAATATCAAATACAGATATTTCTTTCAGCTCTGTTTCTAATGGATTTAAAACTGTTAATTCTGCTCTGCTATTATTTTGATAAACGGCAAATGATTTTTTTACTTCTTCTACGACTTCTAGTGTAGCAGCATTAAAATCTTTAAAAGTGATTTCATATCTATCTGGATAAACACCCTTAGGTAATGTAAATTCATAAGAATTATCTAATATGTCGTGATATTCATCTGTCACTTTATCGTGTAACCAAATCCCATCATCAGTTATAAAGTTGAGATCTGTAACTTTTATTGCAAATGTGTTATTTTCTTTTTCTCCTTCTACAGATAGCCCTAATCTATTTTCTAAATTATATGGGAAAATATTTATTAAATACGGAAATGTTTCGTTTTCTAATTTGAAATTAATATCACTACTAAGTGCAGAACGATTTTTACCATCACCAGCAGGATCAAAACCCAAAGTTGCATTTTCGTACATAAGTCCTGTTAGAGTTCTTACATATTTTTTATTGACAACGGTTGAAAGTGTGAATTTTGGCATTACTAAAAAACCATTTTCGTTATACGTTAAACCTCCCGCTCTTAAATTTGTCGGTGATTTACTTACAGATATGCTAGTTTTTGATTTTTCATTCTTTGATTTAAAGAGAGGTTTATAAGTGGTATCTGATTCTTTTTCAAAAACTCTGAATTCATTAATAAAAGAAGCTTTGAATAACGTATCTGTTATACCATTTTTGATTTCTTCATCTGTTAAATTTCTACCCAATATAAAGAATCCTTGTCCTATAGGACTTATCTTTCTTTCTATTTCATTGCCAATTGTATCTGTATTTATTGATGGACCACCTTCACGTTCAGTTCCATCTTCATTATACATAATATAAGTTGGTGCTGTATATATTCCTTCTGATGTACAGTCCATTGCTGGTGTAAATGTCCCATAACCTCCTAAATAGTCTGCTAAATAATGTGATTGCACATTCGAATCAGATTCCCAGAAATAGGCTTCTCCGGTAATTGTATGTGTGCCAGTAGATAATGGGGTTGTATAGGTGCCATAACAATTATCGATTTTCTGACCTGAATTGTAAAGCAGAAAAAAGCTTAAATTCATTGCTGATGGGTAAGGGTTCCCTACAAGTGTTCGCTGTTCTGGTTTCACGTCTACTTGAATGAGTCCATTATTTGGACGACCTCTAAAATCTAAAGGTGTACCACCTGTGGGACCTGAATCGGTCGCAGCACCAAATCCTTTCATTGAAAAACCTTCTCCAACTTTTAAAGGATTAGAATTATTGATTTTTACCCAACCAAAATTAGCTCCTAAGTAGCCACTAGTGGCTACATATTTATATAGCCAAGTATTAGATATAGTTAAAGGAGATATAACTCCATCATAAGAATTGGTAAAACCTGCAATACTACTTTCCAGATTATTTTGTCTTTCATAAACCCCACCTCCTCCATTAGCATCGAGATAGAAACTTGCATTACCATTTTCGGTCAAGCTCGGATCGCCCACAGGCGAAGCCCACATATGATAATCCCAAGCATCTCTAGTGTTTTCTTGAAATACAGAAACAACTCCTGTACCTGAGTTTTCTGATGTATCAGAACCTTGAATAAGTTGACCTTCGTTGCGTAAATATAAATTACCTCCGGTTTGATTAGGATTCCCATCCATTCCAATATCTTTAGTTACATATACAATCTCACCTTTATTATACAGATAAGCATCTGCGCCACCTGTAAAAGATTTTATATACAATTGAGCCGAGGCGAAAAATGGAAGTAGTAAAAAGAAAAAATAAGAGTAAAATTTTCCCATAATAGAATATTTTTGTAAAGATATAAAATTTAAGAGATTTGCAATACACTTAAAAGATATTTTGAAGCTTTTAAACGATTGTTTTTTATGATATTATGAAATTAATTTTAAAAATTGGACAACGTATTTCACTTATTGATGATAATTTATCTGGAGTAATTACGAAAATTGAAGAAGAAAGGATTTACTTTCAGACAAATGAAGGTTTTGAAATCTGGACAACAACAAATCAAGTTATTTTAGATCGCGATTTTGAGGTGCAAATTCCTGAAGATTTAAATGACCTTTTAGACGAAAAAGAAAAAGCTTATAGCAAAAGGAAAATTCCTACTAAAAAAGTCAAAGGAGTTGTACCACCAATGGAGGTTGATCTGCATATTCATCATTTAACTTCTTCAGAACGTGGGATGAATGCTCATGATAAACTTAATCTTCAACTAGATACAGCTAGACATAAGTTAGAATTTGCAATTAGAAAAAGGATACAACGCATCGTTTTTATTCATGGAGTAGGAGAGGGAGTATTACGTGCGGAATTAGAATATCTTTTTTCTAGATATGAGAATTTAAAATATTATGATGCAGATTATCAGAAATATGGTTTAGGAGCAACTGAAGTTTTTATTTTTCAGAATTAATTCTATCTTTTAGAACGCAGGAGTTGTCGTTATAGTTTGATCTGGAGCAGTGTACTCGCCAAAAAATAGCGTTTGTTGTCGTATTGTTTCTTCTCCATTATCACTAACAAAAACAGCATTTGAAATATTTATTGTTAGTGTAATATCTTCTAAATAATACGTGTGAATACGATATGTAGTTACTCCATAATCAATACTTACATTATTATTTAAATAATCCTGCCCCACTGAAATATCTGTAGTATCATTATTCGGGTTTAGATCTTTGTCTGCATCCTCATTAATGGTGAGTACACCATCTCCATCATCATCATTATCTATAAAGTTAGGTCTACCATCACCATCTGTATCTAAAGATTCTTCATAATTTATAGAGCCATCTGTATTTAAAACAATTCCCTCTTGATTTGTAGGCACATTATCCCCGTCGTCATCAAAATCATAGATATTAGGAATTCCGTCTCCATCAAGGTCTTCAGTTAAATTCCCATCAGCATCTTCTAGTAGGATTTCATACTCCGAATCAATACCGTCTCTGTCATTATAATCACCTTCAGTAACAATGGTAAGGCTTCCTTCATCACTAATATATTCTTGATTTACAGCAGGAGAGGCAGGAGGAATTTTTGAACAAAAATAATCTGAGTCCACAGTTTCATTATATATTCGGTATGAAATAAATGAATCTGCACTATTTCCTAAATTGTAGGTATATGCTCCAGTAGTACTTGGAGCTTCTAAAATAGGATCGCTTGTACTTAAAGTAAAGGCTAGCGATTCATTTGTTTCACTATTTATTTTGTAAAATATATAATTTGTGATTGTGGTATCATCACTATCAATATTTACTGTACTACAATAATTTATATCTAAATCTGTAAAATCAAAAGATGTTATAATTAAGTCTCCATCATCACAGGACTCCATAACTATCACAGTAAAAAATAAATATAGAAACTTCTTCATAGCACAATAACTTTAGCGCAAAAATAGGAGAATTGCACATTACTAACGGTTGAAGGTTGTAAATAATTTTATTGTAGTTAATTTTGCAAACTTTAAATACTAAGTATGACTCAAGTTTATTTTGACAATGCTGCTACAACAGCGATACGCCCAGAAGTAATTACCAGAATGATGGAGGTAATGCAGGATATACCGGGAAACCCATCATCGACTCATGCGGTGGGGCGCAAGGCAAAAACTGTCATTGAGCAGGCTCGTAAGACAATAGCTTCCTATCTAAATGCTACACCTGCAGAAATCATATTTACATCTGGCGGTACAGAGGCAGATAATTTAATTATAAATAGTGCTGTTAGAGATCTGGGAGTTCGTCATATCATAACAAGTCCTATTGAACATCACGCAGTTCTTCATGTCGTAGAGCATTTGCAAAGCAATTATGATGTTCAAATTTCTATGGTTGCTATAAAAGAATGTGGCAGCGTAGATTTAGATAATCTGCAGACTTTGCTTGAATCGTCTTCAGAAAAAACACTTATAAGTTTAATGCATATTAACAATGAGATTGGAAATATGCTCGATCTCGAAGTTGTTTGTACCCTTGCTAAAAATCACAATGCATTATTTCATAGTGATATGGTGCAATCTGTAGGTCATTTTGATATCAATCTTTCTGAGCTTCCGATTGATTTTATTGCTGCTGCAGCACATAAATTTCACGGTCCTAAAGGAATAGGTTTTGCATTTATTCGTAAGAATAGTAAAATTCGCCCACTTATATTTGGCGGTGGTCAAGAGCGTGGTAGTAGAGCTGGTACAGAACCCGTACATAATATAGCTGGTATGGAAACTGCACTTACTCTTGCTCAAGAAAATATGATAGCAGAGCGAAAGCATATCGAGGAAATTAAATGGTATTTTAAAGAACAGCTAGAAAATAAAATTCCCGGTGTTCATTTTAATGGAAATTGCCACGATGGGACCAAAAGTACCTATACGTTATTAAATGTGTGTTTACCGGTTTCATCAGATAAGGCACTTATGCTTTTATTTCAACTCGATTTAAAAGGTATTGCTTGTTCAAAAGGAAGCGCGTGCCAGAGTGGAAGTGATCAAGGAAGTCATGTACTTAATGCCTTTTTAGCAAAAGATAAATTAGATAAGCCTTCTGTACGATTTTCTTTTTCTCACGAAAACACTAAGGAAGAAGTGGATTATGTTGTAGACACTTTGAAACAATTTATGTCTTAATTAAAATTTTGTTTTTAAGCTAATATTAAATACCCGCGGAGTTAAATAATTAGGCACTGCATATTGTTGCTGTGTTGCTGCATCTCTAACAAAAGTATTTGTAATACTATTTTGACGATCAAAAAGATTATAGATTTCAAGACCTACATTGAGTTCTTTAAATAAACTTGCCTCACTTTTTAATAGTGAATAGGAAAAACCGGTATCTGCTCTAAAATAAAAAGGTAATTGTGATTGATAATCATAAGTATCAACATAGCTGGGAGAACCACCAGGCAAGCCGCTTTGATAAAGCAAATTGATATATAACTTCAATGCAGGAATGCTAGGTACATAATCTTGAAATAAAAGACCAAACTTAAACAGCTGGTCTGTAGGTCTTGATTTGTATCCGCGGTTATTAATATTTTCTTCTGTTTTTAATATTCCGATACTTATCCAACTATTGGTACCTGGCACAAACTCTCCTGTAAGCCTTAAATCTGCTCCATATGCATAGGCTTCAGAATCATTAGACGCACGATAGCGAATCCTTACATTTTCTAATGTATATGCGTTCACATCAAATAAATCTTTATAATAAGCGTCACTTGTAAGTTTGAATGGTCTGTCCCAAATGTCAAAACTCCACTCATTTGATACTATAAAATGAAAACTTTTTTGTGCTTTGACATCAGGAATTACAGCACCAGAATTATCGCGTAATTCTCGATATGATGGTGGTTGTTGATACATTCCTGTGGCGACTCTAAATACCATATCATTTTTCCAATCTGGTTTGAGACTTACTTGAGCTCTTGGACTTATTATATGTTGCGTAGCAGTCTCGTCAATGGTGTGAACTTGCCAAAATTGCGAACGTAATCCTATATTATACCAAGCTTTCACATTTCTAAATTGAAAACGTTGGCTGTATTGTAAATAGGCCGAAAATCGGTCAATATTGATATCGTTGTATGCCTCAATAGTATTAAAAGCTTCTAAAGGCGCTTCATACGGTGTATAAGGTTGTTCATTTTTAAATTGATCCAGTGGAGGTCGTACAGAAAATCCAGCTGAATCAATAATTTCGTATTCCTGAAGGCGGTCTCTTACAGACTCATTTGTATATTTCAGCCCCCATTCGAGCAATTTTGAATTATTTACATATTGCCCTTTAATTTGAAAGTTTAAAAAAAGAGCGTCGAGATTATTTCGTGCGTGGGTAAGTTGTGATCCTATTGCCTCTGTAAATTCTACGTTTCCGGCATTTATATCTCCTATATTAGAATCAGGTGTACCTAGAGCATATTGCGCATAAATATCAAAGTGTTCCTGTTCAAGTGTATGATATGCAGAGCCCGTTATTTTAAAATTTAATTTTTCAGAAGGTTTATAAGAAGCTGATAATGCGCTAAAGTAGGTCTCATACTTATCAGATTCTTGTCCTTGATAATTAACTACTAGCGCAATGGGATTGTCGAGCGTTCCAAAATTTGTTTGTCTTGTGAGCGGTTTGTAATCATAGGTATTAACCGCAACATTTCCTAAAAAGTCTACTTGTAGTTTCGGGTTAATTTGATAAGTAAGGTAGGTTTGTATATCGGTAAATTGAGGCTTGTAGTTGGTTTCAGTTTGTTTAGCATCAACAAGAAGGCTGTTGTTTCTGTATCTAATTCCAGTTAGATTAGTGAATCTTTTATTTTTACTAATACCTTCAGCTGATAATTGAACTCCCAGTAAACTAAAATCTGCTGTTGCTGCAAAATCTACAGGCCTTCGATACGTAATATCTAAAACAGAAGATAACTTATCACCATATTTTGCCTGAAACCCCCCAGCACTAAAATCTATTTTTTGAATTAAATCACTATTTACAATGCTAAGTCCTTCTTGCTGTCCAGAGCGTACTAAGAAGGGTCGATAAACTTCTATTCCGTTGATGTAAACCAAATTCTCATCGTAATTTCCGCCACGAACTGCATATTGCGTACTTAGCTCATTATTACTGTTTACACCCGGCAACGTCTTTAAAATACTTTCTACACCAGCATTTGCCGCTGGAATTTTACGTACGAGTTGCGGACTTAAACTTAAAATTGAGTTGTTTTGATTTTCTGAAGAAATAGTAACTGTACTTATTTGCTCTCGATTCTGGCTCAAAATTGGGTTAAATTCTAAGCGCTCACCGGGATTTAATAAAATAGGGATGCTTATTCTTCTAAAGCCAACAAATGAGAAAATAAGTGTTACCTCTTTATCTGCCGGAAGTGTTAATTGGTAATAGCCGGACTCATCTGCGAGCGTACCGCCACCTTCATATCTAATGGTTACACCCGCTAATGGGGTATTATCTTCGTTAAATACAATTCCATTTACTGTAGCCTGCTGAGCATTAAGGTTCAGCAAACTACCAGAATAAACCAGAAAAGCTATAAAATATAGTATTTTCAAGAAGCTATTTTCTAAAGAAAGTGGTTTTAAAAGTACTACTATTTCCTACATTATCGGTTACAATGAGTTGTAAGGTGTTTTCTCCGGAAACACTTATGCCATCATCAAAATTGTATGTAAGCAAGTTTTTCTTGTATTCATATTCAAATAAAATAAACTTACCATTCAAGGTTCCCCGATAGCTTTTAATTCCGGTATCTTGATCTGAAATTTTAAATTGTAAGGTTTTATAATCAGAAATCCATTTACCCTCTTTAAGATCAACAGCTTCAATTCTTGGCGGTTTTGTGTCAAGACCTAACTTAAAATCACCAAGTGCATTAACGCTTGCAGAAATATAATCTCCTTCAAGAGTGGCTCCCTCATAACGTAATAATCCTCTATAATTAACTCTGCCTATATAGAGACGCTCTCTATCAGCTGGTTGAAATGCAGACACATTATAGCTGAGTTTAATATACTTCTGTACAGGAATTACATCCTTATCCAGATGAAGCGCGTCTGTATTTGCTGTGATGTCCAGATAATAATCATCATAAAATGCTCCATCAGGTATAAAAAGTTTCCAATCCCCCACATTAAAATTTTGATTTGCGTCAGCCTGAACAAAAAATGGTGTTGTTCTTTTATCTAAAGGAGATAGTATAGGTTCTTTGATTATTTCAATAGGAATTACAAGAACGGATGCGTTTCCTTTAAAATCAGAAATTTTTATTGTGTAAATGGCAGTTGTGTTCTCCTGAGCTAGATTAAGAATCCCTTTATTCTTTTCATATTTAAAAATACTTAACGGGTTATTGCGTTCAATAAAAAGTTTTTGAACCCGCACTCTATTATCTTCATATAAGGCATAATCAATCATTCTATTGATATAGCGGGTTTCAGCAAAAGAAAATTTATCCATTTCCAAATCTAAAAGCGTTTCACCATTTAGATTTGTTTCAATTTTATATATCCCGTTATTATTATTAGCTCCATCTTGCATATCTACGGTTCCTATGGCAAAGCCTATTTCGCCAAAAGCTTTCACTTTTTCACTTAAGAAAGTACCATCAGGTTGCTTAGAGAAACTTATTTTTTGTCGCTGTTGGGTCTGATTTACCGTGCTGCTATCTGAATGGCTGTAGGCATAAAGATCATTAACTATTGGGTCCCGATGATCTGGCACCTCGATACCGAATAGTTGCGCATTCATAGGGCGTTCGTTTTTGTCTCTTATTTCAAAATGAACGTGAGGTCCGCCGCTTCCTCCAGTATTTCCGCTATAAGCCACCAGTTCACCTTGTGAGACAACTAATTCATCGGGATTAGGAAAAAGCTCAATTTCATAGCTTTCAGCCTCATATTGTTTGCTTTTGACAAAAGCCTCAAGTTCTGGAGAGAATTTATCGAGATGACCATATACTGTTGTATACCCATTAGGATGATTTATATATAAAGCTTTTCCGTAGCCATAATGAGAAACTTTTATACGGCTCACATATCCCGAAGCACTTGCGATAACTTCAAGACCGGTGCGCTGCTGAGTTTTTATATCTAGTCCGCTATGAAAATGATTACTACGAAGCTCACCAAAACTCCCGGCTAAAACCGTTGTTATTTTTAGAGGTGGTATAAAATCATTTTTAGGAATATCTGCTTGCCCGTGTACTAGTAGCGTACAAAAGGAGAAAATTGTGAATAGCGCTTTTTTCATAGATCGGCTAAGATAATTAATTGGATTTAGATTTTCTAAACGGGATATTATTATGTGTTATTAAAATAATCACAACTAGTTTTCATCAGAATATTATAGCATTAGAACACTTAAAATTTTTAAAATAACTTAAAGCTTAAAGTATTTGATAGTTAATAGGGTAAGGCTTAAATTATTGACTCTTTATACTAACATGTTTAAAAATAAAATAGAATGTATTGTAATATTAGCCATCGAATGTTAACTTTGTGTGACTAAGCATTGTTAAAATAAGGTTATGAGTGAACTGTTGGAGCGTGTAGATGCGTTGCAAAATGTAATTAGCAAATTAGTGCATCGTTATCAGAAACTTCAACGTGAGAATGAGGTCTTACAAACCGCCAATCATAATTTGAAGCAAGAGCAGGAGGAGCTGTTAACTTTAGTATCTAATTGGGAAGCTAAATACAGCACTCTTAAAACGGCAAATGCAATGCTGGGCAGTAATGAATATAAACGGGAAACCAAGCTAAAAATAAATACTATGATGCGTGAGATTGATGCTTGTATAGCTCAATTAGCAGATTAGTTAAGAATATGTCTGATCATCTAAAAATAAAATTATCTATTGCAGATCGGGTATATCCTTTAACCATAAACCCTCAGCAGGAAGAAGGATTGCGTAAAGCAGCGAAAGAGATTGAGGAAATGATTAAAAAGTTTGAGCAAAGTTATGCCGTTAGAGATAAACAAGATGTACTAGCCATGTGTGCTTTACAGTTTGCATCTAAAACAATACAAAGGGATATCGAGGGAAGTGGTGAAAATACCGAAGCCATTCAACAATTAAAAAACCTTGAATTATTGGTTAAAAGCCAATTATCCTAACGTTCTTTAAAATAGAAATTTACTGCCTACATTGGTTATTATTTTTTGGTAAACTCAACACTATATTCTTTAAAAAGGATGAGTCTGAGTTGTAAAAGCGCGCCGTCTTTGAACGGATTCTTGATCAGCTCGTTAGTCCTATGATTTATTTAAGGAGTTTACACAAAACCCGACCAATGTAGGCTTTTTTTATATATACACTAACTAAATGGGAAATACTGTACTTATAATCGTAGGCGTCATCTTAATCGCTGGCACACTAGGATTTTTACTGGCAAAACTGCTGGAAAAGAATAACGCATCGCAAATTGTGAGCAATGCAAAAAAAGAAGCCTCTAATATCCTCAAGGAAGCTAAAAGTGAAGGAGAGTCTATAAAAAAAGACAAAATCTTACAGGCTAAAGAGAAATTTATTGAATTAAAATCTGAACATGAGAAAGTAATACTTTCCCGAGATAAGAAAATTAATGATGCAGAAAAGCGCACAAGGGACAAAGAGTCTCAAGTGAGCAGTGAGATCGCCAAAAATAAAAAGTTAAATAAGGAGATCGAAGAAAAAGTAAAAGATTACGAGGAACGTCTAGAATATGTAGAAAAGCGTCAGGTAGAAATAGATAAAATGCATTTTAGCAAGGTGCAGCAATTAGAAGTAATTTCTGGTTTATCTGCAGATGAAGCGCGTCAACAGCTTGTAGAGTCTTTAAAAGATCAAGCAAAGAGTGATGCAATGGCATACATTCAAAATGCTATGGAAGAAGCTAAGCTTACTGCAGAGCAGGATGCTAAAAAAGTTATTATTAATACGATACAACGTATAGGTACAGAAGAGGCAGTAGAAAACTGTGTTTCTGTATTTAACTTAGAAAGTGATGATGTTAAGGGACGTATTATAGGTCGTGAGGGTCGTAATATTAGAGCAATAGAGGCAGCTACCGGTGTTGAAATAATTGTAGATGATACTCCGGAAGCAATAATTTTATCGTGCTTCGATAGTGTGAGAAGAGAAATAGCACGTCTTTCTTTACATAAATTAGTTACTGATGGCCGTATACACCCCGCTCGAATTGAAGAAGTAGTTCAAAAAACTACGAAGCAAATAGAACAGGAAATTGTAGATATAGGAAAACGTACGGTGATAGATTTAGGTATTCACGGACTCCATCCAGAACTTATTAAAGCTGTAGGACGTATGAAATATCGTTCATCTTACGGTCAAAATTTATTGCAGCACAGTAGAGAAGTAGCAAAACTTTGTGCAACAATGGCTGCAGAATTAGGTGTGAACCCTAAACTTGCTAAACGTGCAGGTCTGTTACATGACATAGGTAAGGTACCAGATACAGAGAGTGAACTTCCTCACGCACTTTTAGGAATGGAGTGGGCAGAAAAATATGGAGAAAAACCAGATGTATGTAATGCAATAGGTGCTCACCACGACGAGATAGAAATGAAAACACTTCTAGCACCTATCGTACAGGTTTGTGATGCAATTAGCGGTGCACGTCCAGGAGCTAGACGACAAGTTCTAGATTCTTATATACAGCGTCTTAAAGATCTTGAAGATATTGCTTTTGGATTTCAAGGTGTTAAAAAGGCTTACGCAATACAAGCGGGTAGAGAGCTACGCGTAATTGTTGAGAGTGATAAAGTTAATGACGAGAAAGCTTCATCGTTATCATTTGAAATTTCTCAAAAAATTCAAACGGATATGACATATCCAGGTCAAGTAAAAATTACTGTCATTCGTGAGACACGGGCTGTAAACATTGCCAAGTAAATAATAACTATTATAAAAGACAAAAGCCGGTTTAATACCAGCTTTTGTCTTTTATAATGAACTCTATATAATATAAAAAAATCAGGAGCTATGCTCCTGATTTTTTTATGCTCTTATTTGCTTATTATTCTTCAGAATCAGAAGATGATTCATCCATCGAATGATATACATTCTGTACATCTTCATCTTCTTCAATTTTTTCTAGGAGCTTCTCAACATCCTCTGCTTCTTCAGGAGTTAGTTGTTTTGTGACTTGAGGAATACGCTCAAACCCACTTGATAAAATCTCGTGGCCGGCCTCTTCTAGGTAACTTTGAATAGCACCAAAACTTTCAAAAGGACCATAAATTAAAATTCCATCTTCATCTTCAAATACTTCTTCTGCACCAAAATCGATTAATTCTAATTCTAATTCTTCAGGATCTAATCCTTCTGCTGGTATTCTAAAGTTACACGTATGATCAAACATAAACTCTACAGAACCTGAAGTACCTAAATTCCCATTACATTTATTAAAATAGGATCTTATATTTGCTACTGTTCGATTGTTATTATCTGTTGCAGTTTCTATTAGAATAGCGATACCGTGAGGCGCATATCCTTCAAATAGCACTTCTTTAAAATCACCTAAACTTTTGTCACTTGCACGTTTAATAGCGCGTTCAACATTGTCTTTAGGCATATTTACGCTTTTCGCGTTCTGTATAACTGCTCTTAGACGTGAGTTAGAATCAGGATCAGGACCACCTTCTTTAACCGCCATTACAATGTCTTTGCCTATACGTGTAAAAGCTTTAGACATCGCGCTCCAGCGCTTCATTTTTCGTGCCTTCCTAAACTCAAATGCTCTTCCCATAATTTGATTTTTAACGGGGGTAAATTTAACAAAATTCAGTATTAAGAATGCGTTATTTCAACAGAAATATACATTCCCTTAAACTTGAATTAATAAAATTTTACCCGCCTATAATATCTTCAATTGTATGAGCTAATTTAAAGTCCTTTTCAGTAATTCCGCCAGCGTCATGTGTAGATAGACTTATGTTTAAAGTGTTGTAAACATTTGTCCAGTCTGGATGATGTTGTTGTAATTCTGCCTCAAATGCTATACGTGTCATCGTTGCAAATGCCTCTTTAAAATTCTCAAATTCTAAAGAAGTATGTATGGCATCATCTTTATACTCCCAACCATTTAAATTTTCAAGATTTTTTTCTATTGTAGTTTCATCTAGTTTTTTCATAATATAAATTTTAAATATAATATAGCTAAGGCTTTTACAATGATAAAGCGCTTAACCGAAGATTAACGTTTACAAGATTACCATTTTAATTAGTGATATCCTGTACCTTTACAAAAACAGATTTTTATGACAAATATTGAAATACGAGAACTTCAACCACAAGCTATTTGGCGCAATTTCGCTAATCTAAATGAGGTGCCGAGACCATCAAAAGATGAAGCACGGGTTATCGCATTTATGAAAGCATTTGGCGAAGGACTAGGTCTGGAAACTTTTGTAGATGAAGTGGGTAATGTTATTGTTAGAAAACCTGCGACTCCTGGTCTCGAAGATAGAAAAGCGGTAGTACTGCAATCCCATCTAGATATGGTACATCAAAAGAATAATGCAACTGATTTTGATTTTGATTCAGAAGGAATCAAGATGAAAATTGAGGGCGATTGGGTTAAGGCTGAAGGAACAACTCTGGGTGCCGATAATGGGTTAGGGGTGGCTACAATAATGGCTATACTAGAAAGTACTGATTTACCTCATCCTGCAATTGAAGCTCTTTTCACAATAGATGAAGAAACTGGAATGACAGGTGCAATGGGTCTGAAGGGCGGTATTCTCAAGGGAGATATATTGCTCAATCTTGATACTGAAGAAGATGATGAGATAGGAGTAGGATGTGCTGGTGGTGTTGATATAACTGCAACCCGTTCTTATAGTCTTGAGGAAGTAGAAGAGGGTAAAACTGGATACCAACTTATCGTGAATGGTTTACAAGGAGGTCATTCGGGAATGGAAATCATAAAAGGTTTAGGTAACGCTAATAAATTTATGAATCGGTTGTTACTTGATGGTTTTGAAAATTATGGTCTTCGTATCGAAGAAATATCTGGCGGTGGATTACGCAATGCTATTCCGAGAGAGAGTGTATCTAAATTTTGTATAGATACTATACATGAAGAGGCTTTTAAGGCTGATATAGAGGAATTTTCTGCTGTTCTTAAAGAAGAATATAAAACGCTTGAGCCTAATTTAAAAATTACCCTTGAAAAAATAGATTTGCCAGAGCGAGTGATGAATTTAGGTGTTCAAGAGGGATTTCTAAAAGCAATACAAGCTGCCTGGAATGGAGTATATCGAATGAGTCCGGATATTGAGAATCTGGTTGAAACATCAAATAACGTAGCTCGGGTATCTGTTAAAGAGGGTAATCTTGAGGTACTATGCCTCACTAGATCTTCGGTTGAATCATCACGAACCGATCTTGCTAACACCCTGCGAAGTGTTTTTGAATTAATAGGCTGTGATGTGGTATTGTCTGGAGAATACCCGGGATGGAAACCCAATATGGAAAGTCCTATTTTACAAGTGCTCGTTGATAAATACAAACAAATTAATAATACAGATCCGCATGTAGCAGCATGTCACGCAGGTCTTGAATGTGGAATTCTAGGTCAAAATTACCCAGATATGGATATGATATCGTTCGGACCAACAATACGTGGAGCACATTCTCCAGATGAGCGTGTAAGTATTACTTCGGTACAAAAATTCTGGAAATATGTTCAGGAGATACTAAAAGATATACCTGTGAAATAGGTGTAGATCTTATATGAAAAAAAAAGGAGATGCGCTAGCATCTCCTTTTTTTAATAAATTACAAATTGCTAATTAGCCTTGAGTTTGGCTCTTAATCATTATTTGCTGAAATTTTTGTTGTAACGCTTTATCTTTTTGAAGCGCAAGTGCTACCTCTTTGTATTTATCCATAGTTAACCCGTGATCTTCGATAATAGCCATCATCTTAGATTCAAACTCAGGTTGCATACTTTCTAACGCTGTCACCACTGCCTTATGCTTTTCTAATTCTTCACTTGAAGCATCTACAGTAGCTTCTGGATTCATTTTAGATTTTTGAATCTCATTAAAGCGTTCAAGTTTAAGTCCCTGATCTTGAATAATACCCATTAGTTGTTGTTGAGCAACTTTATTCTCTTCTTGAACATCTACAAAAGCACCGGCAAATTTAGTTAGCTCGGCAGTTGTAATATTTGTTTGTGTTTGCGTTGTGGTCTGTGTTGGAGCTACTTGAGCATTAGCTGTCATAGTTACACCACCTATCAATGCACCTGTAAGTGCTAAAGCAATTATATCTTTCTTAAATGTAATCATTATGGTTTCTTTTTTTAATGAAGTTTAATGTTAAGAAAGAAACGTACCATAATAATTATTTTAAGAAACAAACTAAGATATTTTAGAAGAGCTTAACACCGTATTCATTCAATGTTAATATTATCCCTATAGAAATACTAAAATCAACCAATTAATTTGATTCTCGATCATCGATAAGTTCGACTTCAAATACAAGATTAGTTCTGGGTTTTATTATTCTATATCCACGCTCTCCATAACCTAAATGATAAGGAATAAATAAAGTTGCTTTGTCGCCGTAATTTAATTGTTGAATACCTTCCTTAAACCCTGCTATCATTTGCGCTTCGGGACCATATGGAATTTCAATAGGAGTATACATAGTCTCTTTAGGCCTGGTTTGCATATTCCACTCATTTGCACGTTCTTGAATATTGCTGTCAAATAACTCACCGTCAGAAAAATAACCTGCATAATTCACCTTCACAAGTTGTGAACGCTTTGGTTTATCATCAGAGCCTTTTTCCGTAATTAGAATAGCTAAACCACTTTCAAGAGTATCTGCTTGCTTTCGTTGCTCTTCAAAAGCTAATTTTTTGTATTCCTTAATCTTTTCTTTTGCTGCAAGCGCCTCTTCTTTTTCTTTAGCCTTTTTTTCAATTTCTTCGGTAAAAACTTCAGGAGCTTCAAAGTGTCTGGCTTCTGTACCTTTTCTAATAATTTTTAGAGACTGAATAGTAACTTTTGATTTTGGCTTGCCAGAACGAGCATCTGCCATTTCGGTTTCAGTAATTTTCTTTAAAACATCAAATCCTGAAATTAATTTTCCGAAGACGGTATGGCAGCCTATTTGTGGATTTTCACAATTTTTCAATTTGTCATCTGTGTCATAACCGTCAAGATGTGGAGTAGGGGCATCTGTTATAAAAAACTGACTACCATTTGTACCATAACCAGAATTAGCCATAGAAAGAACACCAATAGTATCGTGTTTTAATAGAGGGCTAAATTCGTCGTGAAATTTGTAACCTGGCCCGCCGCTACCATTTCCGCTAGGATCTCCACCTTGTATCATAAACCCCTTTATAATTCTATGAAATGTCAAATTATCATAAAAAGGTTTTCCTTTATAAATCGAGTCAGCCAGCGGATTATTACCTTCAGCAAGAGAAACAAAATTTGCTACAGTAGCCGGTGCTTCTTTATAAAATAAAGTAATAAGCATGGTACCTTTATTAGTCACTACTTCAGCATAAAGGCCATTATCCAGATCTGGGTATTTATCATCAGAACAGGATACAAATGCTAATAAAATCATGAATGCAAAAAAGAATGCTTTTTTCATAATTAGTTTTCAGTATTATTTCTTTGAACTTGGGTTAAATAAACTTTTGTCTGAATTGGCAGGTTAGAGCCAATAATATCTTCAAAACCATAATATCCAAATGCTTTATGAGACGGAAAAAGAAAGGTTACCACTTCACCCTCCTGCATTAATTTTAGACCGTCTTTAAGACCTGATATTAAGTCTTGATTGCTTTGCTCAATCTGGTAGGTTTGTTCTCCTAATTCTTCTTTAGAAACTATAGGCTCACCATCGAGCGAATTTATTTCATAACTAAATGTCACCAGATCGCCGGTACGAGGTTTAATTAAGTCTAATGTGTCTTTAATATTATAGTAATACCAGAACCCTTTATCTGAAGTGAAGTATTCATTTTCCGGATGATTTTCCATAATGCGTTTTATAGCATCTTCCTGAGCCTTATTCATTTTTTTATTTCGTTCTATGGAAAGGTCAACATAGGAACCAGAGGATTGACTGACGGGTCTTCGTGCTTCTGGGGTTTTACAAGCAGCAACTAAGACAAAGAGTACAACGAGCAAATTATATTTATTCATTAAGTGCATCTTTATATTGAGGTAATATACTAATAAAATAAGCAACGGTATCTTCAAGGGAGAGGTCGCTTTTGCCGCCTGCGGCATTTGTATGACCGCCTCCGTGAAAATGAGAGCGTGACATCTCATTTACCGAAAAGTCACCTTTAGAACGTAAAGAAATCTTAATTATTCCTTCTTGTTTATTTTCTATAAATATGAGTGCTATTTTGATATTGTCTAACGATAGGCCATAATTTACAAATCCTTCTGTATCGCCTTTTTGATAAGAATGTTCATCAAGTTCGTCTTGAGATAGAGTTATAAATGCGGCTCTATATTCTGGAAGTACTTTTAAATTTGTGAGAGCAGTCCCCAAAAGCTGCATTCTGGAGAAGCTATTTGCATCATAAATTTGCTCGTGTATAAATGCATTATCAGCTCCTTTTTCTATAAGGCTGGCAATAACCGTATGCGTAAGAGACGATGTAGATCTAAATCTAAAAGAACCTGTGTCTGTCATTATACCGGTATATAGGCACGTAGCTATATCAGCATCTATGAGGTCTTTATCACCCAGCATTTCTATTGTATGATAAACCATTTGGCAAGTTGCGCATATAGTAACATCACTATAAGTAACAACGGCATAATCATCTGGCTGCTGGTGATGGTCAATCATCACAAATTGGGCGGATGATTTTTCTAAGATCACCGACATGTCTCCTACACGAGAAAGTGAATTAAAATCAAGAGTAAATATTAAATCAGCTTCCTTGATAAGTCTTAGGGCTTGTTGATTTTGAAGATCATATTTAATTACAGAATCTTCAAATGGAAGCCACTTTAAAAATTTTGGATAATCATTAGGACTTACGACTGTTGCTCTGTGACCTTTTTTATTTAAATACTGTAAAAGACCTAAAGTAGATCCCATTGCATCGCCATCGGGATTTTTATGAGGTACAATTACTATATTTTTTGGAGTAGATAATAAATCTTGAAGTAGTAGTAATTCTGATTTTTTCATAGAAGGCGAATATACGATTTCATGATATAGGGTTAATATGGGAAAATGTAATTTTGATTGTTTAAACTACAATAGAATGATATCAAAATTTCAAAACTCCTTATTTGTCGCATTTTTTTTACTTTTTTCAATTTGTTCATTAACTGCTCAGGAAAATGATACCAATTCAAAATTTACAATTGCATTCGGTTCTTGCAATCGGGTAGATTTACCTAATCCGTTCTGGGAGGATATTGCCTCTAAAGATCCGGATGTTTTTATATGGGGAGGAGATGTTATTTATGCAGATACCGATAATATGAAGAAGATGGAAGCGATGTATTCTAAACAAAAAAATAACGATGCCTATAAGTCTTTTGCTGCCCAAACTGAAATTTTAGGAACTTGGGATGATCACGACTACGGTATAAATGATGGTGGAGCAGAATATAGTAAAAAGCAATCGAGCCAAAAGCTATTTCTAGATTTTCTAAATGTCCCTGAAGATTCAGAAATTAGAAATAAAGAAGGCGTATATATGGCTAAAGATTATCAGCTGGGTGATAAGTTGATTAAGATTATAGTTCTAGATACCCGTTATTTTAGAACAGAATTGACAGATGATAGAAAATCTGGTAAGCGTTATGTACCTAATGCGAATGGAGAAGGAACCGTTTTAGGAGCAGAGCAATGGCAATGGCTTACTGAACAACTAAATCAACAATCAGACTATTGTATTGTCATGAGTAGTATTCAGTTTTTGAGTGCAGAGCACGGTTTTGAAACGTGGGGAAATTTTCCTGCGGAAGTGACGCGATTTGAAAATCTTTTAAAAAGCGGAAATGCATCCAATGTTATCCTGCTAAGTGGCGATCGTCATATTTCAGAATTCTCAAAGAAAGAGATTTCAGGATTAGAATATCCATTAATTGATTTTACTTCAAGCGGTTTAACACACTCATATACCTCGTATAAGGGAGAGCCAAATAAATATAGAATAGGCGAAGTTACAAGTGACCGTAGTTATGGTTTATTAACGCTAGATCTTGAAAACAATTTAGTTAATTTCAAAATTATGGGTGTTAATGATCAGATTTTAAACGAGTTAAATCAAGAATATTAATTGTAAGTACGCAAATGGCTAATTCTAATTAAAAGAATTACTTTTGCAGCGATTTTAAAAACAAAAATTCGGTCTTTAAATTTTTAAGGAGGTCGATACAAAACAAAACAAAATGGCAACAAACAGAACGTTTACCATGATTAAGCCAGACGGTGTTGAAAATGGACACATTGGCGCAATATTAGAAAAAATTTCAGCTTCAGGTTTTCGCATTGTAGCGCTTAAAATGACTCAAATGACTACTGCTGATGCAGAGGCTTTTTATGCTGTTCATAATGAGCGTCCGTTTTTTGGTGAACTTGTAGAATTTATGACAAGAGGTCCTATCGTTGCAGCAATTTTAGAAAAAGATAATGCTGTTGAAGACTTTAGAACACTTATAGGTGCTACTAATCCTGCTGATGCTGCAGAAGGTACTATAAGAAAATTATATGCTACTTCTATGGGAGAAAATGCTGTTCACGGTAGTGATAGCGATGAAAATGCAGCTATTGAAAGTGCATTTCATTTTTCAGGAAGAGAGCAATTCTAATTGTTAGAACTTGCAAAAAAATAGCGGCTTTTAGCCGCTATTTTTTTTGCTTTATTTTTATCTAAGAACAATAGTTTTAATTACTTCTTTACCTAGTTCTTCATTAAGATTACGTACGATTTTCTCTTTACCATAACCCAATTCTTCCCGTAAAACCGAAGAACTCAACTGGACAAATAATTTATCTTTATCAAGTTTTATTTGAGTAGTATATTTAGTAATAGCAGGCCCCATAATATCTCTCCAGGCATCTGCAACATTCACTTTATCAATACCGGTTTGTAATTTATTTTTTTCTACAAATGATCCTAGCACATCACGGAGTGATTTAGGATCTGCATCTCTTTTTGCCATTAGTTTGTAATATCTATTTTTTCAAATTTATGATACGTGTAAATCAATCCACGCTCATTTTTAAGTTGTAATTCTTCACCATCAGCTTTCAAAACGGTCTCTGTCCAAGAATCAAATGGCGTTTTATATTGTAAATACAAGGAATCATTTTTAATTAGAATGGTAATAGTTTCCTTTGAATTTGTGGTAACAAAAGTACCATCAATACGAGGTAAAACCTTAGTTCTAAATCCTAAACTATCTTCAATTTCAATATAATCTACCTGCTCGCTAAACTTAAAATCTGTTTTTTTTCCGTTGGGATTTTCGACTTGCTTGATTTCCCAATATCCATTTAAATCTTTAAGCTGTTCCTGCGGATTATTTTCGGCGCAGCCATACAAGACAACTAATAGAAAAGGTATAATGATTTTTTTCAAAGTTTAAATAATTTATAGGTTTGATGAATTTCTTTAATTATAGCTTCAGTTCGATCTGCGTGGGTGTCACTTATAAACAGCTGACCAAAGTTATCATCATTTACCAGATCTATGATTTGTGTCACGCGATTTTCGTCTAATTTATCAAAAATATCGTCTAATAATAAGAGAGGGGTAGTATTACTTTGAGATTTTATAAAATCAAATTGAGCTAACTTTAAAGCTATAAGATAAGATTTTTGCTGTCCTTGACTGCCAAATTTTTTTATAGGATGTCCTTCAATTTTAAAACTTAAATCATCTCTATGTGTGCCCACACTTGTATAGTTTAAGGCTCTATCTTTAGATAGGTTTTCTTCAAGAAGTTTATCAAGCGTAGTGTCGTGTAGCTGACTTTTATATTTGAGTTTAACTGTTTCTTTTGCGCCACTTATAGATTCATATCGAGCTTTAAAAACGGGTGTAAATGCATCAACAAATGCGTTGCGTTTTTCAAAAAGAATTTGCCCTAAGCTATTCATTTGCTCATTATAAATACTTAATGTTTCTTTATTAAACGTATGATTTGCATTAAAGTACTTAAGCAGGGCATTACGCTGGGCAACAGTTTTATTGTATTTAATAAGTGTGTCTAAATATTGGTGATCACTCTGTGCAATTACGCCATCCATAAATTTACGACGCGTCTCGCTACCTTCAATGATTAGATCTCTGTCTGCCGGTGATATTATGACCAGTGGTAAAAAACCTATATGATCAGAAAAGCGTTCATAAACTTTTCCATTTCGTTTAATCACTTTTTTCTGGCCACGCTTTGCACTTATTATCACTTTTTCTTCCCGGTCTTGTTTCTCATAACTCCCATCGATGACAAAAAAATCTGCATCGTGATTGATGTTTTGAACGGTTATGGGATTAAAGTAACTTTTACCAAATGATAAATGATAAATTGCGTCAAGGACATTAGTTTTCCCTACACCATTATTACCTACAAAACAGTTAATTTTTTTATCAAGTATAAATGATGCAGTTTCAAAATTTTTATAGTTAATAAGCGAAAGTGCTTTTAGAATCATAGAGTTAAAACGGATTTTAATACATTAAAACACTCAAAAACAAGTAGTTGAATTAATGTGTTTTCATATGCAAATTATTGAAAAATAACAAAACAATAGTCTGTTAATATTGAATAAAAATTTTATTTTTGCGCCCAACAAAAGTTTAAGAATGGCCACATATCAAAAAAGGGGTTACAAACCTAAGACCAAAGAAGAAGTAGAGGAAGTTGTGCAAGAAGAAAGCACAACAGCTGAAGTATTCTCATCGTTAGATGAGGGAGCATCTCGTACCGAAGCCTGGGTTGAAAAAAATCAAAAACCTATTTTTATAGGTATTGCAATAGTTGTTATTGCTGTATTAGGTTATTTAGGTTATAAGAAGTTTATACAAGAGCCTAAAGAGTTAGAAGCCTCTAATGAAATGTATCAGGCGCAAACTTATTTTAATGAGGCTGTTGCAGGGAACGTTGCAAAAGATTCTCTTTTTAATCTTTCTCTTAATGGAGGTGAAGGTAAATATGGTTTCTTAGATATTATAGATAACTATTCTGGTACAAAAGCTGGGAATCTTGCGCATTACTATGCAGGTATGGCATATTTAAATACTAATAAATATCAAGAAGCTATAGATGAATTAGAAGATTTTGATAGTGATGATATGATGTTAGGTCCTTTAGCTAAAGGTTCTATAGGTGATGCATTTATGCAATTAGATCAGCCAGAAGAAGCTCTTTCATTTTATGTTAAAGCTGCTGAAGCAAAGGCGAATGACTTTACAACTCCACGTTTTCTATTAAAAGCCGCTACTGTAGCAATTTCTTTAGGGAAAAATGATGATGCGGTAAAGTATTTGACAAGAATTCAAGAAGATTATAGTGCATCTGCTGCAGCTCAAGAAGTTCCACTTTATTTAGGAATGGCAAAAGCAGAATAAAAAAATAAAATATATGGCAACAACAGACTTGTCTGTTTATGATAAATCTTCAATCCCAAACGCGAAAAATTTTCGGTTTGGGATTGTTGTTTCAGAATGGAATCATGATATAACACAAGGTCTTTTTCAAGGTGCATTTGACACTTTTATTGACTGTGGTGTTCTTAAAGAAAATATCGTTCGTTGGGATGTTCCTGGTAGTTTTGAACTTATCTATGGTTGTAAAAAAATGCAACAAAGCTATGATATGCTTGATGCTGTTATAGCTGTAGGTAGTGTTATTCAAGGGCAGACAAAACATTTTGACTTTGTTTGTGAGGGAGTAACTCAAGGAATCAAGGATCTTAATGTGCAAAGTGATATCCCGGTTATATTCTGTGTGCTTACCGATAATACCATGCAACAAGCTATAGATCGTAGTGGAGGACAGCACGGTAACAAAGGAGTAGAAGCCGCAGTCGCTGCTATTAAGATGGCTCAATTGCGCAAGGATGCTAAATTCTAGCACCCTGTAATTTCTAAATTTTCAGTTTTTAGCATTTAGCGATTCAATAGGTATAGCTTGAGGTTTTTTGATTGACCTAAAGTAACTTGTTGTGGAATGCTTTTTGATCTAATTAGCCTGTGGCTTATTGCTGCCTTTACTTCATTTATTGTAAATTTGAATTTTAGAAATTATGGGAATTTTAAAAGCACGTAAGAATAAGAAATATGGTTATAGCCCTCGATATTACGAGGGTAGTTCAACACCGTTTAAGCTCGAATCAAAATTTGACAAATACCGTAAAGCAACTTTAGAGACAAAAGGTCTAAAAGGAAAATTCACTACTGCTTGGGATGACTTTAGGTATAATAATGACAAAAGAGCTAATAGAACTACGCTGTTTATTTTAGCACTTTTAGTTTTGTTGTTTCTCTTTATTATAGATTTTGATCTAAGCATCTTTACCCAATTTTAATCTATGTCTGATATTATAGAGCTTTTACCAGATCACGTGGCCAATCAAATTGCTGCGGGCGAGGTTGTTCAACGACCTGCATCTGTAGTTAAAGAGCTTTTAGAAAATGCTATTGACGCTGGTGCTTCTCAGATCAAGTTATTAGTAAAGGACGCAGGTAGAACGCTTGTTCAGGTGATCGACGATGGTAAGGGGATGAGCACTACAGATGCTCGGCTTAGTTTTGAACGCCATGCTACATCAAAAATAAAATCTGCAGACGATCTTTTTGCGCTTTGTACAAAAGGTTTTAGGGGAGAAGCTCTTGCTTCAATCGCCGCAGTTGCTCACGTAGAGTTAAAAACCAAAACAGAAAATGAGGAAGTAGGTACTCGCATAGAAATTGAAGGTAGTACCATTAAAGAACAAGAGGTTTGTGCTACTATTAAAGGAACTTCTATAGCTGTAAAAAATTTATTTTATAATATTCCGGCTAGGCGTAATTTTCTAAAATCTGATAATGTTGAACTGCGTCATGTTATTGACGAATTTCAGCGTGTAGCATTAGCACACGAGGGTATTGGATTTGTTATGTACCATAATGATAACGAACTATTCAACCTTCAGCGGGCAAATAAAAGGCAGCGTATCGTTTCAATATTTGGCACAAAAACCAATGAGAAATTGGTTCCTGTTGTTGAAGAAACAGAAATCGTAGAAATTGATGGTTTTATTATAAAGCCCGAATTTTCAAAGAAAACAAAAGGAGAACAGTTCTTTTTTGTTAACGATCGATTTATAAAACATCCTTATTTAAATCATTCGGTTAATGCAGCTTTTGATGGTTTGTTACCAGATCGTTCAAGAGCTAGTTATTTTATCTATCTCAAAGTAGATCCTAAGACTATAGATATTAATATTCACCCTACTAAAACAGAGGTGAAATTTGAGGATGAGCATGCTATTTATAATTTACTGCGTGCTGCAGTAAAGCATAGTCTTGGTCAATTTAATATTGCTCCAATTTTAGACTTTAACAGAGAGTCTAATATGGATACACCGTATTCTTATAAGGATAAAGCGGTAGAAGTACCACGCGTAGAGGTAGATCGTAATTTTAATCCTTTTGAAACTGTTACCAGCAATGGCAGATCTTCCCATGTTGCTAACTATGAAAAGAAAAGTAGTGCTGGTTGGGAAACTATGTATGAGGGACTTGACAGACGTACTACAGAGTCATCTTTTAGCTCTTTGCAAATTGAAGATGAGCCAGAAGGAGAATCTCTTTTTGTAGAACATGAAAGCAAAGGCTTTACTGAAAACAAACAGACAGACAGAGATGCAGCCAATACGTATCAAATTCACAATAAGTACGTAGTAAGTGCCATTAAAAGTGGTATGCTTGTAATAGACCAAAACAGAGCACATCAACGGGTACTGTATGAAGAATTTCTTCGGAATATTACTGTTAAGGAATCTGTAAGTCAGCAACTGCTGTTTCCGCTTAGATTAGATTATTCTAGTTCTGAATTAGCACTTTTTAGTTCCTTAAAAGAATCACTTGAAAACACTGGTTTTGTGCTTGACTTTCCTGAAGATGGTATTTTAGAAGTTTCTGGTATACCTGCTAGTATTCAAGAAAGTGAAGTATCTATTGTACTGGAGCAGTTATTAAGTGATGTTGAGCAAGAAGTGCCTAATGCCGGATTTAGTCAGACAGATGTTCTTGCAAAAAGTATGGCCAAAAGTATGGCTGTAAAAACTGGAGAAAAATTGGATGATTTGTCGCGGGAGCACTTAGTAAATAAGTTATTTGCTTGTACCGAACCTACTTTGTCCCCATTTTATAAAAAAACATTTATTACACTTACAGTCGATGAACTCGATCGTAAATTTAACGCATAATTAAAAACGTTTTATTACGTTTCTAAATTCCAAATCTTATTAGATGGGCAAAATCACCGAAACTGTAAAGGTTCTCTTAATTATAAACGTAATCTTTTTCTTAGGGACAAAATTTTTGTTTCCTCAGGCTTTAGATCTTTTTGCATTGTGGTTTCCTGCAAATTCAAATTTTGAATATTGGCAGCCGCTTACGCATATGTTTATGCACGATCAAAGCAGTATTTTTCATATACTTTTTAACATGTATGCGCTGTATGCTTTTGGTGGACCGGTAGAGCAGATGTTAGGGAAAAATAAATTTATTTTCTTTTACTTTTCAGCTGGTTTGGGAGCGGCATTGATTCATACCTTAGTAGGATATTATCATTATCAGGTAGGCTATACGGCACTTATTGATGCTGGTATTAGTCCGGCAGACATTTCTCAAATATTAGAAAAAGCGTTTACGAGTATTCAACAGACGGGACAATACTCGTATCCAGATATTGGTGAAGCAGATAAAATTAGAGGAATGATTGAAGCTTTTTCAACCTCAGCGGTAGGAGCGTCAGGAGCCATTTATGGAGTTCTTGTAGCCTTTGGGATGTTGTTTCCTAATGCAGAGCTTTTCTTAATATTTTTGCCTATTCCTATCAAAGCAAAGTTTTTTATTCCGGTTTTAATTCTAATCGATTTATTTTCTGGTGTAACCGGCTTTTCTCTTTTCGGTCAGAATATTGCCAATTTCGCTCACATTGGTGGGGCCTTGTTTGGGTTCATAATGATGTGGTATTGGAAAAAGAACAGTTTTAATGATAAACGCTGGTATTAGCTATGTCTGGAACAAATTTGAGTTACCAATTTAAAACGGCTTCTATTGTCGTAAAACTTATCGTGGTTAATGTATTAATCTGGATAGGTTTTATGCTTCTTGAATGGATTTTAAATTCAGGAAATATTATAACACAATGGTTGAGTCTTCCTACAGATTTAGGAAGATTAGTAATTCAGCCGTGGTCACTGCTTACTTATGCATTTCTTCACGGAGGATTCTGGCATATTTTCTGGAATATGTTAATCCTGTATTGGTTTGGTCAGATAGTTTTAAATCTTTTTACTGAAAAACGTTTCCTAACTATATACCTCTTAGGTGCATTAGCCGGTGGTGTCTTTTTTGTGGTTTCTTATAATTTATTTCCGGTTCTTATTGAATCAACAGCTTATTTAGTAGGTGCAAGCGCAGCTGTGAGAGCTATTATGATCTTTATAGCCACATATACTCCTAATACCGAGGTACGCGTTATATTTTTCAATGTGAAGTTATGGCACATCGGTGTTTTTGTAATTCTTACAGATCTTATACAAATTCCTTCATCTGATAATGCAGGCGGATTACTAGCGCACGTGGGCGGGGCGATTTTTGGATTTGTATATGCACAACAACTTCAAAAAGGAAATGATATCGGTATCTGGTGGGAGCGTTTAGCAGATAAGGTAGTAGCTCTCTTAAAGCCTCGCCCTAGAAGTGAGAAAAAAGCTAAAATGAAAACCGTATACCGCAATAAACAAACAAGTAATTCAGTTAATAGATCTGGATCTAATTCTTTATCAAAGTCTGAAAAGCAAATACGTGTGGATACTATTTTAGATAAAATAAGCAAGAGTGGTTATGATAGCCTTTCAAAAGAGGATAAAGATTTTTTATTTAAAGCCGGAAAAGATAATTAATGAAGAATCTCGGACTCTGGAATAAGATTGCTTTTTTTTTAAACAGTCTTTTTGCAATAGCATTATTAATAGGTTACACGTTACCCTATTTTCCACCTAAGGTTTTTCCACCTATATCTGTACTTACTCTTATAATACCGGCGCTGTTAGCCACAAATGTCATATTTGTAATATACTGGCTACTGCTTTTTAAAAAACAGTTCTTGCTATCTGGTTTAATTTTAGTTTTATGGCTGTTTATAGGTACAACATTATATAATTTTAGCTCAGGAAATCCTGTTCAAAACGTTGAACAAGCATCAGAAGATTTGAGTATTTTCAGCTATAACGTTCACGTTTTTACAAGCGATAAATTTGATAAGGAGCAAATACGCGAGGGAGTTCTCGAATTGATAAACACAAATGCACCTGATATATTAACATTTCAGGAGTTTTCAAAGCACAATTCGCCTAATTTCAAGAACTATAAATATTACTATTTAGGTAATGAGACAGTTGCGCGTAATTTTGGACAGGCAATTTACTCTAAGTATCCTATTATTAACCAGGGCTCTCTAGATTTTAAAGCGACATTTAACAATGGTATTTTTGTTGATATCGTTAAGGCTCAGGATACCATTCGTATTTACAATATGCATATGCAAACGCTTACGCTTACTCCAGAGCTTAATGCACTTGAAAAAGAAGATACTAAATCTCTTGTAGGTAGATTGGGAAGAGCTTTTAAAAAGCAACAAGAACAAACCAATATATTTTTAGAACATCAGAAAAATAGCCCTTATAAAACTATAGTTGCCGGGGATTTTAATAATACTGCCTTTTCTTATACCTATAATAAAATTCGAGGTTCCCGAAGAGATGCTTTTGAAGAAAAGGGGAGTGGATTTGGACGAACATTTATATTTGACATAATTCCATTACGCATCGATTTTATTCTACCCGATGAAAGTTACGACGTTAAGGCCTTTGAGAATTTTGATGTGGGCTACTCAGATCATTTTCCTATAATGGCTATTATTACTATGAAGTAGTCGCTACAGTTTCAAATCTACGTTCTGTAGGTAAGTAATTGCTTCAGGACCGTGATTAAACAGTAAATCTAAAACAGAGAGATAGGGAATAAAACCGTTTTTTTCTTCAAACACCTGTCTATAGGGTTCAATTTCCGTTTTATTTTTCCTTTTGCCATCTGCAAAATGGCGTAGGTCTATTTTATCTGCGTAATTCTCTTGATAACTGGAGGTGTAACTTATTGTAAGATCTATATCTAATAGCTCTTGAAGGCATTTGATCGTATCTATATTAAATTCGAGAAGAGAATTGTATTCTTTATGAAAAAGAGGATAAATATCATCTTCATAAAATTCAAAAAAAGGAGATGTTCTGTAGGCAATTACGAGTGATCTCCAGTGTTGTCGTTGCCACAAAAAACTATTTTCAATATAAGTATCCTCTATTTTTTTTCGCTCTTTCTTTTTTGAATGTAATACAGGTATATTAAGAAGTAACCTGCCGTTTGAAGTAGCAATGTACATCCTAGTCCTGTAACTTTGTTTTTGATAATTTTCTGAAACTTCAAGCATGATAGTGTCTGCTTGTACCATTGCAGCAAATGATAGTATGTCTGGAAAATAGGTAGGGCTTATAATTATATTCATATTCTTATAAATCGACAAAGATACTTTAATTAGCATTTTATAACATTGGGTAATACCATAGATTTTTTTATAAGAAAAATCTTACTTAGTAAATTAAGCGTATTTATTACATCTCTTTATTTAAGCCTATTTCAGCTAAATAAATCGTTTATTATTGATATTTAAGAACTTAACTTTAGCATTTAATCGATTATTTATGTAATATTGTCCTGTCAAAAACCCCTTGTCATAACGTGAAAATCAATTATCTACCCCTTTGTGTATGCATTTGTCTGCTTGTAGGTAACATTTTTACTGTGTTTTCCAACGTTGATTCTCCTTCAGAAAGCCTTTATCCAATTTTTCAAGAAAACTCTTTACAACAAGATCTTGATGCTATTTATAAATATCGAGACGAAAAGAAATATGATGTTGCCATTGAACGTTTATCTGATTTAATTATAGAATCAAAACGCTTAAATGAATATGATTATACCTTTCATGGCTATAATATGCTTAGTGTAATATATCATGAAATCAATGATACCATACCATCCTTAGCATATGCAAAATCTGCTTTAGAATTTGCAAAGCTATCTAAAAATGATACATTGATCTCGTGGGGGTATAACAATCTTGCTGCCAGCCTTTCTACAAATCCTAATACCAGAAAACAAGCTTTAGAGTATTATAAAAATTCTTTAGAAATTCAACAAGAATTGAATAGCGGAGTTTTCTTAGATGCGGCTCTTAATATAGCCGAATTATACGGTAAAGAAGAGAATTTTGTAATGATGTATCCGTATCTTAAAAAAGCGACGGAAAGTTATGATCACTCATTTAATTATCACAATGATCCGTTAATTTATTTAAATATAAGTTGGGGCGATTATTACAAAGCGTTAGATATAAAAGCTAAAGCACTAGAATATTATGCAGAGGCTTTTGAACTCATTGAGCGTGATAATATGACTCCGCTTGCATTAGAGTTTTATGAGCGTTACGCTGCATATTTAAATGAAAATAATTATAGTGATAAAGCTTTTAATGTTCAGCAGCAGTATTTAAAGCATTATAAAATACGGGAAAAAACATTAGAGAAAGAAACTGTAAAATTAGCTCTTGCACGTGCGGAAACAGAAGAATTAAGGCGCCAGCGTAATGAAGCTGAAATGCAACAACAGTTACTGGATCAAGATTTAAGGCGCAAAAAGATTCAATTTATTTTGCTAGGCTCTATCTTGGCTTTATTAAGTCTTTTTCTTGCTTATTTATTTTATAGTGAAAAACTGAGATTGGGTTTAATTAATAATCTTAAGAGAAACAATAAGAATTTATTAAAAGCAAAAAATCTGGCTGAAAAAAGTGAACGAGCAAAATCAAAATTCTTCTCTACTTTAAGTCACGAGATGCGCACACCACTTTATGGAGTAACCGGTATTATCTCTTTACTTGAAAAAAGATCAGAATTTGAAGCTTTTAAAGAAGAAATAGGTTCTTTAAAGTTTAGTGCCGATCATTTATTAGATATCATTAATGATTTACTGGATTTATCAAAACTAGAAGATGAGTCTTTTAGCTTGATAAATAAGAGATTTAATATTCAGTTATTAGCTGAAGATCTGGTTTCCAGCTTTGATCAAAATAGCCTAAAGAGCTCTGAGTGCGAACTAGTTTGCGAGATTGATTCTTCGGTTCCCGAGTTTGTAATAGGAGATGCGCGTCGCGTTTCTCAAGTGTTACTAAATATTTTAGGGAATGCTATTAAATTTACTCCTAAGGGTAAAATTGTTCTTAGAATGCGAGGAGAAGAGTTAGAGGAAAATAAATTTAAAATCTATTTTGAGGTTCAGGATGATGGAATAGGAATTCCAAGAGAACTTCAGGAAAGTATTTTTGATGAGTTCAGTCAGTTGGAAGAATTACAAAAGACAGAATCCGGATCTGAATCTAAAGGTACTGGTTTGGGACTGCCTATTGTAAAGAAATTATTACAGAAGATGGATTCTAAAATCACCTTAAAAAGTAGTGTAGGAAAAGGATCTACCTTTTTATTTGATATTGACTTTGAAAAAGATTTAAACCCTACTACTCAACAAGAACGTACGACTAAACCTAATTCTTTGGGTATTTCTAACCTTAAAGGTTTACGTTGTCTTATAGTAGATGATAATAAGATTAACAGGCTGGTTACAAAACGAGTTCTAGAAAATCTTGGCGTCATTACTTTTGAGGCTCAGAATGGAGAAGAAGCCTTAGAACGCGCCAAAAAACATTATTTTGATTTTATTTTAATGGATATTAATATGCCAGGAATGAATGGCTATGAGACTACCCAAGCCATTAGAATATTTGATAAATTAATACCTATTATAGCTCTTACCGCTGCTGAAGCTACCTTTATCAAAAAAGCAGCACAGCACAGTGGTATGAATGATATTGTCACAAAACCATACAATGTAGACGATCTGTCTTCAGTAATTTCAAAACACGTGCAAATACGTAATTTGATAACGAGCTGTTAATCTCTTTTAATTTGCTTTTGAATTTTGTCGATGGCTTGTTGAATTGATTTTTCAGGTTCTATGACGTTATAAGCTCCCCAAAACTCAGGATCGGCAAATCCGGAGACTTCATCAGCTAAAACAGCATTTTGCTTAAACTTTGATTTTCTATCTATACCATCAGACATTAATTCGGTTTCCCAATCTGTAATAAGCATTTCACTGCTAATTCTATATTTACTATTAAATAGTTTGCGTTTCCAGTTTACTACAAACTCAAGCTGAACGTTGCTATAACTATAATACCACTTACCGTCTTTATTGCGATAATCTATACGATAACTTATTTCGGTAGGATAAACTTTTACGCGATTCGGTTTTTTCTTAACGAATAAAGCAGCAGCTGCATTACGATCTTCTACATTTAAATTATAAATAGCATTTGTTAAAGCATTAGATTGAGCGTCAATAAATAATTTTCCGTAGTATAATGGTTCGTTGATCGTACTCTTTTGCTTAAAGTTCACTACATAAACCATCGAACCATCATTAATTAAAGGTTCTCCAAACGAAAAGTCATAATTAGAAAGGGATTGGGGTGTAATAAAATATTTAGGATATTTTACCAGATCGGCATACAAGGCATTTAGGGGACCACCTTGTAACTTTATCGCAACTGTATCTAGACGGTCATAATTTGTGCTTTTACGAGCTTTATATATAGAAATTAAATCTGTTTCATAACTGGCATAAGGTTTTTTCTGTATGGTTACTACAGCCTCTGCCAAAGAAGCACTTCGATTACGTTTATTAATGGTTTCTCTATAAAATGCGGTCATAAAATTATCCTGATCAGCATAATTTTTATCAATGTTATCAAACACTTGCTGAACTAAATAAAGCGCATTTTTAGGTCTGGAAATATTTATTTCATCAAGTTCGTATGTTTGGGGGGAGAGACTAATTACAGAATTCTCATCGCTTAAATCAGCCATTATAATTATCAATTTCTGATAACCAGGGTATGTAAATGTGACCTTTGCATTAGGTAACGCTTCATCAATTTTTAAAGAAAAATTGCCTTCAGAGTTTGTTACTGTAGCAATATTTGTTCCTTCTACTACAAGGTTTACAAATGGCAGTGGATTGTTAGAGCCTTTTGAAATTACGAGTCCTTTGTACTCTATAAATTTATCAGATTCTTGAGATTTGACAGAACTTGTAAAAAATACTAATAACGCCGTACATAAAAACAAAAGCGAATTAAATTGAACGTTGATATTAAAATAATTCTTTTTCATATGTAGATTTTATAATAAATCTACGATTTTTTTGAAGATTTAGCAATTTGGGATTCAAGTATCACGAGAATTGGCACGATTACTGTTTACTCCCTATTAACTATATTTGTTTTTTAAATATGGCAATACAATTTATTTGATAACGTTAAGAATTAAGAGGATTGAAATTGAATACTATGTATATCAAACGGCTATATGACCACAAATTACTATTTGTGATTTGTATATTTTTTATGCCTTTTACAGTCTTATCTCAAATTGATAACCGGTCAGGATCTTTTAAAATTCCGGCAACTGAAAATCCTAAAGGTACACCTACGCCAGTTCCAGATCCGACTTCAGATTTACCAGAATCTAAAAAATCTATAGGCGGTTTGCAATTAGATGCAAATGGTAAATTAATGGAACGTCCAGTACTTAGAGCCCCGGAAACACCTACCTTTTATATGCTTAAGCACGAAAAATATGCAGATGCCGGACAGCGATATACAGAAATGATGAATCAGCGTGAAGCTAATCGGGATTCTGATAAATCTGAAAAACCCGCACATCAATCAGATCAAGATTTAGGTACATTTAAAAATGGAGGGCAGCAGGTTAAAATTGTTTGTAGAGATTATGCTTATGTAGATGGCGATCGGGTTGCTGTATTAGTCAATGATGAAATTGTGGTACCAAGTATATGGTTGACTGAAGCCTATACCAGCTTTTATCTTCCATTAAAAAAAGGATTTAATAAGATATCGTTTAAGGCTTTAAACCAAGGTTCTAGTGGACCTAATACTGCAGCTTTTGTAGTTTATGATGATACTGGGAACGTAATTAGTTCTAATGAATGGAACTTATTAACTGGCGTAAAGGCTAATATTATGATAGTTAAAGAAAATTAAGCATAAAAAAAGCCATCAATTGATGGCTTTTTCTGTGCGGTAAAATTTTTATAATTCACCGTTCTGCTCATCGAGATTATTGTTACGTGGTCCTCCTTGACTGTATAATTTATTTTCTTCGTCTTTAAGACCCGTAGTTTGTTCATTGGTTTTTTCACCTGTAGGTACATCCAGATCTTTCCCTGTAAAATCTACATCCTTTTGGCGATCCCTAAGCTGTTCATCTGCGCCACCATCCTTATGAATATTTTTCTGGTTTAATATGTCTAAATCTTCCTTGGTTACGTCAGAATTGTAATCTGTATTTTTTTTGTTGTCTGTTTTCATAATTTACTTTTTTTGAATTTATTTAATTTCAGAAACCTTCGTGCCCTTTTTAACTGCTTTTAAAGAAAACTATAACAAGTTTTTAATAATTTGATTGCCAACTGCTATTGTATAAATAGTACTTTTAACCACTTCAAAATAGTGTAATTCTATTGCTATTTTGAGATAATGAATTATGAAGAAGACTCCTAAACAAAAGATTTTAAAAGGCTTAAAAATTTTTGGTAAAGTACTAGTGGCAATCTTGGTTTTACTATTACTTATTATATTATTTATACGCAGTCCTTGGGGTCAAGGCATATTAGTTGAAAAGGCTATTAATTATGTGGAGGATAAAACAGGAACTGAAGTCCAAATTGAACGCCTCTTTATAACTTTTGATGGTGATATTGCTTTAGACGGTCTTTATCTTGCCGATAAAAAAGGAGACACTCTGGTTTATAGTAAGCACTTAGAAGCCGCTGTGCCATTATGGTCATTAATTACTGGTGGTCCACTAAGTATTGATGATGTCGATTGGGAAGGCGTTAGAGCAAATGTAATTAGAAGAGATTCTATTGCGGGTTTTAACTATCAATTTTTAGTAGATGCCTTTGTAACAGCAGATACTACTACGGTTTCCACACCTCAGGATACAACTGCATTTCAGCTAAATCTGGGAGATTTTAACTTTAAAGATTTTAAGGTAAATTATATTGATGATGTTTCGGGCATGGAAGCAAATTTGGCTTTATCTGAACTCGAGCTTGATATGCGTAAAACAGATATTGAAACCATGCGGTTTGAAGTAGGAAACGTTTTTTTAACCGATACAAGAATCTCCTACAAGCAGACCAAGCCATTACCTGTATCTGAAGATACAACCGAGGTACCAATGCCTTATATAAAGATTAAGCAGCTTAAATTAAATAAAGTAGTTGTTGATTATAATTCTATACCCGATGGTATACAGGCATATGCAAGCATTGGTGATTTTGAAACAAAAGTACCACAGATAGACCTTAAGAATAACATATTTGATGTTGATAAATTAGTACTCCATAATTCGAAAATTGAACTGGCTCTTAGTACAGTTACTAGCTCTGAAAAAACAGAAAAAAACACGGTAGAAACTAACTCTTTTGAGTGGCCTCCTTACCTGGTAAATGTACGTGAGATTACTCTTGTAGATAATTCGATTAAATATACATTAGATGGTGCTAGTCCCACTAATGGCACGCTCAATCCTAATGCGATTGCCCTTGAAAAAATGTCTTTAGGTTTACGAGACATAAAACTTCAAGATAAGTCAATAACTGCTGATTTATTGAACGCATCAGCAATTGAAGCTTCTGGTTTGAACCTTGAAGATCTTAATTTTACCCTTAAAGTAACCGATGAATTGATTGATGTTAACGATCTTAAATTCAAACTAAACGAAAACTATTTAGAAGGAGACTTAGAAGTAGGATATGCAAGTTTAGCTAGTTTTATTGAGACTCCCGGGAGTGCGACAATGAACCTCAATATTCCCAATATAATTGCAGATTTAAAGACCGCCTTTTTATTTCAACCAGCGCTAAAAGAAAATATTTATATTAATAAACTAAGCAATCGCAAACTAACGGGTAGTCTGGTTGCAACCGGGAAATTAGATGATCTCACCATAAAACCAACTCGTTTTAATTGGGGTAATACTACGTTTCTAAGTTTACAAGGAACAGTTTATAATGCTACACACCCTGATAAGTTATCTTATAATTTTCCTAATTACCGTATTCAAAGTATACGTTCTGATCTGAATAGATTTTTAGATGAAAAAGAATTGGGTATTCAATTCCCTGAGTTAGTTCGCCTCAGTGGATCTTTAAAGGGAAGTACAACTCGAGCAATTACAAAATCAAAATTAGAAACTACAGACGGCATTGTGGTACTAGACGGTAATGCTGCATTTGGTGAATCTATTGCTTTTGATGGTACCGTAACGGCTACTGAAATTAGATTGGGGAAAATACTTCAGAATGAAATGCTAGGCGTTCTGGATCTTAATTTAACTGCAATGGGTAGTGGTTCGACTATTAATGATCTTGATGCACAAGTGAATGCTACGGTTAATAGTCTGGATTTTAATGAGTATACATTTAAGGATCTAGCACTAGAAGGAAACTTTAATAAAGGAAAAGGAAATTTAGTTTCAGCCTATAAGGATGAAAATCTTAATATGAAGTTTGATGCAGATGTAACACTTGATTCAGTGGCCTCATCAGCAACTGTGAATCTTGATTTGATAGGAGCAGATTTGCAGGCTTTAGGTCTTGTGAATAGAAATGTAAAAGCAGCATTCACCTTAACCGGATTTTTCAAAGGTACTCCTGAAGATTATATAATCAATAGCGATATAAAGCGGGGTGTGGCTGTTTATGATGACAAAGCCTATCAATTAGGGGATTTAAGTATAGAAGCATTTGTAAAACCAGATACAACTTCGTTAGACATAAGAAATCGGGTATTACAATTGGATTTAGAATCTAATGCGAGTCCGCAAGATTTTATAGCAGCATTACAAAGACACGTTCAATCCTACCTTACAAAGGATCCTAAACTAGATACGCTCTCAAAACCCGTTTTAATGAAAATACGGGGTACTGTTCACGAATCTCCAATTTTAAGTGAGGTATTTGTTCCTAATTTAAGAGAATTAGATACGGTACAAATTGCTGTAGATTTTGATGAATATAAAAGAGCCCTTAATGCAGATATAAATTTACCCTATGTAAATTATAATGGCTACACTATAGATAGTCTGGCCTTTAAACTTATATCGAATGATAAGAACATGGATTTCGGATTTGGTCTTAAAGATTTAGTTGCAGGACCTGTAAATATTAAAAATACACGAATAGGCGGTCGCGTAACTAATAATATGATGTATCTGGACTTCCTTTCTTTAGATGAAGATGAGAAGTTGATGCATATACTCGCATTAATCACTCAAGAAGATGATAATCTTAAAATTCATATAGACGATAAAGATCTCATACTTAATCGTAATAAATGGCGTGTAAATCCCAATAACAGTATACTATTTACCGATGTGAATACTGTATTTGAAGATTTCAAATTATCCTTTGAGGATCAAATTGTAGAAGTTAGTAACAATCTACCGGGTATTTCTAAGGAACATTTAGGGGTGAATTTTAAGAACTTTAGATTATCAAGTATACTCAATCTTTTAAATCCCGATGAATCCTTGGTAAAAGGTATTCTCAATGGAGATTTTATTGTTGAAGATCCCTTTACATCTCCGGGAATGTTAGCAGATTTAAACATTAAGCAATTTGAAGTGTTGCAAACCGATATGGGAACCCTGAAAGTTTCAGGAAAATCTAAAGGTGCCGGCGGTTATGATTTTAATCTGAGTCTTAAAGAAGGTGTCGCAGATCTGGATGTTATAGGGGGTTATATTGATAGCCCTGAAGCAGCAATCATAGATCTTAACTTAGACATTAATCGCATAAATTTTAAAGCTTTTGAAAATTTCTCTCAAGGAGAACTATCTAATGCTAGTGGAATTTTAAAAGGAAATATTACAGTTACCGGTACTACGCTAGAGCCCAATTATAATGGAACAATAAATTTTGAAAATGCCAACTTCGAAATTACTAAGCTAAATGCTCCGTTTTTATTGGCAAATGAAGAACTGCGACTTGATAACAAAGGCATTTATTTCGATAACTTCAAAATTCAGGATGCAAGCTCCAATGCAATTTCAGTAAGTGGAAATGTTGGGACTGAAAGCTTTATTAATCCTACGTTTGATCTTAAGTTGAAAGCTAAAAACTTCAAAGCTTTAAATTCAACAAAAGATGACTTTGATTTAGTTTATGGTACGGTTGTTTTTGATGCTGATGCCAGCATTACCGGAGACTTAAACTTACCCATTGTCAAGCTTAATTTAACGGTTAACTCGGCGACCGATGTGACCTATGTTTTGCCTCCTTCAGAAGTGCAAATAGAATCAAAAGAGGGAGTGGTAATCTTTGTGAATAAAGAAAATCCGGATGCTATTCTAACCAATAACAAAGAAGATTCATACACTGTTTCTGGTTTTGAAATAGATGCAGATTTAAGTATCGCTAAAGGAGCTATTTTCAATCTTGTTATTGATGAGCAAACGGGAGATAACTTTCAGGTTACCGGGACGGGTGATTTTAAATACAATATGTATCCTAATGGAAGGATGACATTAAGTGGTCGTTACAACGTGAATGACGGTCATTATGAGATGAGTCTCTATAATCTTGTAAAACGTCGATTTGACCTGGCTCCAGAAAGTCGTATCACGTGGTCTGGTGATCCATTCGATGCTCAATTAGATATTAAGGCTGCTTATGAGGTTGAAACTTCAGCAAGCGGATTAATGGCTTCTGCAACCAGTGGAACAGATATAAGTACGCAATCTCAATTTAGACAAGAAGTTCCATTTCTAGTTTATATAAATATCGACGGCGAATTGATGAAGCCTATAATTAGTTTTAATCTAGATATACCTGAAGCTAGTCGCGGTGCCGTAGGAGGGCAAGTATATAGCCAGGTTCAGCAATTAAATCAGCAGGAAAACGAACTCAATAAACAGGTTTTTTCATTACTAGTTTTAAATAGATTCTTCCCTTCTTCAAGTAGCGATGGTAGTAGTGGAGGAACAGCAACAATAGCCAGAGATAACTTAAATGACGCTATTTCAGATCAATTAAATGTATTCTCAGATAAACTGCTGGGCAATACAGGGTTTGATTTGAACTTTGGGTTAGATAGTTATACAGACTATCAAGGTAGTGCACCTACAGATAGAACTACGTTAGATATAGCTGCACAGAAAAAGTTATTTGATGATCGGGTAGTGGTAAGTGTGGGTAGTGCTGTAGATCTTCAGGGAAGCGGTAATACAGAAAACGGTACTGCGCCAGTTGTAGGGAATGTAAGTATCGAATATCTACTTACTGAAGACGGTAGATACAGATTGAGAGGATACAGACGTAGCCAATATGAAAATATTATTGACGGTCAAATTGTGGTAAATGGTATTTCCTTATTATTTACACGTGAGTTTAACAAGTTTACAGAGCTTTGGAAATCATTGTTTCCGGCTAAATTAGAAGAAGAAGAGTCTGATGAATAGCGCTATAAAAATTAAAGGAAATATAAAATGGACAACTCTCGCTGTTGTAATAGGGTTTGTAACCTATAGCTGCTCGGTGGAAAAGTTTATTCCAGAAGGAGAATATTTATATACTAAAGAAACGGTTGAGCTCACACCAGATTCTATCGTTAATGATATTGATAATATTGAACTGGATTTAAAAGCTGCTTTAAGACCAGAACCTGTTTCTTCATTTCTAGGAGGATATCCGGGTTTGTATTTTCATTATAAAGGTACGCGAGAGAAACCGGGATTTATCAATAAGTTCTTGAATAAGAAATTTGGAAAAGAGCCCGTTTATGCTTCAGATATTCGAAGTTATGAGATGGAGCAAATTTTGCTCAACAGACTAGAAAACAAAGGTTTTTTCTATAGTACTGTTGCTTCAGAAATCGTAGAAGACACTATAAATAAAGAGGCTGAAGCTATTTACAAGCTCGGATTGTCAAAGCCTTATCGTCTGCAAAATTATCAATTAGATACTGATAGTTTGCTGGTTTATAAAAGCATCAAAAACGAAATAGATAAATCTATTATGAAGCCTGGAATGCGCTTTGACTTGAGCGCAATGAAGGCTGAACGTGAACGTATAAATCTTCAGCTTAAAGATGAAGGATTTTATAATTTTAATTCGGGTTTCTTGATTTTTGAATCAGATACAAATCAGTACACAAATAAAAAATTTGATCTGTATTTACGATTAAAAAAGGATGTACCAGTAAAATCGATTATTCCGTATAAAGTTGCCCAGGTGAATGTTTATCCTAATTATTCTGTAGCTCTGGATAGTACTGTAATAGATACGGTGTCTTATGCAAACAAGAACTTCTTACAAGATGAACTTTACTTTTTACCAAAACGCTTGGACCCCTTTATTTTATTAGAGGAAGGTGATTTGTATAGTCCAGATAAATCTAAGGCTACAAGTAGAAGATTAGGTTCTATAGGTGCTTACAAATTTGTGAATATTCGCTACAATGAAATAGATAATAGTGCAAAAGGAGATAGCTTAGGTTTGCTTGAAGCGAATATCTTTTTATCTCCGTTAAATAAACGCGCTATTCGAGCCGAAGTTAAGGCTGTTACCAAGTCAAATGGATTTTCTGGACCAGGATTGGGATTAACATTTGCTAACCGTAATCTATTTAATGGTGGTGAAACATTAAATATTTCACTAGATGGAAGTTATGAAATTCAGGCGGGAGGTAATACCGGCAGTTCTTCCGGTTCATCAAGCGTGCAATTGGGATTGAGTGGAGAACTCATTTTTCCACGAATGTTGTTTCCGTATAAATTCTCTAAAGATTATTTCAAATATGATATTCCGAAGACACGTATCAAATTAGGTTTAGCATACCTCAACAGATCGCAATTATTCACTTTAGGATCTGTAGAAGCGAATTTTGGATACGTATGGCAGGCAAATAAATACATTACGCACGAAATAAATCCTATAGCTATCAATTATGTCTCTTTAGCAAATACAACGCCAGAGTTTGATGCTATATTGGATGCAAACCCCTATTTACAAACCAGTTTTGACCAGCAGTTTATATCTGGTTTGACGTATTCATTTACCTACAACGGTATGGTTGATGCCGGTAAAACACATCAAATATTTTTAAATGCTAATTTTGAAACTGCCGGTAATAGTCTTAGTTTATTTTCTGGAGGCGAGCAACCGCAGAGTATTTTTGGATTAGAATATGCACAGTTTGCCCGTATAGATGGAGACTTTAGATATCACTTTAATTTTGCTGAAAATCAAACTATAGCAGCTCGTTTATTTGCCGGTGTAGGTGTACCTTATGGTAATTCTGAAGTTGTACCGTATACAAAGCAGTATTTCTCTGGCGGTCCATATAGTGTGCGCGCATTTAGAACGCGGTCTCTGGGTCCAGGAACGTATGTTGCAGGTGAAGATAATGCAGCTAATTATTATGATCAAACAGGCAATTTAAGACTAGAAGCCAATCTGGAATACCGTTTTCCGTTAATAAATATTCTTCAAGGAGCAGTATTTGTAGATGCCGGGAACATCTGGAATACTACAGATAACGAGGCGCTTGAAGGAGATACTTTTGGAAGTGATTTTATAAACCAATTGGGAATTGGTGGTGGTTTTGGGATGCGTGTTGACATACAAAGTTTTGTTATACGCTTAGATCTTGCAGCACCATTTCACGATCCAAGTCTTGAAGAAGGAAAACGATGGACTTATGATTTTTCTAATCCTATTCTGAATTTTGCAATAGGATATCCATTTTAAATAATCTAAATATTTACCATCTACGTTTTAGGATCTCTCCTAAATAGTTCGATGATATTAAATATTAGAATACAAAAAACAACCCAAATAAATCCTGCTATAAATCCACCGGCAATGTCTGAAGGATAGTGAACTCCCAGATAAATACGGCTTATACCTATGCTTAGTATTAAGAATGATAAGCCGGCAATAATACTTGATTTTGCTAGTTTACTTAAATTGAATTGAGTTACTAAATAAATAAGGAAACCATAAAAAGCCATTGCGCTCATGGCGTGACCGCTAGGATAACTTAGAGTTTCTACTGAAACCAAATGCTCAATACCTGGGCGTGCTCTATCGATAAAGCGTTTGAGCATCACATTAGATATAGATGCAACTAAAAGTACAAGAACAGTTTGTGCAACGTATTTCCAGCTTTTAAAGAAATAATAAGATACTGCAGAGGCAAGGCCTACAACAATTAGATAGCCATATAAATCACCTACGTTTGTAACAAATACAAAATATTTTGTGAGTAAGGGATTTCTATATGTAAGTATATAATCTGTAATCTGCGTATCGTATGTCGCAAGAATTTCAGACTTGAGAGTATCTGTAAGTTCTATAAATGTATTTATACAGAAAACAACAATTATCAAAGCTAGCAATACAGTTATAAAATAAGGAAGTTTGCTGTCGTACTGCTTAAATTTTGTTCTTAAAAAGACTTTTAAATTCCGTATAAATTCAATTAAAGATTGTCTCATAGTACATTATAATCCCTGGGCAGTTGCGTGTGGTTACATTTAAGGGCTCAAATTAAAGTTTTTGAAACTACTATAATCTTTCTTTTTCCTTAAATTATTGAATTTACCTTAAACCGAAGCCTATTTGCAAACTAGCGTTACTACATTATCAATCGAAATTAACTCATCTTACCACCACTTAAATTTCTTAGCAATAGACTTTCTTAGTTCGTCGAGTTTCTCAAGAGGAGCTAATAATGTTGGATTTTTATAATCAATCTTAGAGGCATTTTGATAACCGGCTTGCATTGGATAAATTAGTATGTAGCTGTTGTCTTTAAAATACCTGTTCAAGTAGGAAGGTATTTTAGACATATTCTTGTTATATGAAGGTTCATCTTTCCTGCTCAAGACGATGATTAGGTTGTCATCCTGATAAAAGTTTTTAGCCAATATTAAAAACTCATCCCAGTCGCTAAATTCTTCAAACTCACATTCCATAGATTGCTTTGCTTGTAATTGTTTAATAAACAGCAAGGTTTCTTTATTGGCGTAGAAAACCAGTTTAGCACCGGAGTTTCTGGCAATATTCCAAATTTTGATAATCCAGAATGGGAAACCCATATCTTTTTCAGAATTTTCAGGGACAATTATTAGATGTCTTTTTATCGTATTAAAAGGTTGTGCCGGTTTGTAAATGAGGGTTGTCGTATTACATTTGGTTAAAATACCCTCGGTTAAATTTCCTAGAAAAGATTCTGAAATGCCTTTGCTAATGTGTAGACCTAAAATGAGATCTGTAATTTTCTGTTCTTTTACCACACTCGTTATTCCATTAACGATGCTAGAGTCGTAACGTAATATTTCTTGTAATTTATTATCTGTAGCAGAAGCAGTAACAGTAGCTTTGTTAAGTATTTTTTGTGCGTTTTTACCTGCTGATGCATCAGTTGTAGAGTTATCTACAATGCTCAGCGCAAATAAGCCTTCTTTATTTTTTTTAGACTTTACAGTAATACCCAGATTTATTAGTTCGTCTATAGTTTCAGAATTACTTATAGGAATCAGGACTCTTTCAGTATTAATGAGCTCTTCAGAATCGGCATCAGAACTTTCAAGTAATGCAATATTTTTAGCCCCTTTTTGAGCTACAAAAGATGCTATTGTACAGGTAAATAAAATCATAAGAATTGTTCCATTAAGAACACTCTCATTTAACAAGCGTATAGGCTCTCCCGATGCATCCTCTCCAGTAATTATATTGTATCCTACAAGAACAGCTGCAAGCGTTGCCGCAGCTTGCGCATTACTTAAGCCAAAAATAAGTCGGCGCTCATCTGCAGAGAATTTAAATGTTTTCTGAGTAATCCAGGCAGCTAAAAATTTGGCAGAAGTGGCTACGATTATCATTACCGCAGCTACTTTAATGGTTTCAATATCATTAAAAAAGACCCGATAATCTATAAGCATACCGACACCTATAAGAAAGAATGGTATAAAAATAGCATTCCCTACAAACTCAATACGGTTCATTAAAGGAGACGTGTGAGGTATTAACCGGTTTAAGGCAAGACCAGAAAGAAATGCTCCTATAATAGCTTCAATACCGGCAAGCTCTGCTAGAACAGCAGCTAGAAATACCATGACTAAAACAAAGATGTATTGGGATACACTATCGTCAAATTTCTTAAAAAACCAGCGTCCTATTATGGGAAAAATAAACATAACAGTAAGACCAAACAGTATGATATAAACGCCAAGTTTAATCCAGAATTCTGCATTTACTTCTCCTGTGGTCATCCCCACAATAATTGCCAGTACAAGCAAAGCCAATGTGTCTGTAATTAAAGTTCCTCCCACAGTAATATTTACAGCCTTGTTTTTTGCAACTCCCATTTTTGAAACTAGGGGATATGCAATGAGTGTATGGGAAGCAAACATACTTGCTAATAAGATCGACGTAGGTACAGACATGTTAAGAAGGTACAAGCCCGCGAGCGTGCCTAAAATCATAGGGATCAGAAAAGTGTACATGCCAAACACAGCACTTTTTTTGCTGTTTTTCTTAAAATCTGCTAAGTCAATTTCGAGGCCTGCAAGAAACATGATATATAGTAAACCCGCCGTACCCGACAATATGATGCTACTGTCCCGTTCAATTAAATTAATTCCTTTGGGTCCTACAATGGCTCCGGCAATTATTAATCCTAATAGGTGCGGAATTTTAATCTTATTTAATAGAATAGGAGCAATTAATATAATCACCAATATTAAAAGAAATTTCAATACTGGATTTGTAAGCGGCAGGGTAAACTCGAGTAAAATCAGCATACAAAATTTAGATTTTAAGACGATTTAAGTCATCTCTGTAATTACACAATAATGCCGCAAATCTAGACTTATAATCAATGCATAATTCCTAAAAATAGAGTCACTTTTATAGCAATTAAGCGATTAAATAGTATGAGTTTATAGGGTTTAAGAATCCTTAATTTTTAGAAGTGAATAAAAAAAGGCTTTGTCCCAATTGTGACAAAGCCTTTAATATTATTTGATAAAAATGTATTAGATAACGTTAAATACAAATCCCAATAGCCAATATAGAATTGCAAATACTACTATAGTTCCAATACAGCCACAGCGACCGCCACCTATTTTTTTTGCTCCGTATCCGGCGATTAATGCTCTTAGTAAATTTTTCATTGTATTGCTTAATTAGTTGTCTTGCTAAATTAGTTTTTTCTTTCTTTTCAAATAGCTTTTAATACAGATTAACAATACTTTAAACGTCTACGCTAATTATCTGATGAGACACTTTTGTAATTTTAGTTTAGAGTGATAAGCAACAAAGTTGATTCTATATTTCATTGTTGCGGAGCTTACACAAATAAAAATAAATAAAAAATATTATGGAATATATACAAATAGGAAATACAGATATTAAAATACCACCTATAACTTTTGGTGGAAATGTTTTTGGCTGGACTGCAGATAAAAAACACTCCCTTTATCTTTTAGATGCTCTTTTTGATAAGGGTTTTAATTTTATAGATACAGCGAATGTGTATTCATATTGGGCACCAGGAAATTCTGGTGGAGAGAGTGAGGCGATTATAGGGGAGTGGCTCGATACCCGCAAAAACAGAGATAAAGTTATTATAGCCACCAAGGTGGGGAGTCCTATGGGAACAGGTGCTCCAAATCTTTCAGTTGAATATATTAATGAACAAATAGAACTGAGCTTAAAAAGATTAAAAACAGATTACATAGATATTTACTTTAGTCATAAATATGATGATAGTACTGCTCAGCGAGAAACTTTAGCGGCATATAAAAATCACATCAATGCTGGGAAAGTTAGGACTATAGGAGCATCAAACTTTCCGTTGGCGATTTTGAGAGAAGCAATAGACTTATCAAGTCAGGAAGATTTACCGCGGTATCAGGTTATTCAACCGGAATATAACCTAATGGATCGGGCGGCTTTTGAAGGAGCATATGAACGTTTCTGTATTGAAAATAACCTCAGCGTTACGAGTTATTTTACTCTGGCGAGTGGTTTTCTTACCGGAAAATATACAGGTAAAGAGGATATTGAGGGTAAAGATCGTGCTCCGTTTCTTAAAAAATATTTCAATGAGAAAGGAGAACGCGTACTTAAAGCATTAAAAGAAGTTGCGGCTAAGTACAATACCTCTGAAGCAGCAGTAACTCTGGGTTGGACAATTGCACAACCTGGAATAACCTCCCCAATAGCCAGTGCTACTAAAGAAAGTCAGTTAAAAGCATTTATCGATGCATTAAATATTGATTTTGACTCTGAAGATCTTAAGATTCTCGATGAAGCAAGTAGATAATTAAACTTAGTGACATATAATCAATAAAAAGCTGATATTAAAGAGATTATTCTAACTTATTAAATAATATATATTCAGAATTATCATATTATCTAATATTTTATTAAAATTTAACAAACCCTGTTAAGAAGTTCTTAACAGGGTTTTTATTTTACGTGTCTTAAATTGTCGCAACTAAATATTATAATATGAAATTAAAACTTTACCCTATTGCAGCCTTTACGTTTGCAATGATGACGGTAGTCTCGTGCGCAAGTACGAAACAGACTAAAAAAGGAGCGGCATCTGCTGATTCTGAAAAGTCTGAAAAATCTAAAGGAGGTTTAAAACCTTATGATAAAGTAATTACTAAAGATGCAATCTCAGATGAAGGACTATTTACAGTTCATAAAGTAGATGATGATTACTTTTATGAAATTGCAGACTCGCTTTTTGATCGCGAAATGCTTATGGTTAGCCGTATAGCAAAAACGGCCACTGGAATTGGTTTTGGTGGAGGTAAAGCCAATACTGAAGTTCTGCGTTGGGAAAAGAGAGATAAAAAAGTATTAGTTCGTGTGGTATCTCACCAGATATTTGCAGCAGATTCACTTCCTATTCATGAAGCGGTAACTAACTCAAATTTTGAGCCGGTTCTTTTCTCTTTCGATATTAAAGCTATTAGTAAAGATTCTACTAAAACGGTTATTCAAGTTAATGATCTTTATAACACAGATGTTCAGGCATTAGGTATGCCAGGATATTATAGAGAGGAATATAAAGTTTCTAATGTAGATAAAGACCGAAGCTATATTGAAAGCCTTAAAAGTTATCCTCTTAACATTGAAGCCAGACACGTAAAGACATACAATGCTAAAAATGCGCCTAGCAATGGAAGCTTAGGATCTATAACGGTAGAAATGAACAATAGTATGGTTCTTCTTCCTAAGGTGCCTATGGAAAGACGCTATTTTGATGAGCGTGTGGGATGGTTTGCACGGGGTCAAGTAGATTACGGTCTAGATGCTCAGGAAAGTAAAACTGTACGTTATTTAGATCGCTGGAGACTTGAGGTTAAACCAGAAGATGTAGCGAAATTTAATGCAGGTGAATTAGTTGAGCCTAAAAAACAAATTGTTTATTATGTAGATAGAGCAACTCCTAAACAATGGGTGCCTTACATTAAGCAAGGTATTGAAGATTGGCAAGTAGCCTTTGAAGCTGCCGGCTTTAAAAATGCAATTATTGCAAAAGATGCTCCTACTGTAGAAGAAGATCCAGAGTGGTCTCCAGAAGATGTTAGATATTCTGTAGTACGTTACCTTGCTTCACCAATTCCTAATGCAAATGGTCCTCACGTAAGTGATCCGCGTAGTGGTGAGATTTTAGAATCTGATATTAACTGGTATCACAATGTAATGACTTTATTACGTAACTGGTATTTTGTACAAACAGCTGCTATAAATCCTGATGCTAGAGGTGTAGCGTTTAAGAATGAGATCATGGGGCGTCTAATTAGATTTGTATCTTCTCATGAAGTGGGACATACTTTAGGATTGCCTCACAATATGGGTAGTAGTGTTGCTTACCCTGTAGACTCATTAAGATCTAAAAGTTTTACTGAAAAATATAGTACAGCTCCTTCAATCATGGATTATGCACGTTTTAACTATATCGCACAACCAGGTGATGAAGGTGTTTCTATGATGCCTAATATTGGTATCTATGATAAATATGCAATTAAATGGGGTTACAGACCTATTCTAGATAAAAAAGAAAATGCAGAGAAGCCTATTCTGGATCAATGGATTCTTGAACACGCAGGAGATCCTATGTATCGTTTTGGATCACAACAGCGAGAAGTAGTAGATCCTAGTTCACAAACTGAAGATCTAGGCGATGATGCTGTTAAAGCTAGTAATTATGGGATTGCTAACTTAAAACGTATTGTTCCTAATCTTATAGAATGGACTGCAGAAGATGGTAAAACTTATGAGGATTTAAGTACACTATATGGTCAGGTATTGGGACAATATAATAGATATATGGGTCACGTTTCTAATAATATAGGTGGGGTTTATGAGTATTACAAAACCTACGATCAGGAAGGTGCTGTATATATGCCGGTTCCTAAAGAGCGCCAAGCAGAAAGCGTTGCTTTTTTACAAGAGCAATTATTTACAACTCCAGAATGGATGATTGATGCAGAAATTTTAAACCGAATTGAGCATGACGGAAGCCTTGAGCGTATACGTGCTACACAAGTGCGTACATTAGAAAATGTTCTTGATTTTGGACGTATGGGTCGTATGATTGAAAACGAAACGCTTAATGGAAAAGATGCGTATACCTTGACGCAGCTTATGACAGACTTAAGAACGGGGATCTTTAGCGAACTTACCAATGGAAAGAAAATTGATACGTATCGTCGTAATTTACAGCGAGCTTATATTGAACGTTTAGATTACTTATTGACAAAAGATCAAACTGGGCGTAATGCAACTGATGTAAAAGTAAGTCAGTCAGATATTAGAGCTATTTCCAGAGCAGAATTAAATACTCTAAAGCGTCTTGTTGCAACTGCTGCGACACGTACAGGAGATACACTTAGTCGTTACCACTTACAAGATTTAAAGGAGCGTATCGATTTAATTCTAGATCCAAGATCTTAATAACAACCGAATTAACAACTAAAAAGACCGGCAAATGCCGGTCTTTTTTTATTTAAAATATTTTTTTATTGTAGTCGTGTAATATCTTCTAATTGCTGTAGATCTTCAATAGTTCTGTAAATTTTAGATAGCTGATTGTTGATTACTGTTCGCAAATGCTGAGGAAAATCGTGTTCTTTTAAAACCGTTTCATACTCATTTGCACTATTTTTTTCACCTCTAAGACATTCTTCTAATATGGAGGTGGCATCTTCTTTATGTAACGAGCTTTTAAAATCGATCCAGATACGATGAACTTGAGCAGCTGGACTACCGTGTTCTTTAGGAGTTTCATTTAGATTATGTAACTCAGTATGAAGTTCAGTAGCAAAATTACTACGTTTTGCCGCTTGGCGCTGCATAAACCCCTTTAATGCCGGGTGTTCGATTTCTTGCATTGCTCTTATAAATCCCTTTTCGGCATCATAATTTTTTATTAGTAAACTCTGCAAACTTTCTGTGAGTTCCTCATGAATTTGCTGCTTGTCTGAATTCATTTTATTTAATTTTAAAGGTGTAATCTGTATGATTACAAATATTATAGTATGTAGTATTTACAAAGTTACCCAACACCCAAGTATCTACTGCCAGTTTTACAATAGGTTAACAATTTTTTGAGCTAATAAATTACATATCTATATGAAGGTTTCAGAATTTAGGAGTATTTATTAAAGCAATTAAAATAGGTTTTGAACTACCTAATGGAAAACTCATACCAGCTCATTATAATATAGCAAAGCTTCTAATTCGAAAAGACACCTATATTGACAAGGACAGAAAATTAAATAATCGGGAATATGTGATTCTTAATTTTAAAAATTTAGACAGGTATAACCACCGGTTAAATCCTAATAAAATTTTGGAGTTGATGGAAAAATACGAAGAGATACTACCAATTTCTGAATTTGATATAGAAGTCGCTTATTTTGAGGAATGTGTTAAAATGTATCATTTAGAAATTGGCGCCAAGTATTTAAATTTGATAAATACAGTTCTTGATTACCAAATACAAACTACTAATCAATATAAAATTAATACCCCATTAATTGATGCTGCAGCAGATCCTAGCTTGCCTGGAAGTGGATGTTGCTGAAAATGCTGCGACTTTAGTGCATATTATTATTTTCTGAATAAATTATAATTTCAACAACTTTTTTAGAATAGAGGTGATGGTATATTTGCTATTTAAAATAGTATATGACAAAGAACGATCCTTACGCGGCGCTACGCTACAAAGAATTTAATATTTTTCTACTCGTTCGTTTTGCAATGGTTTTTGCTTGGTCAATGCAATTTGTAGTAATTGAGTGGGAAGTTTATAGTATAACCAAAAATCCGTTGTCATTAGGAATTATAGGCTTAATGGAAGTTATACCTGCAGTTTCACTTGCCCTTTTTGCTGGTCACATTGTAGATCAAAACGAAAAAAGAAATTTATTATTTAAATGTTTATTTGGTTTCTCTGTTATAAGTATTGGACTATTTCTGCTTACCTGGCCGGAGGTTACTACTAACATCTCTACAAAAGTTACACTATATAGTATATACTTTCTGGTATTTCTTGGCGGAATTGTACGTGCTTTTTTAGGTCCTACGATATTTTCACTTTTTTCTTTAGTGGTTCCTAAAAAAGTGTATCCTAATGCGGCTACCTGGAGTAGTTCTGTCTGGCAAATGGGTGCAGTATTAGGACCAGCACTCGCAGGTTTTGCAATCAACTGGATTGGAGTTCACTGGTCGATGTGTCTAATTTTTGGTTTTTCACTTTTTGCCATAATTAGCTTATCTCAAATAGAAAGAAAACCTATTTTAAATCCCAAAATAGGAGAGCCTATTTTAACGAGTTTAAAAGAAGGTATTCATTTTGTGCGGAACAGCAAGGCCGTTCTAGGCGCATTAAGTTTAGATATGATTGCTGTATTATTTGGTGGAGCTGTTGCTTTGTTACCTATTTATGCTCAAGACATTCTAAAGGTTGGTCCAGAAGGTTTTGGGATTTTACGCGCCGCGCCGGCTGTAGGAGCACTTATTACCATGTTCACATCAGCATATTTTCCGCTTTATAGAAAGGCGGGGCTCAAATTATTAGCTGCAATCTTCGGCTTTGGGATTTGTATAATTGTATTTGGATTATCAACAACCTTCTGGCTATCTGTAGCGGCTTTGTTCTTAAGTGGAGTAACCGATGGAATTTCGATGGTAATAAGACAAACCATTCTTCAATTGAGAACACCAGATTCTATGCGCGGTCGAGTAGCATCTGTAAACTCAATGTTTGTAGGTAGTTCTAATGAATTAGGAGCTTTTGAAAGCGGACTTACAGCCAAGTTGATGGGAACGGTTACTGCGGTGGTTTTTGGAGGAAGTATGACGCTTATCACAGTAGTTCTTACAGGAATTATTTCTCCAAAATTCAGAAAATTGGATTTGCGTAAAGATTTGGAAGAGCATAATGCAGATAATTCTTAGAATCCTGGTGGTTTAGCTAAAATTCCAGTGGTTTTTTTCTTTACATCGAAAGAGCTATAACCCGCAACTTCTTTAGCTAGAAATCCTTTTCTAAATATTATGAGATTCATATGTAAGTCGATAGTAGTTACAGCGTTTGCCGAAGTTCTAAAAATTCCTTTATTGTTTATGAAACATTTTATATACCACTTCTTGTCGGTGGTATTTTTATACGCATACACCTGATAACCCTCTACTGTATTTGTAGCCCCATTACTAGCTGTAATCACACTAGTAGATCCAGTACCGTGTTCCACGAAATAATAGCCTTGAACGGTAACAATATAGTCGTCTGTACTTATTTTAGTATTATAATCTGATATCCCAAATCGTGAAGTATTATTAAAAACTAATTCAGCATAATTAATAGGTCCATATTTACTTATTGCGATATCATACTGCACAATTGACTCATCGGTTTTTTCAATAATTAACTTAGAGCCGCGTATTTGGTTAGAATTTCCAGGATTTTCTAAAAATAATTTTTCATCGATTATGGTGGTGCCATTAACATCGAGCATTGCCGTTGGATCTTTAATATTAATACCTATTTGTGCTATTACTTTAAACGGATTTGCAAGCACTATAAATAGGAGGAATAAGGAAAATTTGTACATCTAGTATAAGTCTGGAATTATTGAAGCTGTGCCGGTATTTTTACCGTTAAGATCTGTACGGATTATAGGTAACTTACGATAGAAAGAAGTGTCATAAACAATTAAAGTAAATTCATAAGAAACAGCATTAGATTCTAAAGTTGTATTTAGATATCTATTCTGAATTTCAAGATGCCAGGTGTTGTTACTTTCAAAAACACGTACAACGAAAGCACCTATTGAGGAGAGGTTATCATTTATTGCAGTTTTAATAACCGGAGCTCCTATATATCTAAAATCTGCAATACCTACTATATACTTATCTGTCTCAAAACTTAAGTCAAAATCTACTAAATTATCGTAGCTCAAATTTTTAAATTGATATTTAAAAACATTAATAGGAGCTACCGTAAGTTCGTCCACATTTAATCGCGTTATTTCACCTGTTATGGGAGTTGAATTAGTTTTACGAGTAAGTAGCTTAAAATCTTCATCTTTATTTGTTACCGTTGGTAATACGTTAGTTTTAAAATTTTCTTGAACCGCTACAGAACCAGCAACATGCAAATCAGCAAGCGGATTTGTTGTGCCAATACCCACTTGTGCAAACGCATTGCTAAATGTAAAAAGCAGTATATATAAGATCCACTTTTTCATATTTAATTTATAAAAGGATTAGCAGCGGTTTGTGCAGTTCCACCATCCATAGAAATGTCTATTTTGCCAAATTGTTTTGAAAGATCATTAGAGTAAATTAGAGTTGTAACCGTCCACGTTCCTTTTTCTGCAGAATTTCTATTATTAGCAGCTGGAAAATCTGCTTTGATGTGCCAAGTATCATTTTGTATAAATGCCGAATAATACGGAATTGTTGAATCTCTATTAAGGTCAAGTTCACGGTCATAGGAGGCAGAGATCGCATTTAAAACAAAATCTGTAGCATTTACTTTAGTATCAAAATCAAGAACCCAATCTTCGTTGGGATTGTATATTTCGTATACTTGAATATATCCCAATGCTGCACCAGTAGGATTACTTACATCTAGTGATTTAATTCTTGCGTTACCTTCCTGAACAAGGAAAGTAGAAGTATCATCATCTTTTAAATTATCTATCACTCCAATGCTTACTCCAGAGCGAAGAAGAGCATCACCAGCAACTTCTAGCTTCATTCTTGGATCTGTAGTTCCTATACCTACAGCAGTATTTTGTGAAAATAATGAAGAAGATGTAGTTAAGAATACAACAAGGAAACAACAATAAATTTTAAGATTCATGATACGGAGAAGTATTAATAAGTTAAAAGTATGTAAATATACTTTAATCTGCTAATAGTAAGTTAAAAATTAAGTACAAGTAAGAAAAGTATTACTTACTTGTTAATGCCTAAAAAATTTTAATCCTAATTCTTTGTGAAGCTCTCATTATATCTAAAATAAATTAGTTCTGTTATTACTTTCCGTGTCTTATATATTATAATAAATGAGTAATATTTTGTATCTTTACCGAAGTTTAGATTTATTAGCACTCTGCTAAGAAGATCGTGACTACGACAGATATAATCCGGGTAATTTGAGTTACCGTTCTTCATATCGTACGTGTCATTACCTCACAAATTTATCTAAACGAGTATTTATTCACCTAAAACAGATAATGGCTAAATCACAACAGACTTATAGCAAGACAGAAAGAGAAAAGAAACGTATTAAAAAGCGTGAAGAAAAATTAAAACGTAAAGAAGAGCGTAAAGCAAATTCTGTAGGCGGAAATTTTGAAGATATGATTGCTTATGTAGATCATAACGGTAATCTAACAGATACTCCTCCAGATCCTTCATTACGTGTAGAAGTAGATATAGAAGATATACAAATTAGTGTACCTAAAACTACTGAAGAAGACAAAATTGCAGCTGAAGAGGCTAAATTTAGAAAAGGTAAAGTATCCTTTTTTGATCACTCAAAAGGTTTCGGTTTTATTATTGACACAGAAAATCAAGAGAAATACTTTGTTCACGTTAGCGGTATCCTAGAAGGAGAGCTTAATGAAAATGACAAAGTTGCTTATGAATTAGAACGTGGTCAAAAAGGTATGAATGCTGTAAGAGTTACTAAGATTTAATTACCACCAGGTTACAAAGTGACGAGTTACTAAAGTACTATTGTAATCTTTAACCCAAAACATATATGAGCGCTGTTCTTCTAGAGCAGCGCTCATTTTTTTGTAAAAATCTTTGTAATAAAGTGTTATTTCATTTTCATCAGGCATTCGTACCCAATCGTTTTTGACAGGAATATAGAATCTTAAAGATTCAATGTCCAGTAGGTTGAGTTCATCTATTAAATAATAGGTGCCCGCAATACATTCTCTAAAACTTTCAGTCTCTGGAGTGTTAGTAAAATTAATAGGTAGATAAATCTGAGCTTTAAAGCAGAGTTGCTGTTTGATTTCCTTAAATTCTCCAATAACTTCTTCTAAAATTAATTTTGAATAGCTTTTTAGAGCAATTGGAAATTGTTGTTGTTTTAACTTATCAAGTTTATAGGTTAGTTGATCTTTTGCATTGGGACCAATAAGTTTATCCCACCAGAATCCTGAAATTTCCGGTCTATATAAATAAAATTTATAAACCATTTCTAGATGTACGATAGCCAGAGATTCTTTTTCTTTTAAAATAAAATCTAACTCACCCAGCGTTGTTTTATCTTTTATGAGTTGCAGATTCTTTGCTAGTATGTTATAGCTACTGTGTATTAAGACGTCTTCCATAAACACTTCCATTCGCTGACCTAACCTAATATTTTCAGGCATTACAAAATCTTGAGAAAGAGTTTCGTTAACAGGTTCTAGACTGAAACTGGAATAGGGTAGAAGTGCCTCATTAAAATGAAGTTGTCCTGTTTTTAAAAAACCGGTAAATTGCTCTTGAAGTATCTTAGTTTCTTTAATCAATCAAATAGGTCTGATGAAAGATAACGGTCTCCACGGTCACATATTATTGATACGACAATACCTTCTTCTAGTTGCTCACATAGGCGTAAAGCAGCTACAGTAGCTCCGCCGCTACTCATACCACTAAAGATCCCTTCCTCTTTTGCCAGACGTTTTGCCATTAGACGCGCATCGGTTTCACTTACTTCTAAAACCTGATCAACTTTTGAGGCGTCAAATATTTTTGGAAGATATTCTTTAGGCCATTTGCGTATTCCGGGGATGCTAGATTCATCGGTAGGTTGTACACCTATAATTTGAATAGCAGCGTTTTGTTCTTTTAGGTAGGTAGATGTTCCCATTATAGTCCCTGTAGTTCCCATAGAGGAGACAAAATGAGTTACTTGACCATTTGTATCGTGGTATATTTCGGGGCCCGTAGTTTTATAATGTGCTTTCCAATTATCGTCATTTGAAAACTGATTAAACATATAATACCCTTCATTTTTAACCTTATCTTCAGCTAAATCTCGTGCACCTTCTATTCCTATTTCTTTGGGTGTTAATATTACAGTAGCCCCATATGCACGCATAGTTTGTACCCGCTCTGCTGTTGCATTTTCAGGCATAACTATTTCAAGATTTAAGCCATATATAGATGCAATCATTGCCAGTGCAATACCAGTATTTCCACTGGTAGCTTCTATTAATTTTGAGTCTTTGGATATCTCCCCACGTTCAAGAGCACTGGTAATCATATTATATGCAGCTCTATCTTTTACACTACCGCCGGGATTTTGACCCTCTAATTTAAATAGTAGTTTTACTTTAGGATTAGTTTGTAAAACACGAGATTCTACAAGAGGAGTATTGCCTATAAGACGTTCTATGGAATAATTCATAATCTTTAATTAGAATATAAAATTCTATTTTTTTTCAAGTTCGCGAATTAGAATTTCTGGCTTGTGAGAAACCAGAGAAAAGGGAGGTACAGATTTTGTTAACCAAACATTTCCTCCTATTAAACTGTGTTCACCTATAACCGTATCACCACCTAAAATCGTTGCATTGGCATAGATTGTCACGTGATTTTCAATTGTAGGATGTCGCTTTGTGGCTTGTAATTCTTTAGATACACTAAGTGCACCTAGAGTAACACCCTGATAAAGTTTTACGTGATCCTTAATTAAAGCGGTTTCACCTATAACAATACCAGTAGCATGATCCATAAAAAAATGTTCCCCAATTGTTGCTCCCGGATTAATATCTACTCCGGTGACGTGGTGTGCATATTCTGTCATAAGACGCGGCACAATAGGAAATCCTTTTTTATAAAGTGCATTACTTAGTCTGTAAATTGCAATGGCATAAAAACCTGGATAAGCTAAATAAACCTCCTCGATTGTTTCTGCTGCCGGGTCATTTTCATAAATAGCTTTTGCATCTAAATTAAGTTTGCGCAATATTTCAGGAAGGTCACTAACGTATTCATCCCATACCTTACTGCATTTTTTATCAAGTTCCCAGCAGGCTAATTCTACCAGGTCCTCAAAAAGTCGCTCCAAACGGTCTAAATCTTCATCTAGATCATTAGGGAAATTAAAAAGGGTTGCAAATAATTCTCTCGTAAAGCACTGTGCATCATCCTTTAATTTAAAATTAAGGTTTGCATTTTGCTTGTGCGAGCGTATTTGATTTACAATTTCTTTCTTATTTATCATTACTTCTGTATTACAGCCAAATTTAAAGAATAGAACGGGCACATATGCAATAGCCGCCTAGAATTTCACAAACTCATTAAAGAAAAATAGCTTTCTGTATAAAGTATTATTTTTGCAACATGTTTAATAAAGAATACTACTACTTACTCAAAATTCAATATTTAGGGTTTAGATATCACGGATGGCAAAAGCAGCCAGATCTGTTAACTATACAACGTATGATGCAACGCACCTTACGATATGTATTGAGTCGCAACAATTTTAAATTCATTGCAGCCGGTCGTACCGATTCTAAGGTTTCTGTAAATGAAACCTATGTAGAGCTTATTTTAAAAGAAGCGCCATTAAACTTAGAAACCTTTATGACTGAGTTTAATGAGAATCTTCCGCAGGACATTAAGTTACTGGATATTGAGAAAAAAGATCAGGGCGTAAACATTATACAAGCTCCAAAACTGAAAGAATATATTTATCTATTTTCATTTGGTTCAAAAAATCATCCCTTTTGTGCTCCGTTTATGATTAATCTAAAAGGAACATTAGATATTTCCCTTATGCAGCAAGGGGTAGCACTGATGGAAGGTGAACACGATTACAGAAATTATGCCTATAAATCTACTCCAGAGACGCAAACTGTAATGACTATTGAATCTGCTTCTATTGAAAAAAACACATTATATACTGCCAATTTCTTTCCGGAAACTTCTTATATATTTAGAGTAACGGGAGCGGGTTTTAAAAGGCATCAGGTGCGTTTGATGATGGGAGCCTTATTTGATTTAGGAAGTGGAAAAATGAGTTTATTGGATTTTGAAAAAAGCCTAGATGGGAAAATTCCGTTTACGCTAACTCATATAGCACAAGCATCTGGTCTAATATTACAGCGGGTAACGCTAGACTAGAGAACTTTACTTAATTTAACTAAATCGGGTGTATTCTTAACAAAGCTTAACCCTTACCTTGATTGCTTTAACCTGGCATTAACCACCAGTACTTTTATTGCTTATTAAATTTGTTATCAAATAATACAAATTAAAAAAAACTAGATATGAAAAAGGTAGCAATATTAGCAACTAACGGATTTGAAGAAAGTGAATTAAAATCTCCTTTAGAAGCAATGAAGAAGGAAGGATTTGAAGTTCATATCGTAAGTGAGAAATCTGGGTCAATTAAAGCTTGGGATGAAGATCACTGGTCTGAAGACTATAAAGTAGATAAAACATTATCAGAGGTAACAGCAAAAGATTATAATGCACTGGTTCTTCCAGGAGGAGTTCTAAATCCAGATACTTTGAGAAGAAATGAAGATGCGCTCGTATTTATAAGAGATTTTTTCAAGCAGAAAAAGCCAGTAGGTGCAATTTGCCACGCTCCGCAATTACTAATTAGTGCAGATGTTGTTGAGGGTCGTACTATGACCTCATTCAGTTCTATTAAAAAGGATCTGGAAAATGCAGGAGCTCTTTGGGTAGATAAAGAAGTTGTAGTTGATGAAGCTTTAGTAACTAGTCGTAATCCTGGTGACTTACCGGCATTTAATGCTAAAGTAATTGAAGAAATTAACGAAGGTAAGCACGATTTACAACACGCGTAAATTAGTGGATATATAGAATTTTAAAAAAGTCCGTCTTTTGACGGACTTTTTCTATTTTTAATTGTTCAAATCTATTGTATGTCAAAACGTGTTAAGTTAAAAAAGCCAAGATTACCTAAGTTACCAAAACTCAAGAGAGCCCATAAAAAGATATTAAATGACATCCCGGGTACCTTAACTTATACCGGTTATAAAGATCAAAAGCACGTCACAGTAGAACTTATAGATTATTCACCAGAAAATCATAAGTATGAAGTGTTTCAAGATGTATCTAATGCTTTTAATAAGCAAATTCCCGGTGATATATCTTGGATAAATGTAAATGGATTAAGTGATATTGAACAAATAGAAAAGTTAGGGCAGCATTATAATTTGCATCCACTTATTCTTGAAGATATTGTAGATACTAATCAACGACCTAAAATTGATGAATATCCAGACTATCTATTTATTGTTTTTAAAATGCTTTACTACAATGAGGAGGGTGTTTTTATGAATGAACACATAAGTCTTGTTGTGGGGGAAAATTATTTAATCACCTTTCAGGAAGCAGATGGGGATGTATTTGACTCGTTAAGACAACGTATAGCAAATGCAAAAGGTCGCGTGCGTAATGCCGGTTCAGATTATTTGATGTTTGCAATAATGGACGCAGTTGTGGATCATTATTTCACCCTAATTGAGGCAATGAGTGATCGTATCGAAGATCTGGAAGATGTTTTATTCTCAAATTCTGCAGATCAAGATATCACGCAGGACATACAAGAATTAAAACGTGAAGTTTTAAGGTTGCGTAAAGCAGTTTTTCCGTTTAGAGAAGTAGTAAATAGGTTAGAGAAAATAGATAGTAATCTTATCGATGAAAAAACCATTAGCTATATACGAGATTTATATGATCACGTAACGCAAGTTACAGATAGTATCGACATCTACCGAGAGATGACCTGGGGACTTATGGATATGTATATGACTACAATAAGCAATAAGATGAATGAGGTTATGAAGGTACTTACTATAATGGCAAGTATCTTCATTCCGCTTACATTTATGGCCGGTATCTATGGGATGAATTTTGACTATATACCAGAATTACAGATGCAATATGGCTACTTCTATTTATGGGGAGCAATGATTCTTGTATTTCTGGGATTACTCTACTACTTCAAGAGAAAAAAATGGTTATAATCGTGATCTAGTTTTTGAAGTATTATCCTGTTTTATTACTATGTAAAGCTTCTGAAAAAACGTAATTTTGGGGTTCGCAATTCAGAGTAAACCCAGATCAGTTTCATGTCAACTACCATTTCAAAAGCCTATTTAGATTTTCTTTCAGAACTTAAAGAAAACAATGTTAAGGAATGGATGGATGCCAATAAAAGCACCTACCAAAATCTTGAAAATGAATTTAAATTATTTTGCACTTCAACAAAAGATCAACTAAATACATTTGACCAGATAGAGCGGGCAAAAGTTTTTAGGATTAACAGAGATATTCGTTTCAGTAAAAATAAAATGCCTTACAAAACGACGCGAAGTGTCATTTTTAGTAGGGAAGGAGTGCATAGAAGAGGAAGCTATTATTTTCAACTGGCTCCCGGCAATAGTTTTATGGGTGGAGGTTTTTTCAATCCGGCACCTGCAGATTTATTGCGCATACGTAAGGAGTTTAAACTTGATGCAGCACCAATAAGATCTATTTTAAGTGCCCAAAAATTTAAAAAGGCTTTCAACGGATTTAATACTGGAGATCAAGTCAAAACTGCTCCAAAAGGATTCAGCAAAGAAGATCCTAATATTGATTTAATACGGAATAAGAACTTTTTTGTAAATCATTATTTTACTGATGAAGAAGTCCTAGCTCCTAATTTTCAGGAAAATTTAATCGAACATTTTAAACTGGTAGTTCCGTTTTTTGAATACATGAGTGAAGTATTAACCACCGATCTTAATGGTGAAAGTTTAATTTAAAAAAATTGATAATCAACCGAGTATTCGATTTTTAAAAACTTTGTTAATTACTTTGACTTTGCGCCCTTTTAAAACCGTTTTTGAAATCCTATATTAGCAAACATCCCTTCATTTTATGGCAGAAGAAACTAAATACACCGAGGATAACATTAGATCATTAGACTGGAAAGAGCATATACGTATGCGTCCGGGAATGTATATTGGTAAATTAGGTGATGGTTCTAGCGCAGATGATGGTATTTACATTCTCCTTAAGGAAGTACTGGATAACTCTATCGATGAATTTGTTATGGGCTCCGGTAAAACTATCGAAGTGAGTATTCAAAATAATCGAGTGATCATACGGGATTATGGTAGAGGTATACCACTAGGTAAGGTTGTAGATGTTGTGTCTAAGATGAATACTGGTGGTAAATATGACTCGCGTGCATTTAAAAAATCGGTAGGATTAAATGGTGTAGGTACTAAAGCCGTTAATGCTTTATCTGAGTTTTTTAGAGTAGAATCTTCGCGAGACGGTAAATCTGCAGCAGCAGAATTTTCTCAGGGAAATCTGGTTAACGAAGAGTTTCTGGAAGAAACTTCTCGTAGACGTGGTACAAAAATGACATTTGTACCTGATGAGACTATTTTTAAAAACTACAAGTTTAGAAATGAGTATGTCTCGAGAATGCTTAAAAACTATGTTTATCTAAATCCCGGATTAACAATTGTTTTTAATGGTGAGAAATTTTATTCAGAAAATGGATTAAAAGATTTATTAGGAGATCGTATTGCAGAAAGTGATACACTTTACCCTATAATTCACCTAAGAGGAGATGATATTGAGGTAGCAATAACACATAGTCGCACTCAGTATTCTGAAGAATATCATTCCTTTGTAAACGGTCAAAATACTACTCAGGGTGGTACCCATCTTTCCGCATTTAGAGAGGCAGTTGTAAAAACACTTAGAGAATTTTACAATAAGAATTACGACGCTTCAGATATACGTAAGTCTATCGTTTCTGCGGTAAGTATAAAAGTAATGGAGCCTGTCTTTGAATCTCAAACAAAAACAAAGTTAGGTTCTACAGATATGGGTGGTGAATTGCCTACTGTACGTACTTATATAAATGATTTTCTCAAGACAAAGTTGGATAATTATCTGCATAAGCATCCTGAAACTGCTGATAAGATTCAACGTAAAATTTTACAGGCTGAGCGGGAACGTACAGAACTCAGTGGTATTCGTAAACTAGCGAAAGATCGGGCTAAAAAAGCGAGTTTACATAATAAGAAATTACGGGATTGTCGCGTGCACCTAACCGATAGTAAAAAGGAACGTAATCTTGAAAGTACTTTGTTTATCACCGAAGGGGATTCTGCTTCTGGTTCTATAACAAAATCGCGTGATGTAAATACGCAGGCGGTTTTTAGTTTAAGGGGTAAGCCTTTAAATTCTTACAACATGAGCAAAAAGATTGTTTATGAAAATGAAGAATTTAATTTGCTTCAATCTGCGCTCAATATTGAGGAATCTATGGAAGATTTGCGATATAACAATATCGTGATCGCTACAGATGCCGATGTAGATGGAATGCACATACGCTTACTGTTAATTACATTTTTCCTTCAGTTTTTTCCAGAACTTATTAAAGAAGGTCATTTATATATTTTAGAGACCCCTTTATTTAGAGTTCGTAATAAAAAGAAGACATTCTACTGCTATAGTGAACAAGAGCGTAGAGATGCTATCGAAGAACTTACCGGAAAACCTGAAATTACCCGATTTAAAGGTCTGGGTGAGATTTCACCAGATGAATTTAAACATTTTATAGGTGAGAATATTCGTCTTGCACCCGTAATGCTGGATGAGGCGGTAAGTATAGAACAGCTGTTAGAATTCTATATGGGTAAGAATACTCCAGATCGTCAAAAATTTATCATCAATAACTTAAAAGTAGAATTAGATCCCGTTTTAGAAAATTAAAACTACGATCTAAATTGAAATAAATATTTAACCTTTCCGAAGGCAACAATGAGCGAAAACTACGAAGATCCTAATTTAGAAGAGCAACCGGAAGAAACAAATTCAGGCGAAACCATCACCCGGGTAACTGGGATGTTTAAAGATTGGTTTTTAGATTATGCGTCCTACGTAATACTGGAACGTGCTGTACCAGCTATTGAAGATGGTTTTAAACCGGTTCAGCGTCGTATCATGCACTCGATGAAAGATCTGGATGATGGTCGCTATAATAAAGTAGCCAACATTGTAGGTCATACAATGCAATATCACCCTCACGGAGATGCTAGTATTGCTGATGCAATGGTACAAATGGGCCAGAAAGATTTATTGATAGATACGCAAGGTAACTGGGGTAACACGCTTACCGGTGATCGCGCTGCAGCCTCAAGATATATTGAAGCACGATTATCTAAATTTGCACTAGAAGTACTATTTAGTCCAAAAATTACAGACTGGCAAGCCTCTTATGATGGCAGACGCAAAGAACCTATAAATCTTCCTGTAAAATTTCCGTTATTATTAGCTCAGGGAGCAGAAGGTATAGCCGTAGGATTAAGTACTAAAGTTTTACCTCATAATTTTATTGAACTTATAGATGGTTCGATAAGACATTTACAGGGCAAGAAATTTACATTATTACCCGATTTTCCATCTGCGGGAGAAGCAGATTTTAGTGATTATAAAGACGGAAAAAGAGGAGGAAGAATACGAGTACGAGCAAAAATTAACCAACTCGATAAAAACACGCTTGTAATTACTGAAATTCCTTATTCAACTACTACTACTTCACTGATTGATAGTATTTTAAAAGCGAATGATAAAGGGAAGATTAAAGTAAAAAAGATTGAAGATAATACCTCTTCTGAAGTAGAAATTCTGGTTCATCTTCCGCCGGGATTATCACCAGACAAAACAATAGGAGCCTTATTTGCTTTCACAAATTGTGAAGTTTCGATATCACCCTTGGGTTGTGTTATTGAAGACAATAAACCGCTATTTGTTGGGGTTTCCCAAATGCTAAGAATTTCTACAGAACGTACAAAAGATTTATTACGTCAAGAATTAGAAATTCAACTTCAGGAGTTAGAAAATCAATGGCATTACGCTTCGTTAGAACGCATATTCATTGAAAACCGAATTTATCGGGATATTGAAGAACAAGAAACCTGGGAAGGAGTTTTACAGGCTATTGATGACGGACTAAAACCACATATAGCACATCTCAAAAGACCGGTTATTGAAGAAGATCTTGTACGTCTTACCGAAATACGAATTAAGCGTATTTCAAAATTTGATATAGATAAGGCTCAACAAAAAATAGAAGCTTTAGAAGGAGACATCGCACAAGTACAATATGATCTTGCAAACTTAAATGATTTTGCAATCGCTTATTTTAAGCGTCTAAAGAAGGAATATGGTGCTGGCAAAGAACGTCAAACAGAAATAAAACTCTTTGATGATATCGAAGCTTCAAAAGTGATTATACGTAACACAAAACTTTATGTTAATCGCAAAGAAGGGTTTGTAGGTACCTCATTAAAGAAAGATGAGTATGTTACAGATTGCTCAGATATAGACGACATAATTGTATTTACACGAGAAGGTAATATGATGGTGACGAAGGTAGATTCAAAAACCTTTGTAGGTAAAGATATTATTCACGTTGCAGTCTATAAGAAAAAAGATAAGCGCACTATTTATAATATGATATACAAGGATGGTCCCGGTGGAGCCACCTATGTAAAACGCTTTAATGTGACTAGCATTACACGTGACAAAATTTATCCGATGTCTAAAGGGAAAAAAGGTTCACAAGTGCTCTATTTCTCGGCAAATCCAAATGGTGAAGCAGAACTAGTTACGGTTTATCTAAGATCTATTGGCAATGTTAAGAAGCTGAAATTTGATCTTGATTTTTCTGATGTTCTAATTAAAGGCCGAAATGCGAATGGTAATCTTGTTACAAAACATTCGGTGCGCATAATTGATCTCAAAGAAAAAGGTATTTCCACATTAAGACCGCGTAAAATTTGGTTTGATGATAGTGTGAACCGTATTAATGTAGATGATCGTGGAGAATTGCTTGGCGAATTTAAAGGGGAAGATCGATTATTGATAATCACCCAAGATGGTTTTGCAAAGACTATAATTCCTGAACTTACCACGCGTTTTGATGAAAAAATAATTGTACTGGAAAAATGGATTCCGGAGAAACCGATTTCTGCGGTTTATTGGGATGGAAATAGAGAGCGTTATTATTTAAAACGATTTCTAATTGATCATCCTGAAAAAGAAGAACAGTTTGTTTCAGATCATCCTAATACGCAGTTGGAGCTTGTATCTACAGATTATAGACCTGTGCTGGAAATAGGATTCTATAAAGAACGGAATAAAGATCAAAAGCCTAATGAAACCATCAATATTGAAGAATTTATAGCTGTAAAAGGTATTAATGCGTTAGGTAATCAATTGTATTCTGAGAAATTGAAACAGTTGAATTTATTGGAGCCATTACCCTTTAAAATTCCAGAAGAAGAAGTTTTAGTAACCAAAAAATTAGAAGAATCTAATACTAAAATTGATGACGACGGCACAGAAGATATTGATGGGGATTTTTCACAAGGTAGTTTATTTTAAAAATGGGTTTATTACAAGAATTTAAAAACTTTGCTGTAAAAGGTAATATGGTAGACATCGCGATTGGTGTCATTATAGGTGCGGCTTTTCAAGACGTAATTGATGTTATTGTAAAAAAAATAATGTTGCCACCCTTATCTTTACTCACTGATGGGGTTAATTTTTCAAATAGAAAAATCCTTTTAAAAGATGCTTACACAAAGCCAGATGGTACACCTGTTGAGGAAGTTGCAATAGGTTATGGGGATTTAATAACAGTTATGATCGATTTTTTAATCATAGCTATTGTTGTCTTTATTGTAGTAAAGCTTATGAATAGCCTTAGAGCGAAAAGTGAAGATGAGAAAAACCCTACAGTAGAAACACCTAAAAATATTCAATTGTTAGCTAGAATGAACGAACTGTTAGAGGAACAAAACAATATTTTAATGAAGAATAATTCGAAAAACTCATAATTTTCAAAGGAAGCCTCAAAGTTATATACTTGTGAATTGTCAAAAAATATTGATATCTTAAAGTTTATTAATATTTTTTGGTATTTTTCTTTGCTAAAACTATTAAGAGTGTGTTTTTTGTAGTTAATTTTAACCCCATATAGAACAGGAAAATTTTTCTGTTTAACTTTTTACAAATGCCAGAAACCCCTACAACGCTATCTGTACTAGCAGTTGATGATAATAAATTAAATCTCATTTTACTTTCACAACTTTTGAAACTTTTGGGCTTGTCGTCAGATTTAGCCTACAGTGGTGCAGAAGCTATTGAGAAGGCAAAATGTAATGATTATCAGGTTATATTTATGGATATCCATATGCCCGAGATTGATGGCTTTATGGCTACCCAGGAAATTAGGAAGCATAACCAGGAAGTGCTTATTTTTGCATTGTCTGCAGATACGACTAAGCCGGCTATTCAAAAGGGATTAAAATCTGGGATGAATGCATATTTAAGTAAACCTATAACTAAAGAACGTCTTGTAGCCATTTTACAAGAATACTTTGGTGACGCTATAATTTCTTTAAGCGCTTAATTTAAGGGTAAATCTAATTCTACTTGAGTCCCTAACGAGTCGTAATAATCATTATACAAATCAATAATATTCAATTTATAAGTATACTTCATATTTTTAGAAAAATTCTCTAATCGTTTTAAAGTAAGGCTTATACCAATTGATTTTTTTTGAGTATTTAATTTTTCGACATCAATCTTCGTGGTTTCCTTACGGCCAATACCATTATCGGCAATTGTAATATTAACAAAGTTGGAATTCTTTTTGGTTATACTTATATCCAACTTTTTATATCCCTCTTTTGATTGCAGACCGTGCCAAATGGCATTTTCTACAAACGGCTGTAAGATTAATGAAGGTATTTTAATTGCTTTTAAATTTATTTCTGGATCAATATTTAAATGATAATCAATCTCGTTACAGAATCTAATGTTTTCAATATTGATATACAGGCGCATCGTTTCTAATTCTTCGTCTAATGAAATTTCTTTCTCTAACGAACTCGACAATATTGATCTTATTAATTTAGAAAATTGATTGAGGTATTCCATTGCCTCAGTAACATTGTGATTCTGTAAATAGATACGTATTGATAATAACGCATTAAATATAAAATGCGGATTCATTTGTGAGCGCATTAATTTCTGCTCGGCACTCAATGTACGTTTTTGACTTTTTAAGTGATAATGTCGATAGAGTATAAATAATAGAATTAGAAAGAGAAAGAATACAGCCAAAACCAGAATAAAACTTTTTCTGCTTTGATCAAGTTCTTTAGCGGCAAATATATTCTGCTGCTCCAGTAAATTAATAGTATTCTTTTTTTGCTCACTATCATATTTCATTATCAAATCAGAAACATATTTGTGATTTGCTTCATTAAGATACTCCTCTTGTACTTTCTGAGAAAGACGTTGAAACTCCAGAGCTTTTTTGTAATTATCTATAGCAGCATTTAAATCGGAAAGATGGAGGTAAGCCATACTTAGAAACTGTTTAAAATCATTTTCTTTGGCCATATTCATACCGGTAATTAGATATTTTTCACCTTCTGTATGTCTACCTAATTCGCTGTTTGCCCATCCCAGATTTATATAAGCAAGTGAGATGTAAAATTTATCTCCTATAGATTTCGCAGTCTCAATAGTAGACTCAATTAGCTTAAGAGCTAGTGTAGGATTACCTTGTTTAAGATATACTTGACCTAAACTATTATTGCATATAACCCTACCTAAATCACTATCCATTAAATTGTTGTGATAGAGTGATTTCTCGTAGTTGTAAATTGCTTCGTCAAATTTACCACGTTCTTCATAGGCTATTCCCAGATTAGCATAATTTATAGCAAGTCCTAAATTACTACCTGAAGCTCGTTCATAAATAAGTGCTCTTTTAAAATAATTTTCAGCCGCTTTATAATCACGTAAGAGTAAATATATATTGCCAATACTATTTAAGGATATAGAAATCCCTTTGGTTAGAGCTTGGGTTTGCACTGGCTGACTCTCAGCGAGTTTTAATGCAGAATTATGTTTATCCAGTGCAGACCGAACTGCATCAATACGACGGTACACTACACCCGTCATATTTAACGCAGAAACCTGCATTTCTACATTTTTAATGTTTAATGCAATACTGAGACTTTTATTATGATGATGTAACGCTTGTTTATATTTTGAGTTGTCTCTCAAGTAAATACCGAGCATATTCTCACCATAGGATTCACCAAGCTTGTAGGATATTTTTTTACTCTCTCGGATTAAGGAATTGATAGAAGCAGAGTCTTTCTTAAATAGTGCAGTATACTTTTGTAATGAATCGTAGGCCTTATATTTTTCTTTTAAAATAAGCTTTAGATTCTCATTTGAAGATTTTTGAGCATTACCAATAAGAATATTTCCTAACAGTAATAGGATGCAACTGAAATACGTTAAGCGATAAAATTGCGGCATAAACCTATCATTAAGTTTTAAATATACTCAACTTAAAGTGATTAGATACAATTTATTGTAAAAGTGATTCTAATAAATAAACTTAAAAAATAGTAAAGAAGTATTAATAATTAGTTGGTTTTACGAGCTGTTCCTTTCTGCTTGTTGTTTTCTCCTACCAGCGCGTATTCAAAGGTATAGACATCATCTTTTGTAGTAAGAATTTTGAAGTGTAATGCCTTACGATCGCGCATTGAGGTAGGATTAATTTTTTCGGCGATGTATTCACAATCATTGATCCATCTTATACTTGATGAATCTGCTTTCCCTTCATAAAAATCAATTTCTAACGTGTCGTTACGTACAAAAGTAGTTTTTACAACTTCTCCATTAAGGTAAGTTTCAAATTCAAATTCGCCGGTCTTAAAATCTTTGCAATTGCGTTCAGGAGTGTAGCAACTTACAGCTATTAAAAGAAGTGAAAAAATTAGGAATTTATAGAACATAAGGAGGTCGTGTATGAGTATACAAATTTACATCACAAAGCTTAAGGGACGAAATTCTTGAAGGTTCCATCTTTATAAAATATTACGATACGTTCTATTTGATCATTCTTTTCGGTCTCGCGATAAGAGTCGTCATGTGGTATATTATTTTTTGATTTTACGTCATCGTGAGTAATAGGATCGAAGTCAGCCCGAAGTTGGGTAGTATTCTTTATTGGTGCACTTGTAGTTTCAGCAGATTTCTTCGGAAAACTTCCTTTGCCATTTAATAGCCAGTATAATTCTACTTCAGGAAAGGCAGCAATAATTTTCATAACAAATTCTAAGCTTGGCTTATTTCTACCAGATAGAATATGAGATATAGAAGATCTACCTACATCAATTTCATCAGCAAAAGAAGTAGCGTTAAGATCATACTCATCCATTACTTTTTGTAGTCGTTTACTAAATTGATCGCTGTTTACCATTGTAACATCCTTATCTAATTAATCAAGTTACAAATGTAAATAATTAATACGTATCATTAACGTTACAATTGTAAACAAGTAAATGAACACACAAATCAAAGCTTTAAATGATACAATGTAAAATTCTTATAAATAGATATTTAACTATAAATAGATATTGCTTCGGAATGTTTCCTAATACGTCTGTAAACAACTCAATTAATCAATTTACACTTGTAAACAATTAAATATAATTAATGTGTTTACATCTGTAAACTATCTAATGTTTACATTTGTAATTCAATTTTCACAATGAATTATTCTTCTCTTAAAACGTGGCATAATAGTCACAAAGTTGATGCGCTATATGGGCGATATATTACCATAAATAAGATTCAACCCCTAATAGATAATCTTCCTTCACTATTTAAAGTAGCACTTTTAGGATACTCCGTAGAGAATAGACCTATTGCTAAGGTTACTTTTGGTAGTGGGCCAATTCAAGTTTTAGGATGGTCTCAGATGCATGGTAATGAGAGTACAACTACAAAAGCTTTGTTTGACCTATTTAAATACATAGAGGACCACAAGGAAACCGAATTTGTAAGTACTCTGTTAGAGATGTGTACATTTACGTTTGTACCTATGCTCAATCCAGATGGTGCAGAGGCCTACACTCGTATAAATGCTAATAAAGTCGATTTAAATAGGGATGCTCAGGATTTATCACAGCCGGAAAGTCTTATTTTAAAAGAATTATATACGAACATAAAACCTGACTATTGCCTGAATTTACACGGACAGCGTACCATATTTGGAGTAGGCAAGCCTGCTAAAAGTGCAATTATCTCCTTTTTGTCGCCTTCTCAAGACGAATTGCGTACGGTTACACAATCCCGAAAAATTGGGATGCATTTAATTGCTGATATGAATGAGATGCTTCAGGAATTCATACCAGGTTGTGTGGGGAGATATGATGATGGTTTTAATATAAATTGTGTAGGGGATACGTTGCAGCAAAAAAATATTCCGACGGTTTTATTTGAGGCCGGTCATTTCCCTGGAGATTATGATCGAGAAGAGTCGAGAACATTAATATTTTTATCACTAATTCGCATTCTTGAGTCGGTTACAATGCTTAAAATGCATAAAAACCTATCTAGTAATAGTTATTTTTCCATCCCGGAGAACCAAAAATGCTTTTTTGACTACATAATTCGTTCAATAAAGCTCCCAAAATTAGGAACTACTGATGTTGCCATTCAATTTGAAGAAACCTTGATAAATGGCATTCTAAATTTCATTCCCAAAATTAATCAAATTGGTGATTTAAAAGGATTTACAGGTCATGTTGAATATGATTTTGAAGATTTAGACATCTTAAATGCAGATCAAATAAGTTGGGATATAGGAGCGATTATTGAAGAAATCCAAACAAATAAGGAATTACCTACAACGTTTTCGCTAAAAAGGAATAATTTGTTGTGAATTATTCAGTGATTTTGTGTTATTTTTGATTTATATATAATTTAATTAACTAATAATGGCAAAATTCAAATTAGACGAAGTAGATCATCAGATTTTAGATATGCTGATTGAGAATACACGGACTCCATTTACAGATATAGCGAAGAAATTACTTATATCAGCTGGTACGGTTCACGTACGAGTTAAAAAGATGGAGGAGGCCGGTATTATCGTAGGATCTTCACTAACTCTAGACTACGCTAAGCTAGGATATTCTTTTATAGCTTATGTAGGTATATATATAAATAAGACGAGTCAAACTACTTTTGTATTGGAGCGTATTAACCAAATACCTTATGTTACCGTTGCTCACGTTACCACCGGAAAATTTAATATCTTTTGCAAGGTAAGAGCTAAGAATACGGAGCATGCAAAAAATATCATCTTTCAATTAGATGATATTGAAGGTGTTTACCGTACCGAAACAATGATCTCTTTAGATGAGAGTATAAATGACAAAAAGCGTTTAATGCATAGTATTTTCCAAGACTTGTAATTTAAACCAAAGCATGTATTTTATATACCCTTTGGCTCATTTGGCAAAGGGTATTTTTATTTCTAATCAAATTAACTTTATGTCCAGACAACCCAAACTCGAACGTTTTAACAATCTTGTAAAATCAAAGTATCAGGTTTATAATAGTCTATTTATGACATTGCCGTTTCACGGCATTACAGATACCGGTGTACTGTTACCCCTTTTTGATAGAATTTGTACGCGAGGTTATGATAGCAAATACAACCCGGAGAAAATCGTAAATTATTTTTTCGACAAATACCAGCGTGATGTTTCAGAAGAAGAACGTTACGATTTATTATTTCGATTTATACAATATATAGAACGTCAAGTAGTATTATTTGATGCTATTGAGGATGCTGCTTATCGTACCGTAAATAATATGGACGGTCGCGGAACTTTACGCAATATAAAAGAGGAGGCAGAAGCTCAATCTAAAACCGGCGATTTAAAAGAATACTTACAGGATTTTAAAATTCGTCCTGTTTTAACTGCACATCCTACTCAGTTTTATCCAGGAGCTGTCTTGGGGATTATTAATGATTTGAGTAAATCGATCAACAATAATGATCTGGAAATGATCAAAAACCTACTTTCACAATTAGGTAAAACTCCGTTTTTCAAGAAAGAAAAACCTACTCCTTATGATGAGGCTGTAAGTCTCATTTGGTATTTAGAAAATGTATTTTATAAAGCTTCTAGTCACATATACAATTATTTACAGCAGAATGTATTTAAAGGAGAGTTCTTTGACAATCAGGTAATCGATCTTGGGTTTTGGCCTGGAGGTGACCGCGATGGTAATCCTTTTGTAACTACCGAAATTACATTGAAGGTCGCTGCGCGCTTACGTAACACAATTATTAAAAATTACTACAGAGATGTACGTAATCTTAGACGTAGAATAACATTTAATGGTACTGAAGCTCCTCTTGCAGATATTGAAAGAAGACTTTATGATAGTATTTTCCTTCCGGGAGATCAATTAAAGATTTCTATAGAAGAATTAACAAGCACATTAACCCGAATTCGCAATTTAGTAATTGATCGTCATGAAGGTTTATTTGTTGAGCAGATAGATGATTTGTTAAACAAAATCAAGATGTTCGGATTCCATTTTGCGGTATTAGATATTCGCCAGGATAGCCGTGTGCATATGCACGTAATGGAGGAAATCGTAAAGCAATGTGCAACTGACAACCTTGGGATTTTTCCAGAGAATTTTGAAAATCTATCTGAAACAGAGCAGATTGAAATTTTACAAAATGTAAAAGGTAAAATTGATCCGTCCACACTAGAAGACGAGATTGCTCGCAAGACATTAGAAAGTATTTACGCAATGCGTGAAATACAAGAACATAATGGGGAGCGTAGTTGCAACAGATATATTATAAGTAATAACCAGACCGGTTTAAATGTGATGCATGCATTTTCTATGTTTCACCTTACAGGTTGGGAAAATCCTTCAGTAGATATTGTTCCATTATTTGAGACTGTTCCTGATTTGAAGATCGCTCACGAAGTGATGCGCAAACTTTACTCTAATGAGGCCTACGCAAAACATTTAAAGCAGCGACATATGAAGCAAACGATTATGTTAGGCTTTAGTGATGGTACTAAAGATGGTGGGTACCTAATGGCAAATTGGAGTATTTTCAAGGCTAAAGAAGAGCTCACAAAAGTTTCTCGTGAATTTGGAATAAAGGTAATTTTCTTTGATGGTAGAGGAGGACCTCCGGCACGTGGTGGTGGTAAAACACATCAATTTTATGCTTCTTTAGGTGAAACGATTGAAGACGAAGAGATACAACTTACGGTACAAGGTCAAACTATAAGTTCAAACTTTGGTACTCCAGATTCTTGTCAGTACAACTTAGAGCAGTTACTAAGTTCTGGTATATTCAATGGCGTATTTTCTAAAAAAGGAAAAGCGTTTCCTGAAGAAGACCGTTCTACAATGGAAGAACTTGCAGAATTAAGTTACAAAGCCTATTCCGACTTTAAAGAACATCCGAGTTTCTTAGGGTATCTAGAACGCATGAGTACCTTAAAATACTATGCAAAAACAAATATTGGAAGTAGACCTAGCAAACGAGGAAAGAGTGAAAAGCTTAATTTTTCAGATTTAAGAGCTATCCCTTTTGTTGGTTCGTGGTCACAGCTTAAGCAAAATGTTCCCGGGTTTTATGGTGTGGGAACGGCTATTGAAGCATTTGAGAAACGTGGTGATTTTGATAAAGTACAAGAACTTTATCAAAATAGTCTCTTCTTTAGAACATTGCTTGAAAACAGTATGATGAGTTTGACCAAGTCCTTTTTTGGTCTTACAGCTTATATGCATGATGATCCAGAATTTGGTCCGTTTTGGGATATTATTCACGATGAATATGAGCGAACTAAGCGCTTATTATTAAAAGTGAGTGGATATTCTGAGCTAATGGAAGAAGAACAGGCAGGTAAAGCTTCTATTCAAGAGCGGGAGCGTATCGTGTTGCCTCTCTTGACAATACAGCAATTTGCACTTAAGAAAATTCAAGAAATGCAAAGACAAGAAAACCCAGATCAGGCAAAATTAGAAATGTTTGAAAAAATGGTAACTCGTTCTTTATTTGGAAACATTAATGCTAGTCGTAATTCGGCTTAATTATGAAATTTACAGATCTCAATCATAGTGAGTATAATCCCTATTACAGTAATTACATTTCACTTGTAAGTCCTGAAATTGATTTAATAGATGCTTTAGAAGAAGGTAAGGATATATGTCTTTCTTTCTATAGAAGTATTGAAAAGGAAAAATGGACTTATTCGTATGATTCCGGTAAATGGACGATTTTAGAATCCTTGCTTCACGTGATCGATACAGAACGTATTTTTGCGTACCGAGCCTTGCGTATTGCACGTGGTGATAAAACACCTCTTACTGGTTTTGAACAAGATGATTATATAAAACCATCTGCAGCAAACGAGCGATCGATGGAAAGTCTTCTTGAGGAATATAAAATTGTTAGAGAATCTTCTATCCTATTGTTTAAGAGCTTTAGCAACGAGGCGTTGCTGCACATAGGAAGTGCTAGCGACAGTGCGCTATCTGCAAGAGCTGCAGGATTTATCATATGTGGTCATGAGATTCATCACGGGAATATCATAAAAACGAGATATTTAAATTAACTGCTATTTATTTAAAAAAGTAAAAGCTGCAATCTGAGATTGCAGCTTTTTTTATTTTCATAATTACCTCAAGGGCCTAAATTATTTATAGTTTTTATAACATAATGTAAACTAATAACCTGTGTTATCAATGATTATAAATTATAACTTTAGTTGAAGTTATATAGAGCAGGCTATGAATCCAAAGGTGAGTAGTTACATAGATGATAGTCATTTTCGTTCCGCATTAATGTTGTTGAGAACTTTGCTATTAGATTGTGGTTTGGTCGAAAGTTATAAGTGGAAACTTCCTTGTTTTACCTATAATTCAAAAAATCTTATTCTTCTAAGTGCTACAAACTATAAGTGTACCGTTCATATTTTAAACGGTTGGTTATCTCCAAATGCTCCAGGTTTACTATTGCCGCCACGCAAAAATAGTCAGCGATCAAGGGTTATGAAGTTTAGTACAGATCAAGAAGTTTTGATTTCAAGTGAAATAATAAGATACTATGTTTTGGAATCGATTGAGATTGCGAGAGTAGGAGTTAACGCTAAAATAAATAGTATTTCAGAAATTGTTCCAACTGAACTGAAACAGGTATTTAGTTTAGATTATCTTTTTGAAAAAGCTTATTATAAGTTATCATTGGATCAACAAAAGGCTTATTTAAATTATTTCTCAGGTGCTAAGCGAGCAAAAACCAGATTATCGCGTATTGAATTTTACAAATCACGGATAGTCAACGGATTTGGTTTTAATGATTGTATTTGCGGATTTTCAAAAATATCACCCCGTTGCGATGGCTCCCATAAATTATTAAACAGATGAAAATTATTTCTTTACTTCTAATTTTACTTATTTGCAGTTTTTCTGGTTGCAAACAGAATCTAGATACAAAACCTATAGAAGAGGTCGTAAGAAAAACGGAACCTCGTACCGGAGTAAATTTACTCAAAGATTTCCCCGCGATGCACGATAGCACCTTTGTTAACGCTGTGATCGAAATCCCTTCTGGATCTCTAGATAAATGGGAACTCAATAAAGAAACGGGAGCCTTAGAATGGCAGCAACAAGATAGTATTCCTAGAATAGTTCAGTACATAGGCTATCCCGGTAATTATGGTATGATACCACAAACATTACTATCTAAAGAAAACGGTGGTGACGGTGATCCTTTAGATATTTTAGTTTTGGGTGCACCGGTTGAGCGAGGGAGCGTTATAAAATGTAAACTTATTGGGGTTTTATATTTAAAAGACAATGGTGAGCAAGATGACAAACTCATAGCTGTTGCAAACGATTCACCATTTGTTAATTTAAATAGTATAAATGAATTGAACGCACAATTTAATGGCGTAAGCAGTATTATTAAAACTTGGTTTGCAAATTATAAAGGTCCAAATGCAATGAGTAGCTCCGGTTTTGGAGATAGAGATGAAGCGCTAACTATTTTAAAATCTGCTATGATCGATTACAAAATCAAAACCGACTAAGCTTATAATGTAATAACTAGTCCTTTAATGCGGCATCAAAGTCTTGCATCCATTTTCCGTGAACTTTAAGAACTTGTTCAATTACGTCTCGCACACAACCTTTACCTCCTTTTTTATGAGATACATATTTTGATATTTCTTTAATTTCTTTAACTGCATCCTGAGGACAACAAGGTAAACCTACGAGTTTCATAACTGGATAATCTGGAATATCATCTCCCATGTAAAGAATATTCTCTGGTTTTACGTCGTACTTCTGCGTATAGTCATTTAAAAAATCAATTTTAGAATGAGCGCCTAAATGAATATCGGTAACGCCTAAAGCTTGTAATCTACTTCTAACACCTTCATTTGTACCGCCGCTAATAATGCAAATATTAAAATTATGGTTTAGTGCTGTTTTGATGGCATACCCATCTTTTACATTCATACTTCTTAGCATCTCACCTTGTGTATTAATCAACAAGCTGCCATCAGTCATAACACCATCTACATCAAAAATAAAGGTGGTAATCTCTTTAAGATGCTCTTTGTAACTTTTATCGCTCATAAAATTTTAATATAGAATGGGTTAGGGTATTGTATAATTCAAGTTGTCTGCTAGACAGACTATTTTTTTGTTTTTCTAATGTTGATAAATCCCCGCGTTTAGCAGGACCAGTTTGGGAATTTTCAGGACCTAATAAAAAGGCTTTTGAAATTGTTTCGGTCATTAACGGCTTTAGCAAGTCAAATGAAACATTATTATCCTCACAAAGCATTTTAGCTTCGGTCAAAATATGATTGCAAAAATTATTACTGAAAACGGCTGCTAAATGTAAAGATGCTCTTTCGGTTGAATTAATTGAGAAAGTTTGTGCATTAATCTTCTCTGCTAATTGAGCTAATACCAAAACATCTTCTTGAAGTAAAGCTTCAATACAGAATGGTATTTCTCTGTATATAAGTTTCTTGTCTTTAGAAAAAGTTTGAAGTGGATAAAATACTCCACTGCGTTTATGCAAATTTAAGATATCGAGAGGTGTACTACCGGAGGTATGAACAATTAACGAATTGGTACTTTTAATTTGTTTTGAGACTTCAGCAATACTTGAATCACTAACCGCAATTAAAATAATTTCAGAAGAATATATCTTAGAAAAATCAGTTGTTGTTTTTGCTAATTGTTTAAAATCAGTCAAAGCATTTGTAGAACGTCCTACTATATAATTAAGCTGAACACCTTGTACTGAGCTAAATGCATTCGCAAGATGAAAGGCTACATTACCGGTACCGATTATTGAAAGAGATATCACGCATCAAAAGTAAACAAAAACTACCGAAAGTATAAGTAATCACAAGCGTTAAAGCTTTATTAATGATCTTTTGTTTTGTAACTTTGCGCCATCAAAAAAATGGCACTTTTACCATGCAGAAACGTATTGCAGATTTCCTGTTTTCCACCCGATTAATGGCTCTTTTATTTATTGTTTATGCTGTGGCTATGGCCACCGGAACAATACTTGATGCAGGTCAAGAAACTTCTCCAACTCCATACACCCGCGAATTAGTTTACGAGGCTTGGTGGTTTGAGCTCATTCATTTACTTTTTATAATCAACTTTGTTGGTAATATTTGGCGCTTTAAATTATGGCGCAAAGAGAAATGGTCAACACTAACCCTGCATTTAGCTTTTATCCTAATAATTTTTGGAGCAGCCTGGACGCGTTACGTTGGTTTTGAAGGTGTAATGCCTATACGTGAGGGAGAAACTGAGAATACGTTTTTAAGTGATAAAACGTATTTAAGTGTTTTCATTGACGGAGAGAAAGATGGGGAGCCTATGCGTCGTAAGCTAGATCCTAAACATTTAAATCTTTCTAGCAGACTTAATAATGATTTTACCTGGGAAACCGATTTTGCCGGTAAACCAGTTACTATTTCTTTCTCAAAATTTATAGATGGAGCCGAAGAAGGTCTTGTAGAATCAACAGATGGACTTAATCAATTAAAAATAGTTGAAGCGGGAGATGGTCAACGGCACGAGCACTATATAGAAGAGGGTACAGTAGCAAGTATACACAATGTACTTTTCACCTTAAATACTCCGACGGAAGGTGCTATTAATATTGGTTTTGATGGAGAAAACTATACGATAAAAACACCTTTTGAAGGTAGCACGCGAGTTATGGCAACACAAGCCGACTTTGATGTTGAAAAAGATACAATTCAGGACTTAAAACTAAGAGCGTTATACCAATTAGGTGGAATGCAGTTTGTAATTCCAGAACCCGTAATGAAAGGCCGTAATGGTATTGTGGAATCGTTTCCAAAGCAAAAAGGACAGTCTGATGCCTTATTTGTTACCGTAAAAACAGATCAGGGAGAAGAAACTGTAGGTCTATTGGGTGGTAAAGGTTTTAACAATGAGATGGAAACTGTAGAAGTAGGAGACCTTACTTTTCATCTCAACTTTGGAAGTTTAGCTATAGAACTGCCATTTGCAATTACATTAAATGACTTTATTGCAGAGCGTTATCCGGGTACTACAAATGTATATTCCTCATATAAAAGTAAAATAACTGTAGTAGAAGGGGACGATTCTGCATTTGATTATGATATCTTCATGAACCACGTTCTGGATTATAAAGGATATCGATTCTTTCAGGCCAGTTTTAGTCCAGATGAGTTGGGTACGGTTCTTTCAGTTAATCACGATGCCGTAGGAACCTGGATTACATACATAGGTTACTTCTTATTATATCTAGGACTTATGATTATATTATTTGACAAGGGAAGTCGCTTTGGGGATTTAAAAATTAGACTGGATAAGGTGAAGGCTAGAAAAGCTAAACTTTCAGCAATTATTATATTTTTTGCACTTAGCGGAAATCTTCTTAATGCTCAGGAAGAAAAAGTGGTTGTTGAAAACGGGAATACTGAAGTCGTAGAAGAACAGCCTCAGGATTTCATTCCCGGTACAGCAGTGGTAGAAGAAGAAAATCACATGCTGCCAACACAATCTGAAATTGATTCTATCTTAAAAGTAAATACAATTCCTGCCGAGCAAGCTGCGAAGTTTGGAAAAATTGTTATTCAAGATGATAAGGGTCGTATGATGCCTGTAAATTCATTTGCCAGTAAATTACTGCGTAAATTGAGTCGAAGTGACAAATACCAAGGAATGACTGCAGATCAGGTTTTTCTCTCTATGGTAGAATCTCCGTTTTTCTGGTATAATGTAGATCTTATTTATCTTAAGCCATCTAATGATAGTATTCGTACTATCATAGGTATTCCTAAAGATCAAGAATATGCAAATGCCCTTGACTTTTTAGATAATCAAGGTCGTAATAAATTAGATGCATACATAACCAATGCTTATCAGGCAGAAGTTAAAAACAGTTTTGATAAAGATTTTATAGATATCGCAGAGCGTCTAGGATTGTTGAGTAGGGCGGTAAGTGGTGAAATACTCAAAATATTTCCACTTATAAATGACGATAATAATAAGTGGGTTTCTTATCCAGAATTAAATGAAGCCGGTTATAAGGGAATGGATTCTTTATACACCAAGCAAATTTTACCTCTATATTTTTCTGCATTACGCGAGGGTAAAGAAACGGGCAACTTTGAGAAGGCAGATACGTTTCTAAAAAGTATACGAAGCTTTCAAGAGAAGCACGGGGCAGAGATTATGCCTTCTCAAGAGAAAATTGATGCAGAGGTATATTACAATAAACATGATATTTTCACTAAACTATATTGGATGTACTTGCTCGCAAGTGTCTTCATGTTTGTATTTGTGATTGTGCGCATCTTTAAAGAAAATCGCTTTATTAAGTTAATGGTTAATATAGGTGGAGGAGCAATTATAGTCTTGTTTGCTCTTCACACATTGGGATTAATCTGGCGCTGGTATATTTCTGGTCATGCTCCTTGGAGTGATGCCTATGAATCTGTTCTTTATGTAGGTTGGGCTACCATGTTTTTTGGTTTAGCTTTCGGAAGAAAGAGTTCGCTTACCATTGCCAGTACAGCGTTTGTTGCCGGGTTTATTCTTTGGGGGGCTAGTATGAACTGGCTTAACCCAGAAATTGCAAACTTGCAACCGGTTCTGGATAGTTATTGGTTAATGATTCACGTGGCAGTTATTGTTGCTAGTTACGGTCCATTTACGCTAGCAATGATATTGGGATTAGTTTCTTTATTACTAATGCTTCTTACCACTGAAAAGAATAAATTAAAAATGGAGCTTAACATAAAAGAGCTTACCATTATTAATGAGATGGCTCTAACTGTTGGTTTAGTAATGCTTACCATTGGTAACTTTTTAGGAGGGCAATGGGCAAATGAAAGTTGGGGACGTTACTGGGGATGGGATCCTAAAGAGACCTGGGCATTAATTAGCATTATGGTCTATGCCTTTGTAATTCACATGCGATTAGTTCCTGGTTTACGGGGAAGATGGTTTTTCAACCTGATGTCTATATTAGCTTACGGTAGTATTTTAATGACTTATTTTGGAGTTAACTTCTGGCTTTCAGGATTACATAGTTACGCAAGCGGAGATAATATTTTGAATTTAAATAGAGCCTTAAGTATTATGGGCGGTGTTATACTCTTTGCACTACTTGCATATCCTAAATACAAGAAGTTTTACAAGAAGTAAAATCTTACTCAAATCATATTATTAAAAAAGGGAGATAGCTTGAGCTATCTCCCTTTTTTTAATCTTAAATAATAGGTTAGATTATAACTCACCTACCATATCTTCTGGCTTAACCCACTCATCAAATTCTTCAGCGGTTACATATCCTAAATTTACAGCCTCTTCTTTGAGGGTGGTCCCGTTATCATGTGCGGTATTAGCTATTTCAGCAGCTTTATAATAGCCTATTTTTGTATTTAAAGCTGTTACAAGCATCAATGAATTGTCTAGCATTGTCTTAATACGTACGTGATTAGGCTCTATACCAGCAGCACAATGTTCTTCAAAAGAAACACAAGCGTCACCTATAAGTTGTGCACTCTGTAGAAAGTTTGCTGCCATTACCGGTTTAAAGACATTTAATTCATATTGTCCCTGCATTCCGCCCACAGCAATAGCCATATCATTACCTATAACCTGAGCACAAACCATAGTCATTGCCTCACATTGCGTAGGATTTACTTTACCTGGCATAATTGAAGATCCTGGTTCATTTGCAGGTATAATAATTTCACCAATTCCAGAGCGCGGTCCACTAGCTAGCATACGTATGTCGTTTGCAATTTTGTTTAAAGAAACAGCTAATTGCTTTAGAGCACCGTGTGATTCTACAATCGCATCGTGAGCAGCAAGCGCTTCAAATTTATTATCTGCAGTTTTAAAGGGTTGTTCAGTAAATTTTGCAATATAATCTGCTACAAGTTTATCATAACCTTTAGGAGTATTTAATCCTGTACCTACAGCAGTACCGCCCAGAGCTAACTCAGATAAATGATCTAGTGTATGTTCTAATGCTTTTATACCATGATCTAGTTGTGAAACATAACCTGAAAATTCCTGACCTAAGGTTAGGGGAGTGGCATCCATTAAATGTGTACGTCCTATTTTCACTACCTCACGGAACTCATCTGATTTTTGTTTCAGCGTATTACGGAGCTTAATTACACCCGGCAGTGTCACTTCCATCACTTTCTTATAGGCAGCAATATGCATTCCTGTAGGGAACGTATCGTTTGAAGATTGTGATTTATTCACATCGTCATTCGCTTGTAATGTTTTGCCTCCGTCGCCTAAAGTATTTCCCGCTAAAACATGAGCACGGTTTGCAATTACCTCATTAACGTTCATATTGCTTTGCGTTCCAGAACCGGTTTGCCAGATAACAAGCGGAAATTGGTCGTCGTGTTTCCCTTCTAAAATCTCATCACAAACAGCTGCAATCTGATCTCTTTTTTCATCAGACAAAACTCCCAATTCTGCATTAGTGTAAGCAGCGGCCTTTTTTAAATAGGCGAAACCATAAATAATTTCAATAGGCATAGATGCTGCGGCACCTATTTTAAAATTATTACGGGAACGTTCAGTCTGTGCTCCCCATAATTTGTCTGCCGGTACATTAACATCACCCAGCGTGTCTTTCTCTATTCTATATTCCATTATGATTTTTTTAGTGGTTGAACAAAAATAATAGTTTGTCTTTAATAACTGCAGTTTAGGGTAGTTATAAATCTCTGTTTTAATTGAAAATTGTATTGCATATTAAGGAAGATTATCGCTAAATTTGCCACAAGACAAAAACCATATTATGTTCGAATTTGATCAATACTTAGGCTTCTTAGCATTTTTAACCATTTTAACGATAGGTTTCTGGTTAATGATATTTTTAGTTTCCATTCTTCCATATTGGATTGGTGGTGCTTTTGTAGAACGTATGAAAGAAATACGTGAAAAAAAGAAAGCTAATAATGTGAATTCTTAAGTATTACATTATATATAATAAAAAAAAAGCCGCTCATTAGAGCGGCTTTTTTTATGAATAAACTTGTCGTGTATAGATTTAATTGGTTTCAACTAATAAAACTCCATTTCGGCCTGAAGTCCCGTAAAGAGCAATCGCCCCTTTTCCAACTATAGCGTATGATTTGATATCTTCTAATGTGTAGGAATTTAAATCAGCAATTTTAGCGTGCTTTTTATTTATTATAATAAGTGGATAGTTTTGATGCTTTGTTTCTTCAGTAATATTTAATTCATCCCTAATTTTCTTTTCAGCTTTTATATAAAAATCTGTTTTATCGACATCTTCATTTAAGAAGTGATCAATTTGAAAACTAGACATTCCCCAGGTATAACCACCGGGTTCTAAACTATTGATAAAATTACTTGTGAATTTATCTGTATCTATATTTTCAGATAAAATATCATGTAGTTCACGTATCGTATTACAATCTTTACAAGACCTGTGAAAGGGTGACCAATAACTAATGACCTTGTAATCATCTTTAGTAGCAATTTCTATATAAATATAAAATCCGTCTAAACCGCGAAATGAATCTCCAGAGAGTTCTTCAAAACTTATAGTTCTAAATTGATTAAAAATTTTACGCGATTGGGTGTTGGTGATTGTATTAGTTGCGATTACTGGCGATTTACCTCCCGCGTAAATTTTATAGTTAGCGGAGACTTCATCTTCAGAATCATAATTCAAAGTGAAGATAGTATGCTGTTCCCAGATTCTAATATTTAAAGAGTCTTTTGAGGTTTCCAGATCCTCTAATTGAAACTGTTTAAGTTTTTCAGGTAATTTTTTTAAAAAAAGACTGTCAATATTATTTTCTGGTAAAATAACTGTTTTCTGACTGTACGATATTTCAATACTCAATAGAAAAACAAAAAAGAATAAACTTCTTAGCATATTAACGATATTCCGGGTTTTCAAAATTCCAGCGTTCCCCATTATTCCATTGTTCACGTGAATTTCCATAATTTGAGTAACCATCATTTCGCTTTAACATAGAAGCGAGATGAAGTAGGTTATAAGTCATAAATGTTGTATTTCTATTAGTAAAATCACTATCAAAACCTACTGGCGTGTTCAGTTTTTCATCATTCCAAACCTGGTCTCCATAACTAGGGCCCGGTCCTACCTTGCCAATCCAACCACAATCTGCTTGTGGTGGTATAGAGTATCCTACATGCTGCAGAGAATAAAGTATGCCCATTGCACAGTGTTTTATTCCATCTTCATTTCCTGTTATAATACAACCACCAACTTTTCCGTAAAAAACATACTGTCCTTTGTCATTGACTTTTCCGCTCATCGCATAAAGGCGCTCAATTAGTTTTTGAGTTTCAGATGATTTCTCGCCTAACCAAATAGGAGTACCAATTATTAAAATATCTGCTGCTATAATTTTTTTGTAAAGTTGAGGCCATTCATCGGTTTCCCAGCCATATTCTGTCATGTCTGGATAAACACCACTTGCAACATCATGATCGATAAAGCGTATTTCTTCAAATGAGACATTTTCTTTCTTGAGAATCTCTTTTGAGACATTCATCAATGTGGAAGTGTGACTTTCTTGTGGTGATTTTTTTAAAGTACAATTGATATAAATTGCGTTGAGATTACTAAAATCCATATGACTATAATTTTGTATTCCACTGTAATTTACGAATACAAAATGATACTCCGCATTTTTAAAAATCAAATACCATTACTAAAATAACGTAAAAAAAGAAACGCCAGATTATGAAAATAATCTGGCGTTTAAAATTTTATATAAATAGTAAGCTATATCATATCAGACATTATATTTCTGATATTTTGCTTTTTATACACTTTATCTAAAGCATTAATATAACTTGATGTAAAGCGATCATTATTAACTAAATCACCAAAAATTGAAGTTTGTCTTAGAAAGGATAAAGCATCCTCTTTTGTTTTTTGAGCCGCTTCGTGAAGTTCATTTTTCATCGTGTCTAAAATCTCTAATGGAGCACCATTTTGATCTTGTTGCAGATCACTATAATAACACCAAGTTGCTAAAACAAGAGTGCCAAAATCTATATTACCCCCAGATTTCAAATTATCCTGTATAGTTGGAATTAGAAACTTCGGAAGTTTTGCAGCACTTTCAGAACAAATGCGGCTCACACTGTCTTTAATATTAGGATTTGCAAATCGCTCTTCAAGGCTATCTTTATAATCATTTAAATTTATGCCTTCTAATTCGTCTAAGACCGGTGTAGCTTCTTGATCCATAAACGATCTCAGATAAGTTACAAAGACTTTGTCTTCCATACATTCATTGATCGTCTTATATCCATGTACAGCTCCTAAAATTCCCAATACAGAATGTCCGGCATTTAGCAAACGCAATTTCATCTTTTCATAAGGCTTAACATCTGGAACAAACTGCACACCTACATTTTCTAATTGAGGTCTGCCGTTAGAAAAATTATCCTCGATAACCCATTGTATAAAAGGTTCACAAGTAACCGGCCATTCATCTTTAATGCCGTATTCATTTTCTAAAAATTCGATATCTGCGGCAGTTGTCACCGGAGTAATTCGATCTACCATACTATTAGGAAAGCTTACTGAATTCTCAATCCATTCAGCCAGTTCACTATCTTGTCGCTTAGCAAATGTTAGTAACATTTCGCGTGTTACATCGCCATTGTGCTCGATATTATCACAAGACATAATAGTAAATGGTGGTAACGAATTCTCCCGACGTTTTTTAAGAGCTGCGGTTAAATAGCCATATATGGTACGCGGATCCTCCGGGTTTTGCAATTCGTAAATAACATCTTGATTATCAAAATTAAATTCACCTGTTGATGAATTAAAATTATAACCACCCTCCGTAATTGTTAGAGATACTATTTTTGTATCTGGGTGAGCCATCTTGTCTATGGCTACCTGAGGATTACCATAACCCAGTTTAAAATCTATAATCGATCCTATTACTTGAGCTTCATTTTTACCATCAGGGTGTTTTACAAGCAACGTGTATAAATTATCCTGCTTTTTAAAAACATCCTCTATGTTCTTATCATTTTCTCGTAAACCAATACCACAAATTCCCCATTCTGGATTGAGATCGGCTTCGTGTAATTTATTTAAATAATAAGCTTGATGAGCACGGTGAAAACCACCCACGCCTACGTGAACGATTCCTGTTTTTAAAGATTTAGGATCATATTCTGGAACAGATAGATGTTCACGAAGAAGATCAATATTATTTAAATTTAGAGTTACTGAATTTTTCATTAATGCTTTTCTTTTTTAATTTTTCCTCGTCTTGTTGCCCAGTAAGCTGTTATAAAATAGAGTAGGGTACATATAAAAGCGTATTTATAAAATAGGGCTCTATTTGTTATATAAATATTCTCATTAGCACTGCCAAATAAAACCAGACTTGCAAGAACTAATGTGATAATTAATGCTACCACAGACACCACTTTTAGAATTTTTGTAAATATACTTCGGTCAATAATTGGATCTGGTTCTAATTCGGCTTTATCATCCTGAAATTTAGATATACTTTCTTGGTACTCTTGCTCTTTTTGCTCTTCTTCAGGATAAGATTCTTTAGCTCCGTAACGTGCAGCTAAAAGGGTATATATAATTATCGTAAAAATCCAAGTGGGTACGAATAAATAAAAGAATGACATCACATTAAGCGCATTTAGACCGAAGCCAAATACTAAACCTATTCCCCATGATGCTATTGCAGGAGTATTAAATTTTAATTGCTTGAAAGAAGACCAATAACGCGTATAACCTATCCTCGGAAAGATTTGATGTTCAGCAAAAACAATGGCTCCTACAGGAACTACTAGTAATCCCGCATAAGTTAGCAATGGTAATATTTGTGAAAAAACAAACGGGAAGCAGGCTATAACAACCGTGAATAAACCAACGGTTAACGTGGTCTTCTTTCTTGAATGACTTTTAAAAATAGCTTGAGCAGCCAGACCGGCACGATATAGATTTGTAATCGCTGTCGACCATCCAGCTATAATGACAATAACAAAACCAGACCAACCTAATGCATAATAAGCCACATCTCCTGGGTCTAATTCTACAATAGATTTACCCAAAATTACCGCAGCACCGGCTCCCATTATTCCTGCTGAAATCCAGGCTACAAAATGACCGAACATCATACCGCTACTGGTTGTAAGTCCGTAAACCTTCTTTTTAGCATAACGCAAAAGGGCCATATCAATAAGTCCAAAGTGTGTGATAGTATTGGCAGCCCACGCAAAACCTATAACTTCAACAAGACCTATACCCGGTTCTCCATTACTATCTATCCCTGTCCAGATTGACTGGTTTCCTAACGCGATTAGTTCGTGCCAACTCCCGGGCAACGTACTATCTAATACATCTAGTGATAATGCGGGTAAAAGAACCATCGCACCACTTATAAACATTACAAATAACCAAGGAGCACAAACTCCTGCAAATTCAGTAACGGCTTTAAAACCAAACATTGCTATTAACACAACTACAATACCTACGCACATTACAATTAATACAAACCAAAAATTATTAGGATACCAATCCAGCTGTTGTGGAATATCAAATACAAATCGTACCGCAGTAGAGGATACCGTAATCATTGCTGCAGAGATTACTGAGAAAATAATAACATTTGCCCAGTTGTATAGTTTGGTCATAGAATCACCTGCAATTTTATTCAGGTAATTATAAAGACTTAATCTGGTATCTACGGCAATAGGAGAGGTGATGAATGTCCAACTTAACACAGCCAGAATATTACCTATAAGCAAACCTATAATAATATCTATCGTTTTCGCTCCAAGCGCTACAAAGGTTGCTCCTATAACAAATTCTGTAGCTGCTACGTGTTCAGCAGCATACAATCCTGCAAAATGGGTCCAGTTATGTAATTTATGTTTAGATACGGGTAATTGCTCGACATCTATATCTTCAAATTGCTGATAGTCCTTTCCGGTTTGCATACTTATCTTTTTATGGGTACTATATCGTTGGAAATTTACAGCTAAAAATTTAAATACACTAATTTAATCGATTTAGTTAATCGTTTAAGCGATTTTAGCGGAAATAAAGGGTTTAGTAGTTTTCATAAGATTTTGGGGCTCTAGAGCCTTATTTATTAGTTTTGGGTGATTTACAAAACAAAAAAAACCATTCAATAAATTGAATGGTTTCTTAAAGTTAGGAATGAAAGGAATCGAATTAATTATCCCTGGAAATCACCTTCGTCATCGGTATTCACCGGTTGATTTCTCTTTGCATCATTTTTACGTTGGTTAAAACGATATACAAAGGATAAATTTATTTGGCGCTGTCTCCACTGAAATTCACTATCTCTAGTAAATAAATCATTTGTTGTGAACTGGCTTCTTTTTCTACCATTAAACAAGTCGCTTACATTCATAGAGACAGTTGCATTATCTCCAAAAACATCTTTACTAAGTGCTAAGTCAACAGAAAGAATTCCGTCTGTATCAGATTGTGCATTTTGAGCAGCACCTCTGTAATTAGCATTTGTTTGCCAGTCAATTTGAAACGGTAAGGTCACTTTAGAGCTAAAACGAGCGAAGTAGCTGGTGTTTTTTGCACTATAATCTACATCATTAAAGAAACCTTCTGTATTAAACTGGAAGAAGTTAAAACTACCATTTAAGCGTAGCCATTTAATAGGGTTATACAAAACACCTATTTCTGCACCTATACGCTCATTACTAGATAAATTAAAAGGAATACTACGTATAACAGTATTACCATTTGTGTTTGTTCCTTGTCCTTGTAATTCTACGATCTCTTCAATTACTTCAAATGATTCGGTTTCTCTTTGAAAGTAGATAGAAGAAGTAAGAGTTAATTTATCCCATCTTTTTAAGTAACCAAGATCATATGCATTTGCATAGGCAGGAGCTAAGTTAGGATTTCCTTGGAATACGTTATTTCTACTGTCTCTGTCTGGAAACGGATTTAAGAACCAACCACGTGGACGGTTGATACGACGGTTATATCCAAGTGTTATATTTTCACGTTCGTTTAATTCGTACGTAAGGTTTAACGTTGGGAATAAACCTAAATAATCATTATCAAAATCAGTATCGATTGCAAATCCGAAGATGTCTTGCAATTCTGCTTCAGTAAGTCTAGAATCTATTTTACCTTTTAATTGCGTGTTTTCTAATCGAAGACCTGCAAGAAACGATAGTTTTCCAAATTTGCTTCCTATCTGCGTGTAAACAGCATTTACATTCTCGGTATAGTCAAAAATATTTGTAAGTGTATCATTCAATACAAAGTTTCCTGAATTAGCGATTTGCTCTTGATTTACGCTAAAATCTGTAATCTCATTTTCAAAGCTTCCGCGGTATCCTGCTTCAAATTGCCAATTTTCAGAAAAAGGAAGAACGTAATCTGCCTGAACTAAATATTCTTTTTGTTTTTCCGTAGTAAATAAACGCTCTCCGATAATTGGAGTAGTGTCTTCAGTATCAAAAGTTATATCTTCATTGATACGTGTATTTTGTGTTTCCTCACTATTTTCATATTGAAAATCTGCAGTAAGTTGGTGCCCATTTTCATTAAACTTGTTGATGTAGTTTAAAGATAACTGGTAGCTGTCATCTTTTTCTTTTAAACGTTCAACGCGTTCTGTTTCTAAAACTCTAGAAGCATCTCTAAAACTTTGAGTAAGGTTTGTGGTTTCATCTGTATCATTACCGTTTCGATAAAATACCGAAGCTGTAACCGATGACATATCTGTTAGGTAATATTCAATACCTAAGTTTGTATTAAAACCCCTGTTAAGGCGTTGAATATCTCGATCTTCAATAATACGGTCGTAGGTAGGATCTGTAGTTTCAGAAGACAAATAATTGGTGTCAAAAAATCCATTACCAGGAGAACTTGTATAGCGGTAACCTGTTGTATTAAAAATGTTGAATTTTTCTGTACGTAAATTCAAGTTTGCTGAAATACTTGCAAGGTCTGGATTTCCAACACTTGTATTTATAGATCCATTAAAACCTAGAGTTTTTTCTTTACGTAAAATGATATTTAAAATACCCGCTGTACCTTCAGCATCGTATCGCGCAGATGGAGATGTGATTACTTCTACACGCTCAATAGCATCTGCAGGTAATTGACGTAAAACATCTGTAGAACCAAATCCTGCAATTGCAGATGGCTTTCCATTTATTAATATACGTACATTTTCATTACCTCTTAGGCTTATTCCACCTTCAACATCTACTGCAACAGATGGTACATTATTAAGTGCATCACCTACAGTACCGCCGGCTGTGGTAAGATCTTTACCTATGTTATAGATTTTTTTATCTAAACGTACATCAACCGTAGTAGTTTCTGCAACAACAGTAACTTCATCAAGGCTAGAAGCGGCAAATTCTAATTGAATAGTACCTAAACTTAGATCTCCGGTAACGGTTCTGTTAAGAATAATAGGCTCAAAAGAAATATATTCAATTTTGATGGTGTATTTGCCCGGTGCAACGGCAACATTAAAATTACCAGACATATCTGTTATACCACCTTCTACATCTGTGGCATTATTAGGATTTGTAATGGTAATCGTGGCATACTCTAAAGGGATGCCGGCATCCTTATCTACAACAGTACCTGTAATTTCAAATTTTGATGCATTAGATTGTGCAAATGCAAATGCTGTAAAAAGAAACAGCATGCAAAAAGTAAGCTTGTTTTTCATAGTCAATTTTGGTTTCGCAACTTAGACTATGAAATAGCAATAGGTTTAAAGTGGAAATGGTTAAAATACTGTTAAAAGAAAAGACCTCTATCTTAACAACTTCTTAATGTTTTCGGGGGGTCTGCCTATAACAGCCTCATTGTCAAGCACGACAATGGGTCGCTCTATTAACTTTGGATTTTGAACCATCAATTCGATTAATTCTTTATCAGAAAAATTCTCGTTTTTATATTTTTCTTTCCAGATGGTTTCCCCTTTTCTAACGAGTTCTATAGGTTTAATGCCTAATTTTCCAATTATGGCGGCAAGCTCTAAATAAGAGGGTGTATTATCAAGGTATTTAACTACATCAAACTCTTTTCCTGATTCTTCTATGAGAGCAAGACCTTGTCTGCTTTTTGAACAACGTGGGTTGTGGTATATTTTTAACATCTTACAATTCGTTACTTGTTTCTTTTTGACCGCTCATCATTAGGAATGCCTTGAGAAATAAATCAATATCCCCATCAAGAACAGCATCTGTATTTCCGGTTTCTGCACCTGTACGCACATCCTTCACTAATTTATAAGGATGCAATACATAATTACGTATTTGAGAACCCCATTCTATACTTTTCTTCTCAGATTCTATTTCATCACGCGCTGCTTGTCTTTTTTTCAATTCAATCTCGTACAATTGAGATTTAAGCATTTGCATAGCTTTTTCCCTATTCTCTAACTGGGAGCGAGTTTCACTATTGTGAATGATAATTCCGGTAGGGTGGTGGGTCAAAATCGCTTTGGTTTCTACCTTATTTACATTTTGTCCTCCGGCTCCAGAAGATCTAGCAAAATCCCAATTTATATCTGCCGGATTAATATCTATTTGTATCGTATCGTCTACCAGTGGATAGATATAGACAGATGCAAATGAAGTGTGTCGTTTTCCATTGCTATCAAAGGGGGAAATTCGTACCAGTCTGTGTACTCCGTTATCTCCTTTTAACCATCCAAAGGCAAATGGACCATCGATTTCTAATGTAACTGTCTTTACACCGGCAACATCACCTTCTTGATAGTTTAGTTCTTTTATCTTAAATCCATTTTTTTCACTCCACATTAAATACATGCGCATGAGCATTGCTGCCCAGTCACAACTCTCTGTTCCGCCTGCACCGGCTGTAATTTGAAGTACAGCACTTAAATCATCACCTTCTTCAGAGAGCATATTTTTAAATTCCATGCCTTCAATAAGATTTACCACGCTATCATATTGCTTCACAACTTCAGCTTCAGTGGCATCTCCTTCTTTATAAAATTCAAGTAATACTTGTACGTCTTCAATAAGATTTATCGCTTTCTCAAAATCTTCAACCCATTTCTTTTTTTCGCGTAGAGCACGCATAAATAATTCGGCTTCTTTTGGATCATTCCAAAAGTTAGGATCAAAGGTTTTTTCCTCTTCGTTTTGTATCTCTATTCGTTTCTGATCAATACCCAAATGCAATTTCAATGCATCAGTGCGCTGCACAAGATCTTTGATCTGATCGCTAGTTACCATAGTTAACCTGTTTGTGGAAAGTTACTATTTTATATCAAAAGTATAAGGCCTGCAACTTAAGAAGGTGTATAAGTTTGTTGCTGTTTCTGTTGTTCTTGCTGCTGTTGTTGCTGTTGCTGCCACTGCAATTGCATATCTAATTGTTGCTTAAATGGAAGAGGTTCAAACTCTTGTAAAGGATGAAATACATCAGGTTCACTTTCTTTACGAGCAATAACTTCTACGGTATAATTTGTCTCATTTTTTGCAGAGTTGCTAAAAATCACTCCTTTTATGGGTGCACAGTCATTATAATCTTTACCGTGTGCCACTTTAATATGATTTTGTAAAGCAATTAAATCATTTGCAGGGTCAAAACCAAGCCAGCCCTTTTCAGGTATATAGCATTCTGCCCATGCGTGCATTTGTGAATCTCCAAAGTAACCATTTCCCTGATGCAAATAGCCTGAAGTATAACGGGCGGGGATATTATTTGCTCGTGCAATGGCTACAAATAAATGCGTGAAGTCTTGACAAACTCCTTTTCCCTGGTTTATAAATTCTTCGAGAGTAGTAGTTACGGTAGTAACCTGCTGCTTAAACTGAAAATTTTTAAAAATATAAGTGTTTAGAGCTTGAAGATTGTCAAATATCGACTGTTGCTTATCAAAGACAAATGGGATTTTGCCTGAAGGAAGAATTGTAAGTTCTGTAGAGCCTAAAAAACGTTCATAGCGAATTTTAAAATCTAAACTTTCTACAGCTGCGTAGTGTTCTGTATTTACAACACCGTCTAAAGCAGAAAATGGATTTGTCTGATCTTTCCGAACCAAATAATTTGCTTCAAATAGAATTTCAGAAAAAGGTTTTTTAGGATGAATACGTACAATTTCAAAACCGTAGGTATTAGTCGATTCCTCTACCGCAGCACCTAACGAATTTGTGAATTCTGACGCACGTATGGTTTGGTCTGCAGACTCTTCAGGCTTAATGAGAAATTGCCACAACGCCTCATTTACTTGAGCTTCGTATTTATTTTCGGCTCTATATTTAATTATATAATCCACAATTTTTCTGGGTTTAGGAACAGACAAAAATAGCCAATAAAACGCAGATTATTCCAGTTAATATTTGAAGTACTCGTTTTCTATCTTTTTTGCGATTTCAATAAGTGTATCCTGAATTTCTTCAATAAATAGTTCCACATCTTCCTCGATTTTATCTACCGTTTTATAGCAATATTCTGCGTGTGTTCTACCTATTAAAAATGCTGCTGAGTTGTGCTCAGGATGCTTATCTCTACTTATTAGATTTATATGGTTGTTTACCTGCACAAGACTATTCATAACAGAGCGGGGACAGTCTCTGTTTAAAATTAAAAATTCGAGAGTGCTTATACTTGTAGGTGTTTTTTTATAGTAACGACGCATCATATCATACGATTCGATACATTTAAGAAGGGTTACCCACTCGTAGCTTTTACTAAATTTATCTCCATAACTTCCTTGAGATTTTAATGCATCGTAATATTTAGACTGTATAATACGTACTACCTGTGTAGCCCGTTCTATATTTACTCCCAGCATTATAATTGCATAGACTTCATCGTGCAATAAAGTCCCACGTATTTTTCCTCGTAATACTGCGGTAGATTCTGCTACTTGAGTCGAAAAATCATATAGTCCCTTTTTTACAAAGAAATCAGCATCATAATTAAGTACAAAATGATAAAATTTATTGAGGGATTCATATAATTCTGTTGAAATTAAATCGCGTGCACCATTGGCATTTTCACGAGCATATTTAACGCAATTTATAATCGAGTAGGGGACATCTTTATTTAGACCGATATCAAAAAATACATTTTGCTCGGTTAATTCATAATCTTTAGGAACCGGACCATTTGCCATAAAAAGCAACGAATGCAATACCAGTTCGCGAGATTGTGATTTTTCATTAGGAGCATCTAATGACGAAAAATAGTTCACATTTAAATAGCGCGCTAAGTGTTCGGCACGCTCAATGTAACGGCCCATCCAGAATAAATTATTTGCTACTCGTGCAAGCATAGATTTTATTTTCTAACTAATAGTGGTTGTTTATTTAACTTTTAAGAACCCAGGTGTCTTTAGATCCTCCTCCTTGAGACGAATTCACAATTAGATTTCCTTTCTTCAAAGCAACGCGGGTGAGTCCGCCTTTGAGAACAAAATCTTTATTTGCACCTAAAAGGCAGTAGGTTCTTAAATCTACGTGTCGCGATTCAAAAGATTCACTTTCCTCGATGTACGTAGCGTGAACAGAAAGACTCATAATAGGCTGGGCAATATATTTACGTGGGCTAGCCATTATGGTTTTCTTTACTTTTTGAATTTCATCTTTAGTAAGTGTATTTCCTATTGAAATACCGTAGCCACCAGCTTCATCTACCGGCTTTATCACCAATTTATCAATATTTTCTAATACAAATTTCATATCCTCGGGTCTACTACAGTGATAGGTTTGTACATTGTTTAGAATGGGTTCTTCTCCCAGATAATATTTTATAATTTGAGGCATATATGTATATACCGCTTTATCATCTGCCACACCGGTACCGGGCGCATTTACTAAGCAAACATTACCATTTTTATAAGCCGAAAATAAACCAGGAACTCCAAGCATTGATTCTGGTTTAAACTCTAACGGATCCAAAAATTGATCATCAACACGGCGATATATTACATCTACCCGCTGCGGACCCCGAATGGTTTGCATATAAACAAAATCATTTTCTACAAACAGATCACGACCTTCTACCAGTTCTACTCCCATAGCCTTGGCTAGATACGAATGCTCATAATAAGCTGAATTATAAACTCCGGGAGTGATCACCACACAATTAGGTTCGTCCACACCACGCGGTTTAACAGACTCCATCATCTCTAATAAATTCTGAGCATAATCTGTAACAGAATGCGCGTTATAATGATTAAACACCCCAAAAAGTGCCCGTTTTAAAGCAGTACGATTACATACTACATAACTTACGCCAGAAGGGCAACGTATATTATCTTCAAGTACATAGTATTTCCCATCAGAATGTTTGATTAAATCTGTGCCAGAAACGTGATTATAAATACCCCCTGGAGGATCTATACCTATCATTTGATGTAAGTAATTCTCAGACGAACTAATTAAATCGAGTGGTACAATTCCTTGCTTTATAATTTTTTTGTCGTGATAAATATCCCAGATAAAATGATTCAGCGCTTTACTGCGTTGCAAAACTCCACGTTCAATTACATCCCATTCTTTTTGCCCTATGATACGGGGAAAAAGATCAAAAGGAAATATTTTTTCTTTAGCCTCTTTATCATTGTAAACCTGAAAAGTTATTCCCTGGTTAAAAAATGATGCCTTTGCTTTTTCATTCAATTTTGCAAAGTCCTGACTTGAGTGTCCGCTGTAAAGATCAAAAAGTGTTTGATACACTTTCTTTACATTTCCCTTCTCATCAAAAATCTCGTCATAAAATTTTGAATCTTTTTCATAAGACGCAAAAATAGAGTTTTGGGTTTCTGACATACATGGTTTTGTTTGATGTTAAAATACCAATAATCCAGTAATTTGTTAATAATTAAATCTTAATTATTCCGCTTCTAATTCAGATTAAAAAATAATTTTATTAAAATATTGAGAATCTTTCAATAAGCTTTATTTTCTGGACTACGAACTATTTTTGAATTATTTAGCTAATTTTAAAGCTTAATCTTATCTATGAAAAAAATAGTTACGCTCTCTTTTCTCTTACTGGTTTCAACACTTCAAGCACAGTTTCTAGAGAAATTAGGCAAAGTGGATACTCAAGACGGTTTTTTCAAATTTCATTATACTGAAAAGACAGACAATATCTATCTGGAAGTTACAAACCTCAATCAGGAATTTATATATGTCCACGCGTTAAAAAGTGGAATAGGATCTAATGATATAGGTCTTGATCGGGGTCAGCTGGGAGGCACAGCAATTGTAAAATTTATTAAAGCAGGTAATAAATTATTGCTGGTACAACCTAATCAGGATTACAGAGCAATCACAGATAATGCTGCCGAACGTGAATCTGTAGAAGAAGCATTTGCAAAATCTGTTTTGTACGGTTTTGAAATTAAAGAAACTAAGGCTGAAACCTATATTATAGATTTGACTCCTTTTCTAATGGAAGATGCCCATGGGGTTGCTCGGCGTTTAAAATCGAATAACGAGGGTGTATATAAATTAGATAAAGACCGAAGCGCTTTGGCCTTAAAAAATACTAAAGCGTTTCCAAAGAATGTAGAGTTTGAAGCATTGCTCACCTTTAAAGGAGATCCTCAGGGAAGAAATCTACGGTCTGTAGCTCCAGATGCATCCACAATATCTGTGGTTCAACATCATTCTTTTGTTGAACTTCCTGAAGCTGGTTACCAAACTCGAAAGTTTGACCCGCGCTCTGGAGCAATTCATATAAGTTATAAAGATTATGCTGCGCCCGTACAAGAATCTATTGATAAGAAATTAATTATAAGACATCGCTTAGCAAAAAAGAATCCAGAACTGGCTATTAGTGAGCCTGTAGCACCTATTATTTATTACTTAGATCCGGGTACACCAGAACCGGTACGTAGTGCATTGTTAGAAGGAGCTCGCTGGTGGGATCAAGCTTTTTCTTCAATAGGTTATAAAAATGCTTTTAGGGTAGAAATGCTTCCTGAAGGTGCAGATCCTTTAGATTTACGCTATAATGTGATACAGTGGGTGCACCGCAGTACTCGCGGATGGAGTTATGGAGCGAGTGTTGTTGATCCGCGTACAGGAGAAATCTTAAAAGGTCACGTGAGCCTGGGAAGTTTACGTATACGACAAGACTTTATGATTGCTCAAGCGCTTATGAATAAACCTTTTGCTACTTCTGATGCTAATTATGAACCTATGCTGGAAATGGCGTTGGCCCGCATACGTCAACTTGCAGCACACGAAGTGGGACATACCTTGGGATTTGCTCACAATTTTGCAGCAAGTGTAAGCGATAGATCGTCTGTAATGGATTATCCGCATCCTACAATACGATTAAAAGAAAATAAAATTGATTTTAGTGATGCTTATGCAGTAGGTATAGGTCGCTGGGACAAAGTAACGGTAGCGTATAGTTATAGTGATGTAGAAAGCGGAATGACAGAGTCCTGGTATCTAAATTCTCTATTAGAAAATGCAGAGCGTGACGGATTGCGATTTATCACAGATAGTGATTCCAGATCTGCTACAGGAGCACATCCTGATGCGCATTTATGGGATAATGGAGGTAATGCAGCTACAGAGCTAAATGATGTTTTGAAGCTACGGAATTTTGCAATTAGTAATTTTAGCATAGACAATATACGTACCGGCGAACCTTTGAGTACGTTGGAAGATGTATTTGTTCCGCTTTATTTCTATCATAGATATCAGACTGAAGCAGCTATAAAAAGTATTGGTGGACTTCGCTACAATTACGCCGTCAAAGGAGATTCAAAGCAAGAGATTTTAAATATGGTTTCTAATGATGAACAACAAGCTGCATTAGATGCTGTACTCAAAACGCTTGATGCAGAATATTTAAGTATTCCTCAAGATAAATTAAAGTTATTTCCTCCCAGAGCTTTTGGATACGGGAGGGATCGGGAGAGTTTTAAAGGAAACACCGGTATTACTTTTGACCCTTTAGGTGCTCCAGAAACTGCCGCCGATATGACATTAGATTTTCTCTTAAACGCCGAACGTGCTAATCGCATTGTAGCACAACACGCCTGGGATCCAAATATAATATCTATTTCAGAAGTTTTTAATCAATTACTTGATGCCACACTTTATGCAAAACATCGAAGAGCCTATGAACAGCAAGTGCAACAAACAATTAATTATCGTGTGTTGAGTCATTTAAAGCAATTGTATGTAAACCCAAAAGCAATCCCTCAGGTAAAAGCAGAAGTACTTGCTATTTTAAGTTCAGTTAAATCTGAATATCAATCCTCAAAAGAATCTAACGAGCAGTATATTGCACAAGAAATCACAAACTTTCTTAAGGATCCAGACGAATTTAAACCGGTTTCATCGCCTAAAATTCCTGATGGTTCTCCTATAGGAAGTTATCAATGTACTAATATTTAGAATTGTGACACATCAAGAAATATTTGATAAGCTGCCATATACCCAGCCGTTTCTATTTGTAGATACGATTAACGAAGTTTCAGATAAACATATTAAAGGAGATTACACCTTTGTAGATACGGCAGATTTTTACCGAGGACATTTTGAAAATTTCCCGGTAACACCCGGTGTGATTTTACTAGAATGTATGATGCAAATAGGTCTGGTAAGTCTGGGAATATATCTTCTTAGAGAAAAAAATATCGATCTTAAAAACAATGCTTCCGTAGCAATGACAGAAAATAATGCGCAGTTTTTTAAGCCTGTATTTCCAAATGAAAAAGTAAGTGTTCAGTCTGAATTAGAGTACTTTAGGTTTCATAAGTTAAAGGCAAAAGTTAAGATGTTTAATCAAGCCGGAGAGTTAGTTTGTAGCGGAATATTTTCAGGAATATTAAAACCCAGTTAATGCAAAATACAAGAGTTGTAGTCACAGGATTGGGAGTATGTTCTCCTAATGGTGTAGGTGTTCCTGCCTTTAAAGAGGCTATCGAAAGTGGAAAAAGTGGAATTCGTTTTTATAGTGAACTGGAGAAACTGAATTTTTCTTGTCAAATAGGAGGGATGCCTTTGATTTCTGAAGCTGTAAAAGCAAAATATTTTACCCCATTACAATTACGCAATTTTAATGCAGCAGGTATTTTATATGGTGTTGCAGCAGGTATGGAAGCCTGGACAGATGCAGGTTTAAAAATCGACGAAGAGAACTGTGATTTTGATAGTGGGACCATTTTTGGCGTAGGTACTCTCGGCGTAGATAAATATCGGGAGAGTATATATAAAGTTGATGAGGGCAATACGAGACGTTTAGGCAGCACAAGCGTACAACAAACGATGAGTAGCGGTGTAAGTGCCTATCTGGGTGGTATGCTGGGCTTAGGCAACTTAGTAACTTCAAACTCGTCTGCCTGCTCAACCGGTACCGAAGCAATTTTGCTTGCCTACGAGCGTATAAAAAATGGAAAAGCAACCCGTATGCTCGCCGGAAGTACAAGTGACGGCGGTCCATATGTTTGGTGTGGTTTTGATGCGCTACGCATATTACCTTCAAAATACAATGCAAACCCTACACAAGCATCACGCCCAATGGCTGCAGATGCCAGCGGCTTTGTACCGGGAAGTGGAGCAGGAGCGTTAGTTTTAGAAACATTAGAAAGTGCTCAAAAACGAGGAGCAAAAATATATGCAGAAATTATAGGTGGTACGAGTAATAGTGGCGGCCAACGTCAAGAAGGTTCGATGACTGCACCTAATCCTATTGCTGTCAAGCGCTGTATAACTGACGCCGTAAAAGACGCCCAAATCACCGCGGAAGAAGTAGATGTAATTAATGGCCACCTTACAGCAACATCAAAAGATGATCTTGAAATTAAAAATTGGAGTGAGGCACTAGACAGAAGTGGTCAAGAGTTTCCTTATATAAATTCGTTAAAGGGGATGACGGGTCATTGCCTGGCTGCATCGGGAAGTATAGAATGTGTTGCTTCGGTATTGCAGTTAAAACATCAGTTTTTATTTCCGAATATTAATTTACAACAGATTAACCCTGAAATACTTAAAGTAGTTTCAGAAAATCGTATTCCAAGAAGCCGAATGAATCTGGAATTTAATATTCTGGCAAAAGCAAGTTTTGGTTTTGGGGATGTTAACTGTTGTCTTATTTTTAAAAAAATATAATTTCGCAAAGGCGAAAAAAATAACCCATATGAATCAAGAGATTTACGCAAAACTTACAGAAATAATAAAACCTTACTTACCCGAAGATGTCGATGCTGCAAGCATTGCAAAAGATAGTCATCTTGTAAATGACTTAAATATTAACTCCACCCATCTAGTCGATATCGTGCTTGATGTAGAAGATGCTTTTGATATTACTATAGAAGATGATGAGCTTGATAAAATGGAAACGGTAGCCGCGTCTATAGCGCTAATCGAGCAAAAATCTGAAAATAAATAGGCGATTTCATCTGCGTTAAGAAGCGTTAAACTTAGCCTATATGGTACTTTACCATTAACTTCTTTCAAAAAAAATAAGCTATGAAAGAGATTACAAAAATTACACCTACCGATTATGAAATTATGGATGAAATCAAATCACGCTGGAGTCCGCGTGCATTTGATGATGTCCCGCTTAGCGTTTCTGAAGTTAAACAACTTCTAGAAGCAGGTCGCTGGGCATCGAGCTCTTTTAATCAGCAACCTTGGCGTATTATTTATGGAATAAAAGGAGATCCTGTCTTTGATAGAATTCTTTCATGTCTTGTAGAATTTAATCAAGACTGGGCAAAAAATGCTCAGGCTTTATTATTAACGGCCTATAAGAATACAAATAATGAGGGCGAGCATTACAGACACGCCATGCACGACTTAGGGTTGTTTATGGGGAATGTGGTAATCCAAGCCAATCATAAGGGAATAGGAGCGCATCAAATGGGTGGTCTAGATCCTGAAAAAGCACATACAGAATTTGGTTTTACATCAGAATTTGATGTGGCTACCGCTGTGGCTTTAGGTAGATATGGCGGCGATCCCAATACTCTTCCTGAAGATTTGAGAGCGGACGAACTCGAAGAAAAACGTATCCGCTATAAAGTAGATCAATTTGCTTTTAATGGAAATTTTGAGAATAAGACTGAAGATTAATCTACGTTAGAAATAGAAATAAAAAAAGGCTAGTAAAAACTAGCCTTTCTTTTTAGTTATGATCACCCGTTTCCGGTTTGTCAATAAAACGTTCATTTTTAGTAGTACTTGATATCGTAGGCTCTTCGTGCATCATCTTCTTATCCAGTCCGGCGCTATCAACACCTAGAAATTCTTGTGCCTGCGTTGGGTTAGTAATTTGCTTCATCACATCTTGATGAATAATTACCGGATGAGCAAATAACTCTGGTCTGTTCTTGAGAATATTTACATAATCATTCTCATCAAAGTCGCCATTTTTAATTTCGTCATCATCACTCACTTCATCAAAACTCAATAATTCGCGCATTGGCTTATTAAGTTCTTCAGCAAGCTCAGCCCATTGAGTACCCGTCAACGGGTTTTTAGCCACATCAATAGTATGTAACTCTTTATCTTTAACTGCAGATATATGAGCATAGGTACGCTCACCAACGCGGCTCGTACTACTATAAATCAAGGTTATCTGGTTATCATTTCTTGCAATAGATTTCATAGTATCTTTTATTAATGAGACTTCATCTTTTCCTTACGTTTCTTCAGTTGAATGTTAAGTTCGCGCACTACTTCCTTAACAGACTCGTGAAAACTCTTTGAACTATGATTTGCGTACAAACGAGGACCCGGTGCACTCAAACGTATTCCTGCACTTTTACCGGTTTCGTCACTAGATGTATTTTCAGTTTTGAAGAAAATATCTGCACGTACGATAAAATCGTATTTATGAACTAATTTGTCTAATTGTTCTTTTGTAAAATCTTCTAATGCCTCACTGGCAGCTACATCGTGATACTCAAAGTTATAATTCATAATCTTCTTATTTTAATTGTTTCCTAAAATTACGTAAAGCAAAACAGCATACCACATACTTTAGGCTTTCTTTGACATCATAGCGTTAATTAAACTTAAAGTTTATGTTCAATTTTTAGGGCTGAGGATCAATATCTGAAGTTGAAGAATCTTTTATATAAACCGAAGCAATAATACCTCCTGCCAGAGCTAGAATAATAACCGCAAGTGATAGCCACTCGGGAACTTCAATCATATGCGAGAAGATCATCTTTAGACCCACAAACGCTAATATAACCACAAGGCTATAATTTATATATCTAAATTTCTGAAGCATTCTGGAAATTAGAAAATACATAGATCGTAAACCCAGTATAGCGAGAATATTAGAACTAAACACAATAAAAGGATCTGCTGTAATTGCCAGGATAGCAGGTATACTATCTAAAGCAAATAGAATATCTGTTAATTCAATTACGATAAGTGCAAGAAAAAGGGGAGTGGCTGCTTTTCTTCCATTTTCTACAAGAAAAAAAGCGTGTCCTTCTATAGTATTCGTAATAGGAAATAACTTTTTTACAAATTTATATACGGTTGATTCCTGCGGAATATAGTCATCTTCAGACTTAAGCATTTTATATGCTGTAAATAATAAGAAAGCACCAAAAACATAAATAATCCATTCAAATTTATTGATAAGCGCTACACCAAAAACGATCATTAACGCTCTAAAAATTATCGCACCTAAAATTCCCCAGAATAATACGCGATGCTGAAACTTTGCAGGTATAGCAAAAGAGGAAAAGATTACCGCGATTACAAATACATTATCTATACTCAGCGATAACTCGATTAGATAACCGGTTATGTATTTTAAAACTGCTGTATTTGCAGAAATATTTGTTGGGTTTTCTATTAATTCCGCATTAAAGAGCCAATAAATAATTCCGCTAAAGGCCATTGCAATACTAAACCAAACAGCTGTCCAGATTCCCGCTTCTTTACTTTTTATAACATGATCTTCTTTATTAAAGACACCCAGGTCAAGTGCTAAACAGATAAGAATAAAGACGATAAAAATACCCCAGATAAGCATAGTTAATAGATTAAAATGATCAAGACTAACAGATTCAAACCTTTATAGATGTCGATTAGTTTATCAAGTGTAATACACACCAATAGCGCAAATATACTATAGATTATAAGCCTTAAGAATATGCATCTTCTAAATTGCTGTTAAATAAAATGCGATTGAAAATTAATTATCGTAAAACACGCGCTGTCATTTTATGATCCATTTTTAGATAATAAGCGTATATAACGCTAAGGTTTTCTTATAGCCAAATTCTATTTCTGGGATATGACTTATATTTCCAAATTCCAAATCGATTTACTAATTAATGAGTTCGCAGTTTTATGAACGACACTTCTCACAAGCACTTTATGCGCAAAGCGATACAGTGGGCACAGAAAGGACAAGAAATCGATGGAGGCGGAGCCTTTGGAGCAGTTGTAGTAAAAGATGGCGAAGTAATCGCTGAAGGTTATAATCAAGTGGGTTTAACCCAAGATTGTACGCAGCACGCTGAAATAGCTGTAATTCTAGAAGCCTGCAAAAAGCTAGGTAGTAAATCGCTTGAAGATTGTATTTTGTATACAAGCTGCGAACCATGTTTAATGTGTTTAGGAGCAACACGATGGGCATCGCTATCTGTAATTTATTTTGGTGCGTCTGCGGAAGATGCTAAGAAGGCAGGATATATTTATAGTGATTTATTTTATTCAAGTACTACTGAAAAACGATACAACGAATTTAACCTAAAACAATTATTGCAAGCCGAAGCAGTTGCAGTATGGAAAAGAACATTATGATTGAAGAAGAAGAGGACAAACAAAAAAATATAGACGAAGAACTGGAAAAGTCTGAAAAATCGGAAGATTCACAGGCAAAAAGCCACGGCGAAATTCTAAAAGAGCAGATCTGTGAAGGGCAAAAGATTTATACACTGAGTACTAGCAGTATAATTATGAGCTCGTTGACTGCTGGTTTAGAAATAGGCTTTAGTTACATGTTATTATGTAGCGTATTTTTTTACTATTCAGATAGTCTAGCAGTAGAGAGTCTTTTTAAAATTATAGCGCTAGTCTATCCTTTAGGATTCATTCTGGTTGTACTGGGACAATCTATTTTATTTACAGAGCAAACCTCCTTATTAACCTTACCGGTATTAAACAGACAACACAGTATTTTTAGCTTATTGCGTTTATGGGGTCTGGTTATTTTTGGTAATCTTCTGGGAGGATGTTTAATTGCATTTGTACTTGTGTGGATAGGTCCTCAACTGGGAATATTTGATACCAAAACAATCGTAAAAATAGGAGAGCATGTTGCTGGTTTTAGTCTTCCGGTAATTCTGGTGAGTGCAATATTAGCAGGATGGATGATGGGTTTACTATCCTGGTTAGTAACTTCTTCAAAAGATACGGTAAGCCGAATTATTATTATATTTTTAATTACAGCGACAATGGCATTTGCCGGTTTGCATCATAGCATTATAGGTAACATCGAAGTTTTTGCAGCATTTATTAGCGGACCCGAGGTGAGTTTAGGTACCTTTTTAAGTGTAGAAGCTGTGGCTTTAGCTGGTAATGCAATAGGTGGTGCGTTTTTTGTGGCGTTACTAAAATACAGAGCCTTTGTAAATAATGTTGGATAAGCGCAAGAGCGCTACTAAAATTTTATAGTATGAAAACAATTTATACACTTATAACAAGTCTTTTAATCCTGAGTTGCGCAAGCTCTAGAGTTGATGTTATGTCTAATGAATCACTCAATCAATGGATTGACGCTAAGCAATATTCACTTGAAGCAACTACGGCAATGCCTATGAATACCGTTGCTGTAAGTGCAGTTTTAAACAGTAATATTTTGGGTCCCGGAAACAGTGCGTCCCAAATTAATCTTATAGGCAATTCTAATTTCTTACGAATTAAAGGTGATAGCATTCACGCCAGTTTACCATATTTTGGAGAGCGTCGTATGGGTGGCAGTTACAATTCGAGAGAAACCGGTATTACGGTAAACGGACTCTATAAAGATTATAAAATCGATACAAAAAAAGGAATGTATGTAATTACATTTTCCGCGAGAGATACTCAGGGAAATGAAAATTATGACTTCATACTAAATATTAGTCCGAGTTTACACGCAGATTATTCTGTACAGAGTTCACAACGCTCAAATATTCATTACCGTGGCCGCATAGAGAAGTTGGATTTAGAAAATCAAGAATAAGTTTTTATTAGGTAATAAATGAAGAAGCCAGAGTGCTTCTATAATTGCTATTTTACATAATGTAAATTATAGTACAAATATAATATATGAGTAGAACGGGGAATAGAACTTTTTCTGTTCTATTTTACATAAATGCAGATATAGTGCCTTTAGGTCTATATCGTCAGCATTTATGTAACAGCCGTTTTACGACCTTATAATTCATAGATTATAACTTTTTATTGTGAAGAATGTTTCAAAATTCTTAAACAAATAATAAAATGAGTGTTTGGGTCATTAAGCATTTCGACTATTTGATTTTTGCTATACTTAATTTTCCAATTACATTAGTCACCGCCAAAAAAAAAAAAACTTTTAGATTGCTTCAAAATTCGCGTATTTGATTATAATCCTGAAATATTCTTTTCTACGACATTCTCGTAAAGCTTTCCGCAAGAGTACAAAATTACTCTGCGAGATAATTTCTGTACACTTGCTCTAATTGTGCTATTATTTAACCTTTTTTGATTTGAGCTGTTTAAGAACATTTAGAACTAAAATTTCAAATCGTGATTATTAATAGTTTATTATTATCTTTTTTCCTTGATGAAAAAAGAAACAAAATAATCAAGGCTGCACAAAACTTTGGAAACAATGTACGGCTCAATCGCTATATTTTAGAAAACATTGGAACAGATTAAGATTGCTTTGAACTAGCCTTAAACATAGAAACTATCAATAATATGTATTACTAGACCTCTAAAATATGTACGCTCATTCACCTATTGTTTTGACCAAAGTTTTCTGAGGCCATTTTGCCGACGCTTCATCTGGGTAAAAACGCACTAGTTCTATTTTACATAATATTATAAAACTAAGGTTTTAGTTTGTCAAACATATTTTCAATTGAGTACTTGGCTAATTCTGGAATTGTATGACTAGATACTTTAATCTCCCATTTAGATAAGCTGGGTATTAAACTTACTTCATTTTCTATAAAAATATTATTTTCTGACTTTGTTAAATCCGTTGATGGAATAATATGAAAGCCTCTTGGCTCATTATCTATAACCAATACTCAGACAACAAATAAATCATCTTTTAATTCACCTAGAGCTTCTTTAGATATTTTAATACTCCTTTGTGTAGTATCCAAATTCATAGGCTGTAGATATATTAGATTATCTCCAATTAAAAAATCAACTCCTTCCCTCCCATCAGGTTTTTTTATTAATTCTAAATCAAAATTTTTGAGTTCTGCTTTAATAAAAATCTCTATTCTATTTTTCTCATTCATATTATAGGATTTTCTATACTGGAATTACATTTTCTTCTCCAAACCATTCTTTAGCTTTCGTTATTACGGTATCGTTTGGAGAGTTGAAATAGATAGCTAATTTTTCTTTAGACCTTGTACAACAAACGTAGAATAGTTTTTGAGTTCTTTCTAGTACAGATTCAGAACCTGCAACTAAAAAGAGGTTTTTAAAATTATAATTATTCCATCCTCCATTATCTAGTATCACTAATACATTATCAAACTCCGCTCCTTTAGTTTTATGTTGAGTTGAAAAAGGAGTAAAACCTTCTAAGTAAATAAATAATTTTTGGAACTCCTCATATTTTACATTTTTAACTCTGTTAAATAGATACTCCTTATCAATTTTAAACCTTTCTAATTTATCATCAATTAAACAAACACCATTTTCATTAGCTTCATTTATTACTTCTTCAATAGTTTTTTGACCAACATTAATTAATGATTCGATACTTGCTTTTAAAACTCTTTTGTCTTCTATTCTTTGAATGCTAAATCTATAATCTGTAGCTCTTAAAAATTCATTATAGCGTTTGTTAGAATAGAGAAAAATATTAGTTTCTATTTTAAACAAATGTCTAATTAAAGCATCTCTTTTTGAACCTTTTTTGTTTTCATCATCTTCACTTTGTTTCTTATCATCAAGTAATTGGTCTTTATCTATATATATCTTTGAGAAAATATCCCAATTTTGATTCCTAGCGAAATTATATAATTCTGGATTATCATCAATAAACCGCTGCATACTATTTGTAGGGTTTACATCTACTAAAAAATCTGAAACTTCTCCAAAAGTCATAGCAGAGAAATCTTCATCAATTCCATTATCTTTAATGTATTTGCGAACTCGATTTTTGTATTTTAATACACCATCACTATTATAGATATTCATTAACTTTCTAATTCCAGCTTTATCTGCTATTAGATTATGAGTTAAATTAAGTTCTTTTGTATTTTTTGAATCACTAAAATCCCAACCAAGATGTTCTTTTACCGCTTGAATGTTTTCATTATCAGAGTATAAAAATCGAATTTCTCCAGCCTTTAAGGCACCTTCTTCATTCATATTTGGAGCATTTTTATCATTTGATTCAGTTTGCACCAAGCCATCTGTTCTTAGTCTATTAGCCAAATCAATAACTAGTTTTGGATTTCTTCTATTTTGCTGTTTTTGAACTTCTCGAACTTTATTATCATTTTCTCCTTTATATTCATCCAAATTTCCAACTGTGTTATCGTAAATACATTGCATCGCATCTCCAAAAAAACCAACGATATTTTTCTTATCACTTAACTCAAAATACTCTAAAAAAATCTCTATAACCAATTTGCTAGTATCCTGATATTCATCTACAAAAATGAACTTAAATCTATCTTTAAGTATGTCATTTAGTTTTGGGTATGTTTTAAATAAGTGATTAGCCAATATCAATAATTCATCGTGTGATATTATACCTTCTTGTAAACGTAAATACTCTTTATATTGAATTCCTTTTTCTAAATCATCAAAAAAGTCATTAGGAACTGGATTAATACTTGAAATATTAATTTTGGTAATTAAATCATCATTAGCCAAAACAATCAGACTTTGTTTTAGTTCTTTTTGAAAATGTTTTATATTATCCCATAAGAAATCGTGTATTGTAGTAACATTTAAGTTTTTATGATTTACTCTTTCTTCAATTTCTTTTACGGCTGCATTCGTATATGTCATACAAGCAACTTTTGAAGTAGGAAAGTCTTCAATACATTTTTTGATAACTTGAACTAAAGTATATGTTTTCCCACTACCAGCTCCACCGCTCAATAAGAAGTTATTGCCATTTCCAATATGGCTCATAATCTGTTGAAACTCATCTAGCTCTTCCATATTTATTTCTACTACTTCAACCATAACAATCCTTCTTTAATATATAGAGGAATTACCCAATTAGTAAATTCTTCGTCTGTATGGAATAAAATATCTAACGCAAAATGTGTTTTCTTTCTAACACATTCCTCTGCTAATTTGTAAGAATCATTAGCTTCAACATCAAAAAAATCTCTATTCTTTAATCCTCTAAAATCATCTTTCTTTCCTGTAATAAATTCTCTATTGATTTGAATAAATGCATCTTCAAAGCTTCTCGCTGTTACATCATTTTCTTCTGTTTGATAAACCACACAAAGATTACCGTGACTATCAGATTGCCAAGTTTCTTCATTTTTTGATATTTTTTTATCATCAATCGTAAATCCTTTTAACTGATTTAGAGTAGCGTTATTAAAAAATAGTTTTAACGCATCATTAGAATAGTTAGTTCCTACAGCAACTCTACACTTTTTTGCATCATCACCAACTGTATCTAAATCAGTTATTATTAAAGATTTAATCCCAATGAATTCAATGAATTTTTCAAAAATCTGTGAGTATGCTCCAACCTCTATTATAGATATGTTTTGAGACGATAAAGGAAGTTCTGGGTCTTTCTGTCCCAAAGCTATAAAACGCCTTTCTTCATCTTTATCTAGTTTTTTCATTAATGTAGGAATCAATATTCTTTCCGTATCTCCTTCAATTAAAATCGCTTTGTCAGCGAAGAATATTTCAGCTCTGCTTATTGTTAAATATTGTTTCAAAAATTGATACTGTGGTGAATCAATTTCGTACTCATTTTTAAGGTCAATTAGGTTTTTTGCAATTACATTATTTTCATCCTCTTTTTTAAGATACTTTACATCATCAAAATTACTTTCAGAAACTATGTGTGAGGAATGAGTTGTTATTACTGTTTGCAATTTTCTATTATCGCCATCTTCTCTAACTATTCCTTGGTCAAGTAAAGACTTAATATTTTTAATAAAAACGTACTGCATTTGAGGATGCGTATGTGCTTCAGGCTCTTCAATAAATAACAAGTTTATATCAGCAGGCTTTTCATCTTTACTCTTTTTAAATTCTTGTATTAATATTTCAATTTGAAATATCATACTAATCAGGTTCATATATCCCAAACCATTATTATATTCAGGTAAAGTTGTGTCATTATGTTTGTACATAACGGTTGTATTTCCCGATAACAATTCCCTGTGCTGTAAAGATGATTCTATTTTAATTGTAGAATCATCACTTTTTATTCCTCCAAATAATCGAACTTTTTCAACAACATCTTCAAATAGAGTTTCATAAATTTCTGATAGAGCATAATCCGTAGATATTAATTCTTCTTTAAATTGCTCTATTTTCTCATTTTGCTCATCTGTTTTCTCCGTTTCATTATAAATTTCTGATGTTTGACCTGAAAGTGTTTTATCATTCTCCTTATTCGTAACACTTCTCTTAGCACTAATAAATTTAAAGCTTATAATATCTTTAGTAGATATTTTCTCTAGGTCTAAATCAATAAAATTATCATCATTTTCAATTTCATCAATTCTATTGTACTCTATGGATTTTCGACTAGATTTAAAGAACTCTCCTTGATATACCTTTAAAAAATAAAATATATCTCTCTGTCTATAGTTTTCGTCCTTACCAAGTTTAGCAATTTCATTAGCTTGAAATTCAGCATACTTTTGCTTAATTCTCTCCAATGACTCATATGCTAAATGATATTCAAAACCTAAAACAATAAACTTGTTTTCAGGGTCTAAGTCCATCATAACTCTACTAAGGTTAGCTAAGTTATCATCTTCATTATATTCGATAAGTAGTTTAAGCTTTATACCGACTGATTTATAATCCTCTTGTTGGGGTATATCGCCTTCAATTAAGGCTCTTAATTCATTTTTAAAATCGATATTGAAATCATCAAATGAAAACCTGCTCTTATCGGAACCATTTAAAAAGCTATTTATAACCGTTAATAGTGAAGTCTTTCCTGTATTGTTTTTTCCAATCACTAAAGACATTATTTCTTCTAAATCAATCGAAAACCGTTTTAAAAGTCTGTAATTTTCAATTTTAATCTTCTTAATTTTCATATATAAATAGTTGTGTCTTATAGTACAAGAACTATAAAACAGTATTAGTTTAAGATAGTGTTTAGGGATAATTTATAACTCAAAAAGCTGTCTCTCAAATATAGAAAAAATTAACAATTAACTATTTACGGCATTCCGTAATTAATTAAAAACCAGAAAGAATATTCCCATTCCATACACATTCCCACTTCACTTCTATCGTCGCTTCGGGCAAAGAGTATTCCATTACATTTTTAAAAAAACATTTGAGAAGAAAAAAAATAATGAAGCTTGGTTAGAACTTTGCTTTTTCACCAAACCAAAATGACATAACGCAGAACATTATAGTTCAAATTATATTATAGTAAATTGGTGTATACGTAGTATTTTACATAAATGCAGATATAGCTATACCGCCAGGTGTTCTATATATTCAGCAATTATGTAAAAGCCAATTTACGGCATTTAGAGTTATATTATAACTGTAATTCTTTATTGAAAAAAACGTCATTTAAATCTTAATCACACTATAAATTGAGTGTTTGGGTCATTAAGCATTTCGACTCTTTGGTTTTTACTATACTTAATTTTCCAATTACATAGTCACCGCCAAAAAAGCTGATCTACTAGATTGCTTCAAAATTCGCGTATTTGATAATAATCCTGAAATATTCTTTTCTACGACATTCTCGTGAAGGTTCCCACAAGAGTAAAAAAATTAAAAATCAAGACTACATTAACTTTTGGAAACAATTACGGCTTAATCGCTATATTTTAGAAAAATTGTTACGTTCTAAGGCTCCTTTAAACATACTTTAAAATCCTGTTCTTAAAAAATAAATTGCTAACCCTCTAAAATATGCACGCTCATTTACCTATTGTCTTGACCAAAATTTTCTGAGGCCGTTTTGCCAGCGCAATATTTTAAAAGGATTAAGACTTGAAATTAATATTGAAAATTAAACTTCTATTAAAACTAATTTTTTAGTTATTTGAACTAAGTCTTTTCAGGATTAATAACTAACCCCAAATATCAATACTCCGTTTTATCTTCTTTCTTCGTCCATTCCTGAAATGGTTTTATAGCAACCTCCGGAGCTAATTGTTCAAATGGGATGCTGCGTTTTTCGTAAGGTAATGGTATTTCCTCGTAAATAAAGGCATCGTCAAAACCTATGTTAGCTGCGTCTTTTTGGCTGCTTCCGTAGTACACTTTTTCAGGTCTCGCCCAGTAGATCGCACCCAGGCACATTGGACAAGGTTCGCAGGAAGTATAAATTGTACAGCCATCCAGTTGGAACGAATTCAAATTTTTACATGCGTCACGTATAGCAGTAACTTCTGCATGTGCGGTAGGATCATTTGTAGAAGTTACTTTATTATTTCCTTTACCTATAATTTTTCCGTCTTTAACAATCACACAACCAAAGGGACCACCTTCATTATTTTGCATTCCGCGTAGAGCTGCATTCACAGCTTCTAGCATAAAATCTTCATTGCTCATTTAATCTCGTTTTAGGCAAATATACGCGCAATTGTATTTTTAGATCTAATCACTTCCCTCCTAGTCTTCCCAATATTTCACGTTTACTGTAGAAAACTAAATTTTAACTTTTAATATACTTTTATTCAATTTTCCCGTATTACTTTTGCCGCCTTAAATTAATTATCCAGAATCTCATAAGGGAGATAGCAACCTGCAATAACAAGCAAGGTGCTAAAATAGATAAGCCAATTACTTGGAAAAAATGTTAACGCATAAGTCTATGTAATTTTTGCTATTTCCTTTTTGAGTACAAAATTGTAAAATGGCAGAACTCAAGATTATCCCAAAATTCTCAGCACTAATTCCTCTATTTGTATTTGTATTTACCTTTCTTGGTGTAGGTATTTATCAAAATGATTTCTATGCACTTCCCGCTCCTATCGCCGTTATTGTAGGCATTGTTGTGGCATTTATACTATTTAGACAATCTATAAATGAAAAGATTGACATCTTACTAAAAGGCTGCGGAGACGATAAAATTTTGACGATGTGTTTAATTTATTTACTCGCTGGTGCTTTTGCTGCAATTACAAATGCTACGGGTAGTGTAGATGCTATTGTAAATATGGGACTCGATTATATTGCGATTGAGTATATCTACGTAGGTATTTTTGTGATTGCCGGCTTTCTTTCGGTTTCTACAGGAACTTCTGTAGGCGCTATTGTTGCCCTCGCTCCTATTGTGGTAGGTTTTGCAGCCAGCAGTGATGCGGAGCTCGCTATACTTTCGGGCGCATTGCTGGGTGGTAGTATGTTTGGGGATAACTTATCGGTTATATCAGACACTACTATAGCAGCCACACAATCTCTGGGAACTAAAATGAGTGATAAATTTAAGCAGAATATAAAAATTGCGGTTCCGGCTGCTGTAGGGACGCTTGCAATTTTAATCTATCAGGGAATTGATCTTACCGGAGCAGCAGCAAACACTACCGATTATAATTATGACGTGATTAAAATTCTACCTTATATTCTAGTAATTGCGCTTTCGATAGTAGGTCTTAATGTCTTTATAACCCTATTTCTAGGCGTTATTGCCGCAGGAGTTCTAGGTATAGGTTATGGAGATTTTACACTTATAGAGTCTACTAAAATCGCTTACGAAGGTTTTACTAATATGACCGAAATATTCTTGCTTTCACTTCTTACTGGAGGTCTTGCTGCTTTAGTAGCAAGTAATGGCGGCATCGAATTTATTCTGGTAACTATTAAGAAGCTTATTAAAAACAAAAAAACGGCACAACTGGGGATTGCTGCTTTGGTGAGTTCGATAAATATGGCGATTGCAAACAATACGGTGTCTATCATTATTGCCGGTCCTATCGCAAAAACTATTAATGACGAGTACCACTTAGATAACAAAAAAACAGCTTCTATTCTCGATATTTTTGCCTGTATTATACAAGGTCTCTTGCCCTACGGAGCGCAGGTATTAATGATATTGAGTTTTGCAAAAGGAACGCTTAATTATCTGGATTTAATGGCAAATACCTGGTATTTACTTTTATTACTGCTATATACGTTACTTTTTATTTTACTGAAACCATTCCGTAGCGCAAAATCACAACGCAGTTAAATTGATATCCTATATTAGTCGAAGCTTTAGTAATACATTCTAAAATCCAACATTTTGCAAGCGGCATACTGTTTTTGATGTAATTTTTCTACTACTTCAAAAATATCATCATCCTCGTTAAACAGGTTAAAAAATAGTTTATCTAGGTTGGAGCTGCTTAACCCATCAACACTATTTCCATAGCCGGAAACTGCTCTTGCGTTAGTTATATCCAGAAAATATTGTGCTTCTTCTTCATCCAGATCCAGCACCTTAGCATTAGAAAAATGAACAATTTTTCCACGCAACTTTCCTTCAAATAGCTCTGCTATTTCTTGAAAACTGTAGTAATAATTATTTAAACAAATACTATTAGCTTCCCCGGTCATCACCAGGTAAATAATTTCGTATTCTTTAAAATAATGATCGTCTAAAACCAGTGTGTTTAAACTCGCCTCCAAACCTTCAATGGTATCGCAAGTTTGATAGATACTTGCTATACCGAATTGCAGTGCAAGCTCTTTAAGGCTTTTCTGTGCTTGTGTAACTTGATTTGATTCTACATCAGAGACGCCTTCTAAACAATAAATAAATTTATCAGGATCTAAGTCGTGTTCTTGGGGTAATTGCCGTCGGTTTTCTAACACATTTATAATTTTATGCGATTGCTCGCAAATATATAAATAAGCCGTCTTTTTCACCCAAGCATTACAAATAGGTATCTTAAAATACTTCTAGGCGGTGGTGAAGCTTTTTGATTGTTACAGGTGGTAAATTAAAATCAGAATCCGTGGTAATTCGCTACCACCTAGCTGAATAAAAAATGGCTTTTCAGATTGTGAATATCTATCTCTTTTTTTGAAGTATTTGCTATAGGCTAAATCCTATTTTTGAATTTCTAAAATTGAAAATTATGAGTGCAACTTGGTATGAATGTAAGGTAAAATATAGAAAATTTGATGAAGCGTCAGGCACGCAAAAGGTGAAAACAGAACCTTTTCTTGTAGATGCAATTTCTTATACCGAAGCAGAAAGCCGTATTACTGAAGAAATGGCTGCGTATCTAATGGAAGGTGAAGAAATTAAAATCACTAATATTAAAGTAGCAAACTTCGCAGAGATTCATCCTTTTGAAAATAGTGATCGCTGGTTTAAATCAAAAATATCATTAATCGCATTTGACGAAGAAAGTGGTAAAGAGCGTAAAACGAATATGTATTTGCTGGTACAGGCAAATGATGTAAAAGAGGCTTATGAAAATACGCTGACTACTATGAAGGATACTATGGGAGAATTTACAATTCCTGCTGTTTCTGAATCTCCTATTGTAGATGTATTTCCATATTTCTCAGGTGATGAAGATGAATCTGAACGTCTTGAAGAGTTTACGCGCTTAAAGGAATCTATTCCTACGTACAACGATGAAAATGAAGAGTTGGCAATGGCTGATTCGCTTACCGTAGAAGCCGAATAACGTAAAACACGGTCAAGTCATGAGTTGATTTATATTTTAAAACAAAGTCCCGGTTTTCCGGGACTTTGTTTTTTAGGACTTATATGAAGTTAAAATATTCTTTGTTTACTTCTCGTTCTTTCTATAAAACACAACTGTATATTTACAAATACTAAAGCTTTAATATTTATAAGATGATCATACCTAAACTCCATTATAAATCACAAGGAAATACGCCTGAAGAACAACTGGAACATATTCAGAAAGCGTGCACATCGGGTATTGAGCTAGTACAGTTAGATTTTGATAGTTCTTCGGAAAAGCAATATTTAAAATTGGTGCAAGACGTGAGAGCACTTACGGCACATTATCAAACCCGGCTAATTCTAACTGATAATTATGAAGTTGCCAGAGAAGTTAAAGCAGACGGCGTGTTTTTTGAATTTATAGAAAAAGATGTATTGCAAACTGCTAGAAATCATATCTACACCTGGCAGATTATCGGTGCTAAAGCCACAAATTTGCTAGAGTGTGAACAGTTAATTGAAGCAAACATCGATTATATAAATCTTACTCCTTTTGAAACAGCAGATAAAACTGAAGAGCCAAAGAGTCTCGGTAAAATGGGCTATCAATTAATTACTGAAGCTTTAGATACACAGACACCGGTATTGGGATCGGTAGGAATTCAAGAGACAGTTGTTAAAGATATTTTGAAGGCTGGAGTTTCGGGAGTTATTCTTTCAGATGAGATTACAGCAGATTTCAACCGAATTAAAATTTACAATCAATTACTGGGAGCATCTGCTACAGACGAGCAGCGACACACTTTCTAGTTATAAAAACAAAAACGCCCATCAAAAAATTGATGGGCGTTTATTTCTTACTTAAATGTATGTATTAGATCACGCGTACGTTTACTGCATTTAATCCTTTGTTACCTTCTTTAAGATCGAATTCAACTTTGTCGCCTTCACGAACTTCGTCAACTAATCCAGAAATGTGAACAAAGTGGTCTTTTTCAACACCTTCTTCTGTAATAAATCCAAATCCTTTGGTCTCGTTGAAAAATTTTACTGTTCCGTTATTCATAATAATATTTAATGTTTAATAATTACTCTATAGTATTCAACTATGGTGCCAAAATTACGTTTAAAAGATGCCAATCACTAAGAATTAGCCTTTTAATTAGTTTTTTTATTTATTAACTGCTTTTGGGGGTTTTAAACACAGATTGTAAAAACCTATATTCGCGAAATGTGGATGTATTTAGGCCTACTAGCGGCCCTCTTTCTTGGTTTGCACAACTTATGTAAAAAACATGCTGTACGAGAAAATGCAGTTCTTCCTGTTTTATTAGGTACTTTATGTTCTGGATTTACACTTTTACTCCCTTTCTATATAGGTTCTGTATATTGGCCAGAATCAACTAAAGAGTTGGGTTTTTATATAACTGAAATTCCCTGGAGCGTACACGGGTTTATAATTATTAAAGCTGCGATAATGGCCACCTCGTGGATTCTGGCCTATGAAGCCCTAAAGCATTTGCCCATAACAATTGTCACGCCCATACGCTCTGCTGGTCCGTTTTTTACATTTATAGGTGCTTTATTAATTTATCAGGAGCAGCCCAATTTATTACAGTGGCTGGGATTTTTTGTTATCATTTTTTCGGTGATACTATATTCGAAAATTGGAAAACGCGAAGGAATTATATTTAAAAGAAACAAATGGATTTTAGCCATAGTGATTGCAACTTTCTTGGGAGCATCTAGCGGTTTATATGATAAATTTCTTGTGCAAAGCCTAGTCTTAAATCCACAGACTTTGCAATTTTGGTTTTGCTGGTACACCATATTGATTCTACTAACAATTCTTTTAATTACCTGGTTTCCGAAAGCTGAAAAACGACTTTTACATTTAGGTGGTCAATTATTGCCGTGGGTGTATTACTTCAAACTGCAGATTACTTTTATTTTAAAGCGCTACAGGATCCTGAAGCCTTGATTATGCTGCTTTCAGCAATTAAACGAAGTCAGCTTATCATTGCTGTCGTACTGGGAGGAATTCTATTTAAAGAGAAAAACAAACGTAAAAAACTGGTTCCGCTAACAGGAATTCTTATTGGTGTGTTCTTAATATTATATTCGTAGAAACCAGAAAAGTATTTAAGATTACTCTTCAGCTACCAGCATTTCTGCTTCCTTGTCACCTTTACTTTTTCCGGCATTTATAAAATAGACACCTGTTAATAGTATTGCGGCAGCAACCACAGATTGGGTTGTGACGGTCTCCTGTAAAAAATACCAACCTAAAAACATAGCTATAATGGGATTTACGTAAGCAGATGTTGACACTTTTTCTGTATCCACATTTTTAAGTAAATAATTGAAAGCTGAAAATGCTGCAATACTTCCGAAGAGAATAAGACAAGCAAGTGCAATTTGAGTACGACTCGTCCAGTTTAACGGGCTACTCCACTCCTCGCCTAGTGAAGCGCTTGCAATGATAAGAACTAACCCCGCTGCAGTCATTTGATACGCTGTGGAAACAAAATGATTCTTTGGAGTTTCCACTTTTGCCACAAACAAACTCCCTGAGCTCCAGCTCAGAATTGCAGTTAAAGCCAGTCCCACACCCAACCAGAAATTAGGCTCTATACTCAAGCGACGTTGGGTTATAAGTAATAACATACCTATTAATCCTAAAACGACTCCAGCAATGGTCATTTTTTTTAATTTTCTCTTCTGAATTACCATCATTATTAAAATGATAAATAGCGGATACATCGAGGCAATTAAAGCACCAAAACCACTATCTATATATTTTAATGCCCACACAAAAACACCATTACCTACAGATAAAAATAAAATACCGGCCAATATAGAATTACCCAACTGCTTTTTTGAAATGCGTAAGGAATGACCTAAAGAGGCTGCAATACCAAATATTATAAGTCCGGCAGTACAAAATCGAAAACCACCTAACATAAAGGGAGGCAACTCGGTAACCGCCATTTTATTCCATAAATAGGTAGAACCCCAAAACACATAAATTGCAAAAAAAGCGAGAAGGATAAGAGTAGGTTTTTTTTGTAACATCAGAGCAAATTAGATTTAGGTTGTAATAGCTAAAAAACCGACAATATTAGACTATTGCCTAAATAATTAAATTATTAGTATAAATAAGCCACTATTAAATACCTAAAATCTTAGCATCTACGGCAAATACACTTAAAATATCTATTTGAACATCTTCATCGATAACTTCGTCAGTTACACTTTGAATACGCAAATTAAAACTGTCTTTTTTAATGTATTCTTTTAGATCTGCATTGGTTGTATCGAGATTAATAACACCGGTGGCATTTGCCGCCACAGGGTTTAATACCGCCAGTGATATCTCATCAACTCCTTCTGCTGAAATAAATATTTCAATTGACTCTAAAAAGCTAAACGTCTTATCTGCCGGGGTTGTAATTGTAAGACGCATGCTCTTTAAGCTGATGTCTTCAATCAAATCTTTATTGGTATTGTTTGATTCAAATACAGATTCTGAATTAGTCTGCATTGCCGGAGTTTCAATGGTAAACGGCAAATTCACTAACGAGTTTGATGGTATTGTTACGCTGCTTTCATAATCCAGATCAAATTTTGTAAGATCATCAAGCGCATCACATTGTAGAAAGAGCGCAGCTATTGTAAGAACTATTAGAGGTTTAAAAATTTTCATTACTGAATAAATAAGGGTTTATATTATCTACGCATAATTATGAATTTCAGTTTTTATAGCTTGTTAATAGGCTTTAATTTAACATCAAATAAGACGTGTGACGAGTTACATTTAATTCATTATTACCAGTAACGAACTCATAGCAATAAATATCCATAGACCTATGCCTAACAGTATAGGCTTCATCCCTACATCTTTGAGTAACTTAAAATTTAGAGTACTTCCTATTAGAAATAATACTAACGTGAGCGAAATTTTTGATGCGGAAACTATATACGGAGCTGCAACTTGCACCGGATTTAAATAGGTACTTGCCACTATTGCAAGGATAAAAAACAGGATAAAATAAGGAATGTTTATACTACGCGAACTTCCCTTAGAAAAGAGTACAAAAAATATAGAAACCGGGATAATCCACAATGCACGAGCTAGTTTTACTGTTGTCGCAACTTGTAAAGCTTCATTACCGTACACATTTGCAGCACCTATAACCGAACTCGTATCGTGAATGGCTATTGCGCACCACATACCAAATTGATGTTGCGTCATCTGAAATAAATGTCCCAATGCAGGAAATACAAATAAGGCTATCGAATTAAGCATAAATACAATACCAAGACCTACCGAAATTTGTTTAGGATTTGCCCGTATGATTGGAGAGATAGTAGCTATTGCACTTCCACCACAGATTGCTGTACCACTGGCGATGAGTTGGGATATTTTTTTATCAATTTCTAAATACTTGCCGGCTACAATACCTAGAAATAGCGTGGATGTGATAGAGAAAATGGTCAAATTAAAACCTTGTTTTCCGACTTCAAGAGCATTTTGTAAATTCATTCCAAAGCCTAAACCCACCACAGCACATTTCAACAAGACTTGTATTATTTTTTGACTAAGCTCTTCAAGTGGATTTTTAACAAGTTGGGCAATGACTAATCCTAATAACAAGGCTAAGGGAGCATTGACCCTGGTGGTTAAACAAACTATTATTAAAAGACCATATATAATATAGCTGAAATATCTATTTTCAATAATGCGGTCTGCGTAATTCATTTAAACTGTATTTATTCTATTTTATTATAGAACAAAAGTACAGGGCAAAGCACGCTAAGTCAAATGATAAATTGGCATCTATTATTACATAATGTTATAATGATGCGTTATGAAATTAAAAAATACTTGCGCTAATTCATTTTTGTAGCCTTGCTTGGCTATATAGTTAAAGGTTCTTTTTATGGTGAAGTTTTCTATATCAAGAATACGCAAGTCACCAGATTTTAGCTCGTTACTTACTGTGTTTATACTTAAAAATGCAACACTCTCTTTGGCTTTTAAATAGGACTTTATACTCTCTGAGCTTCCTAAGTGCATGTCAACTTGTAGGTCATTAACATCAATCTGAGTTTTCTTCAGCGCATTTATAATAAACTCTAACGTACCTGATCCTTTTTCACGCAGCACAAGCGTAAGCTTTTTAAGATGCTCTAATGTTATCGATACCTCTTCATATAAAGGATGGCCTTTTGCAATTACCAGCACAATCTCATCATTCATAAAAGGATGATAAGAAAGTTCGCGGTTTTTAGCTTGACCTTCGATAAAACCTATTTGTGCCTCTTCGTTTAAAATTTGATGTTCAATAACTTCGGTGTTTGCACTAAACAATTCAACCTTTACCCCGGGAAATTGTTTATGAAATTTGGCTAGAATTTCTGGTAAGATATACTGTGCAATTGTTGTGCTTGCAGCGATAGACAAAACGCCTTCTGTTTTATCTATTAATGCATTCATATTAAACTGCATTTCTTTATGAAAATGAAAGAGCTCCTTTACATGTTTTAAGAGTAGTTCACCAGCTGTCGTGAGAGAAATACTATTTCCTTTACGATCAAATAAACGCTGATTAAAGTGGTCTTCAAGATGCTTTATATGTCTGGTAATTGCTGGCTGTGTAATATGCAATTCGTCTGCAGCCTTAGAAAAACTAAGTCTGGTAGCAACTATTAAAAATACGTGAAGTTTATAGTCTAACATTATAAACAAAAGTAATACAGAATATCAACTTGATGTACAGATTCTAAGATGTATTTGTATAATTAAGTTAAGAGAAATATTGTGAAGTATATTTTTAAACTTCCTCAATACAATGAGCGTAGCGGTTTCTTAGAAGATTTAATTTGGGGTTTATATAGCGTTTACAGAAAGGCCTGTCGGGGTTTTTAGCATAGTAATTATGTAAAGATTCCCGAGAGGCAACAAATAATTTGAATGCTAATACCTGAGTGATTATAGGTTTATCAAAATCATTTTGCAGGTTTTCTAGTATTTCCAGCGCCAATCTTTCATCACTCGAATTGATGAAATACACTGCAGATCTGTACTTTGATCTAAAACTATGATTTGATGTGCTCTTATGGGTTAATAAGTGAATTTCTATAAGAACGCTTAATGGAATAATTTCGGTATTATAGTGTACGATTACAGCTTCAGATAGATCTGAATTGATTCCGGTTGATGCAACATACCCCTGCTCTACTTTTATAACGCCCTTAAGTGCTTGAAAAACGGCTTCTGTACACCAGTGACAACCTCCTCCAAATGCAATTTTAGTAAGCATATTTAAACTGATTTATGGGCTAATAGTTTAAAATTCTGCAAAAAATGAATCACTTTATCTTCAGGCATTTCACAAGGTTTGAGAAGTTCTGCCGTTGATGTGAGGTAATAATTTAAACTGATAAAGTCGTTTCCGCCTAGTTCTTCAGCATAAATCTTAATACTCTTCCCTTGGTTAAAATCGGTTCGAGTAACACTGTAACGCTTACCCTCATATACAACTTCTGAAAAACCTTGCTTTATCAAATTTATGTAGTTGAGCAGATTCATTAAGAACTACAAGAAAGCATAGAGCAACCTACCTTATCCCGTGCCCAGTCTGGACGTTTAGCAAACCACTCCTCGTATTCAGGCTGATCTTCATAGGGTTTTTTAAGCATATTGTAAAATGTGTCGATAAGCTTATAATTACCCTTTTCTGCATCATCTATAGCTAATTGCGCCATATAATTGCGTAAGACATATTTTGGGTTAACAGAATTCATTGCTTGCTGTCGGGCTTCATCACTGCGAGAATCTGCTTGTAAGCGATGTGAGTAATCTCTAAACCATTGCTCCCATTGAGCTTGTTTTTCGGCATTAATTTCTTCAGGAATATAAAACGCATCCCGTATAAGATTTATTCCATCTATAGAATTGTCCTTTTTGAAATTGGATAATTTTCTGAAAATAATAGTCATATCTGTTTCTGAAAGCTGAAGGCAATTTTCAAAATCGGCTATTAATTTTAAATCAGCATCGGTAGCATGATCTAACCCTAGTTTTGATGCCATCATATTAAGGGATTTCACGGCATAATTAGTTTTATAGCTATCTAAAATTTCTTCCAGACCATCTGCCTCTTCAATAAGCGGAAATAGCGCATTTGCGAGTTGATACAAATTCCATAATCCTATATTAGGTTGATTTCCGAAACGATACCGTTTGTGTTGTCTATCGGTGGTATTGGGCGTCCATCCCCACTCAAAGCCTTCTAACCATCCATAAGGTCCATAATCGATTGTAAGTCCTAAAATCGACATATTATCTGTATTCATCACGCCGTGAACAAAGCCCACACGCTGCCAATGAATTATCATATCTAATGTGCGATCTGTTACCTCTTTGAAAAATGCTAAATAGGTTTCCTTTGATGGAGACCCCAACTCTTTGTAGAAATTCTTTAGTGTAAAATCTACTAACTTTTTTAAGCCCGCTTTATCATCACGAGCAGTTAGAATTTGAAAATTTCCAAAGCGCAAAAAAGATTCTGCTACGCGGCAAACAACCGCTCCTTGTTCATACTCCGCATTTCCATCATACATAACATCTCTAAGCACCTGATCGCCTGTTAACAAAAGCGATAATGCACGAGTTGTAGGCACACCTAAGTGATACATAGCTTCACTCATTAAATACTCCCGTATCGAAGAGCGTAATACAGCAAGACCGTCTGCTGTACGAGAATATGGAGTTTCCCCGGCTCCTTTAAGCTGTAGAGCCCAATGCTTGTCGTTGTGATCTATTTCAAATAAATTGATCGCTCTACCATCACCTAATTGACCAGCCCAATTTCCAAACTGATGTCCGCCATAGACCATTGCATAGGGAGCTGTATTTTCTAAAACTGAATTTCCGCTAAATAATCTTAAAAATTTTTCAGATTGAGCTTCCTCTCTCGAAATGCCAAGCTCCTCTAACATTTCATCAGAAACGTGCAGCAGTTGCGGCTGCTTAGTTTTTTTTGGAGTTACAAAAGAATAGTACCCTTGTGTAACCTGTCTACGTGAATTTTCAAGAATAGGGTCTGCTTCAAGATTATCTGTAAATAAATTATTTATAGTAAAATTCATAGGATCAGTTTTAGAAAGTGTCAGAAAATTAGACATAAAGCGCTATGTACAATTTGTCGAGTAATTTTTATAAACCTATCATATAAACCGTGGAGTTCGCAATAAACTAGAGACGGATTTTCTCAACAAAAAAACTTTTTCTTCCGTAACTATCCTGAAGATTTGTATGTCTCAAACCACTTGAAATTGAATAGATATCTCCAGACTTACTCATAAAAAGATGAACAGGAAACCCATTGAGTTCTTTAAGAGTAACAGTCTTAGAATTTCTATTAAATATAACTGCTTGCTTAGTAAACTCAGCTTCATCTTGATAACTGCTTGTAATTTCGGTATTAAATCCTAAAATTAAATTCGCATTGTTGCTCAATCCCGTAGCGGTGTAAGGTTTGTTATAAGATTCTATTTGTGTATACGTTTTTGTCGAATATATACGTTTTGTGGCAGTATTAAGTAGTTCGTTTGTTATCGAGTTGTATATGGGAGTACTGGTAATATTAGCTACAAACGCAATAGGCTTTAGCTGTGGTTGCGATATGAATTGTCCTAAAGAGTTCACGTTGAGTAATACACTTTGAGCTTCTTTTGAGTGACCAATTAGAATATCCCATTCATTTACAGCAACCATTCTGTACCCATTAAAACTTTGTGAAGTTGTAAAATGGTTTTTAGAATCTATCAAAGTGAATTTTTGATTGTCACGTTTAAAGCTATAGATTTTAGAATTGCTTAAAACCATCCATACGTCTTCCTTAAAGTGGATAACATCTTCTATCAAAAAATTTACACCTGTGCTTAAACTGTATTTATAATGTAAATCATTAGAATCATAAACTAATATTTCCCCTCCAGAAACCGCAAGAACTTCATTACCATTATCAGATTTTACAATGCGTAATAAGCTAGAATTACTAGAATTAATCTGTTTGCTGGCAATTGCTAAAGGAGTTCCGGATTGCAAATCATATATCATTAAATTATAATCGTAGCTTCCAGAATCTACACCGTAGATATAGATAAAATCATTATTTGTGTCTACCGAGTATTTAAATACCCGCTCCACATCCAAAATATTTTCTCTTTTAAAATTAACTTTCACCTCACTTGCGATACTTCTATATTGGGTTGTTGTGTTAAAAATAGTGTATGCTTTAACAGTGTAAACTGGATTAGAAAAATAGGGTGGATTATTATCAGTAAATGTTTTTGTATTTATATCATCAACTCTACCTATCACAAAATGATGTTCTCCATACCCGGTTATTCCGGGATCCATATTGCTTACGCTTATTTCATAATAATCAAAAAAACTTCCTTTATACGGTTCCCAATTGAGTGTAATGGAATTAGTGCCTACAGAGGGAGCCAATTGATTAATCGCTGCAATACCTAACTGATTAGTATATATACTCACGAGTTCGCTTTCTCCTAAAATTCCATTTGATGTATAAATTTTTAAATAATAGCATACAGACTCTACAGGTTCATTTAGCGTGGTATCAGAAAAAGTAGTCTCTGTTTTTAGATGGCTTGATAAAATCAGTTCAGCATTTGTCTTTGAACACGATGTACTTCTATATACCTCATAATTTTTAAAGTCTGCTAGTCCATCATAACCAGACCATTCCAGCATAATCTCTCCGCTATTAAGAGCATCTTGATTTGCTTTAAAACTAGTCGACCATTTGTCTATTTCCTTAGGCTCATACCGTCTTGCCTGTAGATAAACAGTATCTAAACTGCCATCTTCATCCACATCTACCTCTATTTTAAGTTCCAGAACAGTCTCATTTAATTTTGTAATTACAAATTCTTCCGTAGACTGTACATCTGATAATGTCACGACACCTTGTCTTAATGACCAATTTGCTTCGCTACGCAATGTATTGCAAGCGCTATCTTGGTACAGAATATCTACATATTTCCCATTTTCATTAAATTGAAAATAATCCCTTCCACATTTTAAATAATTTACTGGTAATTGTACATTTTGGCCTTTATAAGTACCACTGTAAAATGCCCAAGTTCCAATTAATAACTCTGCGGAAGCATCAGTTATCGCATCATCATAAAAGGATTCTTCAGTAGAAAGTTCATCATCTTTTGAGCATGAGAAGAGTGTTACTAGTGTACACACTATCAATAATCTAAACAGTAGTGATAATTTTGTCATTAGAGCTATAGGCTATTAAATAATAACAAGTATAAATCAAAAAATAGTGTAAATAATAAATTATCTCATTTTCAACCTTCTCTCTTCTTGAAAATTACTACTTCTGAAATACAACTTAAGTTATACTAAATTCTAAAATAACATTGAATAGAAATAAGACAGTTTTAGCTATTGTATTAAACTTATATTAAAGTCTACTGACAATCAGAATAATGGAATGTACTTTGTACTTATAAATTTGAACAACTAAAATTTTTACAATATGAAATCATCTAACAAGAAAACTGGATTAGTAGCGCTTTTAGGATTAGCCGGTGGTCTATTCGCATGGTATAAATACAAAAACTCTACTCCTGAAGAGAAAGAGAAGATCAAAAGCAAATTGAACGAGGCTGGTGCAAAACTTAAAGAATCGTATCACGATGCTGAAGCAAGACTTAAAGACACCTATACCGAGGTTGAAGATACAGTAGCTGACAACTATGCCAAATTAAAGAATAACGTTAAAAATGAATCTGAAAAAATTTCAGGATAGTTTTTAAAAGATTTAATTGCTAAGCGTAATCTTAATTGATTGCGCTTTTTTTATGCCTTCTGGTTTAATGAGGGCTTTTAAAAAAGCATCAAAAACCTACTCTAAAATAAGTTATATTCGTTTGATGAATTCTAAAATATTCCTGCTGGCGCTCCTAGTGTCTTCCATCACACACGCTCAAAATTATATTGATCTTGCAAATCTCTCCTACTCTACCACATCAAACGCAGATTTTGAAAACTCAAAACAGCAAACCAGCGTCAATGAATTAGAATTTCAAATAACATTTCCTAAAGTTCTTGATGATAAAAACACGTTGATTTCCAGTTTAATACTGGAGTCAAATAATTTGAGACTCGATCCTACATTCAATGACAAAACGACTTTGGCTTCATTAAGTATAGCTTTGGGTGTTAATCACAAGTATTCAGATCGCCTGGCAATAACATATTTGATTATTCCAAAAATCGCATCAGATTTTGATTTTATTACCACAGATGCTTTTCAATTAGGAGGATTGGCATTAGCAACTCTAAAAAAGAATGAGAATTTTAGCTGGAAATTTGGAATGTATGCTAATTCTGAAAAATTTGGATTGTTTTTAGTTCCTTATGCAGGGTTTTACTATACCAGTACAAATGAGCGATTTGAAGCGTATATCACTACTATAAATGGAGATCTAAATTACATGATCACCGATAAAATTAATATAGGCGGGGATGTAAACGGACTCACATCAAGTTATGCACTTGCTGATCCATATTTTGGAACCAATAAAGAATACTTCGCAAAAAATACAACTGAATTTTTTGCCTACGTACGTTACCCGCTTTACAAAGGATTGTTCTTAAAAGCTAAAGCGGGTTATTCAATTACACGCACCTATAAAGTTTTTGAAGAAAATGATAAGGTTAATCTGGGTTTGAGTCTATTTTATCTAGGTGATGATCGTACGCAATTAAATACACCTTTAGCAAAAGGTGCATTATTTAAATTAGAATTGCTGTACAGGTTTCAGCTTTAATTTTTCCCGAGTTTACGTACTGCAGCCCATTCTCTTAGTTTGTCTCTGGATTCGCTTGCAGGGTAACCAAGCATTATTTTACCAGCAGCAACATCACCCATAACCCCAGAACCTGCAGCTATGACGGCGCCTGCGTGTATTGTAGTATGATCTTTAATAGAAGCGCTACCGCCTATGATAACACCATCACCTAAAGTTACCGAACCGGCTAACCCACTATGACCTGCCATTATACAACATCTTCCTAAGATACAGTTGTGACCTATTTGTACAAGGTTATCGATTTTGCATCCGTCACCAATGATAGTAGAATCAAATTTGGCTCGGTCAACACAGGAATTTGCTCCAATTTCAACAGCATTACCTATTACAACATTTCCAATATGAATAATTTTAATTAGACCGCGACCATCTTCGCTAGGGCGATAGCCAAAACCATCTGCACCAATACTTACATTATTGTGAAAAATGCAATACGCACCTATTTGTGAGCGCTCTCTAATAACGGTTCCCGGCCATATAACTGTTTTAAGACCTATTTTTGAATCGTCGAGGATAGTAACATTAGGATAAATAACTACTTCGTCTTCAATAATAACATTTGCTCCAATGTAGCATCCCGCTCCTATTGAAACATCCTTTCCTATTTGAGCAGAATGATGCACGGTAGCAAGTGGATGAATATCAGCCTCAATATAAGGTGCTTCAGGTTCAAAAAGTGCAAGGAGTTTTGCCATCGCTAAATCTGCATTAGATACCACGAGCAGTGGTTTATCTCCCGAAACTAGATGTTGTAGATTTTCACTTATTACAATCGCTCCAGCATTTGAGGAGCTATATAATTTAGCATGTTTTGAAGTGCCTATAAAGCTTACCTGTTTATCTGTAGCTTTTTCTAAATGGTTGAGACCAGTAAATTGTACATTGGTTTCCCCTATTTGTTTTGCATCAAGTAAGGTTGTAATCTGTTCTATAGAAAAGTTCATCGTAATAGTTTTAGACAAATTTGTAATCAAATTTCACACCATTAAGAGGAATTCTCCTATTAAAAGCTTCCGAAGATACTTATAATATTTCATCTCTTTGTAATCCAAAAAATGAATCTGAAAATAAAAACATAAAAAATGGCTTGACGAAGTCGTCAAGCCATTTTTTTTATTAAAACTACACTAGAATAACTAGTTGATGAATAAATAGATAACCAATTAATTGTCACTAATATTCTTTGTGCGTAAATATAGATTTTCTACCTTTTCTCTCGCCCAGTCCGTTTTTCTCAAAAACTTTAAACTTGAGTTGATCGACGGATTTGATTTAAAGCTGTTGATTTTTATACGATTCGATAGTTCCTCCCAGCCATAATGTGCAACCAGGCGCTCAAGAATAACTTTTAAAGTAATACCGTGTAAAGGATTGTTTGGTTGTTCCATAATTACCAGTCTATAGGGAAATAATCTTTTAAAAATTTACCGCTCCAGTGTTTGCCTGTATTAATTCCATCAAATAAAGGATCTATAACGCGTGCCGCCCCATCTACTATATCTAAGGGAGGTTGAAAATCGTGCTCTTCAATTTTACGTTTTGCTAGTTCGGCAGGATCTTCATCGGTCACCCAACCCGTATCTACAGCATTTATATAAATACCTTCTTTTGCAAGACTTCCCGCCGCAGTATGTGTTAACATATTTAGCGCAGCTTTAGCCATATTAGTATGTGGATGCCTGTCTTCTTTAAAGAATCTATGGAATTTACCTTCCATAGCTGAAACATTTATGATATGTTTTTTACCCGTATGATCTTTCTTCATTATTTCTGAAAGACGGTTACATAATACAAATGGTGCTACAGAATTTACGAGCTGAACCTCGATCATCTCAGTAGTTTCAATTTCACCTAATTTAAGTCGCCAGCTATTGGTTTTACGCAAATCTACTTGTTGCAAGTCGGCATCCAGTTTACCTTCCGGAAACACTTCTGAAGCCTGCAATGAATTGTCAAAACTATATGGAATTTGCGATAATTTTGCTGAAGCACGTATTCCAATTCCAGGTTCGGGGCCGTGCCAGGTAACCGGCATATTGCGATTTGCACTAGCCGTAGTGCCTAATGATTTAAGTTCGTCTAAACATTCAATATGATCCTGAAGTGTCTGACTCACGTATTTTGGTAATTCGCTAAGTGGTTTTTCCTCATTCGCCATTAAATGCTGGTAAAATCCGGAAGGTCTTCGCACCGTTTGGGCTGCGTTATTTATCAATATATCCAGACGCTCATAGCGTTGTTCGATATAATTACAGAATATTTCAACACTAGGAATATGTCTGAGATCAAGACCGTGAATTTTAAGACGATCTGCCCATTTATGGTAATCATCTTCCTTAGAAAATCGTATTGCAGAATCTACCGGAAAACGTGTTGTAGCCACCACCGTTGCTCCCGCCCGCAATAACATTAAAGTTATATGATAACCTATTTTTAAACGCGAACCGGTGATTATAGCAACCTGCCCAGTTAAATCTGCATTTTGAAAACGTTTTGCGTAATTAAAATCACCACATTCGGTACACATGGTGTCGTAAAAGTGATGAAGCTTTGTAAATTCAGTTTTACAAACATAACAGTTACGTGGCGTCTGTAATTCTTGAGTTTCAATTGCACTTAGATCTGCTGCTGCAAGAAGTTTAGGTGCAGTAAATATTGATGCCTCCCGGGCACTGCGAATTCCGGTTTCTTTACGTGCAGCTTTGTCTCTAGCTGCTTGTTTTCGTTTTTGAGCTTTCTTAGCATCTTTTTTTCTTCGTGAAAATTCATCTCTATTAGGTCGGGATAATTTTCCTGAAGATTTTAACAGCGCTATGCGTTGCTCTTTGGGTAACTCAAAAATAAGGTTAGTATTGGTATTAAGGTGTTCTAATACCGCAATGCAATTAGCAATATCCTCTTCGCTAAACGAATTGGTAAATTCTGATTCTTGTTCTAACATTCTTGTAATAGGTACTAATAATCTTCAAAATTAATTGAAATTAATGGGCAAACTTAAATTTTAAGACATAAAAAAAGCCCTCATAAAGAAGGCTTTTTAGCTTTTTAACTGTCTATATGATTAGTCAATCACACGTACATTAATCGCGTTGATTCCTTTTTTACCTCTTTCGGTTTCAAATTCTACACGGTCGTTTTCGCGTACTTCGTCAATAAGACCACTTGCGTGTACAAAAACATCCTCGTCAGATCCTTCAGGTTTAATAAATCCAAAACCTTTAGCGTTATTAAAAAATTTTACTGTTCCTTCTTTCATTACGTTTACTCTATTATTAATTAATTTATTTACAAATCGTTGTATTGCATTCATACTTTAAAATTACAACTAAAACCTATATATGCTTTCTGGTTTTAATTTTTAAATTACAGGGATTTTAAAAGGTTCTGATGTTTTAGAACTATAGAAGAAGTAGTATTTGAATCTCATAAGTGAAGAAGACTTCACCCGTATTTAAATTGAAACTTGCCTCGAGAGCTTTTTACTTATAAAATGTGTACTGCACTATTGCTATTAAAAGATTTATTTGCAGTTGTTACGTTGTCATTTAAATAATTTAACGATACAAATATAGACTAATTTATGTATACAATGCATTAATTTCTATTTATCTGTTTTTTAATACTCAAAAGAAATTTAATACTACACTAACTTAAGTGAGAGCTCTTAATTTATTTGACCTTTAAATATTATTTAACGGGTTGTTTTTAATGGCTTCTTTACTTTTATAGCTCACACATATTAATCTTCAATCTAGAAAAGCATATGGCCAACATACTCACAGAAGACGATCAAAAAAACTGGTATAAAGATGCCATCATTTATGAATTACATATCAAAGCTTTTTTTGACAGTAATGGTGATGGCATTGGAGATTTTGAAGGCTTATTACAAAAGCTAGATTATCTAGAAGACTTGGGAGTTACGGCAATCTGGCTCCTCCCCTTTTATCCTTCTCCATTACGCGATGATGGTTATGATATTGCAGATTATTATACTATTAATAAGTCCTATGGAGAAATTGAAGACTTTAAGAGATTTATTGAAGAGGCACATAACCGGGGTTTACAAGTAATTACTGAGCTTGTTATAAATCACACTTCAGATCAGCATGAGTGGTTTCAACGTTCAAGAAAAGCTGAAATAGATTCTAAATACAGAGATTATTATGTGTGGAGTGATACAGTTGAGAAATATGAAGATGCTCGTATCATTTTTACAGATACAGAACCTTCAAACTGGACCTGGGATGCAGAGGCTAATGCCTATTACTGGCATCGATTTTTTTCACATCAACCAGATCTTAATTTTGATAATCCCGAAGTACAGGAAGAGGTCTTTAATATTATGGATTTCTGGTGTGAGCTTGGTGTAGATGGTTTTAGACTTGATGCCGTACCCTATTTATTTGAACGTGACGGTACAAATTGTGAAAACCTACCTGAAACTCACGTATTCCTTAAAAAACTTAGAGCACGTATAGATGCCAAATATGATAATAAACTCCTACTCGCCGAAGCAAATATGTGGCCAGAAGATTCTGCAGCCTATTTTGGAGATGGCGATGAGTGTCATATGAATTATCATTTTCCTATTATGCCTCGCATGTTTATGGCTGTAAAGATGGAAGACCGATATCCTATTATAGATATTATAGATCAAACTCCAGATATTCCCGAAGCCTGCCAGTGGGCAATTTTTTTACGGAATCACGATGAATTAACCTTAGAAATGGTTACTGATGAGGAGCGGGATTATATGTATAAAGTATATTCTCAAGATCCAAAAGCTAAGATAAATGTTGGAATTCGCAGACGTCTGGCGCCGTTACTGGATAATAACAGAAGCAAGATCGAACTTATGAATGTTCTTCTTTTCTCATTACCTGGAACACCGGTTCTTTATTATGGAGATGAGATAGGTATGGGAGATAACTTTTATCTAGGGGATCGCGATGGAGTGCGTACACCGATGCAATGGACAGCAGATCGTAATGCGGGTTTTTCTATGGCTAATCCACAGAGGTTATACTTGCCTACTATAATTGATCCGCAGTATCGTGCAGAATCTGTAAATGTCGAAGCCCAGCAAATGAATCCTTCATCGCTTCTATGGTGGATGAAGCGTATATTAAATATGCGTAAAAATTATAAAGCATTTGGCCGTGGGGATATACATTTCCTTTCTCCTTCAAACGCTAAAATTCTAACGTTTACCAGATCGTATCAAGGGGAAACTATACTTGTATTAGCAAACCTCTCTCGTTTTTCACAAGCTGTTGAACTTGAATTAGACGATTACAAAGACTATACCCCAGTTGAAGTCTTCAGCCGAAATAAATTTCCTAAAATCACAAATCAGCCCTATTTATTTACGTTAGCTCCGCACGGTTATTATTGGTTTTCACTTACAGCTCCAGACATTTTTGAGCAAGAGAACCCGGTTAAAGAACTAACTACTAAAAGCTGGGAAAATTTATTCAATACGAAGAACAGCAAATATCTCGAGGAAAAAGTACTGCCACTTTATTTTAATGATAAATACTGGTTTGGAGCCCAAGATCGCATTGTTCAGAGAATGTCTATAACCAATAAACTAGATCTTTCCTTACCAGAATTGCCGATAAAAAATCTTATTATCGAGGTTGTATTTAATGAGGGGCTTCCAGAAATTTATCAATTACCAGTTTGTTTCGTAGAGAATTCAAAGGAACACCTGGTTGAAAATATTCCGAATACAGGAATTATAGCAAAGCTGAAGTTAGAAAAACAGGAAGGCCTGCTGGTAGATGCCGTTTATGTAGAACCTTTTAGAACCTTCTTATTTAATGCACTTCAAGAAAACAAATCGTTACGTCTTAGTAAAGAAAGCCTAAACTTTAAAAAAGGAACAGTTTCTCCTGATGCTGAATTAAAACACGTTAATTCACGCTTGTTAGAGACTAAACAAAGTAATACCTCAATAATTTATGAGCATCGTTATTTTCTAAAATTATACCGCAGGTTAGATAGTACGATAAACCCAGATGCAGAAATTTCACAATATCTTACCGAAACGGTAGAGTTTAAAAATACACCAGATTACATGGGAAGCATTATGTATGCAACTCAGAATAAAAATAATGTTGTATTAGGAATGATGCAAGATGTGGTAATTAATGCCGGCACTGGTTGGGAAAATACCACTGATGAGGCAGAGCGTTACATTGAGCGTGTTGAAACACAAGAACACCCACATCAATTTCAATTACACGCTGCTCTACGTACGGTACCGCTATTGTTTGAGAATTTAACTAATCGTGAGCAAGAACTAATTGAAAATATTATTCCGGAGCGTTTGAGTCTATTAGGAAAGCGCAGTGCAGAAATGCATATTGCTCTATCTAATCTCAAAGGATTTTCTGGGTTAGAGCAAGAACCTTTTTCGTTACATTATCAGCGCTCATTATATTCCTCCTTGCAGAGTTTAACACGCGAAGCTTTTACGACCCTTAAAAAAGAATTACCATCACTACCCGATCACATCGGTGAAGAGGCGAGTCAAATTTTAAAGCGGAAAGACGAAATTTTGCATTGTTTTAAGCGCGTATTTAAACACAAAATAGATACTTTAAAAATACGTACACACGGAGATTTTCAATTGAAAAATTTACTGTGGACTGGTAAGGATTTTATATTTATAAATTTTGAAGGTGATCCATCTAAAGCATTTAGTGAGCGCCGTATTTTAAGGTCGGGCTTACGTGATATTGCCTCGATGATTCGTTCTTTTCATTATGCAGCTTATGAACCTTTATTAAAGAAAAATTTTAGAGAAGAATTTGATGATGAAGATCAGGAAAAATGGGCAGATGCCTGGTATTATTATGCAACCCGATTTTATCTTAATGGGTATATAGATACTATAAAAAATACCTCGCTAATCCCTCAAAATAAAGATGATTACAGAGTTGTTTTAGAGACTTTTCTGCTTGAGAAAGCCTTACTAGAACTTATCAACGAACTTAAAATGAAATCCAACAGATCGCTGGTAGCACTTCGTGGTATTAAGACAATTCTGGATAGTTAATTTCAAAGATTGATTTAAAAAAAAAGAGTCCAACAATAAGTTGGACTCTTTTTTTTAAATATTATATGAGAATTATTCTTTTCGTAGAGATTCCATGTCTATAACAAAACGATATTTAACATCACCATTAATTACGCGTTCATAAGCGTCATTGATAGTATTCATATCGATCATTTCAATATCACTAACGATATTATTTTCTCCACAGAAATCTAACATTTCTTGAGTCTCTTTAATTCCGCCAATTAATGAACCGGCAATTCGCTTGCGCCCCATAATAAGATTACCACCGTGCATAGGTTCTAAGGGTTCTACCGCTCCTACCATGCACATAGTCGCATCAATTTTCAATAAATTCAAATATGGATTGGTATCATGTCCTACTGGAACAGTATTTAATAAGAAATCAAAACTACCGTTATGTTTTTTCATTGCTTCAGCATCCTTAGAAACCAGAACTTCATCTGCTCCAAGACGTTTTGCATCTTTTCCTTTTTCGGGACTAGTTGTAATCATAACTACGTGAGCTCCCATAGCGTGAGCAAACTTAATACCCATATGACCTAGGCCTCCTAAACCTATTACACCTACTTTATCTCCTTTTTTTATCTTCCAGTGATTAAGAGGTGAAAATGTTGTAATACCTGCACATAGCAAGGGAGCTACCGCTTTTTCATCTAGATTTTCAGGAACATTTAGAACATAATAGTTGTCTACAATAATTTCTTCAGAATACCCACCAAAAGTGTGACCACCCAGGTGCTTGTCTTTTCCGTTGTAAGTTCCTACCATACCCTTATCGCAAAACTGCTCTAGGTCACTTTTGCATGGTTCACATTCCCGACAAGAATCTACCATACAACCTACACCTACCGTATCTCCTACTTTAAAGTTTGTTACTTCATTTCCTACTTCAAGAACTTTACCTATAATCTCGTGACCAGGAACTACAGGATACTGAGATCCACCCCAATCGTTACGCACCGTATGAATATCACTATGACATACACCGCAATATGTAATTTTAATTTTTACGTCACGCGGTTTTACTTCTCTGCGCTCAATAGTTAATTGTTTTAATTCTGCTTGAGCATCTGCTGCTCCGTATGCTTTTACTTGGCTCATAGTTTAATTTTATTTAGTAAAATAACGTCAATTCTGTACTAATAAAAAAAGGGAAGAACCTATTTAAAGCAACTTTAACGGAAGTACCTAACCTAGGTTAAGATTAACACGTAAATAGGGTTGCTAAGAAAGCTTTCGGTTGAGACGAGAGATAAGAAAGCTACTCACCAGTATAAAACTACCTCCCAAATACGTATTCCAGGTAAGCTGCTCTCCTAAAACAAAATAACTTAGCAAAACAGCACTTATTACTTCTAGATACATTAAAGAAGTAGCAGTCGTAGGATTTAAATACTTTAAGCCGAAGAAGAATAAGCTAAAAACCCCTAGACCAATTAGAGCAGCATAGAATACTGCAATACCAAGCTCTGATAGGGCTACATTTTCCATCGTAAAAAGAAAGGGTGCAAATAATACCGCTCCCCCAATATTCTGAAAAAATAGTAATTGCTTTTTATTATAATTAGTAGTTTGTCTCTTAAAAATACAAACAAAAGAAGCGTAACCTACAGCAGATAATAATGACGCCATCATACCTATAAAATCATTTGATTCAAAAGAAAATGGTTTGTTTAAGTAGGTAATACCAATACCTATAAATGCCAATATCATTAGATAAACTTGAATTTTACTAATGGGAGATTTATAAACTAGAGTTTCTATGAGTGTTACAAATAAAGGATACACGTAGAATAAAACTACAGCATTACCTATAGAAGTATACATAAAAGCAACTAGATAAAAATACAATCTAATTGCATTTATTACGGTTGCTAGTAAGAGCATCTTCCTATCCCCTTTAATCCTAATCTCTCTATTATAAAGTAGGGATGGTAATAAAAAGAGAACGGGTACACCTACTCTAAACCAGCCGATGGTACCCGTTGTAAGACTAGGCATAGCTTTTATGAGAACACCATTGAACCCTGCAATGCAGGCTGCTAGTATTACAGCATATATAGCTTTCTTAGTCACCTATAAGTGATATTTTTAAATTATGCTTCCTGTAATTCACGCTTAGATTTGCGATAGGTGTAGCTAGTGTAAATATTTCGCTTTGCAAAACGAACTTGATTACCTGCATTATGGAATTTTAAAAATACATTACGCGGAACACCAAAGTATTCAAACGTGCTACCATCTGTAAATGTAATTTCTAATAAAAGCCCTTTATGTTGATAGTCTGCAATACCTTCAGTATTAATTGTAGCTGTATATATTTCTAAGTTAGCTGCTACAGTTTCTGGAGCGATACTCACAAGAAAGTGGTAACCATCAATAATCTCCCTGCTTTTAAGTTCTGCTTCTTCTTTTAAAGCATCTCCATCCTGAAATTTATCTGGATGCCATTCTTTAACAAGATTTCTGTATGCAGTTTTAAGTTGCTTAAGATCAGAAGTTTTGTCTGTGTTAAATAACTTACGGTAAGCAGTGATACGTTTCATAGCGTCTTTTTTTTGAAGGCGCAAAGCTAAGCTATTTAATGGTTGTAAATCATACAAACTACAATTATTGCTAAAGACTTAATCTTTTAATAATAAACAGCTTATTAATCACAGAACTTATTGCTTGATTTACTGAGATTCTTTTAATCCCCTCTATTGGTTTGTCCACCACTCCTTTGTTTTTACATCGTTAAGTGACATCAATTCACCCAATTTTGGAAGTGTGTATTTTACAGATTTTAATTTAGCTTGATGCACAAAATCTGTTGCCGGTTCTGTCCAGCTATGCAATGCAAGTTTAAACCCAGCCCAATGATAAGGAGTTGCTAAATTTACCTTTGCATCTAGCGCAGCCTGGATACTTTCCTCTGGAAACATATGTATTTGATGCCATTTTTCACCATATTGACCACACTCCATAAAACCAAGATCAAACGGCCCCAGCTTTTCACCTATCTCTTTAAAATGTTTGCCATAACCACCATCACCAGAATGATATAATTTTTCGGAAGAGGTATCAAATACCCAGCCACCCCAAAGCGATTTTGCACGGTCTAACAAACCACGACCTGAGAAATGACGACTTGGAGTAAACGTTACTTTAATACCTTCAAAAATTGCAGAATCCCACCAGTCAAACTCTTGAATACTTCTAGCATTTACTCCCCAAGATTCTAAATGCCTTCCGCATCCCAAAGCCACATAAAAGTTCTTTATTTTAGGAATTAATTTTTTCATACTCGCGTAATCAAGGTGGTCATAATGATCGTGAGTTAAAAGCATTAAATCTATAGGAGGAAAATCATCAATTAAGGCTAATGTATTCTTTGAAAAACGCAGAGTTGTTGCTGGAGATATAGGAGCAGAATCGGGCCCCAACATAGGGTCGATGAGAAGCGTTTTGTTATTTATTCGTAAGAGATATACACCGTGTCCATACCAAATATATTTTATAGAATTAGACGGAGCTAAAAATGCTTCCGTATTAAATTCTTCAATGGCTAAATTTTCATCTGGAGTAAAACCCGATCCTTTTCCGAAGAATAATTTATATAACAATCCGGGCATTTCTGAAAGACGCACATCCATAGATGTTTCTTCCAGATTATGAAATTTACCATCTCTCCAATTTGGTGATTTCTGATAGCGTCTGACTAATTCTGGAGTGATTTTACCGCCAAATTGTTTAAACATATTTTACACTTAAAAATTATTATCTATTGGTTTTACGCATATATTTTGGGCCATACCACAACCAGAAACCGGTTATGGTAAATACAAGTAATGCGACACTCATTACAATGGTATAAATAAGTTTCACATACCCATTAGTTCCCAAATAATTGTCTATAATTGAGCCGTCGTGTATGTTTTCTACTACATCAGATCTTCGCTTACCTATACTCAAAACTGCTCCCGTTGCCCCATCTAATTGAATTCCATAATAATGTTTTGCAAAAATGAATTTGACGATGCCTTTTTCATCGCGGACATCTATTCTATCTAATTCTGTAGACAATTCTGACGAAACAGAATCTTCTAAAACACGTATGGCTTTTTCTTTTAAATCAGACAAGGGAAGCCAGTTTTTTAACTCTGAAGTTGTTCCCGTTTGTGTCTTCGGAAGCATTAAAGAACCGCTATTTTTTTTAATACCTAAAAGTAGACCTGAGATTGAAATCATAAAGAAGAACACAAATAATAATGCACCCATGGAGCGGTGAAGCGCTCTAAAATTTCTTAAGATTTTTGCTTGATTTTTCCGCTTCTTTTTTAAAGACATATAGGATTTGGCAATTGAATATAAAAATCAAAAATAAATCATTACCTCAAACGACAGCGTGAGATCTTGTTAAACCTGAAGCAGCTACCAGATGTGCCCATTTATCTTATTTTTGCTGTACCAAATATTTAAGCATTGAGTCAACCTAAGCATTACCTTCTTTTTAAACCCTATGGAGTGATTAGTCAGTTAGGATCTAATGATTTACATCAAGCGCGTAAGAAAAAATTTCTGGCAGAATTGTATGATTGGCCTTCTGGTAGTATGCCCATCGGTAGGCTAGATGAAAAGTCTGAAGGTCTATTACTTATGACTACAGATGGTAAATTGAGTGATCTCATAAATCGAAGTGGTATTGAGAAAGAATATTATGCTCTGGTTGATGGCGATCCTAATGAATCTGAACTCGATCAATTGCGAGCTGGTATTGAAATAGGATTTGACGGTAAAAAGTATATAACAAAACCCTGTACAGTAAAGCGTATAGAGCACCTGCCTAATTTTCCAGAACGTGGTAAAAAAATACGCGACGCGCGCCACGGTCCTACTACGTGGCTAAGTATAATTATTAAAGAAGGAAAGTTTAGACAAGTGCGTAAAATGACCTCTGCAATAAACTGTCCTACTTTACGATTAGTTCGTGTACGGGTGGGGAATTTAAATTTAAGTACTATGCAACCCGGTGATGTTTTAGCTTGGGATGGTGCTATTTAAATTGGTTATTTAATCAAACCACCTTCAAGTACTTGTAATAATCCTAGAGCTGCCTGTTCACCACTTAAAATTGCTGCGTTAAGCGAACCGTTGAGTTGCTGATCACCTGCAAGAAATATGCCTGTCATAAGTTGAGTTTCGGTGGGAGGAATACTGTAGCGTACATTTTCAAGTTTAGGTAGTGCCTTAGCAATATGATATCGTTTGAGAAACCTACAATTCAAAATATTAGCTTGTTCCTTAAGTTCTAGTTTTATGGCTTCGATAAGTTCAATTTCTGAAAAATTATGTTCTCGAACAATTGATACCGATAATATATGATTTTTACCACAAGATTCTGTTTCCAAAATGCTGGGATAAAATATATTATTTATCAAACTTGATTTTTTATGAAACAAACCTATTATAGCCTTATCAATGCGCAATGAATCTACCTCAAAGTAAAGATTATCAACTGATTTCCAGTCTACGCCTTGATTTTTTAGGTTACTTACTAAAGTACTCGCTTCAGTTGCAATTAGTGTACTGTCAGAAATTAATTCCGTATTATCTTCAAGAATAATTTTCTCACTTGTAATTTGCTGAACTCTTGTATTAAATAAAAATTTTGTTTTCTTTAATTTACCTTTTAATTGATCTGCAATTGCGCCTATTCCCGCTTTGGGAATAACAGCTAATCCTTCACCAAACATCTTATAAATGAACTCAAACATTCTGCTTGATGTCTGTAGCTCTCCCTCTAAGAAAATACCGCTAAAGAAAGGTTTAAAAAAAGAATTTATAATACGATCTGAAAAACCATAGTTCTTCAAATACTTTAAGGTTGTAAGCTCTTCAGAATTAAAAATAGCTTCAAGACTTTTATCTGATAGCGCATTGTTAAGTTTTAGAATTTTAATTTTATCTCTAATACTTCCTGCAGAAGCTAGTACGGTAGGTATAGCCAGACTTAATGTACGCAATGGATCGCCCAGCGTTTGAGTGCTTCCGTCTTTAAGCAGTATCGCTCCCGGTAAAAGAGGTTGCAATTCCAGAGATTCATAATCTAAATATTCTTGCGATTTGGGATACGCCTCAAGCATTACTTGAAAACCGTGATCTAGTTGATAACCTTCAACTAGATCTGTTTTAATTCTTCCTCCTACCCGATCTGTGGCTTCGATAATCGTAGGACTATATCCTTTACTTTCTAAAATTTGTGCAGCAATTAAACCACTAACTCCAGCACCTACTATATATAAATTAACCTCGTCTTTGCGTTTCATAAATATTCTCAACTGGTATACTTTATAAAATACCGTCTTTTATAAGAGGCCAATTTAACAATCATATTCCGATTTCATTATCAATATTGCTATCAAAATAACGTGTTCATATTTATTGAAAGTCTTTTAACTAAAGATTAATTCACATAAACCGATTTGTAGCCAACATATCTATAATTTCATCAAAAAATGTATATGGAATTAATAGCTACAATTGCACAACTTATAATTGCCTTATCTATTGTAATTGTCTGGGTTTTTAGATGGGAAAATATTGTAAATGAATTTAAAGAGTATGGTTTATCAGATCTAACCCGAAACTGTGTAGGTGCTACTAAAATTGCGCTTTCTACATTACTAGTTGCAGGTATATGGTATGATAAGCTAGTTGCAGTTCCTGCACTTATAATGGCTTTTTTAATGATTTGTGCTCAACTTGCGCATATAAAAGTTAAAAATCCTTTTCATAAATATATTCCATCCTTGCTGTTATTAGTTTTAAGTTTATTTGTTGCAGCGGTAGATCTTAAACTTATTAACTAGTGCTGATGGTCTATCAAGGTTTAGCGCTTATTACCGGATTAAGCTTTATTCTATATGGTATGAGTTGCCTGACTACACAGCAAATGATAAACGAATTTGATCGTTTTAATCTTTCAAAATGGCGCATACTCGTTGGTTATTTGCAGATAATAGGTGGCGCGGGCTTACTTATAGGTCTTTTTCTAAATACTACCTTAGTTATATTTAGTGCAGGTGGTTTATCACTTCTTATGTTTATGGGATTTATAACCAGACTTTATATTAAAGATGGTTTTATAAAATCATCGCCTGCATTTATATTTATGATTGTTAATGCCATTATTTTATTCGGATTCTGTGACATAAAAGTCGGAATTTAATTATAAAAAAAAATAAGCCCTTGGAAATCCAAGAGCTTATTTTTTATCAATTCAAAATCTTAAAAACCTAAATTTATTTTTTGTTACGGCGGTTGTAGTTTTTATCCCCGCGGGTTTTAGGTTTTTTATATTTTTTAGCTATTTCTCTGCGATAACTACCTCCTAAGTTCACTTTTTGATTTTTCTCACTTTTTTCGTGGAAACTAGCTCCTTTAGACTCATTACGCTTATTCGGATTATTAATTTCTACATATTCTGGTTCCTCTTCAGGTAATAATCGGGTAGACACTTCAAGATCTTCTGGTAGTTCCTTTTGACTAATGGACTTTTCCATTAATGCTTCGATCTCCTGTCTTTTTTCTAGTTCGTCAGGAGTTCCCATAAGAATACTTTTACCTGTAGTACCGGCTCTACCCGTACGTCCTATACGATGCATATAGTTTTCAGGAAAACGAGGAACATCCATATTAAAAACATGCGTAACTTGATCGAGATCGAGTCCGCGAGCCATAACATCGGTTGTTACTAAAATACGGTAGCTACCAGCATCAAATTGGCCTATAGCATTAATACGGTAATTCTGAGTTTTATTAGCGTGTATCACTCCTACCTCGTTACCATAAACTTCTTCCAGAACCGTGTATAAACGATCAGCGTGTTTTTTATTTGAAACAAATACTAAGTTCTTCGTATACTCCTTTTTATCTTTTAATAGCTTAATAAGTAAGTTGGCTTTAGTATAAAAATTAGGTAGCTCGTAGTACGATTGTTCAATTGATTCTAGAGGCGTACCACTTAAAGCGACTTGAATACGTTCTGGAGCCGTAAAAAAGGTGTCCATCAATTCATCAACTTCATCAGTCATTGTCGCAGAAAACATAATATTTTGCCTGCGCGGCGGCATTAAATCAAAAATATTTACAAGTTGATATCTAAAGCCTAAGTCAAGCATTACATCTACTTCATCAATAATAAGTTGCTTGACAGATTTTAATTCAAGATTACGACTTACAGCGAGGTCGTATAAACGTCCTGGAGTAGCAACGAGGATATCACATCCCTGGGCAACCTCTTGTCTTTGAACATTTATATTTGCACCACCATAAATACCAAGCACACGTATAGAACTATACTTACCGTAACTTTTAACTTGATCCACAACTTGTATAACCAGCTCCCGAGTAGGAACCATAATTAAAACACGTGGATTTACTTGTTTTGAAAATTTTAAACCTTCAAGTATAGGTAAAGTATAAGCAAAAGTTTTACCGGTACCGGTTTGCGCAATTCCTACAACATCGCGGCCAGAACGTACCACAGAAAATGCCTCTTGTTGAATAGGCGTAGGATGGGTAAAGCCCAGATCTTCTATTGCGTATCGAAGTTGTTTGTTTATTTTAAAATCGTCAAATGACTGCATGTGAAGTAAATTTGGTGCAAAGGTACGTTTTTAAACGTGTAGGTTTTTATTCAATTTAACAGCATTTAATTTTATTCAGTAAAAACCGTTAGATGCATTTACTCTAATTCTAAATTTACAAATACTACTATTTGATCTTTCTTGATAAATCCTGCAACTGTCAATGTCTTTTACTGCATTTAATCAGTACGTTTTCAGTATAAAACCTTACTCTCAATACTTTCAGTATCTTAGCATTTCTACTCTCACGACCCTATCATTTAAATCTCAAAAGGGGTGTAATTGGCTTCAAAATTCCGTTTTTTTGCACAAAATTATTTTATGCATCCTGAAACAGATAATGCCACCCTTTTAACCACGCTCAAAACCTATTTTGGTTATGATAGTTTTAGAAATCAACAAGGCGCCATAATTAAGACAGTCCTTGAAGGTAATGATGCAATCGTGATTATGCCTACCGGTGGCGGTAAATCTATTTGTTTTCAATTACCGGCATTGTTATTTAAGGGATTTACACTTGTAATTTCCCCATTAATCGCTTTGATGAAAGATCAGGTAGATGGTCTTAAAGCAAACGGTATTGAGGCAGATTTCTACAATAGTAGTCAAACAACACAGGAACAACAAGATATAATCGCTAGAGCTGCAGAGGGAAAACTTAAATTACTCTATGTTGCCCCAGAAAGTTTATCTGGCCTTACTCCCTTATTGAGTGAGACGTATATAAGTATGATAGCTATAGATGAGGCGCATTGTATCTCATCTTGGGGACACGACTTTAGGCCTTCCTACCAGCAATTAGGCTTCTTAAAAAAGTCGCTGCCTAATACACCGGTAATAGCCTTAACTGCCACAGCAGATAAGGCTACACGAAAAGATATTGCAGACCAACTTGCAATTTCAAATGCACAACAATTCTTAAGTTCGTTTGATCGACCTAATATTGAATTAGAAGTTCGTGCTGCAGATAAAAGATTAGACCAGATTAAAGAATTTTTAAAAAAGCGATCTGGAACAAGCGGGATCATCTATTGCCTGAGTAGAAAAACTACAGAAAGTGTCTCAGATGCCTTAAATGCGATTGGAATCAAATCTACCTCGTACCATGCAGGTCTAGACTTTGAAGAACGTACCCGAGTACAAGAAGATTTTATTTATGACAAAACTCAGGTGGTTTGTGCGACTGTAGCTTTTGGGATGGGAATTGATAAGTCTAATGTGAGATGGGTAATACATTATAATATGCCTAAAAATCTGGAGGGATATTATCAAGAAATTGGAAGGGCCGGCCGTGATGGTTTAAAATCAAATGCATTATTATTCCATAGTTATGCAGATGTACTACAACTTAAACGCTTTACTCAAGGTGCGGCTAACGAAGATGTGCAAAATGCCAAGTTGGATCGCATGAAACAATATGCCGAAGCAACTACGTGCCGAAGAAAAATACTACTCAGTTACTTTGGTCAGTTTTTAGAAGAAGATTGCGGCAATTGCGATGTATGTAAAAATCCGCCTCAATTTTTTGACGGTACTATAATCGCACAGAAAGCTCTTAGTACTATTGCTCGCGCAAAAGAGAGTCAGCCTATAGGTATTCTAATTGATATTTTAAGAGGTGCTAAAAATGCAGCCATATTAGACAAAGAACTTGACCAACTTAGTACGTACGGGATTGGATCTGATCTATCTTGGAAAGATTGGCAGCATTACTTTTTACAATTAATTAATCAAGGGTATTGTGAAATAGCCTTTCATTTACGTAATAGTTTACACCTTACAGCATCAAGCAAAGCGGTTTTATTTGAAGGAAAAAAGGTAAGCTTAACGATCCCTGTAGATTTACCGGAACAAGAGACGGTAACGGTTGAGAAAAAGAAATCTAAAAAAACCAATGCTTTATTTGAAAAATTACGTTTGCTACGTGCCGATATTGCAAAAGAAGAAGGAATTCCTGCCTATTTAGTTTTTAGTGATAAAACACTTCAAGAAATGGAGCGTGTACGACCTCTGAGCGAGATGGAATTGTTAGAAATAAGCGGTGTAGGACAGCGTAAATTAGAGGTGTACGGTGATGATTTTATACAAGCCATTCAGGAATTTCAATCTGAAAAATTAAAGAAAAAAGGCAGCAAAACCGCAACACATCAAGTAACCTACTCCTTAATTAAAGACGGTTTATCAATCGAAGAAATTGCCAAGAAAAGAGACCTTAAAGACACAACTATTTATTCGCATATAGCCAAACTGGCTCTAGATGGTGAACAAATAGATCTTTTTCAATATGTTTCTCAAAAAGAAGTATCTCAGGTCGAAAAAGCAAAAGTAACCTTGGATAACCCGGAAACACTAAAAGCATATTTTGAGCATTTTAAAGAAAAAATGGACTACCACAAAATACGTTTAGGCTTAACGATCTTAGAACTCAATAAAGCTTAATGAACTTGTTCTATAGCGCAGAAAGAGTCAAAACCTGATGGAGATCCTGCCAGGCTTATACCAACAAGCGTGTATAATTTAAAAGATATTTCTTCACCTGCCGAAAGTTCAATTAAGGTAGAAACCGAACGTGTAGGTGGAGAAACATTAATTCCTAAAACAGAAAAATTGACAAATCGCTCTTCAGCAATTTTAATCAAATTACTACCTCCTGCATCACTTTTATATACAGCAAGTCCCAAATCACCGGCACTTAATCCGGCTGTTTTGATTTGTGCAGAAACTCTGTAGATTCCAGGATCCTTTGCGCTGAATACGCCAGTAGCCGTATTGAACTCATTTTTTAAATCAAAATCCTCAGAATTAAATACTATCGTAATATATGAAGCTACAGAAATACTTTGATTGGTGGTAAGTTTAGCCTTAACCAAAGATTTATCAATATTTGATAATAATTTTTTAGTAGAAATTCTTTGTAGAACGCCTCTACCATCAAAAACTACTAAGGAATCTTTAGCAGCACTATCATTACCTTCTGAATAATTACGCACGCGTAAGGCGCCATTAACATCTAAAATCACATCTGGATGTGGAGTAACAGTACCTATGCCTATTTGAGAATAGGCAGCACTTGAAAATAGATACAGGACTATTAAAAATTTATGCATCTCTACGTAATTACTATCTTATAAAGTTCTAAATAAATACGATGAAATACAATTAAACAGGTTTAAGTGTTTATATTTCAAGTTTTGGAAGCATTTTCGAACCTAATTTTTTTCATTTTCCAGTAATTCTGTTTTTTTAGATTCTATCAATTGATATATTTTACTAGTAATAACCATCAATTGTAAGTTTTATATTACAAGATATTGAAGCTTTTATGTAAAATTTATCCCGGATATGAAATAGATTAAAATATACTTGTACAAATATTCTATTTTGAACTATTTTAAAACTGGCTTATCAAATACACTGAAATTTTCGAAAATTCCACTTGGCTAGTAGACTATTTAAAATCTTTTAAGATTACTTAACGCAGTTTTAATAAAGCTTTGACTTACAAGCAAGAATGCTATGAGTACTTTTAAAGAAAAGATATAAATTATGATCAAACCAAAAAATAAAGTCCCGGAATTACAATTAGCTTTAATCAATGATACTAAATGGATTCTTGAGAATCAAAAGCCAGAAAAATATACATTAATTGTATTTTACAGAGGTCTGCATTGCCCTGTTTGCAAAAAACAATTACAGGATTTAGCTTCAAAAACTGAAGATTTTAAATCTAGAGGCGTAAATGTAATTGCCGTAAGTATGGACACCGAAAAGAGAGCCAAACTATCTGCAGAGAAGTGGGAAACAGGTGATTTACCTATTGCATACGGGTTATCTGAAGATAAAGCGAGAGAATGGGGATTATACATATCACATTCAGTAAAAGATCCAGAACCAGAAGTATTTTCTGAACCTGGTATGTTCTTGGTACGAGCCGATGGAACATTATATTTTTCTTCCATTCAAACTATGCCATTTGCAAGACCAGAATTAGATGCTGTTCTTAAAGCTATAGATTTTGTTGAAAAAGAAGATTACCCCGCACGTGGCGGAAAATAAATCTAAATTTAAAAAAGCCCCATAATTTGATTATGGGGCTTTTTTTTATTTTTTCCGGTTTATTAAAACTTGCTCAATATCTTGAAGACCAAAACCTTTTGCCTTAAGAAGTATTAAATAATGAAAAAGCAAATCTGCACTTTCATTTAAGAACAGGTCATTGTTTTCATCCTTAGCTTCAATTACGACTTCAACAGCTTCCTCTCCTACTTTTTGTGCAATTTTATTTATTCCTTTTCGGAACAAATCTGCCACATAACTCTTCTCATTTTCTTGATTAGCTTGTCTATCGGCTATTGTAGTTTCTAAGTCGCTAAAAAAACCAAAATCTTGTGTATTAGTATCTCCCCAGCAATTATCTGTCCCTTTATGGCACGTTGGTCCTTGAGGATTTACTGCTATAAGTAAGGAATCACTGTCACAATCATTTTTTATGGATACAAGGTTTAAAAAGTTTCCACTCTCCTCTCCTTTTGTCCATAAGCGTTGTTTACTACGACTGTAAAATGTAACTTTTTTTGTCTCATTAGTTTTGAGATATGCCTCTTCGGTCATATAACCTAACATTAAAACGGTTTTCGTTTTAGCATCTTGAATTATAGCAGGAACGAGACCTTTCTCGTCATATGTAATTTTCATTCTCTTTTATTTTTGTCCTATTAATCGCATTGTATTTCCCAAGAACTTACAATCGAATAGGTATATTTTTACTTTTCAATTCTAATTTTAATAGTGGAATATCAATTTCGTGAAAATGAAATACACTCGCTGCTAATGCTGCATCAGCCTTACCGCTGGTAAAAGTATCTGTAAAATGCTGCATAGTTCCCGCTCCGCCAGATGCAATAACCGGTATATTTAATAATTCACTCAATCGTGCAAGTGCCTCATCTGCGAAACCTGCTTTCGTGCCATCATGATCCATTGAGGTGAATAAAATTTCCCCGGCACCGCGAGATTCGACTTCTTGTGCCCACTCAAAAAGATCTAAATCTGTGGGTACTTTACCACCTACCAGATGTACTGTCCACTTACCATTTATCTGCTTTGCATCAATTGCAACAACAACACATTGCGAACCAAATTTGGCAGCAAGCTCATTGATTAACTGCGGATTTTTAACTGCGGAAGAGTTAATAGAAACTTTATCTGCCCCATTTTGAAGTAGAATATCTACATCCTCTACAGAAGATATACCACCACCTACTGTAAACGGAATATTAATTTTCTCAGCAACACGCAAAACCAAATCTGCTAAAGTTTTACGACGTTCTTCCGTTGCCGAAATATCAAGAAAAACCAATTCGTCTGCACCGGTTTCAGCATATTTTGCTGCAAGTTCCACCGGATCCCCTGCGTCGCGTAAATCAATAAAATTTACACCTTTAACAGTTCTTCCGTTTTTAATATCTAAACAAGGTATTATACGTTTTGTAAGCATTCTTCTTTTTTAGTATTCCGCGAAAGCGAAATTTTAATTTTTCACCATTTACTATTAACCGAGAATAAATGATTCCAGTTGTTTCATAGATATTCTACCCTCATATATAGCTTTACCTATGATGGTTCCTTCACAACCCATTTCGGCAAGTTTCGGCAATTCGTCAAATTCAGAAATCCCACCGGAAGCAATAAGTTTTAAATTACCTCCTGTTACAGAATTATTTTCGCAAGCTTTTAGAATTTTCTTATACAAGTCAAATGAAGGTCCTTCCAGCATACCATCTTTGCTTATATCTGTGCAAATAACATAGGAAATTCCTTCTTTTTGATACCCCTTTATAAATGGTATCAATTCCTCTTTAGACTCTTCTAACCATCCGCTTACTGCAACTTTTTCATCCATCGCATCTGCACCAAGAATAATCTTATCACTACCAAATTTTGAGAGCCAATTAATAAAAGTCTCCCGATCTTTTACAGCTATACTACCACCTGTAATCTGTTGTGCGCCACTCTCAAATGCAATACGTAAGTCATCATCGGTTTTTAAACCGCCTCCAAAATCAATTTTTAACTTTGTATGGGTCGCAATTTGTTCAAGTATGTGGTGATTTACAATATGTTTGCTTTTTGCCCCGTCAAGGTCTACGAGATGCAAATATTGAATACCGTGTGCTTCAAACTGCTTAGCCACCTCTAACGGATTTTCATTATAGATTTTTTTGGTATTGTAATCGCCTTTAGATAGTCGTACACACTTACCATCTATAATATCAATTGCCGGAATTATTCTCATTTTATAAAGTAAAAATTAAAAAAACGAAATTCGATTTTATTAGTTTTCCTATTTAGTTTTCATCATTGTATTGATTGAGGCTACAGTAATTATAAATAATTCTGAAGCTTCTTGTAAAATTCTAACCAAAAGTAAGATTCATCAAAACAAAACACCACATATTATACTTTCTGGTTTTGGAACAGAGTTGCCAATTGTCAATTGTAAAGCGTATTTCCCGATTTACATTTGTAGGTAATTCTTCAAAACCTTTTCACCGACTAATCCTGATTTTTCTGGGTGAAATTGAACGCCATAAAAATTGTCTTTTTGTAAAGCCGAAGCATACTCAACATCATACATTGTTTCTGCTATCAACTCCTCACATTTAGGAGCATAAAAACTATGTACCAGATACATATGCGAATTCTCAGGAATTCCCTCAAATAACGGACTATCTAAATTTGATACTTCATTCCATCCTATTTGCGGAACTTTAACGCTGTTAGAAAATTTCACTACAGATACATCAAATATTCCTAAGCCTGTGGTATCCCCTTCAGTTGAATGCTTACACATTAACTGCATACCCAGACAAATACCTAAAACCGGTTGCGTTAAAGTCGGAATAAGTTTATCTAGACCGGTATCTCGCAATTTTGCCATAGCGCTACTAGCCTCTCCTACTCCCGGAAATATTACTTTATCAGCAGCTTTAATTTCTTCAGCATCATCAGATAAAACTGCATTAACGCCCAGCCGTTTAAAAGCAAATTTTATACTCTGTATATTACCTGCTCCGTAATTAATAATAACTAATTTCATTGTATTCTTTTTATAATCTCGGTATAGCTAAAATTTTATAGCATCCCCTTTGTACTAGGCAGTATCATTTTTTCTGAATCTTGCTTCACTGCTACCTTTATCGCTTTAGCAAAAGCCTTAAAAATAGCTTCTATTTTGTGATGCTCATTTACACCTTCAGCTTTGATATTAAGATTTGCACGAGCACCGTCTGTAAATGATTTAAAGAAATGGTAAAACATTTCTGTAGGCATTTCTCCTATTTTCTCACGTTTAAAATCTGCTTCCCATACTAACCAATTACGACCTCCAAAATCTATAGCAACCTGCGCCAGACAGTCATCCATAGGCAAGCAAAAACCATAGCGCTCTATTCCTAATTTATTGCCTAAAGCCGTTGCAAATACTTCACCTAACGCAATAGCCGTATCTTCTATCGTGTGATGTTCATCTACCTCAAGATCCCCGTTGACATATATATTGAGATCCATAGAACCATGCCTTGCTAATTGATCGAGCATATGATCAAAAAAAGCTAAACCAGTTTTTATATCACTTTTACCGGTCCCATCTAGATTAAGTTCAATTTTAATGTCGGTTTCATTAGTTTTCCTTACTATAGATGCTGTGCGTGCCTCCAACTTTAAAAATTCATATATTTTTTGCCAGTCATTGCTTTCTAAAGCAATTATAGACTCTAGCTCGCTTCGATCTACTGTAGTTTCACCAGTCCCTAACTCGGTATTGTCATTTATAAAAATTCCCTTAGCACCTAAATTTTTAGCCAATTCAATGTCGGTAAGGCGATCTCCTATTACATAGCTGTTTTTAAGATCATATTTATCAGAGAAGTAACTGGTAAGTAGACCGGTCCCTGGTTTACGAGTAACTGCATTTTCATGAGGAAATGTGCGATCTAGATAAACAGCATCAAAAACAACACCTTCATTCTCAAAAGATTTCATTATAAAATTATGCACTGGCCAGAAGGTATCTTCTGGAAATGATTCTGTACCCAAACCATCTTGATTTGTAATCATTACCAATTCATAATCAAGTTCCTGTGCAATTTTACTCATATACGTAAATGCTTTAGGATAAAATATCATTTTCTCAAAGGCATCTATTTGCTCGTCGACAGTTTCTTTAATCAAGGTACCGTCCCGATCGATAAAAAGCACTTTTTGACCTATATTATTTTGATTAGATTTCATTAAACACGTTTATGCCAGCTCTTTTAAAACTGCAATTAGTTTTTCATTTTCCTCAGTTGTCCCTACAGTAAATCGCAATGTATTCTCACATAAAGCTTGATTACTTCTATTACGCACTACTATTCCTTTCTCAAGTAATTGATTATATCTTTTATTAGCATCATCAACCCGAGCCAAAATAAAGTTGGCTTCTGAAGGATACACTTTATTTACATAATTCACTTCAAGTAAAACTTTAGATAAAGCATCTCTTTGCTTTAATATTGAATTAATTTCACTTGCTACTGATTCGTAATTAAGAATACGTTCAAGAGCTCGTTTCTGTGTTAATTCATTTACATTATAAGGAGGCTTAATTTTATTAAGTACACCTATTATTTCTGCAGAAGCATAACAAATTCCCAATCGTATTCCTGCTAAACCATATGCTTTAGACAAGGTTTGAATAATTACAAGATTAGGATAATTATGTAATTGAGTAGACCAACTTTCCGCAGCCGAAAAATCAATGTAAGCTTCATCAACAACCACTAAACCTTTAAAGTTTTCCAACAAATAGGTTATAGACGCTGCTTCAAAACTATTCGCAGTTGGATTATTTGGAGAGCATAAAAAGATCATTTTAGTTTGATGATCTACCTGATCCAGAATAGAATTTACATCTGGCTGAAAATCTTTAGATAATAAAACTTCTCTATTAGCAATAGCATTAGTAGCAGCAAGAACAGCATACATCCCATACGTAGGCGGAAGTGTAATCACATTATCTACATTAGGTTCGCAGAAGGCTCTAAACAACAAATCAAGAACTTCATCACTACCATTACCTAATAAAATCTGATCTACAGGAACGCGTTTTACAGATGATAAATGTTGTTTTAAAGTAACTTGCTGTGGATCTGGATATCTATTAACACCGGTATTATAGGGATTTTCGTTAGCATCTAAAAATACCATATCCTCGTGAAAATCTTTAAATTCATCTCGTGCAGAGGAATAAGGCTTAAGCTTAGCCACGTTATCACGAACCAATTTTTCTAAGTAGAATGTTTGATTAGGCATTCGGATTTTGTTTTAATTTGTTAAGACGTAAGGTTACTGCATTTTTGTGTGCTTGTAATCCTTCTGCCGCAGCCATAAGTTCAATTTGGATACCTATATTTTGGATACCTTGAGGAGTTAATTCTTGAAAAGTCATACTTTTCATAAAACTGTCGAGGTTCACTCCACTATACTGCTTCGCATATCCATTAGTAGGTAAGGTATGATTTGTTCCGGAGGCGTAGTCTCCAGCAGATTCAGGAGTATAATTCCCAATAAAAACAGAACCTGCATTAGCTATATTTTCTACATAATAATTATTGTCATTTGTGGCAACAATAAAATGCTCTGGACCATATTCATCAATTAATTCCAATGCAGTTTTGTGATCTTCAACAAAAATGAGTTTGCTATTGACAATTGCTTGTTCTGCTAATTCTTTCCGAGGTAGCACGGCTAATTGGGATTCAATTTCACGTTCTACCGCATAAATTAATTCTTTTGAAGTAGAAACCAGAATTACCTGGCTATCTGCGCCGTGCTCTGCCTGACTCAAAAGATCTGAGGCAACAAAAGGGGGTTCTGCGGTATCATCTGCTACAACTAATAATTCTGATGGTCCTGCAGGCATATCTATACTTACATTGTATTTTGTAGCCATTTGTTTAGCGACCGTTACAAATTGATTTCCGGGACCAAATATTTTATAAACTTTAGAGATAGTTTCTGTCCCAAAAGTCATTGCACCTATAGCTTGAATACCTCCTACTTTAAAAATTTTATCTATACCGCATAAGGCAGCTGTAAATAAAATTGCCGGATTTATATTTCCATTTTTATCTGGAGGAGTGCATAATATAATTTCTTTGCATCCCGCAATTTTTGCAGGAATTGCAAGCATTAAAATAGTAGAAAATAACGGTGCTGTACCTCCGGGAATATATAAACCTACTTTTTGAATAGGTCTCTTTTCTTGCCAGCAATTCACACCTTCACTAGTCTCAACACGAACAGGTGATGTTACTTGAGCTTTGTGAAATTTTTCTATATTCTGCTTAGCAAGCTTTATAGCGTTTTTAAGATCCTGATTTACTTGATCATTTGCTAAGTTAATTTCAGAATCTGAGACTTGTATTGTTTTTAACTGAATTCCGTCGAACTTCTGAGTATAAAAATTTACAGCATCATCACCTTTAGCTTGTATTTCTTTAAAAACTTCAAGTACGGTGCCTTCGATTTGCTCATAAGTCTGTGTAGGTCTTTTTAAAAGTTCATCCCACGAAGAACGATCTGGGTTGTCTATTTTGATCATAATACCTCAATTAAATGCGACAGGCTATAGCACCATTTTTTCAATATCACTAACTAATATCCCTTGTGCACCGGCATCTTTAAGGTTATCTATAACTTCCCAAAATGCTTGCTTATCTATTACAGAGTGTACACTGCTCCAGCCTTCTTCTGCAAGCGGAAGAACCGTAGGACTTTTCATACCCGGCAACATCTTAATAATATCATCAAGACGATCGTTAGGAGCATTTAAAAGAACATATTTATAATCTCTTCCTTTTAATACTGCTTTAAATCTAAAAAGGAGTTTATCTAAAATTTCCTGACGTTCCAAGTCTATTTTTGAAGAAACTGCAAGTACCGCTTCAGACTTCAGCATTACTTCAACTTCTTTTAAGTTATTTTTAAAAAGGGTACTTCCGCTGGAAACGATATCACAAATCGCATCAGCAAGACCAATGTTTGGAGCTATTTCAACGGAACCGTTAATAATGTGTAAATCTGCCTTTACTCCGTACTGTTCCAGATAATTTATTACAGTATTGGGATATGAAGTTGCAATTTTCTTTCCTTCAAAATCTTTTACAGATTCATATTTTGTTCCCTTTGGCACTGCAAGCGAAACGCGACATCTTGAGAATCCTAATTTCTGAGCAATAGAAATGTCTTCACCTTTTTCAACAAGCACATTCTCACCCAGAATAGCAATGTCAACTACACCATCCCGTAAATACTGAGGAATATCCCCATTACGTAAATAAAATACTTCAAGTGGGAAGTTTGCAGCACTAGCTTTTAATTGGTCACGACCATTATCAATAGAAACACCACAGTCTTTTAGAATTTGGAGCGATTCCTCATTCAGTCTTCCAGATTTTTGAATAGCAATTCGAATTTTTTTTGTCATTTTTTGATTGTTAGGCTTGAGCCATTCAAAAACAGAAAACCCGTTTGAATGACTCAAACGGGTTACTGTTATTTATAATTTAGCTATACACAACATTTTTACCTCGCTTGAGTGCGTGAATAAAAATGATGATGATGCAAAGCTGTTCTTTTCATATGTGAAAGCGAATTTATAAAAAAATAATAGAATGTGAGCTTCTATTAATATACTTTTTAGATGTAAAGTATATTATTTAAGTTAAAGTGTTATTTTTGATTAAAAGTAGGGTATGAAAAATTTTTCGATAGCTTTTTTAGTGTTTTTAGGATGGAGTGCCATTGGTCTCTATTTTTTAAATGCAAGCGATGCTTTAAATAGAAAAAGTATTTTTAGCTCCTATGCGCCTGTAACCGAATTGGCCGGTACGGGAATTAATCTTAATGATGATGATTCCTTAAACACCCTTTCCAATAAAGGTTTAGAAGATTCAAATATAAATTCGTTTGTTGATAATAATTTGAGTCGCAGTAATGAACAGTTAATTGAAACACTAACTAAAAATATTGAATCTAATACACAAGCTTTAGAAAAAGATAAGGAACGTTTGAGAGAAGCTCAGCTTCATTCTGGGATCAATAATAAATCTATAAATTCGCGTAGAGTGGATTATACATTTTATCCAGAATTTTCTATAGGCGGAAGAGTCGTAGATAATTTATCGTCTCAGGATTTTTTAGATTATATAAAGTTAAGATTAGAGAAAAAACCTAAGGCAAAAGTAAAAGTCATAGGATACACAGATTATGTGGGAAGTGAAATTGATAACTATAAAATGGCCTATAAAGAGGCCGTTCAAGTAAGAAATTATATCTTAGTACGCTTAAAATTGCCTGAAAATCAAATTTTTGCATATTCTAAGGGTGAAAGCGATCCTATTGTTTTAAATACAAATGAATCTGAAAGAAAGAAGAATAACAGAATAGAAGTTGTAATCGAATGATACCTTATTTAATTTACATACAGAAAAATTCAGATATGATATCAATTCCTTTGATTTACATTGAGGTTTTCTTTTTAATGCTAGCGTCATTTTTGATAGGTTACTTTTTTGCTTTCTATTATCAGAAATCAAAGTACTTGAAGAAGATGAATAAGCTTCAGAAATTATTAGACTTAACCGGTACGGAAGAAGATCAAATACATAACGAACTCGTTGAAGAAGTAAATGACGAGCCTTACAAGAAAGTAGCTACTCTTAAGAATCTAGCTAAACCTCCAAGAAAAAGAGCTAAATCATATCCACAATCGGCAGTTAAGGATGGTGAACTTGATTTTGACCGACTGGGTCATGCAGATGAAAGCGATGCTGATAATCTTCAAAAAATTACAGGTATAGGACCTTATACTGAAGAAAAATTAAATGATATTGGCATTTTTACTTTTGATCAAATAAGCAAATTCAATTCAAGGGATATCGAAATCGTTACAGAACTTATTCAATTTTTTCCAGATCGAATTCTTAATGATCACTGGGTTTCTAAAGCCAAAATGCTTGCCGAAAGTAAACGCAAAGCGTTTAAAGCGCATCCTATACGAATGAAAAAAGCATAAAAAAAGCTCCGATTTTCATCGGAGCTTTTTTGTGTTGTACTGTGAAGATTAATTATTTCCAAGTATTAGAGGCATTCCATCTTTCCCCGACCCAATTACAACTACTTTCGCATTAGTCGATTTGGCTAACATTAAGGTTGCTTCAATACCTTTATCTTTTAAGATTTGATCATTAAGGGACTGACTTAAAATTCGGTTTGCGTCAGATTTACCTTGCGCTTCAATTACTTGACGCTCTGCTTCTTTTTGTGCAGAGATTAACCTAAACTCATATTCTAAAGACTCTTGTTCCTGCTTAAGCTTTCGCTCTATAGCTTCTTTAATAGTCGCAGGAAGTGTCACATCACGCACAAGAACTTCATCAAGTTGTATATACTGATTTTTGATTATTTTCTTAGTTTCGTCAAAAATCTCAGCTTGAATAGCATCTCGTTTTGATGAATATAACTGTTCTGGTGTATAACGCCCTACGACAGATCGAGCTGCAGATCGTATGGTAGGAAGTAAAATTCTATTGAGATAATCACCTCCTATCTCCTGATGTAATTTCCCCAGATTTTTAGCTTCCGGTTGATACCATACAGAGGCTTCTAATTTAATATCTAAACCATTAGAAGATAAAACATTCATTATTTCTTTAAGTTCTTGTCTTCTAACTTCATAAATGAAAACTTTATTCCAAGGAGCGACAATATGAAATCCTTCTCCCAGCGGTGGTTTATCTGTAACAACTCCCCCATTAAATGGTTGATAAAGCACTCCGGCTTCACCAGAGTCGATTGTAACAGCAGATTTTGCTATCAAAATGATAATAACGATTGCTCCGATAATTATCGGTATTCCTAACTTCGGTAATTTATCCATAATGTAATATTCAATTTATATAAGTCCGTTGTATTTTCTAATAAACCACTCACAAGATAAACTCGAAGCGATAATAATTAATAATATAATGTAATTTATTGCAGAGACATTTCTTTCGGTGGCTCGCTGCACGGGAGTATATCTATCATCGTTTAAAAGTTGATTAATTAGATCGTCTAAATGCGTAGAGGTAACAATGATACCTTCAGATTCTTTAGCCACAAGTTTCATTTTATTATAATCTGCATTTATATTCTGATGTTCCAGATTATAAGGAATAATAGTAAATCCTCCAGAATAGGATAAGCCACTTCTCTTCTCTATCACTGAAAATGTATACGTATCTGGAGTTAAATTGGATAATGTAGCTTCAAATGCTGTTCCCTTAAAAGCTAGCGGGGATTCATAAGTTGAGTCGCTACCACTAATTTTTATAGTTAATTGCGCATTAGGATCAAAAATATAATTTTGATCAAAAAATCTGGCACTCAATTTAATTGAATTACCGCCATAATAAAAACGTTCAAAATCTACCAGTAAGCGATCTTTACGATCGTCTGAAGCTGCAAATTGAACTAATTTATCAAATAGCTTATCAAATTCTTTAAAATTAGCTTCAGCGATAAAGTTCTGCATTCTCCATTGATGAATACCTGTTCCAAATAAATAGACCTCTTTTCTACCCGCTAGAGTTGTTACTCCTAATAACGGATTTTTAGTCGCTACGCCATTTATTCTTTGATACGCTAATATATCGCTTTGACCCGAAATTTTTACAGTTCCGAACTGAGCTTGAATAGGTGGATAATTTTTAAGGTCTAAATCCTCAAGTTGAAATGTTGAGAAATCTTTATTGATTAGCGGATGAACCTCTTCAGTTTGATTATTTAATGGTAAAGAAACAACCTTTTGAATGGTATTAAAGAAGCGCCGATTAGTTGCTTTGCCAGCTATTATAAATCTGTTTTTATTAAGCTTATTTAATTCGTTATATATATTTTCAAATTGCGAATCAGGTTCAAATAAGATAATTAAATCGTAGGCGTTTATGTCTGTAGATTTAACGGAGTTAATATTTTTTATATCTGCTGATCTCAACTGATTTTGCTCAATACTTTTTTTCAAAGTACCCAGGTCAGGATGTAATACAGAATAAGTAATTAAAATCTTAGAGCGCTGATCTATAACTTCAACAGCAAAATTCATAGTGTTATTAACTGTATTTTTTTCGTTACTCAGACCAGTAATAGTAGCTGTATAATTTTGAACACCTATTTCTGATGCTCTTAAATGAAAATTAAATTTTTTCGAGTTTGAACTTTCAGAATATAAGTACCTTTCTTTATAAACCACAGAGCCTTTATGCTTTACAGTCAAAATCGCATTTACCTGTTGCACACCTTGATAACTGGTTGTAATTTCGACTGGAAATTCATTTTTGAGATAGGCGTACTTATTTACGTTTGTACGTAGAATACTTAAATCTTCATATTGAGTTGTATCGCCAACAACGACAAAATTGAGAGGTTTCTTTTTTAAGGAAGTATTGCTATAACGGTAGTTAGCACCCAAATTTGAATTGCCATCTGTAATTAAAATAGGAATATAGGAATCATCTTTGTAGATTTTTGATAATCCCGAAATAGCATTAGCTACATCTGTTGTATTCTCTAAAAAATCTAAACTATCAAGAACTTGTAACTCGCCACCAAATTTGTACGTATCAATATCAAAACGCTTATTTAAACGCTTGTCATTAATAAGTTTGTTGACCAACGACTTAACTCCACTTTTAGCTCTTAAGTATTCTATAGATTCTGAATTATCTACAGCAAGAGCAAGTTTTGGTTTTATTGTCGTGTACGTTATCTGTTTAATTTCAGGATTTAATAGAAGAAGTAGAATTGTAAAAATTGATAAAAATCTAAGACCACTTAAGATATATCTTAAATTTCTGGAACGTTCAGGTTTATAGAAATAAAAAAAAATGGCAGTAATCAACGCTATTATCCCAATGAGGATAATATATAAAATTGTTGATACTGCCATATATATAATATCTATCTAAAATTTAGGTAAGCATACCTCCATCTACTTGTAAAACCTGGCCGGTAATATAAGCACTCATATCGCTTCCTAAGAAAACGCAAGCATTTGCAATGTCTTCTGTAGATCCACCTCTTTTAAGAGGAATAGCATCTCGCCATCCAGCAACTGTTTTCTCATCCAGTTTTGCAGTCATTTCAGTTTCTATAAAACCAGGAGCTACAACATTTGTTCGTATGTTACGAGAACCTAACTCTAAAGCCATAGACTTTGAGAAACCTATTATACCGGCTTTAGAAGCCGCATAATTAGCTTGTCCTGCATTGCCTTTAACACCTACTACAGAACTCATATTAATAATACTACCATAGCGTTGTTTAAGCATGGTACGTTGTACTGCTTTGGTCATATTAAAAATAGACTTTAGGTTAACCTCAATAACCTGATCAAAATCTGCTTCACTCATACGCATAAGCAAATTATCTTTTGTAATACCAGCATTATTTACGAGTATGTCAATACTTTCAAAATCTTCACTTATTAGCTTGATTAACTCTTGACAATCTTCAAATGAAGCCGCATTTGATTTATAAGCCTTCGCCTTTACTCCTAATGCGATAAGTTCTTTTTCTAGGTCTTCTGCAGGACCGGCAGATGAGCTGTAAGTAAAAGCAACATTAGCTCCATTTTGAGCAAAAACTTTAGCGATACCATTTCCTATTCCACGGCTGGCACCTGTTATAATTGTATTTTTTCCTTCTAAAAGTTTCATTCTAATTTTATTGAATGGTTATTTTCTACGAATGTTAGTAAATATAGCAAACTTGAGGTGTTTGCACATAAAAAAACCGACACATTGCGTGTCGGTTTTCAAGTATCTTGAAAATTAGATTAAGCTAAAAGTTCAGCAACCTTTTTTCCTATTTCAGCTGGAGAATCTACAACGTGAACTCCACATTCTCTTAATATTTTTTTCTTGTCTGCAGCAGACTCACCTTCACCCGAAACAATTGCACCTGCGTGACCCATTGTTCTTCCAGCAGGAGCAGTTTCACCTGCTATAAAACCAATTACTGGCTTTGTTGTACCACTAGCCTTTATCCAGCGTGCAGCCTCTGCCTCTAATTGTCCACCTATTTCACCAATCATAACCACTGCATCCGTATCAGGGTCATTAATTAATAACTCAACTGCTTCTTTAGTTGTCGTTCCTATTATCGGATCTCCACCAATACCTATTGCGGTTGTAATACCTAAACCTTGCTTCACTACCTGATCAGCAGCTTCGTATGTAAGCGTTCCTGATTTTGAAACAATACCTACTTTTCCTTTTTTAAATACAAAACCAGGCATAATTCCCACTTTAGCTTCACCCGGAGTAATCACACCAGGACAGTTAGGACCTATTAACCTACAGTCAATATTTTTAATATAGTTTGAAGCCTTTATCATATCTGATACAGGAATACCTTCAGTAATTGTAATAATTACCTTAATCCCAGCGTCAGCAGACTCCATAATTGCATCTGCAGCAAATGCAGGTGGTACAAAGATAATAGACACATCTGCTCCTGTTTCTTTTACAGCTTCAGAAACTGTATTAAATACAGGCTTGTCAAGGTGCATTTGACCACCTTTCCCAGGTGTTACACCACCAACTACATTAGTGCCGTAATCTATCATCTGACCTGCGTGAAATGTACCTTCACTACCGGTAAAACCTTGTACAATAATTTTGGAATCTTTATTTACTAAAACGCTCATGAGTTGTTTGAATTTTGTGGTACAAAAGTAATTTTTTATGGGAGAACCCTAAAGGAATTTTAAGACTTTATACGTATGTGTGCATCTAAATTTTGAGGATCCTGATCACTAGGTTGACTTATTTGATATCCCTTATAAAGCAAACCATCTTTAAGTTCCCAGATTGCCATAAAATGAATAATCCCCACCTCTTCTTCAGGATTTTCTACAGTTCTAATGTAGTAGGTTAATCGTATAGATACCTGATTGTCTTCTGCCATTAAATGGGTAATAGAAGATCGTAAAGACACAAATGATTTGCCCATTTCTGATGACATATCAGAAATGTCCTTATAGGTCATCTTTGAAAAACCAGTAGATGCATTCCAGTATAATTCTGCATCCTTATGTAAATATTTTTTTAAAACACTTGAATCATTAAAAAAGTCTGACTCATATAAACCTCTTACGAGATCTTTAGCTGATTTACTCATTTTACTTTTTTATTTGTTCTAGAATATAGGGTATTTGACGAATAGAAGCCAATTCCCTGAATTTTTTCTTGCTATCCTCTGCAGGTGAGCCCAAATAAGATTTACCTCCATCTAAAGTTCTGCCTACTCCACTCTGCCCAAATATAACGGCTTTTTCTTTAATTGTCACACCACTAGCTATACCTACCTGACCCCAGATTACGACATCATTTTCAACCACAACACAACCTGCTATCCCGGTTTGAGCAGCGATAAGCACCTGCTCTCCTATTTGTGTATCGTGACCTATATGTACCTGATTATCTAATTTAGATCCTCGACCTATAATTGTATCTCCAGATACACCTTTGTCTATAGTACATGCGGCACCAACATCAACAAAATCTTTAATAATTACACGACCTCCGGAAAGTAATTTATCAAAACCTGTATCTCTCTTTTTATAATAAAAAGCATCAGCTCCCAATATAGTTCCCGAGTGTATAGTCACATTATTCCCAATAATTGTATTGTCATAGATAGTGACCCCTGCGTGAAGCATACAATTATCTCCTATCTCCACATTATTACCAATGAAACAATTAGGCTGAATTACAGTATTGACACCGATTCTAGCTGAATCTGAAATTGCACTAGTCGCTTTCTGAAACGGCTTAAAGTATTTAGTTAATTTATTAAAATCTCTAAAAGGATCATCAGAAATTAGCAATGCTTTACCTGCCGGGCACTCAACTTTTTTATTTATTAATACAATTGTAGCTGCAGATTCAAGAGCCTTATCATAATATTTAGGATGATCTACAAAAACAATATCACCCGGTTCAACAACATGAATTTCATTGATGCCAGTTACAGGAAAATCAGCAGCTCCTACATATTCTACATTGAGAATAGTAGCAATTTGCTCCAAAGTATGTTTCTGAGGAAATTTCACGTTATTCTTTGATTCGCTCTTTATAAGTACCTTTTTCGGTCTCTACTTTAATTTTATCTCCTTCATTTATAAATAAAGGTACAGAAACTTCTGCTCCTGTTTCAACAGTTGCAGGTTTTGTCGCATTAGTAGCCGTATTACCTTTTAATCCTGGTTCTGTAGAAACAACAGTTAGAATTACGTGAGCTGGCATATCTACTGAAAGTGGTAAGTTGTCTTCCGTATTTATAGCTATAGATACAATCTCACCTTCTTTAAGTAAACCAGGCTGATCAAGAGAAGCTTCTAATAAACGGATTTGTGTGAAATCTTCGGTATTCATGAAGTGATACCACTCACCATCGTGATATAAAAATTGAAAACCTTTAGTTTCTACACGTACTTCGTCAATCTTGTGACCTGCAGAAAATGTGTTATCTAGTACTTTTCCGTTCGTAACACTTTTTAATTTCGTTCTTACAAACGCAGGTCCTTTTCCAGGTTTAACGTGTAAAAATTCAATTATTTTATAAATATCGTGATTGTAATGAATACACATTCCATTACGTATATCTGATGTATTTGCCATAAATTTTAGTTCTTATTCCTTTTAATAAGGAACTTTTAATTAGTTGTAAAATAACCTTTCATAATACCTCGCTGTGAATTACGTATAAACTGAAGTATCTCATCACGCTCAGGAGTTGCTTCCATTTCTACTTCAATAATATTAACAGCTTGAGTATTATTATAATTTTTTTGATATAAGATTCTGTAAATATCTTGTATCTCTCTTATTTTTTCGGTTGTAAATCCTCTTCTTCGCAATCCTATAGAGTTGATACCTACATATGATAACGGCTCTCTACCCGCTTTTACATAAGGAGGAACATCTTTACGCACTAATGAACCACCTGTTACAAAAGCATGGTTACCTATAGTACAAAATTGTTGAACTGCTGCCATTCCTGCTAAAACTACGTGATCACCTACTGTAATATGACCGGCTAACGTACTGTTATTTGAAAATATGCAATTATCACCTACAATACAATCGTGGGCTATATGACAATAAGCCATAATCCAGCAGTTATTCCCAATCTGCGTTTTCATTCTGTCTGAAGTACCTCTGTTGATTGTAACACACTCTCTAATTGTTGTGTTATCACCAATTATTGTAACAGTATCTTCATCTTCAAACTTCTTATCTTGAGGAACAGCAGATATAACCGCTCCTGGAAATATATTTACATTTTTGCCTATTCTGGCACCTTCCATTATGGTAACATTAGATCCTATCCAGCTACCTTCACCGATTACAACATTGTTGTTAATTGTTGTAAACGGCTCAATCACTACATTTTTAGCGATTTTAGCTCCAGGATGTACGTATGCTAAGGGTTGATTCATAAATCTTTTCTTTCTTTACTTGACTTTAACAATCTGAGCCATTAGTTCTGCTTCAGATACTAATTTTCCATTAACATAGGCATTACCCTGCATATGACAGATACCACGACGTATTGGAGATAGTAAAACTAATTTAAAAATAAGTGTATCTCCCGGTAGAACTTGCTGTTTAAACCTCACATTATCTATTTTCATAAAATAAGTAAGGTAATTTTCAGGATCAGGAACCGTACTAAGTACCAAAATCCCACCTGTTTGAGCCATTGCTTCTACTTGCAGTACACCAGGCATAACTGGGGCTCCCGGAAAGTGACCTACAAAGAATGGTTCGTTCATAGTCACATTTTTCAATCCGATAACATGGTTATCAGAAATCTCTAAAATTTTGTCAACCAGCAAGAAAGGAGGCCTATGGGGTAACATCGCCATGATGTCATTCACATCTTTAACCGGTGGTTTTGTTAAATCAAAAACGGGTATATTATTTCGTTTTTCTGTCTTTATTATTTTCTTCAGTTTTTTTGCAAACTGTGTATTAACGTGATGTCCTGGTTTATTGGCAATAACTTTGCCTTTAATAGGCATACCAACTAAAGCTAAATCTCCAATAACATCCAGCAATTTATGTCGTGCTGCTTCATTAGGATGATTAAGAGTGAGATTATCTAAAATACCATTAGACTTAACCGAAATAGAATCTTTATTAAAAGCCTTTCTAAGTTTTGCCATCGTTTCCTCAGACAATTCTTTATCTACATAAACTATGGCATTATTAAGATCTCCTCCTTTTATCAACCCATGCTCCAATAACATTTCAATTTCATGTAAAAAACTGAAAGTTCTTGAATCTGAAATTTGATCTTTAAATTCGGTTATACTCTTAATACTGGCATTTTGAGTACCAAGAATTTTTGTACCAAAATCAACCATTGTTGTAAGTTGGTATTCATCTGCAGGCATCAAGATAATTTCGCTTCCTGTCTTCTCATCAAGATAGCTTATAACCTCTGTTACAACAAATTCTTCTCTACAAGCTTCTTGCTCCACAAGCCCTACTTTCTCAAGAGCTTCTACAAAAAACTTAGAAGAACCATCCATAATAGGTGGCTCAGGAGAATCCATTTCTAAGCAAATATTGTCTATTCCTAACCCTACACAAGCAGCAAGAACGTGTTCACTTGTTTGAATATGAACACCAAGCTTTTCTAGGTTAGTACCACGTTGGGTATTTACAACGTAATCTGCGTTTGCCTCAATTATAGGTTGACCTTCAATATCTATACGCTTAAAATACATTCCTGTATTTTCTTCTGATGGCTTAAATGTTAGTGTAACATTTTTACCTGTATGTAAACCAACGCCGGTCAGGGAAACCTCACCGGCGATTGTTTTCTGCTTTCCTTCAGCTTTACTTATCATTGGACTTTTGTTTTTCCAAATTATTTATTTGTTGAACCAGACTTGGTAAATTTTTAAAATGAACGTATGATTTATTGTAATCACTATAGGCTAAAGCTGGAGAACCTTGTACGGTCTCATCATCTTTTAAATTACGGCCTATTCCTGATTGCGCTTGAATTTTTACACGATCTCCTATAGTAAGATGACCCACTATTCCTACCTGACCGCCTATTCGGCAAAACTTGCCAATTTTAGTTGAACCTGCAATTCCTGTTTGAGCAGCAATTGCTGTATGCTCTCCTATTTCTACGTTATGGGCAATTTGTATTTGATTATCGAGTTTTACACCTTTTCTTATTATCGTAGAACCTAATGTAGCCCTGTCAATTGATGTTCCTGCTCCTATATCCACATGGTCTTCAATAATAACGTTTCCTATCTGCGGAACTCGGCTAAATACTCCAGATTCATCAGGAGAAAATCCAAAACCATCTGCTCCTATAACCACACCACTATGTGCATAAACCGTATCCCCAAGGATGCAATCTGAATAAATTTTTACACCAGAAAATAGAACGCAATTATCTCCTATTACACAATTGTCCCCAATATAGACATTAGGGTAAATTTTAACGTTGTCTCCTATTTTAACGTTATCTCCAATATGACTGAAAGCACCAAGGTAAATATTAGCCCCGTATTGAGCACTCTCAGAAATATAAACCGGACTTTCAATTCCTGTTTTATTTAATTTAACCTGATTGTAATATTCTAGTAATTTAGAAAATGCTTTATAGGCATTCTCTACACGAATTAATGTTATTGAAATATCGTGTTCCGGGTGAAAATCGTGATCGACTATAGCTATAGTTGCTTTAGTCTTATATATATAAGGCGTGTATTTAAGATTGGCTAAAAATGTTAGCGACCCTTCAGTTCCTTCCTCTATCTTAGAAAGTTTAGAAACTTCTGCATTTGGGTCTCCATCAACTGAGCCTTCTAAAATCCCTGCAATCTGTTCGGCGGTAAATTTCATCTTGACAAAAATAGAAAAAAAGCCTTAATTTAATTGCTTAGGGTAGCATATATAGTTTTTTGTAATTACCTTGGACAAGGCTTTGAGACTAAGTTGATCGCTTGCAGCTACAACATCTATGACCTTTCCTTTTCTGGTTAATATGTTTATTGCTTCTTTTTTAAGAGTATAAGCTTGATTTGAGATTGTACCCGTAAAAACAAAAAAGTCTACTTCGTGGTCACTTAGTTTAAACATTTTTTTTGCACGCAGTCTTTCTGCTTCTATGAAATCTTTTGCAAAAGGTTTCTTTTTAATTTTAATTCTAGGAAGGTTTCTGTATATAATTATTTGAGACAACCTGCTTAAAACGTAGTCCTCATGATCGCACCACGTTTTCATTGCAGAAATAATGTCATAATCATCAAGAGCTGAAAATATATCAAGCGCTTGGGTATCAAAAACACCTTCTGCATTTTTTTTCTTTAAAAAAAAGGATAAAGGTTTACTAGCTTCTAATGCTACACCCTTACTGGTAAGCTCTTTTGCACGTTTTAAAACACGAACTAATACTTGCTCTGCAACCAGGCTTGTTTTATGCAAATAAACCTGCCAGTACATTAATCTACGGGCTACTAGAAATTTTTCGATAGTATAAATTCCTTTTTCCTCAATCATCAACACATCATCTTTTACATTCAGCATAGCTAGAATGCGATCTGTGTTAATGTTACCTTCTGCCATACCAGTATAGAAGCTATCTCTTTTTAAATAGTCGGTACGGTCCATATCTAATTGTCCTGAAACAAGCTGATGCAAAAATGGTCTGTGATAATCTCCTTTGAAGATCGTTAAGGCAAGGGTTAAACTTCCGTTAAACTCCGCATTCAGAGTTTCCATAAACTGAAGGGATATTTGCTCATGATGTACCTCTTCTACGATACTATTTTCCATAGCATGAGAAAAAGGACCGTGACCTATATCATGTAATAATATAGCGATCATAGTTGCTTCTTTTTCCTCAGCAGAAATCATAACACCTTTCTCAACAAGCTTTTCAAGAGCTTTTTGCATAATGTGCAAACATCCTATCGCATGATGAAAACGTGTGTGATGTGCACCTGGATAAACTAGATATGATAAACCCATTTGTGAGATGCGCCTCAATCGCTGAAAATATTTATGCTGTATTAGGTCAAATATGAGTCCTTTGGGTATAGTAATAAACCCATATATAGGGTCGTTAATTATCGTAAGTTTGTGGCTGGTCTTCAAACAGAAATCCTTTTAGTTGAATAAAACTTCGCGTGTTGCAATTGGAGTTTAAACCAATTATATAACAAATATACTATTATGAATACTATAAAGATACTTTGGGTAGATGATGAAATCGATTTACTCAAACCACATATACTTTTTTTAGAAAAGAAAAATTACCACGTTTCTACCTGTCAAAGTGGTACTGAAGCTATTGAACTTGTAGAAGAAGAAAATTTTGATATTGTTTTTCTCGATGAAAACATGCCGGGATTAACAGGTTTAGAGACGCTTAGCGAAATTAAAGCCAAGCGAGACACCTTACCGGTTATTATGATAACCAAAAGTGAGGAAGAATATATAATGGAAGAAGCAATAGGATCAAAAATTGCTGATTACCTTATTAAACCGGTTAATCCTAACCAGATTTTATTGAGTTTAAAGAAAAATCTAGATACAAGTAGATTAGTTTCTGAAAAGACAACTCTCAACTACCAACAAGAGTTTAGAAAAATTGCGATGGATATGGCACAAGTTAACTCATTTGAGTCTTGGGCAGAGCTGTATCAAAAATTGATTTATTGGGAATTAGAGTTAGAAAGTATAGAGGATCAAAGTATGCAAGAAATACTTGAATCTCAAAAGACTGAAGCTAATAATCAGTTTTTTAAATTTATAGAGCGTAATTATGAGGATTGGTTTTCAGAAGAAGAAAAACCGACAATGTCTCATACCTTATTTAAAGAAAGAATTGCGCCTCATCTAACAGATAGCGACGCTCCAGTCTTACTTATTGTAATAGACAACCTTAGATACGATCAATGGAAATCATTTGAGCCTATCATAAATAATTATTACAAAAAGGAGAGTGAAAGCACGTATTACAGCATTCTACCTACAGCTACGCAGTATGCACGTAATGCTATTTTCTCAGGTTTGATGCCAAGTGATATGGAAAAGAGACATCCAGATCTCTGGTTGAATGATACCGAAGATGGTGGTAAAAATATGAATGAGGATAAGTTTTTAGAAGCACAGCTAAAACGTCTCGGTTTAAACTTAAAATGGGAATACCATAAAATCACGAACTTAAAAAGTGGTAAGAAGTTAGTTGAAAACTTCAATTCACTAAAAAATAATGATCTCACCGTTCTGGTTTACAATTTTGTAGACATGTTAAGTCACAGTAAAACTGAAATGGAGGTTATAAAAGAACTTGCATCAAATGATAAGTCTTATAGATCACTTACTGAAAGTTGGTTTAAAAACTCTCCCCTTTTAGAGATGATTCAAAAATCTCAACAATTAGGATTTAAGATTATACTTACTACAGACCACGGAACTATTAATGTAAAAAATCCTTCAAAAGTAATAGGAGATAAAAACACAAGCCTTAACCTAAGGTACAAAACAGGTCGTAGTCTTACTTATGAAGATAAAGACGTTTTAGCTGCTAAAGATCCTAAAGCTATTCATCTTCCATCTATTAATATGAGTAGCTCATTCATATTTGCAAAGGGAGATCTGTTTTTTGCATATCCTAATAACTATAATCATTATGTGAGCTATTATAGAAATTCATACCAACACGGAGGTGTTTCTCTCGAAGAAATGGTAATCCCTTTTGTTGTATTAAATCCGAGATAGCTAAAACTGCACAAATATTTGTAAGAATGGAACTAACGTATGATTTAACCCAAGTTGATGATGTTGCAGATTCAATACTAAAGTATGTAGAACATAAGATCATTCTCTTTCATGGAGATCTTGGTGCGGGTAAGACTACCTTAATAAAAAGCTTAGTATCTAAGTTAGGATCTGAAGATACTGTATCAAGTCCTACATTTTCTATCGTTAATGAATATGCAACAACAGATAATAACGTAATTCTTCATTTTGATTTGTACAGATTAAATAGTGAAGAAGAGGCTTACGATATTGGAATTGAAGAGTATTTGGAACGTGACTGCTGGAAATTTATTGAATGGCCAGAAAGAATTAACATTTTTAATACATTTGCCGTTCATTCGGCGACAATTATTTCGGTGAATGAAAATTTGCGCAGATTAAAATTTAATTGAAATGTTAAAATTATAAATTTCTGAAAAATACTATAAGTAAGTTTTTTCTTACTAGCTTTCATTCCACAATGATAGAATGATTTTATTTTCAGATAAAGTTATAATTGTTAACTTAGTTCTAAATTAATAGAAGAATTTAATTTCTTCATAGGATTTAACGGCCTGCGAAAGTAGGTATTATTTTGAATTATGTATTGTGTTCTGTGTTGAGCATCTTTGTATCAACAAATCATTAACACTCAAACACATTACATTATGAAAATCAAAGCTTTACTCCTAGGTCTTTTAATTGCAGGCGCAACAGCAATTACTTATTCAGTACAAAATGACAATGCAGATTATGCAACAAAAATGGTTGAAAAAGCGGCAATCAAAGTCCCTACTCGCGGGTAGTCTTATTGCTGCGTTTATTGCAGCTTCACCCTATTTTTTTTACTTATATGAAGGTTTCCCTGCTGTTAAAGTATGGGAAACCTCTTTTTTTGGTATAGATTTTAAATATGAAAGCTCTTATTATGAGAATGTCAATGTTGTGGGCTGGATACTTTTTGGAAAATTTATACCATTATCTTTTTTAATAATTTGGTTTTTCACTTGTAAGCATTGGTGGTATCACTCTATACTTGTTCCAATTATAATGTATGTTTTTCAGATATATGGGACTTTAGAAGATGATTTAACTTTTATGGATAGTAAAGAAATATTTTATTTAGCTCCTATTGTTTTATTCTCACTAATATTTCTTTATACTATAAGAATGAAAATTTTTGATCGTATTCATAATATAGATCTTACTGAGTTAGAACGTGTTTCTTTAAAAGGTGATATTAAAGATGAAGATGGATTATCTAATCAATATGAAGATGATGATGAAGATGATGAGCCATTATTTATGGGTTAATCCAATTTCGACAATCAAAATTCTACATCTTTTTTCCTTATTATATTTTACGTATTTTGATAACTAGAATACGATAAACATTCAGATGATTTCAAATAGTCCGTTTACCCGGGAAGAACTACTTCCTCAAGAAGAAAAACTGGAAATTGAACAGCGAAAAGGTTCGTTGTTTATAGGTATTCCTAAAGAAAATCATTTTCAAGAAAAGCGGGTTTGTCTTACTCCAGATGCTGTAGGAGCTTTAGTAGCTCACGGTCATCGCGTGCTTATGGAAACAAATGCCGGCGAAGATGCTCGGTTTTCTGATCACGATTATTCTGAAGCTGGTGCAGAAATCACAGCCGATAAGGCTAAAGTTTTTGGATGTCCTATGGTTCTTAAAGTAGAACCCCCATCCCTGGAAGAATTAGATTTAATAAATCCGCAAACCGTAATAATATCTGCACTTCAACTTAAAACCCAAAAAAAGGAATATTTTAAAGTTTTAGCTACAAAACGTATTACTGCACTTGCTTTTGAATTTATAAAAGATGCAGATGGCACCTACCCTGCTGTTCGTGCTTTAAGTGAAATTGCCGGTACCGCCTCTATTTTATTAGCGTCAGAATTAATGTCCAGACAAAATCAAGGCAACGGACTGATGTTTGGAAATATTAGCGGTGTTCCTCCTACAGAAGTTGTAATTGTAGGTGCAGGAACCGTTGGTGAATTTGCTACACGATCTGCTTTAGGTCTTGGAGCAAACGTCAAAGTTTTTGATAACTCGCTTACAAAATTACGTACACTACAAGTAAATGTGGGTCGACCCATTTATACTTCTACCATTCAGCCAAAAAATTTATTGAAAGCACTTAGACGTTGTGACGTTGCTATAGGAGCCGTACGTGGTAAAGATCGTTCACCGGTTATTGTCACCGAGGCTATGATCGAGTTTATGAAGCCGGGTTCTATTATCATAGATGTAAGTATTGATATGGGTGGCTGTTTTGAAACCAGCGAAGTAACCACTCACGATAAACCTACATTCGTGAAACACGGAGTTATTCATTATTGTGTGCCTAATATTCCTTCCAGATATGCACGTACCTCCTCAATATCAATTAGTAACATTTTCACTCCTTACCTTTTAGAAATAGGCGAACACGGCGGATTGGAAAATAGCTTACGTATGAATAAAGGTTTAAAAAATGGATTGTATTTTTACCGCGGAATTCTTACCAGTAAATCTGTTGCAGATTGGTTTGACCTACCTTTTAGAGATATAAATCTCTTGTTTTTTTAATCTTTATATAACTACTTATGAGAGTATTACACAGAACCGGCTATTACCTAGGAGGTTTTTCTATAGGCCTCGTTTTATTAGCCTTTTTTGTTAAGGGAAGTGGTGTTGAACTGCCTTCCTGCGATTATATGCCAAATGCACGAGTTTTAAAAACCATACGTAACAATGGCTATACCCTTTCTGAAAATGCAGAACAACAATTAAAAGCTCTTCAACTAGACACAACAGATTTAAATATTCTTTTCCTAGAAGGTGAGGTTGATTTTAATAAAAGTGATACGCGTAGAGAGCCCTGTGGTTTTTACAGTATATATTCTCAAGAATCAGTAGAATTACCTATCATTGCTAGCTTAGAGAATTGTGATGAAAAATTTACAGTTCTAAATATTGAAAAAAAATAGGCAGTTAAAACTGCCTATTTTTTCTATTTAAATATCTCTTCGTTCTCTTTCTTGTTTTAAAAGCGTCAATTCTCTATTTGTTTGACCGGCAACCGAAGTATTTTCTTCTGCTCTACGTATTAAGTAAGGCATTACATCCTTAACAGGACCAAAGGGAACATACTTTGCAACATTATAGCCATTTTCAGCAAGATTAAAGCTTATATGATCGCTCATCCCGTAAAGCTGTCCAAACCAAATACGTGGATCATTACGAGGAATTTCTTTTTGTTCCATAATTTCGATAGCTAAATAATTGCTTTCTTCGTTATGAGAACCTACAAAAGCCCAGATATCACTTAAATTGTCTAGAACATATACAAGCATTGCATTAAAATGCGCATCTGTTTCTGGTTTATCTTTACAAATTGGTGAATCATATCCCTTTTCTTTTGCTCGAGCTCTTTCTTTTTCCATATAAGCTCCACGAACGATTTTCATTCCCAGCTTGTAGCCTTTTTCCATAGAATCCTGATGCAATTCTTTTAAATAAGCTAACCTATCCCAACGATAACATTGTAATGTATTAAACACAATAGGTTTTTCAGTATTATACTTACGCATCATACTCAGCACCAGATCATCTGCAGCTCCTTGCATCCAACTTTCTTCAGAATCAACTAATAATTTAATATCGCATTCCTTGGCTATCTTACAAACTTTATCAAATCTTTGAACTATGCGATCCCACTCATCTTCTTCAGCTGGAGTAAGTGTTTCCTTTTCAGTCACCTTTCTGAATAATTCAAATCTTCCAAAGCCAGTAGGTTTAAATACTGAAAAAGGCATACCCGGTTTATCCTTTGCAAACTGAACAAGACTTATAACACGTTCTAAAGCTTCATCAAAAAGATTTTCAGTTTCTTTACCTTCTACTGAAAAATCCAATACAGAATGCACTCCTTTCTCATACATCTTCTCGATCGTAGATACGCAATCCTTTTCGCTAATACCTCCACAAAAGTGGTCAAATACTGTAGCTCTGATAAGACCCTCAACCGGAAGATTGGCATTTAATGCAAAACGGGTTACCGTAGTTCCGATTTTTACTAGAGGTTGTTTTGAAATCATCTTGAATAGAAAATACGCACGCTCGAGTTCACTGTCTGTTTTTAAAGAAAATGCATTTTTTGTATTATCAAATATCTTTTGTTCTAACATAATTCAACTTTAGGCGCCAAATATAATCACAATCGCAAAGGTAGTTTTACAAAAAGATACTAATTTCACACTTCTTAAAGCACTTTAACATGCAAGCCATACACGCAAAAAACTACGATATAGTTTTTACTGAAACTGGATACGAAAAACTCAACTCTATTTTAAAACAAAAGGACTACAGTATTCTCTTTGTACTTGTAGATAGTAATACTCATGAAAATTGCTTAGCGCAGTTTTTACAGAATGTCGTTACTACACAAACAATCGAAATAATTGAAATAGAACCCGGAGAAGAATTTAAAAATTTAGAAACTTGTGAGGGTGTGTGGTCTGCATTATCTGAGCTAAACGCAGATCGTCAAAGCTTACTTATTAATTTGGGGGGCGGTGTAGTAACAGACCTCGGAGGCTTTGTCGCTTGTTGTTTTAAAAGAGGAATAGATTTCATTAATATTCCCACAACATTACTTGCAATGGTAGATGCATCTGTAGGTGGTAAAACAGGTGTAGATTTAGGACCCTTAAAAAATCAAATAGGTGTAATTAGCAATCCACAATTAGTACTTGTAGATCCTGTATTTTTAGAAACCCTACCTGAAGAAGAATTACGTAGTGGTTATGCAGAAATGCTCAAACACGGTTTAATTCATTCTAAGAGTTACTGGGATGATGTTACCTCCTCTTCGTATTCCGCATTAAAAGAATTGGGAGATTTGATTCATAAATCTATTCTTATAAAAAATGAAGTGGTTTTAGAAGATCCTTTTGAAAAGGGAATTCGTAAAAGCCTCAATTATGGACATACTTTAGGACACGCTATAGAATCCTATTTTATGGAGTCTCCATCTAAAACGCGTCTTTTACACGGAGAAGCAATTGCTATAGGTATGATCTTAGCAAATTTTATTTCAACACAACTTACAGGTTTAAATGCTCAAGAAGCTTTAGATAGCGCTAAAGCAATTACTAAGATATACCCCTTTGTGCAGTTTGACGATTCTGATATTGAAGCCATCATAACTTTACTTAAATATGACAAAAAGAATAGCCACGGATCTATTTATTTTGTTCTTCTAGAAGATATAGGCAAAGTAAAATTAAATCAAACCGTTTCTAACGAGTTGATTTTTAGCGCTTTTGATTTTTATAAAAATTTATGGAATAAATAAGACATTTGTGTTGTCTATGCAAAACGTTTTTTTTTACATTTAACCTCAAATAGGAATAACTCTTAAAAACTATATATGCGACGCGTTATCGTTGATTATAAAAAACTTACACCAGAAATACTTGCTCTCTTAGTTGATAAGTATCCATATGGATATGATGATGATCAAATCATTTCATTTAAAAATGCTAAGAACGAATTGATCGAATGTGTTGAAGTTCGTACGGCAGATACAATTTATCTCGTTAAGGTTAGTAAAAAACTAGAAACATCTATGGAAAATTATGACGTAGATGATTATGATGTTGATGATCTTAATGAACCTATCGTTGACTTACCAGAAAAAATTATCAATGAAGATGATGATGATATTGTAGATGAACCTATCGACGATGTCGATGAGGAAGATGATATTGACTAAATCTTTAAGTTATAAATAAAAAAAGCTCCTAATACTTATTAGGAGCTTTTTTTATTTTGAAAAATATTTTTTCTATACTTTGAAGACTAAGCTTCAACCGGCTTTTCTATTTCAGATAAGTAACGTTCTGCATCTAAAGCTGCCATACAACCACTTCCTGCAGCAGTTATTGCTTGTCTATAATCTTTGTCTTGAACATCGCCACTAGCAAAAACACCAGGTTTTCCAGTTTTTGTAGATTTTGGTTCTGTAATAATATAACCTGTATCATCCATTTCTAACTGACCTTTAAAAATATCAGTATTTGGCTTATGCCCTATTGCAATGAAAAGACCGGTAATATCAATTTCTGTAACCTCTTTAGTCTCATTATTTATCATTTTAAGACCTTCTACTACCTGCTCACCTAATACTTCTTCAACTTCAGTATTATATAAAACAGTAATATTTTTACGAGAAGTAACGCGATGTTGCATAGCTTTTGAAGCTCGCATTTCATCTTTACGCACAAGCATCGTTACATGCTCACAAATATTTGCAAGGTAAGTTGCTTCTTCTGCTGCTGTATCACCACCACCTACGATTGCTACACGTTGATTTTTATAAAAGAAACCATCACAAACAGCACAAGCAGAAACACCACCACCACGTAGACGTTGTTCACTAGGTAACCCTAAATAGCGTGCAGTAGCACCTGTAGAAATAATCACAGTTTCTGCTTCAATTTCAGTTGTATTATCTACAACAGCTTTATGAATACCGCCTGCATCTTGAGCTAAATCTATTTTTGTGATCATTCCTATACGTACTTCAGTACCAAAACGTTCTGCCTGCTTCTGCAGCTGCATCATCATTGTAGGACCATCAATACCATCTGGATATCCCGGAAAATTATCAACTTCAGTAGTTGTAGTTAATTGTCCGCCAGGCTCCATACCTGTGTACATTATAGGTTTTAAATCTGCTCTTGAGGCATATATTGCCGCTGTATATCCAGCGGGGCCAGAGCCTATAATTAAACATTTAATTCGTTCTACTGCCATTTTTTGTTTTTTAATCTTAGACAAAAATACCTTTTTAAAAAGACTTAGGAAAAAGGTAAGTCACTCCATTTATAAGTCGTTATCAACAGTAAAAATTTACAATTAATTGCTAATTAGACTTTATAAAGAATTTTACTTAATTATATTTATTAAAAATATATAGATGAAACGTATAAGTATCTTAGTCCTACCTTTTTTTCTTGCCATTTCTGCGTGTGGACAGAGTCCTAATGAGCAAAAAGATAATGATATACCTATTACAACTTCTAATTCTTACGACCACGAAGTTATCGTTCCTGATCTAATAAATCCTTGGGGAATGGTTTTTCTCCCAGATGGTAGTATGCTCATAACCGAAAAAGAAGGAAAACTCATTCATTTCAGCAAAGGTGAAAAAATTGAAGTCTCTGGAGTGCCTGAGGTTTATAACCGAGGTCAAGGCGGATTATTAGATATTCAGTTAAGCCCCAATTATTCTGAAGATCGCTTTCTATATATTACCTACTCTTCTAGTGAAGGTGAAGGCAAGGGTGGTAACACAGCGTTAATGAGCGCACAATTAGAAGGTAATCAGTTAATTTCTCAGAAGGTGCTGTATAAAGCATCACCAAACACTACAAAGGGACAACATTTTGGGAGTAGAATTGCTTTTGATACAGAAGGTCACGTATTCTTTAGTGCAGGTGAGCGTGGAGAGCGTGACATAAATCCGCAGGATCTCACTCGAGATAATGGTAAGATTTATCGTTTAAATTTAGATGGAAGCATTCCAAAAGATAACCCGTTTATTAATCAACCAAGTGCTAAACCAGCTATATGGTCTTACGGTCATCGCAATCCTCAAGGAATGATCTTTAATTCAACCACTAATGAAATTTGGGTTCACGAACACGGTCCACAGGGTGGCGATGAAATTAATATTATCAAAAAAGGTGCAAATTATGGATGGCCGGTAATTACGTATGGTGTGAATTACAGCGGCACAGATATAACCGATAAAACAGAACAAGAAGGAATGGAACAACCTCTTTATTATTGGATTCCATCAATTGCACCAAGCGGCATGGCTCTGGTTACAAGCTCTCGTTATCCTGATCTCAAAGGAAGTTTATTAGTAGGCTCTCTGAAGTTCGTTTATCTTGAAGCTCTTCACTTAGATAATAACCAAGTAGTAAAGCGGGAAAAATTGTTAGACGGTATTGGTCGGGTACGAAGTATAGTTCAGGGACCAGATGGGTATATCTATGCAGGTGTTGAAGGTGTAGGAGTTATAAAGCTTGTAAAAAAATGAGACTATATTTAATTGTATTACTTATTGTTGAATACTTTTCATTCTCGCAAAACCCATATTCAACAAGAGATAGTAAAAACTATCTATCGGCAGGAAGAACAATTACTGATACCACTTTGACAAAAAGTATAAAAAGAGGTGCTATTATATACGCAGATTTTTGTGTACAATGTCATATGGAAAATGGAGATGGAGTTAGAAACACATATCCTCCACTTGCCAAGGCAGATTTTTTGTTAACTAATAAGCAGGAATCCATAAGAGCAATTAAATATGGTCTTAAAGGTAAAATCACAGTAAATGGTGCAATATATAATAGTATAATGCCACCACTAGGTCTCTATGATGACGAAGTAGCAGATGTTATGAATTACATATCTAACAGCTGGGGAAATACGAGTAAACTAGTTACAGAAAAGGATGTACAATTGATTAACAACTAACTTCACTCAATACGTATATAGTTTTCAGAAAAAATACGGTTTCCTTCTGCATCTGTGCTTATTTGGCTGTATGAATTATCAGTATATTCCAGTTCAAAGGTGAAAATACGTAAGGTATCTATAACTTCCATCATGCTCTCCGATCCATATTCGAGAGTTTCTATTAATTGATCCTTACTTACTGAATATTTTCCATATCCGAACCATTCCACAGAATCCTTAGGCACATAACGTGTCCACATCACACGATCATTTGTATACATTTTAATTTGTCGATAACCATCTGTAGCTCCTACGGTATCAATAATTTTATTATCATCATAATAATAAAAATCTTTAAGCTCCCAGGTGCCTTGAATGGAAGTTTCGACTGGAGTCTCATTTACCTGAACAAATGGAAGCGCCATAAATGCTATAAATGTTGCAATACTTAGTATTTGTAATTTCATGATATAACTATTTAATTATTAGCACTATTAAGTTACAAAAATTAAACATTCAATAATAAAATTATAGCATATAAATTTATTTGATAACATCAAGTATAATTCAGTAATAATATAACAATCAATATAAGTTTTTGTAATACACTTTATTCTTTAAGAATTTCAGTTTGCAGTCTGACGCATTTATTTATATTTGCAATCTTGCAAAAAAACCGCTTGCAACACGGGATGTAGCTTAGTCCGGTTAAAGTGCGCGTCTGGGGGGCGCGAGAGCGGAGGTTCGAATCCTCTCATCCCGACACTTCTTTTATTACTTGAAAATCCTGACAATTTGAAATTGTCAGGATTTTTTTATTTATTGAAGTAATTTAAATGAATGGTTAAGATGTGACAAAATGCTATTCTACTGCTTAAGACTGTAGAAGTTTCAAAATCTATTTTCCATTTACGAGTTTCAAAATTTTATTCTCTGCCCTATTCCATTTATCGTAAACTTCTATTGGTTTTATGTATTCGATTTTCGTTGATTTAATTTTCCAGGGAATATGTATAAGTTCATCTTTAACCTTCCTAAGCTCTGGAATCCATTTTTTCAAAAAATCTGTAGCATCATATTTTATAGATTGATTCACCGGGTTGGTATACCAAGTTTCATAAGCTTCAAGATGTTAGCACCTTCAAAATAGAAACACTTTGTTAGGGAAGATTGTATTTGACGATTCCTTTCTTATTCATGTATTGATGAATACTTCTATTTGTAAAATAAGTATTATCATAAGGTTCAATAAAGGCTTCAAAATCTGCTATAGATCGCACCGGATATTCTAAAGGAATGAATCCAAAGCCTTCATAAACACCATCCTTTACAAGTACAAACGCTTCTTCGGACTTGACTCTTCCCGGTAATTTTAAAAAATAAGATTCTTTTTTAGATTGTAGGGAATCAAATGCTTTTTGTGCTCTTTGATTATATGCTTCACGTGATTCTATACCTTTACATACTCCTTTACATAGCGGACTAGAGCAAGAACCTGAAGTTCTTTCTATACCTAAAAATCGATAACACAAGGAAAATTGCAAAGCGAGATTTTTAAGTTTTGTAATAACAGAATCACGATTGAATGAAATACTATGGTGGTTGTCTGAATAGCTTTTTTCCTTCGGAAAAATTCTAAATATTCCTTTTTTATCGATTCTGGATTCTATAGTCCATGGTAGAATATCTTCTATTTGCTGCGTATTATAAATTGGTTTTAACCGCGCTATTTCGGCAGATTCCAGAAGCAATGATATTAGTTCATTTCCAGTCTCTTTATATTCAATAGAGAAAGTTGACTCAGTAAGAGTTAATTCAAATGGTATTTTACTTGAAAAGTGCGCTTTTATACGCTCTTTCAGATTAATTGCCTTTCCAACATATATTACCGCCTTCTCACTATCAAAAAAATAATATACTCCAGGGTTTTTAGGTAAATTATCAAAGTCGGTAACCACTTTATAATCAGCAACCGGTTGATTAATAGCTTCACTCCCGTTGTCAGCTAAAACATATTCTGTGTAAATAGCAGCCAGCACATTTGCATTCAATCCTAAACGGTTAAGACTCGTATCTTTTTTCAATAAATTACATAAAGAATCAAGACTTGTCTTTTGATCTAAAATGCCTTTGCGTATTAACAGTTCTTGAATAATCTGTTGAGATTTGTTTACAGGAAAACCTATTTCTCGTAAGGATTTTCTCCATATCATCTCAGAAAATTTATCAAAAAAGATTACCACGGCATCTCCTAAAATTTCTACAAGCTCCGCAAAATAATCGGCAAAACAATTTTGTGATCTTAATTCGCTATTTGAATATCCCGAATAGCGTTCCTCCTTAGACGATAATACGTTAAGAGGTTTTACCGTTCGCTCTATGCTATGAATAATACGTTCATCATCTATTACGACCACTGAAAAAGCTACAATGGATGCTAACTTATAATTATTAGAAGTAGTTTGAATATCTAAAAAAGCAATCATCAAAGGGATTGTTGGAAAAATTCCAAAATTATGAATTTATTCCTACATTTGCGATGTGATTGATAAAAATACTATTTCAGAGAGTTATAATGAGAAACAGCGAGAGGCTATTGCTTTTTCGGGAAAACATTTGTTGTTATTAGCAGGAGCCGGCACCGGTAAAACAAAAACAATTGTTGGTAGAGCAGAGTATCTAATTAATCAAGGATACAGACCAGAAAAAATTCAAATTCTCACTTTTACAAAACGTGCTGCCAGTGAGATTGTCGAGCGTGTTAAAGCAGGTATTTCAGATCAAGATGTTCGATCGCTTAATGGATCTACATTTCACAGCTGGTGCAATCAACTTATTATAAAATTTCCTAATCTTTTTGGAGCTGCAAATTATACCGTTATTGATCCTGATGATCAATTAAGCATAATGAAAATGGCTTGTGGAGCGGCCAGTGAAGATTATGGCAAAACACGTCTTAAGCCGCAACAACTTTTAGATCTTTTCTCTTTTGCTAGAAATACCCGTATAAATCTAACTGAAACTTTACGCAAACTACTATTTAAGGGCAAAGATGATTTACAAACTACCGAAGATATCAATGCTTTAAAACCTCAAGTTGAGTTATTAATAAAGGAATATCAAAGCCAAAAATTGCGACAACAGTATCTTGATTATGATGATTTATTGTTAGTTGTTGCAAACCGATTAAATAAAGATGCGGAAGCTCGAGAAATACTAGCTAAGGCATATGATCATATTTTAATTGATGAAATGCAGGATACAAATCCCTTACAATGGTATTTGTTGAAACCATTTGAAAATATATGTCACCTATTTTGCGTAGGTGATGATGCACAATCAATATATAGTTTTAGAGGCGCCGATTTTAAGAACGTTCATCTGTTTCAAGAACGAGTTGCTAATTCTGAAATTAAAGTACTAGATAAAAATTACAGATCTACTCAAGAAATTTTAGACCTTTCAAACTGGCTGCTGGAGACTTCACCTATTAATTATAATAAACGATTAACGGCTAGTCGAGGTGCGGGAAAACAACCTACAATTGTAAATGTGGCCAATCAATTTGAGGAGGCAAATTATATTGCGAATCATATTTTAGAAAGTTTTTCTGAAGGAGGCAATTCTTTTACAGATTTTCTAATACTCAGCAGATCTCAATATTATACACGCCCTTTGCAAGCGGTTTTTTTACAAAAGAAAATACCGTATCAGACCTTTGGCGGTAGAAAATTTCTGGAGGCCGCGCATATAAAAGATTTAGTTTCAGTTTTAAGGGTGATAAATAATCCTATGGATGAGATTGCCTGGATTCGGTTTTTTACGTTTATTCACGGAATTGGAGCCGTGCGAGCCACCAATTATATGTCTGAAGTTATGCGAATAGAACCAGAAAATGTGCACGGTCTGGATCTTACATCAATAATTCCCGGCAAAGAAGGCATTAAAGCTAAAAGTTATTATGATGCCGCTTACCAAAACCGTGGAAACGTCAAGATGGCTATCAAAGATTTATACAAAACGATGGAGTTTGATCTGGCGATGAAATACAGTAAAGATTGGTACGAAAAACGAAAGGGAGATTTTCCTGTGCTTGAGATTTTGTCTGAAAATTATGCAACCCTAGGTGAATTTATATCTGAAGGTATATTAGATAATTCTGCAAATGTAGCCGGAAGTAATACCTTAGGCGGTTCTAAAATTAACACCGCAGAATTAAAAGACCACGTCACAATCTCTACCGTACATTCTGCAAAAGGATTAGAAGCAGATGTATGTTTTGTATTAAATGTTTCCCCTAAAACTTACCCCTCTGCATATAGTTTAGGAAATATAGATGAAGTTGAAGAAGATCGAAGAGTGTTATATGTGGCTCTTACCAGAGCAAAAAATGATTTGATCATAACCCGCTCAAAAGAATCTATTAATGCTTACCATCATCAAACAGACAAGGATGAAGATGATACATCAGATAGTGCTTATTTTTTAGAGGGTTTACCCGAACATTTAGCGCTGCAAACTTCTCCAAAAAGCTTTACTGCCCCTGTTACAGATGCAAAGAAGGCAAACACTATAGATCTTGATTTAGGAATGGATTTTAGCTAAAAAGTCAAATGATTTTTTCATAAGCTGAATATTAAGTATTATTTAAAACTATTTAGTATTTCCTTATCACATACAGCGGAATCATAATTCTACTTTTATAAAATCTTATTGAGTATTCAAATTCTCTAAGATTTATAAAATCAAGAATCCATGAAATCACTTAAGAATTCAAGTCATAATAGTTTATCTGAGGGCGAAAATTTAAACGATTTTATTGTTGAAAATGATCATCCATGCGTGATGGCTCAAACCGTTTTTAAAACAAAAGCAGTTAGTCATTATAAATTTGATACTATTGAAAATCCTTCAAATGACCTCGCTATAATTCATAGACTTAAGAACTATATAGAATCATATGATTTCAATTCTAAAAAATTTCAGACTTTTATAGTAGAGTTTACAGACTCTTATTCAAAATCTGAGCTTGAATTTGAAAAAGACCTTTGGGCATTTTTAGAGCGTTTAAAAAAACACGATAAATGTGAATGGGATCCTTCGGTGAGTTCAGATGTGTATGATACTAATTATAGTTATAGCCTTTTAGGAAATGCTTTCTATATAATAGGAATGCACCCTAACAGCTCTCGCAATGCACGAAGTACAGAAAATGTAACATTAGTATTTAATCTACACCACCAGTTTGAAATTCTTAGACAAATGGGGGTTTATACAAATGTACGTGATCGCATACGTAAAAGAGACGAGGAAAAAAACGGTTCAATAAATCCAATGCTTGCAGATTTTGGAAAAAGTTCTGAAGCCCTTCAGTACAGTGGTCGTAATATTACTGAAAAATGGGAATGCCCATTTAAACATTAAACTATGCTAAAAACAATTCCAAAACAATCTGGAGATTCATTTACCCTTAAAAAAGGTCAATATTTAAAAGTAATAGATATTAAAGGAGAACAAGTAAGTGATCTTGTTGTCTTTGATGCAGAAAACCATCACGAGAAACTTTCCGCAGGAAAAAGTATGGATTTCGAGGAGTCTATTTTACTTACTACAGGAAATTATCTTTGGAGTAATTTAGGAAATAAATTACTTAAAATAATAGAAGATACAAATGGTAGAAATGATTTTTTATTAGCACCTTGTTCTCAGGAGACGTTTGAAATTATGTATGGCATAAAGGATTTTCACCCAAGTTGTTTCAACAATCTTCAAAATGCCTTAAAACGTTTTGATATTCCGCATTACGACATTCCTACTGCATTTAATGTATTTATGAATGTACAATTTGATCAGAACGGAAAACTATCGGTCTTACCTCCTACTTCTAAGGCTGGAGATTATGTTATTTTTCAAGCTGAGCGTGATTTGGTTGGAGCACTCACTGCTTGTTCGGCAAGTGATAGCAATGGAGGATCTTTTAAACCTATTCATTTTGAAGTTTTAGATTCACTTTAACTATCTTATTACTTAATTCGTTTACGCGCTATAGATAATATGCTCATAACCATACTAGGGATTATTGCCGGTGTTTTCACAACAATTGCTGTGCTTCCTCAGGTTTTTAAAGTTATTAAAACAAAATCTGCCGAAGATATTTCGATGTGGATGTTTGTCTGTTTACTAGTTGGTGTTGGATCGTGGACGCTTTATGGTATAGCAAAAGAAGATTGGCCTATTATTATTACTAATGGACTTTCGTTTATATTTAATGGAACAATGGTTTATGTGAAATTGAAGTATTCTAAAAACTAATTCTATGGATAATTTCTTTACTAAGAATAAGCTTTCAATATATGGAGGCTTAATTACGTTTGTCTTTTTAGGTATCGCAGTCTTCTTTTTAGGTGATATTAGTGGCTACAAGGCAAAAGAATTAATAGAAGTTTCTCTTTCTGGCCTCAATATGCTCTGCAACACAATTGTACTAGGATCTGCAACGATTTTAGCTTTATTACTTACGCTATTGGGTATAAGTACGGGATCAAACTCTAAGCTTAAAAAGGCACATTACATCCAGGTATTAAATATCGCTAAATTAGATACAATCCTTTTTATCTCGGCGCTTATTATGTTTCAGATGTTCAATATTCCACTTACAGAGTCTGAAGATATGCATACGGAATGGTTCAAGTATTTATACTGGATAACCTTATTTTTTTCATCCTTGATAAGTGGTATGATGGTAACCGTGATACTATTATTATATACAACGGTCACCAATATTATAACCATTGTAGGTTTAGAAAAAGATCATTACTTAATTTCTGAAGATGAAATTGAAGAGGAAGAAGAAAAGGACTAATCCTATTTGTTATTATAACTCCACTTTACCACCTCGTTATTACACCGCAAATACTTTTATAAAAGTAAACCAATTATCTGGTAGTTCTCAAAACTTCGAGCGGTGTACTTTTGATAACACTTCTACTATTACTCAGACCTATTATAAGTACTAATAATGTAATACCTGGTAATAAAACTGCAAATGGTATTATGGATGGAATAAATGTTGTTTCAAAAACGAAATAAGCAAGTGCCAGACTTCCTATTAAAGAAAGTAATATCCCCGATAATGCACCTAAAAGTCCTAAATATAAATATTCCAGGCCTTGAATCTTTAAAATGTCCTTGCTCTTAGCTCCCATTGTCCTTAGCAAAACACTTTCTCTAATACGCTGATATTTGCTGGTACGCACAGCGCCAAGCAATACTATTACACCAATTAAAATACTAAAGAATGCCATGAAGTTTATGATATAGCTAATTTTTGTAAGAAGCTTTTCAATAACTGTAAGTACCTGACGCAAATCTAGAATTGAAAGTGTAGGATATTGAGTTACAAGAATACGTTGTATATCTGCAGATGTTTGATCATCTATAACCTTGGTAGTTACAATTCCAAACTGAGGTGCTGTTTCTAAAACCCCTTTTGGAAATACAATGGAAAAGTTTAATTGCATTCTGCTCCAGTCCACCAGGCGTATACTCCCTATTTGCGTGGTAATTAATTTGCCCTGCACATTAAAAACTACTTCGTCTCCTAATTCTACCTGCGCATCAGTTGCAAAATTATCACTTACTGAAATAGGTATTATTCCAGCATTAGATTCCACCGATTTTGTAAATGAACCAGCTTGCAATGTCTCTGAAGCAATTAACGAATCTCTATAGGTAGTTCTAAATTCGTGATTAAGAATCCACCTATTAATCTGGCTAGTACTGTCAATTTTTAAATCTGTATTTGTACGACCATTAATACTGTGAACACGCATTGTAACAATAGGAATTTGCTCAAGTGCGTTTAAGTTATTTTCTTCTAATGTAGCGACGATATGTTGCATTTCATCTTTTTGTACATCTAGAAGAATCATATTTGCATTCTCCGTTTTGCCATCCAAAGCTGCTTGTGATAATAGGATATCTTTAGTGAAATAAAGTGTACTTATAAGAAATGTCCCTACTCCAATGGCCAAAATAAGAACAACAGTTTGATTCTTTGGTCTAAAGAGATTGCGTAAACTTTGCCGTGATGTAAAACTCCAGGTAGATGGAAAGTAATGCCGTATCAGTCGCATAAAACCTCGAGCGATACCAGCCAGAATACTGAATGTAACCAGAATACCTGCTAAAAAACCTAGAGCATATCTATAATCTTGTAATAGCCAGAATGCATATAAAAATATAAAGGATAGTATCGCAAGTGTCACTGCAACCGCTATTCTACGTGATTGCATTTCAGATTCTATAGTACGAAGCGCCTGAAGTGGTGATATTTTTAAGGTATTTAATAATGGATATAACGCAAACAGTACAGACATAAATATACCTGTTACAATTCCCATTAAAACTACAGTCCAAGAAATTGTTATCGTAACATCTACGGGCAATAAATCTTTAAGTAATAATGGAAAAAGCTGTTGAAGAATTAAACCGGCAAATGTTCCAATTATTCCACCTACTAAACCTAGACTACCTATTTGAATTAAATAAATTTGAAAAGCCTGATTGCTGGACGCACCTAAACATTTAAGTATAGCAACAGACTTTAATTTTTCACGAATATAAATTGTGGTAGCACTAGCTATTCCTACACATCCTAAAAGCAATGCAATAAAACCCACAAGGTTTAGAAACTTTCCAAAATTCTCATAACGCCGCCCTAGTCGCTCACTGGTAGCAAGATGTGTATCTAAATCTGCCTCAACAGCATCTAAACGATCAGACACTGCGTCTTCAAGCTTTGTTAAGTCAGTTCCCGGCGCATTAAAATAATATTCATATTTTATACGACTTCCTACTTGTACAAGACCCGTTTCTTCTATGGCTTCATAAGGAATTATGACAGGCGGAGCAATTGCACTAAAAACGGCATTACTACCTGGCAGTGCATTTAAAGCACCTAAAACAGGGAGAGTTACCGCTCCAATTTTTATACTGTCTCCTGGTGTTATATTTAACTGCAATAATACAGTTGCATCTACGAGAGCTCCTTTTTTTACATTAAAAACGGTGGCTGCCTCTGCTGGAGTCGTTTCAATTTTACCGTAAAATGGAAATCCGTTAGAAATTCCACGTACCTGCATCAGTTTAGTAGCTTGATTTTTTGTGAATAGCGCCATCGATGAGAAAGCAATCTCCCGAGCATCTGCACCACCCAAAGAGTCTACTATTTGTTGAGCATCTTGTGTTAACTCATTGTCGCTATCAATTTTAAAATCAGCTCCCATTAAACTCTTTGATTGTAGAGCTATGTTTGTTTTCAGCGTTTCTCCAAAAGATTGTATTGAAACAATTGCTGCAATACCTAAAACTATGGAGAGCATAAATAAGCTTAGCTTACCAGCACTGGCTTTAAAATCTCTCCAGGCCATATTAAACAACCAACTTATTCCTGCACTGTTTTTTAAATTCTTAGACATGAGTAGAACGAGTTAGGCTAGCGATTTTACCGCCTTTTATAGTAAGAATATTCTGTGTCTTTTTTGCCAGTTCCATATCGTGAGTAACTAGAACAAGTGTTGTTCCCAACTCTTTATTCAATTCAAATAACAATTCAACAACTCTCTCACCTGTTTCTGCATCTAGATTTCCAGTTGGTTCATCAGCAAATAATATTTTTGGTTCGTTAGCAAATGCCCGAGCTAATGCTACGCGTTGTTGTTCACCTCCAGATAATTGAGAAGGATAGTGATTGCCTCGATTTCCTAATCCTACTTTTTCAAGAAGCCCTTTAGCACGATCCATTGCATTTTTTGCGCCTCTTAATTCTAAAGGAATTGCTACATTTTCAATAGCTGTTAATGTAGCTAAAAGCTGAAAATCCTGAAATACAAATCCTACGTGTTCGTTACGTAAAGCAGCTCGCTCATCTTCAGAAAGCGAATTCATAACAATACCATTCAAGGTAACCGTACCAGAATCTGGTTTGTCTAAACCTGCACAAATTCCTAGCAATGTAGTTTTACCACTTCCCGAAGGTCCTACAATAGAAAAAGTTTCGTTTTTTGTTATACTAAAGTTAATATCTTCAAGTACAGTAAGCTTTTTAGATCCACTAGTATAGGTTTTTTCTAAATTTGAAATCTTTAGTATGGAAGTCATTGTGGGAATATTTGTTCAAATGTTTAATTTGACGGAGTATTGAGGTAGTACCTTACAGAAAATAGTGATTATCATTTCACTGTTAACCCGTTCTGCGGAAAAATAAGTAATTACAATTAATTAAAATTAGATCACCTTGAGAACCTTTTTACTAGTATGCTGTTTTTTAATTTCTATAAGTCTTGGATCTTGTAATAATAAAACATCAAAAACTACAACCACATCTACCCAAGTAGATTCTGAAACTTCTGAAATCACTGAGCCTTCAGACACAATTAATAATACAATTCTTTTTTTCGGGGATAGCCTTACTGCTGGTTACGGCCTTGATAATCCTGAAAATGCTTTTCCGGGTTTGATTCAGAAAATGATTGATAGTATTCAGTTAAACTATACGGTTGTAAATGCCGGAATTAGTGGAGAAACTACTTCTGGTGGAAAAAATAGATTAGATTGGATTTTAGAAACAGACATCGATATTTTTGTTTTAGAGCTGGGAGCAAATGATGGATTGCGAGGATTGCCAGTTTCAGAAACAAAAAACAACCTTCAGGATATAATAGATCGTGTTCAATCTAAGATTCCTGATGTACAAATAGTTCTTGCCGGTATGCAACTCCCGCCCAATCTAGGAACTCAATATACACAGGACTTTAAACAAACATTCTACGATTTGGCCAAAAAAAATGATCTTACTTTAATCCCCTTTTTATTAGAAGATGTAGGTGGAATTGCAAAACTTAATCAATCTGACGGAATTCATCCTACTGCAGATGGCCACAAGATTATTGCAAAAAACATTTTCCCTATCTTAAAGCCTTTAATGTATTCAAATGATTGAAGATCCACGATTTTTTAAATTTATGATTGCTGTATGTACGCTATTTAGTATTGCTTCAATTTTTTTAGGGTATTATGAAAGTTATGACTTAACATTTCTGCTCATTTTAACGAGTTTTCTGTGCACAGGCATTAGTAGCTATATTGCATTAAGAAAACTAAAAAAAAAGTAGGTTAAATAAATTTAATGACTTCAAAGAATACAAATCTGGAGCAGCTTTATGATTACCTTAATGATGAAGAAGATGCCAGAACATGCAAAGCCATTGACGAAGAAGCTTGCAAAGAAACCCCTGATAATTATTTCTTACTGCTAGTAAGCAATATGCTTACCTCATTGGGCGATACATTAAGTAATCCAAAAACCGTTCTAACGTGGATAATGAGTTTTGTTAATGCCCCTGTCATGCTTATAAGTTTTATAGTGCCTATAAGAGAATCCGGCTCCATGTTACCCCAGTTATTTATTGCGCATTACATACGTAAAAAACCAGTGCGTAAATATGTATGGGTGTTGGGATCTCTGATTCAGTTTTTAGCCGTTGCAGGCATAGGATTGGTGGCACTTTTCTTTGAAGATCTGGCGGCAGGATGGTTAATTATAGGCTGTTTAATTCTATTTAGTTTGGCAAGAGGTCTCTGTTCTATAGCTTTTAAAGATGTATTAGGAAAAACTATTCCCAAGCAAAAACGAGGAAAGTTAAAAGGGTATACAGCTTCAATAAGTGGTGTTTTGGTCTTACTTGCGGGGTTATATATTCTTTATAAATCCCAAGACGATGTAGGTATAGAATTTTATAGCTATCTCATCTTTTTTGCAGCAAGTTTATGGCTCATCGCTGCACTTGTTTACGCTAATATTAAAGAATTTCCCGGTGAAACCGAAGGTGGAAATAATGGTCTGGCAGAAGCTTGGAAGAAAATAGGAATTTTAAAAACCGATAAGCAATTTAGAAACTTTGTAACTACAAGATCACTTTTATTATGTTCTGCACTTACAGCTCCCTATTATGTTCTGCTTGCTCAACGTTATGTAGGCAAAGAGGCTTATTTATTAGGCTTTTTTGTTATTGCTAATGGAATAGCTTCTATTATAAGTGCTCCTGTTTGGGGTAAAATGGCAGATAAATCAAGTAGAAAAGTAATGACTTATTCTGCCCTTATTACATCTGGACTTGGACTTCTAGTTATAGCTATCATTATTTTTTTACCCGCTTTTAAGGATAAGATTTGGCTATATCCTGTTGCATTTTTTATATTAGGAATCGCTCATCAAGGGGTACGACTTGGAAGAAAGACTTATATTGTAGATATGGCTGAGGGTAACCAGCGTACAGATTATGTCGCGGTTAGTAACACGGTAATAGGTATTATATTATTGATAACAGGTGGCGTTAGCGCATTGGCTTCTTTAATTTCTGTGGAAGGTATAATTGCTGTTCTCTCTATTTTAGGGATTTTTGGGGCTATTAAGAGTACCACACTTCCTGAAGTAGAATAAATTTCTTCAGAATAATTAGATAAGAATAATTATGGATGCATTGGAAAATTATTTTAATACTACAGATCAGTTTAAAGATGCTATTTCTAAGTTAAGGGATCTCCTATTAAAAACTGAGCTGAAAGAAACTTATAAATGGAATGCTCCTGTTTACACCATTAATGGTAAAAATGTCGTTGGGTTAGGTCGATTTAAAAATCATTTTGGTATTTGGTTTTTTCAGGGTGCGCTACTTAATGATCCTAAATCTCAATTACACAATGCTCAGGAAGGTAAAACAAAAGCCTTGAGACAACTACGGTTTTATAAAGAAGAGGATATTGTAGAGGCTACAGTATTAGGTTTTCTGAAAGAGGCTATAGCGAATCAAAAAAACGGATTAGAAATTAAATCCGAGAGAACAACATCTAAACTAGACATACCAAAGGAACTAGAGACTGCATTAGAAAAAGATCAAAAATTGAAAAAATGCTTTGAAAATCTAACTTCTGGAAGACAAAAAGAGTTTGCAAAACATATTTTAGAAGCAAAGCAAGAAAAAACGCGTCTTAGAAGATTAAATAAAATACTTCCGCTTATACGAGACGGAGTGGGATTGTATGATAAATATAAAAATTGTTGATTATGGCTGCTAATAAAACACAACCTACGTCAAATTCAGTAATAGATTATCTTAATACTGTCGACAACAATAAACGACGTGAAGATGCTTTTGTATTGCTTGATCTCTTTGACAATATTATGTCTGAAAAAGCGGTTTTATGGGGTGAGTCGCTTATAGGCTATGGAGAATATCATTACAAATATGAAAGTGGCCGAGAAGGGGATTTCTTTCTCACAGGATTTTCTCCACGCAAACAAAATTTATCTATATACATAATGCCCGGCTTTAGAAAGTATACCCATTTGTTAACTAAACTAGGCAAGCATAAAGCAGGAGCATCATGCTTATATATCAATAAAATAGAAGATATTGACATCACTATTCTTAGACAACTTATCAAAGAGTCGGCGGATTATATGAGGACTAAATATAATGCTGTATAAGTAGACACCAATTTAAAATTACTATTCCTTAAATTATGAGATTACTATTTATATTAAGTTCTATAGCCATATTTGTAGTTACCAGTTGTTCATCAATCAAACATGCAGATTTAGATTATTTAAACAGCTCTTACGAACTTTCTGCGACAAAGCCTACGCTAAATATTTTTCAACCTAAAGATTCTACTCAACAGCACGATGTTTTAATTTTTGTTCACGGAGGAAATTGGGATAGTGGCTCTAAAGGAACCTACTCTATATTAGGTCGTAATTTTGCTAAAAAAGATTTTGTAACGGTAATACCTGGTTATACTTTAAGTCCGTTTGCTAATTATGATATGATGACTCAGCAAATAACGCAAGCTATCTTATGGACAAAAGAAAACATCGCATCATATGGTGGGAACCCTGATAGAATATTTTTAATGGGCCATTCCGCCGGCGGACACCTAATTGCGCTTGCTACTATGAATCCTAAGTACTTAAATGATCCCACACTAGTGAAAGGGCTAATCCTAGATGATGCTGCAGCACTTGATCAATATAAATATCTACAGGAAAATCCTCCTACAGAAGAGGACTATTATAATATTACCTGGACGAAGGATCCTGAAGCCTGGCGAGATGCATCACCTTATTATTTTATAGATGAAAACACACCACCCATTTTAACTTATTTAGGTACTAAAACAATTCCATCATTATATTATTACAACGATTTGTTTCATCAGAAACTTATAGAAGTACAACCTGATGCTGAATTGATTATTTTAAATAAAAAACACGTACCCATGATTACTCAATTTTTCTGGCCATTAAGTACGCGTTTCAAGGAAATTAAAGCATTTACCGAAGGAATAAATTAATCTTCTTCTGCTATTATTTTATTTTGCTTAAACGGTCTAATTATTAAACGTGCAGCTTTGTCAAAGTTGATGTAGCTATACGTCCAATTAAAGAAAGTAACCACCCGGTTTCTAAAACCTACTAAGAACCAAAGATGTATAAACATCCAAATAAACCACGCAAAGAATCCTGCAAAACGAACTTTACCTATATCAACAACCGCTTTATTTCTACCTATGGTTGCCATTGAACCTTTATCGAAGTAACTAAAGGGTTTCAATTCTTTATTTTTCAGTTTATTTTTAAAATTTATGGCTAAATTTTTTCCTTGCTGAATAGCGGGTTGTGCAACCTGAGGGTGACCTTTCGGAAAATCTTCGGTTTGCATTAAAGCAATATCTCCTATTGCATAAATATCTTGAAAACCGGCTACCTTATTATAACGATCAACTTTATACCTATTAATTTTAGGCAATAGTGAAGTTTCTTCAAAACCAGAAATAGCAGCGCCAGTAACACCTGCAGACCAGATGAAAGTTGCTGTATCTAAAATAAGATCGCCCTTTGTCGTCATTCGGTTATCTTCGTAATTATCAACGAAAGTTTTTAGATGTATGGTGACTCCCATATCTTCCAAAAACTTCTGAGCTTTCTTGGATGAATATTCACTAAATGGGGGCAAAACGCGGTCAGCTCCTTCGACAAGGTGTATTTCAATCTCACTTATATCCATATCAGGATAATCTGCTTGTAATACATTGGATCGTAATTCTGCAAATGCTCCACTAAGTTCTACGCCAGTAGGACCTGCTCCAGCAATGACAAAACGTAATAATTCTTTTCGCTTTACAGGATCTTCGGTACGATTTGCACGCTCAAGATTTTCAAACATTAAACTACGAATGTTTAAAGCCTGGGGAAGACTTTTCATCCATACTGCATTATCTTCTATTGTTTTATTTCCGAAGAAATTTGTGCGGGTTCCTGTAGCAATTACGAGATAATCATAAGAAAGATCACCTATATCTGTACGTACTTTTTTGAGATTAGTATCTATATGATCTACTTCCGCAAGGCGGAAATGCATATTTTTTTGATTACGTATTAATTTTCGCAGCGGGTAAGCTATAGACTCGGGTTCTAATCCAGATGTAGAAACCTGATATAATAAAGGTTGGAATGTGTGAAAATTACGCTTATCAAGAAGTACTATTTGATAATCTGTTTTCTTTAAATTTTTAATCAAATTAATTCCTCCAAAACCTCCACCAATTATAACAATACGAGGTTTTTGAGTTTTAGGAATATTCATAGCTGCTAGTTTTAACAAAGTTACTCAACAGAAGATAAACCTATAAATCTTTATTATTAATTTAGCTTTATCTGTAACATAGTTCCCGCAGGAGATACAAATAGATAACTAATCAATTAGCTCTTGGATCCGCAACTTGAAAAACAATTTGTAACCCAGCTTGAAGCGAACCAGAATATTGTGCATAAGATCTGTAGGTTATATACTCACGATCAAGAATCACATAACGATTTGTTTCAGGAAATTACAATTCAATTATTTAAGGCATACCCTAAGTTTAGAGGCGACTCAAAATTTAGTACCTGGATGTATCGGGTGGGACTTAATACCTCAATAACACTTTATAGAAAATCAAAGCGCAGTATACGCACACAGGATTATGATAGTGTGATGTTTAAAATTGCCAGTACAGAGTATGATAACACGGTTGAAGAACAACTAAAATTGATGTACTCGGCAATTCGCCAACTTAGTGATATAGATAAAGCACTTGTTTTTTTGTATTTGGAAGATAAACCTTATAGTGAGATTTCTGAAACATTAGGTATCTCTGAGGTTAATGCTCGTGTAAAGATGAATCGTGTTAAAGGAAAGTTGAAAGACTTATTAAATGTGTAGCAGCAGATGGATGAACTCGAATTTTTAAAAAAAGACTGGAAACGGCAGGAAGCCGATCTCCCTAAGGTGAGCATAGACTCCCTATATAAAATGATTCATAAAAGATCATCTTCTATAATGAAGTGGATTTTATACATATCAATAATCGAATTTTTATTTTGGACTATACTAAATGCATTTACTATTAATACTAAAAGCTTAAACTCTCTCAAAGAATTGCACTTATATGAATTTGAAATAGTTGCGACATTTATTCACTATTGTCTGCTAATCTATTTTATCTACATTTTCTATAAAAACTATAAAGAAGTACAAACGACAGAGAATACCAGTATACTTATGAAGCGTATTTTAAAAGTACGCAAGACGGTAAATTATTATGTGATTTACAATTTGGTAATGGCATTTGTGATTGGAATGATTGTGTTCATAGCTTCAGCATTGTATAGCCCAAAAATTCAGAAACTTTATATTGTAAGTAAAGACGGCTCTACGAGTTTACCTCTAACTTTTATAATAACATTTCTAGCGATGTTTTTATTTATGATAGGGATATTTTGGTTATTCTACAAACTATTGTATGGTATTCTACTGCGTAGATTACAGCGCAATTATAAAGAACTTAATAAATTAGAGTTAAGAAATTAATTCATACCCATTTTCTTTTTAAATAAATCCCATCTTCACGATGGGATTTATTTGTTTAGAGCTTCCCCTCATAATTTGTAAGCTCGAGAAATTCTCTATTTATATAAATCATAGTTAATTTTAAGGGGTAATTGACTATATCTTCTATTTTTGTGACAAACAACATTATATGCCCGTAATAATACGCTATAGCCTTGCTTTACTCCTTTTTACAGGATTACAAACCACAGCCCAAGAATATTCGACAGCCACTATTAAAAATACAATTCAAGAATTTAAAAATGATGCTCGCGGTCCTTATCTGCGTATAAGATGGTTTTGCGAAGATGGTACTATGCGAGAACCTAAAGATCCTTGTCCTGAAGGAGTTGACGGTGTACAGCACGCTAGCTACAAAGAAATTACAAAAAACATTGCAGATAAAAATCAGTTGTATTTTGCAGAGATTCTGGCGGCAGCTAATCCTAAAAAATTCTGGGATGCTTCAAATAACAATAGTAGAATTAAGCAATATCAAATAAACAAATATCTACAAAGTGTTGATGATGGTTGGATTTTGCAACGCGCTCAATATTATCGAGGTGCAATACAATCTGAAGACGAAGAAGCCTGGGGAATCGATTTTTATAAAGATTTACTTAAACAAGATAATATTCTAGAGGCTAATTATTATTTGATAAGACAGTCGCTAAAAGATATTCCGCATGCTGGTGATGATAATATCGCACAGCGTATGCGTAGTGAGTCTAAAGTTATAGCAGAATTATTTCCAAAATTTATGGATGCCCGGGTAAAAATTCACGGTCAGCCAGATGTAAGTGACATCGCTTTAGTACAACAATTTCAGCAGAAATATCAAGATCAGCTGAGTCCGAAATTAAATACAGAATTTGATAACCTCCTTGTAACCCTAAACGAGTACTACGCTCCTATTAACTTACAAGGTCTCAAAAATAAAGTAGCAAGTTTAAAGAGCGATGCAGCTGTAAAAGAACAATTATTAAAGTTCACAACCACAATTAACAATGATACTCCGGCTAGTGTAGTAATTCCTGCTATAAGTGATTTACTCTGTAATATACGTACGCAAATTACGCAACTACAAAAACCTACAGATCGTCTGGCTATTTTAGATATTTCTCTAAAACTAGAAGAAATGTTACTTAAAAAAGCAGCCTCCTGGGAGCCAAAAGACTTGCGGGAGCTTCTAGATAAAGTGTATCACCTATCTTATGCTACAGCAGGCACAGGTCTTACCGAAGTTTGGGAATGGGAGCAAATCGCCGCTACCCTAGCTCCTATAAAGTATACAAATGTATCTTTAGATGAATTAAATAGTATGCTTACAACCTCGCGCAATGTAGTACAATGGAGTGCTGCGATGGTAAAAGCTACTTACGATGCAGATGTTGAAAAATATACTGAGTTTGAGGCGCTGTCAGCTGGTTTTATTGATGATCGCGTTAGATCATCTGCCGCACTACCTTTAGGAAAAGCGGTGAGCGAATTAGGAGATCTTGTTTCAGAAAAACTCAACCTCGAAAATAAGGTAATGAGTATTTCAAATCAAAGCGCAATTCACGGTTTGAATCCGGGATACGCAATGGGAGAATTAGTGGTAGTACCTGGTAATCCCGATGCGGTTGAAGTTTCTAGCAATAAAATATATGTTTTTAAAAGACCACCTTCAGATTTAAAACCGGTGGCTGGTATAGCTACTGTTGACGAAGGTAACCTTGTATCCCACGTGCAGTTACTAGCCCGCAATCTAGGAATTCCTAATGCTGCTTTAATCGATTCAAATCTTGAAGCGCTTCAAGAGTTTAATGGGAAAGAAGTTTTCTATGCAGTCTCTAATAAGGGAACGGTTATATTAAAACTAGCCGAAGATATGTCGAAAGAAGAAAAGCAACTTTTTTCACAAGAGGAACGGAAACAAACTAAAATAGCGGTACCTATTGAAAAAATAAGACTTGATTTGAAAAATATTCTCAATATGAGAGATATTGATGCTTCAGCCAGCGGAAAATTAGCAGGACCAAAAGCAGCAAATTTAGGTCAGTTAAAGAAAATGTTTCCGGAGCACGTTGTAGAAGGCTTAGTTATTCCGTTTGGGATATTTAGAGATCATATGGATTTACCGATGCCGGGTCAATCGGTGAGTTATTGGCAATTTTTGACTGATATGTTTGCTAGTGCTGATAAGATGAGAAAAGCAGGGACTTCTGCAGGGCAAATCGAAGCATTTCAATTAAATAAACTTGCAACATTAAGAGCTGCAATTGCAGAAATGAAATTAAAGCCTGCATTTGTAAGTGAATTGCGTGCGTCTTTTATCACAAATTTTGACAAACCTATAGGTCAAACCCCAGTATTTCTTAGAAGTGATACCAACATGGAGGATTTAAAGGAGTTTACTGGAGCGGGGTTAAACTTAACCTTGTTTAATGTTGTTGAAGAACAAAAAATCTTAGAGGGTATTAAATCCGTTTGGGCTTCTCCTTACACTGAACGTAGTTTTAAATGGAGACAAGTTTACCTCTCAAATCCTGAGAATGTATTTCCTTCTATATTAGTTATTCCTAGTGTAGACGTTGAATATTCGGGAGTAATGATTACTAAAGGTATTAATGAAGGTACAGATGAAGATCTAACAGTTGCTTTTAGTCGCGGAGCAGGTGGTGCTGTAGATGGTCAAGCTGCAGAGACCAGACTTGTATCTTCTAATTCTGATTTATTACTGGCTCCTGCACGTCAACCTGATTATATACGATTACCTGCAACTGGTGGCACAAAAAAATACAGCACAAGTTTTGAAAAGCCCATTATTAATCAAAAAAATATCGAAAGTTTACGTGAAGTAGCAAAGGAGATTCGTGAGAAAATTCCACAACAAACCGATACCGATTACGAAGGTGCTTATGATGTAGAATTAGGCTTTCAAGACGATAAATTATGGTTATTTCAGATACGTCCATTTGTAGAAAATAAAAATGCACTCAGCAATGGTTATCTCGATTCGATATCGCCAAAAACAAATCCAGAGGAGTATATAGATCTCGATACTAAACTTTAATTATCAAAATAGAATACTTGCGATTAGCACTGTTTTGATAACACCATTAAATAATTACTATGAAAAAATATCTTCTTTTATTACCGGTTTTACTATTAGTACTTGCATTTACAGGCCCTAACTTCTACCCTATTGACGGTTATGAGCGTACGGGAATAGCTAGACTTGCACAGCTACAAAAAATCGTGAAAGACAGTATAAAATATACGCGAATTCCTGCTGGAGCTTATTTAAAGACTGAAGATATCAAATTAAGACTCACCTCAAAAAATGATAGTGCCAGTTCTTATATGACTGAAGATCCAGAATTACAGAAAAAAATATCTGGTTTGTTTTATGGTTTAGATGCTAGCTACTCGATTTCTGTTATGGATATGAGTGATACAACAAATTTAAAATATGCTGCTCGTAATGAAACTAGAGGCTACCAACCGGGTAGCGTAGGTAAGTTAGCAATCTTACTTGCCATGTTTGATCAGCTTGAAAAATTATGCCCAAATGACTGGGGTGCGCGAGAAAGCTTACTAAAGCATAAAAAAGTAAAAGGCGGACCATTCGCAGTGTATGATCATCATACTATTCCACTATATGATATTGAGCAAGATAAATTAACGAGAAGAACAGCTCGTGAAGATGATGTTTTTAGTTTGTATGAGTGGATAGATCATATGGTAGCTGTGAGTAATAATGGTGCAGCAAGTGTGGTGTACAGGGAGGCACTTTTATTGAAAGTTTTTGGAGAAAAATATTTTACCCTTACCGACGAGGAAGCGATGAAATGGTTTAAAGAAACAGACCGGAAAGAAATTTCAGATCTTGCCTTTGAAGTGGTTAATCAGCCACTTAGAGATTTAGGAATTACAGAAGATGAATGGCGTTTAGGAGGTTTTTTTACAAATGGTGCAGAACGTTATGTTAGTCGTCAAGGAGGTAGCATTGGTTCGCCTAAGGGATTAATGAAATTTTTAGTGAATATTGAACAGGGTAAAGCGGTAGATTCGCTTTCTAGCCTAGAAATGAAACGCATTATGTATCAGACAGAGCGTCGTATTCGATACGCACAGTCAAAAACTCTTGATTCTGCTGCCGTATATTTTAAAAGTGGAAGTTTTTACAAGTGTGACAGATCTAAAGGTGCTTGCGGAGATTATGCAGGAAATGTTTTTAATTATATGAATTCAGTAATTATAGTTGAACACCCCGGTGGCGGACCGAAATATATCGTTTGTTTAATGACCAATGTATTACGGAAAAATTCGGCTTCAGATCACATGTATCTTGCCGGTAGAATAGATAAAGCCTTACAAGAATCTAATACTGGACAGTAGATAAGTTCTTGAAAATGATAAAAAAGAAGCCTCTTTAAAATTAAATTTAAAGAGGCTTCTTTAATTCTTCAGTATATGCATGTGCTTTGTAAACTGAGATGACTTCTAAAAAATCTTACAGATATGTAAATAATAAATGTTAATAATAAATTAAGTTTATTTTAATTTGCAATTGTCCCTGTTACATTGATAAGACTAGAGTCTATAAAGTCTTATCACTAAATTAAAAATTTTGGAAAATTTTGAAACCTATAATAAAATTTTAATTGAGCAAGCTCCCACTGCTATCGCTATGCTCGATAAAAATATGATTTACTTAGCTGTATCAAAAAAATGGATAACAGATTATAAACTCGAAAATCAAAAAATTATAGGGCGCTCCCATTATGAGGTTTTTCCTGAAATTGGTGAAGAATGGAAAGAAAATCATCAAAAATGTCTTAATGGAGCTATAGATATTTGTGACGAAGCAGAATTCGTTAGAGCTGACGGAACTGTCCAATGGATTTATTGGGATGTTCGCCCTTGGTATGATTCTGATAAGAATGTAGGTGGTATAATTATGCATTCTGGCGATATTACCTATCTTAAAAAACATGATTTTGAAAAAGAACGCATTGAGAAAGTTCTTGAAAAAACAAATGAAATTGCACGTATTGGCATTTGGGAAGTAAATGTTTTAACTCAGGAAGTGTTCTGGAGTAAAGTCGTTTATGAAATTCACGAAATATCAGAAAGCCATAAACCCACTGTGGATTCTAGTATCGATTTTTATAAAGAGGGAGCTAGTAGATTGGCTATTACAAATGCCGTTGATAATGCTATAAACAACGGCGAAGCCTTTGATATTGAAGTAGAGATTATTACGGCTAAGGGATCGACGGTGTGGGCTAGATCTATAGGCCAGCCAGAAATGGTAGATGGTAAATGTGTACGATTATCGGGGATGTTTCAAGATATAGATACAATGAAACGCTCTCAAACAGCTCTCAATAAAGCAAACCGAGAAATGAGTGCGATTTTTAACTCTGGATCTATCGCAATTATTACAACAGATAAAAGAGGTGTTATCAATCATTGTAATAGTGCTGCAGAATCACTTTTAGGATATTCTGCATCAGATCTTGTGGGGAAACATTCATTAGAAATTTTTCACACAGAAGATGAAATTCCGAAGTTAAAAGAACTGTTATATTCCTTACAAATAGGCACCGGCAACTCGACAATCGCTTCGAATAATGCTAAAATCTCTAATCTTTCAGACACTCGCGAATGGATTTTTAAGCGAAAAGATGGTTTGTCATTTCCTGTACAACTCACTTTAAATACAATAAAAGATGACACCGGCAATCCTATAGGAATTTTAGGTGTCTCATTTGATATAACAGAGCGCAAAAAAGCTCAGGACGAATTATTGCGAAAAAACCAACTTCTAAATTTTGCTGAAAAAATTACACTTATGGGTAATTGGCAGTGGGATGTGGTTACAAACGGACTTAAATGGTCTGATAATATGTACAAAATCTTTGGAGTCGATAAAGAATCCGGATTAAAAATTGATACGTATTTTTCGTTTATACATCCTGATGATTTTGACAAAGTTAATAAGAGCATTAAAGAATGTTTAAATGGGTTGGATTTTAATAAGGTTGTACATCGAATTAGATTAAAAGATGGCACTTTAAAAATTATCCAACTTTCTGCGGTTACAACAAAAAATCAGGAAGGGAAAGTCATCGAACTTGTGGGTACCTGTTTGGATGTTACCACTAACAAGATGGCAGAAAATAAGTTTAGAGGCTTATTAGAATCTGCTCCTGATGCAATGGTAATTGTAAATGAAAAGGGTAAAATTCAACTCATTAATAATCAAGCTGAAAAGCTATTTGGTTATACTCTTGATGAGTTGTTTGACAAACCTGTAGAAATTCTTATTCCTAAACGTTTTACAGGTAATGATGCACATATAGGTCTTCGTAACGGCTTCTTTGCTAAACCAAAAGTAAAAGCTTTTGGCGTAGGTAGCGGTAAAGATTTATACGGGATAAATAAAGAAGGTATAGAAATCCCTATTCAAATAAGTCTAAGTCCCTTACAAACAGAAGAAGGTCTGTTAGTTTCAGCAGCCATACGCGACATAACTACTCAAAAACAAGCATCGAGAAAAATACTTGAGGCAAAAGAGAACCTTGAAGTACTTGCGAATAAACTTACTGCTCAAAATACGCAATTGGCAGACTTTGTACACATTACTTCTCATAATCTTAGAGCTCCTGTAAGCAATCTAAATTCGTTATTAGAATTTTATAATTCATCAGACACTGATGAAGAAAAGGATATTTTATTTGACAAGTTTGAAAAAGTAATTAATCACCTAACACTTACTTTAAACACGTTAATAGAAGCATTAAAAACAAAAAGTGAGACAGATAAAGTTCTAGAGGTAATTTCTTTAGATTCAGTTTTAAGCAAAACTCAGGAAATACTTAGTGGTGAAATTATTCAATCTAATATTCAAATAACTTCAGATTTTGAAGCTCTAAAAAATGTATCTTATAATAAAGTATATTTAGAGAGTATATTTCTTAATTTAATGAGTAATGCTATAAAATACCGTTCTAAAGAAAAACCACCCAAACTCCATATAATGTCTGAAATTATCGATAAAAAGATTATATTGAGTTTTGAAGACAACGGTCTTGGGATAGATTTAATGAGAAACGGAAATAAACTTTTTGGGCTTAATAAAGTATTCCATAGACATCCCGAGGCTAAAGGTGTGGGATTATTTATGACCAAGATGCAGGTTGAGGCAATGGGTGGTAAAATAGCCGCAAAGAGTAAGGTTAACGAAGGTACTACCTTTATTATTAACTTAAATTAATTATGAAAGACCCTTTTAATATTTGTATAGTTGATGATGATGACATCTATCAATTTACAATGATTAAAATACTAGAATCTTTAAACTTATCTAAGAAAATTATTCTGTTTTCTGACGGTGAAGAGGCTCTGGACTTTATGATAGGTAACTTAAACAGACAGAATGAACTCCCTGATGTGATATTTCTGGATGTGAATATGCCAATAATGGATGGTTTTCAGTTTATGGAAGAGTACATAAAGATCAAACCAGAGGTAAATAAACAAATTATCATTTATATGGTATCTTCATCTGTTGATCCTGTAGATATTGAACGTGCAAAAAGTCTCAACGAAATTTCTGATTATATAATTAAACCTATTAAAAAGGGGGAACTTGTAGATATCATTAAGAAACTCGAAGAGCACGGGAGTTTATAAACTGCATAAATTTTTAGTTCTTCATAGAGTATTCAACTTTTTTCAAAACATCTTACTTAACTGATAACACTGAGGTTAATCTATCGCCACAGGATTTGATTCTTTTTTATAAACTCTAACTCGTATAGATTTACTTATTGGCGTATTACTACGTTCTGCAAAATGATTATAGGGAACAAGTAAATTAGTTTCCGGGAAATATGCCGCAACATTACCTGTAGGGATTTTATAGGGTATAATTAAAAACTTATTCGCTTCTCGTACAATCCCATCATACGTACTTGTAAGATTTACAACATCAAGTTTTTTAAGTCCTCTGGCATCCATATCCTTTTGATTCATAAAAACAACTCTACGTTCATTATAAACACCTCTATAGCGATCATCAAGACCATAAATGGTTGTATTAAATTGATCGTGAGATCGTATAGTCATCAACATCAATTCATCTGGAGCTAATACATGCTCGGGAAGTTTATTTACGGTTAATTGAGCTTTACCTTCAGGTAACATACTAAAGTCTAGATTACGCACATTGTTAGGTAAATAGTAACCGTGTCCCTCAGATTTTTTAGCTGTATCTTCAAAACCTTTTGCGACTAGATCTATATAATTTCTTATTATTTCATAATCTTCACCCATTGCTTTCCAGTCTAACGGATGATTCTCAAAATAAGCATCTGCAAGCTCTGCTATAATTTGTGGTTCAGAACGCACGTTATCTGATGCAGGTTTCAATACACCTTTTGACTGGCTTATTTTACCCATACTGTTTTCAACCGTAAAGTACCGTCTTTTACCATTTTGCTCATCTTTTTCAGATCGACCTAACGTTGGCAATATAATTCCGGTTTTACCGGTTACTAAATGAGTTCGATTTAGTTTAGTACTTATTTGCACCGTTAAATCACAGTTCTGTAAAGCTTCAGCCGTATATTTTGTATCTGAAGCTGCCATTAAAAAGTTTCCGCCCAGACATAAAAAAGCTTTAGCTTTTCCATTATGCATAGCCTGCATTGATTCTACAACATCAAGTCCCTGTTCTGAAGGTGGTGTAAAATGCATATATTTCATAATACGAGCATTCATATCCTTATCAACAAAGTGTTGTATCCCTACACTCCTATCTCCTTGTACATTGCTATGACCACGTACAGGACAAGTTCCTGCACCGGGTTTTCCTAGTGCTCCTTTTAACAGCAATAGGTTTACAAATTCTCTAATATTCTCAACTCCATTTTTATGTTGAGTGAGTCCCATTGCCCAGCAAATAATGATTTTTGAAGAATGACGAAGTAATGCTACTGTTTTATTGATTGCAGATTCATCTACACCGGTACGATTAAGCAAATCTTTCTCATCATATTGCATAAGGTCTGCAATTAGCGTATCGTAACCACTGGTGTACTTTTCAATAAATGCATGATCAAAAACCGATTTGTCAACTGAATCAAGAATCGCAAGCTTTTTTAAAATCAATTTAATAAGTGGGATATCTTGATTAATATTAACAGGTAGGTGAACATCTGCCATATCTACACCACTCCCAATAACGCCACTTAAATGCTGCGGATTTTTAAAATTTACAAGTCCGGATTCTTCTAATGGATTTATACTTATAATTTTGCCGTCATTATTTTTACACTTTTCTAAAGCTGAAAGCATTCTCGGGTGATTTGTCCCCGGATTTTGACCTGCTATGATAATAACTTCTGCTTCGTATAAATCTTCTAAAACAGTAGAACCTTTACCTATTCCCAGCGTTTCACCAAGCGCTACACCACTAGATTCATGGCACATATTTGAACAATCGGGCATATTATTTGTGCCAAAAGCACGAGCAAATGTTCCGTAAAGAAAAGCTGCCTCGTTGCTGGATCTACCTGAGGTATAAAATATAGCTTCGTCTGGCGAGTCTAATTTTTTTAGTTCGTCTGCAATGAGTTTATATGCGTCATCCCAGCTTATCGATTCGTAATGTAAACTTCCCGGTCTAAGCACAAGAGGCTCTACTAAACGACCAAATTTATTCAGTTCGTAGTCCGATAAATGAGACAATTCTTCCACAGACCATTTCTGAAACATATCTGCACCTATTTTATCTGTAGTTGACTCATCGGCGAGTGCTTTTGCACCATTCTCACAATATTCTGCAACAGATGATCTCTTTTCAGGATCTGGCCATGCACAACTGGGGCAGTCAAATCCATCTTTTTGATTCATTTTAAGAAGCGCTCCCATAGAGCGCAAAACTCCCATCTCTTTAAAGCCGTGCTTAAGTGCTTCTTTGACACCTAACATTCCCGCTGCGTCGCGAACAGGATCACCCAATTTAATATTTGTAAATTCTTCAGCTCCAGTTAGTGAAATATTACGCTTAAAGTTTTGAGACATAGTAAAATTATTGAGAATTTTCAATTATCATTTTTCTGAATTTTATAATCAAAAAACTACAAACTAGAATATTAGATATGCGCTTTAAGTACAAACAGAATTGATAATTTCAGTTTTCAATTTAAACAATATTTTAACCCTGAAATACTAATGAAACACTAAATACAGTGCTCTTGACTTATTTATAAAAACCAAAATTGCTGTTAAACCCATCCTATTTTAAAAACTTGCAAATAAACAATCGTTATATTCGCTAAGACATAACGCCTTCAAATATGATATCTGTTTCTGAAGCTCAAACTCTTGTTATAAAATATGCCGAAAAGTTACCTATTTGTAACATCGAACTTGAAAACAGTTTAGGGTATTTTTTAGCTGAAGATTGTATAGCCCCTATTTCACTACCTTCATTTCGCCAATCTGCAATGGACGGTTATGCCTTTATTAATACGGGCGACAAACATCTCAAAGTTATTGGTCAGGTTCAAGCAGGAGATTCTATAACTCCACAACTCAAATCTGGTGAGGCCATTCGGATATTTACAGGCGCACCGCTTCCTGATGGTGCAGATACGGTGGTAATTCAAGAACACGTTAATCGGGATGGTGATTCTATACATATTGAAAAACTTCCTGCACTTGGTGCAAATGTTCGGCCTATTGCAGAACAGTTAAAAGCAGGAACTACAGTACTAAAAACTGGGCATAAAATAAATGAAGCATCTATAGGTTTTATGGCCGGGCTGGGTTTAACTCATCTCAAAGCATATCAAAAACCTAGAATTTGCATATTAACAACTGGAAACGAATTGCAAACACGAGGAACTCTTCTAAAGCCAAACCATATCTATGAAAGCAATGGGATAATGCTTGAAACTGCTTTAAAACGATTGGGTGTTTTTGACATTCAAATAGTAAAAGTTGAAGACAGTTTGTCTCAAACAATCGATGCAGTACACAATTCACTCAAGAGTGCCGATGTCCTTCTTGTTTCGGGAGGTATCTCTGTGGGAGATTTTGATTTTGTGCGAGAGGCCTTTCAACAAAACGAAATTGAAGAGCACTTTTATAAAGTTAATCAAAAGCCCGGCAAACCGCTATGGTTTGGTTCTAAGGGATCAAAATCTGTATTTGGACTTCCAGGTAATCCTGCTTCAAGTTTGTCTTGTTTTTATGCATACGTATTACCACATATACAAAAAAGATCGGGCAGTCTCAATCCGTTTTTAGAAAAACGTACCGCATTTTTAACTGAAAAAATTAAAAACATCCATAGCAAAACACTTTTTCTAAAAGCTGGTGTCTATAACAACGAGATCACCCCCTTTACAGGACAAGCGAGCTCTATGCTTAATACTTTTGCAAATAGTAACGCACTATTAATTGTTCCTGAACAGATAGAGGATTTAGAGATAGGTGATTCAGTAAGTTATTTAGATCTCAATTATTAGTTATGAAAAGCATCAAAAGTAGAATATGGATCGAGGATAATGAAAATGTGTTTTTAGGATATGGACGTGTTCAGCTATTAAAAAAAATTGAGGAAACCAATTCTATTTCAGCTGCAGCAAAAGAATTAAATATGTCTTATAAAAAGGCTTGGAAACTTATTAATTCAATGAATGTAAGTTCGCAAGAAGCATTGGTAATTACTAACACCGGAGGGAAAGATGGTGGCGGAACAACATTAACTGCATATGGCAAAAAAATGATTGTAAATTTTGAAACGTTAAATGCAGCCTGTGAGGATTTTTTAAATACAGAATTTAACAAGCTCTATCAATTGCAATAATACAAATATGGAACCATTAGATCAAATTCCGGCTTACATATTATGTGGAGGAAAAAGTAGTAGAATGAATACGGAAAAAGGTTTAGTAAAGCTTCAAGAAAAGACATTTATAGAACGTATTACCAGTATTTTACAATCTAAAAATATATTATTAAAGTTGATTACTGAGAATGAAAATTATTCAGAAATGGGTTATGAAATTTTACCAGATATTTATAAAAACAAAGGTCCTTTAGCTGGAATACACTCGGCTTTAGCAGACTGCAAAAAGGAAAGCATTTTGATCCTTAGTTGTGATATTCCATTATTCAATTCTCAAACGCTTACAACCCTTCATTCAAATGCTTTGCCTGAAAAAGAAGTTGTGTACGCAACTGCAAACGGCAAAGATCATCCTCTAGTGGGATTTTATAAAAAGAGCCTATTAAAAAAATTAGAAAACGCATTAGATAATAACAATTTGAAGGTGATGAATTTTGTTAAGGAACAAAATTTTCAAAAAATAGAAATTGATGATGCACGCTCTTTAAGTAATATAAATACACCTCTAGAATTGCAAGAGCTTGAAAATAAAATAGAATTATGACAATTACTTTAAAGTATTTTGGACAACTAGCAGAGGTTTTTAAAACTAGTGAGGAGACCCGCGACCTTGAGAATATAAATGTAACTGATTTAATAAAGGAAATAAGTAGTGATTATGATCTCGATCACATTCCCTATCAAATAGCCATAAATCAAAAAATAATTGATCGTAACGAACAAGTAAACCTAAATGATGGTGATACCGTCGCATTACTTCCTCCTTTTGCAGGAGGTTAACCAAAATTATGAGCAACTATCAAAGACAAATAATTTTACCTGAGATTGGGGAATCAGGGCAAAGAAAGCTAGCTGATGCCCGTATTCTGGTTGTAGGTGCCGGTGGATTAGGATGTGCACTACTGCCCTATTTAGTAGGTTCGGGAATAGGGCGTATAGGTATTATAGATGGCGACCGTGTAGATTCGAGCAATTTGCATAGACAAATTCTTTATACACCAGATTCTGTAAGTAAGTACAAAGTGGACGAAGCAAAACAGTTTTTATTGAAGCAAAGGCCCGATATTGTGATTGATACATATTCAACCTACTTAACAGGATTGAATGCCCGTAAAATAGTTGAAGAATATGATGTTATTGTTGATGCAACAGATAGAATTAGTTCGCGCTATTTAATCAATGACACTGCTGTTTTATGTAATAAACCGATTGTTTACGCAAGTATTCATCGTTTTGAAGGTCAAGTCTCGGTATTTAATTATAAGAATGGTCCTACGTATAGATGTCTATTTCCTAAAGCTGCTGAAGTTCCTAATTGTGCAGAGGCAGGTGTATTAGGTACCAGTGTGGGTTTTATTGGATTAATTCAGGCTCAAGAGGTTATAAAGGTGATTCTTGGTATTGGGGATGTGTTATCTGGAAAATTAATAATGTACAATACCCTTACAGCAAGTCAACAGTGCTTTGAATTTACAAAAACGGAAAGAGCAGAAATCTCTCATGATTTTTTTGAAAAATCACATATGAAACAAGAGGTAAACACAGCAGATTTTAATAATAACCAATCAGATGCCGGGACTTTTATAGATGTTCGGGAACTGGATGAGTTACCAAGAGTCAATTTTAATCAGCTAATAGAAATTCCACTTTTAGAGTTGAACCAGAAAATGAACCAGCTGAATAAATTTGAAACTTACTATGTGTTTTGTCAAAGTGGAAAGCGAGCATTAAATGCTGCCCAACAGATGTATGATACTGGTTTCAATTATGTAACAGCCATTACAGATGGTGCAGAAGTAATTGCGAACCACAATAATCAAACTATTAAGAATTAAGTACCAATAGTATTACAAATTAAAAAAAATGAAAAAAGTTTTTATTGAAGGCCCTATCTCCAGTGATTTTATAGCACAATCAATTGCTAAACATCAAAGTAAAACGAGCATAGGCGCACATAATATTTTTTTGGGTCAGGTACGCGCAGATGTTATTGATGACAAAAAGGTAGCAGCCATAGAATATACGTGTTATGAAGCATTAGCAAATGAAAAGCTTCATGAGATACGAGAAGAAGCTTTTGAAAAATTTGATTTAATATGTATGCATATCTATCATAGTATAGGCACCATAAAATCTGGCGAAGTTTGCTTCTTTGTATTTGTATCTTCAAAAAGACGCAAAGAAGTCTATGCTGCTACAGAATGGATTGTAAATGCTGTAAAAGACCGCACTCCTATTTTTGGTAAAGAATTATTTGAAGATGATAGTCATCAATGGAAAGTTAATAGTTAAAGCTAAAATCTCTCAATTAGAATTTTTATAATGGTAGATATAACTCATAAAATAACCACCTTACGTACCGCTACAGCACAAGCAACTGTAACGGTTAGTAAACCGGAAACAATTGAAGCCCTAGAAAAGAATAAAGTACCCAAGGGAAATGTATTTGAAATGGCAAAAACAGCAGGTTTATTTGCCGTAAAAAATACACATACGACAATTCCCGATTGTCATCCATTACCTATAGAATATACTGCTGTAGCTTACACTATTAAAGATTTATCTATCGAGATTGAAATAACTGTAAAAACCATTTATAAAACCGGTGTTGAGGTTGAAGCTATGCACGGAGCATCGGTAATCGCACTTACCATGTATGACATGCTTAAACCTATAGATAAAGGCATTGAAATAAATTCGGTGAAGTTGCTGCATAAAAAAGGGGGTAAAAGCAGCTTTAAAGATCAGAATCCGTCCCGTTTGTCTGCACATATAATAGTTTGTTCAGATTCAATTTCAGAAGGTAAAAAAGAAGATCAGGCAGGAAAAACTATCATCAGCAAATTACAAAACCACAATGTTCAAATTCAAGGTTATGAGATTATCCCAGATGATTTAGAGACTATACGCAGCAAAGCGTTTCAACTCTCTGATACGGTTAACTTATTAATATTTACCGGCGGTACTGGTTTGAGTATGCGAGATGTTACTCCAGAAGCTTTAGAGCCCATTCTAGAAAGGCGAATTCCAGGTGTGGAAGAAGCTATTCGTAATTATGGTCAGGATCGTATGCCTTACGCAATGCTTTCTCGTAGTGTTGCTGGTACGTTAGGCAATTGTTTAATTCTGGCATTGCCAGGCTCTACAAACGGAGCAAGCGAATCTATGGATGCTGTATTTCCTCACTTACTGCACATTTTTAAAATTTTAAGAGGTGCCCAACACAATTCTAATGATTAAAGACTCAAATATTCTTACAGATACCCACAATAGAACGCATAATTATTTGCGAATTTCGTTAAGCGAAAAATGTAATTTACGCTGCACTTACTGTATGCCTAAAGATGGTATTGCATTGAGCCCGCGTGCCCATTTAATGACTGCAGATGAGATTGAGTCTATTGCTACAGTATTTGTAAATTATGGAGTTGACAAAATTAGACTTACTGGTGGTGAACCATTAGTACGTAAAGATTTTAAGATCATTTTAGAGAAGCTTTCTAAGCTGCCCGTTAAGCTTTCAATCACTACAAATGCATTACTAACAGATCGATATATTGAAGATTTTAAAAAATACGGACTACATGATATTAATGTTAGCCTAGATACTTTAGATACTGAAAAATTCAAGTTCATTACTCGGCGTGACCAGTTTAAATTAGCTTACGACAATATTCAGCAACTTATAAATGAGGGATTTAATGTGAAAATAAATGCTGTTTTGATGAAGGATTTTAATGAAGATGAAATCACCGATTTTATTGAATTAACCCGGAATCAAGAGATTAATGTTCGATTTATAGAGTTTATGCCATTTGATGGTAACGCCTGGAATAAAAATAAACTCGTTAGTCAAGCCGAAATATTAAATCGAGTTACCGATTTCTACGGAGTACAAGCACTAAAACCTCTAACAAATGAACAAAATTTTACGGCTCGTAATTTTCAAATTGAAAACTTTAAAGGCAGCTTCGGAATAATTAGTTCGGTTACAAATCCATTTTGTGATAGCTGTAATCGTATACGGCTAACAGCTGATGGCAAATTAAAAAACTGTTTGTTTTCTAATGATGAAACTAACTTGCTGACCGCCTTTAGAAATGGTGAAAATATTGAAGAATTAATTAATAAGTCGCTAAATAGCAAAGAGGCCGTTCGTGCCGGAATGACCGATTTTGATCAATTAACAAATCCTGATCTCCATTCAAATAATCGAAGTATGATCGCAATAGGTGGTTAAATATTAATTCTTCATTATAAAGTTTAATCAAATTACGCTAAAGCCTTTCCTACGAGTTCTAAAGCTATTGAACTGAGTGGCAACTTTAATGCAGCTGAATGTCCTTTTTCAGACATTTTGGCCCAGGTTTTTTGAACAATATCAATCACTTTTTGTTCGTCATGTTTAGCTGCAAAATCTTCAAAATAGTACTGTAGAAAAACTAAACAAATAACGTCTTCCAGTGTTTGAGACTCTTCATCTTTCTTTATGTGCTTTTTCTTTATTAAAAACTGAACCCGATCTATAAATCCCTGTTTGTAATGAAATTCTCTAAGAATTGAGCCGGTAAGATCTGCGTGCATTTTTTTCAAGTCTTCACGCCAAGTCAAATAACCCACTCTATTCATAGGATAACTCTGTCGCGGAATTTTCCATCTACAGATATGTTGTGCCCGGGCAGCGATTTGTAATTCGTGAGAAGCATCTATTTCAAAAGAATTTAATTGTGAGGTCATACGCTGCGAATACAAAAGTTCTTTAGGTATCTCCTGCCCTTCTGAAAATTCTAAGTTGGGATCTTCAGCATTTAACTTATCTATGGCTTCTATAACTTTATTGAATGGAGTTAGGATTTGTTTGTCCAAAATGATTTGTGATATAAATGAATATACACGCTATTTTGGTTTTAATAGTCGTGCTTACAATAAAACCTAAGATACGAATAAAGATGCCCGATGTATAGACCTTTTATATCTATCTGCTTAGAGCCTGTTTAGAAAACTACTTAGTATAAAGTTGGCTGTAGTACTGCTCAACTGCATTTTCCCAAGAAAATCGAGCTTCTTTTGCGTTTTTGCACATCCGTTTCCATCTTGGTTTATCGGTATAAAATACTTCAAGCACATTATTAAAAGCCAAAACCATATTGTTGATTTTATCATCAATTGTGTCTCCATCAAATGCAAAACCATTAATATTCGCATTTACAGTATCTATTAAACCACCGGTATGATGTACCAGACAAAGCACGCCATTGCGCATAGCTAGCATCTGGCTAATACCACAGGGCTCAAAAAGACTTGGCATAAAATAGAGATCAGATTCTAGATATATAGAATCAATGATATCTTCAGATTGCCCATTTATGAATATAAAATTAGGATGCTCATAACTTATATCGCGCATTAAAGCTTCATATTCGGGCTCACCAGTTCCTAACAAAATAAAAATTCCGTTTTGTGCTGCTAAGTCATTTAATATTGCCTTAAAAGCCTCCGGATTCCGTTTAAAAAAATAGAATTTTTGCTCGGTCATTCTAGCTACACTCGAAGCGATAAAACTAGGCGGGTTATCTAATAGACAAACTACTTTCTCACCGGTATTAGCCAAGATATCCGATTTATATTTTTTTGATTCTTCCTGGATCCATTTAAATAACTGCCTTAAAATGTTTGGGTATAATTTGCCTTTTTCAGCAATGCGGATATTTTTATAGTTTACACCATTTAGAATTCCAAATAAACGACCCTCCTGATCTGCTTTGATAAGATCGTTTTCCAAACTTTCACCACCTATGAACTCCGGTTTTTGGCTGGGTTTTAAAATATCCTGTTTATAGGACGGACTTACCGTATGCACCCGGTCTGCAAGGCGTATACCTAATGCCATCAAGTTTATACAATCGTCATAACGATCATCTTTTACCACTTCATATTCATATCCTATTTCAGGAAAAAAATTATTTACTGAAGCAAAATTCCCATTTAAAGGCCGTATTCCCTGTAAACTAAGATTGTGGATGCTGTAAACAAACCAACTCTCTTTTAAAAGACTGTATTCTAAATTGTATCGTTTATGAAAAAGCAAAAATGACGTATGCCAATCGTGAAGGTGTATCACATCGACGTGATCAAATAAATTCTGTTTTATTGCTTGTGCTACCGCAGTATTAAAAATGAAATATTTTACAGCATCGGTGAAAAAGGGCTCTTCAGGATCATCATTATAAATATGAGCAATATTTCCCTCTACAATTTCAGGATGATGTATTACATAATGTTTAATACCTGAATAATCCTTCTTTGGTTTTACTTCATATAAATAGGCAATACTTTCTTCACCTCGTATTCTAATCTTTAAGTCACTTATAAAATAAGCATTGTGATGCAGTCTGTTATAAGCTGGCACAACTACGTGAACCTGATCTCCATTTGCAGCCAGTTGTCTTGGAACGTCTCTCACTACATCTGCCATACCTCCCGCTTTACAATTAGCAATCGCATCATTTTCTGCGGAAACAAATAAGAAATTTTTCATCTACTTCGGTATTGAACTAGCTATAAGCACGTTAAATAAACAACTATTCATATTGTGGAACTTTTTATAAATAGTTCCAAGGAAGAACAAATTAGCACTTCAATAATTATATTATCTTAAATAATATTTAAAACACACTACCGCTCCATTATATCTAATGCGATTTCCATAAACTCATAATCTAAATCTATAGCTTTTAACTTTAAGCAAAAATTAAGTCTGTATAAATTTTAAATTAAGAGTTGGTTTGTGTAACAATTAGTGATAAAAAACTTCTTTAAAATTAGTTTTAACGATTTACTAATACGCTTTTTTCTCAAATGGGAGTATTTTACATTTTATGCGATACAACCACTTCTCCACCACAATCAAAATCCTTGTATTCCTTACGTGTTTTAATGGAACAGCTCAAGATTTAACCACTAGTAAAGCTGGAGATTCTTTGCCGGATAATGAGGCTTCTATCTCTCAAGATGGACCCTACTTGTCTAATGCCATCAGAGAATATAACGAAGCTTATTTTGTACTTGACCGATTAAACACTTCGACAGGATTACCTCCAAACAAGTTCAACTTTCAATCCCCTCAAGCTACCTTAGAGCATTTTATATACAGTTCTCGTAATGGAAATTTTGAAGATGCCAGCTATGCTCTAAACCTAAATTTATTACCTAATACGATAACTAAAGAGCAAGCTGCCACACTCGCTGAAAAATTTTACTTTGTTCTAAATCAACGGGTCAAAATTAATTGGGGCGGCCTCTCAGACCGTCCAGATGGACAAATAGATATAAGTACAACCACAAATCAGGCTATTGCAGGAAAACCAATGCGTAGTGTTGTATTTGGCGAAGTAGATCTTGATGGCAGAGATATAATTTTACGTTTACAACGCATTAAGTACAAAGAGTATGGTGCTTTCTGGGTGATTTCTGCAAACACTGTAGAAAATATAGATGATCTATATGATAAATATGGTCCTAGAGAATTAGATCGTATGATGCCAGATTGGGCTCGTATTCAATTTCTAAATATGCCCGTCTGGAAGTTTGTAGGAACGATACTGCTTATTTTTCTGAGTTACCTTTTAGGGAAATTGAGTTTAATAGTTTTAAGAAAGCTCTTTAAAAAATCTAATAAAATTTGGGTAAAGACCATTGCTAAACGATTAGCAACTCCCGCAGGTTGGGCAATAGGTGTTTTGTTTTTTTACATCTCATTAAATAAACTTATTTCCTTTGGCGGAACTTTTGCAAGTACATTATATGCGATACTTCTAATTGCCGTCATTGGTACAATCACTTGGTTTATAATGCGTTTCATCGATTCATTTATGGTTTACGTTGCAGAGACCAAAATAGGTGATACTAATCTGGAAGAGAATAACGAGTCCAGAATGATGCTTACTTATATTTCTGTCGCACGAAGAGTGCTCACTTTTGTAGTAATTATCGTCGGTTTTTCAGTAATACTATCACAATTTAGATCATTAGAAAAATTAGGAATTTCACTTATAGCTTCCGCCGGACTAGCAACAGTTGTTTTGGGTGTTGCTGCTCAAAGTACTTTAGGAAATATTATTGCGGGTATTCAAATAGCTCTTACTCGTCCCGCGCGAATAGGTGATACAGTGATAATTGATGACGATTGGGGCTATGTTGAAGATATTCGATTTACATATATGGTCGTTCGTACTTGGGATGAGAGACGCTTAATTGTACCGCTTAAGGAAATAATTTCTAAAACTTTTGAAAACTGGTCCATGACTAATGCTCATCAAATTAGACCTATAATTCTCCACGTAGATTATAAAACGGATGTAAATGCTATTAGATCTAAATTTGAAGAATTACTTGAAAATGAAGAGAAATGGGATCGGGATCACCCACCCGTGGTACAGGTGGTAGATATGAGCGAGAAAACAATGCAAGTACGTGCATTATGTAGCGCTAAAGATGCATCAGCAACTTGGGACCTGCATTGTACACTACGGGAGAAACTCATCACGTATATTTGCAAATTGGATAATGGAGAGCATTTATCTAAAATGCGTATTGAGCACGAGAAAACGATAGAAAACAACCCAGATCAATAGATTGTTAGGTTACTTAATTATGAAGGATTTATTACACGCAAATTATGCCCATATTTTTGAACCTGAATTAATGCAGGAAATAATAGATGTGGGAATCGTCAAAGAAGTTCATGAAGGAGAGCAACTTATGGATATAGGACAGTATATCTCTGCAATGCCCTTATTAATTTCTGGCGCTATAAAAATCCTTAGAGAGGATGCAGAAGGAAATGAATTGTTATTGTATTTTTTAGAAAAAGGAGATACGTGTGCACTTACCTTATCTGTTAACCGCGGTCAACGTAAAAGTGAGATTAGAGCGATTGCAGAATTAGATACCGTTCTTATAATGATACCTATTCAAAAAATGGAAGAATGGAGTTCTGCCTACAAATCCTGGCGCAATTTTATATTTGACAGTTATCAAAACAGACTTCAGGAAATGTTAGACACCATCGATAGTATTGCATTTATGCGTATGGATGAACGGTTGCTAAAATACCTTAGAGATAAACAAAAATTAACTCAAAGTACTAGTTTACAAAGCACGCATCAAGATATTGCATATGAGATGCATACGTCCAGAGTAGTAATTTCAAGATTACTTAAAAAACTAGAAATTGAAGGCCGTATTCGCATTCAACGGAATAAAATAGAACTTCTTAATATAGACTAAGCTTCTAGCGTCTCACGCATTGCTTTTGCTTTTAACAAACATTCTTCATATTCCTTTTCTGGTGTCGCCTGAGCGGTAATTGCACTTCCTACTGAAAAGGAAACATAAGGTTTCTCTGAGTTGTATAAAATACTACGTATGACCACATTGAAATCAAAATCACCATTGGGTTCAAAATAGCCGATAGATCCGCTATATAATCCTCTTTTTGTATACTCTAATGACTCAATAATTTGCATTGCTGAAAGTTTAGGAGCACCTGTCATACTACCCATCGGAAACGTATTTTTAATACACATAACGGGATTTGTTGATCCTGAAACTTTAGCAGTTATAGTAGAAATCATTTGATGAACCTGCTTAAATGAATATACTTTACAAAGTTCTACTACTTCCACGCTTCCTTTGCTAGCTATTTTAGATAAATCATTACGAACGAGGTCAGTTATCATGATATTTTCAGAACGTTCTTTGAGATCATTTTGTAGTTCAAAGATTACCTGTCGGTCTTTGTTAGGATCTGCATTTCTACCGGCAGTACCTTTTATGGGTTGGCTAATTAATTCATCTCCTCTTTTACATAAATAACGTTCTGGAGAAGAGCACAACGCATACCTGTTTTCCAGCTTTAAAAATGCGGCAAATGGCGCTTGAGAAATTTTATTTAAATGAGTGAAACTCTTTATAGGATCTATTTGTGCTTCAGCATAAAACTCCTGGCAAAAATTTGCTTCATAAATATCACCTCGCTGAATATGGTCAAGCATACTACTTACTTGATTACAATACGCATCTTTATTAAATCTTACTTTAATTTTAGGTGATTCATAACGCTGAGAAGATTGATCATTTTGAGACGTGTAAAATATATTCTGATAATCTGTTTCAATGTCCTTTACAACATCTGGCAGATACATAAAATCTATGACACCACCTCTAATTCTTATGAGCTTCAGCGGCTGAAAGAAATATAATTTAGGAAAGCCTAGTCCATCAGTATTAGCGGATTCTAGATCTTCTACCTCATTTTTTAAGTCATAGGTTAAGAAACCCAGAAGCCAATCTTTAGTTTTAGATCTATAATATTCAAGATCCCTAAAAATGTGATCTGTTTGAATTTCAAATTGGGATTTAACACCAGCCCCTAATAAAAAATCAAATTTCCCATACCGATCAATATGACTATTAGATAATAATAAACATCCTACTTTGTGAGGCTTTAACCAGTGAAGTAAACTGGTTTCAATATTTACATCTTTCGGAATTTGCTTTGTGACTGTACTACGCATATGAGCGTAAAATTACAGTTATTGAAATAAAAAAACCGCTAATATAATTAGCGGTTTACTTTTAAATTTAAAGATAGATTATTGTTTATCTATCCAGGATTTGATATCCTCTTTCGTTCTTCCTGTTTTCTCTTGAAGCCTTCCTAGCATTTGGTCAAATTTTCCTTCTGCATGTGTAGTATCGTCATCAGTAAGATCACCATACTCCTCTTTAAATTTACCTCTTACTTGCTTCCACTTTCCTTCTAATTGATCGCTATTCATAATATTTAGATTTTTGATTATTAGTAATATTTAAAATTACTTCTATCAATAAACTATTTCGCCCAAGAAAAAGCCAATCTTTAATAAGCAAGCGTTAAATTTACTTAAAATTAAAAAATGATGCCTAAAATTATCTTTTCCGCAATATTGCTCCTGATTATAACAGCATGTAATAATTCATCTAAAAACAAAGCTACACTTAATGAAAATGCTTCTGCTGATGCTACCTACTATTTTATAAGGCATGCTGACAAAGAGAGGGGACCTAATGCTGGAGAAAATCCCGCTTTAAACGAAACCGGAAAAGCACGTGCCGATTTCTGGGCAGAGCAATTTAAAGACATTGATTTTGATGCTGTATATAGCACAGATTTTACGCGTACACGCAATACCGCACTACCCACTGCGAAAAAGAACAATCTTTCGGTACAGATCTATGAGCCCTCGACCACGTTCTATTCTAATTTTAAAAATGAGAACTCTGGAAAAACCGTATTAATTGTAGGACATAGCAATACAACACCTGCCTTTGTGAATGCGATTTTAGGAACTCAAAAATATTCAGAAATTAATGATGCGACTTACGGAAATTTATACATTGTACGCATTATTAATGGCGTTGCTGAAGTTGAGCTAAAAGATCTTAACAACTGGAACAACCAGTAACTTCAATATTTTCTAGTTCGATTTTTGAAAGAAGCTTGAGTTTTCCATTTTCAAAAAGACTGTCTAAGGATTCTAACGGAGGAAATTGTTCTTCCGTTTTGTAGTTATTATAATCCACAAAACGTATACCTTTCACAGTTCTCTCGTTATACGCTTCTCTAAAACGTGTTCCTCCCTCGTTGACGTGGTAGTTGTAGGCTAAATAATCGACCGTAAAATCTTCGGTATTTATCCAATACATATAATTGTCTTCAAAGTCCTCTCCTCCTCCTTGTTCATCAAACTTAACTTCGATTTTATAATATGTTTTTCCTTTAATAACAGACTCTCCTACATTCTTTGCTTGTACTGCATCTGCATCAAGACCATAGGGTAACACCGAAAAATAATGAACAGAATTTACACCACCTGCAAGACTACTTATCAAGGAATCTTCTAGAGTAATTGCTTTATTATTTATCAAACGTTTAAAGTCTGAATTTGTCAATTGATCAAGCGTATCGTTACAAGCACCATCAGAACAGCGCTCCAGGCGATACGCACCATTATTGCGATATGCTCTGTAGAATTTGTCTCTAAAATTAAATGTGATGGTTGCAGTATCTATAATACCTCCTCCCGCACGTTCTATGGCCTGCGAAATAACTGTATCTGAGTCTAAGTCTTTGATTTCTTTTTTACATCCTACAAAGCTTAAAATTGCAAAGGATAAAAGAAGTAATTTTTTCATTATATATTTTTTGTGACTTACAAAATTAAAGTAATTGATGCCAATAGCAGTCCATTTGATAAATTAGTACTTTTACAATCTTATGAAGCAAGAAAACACAATAAACATTAAAAACAAGAAGGCTCGTTTTGAATATGAGATTCTTGATAAATATATTGCAGGTATCAAACTTGCAGGCACCGAAATAAAATCTATTCGTGAAGGAAAGGCGTCTATTGCAGAAAGCTTTTGTGAATTTTCTGGTGATGAGTTATTTGTTATTAATATGACCATTCAGGAATATTCTCACGCTACTTATTTTAACCACAACCCTAAAAGTAGTCGTAAGCTTCTGCTTAATCGCAGAGAACTTAACAAACTGCATAAAGAAGTAAAAAATGGCGGACTCACAATCGTACCGTTACGCTTATTTATAAATGACCGAGGCCTTGCAAAAATGCAGATCGCGCTTGCTAAGGGTAAAAAATTATATGATAAACGTGAGGTTATAAAAGATAGGGATTCTAAGAAGAGACTAGGACAAATTAAGAAGGCATTTAATAATTAATGCAACGTATTAAAAGTAACTTAAGTCTTTAAAGCAAAAGCGTATAGATGATAAAAAAGTTACTATTCTCCATTTTTCTAGTTGTATCTTCTTTTGTTCATAGTCAAATAAACGGTACTGTTACTAATGCTCAAAATGAGCCGCTACCCTATGTAAATATTTATCTAAAAAATGCCAACACCGGTACAACTTCTAACGGTGATGGTGTTTATAGCTTAAATGTAGATAAATTAGGAAAACACATCGTTACTTTTCAATTTTTAGGATATACAACTCAAGATATTGAAATTGATATCAAAAAGTTTCCTTTTACTTTAAATGCGGTATTAACCGAGGAAACGACTTCTCTCGATGAAGTTGTTTTAAACTCCAAAACAAACCCCGCAGATCGAATTATACGCCAGGTTATTAAGTCTAAACCTCAAATTTTAGATAAACAAAGAGCGTACACAGCAGATTTTTATTCCCGGGGTTTATGGCGTGTAGAAAATGCTCCAGAGAAATTCTTTGGTCAGGAAATTGGAGATCTCGGAGGCGGCTTAGACTCAACAAGAACCGGAATTGTTTATCTAAGTGAAACTATATCTAAGATCGCTTATAAGGCTCCAGATGATTTTAAAGAAGTTATTACGGCTAGTAAAGTGAGTGGTGATAGTAATGGCTTTAGTTTTAATAGTGCTCAAGAAGCAGACTTTTCATTTTACAACAATACCTTAGAAATACAGGCGCAACTTGTTTCTCCTATCGCAGATAACGCCTTTAACTACTATACCTACAAACTGATAGGCACATTTAAAACAGATAATAAACTCATAAATAAAATTCAGGTTACGCCAAAACGTAAAAATGACCGCGTATTTGAAGGCCTATTGTATGTAGTTGAGGATGACTGGCAGCTTTATGGTGTAGAACTTACAACCACAGGTGCTGCAATTCAAGTTCCTTTTGTAGAGTCTTTAGTTTTCAAGCATAATTTTAAGTATGACGGAATCCAGGATTTATGGGTGAAAATTTCGCAAAGTATCGATTTCAGTTTTAAGCTATTTGGTTTTAGTGGAAACGGAAGATTTTCAGCTGTATATAGTAACTATGATTTCAACCCGAAATTTGATCGTACGAGTTTTACCAATGAAGTATTAAGTTTTAAGCCCGAAGCCAATACAAAAGATAGTATTTTCTGGCAGCAAATCCGTCCAATTCCGCTTACTTCTGCAGAGCGCCAGGATTATGTAATCAAGGATAGTTTGCAGGAAAAACGCGATTCTAAACCTTATAAAGATTCCGTAGATACTGCACACAACAAATTTAGGTTGGGTGATATACTTATGGGCTACAGTTTTCAGAATACATACGACAGATGGCGATTGAGTTACGATCCCGTTTTAACTTCGGTGGCTTTTAATACCATTCAGGGGTTTAACGCTTCAGCCGGCATTAACTATTCTACGTGGACAGAAAATTATAAACAGGCAACTAACGTGAGTTTAACTGCAAATTATGGTCTTGATGAGGAACGTTTGAGAGTTACCGGAAGATTTGCCAAACGTTTTGATAGAATAAAAAATACAACCTTAGCCCTAGCTGCGGGAACACAAACGCAACAGTTTAATTCTGAACAACCGATCTCTACCTTAGAAAATAGTTTAGCGACTCTTATTTGGAAAAAGAACTATGCAAAATTATATGAGCTTGATTTTGCAAGACTTACGTTTTCCCAAGAAGTAGTTAATGGATTGCAACTTACAGCGCAAGCAGGATATGAAAAACGTTCACCCCTGTTTAATACTACAGACCAGACATTTTTTGATTGGGATTTTCCATATACTTCAAACAATCCATTAAATCCTCAAGATTTTACAAATCCGGGTTTTGAAACCCATAGTCTTGCCAAATTTAATTTACAGGCTGTAGTAAATTTTGATCAGAAATACATGAGTTATCCCGATGGAAAGTTCAAAGTAGATGATTCAAAATATCCGACACTTTATGTAACTGCCGAGCAAACTATTGGAGCTACAAATTCAGATTATAACTTTACAGAGCTCAAAGCAGAAATACGCCAGAAGTTAACATTAGGAAACAAAGGAGATTTTGGTTATGCTGTTACCGGAGGTACATTTTTAAATGCTGAAAATATAAGTTTTGTAGATTACCAGCACTTTAATGGTAACCAAACCTTTGTAAATCTCAGAAACCAAAGATTAACAGGTTTTAATGCGATGCCGAACTATGATTTTAGTACAAATAATAGCTTTCTTGAGGTACATATCGAGCATAATTTTAAAGGATTTATTCTTGGGAAAGTACCAGCTCTTAGAGCACTAAATTTAAATCTAGTAACCGGAGTTCATACCCTTCTAACCAATGAAAATAAACCATACACCGAATTTAATATTGGAGTTGATAATCTAGGTTTTGGGAAATTAAAATTTTTACGAGTTGACTACGTTAGATCATTTAATGGTCCTATTAAAGAAGGAACATTTGTATTTGGTATAAGCTTTTGATCGCTTATTCTTTGTATTTTAATTTAAAAAATTATGCGTTTACTATTAATTTTCAGTATTATTTTAATTGCTAGTGGTTGCAAATCAGACAAAGTCCTGGAACTCGATAAAATAGAGGGTTTCCCAACAAAAATGATAGGTTGCAGCTGCTATTATGCTGTAAGTGAAGAAGACTTTGCAGCTCAAAAGTTTATTTATCTCGATAAATATGGTGAAGCTCCCGGTATGATAAATGTTGCAGGTGATCTTATTGCTGTAGATCCGGAAAATAAAGATTTAAAAAATTATCAGATACAAATTGAAGTTGAAAAAGAGGTTCAATTAGATCAAGAACTGTTTCACAAAGAAGGTATTCTAACGGTAACCGCTCCCGATGGCGCAGTATTTACAACACCAATATATGGAGAATGTGGATGTTAAAACTAAACTATGGATAATCAAAAAAAAGAAGAAGTTTGGTTAAGAGGTCCTATTGATAATATATCCCCTTATCTACAACCGGCGGCACACGCTTTGAGGCAGACCGGAGAAGATTTGAATTATTGGTTATCTGACTTTACAGATAATCAATTATGGTTAAAGCCTGCCGGCAGAGCTAGTGTTGCATTTCATCTTCAACATATAACCGGTGTTTTAGATCGAATGATGACCTATGCTAAAGATTTAAAACTGAATGATACACAATTTGAATATCTAAAAAATGAAGGTGTCGAGAACAGCTCGCTTTCTATAACAATACTCCTTGATCAATATCACGTTAAGCTGAACGAAGCATTGAACTACTTCAAAACATTAGACGACAAAATCTTAATTGAAGAACGTTTTGTAGGGCGTAAAAAATTACCGTCAACAGTTATAGGTTTATTATTTCACGCCGCAGAACATAGTCAAAGACATTTAGGACAACTTTTGGTAACGTGTAGCATTCTCAAGAACAATTCTGCTTATTAAGTAATAGTAGCTTATTCTTCAAGATTTGTTTAATTTATAACACATAAACTAAAGCCCATAATTCATTGAGAGAATCTGCAGCAAATTATACTTCTGTTCAAGAAATAGAGCGAATACACGAAACCCAGCAAAATTATTTTCAGACTAAAGAAACTTATTCTATCGCATATAGATACAAAATGTTACGTGCGCTAAAAAAATCTGTACTTGAAAAGGAAAATGCTATTTGTGAAGCTCTATATGCAGATTTCAAAAAACCTTTTTTTGAAAGCGAGCTTACTGAGTTTTTGATCGTAGTTATGGAGATCAACAGAACTATAAAGAACCTGAAAAAATGGACGAAACCTAAAAGTGTTTCATCTGGTATTTTGAACTTTCCATCAAGCTCTAAAATTATTTTTGAACCCTATGGCAATGCATTAATAATAGGTCCGTGGAATTATCCTTTCCAGTTAGTTATGGCTCCATTGATTGCTGCTATAGCGGCCGGAAACACGATTGTGCTTAAGCCCAGCGAACTTACACCTCACACCTCGCAGCTTGTAGCTCAAATCATCTCGGAGCTATTTGATCCTAAATACATTGCAGTTGTACAAGGCGATGTTGAGCAATCACAAAAATTACTAAGTTTAAAATGGGATTATATATTCTTTACAGGTAGCCCTAAAGTTGGTCAAATTGTATATGAGGCAGCTTCAAAATTTCTTACACCGGTAACCCTAGAATTAGGAGGTAAAAATCCGTGTATTGTAGATGAGACTGCTCCATTAAAACTTACAGCTAAGCGCATTGTTTGGGGTAAGTTTGTTAATGCCGGTCAAACGTGTATTGCACCTGATTATTTGCTCGTTAATCATCAAATAAAAAGTGAACTCATAACCTATCTTATTGAAGAAATAGAAAATGCATATGGAAAAGATGTATTTGTATCACCAGATTATCCACGCATCGTAAACCAATCTAATTTTGAAAGGCTTCAGCGTCTCATCTTAAAAGAGCACATTGTTTATGGAGGAACGTGCAATCTCAAAGACTTGTACATCTCTCCTACACTACTAGATCTTTCCGATCTCAATTCTTCTACTCAAATAGAACAGCTTCCTGAGGTTATGCAAAACGAAATTTTTGGACCTATTCTTCCTATAATTTCCTATAGCGATCACGAAGAATTAGATAATTGGGTGCAAAAATTTGACAAACCTTTGGCACTCTATTTATTTTCTAAAAGTAAGAAGATGATTGATAAAATAAGTATTGATTATGCTTTTGGCGGTGGCGCTATTAATGATGTTATTGTGCAGTTTACAAATCACCACCTACCCTTTGGCGGAGTTGGTAAAAGTGGTATAGGTGCCTACCACGGAAAAAAATCATTTGAAACCTTTTCTCACAAAAAATCAATTGTTCATCGGGGGACATGGATAGATATTCCTATGCGCTACGCGCCATACCAAGGAAAATTAAAATGGATAAAGAAGCTAATCGACTGGCTTTAATTTTTTACAATTTTATTTTTTAAGGCGTAAAGAACAAGCCCTATTCTACTCCTAACCTCTAGTTTTTTAAATAACGTATCTCGATAATTGTCTATTGTCTTAGGACTTAAACACATATCACTGGCAATCTCTTTATATGTTTTATCAGAACAAGCCAGCTCCATAAATTCTAATTCGCGATCAGAAAAGTTCATTTGAGAATTAGCATCCTCTTTTCGAGAAAAGCCTCTGAGTAGTGCTGTAGTAACATTATCTGTATAATAGTGTCCCTTTTCTGCCACTTCAATTAGGGCGAGCTTTAAAGTATCGGGGTGTATGTCCTTTAATAAATATCCTTTACTTCCAAATTTGAGCATTTTGATTATTGTTTCCTCATCATCATCCATCGATAATGCGATAGTTTTAATTTGGGTTCTATGCTCATTTAACCAGTTAATGGTTTCAAAACCATTCATTATGGGCATATTAATATCCAGTAAAATAATATGAGGATCCTGGTCTATAGTTTCTAATTTATTGATAAGATCACTCCCATTACGTGCTATAAAAGCTACTGAAAATCCATCAAAGCTATTAATCAATCCTTGAAGAGATTGAGCAAATAACATATGGTCATCAACCACCCCTACAATGCAGTCATCCATAAAATAAGAACTTAAGTTGTGTTTTTAGAGTGTTTTAAATTTAGTGAAATTAAATGAATATTAATTTTTTAGGATAATTGAGGGAATAGATTCTCGTTTTACAAATTTAAAATCTAGATATAAATTATAATGGATGTTCTAACTTTTTGCGATCTGCTCTTATGAAAGCGATTGCAAAACAACAAAATTGAATGCTATGTATGAGAAATAGCAAAACACTTAAAATAACCGGATTTTCGGACGATAAAATGAGTGATGATATATAAAATGCGAAATAAGTTGCACAATAGACTAATATCCCGAAAGAAACCCAAAAATAAGGAGAGCGTGTTATATTGAGAACCACATTACGCTTTAGCATCTCAATAAAATAAAAAACCACAGCGATTATAAGTAAGAATGTACCCAGTGAAAACGAGTATCTCGTAAAGATTTGCTGAAAACCTTCAAGTAGAAAAACATCATAAATCCAAAATACTATAAAAATGATTAGGAAGATATTGACTATTCTTTTGCGATGTTTATTTGTCAATAGAGATTGATACCATAATAGAAAAAACACAAAATATATTAACGTATAAATAGCGTGAAAAAACTGTGTAGCACTGCCTAAATAAGTATCTAGAAACAAATTATTTAAAACAACATAAGCTAAAAAGTACAGGATATACCTAAACTTAAAGTATCTATATTCTTTGTACCGTATTAAACCTATAATAAGCGTGATAATTTCGAGATAATATGAATATGAGTCCAGCGCATCCATACGAAATATCTAGTAGTTAGCTGATGGAGGATTGCGTGGATGACCCATATTTAAAGGAGCTATTTCTAAATCATCGCCTCCCTGCAGGGGTGCAAGATTAATTAAAATCGTTCCTTCTTTTTTTGCAGTCGTACCTGTAGGAACGATGAACAGAGTTGCAGAGCCCGCACGCTTATGATCTCCGTAATTTTTAGGATACGCACCTTGATAAATTCTAAAACCCTTTACACGCATTCCTTTTTCTTCTGCTTGGTATTTTGCGTAGGCTATATAAGCTTCTAACTCCTCAACAGACCACCAGCTAGATCTGCTTTCTTCTCTTCCTAATGCATTTTCTAAAATACCTTGACGGGTTTCTGTATAGGTTCTATCTAGTAGTTTTGCTTCTTCGATAGAGATTACACCTCCGGGAGGTTTTACATAGGGATCTTGATCGTTACAACTAGTAATAATTGTAATTAAGAACACATAGCAAAAACGATGATGATGAAATTTAATGTGCATTATTAAAAGTGTTTGAGATCACATCTAAAATATACATTTAAATATCCTTAGAAGGTCAAACGCTATAAATAGGGGGAAATTCCCCGTTGATTTTTAATCACTTACCAAAATCATAGGGAAATCACAGTAACTGCCAAATGTAATTATTATTGATAATACGATTTGAAGAGGATTTAACTATTAATGCGGATCGTATTCAACCATTTTGAAAGTAATAAACTCTCCTGGCTTCTTCTGTGCAATTTTACATAGACCTTTTTCTAGAATTTGTAAAATTCGAGGATAGCCACCTGTTACTTGACAATCACGCATTAAAACAATTAAAGATCCGCTAGGTGTTAGCTGCACCGTACCCGGAAGTACCGGTCCTGTAATTATTCCTTGTAGTTCATTTGAAATGGGTTCTTTTAGAGGAATAGCCATTCTATTGCCTTCAGGCATCAACGAGAATTTCGTATTTAAAATAAGATTTTGTTGCTCTAAAGATAACTTTACAAATTCGGGTCCTTTAAAAATAGGTATTTCAGTTTCCCACAACTGTTCGTTTTCAATTTTAATGCGCGCTCCGGCATTGCCTGAAGTTGTAGATACTGTTTCTATATTCAAAACATCTCCTTTTTGCAAACGTGCTTGCTCGGTTATACCTTGATATTGACTGCGGCTTCCCAAAACAACTGTGGTTTTAAAACCATTTTGTACCGCGAGATACGCTCTAAATCCCTTTTTTATAGACTTAAATACCAATTTAGAATTTCTAGATACTACGTATGCCTTTCCGTTTACAATAGGCTTGTCATCTAATAGCATTTCAAATTCTGCTCCACAAATGCATATTTGAGTTTCACTATCAAATTGTAATACAGGCCCGGTCATTGTAATTTCTAACACGGCATCATTTCTATCGTTATTTAGCAAAAGATTTGCTTGCGTTGCTGAAAAGCTATCCATTGCTCCACTTACAGGTACTCCAAAATGTGAAAATTGATCTCTCCCCAAATCCTGAATTGTACTAAAGAAACCCGGCTGAAGAATATGTATTTTAGACATCTGTTTCCGGTTTTAATTGGAAAGTTCCCTGAGCTATATCATTGGTAATGAGCTGGTGTTCCTTTAAAGTTATTTCATAAAATTTAATACGATCTCCAGCTTCAAAAGGAGACGGTTTTGTTTTGTTTTTATCAAATAAATTTACCGGGGAATTACCAATAATTTGCCATCCTGCAGGACTACTAGTTGGGTAAATTCCGGTTTGATTTTCAGCAATACCAACTGCCCCTTTTAAAATAGATTTTCGAGGGTGTATTTTTCGTGGATAAGCTAACGTTTCAGGCATACCGCCCAAGTATAAAAATCCGGGTAAGAAACCCATAAAATAAAGAGTGTAATCTGCAGCAGTATGTAAGTTGATAATCTCATTAACTTCCATACTTTTTTGAGTAGCTAGAAACTCTAAATCAAGTCCAAATTTAAGATCATAACATACCGGAATACGATAAGAATTTCCAGAATTTCTAAGTGGTTTAATCGTAGAAAAATCCAGTGTTTTCAAGTATGAAAAATCATCATAGATACAATCTATATAGCTTCTGTAAACAACTAATAATGAATTATATGTATTGTTTATATAAACCTGTCGTTTAATATAAAAATCACATAAATATTTTTTAAAACTTAGTATAAATTGTAAATTTTCTGAAGCAATTTTAAAATCCCATTGTAGTAAAATAGCCCGTTCTCCATATTTAATAATTTGCGGTTTCAAATTCATTTTACAGCTTTAATTTCTATTCCTGAATTTAGGAGATTGTGATTTAAATCTTTTAAAATTTGAACTGCTTTTGGGGTATCTCCGTGAACACAAATTGTATCAATATTTACATTCAGAATAGTGTCTGATATGGTTTTAATTTCATTGCTATTTACCATCCCAAAAACGTGCTCAAAAATTCTATTTAAATCGGTTAGAACAGCATAATTTTTTGATCTTGAAACCAGACTCCCATCCTTCTCATAATTACGATCTGCAAAACCTTCATAGATCATTTTTACACGTCCGTTTGCTAGGTTGCCAATTGCAGAATTAAATGGAACATAAATGGGTATTTCCGGATAATATTCTTCAATTAATCTGGTGATAAATTGTGCATAATCTTCATTTGAAGCACTCAGATTATATAAAGCACCGTGAAATTTTATATGGTGAAGTTTTATATTAAATCTATGACAAGATTCTTTTACTAGATCAATTTGTTTAAGAAGTGAATTTTTCAGTTCGTCAAAGGAAATTTTTATAGCGGTTCTGCCAAAATTTTCTCGATCGGGAAAAGACGGGTGCGCCCCTACTTCAACATTATATTTAGTAGCTAAGGCAATTACCGAGTTTATTGTTTCTGAATCTCCTGCATGTCCACCGCAAGCTAAATTACACGAACTAATTAAAGGCATTAATTCACGCTCGTTACCTACACCTTCTCCCAGATCACAATTAAGATCTATAAACTGCCTTTGTTTTATCATAAAATTCCTAATACGCTTAAAATTGCGCGAACACCCAGTATGAGAGTAATCGCTAATATTATTAAACTTATACTGTTTTTCACTTTTGAATTTCTATAAATACCTAGTAGATCTTCCTGATTAGCAAGCCAGATTAATATACCTGCAATTACAGGAAGTAAAATTCCATTCGCTATTTGTGCAAACTGAATTATTTGGATGGGTTTAATGCCAAAAGTCGCCAACAAAACTCCAACAGTTAATATAGACATCCATATCAACCTAAAATTTCGAGACTTTAATCCGTGGCCAAGATTTAGGCAACCCTGAGCTACATAAGCCGCAGCTAGCGGCGCGGTAATAGCTGAAGTAATACCAGCAGCAAATAATCCTAAACCTATGCAGTAGCGTGCTGCACTACCATAAAGTGGTTCTAAACTTTGAGCAAGTCCAGCAGCACTATCTATATTTTCTCCACTTAAAGAACTGGCTGCAATAATTACACACATAGACACAAGTCCACCTAAGATAACAGCAACAATAGTATCCTTTCGTGCTGCGGGCAAATCAGCTTTATTTTTCCATTTTTGATTAACAAGAGATGCGTGTAAAAATAAATTATAAGGCACTACTGTAGTTCCTACAAGTGCTACTATCATCAAAATACTATCTTTAGGAAACGAAGGAATAAAACTGCTTTTCAATAAACCTAATACATCCGGCTTGGTTAAAATAGCAGTTATTACAAACGATAAACTCATTAAAATCACCAGTACCAGAAAAACCTTTTCTAAAACTTTATAGTTTCCTATATATAATAGCACAAAAGCAATACCTCCTATCAATAAGCTATACAGGTTAATTGAAACAGCTCCTACAGAGTATATTCCGCTACTTCCCAGAGCTTGTAATCCTAGAACACCACCGCTTATATTACCACCTTCATAAGCAGCATTACCTATTACAATGGCTGCGAGAACTAAACCCAAAATGAATTTTCGCAACATACCTTCTGGTAACTGTGTACGTAAAACCTGTGACAAACCTTTTTGGGAAACAAGTCCTATACGCGCAGCCGTTTCTTGTAAAACGATGGTGGCTATTATAGATAATGTCATTGCCCATAGTAAGGTATACCCGTATTTAATACCTGCAAGTGTACAAACGGTAACCGTACCGGGACCTATAAAGGCCGCTGCAATTAATGCCCCCGGTCCTATATTTTTAAATGGATTACGCATAGAGTAAATGTAAATTTTAAATATAAAAATAATGTTGCGTTACCAGATGGTATTGTCACTTAAATACGCTGAGTTCCTAAAATGTAACTCTAATTAAAATACTAATTTAGAGTTCTAATGAATTAAATAGTAGGTTATGAATACTAAAGAGCAGGATGTTGTTAATCATAAACTGAATTTAAATTACAAAACAGATAATGGCATCTGGCTTCATAAAGGCAAAACCTTACGTAAGATTGTAGGTACGGCCGGTATGTTACTTCCTATTCTACTCCTCGCAGTCTCACTTACCTTTTTTGAGCTTCATGGACCGTTAGAATCTATCAGTCATTATTACTATACTCGAGCTACTCCACTATTTATAGGCATTGTAAGTCTTATAGGTATTTTCTTAATCGTTTATAGCGGTGAAGAGCCTATAGATTTCTGGATTTCAAATATTGCAGGCGTAGCTGCTCTGTTTGTGGTATTTTTTCCGACGAGTAATTTAGGAACAGGATGTTGTGACTCCAGCCTTCCTTATGCAGTGACTTATATTGAAGATCGCTATGAATACTGGCGTGCACTTGTACATTATATTTCAGCCGCTTTGTTTTTACTGGCCCTGGCTTTTATGTCGCTATTTTTGTTTGTAAAGTCTAATATTCCTAAAGAAAAGAGATGTCCAGAAAAGATAAAACGCAATCGCGTTTATCGTGTTTCCGGCATTATAATGCTTCTTGCTTTATGTGTAATTTTCTTAGGTCTTTTAAATATCATACCCCGTGAAAGCTATGATCGATTAAACCTTACATTCTGGATGGAAGCGTTAGCGGTAGAGTGTTTTGGATTTAGTTGGTTAGTTAAAGGCGAAGCATTAATGCAAGACAAGTAATTTTTTAAAAATCAGATTCTTTTAAGTAGTACTTTTCAAGTGGACTTATTAAACTGAAATATGCGATTAAAATTAATTTTAGCTTCTACACTTTTTCTAGCTATGCTTAGCGCGTGTGATTCCGAATCGAATACAGAAGAAGATATCCCAGAGCAGTTACCTGCTTTACGTGTTCAAATAACTACAAATACCGCTACTCCATTTGTAGACTATGTTTTAGAAGCTACTATTAGCACTTCAAACCCCATTAAAGAAATTGAAGTTACAGATAATGGCGGGTTATCATACACTACAAAGGTTTCCTCTACCGGTGATGATTTAGGAACAACCGTAGATTTGTTTTTTATGTATTCTACTCCAGGCGCCTATAAGTTAGAATTTCTAGTTACAGATATTTATAATCAGAAAGTGCCTTTTAGTGAAACAATTACAGTCACTCGCGGAAATGCAGTACGTATAATTTCTGCGGAAGTAATCTCGTTCTACAACAAAGATCAAACCTGGGATCCAGAATTTAATGCAAATGACCCCAACCGACTGGCAGATGTGAAAATTGCATTCTCAAAATCAAAATTAGTAGAGCGTTTTGACACACCTTCGTTTGAATTTGATATGTGGTATATTTCTGAAACACGAGAAAATCAAAATGATTTATTCTTTGATTTTTCTTCTGAAGATCTGTACATAGACTTATCCAAAGAAATGCGTATAACTTTGGGAGATGATGACGGAGGAAATATTGGACAGTCTTTAATGCTTGACACTCCTGTTTATCGTGTCCTTGACTTTAAAGAATACAACACAAAAAGACCTACAGAAATTACAGTTAAGGATGCTGCTATAAATTTTGAAATGAAATTTATAGTTGAGTGGCCACAGGGATAAAAAAAACCCGCTAAACATAGGTTTAGCGGGTTTTTAAAAATTAAACTATTTTATTTTTTAATCTCTTTTAATTTCACTTCTTTACCATCTTTATCTAGCAATACAACCTCATCGAAGCCCATATTTTTAAACTGTTGATATTGTGTTGCAGCATCCCCCACAACTAAATAGGCCATTTTAGACTCGTCCAGATATTTATTAGCTAAGGCTTTGTGTTGTTCTAGCGTCATATTATTAATCGTAGCCTCTTCTTTTTCGATATAATTTGCATCTAAACCATAAGCGCTACGTTCTTGAAGCATTCCTAATAACGAACCCTGAGTTTCAAAACGACGTGCGTTAGATTTGATAAGCGCATTTTTTGTGAAAGCTAAATCCTCTTCAGAAATTCCCGCCTTATAGTTGGCAATCTCATCTTTAAAGATACTCACAGACTCACCAGTTGTATTCGTACGTACACTTGAAGAAGCTGTAAAGGTTCCCGGTATTTTTGTTCCGCTAAAACCAGAACGTGCACCATAGGTATATCCCTTTTCTTCCCGAAGGACTAAATTCACATTACCAGAAAATGAACCTCCTAACTTATAGTTCATGACCTCAGCAGCGTAAAAATCCTTATCGGTACGCGGCATAGCAATATATCCTATATTAATAACAGATTGCTTAGCATTAGGAACATCTACAAAATACAATGATGTTTTATCTCTATTATTAGCTACAGGAAATTCTGGAATCTTAACGTCTTTAGCTTTCCAGTTTTCTTTAAATCCTTCTAACGCCGCTAAGGCTTTATTTTCTGAAACATCTCCCACAACGTGAAATTTACTTACAGAAGGTGAAAAGTAATTTTCATAATAAGCTTTCAAATCTTCCATTGTGATAGCTTCTACAGACTCTATGGTACCAGATGTAGATTGCGTTAAAGGATGTTCTTCACCATAAAGCATTTTGTTATAAACGCGGTTAGCAATAACTTCAGGATTAGCATCAGAACGCTTTATACCATTAATAGTGCTTGTTTTTAAACGTGCGAATTCTTTCTCATCCCATCGGGGTTCTAAAATGATTTCCTGTACAAGGTCCATCGTTTTATCGAAGTTACGGGCTAGTGTATTTCCTCTAATCACAATAGACTCATTTGTTGTGTACATATAAATACTAGCTCCTAACCGGTCAATGGCTTCTTCAAGTTCTAGTGGAGTTTTTGAAGCGGTACCTTCCATAAGAATATCACTCATTAAGTTTGCTACTCCATTTTTACTTAAATCATCAAGTAAGTGACCGCCGTCCATTACAAGGCTGAAATTCACAAGAGGTAGTTCGTTTTGTACAATACCATATACCTGCATCTGGTTAGGTAGTTTTGCCGTCCAAGAATCCGGAATATTTAATTTTGGGGTATCGCCCATTGCCGGAGGAACGGAACGATCAAACTTAGATGGAGTTTTCTCTATTTCCTTCGTATTTTCTACTATTTCCGTTTGAACATTTTCAGTGATTTCTTCTTCAACAATTTCTGCTTTTTCCGAATTTTCAGCTATAAGATCTAACTGTCCCTTAGGAACAAAACTGGTTAGTATAAATGGCTTTCCTTTTATATACTTCTCATATACGCGCATCACATCTGCAGCCGATACATTTTTTATATTTTGAATATCCTTTTCTATAAAATCAGGATCTCCAGCAAATACATCATATTGAGCAAGCTGAAAGGACTTTCCTAAAACGCTGCTAATACCGTTATAAAACTCGGTTTCCTGCCCCGCTTTTATACGCTCAATATCGCTTTCTTTAACTCCTTCTTTTTCAAACAGAGCAAAGGCTTTAGTAATACCTGTTTCTACACTATCGAGATCGACTCCGGAATTAGCAGTAACTGAAATTCTAAATTTTCCGGCAATTTGATCTGCACTATTCCAAGCATAAGGTTGAGACGTAAGATTCATATCTTCTACTAGAACTCGATACAGCGGCGCATTTTTTCCGTCAGAAAGTATTTCACCTAAAAAATCTAATGCATAGGCATCGTCTGTGTAAAATTCTACTGCAGGCCACACCATATTTAATTGCGGCGCAGTTGCAAAATTATCTTCGTGATATAAGCGCTTAGTTGCATCAAGGGTTACATTTTGTACCGCTAATGGCTCAACTTCTTGACGTTTCTTTATTTCACCAAAATATTTCTCAACAAGCTTTTTTGTTTTAGCATCATCAAAATCTCCTGCTATTACTAGTGTCGCATTATTAGGACCATAATATTTGTCATAAAATTCTTTAACATCTGCCACTGTTGCATTTTGAAGATCTTCAAGTTCTCCAATTACTTGCCAGCTATACGGATGCCCGTCTGGAAATAAATTTTTATCTATCACCCAACTTGTGTGGCCATATGGATTGTTGTCTACACGCTGGCGCTTTTCATTTTGAACCACCTCTTGCTGATTTGCAAATGCCGACTCGGTCACGGTATTTATTAAAAATCCCATACGGTCAGACTCAAGCCATAACACAGTCTCCAGAGCATTGTTAGGTACTACTTCATAATAAACTGTTCCATCCTGCCAGGTCCCACCATTAAGCGTACCTCCTACATCCTGGATCGTTTTAAAGAATTGATCCTGCGGAACATTTTCTGACTCTTGAAATAGCATATGCTCAAATAAATGAGCAAAACCTGTACGCCCTTTTTTCTCCCGGTTAGAACCTACACCATATTGAATAGCAACAGACACTATAGGATCACTCGTGTCTTTGTGTAAAACAACATTTAAGCCGTTTTCTAATTCGTACTTCTCATAATCGATTGAGAGATTTGCCTCTGCAATATCTTCGCTTTTCTCTGCTTTGTCATCACAGGAAACGAATGATACTACAAACAGAGATAGCATAAGAGCCATCGGTGTCCATTTTGTTTTGATCATTGAATTTGATTTTTGATTAATAAGAACAATAAATACGTTCGGTATTTATTTATAAATGACGCATTTAGAACAACTAAGTTACAAAAGTGCTAAAGTATATGTAATAAAAAGTTAAAAATGATGAAGATAATTTAATGGGCTACCCCAACCACCCTTCCCGATCTAAACTTCTGTATTGAATGGCTTCACTAATATGATGACTTTCGATAGTGGCAGAATCTTCTAGATCTGCTATGGTTCTGGAAACCTTTAATATACGATCATACGCTCTGGCAGATAAATTGAGTTTTTCCATAGCCGTCTTTAAAAGATTCTTTGAATTTTCATCCAGAGCGCAATGTGTACGTATTTGCTTCACATTCATTTGCGCGTTGTAATGAACACTGGTGTTTTCTTTAAAGCGTTCTGTTTGATATGCGCGGGCTTTAGTTACCCGCTCCCGAATTGAAACGCTGCTTTCGGCCTTTCGCTCATCAGACAACTTATCAAATGGTACGGGTGTGACTTCTATGTGAATATCTATACGGTCTAAAAGAGGACCACTCACCTTACTTAGATAGCGTTGCATTTCGGCCGGAGTACTTGATACTGGTGCATTAGGATCGTTAAAATATCCTCCCGGACTGGGATTCATACTTGCTACAAGCATAAAGCTACTGGGATAGGTAACTGTAAATTTTGCACGCGAAATGGTTACCTCGCGGTCTTCTAATGGTTGGCGCATTACCTCAAGCACAGTGCGCTTAAACTCTGGCAATTCATCTAAAAATAAAACTCCGTTATGCGAAAGGGATATTTCTCCCGGTTGCGGATATGCACCACCTCCTACTAAAGCAACATCAGATATGGTATGATGCGGACTTCTAAAAGGTCGTTGAGCCATGAGACCTACGTGTTCTCGCATTCTTCCTGAAACACTGTGTATTTTTGTTGTTTCAAGTGCTTCTCGTAATGTCATAGGCGGCAATATGGAAGGTAATCTTTTTGCAAGCATTGTCTTACCAGCTCCTGGCGGACCTATTAAAATTATATTATGACCTCCAGCAGCTGCAATTTCCATACAACGCTTTATGGACTCCTGCCCTTTTACAACTGAATTGTATATATTTAAATTATATAATAAACTGTTTATCAATATAATAAATAATTTATTTTAATTACATACGCAATATTATATCAATTTGTTGTACAATTGTTGTACAAATCTAAAGGTTGTACGATGAGTATTAAGATAGTTTACCGACCAGTTAACAAGGACGATAAAGATGGGTATTTAAAAATTAGGGTGATTGAAAACCGTAAGACCACGTTTAAGACCCTAGGTATTAAAATTAGTGGTAAGAACTGGTTAGACGACAAACAACGTGTTAGTAAATCTGAAAGTAACGCGGATGCCATAAACGAAAAAATACAGGATGTGTTAAGGGATTTAGCCAAACACGACACCCCCACCCAAGCATTAAAGACAACAAGTAAGACAATCTTAGATTTTTATGATGAGGTTATTTCAACTACTTTAAACAATGGTACAAGGTTGAAATATATTGATATTCGGAATAGGTTTAAAGCTTATTTAAAAACAGAAGGACACAGAGATTTGAGGTTATCACAACTTACACCTCAATACGTTAACGGATTCCATACATACATAAGAAATTGTGGAAGTGCCATTAACACAGCAAACTACAATCTAAAGAGCTTTAAAAGCATAATTAACAAAGCGGTAAAGTCTGGTTTAGTAAACTATACAAACGACCCGTTTGCGTTGTTAAAAATGAAATACACACAGACCGCCAACAAGACACTTACACAAGATGAGGTTAGCAGATTAATTGCTAAAGATAAATTTGTAGACCACAGAAAAGTAAGATATAATAATCTAGGTGTATGTATAGAAGAATTTAGAGATATATTCCTGTTCCAACTGTTCACCCAAGGTTTACGGTGTTCTGATGTTCAGTTGTTACGTTGGGGTGATTTCAAGAGCGTGGAAGGGTCTTTAATAATGGAGTACACACAATATAAGACTAAGAAGAAAATGCGGCTTAGATTAACTCTAATAGCTTTAAAAATGCTTAATAGCAGACTATCTAAATTAGATAATACGTTTAGTGATAAAATACAGTCTTTAGAACGTAAAAGAGAGATAAGGCTAATTAATTTGAAGAAAACCGAAAAGGAACTTGAAACTCAAAAATCTAAAAAATGGGTAAATGATATTACAATTAAGTATAATGAGAATGCAGGTATACAAGCCACTAGCACGGAATTTGAAAAGCTTATCGAACGCGGCTCTATAAATGAAAGATTAGCAACCCTTCAAACGACTATTAAGAATATTGAAGCCGACATTTACAATCTGTACATCCATACAATTACGGAAGTTGCCGACCCGTCAAAGTTTGTTTTCCACTTCCTAGATAATGATGAGTTTAGCTACTATAAAGACGGTGCAGACCTAACAGATAAGCAGTATACAAGTCTTACTGGGTCACGCTCCTACTATAACCAAATCCTAAAGAAAATTGCTGAACAATGTGATATTGCAACTAATTTAACTAGCCACGTAGCACGACACACCTACACACAGCTACTACTCAATAATAACGCAGATTTAGTAGCAGTTAGCCAGTCATTAGGTCATAGCCATATAGCAACCACTCAAGCATACATACAGCAATTACCAAATAACAAGCTACTGGATATAAATGAGGTGTTAAGTAATACCTTCAATTGAGATTTTATTATTTATTATTTATTATTGACAAACATCTATTGAAAACTTCTTGATTTTCAATAATAATTAGACATAATTCATTTCTAGTTCGTGTCATTATCTGGAAGAGCATTTTAGAAGGGTGATAATAAGGTCTGCTCTCATATCCTTTAGTGGATAACTGATTTTTATCATTATAATAGAAATGACTATCAATGACTGCAACAACTTTATCATATTCCTGCCCTAGTATTTCGTGTGTATTATCTGCACCACCGATTGCAAACTTCTCATACGGATAAGTAATTCTACTATCAGGGGTATAATTAATTACAGTCCAATCAAATGGTTTTAGATACTCTAAATAAACCCTAGCGGCTTGGTGAGATGAAAAAAAGTGAAGCTCAATATTCTCTCTATTAAAAGTATAAATTGGTGCAGCCCTATCAAAAAAAGCGGTAATAAAAGATGCTATTTCCTTATTTGTCCGAATTTTATCAGTTAAATTACAAACTGTTGACGCTGTAAGATTCTGTATTCTTTCACTTATATTATTACTAGCTTCCCAACGTCTTAACCATTGCTCATTATCAAAGGAAAAGATACAATTGAGTTTAGCTTGTTTAATTTTATTTATTACGTATTCGAGTTGATTTGGATAAATTCTTTGTGCTTCATCAATAACAATTAATGAATACTCAGAATAATCCCGTTCTAATTTCAAATACTTAGCGGCTAGTATTTCCCATTTATAATTTTCGCTTAAAATCTGATGACCATTGTTTAATTTACCGCAATGAATGAACAAAACTTTCTGCCCGTAATTTAAAAATTCTTTAGCAATGTCATATGTTAGTAAAGTTTTACCAGTTCCTGCTTTTCCACATATGGACACGAAACTTTCATTAGCTGAACCAAATAAAGCTAAAATTGTTTTTTTAAATTCTTCCTGCTGATTTGTTAAAAAATATTCGCCATTCACAAAACGTTCAGTAGAATTAAAGGGAGATACTAAGTAATTTGAAGGATTAAACAATGAACCTATATTATCAATATTACCTATTTCTTGTTCGTTAAGAAGTTTCTTTAATATGCTAAAATTGATTGGCTCTAGTAAAGAATAATCCCCTAACCTATATAAAGTATTTTCACTAGAAACATATGTAAAATTAAAAACTTCTAGACCTAGAGAATTTAGATAATATTTATTCCTTTCTAACTGGGTTAGCATTTTTTCTCCAGTATTCCTACTTTTTAACTCAATATTAATGACGTATTTAGTTCCAACCCTCAATAAGTCAAATTCTTTACTTATTTGAGGTATCTTAAAACCAACATAGAAATTATTTAAATTTAATATATCGTAATAGTCATTCAGAAGGTTTGGAAGTAGAGATTCCAGACATTTAAGCTCATTAACTTTTATCTCAAAACCTAAATAATTAAAATATTTTCCGTAGACAGCGTCTGTTAATTTTTTATAAGCGTTAAAAACCGAGAGCAGGTTAACTTGTTTCATTCTCTAAATTTAATTAGCAAATATGCACTAATCAGATTTAACATACATATAGGAAATAAATAAAATCTATTCTACCAGATAACCTCAAATCAATAGTATAGCTATTACGACAAAAACTATAATCCTACCTTTAAGAGTTGAGAGCAATACTAAACGGCTATCTCCCCTATCCTTATAGTACGTCGGCTCGTTTTTATTTCGTTTGGTGTACATCGTAAATCCTCCTTAATTGATTAGCCAATTCCTTACCCTTCACATTTACAGTATGCCTAAAACCAAATAAATGATGTAATCTGGCATACTGGCTTATTGTCATTCTAATAATCATATTTCTTTTTACTATAAATATCTCAAAAATTTTGTAAAAAATTTAAATACCACATTAACTTTATATATAATTAATGGTAATAATGGAATAGTAAGAAAGGTTACCGCGTTAAATCATTTACTAGAGAGAAACTAACTACAGGGGGTTAGGGTGGTGTAAATATCGTTTATAATATTGATAACCATAACATTAAAAATTAAGTAGGTGTATTTACCCGTACACGTGACGGCATTTAGGTACTGATTTTGACGATTATCTATTTGCCCAAATCATAAGTTCTATGCCACTCACCACCGCGATAGCTGTATTGATATTCCTTTATCTTAAAGTAATTGTACCGACTTATCAACCCCATAAATATCTTTTTTAATCTTCTCAACTCAACACCTTCAAATTGCTTTACAACTCCGAAGGTCTTAGGACTTCTATAACTATATGTGCCACCCTCTAATCTGGCAAAGTTCTTACCTGTATCACTTACCTCCATAAATCGACCATTACCGCCAATATAAGCAGCATCAATAAGCTGTTCAATATAAGAGTCATCAATTATTTCTTTTTCATCATTCATAATATAGTAATTGGAATCATTACAATATTATGGTATTATTCCTATATTCTAAAAAAATCTTATTAACAAGTAAGCTATTAAAAATTGAAAAACATAAAATTAATTATGTTATTGTTAATATATACGTATATTTAATAATAATATGATAAAAGTGAATAAATAATAGTAATTATACTTGACTTTCTTTGGAACATATACTATAATTGTTGTATACGATAATAAAATTTATAAAAAAAGAAAAGAATGATTTATTTAATGAATGACACGACCAAGTATGGAATAAACACGGAATGGAATAACCTAACCCTACAGGAACGAAAAGATATGTTTACGTTGTTAATCTTCCTCAATCACTATGAGGATGTTAAGGAAGCTTTCAAGCATATAAAGACAAGGTGGGTAAACCTAATACAGCCTATTTCGGGCGAATATGGTACACCCGAATACAGTAATAGTACAAGTGGTCGATACAACACGTTTAAACGTCTTAAAACGCTTTATTCTAAGTATATAGTTCAAGTAAACTAATACTAAAACTGCCTAGAGATAAGGGCAAAAGAAAAGGTAGCCAAAAGCGCAAACTTCCATAACTACCCAGACTTCTCACCTATAAATAATCTGCACCCAAGTTAAAGCCGTTAGCATAGAGTAACGGGGTGCAGAATGAGGGCAAACCTCCTAACAAGTATAGTAAATAATACCCGAAAAATCAAGGGTTTTCTTGTTGCATTTGCTCCGAATTCGAACTTATAAATGTTTGAATATGAGATTAATGAAGTTGAATTTAATGGTAGATATGTAAATGGTGAAGCCTTAGAAGCTATTACCGATTTTTCACGAAATACCTACATAATTAAGGGTTCTACAGGCATTGGGTGTACTACTGCTCTACTTAACTACACACACGGAAACTGTCTTATAATTAGTCCTAACGTTGGGATGATTGAGAGCAAGAAGAACGGGAACTATAACAGCGATAAGCAATGCTTCATTTACAGCCAGTCGGCTAATAATTGGGATGAGGTTTATACCTACTTAAATAATACAGAAGACGACAAACAGAATATAATTATAAACTGTACTCCCGACCAGATAGCAGTTATTAAGGAACGTAAGGCAGACTTATATAAGCTACTGGTTAACATACCAATTTTTTTAGACGAGTTTAATGCATACACAGTACAGAGTGAGTATCGTTCTGTTATGGGTGTATTTTTGGAGTTGGTTTGGAATGAATGGATAGCACACTTTAAGCTATCCACAGCAACACCCAATTTTAAGAATATAGATGTGCCACAGGATAAAGATGTGGTATTTTTCAAACTTACCAGAGCAGACCAGGAACAGAAACCAATACAGATTACAACCAAACGTAACCACGTTAAGCAGTTCGTTTATGATGAGGTTTCTAAGGGGCGTTTAGTGGTTGTATTCTCTAATAATATCAATATTCACAAGGATTTTAGGGATTTGAGAGTAGCCAATTTGACGGGAAAAACATTAAATACCAAATTGAAGCCGTTTAAACGTGGGGATGTAGTTGAGGATTTAGATTATGTAGATATTGACGTTCTTTTATTAAGTAGTACCTACTATGCAGGGTTTGATATAGATAGGGATTGCAGTATCTGTATAGTTAGCGACCAACTGAACGATGCGTTTAAGATTAGCGTTAATGATGCGGTACAATGCTACGGGCGTTGTCGGAAATCTGTTCACGATGCATTATTTGTGAATATACAGATGAGTAATGAGTATTACCCTAAGTCCTTGAATGAGATAAATAAAGCTTACGAGCTGTACCAATCAACCGTTAGTTATTACACAACGGTTGCCCATGGGGCAACCTACTCATACGAGGTTGAAGGTATAGAGCAGATTACACCGCAATTGTACGTTAATCGTGGTTTATTGTTAGAGCCTTGTTTATATAAGATTATGGATTACCAATTATATAATGATTCGGTATTTAGAAGCACTTTACAGGGTTATGGATTTAATGTAAGTGATTACGAGGTTGAACAGCCGACAAGCTTTAGACGTATTGCAGGTGCAACCTTCGCAGAACGTTTAAGAAACTTGTTGGAACTGGATTCTATTGAGTTACTAAAATCATACAACCGTATTAAATATAATCTTAAGACCAAAGATAATGGGAGTTACAACCATAAGCTTTGCTTTGAGTACCTGACCGCTTATATATTAAAGACCACAAGGGCAACAGTTTTAATTGATAAGTTGAATAGTACCAGAGTTAGACCTAACGAGTTTTACAAGTCGGTTAATTTATACCTAAGAGCAAACACAGACACAGAGTACTTATTTGAACAGTTAACAACCCAACAACTAGCCACGGCAAAACGGATATATGAGAGCGTTGGTAGTTGTGATCCTATCGGATCACAAATCCCAACCGACTGGCAATACCTGTATTCCTGTCATAAGGTTTCAAATAACATCCTTCCCGATGTGATAGAACGTGAGATTAAGTTATACGAGGTTTTTTACAATTCCGACCTGTATAAGCCATTGGTTAACGATAAATCCCACCGTGTACGAAATGTACAGAATTTAATTACTGGCAATTTAATTGGCTTAGATATCCAACTTCAACTAGAAGAGGTTAACTGGTTAAAAACGGTTTCAATCAAGATTTTTAGGGAACTTGACGAAACGGGCGAATATGTTAATCATAACACCAGAACGGTAATTAAAAATAAGATGCTAAACGGTTTGGTGTTCCTTTTGACTAACGGCAAAGTTGGTATAAAAACGGAAACTAAGAACAGAGAGTACACCCCCCTAACACAGTTACCCAAGGCATTAAGATGTATAATACCAGTTAAGACCATTGCAGTTGACCTAACAAGTGCTAACCCTCAAATTGTAAACCAAATTTTAGGTACTGATATAGGTTTAAGTGTGTACCAGAACTTAATGCGTATAAGGGGGATTAGTAGGAATGAAGCTAAGACTTTATACAACGCAACTCTGAACAATCATAAGCTTAGAGTTTGTGATGCCAAACGTTTTTATATCGATTGTGGTTACACAACAGAGCAGGCTGAACAATTGGCAAGGTTGACAGCAAATACAGAAAAGGGAGCATTTTATGAGGTTATGACGTTAAATGAAAAGAAGTTAATGCAGAATTACCAGAGTATTCTACCTGTCAAGTCCTACCGTTTTCACGATGCCATCATTATGCCGTTGGAGTTGATTGAGGATAACCACCTAGAGTTACCAACCGAGGTTAACGGGTACAGATACCACGTTGAGATATTTAATGACAGTAGTGATTATAAGGGATTGACAACGAATTTAGCAGTTAATGAAGGTGTATTGATACCCAACTGGCATATATAGTAATACATTCTTTTGGTGTTGGTTTACGGGGATTGACACCACAGATAAAATGTATTAAACGTTGTTAAGTTCTGTAAACATTGAGATTGTATAATTAAAATTACCCACGTCCTAAGAAATGGTATGTATAGAGAATAAAACTAAGGACGGGGGTTATTATTACGACTAACAGCTTTAAGAAGTTTTTCCATTTGTTTAACTGTTTTATTTGTATTGAGTTTATTACATATCAAAAGCATAATAAATGTGCTAAATAGAAAACCTGATATTGTAAAAAAAACAACTATCAACAGACCACCACCACCACCAAAAAAATCTAATACCTTATTCATAATACCAACTATTTCTAATACAAAAACCAAATTACCCTATTACTCAATCCTACCAAAGTACAGGTTTTGACATCCTTTACTAAGTTATAAATCAAAACTACCTTTTGAGTTCAAAATAAAAAAGGACAACGCTACAAGTCCCGTTATTATTGACTTCTATAAGATTCTATGCAATCTAACCAATAGAAAACATATACGTTGTGACACAGTTTTTTAGAGTTAGCCAGACATAAACAGAAATCGTTAATATGATTATTGAGTAAATGTAAAAGGTTTTAAAAATTGAATGATGTATGATTCTTACATATGTGCGTAGATGGTATGCTTTTAGTTTGTACCACATTTAGATTATGGTCTATTTATGGTACATTATTATATTTTATTTTAACGGTTTTTCTAAGATTGAAGTGTGCTAATCAAGTATATCCCAAAATTAGTACAGTAAAAGATAATATATTATATTTGTCTCAATCAAAAACAGTACAGGGAATGAAAGCACGTTACAACCGAATCTCAACAGCAAACCAGAAGCTAGAAAGACAATTAGCAAAAGCTAACGAGGGTGACACCCTGTATAATGATGTTATAAGTGGTTCAGTTCCATTTGGTGAACGTCCACAGGCAATTAAGCTAATGTATGCAATCGCTAACAATGAGGTTGATTACATTACAGTTAGTAGTATAGATAGACTAGGACGTAATTTGTTGGATGTTCTCAATACTGTTAACTACTTCACTAACAACGGGGTTAACCTAATGGTCGAGAATTTAGGAATTACTAGTTTAGTAGATGGTAAACCTAACAGCACATTCAAGTTAATCGTAAGCGTAATGGCTAACGTGGCAGAGATGGAGCGCGAAACGATGCTGGAACGTCAAAAAGAAGGTATAGCGATAGCAAAAGCCAAAGGTACTTACAAAGGGCGTGTTCGCGGTAGCGTTGAGGACACTAAAGATTTTTTAGCCAAGCATAAGACCGTTATCAAATATTTGAAGCAAGGAAATAGCATAAGACTTACAGCCGAAGCAGCCAAGGTAAGTCCTGCAACCGTACAAAAGGTCAAAAAAGCATTAACAGATATACAAACAATAGCTTAAGGCTATTTAAATATTTATTTATATAACTAAAATCGATAGTGATAAATAAATGATTATATTTGTATCAACTTTAAAATTAATATAATGAATAATCACAAATTTAATTGTGTTGCGATTAAAAGAGATTCTCCAAGTATTGGGGTCTCAACAGGTCAGCAAACTTTTGATTGTAGAATACTTATACAAGAGTATATTAACAACGAGGGGAAATTAGTAAGGTCTGAACAACATATTGATAACTTGGGGTGCATTATCAAGAATATCTTACAGTTATGGGCGTAGGGGGTGCAAGATATGCAAGCTAGATATCTAAGGGTATATAATAAACCCATTTACTAGGGATGCTCCCTACATAGATACCGAACAAACAAATTATTTTATCAATTTATTATTGTATTTTAACTTTCTAAAATCAAAAAAATGAAATATTTAGGTGTTTGCTTACTTTTAGTTTTACTTACCTCTTGTAGAGGTAAAATGGATAGCTGTATTGATAATCTTGTTGAAGATGGTATGTCAAGGAGTGAAGCCAGAGAACTTTGTGAAGAGGGTCGCGATAATTCATATAGAAGATAATTTATGAAAACTATTGACTTAACACCACAAGGATTAGACAAAAAGCATACCTATATAATTACCAGTATAAAAAGTATGAGTTCTGTTTTACATAGGGATGGAATAAACGTTACTAATATTGTTTTCCTAGATGGTACTTCTTTAAATGTAATAGAAGACCTAAACCGTATAAAAGAAGAATTAAATAGCTAAGAAATGTACAATTGTTGTACACTATAACAAAAAATATTTATAAAAATCTATAATATAACACATTAACTAAATAGATACTAGACCTTTTACATCAGCGAAATCAAAATCGGGATGCTCTAAGGCATTAAAAAATTCATTCCGCGTATCTACATAGGTTCGCTCGAGTTCTGCACCATTATCAAAGTGATCAATTACCTGTGAAATTGAATCTATGCCATATACTTCTATGTCTTTTACTATTCCTGCCTCACGAGCATTTTGACTGGGTAGTAAAAATTTTTTAAAACCTTCTTCCTGTGCTTTTATTGCTATTGGTAAGGCGCCTCGAATAGGTTGTAAACTACCATCCAGAGAGAGTTCGCCCATTATAATATATTCATCGAGATTTTCGGCATTAATTTGTCCGCTGGCGGCTAAAATCCCTATTGCTAACGTAAGATCATATGCACTACCCTCCTTGCGCATATCTGCCGGTGCCATATTCAGCGTAATTTTCTTTCCCGGAATTTTGAAATTATTGTTTTGAAGGGCTGCTGCTATTCGGTAATTACTTTCTTTAATTGCATTATCTGGAAGTCCCACAAGATGATATCCTATCCCTTTATCAATATTTACCTCAACAGTAATTGTAGTGGCTTCAACGCCAAAAACGGCCGAACCGTAAACTTTAGTTAACATAATTTTAAGTTAGATTTCTAAAAATAAACTTTTCTTAGAAACTTAACCCTTGATAATGAGATTTATAGCGATTATTTCAATCTGTCAAAAATACCGCTTGCCCATCGACTCACCGGTTTACCAAAACATTCAATAAGATCATCTACCCCAATAACGCTACCTTTAGCTAATCTTCCCAAAAAAGCTATATGCTCGATAATTTCACCAGTTTCCCGGTAAAGTCTGCCATCTTTCAAAGTATGTAAACCCAATTTATGTCCAACAGGGTTTACGTGAAGATCAGCTAATAAACTTGTGATTATTTTGCTAGTGACGGCGGTTAACTGCGGAGGATCTACTACAGAATTTACCAATGTATCTGCAATGCAGGTTTTGTTCTTTTTGTATAATTCCCAACCATCAGGATGTAACTTTATTTTAGGATCTAACACATAATTTAAATCCAAAACTCCGGCTTTGTGCACTGCAATTAGTTGCTGCAAACTTAACACAGGTGGTCCATAAGAATATCGCTTGCTGGCTTCAATAAGCTGTACAATTTCTACTAAAACTTCCTCATTGATATCGAGATAGGTGTAGTCTTTATAAATTACTCCTAAAACATAACGCCACACTTGTCCTAGACAATAATCTAAACTAATCTCTTGGTTGCCAACTGCCATATTCACGAAGAGTTGCATTTGTTCTGATGCTGGTAAGGTTAAATCGGTTATGAGTATATGCGATAATTGTGAATTGTTTATAAGATCTCTAGTAAGCGTTTGTAGTGAAATTTTATCAGAATTATCTTGACGTGATCTATACCCAAGCCTTCTGTAAACAGAGCTATTAAGAGTGGCAAGAGCATCTATAAAGAATGTTGCATTTTTTAGATTTTGTTTTTCCTTTAAGGCGGTATCTAAGGAATTACGAAAAGCTTTATATTCATTTTCTGTTGGTTTGAACCAATTATCTATTTCAGCAGTTAAAGGTTTTGGAACCGGCGGTAAACCATCTAATGAAAATACCAGAATTTTCTTCGGACCTTTTTCTGACGGAATATATCTTAACTCAGAATCAGAATCTTCTACAAATTCACCACCAAATCCTATTGTTAATGCACGTAATTGATCAATCATGGTAAGACCAAAACCTCTTAATGCAATAATCGAATTTGTATTTATTACTGAAGTTTCTAATGCTCCTACCGGATAAGGATCTTCAAATAACTTTAAACTTTTATTTTCGGATGCATGCCATTTCCATTTTTCTAGCTGATTTGTCAATTGGGTATTCTGGTGTCCCACAGTTAGCACAACTTCATCAACGATATGAACGCAATTTTTAACGTCTATAATCTTACATTGATTTTCAAAGGGGCTCACCTTAACAACTTTTTGCTCGATATGAGTAAGACTTCCGGTTGAAACCAAGCTCCTTTTAATGGACTCAAAGCGCTCATAGAGATACATACCTAATGTGGCGCGGGGCGGAAAATAGTCTATGTTAGATTTATTAATTTGTGCTTCAGATTGACTCCACTCCGCATAAGATGGAAATCCCGGAATGTAAATTCCGTTATAATCAATTTCTTTTCTACCTTTTAAACTTGAGAATAAATGACGCTCACTTACATTAGATAGATTTGTAATAACCTGATCAGGATTCCATATAGGACCTGCACCGGGAAATTTGAAATCTTCAAATAGTATTACCTGTATAGATACACTTGATTTGTATTCTTCTTTTGCTAAAAATAATGCTTCTAAAGCAGCCAGACCTCGGGGACCTACTCCTATTATTGCAACCTTTAGCGTTTTTGACATAGTAGATTATTAATACAAATCTAACTTTGAATAACTTTAAAAATAAATGATTGTAGGGGTTTTATATCTACTCTCAACTCCGCTTTTCCTTCATAAATATTTAATTCTCCTTCTTGGTTGCCATACAACTGATCAATAACCTGGTATTTTCCATTAGAGAGGTTCCATTTTTTTATTATTGATTCCGGAAGTTGCAATTCGAATCCAAATGTGTCTTGCGCATCAAAATTGGTTACAACAATTAATTTTTCAGTATCAGACCAGCGAACAAATGAATAAACTTTATCATTATACCACTCTGTATTTTGTCTATTATGTGCGTGAATATCTGCATACTCCCCGGTAATTGCATAATTCTGGGTACTGAAATTCAGTAAACGCTTGTAAAAATCACGTAATTCAAGTTCTGACGTTGAAGATTTTCCACCATCAAACTTTTTATCATTTACCCAGCGTACAACAGAAGGAACACTACCATAATCAAAAATTGAAGTGCGCGAAGGATCGCCAAAACCCAAATCTTCTGATGCCGGTTCTCCCAGCTCCTGACCAAAGTAGATCATGGTAGGCGAACTGGATAATAATGTAGAAACGACCATTGCCGGTTTTCCTTTCTCTGCGTTTCCTGCAAACTCCGGACTTGCTATACGTTGCTCATCATGATTTTCTAAGAAATGAAGCATATTTACAGCAATGTCCTTCTGATGCTCTACAATTGGTGCAATATGGTCTGTACTTCCGTGACCTTGCATTATATTTTTTATGGTATCATACAGCTCCACTTTGTCATATAAATAATCCATTTTTCCTTTAAAAATATACTCTCTATATAATGATGGATTATAAACTTCAGCCAGAAGAAATGCATCGGGATTTTTGGTTTTTATAGCAGAGTTCATATAACTCCAGAACTCCACAGGAACCATTTCAGCCATATCAAATCGAAATCCGTCAACACCTTTATTTGTCCAGAAAAGTGCTATATCTTTAAATTTAACCCAACTCGCAGGCACCTCTTTTCCAGTCCAAAATTCCTGATGTTCTTTAATTTCCCATTGTGAAGACTCCTGAGGTAAGGGTTCAAAATCAATTCCACCATCTGGCCATACACCATAATTAATTTTTACAGTCTCATACCAGTCATTTTGATGAGGTTGAGCATCTCTACTGCCATTGCCTGTCCATTTTGCCGGAGATTCTTTAAATGTATTATCTAACGCATCAGATAATTCACCACCTAAAGGAAGGTATCCATTTTGCCATTCTGGCACTTTGAACTCGGTGTTAGGTATATAATAGAAATCATTATCTCGTTTATAATCGACTGAGGTATCGTCATTTTTTCCGAAGGGAATTAATCCCTCAGGAGTATTCAAACTTTCATATTTACGAGCCACGTGATTAGGCACAATATCAATTATAACCTTTAGACCAGCATCGTGAGAACGCTTAATAAGCGCTTCAAACTCCTGCATTCTTTTTGCGGGATCATTAGCCATATCAGGATCTACTTGATAATAATCTTTCACCGCATAGGGCGAACCGGCACGACCTTTTACTACATCAGGATCATCATTTGAAATACCATAAGCCGTATAATCTGTTATAACTGCGTGATGCGGAACTCCCGTATACCAGATGTAAGTGGCACCTAAATCTTTAATTTGTTTTAAGGCTAGACTACTAAAATCATCAAATTTCCCTACTCCGTTTTCGGCTAAAGTTCCCCAGGGTTTATTGGTTGTATTTGTATTTCCAAAAAGTCGGATAAAAACTTGATAAACAACTTCTTTTTTAGGCGTATTCTTTAATTTCATAGCGGTGCTAGATTGTGTATTTCTTTCAGTTTTACAACTTAAAATTAGGGTTAAGATAAGTATAACCAGTCCTGCGTTTCTAATCATTTTAATATAATCTGAATATTTTTTAATAATAGCTATTTACTGAATCAAACACATGAATTAATATTTTAAGTAGATTCTCTTTCAATGAGTGTTGTTGTAATTACAGTTGTTTTATAATTTTCAGCTTCTTTATCGCTTTCTAGACGATCGATAAGCATTTGAGCTGCAGCTTTACCCATCTCGTCACCGTGCTGGTTCACCGCAGATATTGTGGGCGCTGCATATTTAAGTAATTTGCCATCAGAAAAGCCTATAATCGCAACGTCTTCGGGTATTTTTCTTCCTTGATTTTGCAAAGCCTTCATAGCTACTACTGCAAATACATCATTTACACCCATAACCGCATCAAATGTCGTTTCTCTAATAAACTTTTCGATCGCTTTATCTGAATCTTCTATATTATTTATAGTCAAAATAAGACGCTCATCAAGTTCTATATCGTGATCTGCCAGTGCTTTTTTGTATCCCTTTTTTCTAAGAGATCCCACACTAATGTAATCTTCCGTAGTGATTAATGCGATACGCTTGCGCCCCTGATTAATTAAATGACTAATTGCAGTATAAGAGCCGCGCATATCATCTACAATCACTTTATCTGATATTACCTTATCTGTAATTCTGTCTATCATAACCAAAGGCATCCCTTGATTTTCAATTTCTATTAAATGATTGTAATCTTCCTTTAACTGCGTTTCTTTAGATAGTGAAATAATAAATCCGTCCACAATTCCTCCACGTGCAAACATCTCCATACTTAAAACTTCTTTCTCAAAAGATTCGTTAGATACACATACCAGTACATTGTATCCATTCTTATGAGCTACTTCTTCCACTCCTTTAAGAACAGTTGTAAAGAAATCATGTACAATTTCTGGTATGAATAAGGCAATATGCTTTGTTCGACTATTTTGAAGACTAACGGCAATATTGTTAGGTTTATAGTTGTATAATTTTGCAAACGCCTGAACTTTTTCTCGGGTATCAAAACCTATTTCATTGCTGTTTTTAAGCGCTTTAGAAACGGTAGATATAGAGACGTCGAGCTCTTTTGCTATGTCTTTAAGTGTAATTTTTCTTTTCATTATAATAATCTGCACTTCAAATTTGACCCTTTATTTAACTATTTGATAAAATCAAGGGTTTTTAATTGCGAAAAACTTATCAACACGAAAACGTTAGAGTGTGTATAGTTAACACTAAGCAATGCCCTATTAACCTATCGTTTTAGGTAAGTTTGTTGCATTAAACAAGCAAATTAAAGATAATTCTATTCAAAAAAATTAAAGCTCAACTCAAACTATTTTATGAAAATGTTATTTAAACGAACGCTTTTTCTCTTACTCTTATTGCCAATTACAACGATTGCGCAATCGGTAATAAGTGGAACTGTAGTTGATGCCACACTTAAACAACCCGTTCCCGGTGTTAATGTTATAGTAGATGGTACAACCAATGGAACAACAACAGATTTTGATGGAAATTATACCCTCTCAGGTGTAAATCAAGGATCTAAAATTACTTTTTCTTATCTCGGCTTTAGAACGCAAACGATACCGTTTACCGGCCAGGGCACATTAAATGTCACACTCACCGAAGATGCTTCAGAATTAGATGCTGTAGTTGTTGTAGGTTATGGTACTACCACAAAGAAAGATCTTACAGGGTCTGTAGCACTTATAGGAGAAGATGATTTTAATAAAGGTAACAATGTAACGGCAGAAAACTTACTTAATGGTAGGGTTGCCGGTTTAACCGTAAACACAGGAGGTTCGCCGGGATCTAATTCTGAAATTAGAATACGTGGTGGTGCTTCTTTAAATGCTTCTAACGATCCATTAATTGTAATAGATGGTTTACCGGTAAGCAATGTTGCAAATGGTACCCGCTCTATTATTTCTTCTATCAACCCTGCAGATATTGAATCTTTTTCGGTTTTAAAAGATGCTTCTGCAGCGGCAATTTATGGTAACCGTGGTGCAAATGGCGTTATTATTATTACTACTAAAAAAGGAAAGCAAGGCTTAAAAGTAAGCTTTGACAGCCAAGCAAGTGTATCACGTCTAACCGATAAAATTGATGTATTTAACGCAGCAGAATTCCGTAGTTTAGTAACAGAGCGATTTCCCGACCGTGTAGATTTATTAGGAAATGCAAATACAGACTGGCAAGATGCTATTTACCGGGATGCATTTTCTTCACAGCACAACTTATCTGTAAGTGGTGCTCTGGCAGACAATTTACCTGCACGACTTTCTGTAGGTTATGCAGACCAGGAAGGATTACGTAAAACTTCATCGTTTGAGCGTACTACTACTTCGCTATCTTTAAATCCACGTTTTTTTGAAGGAAATTTAAAAATTGACTTCAATGCTAACTTAAACTTTGAGCGCAATCAATTTGCACCGGGTATAGAAGGTAACGCTTTACAATTTAATCCTACACAACCTATTTATGATCCCAATTCACAATACGGAGGGTTTTATGAATATACCGGAGCAAACGGACTTATATTAGGAAATGTACCTCGTAATCCTGTGGCCCAGCTAATGCAAACCCAAGATATTGCTAGCGTTCGTCGTTATTACGGAAACTTCAAAGTAGATTATAAACTACCCTTTTATGAGCCTTTACGTGCAGTCGTAAACCTGGGTCTTGATGAGAGTACTTCAGACCGTTTTTATGAAGTTGATCGCAACAGTGCTTTAGGTACTAACGCGGAAGAAGGTGAAACCTTAGGACAACGTTCTGACACCGATTTTAAATCTTCTAACCGCTTATTTGACGCGTATTTAGTGCATACAAAAGCTTTTGGAGATTTTAATACCGAAATTACAGCAGGATATTCCTATCAAATATTTGAAAATGAAAATTTCACAACAAATAACGTTCGTGATCCTAACTCTGCTCCTCCAGAAAACACTATAAGTCCAGACGTTGTTTTACTTGCCTATTTTGCACGTGGTAACTTTAATTACCAAAGCAAATATTTTTTAAGTGCTTCTATTCGTCGCGACGGTACTTCACGTTTTGGTCCAGATGAGCGTTTTGGATATTTCCCTGCAGTATCTGGTGCTTGGCAAATTTCTGATGAAGATTTTCTAAAAGATTCAGAAACTTTAAGTGCTTTAAAACTACGTTTAGGTTATGGTATCACCGGTCAACAGGATATTTCTTCACAGTATGATTATTTATCTCGTTATGGATTGGGTGATTCAAGATCTCAATATCTATTTGGTGATCAATACTATACAATAGGTCAGCCTTTCTTCAGAAATGCAGGTATTAAATGGGAAGAAATTACAGAATACAATGCTGGTATTGATTATGGCTTTTTCAACGGAAAGCTTAGTGGTTCTTTAGACTTTTTCCGTAAAGAATCTAATGATTTATTATCATCAGCTCCGGTACCTGATGGGGTAAACTTTTCTAATCAAGGGTTTCAGAACATCGGAAAATTTACGACTCAGGGTGTTGAGTTTGTAATTGATTACAATGTCGTTTCTAATGACAATTTTAATTGGAATGTTAATTACAACACGACGTATATCGACCGTGAGATAAATAAACTTGCCTTTGGACAAGATATTTTGACTCAAGGTATTTCAGGTGGTACGGGTAATACTATACAAGTTCAACGTGAAGGCTTTGCTCCTAACTCATTCTTTGTATATAGACAATTATACGATACTGCAGGAGCTCCTATAGAAGGTGCTTATGTTGATGTTAATAATGACGGTATTTTAAATGATGATGATAAATACATCGCAGGCAATGGTCGTGCAGATGTAACAATGGGTTTTCAATCTACTATGAATTATAAGGATTGGGATTTCAGCTTTAATCTACGAGCAAGTTTTGGAAATGACATCTATAACAATGTGAATTCTGGTAATGCACAATATGGTAATGTTTTTAGAACGGTATTAAACAATGTTCCTACGCAGGTGCTGGAAACCAATTTTGTAAATACACCAGATGTTATACTATCTGATTATTACCTAGAAGATGCAGATTTTCTACGTATGGATAACATTACGCTAGGTTACACCTTTGATGCAGACAAAATGGGCAAAGGTACCTTAAGATTATGGGGAGGTGTTCAAAACGTGTTTGTAATTACAGATTACTCAGGTCTTGACCCAGAAATAACTAACAATGGTGTAGACAATACAATTTTCCCTAGAGGGCGCACTTTCTTATTCGGACTGAATTATGGATTTTAATATAAAAAATATGCTACAATTAAGAACATTCGTATTAATGCTACTCCTGGGTGGAGTATTCATTTCTTGCGAGTCAGATTTAGATGTAACACCAGAAGATGATGATGAGCTTTTAGCTGATGGCTTTTTTGAAAACGAAGGAGCTTATAAGCAAGCGCTTGCAGGTGTTTACGCAAACTTAAGTTTAACAAGTATAAGTGATCCGGGAGGATCTAATATTGCTGGTCTTGATGCCGGTACAGGACAATATATTCGTGGTTTATTTAACCTTCAAAACTTATCTACAGATGAGGTTATCTGGACGTATGAAAATGATCCTGGTCTTCGTGGTATGCAACGCAATACCTGGAGCTCAGACAATCCGCTAATATTAGGGGTTTTTGCAAGAGCTTCTTACGAAATCGCATTAGCAAATGAGTTTTTAAGACAAACCACTACAGAGGCTTTAAGCGGTAGAGGCGAAAGTGAAGAGCTAACGGCAACTATACAAACTTATCGTGCAGAAGCACGCGTATTACGTGCTTTAGCTAATTATCACTTACTTGATATGTTTGGCAAGGCTCCTTCAGTTACCGAAAATGATGCTGTAGGTTTTGATCAGGTACCAGAACTAGTAGGTGTAGATTTATTTAATTTTATTGAGTCAGAACTACTTGCTGCATTACCAGATCTTATTGCTGCAAGACAAAATGAATACGCACGCGTAGATCAGGGAGTGGCAAATATGCTTCTTGCAAAATTATATTTAAACGCTGAGGTTTATACAGGTACTGCCCGTTATGCAGATTGTATTACTGTTTGTGAGACTTTGATAGGAAGTGGATATAGTTTAACACCTAATTATTTGTTCAACTTTATGGCAGATAACAATACGAATGGTGCTCAAAACGAAATCATTTTCCCAATATCAAATGACGGTACAAATACTCAAAATTACGGAGGTACAACCATTATTATTCAAGGTGAAGTAGGTGTTCCTGAAAATAACGGGGAGAGCCTGGGTGTAAATGCTACTGGTTTTGGTGGTCTTTTTAGAGTTCGTCCAGAATTCTCAAGATTATTTACCAGTAATCCACTTTACAGAAATGACAGCCGTAATACACTAATTACTGCAGATCGTACTGAAGAAATAAATAACGTAGGAAATACTGCAGAAGGTTATATTATCACAAAATTCTCAAACAGAACTTCAACCGGAGGTTTTGGAAGTGACCGTACTTTCACAGATACAGACTATCCCCTATTTAGATATGCAGATGTTCTTCTTATGTATGCCGAGGCTACTCTAAGAGGTGGCGGTGGTTCTACTGCTCAGGCGCTGGGTTACATTAATGAGTTGAGAGAACGTGCTTTTGGAAATACATCTGGAAATATTACGCAGAGCCAACTTACTCTGGATTTTATATTAGATGAGCGCTCCAGAGAATTGTATTGGGAAAGCCATCGTAGACAAGACTTAATACGCTTTGGAGTTTATTCTGGTAGTTCTTATTTATGGTCTTACAAAGGAGGACCCCAAACAGGAACAGCTATTCCTCAATTCAGAGAATTGTTTCCCATACCTAATCAAAGTTTATCCTCTAATGCTAACCTAACACAAAACGCAGGTTACTAGAAACTAAAACATACAAACTATGATATCAAAAATTAAATATGGTGCACTCTTGATTGCGCTGGTTATAATGACTGGTTGCAGTGAAGACGATGAAAAATTGACCGTGGCGGTTGAAGATGCACCTTTACTTGCAGAATTAGATATAAACCGGGTTGCTTTAGATCAAACCAATCCCGGTAATCCCGCAGTAACCATTAGTTGGAATAAGGCGAGCTATGGTTTGCCTACGTTGGTAAACTACGTTGTAGAATTTGCTACTGAAGATACCTTTACAACTCCAATTACGGCTGTAAGCACTACAAATACCGAAGCTACAATTTCAGTAAGTGCTTTAAACAATACCGCAAATGATTTAGGATTTGTTCCTTTTGAATGGCAGCAGGCATTCATCCGTATTAAATCGTCTATAGGTACTCAGGCTTCTAATGTAAGCTATTCTGAACCTATTGAAATTATGATTAATCCGTACTTTTCATATCCTTTTGACGACTATTATTTAGTAGGTGCTGCAACCGCTCCGGGCTGGAACAATGATCAAAATAACCCGCTTCTATTTAGAAATGCGTTCAACGAAAATGAGTACTCCTATACAGGAAGATTTCTTGCAGATGCTTTCAAAATTTTAGCAAATCGTGGTCAGTGGGCTCCACAGTATGGTCAAGATGGCGGCACATTGGTTTTAAGAGCTACAGATGATGATCCAGATCCTCCGGTTTTTAGCTCTACTTCAGAAGGGTATCAAAAATTTACTGTAAACTTTTCTACAGGAAGTTTTACACTTACAGATGTACCTAACGTAGGTGCTCCATTCACATCGGTTTCTCTTGATGGCAATGCGGGAAGTTCAGCTTCATTAACGGCTTTAGATTTTGATCCGCATATCTGGTACATACGCTCTACTCCATTAGAAGCAGGTTCTGTGACATTTTTAGCAAACGGAAGTACGACATACGGAGGTTCTTCAGAGTTTTCTGGAGTTTCTGTTGTTGATGGTGTGAGTATCCCGGTACCTGTAAAAGATAATTACGAAATATGGTTTAATGATATCACGGGTGATTACGCGATGATTCCACTTAACTTTTCAAAATAAAGAATATGAACACACTATTAAAAAAGTCACTATTTAGTCTTTTCGCTTTAGCTACATTAATAGGCTGCGATAATACTGAAGATCTTATTCTTGAAGAGGGTCAAAGTTCATTTGAGATAAATAGCACCAATTTTTCAAACTTAGTTTTAAACGCTTCTTACCCAGAGAATGCAGCCTTTACAATTAGCTGGAATGAGGAGCTAGACGCCGCATCTACGTATAATGTGGTAATGGCGACAGATGAAAGTTTTACTAACGAGATCGCTCTAGGTACCAGTGAGGATACTAATTTTACCATATCGGTAAGTAACTTAAACGCACTTTTATTAGACGCGGGAGCAGAGCCGTATAAGGCATTTCCAGTTTATGTGCGTATTAATTCTGAGAGTCAATCTACGGAAGCTCTAAGTTATACGATAACGCCTTATGCTGTAGCCGCTCCGGTAATTACTAATCCGGATGCTGATTTTAGTATTGTTTTAGATGGGGAAACTCCTGATGCAACAGCACTTGAAATGATGTGGACCGATTTTTCTACTGAAGGTACTGCGGTTTCAGTTGTTTATAGCATAGAACTGGCAGTTGCAGAAACAAATTTTGAAGACGTTCAGACCATTGGGCAAGTAACAGATTTGAATGCTTTCACCCTATCCAACTCACAGCTTAATGCGCTGGCGTTATCACTGGGCGCTGATGAAGAAAGTTCTATTGATCTTGAAACTCGAATAAGAGCTACTATAACTAGTGATACAGGAGTAAACGAACGACTTTCTCTACCAGTTGCATTTTCTGTGACTACCTATAGTACAGCGGTAACTAATTTATTTTTAGTAGGAAGCGCAACGGCTGCAAATTGGGAAAACAATAATAATAATGCACCTATAATAAGAGATCCTAATAACAAGAATGTGTATTCATATACTGCTAAATTTAATGGTGGTGGTGATTTTGCATTCAAATTATTAGAGACGCCAGGACAATGGCAACCACAGTGGGGAGTTACAAATAATACATTTGTAAGTAATGAAACTTCAGGTCAAGAACCCGGTGTATTGAGTGTTCCTACCACCGGCTATTATAAACTTGATATAAATACAAAAACGGGTGTTTATAGCATTGCTCCATATGATGCTAGTGCTGCAACGGTTTACCCAGCTATGGGTTATATAGGTTCTTCACGTACTGGTGGAGATGATGGCTGGAGTGATCCAGATTCAAACCTTACACAATCTACTTTTGATCCTCATATCTGGTATGCAAAGAATGTGAAATTATTTGATGGTGAATTTAAATTTAGAGCAAATGATTCTTGGGATGTTAACTGGGGAGCGACTACTACAATAAGCGGTTATGGAGTTCTCAATTCTTCATCAAATATTCCTGTTACAGCAGGAACGTATGATATTTGGTTTAATGATCTAACCGCCGGATATATTTTTATTCCTGTAGAATAAAAAAAAATAAAACCATAAAGGCCGTGCTTGCACGGCCTTTTTTAATCTTAAAAATTTGAGAATGAAAACAAAACTACTCGTACTTCTTTTCCTTGCTTTACCAGTTTCCTTTTTTGCTCAAACTATCACGCTGAGTCCGGAGCCTTTTTCAGAAGATCAGAATATTACAATAACTGCCTCAAATGTTTCCTGGACTTCCGGAGTTTATTTGTGGACTTGGCATTATGATTCTTCAGGAACTCAAATTAATAATCCGGAGGCAATAGGCACAGATTTTGGCAATTCTCCAGAATCTTCACGCTTTACAAATAATGGTGATGGTACCTATTCTTATGTTCTAAAACCAACAGAATTCTATAAAAATACTGGTATTAGCAGAATAGGGTTATTAGTAAAAAATCAAAATGGTTCACAGCAAAGTACCGATCTCATTAAATCAGTAGGTGCTTTTGATGTTACATTAACTGCACCCACTACAACCAGTTCTAGTGTTGCTAGTGGTTCTGATCTTAATATTATAGCAACTTCTACTGTAACGGCTGATTTTAGATTATTTGCTAATGGAAATCTTCTTAATTCAGCGAACTCGACAAAAAATTATACATATACAGCAAACCCAACACTAAATACTAATTACCGTCTAGAGGTTACCCAAACAGGAACTTCAAATCTTGTGGTGCGCAGTTTTACGACTTTAGTAAAACCTGTTCCTCAAGCATTACCTATGCCTGAAGGAATGATAGATGGTTTTAATTATGATAAGTCTAAACCAAACGAAGCTACTCTGGTATTTTATGCTCCAGAAAAAGAATTTATTCATGTAATAGGGAATTTTAATGAATCTAACTGGACCTTAGACTCAAAGTATTTAATGAACTATGATGATACAGCAGATCGTCATTGGATAACGATTGATCTTACAAATACCCCAAAAGAACATTTATTGTATCAATATGTTGTTGAGTATAATCTGCGCGTTGCAGACCCCTACTCTACACTTATTCTTGATGAATTTAATGATCAATTTATAAAGACATCCACGTTTGAAAACATACCTGCTTATCCGTCTGGTAAAACTTCAGAGGCGATATCCTATATTCAGCTAAATGAAGAGGATTACCAATGGCAGATCACAGATTTTAAACCTGCAAAACGCGAGGATCTGGTGATTTATGAGGTACTGATTCGTGATTTTGATACTGAGCAAAATTTTCAAAGTGTCATAGATCGTTTGGATTACTTATCAGAATTGGGTATTAATGTTTTAGAGCTTATGCCTGTTCAGGAATTTGATGGTAATTCGAGTTGGGGGTATAATCCATCATTTCATATGGCGTTAGATAAATATTATGGAACCAGAAATGCATTCAAAGCTTTAATTGATGCAGCTCATGCAAAAGGAATCGCTGTAATAATCGATGTGGTTTACAACCATGCAAGCGGACAAAATCCGTACTACAGAATGTATAATACAAGTAATGGCGGTACTGGCGGTCAACCCAGTGCAGATAGTCCGTTCTTTAATCAAACCGCAACTCATTCTTATAGTGTTTTTAATGATTTTAATCATTCTAAGACCGCTACAAAAAATTATGTTAAGCGTACGGCATCATACTGGATAGAGGAATTTAAAGTGGATGGATTTCGTTGGGACTTGACTAAAGGCTTTACTCAAAATTGTACCGCTGCCGACGAATCCTGTACAAATGCATATCAACAAGATCGTGTAGATGTTCTCAAAGAATATGCAGATATGCAATGGGAATTAGATTCAGATTTTATGATCATTTTTGAGCATCTGGGAACCATATCTGAAGAAAAACAATGGGCAGATTATCGCCTTAACGAAGGAAAAGGAATAATGCTATGGAATAAACATACCAATGCGTACAATCAATCTACTATGGGTTATGCAAGCGATTCTAATTTTGATGCTGCATCGTACAAGGCAAAGGGATTTGATAATCCTGCTGCTGTTACCTATATGGAAAGTCACGATGAAGAGCGCTTAATGTATAAAAATATAGCATTCGGGAATTCAACGACTTCTTATAATACAAAAGACCTAAATACGGCCTTAGCACGTATGGAAGCTGCGGGAGCGGTATTTTTCACAATTCCGGGACCTAAAATGATCTGGCAGTTTGGCGAATTAGGATATGACATAAGCATCTTTACTTGCGAAGATGGAAGCAATCCTGGTGATGATAGCTGCAAGTTAAGCCCCAAACCCACAGGTTGGAATTACTTGAGTACCGATGCTCGTATAAAATTACGAAACACGTGGGCTGCTATGATTGCTTTAAAAAAGCAACTTCCTATTTTTGAAACAACTGATTTTACAGTAGAAACCGGAAATACAGATCTTGTCAAAAAAATACATTTATCTAATAAAAATGCAATTGAAGGTGAAGTCAACTATGTAACAGTACTTGCAAATTTAAGTATGACCTCACAAGATATCAATCCTCAATTTCAAGAAACTGGTATGTGGTACAACCTTATGAATAATGAAGAATATGAGGTAACGGCTACAACAACTCCCATACGTTTAGAAGCTGGAGAATATAGAATTTTTGGAAATACAAATGCAACTTTAAGTACTAGTAGCGAAAATTTTGCAAACCAAATTGCTATATTTCCAAATCCGGCAAGCTCCTACTTTAAATTAAGCCAAGATGTAGATGATCTTCATATTTACACAACGGATGGTGCACTTGTAAAAAGCATTGATTTTAAAAACTTAAAAAATAAACAAGTTCCAATTGATGATTTAACCTCCGGAATATATTTAATAGAAACAATACGTGGAGAATTGAAACAAACACTTAAATTAATTATCAATTAAAATTTGCTTGCATTATTTATCAAGGTTCTATTAATAAGGATAATAAAAAGCTTTTGTAGGAAATTCCGATGATTCAGTATTCTAAAAAAGGTGTTTTTCCCCTTTTGAGAAACTATACATTTAAATAGATTTACAGTGTATTAATCAATGATTTATACCGTTTTTCATTTAATTAATAGGGGAATTAAATTTAAAATGTATTAATGATTTAGGGGTGAAAGGCACTTTGCGCAAGCAAGGTGTTTTTCTTTTTTGGATAAATCTGAAAATTATATACTTGTAAAAACTTAATCGATTTACTTATAAATTCTCTAAGGATATTCTCAAGTAAATTGTAAATTTACTATGTCATTAATAATTTAGGGGTGAAAGGCACTTTGCGAAAGCAAGGTGTTTTTCTTTTTTAAATTACTATTAATCAGCTTATTAATAGCTTTTTAATTTATTTATAGTACGCAGTTTCTACCTAATATAATGCTGAAATGACATGACGTTTCTGAAGAATTATTCAATTAATTACCTAAAGTATTTCGATTCCGTTTTTTGAATTCGAGATTAAACCGATCTCTTCTCACCAAAAGTCTTTTTCTAAAAACAAGAAATAAGATATAGCCTAACCAACTAAAGATACCAACGAGAAACACCCAAAGAATTAATTCTTTGGGTGTCTTAAATTTTTTATAGCGGAGTTCTAAAAGAACCAAAATTATAAATACAATTCTAAGATAGATCAAATCCTATTGTTTTTGTTTTTCCGTAGTTATATAGGTATTTACTCGCTCTTCTAAAAGCGAAAGAGGTAATGCTCCCTGACCTAATAGTACTTCGTGAAATGCTCTAATATCAAACTTATCGGTTAATTCTGATTGAGCTTTTGAACGCAAATTGAGAATTTTATTCATCCCTACTTTATAAGCCGTGGCCTGTCCTGGCATTACAATATGGCGTTCTACCATTTTGATACAGTCACTTTCTGCATTGGGAGTATTTTCTTTATAATAAGCTACACCTTCTTCACGCGTCCATTTTTTATGGTGTATACCTGTATCGACTACGAGTCTGCACGCTCTCCATAATTCCATTGCTAGCCTGCCAAAATCTGAATACGCGTCTTTGTACATATTCATTTCCTTAGGTAAATATTCACAATACAAACCCCAGCCTTCTATATAGGCTGTATAGCCACCAAACTTTCTAAATTTTGGTAAGCTATCTAGCTCCTGAGCGATGGCTAACTGCATATGATGACCTGGAATTCCCTCATGATAAGCAAGAGCTTGCATTTGATACTTTGGCATAGCCTTGATATCATATAAATTTGCATAGTAAACTCCCGGTCTAGAACCATCGGGTGCCGGAGAATTATAAAAAGCTTTACCAGCACTTTTTTCTCTAAATGACTCTACCTGCTTAACTTCTATTGCTGCTTTTGGTTTTGTAATAAACAATTGATCAAGACGACCACGCATATCATCAATAATTGACTTTGCTTCGGTCATATACGCTGCTCTTCCTTCATCGGAATCTTCGTAGTAAAATTTGCTATCATTACGCATAAATTCAAAGAAATCCTGTAGACTTCCTTTAAATTTAACCTGCTTCATAATTTCTTTCATTTCACCTTGAATACGTGCTACTTCACTCAGTCCCAACTCGTGAATTTCTTCCGCAGTCATAGAGGTTGTAGTTGCCCTGTTTAAAGCAATACCATAAAAAACATCACCTCTAGGGAATTTCCATACGCCATCATCTGTGGTTGCTCTTATTTTTTGATTCTCCACAAAGTCGATTAACTCATTATATGCAGGTTGTAAGCTATCTATAAGTGCATTTGTCGCTTCAAGCATTAATCTATCTTTACTTGCACTATCAAGCTTCAACTTGTCAATTTTAGACTCAAAATCGGCTAAAATTGGCATTTGTTCCTGAGACTTTTCAAAAGGTCTACCCTTTAAAATATTTCTACTATCATCAAGTACACGATCTAATACAAATTTTGGAGCAATTATTTGATTTGACTCCCGTATCCCTAACTGATTGCGCAACTCAGTAAACAATGGTTTAACCCCTTTAATACGAGAAATATAGGCCTCTGCATCTGCAATACTATCTATCCTATGTTTATTGATAAGAAATGCGGGAACACTCGAGTGTAAACCGTACATCTGATTTACAGGATAATTATAAAAACGATATTCATAATCTTCAATATCGTTTTTCATATTTAATACATACAGCTTATAACTCACAGCTGTAACAGAATCTAATGCATTTACATTAACTTCATTTTCAAGATATGAAAGGCGCTCCTTGGCATTATTGAGATTAGTAAGCATCATTTCTGAAGAGATATCATCCCATTTTCCGTAGTTGGTCTTGTATCCTAAATTGGTTTGCCCCTGTGGAGATAATGCTAAATCTTCTTGAAACTGTTTTTCAAACCAGGCATTTAAGGCACTACTTTGCTTATTAATTTCTTCCTGAGTTACTGTTTCTGAAGATTCTTTTTTACAAGATCCTAAAACAAGAAAAACACTTAATATAAAGAGATTAAATTGAACTCTCATATGCTTAATTTATAATACTGAATTGAATTTCTGAATCCCCAAATACGCTATGTGATTCTTTAGTAAAATCTTCAGCCTTTGCTTTATAAATATTAGGTACAAAGGTTTGTGGATTACGATCGATTAATGGGAACCACGTACTCTGAATTTGAATTTGGATTTTATGACCTTTTAAAAAGGTATGGTTAACCCCTTGAAGTTTCACATTTACCGGAGTTTTAGTATTGGATTCAAAAGGCTTTGGATCACTAAAACTATCACGAAAACGACCACGCATAACCTCACTACGCACCATCATATGGTAGTTACCCATTTTTAAATAATCTTGAGTCTCGGGGTAATCTGGTGCATCTGGAGGATATACATCTACTAACTTTACAACCCAGTCTGCATCTGTTCCTGTCGTAGCAACTTGTAATTTTGCCAGTATCTCACCACTTAAAGTCATATCTTCGGTTAGAACCGGTGTCTCATAAACTAAGACATCTGGTCTGCGCGCCGCAAATCGCTGATCGTCTGTCATATATTTACGAGGTGTAAAAACCATCTTAATATCTTCAGAATAAGGTACTGGCTTTTGAGGATCACTTACAAATGTATTCTCAAAATCTGGATCTGCATTTTCAGATAGTAACTGTCCTGCTCCTAAATAAAAGCTCTTCTTCACAGCTTCTTTAGCCGGCCAATTAGAATAGCTATTCCATTCTCTTGCTCCACTATCATACATAGAAGCTTCCGGTAAATTAATAGTTCCTTTACCATCATTTTTCAAGAAGTGATTAAAGAATACAGTCTCATAGTTTTTTTGGAAATCTCTTGATAGGTTATCTCCAAAATATACATTACCTATCGCCTGACGTTCAGTCTGTCGCGCCCAGTCTCCGTGACTCCAAGGACCGAAAACCATAATATTATAATTTGAGCTGTTCGCTTCTATATTTTTGTAGGTATTAAACGGACCATATAAATCTTCAGCATCAAAAAGACCACCTACTACCATTACTGCTGGCTTAATATTTTTTAAATGTTGAAGAATTCCGCGGCTTTTCCAGAACTCATCATAATTGGGATGCTCTTTAAACTGCTCCCAGAATATATTATCTTTTTTATAGAAGGTATCTAAATTTGTTAAGGGACCTTGATCTAAGAAAAATTGATATTGATCTTCAGATGGTAAATCAGGAAACTTATACCAGGCTTCTGTGCTAGGCTCGGTCTTCATATAACCGAATAACGAAATAGCTCTCCAGTAGCTTTCTAAAAAAGCACCATTATGATGAAAATCGTCAAAGAAAAAATCTGAAATACAAGCCTGTGGAGAGACTGCTTTTAAGGCAGGATGTTCACTCAGCAGCGAATAAGTCGCATAAAAACCGGGATAAGAAATTCCCCAGGTTCCTACATTACCATTAGTATTATCGACATTCTTAACTAACCAATCAATTGTGTCATACGTATCACTAGCTTCATCTACCTGCTTTTTCTTTTTATTAGGAATATATGCTCGCATATTATCATAAACACCCTCACTATTCCAACGGCCACGAACATCTTGATGAACAAAAATGTTGCCTTCTTCTACTAAATATTGGTTAGGTCCTATTCTTCCTTTAAAATTTTCTTCTCCATATGGAGCACAGCTATACGGAGTACGCATCATTAAAATGGGATACTCCTGTGATTTATCTTTTGGACTGTAAATCGTTGTGTGCAGAAGAATACCGTCACGCATCTTAATTTTGACCTCCTTTTTGTCATAATGCTCTTTTACATAGGCTTCGGTTTGAGCTTGTAATCCTGCAAAAAGGAACATGAAGAATGCAACCAGTGCAATTTTAAAGTTTTTCATTCAGTTGTATGTATAAGTTAATTCAAATTTTTGGATCACTAAATTTAGTGAAGTTTATCTTGTATAAGCCGAAATACCTTCTTTTAGCCAGGCTTCAAACTCTGATACATCTGGAGTATAACCAATAGGCGTATTTAAAACATCCCCCTGCGTGTTCAATAAAACATAATAAGGTTGTGCATTAATTTGATATTCTGTAATCTGAAAATCGCTCCATTTATTACCTACAGTTTTCACGCGTTTTCCAGTCGTTTCACTTACATATTGTTCATTTTTGGGTAAATCTTCTTTTAAATCAACAAACAATGAAATTAAAACTACATCATTCTGAAGTTTTCCAAGAATTTGTGGTTCACCCCAAACGCGCTCCTCCATCTTTCTGCAATTAACGCAGGCTTTACCAGTAAAATCTAATAATACGGGTTTGTTTACAGCCTTTGCATAAGCCATCCCTGCATCATAATCTGTAAAGGTTATTAATTGATAAGGACCCAGTTCTGAATCTTCTGGTAATTCTCCCAACTCATTTTGACCACCTTTCATGTATCCCACACCGTATGGTGATTCGCTATAATTCATAGGCGGGGGAAATCCAGTAATTAATTTAAGCGGTGCTCCCCAGAGACCAGGTATAAGATATATAGTAAAGGCTAACACAGTTAATCCTAGCAGTACTCTACCTGAAGATATATGCGCTAATGGCGAATCGTGAGATAGTCTGATTTTTCCAAAAAGATACAGGGTTAGTCCGCTAAAAATTGCAATCCAAATAGCGAGAAAAACTTCGCGTTCTAGCAGATGAGCTTGTAAAACCAAATCGGCATTTGACAAGAACTTAAATGCCAATGCCAGTTCTAGAAAACCTAGAACCACTTTCACAGAATTTAACCACCCACCAGATTTAGGTAAAGAGTTCATTAATCCCGGGAATAAAGCAAATAAAGCAAAAGGTATAGCGATCGCTAATGAAAAACCAAGCATTCCTAATATAGGAGCTAATCCTCCCTCTGAAGCCGCCTGCACTAGTAACGTACCCACGATAGGCCCGGTGCAGCTAAATGAAACTATGGCAAGAGCCAATGCCATAAAAAATATACCTATAACTCCTCCTCTATCAGCTTTGCGATCTACTGCATTTGCCCAAGAATTAGGTAACATAATTTCAAAAGCTCCAAAAAACGAAATAGCAAAAATGACTAATAGAACGAAGAAAATTATATTGAACCAAACATTTGTAGACAATGCATTTAACGCATCTGCTCCAAATATCGCAGTAACCAATGTTCCTAAAAGAACATAAATAATGACGATAAACAATCCGTACAATAAGGCGTTACGTCTTCCTACCGCAGCGTTTTTACTTTGCTTCGTAAAAAAACTAACCGTCATAGGAATCATTGGAAAAACACACGGAGTTAATAGTGCTAAAAATCCGGAAGCAAATGCAAGCAAAAATATAGTCAATAAATCCTGTTTTTCTTCATCTTCAAAATCTTCAATAGCCGTTTGCGACTGTTTTGGATTTTCAAGCTCTGTGGAAAAATTTTCGAACTCATTGTAATCCTTAATAACTTCTCCTTCTAGAGTATGAAGGTTAAAAACAAAGTACTTCTCTTCATTAATGCAGACTTCCTTACACACTTGATACTTAAGTATCAATTTTACAAAATTGATGTTTGAGTCGGTCACGCTAATGGTCTGAGAAAGTCTGGCTTGATCTTTAAAAAAAGTCTCCTCTACTTCAAACACCTCGCTATAAGCTGTAAATGTTTCTCCTTCTTCTGTAGGACCTTCTAGGGTATATGAAGATTCACTACCTAAAAATTCGAGCTCCAATGGTAAAGAGCCATTTGTATCGGTAAATTGTGAATAAACGTGCCAGTCTGTATCTATAGCACCGTCAATTATAAGTTGAAATCTAGAACTGTCTAGCTTATTTACGCTCGCCTCCCATTCTACAGGATTTTGTGTTTTTTCTAAATCTGTGAATATCTGTGCATTTCCTGTAAGTGAAAAAAAGAACATTACAAGAAGGAAACCATATTTAATCATAAATAACCGTGAATTTTACAAGTTTAGTCGTGCCCGACTTAATTTTATAACGATTGTCTGTGCGCTCACCTACAATCCATATTATATTTTCTCCAGAACAAAGTAACCAGGCGCTTTCTTTATCTAAAGTCGAAAATTTATTGTCTTTAAAATATTTGCTTATTTTTTTCTTTCCGTGCATCCCAAAAGGATAAAAGATGTCACCTTCCTTCCATTTGCGCACTGTAAGTGGAAATTCTAACTGGTCTCTATTAAAAAAGGCAGCGTTATTATCTTTTTTATCAAATTGAGATGCTTCTTCAATTTTTAAAGTGAGCCCAGGAATATTAATTAAAGAATCTTTGCTCGTTACTTTAAACTCTTCTTGATCCTCTACTTTATGTTCTGTTAATAGCAGTACCTCTCTATCTCTTATTAAACGATGTTTTCCTGCTATTACTTGTTTACCAGATTGTGCCGTTAGCAAATCGTAAATAGTGTCCCAATCTGTAAACTCAAAACCTTTTAATAATTGATATAATACCAATTTAGTATTCGGCACTTCTAATAATTGAGGAATATTAAGTTCATAACCCTTAAAGGATTGCGTGACAATTTTTGAAAATAAAAAAGCTGTATAATCTTCTAACAACGTAGCAGATTCCTGTAAGTAGGTTTGCGTTTTTTTAAACTGTGTCAGAAAATCAGGTGATGCTTCCTTCAAAGCAGGAATTGCGTGATGCCGCAAATGATTTCGTAGATAATTATCGGTAGAATTACTACTGTCTTCACGCCAGTTAATCGCGTGTTGCTCTGCATAAGCCGCTATTTGATCTCTGCTAAACGGTAATAATGGACGCAATATAAAATCACTATTCTCGGTCATTCCTGTGAGTCCCTCAATACCGCTTGCTCTACTTATATTAATTAAAAATGTTTCCAGATCATCTTGTGCGTGATGAGCGGTAACCGTATGGCTTAAGTTGTGCTCAGCACATAACTCCATAAACCAGGCATATCGTAATTCGCGGGCTGCCATTTGGGTAGAAACTTTATTCTCTAAGGCAAACGCTTTAGTATTAAACTTTTGAATATAGATAGGTACGTTTAATGCTCGTGTAAGCTCCTCTACAAATTTTGCATCCTGATCGCTTTCCTTTCCGCGTAGCGAAAAATTGCAATGCGCAATTGCAAAATCAACACCGGCTTTTTTGAGCAGATGTAAAAGTACAACGCTATCGATCCCTCCACTAACGGCAAGAAGAACTCTGCTTTTAAAGAGAATAGGAAAGTTATTAGAAATGTGCTTTAAGAAGGCATCAAACATAGTTTTCAAATATACAATTTTAGGATTCAGATACTTTTAAAAGTGCAAAGTTGTGATGTACTTTCTTAGACAAACTACCTATTTGATTCCTAATTTCAATTTTACTTTAAATTCTCGCCATTCAAATTAAGTTAAGATAGATTTAAGCTAAACAATAGTTGTACATTTAATAGTTAGGTTTGTAACCTGTGTTACTTGAAGATTTGTTGAACCTATATACATTTACGCCTTAAAATTAATAATTTGAAAAGGTATTTTCCCATTTTAAGTTGGTTACCCGCCTATAAAAAATCCTATTTATCTGGCGATATTTTTGCCGGAATCACAGTAGGTGTAATGCTCATCCCTCAGGGTATGGCCTATGCAATGATTGCGGGTCTGCCTCCGGTTTTTGGACTTTATGCAGCATTAGTTCCACAAGTTATTTATGCACTTACAGGAACGAGTAGGCAGCTTGCCATAGGTCCTGTTGCAATGGATTCTTTGTTAATTGCATCGGGTTTAGGCGCTTTATCAATTTCTGGTATTGATGAGTATATATCGATGGCCATATTTTTATCGCTATTTATTGGTACCATTCAGCTTACAATGGGCTTTCTCAAAATGGGTTTTTTAGTAAATTTTTTATCTAAGCCCGTTATAAATGGATTCACATCTGCCGCTGCATTAATAATAGGAATAAGTCAGCTGAAGCATTTATTAGGTATAGAAATTACCAGTAATAAAACGCTTCATATTTTACAACAAACATTTTTGCAGCTCGATCAGATAAATCCTCTTGCTGTAATTGTAGGACTCTCGGGAATAGCTTTAATGCTAATCATAAAAAGGCTTAATAGTCAAATTCCAACAGCAATTGTGGTTGTTATTCTGGGTATTGCTCTAGCCTATTTTACACCTATTGCAGATTACGGACTCCAACTAGTAGGTAAAATACCTGATGGTCTTCCCGCATTTAAAATACCAGAAGTTCCCTGGTCAAATTTGGGAGACCTATTTACAATTGCTCTGGCAATGGCATTAATTGCTTTTATGGAGGTTATATCTATAGGCAAAGCACTTGATGAAAAAGTAAATGCAAATACGATTATCCCCAATCAAGAACTTATAGCTCTAGGAACAAGCAATATTATGGGATCACTGTTTCAAAGTTATCCTACAACAGCCGGTTTTAGCCGTACCGCAGTAAATTTTCAAGCTGGTGCTAAAACGGGTGTTGCCGCTTTTATAAGTGCTGCTCTTGTAGCGCTTACCTTACTTTTCTTGACCCCTTTATTTTATTATTTACCTAATGCGATTCTGGCTTCTATTATAATGCTGGCAATCACAAGTTTGATAGATTTTAAATACCCGCAAGAATTATATAAATACCAGAAAGATGAGTTTGTTCTTCTTATGGCTACCTTTTTTATCACCCTGCTCGTAGGAATTCAAGAAGGTATAATTTTAGGAGTTTTATTTTCATTACTTTTAATGGTTTACAGGACATCAAAGCCCCATATGGCTGTATTAGGTCAAATTAAAGGAACTACTTATTTTAAAAATATTACGCGCTTTGCTCCTGATATCATTGACCGAAAAGATATTTTAGTTTTACGTTTTGATGCGCAGTTGTTCTTCGGAAATAAAGATTACTTCTACAAGCAATTAAAACGACATAAAATTGCGAAAGGGCCCGATCTGAAGGTAATTATCATAAATGCTGAAGCCATAAATTATATAGATAGTAGTGCTACTTATATCATTAAACACCTTATCCTTGAATTGAAAGATCAAGAGATACAATTAATGATAGCCGGCGCCACAGGACCTACACGGGATATTTTGTTTAAAACCGGTGTTGTAGATCTTCTGGGTCGTGAAAATCTCTTTGTACGTGTGGTAGAAGCTGTGGAGTATATAGACGGAAAACATTCTCGTACTGAGATTGAAAATCGAATTTCACATCAAAATTATTAGTCTAATTAAATCTTATACTTCCCCTTAGCATCATATAGCGGTGTGGTCTGTTGCCTTCAATTTTACCATCGGTATAGTTCCATTTTATACCAAAAGAATATCTGTTTATTGTATAAAACAGTCCAAGAGAGGCATTTAAATAAAATGACTCTATCAAGTCTTCAGCTACCAAAATATCGCCATTAGCATCTTCTTCCTGTAAAGTAGCATTATAAAAAGACAATCGCGGTGAAAGAGAACCTTCAAAATAGAGCTCTTTATGCATACTGCTTAGCAACACATTTCCTTGAGAATTTGTCCTGGAAAGTTTGTCAAATATACCCAACCGCAGGTTTAGTGAAGGTTCTATGTACGCAAATACAGTTCCTCCGGAAGCTGCGGCTTTTGCATAAATATTAAACCAATCTTTTGTAAATATATTTCTAGCGTAAGTCGCTCTTAAATTTATTCCTAATTTATTTGGAATTTGATCCTCCCATTGTGTTACCAGTTTATCTCCGGAAATATACTGATGAATAAAATTTTGAATTTCCCCGGCTTGCACTGCAGGACCTAAAATACCTAGATCTAATCCTAATTTTAGGAATGAATTTTCAAAAGCATATGTACTTTCAAAATTAACATATCCCCATCCGGCAAAGGGTTGGCGTATATTAACGTGTTGTTTTTTTGTTGAGTAATCTGGTGTATAAGCTTCCACGTGCAAACCGGATCTAAACATTACAAATTCCTTATTTTTAAACAAACTGCCTGTAAAAGAATTTTGCTTCGGTAACCAATTGAAATTAAGATGTATTCCGTAGGTATAGTGCCAATCTGTAGGGCTTCCTATAAGGGTAATATCATTATCGTGACCTAATGTAAACTGATACTTATATTTAGTTTCCTGTGCCGTGCTAGTTACACTCATAACCAGCAGATAACCCAGTAAAAAACGATGAAATAAACTCACGATAATAGCCTGAAAATATACACGAAAGACAAATATAGTCCTATTAAAGTGCCTCAATGTGAACAAATTTTAAAATTTCTAGAATTCGTATATTTTCAACTGCATCATTACTTTATCTTTGGCCAACTAATAAAATTAATGTCGTACACCCTACTCTCATCCCCTTTGCAGGGATTTACAGACTTTAGATTCCGTAAGGCGTTCAATCATTTTTTTGGAGGTATTGATACCTTTTATTCTCCGTACATACGATTAAACGGAAAATTAAAAATTAAACAGTCGTATCAAAATGACTTAATGCTTGAAAATAATACTACGCTAGAAGTTATTCCTCAAATCATAACTAATGATCCAGATGAATTTATTTTTGTAGCAAAATATGTTCGGGATTTAGGTTATACAGAGTTAAACTGGAATTTAGGCTGCCCGTATCCTATGGTTACAAAATCTGGAATGGGTTCGGGGTTAATTTGTAATCCGTCTAGGATAGATGAAGTACTACATAAAGCGCATAACGAAACAGATATCTTAGTTTCTATGAAAATGCGGATGGGTTATGAGAACGCTCAGGAAATATTAGAAGCTTTTCCAATTCTTGATAACTATCCGTTAAAAAATATTGCTATTCACGCCCGTATAGGAAAACAACTTTATAAAGGGCCGGTCGATTTAGATGCTTTTGAAAAATGTATTGACAGCACTAAGCATAAATTATATTATAATGGCGATATAACTTCGGTAGAATCCTTCATTGCTATCAAAGAGCGTTTTCCTAAAATTGATCATTTTATGATAGGTCGCGGACTCATTGCTGATCCTTTTTTGCCTCAAATGATAAAAAATAACACCAGCACCTATCCGGAAGATCGCTGGTCTATATTTTCAGAATTTCACGACACGATCTACAAAGATTATGACGAGTATTTATCTGGTCCAACACCCATAAAAATGAAAATGCTAGGCTTCTGGGAATTTTTCTCTCAGTCTACATCTAATCCGCAGAAAACGTACAAAGCCATTAAGAAAGCGTCTAACCCTGTAAAATATAAGCAGGCTGTTGCACAAATTATAAATGCAGAAATGCGTAGGTAGGAAAATTAGTCCTGAGTAGTTGCTAATAAGGAAGGTTGAAGTTTTTTAAGTGCCAATGCTGCAAAAGAGCGAACCTCGTGATTTTTAGCAGTAATCTGAAGTCCGGCTAAAAGTGGCAAGAAACTCGTGTCACCTAAATATTGTATTAAGTAAATGACCGGTAAACGCAGGTTACCATCTCCTACTTCAATAAGTTGAATAAGTGCTTTGTTAAAACTAATATCTGAATCTTCAAGGATTTCATCATACACATCTTGATCTTCAATGATCGTAAGTTCTAATAGTGGTAAGAGTATATGTTTCAGTTTTGGAGAAAGAATATTATCTAAAAATTCGATAGCATTTGCACGCGTATCTTTATCCTGACTCACAAAACCTTGATAAGCCACATCTAGATCTCTGCGATCATAATACACTGCAAGAAGTTTAAAAATAGTTTCAATACGCACCTTTAATTGAATATCAAGAACCTCTAAAAGACCTTCGCGCGCAATTCGCAATTCAGTTTGATCATCAAAAGATAAACCCGTATAATTTTCCCTTTTAAAATTGCCGCTAATTACCTTTTTACTACTAATTATATCGCGATACTCATAACTTAAATTAAGTAGTTCTTTAAAAATTATCTTCGGAAAGAAATTGAGTTTAGACTCTTTGCGTTTTAATTTATAGAGAGATTTTGCAGAAGCTTTTCGTATTAAATTATCCTTACTTTTCAAGAGTCTTAATAGTATACGTACTGAAGCTTGTGTTTCAAAAGTTTGAATAACAGCTGGAATATGTTTCTTGACATTATTTTTTAAAGTCTTTGCAGCCTCGCGTGCAAGTAGGTTTTCACTAATAGACTCACCATATGATCTTAACGCCTCAATAGCCTCTTTTCTATATTCCTTTATCGTTAGAAATTCAATCAATGCATCAATAAACATAGGTTCTTGAGAGATTCCCGCTGCAATTATCGCGTGGCGTACAATGTGCGAATCTCTGTTATTAAAGTTTACCGATATGAATGAGTAAAACTGTGGAAACTGTGCATAGCCTATAGATTCTAACAAAAAGGAAAGCTCCTCAGGCCGGTGAATACTATTAGGAAGATCGAGTTCTGCCAGCCATAATTCAATACGTAATTCTAAGTTATAGCGTGAAGCAATTTTTTTATTTGTACTTGATTCTTTAGCAAGACATAATAATGCTGCGTGCGCTATATAATCACTACTGTGATTTAAATATGAGTCAAAAATGCGACTGTCGTTTAGTGAAGTGTGGAGAATGAGATAATTCATTGCTGCATACACTACTTCATCATCCTTAAAATGAACCAGTTTTTGCACCACCTCTACTGCTGTACCTTCAGGGTAATGAAACAATTGATTTATAGCAGCAATTTTCACATCATTATCTTCGTGTTCTAATAACTGAAGGATTTTAGGCATCAGTATTTTTGCATTTCTCCCTGATAATTGATCTAGATACATTCGTATTTGATCAGGTTCACCAGAGCTCAAAATTCTTTTTCCTAATTCTATAGGTGATTTACGTTTACGTACAGGTACACCATCAGAAATGGCGACTGCATCCCGTAAACTCTTTCTAAAGCTTTTGAAGTAAGTATCGCGTACTTTGAAAATTCCCACGATCCAAACCAAAATTAAAAATATGATGATTACCGTAACATAGTTTGTAGGTAACGAGAGTCCTTTAATTATGAATATTAAAAGAAAGCCGGCAATACCGGTGGCTACGCTATCTACAACAACATCGATAAAAGATTTAGTTCTGTTTTTTATCTCTAATGAAATAGGAACCATGGCAAGTTCTGTAGCCGCTTTATTTATCGATTGTTTAAAACTACCATCCAGACCTTTGATAATTATGAGAACCCATAATTCAGGAAAAGTAAGAAACAACAGTGATCCTAGTGCAATACCTAAAGGAAGTATTAAAAGCGAACTATTTACTCCTAATTTTTCTACAACTCTATTCGTTAGAAAAAGCTGTATTCCTAATGAGAATAAATTAAAGGTAGAAAACCAGAATCCAAAAAATGAAGCTAGCTCATCTGCATCAGGGATTGCTTTACTTGCAAAATCGCTAAATTGAAAATCAACCAGCTTGGCAATTATTACACTTAAACCAATTATTAAAGCGAGATAAGTTAAATGCTTTGATTTCAGTAATAATTTAAATGCAGAATCATCTAATGCGTGATGCATAGAAGTTGAACGTGAAGTACGACCTACATAACCTCTTTTGTAAATCTGAGCTAATATAGGTATACAGGATAAGATAAATACCGCTGCGATAAGTAGCATATTACCATTCCCGATAAAAGGAACTAATATGGTTGTTAAGTAACCTCCAAATATTCCACCAGCAATTGCTCCAGATCCTATAAATCCAAAAAGTCGTTTTGCTTCGCGTGCATTAAAAACCATATTGGCGAGTAGCCAAAACTGACTGGTTGTTAACACGGCAAATATTCCACTTATTACATAGTATATATAAAGAATACTACCATTTATAAGTTTCAATTTATAGAGTACACTAAGCACAATAAATGCAATAGCGAAGAAAGAAAGCGAAAAGATAATTATACGCTTCAGAGAATAGAGCCTAACGGCTTTATTATAAAAATAAGACGTTACTACTGCTATGCCTGCAATTAATAGGTAAGCAAAAGCAAGATTGTCTGCACCCAAACCTTTAAGAAAAAGTGCATTTACAGTGGGTTTAACGATTAAGAGAATCGTTATTATAAGAAAGACGTATAACTGCATTAAAAAAGAGATGGTGATCTCACCATCTCTTATATTAAACGTCTTTTTCAGAAATTTCTTAATCACCTATTCGACCAGCACCTTTTGTAGCGCTTGCCAGTAAAGTTCGAGATTTTTGTAAAGCTTTCTCAACTGGAAATACTAAATTTCTAATTATTTGTTCACCATTAGGATCTTCTACTAGAGCTACTAAGATATACTTACGACCATTCTCTCCCCAAACTAAAATAGAATCTGAATGGTAATTTTGCCAAGAACCCGATTTTCTAAATAAGCGTGCGGTAGGAGCAATACGCTCAAGTGTATTTACAAATTTGTGATGTAAAGATGGATTCTCCATAATATCAAGCATTTCTTTAGAACGCTCTGCGCTTACTAATGTTCCTGTTACAAGCTTGTAATAAAAGCGACATACTTGTTCTGCTGTAGCAGCGTGACTTAATCCCTTTAATGGGTCTGGTCTGCGCTCACCGGCAGCAGCATAACGTTTACCTACCCATAAACCGCCACCATTAGTCTTATCGTATAATTTGTATTTGTCACTAGTAAGAACACTAGATATTTTATCATACCCAAGGCGGTCTATCATTCTAGTACTGGCTTGATTATTAGATTTACTAATCATCAACCACATGTCGTTTTTAATCTCGGCAGTTTCCTTCATCTCTCCTTTATCAATTGCATCCATTGCAGCTAATAAAATTGCTATTTTAGGTAAACTTGCGGCGTACATCATTTCCTCACCGTTGATGCCCGCATACTGAATAGCATTGGGATCGTCTAAGCTTACAATTCCCACAGACATTTTCTTATTAGCAATTAAGCTTTTAAGTTTTGGGTCTTTAGTGATTTGATTGTAAAGTTGGGTAGTTAAAATTTTACTGTTGAAATTCTCGAGCGGAGCGTCGATACAACTTTTAAGCGGTAATTCTTGGGCAAATGTATTGGAAGATATTGCTACTACTAGCAATAAAATTAACAAATTAAGTCTTTTCATAAACAATATTTAGGGTAACGTCTTGGGGGTTAACGCGCTCTTTTTTATAATAGTATGCAAAGGTTAAGGAAAAATTGTGTTAAAGTTGATTTTTAACACTTATAATCGATGAGGGACAATAATTGCGTCAATAAAAAGTTAAAATTAACAATTTTGCACATTTAATAATCCCATCTGCGGGTTTGATTAAGTTCTTCTTCTTTTTTAAGTTCTTCAGCAGGTATAACTTTTAAAAATGACGGATGTTGCTCAATGGCATATTCAATCATCTCTACGATATCTTCTACAGAGTCATTCTCATAATCAATATCTAATGGTTCTTTGATTTCCATAGTCTGAAGGATTCCTCGTTTTTTAATACGGATTCCTTTTTTATCAAAAGATCTTCTAAAACCATCAATTACTATAGGAACAACCACAGGTTTGTATTGTTTAATTATATGTGCGGTTCCTTTACGTATAGGTTTCCAGGGTTTTGTAGTGCCTTGAGGAAAAGTAATTACCCATCCATCGTGAAGTGCGATACCTATATTCTCTGTATCGCTTAAATTAACAGGTCTATCAACTTCCTGACCTTTTGAGCGCCACGTCCTGCTTACTGAAACTGCCCCGGCATACGCCATAATACGCGGTAGCAACCCACTACGCATAGTTTCACTAGCAGCTACATAATAAATATTAAGTTTAGGATCCCATAGATAACCTACATTTTTAATAGAATCTACACGGCCACTCAAACTCGCATTAAATACGTGAAACATAGCTACCACATCTGCAAAATAGGTCTGATGGTTAGATACAAAAAGCACATTTGTTCCCGGTAATTCTGTAATAATTTCAGAACCATCTATCTGCAAGGCATTAAAACCTCGATAACGTCTATGAGACATAACGCCCATAATACGTATCAACCACTTTTTTATAATCAAGTAGTGTCCAAAAGGATTGGTTTTAAAAAGCCCCATAATTAGTTATAAACTCGTAATGCTGTTTTGTGAAATATAAAATTAAAACTTTAAATACTACCTTTTATCTTCTTCTAATTGTTGCAAAGCCCATTTTACCTCGCTAAGCATCATAGCTGTCGCACCCCAGACAATATTTTTTGTCAATAAAAAAGCTGGAACATCTACCATTTTACCATACGAAGTATCAACGGTTTGAGAAACAATACTGGAGTCTGCTAAAAACTCAGTTAGCTTAACTTCTAGGATTGATTCTACCTCAGACTCCTCTTTTACAAAGTTAGGTGTATGTCTAACAATACCAATAAATGGCTGCACCCAGAAATTACTGGGTGGAATATATATTTTGGTAAGTTTTTTATAGATTTCAATACTGGAGCGCTCCACTCCTATTTCTTCTTCTGTCTCCCGTAGAGCTGTTTCTTCAATAGAATTATCAGATGCTTCTGCTTTTCCTCCTGGAAATCCTACTTGATTGCTGTGTACACCCTTATAAGTTTTGCGTAAAATGAGCACAAGCATAGTTTCGCCATTTTGAGCACTGGGGTAAAATAATGACATTACTCCTGCCCAGCGTGGTTTGCGCTGTTCAATATCTAATGCTGCCAATTCATCTATTCGTTCTGTAGGTGCCATTAGATAATGCGCTTCTTGCCCCAGAAGTTGTAAATTGTTTAATTTTGGCAATCTTTTTATAAACTCATCAAACTGCATATATGCGTATTAGTTTTTCTATTTTAATTCTTGCAATACTTCTTGCAGGTGCCGGTTGTGAAGATAAAAAATCAAAAGTTAAAGAAGAAAGTATTCAAACCGTTGAAAAAAAAGCAGATAGCTCTGAGGCAGATAAAGCCAAAGCCCAAAATGAGAAATTAAAAACCAAAGCAGGTTCTATAATTGAATCTCAGGCAGAGTTAATTCCCTTTTTAACTGCCTACGGAAAACGCAACCCAGAGACCCGTGTACGTATTAAAACCGAGTTTGGTGATATCGAGGTTGAGTTATTTAAGGATACTCCATTACATCGTGCAAATTTCATTCTACTTGTAAAACAAAATTATTTTGACAATACTATGATTCATAGAAATTCGCCCAATTTTGTTGTGCAGGGCGGAAACAGCGATGGCTATGAAACTCCTAAAAAAAGACAACGCATTGGGAATTATTTGATCCCTAATGAAGCTTCATCAAGTCACACACACGTGCGAGGTGCTTTTTCGGCAGCAAAATATTTAGAGCAAAATATAAGTGATGCATCTTCTCCATTTGAATGGTTTATCGTTCAACCGGCACGGGGAGGTCATCACTTAGACGGTGAACATACCGTTTTCGGTAGAGTTACTAAAGGAATGAATGTGGTTGACCAGATTAATAAAGTGGAAGTTGATGAAAATGAGTGGCCACTAAAAAATATCTATATAGATATTGAATTAATGGATTAATTAAATATACCGGTATCAAAACCGTCAAGACTTTCTTGATTTTTTTCAGTCCAGTATTCTTTAATACCCTCTTCTCCTTTTTGCTCTGCCCATAGTTTAAGAATATCACGTTCGCCTTTGTACTCCATAAATGGAACACCAAAACCACAAGAGGTCTGAACCAGCTCAATAGATAGTTTAAAAATTTGTCGGGCTCCTGCAGTTTCTTCAAAATGTTCTAGATATTCTGAAAATTGCGCATCACGTTCGTGAAAAGTTTCAGCTGTGCCGTATAATCTTAATATAAGCGGATTCTTCTCAAATGAGCAAAACATAATTGTCATTCTGGGGTCTTTAAGAACGTGCGCGGCACTTTCATTACCACTTCCGGTCAAATTAAGCCATATTACTTCTTTATCATTCAGTATATAAAAAGTGCTCATTCCTTTAGGAGATACATTCACAAAACCAGTATCTGCGGCAGTACCTACAAAAAATATATTTTGATTAGTTATAAATTCCTTCAATTGAGAATTTAATTCTGGACGCTTCTTTCCCATAAAAATGATTTTTAAAATTTATATCAGCTCCTCCTTTTTATAGATAGAAGGTAATTGTAGTTTAAAGATAACCGCTAATGTGCGCACTACAATTACTAATGAACCAGATATTACCGAATTAATTACCGTATTCACATCAAAATGATCGAGTAAAACAAACATTCCGCCTCCCACTATACATGCACTAGCATAGATTTCTTTTCTAAATATCACCGGAATTTCAGTGCATAAGATATCTCGCAAAACGCCTCCAAAGCAAGCTGTTATTGTTCCTAGAGCTATACAAATAACAGGAGCTAAACCTATGAGCAAACCCATTTGTACGCCGGTAATTGTATAGAGAGCTATACCTATTGTATCAAAAAGGAAGAGGGATTTACGCACATAGCGTAGTTGTTTTCTAAAAATAATAGCCACTACGGTTGCTATAAAAATTAAATAAACAAATGAGGTATTTAAAATCCAGGTAACCGGTGATTTACCTATGAGTAAATCACGTAAAGTACCACCACCCACAGAGGTTACCGTTGCAATAATGAGGATCCCAAAAATGTCCATTCGTTTTTTAGTCGCCGTTATCACTCCAGAGATAGCAAATGAAATAGTCCCTAAAATATCAATAATATCTGCTGCCAGACTTTCCATTACAGTTGTGTATAATAATTATAATCTTTTAAAACCCGATCTATAAATTGAATAGGTTTCTCCTCTGGTGTGATTTGCATAGTGCGTGCAAGTTTATCGCTTAGTTTTACAATAACATTGTGTTTGCCATTATATCTTGACTGACTATAGATAGTTTTTACCTTCTGAATATCTGCGTCATTAAATACAGTAACCTGTGGATATTTTGGCACGTAATCCTCAGGTATTTCTTCTAGCAATGTCTGTCTTAAATTTACTTTCTTGCGCTCACTAATAACTGTAGTGCCGGCTGCAATATCGCCTAAACGTTGTCCTTTACCATTAAGTAAAATGGTAAACACAGCAATACCTCCACTGGTAAGAGATATGTCTATTGTACGCATAATCCATCGCACAAAAAAGCTTCCAAATCCCGGCTTAGAACCATCAACTTTTACTACTCTTAGATTTAAAGCTGCTTTACCCAATGTGCGGCCATTCCAAAAAGTTTCCATAAAGAGAAAATAAAGAAAAGCAGGTATTCCTATAACCATAAAGAATATACTGGCAGAAGCGAGTGAATTGCTTTCAATTCCGAAAGCAGCCAGAGAAAAAACGGTGATTAAAAAATAGGCAACTAAAATAAAGAAGTCTATAATGTACGCAAGAATACGGTCACCAATTCCTGCTACATTTTGATTTATGCTCACATTTTGAGCAGTTTCAATTTGAAAATTATCCATTAATTCTTTTCTTTACCTTCCTTGTTAATTTTGAGAAATCTATTCTTTAAATAACAAATTTGAATTGCTACAGGCTTTACCCTGATTTTATAATTATTTAAACTAGTTTTCAGGAAATTTAATCAAAATTGATTCTTCTAATACCCGTTTTATGCGCGAAGCAGCTTTTGTGAAGCAAAATAAGGATAAATGGTTAAGATTTGAAAATGTAATGGTAGGTAATCAAAGTGATTTATCTCCAGATGAATTATCTGCTCTCTATTTAGAAGTTACCGATCACTTAAGCTATTCCCGAACATTTTATCCAGAAAGCAAAACCACCAGCTACCTCAATCACTTAGCTTCACAATCTCATCAAAAAATTTATAAAAATAAGAGAGAATCGAGCAACAGATTTATTTCATTTTTTACTGATGAATTTCCAAAATTAATATTTGGTTATCAAAGACATCTACTTCTTTCATTTTTGACATTTTTACTTTTTGCAATAATAGGTGCTTATAGTGCCGCTACAGATGGCGCTTATGTGCGCAGTATTCTAGGCGATGGATATGTGAATATGACATTAAAAAATATCGCTGATAATGATCCTATGCGGATTTATAAAGAAATGAATGAAACAGAAATGTTCTTAGGGATCACCATAAATAATATTAAAGTCGCTCTAATGGCATTTATCTACGGAATTTTATTCTGCGTAGGCTCACTCTTTATAATGATGAAAAACGGTGTTATGCTGGGTTCTTTTCAGTATTTCTTCTATGATAAAGGCGTGCTTTGGGAGTCTGTACGCACTATATGGATACACGGTACTATTGAAATTTCTGTGATAATAATTGCAGGAGCAGCAGGTTTAGTTTTAGGTTCTGGAATATTATTTCCTGGCACGTATACGCGCTTAGCATCCTTTAAACGCAGTATGAAAGATGGTTTAAAAATTGTCGTTAGTACTATTCCTTTTTTTATAATAGCTGGATTTCTGGAAGGTTTTGTAACACGCCATACTGAAATGCCAGACTGGTTAGCTATTATAATTATTAGCATTTCCTTGTTACTAATATTATTTTACTACGTCCTATATCCTCATATCGTTAACAAAAAACAACGCCAACTAAAACCATGAAAGAACTAATACAATTTAAAAGACAGCGAGAACTTGGAGATGTCCTATCTGATACCTTTAAATTTTTGCGCCTAGAGTACAAACCTCTATTTAAAGCGCTTCTTCAGAATGCGGCAGTACCTTTTGTTATTCTAATTGCGTTCTCTGCTTATTACACCAGCGTTGCTACAGATTTCACAAACATCTTAGAAGGTTCCTTTAATGCTTCAGGAGTATTTATTTCTCTTATTGGCTTAGTGATCGCTCTGTTTTTTTATTATGGAGTTCTTTATGGAACCATTTTAAATTTTATCAAACTTTATATCGAAAATGAAGGAATTGTAGATCAGACCTTACTTAAACAACAAGTGCGCGCAGATCTTGGTAAATTAACAGGTTTATCTTTTCTCTCTGGTTTAATGCTCATAATAGGTTTTATGATGTGTATTCTTCCAGGAGTTTACATCTCTGTCCCATTATCATTATCCTTTGCTGTTATAGTGTTTAAAAATAAATCTGTGATTGATGCTATTGGTTATAGTTTTAGTCTTGTTAAAGGGGAATGGTGGATGACGTTTGCCACAATTCTTGTAGTAGGGCTCTTGCTTTATGTAGCGAATGTGGTATTTTCTCTTCCGTTAATTATTTACTCATTAGTAAAAGCATTTTCTTCAACAGAACAACTTTCACCGGCAAATCTTTCCGGGGTTTTTGATTGGGTTTATATTAGTCTCAATGTAGCTACAACCGCAATTCAGTATATTTTAGCCGGGATATTTGCTATCGCCATTGCGTTTATATATTTCAACTTAAACGAAAAAATTAACCAAACAGGAACTTTTGAAACTATAGATAGTATAGGATCTGATATTTAATGTACAACCCATTTTACTACATATTATTTCTATTTCTAAGTGTATTTAATTTCAGTATTAAAGCTGAAATTCAAGACTCTGTACAACCTGGTAAAAGTATTCAATACGACGAGCGCAGGGTGGATATTCAGGAATTTGACAGTGATATTCTTAAAGATTACAGATCAAGTGACGCATTTAATTATGAAGAGTTAATTCCGCCAGATAATCTGTGGAATCGCTTTAAAACTTGGCTTGATGATTTATGGGAATCGTTGATAAAATGGATTTTACAAGGAGAAGAGGCTACCGGAATTTTAGGATTTCTCTTACGTGCACTACCCTATCTTTTAATTGCAGGCGTTGTAGCATTTTTAATATGGCTGTTTATAAAAGTGGATATAGGTGGATCCCCTCTTAAAAGGAAAGATCTTAATACCGTATTAGTAACCGACGAGCAGCAGATTATCGAGAGTCAAAATATTCAGGAACTGATAAATGATGCGCTAACCCAAAAAAATTATCAATTAGCGGTTAGATATTATTACCTGCTACTTCTTCAAAAACTTGCAAAAAAAGAACTCATCGATTGGCAAGTACAAAAGACAAATGCTGATTATATCTACGAAATCAAAAATCCAGAATTGCGCAGTGAATTTTCAAAACTTACGCGCATTTATGATTTCATATGGTATGGAAACTTTGAAGTAACTGAGTCTGCATTTTATAAGGCCGAAAAAGAGTTTATAAAATTAACCGCTACCCTATGACACTACGTTATAAAATTTTAGCGGGTATACTTATTCTCGCTGTCACCCTTTTAATTGCTGCAGAAGCCACAAAACCTGAACCGGTAAACTGGTTTCCGAGTTATGGTAAAATTGATAAAATTCCTTTTGGAACTTATATTTTTTACGATCAGCTCAGTTCTATTGTTGATAAAGACAGACTTGAAGAAGTTAATATTCCACCATTTGAGTTTATAGATAGTACAAAAACGGGAACTTATTTTTTTCTGAATAGTTCCGTCTATAATGATGAAGCAGAAGCCCAAAAACTTCTTGAATGGGTTGCAAGTGGTAATACTTTATTTATCGCTGCAAATACGGTAAGCAAAACACTTCTAGACACTCTTAACTTAAGTACTGCTTATTACAGTACTACAAAATTAATCAAGAAACGACCTCTGGTTAATCTGAGTAATCCACAATTAAAAAGTAAATCACCCTATTTGCTAGATAAAGATGTTAGCACCACGTATTTTGATGAAATCGACACCTTAAAAACCACTGTTTTAGGGGTATTTGATCTTATGGAAGATGAAGATTCTACACAAATCAAAGAGCCTAAAATTAATTTTATTGCAACACCATTTAAAAAAGGGACCATTATAATAAACACATTTGCTGAAGGATTTACAAATGCATTTATGCTAAAAGAAGAAAATGCCAGATATACGGCTGGGGCTCTCACCTATCTACCAGCTAATGGTAAAATTTATTTAGATCATAATTATAAAAATAGTAAGGCTGTAGCAGAATCGCCCTTGTATATAATTTTAAACAACAGGTATTTAAAATGGGCTTGGTATACCCTATTGCTTACGACAGTTATCTGGGTTTTGTTTGAGGGTAAGCGAAAACAACGCAGTATAGAAATAATCAAGCCATTGCCAAATCAAACTCTAGATTATACGAGAACTATTGCAGGGATGTATTTAGATAAAAAGGATAATAGACAGATTGCAATTCATCAGATTAACCACTTTATGGAATATATAAGGTCTACCTTTATTTTGGCAACAGATAAAAAAGATCAAGATTTCATCGAAAAACTTGCTGCTAAAAGCAATGTTTCGGTAGTGGAAATTAAAAATACAATAGACTATATCATCACACTAAAGCCAAAAGCTGTAATTACTGAAGATGAATTGATACAGTTAAACTCTTACATTGAAAACTTTAAAAAATACCATCAAGATGGACGAATCAATTAATAATTCTGAAAATATAAACAAGGAGTTACAATCTACTTCTGCTACTGAAAGTTCAGAGAATATGGATTTCGTAAACCGAATTCCCTTAGAGGGACTTCGTAATGCAGTAGACCAACTTAAATCAGAATTAGCTAAAGTAATCGTGGGTCAACACGAGTTTATAGAATTGTTAATAGTTGCACTTTTATCTGAAGGACATGTATTGATTGAAGGAGTTCCCGGTATCGCAAAAACGGTAACCGCAAAGCTATTTGCAAAAACATTAAGTACGGCATTTAGTCGAATTCAATTTACCCCAGATCTTATGCCGAGTGATGTATTAGGAACATCGGTATTAAATATGAGTACGAGCAATTTTGAATTTAAACACGGGCCTATATTTTCAAATATTGTACTTATTGATGAGATAAACAGAGCACCTGCAAAAACGCAGGCAGCCCTTTTTGAAGTAATGGAAGAACGGCAAATAACCATAGATGGTCATCAATACAAATTAGACAAGCCATTTATGGTTTTAGCAACTCAGAATCCTATTGAACAGGAAGGAACTTATGCATTACCTGAAGCACAATTAGACCGATTTTTATTTAAAATTAAAGTGGGTTACCCAGACCTTACCGATGAGATTGCCATTCTAAAAAGCCACAATGAACGAACTATAAGCCAAGAAGCTTCAATTACACCTGTCCTAACTCCAGACCAGTTGGCAGAATACCGCAGTCAAATTCATCAAATACGTATTGAAGAAAAGATTTTAAACTACATCGCCGCGATCACTGTAAAATCAAGAACGCATCCTCATTTGTATTTAGGAGGTTCTCCACGTGCATCACTAGCAATTATGAACACCTCAAAGGCTTTCGCTGCAATCAATGGACGTGATTTTGTTACACCAGAAGATGTAAAAAGAACAGTTATACCTGTGCTTCGACATCGCGTAATTCTTTCTCCTGAAAGGGAAATGGAAGGGATGACACCAGAAAATGTAATAGATATGCTTGTTCAATCTATAGAAGTACCCCGCTAGTGCGCATAATTAGATTTATAAAAAGTTTATATTTAGGAACACGGGTTTACTACGCCGTAGCTATACTCATACTTCTATTCTTAATTTCATATTGGGTTCATCTATTTTTTCCTATCGCATTAATTGGGTTATGGCTTTTATTACTAATCATCTTATTTGACTGTGTAACTCTTTATAGAACAGCCGAAGGAATAACCGCTACTAGAAATTTACCCGAAAAGTTCTCTAATAGTGATTTAAATGAAGTTCCTCTCTTCATTCAAAACAAATACGGCTTTAAAATCTATTACGAAATAATTGATGAAATCCCCATTCAATTTCAAAAACGAGATTTTTTAAAATCAGGTTCCATAGAATCAAAAGATCGCGTAGCTATTAGTTATGCACTACGACCCGTTGACAGAGGAGTTTATAACTTTGGAAATCTCAATATATACGTACATTCTCCACTGCAAATCATTAAGCGACGTTATACATTTAATAATGGACAGATGGTAAAAGTGTATCCTTCCTTTATTCAAATGAAGAAATATGCATTTTTAGCAATAGATAATAAACTAACTCAGTTCGGACTCAAGAAAATACGTAGAATAGGTCACACAATGGAGTTTGAGCAAATAAAAGATTACGTGACTGGTGATGATGTGCGCACAATAAACTGGAAGGCTACAGCAAAACGAGGTTCTTTAATGATTAATCAGTTTCAGGACGAAAAATCACAACCGGTTTATTCTATAATAGATGCAAGTCGGGTGATGAAAATGCCCTTTAATGGCCTTACACTATTAGATTATGCTATAAACAGTACGTTAGCCTTCAGTAATATTGCACTTAAAAAAAATGATAAGACTGGTCTTATAACTTTCAGTAACAGCATTCAAAATCATTTAGCTGCAAGTAATAAAAAAACACATCTTAATATTATTCTAGAAATCTTATATGCTATAAATACAGAATTTTTAGATAGCGACTTCGGAAGGTTATATGCAGAAGTAAAGCGCAAAATTACCCATAGAAGTTTGTTACTTTTGTATACAAACTTTGAACATATAAGCAGTTTGCATCGACAACTACCTTATTTAAAAGGCTTGTCAAAAAAACACGTACTTGTTGTTATCTTTTTTGAAAACACAGAACTCGATACTCTTATCAAGAAAAAAGCTGCAAACACTCCGGAAATTTATCATAAAACAATTGCACAAAAAATGGAATATGATAAAAAACTTATGGTAAAGGAATTAGAAAAACACGGAATACAAGCTGTTTTAACGCGACCTGAAGATCTTTCTGTGAATACAATAAATAAATATCTTGAGATAAAGGCAAGAGGAATTTTGTAAGTTGAAAGTTATACTAAACTTTGAATTTGATTTTTTTAGTATTGTCGTGAAACCCCTTATATTTACAGCTTAAATTTGAACTATGATCCAGGTTACTTTGCCAGACGGCAGTGTAAAAGAATTTGAAAGCGGCGCAACACCATTTGATGTCGCAAACAGCATAAGTGCAGGTCTTGCACGTAATGTTATTTCAGCAAAATATAATAATACAACAGTAGAAACAACGACGCCATTAACAACAGATGGATCACTTGTTCTATACACGTGGAATGATGATGAAGGAAAAACAGCCTTCTGGCACTCCTCTGCTCATATTCTTGCTCAGGCATTAGAAGAATTATATCCTGGTGTAAAACTTACTATAGGACCTGCAATTGATAAAGGTTTTTATTATGATGTAGATCTTGGAGAACGCACATTAGGAGAACACGATTTTAAAAAGATCGAAGATAAAATGCTTGAAATCGCCCGCGGAAAACACGAGTTTTCCATGCGAAGCGTCTCTAAAGCTGATGCTTTAGAATTATATAAAAAACAAAACAATCCGTATAAGGTTGAATTAATAGAAAATCTTGAGGACGGAACGATAACTTTTTGTGATCACGATAATTTTACAGATTTATGTAGAGGAGGTCATTTGCCTAATACCAGTTTTGTAAAAGCGGTAAAATTAATGAGTGTCGCAGGTGCTTATTGGAGAGGTGATGAGAAAAATCCGCAGTTGACTCGAGTTTATGGTATTTCTTTTCCGAAGCAGAAAGATTTAAAAGAATATCTGGAGTTATTAGAAGAAGCAAAAAAGAGAGATCATAGAAAACTAGGTAAAGAACTACAATTATTTACATTTTCTCAAAAAGTAGGTCAAGGTCTGCCATTATGGCTGCCTAAAGGTGCCGCTTTGCGTGAACGCTTAGAAAACTTTTTAAAGGCTGCACAGAAAAAGGCAGGCTATGAAATGGTAGTTACGCCACATATAGGTCAAAAAGAATTGTATGTGACCTCAGGTCATTATGCGAAATATGGCGCAGACAGCTTTCAACCTATTACAACTCCTGCCGAAGGAGAAGAGTTTTTGTTGAAACCAATGAACTGTCCGCATCACTGTGAGATTTATAATGCAGTGCAATGGAGTTACAGAGATTTACCAAAACGTTTTGCTGAATTTGGAACTGTATATCGTTATGAGCAAAGTGGTGAATTACACGGCTTAACACGTGTACGCGGGTTTACTCAAGATGATGCTCATATATTTTGTACTCCAGATCAGTTAGATGACGAGTTTATGAAAGTTATAGATCTAGTACTTTATGTATTTGGATCATTAGGCTTTGAAAACTTTACAGCTCAAGTTTCATTACGTGATCCTGACAATAAAGAAAAATACATAGGCTCTGATGAAAACTGGGCTAAGGCTGAAAATGCAATCATAAACGCTGCTAAAGCTAAAGGACTAAATTATGTCATAGAAACCGGCGAAGCTGCATTCTACGGACCAAAATTAGATTTTATGGTTAAGGATGCCCTAGGTCGTAGCTGGCAGTTAGGAACTATACAAGTAGACTACAATCTGCCAGAACGCTTTGAACTTACCTATAAAGGCAGTGACAATGAAGAGCATCGCCCGGTAATGATACACCGTGCTCCTTTTGGCAGTATGGAACGTTTTGTAGCGATATTATTAGAACATACGGGAGGTAATTTCCCACTTTGGCTTATGCCGCAGCAAGCTATCGTTTTAACACTCAGTGAGAATTATGAGAAATACGCTCAAAATGTTTTAGAATTGTTAGAAAATCACGAAATTCGCGCCACGGTAGATGACCGCGGAGAAACAATGGGTCGTAAGATTCGAGAAGCGGAAATGCAAAAATTACCGTTCATGTTAATTATTGGTGAGAAAGAAGCTAATGATGGTACGGTTTCTGTACGTAAACATGGTGGTGAGGATTTAGGTACGATGACAGTTGCAGAATTTGCAGAAGTTGTTAATACCGAAATCAACAAAACACTAAAGAAATTTGAAGTTTAATTAAAAAGATATAGCCATAGCAATACGTAGAAAAAGATCAAGAGGACCCATGAGGGTTCAGAAGACAGACCAACACCTTATCAATCAAAAGATACGTGCTCGTGAAGTACGACTTGTAGGAGATAATGTAGAAATGGGGGTATATCCCACCAGTAAGGCACAAGAAATCGCAGATGAACAGGAATTAGATTTGGTTGAAATATCACCAAATGCAGAACCTCCTGTTTGTAAAGTGATGGATTATAAAAAGTTCGTTTACGAGCAGAAAAAGCGTGAGAAGGTCATGAAGGCCAAAGCGTCTAAAGTAGTCGTAAAGGAAATTAGATTTGGGCCTAATACAGATGATCATGACTACGAGTTTAAAAAGAAACATGCAATTAAGTTCCTTGAAGAAGGTTCTAAATTAAAAGCATACGTTTTCTTTAAAGGTCGCTCAATAATCTATAAAGATCAGGGTCAAATATTACTGTTACGTCTAGCTCAGGAACTTGAAGATTATGGCAAAGTTGAACAAATGCCAAAATTAGAAGGTAAAAGAATGATTATGTTCTTAGCTCCTAAGAAAACAGCTAAATAACAGTCTTTAAGACACAAAAGATAAATCCCGTCTTTTTTACAAGGACGGGATTGTTTTGATATTAAAAAATCAAAACAAAAAACATAAGCGGATTAATTAAATAAACTAGGAATTATGCCTAAGATGAAAACAAAAGGCAGTGCTAAGAAGCGTTTTAAGCTTACAGGTACTGGTAAAATCAAAAGAAAGCACGCGTTTAAGAGTCACATCTTGACTAAAAAGTCTAAGAAACGTAAGCTTGCATTAACTCACGATACTCTCGTTCACAAAGCTGACGAAAACAACGTGAAAATTATGTTACGTATTAAATAATACGTAACCGGTTCAATTATTTTATAAACCCTGGAGTTAGGCAAAACATTAAATAAAGCGTTTTAAAAGTGGTATTACTACCCGCCTGCTACAAAAACAATTAAATTATGCCAAGATCAGTAAATTCAGTTGCTTCTAGAGCCCGAAGAAAAAAGGTAATGAAGCAAGCCAAAGGTTACTTTGGAAGACGTAAAAACGTCTATACAGTTGCAAAAAATGCGGTTGACAAAGCAATGCTATATGCATACCGTGACCGTCGCCAAAAGAAAAGAAATTTCCGTGCTTTATGGATAACTCGTATCAATGCGGGTGTACGTTTACATGGTATGTCTTATTCTCAGTTTATGGGCAAAGTGAAAACTGCAAAAATCGAACTTAACCGTAAGGTTTTAGCAGATTTAGCAATGAATCACCCAGAAGCTTTTGAAGCAATCGTAAATAAAGTAAAATAAGGCTAACGCCTAATTAACAATATTCCGCTTATACTAGAAAAGCCCAATCGTAAGATTGGGCTTTTTTTTATTCTATAAATAATATCAGTTTTAGCTTTACAACCAGTTAAAATGAATTTCCTTTTCAATATCTGGATGAAGACTGTTATGAACGGGACAGGTATTAGCGGTATTCTCTAATATCTTTCTATCCTTATCAGCAGCTACACCTTTTAGATCTAATTGTATTTCGATTCTAGCAATTCGTCTAGGATTTGCAGACATTATCTTATTAATTAATGCTACAGATCCTTCCAGATTAACACCTTCTAAAGATTCAGCCTTAATTCCCATTACAGTAAGCATACAACTTGCTAGAGCAGTTGCTACGGTATCAGTAGGTGAAAAAGCTTCTCCTTTACCATTATTGTCTATAGGAGCATCTGTAATAAAGGAATTTCCTGATTTTAAATGTTCGCAGGTAGTACGTAATCCACCTAAATAAGTCACTTTACTAGTCATAAAAGTTTAGTTTTTTAAATACCCAGTATTTGCATTAGTGTCACCAGAAACTTCAACCACAATCTCTTCTAGATTTTTTCCGTATTTAATAATGTAAGATGCTTTGTTATAGTATCCTGAAGAAGCCGGGTCTTGAACATAATTGAACTTATTTTCTACATATTGGGTTATATAACCAGAATCAGCAGCAGTATAAAGACTTTCTGAAGCTGCTAATCGTAATAAGGTATCAAATGTAATATCATATCCTCTTACAGCATAACTGCTAGGCGCATAACCATACTTTGAGGTGTAAGCATCTACAAAAGATTCATGAGTATAATCATATTCTCTTGACACAGATGGAAAATGAAAATTTAATTTCATTAAAGTAATATTAGATACATCATCACTATCATAAGCAGAACCCTTATCTGTAGTTAACAAGGTTATCTCACTGCCAGACATTTGCGTACTTAAGGTTGTAGTAATATTACTTATTAAGGCAATATCATTAGATTCTAAAATTACCCAGTTTTGAATGGTACGAGAAAGATTTGAGACTAAATCACTAGATCTTATATAATAGCCATTACCACTACTTCTTGGCGACACAATTTTTGCATCAGGATATAAACTTTGAATACGTTGTTTTGTATTTTGATTTTTAGAATCTGCAACAATAATTATATTTTTTCCTCGACCATTCTGTTTGATAAAATTGATCATTTGATCTTTTAAAATTTTATCATCTGGACGAGATTGAAACAGATTTGAGCTCATTGTAACCGATGGAACGATAGGTGAAACTACCGGAATACCTTTATTTCTCAACATTGCTGAGGCTTTTTCAACATTAGATGTAAGTAAAGGACCTATCACAACATTCATTTTATCAAAGTCTTTTCGGTTAATGATTTCTTCTATTTTACGATCATTAGTAGCATTACCCGCAGATCGAGAATACTGGGTGTCATAAACATATAAATTTGAAGAAATCCCTAATGCTTTAGCTGAATCAACAGCCATAAGTACACCACTGTAAAAGTCCAACGCAATATTCATTACGCGATCTGACTTTAAGGCATTTTTTTTCAATTCTTCAGAATCTACCTGAACACTACCCAGATTAAATGGCATCATTACAGCCACATTTTTGACAGATAAGTTTTTTAGATTCTTAGAAAGATTTATCGCACCACCGGTAGTACTAACTTTAATTTCATTTGTAAGTTTTGACTTCGGAATCGTTAAAACCATTCCACTTTTCAATCCATCTTTAAGAGAAGGGTTTAAAGTAGTCAATTGTTCTTCAGATAAATTCCATCGCTGGATAAGACTGTATAAGGTTTCCTTAGGCTTAACCTCATAAAAACCATATTTACTATCCTCAATGACAGCATTATTTGTGTAAGCTTTATCGGGAACATTTAATATATCTCCTATTTGTAACCCATCAACAATACCCGGATTTAGGTTTTCAAGATCTGATACGGAAATACCGTACATAGAAGCCAGACCATACTTAGTTTCTTTTGGCTTTACGATGTGTTTTCTGTTTGTAGTCGTCGGTTTTGAAGTTTCTGAAATTGCTTCAGAAGCTTTTGGTTTCAGGATTTTTATAATCTCTCCGTTTCGCAATTCAGCACTATACAGATGTTGATTATAACGCTTGATTTGTGATTCGGTTACTCCGTATTTTTTAGTTAGATTATACAGCGTCTCCCCTTTTTGTACCGTGTGAAATATAAAATTTTCATTTTCAGTATTAGAGCCGGTAGTGTCTGCATTTCCACCAGGAAGTATAAGAACTAAACCAGGATATAGTTGGCCTTTAGCCTCAGGATTCAGTTTATAGATTTCATAAACAGTTACATTATACTTATTTGCAATACTGGACACAGTCTCGCCTTCACTTACGCGATGACTCGAATAGGTTTGTTGCCCTATACTTGAGCAACTAAATACTACAAATATGAAAATAAACAATATGGTTACATTTCTCATTACTGGGATTTTATTATAAATGGGATTTTAAGTCAAGACTCAAAACCCCATTATTAGATTTATTTAAAGTAAAATACCTAATTAGGTATCTGCTTTATAATATGAATATGTCGAAAATTAGTTAAAACATAAACTAATTACTCCCATTCTATAGTTGCTGGTGGTTTTGAACTGATATCGTAAACTACTCTATTAACGCCTTTAACCTTATTTATTATATCATTAGATACCTTTTGTAAGAAATTATAAGGTAGATTCACCCAGTCTGCCGTCATTCCATCGGTACTTTCTACAGCTCTTAGCGCAACACATTTTTCATAGGTACGCTCATCTCCCATTACTCCTACAGAATCGACAGGCAATAAAATTGCACCTGCTTGCCAAACCTGATCATACAAATCCCAATCTTTAAGACTATTTATAAAGACGGCATCTACTTCTTGTAATATTCTTACTTTCTCGGGAGTGATATCTCCCAGAATACGAATTGCTAAACCGGGACCTGGAAAAGGATGTCTACCTAAAAGTGCTGGATTCATATCCATACTTGCTCCTACTCTACGTACTTCATCTTTAAAAAGCATACGTAAAGGTTCTACAACCTGAAGTTTCATAAAATCTGGTAATCCACCTACATTATGATGTGACTTTATAGTTGCTGAAGGTCCACCGGTCGCAGAAACAGATTCTATAACATCAGGATATATTGTTCCTTGAGCTAGCCACTTTGCATTTTCAACTTGATGCGATTCATCATCAAAAACGTCAATAAATACTCTACCTATTGTTTTTCGCTTTTCTTCAGGATCACTTTTTCCTGCTAAAGCATCTAGAAATCGAGCTGAAGCATCTACTCCCTTTACATTAAGTCCCATTCCCTCGTATTGCTTTAATACATCCTGAAACTCATTTTTACGTAAAAGCCCGTTATTTACAAAAATACAATGTAGATTCTCTCCAATAGCTTTATGCAAGAGCATAGCTGCGACAGAGCTATCAACCCCACCAGAAAGACCTAAAATAACTTTATCTGATCCTATTTTACTTTTAAGTTGCGCTACCGTGCTATCTACAAAACTATCTGGAGTCCAGCTTTGTTCTACTTGAGCGATATTTACAAGAAAATTTTCTAAGATCTGCTTTCCATCAGTCGAGTGATAAACTTCTGGGTGAAATTGTATTGCATAGGTTTCTTCTCCTTGAAGTCTGTAAGCAGCATTCTCAACATCGTGAGTACTGGCCAATCGCACCGCACCTTCCGGTAAGCGCTTAATTGTATCACTATGACTCATCCAAACCTGACTTCCCAGAGTTACGTTTTCAAAAAAAGCTTCATCCTCTTTTATCATAGAGAGGTTTGCTCTACCGTATTCACGAGTACTTGACTGTCCTACTTCACCGCCGTGAAAATGCGCCAAATATTGAGCACCATAGCAAACACCAAGCAATGGCTTTTTACCACGTATATTTGTCAAATCTGGATGCGGTGCATCTAATGCACGAACAGATGATGGTGATCCAGATAATATGACCGCTTTGTAGCTGCTTAAGTCTTCTGGTAATTTATTAAATGGTTTGATCTCGCAGAAAATATTAAGCTCCCGTATGCGTCTTGCAATTAATTGGGTATACTGCGAACCGAAATCTAAGATGAGTACGTTATTTTGCATAGGCAAAAATAGTATTTCTATCTATTTTGACTACTTCAAATTATGTGCAAATTTCAGAATATATCACACTTTTATTAAACGATTAATACCTATTTCATTTTGAATAAAATAATACTTTTTGTACTATTCCATTTGTAAGAATATTTTAATTTTTTGTTACTATAAATAGATGAAGATTAGCCATTTGCCGATATAATTCTACAAGTAAAGAATACGTTATTATCAAAATGAATCTGAAAATTATTACATTTTATGCCGAATTCGTCGATAATCTGTTATTTGTTGATAAATTATCAGTGTTTATTCAAAATTATTAGTATATTATTAAAAATATAACTAAAAACAATATAAGAGATATAAATCCTATATTTACAGCATCTTTAAATTTAAGTTCCCTAAACCTTAATAAAATGTCCATATCAAAACAACTAAAATTACTTCGTGAGCGCTCTGCTTTATCCCAAAAGAAAGTTGCGACCGAACTCGGTATTACCCAAGGCGCCTATTCTCTTATAGAAAATGGCCAGAATTCTATTACAACTGAACATTTACTTACATTAAGTAAATTGTACAGTGTCCCCACAGATCGTATTTTAAAAGGATCTCATAACTCGATTATGATGAGTTCCTCAAACGGTTTTGTACCTCTTATTAATGTAGAGGCTCGTGCCGGATTCATAGAAAACAAAGATAATGAGCAGTGGATGTCTACATTAGACATGTTCAAATTACCAGGTTATGAACCAGCAGATGGTCAAAAGCTGTTTGAAGTAGAAGGTGACAGTATGATGCCAACCTTAATGCACGGCGATATACTAATTACTCAACATGCTGATGATATTACTGAAATTCTTGACGGCTCTGTTGCTGTAATCGTTACTTCAAAATCTGTACTTACAAAACGGATTAAGAAGGATCTTTCTAATAATGCACTTATTCTAATAAGTGACAACAGTAAATACGAGAGCATTAGCTACGATCTTGACAATATACTTGAGATTTTAATCGTACGTGGTAAAATCACCAGCTCACTAAATGTGATCGATATGGACGCAAATAAGCGTGTTCAACATTTAGAAAGTCAAGTAGATAAATTACAAGGAGATATGAGTAGACTTATTGAAAAAATAAATAAACTCGTTTAAATAACATAACATACTTAAATTAAAAGTCATAAAAAAGCCGGTCGTTAGACCGGCTTTTTTATGACTCTATGTTTTCTAAATACTATCTTGAAACAACTCCCCTCGGGAAAGATAGGGTATTTAAATCCATAGTCTGAGTTGTAGGATATAATGAATTAGTAGATCTTGGATTAATTAGTGGCTGTATAACAAAGGGCTCAGCATAATTATTGTCTGGCTCAGGTTCCACAGAAATAAATACTTTCTTCAATCTTAAATCTGGAAGTAAATTAAATCCTAACTGACCAAGAATACTTTGGTTAACAAAATCTTCTCCAGGAAATTGAGGAGCTGTATTCACTTGAGAACTATAAGCAGCAGTTTCATCTCTACCCGTTGGAGAACTAAATCTACCTGTACTAAGATTAACAGATTGATTATTAGCATTAGGAACAGTAACCCATCCTTCATATCTCCATCCTGCAGGAAGTGTAGGTAGGTTTAAACCGGCTTGTGGATTTCCATTATTTGGATTTAACCAATACACACCATTCTGATTATTATTAGCATCAGAATCTGTAGGCGTCCATAAGGTAAAAATACCAGAGGCGTTAGAGAAATTACCTATTGAATTTGCAATAGTTAGATCTGCTGAGTTTCCATTAAAACTTCCCGATAAGATAACGGTATTACTTATATCATCACTAGGATCATTTCCAGGCTCTAAACTAATTTTGAAAGCCGAAGCATTCTCTACACTCGATGAAGCAGCAGAAAATGTCTGTCCGTTTGAAAGACTTCTAAATTTACCTAAAGAAATATCTTCACCTCCCGAAGTTAACCAAACTTCGTATTGCGAATTTTCTTCAAGACTTGGAAGTAGAGTAATAGATTGTAACGTGATATCTGTTCTAGAAACCGAATCATCGTCACCTGAACATGAAGCTACTAATGCAGCTGCCGTTAAAAGTCCCAGAAATTTAATTTTTTTCATATCTGTGTTTAAGTTTTTAAGTTGTGTTATGTTAACGCAAATAGCGTACAAAAATTTCAATAAAAAAACCAAACTGGTATAAAGCAGTTTGGTTTTAATAAATATTTAGTAAAAAGGCTGGTTAAGCGTTCTGCTTCTTAATAAGATTTAACGCAGAACCTTCACGGTACCATTTAATTTGAGCATCATTATATGTATGGTTTGCAATAATTGTGTCTTTGCTACCATCTGCATGTGTTACTTCTAATGTAAGAGGCTTATCTGGAGCAAAAGATTCAATATCAACAAAGCTGAAAGTATCATCTTCCTGAATTAGATCGTAGTCGCTTTCATTAGCAAAAGTAAGACCTAACATACCTTGTTTTTTAAGGTTTGTCTCGTGAATACGAGCAAAAGATTTTACTAATACTGCAGCAACACCTAAGAAACGTGGTTCCATTGCAGCGTGCTCACGAGAAGATCCTTCTCCATAGTTGTGATCACCTACAACAATAGTTTTGATTCCTTTAGCTTTATATTCTCTTTGTGTATCAGGAACTCCACCATACTCATCAGTAAGTTGATTCTTCACAAAGTTTGTTTGCTTGTTAAATGCATTTACAGCACCTATAAGACAGTTATTAGAAATATTATCTAAATGTCCTCTGTATCGTAACCACGGCCCTGCCATAGATATGTGGTCTGTAGTACATTTTCCAAACGCTTTAATAAGAAGCTTAACCTCTTTTAACTCAGAATCCTGAATTGGGGTAAAAGGCTCTAATAACTCGAGACGCTCGCTATCTTCAGCTACCTTAACAACAACAGAACTTCCATCTTCGGTAGGAGCTAAATAACCATTTTCATCAACAGCAAAACCTTTTGGAGGTAATTCTAAACCTACAGGAATATCTAATTTTACTTCCTCACCATCTTCGTTAAGAAGTGTATCATTAATAGGATCAAAATCTAATCTTCCTGAAATTGCAATAGCTGCAACCATTTCTGGAGATCCTACAAATGCGTGTGTATTAGGGTTACCATCTGCACGCTTAGAGAAGTTACGGTTAAAAGAATGTACAATTGTATTTTTCTCGTCCCCTTTACGATCGCTACGATCCCACTGTCCTATACACGGTCCACAAGCATTAGTAAAAATAGTAGCTCCTAAGTTTTCAAAAACCTGAAGCAAACCGTCGCGTTCTGCTGTAAAACGTATTTGCTCTGATCCTGGATTAATACCAAAATCACTCTTAGGCTTTAATTTTTTATCTATCGCTTGTTGAGCAATTGAGGCTGCTCTTGATAAATCTTCGTAAGAAGAGTTTGTACAAGAACCTATAAGTCCCCAATCTACTTTTAAAGGCCAGTCATTTCTTCTAGCTTTCTCACCTAATTCACCTACAGGAGTAGCTAAATCTGGAGTGAAAGGTCCATTAAGATGTGGTCTTAATTCTGAAAGATTGATTTCGATTACTTCGTCGAAGTATTGTTCTGGGTTGGCATATACTTCATCATCTCCGGTTAAATATTCTTTAACCTCGTTTGCTGCATCCGCAACATCTGCACGATCTGTAGCTCTGAGGAAACGCTCCATAGACTCATCATAACCAAAAGTCGAAGTTGTAGCACCTATTTCTGCACCCATATTACAGATTGTTCCTTTACCTGTACAAGATAAGTTACGAGCACCAGGGCCAAAATATTCTACAATAGCACCTGTCCCACCTTTTACAGTAAGTATGCCTGCAACTTTAAGAATAACATCTTTAGATGCGGTCCATCCATTTAACTCACCGGTTAATTTTACACCGATTAACTTAGGGAATTTTAGCTCCCAAGCCATACCTGCCATAACATCAACAGCATCAGCACCACCTACACCTATAGCAACCATACCTAAACCACCTGCATTTACAGTATGACTATCTGTACCTATCATCATCCCTCCAGGAAATGCATAGTTTTCTAAAACTACCTGGTGAATAATACCTGCACCCGGCTTCCAGAAACCTATTCCGTATTTATTAGAAACAGATTCTAAGAAGTCAAATACTTCATTACTTGTTTCATTAGCACGAATTAAATCTTTTTTAGCACCTTGTTTTGCTTGAATAAGGTGATCACAATGAACAGTGGTAGGAACTGCAACATTCTTCTTACCTGCCTGCATAAATTGCAAAAGCGCCATTTGAGCTGTAGCATCCTGGCAAGCGACACGATCTGGAGCAAAATCTACGTAATCTTTACCACGCACAAATGCCTTATCTGTTTTACCATCCCAAAGGTGAGAATACAATATTTTTTCTGCCAGTGTTAAAGGTTTACCGGTAACTTCACGAGCTGCATCAACGCGCTCCTTTACATTACTGTAAACCGATTTGATCATATCAATATCAAATGCCATATCTAAATTTTAGTTAAATGAATATGTATAAAAATTTCGCTTAAAAGCGGACGGAAAAATACGAAAAAGCCTTCAAAATACGAAGTGTTTGAAGAGATTAAGACCTATTGAAGAAATATCAAAAATTTTTAAATTTTGATAAATATATAACGATATCGTTGATTGATTTTAAGAATTAGATAGTTACGCGCTCAAAGTATTTAAAAGACGTCTGTTTTAGCTTATTTAGAGCGTCTCTATATTACTTTACAGCAAGGATTTTATAATATCCTGTAGCGTCAAACCTTCAGCTTCTGCTTTATAATTTTTGATAAGTCGGTGCCCAAGAATTCCTTGAGCTACTGCTTGAACATTTTCAATGTCTGGAGAATACTTTCCTTGCATTGCAGCATGCGCTTTTGCTGCAAGAATTAAATTTTGAGAGGCTCTGGGACCGGCACCCCAATCTATGTAATCTTTAACAATTTGTGGAGCAGCAGTTGAGTCTGGTCTTGTTTTAGCTACAAGTTTTACAGCGTACTCAATTACGTTATCTGCTACAGGAATACGGCGGATAAGTTGCTGGTAACTCACAATATCTTCGGCAGTAAATAGGGCATTCACCGTAGTTTTAGTATCTGCTGTAGTTGCTTTTACAATACGTACTTCTTCTTCATAAGTAGGATAGGAAAGATTTATTGCAAACATAAATCTATCTAGTTGCGCTTCTGGAAGCGGGTAAGTTCCCTCCTGCTCTATTGGATTTTGTGTTGCCAGTACAAAATAAGGAGCATTTAACTTGTATTGTTTTCCGGCTACAGTTACTGCTTTTTCCTGCATAGCCTCTAATAAGGCTGCTTGTGTTTTAGGCGGAGTCCGGTTAATCTCATCTGCTAAAATGATATTAGAAAAAACAGGCCCTTTTAAAAATTTAAAAGAGCGGTTTTCATCTAATATTTCAGAACCTACGATATCACTGGGCATTAAATCTGGCGTAAACTGGATACGTTTAAAATCTAGTCCTAATGTTTGAGCAACAGTATTTACCATCAACGTCTTTGCTAATCCAGGGACACCAATTAATAAAGCGTGACCTCCAGAAAAAATTGAAATTATGATTTGCTCTATAACTTCATCCTGACCTATGATAATTTTACCTATTTCCTTTTTTAAATCTTTAAAACGGTCAACAAGTGTATCTATCGCCTTAACATCAGACATAAATTATTTTTTTAACCAGTTACTGCTATACTCACAGTCTTTTCGAGTTCCATTAAGTTTAATATAGGTTTCAGCAATTTTTTCATTCTGCCATTTCTCAATAGCTTTAATACGCTTTGCCTGTAAAGTAAACTCTTTAATTTTCACATAATCCAAAGCAAAATCTGCTTCGTGTTCTTCTAGACGATCAGAAACTGTATAAATTTCATAACGGGTCTTACCGGTACGTGTAGGGTTATTAAAAGCAATTGAAATTTCTCCTTCTTTTAAATTCTGAACTTTCGGATATAAATCTGGAGGAAGATTTTTTAATTCAAACATACGGTCTTGAGTTACCGGATTAATCATTATACCTCCATCACTTGCAGTTTCTTTCTCATCAGAGAACTCCTTTGCAGCTTCGGCAAAAGTAAGCTCGCCTTCTTCTATACGTTTCTTTATTTTCTCAATTTTATCTTTCGCTTCATTTTCAGCAACGGTAGTTACTTTAGGTATTCTTAAGATGTGTCTTAGATCAATTTTCTGACCTCTTATTTTTTCAACCTTTATTATATGGTAACCAAATTCTGTTTCAAAAGGCTTACTTACTTCGCCTTCTTCCAGACTAAAAGCAACATCTCTAAATTCTTTTACAAATTGTGATTTACGATCCACATCTTTAATTAGACCGCCATCTCCTCGACTAGACTCATCTTCAGACCATAACACTGCCTTTGTTGCAAAACTGCTTCCATTTTCTACAATGTCTTTACGGTAGCCATTAAGTTCGTCAATTACCTTTTGCTTTTCCGCTTGCGGAACTTCCGGCTCTATTAAAATTTTTGAAACTTCTAGTTCAACACCAAATTGTGGTAAACCATCACGCTCAAGACCTTTAAAGTAATCTCGTATTTCTTCTGGAGTAACTTCAACATCCTCAACAATTTTTTGCTGCATTGCTTTAGCCAACTCCTGATTTCTGTTAAGCTCCAGAAGTTCTTTTTGAAGATCACTCATTTTTTCTTTTTTATAGAACTTTAAAACGCGTTCTTCAGATCCACCAAATTGATTCAAGAAATAATCAATTTGTTGTTGCGTGTAGGATCGTACCTGGTCTTCAGAAATGGTAATACTATCTACAACTGCATGGTGCGCATATAACTTATCTTCCATAAGCTTATCAAGCACCTTACACTCTGTTAAAGCCTCTGCTTCTACTTTTTGCTGTTTAAGGCTTTCTATAGCTTGTTGAATATCACTATCTAATATCACAAACTCCCCAACAACTGCCGCTACTCCATCAACTTTAAAAGTAGTTCCTGTGGTAGGTGCTTTAGGCTCCACTTCTGCAGTCTCAGTATCTTCTGTAGTTGAGATGATTTCCTGAGCACTTAATAGATTTCCTGATAATAGGCTTATCAAGAGAACTAGATAAAGGTTAATTGTAGAGTTCAAATTCTTTATTTTTGATTGCATCTTTGGTAATATCTTTTTCTAATTGTTTAATAAATTCTAATTTTCTTCTATTAAGAAGTATTTGTTTAACCGTTGGTAACACATATTCTAAAGGCGCATCTGCATTACGATTAAGCTTATCTTTTACAGCGATCAAATATAATCCTAATGAATCACGCAACTGTAAAAATTCAGTTTTATTTAGTAGCCTGTCACTATTTTCGACTGATATCGGCGGAATAATCGCGATCACTTTATCTCTACGTATCCAGGTTGAATCATTTAAATATTGTGCCTTAAACTGAACAGAAATTGAATCTAGAAATTTTTTATCCTGTTTGTTAAAACGCGTAAACCTTCTTTTAATCTCTTCAATATTATAATCGGTATCTGCCATTTTTATATACCGAAGCTTCAATAATTCTTCATTCAACTTAAAGTTGGCTTTATTTTCCTTATAAAATGCCTTTGCCTCAGCATCTGTAATTGTACTGTCTAAATTACGTTCTACAAGAGCATCTTTATATGCTTGTGAGTACAACTCCGAACGATACTGATTTACTAAATTATTTAATCGCTCCTGCTCCTCGCTTGTTATATTACGTTGCGCACCACTCATCAACAACTTCTGAGTTGCCCAGCGTGTTATAAAACTTGATACAACAAGCGCACTATCTTGCTCTGTCATTTCTGCTGTAACCAGATTTGCGATATCTTCTTTATACAAATAACTATCACCTACCCGAGCTACAGGGTCTCCTACCGGAGCCTTTGTGCCTAAAAGATCACACGAGATCAAAACCAGTGCACAAGTGATAACAAAGACGACTCGATTTAAAAGGTGTGACATAAATTTAAAATTAAATGCTTTTAACTTTTTATACTTTGATAAAAGACTTATCACGTAAAAGACTGCAAAATTAAACATTAATTACCAGATCATCGAGAACTCTAAATAATCTAATAGAGCACCAATCTTATAATATGTATATTTCACAAAAAAAGTGCAACAAAAGAAATAATATGAAGTATTCTCTTAAAATCATAATTGACTTACCTCTAAAAGAAACCATTTCTAAAATGGATAGTCTTGAAAACTTGAAAAAATGGCAAGACGGATTAATATCTGCCCGAGTTGTTTCTGGAAATTTTGGTGAGCAAGGAGCTAAAACAGAATTAAAATATGATTTTGGCAAACGTAAAATAACGATGATAGAAACCATTCTTGAAACTGAAATGCCACATCATTTAATTGCTGAATATAGAGCGCCGGGTGTCTTAAATATTCAAAAGAACACATTTGAAAGTACCGAAGACGGCAAAACCGTATGGCGCTCTGAGAGTGAGTTTAAATTTGAAGGTTTAGCTATGAAAACCTTAGGGTTACTTATGCCGGGAATATTCAAAAAACAATCACTCAAGTATATGCGGGATTTTAAGAACTTTGCAGAATCAGAAATTGCCTAGTTTTTTTGGCACAAGAATTGAAATACAAGTTATAATGAACACTAAACTTAAATTAATCTGGGACTTTAGAGGTCCAGATTCAAAGAAAATAGCAGAACATCACGTGATACATCTCAATGATTATATTGCTTCTAGTGAACTAAAAGATAGTACTACTGGAATAGAAGTAAAATCGAGCTCTTACAGCATTGCCTATATTACGGTTTATAAATCTGAGATGATTGCAGTGCGGGATGCTCTTAAACCGCATCGTGGCGAATTTCTTGATTAACCTTTAAAAAGCTTTGTTAGCTCAACCGCTTTTTTATCTTTGTTTGTACTTTTTTAAAAACCAATTAATAAATATAACGACAGCCTCATCCAGAGGTATTAAAAATTAAAGAATGAAAAAAATATTTATCCCCTTAGCAGCTTTTCTAATTAGTGTGAGTGCATTTGCACAATCAAAGGTAGGTACTATTGATAGCGATCTTGTGATTTCAAGTTTAAATGAAGTGACACAAGTACAAAAAGATCTAGAAGCTTACGGAGCTGATCTTGATAAGCAGTTCAAAGAATTAGTTTCAAAATATCAGTCTGCGGTAACGGCATACCAAAATGCAGAAGCTACAGCTACAGAAGAAGATAAAAAGGCTAAGCAAGAGGAAATAGTAGGAATGGAAGAGGACATTCAGAGATTTAGACAAAATTCTCAAGGTTTAATTCAAATTAAACAAAATGAATTAATGCAGCCATTGTATCAGAAAGTAGGTCAAGCTTTAGATGCTGTTGCTAAAGAACAGAAGTATTCTCAAGTTCTTACTCTTAACTCTGGAGTAGCTTATTTTGATCCGGCTTTAGATCTTACAGAAGCAGTTGCTAAGAAACTTGGTGTTACTTTAAAAACGGAGTAATATCTTCACCGTTATCAAAAAAAAAAATAGGAGCAATTGCTCCTATTTTTTTTTACTTATATATCACCAAACTGTTATCTACTATAATTAGGAGATTCTTTTGTGATAGTAACATCATGTGGATGACTTTCGTTGATTCCGCTTGCGGTAATTTTCACAAAACGACCGTTATCTTTAAGTGTTGCAATATCCTTTGCTCCGCAATATCCCATACCTGCACGTAGACCTCCTATAAATTGGTGAACACTTTCATAAAGTTCGCCTTTATAAGGAACACGACCTACAATACCTTCTGGAACAAGCTTTTTAATATCATCTTCTACATCTTGGAAGTATCTGTCTTTTGAACCAGTTTTCATAGCTTCAACAGAACCCATTCCACGATAGGTCTTAAACTTACGACCTTCATATATAATCGTTTCTCCCGGAGATTCTTTTGTTCCTGCAAGAAGTGACCCAAGCATTACGCAATCTGCTCCCGCAGCAATCGCTTTAGGGATATCGCCGGTATATCTAATACCACCATCTGCAATAACAGGAACACCAGTACCTTTTAATGCAGCACCTACTTCTAATACTGCACTAAATTGTGGAAATCCTACACCTGCAACAACACGTGTGGTACATATAGATCCAGGGCCTATTCCTACCTTCACAGCATCAGCACCCGCTTCTACAAGATATCTTGCAGCATCGGCAGTTGCAATATTTCCTACAACTACATCAAGTCCGGGAAATTTTTCTTTTACTTGTTTTAATACACGTACTACACCTTGTGTATGCCCGTGCGCAGTATCTATTACTACAGCATCAACTCCAGCATTTACAAGCGCTTCAACGCGGTCTACAGCATCACCCGTAACACCTACCGCGGCAGCAACACGTAATCTTCCGTAGGTATCTTTATTTGCAATTGGCTTTTGGGTAAGTTTTGTTATATCTCTAAACGTTATTAAGCCTATAAGTTTGTTATCGTCTGTAACTACCGGTAGCTTCTCTATTTTCTTCTCTTGCAATATCACCTCAGCCTCACCTAAAGAGGTACCTTCAGCCGTAGTGATTAAATTTTCGCTAGTCATTACCTCAACAATAGCACGCTCTTCATTTTTTTCAAAACGCAAATCTCGGTTTGTAACTATTCCTTGTAAGTGTCCTTTGTCATCTATAATAGGAATACCCCCAATGCTATGCTCAGACATCAAACGTTTTGCGTCTTTTACTTTTGCATCTAGACCAAGCGTAACGGGATCGATGATCATACCACTTTCGGCACGCTTTACACGACGAACTTTCACCGCTTGTTCTTCAATGGTCATATTCTTATGTAACACACCTATACCACCTTCACGAGCTATAGCAATTGCCATACGTGACTCAGTAACGGTATCCATAGCAGCAGATACAATGGGTACATTAAGTGTGATATTTCTAGAAAATTTAGATTGAATGTTTACTTCGCGCGGAAGTACTTCAGAATATGCGGGAACTAAGAGTACGTCATCATAAGTTAGACCTTCTCCTACTATTTTAGTTTCGTGTGCCGTCATTGCAATTAAGATTTAATTGCGTGCAAAGGTACTGCTAATATCTTAAAATAGCGGTGTATTTTTAGACTAAAGACGGTAATTGCTATTTCTGGGATAGACCGGCTTAAGAAAAACTCAATTAATGGTAATTATGAAAGATTTTTGACGCTTCATTGTATGCAGATTCAAAACTCATAGGTCTTATACCAGAATCATCTTTCACACTCGTAAAATAAGAGAGTATTTTTTCTGTAGGCATATTTCCTGTTAAGTCATCTTTTGCCATGGGGCAACCGCCAAAGCCTTGTATAGCACCATCAAAACGACGGCATCCTGCTTTATAGGCAGCGTCGATTTTCTCGTGCCATTTTACAGGTGTCGTATGCAAGTGGGCCCCGAATTCTATTTGAGGATACTTTGGAATAAGATTGCTAAATAAATAATCAATGGTTTTTGCATCAGAACTTCCTACCGTATCTGATAGTGATAATATTGAAACTCCCATATTAGAGAGCTTCTCTGTCCACTCTCCTACTATTTCAACATTCCAAGGGTCGCCATAGGGATTACCAAAACCCATAGAAATATAGGTAACTACTTCTTTATTATGTTTATCTGCAAGATTTAATATTTCCTGAAGTAACGCCACCGATTCTGCTATGGTTTTATGCGTATTACGCATCTGAAAATTTTCAGAAATACTAAACGGATAGCCCAAATAATTAATTTCAGGATGAACAACCGCTTCTTCTGCTCCTCGTAAATTTGCTATAATTGCCAGCAATTTTGTCGAAGTTCTACTTAAATCTAATTTACCCAGTACCTCAGCCGTATCCACCATTTGAGGTATGGCTTTGGGAGAAACAAAACTTCCAAAATCGAGTGTATCAAAACCGCACCGCAATAAAGATTGCAAATATTGCACCTTCATATCTGTAGGTATAAAGTCTTTTATACCCTGCATTGCATCACGTGGACATTCTATAATTTTAAGCGCCTGGCTCATTTTTTAAATTTAAATAACAGGATAAAGATACAATTTAAAGGAAGTAGGTTATCAATACTATTCTCCATGCATATGGGTAGGTATAACTAGTGTAAATGTAGATCCTTTGCCCATTTCACTTCTAGCTTCAATGTGCCCTCCTATTTTACTAGCTATTTCTTGACATAAGATAAGACCTATACCATTACCAGGTTCATCAGCAGTTCCCTTTAAGGTATAGCGCTCTTGATCTACTAAGACCTTTTTAATTTTATCTTCAGAAATCCCGATACCCGTATCTGTAATATCAATATGATAATTGTCTTTATTATAATTCGTGCTAAATGTTATGGTACCATCAACGGGAGTAAATTTAACAGCATTATTAATTAGATTACGCAGTAATACACGCAATACCTGAGAATCGGTATTTATAGTTTCTTCTTTGTTAATATTATTTACAACCTTAATGTTTTTTCGGTTTATAAAAATCATTTCTACTTGTAGCGCCTCTCTAATAAATTTGTCTGTATTTAATTTGCTAAAGCTGAATTTAAAACCATTCATTTGAGATTTTGCCCACACAAGCACATTTTCAATCAGATAAAATAAATCTGAAGTTTGTTTTTGCAATTCGCTATACACCAAGGCAGTCTCTTCTTCATTTAAATTTTTATGATCCTCATGAAGTAAATTTATGCTGTTTAATATTGCTGCTAACGGACTTTTAACATCGTGAGCTACAATTGAAAACAAATTGTCTTTTTGACGATTAATAGCGGCAAGGTCACTGTTACTTGCATTAAGTCGCTTCTGATTGTCTTTTAGAACCTGATTGTTCTGTGCCTTAAATTTATAGAGACGATAAAGTATTATAATAATTACCAGAAGTAGTACGAGTATAATACCTACTGCATATATAGCGTGTTTCTGGCGTTCTATTTGTAAGGATTGAATTTCAGACTCATTGCGTAATAACTCATTTTCGTAAGCACGCTCTTCTTGAGCATATTTTGCTTTAATATTCTGAAAAATATTAGTTTGCTCCTCGTTATGAACTGTCTTATTTAGAGTCTTGTATCGCTGCGAGTAGGTTAAGGCTTTTGCATACTGATTCAAAGACTGATAGATAACTTCCTTTGATTCATAAAATACAAGGGTGAGATAGTGATCATTTAAAGATAGTATCTGCTCCTCAAGCCCTTCTAATAAATTCTCTGCTTCATTGTATTTGCCTAGACTATTCAACACTTGAGCTTTATAACAAGTCGCAAGTAATTTAAACTGTAACGGAACATTTTTTTGTTCTAAAGATGCATTCAAACTTTTTAAAGCCTCTTCAGGTTGATTAAGTAGAAACTGGGCCGTACCCATATTATAATTAGCTACAGAAAGCATACGCTTATCCACAAGCTTTTTTGAATAGGCTATAGAGCGTTTAGCATAATAGTAAGCACTATCCAGATTTTTCTTTTCACGATGTACTGCACCTAAATTAATGATCTCTTTTGTGTATTGACTCGTATGCTTAGCAGTATCAAGAAGCTTAATTGACTTGTGAAAATTTTCAAGAGCCGCATCATAATCCTTTAAATAAAAATCTAGAGCACCCAGATTTCCATATGTCGTACTCAGGCCATTTAAATCTGTACTCTTCTTATAATATTGAAGCGATTTCTGAAATTCAAGTATAGCGTCTGTATATTGGGATGTTACGACATTGTAAGTCCCCATTCTATTGTGGGCCTTAGCTATTGCAGCTTGAGAATTAATTTTCTTAGCTAATTCGAGTGATCTTTCAATATATATCTTGGAAGAATCTGGTTTATAATACAAGTATTGGTAGGCGATCTGCTCATTAATATCACTACGTACGGAATCTGATTTTGTATTTTTCAGAATATTTTGAAGAGAATCTATAATGACTTTTTGCCCGTAACTCACATTTGTTAACGAACACAACAACCAGCTGTTGAGCAGAAAAATAATCCACATCTTTATATTAGAGCTGCTTGTTATAGACATTAATGTATTTAGGGTTTTAGGGTTTATTAGGTAATTTAAGCAGAAAATGGTTTTATTTTATAAGCCGCGCAATAAAATTTCAGAATTTATTTTTTTAATAAGTTGGGGGCCTTCATAAATAAATCCTGTATAAAGCTGTACTAGCGAAGCACCAGCTTCTAATTTTTCTATAGCATCTTCTTTTGTATGAATACCTCCTACTCCTATGATCGGGAACGCCTTATTACTTTTTTCAGATAAAAATCGTATAACTTCTGTTGAGCGACTTCTTAAGGGTTTACCGCTTAAACCACCCATTTCAGATTTAGTTTCTGAAGTAAGCCCTTCTCTACTTATGGTTGTGTTGGTAGCGATTACACCTGCAATTTTGGTTGTGTTTACGATCTCGATAATATCGAGTAATTGATCATTTGTAAGATCTGGAGCTATTTTTAAAAGAATAGGTTTTTGACGTTGCTTATTAGCATTGAGTTGCTGCAAACCAGTTAATAATTTTGTCAACGGTTCTTTATCTTGTAAAGCTCTCAAATTAGGCGTATTTGGCGAACTTACATTTACAACAAAGTAGTCTACATAATCGAATAAAGCGTTAAAGCATATTTTATAATCTTCAAATGCTTCCTCATTAGGCGTAATTTTATTTTTACCAATATTACCGCCTATTAAAACATTTTTATTCTTTTTTAATCGTTTTACAGCCTCATCTACTCCCCCATTATTAAATCCCATTCGGTTAATAATTGCTTGATCTTCTTTAAGCCGAAATAGACGTTTTTTAGGGTTTCCATCTTGTGGCTTAGGAGTAAGAGTTCCGATCTCGACAAATCCAAAACCAAAATCAGAAAGCTCTTGAAACAATTTTGCATCTTTATCAAAACCTGCAGCAAGACCTACTGGATTTTTAAATTTTAAGCCGAATACCGTACGTTCTAAGCGCTTATCTTCTACATTAAATACGGGTTTTAAAAGTTTAGTTAACCCAATCCCACTTAATAAGCGAATACTCTTAAAGGTAAAATGATGTACTTTTTCTGGATCATATTTAAAAAGTAAAGGCCTAATAATTGATTTATACATAGTAGCTGAGTAAGTAGCTTCAAAAATACATTTGCTCAAGTAATTTCTAAAAGAAATAGTAATTTAATAGTTAGCATTTTTTCAAATAAATCGTTTATCCACGGCAAATAATTCAATAAATAAGGATTAAGTCTTTTAATACTGATTAATAACTCAACATTTAAAGAATAAATTTTAACGGGTATGCTATAATCTATAAGGAGAATATTAATTTTGCGAAAAATTTTAGTTACCAACGGGTTGGCCATTATAATTATAAATTATAAGTAAGATATTTGTATTTAAATTATTAGGAATATCACGGCCACACTCATCGATAAGCAACCTCCAGTTATGATAGAAAAAGACGCACTAGTAAATAGATTTTTGAGTTATGTGACTATAGACACACAAAGTGATGAAAATAGTCTTAGTACACCCAGTACATCCAAGCAATGGGATCTTGCAAATAAATTGCATCAGGAATTGTTAGATATGGGCCTTTCTGATGCCTCCATCGATGAAAATGGCTACATAATGGCTACTCTGCCATCAACAACTTCGGCTATTGTACCTACCATTGGCTTTATTGCGCATTACGATACAACACCAGATTTTACAGGAACTAATGTTAATCCGCAAATTGTAGAAAATTACGACGGAAAAGATATCGTATTAAATGCCGATTTAGATATAGTTTTATCACCGGGCGATTTTGATGATTTATTGCAATATGAAGGTCAAACATTGATCACGACCGATGGAACTACACTATTAGGTGCAGATGATAAAGCAGGTATTACCGAAATAATGGAAGCTTTAAAATACCTTAAAAATAATCCTCAAATTGAGCACGGAACTATACGCGTGGGATTCACACCCGATGAAGAAATAGGTCGTGGCGCACATAAATTTGATGTAGAAAAGTTTGGTGCTGCATGGGCTTACACAATGGATGGAAGCCAGATTGGCGAACTAGAGTTTGAAAATTTTAATGCGGCTGGGGTAAAAGTTTTTGTAAAAGGAAAAAGTGTGCATCCAGGTTATGCAAAAGGTAAAATGATTAACAGCATTTACATTGCTCAAGATTTTATCAATTCGCTACCGCGTTTAGAAACTCCGGAGCATACTTCTGAGCGGGAAGGTTTTTTCCATTTAAATGGCATTACAGGAGATGTAGAGCAAACTGTACTTGAGTATATCATTAGAGATCACGATAGCGGACATTTTGAAGCTAGAAAAGAAGTTCTACACAATCTGGCTGTAGAAATTAATAGTCAGTATGGCTTGGAGCTTATTAGTATTGAAATTAAAGATCAATATTTTAATATGCGTGAGAAAATTGAGCCGGTCATGCATATTGTAGATTTAGCTGAAGAAGCTATGCGAGCAGTAGGTGTTAAACCATTAATAAAACCAATTCGTGGCGGTACAGATGGCTCTCAACTTTCATTTATGGGTTTACCTTGTCCTAATATATTTGCAGGTGGTCATAATTTTCACGGAAGATTTGAATATGTTCCTGTCGAAAGTATGATAAAAGCTACAGAGGTAATAATCAAGATTGCTGAACTAGCAACGAAATTGTAAAAAAATAAAGCCCTGACTTTTTTAAAAAAGTCAGGGCTTTATTTTTTTTTAATACTAACTACAAATTTACGTAGTCTGGAATACCCTTTACCCCTTGTAAAACTTTAGCATCTAACTCTGTAGTCTCAGAACTGTGAAGAACAGACATATCTCCGGTAGACTCTAGAATTACCGCTCTAACTTCAGAAAATTTAAGCGCATTAGCTTCTCTTAATTTTGCTATTAAATCATCTTCACCTACATTCGTTTTATCTAGGTTTTCATATAGTATTTTACCTTCATACATCAACATTACGGGTGAATTTGTAAATAATGAATCCAGTTTTTTTGACTTTCTGGTCACATAGGAAAAAAACGTCTGAAATAAGACTATACCTCCTAGAGCTATACTTCCCTTAAGCAGAGATTGATTCGTATTCAATACCACCGATGCTAATATTGATCCTATAGCAATCGTAGATGCAAAATCAAAACTCGACATTTTGGCAAATGTGCGCAGACCGCTTATTCGTGTTATGAGAATAATTACCGAAAATATGACGAGTATCGATATTAGTACTTTTACAATAATTGAGGCAGATGCAAATGTCCAGGTTTCCATAGTTGAGAATGAATTGTTAGTTGTTGCTCAAATTAAAGTAATGCACTGAGTTAAACCATAGACCGGTTTTGAATTTTTAAAATATTTAACTACATCTTGTTAAATATTGTTATTGTAAATAAGGCAGGATTAATAATCATATAGATTTGAGATTAAATCAACCAAGCTATTTATAAACACGTATTACAATTATGAATGCGACTCTCACTTCTCCAGTAAAATCTAGTCCTACGCAGTTTGACTCTATTTTAAATACTGTTGGAAATACACCTCTTGTACATCTGAAACAACTTTCTGCCTTAACAGGAATCGATGTATATGGCAAATTAGAAATGGCTAATCCCGGCGGAAGTATCAAAGACCGAACCTCTTTAAGTATTATAGAAGAAGGCATCAAGAATGGCGATATAACCCCTAGCACTACCCTTATTGAAAGTAGTAGTGGTAATATGGCTATAGGATTAGCACAAGTCTGTAGATATTATAATATTCCGCTAATCATTGTTGTTGATCCCAAAGCTAACAAGCATACTTTAAAAATCTTAAATGCTTATGGTGTAAAAGTTGACATTGTAGAAAAACCTAATGATGATGGTGGTTATCTAGGTGCTCGTCTGGATCGCGTACAAGAATTGGTAGATACACTTGATAATGCGGTATGGACAAATCAATACGGGAATAGAGCAAACCCGAAAGCACATTATGTAACGATGTCTGAAATTGCTTCTAGTTTGCCCGATGCAGATTACGTTTTTTCAGCAACTAGCACTTGCGGAACTTTAATGGGTTGCGCATCATATATCGAAGAGAAAAATCTCTCAACAAAATTAATCGCTGTAGATGCACAGGGTAGCGTTATTTTTGGTAATAAACCTAAAGAGCGTTTTATTCCCGGACATGGTGCAGGTTTACCTTCACAATTTTTAGATAAATCTTCTATTTATGATGTAATGCATATTTCTGATATGGAATGTGTAACGGGATGTAAAAAATTATTGGAAACAGAAAGTATATTAGCCGGAGGTTCTTCTGGTGCTGTCACTACTGCGTTTTTAAAACGAGTACCTGAACTACCAAAAAACTCAAAATGTGTTTTAATTCTTTGCGATCGCGGAGAACGGTATCTGGAAACTATTTATAATGAAGAATGGGTAGCTAAAAAATTAAAATAATGCCATCGGAAGCTTTTAATATAGCAATTATTGGGTTTGGCCCTAAAGGTTTTTATGGCTTTGAGCGTATTCTGGCATTTTTAAAAAAGTACAACATAACTTCTGATGTAAATATTCATCTTTTTAATGAGTCTGAAGCATTTGCCACAGGGTGGGTTTACGATGTAAATCAACCTGATTATTTATTGATGAATTATCCCAATCAGTTTATTTCTTGTGCTCCCGCTTCAGATCCACCTGCGTTAGTAACTATACCTTCATTTACTTCCTATATTTCCAAACGTACCGGTAATTCTGAAGATTATGAAAATTCTCAAATTGCTCCACGTAAAGAGGTAGGCGCATATCTGAGCTATTACTTTAATAAGTTAAAGGATGTTGCTACACCTTCAATAAAAATATATACCTATGTTGCTCGCGTATATGCAATTCACAAAATAGAATCTGGATATCGTATAGATGCTAAATCATTTGGAAAGCAGGTTATTGTAGATAAACTTTTAATTACAACTGGTCATTCCCCAAGTATCATAAGTAAAAAAACTACGGACGATTCTACAGATGCCACAATTCCATTTGTATATCCTTTTTCTGAAAAACTAACAGGTATAAAATCGCAAGCTATAGTAAGTTGTAAAGGTCTGGGCTTAACTGCTATTGATACTATTTTAGGACTTACCGAAGGCCGATCTGGATACTTTAAAAAAATTGACGGACAACAGTTGATGTATTACAAAAGTGGTTTAGAACCTAAATACATCCTTCCATTTTCCAGGTCTGGTATTCCTATAATACCTCGCGGAAACCATACCACGAAACAAAAACAAATCAGTTTTTACTTTAAATGCTTTGTATCGGGAATTAAAAATACTACAACCATATTTGATTTTGAATCTGAACTATTACCTATAGTAGAACAGGATATTATTGCGTCCTTTTATTTTCAATTATTTGAAAATAAAAATATCTCCATTGACCCTGATATCTCTTTTGACGAACTCGAAAAAAGAATTCTTGTCTTTCACAAAGAAAATCCTGAGGTTAAACGATTTTCGGTGAATGAATTATATAATCCCAACCAGATTGAAGGAAAAAATACTGATTTCAGCGTTATAAAATACTGGAAATTTTGGGTTACCGAAAATTCGAATCCTACTAGCCCATATGTGGCAGCGGCATCTGCATGGCGTTTTATATCTGATGATTTTAATTTTTTGTACAGTACAAATCGTCTAACACCAGAGTCTAAGAATTTCTTTCAGAAAAGCTATTTCGGATTATTCAATCGTATCTCATACGGACCTCCTGTGCAAAATATTGAAAAAATGATTGTACTTCATAACGCCGGAATTTTAGATTTCACTTTTGTTAAAAGTCCGATTATAAAAAAAGAAAATGAGAAGTTTATCTTTTGTTCTAATACCGAAACTATAGAGGTTGATTATCTTGTAGATTCGAGATTGCCAAGAGGATTTTCAAAAGAGGCTCCAGTTATTTTTAATAACTCTTCTGACGGACTTTTTTCAGTAGAGGAGAAATCAATAGATTATAACGAACTAAGATGCACTGCAGATGGCAGTATTATAAATCAGAATGATACCATAAATAAAGATATTGTCTGCTATGGGACGCCCACAGAAAATACACTGTTTGATAATGATACGCTATCCAGAAAGCACAATGATACTGTAACGCAATGGGCGCAGAATACAGCCTTATTAATTTTAAAAAATACGAACCGGTTAACCGCTACAAATGAATACTAAATTACCCAAGTTAGAACCTATTACTTCGGAGTGGATGTTCAAGTTTATCAATAATTTTGAACTTCAGGAGACCCTTTTTAATTCTTACGAATCTCCTATAAACATACATAGCTTAGATGCCTTCTCACGTAATATAAAAGAGTATCAGGAGATTTTAGCAACCTATAATTTTGATAGCAAAATTTTCTTTGCACGTAAAGCCAATAAATTTCAGAATCTTATAACCGCTGCAGTCGCAAATGGAATCGGTGTAGATACCGCTAGTTATGAAGAATTAAAACAATGTATAGATCTTCAGGTTGCGTCAGATAGACTTATATCCACTGCCGCAATAAAGAGTAGAAAAGTACTGGAGCTTGCCATTAAAAATAAGGTCTTGCTGGTGATCGATAATCAGGACGAATTGGATCAAGCTGCACAAATTGCAAGAGAAAATAATATCAAAGCTAAAATAGGAATTCGTATTTCTGGGTTTTACTATGAAGGCAACAAACTTTTGAGTCGCTTTGGCTTTGACATTGATGACATCGAAAGTTTAATGCAAAATTATTTTACAGAAGCCAATGAGCATTTGTTTAGTATCGAAGGGTTCCATTTTCATTTAGACGGTTACAGTACTTCACAACGAGGTGAATCTATACATCAAACATTAGACTTAATTGAAAAACTTAACTCTTCAAAAACCTCATTTAAATTTATAGATATTGGAGGCGGAATTTTGATGAATTATTTAAGACATCAAAATGAATGGAACCTCTTTAAAACAGAGCTTCAAAATGCCATTTTAGAACACCGCGAATCTCTTACCTATAATAATGATGGTTTAGGTTATACAAATAGAAACGGGCAAATAGAAGGTGACCTGGCAACTTACCCCTATTATAATGAAAACTCCAAAGCCAGTTTTCTAAAAGAAATATTGGATACTACAAATGATTCAAGCAAAGCCGTATATCAGAGATTAGAGCAATTAAATATAGAATTAAGATTAGAACCGGGAAGAAGTTTACTCAACCAAGTTGGAATAACTGCGGCTCGAGTTGCACATCGCAAAGTTGATGCGCGTGGTAATCACCTCATTGGTTTAGAAATGAATATGTCTCAAATGAAAAGTTCGAGTGCAGATTTTTTACTCGATCCGTTTGTGTGTTACAAAAACCCGAATAAAGATGCTAAACCAGTTGAAGTGTATTTTACAGGAGCTTATTGTTTAGAACGTGATATTCTATTGAAGAGAAGAATCGAACTTCCTCAATTACCAGAAATTGGAGATACTATCATTTTTGTAAATACAGCAGGCTATATGATGCACTTTTTTGAAACTGAAGCGCATCTATTCAAGAGAGCTCAAAACCTTTCAGTTTTAGGAAGAGAAGAACATTATAAATTTGATGATTTTAAAACTGAATAACATTAAAAATAATTATTGTTTTTAATAATACATTTCTTGCAGTAGTTTGTAAACTTTGTCGAATTAGAATCTGCGTTGAAATTATATATTAATAATTTTCAAAGACTTAAAATATACGAGATATGTGTAATGCCTATAAAATCTTGTTTTCACAATATCATTTAAGATAATTTTAATCTATCAGTGAACATAATTTAACCTTTATTTTGAATAATTGATTTTTCGCAATAGTAATTTTAAAGCTATTAATCAACCTATTCAATGTTATGGCGAATAAAACAAATGAAGAATCAACTTCAAAAAAAATCGACCAATTATCATCCCATTATAAAGATCCTAAGGACAAAACCTTAACGACAAATCAAGGTTTAAAAGTAAACGATACTAATAATTCTCTAAAATCTGGTGAACGCGGAGCCACCCTTTTAGAGGATTTTTTATTGCGTGAAAAAATCACAAGTTTTGATCACGAGCGTATTCCAGAACGTATTGTACACGCACGAGGAAGTGCCGCACACGGATACTTCGAACTTTATAAGAGTATAGAAAATTATACAAAGGCAGGTCTTTTTACAGATACTAAAAGAAAGACGCCAGTGTTTGTGCGATTTTCAACTGTAGCCGGTTCTAAAGGTTCTCCAGATCTTGCGCGAGATGTACGAGGTTTTGCAGTGAAATTTTATAATGAAGAAGGAACCTGGGATCTTGTAGGTAACAACATGCCTATATTTTTTATACAGGATGCGATGAAATTTCCAGATTTAATTCATTCTGTAAAACCAGAACCACATAGAGAAATTCCGCAGGCAGCATCTGCTCACGATACATTTTATGATTTTGTTTCTCGTGCTACCGAAACTCTTCATAATCATATCTGGCTTATGAGCGACCGTGCGATCCCTCGTAGTTACCGTATGATGGAAGGTTTTGGAATTCATACGTTCCGATTTATAAATAAAGAGGGAAAATCCCATTTTGTAAAATTTCACTGGAAACCGGTATTAGGAGTGCATTCTGTTACTTGGGATGAAGCTGTAAAAATAAATGGAGCCGACTCAGATTTCCACAGAAGAGATTTATGGGACGCTATTGAAGCAGGCCAATATCCGGAGTGGGAATTTGGTATTCAAGTTGTATCTGAAGAAGATGAGCACAAGTTTGATTTTGATCTTTTAGATCCTACAAAACTGATTCCAGAAGAAATGGTGCCGGTGGAAATTATTGGTAAGATGACTTTAAATAGAAATCCAGAAAATTTCTTTGCAGAAACAGAACAAGTTGCATTCTTACCGGGTCATATTGTTCCAGGTATAGATTTTACGAATGATCCTTTATTACAAGGCCGTTTATTCTCTTACAGAGATACGCAGTTATCACGTTTAGGAAGTCCTAATTTTCATCAGATACCTATTAATAAGCCTATTGTACCTACTCACAATAATCAGCGTGATGGACATATGCAAACTGAAATCCCAAAAGGACAAACAGCTTATTTCCCAAATTCCTTAACTATGGGTTGTCCGCATCTTGCTAAAATGGCTGACGGTGCATTCACATCGTATGAAGAGCGTATAGACGCGCGCAAAATACGATCTCGTAGTGAAAGCTTCAGTGATCACTATTCACAACCGGCACTTTTTTATAGAAGTTTAGCTCCTTGGGAACAAGAGCATCTTGTTGATGCCTATACATTTGAATTAGGCAAGTGCGAGCACGGCTATATCAAGGAACGTATGTTGTGGATCATTAACAACATTGATACTGATCTTGCTAGCAAAGTTGCTGAAGGTCTAGGACTTGCAATTCCTGATAGTATCGAAGAGCCTGTTAACCAAGCAATAGGTGCTGATGCCGAAGTAGAAAAATTTCAGCCTATTCCTAAAAAAGAATACTTAAAATCTGATAAGGCCTTAAGTCAAGCACATACTAAATTTATTAGCATTGCTACGCGTAAAGTTGCTGTACTTGCAGGAGATGGCTTTTCAATGAGCGATTTTAAACCGTATAAAGATATTCTGGAAAAAGAAGGTGCGATGGTTAAAATTATTGCTCCACACGGCGGTACCATTAAATGTGATGAGAATATGGAGCATAAAGTTGCAGCGGCAATTATGACTACTGAAAGTGTATTATTTGATGCTGTTTTTGTGCCTGGAGGAAAAAAATCTGTGGACGCATTGCTTAAGAACGGAAAGTTTAGCAAGTTCATAAGTGAGGCCTTTAAACACTGTAAAGCCATTGCAGTTTGTAATGAAGCTGAAGATTTACTTAAAAATAGCTACATCAAAGAATACAACGATGATAAAGCTTTATTTGTAAATGCTAAGCAACCTCAAGAATTTGTGAATGCTATGGCAAAACACAGAAATTGGGATCGAATGGAAAAAGCTTCTAGTATTCCAGTTTAGACATTCAATAAACTAAAAAGGGCTACCAAATGGTAGCCCTTTTTTTTTCTCAAAAATTTAAGCTCCTCGCTTTTTATCTTTGTCTTTCTCTCCGTATTGATTTACATGCTTATCCTTTAAAGGACCTTTATCAATACTTTGTTTATCTTCCTTTTTATCGTTCTTAGATTCTTTGCTATCCTTACTCATAACTAATTTATTTACGGTTAATAATAAATTTAAATTGAATTAGTTTAAGGTACTTAATTATAAGATTAGTCAGTCTTAAATATTTCCTATAATTATAAGCAGGAATAGAAACATTACCAATTAAGATTAATTAATTTCGCTTTTGTAAGTGGTTTTTCTACATAGCCTTTAACGCATTCAAACTGACTAGCTTTCCATTTATCTGCAACATCTACAGATGATGTTACCAGTATAATAACGAATCTTTCCGGATTCTTTAATCTTTCCAGATGTTTGATAAATTCCCATCCGTTTAACTCAGGCATATTAATATCAAGGTAAATCAAATAGCCTTTAGAAGAAGAATTCTTTTGAATAACAGCGAGAGCTTCGGAAGCATCTACGAAGATAGAGGTTTCCGTTTTAAGAACATGGGCAATTAAATATTGATGAACCATGCATATAACTTTATCATCATCTATTATAAATACTTCCTGCTCCATAAAGGGGTATTAACTATTTAATTGAGATGCTTTATTTGATATGGAACGTATAATTTTATCTAATTCTTTAGCGGACTCAAGGATCTCCGTAAGAAACATTTTATTTTCTTCAGCGTCTAAATCAAAGTCTTCATTAATAAGGCCTATAATACCCATCATTTTTGCTAATGGCGCTCGTACCACGTGTGACTGTACGTGCGAAATTTCTTGAAGACGAGCATTTTTATCCTCTATTTGCTTAATATAATTGAGCGTATCAGATATATTTACAGCCATTACTACTCGTGAGAAATTCTTACTTCCGTGGAGTTGATTACTGTGAATTTCTACCTTAAATTCTGAGGCATCTTTACGCTTGTGGCGATAAATTCCTATTTTTTGGAGTCCGATCTCCTTTTTGGTCCGGTTCACGGCATCCATTAAAACCTTAATATCATCTTGAGGCCTTAAATCTTTTAGCGTCATTGATAAAAACTCCTCTCTTGTATACCCATAATCTTTTTCTGCAGCAAAATTAACCTCAGTAATGGCAAGAGTCTCGAGATTATATACAAATGAAGGAATAGGCATTAATTGAAATAAATCACTGTATCTTTTTTCAGATTCAACAAGTGAAAGTTTGAGCATTTTTTGAGATGTAACATCTTGAAATGTTCCCTCAATATGCGCCGGATTTGATAATTTAAAGGTTTTACTGCATCGTATCCACTTAGTCTTACCGTCCACTAATATCCTGAAATGAAAAGAGGACTCAGATTTTGAAGATTCTGTCTGAAATTTGGCTTTAAATTGATGTAAATCATCCGGATGAACCGTACTAATTAAATACGTGTAATTGAAGCTTTGCACTCCCGGATTAATATTCCATATTTCAAAAATTTGATTCGACCAAAACTCCTTATTTGTAAGACGATTCAGTTCCCAGTAACCAAGTTTTGCGATTTTCTGCGCAATCTTTAATCGCTTATTAGTACTTGCAAGCTTTCTCGAGTCTACTTTGCGCTGCGTAATATCAGCGTGAGTCCCAAACATTAATTTAGGAGTTCCATCAGAATTCCAAGTAACTGTTCTCCCTCTATCTAGGATCCAAACCCATCCCCCTTTTTTATCGCGTAAGCGATATTCACAAGTATAAAAATCTGTTTCCCCAGCAAAATAGGCTGTTAATGTCCTTTCAAATAGCTCAACATCGTTTTTATGCACTCGTGCTGTGAATGAATCTTTCGTTTCCGGTTGCATTTCATAAAGATCGTAACCCAGCATTTCAGCTAGTTTATCATTAAAATAGACATTTCCAGAATTTAAATCCCATTCCCATGTACCTACATTAGAGGCTTCTATAATATTAGAAAAGCGCTCCGATTTGTGCTTATACTGGGCTTTACTTAATTCGAGATCGTGGCTTTTCTTCTGTAATTCAAAAATTTGTAAAATTTGATTAGCCAGCAGACTTAAACCATCTATTTGCTGTTGTGAGATTTCTCTGGGTTTATGATCAATTACACAGAGTGTTCCTAATACATAATCATCGTGAGTGATGATCGGAAACCCAGCATAAAACATTATAAATGGATAGCCTACCACGTAAGTATTATTTACAAACCGCTCGTCTAGATGTGCATTTTCTACTATTAAAGGATTTTTGTGGTTCTTCAATAAGTGTTCACAAAAAGCCTCTTCGCGCGGTATTTCTTTTAGATTAATTCCATAATTAGATATAAACGTATGGTGTGTGACATCCATGAAACTTATGAGTACAGATGGCATATCTGCCAGTATTGCCGCTACTCGGGCTATCTGATCAAAGTCCTGCTTTGTTGAATCATTCACAGATCTGTATGAACTTACGCACTTAAGACGTTTTACTTCCCGTTCTTCTATCTGGTGCATATTGTGTAATTATCGATCATATAAACATGTTCTAAGCGGGGTTTGACTACTATATAAGTTAAAAGCATTTATGGGGAACATTTACATCCAACTCATTTATAATTATGTAAGAAACATTATTAATTATAATTAATGGGATAAATATTACTAGACAAATAATGTTTAGTAATTCTATTTTAAATTTAATTACCTGATTATCAAAATTTTAATTGACTAGTATTACAATATTCAATTGTTTCTTTTAGACTATGTCTTTAAAGCTAATATTTATATATCTAATTTTCAAATCTTTAATACAATAACAAGTAATGATTTGGAAATTTGAAGTTTAGAATATTGAATAACTAATCTAAATACAGGATAGCGCTTGCAGTTCGTAATCATTCTCAACGTAGTACCCTCCCCTATTAAATTAGAGTTAATTATAAATAATTATAAATAGAACTACTCTCCACTTGTGTAATTTTAAATAAAAAAATTATGAATTCGAGTGTATTATTATTAGGTGCTTCTGGTGCTTTGGGGCTGGAAATAGCAAAACGATTAAAAAGAGATTTAATTCCGTTTAGAGCGCAAACGAGCTCGCAAGAGGGAATGGCTAAGCTGTTGCCCTATACAAATGATATTTGGGTTGTAGACCCGGCAAACAATCCTGAAGAAGTAACCGGAATAACATTAGGAATGGACGCTGTAATTTCAGGTATGGGAAAGAGCGTAAGCCTATTTACAAACTCTCCTGACACGTTCAATGAAGTTGATCACGTAGGTAATGCTGAAGTACTCTTAGATGCGCTAAAAAATAAGGTTCCATATTATATTTATGTTTCTATTAAAGAAGCTGGGCACAACGATGACTTTGAAATTCCTAAAAGTCATAAAAAATTTGAAGATAAATTAACAGAAACTGAAATCCCACATTGTATTTTAAGACCGGTAGGTATGTTTTCTGGTCTTCATGATCTTGCCATTATGGCTAAACGTAATATGATTCCTATAATTGGGGATGGTGAAGCAAGAACAAATAGTATTTCACAAGATGATATGGCAGAAGTGGTCATTACAACATTAAAAAATAGAACTACAGGTGTACAGCTTATAGGCGGTCCTGAAATTCATACCAGACTTGAAATGGCCGAAATGATTCAAGATCGTTTTGGTGCCAAAATTGTCAAAATACCAAAGACAATAGCAGATATCGGTGCTTTCTTACCACGACTTTTTGATAAGAATTTTTACGATAAGACCAGTTTTTTTAAATATATATGTACTCATGATATGATTGGAGATAAACATGGAGTTATGACATTTAAACAATACTTACAAGGAATTAACGAAAACGATTTGCCTTAATGGAGAAATATGATAGCATAATTATAGGAAGTGGAATAAATGGTATAAGTGCAGCCATTTATCTGCAGCAGAAAGGGTTAAACACGGTTATTTATGAGAGATCCTCAACTGCCGGAGGATCTACAAAAACCGAAGCTTTAACCTTATCGGGATTTAAACATGATACTGGTTCTGCTATTCACCCTATGGCATATGCATCTCCATTTTTCAAAACCTTACCGCTAGAAAAATTTGGTTTAGAATGGGTATTTCCAGAAATCCCCTATGCTCATCCATTTTTAGATGGGAGTGCATTAGCAGCTTATGCAGATGTAGAAGAAACTGCTTCCCAACTAGAAACAGATAAAGATTCATATCTAACATTATTTAGTAAGATTACGTCAAACTGGGAAGCCATTTCATCAGATTTACTAGGTCCGCTAACCATCCCATCACATCCATTTGATTTTGTACGATTTGGACTTAAAGCTATTCAATCTGCAGAACAGCTTGGCGAACATTATTTTGAAAATGAAAAAACCAGAGCCTTTTTCTACGGTGCTGCTGCGCATTCAACCTTACCTATGGATGTCTGGGCTTCCAGTTCATTTGGTTTAGTTTTAAGTGTGATGGCGCATAAATACAATTGGCCGTTTCCTAAAGGGGGTGCAAGTTCTTTAGTAGATGCGCTTATTTCTTATTATGAATCAATCGGTGGAAAACTCATATTAAATCACAAGGTTACAGACATTAAATTATTACCACAGTCCCGTTCCTTTGTTTTTGACTTAACCCCAAAACAGCTACTTGAAATTAAAAACACAGCATTGAGTTCCACGTACAGAGATAGACTAAGCAACTATAACTACGGTCCTGGGATATTTAAAGTTGATTGGGCACTAGATGAACCTATTCCATTTACAAATGAAAAATGTCGCAAAGCTGGGACTATTCACATAGGATATACTCCTGAAGAAATTAAAGATTCTGAAGCACTCACGCATAAAGGTGAAATATCTCAAACGCCTTATATTTTAATTGCACAACACACTGTTTTTGACAAAACTCGGGCCCCAGAAAATAAGCATACTGCCTGGGCATACTGCCATGTTCCTAATGGAGATACAACAGATATGACTTCAGTAATTGAAGATCAGATTGAAAAAGCTGCTCCGGGATTTAAAAAAATTATTTTGGCACGAAGTACTAAAAACACAAAGCAATTAGAGCAGTTTAATCCCAATATTATAGGAGGCGATATAAATGGTGGAAAGCAAGATATCACTCAATTGTTTACACGCCCGGTTGTAAAAGTGTCGCCATATAAAACATCTAACGACCAAGTATATATTTGCTCTTCATCTACACCTCCTGGCGGAGGAGTTCACGGAATGTGTGGTTTTAATGCGGCTAAAAAAGTATATAACGATCACTTCAAAAACTGAACCTTCAAGAAATTTTAGCAGAAAATTAGCTTTACTACTTCTTGAGAAAACTAAAATTGGCATTATTTTTAATGGTCAATCGAATTCTTATATCAAAGAATATTTAAATACTTACAACCAATGAGAGCAAAGAAAATTTTAATGATTCTCACTTCTCACGAAGAGTTAATAAATACTAAATCAAAAACGGGCTTATGGATTGGCGAATTTACAGATCCTTATTATGAATTTGTAGATGCAGGATGTGAAATAACTCTTGCTAGCCCATTGGGAGGAAAACCACCAATCGATGAAATGAGTCAGCTTACTGAAAATATTACGCAATCTAACAAGCGTTTTAAAAATGACACGGTGGCTCAAATTGCTTTGAATACAACCTTAAAACTTGAAAGTGTAGCCGCTGAAGATTTTGATGCGGTATTCTTTCCCGGTGGTCACGGTCCTATGTTTGATTTAGCTTCAAATGAGCTGAGCGGAAAACTAATCGCAGATTTTATAAATAGTGGAAAACCTGTAGCAGCAGTTTGTCACGGTCCCGCAGCACTACTTAAAGCAGCAGAACTTGATCCCGCTATACTAGCGAATAAAAAGGTTACTGCCTTCTCAAATACGGAAGAAAAACTTGCATTACGATCTAACAATATTCCCTATAATCTGGAGGATCGACTTAAAGAATTGGGAGCTGTTTATAAAACGGCAACTGTACCGTTTTTGTCGCATATTGAGACAGATGGCTTGCTAATCACTGGTCAGAATCCATTATCTGCAGGTCCTACAGCTAAGGCTCTGCTTAATTTCTGGGGAGTTTAATGCACTCAAATCTTAGTTAAACAAAAAGGGCTTCAAGTTATTGAAGCCCTTTTTGTTTGTTTTAAAATATTCTTTCAGCTTTCAAGTTTTTGCAGGGCAGATTCCATATCTATTCCTTCCTTTAAAACGTTTATAAACAAATCACCATAATCCTGTAAGCGTTCTGGAGTTGTTTTAATAGTAAAATCTTTGATTTTTAAACCTTGCGTTACCTCGTTCCATTTTAAAGGAGTAGAAACCGTAGCATATTTTTTTGGTCTCACACAATATGCTGCAGCGAGTGTCTGCCCTCTCCTATTCTGTAAGTAATCTAAATATATTTTTGCTCCGCGTTTTTTTAAATTACGCTCCATACTTGTAATTTCCGGAACCAGTTGATGTACGTATATACAGAGTAATTTTATAAAATTACGAACTTCTTCATAGGAATAATCCCCACCCATTGGAATATAAATATGCAAACCGGTAGATCCAGAAGTCTTGCAATAACCAGCAATCCCCGCTTTAGTAAGAACTTCTTTTACCGCTTGAGCCACTTCGATGACTTCTTCAAAAGAATTTTTTAAAGAAGGATCCAAATCAATTATTCCATAATCTGGACTGTCTAAAGAAGTGATTTTTGAATTCCAGGGATTGAGTTCGATGCAGCCCAAATTAGCCATATAAATAAGCGTTTGTTCATTTTGACAGAGCAAATAATTAATATCTCGATCTGCAGACTTAGAGTAGATCGAGTAACTCTCTATCCAATCGGGTAAGTACTCATTATCTTTTTGATAAAATCCCGACTCTTTAATTCCGTTAGGATGTCTATGTAGATTTTGAGGTCGGTCAACTAAATAGGGTATAATAAAATCTGAAATATTTAAATAGTAATCGATCAAATCATATTTCATATAACCTGTTTCCGGCCAATAAATTTTTTCAATATTTGTTATGGAAACTGAAGTACTGTTGATATTAAGAACTGAATCTGATGATATAGATGATTTATCAATATTTGTTTTAACTTCTTTTGCCGGCGATGAGGAAACGTTTTTCTTTAATTCTTTATCAAAACGTAAGCCTTTAAATACAGGATGTCGCAACAAGCCATTTTCGGTTTGTTCCATAAATTTTACTTCACATACCAGCTTCGGAAGCATCCAGTGTGGTTTTCTACCTTTTAAGGTTATCTTTTCTGAAAAAGGACTTTCTGTAGTTTCAAATTCATTGAATTTTGCAAGTAAATCCTTTTTCATTTCATTTGAAAAACCGGTACCGCAATTACCTGCATAGGTAAGTTTATCATCTACATAATTACCTAATATTAAAGACCCAAAGTGATCGTGTTTATTAGTTGGCGTAGTGTAACCACAAATTAGAAATTCATCACTTTCAATGTTTTTAATCTTCAACCAATGTTCAAAACGTATTCCGGGATAATACAGGCTATCTTTCTTTTTGGCAATTACCCCTTCAAGCCCACTTTCGATAGCTTGATTGTAAAACATCGTACCCATACCTTCGACGTGGTCACAGTATTTACAATATTCTAATCCTTCTAAAATTTCGGGCAAGAGACTTTTACGATCTATAAGAGGAAGCTTTTGCATATCATACCCATTCAGATAAATCACATCAAAAACATAGTATCTCAGCACCCCTTTAGTGACACCAGCTTCATAATTCTGCAATTTTTGGAAATTTGGCAATCCATTTTCTTCAAGAATAACGACTTCCCCATCCAAAATAACGTTCTGTGAAAGGCCTTTTAATTCTTCAGTAATTAAATCAAATTTACTAGTGTATTCCTGACCATTTCTAGATTGCAGAGTTACTTTTCCCTCATTCACGTGAGATATTAAGCGATATCCATCCCATTTAATCTCATATATCCAATTGGGATTATTAAATATTTCCTTTGTTGGTGTTGCCAACATAGGTTTTATTACTTGGTCAATTTTTATCTTAGGTTGAGAAGCTTCAGACTTTACTTTAGGTAATGCAAAATCTGGCAAATCAATATCATAATCCAGAGAAGTGGAAAAAGCATCTTGCTTTTTAATGAGCAACCATTGATTTGTGGACTTAGAGTTTTTTATTCTTACCAGAGCAAAATCTCCTCGTATCTTGTCACCAGAGAATTTAATTTTTAAATCCCCACTCTTTAATAACGCTTCAGGATCACTCTTCTTTGTATCATTCAGAATTTCAAATGTACCAGAATCCCAAATCTGCATTTTACCAGCTCCATAATTACCCTTAGGAATCACCCCTTCAAAATTTAAATAAGATACAGGATGATCTTCGGTTTGTATCGCGAGTCGTTTATCTTTAGTGCTTAATGAAGGGCCTTTAGGTATCGCCCAACTCTTTAAAACCCCATTTAATTCTAACCTCAAATCAAAGTGTAACCGGGTAGCTTTATGAACCTGTATTACAAATCGATTGCTATTTGTCGCATCTAGTTGACCAGAAGGTTCGGGTGTGTTTTTAAAATCACGCTTATCGTTATACTTCTGAAGACTCATAGTTTACGAAGCTTTTTTCTTCTTACGCGCTTCTAAACTTGCTTTTAATTGCGCCATCAAATCTTTCGCGTCAGTAGGTTCTACATTTACCTCTTCTACTTTTGTGGTTTTCCCTTTGGCTTTATCATTTATAATTTTCATAAGCTGATCATTATAAACATCCTTATATTTTGATAAATCAAATTTTTCAGAATAATTTTCTATAAGAGAAATAGCCATATCAACTTCCTTTTTAGTCACTTTGGTTTTAGAAAGTTTTAATTCTGAAGGATCGCGAATCTCATCGGTAAAGCGAATTACGTGAAGTACTAAAGCATCTTTATAATGACCTATCAAACTTAAATGCTCTTTCTGTCTCATTACAAAAGTACCTACCCCTAACTTATTCGTTTTTTTTAAAGCATCCCGCAGTAAGTTATACGATTTACTTCCTTCTTTCTGAGGCTCGAGAAAATAAGGCTTTTTGAATAGAACATCAGCTACATCGTCTTGATTTACAAATTCTTCAATATCTATAGTTTTGCTCTTTTTTAAATTGGCTTTCTCAAAATCCTCATTTTCTAAAATGACATAACTGTCATCTTTCTTAAACCCTTTTACGATGTCGCCCCAAACCACTTCTTTCCCGGTCTTCTCATTCACACGTTTGTATCTAATACGTTGATTATCGTGCTTGTCTAGCATATCAAGATCTAATTTTCTATCCTCAGATCCTGAAAATAGTTTTACGGGTATAGAAACTAAACCAAAACTTATTGTACCATTCCAAATAGATCTCATAATTTTTTCTTTTAAAAATAGCCATTCATAAAATGACTTCTTGATTCTTTCAAATTACTTTAACAAATCTGAAAATTGTCGAGCTTAAGTTGATTTAAAAAAAAAACGATAACCACTATAAGTGGTTATCGTTTTCTAAAAGCAGTTATCTCTTTTACGCACCTACAACTTCACCACCATTCACGTGGATAACCTGCCCTGTTATATACGAACTATCTTCACTCGCCAGAAATACATATGCCGGAGCGACTTCACTGGGCTGGCCGGCTCTTCCTAGCGGAACATCTTGTCCAAAATCTGATACATCATCAAAAGTAGCAGGAATTAAAGGAGTCCATATAGGACCGGGAGCAACCCCATTTACACGTATATTCTTAGAAGCCCACATTTTACTAAGTGATCGGGTAAATGTGGTTATAGAACCTTTTGTACTACTATAATCAAGAAGGTGTGAAGATCCTCTGTAAGCTGTTACAGATGTTGAATTAATAACACAGTCCCCATCTTTAAACTGATCTTCCAAAACTTTAACGAAATAGAAATACGGAAAAATATTGGTTTCAAAAGTTTCTTTAATTTCAGAAATAGAAAGATCTGCAACAGTACTTTTTGGAAATTGCACAGCTGCATTGTTTACCAGGATATTTATATGTCCAAAATGAGCTATCGCTTGTTTAACACTATCAGCGCAAAATGTCTCATCCTTTACATCACCTTCAAAGAGTAAACACTCTTGACCTTCTTTCTCAACTAATTCTTTAGTGTATGCAGCATCTTCAGATTCTGATTTATAAATAATGGCTACCGATGCACCTTCTTTTGCAAAATGCACAGCCACACTTCTTCCTATACCACTATCGCCGCCTGTAATTAAGGCGATTTTATTCTTTAATTTTTCTGAACCCTTATAATTAGCTCTAATAATTTCTGGCTGCGGATTCATTTCTTTTTCACTTCCCGGTAAGTTTTGGTCTTGTTCTGGAAATTTTTCTGGCTTACTCATATAGGTGTTTTAGTTAGATCGTTTGATTATTATATTCTACACAGTCAAGATTTATAGGCTTTAAATCCTTCAGTATATTTTTATGAACTCGTAAAAAGTTATCTATACTATTCTTAAAACTGGTATTATTCGTCTGTGTCATTACAGATTTACAAGACTCATAAATCGCATTTTCTATTTGATAACAATTTTTAATAACACTTGTATATCCTATTTCTGGCATCATACTTAGATACTCGTTAGGAATAACTGAATTACTACTACATTCGGTAGCGTACTCTGAAACAATATTTTGCTTCAGTTTTTCTAATGATTCAATGAAATTTAATTTGTTAGTATACAGTTTAATGAAAATTCGTTTGAGTGAAATATTTCTAGAATTAATAGATATTACCTCATAAATATCTAGATATCTAGAGGTAATAAATTTTAAACCGTTAAGACGCTGTAGTAGTTTATTAGATGCTGAAGTTTCCATAATGCGAAGGCTTTAATATTAATTATAAATCCTCCACTGTATTAGGGATAAAACCAGTGACTTTTTGCTGAGCATTTTTTGAACTTAAATAACTTATTTTCAACTTATAAGTTCCAGTTTGCCCCTCATTGGAAAAACTTCCGGTTTTAAGATCAAAACCACCTACGTCTGTATACGCTAAACTTAAAATAGGTGTTGTTTTAAGATGCTCTAATTTTTGAAGTTCGTTTTCAGAAAATTGATGGCGTCTTCGCAAATCATCAATTGTATTTAGAAAGTGATTTTCGTTGGAGAAGTTCATAACGCAATTATTTTTATTAGTAATTATTTAAAATTATAAACTAAATACTGCTTAGCCATCATCTTAAATTATAATTATTAAATATTTAATATAGTTATTTAAATTTTTCTTAAAATAATTAACGAAATGTTATCGAATTAAAATGCTTTCTATTGTTATAAATAATGATTCTTAAAAATTCTATGATTTACTTACGGTTGTTTCTCTTACGTCTCCAGATAATATAAAAAACAACAAGTACAATGGGTAAAATTAGAAATACCAGGAGATCAAAAGGATTTGTAAAATCAACAGGATTGTTGTTATCTGGATTAGGTGTCCCGTGTGGAATTTGCATTATAATTGAATTAAGCATTTTGGTAAGTTTTAGATTAGTTGTTAGCTAAAACTATATAAAACAAAATTGAAAATTCTAAATTATATTATAACACTTTTAAATATTATACCGTGTAGTCTGGGATCAAACTTGAATTAAGTTTGAAGTAATACTCAAAAAATATGTTATTCAAATTAAATAAACCCTAGTTCTAAACCTTTTAATTCTGCCAAACCCTTCAAGCGACCTGTTAAAAAATAACCGGGATAAGAATTTTTGACTTTTTCAAAGCTGTATAAAAAACCGGGATCAGGTCTTAAAGGAAGGTTAACCATTCGCTCCTGCATCACCTTTAGTAATTTTAATACAATTTTTTCAATGGGATTGTCACCTTTTAGATGTTCCGACTCTTGAAAGATATTTTCATTGTAGCGCTTTATATTTCGCCAGTGTAAAAAATGAATCCGATCAGAGAATTTATCTATCATCTCAAGTAAATTATTCTCAGGATCTGTTCCCAGAGAACCTGTACAGTAACAGAGACCATTACAGCTATCAGGCACCGCTTCAAATACAATTTTTAAGTCTAAATAATTGCGTACTACACGTGGTAATCCTAAAACTGAAAACGGCGGATCATCCGGGTAAATTGCTAAATTCACTTTATTTGCTTTAGCTACAGGTATTATTTCTTTCAAAAAATATGCTAGATGCTTCCTTAATTTTTCATCTGTAATATCCTTGTACTGATTAAGAAGATCGAGTATTTGAGTTGCTGAAAAATGCCCTTTGCTACCCAGTAACCCTAATAAAGCATTCTTAAAGAGTTCATCCTTTTCTATTGTACTTAATTGCGCGCCATAAGCCTGTGCTTCTTGAATTTGACTTTTACAATAATCAGCTTCACTTCCAGGTCTTTTCAGTAAGAAAACATCTATATAAATAAAGGATATATGATTGTATAAAAGAGCCTGCGTGCCGTCATGGTTATTGTGTTTGTGATGCGTGCGAACCCAATATAATACCGGCATAAAATTATAGGTAACCGTATGAATGCCTCATTGAGCGAGGTTATGGATACTTTTTTTATAATTGGTTATATGCCGTTTAAAATCGCCTTGCATGCGCTTGATATCCTCACTAACCGGCAAGCTCTCTACCACCAGCCATTTTAAATTGTAGGATTCAATATATTTTATTCGACTCTGAATTTCAGTAATAAGCAAGACTTCGCCAACATTTATATCGTGTAAAGCAGTTACAATATTCTTGATACCACATTGTCTCAAATCCTTTAATTTGATACTGTCATCTGGACCGAACCAACGCATTGTATGCATTGAGCTGTATGTCATAAAAAAAATAAATGTGCCTTTATGTTAATCTTCTGCAATTAAACTGGGTTCTGGTCCCATATAGGATTCTCGAAGGCCTCCAAAATCTATAACTGCCTTTTGAATTATCATACCAGGATCACCTCCAATGAGCCTAAGGGTATGGTTACCGGGCTCCCTAATCCATATTTTACTGGTATTAATAATTGCATTACGTATAACATTTTGTTGCCAGTCAAACGAATATTCTGCTGATGCTGTACTTTCCCAGTTTACCTTACTATCATCTATTTGCACTCCGTAGCTTGTACCCGTATTGTCATCCCTACCAAATAGAGGAAGTGCGTACGTATAGACAGTAGCATAACCGGATTTATCTGTGTAGAAATCATATTCAATTGAAGTATTTGCCCAACCCTTATCAATAATATTTCCAAATTGTATACTGTTTCCTGCATAGCCTAATTCTTCAATTATTGAAACTTTTGAACCGTTTTTCTCATTAATTCTTGAAAATCGAGCAGGGTCTATAGAAACAACTTCATTATCTGCTACATAAAGCAAAGCATCGGCTTTTGCGACTTTTGAATTTTTAATACTAACAAAAATTGTTTTCGTCGTATCGCCAGAATTGATTGTAATATTTTCTTGAAGCTGTTTTTTCTTTGGCAGATTTTTCCAATCTATTGACACTTTAATGTGATCTTGATCTGTGGTTTCACCACTATCCTGGCTTAATTTTAAATATTCATTTGATACGACTGCTTTCCATTTAAGAGGTTTTTTGCCTTTATTGTAAATTTCAAACGTATAATCCTTTTTGGTATTTACATCAAACTGTGAAAGTATATGTAAGCCTGAGGCTTCATCAGCATTGGGTATAAATAAACCGAGTTCTGCATTTTCAGGAATTTGAATAGTAGATAATGGTGGTAATTGAACCTCTGGCACACGTTCTGGAGCGGTCATAATCCCCTGCCACTTTCCTTTTTCGAGATTATTATAGGTTTCGGTTATTTCAGAAAGCTTTAGGTCATATTCTTTAACTTCTTCTATGAGTCGATTAGTTGCAGCCCTACCCTGTTTTGCATACCAGCGGTTTTTCTGAGCGGTAAGCATTTTTAAATTTTCTAGATATGCTCCTATTACAGGATAATATACTAATTGATAAAATGCCGATTTCTGCTTTTTATCAATTTTCTTATAGATTGCTTCCGTTTGGTTTGCTATAGATGTATAAGCTTTTATTCTATTTTCAGCCTCATTATAATTTTTAAAAGAAAATTCTGTATCTATAATTTTTTCATTGGTTTCTATACTATTCCATCTCCAATCCCACCCCATGTATTCCGGTTTTCTTTCAAAACCTAAATGAAAGTAGGTATTGTAAATCTGCTTAAACTCGGATTTATATTTTTCGCCAAAAATAGATGCTAAAAATTCAGCATTCACGAAGGGAATTTTTTCAAAACTATATGATTCAACGTCCCACGCAAAATCTGCAAAAAATTGTATTCCAACTTCACCAGGTTTGATATCACCTACATTGAGCAACCAATAGCGCTGTGCACCACTTTTGTAAGCTTTTGAAAGTTCTTCATACATTAAGGCAGGTGGCGTCGTGTTTAACCACAAGTAATCATTAGGTGATCCCAAATATGAAATATGATAATAAACGCCCGCTCCACCACTACGCAAAGCTTCTTCTGTGTCACTTAATTTTTTTATATACCCATAATTATCGTCGGGCCATACAAGGGTAATGTCTTCAGGCAATCTCATACCACTTCTATAGATATCCAAAACCTCTTTATAGGGTACAAATATCTGTGGAATTTCAGTAATAGATTTATCAATATGTTTATTTAATATTTCACGCTCATTCTCTATAACTTGCTCCAATACATTTGCTTTAGTATAGCCTTTAGGAACTTCGCTCATACCTCTATCATGGATGCCACGCATACCTACTGTATAAATATTTTCATAGAGGGAAGCTTCTGCAACACGTTTATCCATTACCTCTAAAACACCGTCCTTATTAGTAGTATAATTCCAATCACCATTTATATCGTGATGCCACTCTGTTGTATTATTATAGAGTAGTGGCTCTGCATGACTAGTTGTTATTAGTATGCCATATTTATCTGCAATAATCTTATTCTCAGGATATTTGTAAAAAGCACCTGTGACTTCATGCATAGCAGGAGCAAGCATATTTAATTTTAGACGAAGCAAAAGCTCTGATATTTTAGAATAAGTGTTAGGACCGATATCATTAATCTTAGGATCCATCATCTTAGATGCCCAAGGTTTTAATCCCCAGTCTTCATCATTTAAAAACACTCCTCTGTATTTAATAGACGGCTCTTTAGAAATATAATCAGTAACATTTATAGCCAATCTCTTATGTTTTGTAACAGGTACATCTGCCCACCAATACCAAGGTGAAACTCCAATAATCTTAGAAAGTTCAAATACACCATAAGCCGTACCTCGTCTGTCACTCCCCACAATAACCAGTGCCTTATCAACTCCAGGAAAAGGATTAGAAACCACTTTAACGATAAAACGCTCCCAAGAATTTTGAAGGTCACTAACATTTAATTTGCCGCTCTTAACAAGCTGATCAATTAACCTACTGTTCTTTATGGAACCAACTATTATAGCTTTGTCTGAATTTGGTTTACTTGTTTTGATTAATGGTAATCTGCCCGTAACCCGTTCAATGTCTTGAGCCAGAAGCTCAGAGGCCGTTGCTATTAAATCTTCATCCTTTTCATCATAATAAATTGGGGTGGTCATTTTATCAACTACTATAGAAAAAGCCCCTTTAGAAGAGGCTTTTTCAGATAGACTAATCTGTCCCTGCATGAAAGTCAAGCAAAAAATAGTAATACACACACAACTAATTAAAGTTTTTACTTTATTCATAATATCAGTGTAGTTTTATTTAATATAATCCTGATTAATTTTTAACATAGGCCCTCGATTAATCCCAATAATGTCTTTTAGAAATCCTACAAACAATATTCCTGTATAACTTATTTAGATAGTTTTGGTCTTTAACCAAATCTAAATATCTTAATGACTTTGAAATATATAATGGTAAATTTCAAATATTAACATTTACACAATCGATTGCGTAAATATAAGTCATATATAATATTCTACATAAATTTAATTCTTCTACCGTGAAAATTACCAATTAAATTATTTGAACCGACGTTTCTAATGTTGAATGGTTATTTTTCGTGAGGAAGATTTGCGAATAATTAGTTGAGTATCTAGAATTGTGGTTTGGTCAAGTTGTCCGCCATTCTCTACACTATCAAAGTTATCCAAAATACATTTTGCCGAAAGTTCGCCCATTTTAGATGCAGGATGTGAAATAGAGGATAACGAGGGTTCTATAATTGAAGCAACAGGGTCATTATTAAAACCTATAATTGCTAAATCGTATGGAACATTTAATCCCATTTTTTTTATAGATTGTATTGCACTTATTGCTACAGTATCATTAGAAGTAAAAAGACCATCAGGTGGATTTTTCATTTTCATTAAATATTCTGTAGCTTTCTTTCCTTCTTTAGAACTTAATGTTTTCATTTCGATTATCAATTCTTCATCTACTTTCAAACCAGCATTCTTTAGAGCATCTTCATAACCTTTCCTTCTATCCTTGTAAATGCTTCTAAGCTGCGAACCAGCGAAATGCGCTATACGTAAACACCCCTGATCGATAAGGTGGCTAGTTGCTTTATATGCAGATGCATAATTGTCTATTATAACTTTATAAGAAGGCAAGCATTCTGGAACACGATCTACAAAAACTAAAGGTATTCGATTTAAAAAAGGTTTAAAATGATCATAATCAGAAGTTTGCATTGACAATGATGAGATGATCCCTGAAATTCTCATATCATATAAAGTCTTTGCATTTCTCACTTCACTTTCGTAATCATCGTTACACTGAATAATAATGACCGTGTAACCTGCTTTCTTTGCTTGGTCTTCAATTCCACTTATTAAAGATGACATAAAAGGTCTATTAATTCTTGATATTAAAACACCTATAGTCTTTGTTCTATTTTTCCTTAGACCTGCAGCAAGAGTGTTTGGGCGATATCCCATAATCTCAGCCTCTTTTTTAATTAAGGTAGCAGTTTTTTTACTTATTGAATGATGATCACGTAAAGCCCTAGAAATGGTAGACGTAGAATAATTGAGCTTCTCGGCAATATCATATATTGTGATTTGCTTTTTCAAATGATCTCTTTAATAAGTTAGGCTAAAGTAAAACATCTTTTTTTAAACTTCATATATCATTCTGATAGTTAAAAATGAATCTTGATTTAAAATTACCCTTTTTATAATTTGATTTTTTTCTTGCCCAAGTGATATTTTTATATATAATAAAATACACGAGTATTCAAATAATATCTCCCTACATCGGCACCAAAAGATTCAGAAAGTAATCATCCTTGTTTATTCTAAAGAAACTTAAATAATATCATTCTTTAGTGTATAGAAAGAATTAATAACCTACACGAACTATTCTCAAGATTTTCTATCTAGCGTATTGAGTTTAATTAAAGTGAGGAAATAAAAAAAAGCCTCAGTAAAACTGAGGCTTTGAAGAAGTGATCGCGACAGGATTCGAACCTGTGACCGTCTGCTTAGAAGGCAGATGCTCTATCCAACTGAGCTACGCGACCCTTTTTGCGGGTGCAAATATAATACATTAACTAAAAAGTTAAAGTGTTAGTTGAAAAAAAATACAGATTATTTTCACAGCAGTTGGCAAAGTCTATTTAAACCTCTCGTTTTAAATAAACTACACGCTAATTTAATATGCATTAAAATATATAAATTTTAAAACTTCAAACTTTACAAATCATAATTGATTCAGATATTTCCCATAACTACTTAAAATTACAGAACTTTAATTAAAATTAAGGTATGAAATTATTCGAACTAGAACCAGATTCAAATATAAATTTACTCCCAAAAGATGGTACAGTTAACTATTATGGATCTCTGTTTGACTCCAAAGAAGCTCATTTATTTTACAATAAGCTCTTAGAAAATATTGCCTGGAAAAATGACGAAGCTATTATTTTTGGAAAAAAGATTATAACAAAACGTAAAGTAGCGTGGTATGGAGATAAACCCTATTCATATACGTACTCAAAAACTACAAAATCTGCACTCCCCTGGACGACTGAATTACAAATTTTAAAACAACGCACCGAAGATAAAACAGGTGAATTATTTAATTCTTGCTTATTAAATCTATATCACGATGGTAGCGAAGGCATGTCGTGGCACAGCGATGCTGAAAAAGATTTAAAAAAGAATGGCGCTATAGCCTCAATTAGTCTAGGTGCAGAACGACGATTTTTACTTAAACACAAAAGTACAAATGAAAAAGTGGAGGTTTTTCTAGAGAATGGCAGCTTACTGGTTATGAAAGGAGAAACACAAGAGAACTGGTTACATAGATTACCTACTACTAAAAAAATTCTTACTTCTAGAATAAACCTAACCTTTAGAATGATTAAAGAAGACTAATCATAATGAAAGAACTCCAATCGCTCTAGGGAAAGTGAAAGGAGTTCAGTAATTGAAAAGAATAGATATAAGGGGGCTTAAACTGACCTTAGAATTGGCTAACTAAAAAATAAGACATCAATCACTAAAAAAGTGAATCGTAAAAAACCTTAAATATTTTCCCTTATTAATTCTATTCAAATTTCTCAATTAGAATTACATATTTTGAAAAAAAACGTTCGGAAGCTGATGAATGTAGACGAGTGGTAATTTTGAGCCGTTAAACGGAGAGGTAGGAATTAGGCAAATGGATATAAAACTCAAAATTATATAAAATGAAAAACCCGTGCATACGCAACGGGCCTTTCTCCCAACTTAAATTCTTAGTCAATTACGATTTGGGGAATTGTTGTAATTGTAAGGGTTACATGATCCTACAAATTGGGGAAATCTTTGTAAGAAAAAAATCTAAATTAGGTTTTGTTATAGTTAATGTAATAATCAATTAGTCTTTGGGGAAACTAAATTTCAATTGTAATTTGGGGTTCTTTATGCAGTTTTAATTGGTGATTTTAACTTTGCAAGTTCTAGTGGAGAACGTCTTAATAGTATCTCACCTCTAAAATTAACTTCTTTCAAATCGTGCAATCTCAATACAGCATTAGGTAATTCTGATGCTATTAGATTATTCGCTTCGTAAAATTTTACATTATCCAAATTATACTTAAAGAGAGGAATGATTTCTGACTTAAAATTGTCTGATGGAATTACTATTTCAGATGAATTTGCAAAACTTATCGATCCTATAAACAGAATCAAGCTAGTACTAATAATTTTAAGCATAAGTTGGGTTTTGTTGTATTACATCGTAAATATAATACCATTAATCTATAACAAACAATTTAATTCGTTGAAATGCATAATAAAAAACGGTTTTTAACATTTTCCTACAGAAAACTTTGACTAATTGTCTAAATTCCTACATTTCAGTGTTTTATATCTCTAAAAGTCTACTTTGTGTTAGTGGAAATAAAAAAAGCTCCAGTTCTTTAATTAAGATCTGGAGCTTGAGTTTTTGCTTGATATCAACTTTACAGTAAGTTTAGCTGCTTCATCAAAATGGGTCGATTTGAGCGACTTATAGGTATTACGTCTTTTGCAATAAGAACACTGTTATCTTCTATGTCTATGATTTTATGGAAGTTTATTACAAACGAACGGTGAATTTTTAAAAACTTACTGTCTGGTAGTTTCTCTTCTATTTTCTTCAACGTCGAATGAACTGTATAATTTTTAGACTCCGTTTTAATAAGAATATAATCTCCTTTAGCTTCTATAATTAAAATGCTATCAAAATTTATTTTAATTAGTCTTCTATCAATATTCACATATAAGTCTGTACCCTTTTCGGTTTTCACCTCATTTACCTCGGTAAGTGGCTTTGTAGAAGGGTAAGATACTGGATGTTTAACTTGCTTTGCCTTTTCAACAGATTTTAAAAATCGTGGTAATCCTACTGGCTTAACTAAATAATCTACAATACACTCATATTCGAAAGCCTCAATAGCAAAATTACGATCTGATGTTGTCAATACAATTCTGGGAGGATTTTTTAGAGTTTGAATCAAGTCAAATCCTGTAAAATCTGGCATGTGTATATCTAGAAAAATCAAATCTACTGGCTGCTGATTAAGAAATTTTATGGCTGCAATAGCATTATCAAACTCTGCAACTAAATTGAGATTTGCTTTTTTACAGTGATTGCTCACAATTGCTCGTGCTAAAGCTTCGTCATCTATTATGATACAATCCATAGTATTAAATTTTTGAAATAAAGGTTGACATCGCATTTAGAATCTTATCAAAATGTAAAGAAGATTTATCGTCACCTAACTTCAGTTCATCCTCATAAATAATTGCAAATTCATAAGACTTATGCATATTCAATATACTTATTTTATGCTTTAATTTATGAACGTCTGCAGCACATTTTATAAAATCCTGTGTTTTGAGGTGCAGATAGTACTGATTTATTTCTAAAGGCAATTCTTCTTTTAAAATTGATATCAATTCATATTCAAAGTCCTTACTATCGGCTGCTATATATTTAATCTTGTTTAGATCTGGAGTTTCCGTAATCATATTTTATATTCTAAACAGATTGATAATTCTATTTAAGTTCAGTCTAACTTTAATCTGCATTAATTAATTATTTCGTCTTCTTAAGACTGAAATAAAACGTACTACCCTTCTTCGGAATACTTTCCACCCAAATCTTACCTTGATACATATCAACAATTTTCTTTACAATCGATAGTCCTATTCCGGTTGAATCATCGTGATCTGTTAACGACTGAAATATATTAAAAATCTTTGCGTGGTATTTTTCTTCAATACCTATCCCATTATCACGTATTGCAAATTCGTGGAAATCCCCTCGATCTATATAGGATATTTCGATGCGCCCTTTATCTTTATCGCAATACCGTATTGCGTTACCAATGAGATTTTGAAACACTTGCTGAAGACGTGTACGATCAACATTAATTACGGGTAACTTAGTCACGACATTTAAACTTACATTGCTAGGAATAAACATAAGTTCTCGTATATCCTGAATAATATCATATACGTCTGTTGTTTTATCATTTGTAGTTTCAATTTGAATACTACTATAATTCAAAATTCCTGAAATTAGATTCTCCATTTTCTCCAGAGTATTTTCAAGAATTTCAAAATTTTCTAAACTTTGCTCATCTAAGACTGCCGCATTATCTTCTTTTATCCAATTGGCAAGTGCATTAATACTGCGCAACGGACTTTTTAAATCGTGAGAAACCACGTGTGCATATTCTTGTAATTCTTTATTACTCTTTTCTAGATTTTCTAAGAGAAGTTCCTTTTGAGTTTCAAGATTTTTAAACTCGGTAATATCAAGCTGAATACCTACACTTCCTATGTGGTTACCGTGAATATCATAATTAGGAGCTCCACTTACAAGCCAATTTCTTAAACCTCTATCTTTTGATATTATTTCTACTTCGTAAGAATCTGAAACCCCTTTTTTACGAGATTTAAATTTTTCAAGAATAATCTGTTTACTTTTTTTAGTTACAAATATATCACTGGCAATTTTGCCTAATAATTCTTGTTTGCTATAACCACTTTGCTCACAAAAACTTTGATTCACAAATAGAATTTTTCCTTCTGTATTGGTCTCCACCAGACCAAGATTCATATTGGCGATTATATTGCTGTATTTCTCTTTTTGGTTTCTTAGATCTTCCTTATGTCTTTTACTAAGCGTTATATCATTATAACTCCATAAATGCCCTTTGTATTTTTCATTTGAATAAACAGGAACAAAATCTCTGAGTAAAATTCTTCCGTCAATCAATTCAAGTTCATCACCAGTTACTAATTCTCTTTTTTCTAATATTTCAGAAATACGAACTAAAAACTTATCGGGATCTTTAAACAAAGTTTTGGCATCATCTGCTGCTTTAATACAGTCTGCCCCTATTAACATTTCAGGATTAACATCAATACCAAACATCTCACAGAACATTGGGTTAGTTAAAACCACCTTTCTATTTTCATCCTCCAGTAAAATCCCACTTTGTAGCCTCAAAATCAAGGCTGATAAGCGGTTTTCTGATTCAATAAGTTTTTCTTGAGCTAACAGCTCTTTAGTAACATCTTCAATGGTAATTACTTCTTGCTGAAGGGTGATATCATTATGATCCTGAACACTACTTACGTTAATCTTTGTAGTTATAATCTCTCCAAAATTAGTAATGTATTTTATGGTTGTAGTAAAGGAATTTATTTCGCCTTTATGTAGCTGTTTACTCTTGTCATCATAATCAGACTGCTCAGCTGCAACCGTTATAGATTTTAAGCTTTTGCCTATAATTTCTTCCTCTTGATACCCTAGGATTCTTGTAAAACTTGCATTACAATTATCAATGAGACCGTTTGTAGTAAGAGCAATTCCTAGAGGCGAACTGTTTACAATAAATTCGAGCTGCTTTTTCTGATCACTAATTATTTGCGCTTTTTCTTCTTCGAAAGTGATATCTCTTAGAATTCCTTGAGCTGCTACCGGTTCTCCCTCTTCATTTTTAATAACACTTGCATTGATATGAATTCTACAATGCCTATCATTTTTAGTGAGAATTGTAACCTTAAAATTGGTAATGTTACCTGTAGATAATAAGGTTTTAAATCCCTTTATTACTTTATACTTATCTTCCTTTAATATTAACTTCGGAAGAAACACCGATTCTTGATCTGAATTATACCCTAGAAGATTTATGGCAGCAGCATTCATCTTTAAAATGTAACCTTCTAAGTCAATAACGATATAAGCGTCTACCAGACTTTCAAAAAGACCTTTGAGCTCAGAATTTTTTTGATAAATAGAAGACCGTAAACGCTCATTAGATCGTTTTAATTCTTGGGAAGTTCTATAAAGTTCAGAAGATTTTGCCTCAAGAATACTCTCAGCCATTTTGCGAGCTTTACGCTCCCGTTCGATTATACGTTTATATATCTCAAGGTCTGGTATTTCCATTTTTTCCTTTAATAAAAAATCTAACGTGCGTTCCGTCGCCTTTTATTTTTTCTAATCTAATCGTACAATCGATTTTGAAAAAATTAAATGTCTCATGCATCAATCCTAAACCAAAACTATACATAGCACGGCCAGACATATAATCTAAAGTTAACGTATTTTCTGTCTTTTCGAGAGTTTTAAAAGTAGGTAATTGCGCATCAGGGTATATTTTAAGCACCTCAACGTGTATATGATCTTCTATTGAAGAAAGCATTTCTATAGGGTCTGAAAACGTCTTCAAAAATCCCGGATAGCTAACTTGTATAACAGTAAAAAAATGCTGAGCATATACATAAAGTAAATCATCAATTGAAAGCTGGGTACGTTTACTTAATTCTGAAAGTAGCGAGACCATCTCTCCAAATTTATAAGTTCCTACTGCGGTATAGGCTCCTCCAGATTCCAGGTTAGCAGATTTGATAATATCATCAACCATCTGGATTCCAAATTTAGTTTCAACTAGCTCGAGAAATTCTGTAAATACTACTCCTTTCATAAAATATGTATAACTTCATTAATACTCCAGTATTCCAGCAATCTTTCTATTTTTTCAACATAATCCTCATATTTCAGCGGTTTTAAAACATAACCGGCAATCCCTATTTCATAACATTCTTTGACATCATTATGATTGTTTGATGTAGTTAGAACTATGGTAGGGATATATTTTAATAGAGGCTCTTTTTTCAAGACTTTGAGAAATTCAATTCCATCGATTTTTGGCATATTTAAATCAAGAAGAATAATATCTGGAAGATTGCTTCTATCCTCTAGAATCTTTAAGGCTTCCTCACCATTGCGCGCTTCAACCAGATCGTGTTTTAAGTTATTCTTACTTAACACACGTTTCAGTTTCATTACCTCAATACGATCATCTTCTATAAGAAGAATAGATAAAATTCTTTTTTTCATGACAGAGCGTGTGAATTCAACTTGTACTTAATAGTATAAAGTTGCAAAAAAGAATGGCATTATTTCATCATGAAACGTTAGCCCGTAAATTTAGTGTAGACGAGTTGCGCTAAAGTGTAGTTAAGCGGTAAAGTGATCTAATTAGGTAATCTAGTTTTTATACTTCAGTTAAAATAACCAAATTCTAAGGTTGATTTTTAAGATTATCAAAGTATAAACGAGCTCTAGCCATTACTTTAGGAGCCAATATAAGTGTGGTAAGCATTGTAGGTATTGCCATTAGCGCAAAAAACGTATCAATTAGATTTATCATTAAGCTCAATGATGTGGTCGCACCAAGTAGAATACTACCTATATAAAAATAATTGTAGATATGTTTATGGCGTGTTCCAAATAAAAAGGATAGACATTTTGTGCCGTAATAAGAATAGGAAAATAAAGAGCTGATGCTAAACACAGCAATACATACTAATAATAAATACGGTCCAAACCCCGGAATCGCATCAGAAAATGCTTTTGCAGTTAGACTTACCCCATTTGCTTCGCTAGTCTTCCAAACACCGGTCACCAAAATACTTAAAGCTGTAAGCGTACACACAATTATAGTATCTATAAATGGACCTAACATAGCTACTAAACCCTCACGTATAGGTTCATTTGTTTTTGCTGCACCATGAGCCATGGGAGCCGTACCTATACCGGCCTCGTTTGAAAATGCTCCTCGACGAATTCCAAGAACAATTAAAGCTCCTAGAATTCCACCAAACATAGGATCGCCAGTATAATTATCTGCGGCAAAAGCATCAGTAAATATGAGCTTAAAATAATAGGGAACTACGTCCACATTTATAAAAAGTATGGCCAGGACTGCGATAAAATATAATCCTACCATAGCAGGTACAATGCGTGAAGCGGTTTTACTAATACGATTTAATCCTCCCAGAATTACAACACCAGTTATTAAAGCAAGTACAATACCTATGATCAAATCTGTTGAAAAGCTTTTTTCATAACCATTAGGAACTAGTAAAATATCATTAATGGCCTGCGTAAGCTGATTTACATTAAAAACTGGTAGGGCTCCCACTAAACCGGCTACACTAAACATTATTGCTAGTGGTTTCCAGGCTTTTCCTAGACCTTCAACTATAAAATACATCGGTCCACCCTGAATTTCACCAGCATCATCTTTACCACGATATAATATGGCTAGCGTACAAGTAAAAAATTTGGTGCTCATACCTACAATTGCACTTACCCACATCCAGAAAACTGCTCCGGGTCCTCCTACAGCAATAGCAACCGCAACTCCTGCTATATTCCCCATTCCTACAGTAGAGGATAGTGCAGTCATCAAGGCTTGAAAATGGCTAATTTCCCCAGGATCATTGGGATTATCATATTTACCACGTAAAACATTTATGGCGTGAGCAAAATATGCGAACGGTAGAAATCTAGAATAAATAAGCAGGTATATACCGCCACCTATTAATAAAATTAAAAGAGGTAAACCCCAAACAAATGATGCCGCTTCTGAAACCCAATAATTAATTTTTTCCATCATTTAAAATCTTTAAAATTTAATTATTGAATTATGAAGTTATCAAAGTACTTGAGGCATTTGTACTAAAACATTTTTGCAGGAGAATAGTTCTTTAATTGTTAAGATAAGCAAGTACGTTGTCCTCTATGCGCTTATCAATATTAGAAAGATCTGCTTTTACAAATTTCTCTCCAGTTATATTTTCAAATAACTCAATATATCGCTCAGATACAGTTTCTATATATTCATCGGTCATAACGGGTAACTTTTGACCTTCTAGACCTTGAAAACCATTTCCTATAAGCCATTGTCTCACAAACTCCTTAGATAACTGCTTTTGAGCTTCGCCATTTTCCTGACGCTCTAAGTAGCCATCTGCATAGAAATAACGGGAAGAATCTGGAGTATGTATTTCATCAATTAATACGATCTTACCATCAGATGTTTTACCGAATTCGTATTTAGTATCTACGAGAATTAATCCTCTTTCATGAGCAATTTCGGTACCCCTTTGAAATAATTTTTGAGTATAGTCTTCAAGAATCGCATAATCTTCCGCAGATACAATTCCGCGTTTAATAATATCTTCTTTAGAGATATCTTCATCGTGGTCTCCCATTTCGGCTTTTGTAGCGGGAGTAATTATAGGCTTCGGAAATTTATCATTCTCTTTTAATCCTTCAGGAAGTTCTACTCCGCAAAGTATGCGTTTACCGGCCTTATATTCACGTGCAGCATGCCCACTCATATAACCGCGAATAACCATCTCTACTTTAAAAGGATCACATTTTTTACCTACAGCAACATTAGGATCTGGAGTAGCTTCAAGCCAGTTAGGAACAATATCCTGAGTATCGCGCATCATCTTTGTCGCAATCTGGTTTAGAATTTGTCCCTTGTAGGGTATTCCTTTAGGCATAACTACGTCAAAAGCACTTAGCCTATCTGTAGCAACCATAATTAATTGATCATTTTCAAGACTATATACTTCTCGTACTTTTCCTTTGTAAACAGCTGTTTGTCCCGGAAAATTGTAATTTGTATCGGTGATGGTTTTATTTGACATTTCTTGATTGTAATTCTTAAAGTTTAGTCTCTGTTTTCGATTGCTTTGTAAGCTGCTATTACTTCTTTTACCAGTCGGTGACGTATAACGTCTTTATCATCAAGGTAAACCATACCTATACCATCTACATCTTTAAGTACTAAAAGAGCTTCTTTTAAACCACTTATTACACGTCTTGGTAAATCTATTTGACCAGGATCTCCGGTAATCATAAATTTTGCATGTTTACCCATACGTGTCAAGAACATTTTCATCTGTGCGTGCGTAGTATTTTGAGCCTCATCAAGTATTACAAAGGCGTTATCTAGCGTGCGGCCACGCATAAAAGCCATAGGAGCAATTTGAACAACTCCTTTTTCTATAAAACTCTCCAATTTCTCATGTGGTATCATATCACGCAATGCGTCATAAAGCGGCTGCATATATGGATCTAGCTTTTCTTTTAAATCACCTGGTAAAAAACCGAGATTCTCGCCAGCTTCAACAGCAGGACGCGTTAATATTATGCGTTTAACCTGCTTTTCTTTTAATGCTTTTACTGCTAATGCAACAGCTGTATATGTTTTACCGGTACCTGCGGGTCCTATAGCAAAAACCATATCATTTTTACGTGATAAGTCGACCATCTTGCGCTGGTTAGCAGTTTGTGCTTTAATAAGCTTTCCTCCTACCCCGTGAACTAAAATCTCACCACTGGCAACAGAAGTCTCGTAATCTGCTTTGCTCTCACTCGTTAAAACACGTTCAATAGAATTCTGATCGAGTTTGTTATATTTTGCAAAATGCTCTAGGAGCATAGTCATACGTTTATCAAACTCTTCTAAAAGATCTTCATCACCGTAGGCCTTGATATTATTACCACGGGCAACAATCTTCAGTTTTGGGAAGTACTTCTTAAGTAGCTCAATATTAATATTATTTTCACCAAAAAAATCTCTTGGTGTAATCTCTGAAAGTTCAATGATAAGTTCGTTCAAAAGCGGAAGAATTTTATAAAGAAACTAGTTAATTATCTTTAGTTTTGCGTTTAACAAATGTAAATAAAATTAGTAACTCTACCCTTTAAAAATATCAACAAAACCGCCTATGCCCATTATAACATTAACCACAGATTTCGGCTTAAAAGATCATTTTGCCGGTGCGGTTAAAGGCGCTATTTATTCTGAATTGGCAGATGCCAAAATTGTTGATATCTCGCATAATGTATCGCCATTTCATATTACTGAAGCTGCCTACATCATTCAAAATGCCTATCGCAATTTTCCAGAAGGCACTATACATATTATAGGAATTGATTCTGAGCAGACACCAGAAAACAAACATATTGCCGTAAAACTGGAAGGTCATTATTTTGTGTGTGCAAACAATGGTATTATGTCTATGATTACGCGCACCATTGTCCCTGAGGAAGTTGTAGAAATTAATATACATGACCGTATTAAAACCAACTTTACCGAACTTGATGTATTTGTACAGGTTGCCTGTCATATTGCACGCGGCGGAACCCTGGGAGTTATAGGCAAGCCTATTAAAGAAATACGCGCCATAACCGGTATTATGCCTGTAATCAATAGCGAACAAAAACAAATTATAGGAAATGTTATTTATGTAGATAATTATGGCAATGTGATCACTAATATCACTCGACGTTTATTTGAGGAGGTTGGTAAAAGTAGAGCGTTTAGTATACAAGCTCGGAGAGCACATTTTAAAAAAATCTATGATAAATATAGTGATGCCATCAATTTTGATATTGAAAAAACTAAACGGGAAGAAGATGGCAAAAAAATAGCCTTATTCAATTCGTCTGGATATCTGGAGCTAGCTATCTATAAAAGCAATCCTTCTACCGTAGGTAGTGCTTCGACACTTTTTGGTTTAGATTATAGAGACACGGTAACAGTAAATTTTGATTAAATCTATCTTATGCTCGTACGTCTTGTAAAAATGGAATTCAAACCGGAAGAGGTCGCAAATTTTGAAATTCTTTTTAACGAAGTAAAAGAGAAAATACGTGGCTTTGAAGGGTGTGAATTTCTAGAACTACTCAAAGGCTCAGAGCAATCCTCGGTATTCTTTACTCATAGCCATTGGACGAGTGCAGAAGCTTTAGAAAAATACAGAAAAAGTGATTTATTTACTTCTACCTGGGCAAAGACTAAAGTTCTTTTTAATGCAAAACCCGAAGCGTGGAGCGTTGAAAAATTCGTAACTTTACGATAGTATCTTTACAGAAAATAAAGAATTAATCTTATAACACTGGCTTATAACGCGAATAGTGTAATCTGCTGGTGTAATTATCAAACTATATCAAATGAATAAAATTGCAGTTATTGGCGCCGGTACAATGGGTAATGGAATTGCGCATACTTTTGCTCAAAATGGTTTTAAAGTTAACTTAATCGACATTTCAGAAGCATCTCTAAAGAAAGGTATCGAGACTATTACAAAAAATCTAGATAGACAAGTTGTTAAGGAGCTTTTGACAGATAGCCAGAAAAATGAAACGCTTCTTAATATTATTCCACTTAATGACTTAGAAAACGGGGTTAAAGATGTCGATCTTGTTGTTGAAGCTGCAAGCGAAAATCTCACAATCAAACTGGATATTTTTAAAAATCTTGATACGTTTTGTAAACCTGAAACTATTCTTGCCAGTAACACTTCATCCATATCAATAACTCAAATTGCTGCGGCGACTAATCGCGCTGCTCAGGTAATCGGGATGCATTTTATGAATCCTGTTCCGGTAATGAAGCTTGTAGAAATTATTAGCGGTTACAGTACATCAAAAGCAACACTCGAGAAGATAACCAATCTTTCCCAAAAGCTTGGTAAAACGCCGGTACCAGTTAATGACTATCCGGGGTTTGTAGCAAACCGTATTTTAATGCCAATGATTAATGAGGCTGTTGAAACATTATATAATGATGTTGCCGGTGTAGCAGAAATAGATACTGTAATGAAACTAGGAATGGCCCATCCTATGGGACCCTTACAGCTAGCCGATTTTATAGGTCTCGATGTTTGTCTTGCAATTCTTGAGGTGATGTATGACGGATTTAAAAACCCAAAGTACGCTCCTTGTCCCCTACTCGTAAATATGGTGCGTGCGGGTAAACTGGGCGTGAAATCTGGAGAAGGTTTTTATGATTACAGCGAAAGCAGGAAAGCAGAAATTGTTTCAGCGCAATTCAGTTAAATTCTATATTTTTTCTAAATTAGATAGGCATTTTTGATTCACAAAATAGATCTATTTTAAGAAAAGCTCCTTGTTATTCTGCTTAATCTCAATAGTTTCAGTATTTAGATTAAGCAGAATTTTTTTGCAAATTAATATAGGGTATTACCTCTTTGCATTTGACCTATAATTACTTTTTTATGCCAAAAATAATTCCATTTAAAGCAGTGCGTCCCACGCGAGATAAAGTAAGTTTAATAGCTTCCCGATCGTACGATACGTATTCAAAGTCAGAACGCAAGGCACGGTTAGATAACAATCCGTACTCCTTCTTACATATCGTTAACCCGGGTTATAAATATCATAAGGAAATTAGCGGAGAAGCTCGTTATAAACTAGTGCGCAATCGATATCTTGAATTTAAGGAGGAAGGCATATTTATTCAGGATCAAGAGCCTGCATTTTATGTCTATAAAATTGTAAATCGCGATAACGAATCATTTGTAGGTATAATCGCAGCAGCTAGTATTCTTGATTACAAAAATAACCTCATTAAAAAACACGAGAACACCATTAAAGATCGTGAAGAGATTTTTAAAGAATATTTGAAGATTACCGGCTTTAATTCTGAACCGGTTTTACTTACACATCCAGATTCTGCAGCGCTAACAGTAATTTGCGAAGCAGTTATGCAACAGCGCGCCGAGTATGAGTTTACGACCACGTATCAAGACACACACTATTTATGGCCGGTTTTTGACCACAATACAATACAAGCTATACAAAACGCATATGCAAAAATGCCGGCTCTGTACATCGCAGATGGTCATCATAGATCGAGCTCTTCTGCACTTTTATTTGACGATTTAAGTCAATCTCAGAGCGCGGGAGAATCTTCTAACCATTTTATGGCGTATATAATTCCGGAGTCTCATCTGCGTATTCATGCATTTAGCAGAATGATAAAGGATCTAAACGGAAAGGATAAAGAACAGTTACTTGTAGAACTAGATTCTGTCTTTAAAATTGAAAACCGAGGGAACTTCTATGTCAAGCCAGCAAGGATTCACGAATTTTCAATGTATCTCGATGGAGAATTCTATTTGCTTAGCTTACGGGTTCAATATCGCAGCTTTAATAATGCTCTGGAAAATTTAGATGCACAAATACTCTACGATTTGGTCTTAAAACCTATACTTAATATTACTAATCCACGAGCAGATGTAAGGCTAGGCTATGGTAAAGGAAAGGACGATATGCTTCTTGTAAAGCAAAAAGTAGATAAAGGATTATATGCTGTAGGCTTTGGATTATTTCCGGCTACTACACAGCAAATCAAAGATATATCAGATCAGGGACTTACCATGCCTCCAAAATCAACTTTCATTCAACCAAAACTGCGAAGTGGTATAACAATTTATGAGTTTTTCTAGGCTGTATAGAACTTCGCATTGCTTAACTTTACCCTTAAGCTAATTGCGTTTAATATATGTCTATAATAAAAACTAATCTTAATCAGATAAAATCTAGTTTACCACAACATGTAAATCTGGTGGCAGTTTCAAAAACCAAACCTATTGAAGATTTGCAAGAAGCTTATAATGCGGGACAACGTATTTTTGGTGAAAATAAGATCCAGGAGATGACTGATAAATGGGAATCACTTCCCAAAGATATCGACTGGCATATGATAGGTCATGTTCAAACGAACAAAGTTAAATACATGGCACCTTATGTGGGTTTAATTCATAGTGCAGATAGATTAAAATTATTTAAGGAGATTGATAAGGAAGCTGAAAAAAATAACCGAATTATTAAAGTTCTATTACAGATTAAAATTGCTGAAGAAGATAGTAAATTCGGAATGCAACCTGCTGAGGCAAAACAGTTATTAGACAGCAATTCGTTTAAAGAAAACTATCCAAATATAAATGTAGTTGGTTTAATGGGAATGGCATCTTTCGTAGATGATCAAGATCAATTAACGCGGGAGTTTTCAGAATTGCAAAAAATCTACGACCAGTATAAAGAGCAAAATAATTTCACTACACTTTCGATGGGTATGAGTGGAGATTATAAACTTGCTATAGCTCATGGAAGTACGATGGTACGTGTAGGAAGTGCTATTTTTGGTGAACGCAACTATAATTAATAAATTACTGATTTACAAAACTTAAGACAGCAGATAATTTATGTACGCAATACTCGACTTAGAAACCACAGGCGGAAAATATAATGAAGAAGGAGTTACCGAGGTTGCGATTTATAAATATGATGGTCATGAGATTGTAGATCAATTTATTAGTCTTGTAAATCCCGAACGGCCCATACAAGCCTTTGTAGTAGGACTTACAGGAATAAATAACGAGATGTTACGTAATGCTCCTAAATTTTTTGAAGTAGCAAAACGCATCATAGAAATCACCGAAGACTGTATAATTGTAGCGCATAATGCACAATTTGATTACCGTATTCTTCAATTAGAATTTGATAGGCTCGGCTATGATTATCAGCGTAAAAGTCTATGTACAGTAGAGCTTGCACAAAATTTACTTCCAGATCAGGAAAGCTATAGTTTAGGAAAATTAGTACGCAATCTGGGAATCCCTATTACAGATAGACATCGCGCAAGCGGTGATGCACTTGCCACCGTAAAACTTTTTAAATTACTACTGGCAAAAGACACGAATAAGACAATTATACAAGAAGCGATAAAGCTTAATCCCAAAAAGAAACTAGATACAAAATTAAGGGATCTTATTTCTGAAGTTCCGAGTTCCACAGGTGTATATTATTTTCATAATGCAAACGGGAAAGTTATTCTTATTGGTAAAAGCCGAAACATAAAAAAACGGGTTACTCAGCACTTTACCAATGATAACCGAAAGTCAAAACAGCTTCAAGAAGATGTAGAAGCCATTAGTTATGAAGAGACGGGTAATGAACTTATAGCTCAATTAAAGGAGAATGAAGAGATTAAAAAAATAAAGCCTGCTCACAATCGCTCCTACCGCCGATTAAAATTTAAGGCTCAAATTGTGAGTTTTATAGACGAGAAAGGATACATTAATCTTCAAGTTGAAAAAGCAGATCCTCAAAAATCCAGTATTGTTACTTACGCCACATTACACGTAGCAAAATCAAATCTCGTACGTATTTTAGAAGAATATAATCTCTGTGCAGCAAAAACCAACTTAAATCTAAAAGAAGATAGATGCCTTGACAGCACTTGCAGTGGCGCTTGTTTTAATAAAGAACTTGTTTCAGATTATAATACTCGGGTAGAATCATTTATTGATGCAGTTAGTTTTGAACAAAAAAGTGTGGCGTTAATAGACCGAGGCAGAACTACAGATGAACGTAGCTTGATTCTAATAGAAGAAGGAGCCTTTAAAGGTTTGGGCTATTTTAATCTCAACTATCAAATAAGTAATACTGAAATCTTAAACCGAATTATCACCCCTATGGAAAATTCGTTAGATGCCAGACACATTATCCAAAGTTATTTACGTGTCAAAAAGGTTATTAAAACAATAGATTTAAACGAATTAGCGCACTAGATGAAATCAATTATTTATTTCTTTTTAATAGCCTGCTTTACAATTTCTACAGTAGTTGCTCAGGAAACTACTAAATTCGAAAAAAATAATCAGCAAAAAAAGGATTCCACAATATTCAATTGTAAAATATGCAATGATTCAAAGTCTCCTTTGATTATCTTAGTGGTTGACACAAAAAAATATATAATCACAGAAAGTGACCTTCGTCAAATCAAATCAGATTGGATTAAGGAAATTAACATCGTGAAAGATCAAAATGCAACTTCTAAATACGGTGATTCTGGAGAATATGGTGTGGTCGAAATGTTTTTAAAAGATGAAATGCTCGGCGAATTTTCTTTAGAAAATCTGGAAGTAATAAATACTACTTATTAAATTTAATTTCTTTTTTGACTGAATTAGCTAAACATACCTGGAAATCAAAAATACACGAGGTAATCTACGAGGCAGATACACCCGCAGGAAAAATATTTGATGTAATTCTGCTTATAATAATACTTCTTAGTGTTGTTTTAGTAATGCTAGAAAGTGTTGCCGGAATGCAAATTAAATACGGAGACTACTTCTATATCAGCGAGTGGATAATTACTATCTTCTTTACTATAGAATATATCTTACGTGTGATTTCCATTAAAAAAGCTTCAGCATATGTCTTCAGCTTTTATGGTCTTATAGACTTCATATCTACAATTCCGCTTTACTTATCCTTTTTTATTGTAGGAACTAATGCACTACTCACGATTAGAGCATTACGATTGCTTCGTGTTTTTAGGATCTTAAAAATCACGAGATACATAGGAGAAGGTAATAAATTAACTAAGGCGCTTAAAGATAGTCGTCCTAAAATACTTGTTTTTCTATTTGCAGTTATGATTCTTTCGGTAATTGCAGGTACATTAATGTACATAGTTGAGGGACCAGAACACGGCTTTAATAGTATTCCGGTAAGTGTTTACTGGTGTATTGTTACGTTAACAACCGTAGGGTTTGGAGATATTGCTCCTGTGACAGCCTTAGGGCAATTTATAGCTATGATTATAATGGTTTTGGGTTATGGTATAATTGCAGTTCCTACGGGTATCGTGAGTGCCGAAATGGCTAAAAAAGAACCTGGTGCGCTACCCGAGCATAAGCTTCATATTAATACTCAAGTTTGTCATAATTGCGGAGCACGCAAACATCAAGACTCTGCAAAATACTGTCACAATTGCGGAAACAGTTTACATTATGAATAAACTTTTAATAGCAATTGTAGGACCTACCGCAATCGGTAAAACTGCTTTATCCATAAAACTTGCCAAGCATTTTAATGCTGAAATATTCTCAGCAGACTCCAGACAGTTTTTCAAAGAAATGAAAATAGGAACGGCTGTACCGGAAGAAGACGAACTTAATACTGCAAAACATCATTTTATTCAGCATATATCTATTGAAGAAACTTATAATGTAGGTTTATTTGAAAAAGAATGCATTCAGGCACTAGACACCTATTTTGTACATAATGATGTAGCGATTTTAGTAGGTGGTTCTGGACTATACGTTGATGCCATAATTAATGGTCTCGATAAGTTCCCTGATGTAGATCCACAAATTCGAGAAAATCTTAGTAAAGAATTAGAAACTAAAGGAATAGAAATTTTACAAAAAGAACTTTTAGAAAAAGATTCTGAACACTACAACTCAATAGATTTGAGTAATAAGCAACGACTTATTCGCGCTTTGGAAATATGCCGAAGTACCGGTAAACCGTATTCTTCATTTCTGGCAAAGAATAAAACAAAGAGAGTCTTTAAAACACTAAAAATTGGTCTTAATGCAGAACGTGAAGTGATTTATAATCGCATTAACCACCGTGTTGATTTAATGATAGAAAATAGACTTATTGAAGAAGCAAAAGCACTAATTCCCCTTAAAGATTTAAATGCATTAAACACCGTAGGCTATAAAGAATTATTCAATTACTTTGATAACCAGTACGACTTAAATACTGCTATTGAGGAAATTAAAAAAAATACCAGACGTTTTGCCAAAAGGCAATTAACGTGGTATCGTAGAGATGATTCCGTAATCTGGTTTGATTATCTTACACCTATTGAAGAAATAATAAAAACAATAAAAGAAAAAACGCCTCTGGAATAAGAGGCGTTTTTCAAATACCACTATTTTTTTTCTTCTTCACTCTTAACAACAAGGCGGAAACCTTCACCGTGAATATTAAGTATTTCTACAGTATCATCACGCTTTAAGTACTTACGTAATTTAGCGATATAAACATCCATACTTCTAGAAGTAAAGTAGTTATCATCTCTCCATATTTTTGTAAGTGCTAGCTCGCGAGGCATTAAATCATTTTCATGCAATGCTAAAAGACGCAGTAATTCGTTTTCCTTGGGAGAAAGTTTAATTTGCTCATCTTCTTTATAAGTAAGGAAACGCAACTTAGAATTTAAGAAGAAACCACCTATTTGGAATTCAAATTGTTTACTATCTGCAACAGAATCTGTCGCCTTGCGCATCATGATAGCTTTAATTTTCATTAAAAGAACTTCGCTATCAAATGGCTTATTAAGGTAATCATCTGCACCTACTTTATATCCTTTTAAGACATCTTCTTTCATCGCTTTTGCGGTTAAGAATATAATAGGCACATCTTCGTTCTTTTCGCGTATTTCTTTCGCAAGTGTGAACCCATCTTTATAAGGCATCATCACATCTAAAATACAAAGATCAAAGTCGTCCTTTTTGAACTTCTCAAATCCTTCCATTCCATTTTTTGCGTGAGTTACATCGTAGTCATTCATTGAAAGATAATCTTTCAATACCGTTCCAAAGTTCGGATCGTCCTCTACGAGTAAGATTTTTTTGTTTTCTGTTTCCATTTGTTTAAGATATTAGTGGTAGTTTAATAATGAAGGTACTGCCTTTGCCTTTTTCGCTCTGTACCCAGATTTCACCTGCGTGATCTTCTACCATACGTTTTGCATATGCGAGACCCAGACCGTGACCTTTTACATTGTGTATATCGCCAGTATGCTCGCGATAAAATTTATCAAATATTTTCTTTTGAACTTGTTTTGTCATCCCATCACCCTGATCTTTAATTTTAATCAGAATGAAATTTTTTAGATTTTCTGTGTAGATATCTATTTTAGGAACATCTGTCGAATACTTAACCGCATTGTCTAAAATGTTAACCAAAACATTTGTAAAATGAGATTCGTTTGCAAGAACTGAGCTTTTTACAGCTCCCAAATGAGTTTTTATATATCCTTGGCGATCTTCAACAATTAATTCAATATGCATAATTGCATCTTCAATAATATCGTGAAGTTTTAAACGCTCTTTCTTAATATCAAGTTCGTTCTTTTCTAGTTTTGAAATGCGCAATACATTCTCCACCTGAGCATGCATTCTCTTATTTTCTTCACGTATCATTCCCATATAGCGCGTTAACGCCTCCGGGTTGCCATTAATCTTTGGATTTTTTATAGCATCAAGGGCAAGATTAATAGTTGCTATAGGAGTTTTAAACTCGTGCGTCATATTATTTATGAAATCGGTTTTGATTTCTGAAATCTGACGTTGTTTTACTAATTGTTGTAACGCACTGCTGTATGCGATAACTATTATTAGCGTAAATAAAATACTCAACCCTCCCATTCCTATAACGGAAGAAACTACATATTTTTTTTCACCGGGAAAGTTTGCTACTAATTGATAATCACTATTACCATCATCATCTGCAAAAAGTGGAACACTAAAATTTTGATCTGGAGATTGAATATCAAAATCTTTAGAACGCACATTAGTAACAAAATTGTTACTGTAAATTGCATATTCAAAATTGGTTTCCATATCGCGTTCAGCAAGCTCCATTGTAAGAAGACGTTCTAGCTCCTCAACATCTACCCGCTTATGAATAGGTATTTTACGCGTAATATACATCACCGCCTGTTCAATATTGTATCGCTCAATATCACTTAGATCAGACATTCTGGTGAATATTGTGGTGCGGTCTACATCCCCTTTGTCAATATCGTTATTATCGATAATTTGAGTATACTGGCGCTGTAGGTATTTTTTAAATTTTATGCTATCAACTTCGTAATCAAGAATAGGAGAGCTTAATTTGTAGTCTTGCTCTACAATGCTATTTCTAAAAACATACGACTCATTGGTTATTGAGTCTTCCTGCTTGTAAACTAAATCATAGAGGCTTACATCATCAGGAATTCCTAAACTATCCCGCATTTTAAGCACAGGATTATACCACGTGTTTACTTCTTTAATTTGAATATCTCGCGCAACTGCATTTAATACTTGCTTAGCATTAAAACCAAATTGACCACGCTTGGCATCTATACTATTAGATATCCAATAACCCTGCACAAATATAATGCCTATGAGAGACAAGCTCATCAACACAACAAGTAGTACAAAGAGTTTTTTATTCATATCCCCAAATGTATGATTTTAACATTTAGGGAATAATTGGTTTAACCAAATGTTAACAAGATTAAGCTAGGTATTTATAGGGGCTGCCAAGAGTTGGCTATGAATTTTAGAAACCATTTTTTTACTTAACTCCAGATCTGTATTTTCAATAACAAAATCTGCAAGAGGAATTTTTTTTAAGTCCTTCCACTGCTTATCCATTCTGCTTTTGATCTCTGCTTCAGTAGTTTGATCTCTTTTTAAAACACGATCAATACGTACTTCTTCGGGAGCAGTGACTAAAATCACATAGTCACAAAGCTTCTCTGTGTTGTTTTCAAATAAAATAGCCGCCTCCTTTAATACATAAGGAGCGTCCTGAGAGCGTGACCATTTTATAAAATGCTCCCCTACTGCAGGATGCACTATTGCATTGAGTGCTTCTAGTAACTGTGCGTCATTAAATACTTTTGAAGCCACAAACATTCGATCTAAATCAGTTCCTTTATAAGCCGCTACTCCTAATAAGTCAATAATTTGAGTTCTGAGATCTGGAGATACCATCAATTTCTTGGCCTCAGCGTCTGCGTAGTAAACCGGTATATTGTATTCTGAATTAAAATATGCTGCAATGGTACTTTTACCACTGCCTATACCTCCCGTAATTCCTACTATTTTCATTTTACAAGTAAATATTGAACCGTACTTTCACTAATACGCACATCTCTTACAAAATCTGGGGTCTCAATTACTTGTGGAGTTAAAGATGTAGATAGACTATCTGCTTCATCAAAATCAACTACCACCTTAAAATCAGATGATTTTACAAGATCATAATTTGTAACATTTACATTAAATATTACATTAATACGCTTAGGAAAAACTTTTGCCGAAACGTTTGCTGGCACATTAAGTAGCTGTAACGGTACAGAAACCGTTCCCTCAGTAAATTTATCTACTTGCAAACTATACTTTATAGTATTTGGTATGAGTTCGACGTTAGCAATATTTTTATAGAGATGTACCGATATATCTCCTTCTTTTGATGCTCTTATATTTTCAAAAATTTGTGAGCTGGTATATACCTTTGTGATGGTATCAACTTCAGACTCGGGGCCACGCACGGTAATACTATCTGGTGTGATTTGCATTCCCTGAAAGCTTCCGTAGCCGGGTGAATAGGAAATATCAAAATTAGATACTACCGGCACACGCTTATCATAATTCCTATCTAGAAGAAAAAATACTGTATCTGGTTCAAATGCAATAATCTCACTACCACTTAAACTTCCTTTTAACGCATCACTTTCTTTATTAAAAACATAATAAGATTCTTTACCATCCTTAGGAAGATTTGATAAATCTATAGGAAATGCCTGTGAAAAAAAACGGTATTTAAAGTAATCATATCCGCTGGCCTTACCGGTAACTTTTACAGAGGTAGTCGAACTTTTTTTAAGTATATAGTCTTCGGAAAGATTTTGAAAGGTAAGCGGAATCTTTACCGTAAAACTAAAATTGCGATTAAGCTTAATCATTATTGAAATAGAAGCTACAACCAACAAAATTGTTAGAAAAACCCGAAGGTTTGAATTCCTGTTACGTTTCTTTTTTTCTGACATGGAACGAGAGATTAACGCTAAAATTACTTAAAAAATAAGTGAGGAAACTTTTTACGAGGATCGTTTTTTAAATACCGTATGCTAATTGTAGATTCTGCAAATGCAATACCATAACCAGCAAACTGCACCAAAACTGCCCAAACTGATAAAAAACCAACTTGCAAACTTTTATTTTTGAAAGTTGAATGCCCAAGAATAAGGAGAAAATATAGTGCAACTAAAACAAGTGGAAAATATATTCCATATAAACTAAGTACAAAGGAAATAAATAATCCCAACGTAAATAAAGTAGGAAACCAGAATGTTATTTTAGCGGTTTGCGGATGCCAGGCTGTAAGTATAGGTCGTACTAAACCAAACTTGCGCACCTGATTATAAAATTTAGACCAAGAGATACGACGTTTATGATACACAAAAGCCTCCGAAATTAACTGAGATTTAAATCCCAAGTTCCATAATCGTATACTTAAATCAGGATCTTCTCCAGGATGGATTTTACCAAAACCACCAGATTTTTCAAAAGCTGCTTTTGATATTCCCATATTAAAACTTCGGGGTTCAAAATTAGTCGCTGCTTCCTTTCTTCCTCGTATTCCCCCCGTGGTTAATAAAGAAGTCATCGAATAATTAATGGCTTTTTGCAGTGATGTAAAATTAGATGCAGCAGCATCTGGCCCTCCAAAAAAATCAGAATAATTAGAGGAAAGATGGGTATCTATACTGCTTAAATATGCTTTAGGTAGTACACAATCACTATCGAGAATAATAAAATAATTTCCACTAGCACGCTGCATTGCGTAATTGCGTGAGTCTCCGGGACCAGTATTCTTTTTATAAAAATAGGTGATGTTAAGATTTGAAAATTCTTCTATTACAGTTTCAGAAGTTTCAGTAGATCCATCCTCAACTATAATTATCTCAAAATCCTTTGTATAAGTTTGCAAACATAAACTATGAAGTAATTCCCGAACTTCTTCAGGTCTGTTATAAACAGGAACAATAACAGAAAAAACAAAGTTCATATACACCTTAATTAAAACTGGTTAATTTATACAAAAAATGCCCGAAGTAGAATCTTCGGGCATTTAAATAAGCTTATTGAATATTATTTTTGTTCGTTAACGAACGCTTCCATCACTTCGTTACTAACACCCATATTACTAAAACCACCATCGTGGAATAAATTCTGTAGGGTAACTTTTTTAGTAAGGTCAGAAAATAATGTAATTGTATAATCTGCACATTCTTGAGCTGTAGCATTTCCTAACGGACTCATTTTTTCAGCGTATGCTATAAAACCATCAAATCCTTTAACACCTTGCCCTGCAGTTGTAGGAGTTGGTGATTGAGAAATAGTATTAACGCGTACTTTTTTATCACGACCAAAGAAATAACCAAAACTACGTGCTATACTTTCTAAGTATGCTTTATTGTCTGCCATATCATTATAGTCTGGAAAAACACGTTGAGCAGCCATATACGTTAAAGCTACAATACTTCCCCACTCATTCATTGCATCGTGTTTGTACAACACCTGCATAGTTTTATGAAAAGACATTGCACTTACATCTGTACCTTTTTGAGTCCAGTCATAATTTTGATCTGTATAATGGCGTCCTTTACGCACATTAATAGACATTCCTATACTGTGTAAAACAAAATCAAGTTTACCACCTAATTCTTCAACAGCACCGGCCACAAGTTTCTCTAGATCTTCAACAGAAGTTGCATCTGCAGGAATTATTTTAGAACCTGTTTTTTCAGCTAACTTGTTTATGCTTCCCATACGCATAGCAATAGGTGCATTTGTTAAGACAAAAGTTCCACCTTCTTCGTGAACGCGTTCTGCTGTCTTCCAAGCGATTGAATTTTCGTCAAGCGCTCCAAATATGATTCCTCGTTTTCCTTTTAATAAATTATAGGACATAATTGTTGTTTAATTTAAGTGGTCAAATATACTATTTTATTAATTGAGAAGTTGCCTTGCGTGATCAAATGCAGCATCAGATGATGCTTTGCCACCCAGCATTTCTGCTAACTCTGCAATACGCTGATCCTGATCTAAAACCCGAATACCCGTAGTGGTTTTTTGTTGTTTATCCTCTTTAAATACTTTAAAGTGATGTGCTCCTTGCCCTGCAATTTGAGGTAAATGAGTAATACTTATGAGCTGCATACGATTACCCATAGCTTTCATAATATGCCCCATTTTAAGTGCGATTTCACCGCTCACACCTGTATCAATCTCATCAAAGATTAAGGTAGGCAGTTGAGTATAATCACTAAGTACAGATTTAATAGCAAGCATAATACGAGATAATTCTCCTCCAGATGCGGCTTTTTTAAGTTCTTGAGCTCGCATTCCTTTATTGGCAGTAAAAAGGAAGTTTAAAATATCTTTTCCATTTTCTAAAAAGGAAGTACTATCTGATAAACTAACCTCAAAACGCGCATTAGGCATTCCCAGATTAGACAATATTTCCTGTAATTTTTCAGTAAGTGGCTCAATGGTATTTCTACGCTTACCTGTTATTATAACTGCTATTTTTTCTAACTCTATTTTAGACTGGGCAATTTCACGTTCAAGCTTTGTAATATTTTGATCAAGATTTGTAAGAGATTGCACCTCTTCATCAAGTGTATCTCTTATCGCTATCAACTCTTCAACACTAACAACCTGATGTTTTTTCTGAAGGTCAAAAAACAATTTTAATCTACTTTCTAAGCGCGCAAGTTCAGTAGGGTCACCTTCTGTATCTGCGGCAAGATCATTTATACTTTCTGAAATATCATCGAGCTCAATGGTTACTGCCTCAAGTCGATCATTTAATGCTTGTAGTTTAGGACTGAAACCAGAAAGTTTAGATAAGCGGATTTTTGCTGTGAGAAGCATCTCATTGACACCCACTTCTTCTCTACTTAATGTTTGATATGCGGCAGCTAAACCTTCTGTGATTTGCTCCACATTATTAAGTGTATCGTGTGCAGATTCTAATTGTTCCTGTTCTCCGGGTTTTAGATTTGCAGCTAATAATTCTTCTAAAAGAAAGGACTTATACTCCTCTTCTTTTTGAGCATCTGTCTTTTGCTTAATGAGCTTCTTTAATTCACTTTCTTTTTTTCTATAACTCGTATAAATATTTTTGTACTCGGAAAGATTTTTACCATTTTCGGCAAAAGCATCTAAAACCTGAAATTGAAAATCAACATCAGTAACCTCCATAGTTTGATGTTGGCTATGTATATCAACCAGGTTCATACCTAAAGCAGAGAGTTGGTTTAAGGTAACCGGTGTGTCATTTACAAATGCTCTGCTTTTTCCACTCGCTAATATTTCTCTGCGAATTATAGTTTGCGGTTCATAATCCAGATCTTCAGAATTAAACAAAGGCTCTAAATTGTATCGTGTAAGATCAAAATGTGCTTCAATAACACATTTTTCATCGGGATTACCAATACTACTAATATCTGCACGCTTTCCTAAAATGAGTCCTAAAGCTCCTAAAAGTATTGATTTACCAGCTCCAGTTTCTCCAGTAATTACGGTAAACCCATTGTTAAACTGAAGGTTAACTTCCTCAATTAAAGCGTAATTTTTTATGTGTATTGAATTGAGCAATTAAGTAATGTGTTTAGATTTCTTTGAATAATAATTTAAAGTAAATATAGTAGAGAAATTAACGACAGTCAAAGAATTTAGGAGCTCTCTTATAATTTGATTTGTTGCCAGGAAGAAGATTTTGTAGGAGCTACTTTATTTAACATAGACACCAGATTACTTATATTCACCTGCGGGCCTGATGAAAACATATTTGCTATTTCATCTGCTTTAGTATCAAAAAATACCCGAGACAAAAAATTGTTAGGTCTGTTTAAATACATTTGATTAAAAAGTTCTAAGCTAACTGCAATTCCTTGTTTTGCCTCTCTGGGATTATCTGCCATATAATCAAGTCCGTTTCTGTGATACGCATATAGAACATCAGAAAACTCTCTAAAATTAGGAGATAGTAAATCCTGATTTAATCTAAAGCGTGATTGAGTACCGCTTTGAGCAGACCACCCATCACTCACTTGTTGCTGAGCCGTATTTACAATTTGTTTAGCTTCCTCAAAATAAGGCTCACCCCCGTTTAGCTCATAACTACCGGCATCAAGACCTATAATAGTATATGCATAAAATGCAAGGACAGAGATTAAATTAGAGTCGAATGTATTGGGATTATAATTTAAAGGCTGAAATTCTGTATATCTAAAACTAAACTGCTTATCGTTAAAATTAAAAATCGGTGTACTATAAGTGCTATTATAAACCGGGCGGGATGATTGAACTTGAATCGAAGCAGTAAACGAATCTGAATCGATATTAGATACTAAAATCACCAGACTGCAATCTATACGTTCTTGTTGCTTAACATTTAAATCTGTCCAGGTGGTATTATTCATAAATTCAGTCAACTCGGTTTTTAGTGTTCTAAAAACCTGAAGATTGCTTTGTCCCGTTTGCTCTGCATTAATAATTACAGAACAGTTAAGCTCTTGAGCTGATAAGCCTAGTCCACAAAACAAGAATAATACTACGAGTTTATACATGTATTCTTTTTTGAATTATATCAAGTAGATCTTCAGCAACTTCATTTTTTGGTTTGAGTTCTTGTGGCAAAATCTGATTGTCTGCTGTTATGAAGGTTACCTTATTAGTTTCTGTTCTAAAACCGGCACCTGTATCATTTAGTGAATTTAAAACAATCAAATCTAGATTCTTTCGCTTTAATTTACCTTTTGCGTTTTCAAGCTCATTTTCGGTTTCTAAAGCGAAACCTACTAAAAACTGTTGCTTTTTTTCTGAACCCATATATGCGAGAATATCTTGCGTGGGTTCTAAATTTATTACTAAAGCGCTGTCTTTCTTCTTAATTTTTTGATTAGCAACAGCTGCAGGTTTGTAATCTGCCACTGCAGCAGCAGCTATCGCTACATCACAAGTATCGTAATGCTTAGTCACTTCAGCAAACATTTCTTCAGCTGAAGTAACGCGTATTGTAGTAACAAAATTATGAGTTGTATTTAAATGTGTAGGCCCTGCTATCAAATAAACCGATGCTCCTAAATTAGCAGCGGCTTCTGCTATTGCAAATCCCATTTTGCCACTACTATGATTTCCTATAAAGCGTACCGGATCAATAGCTTCATAGGTAGGTCCTGCTGTAACTAGAAATTTCTTTCCTTTTAAAGGTAATTTGCTCAGCATATCACGTTCAATAAACGCAACAATATCCTCCGGCTCAGCCATTCTACCCTGACCTTCAAGACCACTAGCTAATTCCCCGCTCGTAGCAGGAATCATTATATTTCCAAAACTAATTAGTTTCTCAAAGGAGTGATGCGTACTAGGATGTTTATACATATCAAGGTCCATTGCAGGTGCAAAATAAACCGGACATTTAGCTGAAAGATAGGTCGCCAGTAATAAATTATCACTAGCTCCAGAAGCCATTTTTGAAAGTGTATTTGCTGTCGCCGGGGCTATAACAAAGAAATCGGCCCATAGGCCGAGTTCAACGTGATTATTCCAAACGGCATTCTCATTATCTGTACTTACAAATGTAGAATGCACTTCATTTTTTGAAAGTGTAGAAAGGGTTAAAGGGGTTACAAAATCTTTTGCTTCAGGAGTCATAACCACACGTACCTGTGCTCCGGCTTTGATAAACCCTCTAACCAAAATAGCTGCTTTATAGGCAGCTATTCCGGCAGTTACTCCAAGTAATACCTTTTTTTCACTTAAAATAGACATAAACTACTCTGTAGGTGTAGTCGTATCGCGAAAATATATTTTATCATCTAACCATTCTTGAACCGCCATTGCATGTGCTTTAGGCAAGCGCTCATAGAATTTAGAAACTTCTATTTGTTCTTTATTTTCAAAGATCTCTTCTAAGCTGTCACTGTAAGTAGCAAACTCATCTAATTTCTCTAATAATTCTTTTTTAATCTCAGTATTAATTTGTGTAGCACGTTTTGCTATAATTGAGATCGCCTCGTAAATATTTCCTGTAGGAGCGTCAATTTCACTTCTATTAAGAGTTACTGTATTTACTGGTGCTTCCATATTTTTAACGTCCATAGTAATTCAATTATTTAATTAGGAATAATTTTCTAATATTTTTTCAATATCTAATTTTATCTCATCTGCCTGAGCTCTGTATTCTCCTTCTGGAAAATAACGTGTCAAGGTCTCGTACATTTCTAACGCTTCTTCCAGTCGTGGTCTTACAAGTACATTTATACTTTTTGAACCATATTGATACTGAGAATCTAATTTATAGAAAAATGCTGCTTCACGAAAAGGTGAACCCGGATAATCTGAAATAAAATCATCTAATGCTGAGATAGCTGTAGGATACTCCATAATCTTGTGCCATCCCTTTGCAATCTCATAAGATTTTTTCTGCATTTTAATACTCAACTCCTTAATGCGCTCACTAGCATCCTCAGTATATTCAGATTCTGGATATGCTGCAATAAATTGTTGAAGTTGATCAAGACCTTTTTGAGTCTCTGATTGATCTAACTGATAATTAGGCGACAACTCCGCATAGCTTAAAGCCGCTTTGTATTGTGCTTCCTCTGTTTTTTCTGAATCTGGATAGGCAGAAACAAAACGATCAAACTGATAACCTGCTAAATAATAGTCTTCTACCTGAAAGTGTGCATCTGCATATAAAAACATAATGCGTTCTGCCTGAGGCTTACCTCGATAGCTAGGTACAATTTGCTCCCAAAGCTTTAAAGACTTTCGGTATTTACCAGAGTCATATAGAGAATCTGCCATTGCATACTTCTTACCCATATCTTCAGACTTTAACGCCTTTTGATACTCACTACAAGATGCCAGACTCACTGCTGCAACTGCTACTATTATAATTTTCTTATTTATTCTTGAAAACATCGTGCAAAAATAGGTTTTTTCTATAGATTAAAAAACTTAAAGACCAGTGTCATTTAAGTATGTTGCAATATTTGCTCTCAAAGACATACTTGCTGCGACTAATGGCAACCGTACCGTATCTGAACAAACCTCTTTTTGAGCTAGCATCGCTTTAATCCCTGCAGGATTACCTTCAGCAAAAATAAGGTCTGCAGCAGGCATCAATTGATAATGCAGCGCATAAGCCTCCTTAAAATTACCGTTTAAACCTTCTTTAACCATCTTAGAAAATGGTTTAGGAACACCTTGTCCTAAAACCGAAATTACACCATCGCCACCAGCACTTATTGTAGGCAAGGCCAGAACATCATCTCCAGAAATAACTAGAAAATTAGACGGACGATCTTTAATAATGCGCATCATTTGCGTTATATCTCCAGCCGCTTCTTTTACTCCTATAATATTTGGGCAATCATTTGCTAACCTGATAATAGTTTCCGGAAGCACATTACTTCCTGTGCGTCCAGGTACATTGTACAAAATTATAGGCAGCTTTGACACACTAGCTAGTGCCTTATAGTGTTCATATATACCGGTTTGGCTCGGTCTATTATAATATGGAGAAACCGATAAAATAGCCGTGAAAGCACTTAAATCTTTTTCGGTAAGCTCTTGAATAATACGAGTTGTATTGTTACCTCCTACTCCAAGTACTAGAGGTAATCTACCTGCATTAACTTCGATAGCCTTCGCTATCACCTTTTCCTTTTCATCTTCAGTTAATGTAGCATTTTCTGCCGTTGTACCCATTACAACAAGATAATCTACCCCACCAGCAATACAATTTTCAATCACATTACTTAATCCTTCAAGATCCAAGCTTAGATCTTCTTTAAATGGAGTGACTAGCGCTACTCCTGTACCTTTTAATTCTTGCATTTAGTATATGCGTTTTAATATTTTCAAATACTTTACTAATTCACTTTTAAACAAGGTAATATCATCTAAATCAGTACTGATTGTAAGATCATTTATTCCTGAATCGTCTACGGGCAGACCAACTTTAAAACTTGCTTTTGACTGTGATGTAACAAACTGCAAAAATACATTTTCTCTATCGTAATAGCTTATTAAGATATTAAAAGGTTTTGCTAGAAACATATTTAATACCTCATTCTTAATACCTCCAAATACCGTAAAGTCACGAGTTGAAAAACTTGTATTTTCAATTAAGTCTACTGAATTTTTAGTATTTGAAAACCCGAATAACTGCACTTCACAACCGTTAAAAACATCTTGCGCCAGAGTAAGCATTTGGCTTTTATCTACATAACGAGCATCAAATACAATCCCAATCTGCTGCGTATTACCACTATCAATATGATTTGACGTGCTATTTTCTACACTTTTTTGAAGCTTTCTTTTAAGCGAATATTGTTTCCATCCGTCTAAAAACATTTACCTTTGTTTTGCGGCAAATGTAGACAATTATACCTCAATGTAAACCGCTAATTTAACACGTATGAATAGAATTTATACTCTAGTACTTATAGGTTTTCTCTTCGTTACCTGTAAGCCCTCTCAAGCAAATCTAAAAGCTATACAAGGTAAACAGATTGCAGTCACAGACAGCCTTGAGTCTAATCAAATGGTGATTGATTATATCGCTCCTTACAAAAAACGTATCGACGATGAGATGAACGCAGTTCTTGCTTATGCTCCTCAAAGTCTGTCTAAATCTGATGGCCCTTACAACACGGCTATTGGCAATATGATGGCAGATACTGTTCTCGAATATGGCGATCCGGTATTTTTTAAAAAAACTGGTAAACATATAGACGGTGTTGTATTAAATCACGGTGGAATACGATCTGTTTTACGTGCAGGTGACGTAACTATGGGAAGCGCATATGAGATTATGCCTTTTGAAAACAGTATTGTCGTGGTAGAAATTACAAGTGAAGATGTGCGAGCTATGTTTGAATATCTTAAAACCGGAAAAGCACACCCTATATCAAATATGCAACTCATTCTAAATTCAGAAAACGAATTAGCTTCTGCAACTTTGAACGGCAATGCTATTGAAGATGGCAAAACTTATTTTATTGCTACGAATGATTATTTACAGCAAGGTGGAGACGGAATGGTATTTTTTACAAATCCAAAATCAACAACCATTTTAGATTATAAAATGAGAAGTATCTTAATTGATCACTTTACAAAACAGGATACAATCGCACCCATACGCGACAATCGATTTATTAAGGAATAAATTCTATGGAAAGAAGAAAGTTTTTAATGCAAACAGGTGCTGCGACTGCGCTTTTAAGTACAACTCCTAGTTTTAATCTTTTTGCAGAAACTAGAAGCACTAAGAAAATCACCATTTTACATACTAATGATGTACATAGCCACATCGAACCTTTTCCAGTAGAAGATCCGTCTTTTTCAAATCAGGGTGGTGTAGCAAGACGATTGACGCTTATTCAAAATATACGTAAAGAAAATCCGCACACACTCCTTTTAGATGCAGGTGATATCTTTCAAGGCACTCCCTATTTTAATTTCTATGGTGGAGAACTCGAATTTAAATTGATGAGTATGATGGGATACGATGCCGCTACTATAGGAAACCATGACTTTGATAATGGTGTTGGCGGATTAGCAGCTCAAATGCCTAACGCAAAATTTAAGTTACTGAGTGCTAATTATGATTTTACCAATACAATTATGGAAGGGCTGACTAAACCCTACGATATATTTATAAAAGACGGTATTAAAATAGGTGTTTTTGGATTGGGTATTCAGCTTGACGGACTCGTAACTGAAAGTCTGTCGAAAGAAACAAAATACCTCAATCCCTTAGAAATTGCACAAGACACAACTCGTGTATTAAAAGAAGAGCATAAATGTGATCTTATTATTTGCCTTTCTCATCTGGGCTACGATTATAAATATGATAAAATATCTGACCGTAAGCTAGCATCTCAAACTAAAAACATCGACTTAATTATAGGTGGGCATACTCATACCTTTTTACCGAAACCTGAAATTCTCAAAAATATCGAAGGCAAGGATGTGCTTGTAAATCAAGTAGGCTGGGCCGGTGTCAATTTAGGGAGAATTGATTTTGAATTTGATATGGACGGAAACAAGAGTAATTCTGCTACGTTGATCAGGGTTTAGATATATTCTTCCTGATCCTTAAGAATTTTAGTAACATCTACAAAATACGAGGTTACTGCGGCCTTATGAAAACAGATAGATATCGTGAGTACCGAAAACATGATCGGTATTTCTAGCATATAATAATAAATAAATCCTGTTACACACTCTATAACTAAGGTGCCAGCTATTATATATGCTTTGATATTACTAGGATGACCTGAGCGTAAGGGTATAACTGAACAAACCGCCGTGAAGGCAAATAAAAATACAGCTCCAATTATAAGAAGTAATTTATTAGGTACGCTATCATAAAACAGCGTCAACATATGACCTATTAAATATGCACAAAATAAGACTCCAAGTAAAGGCTCCAGAGTCATTTCTCGTGTTATTTCCCTAGATTTAATTTTCAAAATAGGTACAAATAAGAAAAGCATCATGGATGTTGCTATAAAATAAAAATACAGTACCTCATCAAAATACATATTCAGATCTAGCACAAAAAACACTTCAGCAATAATAGAAGTAATCTGAAAAATGAGAAGAACAATACTATGTTTCTTTACCGCATAGTAATAAAACAAATAAAAAAACATCCCATAAAGTGGCTTAATATAAAAACCCCACTCCATATCAATTTCAGATATAACAAGGTATAGCAGGCAACTTAAGAGTGCTAAGTACCAGAATCTAGTAGGTTTCATATTTTCTTATAGTCTATCAAAATTACTAGATCATATCTAGAAATTCTGCTTCTGTAATTATAGGTACATTTAGTTTCTCTGCTTTCTCCCGTTTACTTGGCCCCATATTCTCCCCAGCAACCAGATAATTAGTTTTCGAAGATATACTCCCTGAAGCTTTGCCTCCGTTATCTTCAATTAATTTCTTGAGTTCTGTTCTGGAAACCTGGGTGAATACTCCAGAAATTACAAACGTATTTCCTTTTAGCTTTTCAGTTTGATTTTCTAACACAGCAGCGTCTAATTCTAATTGGACACCATATTCTTTAAGCCTATCAACTAATTCTCTATTTTGCTCAGAACCAAAAAACTCAACTACACTTTGAGCTATGCGCTCTCCTATTTCATCTACAGCAATCAAATCTTCTAAAGATGCATTAGCTAAGGCGTCAATATTTTTAAATTGCTTAGCTAATTTACGCGCAACCGTCTCACCCACATAGCGTATTCCTAAACCAAACAAAACACGCTCAAATGCAATCTTTTTAGAGGCTTCAATACCATTAATAAGATTCACAGCAGATTTTTCAGCCATACGCTCTAATGGTAATATTTGCTCTTTCTTCAGGCTATATAAATCGGCATAGTTAGTAATTAAGCCTTGTTTTACTAGCAAGGCAACGGTCTCACCCCCTAAACCTTCAATATCTAAAGCTTTTCTAGAAATGTAATGTTGTATTCTGCCGATAATTTGAGGAGGACATCCCATCGTATTGGGACAATAATGCTGCGCTTCCCCCGGTTGCCTTACGAGCTCGGTGTTACATTCTGGACAGTTGGTAATATATTGAGTTTCCTTTGAATCAATAGAGCGTTTTTCAAAGTCCACACCTACAATCTTAGGTATAATTTCACCTCCTTTTTCTACATAAACCATATCGCCTTCCCGAATATCCAGCTTAGCGATTTGATCAGCATTATGTAAAGATGCTCGCTTTACAATTGTACCCGCTAGCTGTACAGCCTGCAAATTAGCAACCGGAGTTATGGCACCGGTACGCCCTACTTGATATGTAATCTCTTCTAATAATGTCTCTGCTTGTTCGGTTTTAAACTTATAGGCCATTGCCCAGCGCGGAGCCTTAGCAGTAAATCCTAGTTCGTCTTGTTGCTGAAAACTATTTACCTTAATTACAACACCATCTGTCTCGTATGGCAATTCGTGTCTATGCGCATCCCAATGATCTAGAAACTTAAAGGTTTCTTCTGTTGAGCTCGTTAATTTTGCTACTTCAGGAACTTTAAACCCCCAGGACCGTGCCTTTTCTAAACTTTCAAACTGCGACTTAATATTTAAATTCTCTCCTACAATGCTATACAATAAACATTCGAGAGGCCTTTTTGCTACTTCAGAACTGTCCTGAAGTTTTAAGCTACCCGATGCTGTATTACGGGGGTTACTATAAGGTTCTTCACCCGCTTCTACACGTTCTGCATTCATTGCCGCAAAACCTGCAAGCGGTAACACAATTTCTCCACGTATATCAAATTTATCAGGAAAATCTCCTTTTAATTTTAAAGGTACAGATCTTATCGTTTTTATATTATTTGTCACATCATCTCCCTGCACACCATCGCCTCGGGTAACTGCGCGTATTAATTCTCCTTTTTCGTAGGTTAAACTTATCGAAGCTCCGTCGTACTTTAATTCACAAACATATTCTACCTCCCCGTCTACTAACTTTTTTAATCGTTTTTCCCAGTCTTCAAGATCTTGTAGAGAATAGCTATTATCTAAAGAATACATACGTGTCTCATGTTTGACCGTATTAAAACTCTTTGTAATTTGACCACCCACACGCAGCGACGGGGAGTTGGGATCATAAAATTCAGGATGTTTTGCTTCTAATTCTTGAAGTTCTTTCAATTTAAGATCAAAAGCATAATCATCTATTACAGGTTTATCTAAAACATAATAGTTATAGTTATGACTTTGCAGTTCGTCGCGCAGCGCCTGTATTTTATCTTTAGTATTCATAAATTAAAAATGGAAATTGGGCAATTAGTAAATACGAGAATTATTAAAAATTAGGTGTTTTCCGGTTTTAATAATTTTGTAGTATAATCTGGAACAAAATTCTCCATCTTATAAAATAGTGTCTCAATATCTGTATCTTCAATGAGCAATGCTCTGTTTTCAGGCTTTAAAAAACCTTTGGAAACCATCTCATCCAGCATTGCAATTAGATGATCATAAAAACCATTAGAATTTAATATTCCTATAGGCTTATGGTGTAAACCTAATTGACTCCAGGTAATAATTTCAAAAAGCTCTTCAAAAGTGCCAAAACCTCCTGGAAGAGTTATAAAACCATCGCTCATTTCCTGCATTTTAAGCTTTCGCTCGTGCATATTTTGAGTGGTGATGAGTTCATCAAGACCTTCATGGACAATCTCTTTAGTTTTTAAAAATTGTGGAATAATGCCTATTGCTTTGCCACCATTTTCTATACACGAAATTGCTATTTTACCCATTATCCCTATTTTTGAACCGCCATAAATTAAGTCAATATTGCGTTTGGCAAATTCAGCTCCAAGTTGTTGCGCTTCTTTAACGATTATAGGATCTGTTCCTTCACTGCTTCCGCAGAAAACACAAATAGATTTTAAATTGTTCATCAACGTTTTGCTTTAATCATTCTAGGTTTTCCTGCAAAATCATCACGCAATTCAACAGTGGTAAAACCTATATTTTTTATAAGATTTATAGTTTCTTCACCAAGATACTGATTGATCTCGAAATACAAAATACCCTCTTCTTCTAAAAACGAATATGCCAACTCACCAATCTTTCGATAAAAAATTAAGGGGTCACTATCATCTACAAATAAGGCTAATTCAGGTTCGTGATCTAATACATTAGATAATATTTCTGCCTTTTCCAGATTACGTATATAAGGCGGGTTTGAAACAATTACCGTGTATTTATGAGGTAAAACTGAGGTATTGAGTATATCTCGTTCTAAAAAATTTACTGAAACAGCGTTTTTCTTAGCATTGCGCTGCGCTAATTCTATAGCTTTTTCTGAAATATCAATTGCCGAAATTTTAGCATTTGGAAGATTTTTTGCCAGACTAATTGCAATACATCCTGATCCGGTGCCTATATCTAGAAGTGAAAGGTTTGTAAATACCTGTTCTTGTAAGTCTTTAGTAATCCATTCTACTAATTCTTCTGTTTCAGGTCGAGGAATGAGTACAGCATCTGTCACTTCAAACGGGTATCCATAAAATTCTGTCTCTCCTATTATATACTGAATGGGTTCATTTGTATGTAAACGCTCTTCAGCAGTTTTCATTAATTTCAGTTGCTCAACGCTCAATTCTAAATCTGGATTGAGCACCAGGTCTATGGGTTTTATAGAAAGATAGCTATCGATTAGTATCTTAAAAAATGTAGCAATTTCAGACTGCGGAAACCTAGACTCCAGCTTATTATAAAATTGCTCTTTAAATAATTTTAGTTTCATTACAGCTTTCTTAGCATATAAATCGGGCAAGCGCTATGACCTGTATTTCCTAATGGTGCATCTATGTATTCAAAACCGGCTTTTGCATATAATTTTTGAGCATTTTTCATATAAGGCATAGTTTCTAAATATACATCTTCAAATCCCGCAGCAAGAGCAAAATCCAGGCAGGTTTGTATTAACTGCATACCATAGCCTAAACCTCTTACTTCGGCAAGCAAATACATTTTCTGCAGTTCGCAGGTATTACCTTCGTAATTTGCTAAAGGAGCAATCCCCGCGCCACCTATTATGCGATCACCATCGGTTATTACAAAGTAAGATTCATTACTTGCTCTGTAAGTTTCAAACATGAAGTCTAGTGACGTATCTGCATAAGCAGTTCCTACCTTAGGAACGCCTAATTCTATCAAAACCGTTCTAATAGTTTCAGCGAGCTTAGAATTATCCTGAAGCTCAACTGGCCTAATTTGTAACATCCTATCTTAGTTTTAATTGGTATTTTTGAGCTTGTGAAGATACACGAAAAATACATGGCACGTTGCGTGCAACTGGCTAAAAACGGACTAGGAACTACCTATCCCAACCCTATGGTAGGGAGCGTAATTGTCTATAACGGAAAAATTATAGGTGAAGGTTGGCATCGCAAAGCCGGAGAAGCTCACGCTGAAGTAAATGCAATAAAGAGCGTTTCTAATCAAGATTTATTAAAAGAATCTACTATTTATGTAAGTCTGGAACCCTGTAGCCATTTTGGAAAAACTCCTCCATGCAGTGATTTAATAATCGCCAAAGGAATAAAGAAAATTGTTATAGGTACCGTAGACCCCTTTGCTCAAGTTGCCGGTAAAGGCATAAAAAAATTACTGGATGTAGGCTGTGAAGTTCAAGTAGGGGTTTTAGAAAAACTATGTCAGGATTTAAATAAGCGCTTCTTTACCTATCATAATAAAAAACGACCTTACATACTTTTAAAATGGGCAGAAAGTAATGATGGTTTCATTGCGCCCGATACTATTTTTAGAGAAGAAAAACAGCCATTCTGGATTACTAATCCACACACAAAAATATGCGTGCATAAATGGCGTTCAGAAGAGCAAAGTATTTTAGTAGGAACAAATACCGCACAAGCAGATGATCCCGGATTAACCACCCGTGAATGGTATGGCCACTCTCCCACTCGCGTTGTTCTAGATAGAAACTTGGTTATTAAGACGGATAGCAAATTGCTTGATGGTAGCACACCCACAGTAGTGATTACTGAACAAGAGAGAATTAATTCAAGAAATGTAACGTACCATACTATGAAGTTTGATACAGAACTACCTAATAAAATTTGTGATCTTCTTTATTCTGAAGGCTTGCAATCTGTAATAATAGAAGGTGGTACGATAACACTTCAGCATTTTATAGACAACAATCTGTGGGATGAAGCGCGAGTTTTTAAAGGAAGTACAAACTTTAAAACAGGTTTAGCTGCACCTAAACTAACATTATACAAAGAATCATCAGTATCAAAAATCTCAGGAGACATACTAACCTATTATTATAATCAAAATGATTAAAAATCTACTATTTGATTTTGGAGATGTTTTTATAAATCTCGATAAGAAAGCTCCTGAAGAAGCATTAGCAAAAATGGGAATACGGGCCATAGATGCAGATATGAATAGATGGCATAATAGTTATGAAAAAGGCCTGATTACTACAGAAGCATTAATAGCTAATTATTTAGACAAATTTCCATCACTAACAAAGATTTCATTTACAACTGCGTGGAATAGTATCATCTTAGATTTCCCACAACACCGTTTAGATTGGTTAATGGAGTTAAAACAACAAGGTAAATACAGGCTATTCTTATTAAGTAATACAAATGACCTACACATTGAACAAGTAATAAAGAATATGGGTGCTTTGCGTTATTCTCAATTTCAGAATTGCTTTGAGCGTTTTTATCTGTCTCAACAAATAAACCTTAGAAAACCAGATCTAGAAATTTATGACTACGTGATTGAAGAAAATAAATTAGTTGCTGAAGAAACGTTTTTTATAGATGACACCATTTTAAATACTGCTGCAGCCGCATCTATGAATATTAAGACGTGGCATTTAGAACCGGGTCAAGATGATATAACCCAATTGTTCACCACAAAAAAACAATACTTTTGATTTATCTACTTCTAAGTATTTTAGCGTCAAGTGTAATATTTCTTGTATTTAAATTATTTGATTTATTTAAAATAAACACCTTCCAAGCAATTGTAGTTAACTATGCCATTGCGTGTGCTGCAGGTATAATAGGTTACGCAAAACCCATAAATCTAATCGAGCTTCCTAATTATTCCTGGTTTGGAGGAACTGTATTTCTAGGGTTTTTATTTATTTTAATTTTCAATTTAATGGCCATCACCACACAACGTAGTGGTCTTTCTGTAGTTTCTGTTTCTACAAAAATGAGCGTGGTCATTCCCATCGCCTTTGGTTTATTTTACTATAATGAAAATGCAGGTTTATTAAAAATTTCAGGCATTATTTTAGCTTTGATTGCGGTGTATCTAGTTTCAGTTAAAGACAATACTTCTAAACTAGTCTCTAAAAATGAGCTGCTATTTCCTGTTTTAGTTTTTCTAGGTAGCGGTATTATAGATACTACAATAAAATATTTAGAAACTAGCTATGTTGAGCAGGATGACATCTCATTATTCTCTGCCGTTATCTTTTTAACTGCTTTTGTTATTGGCATATCAATCTTGATGTTCAAAGTATTAAGGCAAAATGAAAAAATAAAGTTCAAGAATCTAGTGGGAGGCCTCGCCTTAGGAATACCTAATTATTATTCCATTTACTTTTTAGTAAAAGCACTTAGAAATCCGCAGCTCGAAAGTTCGGTTGTATTTACCTTAAATAATGTGGGGATTTTAATTTGTGCTGTATTACTAGGTATTTTATTCTTTAGAGAAAAGCTGTCCAGAAAAAACTGGCTCGGATTTTTTCTAGCTCTTATTAGTATTATTTGTATCGCAATAGTTAAATCATAATAATGAGTGACAACATAGACACTTATAAAACGATTAATAAAACCAGTGAAGAATCCCTTTTTAAAGATCGGGGTAGTAAGTTTATTGGTCAAGCACATCCCGTAAGTTCAGAAAATGAGATCGAACAAATATTACTTCAGTTAAAAACCAATCATAATAAAGCTTCACACGTATGTTATGCTTGGCAGCTAGGAAAAAATTATGAACAATATCGGGCAAATGATGATGGTGAACCCAATAATTCTGCGGGAATGCCAATATACGGTCAAATCCAGTCATTTGATGTTACTGAAATACTGGTAACTGTAATTCGTTATTATGGGGGAACTAACCTAGGAGTGGGAGGATTAATCCAAGCTTATAAAACCGCCGCACAACTCGCACTAGAAAGCTCAAAAATTAAGATAAAGGTAATCACACAAAGCTTAAATATTCAATTTGAATACCCACTTTTACATACCGCAATGCGTATTATTAAAGAAGAGCAATTAGATATTGCTAAGCAAGAAATGCATTTAAGTTGTTCAATTACCGTGAGCGTACGCAAAAATGCAATTGAACAAGTAAAAGAACGTTTTGATTTAGTTTTTGGATTAAAAACAACGCTAGAAGACTTTTAATTTTTAAGTTGGTCTAAAACATATTCTGGACAACGGGTTGGCCTATTTGTTTTGGTATCGACAAAGACCAAAGTTGTTTGCGCTTTTGTTAATATTTTACCCGCTTCATTAGTAATTTCGTAGTCAAAAGTAATACGAGCACGAGGTAACTGTTTTAGTATAGTTTTTATGGTTAAAGTATCATCAAAATATGCCGGACTTAAGAAAGAAAATTGCATTTCATAAACAGGCAGCATCACACCTTCCTCCTCCATATTTTTATAAGAAATACCAAGATCGTTTAACCACTCAATACGAGCGAGTTCCAAGTATATTGGGTAGTTCGCGTGATGTACTACTCCCATTTTATCAGTTTCAGCGTAGCGAACTTTAACAGTGGTTGTACTTGTTTTCATAGACTTATTAACATATATAATTAGAGGTTCGAGAAGAAGCCTAGTATGCGATAAAAATTCTACAAAACCAATCTAATTTTCTTTTTTTATTACATATTTTGTTCACATATTTGCCCCGCACTGAAAGAAACGAAGATCTCTACATTTTCTCACTTTTCAAGTGATCTAAATTATAAACAACTTAAAATTTAACCATTATA